>NZ_JABTCG010000009.1 GCF_014610845.1 Maribacter arenosus | reverse complement strand
TAGCCGAAGGCAACAGCGGAGAGGTACTCACAACCGATGGGGCGGGAAATGTGGTCTGGTCCGCCGCAACGGCAGGTGCGGTAGGCAGTGACGGCCTTACAATCACAGGAGACGGGACAACGGGCAACGAGCTTCAGGTAGCCAATGGCGGGGTAAATACCCTGCAACTTGCGGATGGTTCGATTATAGGTGGTATTGGAGGAAGTATTGCAGATAATACCATTACTGCTGCTGATTTAGCTCCTAATTCAGTGGATCAATCGGAATTACAGGCAGATTCAGTCGGTGAATCAGAATTAATAGCTGAATCAGTTACACCAGCTAAAATACAACCTGGAGGTGCGAATCAAATATTACGAACTAATGGTACGGGGACATTAGTTACATGGGTAGACCTTCCCCTTGGTGGCGGAACGACCGAACTCGCTGACCAGGCAACTATTACGGGGGATGGTACGTCAGGAAATGAATTCAAAGTGGCCGATGGAGGAATTAACTCAGCTCAATTAGCTACGGACGCTGTTACATCCATAAAAATATTAAATGAAAATGTGACCCCAGCAAAAATTAGCCCTCATACCATTAATGGATATGTCTTGACTACAGTGGGTGGCGCAGTCGCATGGCAACCTGTTCCTACTAATACCGGTCCTGTTAAAGGCATTGGAAAAGTAAACAGTGGAGGTGGTAATTTAGCTGCTGGAACCACAGGGTTGTTATTATCCCCAATTTCAAATCCATCTTTAGGACAATATGTAGTTTCATTAAATGGTGGTTTTGTTTCAGGCTCAAATTACATAATTCAGCTCACCGTTCAAGGAGACAATAGAATTTATGTTGTTTCACAAGGTTCAAATACGTTTACAGTTCAAATAGTAGATGGTACTGGTGTACCTGCAAATGCTATTTGGCATTTTACACTCTTACAATAAGCAAATGAAATATATTTTCATCCTTATATCGTTATTAATAGGTTTGGTAACACATGCCCAAACCGCCCTGTATAACAGTGGGAACATCCGGATCCATAACCAAGGGCAATTGGGCTTTCATACCGATCTGATCAACGATGCCGCCTTTGATGAAAATGTGGGCCTGGCCGGGTTTTATGGCACTGCCTTACTGAATGTATCAGGGGCCTTTGCCCCTACCTTTTTCGATGTAGAGATCGTTAACGACCTGGGGGTGTTTTTACAGACCGGCGTCAATAGCGGCAACAATACCAATTTTATCCTTGGCGATTTCTTGACCCCAAAGGACCAATCGGGGTCCTACTTCAATTTTTTACAAAATGCGTTTTATACGGGGGAAAGCGATCTCTCCAAGGTCGATGGGTATGCCGCCGTGACCCAACAACAAAATGTGACCTTTCCCATAGGCGATACCCAACAATTACGGCCCTTGATATTGAACTCTTCGGGTGTTAACCCCTTGGCCAAATGTGCCTATTTTTATGAGAATCCGGGTAGTCCGTCTTCCTTAGAGGTCACTTTTAGTCCGGCCATAAGAGCGAGGGACTTGGGGGCTGTGAGTGCCACGGAATTTTGGCGGCTAGAGGGGAGTGTCCCTTCAACCATCAGCATCAGTTGGAACGAACGCAGTGCTATCGCCTCACTTACCGATGATGTCGCAACGATTATGGTGGTAGGTTGGAGCAAAGCCTCCCGGCAATGGACACCCTTAGGGGGTACGGTGGCCGTTGGGGACCTGTCTACTGGATTTGTGGCTTCTGAAAGTTTTGTCCCCGATGATTATGAGGCCCTTACGTTTGGGACTATGGACGTACCCGCCGATTTCCTGACCTTGGAAAATTACCTGGTTACGGCCAATGGGGATGGCATCAACGATGTGCTTATAATTCCCGAATTGCTGGAACTCTCCCCGAACAACCATCTAAAAATCTACAACCGATTTGGGTCTCTTGTTTTTGAGCAACAGAATTATACGGATCAGTTTAACGGCTTCGCCAATGTAGATAATTTTGTAATCGATCGACAACAAGGATTACCCGCCGATGTGTACTTCTACATCGTAACTATGGACGATTTGGACTTGGATTTCCAAGGGTTTTTGTATTTAACGCGTTAATTTGTAGTCTTTATCTTCCTTATTTTTTATTTTAATTCCTCGATGAAATACCCATAAAATCGGTGAACACCCCCTTTTTAATACCATAATTGAATATTTGTAACAACAACATTACCGTCTTATACATACTTTTCTTACGTCTTTGCAACAATAAATATTACAAATAACTTCTTTAGACTAGTTTTCCGGTTGGAACCAACCAGTTAAATCCCCAAAAATGAGTTTTAAGAAACTTAGCATAATACTCTTATTATTATGTGCGAACTACGCGATTGGCCAGCTAAAAGTTGGCGATAGTCCAAATGAAATAGATAAATCATCCCTTCTCGAGCTTGAAAGTCGGGATAAAGTCTTTGTGTTATCCCGGGTGAATACGGCCTTAATGCAAAAAATAAAGCCATTGGCCGGCGCTTTGATCTATAATACAGATACCTTTTGCGTCTACCACTATGATGGTAAAAAATGGAATAGTCTCTGCAAGAGTTCCAATGACGGGAGTCTTTCTTTTGTAGATAATGGCAATGGCACATTCACCATACGCAATGCAGATGGTACTACGTTCACCTCCAGTGCCCCTTCGGAACAAGGTGGGGTAGTAGACGCTACCGGTGCAATAGGACCGCAAGGGATTCAAGGTGAAAAGGGAGACAAAGGAGATACCGGTGAGGCAGGACCTCAAGGCGAACAAGGACCAAAAGGGGATACAGGTCCTCAAGGAGAAGAAGGACCACAAGGACTAGCTGGAGCAGATGGTGCTGACGGTGCTACCGGACCGCAAGGTGAGGCTGGACCCCGGGGAATTCCGGGAGAAACTGGTCCACGAGGAATACAAGGGGAAAAGGGTGATAAAGGGGATAAAGGGGATACTGGCGAGCAAGGAATTCAAGGTCTAAAAGGTGACAAAGGGGATACTGGTGAAAAGGGTGAGAAAGGAGAGCAAGGTATCCAAGGAATTCCAGGGCCTCCTGGAGCCGTAACTGAAATAGTCAGTAAGGCCGTACAAGGCATAAAAGGCGACACCGGAGAAAAAGGCGACCAAGGAGAAACTGGTCCGCAAGGTATACAAGGTGAAAAGGGAGACAAAGGAGATACCGGTGAGGCAGGACCTCAAGGCGAACAAGGACCAAAAGGGGATTCAGGTCCTCAAGGAGAAGAAGGACCACAAGGACTAGCTGGAGCAGATGGTGCTGACGGTGCTACCGGACCTCAAGGTGAGGCTGGCCCACAAGGCGAGGTTGGACCACAGGGTATTCAAGGTGAGGTTGGACCTCAGGGCATACAAGGAGAAACTGGTGCAATCGGCCCCAAAGGAGAAACCGGGGATACCGGAGCTACAGGAGCAACTGGCGCTATTGGAGAAACTGGACCTCAAGGAATACAAGGCGAAGTCGGTCCAGAAGGACCACAAGGTGAGGTCGGACCGCAAGGAATAGCTGGAGCAGATGGTGCTGACGGTGCGACCGGACCCCAAGGAGAAGTTGGACCTCAAGGAATACAAGGCGAAGTCGGTCCAGAAGGACCACAAGGTGAGGTCGGACCGCAAGGAGAAAAGGGAGATAAAGGAGCAGCGGGAACGAATGGAGTCGATGGTGCCGACGGAGCGACCGGACCCCAAGGAGAAGTTGGACCTCAAGGAATACAAGGCGAAGTCGGTCCACAAGGCATCCAAGGTGAAAAGGGAGATACTGGTGAAACAGGAGCAACTGGACCTCAAGGAATACAGGGCGAGGTCGGTTTACAAGGCATCCAAGGTGAAAAAGGAGATAAAGGTGACCAAGGCGAAACAGGAGCAATCGGACCTCAGGGAATTCAAGGCGAAACAGGGGCCCAAGGAGAGATCGGACCTCAAGGCTTCCAAGGTGAAAAAGGGGCCCAAGGAGAAACTGGTCCACAAGGAATACAAGGCGAAGTCGGCCCAGAAGGACCACAAGGAATAGCTGGAGCAGATGGTGCTGACGGTGCTACCGGACCGCAAGGAATTCAGGGAGAAGTCGGTTCGCAAGGAGAGGTTGGACCCCAGGGCATACAAGGAGAGGCCGGACCACAGGGAATTCAAGGCGAAGCTGGTCCACAAGGAAAAGTAGGACCTCAGGGTGAAAAAGGAACTACCGGTGAGACAGGTCCGCAAGGTGAAGTAGGTCCACAAGGAGAAAAAGGGGATACAGGTGAAGTCGGACCGCAAGGAATTCAGGGAGAAGTCGGTCCGCAAGGAGAAGTTGGACCACAGGGTGAAAAAGGAGATGCAGGTGAAACCGGAGCTACAGGAGCACAGGGGATCCAGGGAGAAACAGGTCCACAAGGCATCCAAGGTGAAGTCGGCCCGCAAGGATTAGCTGGTGCAAATGGTACTGACGGTGCAACCGGCCTGCAAGGCGAAGTTGGTCCTCAAGGACCACAAGGTGAGGTCGGACCTCAAGGTGAAAAAGGCGATACCGGAGCAACTGGAGTTGAAGGACCTCAGGGAATACAAGGTGAAAAAGGGGATACTGGTGAAAAAGGTGATACCGGTGCAACCGGACCTCAAGGCATCCAAGGTGAAAAAGGGGCCCAAGGAGAAGTTGGACCTCAAGGTTTAAAAGGTGAGAAAGGAGACAAAGGAGATACAGGTGAAGTCGGACCGCAAGGAATACAAGGGGAAGCCGGTCCGCAAGGCCTCAAAGGTGACACTGGGGACAAAGGGGACCAAGGGGATACCGGAGCAACTGGTCCACAAGGCATCCAAGGTGAAAAGGGAGATACTGGTGCAACTGGCGTACAAGGAATTCAGGGCGAAGTCGGTCCAGAAGGACCACAAGGTGAGGTTGGACCGCAAGGAGAAACAGGTGAAAAAGGAAATACTGGTGAGACTGGACCAAAAGGAGATACAGGTGAAGCCGGTCCACAAGGCCTAAAAGGGGATACTGGGGAAAAAGGAGACCAAGGGGATACCGGAGCAACTGGACCAAAAGGGGAACAAGGAGTAACCGGGGATACCGGAGCAACCGGACCCCAAGGAGAAGTTGGTCCAGAAGGACCACAAGGTCTGGCTGGAGCAAATGGTACTGACGGTGCAACCGGCCCGCAAGGTGAGATTGGACCGCAAGGTGAAAAAGGTGACAAAGGAGACAAAGGAGACAAAGGCGAAAAGGGCGATAAAGGCGATCAGGGTGAAACAGGGCCTGCGGGAGTCGACATAACAAGTCAAAATCTTAGTTTCACGAATGGCAATGTTGGTGTTGGAACCACAACTCCTACTTCATCCTTACATATAGCAGGCTCCATTGCAGCGCCTATACGAAGAACCGACATCAGTACCACCGTAACCGAAAATGATTTTACCATTGTTATGACTGAAAAAAATCTTACAATAAACTTACCTGCCGCAGCGAATAATCCTGGAAGGCTCTATATTTTGAAAAATATTAGCAAGGGTAATAATGCAACGAACATAGATTATATATGCAATAAAGGCATGCTTCAAAATTCTTTGAATAAAAATAAGGTGATTTGGCTTCAGAGTGATGGTTTTGACTGGCAGCAAATAAACATACAACACTAAAAGATGCAAAAAGGATTGTTTATACTACTTTTTTTGTTGGGTCAAAGCCTAATAGGTCAGGCGGTGCATAACTATGGCAACCTACAACTTCATAATAAAGGTTTGGTAGGCTTTCATACAGGCTTTATCAATGATGGTAGCTTTGATAATAATTTAGGATTGATAGGATTTTATCATAGCGAGGAAAGTCTATCTATATCGGGGTCTTTCAGTCCAACTTTTTATGACTTTGAAACGGCTGTAGAAGGCGATTTGTATTTGGAAGTTCCATTAATTATTGACAATTCCCTAAATTTTATTTATGGGAATATCACATCGGCTAGAAATAATAAAAATATCTACACTAAAATATCAGAAAATGCATTTTATGAAGGTGCTGTGGATATGGCCAAAATCGATGGTCATGCCGCTGTCGAAGGACAGAAAATATTCAGTTTCCCAGTTGGCAATGGGAATCTAATAAGACCATTGTTACTTGAGTTTATTGATGGCCCTTTCTTGGCCAAATGTGAATACTTTCGTGAAAATCCTGATTTTCCAGAGAGTTTCACCACTGGTTTTGACATTAATCGAAAGGATGCTGAATTGAGCTCCATTCATACCCAGGAATTTTGGAATGTGACGACTTCTGGCATGATTCAAATAACCCTAAACTGGAGTCCGGATTGCAACTTAGGATCTACTGTAGAAGCGATTGAACACATAGCGGTAGCGGGGTGGGACAAAAAAAATGAACAATGGACCAATTTGGGGAGTTTTAAATCTGAAGGGGAAATCGACCAGGGCTGGGTAACATCAAATACATTCAATGCCAATGACTATGAAATCTTTACTTTCGGTTTCTTGTTTAATTTAAAAAATAGAGATTCAGGCAATTATGCCCTTACCCCAAACGGGGATGGTGCAAACGATTTTTTTATATTAAAAATAGTTGAAGAATACCCTACTAATAATCTTATGATCTTTAATAGGGAGGGTCAGCTTGTCTATGAAAAAACAGATTATCAAAATGAATTCAATGGGATCGGGAACAAAAAAATCATCCAAAAAGGACAACATTTACCAGAAGGGGTTTATTTCTATATTCTTGAAATAAAAGCGCATAATTTAAAATATCAAGGATATATCTACCTCGCGAAATAACATTCTGGAAGTCACCATGGTTTACATATGAACCTATCCATATTGCTAAATTTTCGTAGGTTGTATTATGATTATTATTGCGATTACCTATAATTAAGTCTTCCAAGGAATCAGAATTTTCTTTCTTAAAAAGAGAGTTTAGGAGTAGTATATTCAAGATTTTACCCACAGTTGTTCCGCCGTGACCATTAGTTAAACTGCACGTTTTATAGGTGAATCGTGTCGCTTTATGAGTTTCACCACATTGTGTTGTCCATACACAACAATTTCTTAGGTAAAAGCTAGGCATCGGTTATTTTTACGGGAAAGTAGCTTAGTACACCCAAGACTTAACCTATGAATTTAAGTAAAACAATCTTTGCGTTGCTCATTTTTTCTGCAACAATGGTAACTGCCCAAGTAAAAATTGGTGAGAACCCTAGTACGATAAATGCGAGATCGATCATAGAGTTGGAAAGTACCACCAAAGCATTGGTGCTGACCCGTTTATCAACCTCCCAAATGCAAAACATAACCCCTTTACATGGGGCGATGGTTTACAACACCGATACCCAATGCATCCATTATTTTAATGGGTCGCAATGGAATAATCTTTGTAATAATTCCGCTTCTGGAAGCGCATCAGTGGTTGATAATGGTAACGGAACCTACACGTTTACCAATGGAACTGTAAGTCCGATCACTTTCTATGGAGCTGCGGAAACCACCACGACCTTGATCAATAATCTTGATGGAACCTACACCTATACCAATGAAAATGGTGCACAAACCACTTTTAGTGCTGGTGGTGCCAATCAGAATTTAACGACAAATGGCACTTCGGGAAGTATCGGAATCGATGGGGGCAATACGATTACCTTGAATGTAGACGATGCGGATGCGGATGCGGGAAATGAAATACAGGATTTACAATATGCCGGTGGAATTATTTCTTTGACCAATGATCCAGATGCCACAACTATCGATCTTTCAGCATTCGATACGGACGCTACCGATGATTTTAGCGGTGACTTTACCGATTTGACCAACGTGCCTGTCAATTTGGATACGGATTCAACAGACGATTTCTCAGGAAGTTTCAATGACCTGTCCGACGTACCAGCGAACCTGGATACGGATTCCAGCGATGACTTCTCAGGAAGTTTTAATGATTTGAGTGATGTTCCAGCGAACCTGGATACGGACTCTACCGATGATTTCGATGGGGATTGGACCAGCTTGGCCAATAGGCCTGCCGGATTGGACGATGGCGATGACGATACACAACTGACCGATGCCCAGGTGGCAACGGCCGTAAGCAATGAGTTCCCGAATCTGGATACGGATGTGACCGATGATTTCAGTGGTGACTTTACCGATTTGACGAACGTACCAGCGAACCTGGATACGGATTCCACGGATGACTTCAGTGGCGACTTCACCGATTTGACCAATGTACCTGTGAATCTGGATACGGATTCCACGGACGATTTTTCAGGAAGTTTCAACGATTTGAGTGATATACCAGTGAACTTGGATACCGATTCCACGGATGATTTCGATGGCGATTGGACCAGCTTGGCCAATAGGCCTGCCGGATTGGACGACGGTGACGACGATACACAACTGACCGATGCTCAGGTGGCAACGGCCGTAAGCAATGAGTTCCCGAACCTCGATACCGATCTGACCGATGATTTCTCAGGAAGTTTCAATGACCTATCTGATGTTCCAGCGAACCTGGATACGGATTCAAGCGATGACTTCAGTGGCGACTTCAACGACTTGACCAATGTACCAGCGAATTTGGATACGGATTCTACCGATGATTTCGATGGGGATTGGACCAGCTTGGCCAATAGGCCTGCCGGCTTGGACGACGGTGACGACGATACACAACTGACCGATGTCCAGGTGGCAACGGCCGTAAACAACGAGTTCCCGAATTTGGACACCGATGTGACCGATGACTTTAGTGGCGACTTCACCGATTTGACCAACGTACCGGTTAATCTGGATACGGATTCCACCGATGATTTCGATGGGGAATGGACCAGCTTGGCCAATAGGCCTGCAGGATTGGACGATGGGGACGACGATACACAACTGACCGATGCCCAGGTGGCAACGGCCGTAAACAACGAGTTCCCGAATTTGGATACCGATTCCACCGATGATTTTGACGGGGATTGGACCAGCTTGGCCAATAGGCCTGCAGGATTGGACGATGGGGACGACGATACACAACTGACCGACGCCCAAGTGGCAACGGCCGTAAACAACGAGTTCCCGAATTTGGATACCGATGTGACAGATGACTTTAGCGGTGACTTTACCGACTTGACAAACGTACCTGCGAATTTGGATACGGATTCCACCGATGACTTCTCAGGAAGTTTTAATGATTTGAGTGATGTTCCAGCGAACCTAGATACGGACTCCTCCGATGATTTCGATGGCGATTGGACCAGCCTTACCAGCATTCCTGCGGATATTGCAGATGGTGACGACGATACCCAACTGACCGATGCCCAGGTGGCAACGGCCGTAAGCAATGAGTTCCCGAACCTCGATACCGATCTGACCGATGATTTCTCAGGAAGTTTCAATGACCTATCTGATGTTCCAGCGAACCTGGATACCGATTCCACGGATGATTTCAGTGGCGACTTCAACGATTTGACCAATGTACCTGTGAATCTGGATACGGATTCCACGGACGATTTTTCAGGAAGTTTCAATGACCTAGCCGACGTACCAGCGAATCTGGATACGGACTCAACCGATGATTTTGACGGCGATTGGACCAGCCTGGCCAATAGGCCTGCCGGATTGGACGACGGGGACGACGATACACAACTCACCGATGCCCAAGTGGCAACGGCCGTAAACAACGAATTCCCGAATCTGGATACCGATGTGACCGATGATTTCAGTGGTGACTTTACCGACTTGACCAACGTACCGGCGAATTTGGATACGGATTCCACGGATGACTTCAGTGGCGATTTCAACGACTTGACAAACGTGCCTGCCAATTTGGATACGGATTCAACCGATGATTTCGATGGGGATTGGACCAGCTTGGCCAATAGGCCTGCCGGATTGGACGATGGCGATGACGATACACAACTGACCGATGCCCAGGTGGCAACGGCCGTAAGCAATGAGTTCCCGAATCTGGATACGGATGTGACCGATGATTTCAGTGGTGACTTTACCGATTTGACGAACGTACCAGCGAACCTGGATACGGATTCCACGGATGACTTCAGTGGCGACTTCACCGATTTGACCAATATACCGGCTAACCTGGATACGGATTCCACGGATGACTTCAGTGGTGACTTTACCGACTTGACCAACGTACCAGCGAATCTGGATACCGATTCCACCGATGATTTCTCCGGAAGTTTCAACGATTTGAGTGATGTTCCAGTAAACCTGGACACGGATTCCACCGATGACTTCAGCGGCGACTTCAATGACTTGACAAACGTGCCTGCGAATTTGGATACGGATTCCACCGATGATTTCGATGGCGAATGGACCAGCTTGGCCAATAGGCCCGCCGGCTTGGACGATGGGGACGACGATACACAACTGACCGATGCCCAGGTGGCAACGGCCGTAAACAACGAGTTCCCGAATTTGGATACCGATGTGACAGATGACTTTAGTGGCGACTTCGCCGATTTGACCAACGTACCGGTTAATCTGGACACCGATTCCACCGATGATTTCGATGGGGAATGGACCAGCGTGGCCAATAGGCCCTCCGGCTTGGACGATGGGGACGACGATACACAACTGACCGACGCCCAAGTGGCAACGGCCGTAAACAACGAGTTCCCGAATTTGGATACCGATGTGACCGATGACTTTAGCGGTGACTTCACCGATTTGACCAATGTACCTGTGAATCTGGACACCGATTCCACCGATGATTTCGACGGGGAATGGACCAGCTTGGCCAATAGGCCTGCAGGATTGGACGATGGGGACGACGATACACAACTGACTGATGCCCAGGTGGCAACGGCCGTAAGCAACGAGTTCCCGAACTTGGATACCGATGTGACCGATGACTTCAGTGGTGACTTTACCGATTTGACGAACGTACCAGCGAATTTGGATACCGATTCAACAGACGATTTCTCAGGAAGTTTCAACGATTTGAGTGATGTGCCTGTGAACTTGGACACCGATTCAACCGATGATTTCGATGGGGAATGGACCAGCTTGGCCAATAGGCCTGCCGGTTTGGACGATGGTGACGACGATACACAACTGACCGATGCCCAGGTGGCAACGGCCGTAAGCAACGAATTCCCGAATTTGGATACCGATTCCACCGATGATTTCTCGGGGAGTTTCAATGACCTTTCCGACGTACCGGCGAATTTGGATACGGATTCCACCGATGATTTCGATGGCGATTGGACCAGCTTGGCCAATAGGCCTGCCGGATTGGACGATGGTGACGACGATACACAACTGACCGATGCCCAGGTGGCAACGGCGGTAAACAACGAATTCCCGAATTTGGATACCGATTCCACCGATGATTTCACAGGAAGTTTCAACGATTTGAGTGATGTTCCAGCGAACCTGGATACCGATTCCACCGATGATTTCGATGGGGAATGGACCAGCTTGGCCAATAGGCCTGCCGGATTGGACGATGGGGACGACGATACACAACTGACCGATGCCCAGGTGGCAACGGCAATCAGCAACGAGTTCCCGAATCTGGATACGGATGTGACCGATGACTTTAGCGGTGACTTCACCGATTTGACCAACGTACCGGTTAATCTGGATACGGACTCTACCGATGATTTCAGTGGCGACTTCAACGACTTGACCAATGTTCCAGCGAACCTGGATACCGATTCCACCGATGATTTCGATGGGGAATGGACCAGCTTGGCCAATAGGCCTGCCGGACTGGACGATGGGGACGACGATACACAACTGACCGATGCCCAGGTGGCGACGGCCGTAAACAACGAGTTCCCGAATTTGGATACCGATTCCACCGATGATTTCAGTGGTGACTTCAACGACTTGACCAACGTACCTGTGAATCTGGATACCGATTCCACTGATGACTTTAGCGGTGACTTCACGGATTTGACCAATTTACCGGTTAATCTGGACACGGATTCCACGGACGATTTCGACGGGGAATGGACCAGCCTGGCCAACATCCCAGCTGGCTTTGCCGACAATAATGATGATGTAGATGATGCCGATGCCAATATTGGCAATGAATCATTGACTGCAGCAGTACTGACCGGTACAAATTTAGTTATCACCGAGTCCGGTACGGATACCACGGTAGACCTTGCGGGCTTGCAGCACACAGGTACTTCGGGTTCCGTATTTTTTGCCGGTTCCGATGGAAAGCCAACGGAAAGTAATGGGCAATTATTTTGGGATAGCGCCAATAACAGATTAGGTGTTGGAACGAATTCCGGATTAACCAATAAAATGACGGTAAACGGCACCACTCGTACATCCGGATTAAACAACTCCGATGGTACTGCGGGTCTTCCCTCTTATCGATTTTCTGCAGATAGTAATACTGGGATGTACAGAAGTGCGGCAGACGAATTGGCATTTTCAGTAGGTGGAAGCCAAGAATTACAAATTACAACTTCATCCGTTCTGGTAAATGGCGCTACCGCCTTCAATAACCACCCATTAGTAATTAGAGCAAATGGTGTGGATGTATTGGCTTTTCAAGATAATACAGGATCTCCAAAATGGCATTGGAACTTGTTATCGGGTGGGCTTAACTTTGTGGAATCCGGAGTAGCGGATTATCGGTTATTCTTGGAAAATGGTGGCCAAGTAGGTGTCAATACTAATACTCCTTCTGAACAGCTCGATGTAAATGGCAACGCCAGAATAAGAACATTGAGCACGGCTGCAAATACCGATGATATACTCGCGGTAGATGCCACAGGTGTTCTGCAACGATCTAAAATCAATTATGGTGGCCGATGGACGAATACGAATACCACAACCAATTTAAATGTCAACAATACGGTTGCCCCTCTATTTGGAACCGAAGACTACAAAGATGACGGAACCAATCTTTACCAAGTAAGCGGAAATACCTTAATTGTAAAAGAATCTGGCAGATATGATATTAGGGCCAATTTGTCCTTATATAGTGCTTCAGCAAGGGCTAATACAAACGCCCGAATTGCTGTTAATGGCACAGCCATTGGAGCTTTGGCCGCATCAGGTTATATTAGAAACGCAAGTGGCCATAACCAATCAAGCATTCATATAAGTGAAATCTTAAGCTTGAATGCCAATGATGTCGTAACCATAGTTACCTACAGGGAAGCTAATTCCGGTACAGTGCGTTTCAATGGTTCTGGGGAATCCAGTTTTGTAATCAACAAATTAAGATAGGGGTATGCAAATGAAATATTTAATAGTATCCTTTTGTTTATACTCCAGCGTTTTCGCACAAGATGCTGTCCACAACTTTGGTGATATGCAAATACATGGTTCCACAATGATGGGTTTTCATATAGATTTGATCAATGATGGCGCTTTTGACCAAAATTCAGGGTTAGTAGGGTTTTATGGGTTTGATAAATCGATTATGGTTTCCGGAACAAATATTCCAGTATTCTACGATGCGGAAATCTCCGTGGACAACGGTTTGTATCTGTACACCCCAATAGATGTGACCAACAACGTAAACCTCGTTATAGGTGATGTGATAACACCAAGAATCAATACGGATGTATTTACCAATTTCATGGAAAATGCCTTCTATGTTGGTGAAAATGATGTCTCACTTATTGACGGATATGCCGCCTTTACCAACAAGTACAATTTTACATTCCCTGTAGGCGATGATGAAAGGCTTAGACCTTTAGGGATACGTTCTGAAATAATTGACCCACTGGTCAAGTGTGCATATTTTTACGAAAATCCCAATGCACCTTCTGTTTTCGGAAAAAGTTTTGAAACCAAGAAAATAGCTTCTGAATATATGTCGGTAAGCGAAAAAGAATATTGGCATTTAGAAGGAGGGGTATTGACCTCGGTTACCCTTACATGGGATGAATTAAGTAATATTGGGGCATTGGCCGAATTTATTGGTGACCTTAAGGTGGTTGGGTGGCATAAGGATCAGCAATCATGGGTAAACCTTGGCAATACTAATGTTGAAGGTGGACTTATGCGTGGGTCAGTAACATCCGAACCCTTTATTCCTAATGATTATGAAATAATTACGCTCGGCGGAAATGCTGATAAGGTTGAACAATTTGAAACTTTAGAACTAGACAATTATTTTATGACCCCTAATGGGGATGGCAAAAACGATTTTCTGGTCCTCGATGGCATTGAAAAATCACCCAACAATTCCATACAAATATTCAACAGGTATGGGGTATTGGTCTATTCAAAAGATAACTACAAAAATGAGTTCGATGGCACCTCGAATAGAAATATGGTGGTTGCACGCGGTTCCGGATTGGCCACTGGTATTTATTTCTATATCATTACCATGCATGATCTACAACAGCGCCATCAAGGATACCTCTATCTATCCTTGACCCAATAATCCTTATTGGCGTATACCATGAGCGTAAGGCTTTAAAGCATTTCTAGGACTTGGTAAGAACAAGAATATTTGTTTAATTTTATTCCGCAGAAATGTGGGTGATTCCCAATGATGGGTTGCGTGTATCGCACCCTTTTTATATTGTTACTGGCAATACGAAATTCCAAAGTGGTATTGTGGCAGCATTTTTGTTGTTACCTTGCGACAAACCATAGGGTTTAAATCAAAAAATAAGCATGAAAAGAAGAACATTCATAAAAAAGAGCAGCACAATAGGAATCGCATTGTCGATTACCCCATCATTTGCTTTTGCAAATGAAATTGAATATTCGGTATTGGAATTAATGGGCAAGGAAGACATTGCGCTTTATGGTGAAGGAATACAACTTAGAAAGGAAGCCCATGATGCTTTTTTGGCTATGAAAAGAGCTGCATATAGTGACGGTATAGATCTTAAAATAGTTTCGAGTTATCGCAATTTCGAACGACAGGAATTGATCTGGGAAAGAAAGTACTTGAAATACACCGAGGATGACGGTTTAGAACCCCTTGCTGCTATTGATAAGATCATAGAATATTCCACCATCCCGGGCACAAGCAGACATCATTGGGGCACAGACATCGATATCATTGACGGGTATCGAAAGACCAGTGGCGATGTCCTGGTTCCTGAAAAATTCGAACCGGGAGGACCTTTTGAGGATTTTAAGAAATGGATGGATGGGAATTCCCGTAAATTCGACTTCCATTTAGTTTATACCGATGACCCCAAACGAAGAGGTTTTAAATATGAGCCTTGGCATTATAGCTATGCCCCTATTTCAATTCCCATGCTAACTGCATATCGTAAATTGAATATCGTTCAATTGCTCAGAAATGAAGAATTTTATGGTAGTGAACACTTTACCACAGGGTTTATAAAGAATTATGTGAGAAATAATATTTTGGACATAAATACAGCGCTTTTATAAGTCTTTTTGTACATTGTGTCAACACTGAACAGCACAAACTATGAGAAGAGGCAATTGGAAAATTAGAATTTTTATTGGCTTGGCCATTGTGGGTTTTGCCCTAATTCAAAGATGCAACAATAAAGAAGAAAACCCGTATACCGGTAGGGTCCAAAACATTAATATGACTTCCGAGCAGGAAATTGCCATAGGCCTGCAAAGTGCCCCAGAAATTGCGCAGCAACATGGGGGATTGTATCCAGATGAAAGGCTCCAGTCATTCGTTGATTATGTGGGCAAAAAGTTGGTCGACAATAGCATTGCCCGAGAAACCCCCTATAAATATGATTTTCACTTATTGGCCGATGATCAAACCATAAATGCCTTTGCATTACCAGGCGGGCAAGTCTTTATTACCTATGCCCTATTTTCCCAATTGAACGAAGCCCAATTGGCAGGGGTATTGGGACATGAAATAGGTCATGTAATCGGCAGGCATTCCGCGGAGCGTATCGCTGACAGTCAATTTTGGCAAACCGTTACCATGGGAGCGACAGTTGGGGCCGATGCTGGTGGAATAGTGAGTAGTATAGGTCAAAATACCCTTTTAACAAATGGTCGTGGAGATGAGTTGGAAAGTGATGAACTCGGTGTGTTATTTATGGTCAATTCCAATTATAATCCTAATGAAATGATCGAGGTGATGAAAATCTTAAAAGCTGCTGCTGGACCTAATCGCGTACCTGAGTTTCAAAGTACCCATCCCGATCCAGAGAACCGTATTGAAAAAATCAAGGAAGCAATTGCAAAATATGGGGGATGATTATTTCTAGAATTAACATAAAACATATTGAATTTTACTTTATTTTACTATCTTTGATTTTCTACCAAATCTTTTAATTGCCTCAGATTTAACCCTTATAGCTTTGATTTACAATCATTTAAACAAGACTATATGGGAACACTATTACATTTTAAAGACATTTACACAGAAGCCTTCGAGAATTGCAAACCAAATTTTGTAGTAATACTCTTAAAAGCCTATTCCGTTTTTTGCGTTTTAATGCTGACAATGGCATTTTATGCGTTTATTTATAGGGTAGCTACTGGCTTCGAATTTTAAATGGTTACGATTCACTCTTTTACTTGAACACTATTTGAAGTGAACAATTAAAAAAGGACCATTGCACTTAGTGCAATGGTCCTTTTTTTTGCGGTGACTTGTTTTAACTTTGCATGGCCGAGCTAATGATTTCCAAAGCCTCTTTGGCATTCGCTGATTTTGCAATTTCTGTAATTGTGTATCCACTATCACTTTTGATAGTAAGATCCGCACCGTTGTCTATCAATAATTTTAAGATTTCACCCTTGTTGTAGCGGGCGGCAAAAATGGCCGGGGTTTTTCCTAAAGATTTCCGATTAACATCCTCACCCAAGGAAATCAATTTTTTCACTAATTCAATATCCCCTTTGACTATAGCCTTACAAAGTGCACTGATTTCAGCCTTTTCAAAGGAGATGGGATTTACTTTTGAATAGTCAATTTGGTTTTGATTGTTTGCCAATACGGTGGTGCACACAAACATAAATGCCGTGGCAGCGATTAAAACTGTTCTTTTCATGATGATTGTTTTTTGTACAGGACAAAATCCGGTACTGATTGATGAATGATTTATAGTATTACTATAAATATAGACCTCGTTCCCAGATAAATGTTTCAGCATTAACTGTTAAATAACTAAATTTTAACACCCAACAATTTTCCAATTCTATTGAGAGCATTGGCATTGAAAGTAAAAAAAAGGCTCTTGTATAACTAGTTATACTAATCGTAACACCGTATTTTTGTAGTTTGAAATAAACACATCATGAACAAAAAAGTAATCTTAATGATTTTGGATGGATGGGGTAAATCCCCCGACCCAAAAGTTTCAGCAATTGACAATGCAAATACACCTTTTGTTGATTCGCTATATACCAAGTATCCCAATGCAAACTTGCTTACCGATGGGATGAACGTAGGGCTTCCCGAAGGTCAAATGGGCAATAGTGAAGTAGGGCATATGAACCTTGGGGCTGGTAGGATCGTTTATCAAGATCTGGCCAAAATAAACCTTGCCGTAAAAGAAAATACCTTAAAGGATGAAGCGGTATTACGGCAGGCTTTCGAATACGCCAAAGCAAACAATAAAGATGTCCATTTCTTAGGATTGGTCAGTAATGGGGGTGTTCATAGCCATACTGAACACTTAAAAGGTTTGATCAAGGCCGGGCAGGATTCCGGAGTCTTGAAAATGTATATCCACGCGTTCACCGATGGAAGGGATGTAGACCCTAAAAGCGGTAAGGGTTTCCTTGAGGATCTGACCCGATTCTGTTCGGATACAAATGCAAAATTGGCTAGCGTGATAGGAAGGTATTATGCTATGGATAGGGATAAACGATGGGATCGTGTAAAAAAAGCCTATGATGTGATGGTCAATAACGTTGGGAAAAAATCAACGGATATTGCCAAGGCTATGCAAGAAAGTTATGATAACAATATTACAGATGAGTTCATTGACCCAATTGTTATGACCGATAGTGCTGGTAATCCATTGGCACATATCAAGGAAAATGATGTAGTGATCTTTTTCAATTTTAGAACGGATCGTGGAAGGGAATTGACCCAGGTATTGAGCCAAGAGGATATGCATGAGTTGAATATGCATAAATTGATCCTGTACTATGTAACCCTTACGAATTATGATGATTCATACAACAATGTACACGTGGTATACGATAAGGAGAACATCAAGGAAACCTTGGGAGAGGTACTTTCGAAACATGGCAAAAAACAGATTCGAATTGCCGAGACCGAAAAATACCCCCATGTAACTTTCTTTTTCAATGGCGGTAGGGAAATACCTTTTGATGGGGAACAACGGATCCTTTGTCCGTCCCCAAAAGTTGCAACTTACGATCTAAAACCTGAAATGAGTGCCTATGAAATTAGGGATGCCATTATTCCTGAATTGAAGAAAGGTGAGGCCGATTTTGTTTGTCTTAATTTTGCCAATCCTGATATGGTGGGGCATACAGGCGATATGAATGCCGCGATAAAAGCCTGTGAAACAGTGGATAGCTGTGCCGAATCGGTTGTAACTGCAGGTTTGGAAAATGGGTATTCGACCATTCTTATTGCCGACCATGGTAATTGTGAAACCATGATCAACCCAGACGGGTCGCCAAACACCGCCCATACCACCAATCCTGTTCCTTTGGTTCTTATAGATAAAGATGTGAAAGTGATAAAAGATGGGGTATTAGGTGATATCGCCCCAACAATTTTAAAATTAATGGGCATACCACAGCCTGCATCGATGACCCAAAAACCTTTGGTTTAAAAACAACTCAGATTGTTTTACCTTTGCAAACTATGATAAAAATCAAAACTCCTGAAGAAATTGAACTAATGCGCGAAAGCGCATTGGTTGTTTCTAAGACCTTGGGCATGTTGGCTGCCGAAATAAAACCTGGGGTAAATGCCTTATTTCTAGATAAATTAGCCGAGGAATTTATTAGGGAACAGGGTGCGGAACCAGGGTTTTTGGGTATGTACGACTTCCCCAATACCCTGAATATGAGTCCAAACGCACAAGTGGTCCATGGTATTCCCACCAAAGAACCCCTAAAAGAAGGGGATATTATCTCTGTGGATTGCGGTGCCCTTAAAAACGGTTTTTATGGGGATCACGCCTATACGTTCGAAGTGGGTGAAGTAGCGCCTGAAACCCGAAAATTATTGAAAGTCGCCAAAGAATCGCTCTATTTGGGAATTCGGGAATTTAGGGTAGGCAAACGTGTCGGTGATGTTGCCTATGCCATTCAAAATCATTGTGAAAAACATGGCTATGGTATTGTTCGCGAATTGGTAGGCCATGGATTAGGAAGAAAATTACATGAAAGTCCTGAAATGCCCAATTATGGAAAACGTGGTAGGGGCAAGAAATTTGTGGAGGGCCTTGTGGTTGCCATTGAGCCCATGATCAACATGGGAACAAAAAACATAAAACAGCTTAAGGACGGCTGGACGATTTTGACTGCTGACGGAATGCCCAGTGCCCATTTTGAGCATAATGTGGCCATTGTAAACGGCAAACCCGAACTATTATCCACATTTCAATATATCTATAAGGCCTTGGGAATCGTAAGTAACGAAGAGGATGAATTTCGACAAAAGAAACTACAGCTATAGCATTGAAGTATGATTCCCGCTATGCAGGAACGGCAAAATGAAAAAACTTTTTAAATACTTCTTGAATGCAGTTCCGAGACCTTTGCTTATAAAATTAAGTTATTGGATCCGGCCTTTTTTAGCCTTATGGCTAAGGGGAAACAAATATACCGACCCCATTGATGGGAAACGGTTCAGGTCATTTTTACCTTACGGTTATGAAAATCCGAGGGAAAATGTGCTTTCCCCCTCTACCTTATCCTTGGAACGACATCGGTTATTATGGTTGTTTCTTCAACAAGAAACGGATTTATTCCGGTCTAACTTGAAAGTGTTACATTTTGCACCTGAACAGGCTTTTTATAAAAGATTCAGAAAGTTAAAAAATCTTGATTATACCACAACGGACCTGAATTCCCCTTTGTCGGATATTAAGGCGGACATTTGTAATTTGCCTTTTGAGGACAATACATACGATGTGATACTTTGCAACCATGTATTGGAGCATATACCTGATGACCAAAAGGCCATGCAGGAGTTATATCGCGTTCTTAAACCTGGTGGGTGGGGTGTTTTCCAAATTCCACAAGATCTGCAAAGGGAACGGACTTTTGAAGACGATAACATTATAGACCGTAAGGAACGTGCTAAAATATTCGGGCAATACGACCATGTTCGTATATATGGCAGGGATTACTTTGATAAACTTCGAAAAGCCGGGTTTGAAGTAGAGGAAGTTGATTTCACCCACAAACTTACCCAAGAAGAAATAAATAGGTACAGGTTGGCTGTAAACGAAATTATTCCCTTCGTTCGAAAATCCTAGTCCGCTACCAGTTTTTGAAATCCTGGGGTCATATATTCTTGCGTATGCCCTTCATCATCCAAATAAATTACATAAGCTTCCAATTCGTTATTTGCCGCCACTATTTCTTTGCACCGCTCCAATTCCATCGCCATAAAAGCCGTAGCATAGGCATCGGCCTTGGCACATGAATCGGCCAGTACGGTAACGCCCAAGGTACTCGCACTTTTAGTATAACCGGTTTTGGGATCTATAGTATGCACATACTTTTTACCTGTAATCGAATCAATCCTGAATTTGCGGTAATTTCCTGATGATGCCAAGGCCATATCCTTTAAATGGATCAAGATCTTCAATCTTCTCCCTTCCTCTACTTGCGGATCGTCAATACCTACGACCCATGGTTTCTGTTTTATCTGGTTCAACCCCTTGCCCACCAATTCCCCGCCTACTTCGAGCAGGTAATCTTCAATTCCTTTTTGATCCATCATTTTGGCCAATCGGTCTATGGCATATCCTTTGGCAATGGCATTGAAATCCAAATAAGTATTGGGGAATTGTTTTTGGATGCGGTATTCTGGCGTCAGACTTACCTTGTCCAAACCAACCCATTGCATAAGACTATCTACGGCTGTGCTATCCATATTTATTTTATTACCCGGACCAAACCCCCAGGCATTGACCATTATACCTACTGTTGGATCAAAATAACCATCGGTTTTGGCATTTATTTCCTTGGAAAGTGTAAATACCTCCCGAAACATGTGATCAACCATTACTTGGTCTTCCCCTTGATTGATTCTTGAAATATCGGAAGTCGGAATATAGGTTGACAAAGATTGGTTCACCACATTGAACACCGAGTCGATTTCGCGTTGAAAGTCCAGCTCTCGATCTGCCAAATAAATAATACTGTATGATGTTCCCAAAGCACCTCCCACATTGATATTCTTGATATATTTCTCCGGTGCCTTGCCACAGGAGGTAACGGCCATTGCTATTAAAATCAATACCCATTTATTGATTATCATATTTGACTTGGATATTGGGTAAAAAATCCCATATTTAAAATGATCAACATTACTGTATTTCGATAAGTCCTTCATAATCGACTATATATTCCTCATTTAAGTATACGGGTAAACTTGGGTCTGCGGCATTGTACAACCCCACCCCGGCATAGTAAATTCTACCCTCTTGACTATGAGCATGGTCTTTCATCTTTTTCATCAAATCAAGGTCATACTTTTTTGGGTCTTTTGGATAGACCACATTTCGCACTACAATAAAGTGCAATTGCTTATTCTTTAAGCAGACAAATTGGGGGTTCTTCTTGGGTTTGCTATTTACACCCATAAATTCATACCCCTCGGCTTCGAGCAATCTCCCAACGATGTTCATCGCCAAATTATGTAATTCTTGCGCTGTGAGGGGTTTCATTTCATCTAATTTCTAAGTCTAACTTCATTAATATCTGCTATACGTCCAAAAGGAGCCAAAAAAAACCGATAGGAAGGTATCGGTTTTTAATTATAATGTTTCTCTTACTACTGCCAAACAAAATTAGCACTAGGGGTTTATCCTCCAAAATCATCAAAGCGAATATGCTCATCGGGGATTCCAAAATCCTCACCCATTTTCTGTACGGCCTTATTCATTAATGGAGGGCCGCAGAAATACAACTCTATATCCTCTGGCGATTCGTGTTTACTCAAATAATTATCGATGACACAATTGTGTATAAACCCTACAAAACCGTCACCGGGAGCGTCTATATCAGCCTTAACCTTCCAATTGTCCTCTTCCATAGGTTCCGAAAGTGCCAAATAGAATTTGAAATTGGGGAATTCTTTCTCCAATTTATAAAAATGATCTAGATAGAACAATTCCCTTTTTGAACGCCCACCATACCAATAAGTCACTTTACGTTTTGTTTTCAGGGTTTTGAACAGATGGTACAAATGCGAACGCATGGGTGCCATACCGGCCCCTCCACCTACATACAACATTTCAGAATCGGATTCATTGATAAAGAACTCACCATAAGGGCCTGAAATAATCACCTTATCCCCTGGTTTTTGTGCAAAAATAAAAGATGACGCGACGCCAGGATTTACACTCATCCAACCATTTTTAGATCTATCCCATGGAGGAGTGGCAATACGTACATTCAACATAATCTCCCTACCTTCAGCCGGATAAGAAGCCATTGAATATGCCCTTTCTACGGTCTCAGGATTTTTCATAACCAAGGGCCAAAGATTGAATTTGTCCCATTCGGCCTGGAATTTATCAGGGGTCTCATGTTCTTCAGGATGTGCCGTAATATCTATATCCGAATATTTAATTTCACAAGGGGGGATCTCGATTTGTATATATCCACCGGCTTTATAATTCATATCCTCAGGAATCTCGACAACGAATTCCTTGATGAAGGAAGCCACGTTGTAATTACGTACAACGGTACCTTCCCATTTCTTGATTCCGAATACTTCCTCAGGAATGGTAATTTCCATATCCTGTTTAACTTTTACTTGACATGCCAACCGTGCACCTTCATTTAATTCCCTTTTCGAGAAATGTGGTGTTTCTGTGGGTAAGGCCTCACCGCCGCCCGATAATACGTGACACTCACATTGAATACAGGTACCCCCACCTCCGCATGCGGATGGTAGGAATATTTTTTGGTTTCCTAAAGTAGATAACAGGGAACCCCCTGAGCTCACTTCGACTTTCTTTTCACCATTTATGGTAATGGTTACTGGCCCTGAAGGTGAAAGTTTTTCCTTTGCAAACAATAAAAGGGCTACCAAAGCCAATAATAGAATGAGGAACGATAATACTGTAATTAAAATTGTTCCGCCGGTACTTGTAGCTAAAATCATTTTTACTTGTTTATAGCGTCATTATATGAAATCTCTTTTTCGTCGATTTCTTTTTTATTTTCTTTTACCTCAACTTCCTCAACCTTAGCAGCGGCCGTTTTTTCTAGTACGGGAGCCTCTTCCTCGCTACCACCGGTAAGCATACCCCCAAAACTTTGAAAGCCGATACCCATTAATCCGGTAATGATAAAGGTGATGCCAAGACCCCTTAAAGGTGGTGGTACATTCGAATATCTAATCTTCTCGCGAATGGCGGCAATGGCCAAAATGGCCAAGAACCATCCGATTCCGGAACTGACACCATAATTGAAGGCCAATCCCAACGTCGCGATTTCCCTGGATTGCATAAATAACGAGCCCCCAAGTATTGCGCAGTTTACCGCAATCAAGGGTAAGAATATACCGAGTGAATTATATAGTGCCGGTGAAAACTTTTCAACCACAATCTCTACCAATTGTACCATGGTCGCAATCGTGGCAATAAACAGTATAAAGGATAAAAAACTTAGGTTATAATCTGCAAATTCGGGCCCCAACCATGCCAATGCCCCATCGCGAAGCAAATATTGGTCTAATAACCAATTCAAAGGTACGGTCACTGCCAATACAAAGATTACGGCCGCTCCTAAACCCACAGCAGTCGCCACTTTCTTTGAAACGGCCAAATAGGAACACATTCCCAAGAATACCGCAAACACCATATTATCGATAAATATGGACTTAAAAAATAATTCTATATGCTCTAACATAATTTTATTTTTAACTAACTACTAATTATCTTCAATTAAGGCTTTATTCCTTGACCGCTGTACCCAGATGATAATCCCAACCACGATCAATGCCGCAGGTGGTATAATCATGAATCCATTGTTTTCGTATCCTGTTGCATATAATCCCGTTTTTGCGATTGGGTTGCCTAAAACCGGGAAACCAAATAAGGTTCCTGAGCCCAACAGCTCTCTAAAAAATCCTACAATGATTAATATAACCCCATAACCAAGCGAATTACCAATGCCATCTAAAAATGATTTCCAAGGGCCATTACCCAACGCAAAGGCCTCGAAACGCCCCATAATAATACAGTTGGTAATAATCAATCCTACAAATACTGAAAGGGTTTTGCTTAACTCATACGCAAAGGCCTTTAATATCTGATCCACAATAATCACCAAGGTTGCTACAACGATAAGTTGTACAATTATCCTGATTTTCGAAGGGATGATATTTCGCATCAAGGAAATGACCACATTACCGATACCCAATACAAAGAGAACGGAAATGGCCATAACCACCGAAGCTTTCAACTCCGCGGTGATTGCCAATGCCGAACATATACCCAATACCTGAATGGTAATAGGATTATTGTCGGCTAACGGGTCAATGATTAAATTCGCATCTTTTTTTGAAAGTAGTGCCATATTATTTAACTCTAATCGTTTCTAAATAGTCTTTATAAAGATTTACGCTTTCACTGATCATCGCAGAAACCCCATTTCCTGTAATGGTGGCCCCGGCTAGCGCATCAACCTCATTATCATCCTTAATTTCGTTCAATGGATCATTATTGCCCTTGGCTACTGTAATACCGGCGTATTTAGTTCCGTCTAAAATAGATTCCCCGACGAAATCATCCATAAAGTAACGTTGCTTGATATTGGCGCCAAGACCAGGTGTTTCGGCGGCATGATCAAAATAAACCCCTTGGACCACCATTTCTTCATCCAAGGCGACAAAACCCCAAATGGCATCCCAAAGCCCTTTGCCTCTCATGGGAATGATATAGAATGTTTTGCCATCCTTATCCCCAATAAACAAGGGTAGTTTTCTGGTTTCGCCATTTTTTGCCGCTGTAGCCTGTTTTTTAAGGTCGATCAAATAAGCTTGATCATCTTTGGTAATCTTATCCCCTTCGATGATCAATTGCTCTTTAATATACTTTGAGAATTCACCTGCAACCGCATCGGTTGGTATAAAATTAACACTACCTTCTCCTTCATTTTCATTTATGCCCATGGCATAAAGGATGTTCTGTTGTTTCTCCAGTCGTTCGTTTTCTTTGATCTTTTCACTCAGAGAAGAGGCCAAAAAGGCTAAAATGGTACCCACAACAGCCACCATGGCGGCTGCAAAAATTATCGTGTAACTATTCTTTTCTGTATTGATTGCCATGATTAAACTGTTTCTGCTTTTAATTCTTCTGCTTTACTATCGGAATCCTTCGGAAGAATGGTTGCATTCTTAAGCCGTTTTAAGCGTTTTTTGATATTGGACTTAACTACGTAATGATCAATAGTCGGTGCAAATACATTCATAAGTAAAATAGCCAAGAACACCCCTTCCGGATAAGCAGGATTGAATACCCGAATCATTACCGACAGAAAACCGATCAAGAATCCATAAATCCATTTTCCGCGATTGGTCTGGGATCCGGTTACGGGATCCGTTGCCATATAAACAATTCCAAAGGCCAGACCGCCCACCAGTAAGTGTTGCCAATATTCAAAACTCATTAAGCCATAAAAATTACTGTACTCGGTTATGATTCCCATATCAACTATAACGTTGAAAATGTAACCCATAACCAGGGATCCGATGACGGCACTCAACATAATACGCCAACTCGCAATTTTGCTGAACACTAAAAACAAACCTCCTAAGAGAATCAAAAAGGTCGAGGTCTCACCCACAGAACCGGGAATAAATCCAAAGAACATATCCGAGACCGAATAATTGAGCTCGGCAAGATTATTTTGGGCCAAGGCCCCCAATACGGTTTCACCGGATATGGCATCCGCAGTACCTGTCCTTTCAACAGCCTCATAAACCCAAACCTTATCCCCACTCATCCAGGTCGGATATGCGAAAAACAAAAAGGCCCTTATCGTCAAGGCAGGGTTCAAAATATTCATACCCGTACCTCCAAAAACCTCTTTACCAATGACGACTCCGAAAATAACGGAAATGGCCAACATCCAAAGTGGTGTATCTATTGGAACAATTAAGGGCACCAACATACCGGTTACTAAATATCCTTCTTCTACCTCATGACCCTTGATGATCGCAAATATAAACTCAACACCTAAGCCCACTCCGTAAGACACCACGACCAAGGGCAATACCTTGATAATACCTATCCAGAAATTGTCCCAAGTAAGAAAATTTTCCCACAATGAAAGTTCACGCGACACGTTGTTTGCCACATCGATAGCGGCATAATGCTGATATCCGGCATTGAACATAGAAAAAAGCAATACTGGAACCAGAGCCAAGATTACCATGTTCATCGTTCGCTTCAGATCATCAGCACCTCTAACATGGGCACCCGAATGAGTAGTTTCATCGGGAGTGAATAGGAAGGTATGGAACGCAGCGAACGCCGGTGCCATTTTTTTATCCCTAAAATGATGTTTAAGTATATGCAGTCTTTTCTTAAAAGTCAATCTTCTATTACTCATCTTTTAGCCTATTTCTTTGTATAATAAATCCAATCCTTCGCGAATGATCTTTTGGTGGGGTTGTTTGGAAATGCAAATGAATTCGGTCAATGAAAAATCCTCAGGGGCCACTTCATACAATCCTAATTGCTCCATTTCATCAAGATCTTTCACCATACAAGCTTTTAATAGTTGCATGGGGTAAATATCCAATGGGAAGACCTCCTCATATTGTCCTGTAACTACAAATGCCCTATGTTCACCATTGGTATTGGTGTTTAAATCATATTTCTTATTGGGTTGTATCCATGAGAATGTCAAAGCCCTAGTAGTTGATATTTTATTAAAGACAGGTCGGGTCCACCCGAAAAATTCGTAATCGTCACCTTCAGGTATAGCGGTTACAGTGTTATTGAAATACCCCAAATGGCCATCCGGTCTACTTTTAGCACCGGTCAACACATCCCCATTGATTACCCTGAAATCATCATCTTTTACCCCACTACCATAAAGGAACGTAGCGATTTCGGCACCAATTATTGTTTTATAGTATTTTGGGGTCTTTACAGACGAACCGGCCAAAGCCACAATGCGTTCAGCATTGAACTTTCCTGTCAAAAGCAACTCTCCGATAATCACCAAATCCTGAGGAGTAACGGTCCATACCACTTCCCCTTTATTTATTGGGTCAATTCTATTGATTTGGGTACCCACAAGTCCGGCAGGGTGTGGTCCCGAAACTTTATGTAATTCTATGCCTTTAAGTCCAACTAAGGGAGAATTGGATTTCGTACCTACAGAAACGTGGACTTTCCCAGGGGTTAGTTTGCCCAAGGCCGAAATTGCCGCTTGTAACTCCTTTTCCTTACCTTGTAATATATAATCGCTTTCAGCCGCCAAAGGGGCCGTAGTGTAACCGGAAATAAAAATCGATTTGGGATTTGCATCCGGATTGGCTATGATATCATAAGGCCTCTGCTTAATAAAAGGCCAACAACCCGTTTTCAATAGATGTGCCTTGATCTCTTTTGAAGTAGCTTTTGAAACATCAAAAACTCCATGGTCTATAGCAGACTGCGACTTATCGGCAAGAATTTTAAGCGACAGGATTCGCCGCCTTGCACCGCGATTAATTTCAACCAGTTCACCACTTACCGGAGACACAAACATCATTGCCTCATTATTCTTGTTGTAAAAGAGTGTTTCGCCAGCTTTGACCTCAGCACCTTCCTTAACCAACATCTTTGGTGTAATTCCGTAAAAATCATTGAGGTTTAGCGCATAAACATTGCTTAAGACAGCTTTGGAAGTTGTCTGTTCGGCAGCACCTACAAGGTTAATGTTCAAGCCCTTTCGTATTCGGATGTCTTTAGACATAAATTGTAGACCTTAGGTTAACAAATTTTCGGGCAAAAATAGCATTTAATGGAAAGTATTCATAATTATCGTCCATAAATTTGGCATTTCACCGTAGAGAATTTGTAAGGTATGGTTTTTGTTTACCTTTACCGGAAAATTTAACCCTAAATGCGGCTTTTTCTTAAACATTTTTTACTCGTGCTTTTTGCACCTACCTTATTCGCGCAGGTCCAAGAAGAAGTAAATGCCCCTCCAACGATAAAATCGATTAGTTTCAAAGGGGAAAATGATGATCAATTTCCAATTGTTCAAATAGGTGAACCTATTTTTTTGGAGTTTGATGACCTTCTTGCCAACGAACAGGATTATTACTATAAAATTATCCATTGTGATTATGACTGGACACCTTCCCAATTATTAAAATCGCAATATTTGAGTGGTATTGACAACCAGCGCATATTGGATTATGAAAACAGTTATACCACCTTACAGCCATATTCCAATTACAAATTGACCATCCCTAATGAGAATGTAGGTTTAAAGGTTAGTGGCAATTACCTTTTGGAAATCTACAATGGTAGTAACGACCTACAATTTTCGAGAAAATTTATCGTGTATAAAGATTTGGTCAAAGTTGGAGGTGTCGTTAAGCGTACTAGGGATTTTTCGTTCATCGATGAAAAGCAGGTTGTTCAATTCAATATAAACGCGGGTAGCTTTAGTTGGGTAAACCCCAAAAAAGAGATTAAAGTGGCCATTCTACAGAATTATCATTGGCCAACGGCCTTATACAATATTACCCCACAATTTACAATAGGGAATGAACTTGTTTACAAATATGACCAGGAAACCAGCTTTTTTGGCGGTAATGAATATTTAAATTTCGACACTAAGGATTTGAGGGCACCGAGTTCGGCAATATCCCATATAGAAGTTGAGGATTTGTACAACCATTACCTTTTTGCAGACCGTTTCAGAGCAGAAAGGCCCTATACGTACTTCCCTGACATTAATGGGGACTTTGTAGTGCGAACGTTACAAGGTGACGACGTATCCCGGGAAGCCGACTACACCAACGTGCATTTTAGCCTTCCTTATTCAGAAGCAATCGCACTCGATGATGTTTTCGTATATGGGAAATTCAATAATTATGCTTTGGGTGATGAAAATAAGATGACCTACAATGAGACCAATGGAATGATGGAAGCCACCTTATTGTTGAAACAGGGGTTTTACAATTATAAATATGTGATTGAACGGGATAATGAGGTCATAGAATTGAATACTATTTCGGGTAATTTCCATTTTACAGAAAACAGCTATTTAATATTGGTTTATTACCGAAACTTTGGGGATATCTATGACAGCATCATAGGTGTAGGATCAACTAATTCCCAAAACATCAGTAACTAACCTATTTTAACCTCCATGGCTTATGGTTTTTGGCAATCGACTCTTTTTACGAAATTCCCATGCGAAACTTTCATCGACCCACTAGGCACTACGATAATCATTTGACAGGTGTACATCAGAAAAAAATACAATTATACCGATAATCCCATATTTACCTTCCATAATCAATCACTGTTGATTATCTTGCTCCTTATTAGTTTTTAGTAGACACCATAATTGCCCTGGATAGTGGTTGGGTTTTCATAACTATCTTTTCCATCTACCTGTATCAGGCCATGCGGAAATTCTACAAAGAAGAAACTTTTAAACAATAGTTAAATATCTTTTTTTAAAAACGATTTTTTTTATTTTAGCTGGCATTTCAGTAAATCCAATGTTCACTGAATGTTTAATAACATATGAAAATGGCGATGATAACACAAGTAACCAAAGGAATAAAAATATCAGTGAACACCAGTTTTGAAGGTACATTCTTCAAAAACTACAAAATGCATTTTGCGTTCGGTTATACCATAACCATAGAGAACCAAAGCAAAGATTCGGTACAACTGACTTCAAGGCATTGGCGAATCTATGATTCATTGAATGAAACTGAAGTTTTGGATGGCGAAGGGGTTATTGGTAAAAAACCGGTCATTAAACCAGGAGAGTCGCACACGTACAACTCCGGTTGCTTGTTGGCCTCTACAATCGGGGCGATGAAAGGTCATTATAATATGGTCAAAATAGGGTCTTCCGAAAAATTCAGGGTTTACATCCCTACCTTCAAGTTCAGTGCCCCCTTTGCCTTGAATTGATTCTTCTTTTACACTTCAATTAGTTTTTTATCGATTGCCAATTCAGTACCTTTGGTCAGTTTTTCAATTTAAAAAATACGACAATGGGTAAAGGTTTTTTTCAGGTACCAACGGCCATCAACGAGCCAATTAAAAGTTATGCTCCCGGTAATCCGGAAAGAAAGGAAGTTTTGGAACAATACAAGACATTTTTTAACGGGAATATTGATATTCCATTCTATATCGGAAGCAAGGAAATAAGGACAGGAAAGACAAAACCCATTTCCCCACCACATGACCATAAACATGTCGTTGGGCAATACCATCTGGCTGATAAGGCGCATATAGGACAGGCCATAAAAAGCGCCTTGGATTCTAGAACCGCTTGGGCCAATTTAACCTGGGAGCAGCGGGCCGCCATATTCTTAAAAGCCGCAGACCTAATTGCTGGACCTTTCAGGGCCAAAATCAATGCGGCAACCATGATCGCACAGTCAAAAAACATACACCAAGCGGAAATTGATGCCGCATGCGAACTCATAGATTTCCTCCGTTTCAACGTGGAATATATGTCCCAAATTTATGAAGAACAACCCGATTCTGCAGAAGGTGTTTGGAACCGAGTGGAATATCGGCCTTTAGAAGGGTTTGTTTACGCCATTACCCCATTCAATTTTACTGCCATTGCGGGTAACTTACCTGCCAGTGCGGCGATGATGGGGAATGTTGTTATCTGGAAACCCAGTGATAGTCAAATATTTTCTGCAAAAGTGATTGTTGATGTCTTCAAGGAAGCTGGACTTCCCGATGGGGTGATCAATGTGGTGTACGGTGATCCTGTCATGATTACGAAAACCCTGTTGGATAGTCCCGATTTCGCTGGATTGCATTTCACGGGCTCGACTTATGTATTCAAGGAACTCTGGAAACAGATAGGTAATAATATTCACAGGTATAAAACATATCCGAGAATAGTGGGTGAAACCGGAGGTAAGGATTTTATTTTGGCACATCCAACAGCAAATCCACAACAAGTCGCTACAGCGATAACCCGAGGTGCGTTTGAATTCCAAGGTCAAAAATGCAGTGCCGCTTCAAGGGTGTATTTACCCAAATCGTCATCAAAGGAAATCTTGGATTTGGTAAAAAAAGATCTAGCGTCTTTCAACAAACCCGGTTCTCCTGAAGATATGACCAATTTTATAACGGCTGTCATCCATGAAGGTTCGTTTGACAAATTGACCAAATACATTGACCAAGCGAAAAAAGACAAAAATGCAGAGATCGTGGCCGGTGGAGATTATGACAAATCGAAAGGCTATTTTATAGCCCCAACGGTCATTTTAACCACAGACCCACATTATACTACGATGGAAACCGAATTGTTCGGTCCCGTGGTAACGGTATACGTTTATAATGATAAGGATTGGTCGGCAACGTTGGAATTGATTGATCAAACCTCTGAGTATGCATTAACAGGGGCTGTGTTATCAAAAGATCGTTACGCTATTGATGAAGCGACCAAAGCGTTGCAGAATTGTGCGGGTAATTTTTATATCAATGACAAACCAACCGGTGCCGTTGTTGGCCAACAGCCTTTCGGAGGAGCTAGGGCTTCCGGAACCAATGATAAGGCAGGATCTGCACAAAATCTGTTACGATGGGTCTCGCCAAGATTGATCAAAGAGACTTTCGTTACCCCAATTGATTATAGATACCCATTTTTGGGTTAACAACAGGGTTTAACCCCAGATAAAAAAGCCCCTATTCTCTAGAGAATAGGGGCTTCTTATTACTCAACCGAGTAAGGGGTATACATCTATACGAACACCCAAACCTTGTTTTATGATAAAAATAATCCAAGGCTTCATATTAGTATTCGTTGTTATTTCCTGTTTTGATATTGGTGGCTCGATCTGCGGAACAAACAATCCCATAGAGGATTTGTATTGGTTAAGGGATGGGATAGAATATAGGAAAGCAAATCCTTTACTATAATATTGATTTTATTTTTCGGATTTAAAATACGTAGAAACAAACGTCAAAAAATTCCATTTTAAACCGGCCAAAACCATCAGCAGAATTAACGTAATTACCTAATTATAAATACTTTAACATCTATTATTTGGAAAGCTGGACAATTTCTATGTAAATTTAACGTTAAGTAAATGTAAATTTTTAGTAAAAATAGAATTTACATTCCTAATTTATGAACCTATGAATGCAAAAAACAACAATCAAGACACGTCAATGAACAGTATGTTCTCTTATTTAAATAGAGTGCAGAAATATATTAAGAAGTATGCAGAGGATTGCAGTTATGCCTTCAATTCAATGTTTAAAATCTAAGAGATCACCCCTTGAATTTAAGGGGTAGATAGACCACTTTTTTCGTGCTGAAAAAATCTTCCGAAAAATAATCGGACAATTCAAGGGTCTGTGCATTCCTATAGTCTTTCAGTTCTTCTGACAAGTCCCCTCCTTTTAAATAAAGAATTCCGTTTCGCCTTTCGTGTTTTGACTCCTTTTTAATTTTTCCCTTTACCCAATGCACAAAGGTAGGCATTGCTGCGACCGCCCTACTGACTATAAAATCGAACTGTTTGTCCAAATCTTCAACCCTCTTATTTATTGGGGTTACATTTTGTAATTGCAAGCCATCGACCACTTCTTCAACGACCTTGATCTTTTTACCAATAGAATCTACCAATGTGAATTTAGAATCTGGAAACAAAATGGCCAGGGGTATGCCCGGAAACCCACCACCTGTGCCTACATCCAAAATATCACTGCCCGGCTTAAAGGGTTGTACCATAGCAATGCCCAGGGAATGTAAGACATGGCGCAAATACAAGTCTTCAATGTCCTTGCGTGATACCACGTTGATTTTGAGGTTCCAATCTTTGTACAAATTTTCCAATGCCACGAACTGCTGACGTTGAATATCGGATAAATTGGGAAAATATTTAAATACTATCTCGGCATTCATGTTTATCTTTGTATTTTGCAAAAATAGCATATTAGGATTTCCCTTTAATTGAAACAATTTTATTAATACGCTGTCATTGCCTTATATTAACACATAGCATTCAACAGATGGATACAAAAACAGTGCGTTTCTCCAGAAAGGATTCCGCCCAATTTTTCAAGACTTTAAATAAAAGAGTAAACGAATATTTCAAAGAAACCCACAAGAAAAAAACCGGTGACTGGCGATTACATCTAAAGACAATTGTCATGTTCGCCTTATTCCTAACCCCCTACTTTTTAATATTGACCTTAGGGTTGCCAAATTGGGCCAACCTGCTATTGACCATTGTTATGGGTGTGGGAATGGCCGGAGTTGGTATGAACGTAATGCATGACGGCAATCATGGCTCTTATTCCTCTAAAAGATGGATCAACAAGATAATGGGCGGCAGTATATACATCCTTGCAGGTAATGTATACAATTGGCAAGTGCAGCATAATGTTCTGCATCATACCTATACCAATATCCACGAACATGATGAAGACTTGGAAGCGGGTCGCATCTTACGTTTTTCCAAACATGCCGAATGGCATAAATACCACAAATTCCAGCATTTTTATTCGATTTTCCTTTATGGACTTTTAACTTTCAATTGGGCCATTACCACTGATTTTCAGCAGATGTACCGTTATATGAAGAGAAAGCTTTCCTTTGGCAAACTACCCAATCCAGTGATCAATTGGAGTACTTTGGTCATCACAAAATCAATCTATGTGGCCATTTGGATCGTGCTGCCCATGCTTATTTTGGACATTGCTTGGTGGAAGATATTAATTGGTTTTTTTATTATGCATTATGTGGCAGGCGTTATCCTTAGTGTGGTATTTCAATTGGCACATGTCGTAGATGAGGCTGAAACACCTTTGCCTGATGAAAGCGGGACTATGAAAAATACCTGGGCGATACATCAATTATTCACGACTGTAAACTTTGGGACCAAAAACCGTATTGTAAACTGGTTTACCGGAGGGTTGAACCATCAGGTTGAACACCATATTTTCCCTAATATTAGCCATATACATTACACAAATATTTCCAAAATTGTTAAACAAACAGCAAAAGAGTTTAATTTACCTTATAACGAATATAAAACTACAAGAAAAGCTATAATTTCGCACTTCAAACATTTAAGGGAATTGGGTAAAAAACCCACATTACAGTACCAGTAAATTTAAGAATTCAATGAACAACCATTTATCCGAAAGAATTAACAATATGGCTACTTCGGCCACATTGGCCATGGCTGCAAAAGCCAGGGAACTAAGAGGTCAAGGCAAAGATATTATTGGGTTGAGTTTAGGGGAACCCGATTTCAATATCCCCGATTTTATCAAGGAAGCCGCAAAAAAAGCCATAGACGAGAATTATAGCAGTTATTCACCGGTGGATGGCTATGTCGATTTAAAACAGGCCATTTCGAACAAATTCAAGCGAGACAATAATCTAGAATACGGATTAAACCAGATTGTAGTTTCGACCGGCGCCAAGCAGTCATTGGCCAATATAGCCATGGTTATGTTGAATAAGGGGGACGAGGTTATCTTACCAGCCCCTTATTGGGTGAGTTATAGCGACATTGTAAAACTTGCAGAGGGTGTTCCTGTTGAAGTACCCACCAGTATTGCCTCTGATTTTAAGATGACTCCCGAACAACTCGAGGCAGCCATTACCCCTAAGACCAAAATGATGTGGTTTAGTTCGCCTTGCAACCCCAGTGGTTCGGTGTATAACGAGAAAGAATTAAAAGGATTGGTCGAGGTCCTAAAAAAGCATCCAGGTATTTTTGTTGTGTCCGACGAAATTTATGAGCACATTAACTTTAGGGGAGGTCATGTGAGTATTGCCGGTATTGATGGTATGTATGATCGTACGATAACCGTCAATGGGGTTTCGAAAGCATTTGCCATGACGGGTTGGCGTATAGGATATCTTGGAGGGCCAGATTGGGTCGCCAAAGCATGCACCAAGTTTCAAGGACAAAACACAAGTGGTGCCAATGCCATTGCCCAAAGGGCAACCATTACGGCCCTGGAAGCCCCTATAAGTAAAATTCAGTTTATGATCGATGAATTTCATAAACGAAGGGATTTGATCCTTGACCTTTTGGGAGAAATAAAAGGTTTCAATCTCAATGTCCCTGAAGGTGCTTTCTATGTATTTCCTGACATATCGAGTTTCTTCGGAAAAACAATGAAAGGCAAAAAAATCAATAATGCCTCTGACTTTGCCTTGTACTTATTGGAATTCGCAAATGTTGCTACGGTAACCGGCGAAGCCTTTGGCAACCCTAATTGCATACGAATCTCCTATGCCGCTTCTGAAGCGGAGCTGAGGGAAGCCATATCACGGATTAAAGCCGCGTTATAAAATCAAAAACCCGCAAAAGCGGGTTTTTTTATATGTCTTTCCAAAAGTAAGGTGTTAAGATAATCAGTACAGTAAAGAGTTCCAATCTTCCTAAGAGCATTAAAAAACCTAGCCACCATTTCCCCAATAGAGGTAATCCGTTAAAATTACTCAATGGATTAAGGGAGCCCAAAGCTGGACCAACATTCCCCAAAGAGGAAGCTGCTCCGCCTACTGCAGATTCAAAATCCAATCCCAAGAAACCCAACACCAGGGAACCGATGATAAACAACAACATATACAGTACGAAAAAGGCGATTATATTGTAGACGATATGCTCCCTTACTGTTTTATTATTATATCTAACGGGAATAACCGCATTTGCATGTAAGGTTCTCTTAAACTCTAATATGCCATTCTTAATGATAAGAAGGTGTCGCATAACTTTTATACCACCAGCAGTTGACCCTGCCGAACCACCTAGAAAAAACAAACCAAAAAAGAGGACCTTAAGGAACGGGGTCCAATTGCTAAAATCCGCGGTTACAAAACCTGTTGTTGTTATTACCGAAACGACTTGAAAAAGGCCATGCCTAAAGGCACTTTCGGCAGGTCCGTTGACCATAGGATGATAATCCGACACAGGAACATTTGCTTGGAAATATACTCCCAAAGCAACAATAACGGTAAATATCAATATAAAGGTAAAGTAGAATTTAAATTCTTCATCCATTAATACACGTTGTATTTTCCCCTTAAAGGCAAAATAGCTAAGTACAAAATTGCTCCCTGCCAAAAACATGAAAAAGATAACGATATATTGAATCAATGGTTGGTCGTTCCAATATGCCAAACTCGCATTTTTTGTAGAAAATCCGCCGGTCGATAAGGTTGCTAAGGAATGGTTTAAAGCATCAAAGAAAGACATGCCAGCAAACTTTAGCAATATGGTTTCGGCAATGGTGTATCCCACATAAATATACCAAAGTCGTTTTGCCGTATCTGTAATCCTTGGATGTAATTTATCGGCACTTGGGCCTGGGGCCTCAGCCGCGAACAACTGCATTCCCCCAATTCCTAAAAGAGGAAGTATGGCAATGGCCAGTACAATGATTCCCATTCCTCCAATCCAATGGGTAAGACTTCTCCAGATCAAAATACCTTTGGGCAAAATCTCAATATCATCCAAAATCGTCGCTCCGGTAGTCGTATAACCAGAAATCGTTTCGAAAAAGGCATTGGTGACATCGGGAATCGCCCCAGAAAATAAATAGGGCAACATCCCAGAAATAGACATCACGATCCACCCAAAGGTAACTATGATATACCCCTCCTTTCGCTTTACCTCCTTCTTATGGTTTCTCGTAAAATACATGGCAGTAATCCCAATGAACATTGAGGTTATGGAAGCCAAGGTAATATCCAAGGTAGCGCCATCATCATAAATACCGCTCATTATCGCAGCAAAAAGCATGAACAATCCATTAAAGAGCAAAAGAAGCCCCATTAAATGGATTATGATTTTGGAATTCAAAGACATACTAGAGAAATAAACGTTCTATTTTTGGTATGGCATCAGGCAAACAGCAGACCACTACCCTATCCCCGGACCGTATTTTAAAATCCCCGAGGGCAATAACACCTATACCATCCCTGACGACACCACCTATAGTAGCTTCCTCGGGAAATTCGATTTCCCGGATTAGCTTGCCCCTAACCTTTGAAGTTGGTTTAACTTCGAATTCGAGGATCTCTGAATTCAGATTGTTAAGGCGCATTAGGGCTACTACCTTCCCTTTTCTAATATGCCTGAAAATATGGTTCGCAGCCAAAAGCTTTTTATTGATAAGCGTATCAATACCGATAGAATGTGAAAGTTGAAAATAGTCCATATTCTCAACGAGTGCGATTGTCTTTTTAATATGTTTTGATTTTGCTACCAAACATGACATGATATTGGTCTCGGAATTACCGGTTACGGCCACGAAAGCATCCATAGAATCCAAGCTCTCTTCCTCTAATAATTCAACATTTCTACCATCACCATTGATGACAAGAGCATTAGGAAGATCATCAGCCAAATCAAAGGCCTTTTCTTTGTTCTTTTCAATAAGCTTAACGTTGAATTTCTTTGCACATAGATCCCTCGCAGTTTTAAATCCAACCTTACTTCCGCCGAGGATCATGACATTCCTGATTTCTTCCTTCTTTTTGTTGGTCAATTTGTACAACTCATCGACCCCTTCCGGGGTTGTTATAAAATAAACCTGGTCACCTTCCTTGAAAATGGTATCCCCCCGTGGTATAACAGTGAATTGGGTCCCCAAGCGTTGTAAGGCAATGGGCATAAAATGATGCTCTGTGAATATTTGGGCCGCTTCTTTCACCGTTTTACCCACGAAAGGTGCACTTTTTTGCAATGAAACTCCGACCATAATCAATTTACCCCCCTCGAATTCATACGTATCATTAAAGGCCGATTTATTCAACAAGAGTTGAATTTCCTCTGCAGCTAACTGCTCAGGTGAAATCAATTCATCTATTCCTAATTCAGAAAAACGTATAATATCCCTATTTTGGATAAATTCCGTGTTTGAGATTCTTGCTATGGTTCTTTTACAGCCCAATTGCTTGGCCAACATACAAAAGGTAAGATTGGTGGTCTCCGAAGATGTAACACCAATGACCAGTTCCGAGTGATGCACATCAGCTTCCTTCAATAAGGAAATCGAAGTAGCATCACCTCGCAACACCTTAATATCCAAATGATTATCCGCATATACCAAACTCTCTTTATCCGTATCTATCAAGGTAATATTCTGAGATTCGTATGAGAGTAATTTTGCCAAGTGAAACCCTACTTCACCAGCACCGGCAATAATAATTTTCATGTAGTAAAAGTATTGATTTCACGATTAAGACAATCATATCTTAATTGATTTTCAAAAAGAAATATTTTATGAGATAATACGCTATTTAAACAGCCCATTGAATGAATATATGCAATAAATGCTGCACAAAATTACATATTTTTTCCGGGTTCATAATCACTTTAATAAGTGATAAGTGAAGTGGTAATCATCCTTTATCACTAAAAAAAAAATAGCTATTGGCTAAATTGTATCTTTGTCGAAATTTTTTCAATGACCAAAAAAGTAACACCTTACAAGAATTCGGATTTAGGAAAAAAGGAACAGGTTACCCGAATGTTCGACAAGATTTCGGGGAATTATGATGGTTTAAATAGAGTGATTTCCTTTGGTATTGATATAAAATGGAGAAAACGGGTAGTGGCCATCCTAAAGCAAAAACAACCTGACCTAATATTGGATATTGCCACAGGAACGGGGGATTTGGCCATCAACCTGGTTAAAACCGGGGCACATAAGATCGTTGGTTTGGACATTTCCCCAGGTATGTTGGAAGTGGGAAAGAAAAAGGTACATGACAAAAAGTTGGACCAAACCATAGAGATGATAGAAGGCGATAGTGAAAATCTACCTTTCGACAATGATACCTTTGATGCCGTAACCGTAGCCTTCGGGGTCCGTAATTTCGAGACCCTTGAAAAAGGACTTGCCGAAATACATAGGGTGTTGAAGCCCGAGGGCACATTTGTAGTTTTAGAAACCTCGGTGCCCACAAAATCACCATACAAACAAGGGTATGTATTTTATACCAAATATATGCTACCGAAAATAGGTAGGCTGTTCTCCAAAGATGATTCTGCATATGCGTATCTGAGTAAATCGGCTTCCGTTTTCCCACATGGCCAGAAGTTCAACAATATTTTACGTAAAATCGGGTTTATAGATGTAGTGAACAAACCGCAAACCTTTGGGGTTGCATCTATTTATATAGCCACAAAATAAACTATGAGAAAATTAGTATTGATCCTGATCGGCATGGTTTTTTTAAACCAATCGATAACGGCCCAATTTAACGAAGATCCTGTCATTAATTTGGAGAATGAGGATGAACCCTTATTGAATTGGGGATATTTCCTGGGATTTAACCAATATGACTTTAAATTCGATTACAAAAACGATGCCCGCCATGTTCTGGTAGACAAGTCCTTTGGATTTAATGTTGGCCTTATCGGGGAAATGCGTATCAATGAGTTTTTGGATGTACGTTTTGAACCTGGCCTCTTATACAACTCAAGAACCTTAGGTTTCCCTGGTTTTACTGAAGAAAATGACGCCATTAGAGAGGTGAAGTCCACATACATCAATTTTCCTTTATTATTAAAAGTAAATACACGAAGAATCGGGAATTGGAAGCCCTTTTTAATCGGGGGCGCCTCAACTTCCTTGAATTTAGGAAGTAATGAAGATAGTTTGGATGATAACTCCGGAGGTACCTTCAGAATGAAAAAAATGGTCTACAATTACGAGTTGGGATTCGGAATAGATTTTTATCTGGAATACTTTAAGTTTACGCCGTCCATACGGGGTGTTTTTGCCTTAAGTGATGAATTGGTGCCCGATAACGACCCTAACAGCCCTTGGACCAGCAATATTGATGCAATGCGAACACGTGGCCTCTTTATTAATTTCACTTTTGAATAATAATCAGTGGCTAGCTGTTTGCTGCTCGCACTACTTTTAAATTCTTCTTATTTCGTTTAAAAAAATAGCTGCCGCTGTGGCAACATTAAGGCTTTCTGTTTGCCTACCACCAAATTGGGGTATACTGATCTTTTTATCTATCTTGTTCTTGATCTCATTCGAAATTCCATTGGCCTCATTTCCCATGACCAGTATTCCTTTTTGGGGTAATTTTATGGTATAGACAGGTTCACCATCCATAAAAGTACCATAAACTAGCCCTTTAAAGTCAGTAATGAATTGAAGCAAATCGGTATATACAATATTAACGCGAGCTATAGAACCCATGGTAGCTTGCAACACTTTGGGATTAAAACAGTCTACCGTGTTTTCCGAACATACCAAATGTTGAATTCCAAACCAATCGCAAAGCCTTATAATGGTACCTAAATTTCCTGGATCCCTAATATCATCCAACGCCAAAATCCATTCACGATCATCGATGGGTTTTATATCGGGGAATTTAAATATCGCCAATACTTTATTGGGGGTCTTGAGGTTACTTATTTTTTTTAATTCAGCTTCTGAAATCAACTCGATCCCAACCTGATCCGCTTGGATCAGTGCTGCGTCCGTAGTATAGAGTTTGTGTGGTTCAAAATTTGAATCCAAGAGCTCTTGAACGGTCTTTAATCCTTCAACCAAGAACATCCCATGTTGATTTCGGTACTTTTTTTGCTGTAGGCTTTTTATAAACTTTATTTGGCTTTTACCAACCATACAAATAATGTATTTTTGATTTCTATGAGGATAGAGTTTCGTATCAAAAACCCCAGTGCTAAAATAAGCTTATTATTTTTTGCCATTGTACTTGCCTCATGCAATACCTTAAAGCGGGTCGATGATAATGAACTCCTTCTCATGAAAAACACCATTTATGCGGATGAGGACAAAGTAAGGAACGAGGATATACAAAGCCTTATCATTCAAAATCCCAACAGCACCCTATTAGGTTATCCGTTACGATTGAATTTATATAATCTCGCCAAACAAAATCCGGATTCTTCCTTTCAAAATTGGTTATATAAAAAGGAGAAAAGAAAGGGGCGCTTGGTAAAATTGCTCTCTGAAAAGCAAGTCGGCCGACTGGGGGAATCCTTTTTGGTCAAGGGCATGAGCGAATGGTTAAAGAATATCGGTGAACCTCCAACCATTATCGATACTTCCGATAGTAGGAGAACCTTAGAAAGATTAAAGGCGTATTACAGTACCAAGGGGTATTTCAACAATAACACGACCTACGTCGTCGATACCTTGAAACGGCCAAAAAGAGCTGAAATCGACTATAAGATCACCTTAGGAAAACCCTATATGATCGATACCATTTCAGATCGGATTTCTTCCAAAGTCGTCGATTCGATCTATCAATTGAATAAGGCGCAATCTTTGATAAAAATAGGCCAACAATTTGATTTGACCAATTTTGACAATGAACGCCAGCGATTAACGTCGATTTTTCGAAATTCGGGAATACGAAATTTTCAAGAGAGTTCGATCAACTATGCAATCACTCGGGATTCTACAAAGGCTGGGGATGACCAGGATATGGCCATTGACTTGAATATTGACAACCTGCGTCTTAGAAGTAATAATGACATGACTACTTCCGAATATAAAATTGAAACGTTCAAGAAAATAAACATTTATACCGATTATCTCCATAATGGAGAAGATGAAGAATTCAATACTGTTGAATATAAGGGATATACTATTCACTATAAAGATAAATTAGGGTTAAATCCCAAAACTCTGACCGATGCCATATTTTTTGAAAAAGACAGTATTTATAGGGAATTAAATAGATCTAGGACGTATAGGCAGATTACGAATCTCAATGTATTTAAATACCCCTCAATAGCCTTTGAGACCGATACCACGCGTACAGGACTTACCGCCAATATCTATTTAACCGAAAAGCCTAAGTACCAGTTGGGTATGGATCTGGACGTTTCCCACTCGAATATTCAACAGGTAGGTTTAACATTTAGCCCGTCTTTACAGGCCCGTAATCTATTTAAAGGGGCTGAAAACCTCAGTTTAACAGGAAGGCTGAATGTAGGGTCTTCTAACGACCAAAGTATTACAGCAACCGATAATCGATTTTTTAACTTATTGGAGTTTGGGGCCGATATTAACTTGACCTTTCCAAGAATATGGTTTCCATTTGTAAATACAGGCAAATTGATTCCGAATTACACCCTGCCTAAAACCCGTCTTTCTTTAGGGACCAGTTTTCAAAAAAATATAGGACTGGACAAACAAACCTTGAATAGTATTTTAGGATATAATTGGTCTCCGAATGACCATAAAAAACATACTGTGGAACTTCTGAATATCCAATTTGTCAACAATGTAAATCCAGATAGATTCTTTTATGTTTACGAAAGCACCTATGAAAGTTTAGACGAAATAGCGGATTCCTATGATGATGCAACCGAATACCCAGAACTCGCTAATGATTTTGAGACCAGTGATAATAGCGATGATCCGGAATTGGTAATACCTGATGGGGCCAATGATTTTATAAACGCAATTATTAATGGCACGGTCTCCTCTACAAGTGATGATTATGACAACGTACGAAGTATAAAAGAAAGAAGAGATCGCCTAACGGAGAACAACCTTATTTTCTCGACAAATTATTCTTTTAACAAGAACAACAGAAACGGTATCACCGATAATAGCTTTCATCGGTTTCGTTGGAAAGTCGAAAGCGCAGGGAACCTGCTTTCGGCCTTGTCCTATGTTGTTCCCTTTAATGAAGACGACGATGGGGACCTACTTGTCTTTAGCGTTCCCTACTCCCAGTATATTAAAACGGAATTCGATTATATAAAATATTGGGACCTGAGTCGATCGAACGTATTGGCATTTCGAAGTTTCTTTGGTATAGCCGTACCTTATGGCAATTCGGACAACATTCCCTTTGTTCGGAGTTATTTTGCCGGGGGATCAAATGACAATAGGGCCTGGAACCCTTATTCCCTGGGTCCCGGGAAATCAGATGAAACCAATGATTTTAACGAAGCTAACCTAAAATTAGCCTTAAACCTGGAATACAGATTTCCTGTGGTAGGTGATATAAAAGGGGCCCTATTCGCCGATGCAGGTAACATATGGAACGTATTCGATAACGAGGATGACCCTGACAAAACCTTTAATGGTATAGATTCCCTCACCGATATCGCTTTGGGCACAGGTTTTGGAATACGCTACGACTTCACCTATTTTTTAATCAGGGTAGATCTTGGTTTTAAAACCTATAATCCTGCGGAAGAAAATTCAAAAAGATGGTTCAGGGACTATAATTTTGCCAATTCGGTATTACAAATAGGTATAAACTATCCGTTTTAGACCTAATTATTTATTACTTTTGTGCTTCACTTTTTAAGAATTTAAAGACCAAATAATTATGGCCCATAATATTAAGCCCGGTGTAGCCACCGGAGACCAAGTTCAGGAAATTTTCAACTATGCAAAGAAAAAAGGATTCGCTTTACCAGGAGTAAACGTTATAGGATCAAATACTATAAACGGGGTATTGGAAACCGCAGCGACCCTTAACGCACCTGTGATAGTACAATTTTCAAATGGCGGAGCACAATTCAACGCAGGTAAAGGCTTATCGAATGATGGACAGCGGGCTGCCGTACTTGGAGCCATTGCTGGTGCGAAACACGTTCATCAATTGGCCGAGGCTTATGGTGCCACGGTAATCTTACATACAGACCACTGTGCAAAAAAATTATTACCTTGGATAGACGGTATGCTAGATGCGAGTGAAAAACATTATGCCGAAACCGGCAAACCTTTATTCAGCTCCCATATGATCGACCTTTCGGAAGAGCCAATTGAAGAAAATATCGAAATCTGCAAAGGGTACCTTAAGAGAATGAGCAAAATGGGCATGACCTTGGAAATAGAATTGGGAATTACAGGAGGTGAGGAAGATGGCGTTGACAATTCCGATGTAGATGACTCCAAATTATATACCCAACCAGAAGAAGTAGCCTATGCCTATGAAGAACTTTCAAAAGTAAGTCCTAGGTTTACGATTGCAGCAGCCTTTGGCAATGTACATGGGGTATATAAGCCAGGGAACGTAAAATTAACGCCCAAAATCCTAAAGAACTCACAAGAATACATTACTAAAAAATATGGCGTAAAGCACAATTATATCGATTTTGTATTCCATGGTGGATCTGGGTCTACCGTAGAGGAAATCAGGGAGGCCATTGGTTATGGTGTCATTAAAATGAACATCGATACCGATTTACAATATGCCTTCTTGGCAGGTGTAAGGGATTATGTTCAGGATAAAAAGGATTTTCTACAATCACAGATTGGCAATCCCAATGGACCTGATGAGCCCAACAAAAAATATTACGACCCGAGGGTTTGGTTGCGTGAAGGTGAAAAGACATTTGTCGAGCGTTTGAAAAAAGCATTTGAAGACCTTAATAATGTAAATACACTATAAGAATAGAAGAGTTTAACCCAATATGGAAGATATGTCGTTGTGGTTCAAAAGAAAAGAAAAAGGAATTCAGACTGCCACTGAGCAGAAAAAAGATACGCCAAGAGGCTTGTGGTATAAATCTCCCACAGGTAAGATCGTTGAATCGGAGGAATTGGCTAAAAACTTTTATGTCAGTCCTGAGGATGACTATCATGTTCGGATCGGAAGCAAGGAATATTTCGAAATACTTTTCGACGACAATAAATTCACCGAATTGGATGTCAAATTGCACTCAAAAGATCCCCTTAAATTTACCGATACCAAGAAATACACTGATCGTTTAAAGGCGGCCCAAAAGAAAACCGGACTTAAAGATGCCGTACGAACTGGTTATGGCAAATCCATGGGAAAGTATATTGTCATTTCCTGTATGGATTTTAGTTTTATCGGGGGTTCTATGGGTAGCGTTGTAGGTGAGAAGATCGTAAGGGGAATTGATTATGCCATTAAAAAGAAAGTACCTTTTGTAATGATTTCAAAATCCGGTGGTGCTCGAATGATGGAAGCGGCATTATCATTAATGCAATTGGCCAAGACCTCCGCAAAACTGGCACAATTGGCCGAAGCTGAATTGCCTTATATCTCATTATGTACCGATCCAACAACTGGGGGCACCACGGCTTCTTATGCGATGTTGGGCGATATCAATATTTCGGAACCCGGTGCTTTGATCGGTTTCGCAGGACCTAGGGTAGTATTGGAAGCAACTGGAAAAGAATTGCCTGAAGGTTTCCAAACATCGGAGTTTGTGCAGGAACACGGCTTCTTGGATTTCATTACCCATAGAAGGGACTTAAAAAAGAAAATCAATCTCTATATCGATTTGATTCAAAACAATCCGATTAGGAAATAATAAAAAAGCCCTGACCAGATTGTCAGGGCTTTTTATATTCACAACAAACTTTATTTAATAAACCTCCGTAAGAATATTTCTTCAGATTCCCCATTCGGATAGGTAAGAATACCTTTTGCATCGCAACTTCCATCACCAAAATCAAGGGTAACCGTTGTTTCATTTCTTGATATTTCCAAAATACCACTTACAATAAACCTACAGGACATTTCCCTTCTTAAGGGGACAATCGTTTCTTTCATAAAAACGTTTTCTAATTTTCCAATATAGGTTCCTTTCCCTGAGATCAAGAAAACATTATCACCCCAATAACCAGATCCATAACCTTCAATCCATTCGCGGGTTCTATTGGCCGTGAAATTGGCAGTAGTACCATCGGGCCATGTTCCACTGAAACCAGCTTCAGCATCTGACTGAGGATTACCACTATCGTTACTTCTGGTCCTTACAATTGATGCACTACCCTCAACTGCAACACTATTGAAAGTGAAATTTTCCAAGGACATACTCAAGGTCTTTGTAGCTAGATCCATATCCTTTAAATAACTAAGATAAATGATTCCGCTAAGCACATTACCATTTGGCAGTTCGCAACCCTCACCAAAATCAATGGTCTTCTCTTTGGTGGTGCTGTTAACCACCGTGGTAATCGTAACACAATCGGGTAGGTAATCGGAAATATAATTGGCTTTAGAGGTAACGATGATTTCATCCGTTGCATAAATTTCTTCACCAATAGTTATAACATCTTCCACAATCAAATCCGTTTCGTCACTGAATTTGAGTTCTGTTGCGGTAATAGCTCCTTCCTCGGACATATCCGTGGAATCATCTTTGTCACAGGAAACCAAAACCAATATTGCCAAAAGCAATGATCCCGTGAAGTTCACTTTTTTAAAACTTTTTTTCATAATAACATTTTTTTAACATTTATAGTTTGACAAGGAAAAGATCAAAAGGTTTAATGTTGTTTTAAAAAAAGAATACTCTACCGCACGAAACAAAAAATATTCCTATCTTTGCGCCCTGATTGAAAATCAATCAAATACATAAAAATCATTTAAAACAATATTGGAATGTATTTAACCAAAGAGATAAAAGCCGAAATATTCAAGAAACACGGCGGAAAAGAAGACAATACAGGTTCAACGGAAGGGCAGATTGCTTTGTTTACACATCGCATCAACCATTTGACCGGTCACCTAAAAAGCAACCACAAAGATTATAACACCGAACGTTCATTGGTAAGACTTGTAGGTAAAAGAAGAAGTCTTTTGGATTACTTGAAAAAGAAGGATATTGTAAAATATCGTGAACTTATCAAAGAATTGAATATTAGAAAATAAGAAATAAGGGGAAGCTGGGCTTCCCCTTTTTAATATACTCCTAAGTCCAGGATCCAAAAAAGGGCAAATTCAAAAAGCTGCACACAGTTTTTCATTGGTCAACACACAACAACACAACACAATCCGACCAGAAAGCATGGCGGATAGACCATTGTTTAATAAACCTGAATGAATCAGGTTTTAAATCGAATTTATGATTCCAAAAGTATTTAGAGAGGTCATTGACCTTGGTGACGGTAGGGAAATTTCTATCGAAACCGGAAAATTGGCAAAACAAGCCCATGGTTCTGTTGTTGTCCAGTCAGGAAAATGTATGTTATTATGTACAGTTGTTTCCAATTACAAACAAAGCGATGTAGATTTCTTACCGTTAACGGTAGATTATCGTGAAAAATTCGCTGCATCTGGGCGTTACCCAGGTGGATTCTTCAAGAGAGAGGCAAGACCAAGTGATGGAGAAGTATTGACCATGCGTTTGGTCGATAGGGTTTTACGCCCATTATTTCCAAAAGATTATCATTCTGAAACCCAGGTGATGATTCAATTGATGTCCCATGACGAAAATGTCATGCCAGATGCAATGGCAGGTTTGGCAGCATCCGCGGCAATTCAATTATCAGATTTTCCATTTGAATGTGCTATTTCCGAGGCACGGGTTGGTCGTGTGAATGGGGAATTTATCATTAACCCCACAAGAGCACAATTAGTAGAAAGTGATATCGATATGATGATAGGGGCGTCTGCCGATTCTGTTATGATGGTAGAAGGTGAAATGGGGGAAATCTCAGAAGAAGAAATGGTCGAGGCCATTAAATTTGCCCACGAAGCTATCAAGGTACAATGTGCAGCCCAAATAAAATTGGCTGAAGCCTTTGGTAAAAAAGAGGTTCGTGAGTACGAGACAGAAAGCGAAAATGAGGATTTGGCCAAAAAAATACATGAAATGGCTTATGACAAGGTTTACGCTGTCGCGAAAGCTGGATCTGCCAAACATGATAGAAGTGCGGCATTTGAAGAAATTAAAAATGATCTCATAGCTACCTTTTCTGAAGAGGAATTAGTCGAGTTCGGAGGATTGATATCAAAATATTACAGTAAAGCTGAAAAGGCCGCTGTTCGTGACCTTACTTTAAATGAAGGATTGCGTTTAGATGGCAGAAAAACAGATGAGATCAGACCTATATGGTGTGAGGTGGATTATTTGCCTTCTACACATGGTTCTGCCATATTTACAAGGGGTGAGACCCAGGCATTGGCCACAGTAACCTTAGGAACCTCAAGGGAAGCCAATCAAATTGATATGCCATCTTATGAAGGTGAGGAAACATTTTACCTTCATTATAACTTCCCTCCTTTCTCAACCGGTGAAGCAAGACCCATAAGAGGTACATCCCGTAGGGAAGTAGGTCATGGTAATTTGGCGCAAAGGGCTTTGAAAGGAATGATTCCTGCCGATTGTCCCTATACCGTTCGTGTTGTTTCAGAGGTACTGGAATCTAACGGTTCTTCGTCTATGGCAACTGTATGTTCAGGAACCATGGCTTTGATGGATGCTGGTGTTCAACTAAAGAAACCTGTCTCTGGTATTGCCATGGGACTTATTTCTGATAGTGATTCTGGGAAATATGCGGTGTTATCCGATATTCTGGGTGATGAAGATCACTTGGGTGATATGGACTTTAAAGTTACAGGTACCGCAGATGGTATAACCGCTTGCCAAATGGATATCAAAGTAAAAGGATTGTCGTATGAAATTCTTGTAAAAGCTTTGAAACAAGCCCAAGCAGGTCGTTTACATATATTGACAAAGCTTACCGATACCATTGCCGCACCAAATGCAGACGTTAAGTCCCACGCACCGAAAATGGTGACAAGGACCATACCTAATGAGTTTATTGGTGCTTTGATCGGGCCAGGAGGTAAAGTCATACAGGAATTGCAAAAAGCCACAAATACGACTATCGTTATCAATGAAGATCCTGTTACAGAAGAAGGTATTGTAGAGATCCTTGGAACTGGTCAAGAAGGTATAGATGCAGTATTGGCGAAAATAGATTCTATATTATTTAAGCCTAAAGTTGGTAGCGTGTATGAAGTGAAGGTCATCAAGATGTTGGATTTTGGTGCTGTTGTTGAATATATGGATGCCCCTGGAAATGAAGTTTTACTTCATGTTTCCGAATTGGCATGGGAACGAACCGAAAATGTCAGTGATGTTGTAAACATGGGTGACGTTTTTGATGTGAAATATTTAGGTACAGATCCAAGAACAAGAAAAGAGAAAGTTTCCCGTAAGGCACTTTTACCAAAACCAGAAGGTTTTGTGGAAAGACCACCACGTAGCAATGATCGAAATCGCGGTAGGGACGACCGTCGCGGAAGAGACAATAGGGACCGTAAACCAAGAAGGGATTAAACCTTAAGTCTAATATATTTTAAGCCCTGACGGTACCGTCAGGGCTTTTTTTGTATTAAAGTGAAAGAATCCTAACCGACAAATCATTTTTCTAGAATAACAGTACCAATAAATTGCACCTTTGAAGGTATGCCAAAGTCTACATCTACATTTGAAACTAGCTCCAAAGTAATCTTTTCATTGGTAATGTCCACGATTTTCAAACCATCTATGGGAAACTCTTCAACGGAATGAAAAATTGTCAACGTCCAAGGGTTCATTGAAATCGGATATCCCAAAAACTCATCATCACTGAAAACCAACTTATTATTATCTATTTTCCATTTACCATCCTGGGTAAACTCATCTGAACGGGTCAGCATGGTATGACGAGGAAGGTTGGGATCTATTGAAGTACCTAAATAACCACCCTCGGCTTTGAAAGTGCCATCATCCTGAAATGTTACGCTCATTGAGATATTTGTAGCACGACATATCGAATTGGCATATCTCAAATCCCAGTCATCATCCGATCTAGTATTATCTAATCGAGAAGCACTGTACTCGTAGAAAGTTAGTTGATAGGTACCGTTTATCCGCTGTTGTTCGGGCAGACCTTCAGTTGAGTGATCCGATAATCTGGAAGAATAAATTACAATCGACCACAATACGCAAATTAAATACAATGATTTCATAAGACTAGTATTTTACCGCAGTGTTGGTATATATTAATAAAATAAGTTTTAGACCAATAAAGTCAGGACCAACACATGAGGTGTAATTACCACTTAATGTCAAGGAGTCCTAAAAGGTTAACAATGCAGTAGGGAGATAGAAAGCATCCTCGAAAGTTCTCCTACCATTAAATATAGAAGTTTTTCCTCCCTTTTGTAACATTTCAGTCTTTTTTACGTATAAGTATATGCAGTCTATGCAACTCGAACTTAAATATTGTAGATGAGACAGCTTAAAATTACAAAACAGGTTACCAATAGGGAAACCGCATCTTTGGACAAGTACTTGCAAGAAATTGGCAAAGTAGATTTGATTACCGCAGATGAAGAAGTAGAATTGGCACAACGCATCAAGGCAGGCGACCAGATCGCTCTTGAAAAACTCACAAAGGCCAATCTTCGATTCGTGGTGTCGGTCGCCAAACAGTACCAAAACCAAGGACTTACTTTGCCTGATTTGATCAATGAAGGAAACTTGGGATTGATCAAAGCGGCACAACGATTTGACGAAACCCGTGGATTTAAATTTATCTCCTACGCCGTATGGTGGATTCGTCAATCCATTTTACAAGCATTGGCAGAGCAATCGCGTATTGTACGTTTGCCTCTGAACAAGATTGGATCGATCAACAAAATCAACAAGACTTTTGCATTTTTGGAGCAAGCGCATGAAAGAATGCCTTCTGCCGAGGAAATCGCCAAGGAATTGGATATGACCGTTGAGGATGTTAAACAATCCTTGAAGAATTCAGGTCGTCACGTATCTATGGACGCTCCTTTGATTGCTGGTGAGGATTCAAACCTTTATGACGTACTTCGTAGTGGCGAATCTCCAAACCCAGATCGGGAACTATTACATGAATCATTGCGCACAGAAATTGAACGTGCATTGGAAACCTTAACCCCTAGGGAGGCAGATGTTATTCGTCTTTATTTCGGTTTGGCAGGACAACATTCAATGACCTTAGAGGAAATTGGTGAAACTTTCGATTTAACAAGGGAAAGGGTTCGTCAAATCAAGGAAAAAGCGATCCGACGTCTAAAACACACTTCAAGAAGTAAAATTTTAAAGACCTATTTAGGATAGGTCAATTGCACTATTAACAATGTTAAATTCTCCTTAAATTGGAAATTTGGCATATATATTGTAATTTTATAGTTAACAACAGTTTATCATGACTGTTCGTTTTTTGATTGATGAATAAACTCCGGCTGATTACCGGAGTTTTTTCATTTCATACACTTCCAAATCCATCAAAACAGATTTATCACCTTGAAATAAGACAACACTATTTATCAGCGATTTTCAGAACGTCAAACCTGTTAATGAATTCACAAAAAGGCGTATCTGTAACAATAGTAGCTTTATCCAGGCTACCTGGCAAATTATCTTTAGAGCACTAATAAGTTGTCTAATTATAAAATAAATACAATGGAAGAACAAATGGAACAAGTGATAAGTATGCCTAGAATTGGTGATGCCGCCCCAGAGTTTAAAGCAGTGACCACTCAAGGTGATATTAATTTCCCAGCGGATTATAAAGGAAATTGGGTGATTCTATTCAGCCATCCCGCTGACTTTACCCCCGTATGTACGTCAGAGTTTATGACTTTCGCTACCATGGATGAGAAGTTCAATAAAGCCAATTGCAAACTTGTTGGCCTTTCAATCGATGGTCTTTATAGCCATATTGCATGGTTACGTACCATCAAGGAAAAAATCGAATACAAAGGAATGAAGGATGTCGAGGTCAACTTTCCTTTGATTGAGGATATTACCATGAATGTTGCGAAAAAATATGGAATGATCCAACCTAACGAAGATTCTACCAAAGCTGTTAGGGCTGTATTTTTCATTGACCCTAAAGGAATAATAAGGGCAATCATCTACTATCCTTTAAGTTTGGGAAGAAATTTTGACGAACTCTACCGAGTAATCATCGCGCTGCAGGCAGCTGATGAGTTTGGAGTAGCGACCCCAGCAGACTGGTACCCGGGCGATGACGTAATCATTGGCCCAGCAGGTTCTTGCGGAACCGCCAAAGACAGAATGGAAGATAGTGATATTGATTGCAAAGATTGGTTCTTCTGTACAAAAAAACTAGATAAGGATACTGTTTTGGACAAAGTGCTTAGAAAATAGTATTGCAAAGGTCAATCCTTCTATATCAAAAACAAAAAGGCAATGGGATTTATACCTATTACCTTTTTGTTTTTATAGTAAGTTCAAATTCCCTATATTTCCTTAAACTTAGAATTATCCCATTGCTTTTAATGGATCCCAAACGACAACTTATGATATAATCATATGCCTACTATGGACAACGAACAACCAAACAATCCGCTACATGGCGTAAAACTAATGGATATTTTAGAATATCTCACCCAAAAATACACATGGGAAGAATTGGCCAATCAAGTAAATATCAATTGTTTTAAAAGTAATCCTTCTGTAAAATCATCACTCATTTTTTTGAGAAAAACACCATGGGCAAGAGAAAAAGTAGAACGACTATATTTACACTCTATCCGCGATTAAATGCCTCTCAATATTGTTCTTATAGAACCTGAAATACCTAACAATACCGGTAATATTGGTCGGCTTGCTTTGGCATCGGGTGCAAACCTACATCTGGTAAAACCCTTTGGTTTTCAGATAAATGATAAGAGATTAAAACGTGCAGGGTTGGACTATTGGCCCCATATATCACTGTTCATTTATGAAAGCATCGCTGATTTTCAGTCAAAACACAAAGACAAGAATTTGGTTTATTTTTCGAGCCATGGGAAAAAAGACCATTGGTCTATAAACTATGAGGACAATATGTTTCTAGTGTTTGGAAAGGAATCCGTTGGCCTACCCAATGCCTTAACCGAACCCAATACGGACAAACTTTATAAAATACCGCTATACAGTCCACACATACGAAGTCTAAACTTGGCCAATGCCGTGAGCATTGTCGTTTATGAAGGTTTAAAACATATTTCGTAATGCGGGAAAGGGAATCCCCTGCTTCGAAAATTTCAAGATGTCAGTTAGAAATTGGCGATTTCTAAAAGTTATTCCCTCATTTTAGATAAAACCCGAGGCATTGAAAACGACAGCAAATCATTACTTTTACATAAACTTCTTGCGAATAAACTATGAGTCACATTAAAATTGCCCCTTCATTGCTCGCTGCCGATTTTGGCAATTTGCAACGAGACGTCGAAATGGTTAACCAAAGTGAGGCCGATTGGCATCATATCGATATTATGGATGGTGTTTTTGTTCCCAACATATCGTATGGCATGCCTGTGGTTAAAACGATTCAAAGGCATGCTACCAAACCCCTCGATGTGCATTTGATGATCGTTGATCCGGACAGGTACATCAAAACCTTTGCAGATTTAGGCGCCAGTGTGCTAAGTGTGCATTATGAGGCGTGCAACCACCTTCATCGCACCCTGCAGGCCATAAAAGCAGAAGGAATGAAAGCTGGGGTAGCGATTAACCCGCACACGAATATCAGTTTATTAGAGGACACCATTAAGGATATTGATTTGGTATGTCTTATGAGTGTTAATCCTGGTTTTGGAGGACAGTCCTTTATTGTGAACACCTATGAAAAAATTAGATCACTCAAAGCATTGATAAATGGTAAAAGTGCAAAAACACTGATTGAAATAGACGGAGGTGTTACTTCAAAAAACGCAAAGGCCTTGGTAGATGCCGGAGCCGATGTTTTGGTTGCCGGTAGTTTTGTCTTCAAAAGTGATAATCCAACACAAACGATTCATGAATTAAAGGAACTTGTTTACTAATGGATCATTTTGATATTGTAATTGTTGGAGGTGGCCCTATTGGTATTGCATGTGGGTTGGAAGCCAAAAAGAACGGACTAAGTTATATAATCTTAGAAAAGGGTACTATTGTAAATTCACTCTACAACTACCCCGTAAATATGCAATTCTTCTCCTCTTCGGATTTACTGGAAATAGATCAAATTCCTTTTATCAGCAATGAAGCCAAACCCAAAAGGAACGAAGCCTTGGAGTATTATCGAAGAATAGTTACCAGCAATAACTTAAAAATAAATCTTTTTGAGAAGGTGGAAGCGGTTAATAAGGTCGATTCCGGCTTTGAAATCGTTACGGACAAACGAAATTACAAAGCATCCAATGTGATTATAGCGACAGGATTCTACGATATACCCAATCTACTGGATATTCCCGGTGAAAAATTGGATAAGGTATCCCATTATTATAAAGACCCACATTTTTATGCCAGTCAAAAATTGGCTGTCATAGGGGGAAGTAATTCTGCCATAGATGCGGCACTGGAATGTTATCGAAAAGGTGCGGAAGTGACACTGATCATTCGTGAACCTGAAGTAGGTCAACGTGTTAAATACTGGGTTCGGCCCGATATTATAAATCGTATTAAGGAAGGAAGTATCAAGGCCTATTTCAATGCCAATGTTAAAGAAATCCATCCTGACAAGTTATTGATAGCGACAGAAGACGGAGTAATTGAATTGGAAAATGACTTTGTACTTGCCTTGACTGGCTATCGACCAAATTTCACTTTTCTTGAAAAATTGGGGATTCAGCTTTCGCCAGATGAAAAAAGACTTCCCCAATACAACCAAGAAACTATGGAGACCAATATTAAAGGGCTCTATTTAGCTGGGGTTATTTGCGGAGGGATGGAAACCCATAAATGGTTTATAGAAAACTCCCGAATCCATGCACTGATGATCATCAATGCGATCAAGGCCAATAAAAATGGCAATATACCTACTTGAAATTTAGGGACTAACTGATTGGGATTGGCTGGCGCCTATCCCTAAAGGCTCCGCCTTGAAAGTCAAAAAGGCCCAAAACCATACCGGGATTGGCGGGCGCCTTTCCCTAAAGGCTCCGCCTTGAAAGTCAACATACCACAAAACCATACCGGGATTGGCTGGCGCCTTTCCCTAAAGGCTCCGCCTTGAAAGTCAACAAACCACAAAACCATACCGGGATTGGCTGGCGCCTTTCCCTAAAGGCTCCGCCTTGAAAGTCAACATACCACAAAACCATACCGGGATTGGCTGGCGCCTTTCCCTAAAGGCTCCGCCTTGAAAGTCAAAAAGACCCAAAACCATACCGGGATTGGCTGGCGCCTTTCCCTTAAGGCTCCGCCTTGAAAGTCAAAAAGGCCCAAAATCATACCGGGATTGGCTGGCGCCTTTCCCTTAAGGCTCCGCCTTGAAAGTCAACATAGCACAAAACCATACCGGGATTGGCTCCCGCCTTTCCCTAAAGGCTCCGCCTTGAAAGTCAAAAAGGCCCAAAACCATACCGGGATTGGCTGGCGCCTTTCCCTAAAGGCTCCGCCTTGAAAGTCAACATACCACAAAACAATACCGGGATTGGCTGGCGCCTTTCCCTAAAGGCTCCGCCTTGAAAGTCAACATAC
>NZ_JABTCG010000008.1 GCF_014610845.1 Maribacter arenosus | reverse complement strand
GAAGTTTATCCTGAGCGCAGCCGAAGGGAGTCCTAGTAGGCCAACGAATATTCCCTTATCCCGATGTATTTTTACATATCGGGATTTATTTTTGTATAAAAGCTAGGATGGGAAGTTTATCCTGAGCGCAGCCGAAGGGAGTCCTAGTAGGCCAACAGAGTTGGAAAATCCAGGTATTCTTGCTGGGATTTTTATTTTGTATGCCTTTCAATAATGATGCTTAAGAAGAGCTCCTGAGCTATTCTTTTTCTGGATCTATTCCATCCGAAGCGCTTTGATTTATCGACCTTTCTTTCAATGGTACCGCCGATTCTTGGATCTTCAAGCTTTCGTTTTTGGCCCATAGTGCATCTTCCGATTTGTTACGCGCCAATACTTCCTGATCGATTTCATCCAACAAGCTTCCCATTTTCTTTCCTTCCTTTATCATAGCCCAGGTCATAATCAAGCTTGTTCCAATAATGACGAACAATAAGATACCCGATTCAAAAGTGGCAACCTGTGCTTCTTTTGGAATGGCATAAAATAATAAAACCGTAATCAAACCGCGGGGGGCGATAAATAACTGTGGCATTATGTCCCCTCCGAAAAAAGCTCGTAGCACTACAAAACGAATGGCATAAATAGAGATCATGATCAATATGCTGACCAAGGCAACGCTTAAACTGAATAAGGAGGAAAGCACAATGGTAAGGCCAAAAATGACAAAGAAAAATGTACGAACGATAAACGCGGTCTCTAACGTAATGATATGGAGCTCATGGTAAATCTGGTTTATTTTTTCCTTCTCTAAAAAAGTTGCCAATTTTCCCGGAAAAAACAATTTTACATTGGCTATCACCAATCCAAAAATCAAGATGATAATTAAGGAGGAAAGATGAAATTTCTTCCCTATGGCATACAATAACAGCAATACGGCAATCAATAGGAATAATTTTGCCTGACTCTTGATTCGTTGAAAAACAAGAATTATCGCGTAACTGGCCACTAGGGCAATTACGATAGTGATTAATAGATTAATAGAAAAACCGGCGACACCGTTATCTTCTGAAGGTTTCAGGCCTCCAATTAAAAAGTAGAACATCATAATTCCGGCTATATCCGAGAAGGTGCTCTCATATATATGGAATTCTTTTTTTTTCTCCGAAAGTTCACTTACACTGGGGATGATAATAGCGCTGGATAATATAGACAATGGAGTTGCGTATAGCCAAGCCGACTGCATGGTCATATCAGGGATAAACTGGTGCATGATCAGAGCTGCAACCCAAGCTGAACTTACGAGTCCTATAAGGGCGATAGCCATTGCCTTTATAATGGGGATTATTTTTTCCTTTTTAAGTTCGAGCTCCAATGCGGCTTCGAGAACGATCATGATCAAACCCACTATACCCAAAATCTCTAAGGCCCCTTCGAAATCAGGCTTGCTAGATGCTAAATAGCCTAGTACATATTGCAAGATAATCCCTAAAGCGATAAGCATTAGTACCGATGGAATATTGGTCTTTTTAGATATACCATTGAACCAAAACGAAAGGATCACAATAATTGAGGCTTCAATAATGATATTGTACGAAGAGAAAATTTCCATAAATCGGTATAGTTGGTAGAATGGCCAAAAATACCATTTAAAGTTAACTTTCGGTGTGTTGGTTTATTTATACACCAGTTCTTGAAAATAAGCTTGTTGTAGATTGTAAAATATTGTATATTTGCACCACTGAAAGGATATCTAGGTATTCATGAGGGGACAATTTGTCCCCTCTTTTGTTACTTAAAGTTATGTTGAAGGAGAAAGTAGAAACGCTTTTGAACGAGGCATTGGCCCAGGATAAATCACTTTTTTTAATCGATTTTACCATGGGTGCCGATAATAGCATTCATGTGGTATTGGATGGTGATAATGGCGTTAGCGTACAGGATTGCATAAAAGTGAGTAGGGCCATTGAACATAACCTGGATCGGGACGAAGTTGATTTTTCATTGACCGTGACCTCTTCTGGGGCCGCGTCACCAATGGTAGATCCCCGTCAGTATAAAAAGAACATTGGCAGAAAAGTAAAGGTACAGACACAAGAAGCTGTTTATGAGGGTAATCTAACTGAAGCCAACGGACAGGGTATAGTGTTGCAATGGAAAGCACGGGAACCCAAACCCATTGGAAAAGGGAAAACCACAGTTCAGAAAAAAAAGGAAATATTATTTTCTGAAATTAAGGAAGCAAAAGTTATTTTAAAATATTAATAGTAGTATACAAATGGAAAATATTGCGCTGATTGAATCTTTTTCGGAATTTAAAGATGATAAATTCATAGATAGGGTTACGCTAATGGCGATTTTGGAGGATGTTTTTAGGAACGCGCTTAAAAAGAAATTTGGATCCGATGATAATTTTGATATTATTATAAACCCCGATAAAGGGGATTTGGAAATTTGGAGAAACCGCGTTGTTGTTGAAGACGGCATGGTCGAAGAACCGAATGAAGAGATTTCACTATCGGAAGCTCGAAAGATAGAACCCGATTTTGAAGTAGGCGAAGATGTATCTGAAGAGGTGAAATTGATCGATTTGGGTAGAAGGGCGATTTTGGCATTGCGCCAAAACCTTATCTCCAAAATCCATGAGCATGATAATACGACGATTTACAAGCAGTTTAAAGATTTGGAAGGCGAGATTTATACCGCTGAGGTGCATCATATTAGACATAAGGCAATAATTTTATTGGATGATGAGGGCAATGAGATTATCTTGCCGAAGGATCGGCAGATCCCATCAGACTTTTTTAGAAAAGGGGATAATGTAAGGGGAATCATCGAGAGTGTGGAACTCAAGGGGAATAAACCGACAATTATTATGTCGAGAAGCTCCCCCCGCTTTCTTGAACAACTTTTTTTCCAAGAAATACCAGAGGTTTTCGATGGTTTGATCACGATAAAAAAAGCAGTCCGTATTCCTGGTGAAAAGGCCAAAGTGGCCGTGGATTCCTATGATGATCGAATTGATCCCGTGGGTGCCTGTGTGGGTATGAAAGGATCTCGTATACATGGTATCGTCCGGGAGTTGGGCAATGAGAATATCGATGTTATAAATTGGACGAACAACCCACAATTATTGGTGACCAGGGCCTTGAGTCCTGCCCGGGTTTCCTCTGTGAAATTAAATGACGAGAAAATGACTGCCCAGGTATACTTAAGGCCAGAGGAGGTTTCCAAGGCCATAGGTAGGGGAGGCCATAATATCCGTTTGGCAGGGAAACTTACAGGTTACGAGATAGATGTATTCCGCGAAGGCGTCGAAGAAGATGTTGAATTAACGGAATTCTCTGATGAAATCGATGCTTGGATCATTGAAGAGTTCAAGAAAATAGGTATGGATACGGCACGAAGTGTTTTAGAACAAGATGTGGATGACCTGGTCAAAAGAACCGACTTGGAAGAAGAAACCATCTTGGAAGTGGTCCGTATACTCAAGGAAGAATTGGAAGATTAGCTATATTAGCGACAGTTTTTAGAATAAGGAAGTAATATTTATGGCAGACAATGCAACAATTAGACTTAATAAAGTCCTAAGGGAACTCAATATCTCATTGGACCGGGCGGTAGATTTCCTAAAGTCGAAAGGGCATGAGGTTGACGCAAGACCCACCACAAAAATATCTGAGGAGGTACATCAGGTATTATTGGATGAGTTTCAGACCGACATGAGCAAAAAGGTCGCCTCACAGGAAGTAGGTGAGGAAAAACGCAAAGAGAAAGAAGCCATAAGATTGCAACTCGAACAAGAGCAGGAAGATAGAAGATTGGCACGTGAGAAACGGGCCGAATCCTCAGAACGCATTATCAAGGCCAAGGTTGAGCTTGCCGGTCCCAAGACAGTAGGTAAGATAGATTTAAGTCCGAAGAAAAAGGCCAAACCTGTTGTAGAGGTAAAAAAAGAAGAGGTTAAAGAAGAGGTTAAGGAAGAAATTGCCCCTCCTGTGGCAGAAAAGGCAGATAAGGTAGAAAAGGTAGAAGATGTCAAAGAGGATACGATCAAGGTAGAAAAAACCCAAAAAACCGAAGCTGCTCCAGAGGAACCTTCTAAGGAAGAAGAGAAAATCGCAACGAAGTATAAAAAACTAAGTGGCCCCAAAATCATGGGCGATAAGATCGACCTTAGTAAATTTAACAAACCGAAGAAGAAAAAAGAAGAGCCCAAGACGACCTCTGATTCTAGCGACAGGAAGAAAAGAAGAAAAAGAATTGTCAGTAGCCCTGGAAGTGGACCAGGAAAGGGAAGCGCACCCAGAAGTGGTGGACCCGGAGGCAGAAAGGGTGGAAAACGTTTTGCTACGGTAAATAAGGTAGAGCCATCTGAAGAGGATGTGCAAAAACAAGTAAGGGAAACCCTAGAAAAACTTCAGGGTAAATCCAAAAAAGGGAAAGGGGCTAAATATCGAAGAGATAAAAGAGATCAACATCGTCAGCAGACAGAAAAAGATCTAGAACAGCAAGAACTTGAGAGTAAAATACTGAAGGTTACCGAGTTTGTAACCGCTAGTGAGGTAGCGACCATGATGAATGTGGGCACTACAGAAATCATATCTGCCTGTATGTCCTTGGGGATCATGGTTACCATGAACCAAAGATTGGATGCTGAAACCTTATCCATAGTTGCCGATGAATTTGGTTATGACGTAGAGTTCGTTACTGCGGATATTGAGGAGAGCATTGTGGAAGACGTCGATGCTCCTGAAGATTTAGAACCAAGAGCGCCTATCGTTACCGTTATGGGCCATGTTGACCATGGTAAAACATCTTTATTGGATTACATACGTGAAGAGAACGTAATCGCTGGCGAAAGTGGAGGGATTACCCAACATATCGGTGCCTATGGGGTTACTTTGGCCAATGGTCAAAAAATCTCTTTCCTGGATACTCCGGGTCATGAAGCCTTTACCGCGATGCGTGCACGTGGGGCACAAGTAACGGATATTGCGATTATTGTGGTAGCAGCGGATGATGATATCATGCCACAGACAAAAGAAGCGATCAGCCATGCCCAAGCAGCTGGCGTTCCTATCGTATTTGCAATTAATAAAATAGATAAACCGACAGCCAATCCTGAAAAAATCAAGGAAGGTTTAGCACAAATGAACTTATTGGTCGAGGATTGGGGAGGTAAGATCCAGTCCCACGATATTTCGGCCAAAACCGGTGCGGGCGTCAAGGAATTACTTGAAAAAGTACTTCTTGAGGCTGAACTATTGGAATTAAAGGCCAATCCCAATAAGCTGGCTTCCGGTACTGTTGTAGAAGCCTTTTTGGATAAAGGAAAAGGTTATGTGTCAACAATTTTGGTACAGGCAGGTACATTGAAAATAGGGGATTACGTTTTGGCAGGTACATGCAGCGGCAAGGTAAAGGCCATGCACGATGAAAGAGGCAAAGAAATAAGCGAAGTTGGACCTTCGAGACCCATATCCATTCTCGGATTGGATGGTGCGCCCCAGGCAGGGGATAAATTCAATGTGTTGGAAGATGAACGTGAAGCAAAGCAAATTGCTACCAGAAGGTCTCAATTACAGCGTGAACAATCGGTACGTACACAGCGACATATCACCTTGGATGAAATCGGAAGACGTATTGCTTTGGGAGACTTCAAGGAGTTGAACATAATTCTTAAAGGGGATGTGGATGGTTCCGTTGAAGCATTGACAGATTCGTTCCAGAAATTATCCACCGAGGAAATCCAGGTTAATATTATACATAAGGGGGTTGGTCCTATTACCGAATCCGATGTACTTCTTGCTTCGGCCTCGGATGCGGTCATTATCGGATTTAATGTAAGACCAATGGGCAATGCCAGAATGGTAGCGGAAAAAGAGGAAATCGATATTCGGATGTACTCCATAATATATGATGCCATCAATGATCTTAAAGATGCCATGGAAGGTATGCTTTCTCCAGTAATGAAGGAAGAAATCACAGGTACTGCCGAGATTAGGGAAACTTTTAAGATATCTAAGATTGGCACCATTGCAGGTTGTATGGTGACCAGCGGAAAAATATTCCGTAATTCAAATATTCGATTAATTCGGGATGGTGTGGTTATTTATACAGGCGAGTTGGCATCATTAAAGCGTTTTAAGGATGATGTAAAAGAAGTTGCCAAGGGCTATGACTGTGGATTGCAGATCAAAAACTACAATGATATCAAAGAGTTGGATATTGTCGAAGCTTTCCAAGAGGTTGCTGTGAAGAAGAAATTGAAGTCAAGATAATAATGTATCATTCAGGGGAATAAAAAAATCGACTTTTCAAGTCGATTTTTTTGGTTTCAAAAGCATCGCATCAGGATACTTTACCCGTACCTCATTAAACATTCGTTCCGCTTGGAGCTTTGTTTTAAAGCGACCCAACCGTACCCTATAGGTGGGGGAATCAAAATCGATTTTTGAGAATAGGTCCGGAAAATCGATTTCTACACTTTCCTTAATGCGCTGTGCTTTGTCAAAAGAACCAAAGCCTACTTGTATTCTATAATATTCGTATTCTTGATTGGAAGATTTGTAAATATCGAGCAAATCGATGATCCTATCATCCTGCTCAATGCTCACCTTCCCCTGTTGGGCAAGACCCATGGTAGTCGAGAATGTGATAACCGCAATTATAAACAGTGATTTCATTATGTTATAGTTGAATTATATTTTCCTTTTCACAAAAGTAATTTTTTACGCCCTATTGTAAACTTTTAAGCCTTATTTAGAACAATTATAAATTATAATTATCAATACCTTAACATTTTGCAAATAAAGTCTAATCCGTATTTTTGCCGTCAATTCAGGTGCGGTTTCTTTGAATGTGTTGTCTTTGATATAGTAATAACCGTGCCAAAATTTCGATTGAAATATTCTATATATGAAAAAGGTAACATACCGCGATCAAATTTCTAGAGTTTTAGGTATCAGTCTAGTAGTTTTCCTACTTTTTTCCATTTCTATTTTTGCGCAGGATGAAGCAGTTGCATCTTCCTCCGGTGACCCTGCAAAGGGCAAGACACTGTTTAATCAGAATTGTGCTGCCTGTCATGCGTTGAATAGGAAAATGACAGGACCGGCCTTGGCGAATGTGGAATCCCGCCTAAGTGAGGATGAAGGCTTGGACCGAGAATGGCTTTACGCTTGGATTAAGAATAGTCCTGGGATGATCAAATCAGGGGATGCCTATGCGATTAAGGTGTTCAATGAGTATAATCAAGCTCCTATGACTGCTTTTCCGACCTTGTCGAATGCGGATATTGATGATATTTTGGCCTATACGGCGGCGCCTCCACCAGCGCCTGTGGTTGCGGATGCAGCTGCGGCAGAGGCGGTCGAAGGAGACTCTTCTGGCATAACCAATGAGTTGATTTTGGGTGCGCTGGTCATAGTTTTTGGACTTTTGATCATGATGTTGATTTTGGTGCAGAGGACCTTAAAGCGAATAGCTATTGCCAATGGTCTTGATTTGGAAAAAACGAAAGCCGAGAAAGGTGTACCCTTGTGGAAGGCATTTGCCCAAAATCAGTTTTTGGTTTTGGTTTCTGCTATTTTCCTTCTTCTGGCAGGTGCTTATTTCGCATATGGATGGATGATGCAAATAGGCATTGACCAAGGTTATGCACCCATTCAACCGATTCACTATTCCCACAAAATACATGCAGGCGATAATAAAATCGATTGTAAATATTGCCACTCATCGGCAAGGGTTTCGAAACATTCAGGTATTCCTTCTTTGAATGTTTGTATGAATTGCCACAAATCCATTTACGAGTATAAAGGGAATCCTGAAGGGCCGTCAAAAGAAGATTTGGCCAATGGGTATACCAATGAATTTTATACGGGTGAAATAAAGAAATTATATAAGGCAGTCGGTTGGGATGAAGAGAATCAAAGTTATACAGGCGAAAGCCAACCAGTAGAATGGGTACGTATACACAACCTTCCCGATTTGGTCTATTTTAACCATTCGCAACACGTTACCGTAGCGGGAATCGAATGTCAGACCTGCCATGGCCCTGTTGAAGAAATGGAAATCATGAGCCAATTTTCCCCGCTGACTATGGGCTGGTGTATCAATTGTCATAGGGATACCAATGTGAAGGTAGAGGACAATGAATACTATACGAAAATCCATGAAGAACTATCCAAGAAATATGGGGTAGAGAATCTTACAGCGGCCCAAATGGGTGGTTTGGAATGCGGAAAATGTCATTATTAATAAAATAAAGTAGCTAATTACAGATAGATCGTATGGCATCAAACAAAAAATATTGGAAAAGCGAGGCAGAGTTAAATCCAAACGATTCCATTGTTGAGGCGCTAGGACAGAAAGAATTTGTTGAAGAAATTCCTGTTGACGAGTTTTTAGGGAACAAGGACAGTTTATCTTCTTCGAATACGAACCGAAGGGATTTTCTCAAATACGTTGGTTTTAGTACCGCTGCAGCATCCTTGGCGGCATGTGAAGGACCAGTGAGAAAATCAATTCCGTATGTCGTTCAACCAGAAAGTATTATCCCTGGAGTTGCAAACTACTATGCAACAACCATTGCAGACGGCTATGATTTTGCAAGCATCTTGGTTAAGACCAGGGAAGGTAGGCCTATAAAGATCGAGAACAACGTGGACGCCAAGGTTCATGGGGGCGCTAATGCCCGGGTGCAAGGATCTGTTTTGTCATTGTACGATAGTACTCGACTACAAGGACCGATTAAGAACGGTGAACCTGTAGAGTGGAGCGTCCTGGATACCGAGATGAAGGCCAAATTAAATACCTTAAAGGATTCCGGTAAACAAATTGCTTTATTGACCCAGACCTACGCAAGTCCATCGACTTCAAAACTCATTGCCGAGTTCAAGGAAATGTACGGAACGGTGAACCATGTTGTTTATGATGCGATTTCTGAAGATGCGGCCCTATCTGCATTTGAGGCTAGATATGGAGAAAGGGCATTGGCCGATTACAACTTTGAACAAGCGGAGGTAATTGTTTCCTTTGGAGCCGATTTCCTTGCCGATTGGCAGGGTGGCGGATATGATAGCGGCTATTCAAAAGGCCGTGTTCCCAAGGAAGGCAAGATGTCGAAACATATACAATTTGAGGCTAATATGTCCTTGACCGGTGCCAATGCGGATAAACGTGTACCGTTGACTCCCATGCAACAAAAAATTGCACTCGCCCAATTGTACGCTAGATTAAACGGATCTTCGACTAGTGGTGAAATACCAGAGTATGCCCAGCGCGCCATTGAGGGTGTTGTTGCTGATATAAACAAAGGTAAAAGTGCAGCAGTCGTGGTGACCGGATTGCAAGATGTAAATGCGCAAGCGGTTGTTTTGGCCATTAATGAGATGTTGGGCAGTAAGGCTTTTGATGTCAAAGCACCAAAGTATGTGCGACAAGGAAATATCAATAGTTTGAATACCTTGATAACCGACATGAAAGCAGGTCGTGTTGGGGCTTTGATCATGGATGGTGTCAACCCCATGTATACGTTGCCCAACGCTTCTGATTTTGCGGAAGGAATAGGGAAAGTCGATTTATCGGTTGCTTTTTCCACCAACTGGAATGAGACTACGGAAGTAACGGATTATGCCGCGGCCGCTAACCATTATTTGGAATCTTGGGGCGATACGCAGATCAAAAAAGGTCATTTCGGTCTCGCACAGCCTACGATAAAAGAGCTTTTTGACACGCGACAATTCCAAAAGGCCTTGCTGTTATGGATGGATAGCGATAAAAGCTATTACGATTATATAAAAGAAACATGGAATTCACAAATCTTGGCCGGTGCCGATTGGAATAAAGCCGTACATGATGGTGTTTATCAAATAAGTTCAACTACAGAAGGCGAATTGGCTGGAACCGTCGTTCCAAAAGGCGATATTGACAAAGAAGCTACTCCCGCTATAGATATTGCCTCAGCAGTAAAAAAGCTTTCAAATGCAGTTAGTGGAGGCGGAATGGAGCTGTCTTTATATTCAAAGGTAGGTATGGGCGATGGACGACAAGCAGGTAACCCTTGGTTACAGGAATTTCCCGATCCAATTTCCAGGATAACTTGGGATAACTATGTGACAGTATCCAAAGTAGATGCCGATAATTTAGGCTTTATCAATGAGCATGCCGCGAATGGTGGCTTAGATGGTAGTTATGCCAAACTTACGGTAGGCGGGGTTATTTTAGATGGAGTTCCCGTGTTGATCCAACCAGGTCAGGCACCTGGATCTATTGGAATGGCATTGGGTTATGGTCGCCAGGTTGGAATGAAATCTGAAATGCAGACCGGTGTAAATGCCTATCCTTTATACCAAGGCTTTAATAATATTCAGTCGGTAACTATCGAAAAATCAACCGGCATGCATGAATTTGCATGTATGCAATTGCATAACACCCTAATGGGTAGAGGTGATATTATCAAGGAAACCACTTTGGAGATTTTCAATACGAAAGATCATGCCGAATGGAACAAGGTTCCTGTAGTGTCCTTGAACCACCAGGAGGTTCCTGCAACAACAGTTGATTTATGGGATAGTTTTGATCGTTCAATCGGACATCACTTCAATATGTCCATCGATTTAAATGCCTGTACGGGATGTGGAGCCTGTGTTGTAGCTTGTAGCGCTGAAAACAATGTGCCTGTAGTGGGTAAACAAGAGGTGCGACGTTCAAGGGATATGCATTGGTTACGAATCGATAGATACTATTCTTCAGAAGACACCTTTGAAGCCGATAATATCAAAAAGGATGAATTTGATGGCTTGTCGGGAGATAAAGGTTCTTTAGGAGGATTTGGTGAATTGGAGGATCCCGCAACCAATCCGCAAGTAGCTTTTCAACCGATAATGTGCCAACATTGTAACCATGCCCCATGTGAAACGGTATGTCCGGTAGCGGCAACATCACATGGACGCCAAGGTCAAAACCAAATGGCATACAACAGATGTGTGGGTACACGTTATTGTGCGAACAACTGTCCGTATAAAGTCCGAAGGTTCAACTGGTTTTTGTATAACAACAATGACGAGTTTGATTTTCACATGAATAACGATTTGGGTAAAATGGTCATCAATCCGGATGTAACTGTAAGATCTAGGGGTGTAATAGAAAAATGTTCTATGTGTATCCAAAAGACACAAAAGACCATACTTGATGCCAAACGAGATGGAAGGGTGATCAAAGACGGTGAATTCCAAACGGCCTGTTCTATGGCTTGTAACAATGGAGCTATTGTCTTTGGGGATGTAAATGATGAGAAAAGTGAGATTGCTGAGTTGAAAGAGAGTGATCGCATGTACCATTTATTGGAACACGTAGGTACGAAACCAAATGTATTCTATCACGTGAAAGTGAGAAATAACAACGAAGCGTAAAAATATTATTTAGCAAAGTAACTTAAAAAGATTATGGCGTCGCATTACGAAGCACCTATACGAAAACCCCTAGTACTTGGAGACAAAGGCTATCATGATGTAACCGTGGATATAGCCGCTCCGGTTGAGGGAAGGGCCAATAAACAATGGTGGATTGTTTTTTCCATATCGTTGGCTGCATTCCTTTGGGGAGTTGGTTGTATAATTTACACGATCTCTACGGGTATTGGATCCTGGGGATTGAACAAGACGGTTAACTGGGCTTGGGATATTACCAATTTTGTTTGGTGGGTAGGTATTGGTCATGCAGGAACCCTGATTTCGGCCGTTCTTTTGCTTTTCAGACAAAAATGGAGAATGGCCATCAACCGTTCTGCGGAGGCCATGACCATATTTTCGGTTATCCAGGCGGGTTTATTTCCAATAATCCATATGGGTCGCCCATGGTTGGCGTATTGGGTATTGCCTATACCTAACCAGTTTGGTTCTTTATGGGTGAATTTTAACTCCCCATTACTTTGGGACGTTTTTGCGATTTCTACATATCTTTCCGTTTCAATGGTGTTTTGGTGGACAGGCTTACTCCCCGATTTCGCAATGATTCGTGATAGGGCGGTATTGCCTTTTCAAAAGAAGATCTATAGCTTATTGAGTTTTGGTTGGACAGGCCGCGCGAAAGATTGGCAACGATTTGAAGAAGTATCTTTGGTATTGGCAGGTTTGGCCACCCCTTTGGTATTATCGGTACACACGATTGTATCGTTTGACTTTGCTACTTCGGTGATTCCTGGTTGGCATACGACCATTTTCCCTCCATATTTTGTGGCCGGGGCGGTATTCTCAGGATTCGCAATGGTAAATACCTTATTGATAATCATGAGAAAGGTATGTAGCCTAGAAGCCTACATTACTGTACAACATATTGAGCTAATGAATATTGTGATTATGATCACAGGTTCAATTGTAGGTTGTGCCTATATAACCGAATTGTTCATGGCCTGGTATTCTGGGGTTGAATACGAGCAATATGCATTCTTGAATAGGGCCACCGGACCATATTGGTGGGCATATTGGGCAATGATGAGCTGCAATGTATTCTCTCCGCAGTTTATGTGGTTCAAAAAACTACGTACCAGTATCATGTTCTCTTTCTTTATTTCGATCATCGTGAATATCGGAATGTGGTTCGAAAGATTTGTAATCATCGTTACTTCGTTGCATAGGGATTATTTGCCGTCTTCTTGGAGTATGTTCTCGCCTACCTTTATCGACATAGGAACGTTTATAGGGACCATCGGATTCTTCTTTGTATTGTTCTTATTATATGCAAGGACATTCCCAGTAATTGCACAGGCGGAAGTAAAGACGATTTTAAAATCGTCGGGTGAGAAGTACAAAAAATTGAGGGAAGCAGGTAAACCGTTATATCAAATCAGTACAAGCACAAAGATAAAGGAAGAGGTAAAACCGGTAACCGAATTAAAAACGGAGGCTCCAAAAGATGATAAAGGGGATGTTTCCAGCTTATTGAAAACCATCGGTACATTTGATGCGACCAAGGAAAAGGCTGATGATCTTAAGAAAGTTAAGGGTATTGGGCCAAAAATGGAGAAAACCTTAAACCAAATAGGCATTTTTACATTTGCCCAAGTCAGCCGAATGACGGAAAAGGAATATACTTTATTGGACTCAATTACAGGTTCGTTTCCTGGTAGGGCACAACGTGATGATTGGGCGGGTCAAGCAAAAAAATTAAATAACAAGTAATACGATATGGCATCTAAAGTTATACATGCATACTACAATGATGACGACGTGCTTATGCATGCAGTCAAAAAGGTGAAAGGCGCCAAACATCATATAGAGGAAGTATATTGTCCTTTTCCAGTACATGGCCTTGATAAAGCCATGGGCCTTGCCCCGACCAGAATAGCCATTACATCTTTTATTTATGGGTGTGTAGGTCTTATTGTGTCGATTGTTATGATGAATTATATCATGATCCAGGACTGGCCACAGGATATAGGGGGAAAACCCAGTTTCAGTTATATTGAGAACATGCCGGCATTTGTCCCGATTATGTTCGAATTAACGGTATTCTTTGCTGCGCATTTAATGGTGATTACCTTCTACCTTAGAAGTAGATTATGGCCGTTCAAAAAAGCGGAAAATCCGGATGTAAGGACCACGGACGACCATTTTGTAATGGAGTTGGCCATACATGATAACGAAAAAGAATTAAAGAACTTATTGATGGATACCGGTGCGGTCGAGATCAATGTTTCAGAAAAGTAGTCATAAGATGATGAACAATATTAGTAAAGTCGGAATTGCATTTGTGCTGGTACTGTTGATGGCATCATGTGCTGATAAAAACAGACCTAATTATCAGTATATGCCCAATATGTATGAGCCGGTAGGTTATGAGACCTATCAAGGGTTCAATGAGGAAGAATCCACTAGGATTGCCTTGTTCAAAGGTGTTTCAGAGGCTATGTTACCACCGGATAATACCATTCCAAGAGGGTGGATGCCTTATGACTTGGAAAATAGCATTGAAGGCAAAGAACTTTCAAGGGTAAAGACAAGTCCATTGGATTCTTTGAATAGTGAAGCGAATATGGCTGTGGGCAAGGAACTTTACGATATTTACTGTGCTCTTTGTCATGGAACAAAAGGAGATGGTCAAGGTACCTTGGTAAAAAGGGAAAAAATCTTGGGTGTACCCACATACGCCGATGCAGCACGTGATATTACAGTAGGTAGTACGTACCATGTGATTTACTATGGTTTGAATTCAATGGGCTCCTATGCAGTGCAATTGAACCATGAAGAACGTTGGCAAGTAGCCGAGTATGTAATGAAATTGAAAGAGGATTTATAAAATAATACATAGTTTAAGATATGTACACGTTTTCAAGCAGATTAAAAATGGCTTCCTTCATCATGATGATAGTGGGGTTACTAGGTATCGGAATTGGTTTTATGTCGGCCCCAACAACAATTGAGGAATCTAAAGCCATGGTCGCAAGTCACGATGAGGGTCATGGGGATGGGCAATCGGCAGATACAGCACATGCCGTGGCAAATAGCCATGGACAGGAACATGCTGAAGGTCATGATGCTTCCCATGATGAACATGTGTTGCATCAATTGCAGAATAAGCCATGGGCGGCTTTATATGTTGCTGCTTTTTTCTTTTTCATGATTGCCTTGGGCGCCTTAGCCTTTTATGCTGTCCAAAGGGCATCACAGGCAGGATGGGCTCCATTATTGTTTCGTGTGATGGAAGGAATTACTGCGTATTTGGTACCAGGTGGTATCATAGTGTTTATTATTTTGGTGCTATCTGTATTGCACATGAATCATCTATTTGTTTGGATGGATCCCGAAGTAGTGGCACATGACAAATTGCTACAAGGTAAGGCCGGTTATTTAAATCCGACTTTTTTCTTGATCCGTGCGGCAGTGTTCCTGGGCGGTTGGATACTTTATAGGGAATATTCAAGGAAACTGTCCCTTAAACAGGATGCTTCCGATGATAACGCAAGCTTTAAATTGAATTTTAGGATATCTGCTGGTTTTTTGGTGTTCTACCTGATTTCGGAATCAATAATGTCTTGGGATTGGATAATGAGTGTTGATCCCCATTGGTTCAGTACATTGTTCGGATGGTATGTATTTGCTAGTATGTTCGTTTCCGGTATAACGGTCATAGCAATGGTAACTATTTACTTGAAATCTAAAGATTATTTACCAGATGTGAACGATAGTCATATCCACGATTTGGCAAAATTTATGTTCGGTATCAGTATTTTCTGGACCTACCTTTGGTTCTCCCAGTTTATGCTTATATGGTACTCCAACATACCTGAAGAGGTTACCTATTTTGTAACCCGTATCGAGGATTATAAACTTCCATTCTTCGGAATGGTGGTCATGAATTTTGTATTGCCCTTGTTATTGTTGATGAACAGTGATTATAAAAGGATCAACTGGTTTGTGATATTTACAGGTATTATCATTTTAGCAGGGCATTATATGGATATTTTTAATATGATCATGCCATCAACGGTTGGCGATCAATGGTCGATTGGAATTCCTGAAATTGGCGCTGTGTTGTTCTTCGCCGGATTATTTATTTTTTGGGTGTTTAGGGCATTGACAAAGGCACCTCTTCAACCAAAACGTAATCCGTTTATCGAAGAGAGTAAACATTTTCATTATTAATCAGATTACCACATCCTATTTTACCCAAGAACTATTGGAAAGGAGTATGGATGGTTTATATTTTCCCACCTTTGGAAGGGTTTGCTTCAAGGATAGTGGGTTTGAGTTTTTTTTATTAAGTTTAGCGAAATTTTAAATAAACAATGACGACATTATTGATTTTAGCCGTTTTGGTTTTGGTGGCAATTGCGATTTGGCAAATGACCAAGATATTTGAATTGTCACAAATTAAGGCTGTTGACTCCCAAATAGCGAATGATACCGACAATAAATACAATGGTTATCTGTTGTTCGCTTTTTTAGTGTTCATTTATGGGATTACCATTTTTAGTTTTTGGAAATACAGTAAGATGTTGTTGCCTGAAGCAGCATCCGCACATGGCGCTGAATATGATAATTTAATGTTGGTTTCCATGGCGATTATATTTTTCGTTCAGACCATTACGCAGGCGTTATTGCACTATTTTGGGTATAAGTATAGAGGAGAGGAAGGAAAGAAAGCGCTTTTCTATGCGGATAATGATAGGCTCGAGTTTATTTGGACCATTATACCCGTAGTTGTTTTGGCTGGTTTGATATTATGGGGATTATATACATGGACCAATATAATGGATATCAATGATGAAGATGACCCGATTGTTGTTGAATTATATGCACAACAATTCAACTGGACCGCCAGATATGCAGGTGCCGATAATGTTTTGGGGGGTGCGAATGTTCGCATGATCGATATTGATAAGGCAAATATATTGGGGCTCGATGAATCTGACAGCTATGCCATGGACGATATCATTGTCAAGGAATTGCACTTGCCTGTAGGAAGAAAGGTAAACTTTAAAATGCGCTCTCAAGACGTTTTACATTCTGCGTACATGCCTCATTTTAGGGCACAAATGAACTGCGTGCCTGGAATGACCACCCAGTTCTCTTTTACGCCCACCATTACCACCGCAGATATGCGGAATGATGCCGATGTTATGGCCAAGGTAGAAAGGACCAATAAGATACGTGCAAAGAAAGCCGCTGCAGGTGTCGAAAATTCGGACCCTTGGGAGTTTGACTATATATTGCTCTGTAATAAGATATGCGGTAAATCGCACTATAATATGCAAATGAAGATTATTGTGGAAGAGGAAGAAGAATACAATAAATGGCTTGCAGAACAGCAAACCTTTTCCCAGTCAATGGTATCAGTTCAATAGAGTTTAGTTAAAAAATAAAAAAGAAATAGTTATGTCGGCCACAGCACATGCACATATAGAAGACCACGCAGATGATCACGGGCATCATCACAAGGAGACTTTTGTGACCAAATATATTTTTAGTCAAGACCATAAAATGATATCAAAGCAGTATCTGATTACTGGGTTGATAATGGGTTTTATAGGTATTGCCATGTCCTTGATGTTCAGGATGCAGCTGGCCTGGCCAGGCCAATCGTTTCCTATTTTTGAGGCGTTGCTTGGCGATTGGGCACCGAATGGGGTAATGGATGCGGATATTTACTTGGCATTGGTAACCATTCATGGTACCATAATGGTGTTTTTTGTACTTACCGCCGGTTTAAGTGGTACTTTTAGTAATTTGCTTATTCCCTTGCAGATCGGGGCTCGTGATATGGCTTCAGGTTTCTTGAATATGGTATCGTACTGGCTCTTCTTTTTATCATCTGTAATTATGATATGCTCACTTTTTGTCGAAGCTGGGCCCGCTTCAGCAGGTTGGACGATTTATCCTCCATTGAGCGCATTGCCGATGGCTCAATCAGGATCGGGAATGGGTATGACCTTATGGCTGGTATCCATGGCGATTTTTATAGCATCATCCCTTTTAGGTTCATTGAACTACATCGTAACTGTAATCAACTTGAGGACCAAAGGGATGTCCATGACCAGACTGCCATTAACCATTTGGGCATTCTTTATCACCGCTATAATCGGAGTGGTATCATTCCCTGTACTTTTATCTGCGGCTTTGTTACTGATTATGGATAGAAGTTTTGGGACTTCCTTTTTCCTTTCGGACATATTTATCCAAGGGGAGGTTTTGCATTATCAGGGAGGTTCGCCGGTATTGTATGAACACTTGTTCTGGTTTTTAGGCCATCCAGAGGTGTATATAGTTTTATTACCTGCATTGGGTATTACATCGGAAGTTATGTCTACCAATGCGCGTAAGCCTATTTTTGGGTATCGGGCCATGATCGCTTCTATCATTGCTATAGCTTTCTTGTCAACCATCGTTTGGGGACATCATATGTTCATTTCTGGTATGAACCCATTCTTGGGTTCTGTATTTACATTTACTACCTTATTGATTGCTATACCTTCGGCGGTTAAAGCTTTCAATTACATAACTACACTTTGGAAAGGGAACCTACAGTTGAATCCGGCCATGTTATTTTCCATAGGTTTGGTATCAACTTTCATCACTGGTGGTCTTACCGGTATAATCCTAGGGGATAGTACGTTGGATATTAATGTGCATGACACCTATTTCGTGGTGGCCCACTTCCATTTGGTAATGGGTATTTCCGCACTTTACGGATTATTCGCAGGGGTTTACCATTGGTTTCCCAAGATGTTTGAAGGTAAAATGATGAATAAAAACTTGGGATATGTCCATTTTTGGATAACTGCAATCTGTGCCTACGGGGTTTTCTTCCCAATGCATTTTGTAGGTATGGCCGGTGTACCGAGACGTTATTATGAAAATACGGCATTTCCAATGTTCGATGAATTGACCGATGTACAAGTGCTGATGACAGTATTCGCATTAATTGCTGGTCTTGCCCAGTTGGTTTTCTTGGGCAACTTCATTTATAGCATGTTCTATGGTAAGAAAGGGCCTCTGAATCCATGGAAATCGAATACTTTGGAGTGGACGGCACCCCAGGAGCATATACATGGTAACTGGCCAGGCGCCATTCCTCATGTACATCGTTGGGCATATGATTATAGCAAGACCGATGTTGATGGTGAATATATTATTCCAGGACAGGATTTTATTCCGCAAAGTACCCCATTGCATGATAACGAGGAGGAAGAAAACCATTAGCAATTCTAAATAAAAAAATATAAAAATGCCCAACTGACCAAGTTGGGCATTTTTTTTGATATAGGTACATAAGTTAATTAATCTTTTTTATACTATTTTTAATCAAAATAAGGGTACCATATAAAGCATGTGGAACTACTTAGAATAATAGAACACCTTTGAAAAAAATGAAAAAGAGTATCCTCCTTATCGCGGTTTTGATTTGTTTTCAAACATATGCCCAAAGAAAGCCTAAAATAAAGGGCAATAAAAATGTGATTGAGGTACGGGAAGACCTGCCTTTTTTTAAAGCCATTGAATTGGTCGATGATTTGGAATTAGTGCTGCAGAAAGGGTCTAGTGAGGGATATGCCATAGAAGCTGATGATAACTTGATCGATGTGTTGAAGTTCAAAGTAGTGGACAGCACATTGATCATAAGTTCATTTTACAAAATAACTTCTAAAAGGAAACTCGATATATCTATAAGTTATATTGGACTCGAGTCTATTACCATGCATGATGGTAAAATAAACATGAAGGATGTTATTTCTTCAGATCGATTTCTTGTGAATACCTTTGGACCTTCAAGGCTGGAGTTGAATGCGACGGCCCCGATAATTCAAATTAATATGGAAGGTATGAGCTCGGGGGATTTTAATCTAGCGAGCGATTCTTTGAACATTGTACTAAAAGATAGGGTAGATGCACGTATTTACGCGGTGGGCGTTTCCAATGCGATTCAAATGTTCAAAAATGCCAGCGCAAAAATGGAAGGTTCTGCCGATGTTCTCGATGTAGAGCTTTTCGAAAACTCAAACTTAAAGGCTGAAAAAATGGAAGCGACTAAAGTTGTGGCTTACCTCGAAGGGTCTTCAGATGCAAAGCTAAAAGCTATTGAACATATTGGGCTGTCTTCGAGAGGTTCTGCCAAGACTTATCTCTATGGCAATCCAGAAATCATTATAGAGGAATTCTTGGATACATCACAATTGCATAAAGAAAACTAAATACGGGTGTAGATCATGATTTCCTATTTTCAAGGGAAATACAAAAACAAAATCCCCATTGCCAAAAGCAATGGGGATTTATCATGAATTAAGGTATTGGTTAGGATTGTAAAGTACCGGCTTTTGGTCCGGCTTCTACAATCTCGGCATTAACATTAGCTTCAAATTTCTTGAAGTTCTCGGTAAATAAATTAACTAACTTCAATTTAGTAGCCTCATATTTCGCTTTGTCTTTCCAAGTATTTCTTGGAATCAAAACTTCAGAAGGAACGTTAGGACAGGTGGTTGGTATTTGGAATCCAAATTCCTCATCCTGTACGAATTCAGCATTGTCAAAATCGTGGTTATGAATCGCATCTACCATAGCTCGGGTATGTTTCAATTTCATCCTTGATCCTGAACCGGTCCAACCTGTATTGATCAACCAAGCAGTAGCTTTATGGGTTTTGATTTTCTCCGCTAATAATTCAGCATATTTGTTAGGATGCCACATCATGAAAGCAGCACCAAAACAAGCACTGAAGGTAGCTGTAGGCTCTGTAATTCCCATCTCAGTACCCGCCATCTTCGCAGTATAACCAGAGATAAAGTGATAACTTGCTTGCTCAGGGCTTAATTTACTAACTGGAGGCAAGACACCAAAAGCATCACAAGTAAGGAAAATGATATTTTCAGGATGCCCGGCAACACAAGGTATCTGTACATTGTCTATAAAGTTGATCGGATATGACGCCCTAGTATTTTCGGTAATAGAGATATCTGTATAATCGACTTTTCTTGAGTCTTTGTCATAAACCACATTTTCCAACACGGTACCAAAACGAATGGCGTTGAAAATATCGGGTTCGTTCTCTGGAGTTAAGTCAATCGCTTTTGCATAGCAACCGCCTTCTATATTAAAAGTACCATCATCTGTCCAACAATGTTCATCGTCACCGATCAATCTACGTTTTGGATCAGCACTTAAGGTAGTTTTTCCAGTTCCAGAAAGTCCGAAAAGGATAGTGACATCATCTTTCTCTCCTACATTGGCAGAACAGTGCATGGGTAGTACTCCTTTTAGGGGCATTAGATAATTCATTACACCGAATATTCCTTTTTTCATTTCCCCGGCATATTGCGTACCTAAGATTACAATTTCCTTACGCTCCAAATTCACATCAATACTGGTTTTGGAAGTCATTTCGGAAGTGTAACGGTTGGCAGGGAAGCCACCTGCATTCAGGATAACATAATCAGGCTCACCAAAATTGGCCAACTCCGCTTTTGTGGGCATAATAAGCATATTCTGCATGAATAATGCATGGTATGCACGTGTACAAACAATTCTTGTTTTGATTCTATATTTTGGGTCCCAACCTGCATAGGCATCAACTACAAAAAGATGTTCACGTGTGTTCAAATAATCCAAGGCACGTTCATGGTTGACCATATACGTATGTTCATCCAATCCTATATTTACCTTACCCCAATCGATGTTTTTTTCCGATTCAGGATTGCGGACTATTCTTTTGTCTTTTGGGCTTCGACCTGTTTTTTCGCCGGAGTAAGTCATTAGTGCACCTACATCGGAAATCGCGGTTCCTTTTTCCAAACGAAGTCCCAATTCATAAAGAACAGGAACACTACTGTTCCTATAAATAACTTCGGTTTCTATACCGTATTTTTTAAGATTAAAAGTTGCTGACATTGTTTTCTGCTTTTTAAATGGTTGTTAAATAATTACTCGTTTTAAATTTTATGCAAAGGTTGTGATTATACGTGGTATAAAAGATGACAAAAGTCATATTGCAATACGAATTTAACGATAAGCATGTAGATAGCGAAGTTCCAGTAAATTTTAACATTTGATTTTCACTATCTTTGTTAGCGAAGCTCATTTTTGGGAACTCCTTATCAAATTCGGTTCTCAAAAATGTAAGCCGAACTAATCCCGCTGAAAAGCGGGATCGGTTTTAACATCGTTAGATACATTATGAACGAGTACCTTGATCCCACGACCGGAAATTTCTCTCCTGAGGAAATTGATATAGAAAGGGCATTGCGACCTATCACCTTTGATGACTTTACAGGGCAGGAACAAGTACTGGAAAATCTGAAGGTTTTTGTTGAGGCGGCAAATCAAAGAAATGAAGCCTTGGACCACACGTTGTTCCATGGCCCTCCAGGCTTGGGCAAAACCACTTTGGCACATATCCTTGCCAATGAGTTAGGGGTTGGTATAAAGATCACTTCGGGCCCAGTCCTTGATAAACCTGGTGATCTGGCAGGCCTTTTGACCAACCTCCAAGATAGGGATGTACTATTTATCGATGAGATTCATAGGTTGAGTCCTATTGTAGAGGAATATCTGTATTCGGCCATGGAGGACTACAAGATCGATATCATGATAGAAACAGGACCAAATGCAAGGTCGGTCCAGATCAATTTAAACCCCTTTACGTTAATTGGGGCAACGACCCGATCCGGCCTATTGACTTCTCCCATGCGGGCACGTTTTGGTATTCAGAGCAGACTTCAATATTATTCTACAGAATTATTATCTACGATTGTTGAACGTAGTGCGGAAATATTGAAAGTTTCCATTACCCAAGACGCCGCTATTGAAATTGCGGGTCGAAGTAGGGGAACGCCTAGAATCTGCAACGCCCTTTTGCGAAGGGTACGGGATTTTGCCCAAATAAAAGGTGACGGAAGTATTGATATGGACATATCGAGATATAGCCTAAAAGCCTTGAATGTTGATGCACATGGGTTAGATGAAATGGATAATAAAATATTGACGACCATTATCGATAAATTCAAAGGTGGGCCAGTTGGTATTTCCACATTGGCAACTGCAGTATCTGAAAGCGGTGAGACCATTGAGGAAGTATATGAACCTTTTTTGATCCAACAGGGTTTTATTATGCGAACACCGCGTGGTCGGGAAGTAACAGAATTGGCCTATAAGCATTTGGGAAGGATCAAAGGCGGTAACCAACCTGGGCTTTTTTGAAAATAAGTGCCATGGTTTTTTTTCGGGTTTAAGGATCTAGATAAGCCATAGCTCAAGTTTTTGACAATGGCAATTTTTTCACCTAGAAGTACAATTAATCACCTAGAAGTACAATTAAATACAATGGAAGTTCCAATTTTTAAAGCTATGTCCGCAACAAGGGTGACTGCAGTAAAAACTGTTCTGCTTTGTTCGGTTAAGAATGGTCAATAAAGGAACAATGAAAAGCCTACCCACAATTCCCAGATTTGAGGTCTATAAGAACCGAAAGAGGATATTAAACAATCCTTTGCCTTTCCATCATGAAAATTTCGAAAAGTATGGAGATATTTTCAAGGTAAATATTGGATTGGGAAAGTCGGTGGTCTTTACCCGAAACCCGGGACATATTAAACAGATACTTCAAACGCATAATAGGAAATACCATAAATCCCCATTACAAACCATAGACCTTGCCAAGTATATAGGAAATGGCATATTAACTTCCAATGGGGAGCATTGGCGTACCCATAGAAGAATGGTACAGCCCGCCTTCCATAAAAAGAAACTCATGGGTTTATTGGGCATTATGCAGAATGCAATTCGCACGGAATTAGAAAGAATAAAACCGAATGTTGAGGAAGATATATTTCCATTAATGGGGGATTTGGCCTTCCAAGTGGTGGCAAAATCATTGTTCAGTAGAAATGATATTCAAGTGGCCATGGCCAAACTCCAGGATATCACAGAGACCAATCAAAAAATGCTGATCAAAGAAATGCGCCAACCTTATATGAAATGGTGGTTTAAGCTAAGTGGTCAAATCAAGAAGCATATAGGATTATCTGAAATTGGTCGCGGTGTATTGAATGATATAATCGAGGAGCGCATACAATCCGGGGAGGAAAAAGATGATTTGTTGGATATGTTGCTCAAAGCCAGGTATGAAGATGGTACCCCAATGCCTCGCCGACAGTTGATAGATGAGGTAATGATCTTATTCACTGCAGGTCATGAGACTACCGCGAATGTACTTAGCTTTACCTTGTTCTTATTGGCAAAAAACAAAAAGGATCAACAAAAGGTTTTTAAGGAAGTTTCCCAATTGGATTTGGAAAGAGATGATATCATGCAGAATATATCCCAACTTACATATACCAAGCAATGCATCGAGGAGAGTATGCGCTTGTACCCTCCTGCTTATGTGATAGACCGTATTTCTATAGACGAGGATACCTTAGGAGAACTTGAAATACCTAAAAACACCTTGATGTTGATGTCCATTTACGAGCTTCATAGATATGCCGGTTATTGGGAATCCCCGACAGCATTTATACCGGAACGGTTTGATGAGGAAAAGAAAAAGGACTTTCAAGACTATTATTATCCTTTTGGTGCTGGCCCTAGAATGTGCGTAGGGAATAATTTTGCCATGTATGAGATGGTATTGGCCATAGCTGGGATTATTAAGAAGTATAATTTGCAGACCAATTTGAACAAAGTTGAAATCAATCCTTTGATATCATTGAAGCCTAAGGAGGTGCCCTTGATTTTTCTTGAACGTTGATTTGCTAATACGAAATTAATACCATCCAATAAAATCCAGGCCATTCGCTTGGGTTTTTTAATTTTTGGTATTTCTAATAAAAAATAGCTGGAAGGCCATACGAAATGTCCAAGAAAAAGGTTAACCACTCCCCGGACAAATAGAATTGCTATAAAAACCGATTGACCGTCGTCATTGTTAATAATCAAAGCTTTACCTAATTTGGGGAAAATGCATATGCATTTCTAGAGTGTTTTTTAAAGGGTTGAAATAGCTGAATTATTACCATCATGAATAGCGAACTTTCAATGGACCGGGCATTTATTAAAAAGTTGACTGAACTTCTCGAGGCCAACCTGGACAACGAACACTTTGGGGTCAAGGAACTTGCCGAGGCGGTAGGTATTAGCCGTTCCCAATTACACCGCAGGCTCCAATCCATCAATGGAAAATCAGCAAGTCGATTTATTAGGGATTACAGGCTTGAAAAGGCCATGAAAATGCTTCAGGACAATGTAGCGACAGTCGCAGAGATAGCATATCGGGTGGGATTTAATAGCCCAACGTATTTCAATACCTGCTTTCACGATTATTATGGTTATCCTCCGGGAGAGGCAAAATTTAGGAAGCCTTTGGAAAGTGAAAAAGGCGGGAAGGATCGGACTCCGGAACAAGAAAAATCGAGCCATGTTACGCATGAAACGATCGAAATGGTGAAAAAGGTTATTAAGCGAAGAACACTTTTGTTTGCCTTAATTAGCGCCGTGTTGATATTTACCATTTCATATGTTTACTACATGGATTTCATTAAAGAAAATTCGACCGAAACCGCAGAAACTGAGGCCCAAGGTAAGTCTATTGCAGTGATTCCCTTTAAAAACTGGAGTGGTGATCCTGAACTTGATTATGTCAGTGATGGAATTACCGACGCCGTAATTACAAGACTTACCAAAATTGACCGGAAAATAGATGTAATTCCTTTTACATCGGTATTGAAGTACAAAACTTCAGATCAAAGCGCTCCCGTCATTGCAAATGAATTGGGAGTTCAGAATATTCTACAAGGAAACTTTCAGCTGTCCGGTGATCAGATGAAAATTACGCTACAATTAATCGATGGGCCTTCTAACAAGCATTTCTGGTCCGAGGAATATTCCGGTGATTGGAACAGCAATGATATCTTCAAAATCCAAGCTGAAGTAGCTGAAAATATAGCTGAAAATTTGCATGTTGAACTCAAAGAAGAAGACCTTATGGCGATACAATTAGTCCCAACTCAAAATAAGGAGGCCTATAATCTACTCTTACAAGCCAATTATCAGGCTTCTAAATATAATAAAACTGGGATGGAGAATGCGGTACCGCTGTATGAAAAGGCTATTCGCCTAGATTCTACTTTCTTTGATGCTTATGTAAATCTGGCTTATTTATATTTATGGGGCGGAGCCAGTTGGGGATTGTATAATGAGCAGGACGCATGGCACAAAGCAAAACAGCTTTTACTCAAAGCTAATGCAATAGACAGTACGAATTTAATCTTAAAAAGTGCCTTAAACGATGGTTCATATTTATATGAATGGGATTTTGAGCGTATGGAAAGGGAGTATAAGACAAGAAGTAATATTGCCATTCTATATGGTTTGCAAACCGGGAAGTATGACGAATCGTTTGCTCGAATCAATCGACAACTAAAAGAGTCTCCCATAGGAAGCTATCCGTATATTTTTAAGGCCCAAGCACTCTTTTTTCTCAATAGGAAAGAGGAAACTACCAATCTTCTAAAAAGTATAGATAAACTATTTAACGATGATATCATGTATCTAAGGATAGCTGCTAGATATTATTTCTATCTAGAAGAGTACGAAAACTCAAAAGGACTTTTAAATAAGATATTGACCAGTTTTTCAGACCGTCCTCCTATTGTCTTGTGGTTAAGCGCGTTACATGCCCATAGGGATGGTAATACTGAAAATCTTCATGGCTATTTGAATGATCTACGGAATAGATATGAAGCAGGCGAATCCGGTAGCCCGGCATGGTTTTTGGCGCTTTATTATTCTATCATAGGGGAATATGATGAAGCTTTTGAATGGCTTCAGAAGTCCTATGACCGTCATGAAGTAGAAATGATTTGGTTGCGTGAAGAACCCGCTTTAATTCCTTTACGAAATGATAAACGTTATCTTGACCTATACACTAAAGTCGGGTTTCCCATGGAACCACATAGTCTTCCTGAATAAATTACCCATCCTTTTTATGGCATCAAGAGCCTTTCGTTCAACATAGTTTGAAGGCTTCAATGTATAGGTGGAAGACTTCAAAAAAAACTTTTAATAATTTGAAACATAGGTGTTTAGTATTGCGGGTGCAATTGACTGATCTTTATACTGAGAATAAGTATTAACCTTTAAATCTATTGATCATGAAAGCAATTGTATTCGGTATGTTATTTATAGGCCTTACCAGCCTAGGTTATGCACAAGAGCTCAATAATGAAGCTAAAGAGGAGGAAACCCAAGAAGTGGTTTTAGAGGGTGTAACGGTCACTGCCTTGAACATGGATTATCTCGAAAAGGTACATGATGAAGTTACCCCTGAAGTTGTAAAAGAACTGGAAAACAAGGCGGCAAGGTTCAAAATCAAAGGAACCCCAATTTATTTTAATGACGTTGGGCCTTACGAAGTACATTTTTCAAATAACAAGGGAAATATTATTGCCACTTACAATCGTAAGGGTAAGATAATGGTATCCAGTGAAAAATTCAAGGATGTTGCATCCCCTGTTGCCGTTAGAAATTCGGTTTACAACGAATACCCCGATTGGGAAATTAAAAGTAGTGTCTATTTGGTTTCTTACCACTACAATAAGGGGGTAAAAAAATTATATCAATTCCAAATTGGAAAGGACAATTCTAAAAAGAATTTAAAAATTGATATGGACGGTAATATTTTGAATTAGATAATTGTTTGCCACCCTAAAATAGATCGCCCAATTGAGTTTGGGCGATTTTTTGATATACCGTTGCTCCATGGTATAACAAAGCATAAGAAGATTTAGACCTCGGCTCCTTACTGCTTTAAATAACCTTGAGTGTGGGCAAAGGGCGCATAAATAGGAAACAAAAACTTCCCTATCTCATCAAAATCGACCCCAGGTACCTTTGTTTTTTTATCCCGATGGATTTCCGCCAATGTCCGACCATCGATACTCTATCAATTACCGTTATAAGGGGATTGCCCCTTTCCTGATAAAATTCGGCCATAAATCATCATATATTGACACCTTTCCTTTTGGCACATTCCTTATTCCCCTCTAAAGGGTGTTTTTACAAGATAAAGGGATGAACCTTTAAATACCGTTTATACAAATATCGGCCCAACAGATACAAAACAAGAAGTATCGACTGGGATTTTTGGGTAAATTGAAGTATAATCATTATAACATTCAATATGAAGTCAACAGTTTATGGAGTGCTCGTATCCCTTGTCATACTGGTAGCTGCATGTGGTGAAAAGAAACCTACAGCTGAAGTGGTCGAAGAAATCCCTATGGGGGAAACCGATATAGTGGCACATGGGGAGTATTTGGTAAATATTCTGGGCTGCACGGATTGCCATACCCCAAAGAAGATGACAGAACAAGGACCTGTTCCCGACATGGACAAATATTTGATGGGATTCGATGCATCCCGGCCTTTGCCACCTATTCCTGAGAATGTTCCCTTGGGGCCATGGGTGCTCTTTAGCGGTGAACTTACGGCAGCGGTAGGCCCATGGGGCACCTCTTATTCCGGTAATCTCACACCACATGAAACTGGTATTGGTACATGGACTTTAGAGCAGTTCAAGAAAGCGATAAGGGAAGCAAAGTTCAAAGGCTTGGATAATAGCAGACCCATTATGCCGCCTATGCCGCAGCATTATGCCTACCTGACCGATGGGGACATCGAAGCCGTTTTTGAATATTTAAAAACGATACAGCCCATAGAAAATCGGGTTCCGGCATATGAACCACCATCTTCTTAGTACGCTTCCCTGAAAAATATTTTTCGCTTACCTTCGAAGCATGGGTTCAAAAAACTATGCGCATTTAATCAAAACCGAAGCAAAACGCCTCGGTTTTTTGTCGTGCGGTATTTCAAAGGCAGCGTTTTTGGAAGAAGAAGCTCCCAGATTGGAAAAATGGCTTAATCAAAACATGAACGGCGAAATGCAGTACATGGAGAACCATTTCGACAAGCGCCTGGATCCCACCAAACTAGTTGATGGGGCCAAGTCGGTGATTTCTTTATTATTAAATTATTATCCCGAGGCAAGCCAAAAGGAGGATACCTATAAGATTTCCAAATACGCTTATGGTAATGATTATCACCATGTGATTAAATCAAAACTAAGACAACTTCAAAATTTTATATCCGAAGAAATAGGTGAGGTTCACGGTCGTGCCTTTGTTGATTCCGCCCCTGTTTTGGATAAAGCCTGGGCCGCAAAAAGCGGTTTAGGTTGGATTGGGAAACACAGCAACTTATTAACCCAACACACCGGTTCTTTTTATTTTATAGCAGAACTCATTGTTGATTTGGAATTGGAATATGACACACCGGTCACGGATCACTGTGGCTCATGCACCGCCTGCATAGACGCCTGCCCTACCGAGGCCATTGTGGAGCCCTATGTCGTGGACGGGAGCAAATGTATTTCTTATTTTACCATAGAGCTGAAGAATGAAATTCCCAACGAGTTTCATGGTAAATTTGAAGACTGGATGTTCGGCTGCGATATTTGTCAGGATGTTTGTCCATGGAACCGATTTTCTAAACCCCATGCGGAGCCGTTATTTGATCCACATCCGGAATTATTGTCCATGTCTAAAAAAGATTGGGAAGAAATCACCGAGGAGGTGTTCAACAACGTGTTTCAAAAATCGGCAGTAAAAAGAACCAAGTTTACTGGTCTAAAACGAAATATTGGTTTTTTGAAATAAACTTTACTTTACGCAAACGTTTTAGTTTGGGTTGCGTTCGTTTTTCATATTGGGTTTTTCCTATTTCAGCATTTATTATAGTATCTTGTTCGGCAGTTTTACCACCTAACTTTTTACTATATGGACCTCTTTAAAAAACCAACCCTAAGTTTTTGGCAAATTTTCAATATGAATGTGGGATTCTTGGGAATCCAGTTCAGTTTTGGGCTGCAACAAACGGCTATCAACCCAGTTTTCTTGTTCTTGGGGGCACCCGAAGACATGTTGCCTATTTTGAATATCGCAGGCCCCGTTACAGGTCTGGTGGTTCAACCCATTATCGGGGCTATTTCCGATAAGACATGGTCGCCACGTTGGGGAAGACGAAAACCCTTTTTCTTGATTGGGGCTATAATCGGTAGTCTATGTCTGTTTGCCTTTCCGTTAAGTCCGGCTTTGTGGTTTGCCGTAGGGTTATTGTGGATATTGGATGTAGGGAATAATATGGCCATGGAGCCATATCGCGCTTTTGTAGGGGATAAGTTACCAGAAAAGCAATTGAGTCTGGGTTATCAGATGCAGAGTCTGTTTGTCGGTGCTGGCATAGTCTTGGCAAATGCTTCCATATTTTTATTCCAAGACTGGTTCGGAGGGGATACCTCAATCGAGGTTGCGGGCACTATTCCCAAGTGGTTATACTATTCCTTCTTTATCGGTTCTGTACTATCTGTAGGAACCATCTTGTGGTCCGTTATTAAAACCCCTGAAATTCCTCCTTCCTATGAAGAACTGAAAGAAATAAATTCGCATAAGTCCTTGCCTTTCATTGAGCGTTTCAAAATGCCTTTTATTGAAATCTCAAACGCGGTAAAAGAGATGCCTAAATTTATGTGGAAACTGTCAATTGTATACCTTTTTCAATGGTATGCGCTTTTTGTTTATTGGCAGTATATCACCCCCCTCTTTATGAAGACGATGGGCTTTGACCTCTCATCTGCTGCAGCCCAGTCGGCAAAAATGAGCACTACTTATAATATTGCAACGGTTGTTGTGGCCCTGATGCTCGTGCCATTGACCTTAAAATATGGGGGAAAGAAAATCTATGCAGCTAGTTTATTGGGAACAGGATTGGCATTGTTGTCCATACCCTATATTACCGATCCAGTCTATGTGCTTTTTCCAATGGTCTTTTTTGGCATAGGATGGGCAGCCATGATGGGTATACCCTATACGATGGTATCCAAAATTGTGCCCCAAGAACGTCGTGGGGTGTATATGGGCATTTTGAATATGATGATCGTGATACCAATGGGAATAGAGACGCTGACCTTTGGTATGATCTATAAAAATCTTTTAGGGGCAAATGCAATAAATGCTATTATATTTGCTGGAATATTCTTTATAATATCCGCCCTCTTGGCCTTGCGATTGAATGTGTCAAAAGAAGAGGAGCGGGATTGAAATGCGGTAGATCATTCTAATTGGGTGGGAGGATAACTACTCTTGACCGCCAATGATCATTGTAAACTAATAGTACTTTAATTTGACTTTGTTGTGATATAATCAACAATTGATCCGTCAATTTATTTTTTCCAAAGAATACCCCTAAATTTGATTTTCAACTGTTGACCATGAGTGAGAAAAAGTTAAAAAGTGAAGCGCTTGTTTATCATGCCAAGCCTCAACCCGGTAAAATAAAAATAGTACCCTCGAAGAGTTATTCCACCCAAAGAGATCTTGCTTTGGCCTATTCACCGGGGGTAGCAGAACCTTGTCTGGAGATTGCCAAGAATGTCGATAATGTATATAAATATACCTCCAAGGGCAATTTAGTAGCGATTATTTCCAATGGAACCGCCGTTTTAGGGTTGGGCAATATTGGACCAGAGGCTTCCAAGCCGGTCATGGAAGGAAAAAGTCTGTTATTTAAGATTTTTGCCGATATAGATGGTATGGATATCGAAATCGACGCCACGGATGTCGATAAATTTGTCGAAACTGTTAAGGCCATTGCTCCCACATTCGGAGGAATCAACCTCGAGGATATAAAAGCACCAGAGGCTTTTGAAATTGAAAGACGTCTTAAGGATGAACTGGACATTCCTGTAATGCACGATGATCAGCATGGAACAGCCATCATTTCAGCTGCAGCCTTGTTGAACGCTTTGGTCGTTACAAAGAAGAAAATCGAAGATATCCGCATTGTAATCAGTGGAGCCGGGGCAGCCGCCATCTCATGTACAAGGCTATACAAAGCTTTTGGGGCTAAGGCCCAAAATATAGTAATGCTCGATAGTAAGGGGGTAATTCGCAAAGACCAAGAGAATCTTTCCAAAGAAAAACTGGAATTTGCAACGGGAAGAAAAATAGATACCTTGACCCAGGCCATGAAAGATGCCGATGTATTCATTGGTTTATCAATTGCCGACATCGTGACGCCGACGATGTTAAAGTCTATGGCTAAGGATCCTATTGTTTTTGCCATGGCCAACCCCAATCCTGAAATTTCATACGATTTGGCCGTGAAGACCAGGAAGGACATTATTATGGCCACTGGAAGATCTGACCATCCCAATCAAGTCAATAATGTATTGGGCTTCCCATTTATTTTTAGGGGTGCTCTCGATGTTAGGGCCACAAAGATCAATGAAGAAATGAAAATGGCCGCAGTGGTCGCCTTGGCCGAATTGACCAAACAATCCGTTCCCGAACAGGTAAATATCGCCTATTCCGAAACCAGGTTGACTTTTGGTAAGGATTATATTATTCCTAAACCTTTTGATCCAAGATTGATATCCGAGATACCCCCTGCTGTAGCGAAGGCAGCAATGGATAGTGGAGTGGCCAAGGAACCTATCAAGGATTGGGCGAAATATCGTGAGCAGTTATTGCAACGTTCAGGTAGCGATAATAAGGTGGTTAGATTATTGCACCAAAGGGCCAAAGTAAATCCTAAAAAGATAGTGTTTGCCGAAGCCAATCATTTGGATGTATTGAAGACTGCCCAGATAGTCCATGAAGAAGGAATCGCCATTCCAATATTGTTAGGGAATAAGGAAATTATCAAAGAACTTAAAAAAGAACTTGAGTTTAATGCCGACGTAACAATAATAGATCCGAAAGCTGACGACTCTTTGGAAAAAAGAGAGCAATATGCGACGAGATTTTGGGAAGGAACCAAAAGGGATGGAATTACCTTGTATGGAGCTAAAACCAAAATGAGGGAACGCAACTACTATGCGGCTATGATGGTTTTTGAAAATGATGCGGATGGGATGATTTCAGGTTACTCCAGGGCGTATCCAACGGTTATTAAACCGGTATTTGAAGTAATCGGCAGGGCCAAGGGTGTAAAACGTGCGGCAACGGTGAATATTATGAACACGGAAAAAGGGCCATTGTTTTTGGCCGATACGTCAATAAACATTGATCCAACGGCCGAAGTGCTAGCCGAAATTGCGGTGATGACTGCAAATTTGGCAAAAGCTTTTGGCTTTGATCCAATTATTGCCATGTTGTCCTATGCCAATTTTGGGTCTTCAACACATCCTAATGCTAGAAAGGTAAACAGGGCCGTTGAAATTTTACATGAGACCCATCCCGAGCTTATAGTTGATGGGGAGATACAGACAGATTTCGCCCTTAATAAGGAGCTGCATCAAAGTCAATTCCCATTTTCAAAATTGGCTGGTAAAAAGGTGAATACATTGGTATTCCCCAATTTGGAATCGGCGAATATTACCTATAAGTTATTAAAAGAACTCAATGGTGCGGATTCGATTGGGCCAATCATGCTTGGTTTAAGAAAATCGGTACATGTGCTACAATTGGGAGCAGATGTTGACGAAATGGTGAATATGACGGCTGTCGCGGTTATTGATGCCCAAGAAAGGGAAAAGAGAAAGCGCAAAAAAAAGTGAGTACTAGGCAGATGGCTGTATTGAAAGGTATGGGTTTAGGGTTATAGTTTGCATTTAAAGCCTACAGGGAGGTGTTGCCAATGTGGTTTCTGAGCGCACAACCAACTTGGGTGCGTTTGGGGAAGTGACAACTCCAAATAATAGAAAATAAAATCGTTACTAATAAAAATGCGAAGAAATTCATTCCATTAACTTCTTAACTTTACAAACCACAAACTAAGAACACTCCATGATACATCATCTTAATGGAAAATTAATCGAAAAAAACCCTACCCATGTTATTATAGAATGTGCGGGAGTGGGATATTTCGTGAATATTTCCCTAAATACGTTTTCGAATATCAAAGACCAAGAAAATATATGCCTGTTCACCCATTTACAGGTTCGTGAAGATTCACATACACTTTTTGGATTTGCCGAGAAATCGGAAAGGGAGATCTTCAGGTTGTTGTTGTCAGTTTCTGGAATAGGGGCGAGTACGGCTAGGACGATGCTTTCCTCCTTGTCACCGGCCCAAATACGGGATGCTATTGCCCATGCCGATGTGGTTACAATTCAGGGAATCAAGGGTATAGGGGCCAAAACCGCTCAAAGGGTTATTCTAGACCTTCGGGACAAGGTTTTGAAGGTATCCGATATTGACGAAGTTTCCATCAATTCAAACAATACAAATAAAGAAGAAGCGTTATCTGCTTTAGAGGTTCTTGGATTTGTCCGTAGACAGGCCGATAAGGTTGTCGACAAGATAGTACACCAAGACCCTTCACTAAGCGTAGAGAACATTATTAAACTGGCGCTTAAAAATTTGTAAAAAGTTTGAAACAAGGGGCAAAAAAAATTCTTAAATATTCATTTAAGCTTATATTCCTATTCGCCTTTTTCCTAGTGTGCACAGAACAGTCCTATGCCCAGGAAACAGAGCAGGAAAGCGGTAATGATCAAGTACAGGACACTGTAGCTACCGGCTTTTCCCTGGGGAAATTAAAAATGGCCAATCCCCAGAGCATAACTACCAAATACATTTACGACCCCCAACTTGATCGATATATCTATTCTGAGAAAGTAGGCGATTTTAATATCGGCTACCCCATTATCCTTACACCCGAACAGTATTTCGAATTGGTTCGCAAAGAGGATATGAAAGACTATTTTAAGGAAAAGAACGATGCTTATTCAGGTAAGAAAGAAGGGAGTGAGGATGCTAGAAAAAACCTATTGCCTAATTTCTACGTCAATAACAATTTTTTCCAATCGGTTTTTGGGGGCAATACCATCGAAGTAATTCCTCAAGGTTCCGTAGCCATGGATTTAGGGGTGATTTGGCAGAAAAATGACAACCCTTCGCTTTCACCAAGAAACCGCACCAATTTATCATTCGATTTCGACCAACGGATCAGTTTAAGTATGTTGGGCAAGATCGGGGAACGATTGCAAGTTACCGCAAACTATGATACTGAGGCTACCTTCGATTTTCAGAATATCGTTAAACTCGATTATACACCTACCGAAGATGATATACTACAGAAGATAGAAGTTGGTAATGTAAATATGCCCCTTAATAGTTCATTGATTACAGGGGCACAAAGTCTGTTTGGGGTTAAAACCCAACTACAATTCGGAAAGACAAAGGTTACCGCTGTATTCTCGGAACAAAGATCACAAAACAATACGGTTGTTGCCCAAGGAGGGGGAACCATCAATGAATTTTCATTGACGGCTTTGGATTATGATGAGGACAGACACTTTTACCTCGCCCAATATTTTCGGGATAACTATGATGCTGCTTTGGCGAATTACCCGTATATAAATAGTCAGGTACAGATAACCCGATTGGAGGTTTGGGTGACCAATAGAAGCCAGCAAACCTTGAATGTCCGCAATGTTGTGGCACTTCAGGATTTAGGGGAATCGAGGGAAGAAAAAACTAGGATAGGTATCGCTAACGGGGATCCCGCAGGGTTCTTCAATAATCCAAGTAATGTATTGCCCAGAAATAACGCTAATGATTTTGATCCCTCGACTATAGGTTCAGGGGCATTGACATCTTCAATTAGGGATATTGCCACTGTCGAATCAGGCTTTAATGTCCCTGGGTATCAAGTGAATCAAGGATTTGATTATGCCATACTCGAAAATGCACGAAAACTCGAGGTAAATAGGGATTATCAGTTCAATTCCCAATTAGGGTATATCTCCTTGAACCAAAGGTTAAGCAATGATGAGGTCTTGGCTGTCGCCTACCAGTATACCTATAATGGGGAAGTATACCAAGTCGGTGAATTTGCAAACGGCGGACTGGATGCCACCACTGTAACGGGAGGTGTTAATGGGGTTAATCCAATTCTGAATAATAATACTTTGGTGCTTAAATTGCTGAAAAGTAATATCACTAATATCACGGATCCCATTTGGGACTTGATGATGAAGAATATTTATGCCACTGGGGCCTTTAGATTAAGTGAGGATGATTTTAAATTGAATATCCTGTATTCTGATCCCACACCCAGAAATTACATAACCCCTGTGGCAGAAGGACCAGGCTCAGGTTGGCCAAATACGCCCAAACCTTTGCAAGAACGTATTCTGCTCGATGTCTTTAATCTCGATAGATTGAATACCTATAACGATGTGCAATCCGGCGGTGATGGCTTCTTTGATTTTATTCCCGGACTTACTGTTGATACCCAAGGTGGACGAATCATATTTACCAAGGTGGAACCTTTTGGGGAATATATGTTCGAATTGTTGGGTGGTGGTACCTATGATGTTATTAATGACCAAGGATACAATGCAAACCAACAGAAATATGTATTCAGGGATATGTATACCCAGACAAAGGCTGCGGCATTACAAGATCCAGTAAAGAATAAATTCTTATTGAAAGGTAAGTACAAATCGGAAGGTACTAATGGTATACCAATCGGGGCCTTTAACGTTCCGCGAGGTTCTGTGAGGGTAACGGCCGGTGGCCGAACCTTACAGGAAGGGATTGATTATACCGTGAATTATCAGGCCGGGACGGTTCAGATTTTGGACCCCAGTCTTGAGGCTTCCAACACCCCCATTAATATTTCGGTAGAGAACAATGCCGTCTTTGGCCAACAGACCAGAAGGTTTACGGGTATTAATGTGGAACATCAGGTGAACAAGAATTTTGTCTTGGGCGCCACCCTGTTGAATTTGAACGAACGGCCATTAACACAAAAATCGAATTTTGGAGTCGAACCTGTAAATAATACCATCTTCGGTTTGAATGGTAACTTCTCAACAGAAGTTCCTTTTTTGACACGTATGGTTAACAAGCTTCCGAATATTGATACCGACGTCCCTTCAAATGTATCGGTACGTGGCGAGGTCGCCTGGCTAAAACCAAACTCTCCTAAAAATGCCGATTTTCAAGGTGAGACTACAACATATTTGGATGATTTTGAAGGTGCCCAGGCCTTAATAGATATTCGATCTTCATTGGGTTGGTCACTGGCCAGTACCCCATTGGAATTCGCTCCTGGAGGTGTGCTTTCCGGAAGCTCTCCTGAAGACCCAGCGAACTTGATCAATGGCCATGGTAGGGCAAAAATGGCATGGTATACGATTGACCCGATTTTTTATACCAACCAAAGGCCAACAAGCATAAGCGATAATGATATCTCGACCAATGCCACCAGAAGGGTGTTTATCGATGAGGTCTTTCCTCAGGTAGATATAGCACAGGGACAAACCACGGTGCAAGGCACATTGGATTTGGCCTATTATCCCAATGCAAAGGGACCTTATAATACGAATCCGGATTTTGATACGGAAGCTGGCCAGGATAAGTGGGCTGGTGTCATGCGATCTTTGAGCAGTACCGACTTTGAACAATCAAATGTTGAATTTGTTCAATTTTGGGTTTTGGACCCCTATGTCGATGGTATAGCCACAAGTCCCGGGGAATTGGTTTTTAACTTGGGGAATATCTCAGAGGATATATTGAAAGATGGAAGAAAACAATATGAAAATGGGTTGCCAATAGAGGCCGATGCACTGATTCATCAACCCTCATGGGGGATTGTGCCTGCCACCCAGGCATTAGTGTACGCGTTCGATGCTAATGAGAATAACCGTGTATTGCAAGATGTGGGTTTCGACGGTTTGGATGATAGTGCCGAAGCTGCCATTTATGGTCCGGGTGAGGATCCTGCCTTGGACAATTATGAATACTACCTTAATCGAGAGGGGAGTATCTTGGAACGTTATCTAGATTTTAACAACCCGGATGGCAACTCTCCTGTGCAGGTAACCAATACCAATCGTGGATCTACCACTTTGCCCGATGTTGAGGATATAGACCGTGATTTGACCATGAATACGGTGAATAGTTATTATGAATATAGAATAGCCATAAAACCAAATACCGGTATCAACGATAAATATGTGACCGATATTAAGGAAGGGGTTACGCCCGATTTACCAAATGGCACACAATTGAATCGCAGATGGATCCAATATAAGATTCCATTAAGCGATTTTACGGATGCCGTTGGAGGGGTTACCGACTTTAGGTCCATTAGCTTTATGCGGATGTACCTTACTGGGTTCAGTAGTGATGTAGTACTTCGTTTTGCTACCTTGGATTTGGTCCGTGGCGATTGGCGGACCTATACCAAAACCTTGGAAGATGAACTGATCGACAATGACCCTTCGGATGATGGGACCGTAGTTGATGTAAACACGGTCAATATTGAAGAGAACAACACTAGGACTCCGATTTCCTATGTGATGCCGCCGGGAGTTGTTCGTGAGCAATTGAACAATAACAATACCATTATTCGTCAGAATGAGCAATCCCTGTCTTTTAAAGTTGACAATTTACAATCACAGGATTCACGAGGGGTTTTTAAAAGTTTGAACATTGATATTCGCCAGTATAAGAAATTAAAAATGTTCTTACATGCAGAAAAGATCATAAGTAGCGATTACTCTGACGATGATACACCATTGGTAGGGTTCTTACGATTAGGGACCGATTTGTCACAGAACTTTTATCAGGTAGAATTGCCCTTGCAATTCACGCCCCATGGTGCGGCTTCCGAAAGTGAGATTTGGCCCGATGTAAACGAAATGGAAATACTTTTAAGCGATTTGAACAAGGTTAAATCGCTTCGAATCGCCAATAGGACTAATACCCCATTGAACGAATTACAGTTTTTTGAGGTTGACAATGGGGAGATAGTTCCTGTAGCTGAATTTGCACCTAGGACTTTGGGAAGACTACGGATCGGTATTCGTGGTAATCCGTCCTTGGGAAGCGTTCGTAGCATGATGGTCGGTATCAAGAACATTGACGACTTACCTGCGAGGGGCGAGGTATGGTTCAATGAACTTCGTCTTGCCGGATTGGATAATAATGGTGGATGGGCCGCGGTGGCTTCCATCGATGCCAACATAGCCGATTTTGCGAATATCTCGGCAACAGGAAGCAAAAGTACTTCCGGTTTTGGCGCTATTGACCAAATGCCGAATGAACGTGCACGGGAAGATGCTGTTTCTTATGATCTGGTGACCAATGTGAACGTGGGACAATTATTGCCTAAAAAATGGGGTATTCAGGTGCCTTTTAATTATGGGATCTCCGAACAAATGATCACACCCGAATTCGACCCTGTCTATGATGATCTAAAATTGGATGATCTCGTGGCTTCGGCCTCGACACAGGAAGAAGCTGATCAGACCTTGCAACAGGCTGAGGATTATACCAAGCGTACCAGTATAAATTTAATCGGCGTTCGCAAAGATAGGGGGGAAGAGGCCGAAGCCAATTTCTACGATATTGAGAACTTTACATTTAATTATTCATATAACGAGACCGATCATCGGGATTTTGAAATCGCAACATTACGGGATCAAAATGTAAATACGGGTTTCGTTTATAGCCACAATTTCAAACCTATTGAAGTGGCCCCTTTTGCAAAAAAGGATTCCTTGTTTACCGGGCAATATTGGCAATGGCTGAAAGCGTTGAACTTTAATTTATTGCCGGCCAGTGTTTCGGTAAATTCCAATATCAATAGGCAGTTTAACCAACAACGTTTTAGGGAGGTTTTTGAGCCTGGGGTAGAGTCCTTGGATCTACCGTTCCTTCAGCAACGGAATTATTTATTCAATTGGCAGTACGCCATTAATTATAGCCTTAGCAAATCATTAAGCCTAATTTTGACTGCCAGCAACAATAATATTGTCCGGAATTATTTTACAGAAGACGGAAACCCGGATTCGGAAATTAACCAGGCCTTGGGCTTATGGGATGGCTTCTGGGACTTGGGCGAACCTAACCGTCATGCACAGGAAATGCAATTGAACTATGAACTTCCATTTAACAAAATTCCGGCACTGGATTTTATAAATGCCCAATATTCATATACCAGTAATTTTGATTGGCAACGAGGGGGCGATGCCTTGTCAGAAGTAGCAAGTGATGCTCTTGGCTACGAAACTTCCATCAATACCGTTCAGAATGCCAATACGCATAACTTGACGGCAACGCTGAGCATGCAAAAATTCTACGATTTGATCGGACTAAAGAAACGTGATGGTAAGGGAAACACAAGACAAGCACCAGTTCGACGGGATAAGGCCGGAAATGCGGCTTCCGAAACAAAGTCGCCCGAACAGAAAACCAGTGCTTTGTTCAATACGGCGATAGATATTGTCACGATGGTCAAAAGGCTAAATGTAAATTACAATGAGAGTAATGGTACGGTCCTTCCAGGATATACACAATCCGTAGGATTCGTGGGAACCGCCAGGCCTACAATTGGCTTTGTTTTCGGTAATCAGGCCGATGTTCGCTATGAAGCAGCTAGGAATGGCTGGTTGACCAATTTCGCGGATTTTAACGAACAGTTCATTAAAAGGACCAATAGGCAGTTGAACATTACGGCTACGGCCCAACCCATGCGGGATCTGACCATCGACCTTTCAGCAGACAGACAATATTCCAGCAGCTATCAAGAGAATTTTGAGATTGATAATCTTGGTAATGGGCAGTACGAATATATAAATCAATTGGGCAATGAATATGGCAATTTCAGTATTTCAACCATGATGATCGGCACCGCCTTTACAAAAAGCGACGAATTCACCTCGGAACTATTCGAGACCTTCAAACAAAACAGGATTACCATTGCCAATAGACTGGTATCAGATCGTGGTGAATTACCGGGTACTCTTGATGATGATGGATTCCCGGAACGTTATGGAAAAACACAACAAGACGTGTTATTACCCGCTTTTTTTGCCGCTTATACAGGGCAGGATGTAGATCGGGTGAATTTGGATGCGTTCAGACAGATACCGATACCCAATTGGAACATCAAATATACGGGACTGATGCGAAATAAATGGTTCAAAAAGAAATTCAAGCGTTTTTCCTTAAGCCATGGATATAGGGCTTCCTATAGTATCAATTCTTTCCAGACCAATTTGGAAAAACAAAATACCCAATTCGATGTTGAGAATGGGGATAGGTTACCTGATCTGATCTTGAACAATTTGGTGTTGACCGATCAGTTTAATCCTTTGGTGCGTGTCGATTTTGAGATGAAAAACTCCGTAAGTGTTTTGGCCGAAATACGAAGCGATAGGGCCTTGTCCTTGAGTTTTGACAATAATTTAATGACCGAAATCAATGGGAAGGAATATACCATTGGCTTAGGCTATCGCCTTAAAGATGTAAAATTCGTAACGAATATTGGGGGAAACAAGACCCGTTTAAAGGGAGATTTGAATCTTAAAACTGATGTTACACTTCGAGATAATATCACGATTATCCGAAATTTGGACATAGACAATAATCAAATAACTTCTGGCCAAAACCTATTCTCGCTTAAGTTTACTGCAGACTACGCGTTGAGTAAAAACCTGAATGCCTTGTTCTTTTATGATCATTCATTCTCTAAATTCGCAGTCTCAACAGCCTTTCCACAAACCACCATCAATACTGGGTTTACGTTGAAATATAACTTTGGTAATTAAGATTTATGGGTAAATACCAAACTAGGGGTTTGGTTAAAACCTAGGTCTATGCTATAGAAAATGTTCTGGATAAAATAGTTAACATAATACCCCATGCTTCCATACACACAAATTAGTACCTCGTATTTTGCACTTCGTACTTTTTAAACTTTGAACTTGGACTTTATTTACTTGAATTTCGGTATCAAATCATTTACATTTGCTTGTTTAATACTAAAAAGCTAAAAATGAAAATACCCGCAGATTTAAAATATACCAAAGACCATGAATGGGTAAGGATTGATGGTGATATAGCAACCGTGGGAATCACTGACTTTGCCCAAGGCGAATTAGGGGATATCGTATATGTTGAAGTTGAGACTGTTGATGAGACTATGGATAAGGATGAGGTTTTTGGATCAGTGGAAGCCGTTAAGACGGTTTCCGATCTGTTCTTACCGTTAAGTGGGGAAATCATTGAATTTAATGAAGGTTTGGAAGATGAACCTGAAAAAGTAAATACGGATCCTTATGGTGATGGTTGGATGGTCAAGATAAAAATTAGCGATGCCAGTGAAATCGATAGTTTGCTGGGTGATGTGGACTATAAGGCATTAATAGGTGCATAAAAGGCACGTATTTGCAATTCTATTTATAAGCTGGATGGTGTTCGTAACATTTTCCAGCTTATATACTTTTGAAGGGGATGATCTGTCTTCCTTCAATATCCCTTATGCCGATAAACTAGTTCATTTTACGTTCTATTTTGTCGGATTGATTTTAGGCTCCTTGTATGTTCTGCAATTGAAAGATCGGCAGCAGGTAATTCTACGAAAAATTGTAATATTGGCCTTTGTACTGGTGCTATTTGGTATAATTATTGAAGTAATTCAAGGAAAATGGACGGTTAATAGGTCCGGTGAAGTGTTTGACGCACTGGCGAATACAACAGGCGTGGTCATGGGTTTTATTGTTATTTTCAATCGATTTTATAAACAAAGAGGGTTAAAATAAAGTATTACTTGTTTTATTGTCAATTATTTAGTTAAATTAGCGAACATTAAAAAAATTAAATATGGAATTAAAAAAGAACCCAAAAGCAGATTTAAGAAGGAATAGCAGTACTTATTTCGTTATAGGACTTGCTATTGTGATGTTTTTGGTTTGGAGAGGTTTGGAATGGAAGACGTATGAAAAAACCAATGAATATGATATTTCCATGAACGTTGAGGATATGTTGGATGAGGAAGTTCCAATGACCGAACAAATTAAAACACCACCACCACCACCACCACCTGCAGCTCCTGAGATTATTGAAATCGTTGAAGATGAGGTCGAGGTTGAGGAAACGGTAATCGAATCTACGGAAACTAGCCAGGAAGAAGAGGTTATTGAAGTGGAAGATGTTGAAGTGGAAGAGGTAGAGGAAGATGTCGATGTACCTTTTGCGGTTATTGAGGACGTACCGATTTTCCCTGGTTGTGAAGGCGAAAAAGGAAAAGGTGCCAAAGCAATGCGTGATTGTTTCCAAGCCCAAATGCAAAAACATATCAGTAAAAACTTCAGATACCCTGAAATTGCCCAAGAAATGGGCGTTCAAGGAAGGGTTAACGTCATGTTTGTTATTCAAAAGGATGGAAGTATTGGTAATGTTAGAATGCGTGGACCGGATAAGAATCTGGAACAGGAAGCGGCTAGGATTATCGGTAAATTGCCTAAAATGACGCCTGGTAAGCAAAGGGGCAGGGCTGTTAGGGTACCTTTCAGTATCCCCATTACCTTTAAATTACAGTAGGGTTCATTGTACTGTAAAAACAGGAATCCAGATAAATTTAATGTATTAAATCCCGAACCTTGGTTCGGGATTTTTTTTTCTACTTTTCCTTACCGACATGTGATATTATCTGATAATGTGTACAAGTACAATAGGATGGTTACAGTTTTCAATTGGGTATTTGTATTTGTTCAAAGTAGTCTTGAACTAATGGATCAACGGGATGTAGAATAAGTAAGTTGCTACAGTAACGATAAGCCTAGTCAAATTTGACATAGGTAAAAAAGGGGGATGGTCATTTTTTGAAAGAAATCATAAACCTTGGTAATTGGTTGCACACATAGCCTACTACGATTATATTTGCGTTTTTATAAAAAATGGGAATGAAGACGGCGATAGAGCTTGCGAAGAACATCTCATGGTCCATGATGTTTGCTGATTTTAAGGAAATTACCAAGGTGAGACTCGCGGTCAGTGTGGTTTTTTCCTCTATGGCAGGCTATTTGCTGGGCGCCTATGACATCAGTTTACTCTCCTTGGCACTGCTTGCTTTTGGGGGCTATTGTATGGTAGGAGCCTCCAATGTGTACAATCAGATTATAGAAAGGGATCTGGATGCCCTAATGAATCGCACAAAAAATAGGCCAATCCCATCGGGCAGAATGTCCGTGAATATGGCCTTGACCATTGCCGTTATCTTAACCATCCTCGGTGTGGTATCATTATATTTCCTGAATCCCAAGACCGCCATGTTCGGTGCTATTTCAATATTTTTATATACCAGTGTTTATACCCCCTTAAAAACAATGACCCCATTGTCGGTTTTTGTAGGCGCATTGCCGGGAGCTATTCCCTTTATGTTGGGATGGGTAGCCGCCACCGATGAATTTGGCATTGAACCCGGCACCTTGTTTATGATACAGTTTTTTTGGCAATTTCCGCACTTTTGGGCGCTGGCCTGGATGTTGGATGAAGATTATAAAAAGGGAGGGTTTAAATTGCTTCCGACAGGTAAGAAAGATAAAGGTACCGCCTTACAGATTATAATGTACACCATATGGATGATGGTAATTTCGGTCATTCCGGTTTTTGGCATTACGGGGCGTTTGCAATTATCGATTCTGGCCGCGGTCATAATTTTTGCATTAGGGGCCGTAATGTTGTTCTTTGCATTTAAGTTATATGAAAAAAGAGACAATATATCCGCTCGGAAACTAATGTTGGCCAGTGTTACCTATATCACTTTAATACAAGTGGTCTACGTACTGGATAAGTTTAGCGCCACATTTTTCTAGGGACTTGCCTCTACCCATGTAGGTCCATTGCCAAAGCCAGTGAAAAGAGGCCTTATTATTTTAAATTTTAGAATCAAATTGTATGGATTTAACACAAGGAACTCAAAAAGAAAAGAATGATAGGTCAAAAAAAATGATGCTATGGTTCGGTATTGTGAGTTTGCTCATGGCTTTCGCAGGTTGGACCAGTGCATATATCGTTAGTAGTAAAAGGGAAGATTGGTTAGAGAACATAGAAATGCCATCTTCCTTCTATATAAGTACGATCGTCATCGTTCTAAGTAGTCTTACCTATATTTTGGCTAAAAAGGCCATACAGAAGAATGTTAAAAATGCATGTACGAATTGGCTGTTGGTTACCTTGGGATTGGGTATAGCTTTTATCGCATTGCAATTCAATGGTTTTTCCCAACTCATAGGCCAAGGCTATTACTTCACAGGACCTACAAGTAGTATAAAAATGTCGTATATTTTCCTTATCGCCGCTGTACACATAGTTCATGTGGTTGCGGGAATTATTTCCTTATTGGTCGTGTTGTACAATCAATTTAAGGGAAAGTATTCCTCAGAGGAATATTTGGGATTATCCCTAGGCGCAACATTCTGGCACTTTCTGGACCTTTTATGGGTCTATCTGCTTATATTCATGGTTTTTGTCGACTAAAAAATCAATTTTTTTTGATTTCTTCGACTTAGACTTTTGTATCCTGCAAAAAAATGTATTTTTGTGAAAATTCTATTCATACGATAACTGACTAATTTATGGATTCTACGGTAACAACGGGTGCGGAAGAAAGCGTTTGGGGTGGTGGTAATCGTCCTTTAGGGGCGAGCTACGGAAAATTGATGATGTGGTTCTTTTTGGTATCAGATGCTTTAACATTCTCCGGATTTTTGGCTGCTTATGGTTTTTCACGTTTCAAGTTTATGGAAACATGGCCGATAGCAGATGAGGTGTTTACCCACGTTCCTTTCTTTCATGGTAACTACCCCATGTATTATGTGGCGTTTATGACCTTTATTCTGATCATGTCCTCGGTGACCATGGTTTTGGCCGTTGATGCCGGACATCGAATGAAACAGAACAGTGTTATTTGGTATCTGTTCCTGACGATTATCGGGGGTGCCATATTCGTAGGCTCCCAAGCTTGGGAATGGGCAACGTTCATCAAAGGTGATTATGGTGCAGTCGAAACCAAAGGAGGAAGGATTCTGCAATTCGTAAAAGCGGATTCGGGCGATAGGGCTTCTTTAGCCGATTTCGCCAAGACTATACCTGGCGAAAGAGTGGCCCACGAAAAAAATAATGGACTTTGGTTCTACGATGAGGGATATCAACCAAGTTATTCATTAAATGAGGTTAAGGCAGGTTTCCAAGCCAATACCAATATTCTTATACGAACCGAAACAATAAATGCCGAGGGTGAGAAAGAAGTACTATCAAGACAAGAATCTTTGGCAAAACTTCAAAATGCAACCCAAGTTGTTGAAGGGGCCAATCTTATCCACAATGAATATGGAAGTAGATTATTTGCCGATTTCTTCTTTTTTATCACAGGTTTTCACGGATTCCACGTTTTCTCAGGCGTAATGATCAACCTTATAATTTTCTTTAATGTGGTGTTGGGAACCTACGAAAGGCGGGGCCATTATGAGATGGTTGAGAAGGTAGGGCTATATTGGCATTTTGTGGATTTGGTTTGGGTATTTGTATTTACTTTCTTTTATTTGGTTTAATCTGAACTTGATTCAGATTCCCACATAGGATGATTTAAAATTTTAATTGATAGATTTAGTATGGCACACGAACACAAGTTGGAAATTTTTAGGGGGCTTTTAAAATTCAAGTCGAATACCCAAAAGATATGGGGAGTGCTTGTCTTTTTGACTATAGTTACTGGCGTTGAGGTATTTTTAGGGATTACCAAACCCCCTTTACTTACAGAGAACTCCTTTTTGGGAATGAAAATATTGAATTGGATTTTCATTATTTTGACTTTAGTAAAGGCATACTATATTGCCTGGGATTTTATGCACCTAAGGGATGAAAAGAATTCCCTGCGTAGGGCCATAGTATGGACACCGGTATTTTTAGTGGCCTATTTGGCATTCATACTTCTGGTAGAAGGCAATTACATCTACAATGTCTTTAAGGATGGTTTCGTGACCTGGAACTTCTAATAAGATATAATTAACACAATAAAAAGACGGTTTCAAGACCGTCTTTTTTATTTTTGTCAGTAGAATCCAGTTCTAGGTTTATTATTTTATCCCGAATATATATCGCCTTTAAACCAAACGATATTTTTTAGGGATAACAGCATCACTTCGTATGAAAAAAACGTTTGTTTTAGTCGTATTGTTTATCCTGCCAATTGTGGCCTATCTTTTCTTTGCTTCAGGCATAAATAACTTCGGAAAGCTTCCTACCCTAACCGAGAATATTGGTGATATCGCCAATATCGATGACAATGTTATACTCCAGGATAAAATTACTATTCTAGGGTTTTTAGGGAGTGATTTGGAAAATAAAAAGGGAATTGCCTTTAATCTGAACCAGAAAATCTATAAACGATTTTATGAATTTAATGACTTTCAGTTTGTAATGATAGTCCCAAAGGGAAACGAAAGTAAAGTTGCAGCACTTAAATCGGAATTGGGAAATTTAGCTGATGTTGCAAAATGGAAGTTTGCTTATGGTGATAAAGAACAGATCCAACGGTTTTTCAATGAACTTAAAACCGACCTTGCTTTGGATGAAAATTTGGCAACCCCTTATGTTTTTATCATCGATAAGGATAGAAACCTACGCGGTAGGACCAATGATGAGGACGAGGGGACTAAATTCGGTTTTGATGCCACATCGGTCGCAGAATTGAACAATAAGATGGAAGATGATGTTAAGATCATCTTGGCAGAATATAGGTTGACATTGAAAAAGAACAATGCCAGTAGATAATTAAAATGAATAGCTACATTGATGAAGAATAAATACACATATGTATGGGTGTCCCTGGTCATCCTTGTCTTTGGAATCATCTTCATTCCCAAGATCGTTGATCGCGTGGGTTCAGGCACTATTGTTGAAAATGACCGAATGAACCTGAAAGATAATAATGCTGAATTGGCGTATATATACTTAAACGGCAAAAAGCGGCGCGTGCCTTCGTTCGAGTTTATTGATCAAGATAGTTTGCTGATAACCGATAAAGATTATTTAGGCAAGGTATATGTGGTGGAATTCTTTTTCACTTCGTGCCCTTCCATTTGCCCTATAATGACTCGGAACCTTGTGGACCTGCAAGAAACATTTAAGACCTCGCAAGATTTTGGTGTGGCATCGTTTACGATTACACCGGAATATGATACACCCATGGTGCTTAAGCAATATGCGGAAAAGCACGGTATCACCAATTTAGATTGGCACCTGATGACCGGAAGCCAAGAGGCAATCTATGATTTGGCCAATAAGGGATTTAATATTTTTGTTTCCGAAATGCCAGATGCCCCTGGAGGTTTTGAACATGCTGGTCTGTTCGCCCTTATAGATAAGAAAGGATATCTGCGTTCTAGGGTAGATGAATTTGGGAACCCGATTATCTATTACCGCGGTACCATTACTGAAGAGCAGGGTGAGAACAGTGAAGGTGAAAAAGAACAGATTTCCATTTTAAAGAAGGATATTGAAAAATTATTAGAGGAGTAATAGCGCATGGATCAAATCCAAAAGAAAGAGAAAAAATTCAATAGGTGGATCAATGGGGTTTCCATACTGGTTCCCATCGTGGTTGCCATAATGTTTGGGGTTAAAATACCCAATGTGGAGCCTTTGTACTTCTTACCGCCGATATATGCGTCGATAAATGGGCTTACTGCGGTTATTCTGATACTTGCAGTTTGGGCTATTAAAAACGGCCGACAGGAACTCCACCAAAGATTAATGACCACTTGTATTGCTCTATCGCTGGTGTTTTTGGTGCTATATATTGCCTATCACATGACCTCGGATTCAACCTCATTTGGAGGTGAAGGAGTGATAAAATATATCTACTATTTTATATTGATAACACATATAATTTTATCAATAGGCATTATTCCGTTGGTACTTAAAACGTATGCCCGTGCCTACTTAAAAAAATACGATGAGCATAGGGCGTTGGCAAAGTTGACTTTTCCCGTATGGCTGTATGTGGCTATTACCGGAGTAGTGGTTTATTTGTTGATATCACCTTATTACGCATACCCATGAAAACAAAAGTAGTCTTCTTAGCCCTTATCATCTTATTGCTGCTTCCCCAAAATATTGAGGCGCAGTGCGCCATGTGTAGGGCAGTCTTGGAAAGTGAAGGCAATACGTCCTCGGCGGAAGGAATCAATAACGGGATCGTATATTTAATGGCTATTCCTTATCTGCTGGTAGCTGGTGTTTTTTATTTTGTTTATAGAAAAATGAAGTCTTGATGTTTCTTGCCTCTTTTAACATTTATTTAATGCATTTACTGTAACAATACTTTGGCTTTCTAGTCTTATGATATACAGTAGTCTTTATTGTAATCATCAATCAAAACCAACCCTATGTTCGACATCGAAAGATGGCAGGAGATTTTTGATACGATCCGTAAAAATAAATTACGGACGTTCTTGACGGGTCTATCCGTAGCTTCCGGGATTTTTATTCTTGTAATTTTATTGGGTTTCGGTCAGGGAATGCAAAATGGTATTGCCCAAGAATTTGAAGAGGATGCCTCAAATCGAATTGTGGTATGGACACAGGTTACCACCAAAGAGTACAAAGGCTTAAATCCTGGTCGTACCATACAAATGAGGAATGAGAACTATGACCACATTGAAACCCGGTTTAACGATCAATTAAAAGATCGATCAGCTATGTTCAGGGTCAGGGATGCTATGGTCAATTACAAGAAAGAGTCTGTAGGGTATAGCGTGCAAGGCATAAATGCGGGTTTTCAATTCGTTGAAAATCAATACATTTCAGAAGGGCGTTATATTAATTATCAGGATCATAAGAATGGCGCCAAGGTCGCTGTAATAAGCAACACCATAAAAAAGGAGATTTTCAAGAATGGTATTAGTCCATTGAACGAATATTTGGATATTTCAGGTATTCAGTTCAAGGTTATAGGTGTTTACGGTGATATGGGTGGGGAACGAGAGGAAGAACGTATTTTTATTCCCATGTCAACGGCTCAGCGGGTTTTTAATGGTGCCGATAGGGTAAACAACCTGTATTATACCTTACAACCTGTGGAGAATTTTGACCAGGCCGTAGCGGAATCCACTAAGTTTTCCAACGACATGAAACAGTATTTGCAAGAGGTCCATACGGTCGCCCCTGATGATACCAGTGCGATTAATGTTTTCAATACACTTGAGGAAGTCAAACGCTTTTTTACACTCATAGGTGGCATTAAACTATTTTTCTGGTTTGTAGGTATCTGTACCATAATAGCAGGAGTTGTGGGCGTAAGCAATATTATGCTGATTGTGGTGAAAGAAAGAACAAGGGAAATTGGGGTTCGTAAGGCTTTGGGGGCGAAACCCTGGTCAATTGTGGGAATGATATTACATGAATCCATATTTGTAACCGCCATATCTGGTTTTGCCGGGCTTATTTTCAGTATGGGGCTGTTAGAGATTTTCGGACCCTATATAGAGGTTGATTATATAGTGAATCCTACGGTAAATTTCAATGTCGCCATCACCACCGTATTCATTTTGATTTTTGCAGGGGCAGTGGCAGGTTTTTTCCCTGCCTGGCGGGCTGCGAATATCCATGTAATCGATGCACTTAGGGATGAATAATAAAAAGAAATGTTTAATAGAGATCGTTGGAAAGAGATATTAGAGGTGCTAACCAGTAATTGGTTCAGGACCGTCCTCACTGCCTTTGGGGTGTTTTGGGGTATACTGATCCTAATTATCCTATTGGCTGCAGGCAAAGGCTTCCAAAATGGGGTTATGGCCGATTTTGGGGACATTGCTACCAATACCATGTTCATGTGGTCTAGGAATACCACTAAGGAATACATGGGTCTGCCCAAAGGGCGTAGTTATAATTTTAAGTTGGAAGATGTCCAAGCCATCAAGGACAATGTTCCAAATCTTCGATTTGTATCACCAAGAAATCAATTGGGAGGGTTTCGAGGGGCAAATAATGTGACCCGGGGTATTAATACCGGTGCTTTCGGCGTGTATGGCGATTATCCTGAAATCATAAACCAAGATCCAATGACCATAACTTCCGGTCGCTTCATAAACCACTCTGATATTATCGAGAAAAGAAAAATCGCTATTATCGGTGAAGGGGTTAAATCGAGCTTGTACGACAAAGGGGAAGAAGTAATAGGTACCTATATAAAAATTCAAGGGGTCAATTTCATGGTCATTGGCACCTATAAGAAAAGAAATAATGATGGGGATGGTGAGGAGGCCCAAAAAGAGATATTTATTCCTTTTACAACATTCTCCCAAGCATTTAATAGGGCGGATAATGTAGGTTGGATGGCAATTACCGCTCAAGATGGCAGTTCTATTACCTCATTAAAGGAAAGAATAGTAGCCCTGGTGAAGCAAAATCGGAAAATTCATCCTGAAGATAAAAGGGCAGTTGGTTATTTTGATTTATATGAACAATACAACAGGATCGAGAGTTTATTTGCGGCAATGAGTTTTATCGCATATTTCGTTGGAATTCTAGTGTTGATTTCCGGGGTTATCGGAGTAAGCAACATTATGCTTATCGTTGTGAAGGAACGTACCAAGGAAATAGGGATTCGGCGTGCTTTGGGCGAAGACCCATGGTCCATTAAACTACAGATCATGATGGAATCCATATTTCTTACCTTTATTTCTGGTATGGCCGGTATTTCCTTTGGTGCACTACTTATTTATATCATCAACGCCATATTGGATGCCAATGGTCCTGTAGATATGTTTTTGAGCCCTAGCGTTAGTTTAGGAGTCGTCGTGGCAGCCTTGGTAATTTTAATAATTTCAGGATTACTCGCGGGTTACATCCCAGCACAAAGTGCGATAAAAGTAAAACCTATAGATGCCTTACGAACTGAATAATAACATCAATCAATCCTAAAATAGAACAATAAAATGAAAAAGTCGGTAACTATAATAACATTGTTAGTAATCGTTTTGGCCTTCGGGGGCTCCATGTATTATCTCTATCAAAAAAACGCTGAAGACCCCACCATTTATAAAACAGAACAACCGAGCAAGCAATCGATCATTAAGAAAACGGTTGCCACCGGTAGTATTCTCCCGTTGGAGGAAGTACTTATAAAACCGAACATCTCAGGGGTTATCGAAGAGGTTTTTGTTGAAGGTGGGGATTATGTAAAGTCTGGCGACTTATTGGCACGGATAAAAGTGGTACCCAATTTGAATGCATTGAACGACGCAAGGAACAATATTGATGAAGCACGGATTGCCCTTGAAGATCAAAAACGGAATTTAGATCGCCAAAAAGGCCTTTTTGAAAAAGGTGTGGTTTCCAAGGTAGATTTGGAACGGGCACAGGTTAGTTTTGATCAAGCCCAACAGGCCTACAGTGCGGCCAATAAGCGTTACGACATTGTTAAGACGGGGACAACTAGGGGCTATGGTAATGCTGCCAATACGATGATCCGTGCAACGGTGAGCGGTATGGTTTTGGATGTGCCTGTCGAAGTGGGCAATCAGGTGATCGAAAGTAACAATTTTAACGAAGGCACTACCATTGCGGCCATTGCCGACGTCGAGAAAATGATTTTCGAGGGTAAGGTCGATGAGTCCGAAGTGGGTAAGATAACCGAAGACCTGCCTTTGGAGATTACTGTTGGTGCCATTGAGAACAAAGTATTCGATGCCATTTTGGATTACATTGCGCCCAAGGGCAAGGAAGAGAATGGGGCGATTCAATTTGAAATCAAGGGAACATTGAGGAAGCAGGATACCGTATTTATTCGGGCAGGTTTAAGCGCCAACGCCTCCATTATTTTAGGCAGGGCCGATAGTGTCTTGGCAATCAAGGAAGCCTTGGTACAGTTCGATCCGAAAACCAAAAAGCCCTTCGTCGAAATTGAAACTGGGGAGCAGAACTTTGAGCGAAAAGACATTGAGCTGGGAATAAGCGATGGTATTTTTGTGGAAATTAAATCTGGAGTCTCCAAAGAAGATAAAATCAAGGTATGGAACGAAGTAAAGCCAGATGAATTCGCCGATTAATTTTTTTAACATAAAATTTGGTGCAACTCTTGTAACATTTTAACAACTTCGTGGTCCTATTGTCGGATTCCTTTTTTGATATTTCCAAAACAACAAACAAACCAACATGATTGAAATAAAAGACCTTCACAAATCCTATAAAATGGGAAGCAATTCCCTTCACGTTCTAAAAGGTATAAATTTTAAGGCGGAAGCTGGTGAATTGGTAGCGATCATGGGTTCTTCAGGTTCAGGTAAGTCAACCTTGCTGAATATCCTGGGCATGTTGGATGAGGCGGACTCTGGAGAGTATACCTTGGATGGTGTTCCCATAAAAAACCTAAATGAGACCAAAGCTGCAAAATACCGCAATAAATTTTTGGGATTTATTTTCCAATCCTTCAATTTGATCAATTATAAGTCGGCTCTCGAAAATGTAGCCTTACCGTTGTATTATCAACGTATTCCACGAAAAGAACGGCTAGCAAAATCTATGAAATATTTAGAAATGGTAGGTCTTAAAGAGTGGTCACATCACCTTCCCAATGAACTTTCAGGCGGTCAAAAGCAGCGAGTGGCGATTGCGAGGGCCATGGTGGGGGAACCCAAGGTTTTATTAGCCGATGAGCTTACTGGGGCATTGGATAGTACTACTTCCTATGAGGTAATGGATCTGATCCAAAAAATTAACGATCAAGGGAACACTATTTTGGTGGTAACCCATGAAAATGACATAGCGCATATGTGCAAGCGCATTATTCATTTGAAAGACGGCGTCATAGAAAAGGACGAAAAAGTGAAACAAGTAAGAGCTTCACAATATGTTTAGTAGGGACAATTGGAATGAAATTTTTGAGACCATCCGGAAGAATAAACTTCGGACTTTCTTGTCCGGGTTTACTGTCGCATTGGGTATACTCATATTTGTTGTACTCTTTGGTTTTGGCAACGGCTTGATCAATACTTTCGATGAGTTTTTTGGAGACGATGCGACCAATGTATTCTATATTTTTCCGGGACGTACTTCCATGCCCTATAAAGGCTATAAATCTAATCGACAAATAGAGTTCGACAACGAAGATCTCGCAGAGATCAACAAGAATTTTGCACCTTTCTTGGAATATTCAACACCTAGGATATTTAGGAATGGGTTAGTGAAATATAAGGAAGAATCGAATAATTATACAACCAGGGCTGTTGGTCCCGCCTATCAATTTGCGGAGAAAACGATCATGATGAAAGGTCGTTATCTTAATCAAGAAGATATCAAAAACAAAACCAAGTATGCGGTAATTGGCAGGCTTGTCGAGCAAGATCTGTTCGGTGCTCATGAGTCTATTGGGGAGCATATCGACATTGCTGGGAGTGCTTTCAAAGTCATTGGGGTGTTTCAGGATGATGGCGGTGATAACGAAGAGAGAAATATCTATATCCCATACACAACCCGACAATTGATCGAGAAGAATACGGATAAATTGGATCAGATTATTGTGGCATTCAAACCGGAATTGGGTTATGCTGGGGCTATGGCTTTTGAAAAGAGTTTGAATGATTTCTTAAGGGAAAAGAAGTATATAAGTCCTAAGGATCAAAACGGCTTGTTTATTCGTAATGTGGCAGATCAACTTAAACAAAACCAACAGTTTGCCCGAGTTTTACAGTTAATAGTCGCTTTTGTGGCCTTTGGTACTATCGTAGCTGGTATTATTGGGATTAGCAATATCATGGTGTTCGTGGTAAAGGAACGGACTAAGGAATTGGGTATTCGAAAGGCTTTGGGGGCGACGCCAAAATCCGTGATAGGCACCATTCTTTTAGAATCTATATTTATTACTACCATTTCAGGATTTGTAGGTATGATGATTGGAATAGGGATACTGAGTTCATTAGGGGAAAAATTAAAGGATTTTTTCATTACAAATCCTAATATTAATTTAGGCACCGCAATCTTTGCAACGGTTATATTAATAGTTTTTGGTGGTCTGGCGGGGTATATTCCAGCAAGGCGAGCGGCACGTATAAAACCAATTGTGGCATTAAGGGATGAATAATATGGGCTTCATATTTGATAAGAATACATGGCAAGAGATTTTTGGTTCTATTGGCAAGAATAAGACCAGGACGATAATTACTGTGATTGGGGTACTCTGGGGCATTTTTATTTACATAGCACTTTCTGGATCGGCCAAAGGATTGGACAACGGATTTGAAAAGGCCTTTGAGACTGTAGCTATGAACAGTATGTTTGTTTGGGCCCAGAGTACAAGCATGCCTTATGAAGGCTTTAAAACAGGTAGGCAGTTGCAATTGAAAATGGGCGATGTGACGGTTTTGGAAAATAGAGTACCTGAAATTCAAAGTATTGCACCACGAAATGCAAAAGGGGTATTCGGAGATGCACCGGCATTGGTTGTAAATGGACAAAAATCGGGCAATTATGCTATATATGGGGATTTCCCTGTATTCACCAAGATTGCGACCAAAAAAATATATGATGGGGGTAGGTTCATCAATGATGATGATATTGAACAGACGCGAAAGGTCTGTGTTATTGGGGAACGAACACAAAATGAGTTGTTTGAGAAGGACGAGGATCCTATAGGGGCTTATATTAGAGTCGATAACATCTATTTTCAGATCGTAGGGATTCATAAATTCACTCCAGGTGGGGGTTTTGAAACGGATGGCGATATCTATATTCCATTTACAACGTATAGGAAGTTGTATAACACTGGCGATAATGTAGGTTGGCTGACCATAGCCGCTTATGACGATGCTGATGTGGTACAGGCCGAAGCTGATGTGAAAGCCGTTTTAAAGAGCATTCATAAGGTGAATCCTGATGATGAAAGAGCCTTTGGATCATTTAACTTGGGAGAGGTGTTCAATCGTATTATGGGCTTTGCCAAAGGAATGACATTCTTGTCCTTGGTGGTGGGTATAGCCACTATTTTGGCAGGGGTTATCGGAATAGGCAATATCCTATTGATATCCGTAAAAGAGCGAACAAAGGAATTGGGGGTTCGTAGGGCTCTCGGTGCAACACCTTCAGAGGTGAAGAATCAGATAATTTTGGAATCGGTGTTTTTGACAGTAATTGCTGGGATAATGGGAATTATTTTAGGGGCAGCGACCCTTAGTTTAATAAATAGTTTTACAGAAGGCGGCGATTTCCCATATGCTAATCCAACGGTACCCATTCCTTATGTGCTTGGAGCCTTGGCTATCATGGTGGTTTTAGGGACCTTAATAGGGTTAATACCCGCGCAACGGGCAGTGAGTATTAAGCCGATTGATGCATTACGCGAAGAGTAAGAAACAAATAACAAACCAGTATATAAATTAACACACTTTAAAATGAACAAATATTTAAAATATTCTTTAATAGGGATTTTGGTGCTTGGGGCACTATGGGCTGCGGCTTTCTTTATAAAATCCAATAGTAAATCGGCAATAACCTATGAGACACAGAAGCCATTTATTACGAATATAGAAAAGAAAACAGTGGCTACCGGTAAGGTGGTGCCAGAGGATGAAATTGAGATAAAGCCACAAATATCGGGTATAATCGATAAAATATATTTAGAAGAAGGCGTCAAGGTCAAAGCTGGGGATTTAATAGCCGTTATAAAAGTGGTTCCCAATGAACAATCACTAAACCAGGCAAGGGGTAGGGTACGTAATGCCGAGCTTGCTCTGAACAATATAAAAATCGAATACAATAGGAACAAGTCCCTATTTGACAAAGGGGTAATATCCAGTCAAGATTTTAATAGTTTACAATTACAGTATGATCAAGCCCAGCAAGAATTGAGCAATGCGCAGGCCGACTACCAAATAATCAGGAGAGGATCTGCAGGAGGTTCTACGACGGCAAATACAAATATTCGTGCTACGGTAGACGGCACTATCTTGGAAATTCCAGTAGAGGAAGGCGATCAAGTCATCCAAAGTAATAATTTTAATGATGGTACAACTATCGCCACCATTGCAGATTTGTCCAAGATGATTTTTGAGGGTAAGGTAGATGAGGGTGAAGTGGCCAAGTTGCAAATAGGAACGCCATTAAAAATAAGTCTTGGGGCTGTTGAAGGGAAGGAATTGGATGCCAAACTGCGATTTATAGCGCCCAAGGGCGTTGAGGAAACCGGCGCTGTCCAGTTTAAGATTGAAGGTGATGTTGAAATACAGGAAGATGTTTTTATCCGGGCAGGTTATAGCGCCAATGCTTCTATGGTGTTGGAGAAAAAAGACAGCGTTATGGTCATTCCCGAGGCATTGTTACAATTCGATAAAAAAACCGATAAGCCTTATGTCGAGGTTGCAGTGGGTAATGTTGAGGATCAAAAATTTGAACGGAAGGATATCGAAATAGGAATATCAGATGGGGTAAATGTTGAAATCGTATCTGGTATTACCGAGGAAGACCTAGTAAAACAATGGAACAAGACCGAACCTATCAAAAAAGGAGAAGATGGTGATGAAGATGGTGATGAAGGTTCAGAGGATAGTGAAGAATAGATCATCAATCAATCAATAATCAAAAATTTAAAAAATGAAGTTTAAACTAACAGCAATACTCCTCGTATTTACAATTGGATGGGCAACGGCCCAACAAAAAAAGTGGACCTTGGAAGAGTGTGTACTTTATGCTGTGGAAAATAATTTGACCGTAGAACAATTTGAATTGGATCTGGAAAATGTAATGATCGACGAAAAAGATGCCTTGGGTGATCTGTTGCCTAATTTAAATGCCTCGACCTCCGCATCAAGTAATACGGGTTTCTCAATCAATCCTACCAATAACCTGCCTACGAACAGCACTGCATTCAATGTGAATGCGGGTTTTAGTTCCAACGTTGTTCTTTATAATGGTTTACAGAACATTAAAAGGTTGAATAGGGCAAAAATGGCCGCTATTTCAAGTCAATATCGATTGGACAATTTAAAGGACGACATCCAATTGAACGTGGCCAATGCCTATCTACAAATCGTGTCGAACAAAGAAGCCTTGAAAGTTTCAAGAGCCCAATACGCCGTTACCGAGCAAGATTTGAAACGCACCAAGGAATTGGTTGAATCGGGTGTGGTACCCAAAGGGGATTTATTGGAAATAGAGGCCACAGCAGCGAATCAAGAGCAACAGATCGTGAACAACGAGAGTTTGGTACTGATTTCTAGGATTAACCTTGCCCAGCTATTGCAGATTACCGATTATGAGAATTTTGACGTATCTGAAGAGACCTTCAATATTCCGCTTTCCGATGTTTTGAATAACTCTCCAAAAACTATTTTTGCCAAGGCGCTGGAATTCAGGAACGATATTAAATTCTCCAAGGCCAATGTTGAACTTGCCGAAAAGGATTTAGAGATCGCCAAAGGGGCATTTGCTCCAACGTTAACCGGGTTTTTCCAGTATGGGACCCGATATTCCGATGTCACCCAGATTCCTGATGCCAATGGAATTGCCTATACACCTAGCTTTAAGGATCAGCTATGGATTTTCGATGGTATTTCATATGGTGCACAATTGAGTATTCCCATTTTTAATGGGTGGAGTACGAGGAACAGTGTCAATCGTTCCAAGATCAGTTTAGAGAAATTCAGGTTGCAGTTCGAACAGGACAAATTAGATCTCGAAACGACCATTAATCAGGCGTATGTCGATGTTACTACTTTTTACAAGGCTTATGAAGCCGCTGAAAAAACATTGGAAGCTAGACGGTTGGCATATGAGTATGCCCGGGAACGTTTTGAAGTGGGATTGATGAACTCCTTTGACTATAGTCAGGCACAAGCGAGGGTCGATAATGCGGAAGCTGAGGTTGTCCGATCCAAATACGCCTATATCTTTAGACTAAAAATACTAGAATTCTATTTTGGCATTCCAATTACATTGGAGTAAAAAATGAACTTTAAGATTAATAGGCCCAATATATTTTCTAGTATTGGGCCTTTTTATTTTCAGGGTATTAGGTATATCTTTGTGGGCTATGGCTTTGATCCTGAACTTAGAGACCGCGACCACCAATTGTTCTGTTTCCCTTGCGAAGAACGGGGAGGTAATTGCTATCAAAGAGTACAATTCCGCAAACTATTCACATTCCGAGCAATTGCATGTCTTTATTCAAGACGTATTACGGGAAGCCTCTTTAAATAGAACCGATCTCGATGCCGTGGCCGTAAGTAAAGGTCCAGGTTCGTATACAGGGTTACGCATAGGGGTGTCGGCGGCCAAAGGGTTATGTTTCGCTTTGGATATCCCATTGATTTCGGTTTCAACATTAAGGAGTATGGCCGAACAGGCGAAGGATGCCGAGGTTGATTTTATTGTCCCGGTCTTGGATGCCCGAAGAATGGAGGTATATTCTCAAGTGTTCGATAAGACCCTAAAGGAAGTGCGCGAGACCCGGGCAGAGATTATCAGTGCCGATTCATTTCAAGATTATTTAGACAAGGGCAAGGTAATGTTGTTAGGTAGCGGCGCTGAAAAATGTATGGGTGTAGTAGGGCCCAACAATGTGATTTATAGAACTGAAATCGTTCCCTCTGCGAAAGAAATGGGAAGTTTGTCACATATAAAATACAAGGAAAAGGACTTTGAGAATGTTGCCTATTTTGAACCGTATTATTTAAAGGATTTCATTTTGCAGGGCAAAAAATAATTCCATTCATATTTTGTATTTCGCATTCCCTTCCCTCCAAAAATAAAGGCATAAAAAAACGTCCTTAAACAGGACGCTTTTACCATTTGGATTACAAAGGATTATTTTACTTCAAAAGTGATTTTCACGTTCACTCTAAAATTATCCAATTCACCATCCTTAACCGTGGCACTTTGTTCGTTAATATACACAGAGCGTATATTTTTCACGGATTTTGAAGCTTGGGCAACCGCTTTTCTGGTGGCGTCTTCCCAACTTTTATCTGAATTCGCTAATACTTCGATAACTTTTAAAATTGACATACTATTTTATTTAATGGTTTTCTTAAAGTTAACAAATAAAAAGAAGAAAGGCTAATCCGAAACATAAAAATCAACCGTTCAAAGCTACGACTTCATTTACCTTTTCACCCATCATATTCTTAAGCATGGTTTCTATGCCATTCTTCAAGGTATAGGTCGAAGAGGGGCACCCACTACAAGCCCCTTGGAGAATAACATTTACCGTCTTGGTATCCGCTTCGTACGATTGAAAAAGAATATTACCGCCATCACTTGCAACGGCGGGTTTAACATATTCCTCTAGAATATCTATGATCTGTTTGGAAGTATCATCCAACGGCTCTTGGGTTTTATTTGATTTTGTAGGAACGGTATTCGAAGCAGAAATACTGCTTTCCGTAACCACTTCATTGCCATTGGCCAAAAATTCCCTTACAAATTCGCGTAATTCCATGGTAATATCATCCCATTCGGCTACGTCATATTTACTTATCGAGACATAATTCTCATCAAAGAAGACTTCTTTGACAAAAGGAAATTGGAATAACTGGGTGGCCAACTTCGAGCCTTTCGCTTCATCGAGGTTCTTGAATTCGAAAGTAGCCGGCACAATACGCTTGTTACAAACAAATTTCATCACCGATGGGTTAGGGGTGACTTCGGCGTAAATGGTTATTGGCACCTTTGCACGGGTTTCTTCTTCTATAATGACCGGCTCCCCCGAATTCAGATAATCTACCAATTGTTGTGCGACTTCTTCCTGTACATCTATCCATTCAACAATATCATAACGTTCAAGGCCGATGAAATTCCCTGAAATATATACGGTTTTGATAAAGGGAAGGTAGAATAATTGCTGTGCCAAAGGGGATTTTTTGGCCTCATCTATATTTTTAAACTCGTAATTCGTGTTCTTGGTTATGAACTGGTTGGTCTCGAATTTTAGAACTGCCGGGTTATTGGTTTGCTTTACTACAATTGAGTATGCCTTCATAGAATTATGTTTTTGGTAAAAATACAAACTAATTCCTACTTCAGGGATATATAATAATGTAGCATTTCATCCGTTATACTTAATATTTGGACGATATTATAATAGAAATCCCCAATATCTATATGAAATTTCGCTTGGTGCTACTATTCGCTTTTATGGCTTTTGGCTTTACGTCAGTGGCTCAAGAAGGCGTTCCCGTTTATTTTGATTATTTGTCTGACAACTACTATCTGGTACACCCTTCAATGGCGGGTATCGGTGAAGGGGGAAAAATTAGGGGCACCATTAGAAAACAGTGGTTTTCTGTCGATGAAGCTCCCAACCTACAAACCCTGAATGCACATTTTCGATTGGGGGATGGTCCTAGCGGTGTTGGGGCCATATTCTTTAATGATGCCAATGGGTATCATTCGCAGACCGGACTTAAGTTGACCTATGCACACCACTTGAAATTAGGGGGTGATGAGCGCTTTTTAAATCAATTATCATTCGGACTTAGCGGTGGTTTATTGCAAAGTAGTTTAGATGAATCCGAGTTTCGTTCGGTAATCCCTGATCCTATCATCACGGGTGCCAACAATAGTGTCAGTTATTTTAATGTAGATTTTGGCATGTCATATAGCCTAATGGAGTTCTATGCACACTTTTCAATTCTGAACGCTTTGGGAAGTGGAAGGGATTTGTACTCGGCCATTGAATTTGACAATCTGAGGAGGTATCTGGTTTCGGCTGGATATGTTTTTGGTAGGAATGAATGGCAATATGAACCTTCGGTACTTCTACAACTTACTGAATTTACTGAGGAAAAAACGATAGATATCAATGCCAAGGTATACAGGGATGTTGATTTTGGCAGAATATGGGGTGGGGTTTCCTACCGAAGAAGTTTCGATGGGGCACAATTCCTGGTCGATGGTACCTTTGGGGAACAGCGACTACAACTGATCACACCGATTATAGGGGCGAATATTAAAAATTTCATGGTTTCTTATAATTACTCGTATCAGATGGGGGATATTCGGTTTGATAATGGAGGTTTCCACCAGATAACCGTAGGTTACGATTTCGGCCAAACAGAGCGTCGATACGATTGTTATTGTCCCGCGGCACAGTAAAAAGGGCCTAATCCTTTTTAGAAGATAGACCCCTTATAAAACACCGATTATATAAGTTTAATAATTAATCAAAGGTGTTTATTCCCACTTGTAATTTTTCTTTTCGGCCTGTTTTTTTATGGCCTCCAACATGGCATTCTCCAATTCTCCCGTAGCATTTTCCTTTTGGTTTTTTGCAATAAAGGCATCCCTTTTTGTATTGAGTTCCTGGATCTCTTTTTGTATATCGCTACGTTCCCTCTTTTTTGTTTCTATATAACGTGCTATTTCGGATGTTGATTTGTCTTGCAGTTCTGTAGGCAATTGTTCTTTTTCGATGGCTGAAATATCAAAATCCTTGTCATCCATGGCATCGACCAAGTCCCACGATGAATTCTTGTACATTCTGGAGCTTTTGCTTACCGCCCGTTTTACGGCTACGGCCTCTTCCAATTCCATGGCATTTTCATCTTGTACCATTTGTTGTTCCCTTTTCATTGCCCCACGGGAGCCATAGCTGATATATGTTTTGTTCAGTTTGCCATTCAATTTAATAATGATATCATCATATGGTGTCTCTATATGCACGACACGCCTATTATGGTCAATGGCCATATATTCACCTCCGGTTAGGGTAGCCCCTTTTTTCCAATCCGTTTGTACACCTTGATCATAGTTGCCACAAAAGATCGTATTTATAACGACATCCTTTTCAATGGCATTAGTTATAGCGTCTTTGTAATTCAATTTTCCTTGCGTAAAAGGTTCGTTCCCGGCAATGAAGATCATCTTCAAATGGTCAGGATTTTTACCCCAATCCAATTGCTTTAGGGAAGTATGGATCACCTGTCCGCAGTATTCCTCGCCCCCATTAGTCGTTAGGGAAAACAATTTTTCCGAGATTTCATCCAAATCGGTGCTAAAATCCAGAACCTGTTGAATATATCCCTCTCGTGATGAGAGATTATCATTGCCGTATTGATAGAGGGCTATTTCTAAATTGGGTCTTGAACCGTTGCCGCATTTCGCATGGGTAAACTTGTTCACGATATCCCATAGCTGCGATTTAGCTTGGTTAATCAACCCGTCCATGCTATTGCTTGTGTCTAATAACAAAGCGATTTTGACCGTATTGCTCTTTGGTTTTTCAATGGGTTCGTTAACGATGGCTTCGGCAATGATGGGTGCCTTGTTGGTTCGTTTTAGGGTTAATTCACAGCCATACGCTGTATTGATTGTTGCTGTTAAAAGGCAAATTCCTAGGATTCGATGTACATTTTTCATGATATTCAATTTTTATTTTATTGTTTTTCAGCGTTGTTCTTATGCCTGAAAAAAAATAATTTCTATGGTGTAAATGTATTTTCGAACTTTTTATAAAAAAATAAGGAATGAGTGAAGTATCCTTTTGATTGAGTAAAGCGGTATCTTGATTTCGTAAACCTGGATTTCTGCAGGGAATATGACCTATTTTAGGCATTTCTTCATTTTTTATTGCCGTATAAATCAGCTAAGTTTACGTTGTTTATTAAGAACAATGCACAAAATATACTGCATACTAATTGTACTGCTCATAGGTTGCTTCACTTGTTTTTCGCAGGTTCAGCCCACCAAGGCAAAACTCCAGATCAAGGGAACGGTGAAAGGATTGGAGAACAGTACCCCTATTTCCGGGGTCTCGGTTTCCACGAATTCTGGGGAGTATACCTTGACCAATGCCTTTGGCGAATTTAAGATCAGGGGTATGATAGGTGAGGAACTCATTTTTGAGAGTCCACATTTTGAAACGGTTAGGCATCGCATCAAAAGTGGTGAGGATGTCGATGTCAAGGTCAAGGGATATGTTGAAAAAGGGGATAGTAGCTTTAGCAGAAACAAAAGTTCCCCAAGTGGGATTTCGTTACATGCCCTCTTTTTGGATTCCGCCAATTACTACAAAAAAACCAATATTGAAAAGAGTATTGATTATATCACAAAGTCGATTACAGAATTGGGTCAAAGAGGCGATAAAAAAGAACTTTCGCAATCATTGTCGACCTTAGGGGAGGTCTATTATTTTCACAAACAGTACGACCTTTCGATTGCCAGTTTTTTGGATGCTTTGGAAGCGCAAAACACCACCAAAACCTCTTTTTTGTTAGGTAAGGCCTATGTAGCGAATCGGGATTTTAAAAATGCCGAAGAAACGTTGACGCCTTTACTTAAGGTCAAGAATCTAGTCCCCTTTCAAAAAGTGGAGCTGTATGAATATTTGGGGGATGCTTATTTGGGCATGGGTGATATCGATAAGGCTGTGTCCTTTTATAGGGAAGGACTGACCATTGCCGAGAAAAACCAGGTCGCCCCAAAAGTCACCGACCTGAATTCAAAAATTGCCGATGCCTATGTCAAGGACAATCGAAATATCGAGGCCGAAGGCTATTATTCCAATTCGCTGAAATTAGCCAAAAGTGAGGCACCGCAACGATCTATTCAGGAAAAGGAAAAAGTGGCCGATTTCTATAATAAGAAAAACAGGTTCGACGAGGAAATCCAATTGCGCAAACAAAGTTTGAACGAGCTTGGGGAATTGCCGGCCGATACCAAGGTCAGTCTCGATAAACCAAAATCGCTCGACTCCATTACCTCCCAACGCATCAATTACAAGATAGCCAATGCCTATATAGCCCAGGATAATTACGACGAAGCCATACCCTATCTTCAAAAAAGTATCATTGAGGCAGATAGCGATGATGATCTGATCATTCAAAAGGATGCCACGCGTAAGTTGTCAGAGGTATATGAATATAAAGGGGAATTCAACAAAGCATTGGAGACCTATCAAGATTACGTGGCGGTAGTAGATACGCTATACATTCGCAAGGAGCAGGAAATATCGCGTGCCGCACGACTCAATCGTGAAATCGCAGCAAAGCAGAGTCGTATCTCTGGTTTGGAACAGGAGCGGGAGTTGTCCCAAAGCAAGTACGATCTAGCGATCACCGGTCAACAATTGCAAGAGGAAAGTAACAAACGTAAAAACTGGGTTATCTATTCCTTGCTTTTTGGTATGTTGTTAATGGGTTTGGCGGCCTTCTTCTTCTATAGGAGTAATCAGCAACAAAAACTGGCGAATAACCTTTTGGCGTTAAAATCATTACGTTCTCAAATGAACCCACATTTTATCTTTAATGCTCTGAATTCTGTAAACAGTTTTATTGCCAAAAGCGATGAACGTAGTGCCAATAGATACTTGAGCGATTTTTCTACGCTGATGCGTGCGGTTTTAGAGAACTCGGAAGAAGATTTCATCCCATTATCCAAAGAGTTGGAATTGATACGACTCTACGTAAAATTGGAGCATTCCCGATTCCCGGACAAATTCGATTATTCAATTGATGTAGATGACACTATCGATATTGAAAGCTACCAAATTCCCCCCATGCTCTTGCAGCCCTATATTGAGAATGCCATTTGGCATGGTTTGCGTTATAAGGAGGATAAAGGGTACCTAAAAATTCAACTTGAAAATATTGGCAAAAATTCCATTCGAATTTCGGTTGAGGATGATGGGATTGGACGAAAAAAATCCGCCGAGTTAAAAACCCAAAACCAGAAAAAACAAAAGTCAAAAGGAATGGGGAACATCAGTAAAAGAATTGCCATTTTAAACGAAATGTATAAGGATAAGGTAGACGTACATATTACCGACCTGAGCAGCGATGGCCATGGTACCAGGGTCTTGTTCACTTTAAAAAAAGATAAATGAACTTAAATGCGTTAATTGTTGAAGACGAGGCGAATAGTCGGGACATACTTCGAAACTATTTGTCAAAATATTGCGAAAATGTCACGGTTGTAGGGGAAGCAGCGTCCATTCAGGAGGCCCTTCAATTGATCAACGGGAATGAACCCGACCTGGTTTTTTTGGATGTTGAAATGCCCTATGGCAACGCTTTTGACCTATTGGATCAATTGCCCGATAGAAGTTTTGAGACCGTATTTGTTACGGCCTACAATCAATATGCCATCGATGCTTTGAACAATCATGCGGCCTACTATTTGATGAAACCGATCAATATTGATGAATTGATAAAGGCTGTCGAGTATGTTTCAGAAATAAAAACCAAGGAAACCGCCCTCGAGGACACCATTTTGAATGCCCAGCTACCTAAGGTCGAGGGGAAAATCACCTTGCCCCAACAAGACGGTTTTCAAGTGTTGAATGTGGCCGATATTCTGTATTGCAAGGCTGATGATAATTATACAGAAATCCATTTGGAAAAAAAGAAGATCTTGGTCAGTAAAACGTTAAAGTATTTTGAGGAGGCACTGTCCCAATTTCCCTTCGCACGCATACACAAGTCCTATTTGGTGAATGTCAATGAGGTCATCAAATATAAAAAAGGCAAAGGGGGTAGCGTTGTGGTTTCGAACGGCAGGGAACTTTTGGTTTCAGCTTCCAAAAAGAAGGAATTATTGGCTTATTTTTGAACCAAGAAAAATACAACCCATGTTGATAAAATCAGTTAGGGGTAAGACCCCAAGTATAGGAGAAGATTGCTATATCGCCGAAAATGCGACCATAGTGGGGGAGGTCACTATGGGCGATCAATGCAGTATATGGTTCAATGCGGTGGTCAGGGGGGATGTACATTTCATAAAAATGGGCAACAAAGTGAATGTTCAGGACGGTGCCGTAATACATTGTACTTATAAAAAGTCACCGACAACCATTGGGAATAATGTTTCGATCGGGCATAATGCCCTGGTCCATGGGTGTACCATTAAAGATAATGTGCTGATAGGTATGGGTAGTATCATTATGGATGATTGTGTGGTCGAGAGCAATAGTATCATTGCGGCAGGTGCCGTGGTGACCCAAGGGACCCATGTCCCCGCAGGTTCCATTTTCGCGGGTATGCCCGCAAAAAAAATAAAGGACATTAGCCCAGAATTGAGTTCTGGGGAAATTGACCGGATCGCCAATGCCTATGTCAAGTATTCGGGTTGGTTTAAAGAAGATTGAAAATTCGTTCAAATAATGCGAAATTGCGACATATGGCCCATTATTTTAAAAGGTATTTATGTTATTAAAGAAAGAAAATCCCTATCTTAACATACCTGCTTTCCAAGTTGTACATTGAGATAGGATTTGTGCAACGGACAGTCTTTGAAAAAGAAAAGCTTAAAATTATATGTTTGCCCCGATTCGAAGTATATCAAACGCTTCCAAAAAGCTATTGTTTTTTGGTGCCTTTTTGCTTTTTACCCTTAGTGGGTATGGGCAGGATGTATCTATAGAAAATGTTACCGAAGACGAGGATGTGGGTAACATGGTTTTTACCGTCACATATAAAGGTGATGATCAACCCCTGGGTACAGTGGTAGTGGTTACTTATTCTTTTGTTGATAATACAGCCATAGGCGGGATTGATTATGACAATACCAGAAATACGCCATTGTTTTTTTCTGGATTTGATGGTGAAACCCAAACTATAACTGTTCCGATAATAGATGATTTTATAGATGAAAATGATGAGGAGGATTTTACAGTTCAATTAGGTACTCCCACTAACGGTGTAGGTCTCGCTGGCGGAGGGGATGCAAGGGGACGAATTCGTGACAATGATACAGCGGGTATAAATGTATCCACAACTACCGGAACAACTACTGAAGCTGGGGGGCAGGCTATTTTTACCTTTACGCTAACCAGCCAACCAACGGCCGATGTGACCCTATTTATAGATCGGTACGATACCACGGAAACTATAGGGCCTTCAGCTATAGTACTGACCTCTTCAAATTGGAATACCGGGGTCGATTTGATAGTAACTGGTGTTGATGATAATATCATAGATGGGGATATTGTAGATAGAATAAGGACAGAAAGTGTCGAGTCTCCTGACTCCTTTTATAATGACTTGGATGGCGGTGATGTTGCGGATTTGGATGTTACCAATCAGGATGATGATGTTGCAGGCGTAGTGGTTACATCAGTAGTCGGTACTACGACTGAAGCCGGCGGAACGGCAACTTTTACATTTACACTTACAAGTGAGCCTTCAAGAGATGTTACCATTCCAATCACCGGTTATGATATAACCGAGGTTACAGGAAATGCTGAGGTGGTTTTGGATTCTGGAAATTGGAATACCGGAGTGGATTTGATAGTTACAGGAGTTGACGATGCTGTGGTCGATGGGGACATGATTGTTTCCTTGATTACCGGGGATGTCACCTCAGATGATGATGATTATGATGATTTGGTTAATATTGATGTCGCGGATATTACAGTGACTAACGAAGATGATGACATTGCAAACCTCACAATTTCGGACGTCGAAGTTTTAGAAAACGTGGTTGGTAGTAATATAGTATTCAATGTCGTATTGGATATAGCGGTAATTGGTGGAACGACAGTCGACTATACCTTTTCTGATGGTACCGCTACTGGGGGTGGTGTGGACTACGAAGGTACCGATGGCACACTTATTTTTGTGGGCACTGCTAATGAAATTCAACAAATTACCGCGACCATTATCAATGACGACTTATTTGAAAGCACGGAAGAAACCTTTACGGTAGCATTGGGTACACCCTCCAATGGGGTTAACCTCGTAGGCAGTGGTATTGGTACGGGTACCATAACCGATGACGACAATTGTGCCCCAGCGCCCATTTTGAACAGTGCCGTGCAAACGGCATTTTGTGGCACCTTTACCTATGATGATGGCACTCCGATGAGTCTTAATGATTATACCGAT
>NZ_JABTCG010000007.1 GCF_014610845.1 Maribacter arenosus | reverse complement strand
TTGATAAGGTAGATATGGAAGTATCTGTAATAAGAACTGTTCCTCCTGCTGCATCAGTAAAAGTATAGGTGCCGTCACCATTATCCACCAAGGCCACAGTGCCCGCGGCGGCGTTGATCTCGTCGATTGCGGCCTGTACGTCCGTGGCAACCAGGCCGGAGGTCGTATTGTCGTAATTAACCTCGGCTGCAGTTTGGCTATCTGTACCGACAAACGCAACGGGCGAACCGTCTCCATTGTCAAAACTATAGATACCGCTGCCTAAATCGGTTAGACTAGATTTGTTTATCGTTTGTGGAGTACCGTCCTCATTGGTATAGGTGATGGTACCATCAAGATTATCAACCAAATTAGTAACAGTCTCAGCAGGTAATATGATTACTGTTGAGGTTCCCGCTTCATCAATATAGGTAAGCTCGCGTGTAGCAGCATTGAAAGTCAATGCACCAACATTCAATGGAATATTGGTCAATAATCCCGCTTCATCCGTATAATCCAAAGAATTACCATCAACCCCTAGAGTCAGATTACCAACATTAAGGGGTATTAGATTCGTAATGTTATTCTCATCAAGGTATTCCAATGAATTACCGTTCAAAGTCAGTGTGGTCAAAGATTCCGCAGGAAGGATCGCGGTAATAGGAGCCCCACCATTCTCTAACTCTAAAGTAAGTCCACGAGTGGCTGTATCATAACTAAAATCCAAAACCTGTTGACTATCGGTTGAAGTCAGTTCCCAAGAATCCCCATCCCAAAAATAGATGGTACCGGTATTGGTATTCACATAAATATCACCAGTATCGGCTCCTGCCGGAGTCACCGTTCCTGGTGCCGTAACATCAGGTCCACTGAGAACCTCACAGTTACATTGATCTTCTAAGTTGACCGTAGTCTGCGAAAATGCAAATCCTGAAAACAGAAGAAAAATCAGAATTAATATCTTTCTATTCATGACAACGTCTTTACTATTAATGGTTTGGTGTTTCAAAATCATTTAATTAGTTGGTTTCTTATCATTGAATGGATAATCCATTCAACATTAAATTTTTCGAATACCTTTTACCTATAAAATTGAATATGTTTTTAACACTATAAACTCTGATATTTTGGTTAAGGCATTCACTCATTTGGGTTCGTTTGATTCGATACAATTCTCACAACGGAACAAATCATACCAATTACACTTTACAAAATTAACGGTATACCATCCGTGGGAAAATATTTGTTGTGTAAGTGTCGTTTCGTATAGCCTAACTATAAAAAAAATGAGGTTTCCATGGATTTTTCTAATGGTTTTATGACTATTCATTGGTCGATCAGACTCATTATATCAATACTTTCCAAGTGTTTTCGGGTAGGAAAAATCCTCATTAAAAATTGTTTAACGACCAATAAACCATGTTAATTTTTATTGATCCTGTACGTAATTCTTCTGTTGGTTATCACGGTATTTACCCGAACTGTTAAAAGGGCCGTATTGGAGGTTTTTGAAGTACATTTTATAAGATTACTGGAGAGGGGATGATTCAATTTCACGTTCTTTAGAATCGCTACTTATTATCGAAGAATAAAAGTAAGCATAGAGCATTCCAAATGATGAAATTGCAGGATAGATTTAAAATCTATTCACTTTGTGCCATCAATTTGATTTCAATTCTTTATTAGAACAAATACGATATTTAACCAAAAAGAAAACTTTTAACTACTGGCAATTGAATGTTAGTTAATTGATTACTAAATAATTGAAGAAAAATTGATATCGCTAAATAGCTGTGAATTAATTCCCATTCACCCGATAGGTTATTCTACGATTGGTTATTATCGTTTTTACCTTTATAATACTATAAGGAGAAAACTCTGAAGTAGAATTGGCAATTGTTGCCGTGGCTGTGATAAATTCACCCAATACAACTCCACTAGGAAGTGGAATTCTAAATTCATATAGGTTGGTATTATCCGTATTACCATCAGCATCTGTATATAAGGAAGATCCGGTGTCTAGGTCGCTCACACTACCTTCAACAGCGGTTCCCAGATAGGTTTGACCTTCACCATAGTCCGTTGATAACCCTAGTTGGTTATCTCCCATGGCAGCTGTTCCTTCATTAATATCCGTTAGAAAAACTTCTATTGTTGCACCTGGTCTGGACCATCCTTTTATGACCAAATTAGGGCCAGAAATATAGGCCGCTGTAATTATCGGAAAATTCGCAAGACCATTTTCACCACTATCGCTATCACCATTGTCATTTAAGGTCACGCCATCATCCCCGAGATCAATTCCTAAAGCCGGAGAGGCCATGCCATTGCTATAGAAAGAATTTTGTGAAATTAAATTTCCCGAGGTGTTCCCCCCTGCCAATACGAGTCCTGGACCAGCATTGGAGGCTATTATATTGTTGGTTATCGAGGAATTATTTCCATCCAGTCGAATACCCGCATTCTCAACATTTCCACCACAATTGCCTCCATCTTGTCCTGAGGAGGTTACTGTGTTCTCTGAAATGACCACACCACCTGAGATTCCGTCACCGTCTATAGCCAAACTTGCGGCATTTTCAATTAAATTATGTTGAATAATAATGCCAGTACCACTCTGTATGGTAATATTGTCATCACAAGCGTCATCTCCATTCCCTGTAATATGATTATTTTGAATGGTTGTGGAAGTTCCCCCATTAATAAGTATCCCGGCATCTGTATTCGTTGCTATATAAGTACCATCAATAATCGCTATTCCCCCTAATATTTCGACCCCATAATCTTTATTTCCACTGTTGACACCTGCCGCATTAACACCAATAAGTGTATTTGTAATCGTTGTTGAACCTCCGACAACTCGAATCCCAGCATTGTTATTACCATGAACAGCAATATTTCGAATTACAACTAAATCCCCCACGGTGTTAATAACATCTCCTCCACTGCGATTTAACTGAATTTCCGGTAATTCGTAATTGGGTAGATTTATTGTAGATACACCAACTGGGGCTCCACCTGAACCTATAGTACCCGTATTGGTATCCCCTGAATATGCCGTTTGGGTTCGACCATCGATTATAGTATTCATACCACCTACATCTGTTAACGGGCTTCCATTCGAGATAACAATATCGAATATTCCGCTTGTATAATTTGAATCGGCTGTTCGCCCCAATGGATCTCCCGTAGATGGAATCATAAATATAGAGGTGTCCTCTCCTGCTGCGGGGTCAAAAATGCTATTGGCTACAATATCCAATCCGATTTCATCAAGTTCATTGGAATTTAGAATAAATTGTTCCAGTGAGCCTTGGCCATCTTCATTGGTATTTACTATCGTATTGAAGTTAAATCCAAAATCAAGGCCAACGACACCTTCACTTGTTATCGTCACGGTTGACACTGATTGTGCATTGGTTAACGTACCCTCTCCAGAATCTACTCCCGAAGGATTGGCTCCACCCACTTCATTAGTTATATCAGCAAAACCGATTCCTGTTGTATAATTTCTTCTAAAAGTTTGAACTGGCAAACAGCTCCCACAAGCAGTTCCCCCTCCTCTCGTTGATGCTACCGTTCCATTTACCGCTCTAATACTATAACTACCATTGGCCATTCCACCAAATGAATAGTTACCAGAGGCATCCGTAACCGTGGATTCTACAAAAACACCCAAACTGTTGTATAGCTCCATTGTTACCCCTTGAATTGGTATACCGCTAGCTGCTACCCTATTTCTACCCGTTCCCCCACCATAATTAATATCCTCAAAGATTTTGCCCACAATTAAATTACTTGGAACTTTTACCAGTACTAAATTCGAGATTACAAAATCCTGACCGGTATTAACATTCACTGTAATCTGAGAATCAGTTGGAGCTATATATGGTGAAATATCATAGGTATCCAAATCAACCCCATAAGAATTTGTAATATTAATATTTGGAAGAATAGTATTATCATAAATAGTGGAATTATAGGCATTGTTACCTGTTTGGCCCCCATCACCTGTCATGGTAAAATTAGTTCCCAATTGATTGGTAACAATTAAAGATTCCCCATTTGGATTGGTTGTGCCAGCACTATTTCCATCCAAGGTGCTATCACCTTCCCAGGACAACGCTGTTGTTTTGGCCCCAGTAGCTCCAATGGCAAAAAAACCTGATAGTGTATATGAGTTTGAGGTATTACTTTCTCCCTTGAAACCATGGTATAAATTTATAGATACCGCAGGTAACGATGTCTCCTCATAGAAAATGAGCAAAGACCAACCTCCCAAGGTAGTAGCCGTTGAACAATATTGTGCAAAGGTGTCCGTGTTATCAATATTTAGACCTGAAAAGTCATATACATTTGTAGACGGGTTTGGGATGCCTTGAATTATTGAGGTAACATCGCTTAGCATCCCATAAAAAATTCGATTTCCACTCAAAGATGAAGTGTAGGCAATATTGGCATTAACCGTTTGGCCTTCAAAAATTATAGAAGTATCCGGATTTTGGTTGGAATGTGCCCATAACAAATATGCCTTTTCTATAGTCGCCGTCCCCGGAATGGCAGTTGTTAAACCCGTAACAGTTGATGTTGGTACTATAGAACAGGGATTTCCCGTATTGGGTTGATCTCGCAAGGATCCTCCAGTGACTGCATAATCATAATACCCATTAAACTCTTCAATTAGTGTTAAGGGAACATCGGATAATATGACCTCGTTATCCACAATTGTACCTATTCCCACATCACCTATATTCACAGAAGCATCAGAAACTGAAGTAAACTGGATGGTAAAGTCTTTATCTCCATCGTATAGGCTATTATCTATTATAGGAATGGTTATTTGCTCCGTATCGCCTGCAGTTCCGTTAAAACTGAGTGTGCCCGTACTTGACATATAATCAGTACCGGCGGTAGCTGTACCATCAACCGTTTGGTAATTTACGGTAAATGATCCACCCGTATTTGTGCCAATATGGGTAGCCGTGAAGACGGCAGTACCATCATCCTCATTGACGGTTATATCATCTATGGAAATTCCGGGAGGAACAGTTCCCGAAAATTGTACATTATCTATTTCATAAGCTTCCGAGGAACCCCAGTCTCCACTATTTGTGACAAATCGTATTTGGGAGGAAGCAGACATTTCATCGGCCGCAAGATTATAATTCACTGTTCCCGAACCATTAAGTGTTGCTACCGTATTCCAACCTGTACCATTCCACAAATCAACATCTATACGTTCATTTCCAGAAATCTCGGTATACGTCATTGACAAGGTAACCCCTGTTGCTCCTGCTAAATTCAAAGCACGGCTAAGGATAACCCCATCCATATTTTGAATCCTTAATCTATTTGAACCGCCATTTATATAAATTCGGCCATTAGTAGGATCACCGTCTTCATCATCAACCCAATTGGCCGAATAATTCATGGTTCCATTGTTATTCGAATAGGAGACAGTATTGAAATTATCCAAAAAGGTATCCTGCCCATAAAAAGACATACCCAACAGTAAAAAAAACATAAGAAATGAATACCCTTTTAATTTATACATTACTATTCGCTAAGTTAAATTTTGATAAAAATACCTTGATTGCTTATTTTGTGGTAATTATTGTTGTATAACCCCCGATTTAATAAGTGAACATTCAAAAACTTGGTGTTTCTTGTATTGCAAATGTGTGCATTTCATAGATAAACCCAATAAAATTGGATAATTACACAGGTATTTAAAAAGAAAAAGGGCAGCCATTATAATGGCTGCCCTTTTTAAAAATATCAATTGTAATTCTTATTCCAGGATTATGAATTCTGACCTACGGTTTTTTTCATGCTCCGCCGCCGTACAGCGTACCCCATTCTCGCAATGGTTCACCAATTTGGTTTCCCCATATCCTTCCCCTTTTAATCGATCTTCGGAGATGCCTCTTGAAATCATATAATTGACAGTTGACTCGGCCCTTTTTTGGGATAACCAAAGATTGTATGCATCACGACCACGACTATCTGTATGTGAATTCACCTTGATTTTAAGGCTCGGATATTTTTCCATGGCGGCAATTACCTTTTGTACTTCTATTTCCGAATCCTTACGGATATTATACTTGTCAAAATCAAAATAAATGGTACTCAACTGAAGTAACTTAGCCAAATCGTCTCCAAAACCTGCCATAACCTGATCTCGTTCCAAATAGAAATCAATGATATTGGGCTTCCCATCCGATTTCCCCAAATACTCCTCTGAAGGAACATACCCTTGCATTAAAGCTCTGACAAAATTTCCTTGATTACAATCCACAGAAAGCTTGTATTCTCCTTGAGAATCAGTAATGGTTGTCAATAATTCTTCATTATTTTCATCAATAACTTTTACCGTAGCACCCACCAAAACATCATTGGTGATTTTATCCCTTACCGTTCCTGATATGCCTTGATCACAGACGAGCTTTAGGGGTATGGTTTCCACAAATGAATAAATATCATCTGCCCCTTGTCCACCTTCCCTATTGGATGCGAAATACCCATTTCTGGTATCTTCATCAAAAACGAATGTAAAATCATCCATTTTACTGTTAACCGGCTCCCCAACATTCACCACAGCACCTTGATAATCGTCTAATCCGATCTTTGCAGCAAATACATCGAGCCCCCCAAGTCCTGGATGACCGTCAGACGACAGATATAAAACATTTTCGGAAGTTATATACGGAAAAGTTTCTCTGGCCTCTGTATTAATATTGCTCCCTAAATTCTCAGGGGTTCCAAATTTCCCATCATCATATACAGCCACACGAAAAATATCGGACTGACCCAAAGTGCCAGGCATATCGGAGGCAAAATACATTGTTTTCCCATCGGCGCTAAAAGTAGGGTGTGCCGTAGAATAAGAATCACTATTGAAAGGAAATTCCTCTATATTCGTCCAGACCCCATCCACAAGAGAAGCTCGTAATATTTTTAATCTTATTATTCCATTTTCATCAGTAATATACTTACCATCCTTAAAATTATTCCTTGTAAAATAAAGGTATTTCCCATCATTGGTAACAACTGAGGTCGATTCGTGCAATCTGGTATTGATATCATCCCCTAATTTGGTGACCCGATTATTGTCCAGACTATCAGTATTTACCTTGTACAAGTCCAGAAAATCCTTGGAGTTCCATGTGTGTCTGTACTTTGCCAAATTACCGGTGTCCCTGTCCGACGAAAAAATAAGGCCTTTTTTATAATAGGAAGGCGCAAATTCAGAGTACGGGGTATTGTATTCAAATGGCTTGATTTCGTACCTACCGGAATTCTTTTTAATTTCTTCTAAATAATCCTTTTCATTCTTATAAAACCCTGCACGAACATCATCAGCGGTTATTTTACTGAATTCATCCATCATCCCTTTTGCAGCCTCATAATCCCCCAAACTTTTTAACGTTTGGGAATACCTGAAATAATATTCTGGCCCAATATCCGAAGTATAATCTTTCAATAATCGTTTATACGTCTCCGCAGCTTCCTTATAATCGGCATTGAAATAATAGGAATTGCCCAAATTTTTCAATAAATCAGCGGATACAAATCCTTTATCTAGGACTTTTTTGTATATATCAATGGCAGGACTGAAGGAATACTCCCGATACTTCTGGTTGGCCTTTGTAATAAGTTTCTCTTGGGCCCAAGTATTTTGACCGACCAAGAATACCAAAACAATTCCAAGTATAAAATTTCTTTTAATCATCTTTAATTGCTTTTAGAAGAATCTAGGTGAAACAAGGTTTCGGAAGGCTTTAACCAATTCATACCTTAAAAAAACCTCGAACGACCCGTCATTGAACTGAGTACCTCCTAAATCTGTTGTTTCCCTATCATAAGCCAATCCTAACATCAATTGTTCCGAGATCTGAAAACCTGCCATTGCGCTCACTGCGGCGTCCCATCTATAAGCCGCACCGAAAGAAAACTTCTCGTTAAACAAAAAACTTGCGGATAGATCTACTTGTAGAGGGGCTCCTCCCACTACCTTGGTCAATATTGCAGGCTTGAATTTCAGGTTCCCGTTCAAATCAAGAACATAACCTGTTATAAAATAGAAATTAATGCGTTCTTTCGATAAAAACTGAACATCGTTCGAATCTTGTTGACTATTATCAAAATGGTTTGTTTCCAACAAATTTGGAGCGGAAAGACCCGCATAGAAAGAATTTGTATGGTAATATACCCCAACACCGACGTTAGGCGAAAACTTATTCTCAATATTATCCTGATTCACAGGTTCTACATCAAAATTACGTAGGCCTTGAAAATCGAGGTTAAGTAAATTTCCCCCAGCTTTTAGGCCGAATGAAAGTTTGCCCTCCCTGGAAACATCTACGGTATAAGAAAGTACGGCGTCAAAATAAGTTTCCTGGACCACGCCATTTCCTATTTCATCATTAACAATTGAAATACCATAACCCAACTTACTGTTTCTTATTGGGGAGTGAAGGTTTAAGGTTTGTGAGGTAGGTGCACCATCCAAACCAACCCATTGGGAACGGTATAATGCCGCTACACTTAATTGACCCCTTGAACCCGCATATGCCGGATTAACACTCATGGTATTATACATATACTGTGTATACTGGGCATCTTGTTGGGCAGATACAATCGTGGTAGAAAGTATTGTCAACAATACTATAATGCTATTTCTTAAGTTCATAAATAGTATAAGGTGTTATTTACTGACATAGATATAACCGCTGTCCGTAGTATTTTGACTATTATTCTTTTGGTATTCAAAGATATAAAAATATATGCCCGCTGGGAGATAGTCCTCTGCACTTACCGTCGACCTTCCTTTAGACCTACCATCGAATACGTTATTTTGGTTGTTATAATCTTTACCTTCATATACCGCAACACCCCATCTATTAAAAATCTTCAAGGAATTGTTCCTGGCATTTCGAACCCCTTTTATGAATAAAAAGTCATTCTTACCATCCCCATTTGGTGTTACCATTTGATTTACCAATATAGCTTCTTCCTCAGCAATACTAACCAGAACCGTAACAATGGCAGTATCACAATTTGAAGGATTCGCAACTTCACAGATGGAATATTCTATGGTATAAGTACCTTCATTAGTATCTGGTGTTACCTCGATAGTTCCATCAGGATTAATGGTTAATTGGTCTGTTGGGGTAGATGTCAAGATAACGTCATCAGGATTTAAAGGATCCCCATCCAAGGTGTCATTGTTAAATATATTGCTATCAGGAACAATACCTCCAGTTGTACCATCAACAAAAATACTGCTGTAATCATCATCCACAGCATCGATTATGGCATAGGGGGTGCCGACTGTTACCGTTACCGTTGCCGTATCGCAATTTTCCATAGAATCGCAAATAGTATACTCAAATGTGTCCGTACCGTTAAAACCAGTATCGGGGGTATAGGTCACCGTATCGTCATTGGGATCATCAGGTGTGCCTCCATCATTGATCATAACCGTTCCGTTTGTAGCATCTGTTACTGTTAATGTCTCAATATTCGGTACGCCAGTATCGTTTGCCAATATATCGATGTCCACTGGGGTATCCTCATCGGTGGAGGCCGTATCGTCAACAGCGTCCAACATCGGTGGTGTGCCCACCGTTATGGTCACCGTTGCCGTATCGCAATTATCCATCGCGTCACAGACGGTATACTCAAACGTGTCCGTACCGTTAAAACCAGTATCGGGAGTGTAGGTCACTGTATCATCGCTTGGGTCGTCGGGCGTGCCGCCGTCATTGATCAAAACCGTTCCGTTTATAGGATCCGTCACGGTCAAGGTCCCATTGTCAGGAATACCCGTATCGTTCGCCAGAATATCGACTGTTACAGGGGTATCCTCATCGGTGGAGGCCGTATCGTCAACTGCGTCCAACATTGGTGGTGTGCCCACCGTTACGGTCACTGTGGCCGTATCGCAATTTTCCTGTGCATCACAAACCGTATATTCGAAAGTGTCCGTACCGTTATAACCGGTATTGGGGGTATAGGTCACCGTATCGTCGCTTGGGTCGTCGGGCGTACCCCCATCATTGATTACAAGGGTGCCGTTTGTTGGATCCGTCACGGTCAAGGTCCCATTGTCAGGAATACCCGTATCGTTCGCCAGAATATCGACTGTGACAGGCGTGTCCTCATCGGTGGAGGCCGTGTCGTCAACCGCGTCCAACATTGGTGGTGTCCCAACTGTTACGGTAACAGTTGCTGTATCACAATTATCCATCGCATCACAGACGGTATATTCGAAAGTGTCCGTGCCATTGAAGCCTGTATCAGGGGTATAGGTTACCGTATCATCGCTTGGGTCTTCGGGTGTGCCGCTGTCATTGATCACAAGGGTACCGTTTGTAGGATCTGTCACGATCAAGGTCCCATTGTCAGGAATACCCGTATCGTTCGCCAGAATATCGACTGTTACAGGGGTATCCTCATCGGTGGAGGCCGTATCGTCAACTGCGTCCAACATCGGTGGTGTGCCCACCGTTACGGTCACTGTGGCCGTATCGCAATTATCCATCGCATCACAGACGGTATATTCGAATGTGTCCGTACCATTGAAGCCTGTATCAGGGGTATAGGTTACCGTATCATCGCTAGGGTCGTCGGGTGTGCCGCCGTCATTGATCACTATCGTCCCGTTTGTAGGGTCGGTTACGGTCAATGTCCCATTATCAGGAATACCCGTATCGTTCGCCAGAATATCAACTGTGACAGGGGTATTCTCATCGGTGGAGGCCGTGTCATCGACAACGTCCAACATCGGTGGTGTGCCCACCGTTACGGTCACTGTGGCCGTATCGCAATTATCCATCGCGTCACAAACGGTATATTCGAATGTGTCCGTACCATTGAAGCCTGTATCAGGGGTATAGGTCACCGTATCATCGCTTGGGTCGTCGGGCGTACCCCCATCATTGATCACAACCGTACCGTTTGTAGGATCCGTCACGGTCAAGCTCCCATTGTCAGGAATACCCGTATCGTTCGCCAGAATATCGACTGTGACAGGCGTGTCCTCATCGGTGGAGGCCGTGTCGTCAACCGCGTCCAACATTGGTGGTGTCCCAACTGTTACGGTAACAGTTGCTGTATCACAATTATCCATCGCATCACAGACGGTATATTCGAAAGTGTCCGTACCATTGAAGCCTGTATCAGGGGTATAGGTTACCGTATCATCGCTTGGGTCTTCGGGTGTGCCGCTGTCATTGATCACAAGGGTACCGTTTGTAGGATCTGTCACGGTCAAGGTTCCATTGTCAGGAATACCCGTATCGTTCGCCAGAATATCGACTGTTACAGGGGTATCCTCATCGGTGGAGGCCGTGTCGTCAACGGCATCTATTTTTGTATCAGCAGGGAATACGGTAACAGTTGGATCGTCAGGGTTACCATCGCCATCAATATCCCTATTGGTAGGGTCATCTGGATCGTCTGAAAGACTGCTTATTGTACCAACATCAGGAATATTTCCGCTTACCGTTGCAGAATTGCTAAAACTACCATTATCAATATCCGCTTGGGTAATAATATATGTTGCCCTAAAAGTCGTATCATCCACTGCTCCTGGCTCTAAGATTTCCAAAGGACCTCCTAACACTTCTACCAGTGGATCGGTAATGGTAATATTTCCTACAGCTACAGTACCAGTATTCGTTACCGTAAATGTAAAGTCAATCGCCTCTCCAACCTGTGCTAGGCCATCACCATTCTCGTCAAAAAATTCGTCCACTTTCAATACCGTAATATTAGCATTACCGACTGTTGGATCAAGGTAATCGGGCGTGCCGTCGCCATCGGTATCGTCGTCGGTGGGGTCGCCATCGTTGTCGGCGTCCTCATCGGGGGTGTCGATGCCGTCCCCGTCATCGTCAAGGTCCCTATAGTTCACGTCCTCCGTACCGTCCGTGTCGGGAAGGTCATTGGCGGGATCATCTATCTCATCGTTCACATCGAAGCCGTCGTTCACATCAGAGCCCTCATAGCCATCGTCCAGGCCGTCCCCGTCACTGTCAGTGCCCGTATAGGTCTGGTCGGGGATGCCATCGAAGTTGAAGTCGTTCCCCTCGTTGTTGTCCGCCACCAGGTCGTTGTCCGTATCCGTATCAAGATAGTCCAACTCGTCCGTGCCGTCAGTGTTCACGGGCACCAGCCCATCGGGATAGGCCGAGTTAACACCGTCGTTGGAGGCATAAGTGGCAGCGTCATCGTTGTTGGGCGCCACATAACCGGCAGTGGTCTGGGCCTCCACATTGTCAGGGATGCCATCGTTGTCCGAGTCGATGTCCAAATGGTTCGGGTATCCATCCCCGTCACTGTCCAATGGATCGGTCAATGGGTCATTGTCCCCATCAAGGTTGGGATCCTCGGTGGCATCCAAAATACCATCGTTGTCATCGTCAAGGTCCGTGCTGTCAGGTACCCCGTCACCATCGGTGTCCGTGCCATCATCGGTCGGGTCCAGGTAATCTGGTGTGCCGTCGCCATCGGTATCGTCGTCGGTGGGGTCGCCATCGTTGTCGGCGTCCTCGTCGGGGGTGTCGATGCCGTCCCCGTCATCGTCAAGGTCCCTATAGTTCACGTCCTCCGTACCGTCCGTGTCGGGAAGGTCATTGGCGGGATCATCTATCTCATCGTTCACATCGAAGCCGTCGTTCACATCAGAGCCCTCATAGCCATCGTCCAGGCCGTCCCCGTCACTGTCAGTGCCCGTATAGGTCTGGTCGGGGATGCCATCGAAGTTGAAGTCGTTCCCCTCGTTGTTGTCCGCCACCAGGTCGTTGTCCGTATCCGTGTCAAGATAGTCCACCTCATCGGTGCCGTCAGTGTTCACGGGCACCAGCCCATCGGGATAGGCCGAGTTAACACCGTCGTTGGAGGCATACGTGGCAGCGTCATCGTTGTTGGGCGCCACATAGCCCGAAGTCGTCTGGGCCTCCACATTGTCCGGGATGCCGTCGTTGTCCGAGTCGATGTCCAAATGGTTCGGGTATCCATCCCCGTCACTGTCCAATGGATCGGTCAATGGGTCATTGTCCCCATCAAGGTTGGGATCCTCGGTGGAATCCAAAATACCATCGTTGTCATCGTCAAGGTCCGTGCTGTCAGGTACACCGTCACCATCGGTGTCCGTGCCATCATCGGTCGGGTCCAGGTAATCCGGTGTGCCGTCGCCATCGGTATCGTCGTCGGTGGGGTCACCATCGTTGTCGGCGTCCTCGTCGGGGGTGTCGATGCCGTCCCCGTCATCGTCAAGGTCCCTATAGTTCACGTCCTCCGTACCGTCGGTATCCGGTAAGTCGTTCGCAGGGTCGTCGATCTCGTCGTTCACATCGAAGCCGTCGTTCACATCAGAGCCCTCATAGCCATCGTCCAGGCCGTCCCCGTCACTGTCCGTGCCCGTATAGGTCTGGTCGGGGATGCCGTCGAAGTTGAAGTCGTTCCCCTCGTTGTTGTCCGCCACCAGGTCGTTGTCCGTATCCGTGTCAAGATAGTCCACCTCATCGGTGCCGTCAGTGTTCACGGGCACCAGCCCATCGGGATAGGCCGAGTTAACACCGTCGTTGGAGGCATACGTGGCAGCGTCATCGTTGTTGGGCGCCACATAGCCCGAAGTCGTCTGGGCCTCCACATTGTCCGGGATGCCGTCGTTGTCCGAGTCGATGTCCCTAAAATTGGGATATTCATCGGTATCGGAATTTATTGGTGTTAGTCCCTCACCCGATCCAGGGGTATTTTCGTAATGGTCATCAAGACCATTGCCATCGCTATCCATTCCACATGGTTCCTGAAATGCTTCAGTGGTTTGCGCTTCCAAATTATCCAAAATACCATCGTTATCAGAATCCAAATCCCTAAAATCAGGAACTCCATCGGTATCCGTATCTAATGGCGTCAAGCCCTCACAAAGACATGCGGGTTCATATTCATCGTCTAAACCATTATGATTTCCGTCTTCTCCAGAAGGAGGAATAAATCCTGAGGTGGTCTGAGCCTCGACATTATCCAAAATACCATCATTGTCCGAATCAATATCGACATAATCAGGAATATGATCACCATCAGTATCAATTGGAATCAATCCACCACAACTTCCAGGAGTTTCTTCATAATGGTCATCCAAACCATTGCCATCACTATCAATTCCACATGCTTCGATAAAACCCAAAGTAGTTTGGGCCTCCACATTATCCAATATACCATCATCATCAGAATCCTTATCACGATAATCAGGTATTCCATCCTGATCGGTGTCCGTTGGATTTGTCGACGGGTCATTATCCCCATCTAAATTCTTATCTTCTATGGCGTCTATAATTCCATCACCATCATCGTCGATATCAACATCGTCTGGAACCCCGTCTTCATCCAAATCGCCACCTGTCATTGGGATAACAATACTGTTTGTACTGGCGTAGGTAGGGTTTAAGCCAATAACAAGCAAACTAAAAACCAGCAAAAATCTCAGAGATACAGTAAAGAGTAACCTGAATTTGGGATATGTAAAATTTTCCATAAGTATCAGCAATTATTTACCAAATACCAAGGTCAAAAATAGGAAGTTATGCAAGAAGTGGGGCTTCTAGAATAAGTAATGCAAGATATATTTAAATTTTCGATGTACAAATAGAATGAAAAACATTAATACCAAATTTCTGTTAACAACGGAATTCATCGACGAAGTGCAGGGTAAGGAAAATCTTCAATCTGCTTATCGATGATAATCAACATTTTACATTGTATTCCATAATTAAATAATCCTCCCATCCTTGCATTTGTACTGCATGGGAAGTTCGTTTGAATTATACCATATCCAAGAGTTACAATCAAAATACCACAGGGTTCTTTTAATACTGAAAAGAAGCTTCCAAAAGGAGCAAAATCCTATATTTTCCATTATTTTTGCCGAAAATTAGTGAATGGGGTTTAAGAATGAGATAGAGCGACGACGTACCTTTGGGATTATATCACATCCGGATGCAGGAAAAACAACGCTTACGGAAAAATTATTACTTTTTGGAGGTGCAATCCAAGAGGCAGGTGCTGTAAAAAACAATAAAATTAAAAAAACAGCAACGAGTGACTTTATGGAGATTGAGCGTCAAAGGGGAATATCGGTGGCGACCTCTGTTTTGGCCTTTATGTACAAGGATAAAAAAATAAATATCCTGGATACTCCCGGACACAAGGATTTTGCAGAGGACACTTTTAGGACCCTCACCGCCGTTGATAGTGTCATTGTCGTCGTTGATGTCGCTAAAGGGGTGGAGGAGCAAACGGTAAAGCTGGTCGAGGTTTGTCGAATGCGAAATATTCCTATGATCGTGTTTATCAATAAGCTAGATAGGGAAGGAAAAGATGCTTTTGACTTGTTGGATGATTTAGAACAGAAATTGGGCTTATCGGTAACACCGCTGAGTTTCCCTATCGGAATGGGGTATGATTTTAAAGGTATCTATAACATATATGAAAAGAATATTAACCTTTTCAGTGGGGATAGCAAAAAAAACATTGAAGATACTATTGCATTCGATGATATCGAAAATCCTGAATTGGAAACCATTATTGGCGAAAAAGCCGCACAACAATTAAGGGATAACCTTGAACTGGTGCATGGTGTCTATTCCCCATTTCATAAAGAAAGTTATTTGAAAGGGGAACAGCAGCCTGTATTTTTTGGGTCTGCCCTTAACAATTTCGGCGTTCGCGAATTACTAGATTGTTTCATCCAAATAGCCCCCTCACCTAGGCCAAAGATGGCTGAGGAACGGCTGGTACATCCCAATGAAAAAGAACTTTCGGGATTCGTTTTCAAAATACATGCCAATATGGACCCCAAGCACCGTGACCGGCTCGCCTTTGTTAAAATAGTATCGGGCACCTTTGAACGCAACAAACCTTATCTGCACGTACGTCAAGGTAAGAAGTTGAAATTCTCAAGCCCTAATGCTTTCTTTGCCGAAAAGAAAGAAATCGTCGATATTTCTTACCCAGGGGATATTGTGGGTTTACATGACACAGGGAATTTTAAGATCGGGGATACGCTGACCGAAGGGGAAATTTTGCATTATAAAGGGATCCCTAGTTTTTCCCCAGAGCATTTTCGTTATATCAACAATGCTGACCCGATGAAATCGAAACAATTGGGTAAGGGAATAGACCAACTTATGGATGAGGGGGTTGCCCAATTATTCACTTTGGAACTGAACGGGCGAAAGGTTATCGGTACTGTAGGGGCATTGCAGTTCGAAGTTATCCAGTATCGTTTGGAACACGAATACGGGGCTAAATGTTCTTATGAAAACTTTCCTGTCTATAAAGCGTGCTGGGTAGAAGCGAAAGACCCCAAAAACGAGGAATTTAAAGAATTCAAAAGGGTAAAGCAAAAATTCTTGGCCAAAGACAAACAAAAACAATTGGTATTCTTGGCCGATTCCCAATTCTCGTTACAAATGACCCAACAAAAATATCCTTCGGTAAAACTGCATTTTACTTCTGAGTTTTAAGAAGATGATGAAGCGGTAAGGAAAAAACGTATTATAACTGGTCATTTACGGACAAACCTTATACTCTTTAAAACACCAAACCCTTTGCTGGTCGCAAAGGGTTTGTATTTTTAAGCCTCTCCTGTAGGTCCAAAATTAATGGGTACTGGAGGTTGTTCATAATCCTTGATCGTGCCATGGGCTTTTTCAAATCGACTAACGTTATCACTCAATGCCTTTAAAAATTTCTTGGCATGTTGTGGCGTCAATACAATTCTACTTTTGACTTTGGCTTTTGGAGCCCCAGGCATTAAACTGATAAAGTCAACTACAAATTCAGAAACCGAATGATTAATAATGGCTAAATTGGCATATGTGCCTTCAGCCGTTTTTTCGTCTAACTCAATATTAATCTGCTTTTGTTTTTTCTCCTTATCACTCATAGGTTACGATTAAAATTTCAATGCTTCCTTACGAGCCATGATCTCATCATACTCTTCTTTGGAACCAACTATGATACTTTCATAATCCCTCATACCTGTTCCTGCAGGTATTTTATGACCCACAATCACATTTTCCTTCAATCCTTCTAGCGTATCCACTTTACCACTTACAGCGGCTTCGTTCAATACTTTGGTCGTTTCTTGGAATGATGCTGCAGAAATAAAGGATTTAGTCTGTAACGATGCTCTCGTGATCCCTTGTAAGATAGGCGTTGCAGTTGCCGCTACGGCATCCCTTGCTTCGACTAACGATTTATCCGCTCTTTTTAGAATTGAATTCTCGTCTCTTAGCTCACGCGCCGTAATTATTTGACCAGCCCTAAGATTTTCAGACTCCCCAGCTTCAACAACGACCTTTTTACCAAAAATCTCATCGTTTTCAACGATAAAGTCGGATTTATGTACTAATTGATTTTCCAAGAAAATAGTATCTCCCGGATCTTCAATTCGAACTTTTCGCATCATTTGACGTACTACAACCTCAAAATGCTTATCGTTGATCTTCACTCCTTGTAATCGATATACCTCTTGTACCTCATTAACCAAATACTGTTGTACGGCAGAAGGTCCTTTTATCGCGAGAATATCCTCTGGTGTGATTGATCCATCGGATAGAGGCATACCGGCTCGCACATAATCATTTTCTTGTACCAAAATCTGATTCGACAGCTTCACCAAATACTTTTTGACCTCGCCCAGCTTGGACTCGATAATGATTTCTCGGTTACCTCGTTTGATCTTACCAAATGAAACAACACCGTCTATTTCGGACACAACGGCCGGATTAGATGGGTTTCTGGCTTCGAACAACTCGGTTACCCTCGGAAGACCTCCTGTAATATCTCCTGCCTTAGCAGATTTACGAGGTATCTTGACCAAGATCTTACCTTCCTTGATCTTGTCACCGTCATCTACCATCAGGTGTGAACCAACTGGCAGGTTATAAGAACGCAAAACTTCGTCTTTATTGTTCATAATCAACAATGTAGGAATAAGCTTCTTGTTCCTTGATTCGGAAATCACTTTTTCTTGGAATCCTGTCTGCTCATCGATCTCTACCTGATAGGTAACACCTTGCTCAATGTTTTCATAAGCAATTTTACCTGGGAATTCTGATACAATGACACCATTATAGGGATCCCACTGACAAATGACCTCATTACTCTTTACTTTGGCACCGTTCTTTATAAACAATTGCGACCCGTACGGAATATTATTCGTACTTAGTGTTATACCGGTTTTGGAATCAACTATTTTAATTTCGGAGGTTCTGGAAATTACAATATCCATTGCTTTGCCTTCACCATCTTCACTCTTTACAGTTCTTAAATCTTCGATTTCAGCAATACCATCGAACTTAGCAGTCAACTTATTCTCCTCGGATATATTTCCTGCAATACCCCCAACATGGAAGGTACGAAGAGTCAACTGTGTACCTGGTTCACCAATGGATTGGGCAGCAACAACACCTACAGCCTCTCCTCTTTGCACCATTTTATTGGTGGAAAGATTTCTGCCATAACATTTTGCACAAATACCTTTTTCGGCTTCACAAGTCAATGCAGATCGCACTTCAACTTTTTCAATTGGGGATGCTTCAATCTTCTTGACATCAGCTTCCATGATTTGCTGTCCAGCCGTCACGAGAAGTTCATCGGTCAACGGATTATGGACATCATGAAGGGAAACCCTTCCAAGAATCCTTTCCCCTAAAGTTTCCACAATTTCCTCGTTTTTCTTTAAAGACTCAACTGCAATACCTCGAAGTGTTTCACAATCTTCGGTGTTAACAATGACATCTTGGGATACATCAACTAAACGACGCGTCAAGTAACCTGCATCTGCCGTTTTTAAAGCTGTATCCGCAAGTCCCTTACGGGCACCATGCGTTGAAATAAAATATTCCAAGATCGATAATCCCTCCTTAAAGTTGGAAAGGATCGGGTTTTCGATAATTTCCCCTCCACCTGCAGTGGATTTTTTAGGCTTTGCCATTAATCCTCGCATTCCGGTCAACTGGCGAATCTGTTCTTTAGAACCCCTTGCCCCAGAATCCAACATCATATATACCGAGTTGAAACCTTGTTGGTCCTCCCGGATACGCTTCATTGCCAATTCGGTCAACATAGCGTTCGTAGAAGTCCATACGTCGATAACCTGATTATAACGTTCATTATTGGTAATAAGTCCCATATTGTAATTGGCCATAATACCATCTACCTGAACATTGGCCTCATCGATCATCGATTGTTTTTCAGGCGGTATTATAATATCACCCAAACTAAAGGATAGACCTCCTTTAAAGGCGAATTCATATCCCATGGTTTTAATCTTATCCAAGAAATCAGCAGTCGTAGGAACATCTGTTACGGCAAGGATCTTACCGATAATATCCCGCAATGATTTTTTATTCAATACATCATTGATATAACCTGCTTGTTCAGGAACTTCCATGTTGAATAGCACCCTACCAACGGTTGTTGGAATAATCTGGTTCACTAATTCACCTTCTTCATTAAAATCTTTTGCTCTGACTTTTATCCCTGCATTAAGATTTACCTTTCCTTCATTGAAAGCAATTTCTACTTCTTCATAAGAATAAAAAGTCAGTCCCTCTCCAATAACCGGAACTTCTGGAGTGGATTTTCTTTCTTTGGTCATGTAGTACAGCCCTAAAACCATATCCTGGGAAGGTACCGTAATAGGCGAACCGTTGGCAGGGTTCAAAATATTATGCGATGCAAGCATCAACAATTGGGATTCCAAAATAGCTTCAGGGCCCAATGGCAAATGGACCGCCATCTGATCCCCATCAAAATCCGCATTAAAGGCGGTACAAACCAATGGGTGTAGGCGTATTGCTTTACCTTCAATCAATTTGGGCTGAAAAGCCTGGATACCTAAACGGTGTAATGTAGGGGCACGGTTAAGTAATACAGGATGCCCTTTAAGAACGTTCTCCAATATATCCCATACAACCGGTTCTTTCTTATCTATTATCTTTTTGGCCGATTTAACCGTTTTTACGATACCTCTTTCAATCAACTTACGTATAACGAAAGGTTTGTATAGCTCCGCAGCCATATCTTTTGGAAGTCCACACTCGAATAATTTCAATTCGGGACCTACAACGATTACCGAACGGGCAGAATAATCTACACGTTTACCTAAAAGGTTTTGGCGGAAACGCCCTTGCTTACCTTTTAAAGAATCTGAAAGTGACTTTAATGGTCTGTTCGATTCGGTTTTTACAGCTGATGCTTTTCTCGTATTATCAAATAAGGAATCTACGGCTTCTTGAAGCATTCGTTTCTCATTTCTAAGAATTACCTCTGGAGCCTTGATCTCTACTAAACGCTTTAGACGATTATTTCTGATGATAACCCTTCTATAAAGGTCATTTAGATCCGAGGTAGCGAAACGACCACCATCCAATGGTACCAAAGGACGAAGTTCCGGTGGTATGACAGGAATCACCTTCATAATCATCCACTCAGGTCTATTGTCCCTATTATCCTGCGATTCCCGCAAAGCTTCAACTACCTGAAGACGTTTTAACGCCTCTGTCTTACGTTGTTTAGATGTTTCGGTATTGGCTTTGTGCCTTAGTTCGTATGATAATTCCTTGAGATCGATCCGTGCCAATAAATCAATTAAACACTCAGCTCCCATTTTTGCGATAAACTTATTAGGGTCTGAATCCTCTAAATATTGATTTTCCTGTGGAATTGATTCCAAGATGTTCAAATATTCCTCTTCGGTCAAGAAGTCCATCTTGTTCACTTCTTCCCCTTCAGGACCTTTTGCAATACCTGGTTGAATCACTACATAACGCTCGTAGTAAATGATCATATCCAATTTCTTGGAAGGTAGTCCTAAAAGGTATCCTATTTTATTTGGCAAGGAACGGAAGTACCAGATATGGGCAACAGGAACCACCAAATTGATATGTCCAACCCTGTCTCTTCTAACTTTCTTCTCGGTAACCTCAACACCGCATCGATCACATACAATACCTCGGTAACGTATACGCTTATATTTTCCACAGGCACATTCATAATCCTTTACAGGACCGAATATACGTTCGCAGAAAAGTCCGTCTCGTTCGGGCTTATGCGTTCTATAGTTTATGGTTTCCGGTTTCAAGACCTCACCCCTTGACTCTGCCAAAATTGCTTCCGGCGAAGCCAAACCAATGGAAATCTTATTAAACCTTTTTTGTGGTGTATTATCGTGTATTCTAGCCATAATGTACTATGCTACTAAATTATAATGTGTGTTCTAAAACTATTCTTCCAATCTGATATCCAAACCTAAACCTTTAAGTTCGTGCATGAGTACGTTGAAAGATTCTGGCAATCCAGGTTCTGGCATGGTCTCTCCCTTAACGATCGACTCATAGGTTTTAGCCCTACCGATTACATCATCGGACTTCACTGTGAGTATTTCACGTAATGTTGCTGATGCCCCATAGGCTTCCAATGCCCAAACTTCCATCTCTCCAAAACGCTGTCCACCAAATTGTGCCTTACCACCAAGAGGTTGTTGTGTAATTAAAGAATATGGTCCTATAGAACGGGCGTGCATCTTATCATCTACCATATGACCTAATTTCAACATGTAGATTACCCCGACAGTTGCCGGCTGATCGAACCTTTGCCCAGTACCACCGTCATATAGATAAGTGTGGCCGTACCTTGGTATCCCAGCTTCATCGGTATAGGCATTGATCTCGTCTAAAGTAGCTCCATCAAATATTGGTGTAGCATACTTTTTACCTAATTTAAGTCCTGCCCATCCAAGAACAGTTTCATAAATCTGACCAATGTTCATACGCGATGGTACACCTAGTGGATTCAATACAATATCTACTGGAGTACCGTCTTCCAAGAATGGCATATCTTCCTGACGTACGATTCTAGAGACAATACCCTTATTACCGTGTCGCCCGGCCATTTTATCACCTACTTTTAGTTTACGCTTCTTGGCTATATATACTTTGGCCAATTTCATAATCCCCGCTGGTAATTCATCACCAACAGAAATCGTGAATTTATCCCTTCTCAAGTTCCCTTGAAGGTCATTAAGCTTAATCTTATAGTTGTGCAATAGGTCAGCCACCAAAACATTGGTATCCTTGTCGGTCGTCCAAGTACCGGCTACAAGATGCGCAAAATCATCAACGGAATTCAACATCTTCATGGTGTATTTCTTGCCTTTTGGAAGGACTTCCTCTCCCAAATCGTTCAATACGCCTTGTGATGTCTTACCATTGATCAAGGTGAATAGTTTTTCAACCAATACATCCTTTAGCTGTTGGAATTTTACCTCGTACTCCATTTCCAGGTTAGAAATCGCTTCCTTATCCTCGGAACGCTTACGCTTATCTTTGATAGATCTTGAAAACAATTTCTTGTCAATCACAACACCTCTAAGCGATGGAGAAGCTTTCAAGGACGCATCCTTAACATCACCCGCCTTATCGCCAAAGATGGCACGAAGTAATTTTTCCTCAGGTGTTGGATCTGATTCCCCTTTTGGGGTAATCTTACCTATAAGGATATCCCCAGGTTTAACTTCAGCGCCTATACGAATCATGCCGTTTTCGTCAAGGTCCTTGGTAGCCTCTTCAGAAACATTGGGAATATCATGTGTCAATTCCTCTGCGCCTAATTTGGTGTCCCTAACCTCCAAAGCATATTCATCAACATGTATTGATGTAAATATATCTTCCCGCACCACTTTTTCAGAAATTACGATGGCATCCTCAAAGTTATACCCTTTCCAAGGCATAAAGGCCACGGTGAGGTTTCTACCAAGTGCAAGCTCCCCTTTTTCAGTGGCATATCCTTCACATAACACTTGTCCCTTATTGACTTTATCACCTTTCTTAACAATCGGTTTCAGGTTGATACTCGTGCCTTGGTTGGTTTTTCTGAATTTCACCAAATTATAGGATTTTTCATCCTCATCGAAGCTGATCAATCTTTCTGTATCGGATCGATTGTACTTTATGGTGATTTTTTGCGCATCGACATACTCGATGACCCCATCGCCTTCGGCGTTGATCAATACCCTGGAATCAGAAGCAACTTGTCTTTCCAGTCCAGTTCCTACTATAGGTGATTGTGGTTTTAATAAAGGTACCGCTTGCCGCATCATGTTGGATCCCATCAAGGCACGGTTCGCATCATCATGTTCCAAGAAAGGAATCAAGGAAGCTGAAATCGAGGCTATCTGGTTTGGGGCAACATCAGTATAGTTTACCTCTTTAGGATCTACCACTGGGAAATCACCTTCTTCCCTAGCAATTACTTTATCAGAATCAATAGTACCATTCCCCTTAAGCGGAATATTCGCTTGGGCAATTTTCATACCTTCCTCCTCCTCGGCACTTAGATAGATATGATCATTTACATCTACCTTGGAATCATTTACCTTACGGTAAGGAGTTTCCAAGAAGCCCATAGGATTCACTTTCGCAAAAACAGCAAGAGAAGAAATTAAACCAATATTTGGTCCTTCCGGTGTTTCGATAGGACATAATCTCCCGTAGTGTGTATAATGAACATCACGAACCTCGAAACCGGCCCTTTCTCTTGAAAGTCCGCCTGGCCCAAGTGCCGATAGTCTACGCTTGTGCGTTATCTCGGCCAGTGGGTTGGTCTGGTCCATGAACTGCGACAACTGGTTCGTACCAAAAAATGAATTGATTACCGAAGACAAGGTCTTGGCATTAATCAAATCTATCGGTGTAAAGACCTCGTTATCACGAACGTTCATACGCTCACGAATGGTTCTCGCCATACGGGCAAGACCCACACCAAATTGTGATGACAATTGCTCGCCCACTGTTCGAACACGACGGTTCGAAAGGTGGTCGATATCATCGATCTCAGCTTTGGAGTTGATCAGCTCGATTAAATATTTGATGATGGTTATGATATCTTCCTTGGTCAAGACTTGCTTGTCCATACCAATATCCAACCCTAATTTCTTGTTCATTCTATAACGGCCTACTTCACCTAAGTTGTATCGTTGATCGGAGAAGAACAGTTTGTCGATAATGCCACGAGCCGTTTCCTCATCGGGCGGTTCAGCGTTACGCAATTGGCGATATATATGTTCTACAGCCTCTTTCTCAGAGTTTGTAGGGTCTTTTTGTAAAGTATTGTGGATGATTGCATAATCCGATTGTGCGTTATTCTCTTTGTGCAAAAGAATGGTCTTCACATCCGTTTCCAAAATCTCTTCGATATGATCCTTTTCCAAAACCGTATCACGATCTAGTATAATCTCATTTCTTTCAATGGATACAACCTCACCCGTATCTTCATCCACGAAATCTTCATGCCAGGTGTTCAATACCCTTGCGGCCAATTTACGGCCTAGGACCTTTTTTAATCCGGCTTTTGAAACTTTTACCTCCTCGGAAAGATCGAATATTTCAAGGATATCCTTGTCACTCTCAAATCCTATTGCCCTGAACAATGTGGTTACAGGTAATTTTTTCTTTCTATCGATATAGGCATACATAACACCATTGATATCGGTAGCAAATTCAATCCAAGATCCTTTGAAAGGAATTACCCTTGCGGAGTACAATTTTGTACCATTGGCATGGAATGATTGTCCGAAAAATACACCGGGAGAACGATGTAATTGTGAAACAACGACACGCTCTGCGCCATTAATGACAAATGTACCACTTGGGGTCATATAAGGAATCGTACCCAAATACACATCTTGTACGATTGTCTCAAAATCTTCATGTTCCGGATCTGTACAATATAATTTTAATCTAGCTTTTAATGGCACGCTATAGGTTAGCCCACGCTCAATACATTCTTGAATCGAATATCTTGGTGGATCTATGAAATAATCGAGAAATTCCAACACAAATTGGTTTCTTGTATCTGTTATTGGAAAGTTTTCCATGAAGGTATTGTATAAACCTTCAGTGCCCCTTTCGTCAGATTTTGTTTCAAGTTGAAAAAAATCTTGAAATGATTTAATCTGAATGTCCAAGAAATCCGGATATTCCGGTGTGTTCTTAGCGGATGCAAAATTTATTCTCTCAGTCTGATTTGTGAACATCTATGGACAAAATTTTGATCGTGAATACTAATGGGTCGTATATGACTTCATATACTTAATGCATAAAAAGGCTTAGGTCTAACCACAAATAGCGGTAAGACCTAAACCCAAACTGTTATGGTAGTAGCGACTATTTAAGCTCAACTTCTGCTCCTGCTTCTTCCAATGATTTTTTAATACCTTCAGCTTCGTCTTTAGCGATACCTTCCTTAACGGCCTTAGGTGCGCTATCAACAATATCCTTTGCATCTTTCAAACCTAAACCAGTCAATTCCTTAACCAATTTTACAACTGCCAATTTAGAGGCACCAGCGGCTTTTAAAATTACATCGAATTCTGTTTTTTCCTCAACAGCCTCACCACTTTCAGCGGCTCCGCCACCAGCGGCAACAGCCACTGCAGCAGCTGCAGGCTCGATGCCATACTCATCTTTTAATATATCGGCCAACTCATTAACCTCTTTTACGGTCAAGTTAACCAATTGTTCTGCGAAATCTTTTAAATCTGCCATTTTTCTATCGTTTAATAAAATTTTAAAATATAATTATTTAAGTGCGTACTATTCCCTTTCTGATAATGTCTTAAGGATACCTGCGAGTTTTCCCCCACCGGATTTAAGACCAGAGATAACATTCTTGGCTGGTGATTGCAACAAGCCAATAATTTCCCCGATCATTTCCTCTTTGGATTTTATACTTACCAAAGTATCCAATTTGTCATCACCAATAAATACGGCTTCCTCAACGAAAGCACCTTTCAACAAAGGCTTATCTGTTTTTTTTCTAAAAGTCTTGATAAGTTTTGCCGGACCGTTTCCTACCTCTGAAAACATCAATGATGTATTTCCTTTTAAAACAACAGGAAGTTCGCCGAAATCTTTTTCGGAAGCTTCCATTGCTTTGGCAAGGAGTGTGTTCTTAACTACTGCAAGTTTAATATTGGCCTTGAAACACGCTCTTCGTAAATTTGAAGTCGTGGTCGCGTCCAACCCTGAAATATCAGCTAAATAAATAGTTGAATTTTCGGCTAACTGAGCAGTTAAATCTTCTATAACGTTTAATTTTTCTTCTCTTGTCATAATTAAAATTTTGAACTACCAGTTACTTAAACTGTTTTTGGATCTAATTGAACACTGGGGCTCATGGTACTGGACATGAAGATACTTTTCATATAAACACCTTTGGACGCGGACGGTTTCAATTTGTTCAAGGTTTCCAATAATTCCTTAGCATTACCGGCAATCTTATCTACAGGGAAAGATGCCTTTCCTATTGCAGCATGAACAATTCCCGTCTTATCTACCTTGAAATCGATTTTACCAGCCTTTACCTCAGATACCGCCTTGGCCACATCCATTGTAACCGTTCCTGTTTTTGGATTGGGCATTAAACCCCTTGGTCCTAAAACCCGACCTAAAGGCCCTAGTTTACCCATAACGCTCGGCATGGTGATTATCACATCAACATCCGTCCAACCGTTTTTGATTTTTTCCAAATACTCGTCTAACCCAACATAATCTGCACCGGCTTCTGTAGCCTCCGCTTCTTTGTCTGGGGTTACCAAAGCCAAAACCTTTACATCCTTACCTGTACCATGTGGAAGTGTAACCACCCCACGAACCATTTGGTTCGCTTTTCTTGGATCTACCCCCAAACGCACGGCCAAATCAATGGATGCATCGAATTTTGTATTGGTTATCTCTTTTATTAAAGCTGATCCCTCTGTAATTGAATATAATTTTTCTTTATCAATTTTAGCATGGGCCTCTTTTTGCTTCTTTGTTAACTTTGCCATTTAATTGCTTTTTAAGATTTTAAAAAGGTCGTTTACCTGAAACCTTCATACCCATTGAACGCGCTGTACCGGCTACCATACTCATTGCCGATTCTACGGTAAATGCATTGAGGTCGACCATTTTATCTTCAGCAATTGCCTTGATTTGGTCCCAGGTTACGCTACCTAGTTTTACCCTGTTAGGTTCGCCAGATCCTTTCTTAATCTTAGCTGCTTCCAAAAGTTGAACTGCCGCTGGCGGTGTCTTTACGATAAAGTCGAACGACTTATCTTTATATACCGTGATAACAACTGGTAGAACCTTTCCAGGTTTATCCTGCGTACGAGCATTGAACTGCTTACAGAATTCCATGATGTTAACGCCGGCAGCACCTAAGGCGGGTCCAACCGGTGGCGATGGATTCGCTGCACCTCCCCTAACTTGTAGTTTAACTACTTTACCTACTTCTTTTGCCATTGTTTAAAATTAAATTTAAAGTGTGTCTTTAGGAAGCAACACAACTTTTATATATGTAACACTATTATTATACTTTTTCAACCTGCATATAGCTTAACTCTAACGGTGTCTTTCTTCCGAAAATCTTAACCATTACCTCAAGCTTTCTTTTTTCTTCATTGATTTTCTCAACTGTACCGTTAAAACCATTGAAAGGTCCATCTATAACCTTGACCGTTTCTCCGTGAACGAAAGGTATGGCTACGCTATCGGTGTTAACGGCCAATTCATCTACCTTACCTAACATGCGGTTAACTTCCGATTTTCGCAATGGCACCGGATCTCCCCCTTTTGTTTCACCTAAAAAACCGATTACGTTGGTTATTGAACGAATAATATGAATCATTTCCCCGCCCAAATTGGCCTTGATCATTATATAACCTGGAAAATAGACCCTTTCTTTATTTATTTTCTTTCCATTTCTGATTTGGACTACTTTTTCTGTAGGTACCAAAACTTCTTCTAAGTAATCGGAAAACCCTAGCCTTGCGACCTCACTTTCTATGTAGCCTTTGATTTTATTCTCTTGACCACTGACTGCCCTTACCACATACCATTTTTTTTCCAATACTTCTGACATAAGGCTTAACTTAATTTAAAACGTTGGTGAAATAAAGTTTGATCAATTTACTGAAGACCGTATCAACGCCCCAAGTGGCCAACGCAAATAAGATAGAAAATACTGCAACCACCACCATTAAGTTCGACGATTCCGACTTTGAAGGCAAGGTAACATTGTTCCTTAACTCCTCAACTGATTCCTTTATATACGTCAACATTTGCTAAACTCTTTTAATTAAACAGGCAAAAATGCCTTTGTAAATCTTGGGGTATTTCTATTCCATTTTTGCACGGGAGGAGAGACTCGAACTCCCGACACCTGGTTTTGGAGACCAGTGCTCTACCAACTGAGCTACACCCGTTTATATTTACATTGAAAGGTATCCCGCAATTGCGGGACACCTTATATACAACCTAGTATTTTATGATTTTAATCTAAAATCTTGGTTACCTGACCAGCACCCACTGTTCTACCACCTTCACGGATAGCGAAACGTAAACCTACGCTCAATGCGATTGGCTGAATCAAATCAACAGTAATAGTAAGGTTATCTCCAGGCATTACCATTTCAACACCACTTGGAAGACTAATGTTACCGGTAACATCTGTAGTTCTTACGTAGAATTGTGGACGGTAGTTATTATGAAATGGCGTATGACGGCCACCTTCTTCTTTCTTAAGGATGTAAACCTCAGCCTCGAATTTAGCATGTGGCTTAACAGAACCTGGCTTACATATAACCATACCTCTGCTTATCTGTGCTTTTTCAATACCTCTTAATAAGATACCAACGTTATCACCAGCTTCACCTCTGTCCAAAATCTTACGGAACATTTCAACCCCTGTAATTGTTGAAGTCAACTTTTCAGCACCCATACCGATAATATCAACTGGATCACCAGTATTGGCAACTCCTGTTTCGATACGCCCTGTTGCAACAGTACCACGACCTGTAATCGTAAATACATCTTCGACTGGCATTAAGAAATCTTTCTCTATATCCCTTTTTGGCAACTCTATCCACTCATCGACAGCATTCATTAATTCCATTACGGTATCAACCCATTTTTGCTCACCGTTCAAAGCACCAAGCGCAGAACCAGCGATTACAGGGCCGTTGTCACCATCATACTCATAAAAAGAAAGCAATTCCCTTACTTCCATTTCAACAAGCTCTATTAATTCCTCGTCATCGACCATGTCTACTTTGTTCATGAAAACAACAATTCTAGGAATACCTACCTGGCGACCTAAAAGTATGTGCTCACGAGTTTGTGGCATTGGGCCATCTGTTGCAGCAACCACCAATATGGCGCCATCCATTTGGGCAGCACCTGTTACCATGTTCTTCACGTAATCCGCGTGACCAGGACAATCAACGTGTGCATAATGGCGTTTCGCCGTAGAGTATTCAACATGGGCCGTGTTGATGGTGATCCCTCTTTCTTTTTCTTCAGGAGCGTTGTCGATAGAATCGAAACTTCTCACCTCAGATAATCCTGCGTTAGCCAATACTGTAGTAATAGCGGCAGTCAATGTAGTTTTACCGTGATCTACGTGTCCAATGGTACCGATATTTAAGTGCGGTTTGGAACGATCAAATGTTGCCTTTGCCATATTTAATAATTTTAATCTTAGTTATATATTAGTGTACAATTTATGCTTTAAATGAGCCAACGACGGGAATTGAACCCGTGACCTCTTCCTTACCAAGGAAACGCTCTACCCCTGAGCTACGTCGGCTTGTTGGGTTCTAGGTTGATGCTACATGTTTCTTGACAAACCAAAACAACATCGAAATTACAACAAACGTTAACCCATGGTTTTTGAGTATTGGACCGAGCTCATTAGAACTTGCCCAGAAACGATACAAACTTTTCCTTACTACTCAAGATCACATCAAAAGAACCTGTTCTTTTGATACCTATGGCAGGAGCCTAGGTTTACCTCGACCCTGCTCGGAACAGGTTTCTCAACCTAATCTCACAACACCTTGAACTGCTCTATCTGAACCAAATTCTCGATGTCAAGAAAATTCTTTGAGCGGGAGACCGGGTTCGAACCGGCGACATTCAGCTTGGAAGGCTGACGCTCTACCAACTGAGCTACTCCCGCATTTTTTATATTCCAATTTTCGACCTCCACATCCCAATCCCAGTTTGCTGGCATTAGTTTTATGGAATTTGCTATTTCCAATCATGATGGGAAGAGCAGCCCCGACGTTCCGGGAGCATCTGCATTCCACACACTTTAGTGGGGAGAGCAGGATTCGAACCTGCGAAGACATAGTCAGCAGATTTACAGTCTGCCCTCGTTGGCCGCTTGAGTATCTCCCCGATACTTTTTTTAAAGAACTTTTGAGCCGATAGAGGGACTCGAACCCACGACCTGCTGATTACAAATCAGCTGCTCTAGCCAGCTGAGCTACATCGGCCTATCAACACTTTTTTACGCATAAAAAAGTCCGCTATTTCTAACGGACTGCAAATGTATATATTTATTTGTTTAAACAAAATAAATTTGGGAAAATTTTCATTACACCTTTTCGCGTTGCATTTCCTTTATTTTTTTGAGTTTCCTTTCCAAGGAACTACAGGCCGAATCGATTGCTTCCTCAAAAGATTTACATTGCTTTCTGACAATGAATCTATCCTTGGGTACATTTAGTCTAATATCCACAATCTTATTTTCTTTTGAGCTGGTATTCTCAACTTTCAAATAAATATCCGCACTTATAACTTTATCATAGAAAGTTTCTAATTTATCCAAGCGATTCTGGACAAAATCCAACAACTTTCGGTCTGCATTGAAATTAACTGATTGCGCATTTACTTTCATAGGCTAAAATTTAAAATGTTAAACGATTTTATGGCCCTTGCGATTTTTTACCCCTTGGGTGGGCCGATGTATGTATTTTTTTAAGTTCAGCAATACTATTGTGTGTATAAACTTGTGTCGAAGCTAGACTTGAATGGCCCAGCAACTCTTTTACTGAATTTAAATCCGCCCCCTTGTTGAGTAAATGGGTTGCAAAGGTATGTCTCAATATATGAGGGCTTCTTTTGACCTTGGAGGATACCATACTAAAATACCCATTTATAATTCTATAAACAAGGGTTTCGTATATTTTATTGCCAGAACCGGTAAGAAAAATGAACTCCTTGTCCCTTATGCATTCCAATCGATTTCGGCACGGCAAATAGGACATGAACAGTTCAACCGTAGGCAGCAGCAATGGTACTATACGTTCCTTGTTTCGTTTACCCAATACCTTAATTGATCTTTCGGCAAGTTTAACATCGCCCATTTTGAGATTGATCAATTCCGATCTTCTTATCCCTGTTGTATAGAGCAATTCGATAATCAACTTATCGCGCCTTCCTTCAAAATCATCGGCAAAAGGTATTTGTGATAATACACGTTGCATCTCTTCCTCTGAAAATGGCACTTCGATTTTTTTCGATGTTTTTAGGGCTTTATGTTTAGCAAGGGGATTAACTTTAATCCTGCCTATTTGTTGTAGAAACTTATAATAGGCCTTCAAGGAAGCTATTTTTCTATTTATGGACCTATTCGATATCCGAGTATTTACTAGGGCAACTATCCAACTTCTTATTATTGAATATTCAACCTTATCGATATCTTCAAAACCATAATCAACGGAACAAAAATCAACAAACGATTGAATATCGTTCCCATATGCTTTTAAGGTATGTTCCGAGTAATTCTTTTCCAGACGTAAATAAGAAATAAACTTGGGTATCGACATACCACAAAGTTAGCAAAGCAATTAGTTAAAATAAAAAAATCCCATCTTTCGATGGGATTTTTATCAATAATTGTACACTGCCATATAAGGTCTTAGATTTCTTCTTGATCCCTTAAACCTTGAATGTATTGTGCTTTTTGTATTTGAGCTCGCCTTTGAACGGAAGGTTTCGTGAATTGCTGACGTTTACGCAATTGACGCATGGTGCCTGTCTTATCGAACTTTCGTTTAAAACGTTTTAAAGCTCTGTCTATGTTTTCTCCTTCTTTTATCGGTATTATTAACATGGGCTACAACCTCCTTTCTTTTATGATTAGGGGTGCAAATATAAAATGAATTAATGGAATAGCGGGCAACTATTTTAAAATATTTTTTGAGATGACCACTTTTTGGATTTCGGTAGTACCTTCCCCAATGGTGCAAAGTTTGGCATCTCTGTAAAACTTCTCAACTGGGAAGTCCTTGGTGTAACCATAACCACCATGTACCTGAACGGCCTCGTTGGCAATTTTAACACAAACCTCGGAAGCATACATTTTGGACATCGCACTTAATTTAGTCATTTTTCGACCTTCATTCTTAAGAAATGCAGCTTTATGCAGTAGCAACTCGGATGCCTCGATCTCTGTTGCCATATCGGCCAATTTAAAAGATATAGCTTGAAATTGGTTTATGGGTTTACCAAACTGTACCCTTTCCTTTGAATATTGTAATGCCGCCTCATAGGCTCCCTTTGAAATACCTAAAGACAATGCGCCTATAGATACCCTACCTCCATCCAACACCTTCATACTTTGAATGAAACCATCGCCTACATCGCCCAGTCTATTGGCATCTGGAATTCTACAATTATTGAATATCAGTTCTGCTGTTTCACTAGCTCGCATGCCTAATTTATTCTCCTTCTTACCACTGGAAAAACCTTGAGTACCTTTTTCAATGACAAAGGCAGTCATTCCGTGGCTATCACCCTTTTCCCCAGTTCTGGCAATTACTACGGATATATCCCCGCTGATGCCATGGGTTATAAAATTTTTAGCGCCATTCAAAACCCATTCATTACCCTCCTGTACTGCTGTAGTACTCATACCCCCAGCGTCAGATCCGGTATTATGCTCGGTCAATCCCCAGGCACCGATCCACTCACCAGTCGCCAATTTTGGAATCCATCGTTCCTTTTGGGTTTTATTGCCAAAAGTCAAAATATGATTAGTGCATAGTGAATTGTGGGCTGCTATCGATAACCCAATAGATGGGTCTACCTTGGAGATTTCCTCTAAAATGGCAATATACTCGTGGTATCCTAGACCAGAGCCTCCATATTCCTCTGGGACCAAAATACCCATAAATCCCATTTCGCCGGCTTTTTTAAAAAGATCAACCGGGAAAAATTGGGCTTCATCCCATTCCATAATATGGGGCCGAATATGTTGTTCCGCAAACTTCTTGGCAGCCGAAGCAACATGCTCTTGGGTTTCTGAGTAATCAAAACACATCGTATCTTTAAACATTCGAGCAATTTTTTATAGGGCCAAATATAATTTAATTCTATCGATCTTCGATGCTGGGAAACCTTCAATTTCATTTAATTCGCCAAAGGAGGTGAAAGCTCCGTTGTTTTTCCTATAATCCACAATTTTTGTTGCCAAAGTATTCGATATATAAATCAGTTTGGATATCTCTAATTCCGAAGCCGTATTAATGTTTATCTTCTCAATCTGTGGCGGGTTCATCACTTTGAACTTTTCAAGGGTTCTCTGAACCACTTCGGGTTCCAAGCCATATACATCGTACAATTGATCGTCTACCAAAAAACCCCCTAACCGGTCCCTGAATTTTATGATTCTCATTGATAATTTATCCCCGATACCGTAAATCGACCTTAATTCATTCGCTGTTGCTTTATTAAGATCCTTGATTTGATTCGATTCCCCTTTTTTACGAGGATAATCGTCAGATTCAAGAGCTTGGGACCTGGACCTATCCGGAGATTTATTTTTGACCCAATTAGGAAATTTGAAATAAGGCGAGATATGGTTCAGGAATGAGTCTGATACTTGGGTTACTTTCTGAAATTCCTCTGGACTGTTTACAAATAAATTTTTTTTTCGATAGGCATGCAACCTATCGATTTCTTCCAAAGACATTCCCAAGGCATATCCTTTATAATCAGTAATATAATTAGGGTTGAAGGGAAATAATGGTATTGAATCGTGTTTAGACCTTCCTTGTCTTAGTGAATCTATCCTTGCTTGGATTTCTTTATCTATCGATAGCCTTCCTTCTAGGCTGGTCGAAGTGGATTTCACCACATAAAATACCGTTTGTAATCCAATAATGATAAAAAGCAAAAAGAAAATCCCACTACGCTCCTGTTTAGAAAACTTAAAGTGGGATTTTAAATTTTTCATCATTAAACCAACCGATGGAATTAATTTTGTTTGGCCAACTTTTGTTTTTTGAACAATTGGTTGTTTTTTAATTTCTTCCAATATTCGTTCAAATCGGTTTTTACTTCACCAGACATGATATATAGACCAATTATATTAGGAAATGACATCGCTAAGATCATCATATCCGAAAAATCCAATACCGCCCCTAAACTAACTGATGCTCCTACCACAACAAAAACCAAGAAAAACATTTTATAGACCATTTCCGATTTTCTGCTTTTTCCAAATAGATAGGTCCATGCGCGCATACCATAATACGACCAGGAAATCATTGTAGAAAATGCAAACAAGAATACAGCTAAGGCAAGAACGTAGGGAAACCAAGAAATTTGACTTGCAAAAGCGTCGGAGGTCAATTGCGCTCCTGCCATACCCTCTACTTCGTGCATTCCAGTAAAGATGAGCACCAAGGCAGTTAAGGTACATACCACTACTGTGTCGATAAATGGTTCGAGTAGGGCAACAAAGCCTTCAGATGGCGGATTATTGGTCTTTGCCGTGCTATGCGCAATTGCCGCGGAACCAACTCCGGCTTCATTGGAGAATGCCGCCCTTTGAAAGCCAATGACCAGAACCCCTATGATACCTCCCTTAAGGGCTCCGGGATTGAAAGCACCTTCAAAAATAGCAGAAAAAGCTGGTCCAATATTCTCGATGTTCATTCCGATCACTACTAAAGCCGCAACGATATAAATCGATGCCATTATGGGAACGATTTTACCAGTTACCTTGGCAATACTGCTAATACCACCAATTATGACAACGCCTACGAGAATGGCCGTGATAATCCCAAACCAAAATCCGTTACCTGCCAGTACAGGAAACTGCCCTGCCAATTGCTCAAATGATTGATTGGCCTGGAACATATTTCCACCGCCAAAGGAGGCGCCAACAGCAAGTACCGCAAATAACCCGGCAAGTACTTTGCCAAGTCCCTTCATATTTCTTTTCTCAAGTCCATAACGGAGATAATTCATCGGACCTCCAAAAACCCTTCCATCGGGAAGAATGTCCCTGTATTTAACGCCAAGTGTGCACTCCACAAATTTTGAGGACATTCCTAACAAACCACAGACTATCATCCAAAAAGTGGCTCCGGCCCCTCCAAGCGATACCGCCACTGCCACTCCGGCAATATTGCCCAAACCAACTGTGCCTGAAACGGCTGTGGCCAAAGCTTGAAAGTGGGTTACTTGCCCGGGGGCGTTAGGATCATCGTATTTACCCTTGGCCAAATCTATGGAATGTCGAAACCCTTTTATATTTATAAAGCCCATTCGAATGGTAAAAAATAATGCCCCTAATACCAGCCACATTACGATAAATGGAATGTCCTTGGTAATGGGATCCCCATTGGGATGGGTCATGACCATAGGTTCGTCATATTTTATACTCGCTAAATAATGGGCACCCTGCTCTATTACATGCTCTTGATTCTCAGAATTGTAAATTACTTTTCCTTCCTCTACCAAATAGTGGAGTTTGCCGGTTGCAGAGGCCAAAACGGTTTCATCGGTTCCCTTGTTGTTAGAAATTACGGCTATTTGGTCTCCTTTTTTAACTTTTGACCCATTGGGTTTCAACCATTGTTTTAAAACGAATCTATCATTTACATCAGGTGACCAATCTGGGACAGGTATCATTTTCTGATCGGCATAGGCGACTGGGTCATATATACCTATGGCCGCAAAGGGATCCCAAAATAGAACCGATCCCAAGGCACTTACAGCTGGGGTCATAGTTCCGTTAAAAACTTCGGTAATAGATTGGGTCTTTACGGTGAATACCTTAGTTTCCGATTGTCCATTGGCATCGATTACGGTTACCGTATATGGGACTCCTTCTACTAAGCCACTGGCCATTTTAGAGTGTAAAGAAGTACCTTGATTGCTCCATTTATAGGTATACGGTTCAGTTCCTCCATCAACTTCCAATTCTATGGCCCCATCGTTAATATCATCTGATGGATTAATGGCCTTACCGGTAACCACAAGATCTTGGGAAAATGTCATAATGCCAAAGAGCATTAAAAAGGGAAGGAGATACTTCTTCATATTAAAAATGTAGTGGTTAATATTAGTTGGTAATAGGCCCAAATGACCGACAATATCCTAAAAAAAAACAACCCAATCAAATATTGGGAAGAAAGAAAGAATATTAAATGTGAAACATTTCGTTTAATTTACGGATTTGCTCAGGCCTACCCAGGACGATGACCTTACTCTTGGGTTGTAATTGCATATCGGCTTCCGGATTAATAGTGTATTTACCGTCAGGAGCGATATAACCGATAATGGTACACCCAGTTTTCCGCCTTAAATCAAGATCTCGAAGCGATTTGTGCTCTACTTCTTCGGCAAAATCCTCAATGGCCACTTCCTCTAGATTGGTCGTATGCTCTCCTTCCAAGGACAATTCGTCCATAAAAGAAATCAGGTCGGGCATGACCACTAGGGAAGCCATATGGTCTCCGCCGATCTTATCGGGCATTATCACTTGATTGGCTCCCGCCAATTTCAGCTTCTTCTGAGAGGTAACCAGCGAGGCCCGGCTAATTATATTCAGTGATTTGTTCATTTGCCTTGCGGATAATACCACAAAGAGGTTAGCCGCATCATCTGGCAAGGTGGTTATAATATATTTTGCCTGCTTTATACCAGCTTCCAACAATACTTCATCTTCATTGGCATCCCCTTCGACAAATAGAATGGTATCCCCAAATTTTTCGATAACTTCCTTATCATTTTCCACTACAACGAAAGGTCTTTTATAGGCTTCCAACCTTATGGCAGCCTGTTTGCCGTTTCGTCCAAAACCACATATGATTACATGGTTGGTTAACTTATTGATCATGGTTTTTACTTTTTTCTTTTTTAAGACATCCAAGGAATTTCTACTTAAGATATATTCCGTTACAACCGAGATGGCGAATGCAAATATGAATACACTCGAAATTATTAAAAACACCGTAAATATCTTTGCCTCAACGCTTAATGGACCAACTTCGGAAAAACCCACTGTGGTAACCGTAATAACGGTCATATAAAAGGCATCTAACCATGATAAATTGGATAATACCCTATATCCGATAATTCCAGTTGCCAAAACAACCACAATCAAACTGATGGCCAAATACATTTTGGAACGAAAAAGTCGAATCATAATTAGAGGTCAAAAACTGAGGTCCTTTTGGTATGCACCAAATCCTTTATTTTCAACCAAAAGGCCAAAAATAGGTATAAAGCAAACCCAAACCCCAAGGTTACGAATGTAAGGTAAATGAACGATGTTCTAACCACCCTGGCCCGAATACCCATCCTTTCCGCGATACGCCTGCAAACTTCAAATCCCCTTTTTTGAAGATAGTATAAAAGTTGATAGAACACGTTCATAGACTAAATTTAAATATTTCCATGTAATAAACTACTACCAATAGCACATTGTAAACATTTATTTTTTGAACAATATTCATTATAGAGTTGTAAAATTGCCTGGGTATCACCCGCCGTTTTCACTTGTACTCCAATTGCTTTGAATTTATTCAAAATACTATTATCCTCTTTTTTTATTCTTTCTATTATGGAAAAAATCCCTACAATACCATCGGTGCCCTTGTGATGGGCATAACAAAACTTTAAAGGTAGAATTGTATTGATAAGGAGGAGGTCGATGAATGGCTTGGTCAATTTTTTCGGGCTCTTTTTTGATTCTTTCCCAAACGTAAAATGAATATCCCAATACCGACTTGCCGATATGTCGAAAATAGCGTACAAGTCATCCAGACCTGGGGCTTTGATTACTTTTTGAAAAAGGTTTTCATGTTCTTCGTATAGCGCGGCGATTTGCGAAAGTCTTATGGTAGGGAAGTTAGTGGGTCGAAGCTTGAAAAATTCGGGTCGTTGCACGCTTTCTTGGGTGAGATCGAATTTTTTCCGCAAATAGGCATATTCCTTTTTTAACGAATCAAAATAGGGATCCTTTATTTTATTATAATCAAGCAAACCAGCTAAACCGAAGAAAACACTTTCCAGTTGAAAATGGTCATTTCGTAACTTTCTTACGATTGAATAATCCAAGGCATGCGCTATGGTTAAAAAGGACGCACCATTTATGTTCAATCCAAAATTCTTGAGAAGGAGCATGAACAAAACCTTCTCCCAGTCATTATTCGAACTTTTCAAAAGCGTATTGACCAATTCGGATTTTTGCTCTAAACGTTCAATGTATAATCGTTCGAACCAATTGCGAACAGTAAATTTATCGACTGTTGAAATTCCATTTTCGCAATTAATGAATTTATTTGAACGATTTTCGAATAAACCCTTGTAACTTTTTAATAGGTCTTCTGAAACATACCTCTTCAATTCTAGGGTGGGTATTAAAGAATTGTCCTTTCTATAGACATTGATGTCGTCGTGCCATACCACATGGAGTATTACATTATCATAAGCAACATCCTCTTCATGATGATGGACATACCAGTCCGACGCATTAGGATGTACTTCCACATTACCGGCCCAAAGTTGACCGTCGATGTTGATTTTGGCATTGAAAAAATCGGGACCTGATTGAAGATTATGGGAACCAGGATCGATAATGACCAAGGATTCATCACGCGTTGTGACCAAGTTCTGCAATTGCAGTTTTTTATATTTCCATATAAAATGAAGTAAATCTTCCCGCATTCCCCTAAAATAAAAAATCCCTCATAATTGTGGGACTTCTCATCAAAATTTTGTGGTGGATCAGCGGACAACCTCTCCCTGCCAGGCTATAATACCACCCTCAAGGTTATAGGCTTTTTCAATACCAAGGCCATTCATTAAGGCGCATGCCTGTCTACTTCTGACACCCGACCTACAATAGACGTAATAACTTTTTGATTTGTCCAATTTTTCCAATTCCGCCATAAACTGTTGACCCCGATAAATATCGATATTACTGGCATCTGGAATGAAGCCTTGTTGGAACTCCGCAGGAGTCCGAACATCCAGGATGACCGCATTTTCATCAGCTCTTAATTGTTCTGCCCATTCCTTTTGGGATAAATCTGCCATTCTATCTAAATTTTAAGGGGCAAAAATAATATTTTTCCATAACATAGAAAGATTCTCGTGCAGAATACAAGTGTCAAAATAGGGCGGCAATTTTATTTAACAAAAATTTATTCTTTTCAACAATAGATTATTCATCAAACTTAGTATATTTGTATATACAATTATTGTAAGTACATGAATGTAGAGGAGCGTATAAAAACTGTTGGCAAAATACCTATGGAACGTAGAACGATTATTCATTTTATGTTGGTGGCCAATACAATAAATGAGCAGATGGCCCAAGCATTAAAACCTTTCGACGTATCCATTCAACAGTTCAATGTTCTGCGAATTTTAAGAGGGCAAAAGGGAAAGCCTGCCAACCTCTCTACTATTAATGAAAGAATGGTTACCAAGATGAGCAACACGACCCGATTGGTTGATAAGCTGATTTTAAAAGAATATGTTGAAAGGAATACCTGTCCGTCAAATAGAAGAAAGATAGAAATTCTTATTACGCTAAAAGGTAATGAACAACTTTCAAAAATGGACGCGATCGTCTCAGAAACAGAAACAAACTTATTGCAGCAATTCTCTACAAATGAATTGGAGCAACTAAACATTTTATTAAATAAATTTCAATCCTGATTATTAACAATTAAATAGTAAAAACAAATGAAAAAGAATTTTTTTGCATTGACCTTAGCCGTAATATTTGGCTTTTCGGCTACAGCTACCGAGCCGATTGAAGTAGATAAAAAAGAAGTTAAAACCGAGGAAAGTACGGTAACGTGGAAAGCCTATAAGGTCACCGGGTCACACACCGGTACCGTAAATTTAAAGAGTGGGTCGTTGATGTTCGATGAAGGCAACCTTATTGGAGGGGATTTTACCGTGGAAATGGCCTCATTGATCAGTACAGATTTGGAAGGTGAATATAAAGGAAAGTTGGAAGGGCATTTGAAATCGGATGATTTCTTTGGTGTTGCCAACCATCCAACATCATCTTTAGTGTTTACTAAAGTTGAAGCCACGGGTAAAAATTCCTATGAAGTAACAGGCGATCTAACTATCAAAGGTATTACCAAACCAGTCGCTTTCGATGTATCCATATATGGTAGCAAAGCGACCGCAACTATGAAAATAGACAGGGCCCAATACGATGTGCGTTATGGCTCGGGTAGCTTTTTCGATAATTTAGGCGATAAAACAATCTATGATGAATTCGATCTTGTTGTAGATTTGGTATTTTAATAAACTTGACCTCACAAACTAAGCCCTAGGTGCCTTTCGGCCACTAGGGCTTATTATTTTTAACCAAAAACGTGTTTGTTGTTTTAAAAATCATTTCTATATTTGGGCCAGTGAAAAATAAAGGAACAAATACATGGTGGTGGAGTACCTTACGAAAAACGTCGTGAGCGAAGCATCATTGTAGTATAACCATACAAAAGGCTTGTCTATCACGACAAGCCTTTTTTAATTTAAATTTTGATCATGGCCTATCAATTTAAATCGCATTATAAAAAAATCCTTGCGGATACCATTACCCCAGTAAGCGTATATTTAAAAATACGCGATAGATTCCCGAATAGTATTCTTTTGGAAAGTAGTGACTATCACGCCAACGACAATAGCTTTTCCTATATCTGCTGCAACCCAATTGCTTCGATAAAGATTAAAAATGAAACCATCATGGAGGCATTTCCTGATGGAAAAGTTGCATCAAAAAAAATCGATCTTGACACCGATGTGGTAAAAACCATCCACGAATTCAGTCTAAAATTCCAAGCCGATCAAAATTCATTTAAGTTTATAAACAACGGTTTATTCGGCTATATGGCCTATGATGCAGTCCGGTATTTCGAGGACATCCAGATCAACAAAAAAGATGATACTTTGGACATTCCCGATATTTATTATGCGGTATATCAGAATATAATCGCTATCAATCATTTCAAAAATGAAGCGTATCTCTTTGCCCATTGTTATGAATCTGAAAGTAATATAGCCGAAATCGAACATATTCTCAATGTAAAGAACTTCGCTTCGTACAACTTCAACAAAGAAGGGAAACCTAAATCAAATCTGAAAGATGAAGAGTATAAAGAGCATGTTGCTCTTGCGAAAAAACATTGCCAACGGGGGGATGTTTTTCAATTGGTGCTCTCCAGAAGATTTTCCCAAGGGTTCAAAGGGGACGAATTCAATGTGTATAGGGCCCTTCGCTCAATAAACCCTTCCCCATATTTGTTTTACTTTGATTATGGGGATTTCAAAATATTCGGAAGCTCCCCAGAGGCCCAGTTGATCGTAAATAATGGCAAAGCGGAAATACATCCTATAGCAGGCACCTTCAAAAGAACGGGAAATGATGAACAGGACGCCGAGTTGGCCAAAAAGTTGACCGAGGATGATAAGGAAAACAGTGAGCATGTAATGTTGGTCGATCTGGCCAGGAACGACTTGAGTAGAAATGGCAATTTGGTAAATGTTGATAATTATAGGGAGGTACAGTTCTTTTCCCATGTCATCCATTTGGTATCCAAGGTAACGGGGCAAAAGAAAAAAGATATCACCACTATGAAAGTCGTGGCAGATACCTTTCCGGCCGGAACATTGAGTGGGGCCCCAAAACATATGGCGATGCAACTCATAGAGAAGTATGAAAAGACGAATAGGGCTTATTATGGTGGTGCCATTGGCTTTATGGATTTTAGTGGAAATTTCAACCATGCCATCATGATTCGTACTTTTTTGAGTAAAAACCATCAATTACATTATCAAGCTGGAGCTGGTTTGGTAGCCGCCTCCGATCCCGAAGACGAATTGCAGGAAACCTATAACAAACTGGGAGCATTGACCAAAGCCTTGGAAATTGCGGAAACCATCTAAAATTTCCAAAACAGAGATGATATGAAAAAAATATTGGTAATCGACAACTATGACAGCTTTACCTATAATCTGGTCCATTATTTGGAGGATTTGGATTGTGAAGTCATCGTAAAAAGAAACGACCAACTAACTTTGGAAGAGGTTGCTGCGTACGATAGAATCGTCTTATCACCTGGTCCCGGCATCCCTGATGAGGCCGGGTTGCTTAAAGAAATCATTGCAACCTATGCCCAAACAAAAAGTATATTTGGAGTATGCTTGGGGCAACAAGCCATCGCCGAAGTTTTCGGGGGTTCATTGATCAATCTGGATGAGGTTTATCATGGGATAGCCACAAAAATAAAAATCACCAAAGATGATCATATCTTCGATGGATTGCCAAGGGAAATTGAAGTTGGTCGCTATCATTCCTGGGTCGTTGATCCGAATATGCCCGAAGTTTTGGAAGCGACTTCTATTGACGAAAACGGACAGATTATGTCTCTTCGGCATAAAAAATATGACGTATGTGCCGTACAATTTCATCCCGAATCGGTGTTGACCCCTGAGGGTAAGAAAATTTTGAAGAACTGGTTAAAAGGCAAAGCTTAGTATGAAAGAAATTTTAAATAGACTGATCAATCACGATATCCTTACCAAGGAAGATGCCAAAGGGGTTTTGGTAAATATCGCCAAAGGGGAGTATAACACGAGTCAGATCGCGGCTTTTCTAACGGTTTATATGATGCGAAGTATAACCATCGAGGAGCTTGAGGGTTTTCGGAATGCATTGTTGGAATTATGCCTATCCATAGATTTATCAGCGTACAACCCTATCGATTTATGCGGAACGGGCGGTGATGGAAAGGATACCTTCAACATATCCACCCTGGCTTCCTTCGTAACGGCTGGTGCTGGTATCAAAGTAACGAAGCACGGAAATTATGGGGTATCCTCAAAATGTGGGAGTAGCAATGTCCTGGAATTTTTAGGGATAAAATTCAGCAATGAAGCTGATTTTCTTACCAGGTCTATAGAGGAAGCAGGGATTTGTGTTTTACATGCCCCTTTGTTCCATCCGGCCATGAAAAATGTGGCCCCAATCCGAAGGGAATTGGCTGTAAAGACCTTTTTCAATATGCTGGGACCCATGGTCAACCCTGCTTTTCCCAAAAACCAAATGGTAGGCGTTTTTAATTTGGAATTGGCACGTATGTATGGTTACCTCTATCAGAATACCGATAAGAATTTCACCGTAGTACATGCACTGGACGGGTACGATGAAATTTCATTGACCGGGGCCACAAAAACCATTTCGAACAATTCGGAGGGCATAATAAATCCGGCAGATTTCGGCGTAAATCGCATTAAAAAGAGTCAAATAGTCGGTGGGGAAACCATTGAAGAATCGGCTAAAATCTTTATGAATATCTTGGAAGGCAAAGGTACCGAAGCCCAAAATAACGTCGTCTGCGCTAATGCCGGAATAGCCATAGCCACAGTCAATGGGTCAAATCCTAAACAAGGGTTTGAGAGCGCCAAAGAATCATTACGATCAGGAAAAGGATTGGTCGCTTTAAAACGACTACAGGCGTTGAGTGCTTAAAAAAATTGACTATGAACATCCTAGAAAAAATAGTAAAAGACAAGCGCAAGGAGGTTGCGTTAAAAAAATCGATTGTCCCTTCTACCCAATTTGAACAATCCGTTATGTTTGAAAGAAAAGGTGCCTCACTTGCCAGTGCACTTCGGAATAGCAGCATAGGGATTATTGCAGAACACAAAAGGCGGTCTCCTTCTAAATCAACGATTAATCAAAACACAAATGTTGGCCAAGTGGCTAAAGGGTATCAAAAAGCAGGGGTTTGCGGTATGAGTGTGCTTACCGACATTAAATACTTTGGAGGTTCGCTGGAAGATTTGTTATTGGCGAGAGCTTCAGTTGACTTGCCTTTATTACGAAAGGAATTTATTGTTGATGAATATCAGATAGTCGAAGCGAAAGCGTATGGTGCGGATGCCATTCTTTTGATCGCCGCCATATTGACCAAAAATGAAATAAAAACGTTCTCTGAATTGGCAAAAAGCCTTAATATGGATGTTCTTTTGGAAGTCCATAATGAAGGGGAATTGCAAAAATCAATAATGCCCAGTTTAGATATGTTTGGGGTGAACAATCGTAATCTAAAGACGTTTGAAGTCAGCTTGGAAACCAGCAAGTTACTTTCAACCATGATTCCCAACGACTTTGTAAAAGTATCGGAAAGTGGTATTAGCAGTGTTGAAGCCATTAAAGAATTAAGGCTATTTGGGTATCAAGGCTTTTTGATTGGTGAGAACTTTATGAAAACCGATGACCCAGGCAAAAGTGCCATGACGTTCATTAATACCTTGCATAAAGAAGATTCTTAAGATGAGCCAATACCATAAAATCACTAACGAATCGGAAAGAGAGCCTCTAAGGATAAAGGTTTGTGGTATGAATTTGAATACCTCGGCCGTTGCTGGATTAAACCCCGATTATTTGGGATTTATATTCTGGGAACAATCCAAAAGGTATTTTGATGGGAATGGGGCGGAACTACCGCATCGTATTAAAAAGGTAGGGGTTTTTGTTAGTGCATATATCGAAGAAATTATTGAAAAAGTCAATGCCCATCAACTTGTAACCGTGCAATTACACGGGAATGAAACTCCAGAATTCTGTCGTATTCTTAAAAGTGAATTGAAAGGGGTCTCGATCATTAAGGTTTTTACGATAAAAGAAGCCTTTGATTTTAAAGAACTTCAGCCGTTCGAATCGGTTTGTGATTACTATTTGTTCGATACAAAAGGAAAATTGCCGGGAGGCAATGGATATAAGTTCAATTGGAAGGTATTGAAGGATTATCCATCCAAAAAACCTTTTTTTCTAAGTGGAGGCATTGGTTTGGAGGATTTGGAATCCGTCAAGGAATTTATGACACGGCCTGAATCAAGATATTGCCATGCCGTAGACGTGAATAGTAGGTTTGAAATTGCACCTGGGTTGAAGGACATTGTTAAATTAAAAGAATTTATAAAAAGTTTAAGATGAAATATCACGCGGACGAAAAAGGATATTACGGGGAGTTTGGTGGGGCATTTATCCCCGAAATGCTTTATCCGAATACGGAGGAACTTCGACAGAACTATATCCGTATTATGGAAGAACCTTTATTCAAAAAGGAATTCGACCAGTTATTGAAGGATTATGTTGGTCGGCCGACACCTTTGTATTTCGCTGAGCGTTTATCAAAAAAATACAATACGAAGATTTACCTCAAAAGGGAGGATCTATGCCATACTGGGGCGCATAAGGTAAATAACACCATTGGCCAGATACTTATGGCCAAAAAATTAGGCAAAAACAGGATCATTGCCGAAACAGGTGCCGGACAACATGGTGTTGCCACAGCTACGGTTTGCGCATTAATGGGTATAGAATGTGTGGTGTATATGGGTGAAATAGATATTGCGAGACAGGCCCCCAACGTAGCCCGGATGAAAATGTTGGGTGCAGAAGTCCGTCCGGCGTTATCGGGGAGCAGAACTTTAAAAGATGCCACCAATGAGGCCATTCGCGATTGGATCAATAATCCCGTCGACACCCATTATATTATTGGCTCCGTGGTAGGACCACACCCCTACCCCGATATGGTAGCCCGGTTTCAATCCGTGATTTCCGAAGAAATAAAATGGCAGCTCAAAGAAAAAGAAGGTGTTGAAAATCCTGACTTTGTTGTTGCCTGCGTAGGTGGTGGTAGTAATGCCGCGGGTGCCTATTACCATTATCTGGATAATCCGGAAGTAGGGATCATTGCCGTCGAGGCTGCAGGAAAAGGTATCGATTCAGGAGAAAGTGCAGCCACATCGGCACTTGGAAAAGTCGGGATTATCCATGGTAGTAAAACCCTGTTAATGCAGACCCAGGACGGACAGATTACGGAACCTTATTCCATATCGGCCGGACTCGATTACCCCGGCGTGGGCCCAATGCATGCCCATCTGTTTAGATCCGGGCGTGGGGAATTTATCTCCATTACCGATGATGAGGCCATGAAAGCCGGATTATTGCTCTCAAAGTTAGAGGGAATTATTCCAGCCATTGAAAGCTCCCATGCCTTTGCCATATTGGAGTATAAGAAGTTCAGGCCGGATGACATTGTTGTTATCAACCTCTCCGGGCGAGGTGATAAGGATTTGGACACCTATATCAACTATTTTGAACTCTAACTTGGTACATACTACGATGAACAGAATAAACCAAAAAATCAAAGAAGGTAAAAAAATCCTTTCCATATATTTTACAGCTGGTTACCCTGAATTGAATGATACGGTACGCATACTAGAGGAACTGGAAAAAAACGGGGTTGACCTCATTGAAATTGGGTTGCCTTTTTCAGATCCCTTGGCCGACGGGCCAACGATTCAAGAAAGCTCAACAGCTGCTTTAAAAAAAGGCATGCATACCGAACTACTTTTTGAACAATTAAAGGATATTCGTAAATCGGTTTCCATTCCATTGATTATCATGGGATATTTTAATCCCGTTTTTCAATATGGGGTCGAGGCTTTCTGTAAAAAATGCCATGAGATCGGTATCGACGGACTTATTCTACCAGATTTACCTTTGGACGTGTATCAAAGTGAATACGAGGTTATTTTTAAAAAATACGGTTTGATCAATGTATTCCTCATAACCCCACAAACCAGCGATGAGCGCATCAAACAAATCGATGATGCCTCGAACGGATTTATCTATATGGTCAGTTCGGCCAGTACCACAGGCACTACCAAAGGTTTTGGTGAAGAACAGCAACATTATTTTGACCGTATTTCAGCAATGAAACTCAAGAATCCTCAAATTGTTGGTTTTGGTATCAATAATGCGGAAACCTTTAAACAAGCTACGCGTTCTGCAGCTGGGGCGATTATAGGCTCCGCGTTTATTAAACATCTGACGTCACATGGGGTCGATGCCATATCCAAGTTTGTTAAATCTATTCGATAAGTATATGGAATTCGTAAATAATTGGAAACTTGTTATTTTATTATGTCTTGCTTTAGGCTTGGCACCCTTTTTCCCTGAACCACATATCTGGGGTAAAATCCGTTGGATTGCCGGTGGGGCAAACGGCATGGCCTTTATGGATTGGTTCGATGTGGTATTGCATGGTTTCCCATTTATCCTTTTACTGCGGTTGATTGTTTTAAAGGTAATTGGCCTATTGAAAAATTAGGGTCATTAGTTCAAGGACCAAATGGCATAACCCCTTGCAGGAGCTTTAAGTGATACCGATCCGGCATTATCCGTGCTAAGCCCGGTAGTAATACTCCCTGAATAATCATGTAGCTTTTTATTGATCCAAGGAGTAATGACCGTTCGGGTATCTTTTGAGGCCTTACGGTTGATGTAGATGATCAATCCTGGATTTGCGCCTTCACCCTCACGCATAGCAATGTATTCCTCGTTACTTGAAAATAGTACCGTGAGCCCACCAACTGCAAGTGTTCTATTGATATATATAAGTGTATTCAACTTTTCCTTGAATTCGATATTTTCATAATCGGAATAAAAAATTGTGGGATAGCCCGGATGTGTAAGAATGTAAGCGTATGCATAAAGCTTATCGCTTTCTTTAATTACTGGCTCACGATCCGTATCATGGTTTGCCACAAAAGTCACTGCTTTATCAGGATCGGTTTTCCAAAGCATGTCACCAGTTTCAAGAGTACTCAAATCATTTTGCAGAAATGCATCCTTCATCTGAAACAAACAGGGAAAATCGAATGCGTTGATACCAGAGCCCGTCATCCACTGTCGAACCAAATTGGCATTACCATCATAAAACTCACCCACTGACCATCCGCCAACTTCATCGGTCCATGCCTTAACGAATTGTGCGTTAAAACTCTTGACATAATCAAATCGCCAACCATCAAAACCGACGGTATTTTTATAATATTTTGCCACGGAATTTTCATTTTTCCAAAATCCATTTTGAACATTGGGTTGTAGATGACAAAGGTCTTGTTCCTCAAAAAACAAAGCTTGTTCATCCATAGCATGAATGCTGTTCGGGTGATAATCCTCATAATTTCTATTGAATATTCCCGAGGCATTTCCATGCGATTGATTAAACAGCGTATAGGTATCCTTATCCCGGTAAGGATTATACTGCAAACCACCTCCACTGTTGTGGCCCATTACAATATCTGCGATAACCTCGATACCATTGCCATGGGCCTTAGCAATTAGATTATCTAGCTCCGTTCTTGACCCAAAACGTGTTTCCGTGGTGCCATGTTGAAAATATTCCCCCAAATCATAATAGTCCGATGGGTCATAACCCATGGAATAGCCTCCAGATTGCCCTTTCGATGCTGGTGGTAGCCAAATTCTATCTATTCCCGCAACTGCCCATTCGTCCGTTTTATTGGCAATGGTATTCCACCATTCAAAACGAGGTTCAACATCCCAGTAAAAAGCTTGCATCATCACCCCCCTACCGTTTAAATAAATAGATAAGTCCTTCCCTACAGAAATTGGACCGTAATCCATGTCTTCAGCATCCCCGTTTTCTGAACAAGAATAGAATAGTGTATTTGCCAAAATCAAAATCAACAAGGGTATTTTTGAATACCAATTTGAAAAAGTCATTTTTTCGGAATTTATTTTATTTGTAAAAGGGTAAAGTTAGTAATACTTGATAAGAGGACACTCATTTTAATAAATATACCGCTTGATAATTAAATGGGAAAAACTACGACCAAAAAACCAGAATTGCCTACTTTTAAACCCTATCAAAAAATACTGAAAATGAAAAGATACCTTGCCCTAATTTGTTTAGTAATTTCGGGGTATTCCACGGCACAGGATGACGATGTTTTAAAAACCTACGTGAGCCATTCCATTAATGAACTCCGGGAATTTGTCGCCATCCCGAATGATGCCACGGAACATGCCGACATTAACAGAAACCTAACTTGGTTGACCAACAAATTCAATGCAAGGGGATTTAATTCGTCGATTTTACCCACTCAAGGTGAATCCTTGTTTTTTGCGGCATTACCGATGGAGGATAACAAACCGACCATTCTTTTTTATATGCATCTTGATGGGCAACCGGTCGATCCAACCAAATGGGATCAACCCAACCCGTACAGCGTTGTCTTAAAATCAAAAGATGGGAATCAATGGAAAAAGCAACCTTTTGATAGTTTGGCGAATAATCTAAATTATGATTGGCGCCTTTTCGGTCGCTCGACCTCAGATGACAAAGGCCCTATTGTAATGTTATTGAACGCCATTGATCTTTTGAAACGGAACAATGTAACCTTCCCGTTCAATGTAAAAGTGATCCTGGATAGCGAGGAGGAAAAAGGAAGCCGCCCTCTTCCAAAAGCGGTTAAGGAATACCGCGATTTGTTGAAAGCCGATTTCCTGGTCATTAATGATGGCCCGGTACATGTTTCGGGCAAACCCACGGTTGTGTATGGTTGCCGTGGCATCACCACGCTTACCTTGACCACGTACGGACCCATGAAACCACAGCATAGTGGCCATTATGGTAATTATGCCCCGAATCCCGGTTTTCAACTGGCCCAATTATTGGCCAGTATGAAAGATGCCGAAGGTAAGGTGTTGGTTAATGGGTATTATGACGGAATATCCTTGGATGCCCCAACCACTGAGATACTAAAAAATGTCCCCGAGGATGCTGCAACCATAAATGGGTATCTAGCTATAAAAACACCTGAAAAAGTAGGTGGTTTTTATCAAGAGTCCTTGCAATATCCTTCATTGAATATTCGAGGATTGGGTTCAGGATGGATTGGTGAAAAAGTCAGGACTATAATTCCCGAAAGCGCCACGGCCGAAATCGATATGCGATTGGTGCCAGAGTCGAATGGCAACAGACTCAAAGACCTTGTAAAAACCCATATCCAAAATCAAGGATTCTTCATCATGGATTCGATACCGACCAAGGAGGAACGTATGGCTCATGAGAAGATCATCACCATAACTGAAGGATCGGTCACCAATGCCTTTCGGACAGACCTGAACAATGCCTATGGTAATTTTTTGGTTAATGTTTTAAAGGATTCCTTTGGGGATGATGTGGTTCAAATACGTATCATGGGCGGTACCGTACCCATTGCCCCATTTATCAATGAATTACAGATTCCGGCGTTCATCGTTCCCATGGTAAATCCCGACAACGACCAGCATAGTCCCAATGAGAACCTTAGAATAGGGCAACTAGCCTATGGGATCAAAGCGTTTTATGGGATTCTAAGCACAAAAATGAATTAAGTGACCTTTTGAACCTTTATTGACATCACCTTAACATTCCCTAACAAAGCTTTATCACCTTTTTAACGGAGATTGTCGTATTTGACCCTTATATTATTTATGAACCTAAAAAATAAATTAAATGGGAATAATTAAAGACAACAAAAAGTTTAAAAGAAAAGTAGAACAGTCAAATCCGACCAATCCGACGGGAAATACCAGTATCGATACCAATACTTTTGATATTGACAAAAAAACCATTAGAAAGCAGCAGAATAAAAGGTAGGGCTTTAAAACTGCTTTGTTTCAGAAACTTTGCAGCATAAAAAACAATAATTATAGACCTTCAAGGTATAAAAACCTGAAGGTCTTTTTTCTTAGGCTGAATTTCTACTTGCATTGATATTCCCATAAAGAGATCGAGTAACTATTTTCTCATAAACATCCTTATAGACCGTCTTTTGCCCTATTTTTTGAAGTGCATATTGTTGGATTACTAAAAGAGGTAGTACAATGTTTTCCCTAATTTGAATAGATTCCCGCGATGTGGCTTCATTCTCCATTAAGACCTCGGTACCGGAAATCAACAACAGCATTTCTTTGGAAAGCTGATATTCTTCATGAAGAATATTCCAAAAACCGCCATACTTCGCATCCTCCTTCATATAGCTTGTCAATTCAAAATAGCATTTTGTGAGCGACATCATACTGTTATGCATCAATGCCTTGAAAAAGGGGACTTCCCTGTACATCTTTTTCAGTTCCCTTAATCGACCCGTATCCCGAATCGTTTTTATAGCCGTACCTATCCCAAAATAACCAGGTACATTCTGTTTCAATTGGCTCCATGAACCTACAAAAGAAATAGCCCTAAGGTCACTTAAGGTCAATTGTTTCTTATTACCTCTTTTCCCTGGTCTACTACCAATATTGGCTTTTTGGTAATATTTAAGTGTGCTCCTGTTTTCCAAATAAGGAATAAACATTTCATGGTTCTTCAATGCATCGTATTTCTCAAAGCTCAAATCGGACAATTCTTCCAGGAGTTTACGATGTTCCTTGGAAATCACGTTTTCTTTCCCGAATAGATTGTTCGACAAACCTGCGGTCAACAATTGCTCACTATTGTGCATAAACTGTTCCTTGGTGCCATATGTACTTGTAATGGTCTGTCCTTGAATGGTCAATTGTATTTCGTTGTTCGCGATATCTTTGGTCTGGGCAGCATAAAAGCGATGGGTCTTTCCACCCCCACGTGCCGGCGGGCCACCCCGACCATCAAAAAACAGGGCTTTGATATTGTTCTTTTTACAAATCTTGGAGAGCTGTTCCTTAGTCTTTAAAATTGACCAGTTCGCCTTTACATACCCTCCATCCTTAGTGCCATCCGAAAAGCCGAGCATCATCGTTTGGCTATCTTTTCGCTGTTCTAAATGCCTGCGATACTCAGGCAGATCAAACAAGAATTGCATAACACCCTCGGCTTCTGACATGCCTTTCATGGTTTCAAAGAGCGGAATAATATCGAATGTGATCGCATCATCTTGCCAGCCACACCATCTGAACAAACCATACACATACAATACGGAGAATATATCCTCAGAATTACTGATAATATACCTATTGCAGCCTTCTTCCCCATTTTTAGCCTGTATTTCCTTCAATTGGGAAATATTCAAAAGTGTATCTTTTACAATGTCCTTATAGTCCTTTGGATCTGCTTTGATTTTTTTCTGAACCAGTATATTAACTAATTCGGCCTGTTTCAATTCATCGATACTTTCTTTTATGTACCCATTCTTCTTTAAAATGGTTTCTACAACCAAAACATGTTGGCTATGGTCTTGCCTAATATCAAGTGTTGCAAAATGTGTTTTGAAAATCTTCACCTTATCGATAAAATGATCCAACTTACCTAGGTAGAGCCCATGGTAATCATTGATCAAAACATCACGTATGATCATCAAAGGGTTGATTATCTCTTGGTATGGTATACTCTTCTTAGGATTGAACATTGCCGAATAAAGCTGATTTCGTAATATTTTCAAAGGGCCTTGAACTTTCTTAAAAGTAAGTTTTTGCTGTAGGAATTTAAGATCGTTATAATAACATTTCATTAGATTAAGCCTAAGCTCATCGGCGACATTCTTTGTTATTTCAGCCGTTACAAATGGGTTGCCGTCCCTATCACCTCCTGGCCAAAATCCCAGTTTCATTATATTATGGTTCTCGAAATCATCATTATCAATATTCTCTTTTATGTAGGCATATAAATCGCCCATGGCATCATAATAGACATGCCTAAGGATATAGATAATGTTTTTGGCCTCGTCTAAGGGCGTTGGCTTTTTGCTGTTTATTAAGGAAGTGAGTCCTAATTGCTGTAAGGTAACATCGATATCATCGATTCTATTATCCAAGATCAGTAACCGCAAATCGTTCATGATATCAAGTACGGCTGGGGTATAAAATTGGGTCGGATGCGCTGTAAGTACGATCCTGGCACTGAAGGTCGATAGTTTTTCCGTCACTTTGTCCCAACTTTTGGTCTTGTTCACCAGTTGAAAATAATCCTTGATGGAAAGTGAATCGCTATGTTCTTGGAGTTTCGGAAATGCCGCATCTTCAACACTATCGTACAAGACTACTTGTCGCTCTACATACTGGATAATCCGGAACATAAAATCTATTTGGTCCTTTTCGTCTTCTATCATCACATAATTCTTGAAGAACGATTCCAAAATGTCCTGGGGATTAAGCCCTTGGTTAAGACCCTGTACAGATTGATGGTGCAAAAGTGGAACCACCATGCCTACATTTTCGATATTCCTATATGGAAGATTCAGGAATAAGCTATTGTAAACATTGAACTTATTCTGAACCGATTTTTTAAATTCCGCTAATCTTTCTGTTTGATGCATAGACTTTTACAAATGTATCCACATTTTAAAGTGGTTGTGGATTTACCTTACTTAATGAATGGGCAAATATCGACATATTCCATTAACCCTATTTGCATATTTAATCAAATAACAAAATAAGGCACTTATAATACAAAACCAACAGGTAGCCAAAATAAATATTAAGGAAACACCTAAAGATGTACTAAAAAAATGGGGCATATTGTAGCACCCTGTAATCCACTGTGCTGAACCCTGGATTTTTGGTTTTCAATTCCTTAAAATCCATGAGGCTCCCCACGGCCCTATTGGCCGCTCCGGAGGGAGCGATCAATGAAACGGTTTGTATAGTTCTCTGCAAACCATTTTCAGAAGGCAGCTTAAATTGATGGATTCGTGGCACTTGATTCTTGACCAACCCTAACTTTATCTTGTGTTGTTTTAGGTGTTGGCGAAAAAAATACTCCGGCCCATTTTTACTGTTTCCCCCAGTAAACAACAAGGTATCGACTTTCTCATATTGTTGTAGATAACCTATGATATTTCTTAGTTTTATGTTTGTCATTCCCAGATCAGACGCATCGACCTTGGTACGTTCGGCGCTTTGCACAATATCACAGATCCCTATCTTTCGTTGAATCAAAAACCGCTTTCTCTGTTCTATCGCTTCAAAAGTGGTTTCAAACTTTAAATTTAAATCGAAGATTTGATTAAGTATGGGCCATAACTGACCGTCCCTACTGCCATAACAAAAGTCTACGTCACCAGCTTTCAATACGCCGCTCGTAAACCTGGGCGGAGGTAAAGTGCCCACAATCAACTTCGTGGCTTCCTCAAAAAGAAAGGGTTCATATGGATGTGAATGAAAAAACAACTGGTTTACCTATTTATTTAGATGAAAAAATAGTCATACCCTCAAATATACATCTTTGGAAAGTCATAAATCCCAAGTGGCCATTTCTTGTAAAATGAGTAACTTTAAACAAATTAAATTTTCAATGTATGGGAAAAGGTGACAAAAAATCTAGAAGAGGTAAAATAGCCAACAATTCATATGGAGCAAGAAGACCTCGAAAAATTAAAAAGCGACCGACGGTCGAAGAAAAAATAGATATCAAGAAAAAGAAATAGTCCTTAGTCGATAACGAAATTCAAGGTTACATTACCTTCTTGGTCTAGCCCTATTTCATATGTATAGTATCCAAAGGGCAAAGGGGTTTCCCCTACGAAATCGATAGGTTGTAACGCATAGGTCTCCCCATCTGCCGATATACCTATATAAGCATATCTATAGGCCGTTTCGTATTCCAAATAGTCTGAAAAGGAATCAGGGGCAACGTTGGCATGAACCATCTCGTCGCCACCTACCTGTATAGTATCAAAATGTATTGAACTCACATTTTTTACCCGAATCTGTATACCGTTCAGTTCATCATCTCGATCTGAGCAGCCCAAAATGAAGATAAAAATACTTGTAGCTAAAAAAAGAAGTCGTTTCATACGTTGGTTTTGTGCGAAAACTGTTTGATTAAAACGGCCAAAATGAAGAATTATTCTATCGAATAAAAACCGGTTCGTTTTCTTTCAACGTATGTTCCTTGCTAAATAGATACCCATCAGCTTTAAAATCACGTAAATCGGTTAAGGTTTTCACTTCGTTATCCAAAATATATCGGACCATAGATCCCCTTGCCTTTTTCGCAAAAAAACTAATGACCTTTAATTTGTCGTTTTTCCAATCCTTAAAAATTGGGGTTATTATCGGTACTTTGAGTTTCTTTTCATCTAGGGCACCAAAATACTCCTTACTGGCTAAATTTATAAACAGTTCATTATCATCCAATTCAGCATTCAAATGGTCGGTCAGTTCCTTTTTCCAAAACTCGTAAAGATTTTTTTTGCGCCCTATTCTCAATGCAGTGCCCATTTCGAGACGATAGGGTTGGATCAGGTCCAACGGTTTCAGAATCCCGTACAAGCCTGATAATATTCTCAGTGTATCCTGTAATTTATCCAACTTTTCCTCTGGAATCGTATGCGCATCCACCCCTTGATAAACATCCCCATTAAAGGCATATATAGCCGGTCTTGAATTTGAAGGGGCAAACGGGATTGAGAACTTCTGGTTGCGCTCCCAATTGAGTTCTGCAAGCTGATTCGAAATATCCATTAATTTCGCCAAAGCTCTGGGTTTCTTCTTAACAAGCACCTTGTTCAATTTTTGGGCTTGTTCCAAAAATCGGGGTTGGGAATATCTCTTAGAAGGCAATTCGCTCTCAAAATCCAAGGATTTTGCTGGGGAAATAACAATTTTCATTTCAATTTTTTTGGAGGTATAAAAATAAAAAGGAATAACCTAGAAACCTACCTTAATGGGCAAGTAGTTTTCAATAGCGATATTATCAGAATTTATAATTGCTTGCTATGCTTGGCATAATCTTGCCATTTTGCGATACAAGCGGCCATATCTTCAGGAAGTTCGGAATCGAAACGCATGTGCTTGCCCGTTATTGGGTGAACAAATCCCAAAGTTTTGGCATGTAAGGCCTGTCTTGGGAGAATTTTAAATGCATTATCGACGAATTGTTTGTATTTCGTAAATGTGGTGCCCTTTAATATTCTATCCCCGCCATAACGTTCGTCGTTAAAAAGAGTATGCCCAATATATTTCATATGTACCCGGATTTGATGCGTACGGCCGGATTCCAATTTACAGGATACTAAGGTAACATAACCTAAGCGCTCCAAAACACTATAATGTGTAACCGCATCCTTACCCTCATCACCTTCCGGAAAAACCTGCATTTGTAAACGGTTTTTCGGATTTCGACCAATATGGCCTTCCACTGTTCCCTCGTCATCTTCAACATTTCCCCATACCAAGGCAATATACTCACGTTCTGAGGTTTTATCAAAAAACTGTTTTGCCAAATGCGTCATCGCCGCCTCAGTTTTGGCAACTACCAATAGGCCCGATGTATCCTTATCGATCCTATGCACCAATCCCGGGCGTTCATTATCGTTTATAGGTAAATCTTTGATATGGAACAATAAGGCATTGATTAGGGTCCCGGAGTAATTACCATGTCCCGGATGCACCACCATTCCGGCCGGCTTATTGACGACGAGAAGCGTCTCATCTTCATAAACAATTTGTAAAGGAATATCCTCAGGTGTAAGCAATAACTCATGGGGTGGATGCTCAAAGAGTACCTTGACCTCATCCCCGGCTTTCACCTTATAATTTTGCTTTACTATAGTATCATTGACCCAAATATGACCATCCTTGGCAGCTTGTTGAATTTTGTTGCGTGTGGCATTTTCAATAAAATTCATCAAAAATTTATCAACCCGTAATGGATCTTGCCCTTTTGAAGCGACGAACCTATGGTGTTCGTAGAGTTCTTCATCATTTGGCTCATGTTGTTGTGGACCCATATTTTAATCTGAATCTGCCTTTATCTGCGCCCGATCGGTAATGGTACCGTTACCGCATACCAACTCTAATTTGGAGGTCTTAGGAAGTTTTTCCCCCGGATTTATATTCTTACCCTTATACTTGATATAGTAGACCATATCTTTTCCCAGTTCATCAATATAGGTTACTCGTTGTACATCCAGGCCAACGGCCTTCAACATAGATGCGGCATTTCGCTGTGTCACTTGGATAATATTAGGTACGGTGACCTTTTTATATCCAGACGGATTCACCGTAAAATATATTTTCCGATTCACTTTCACCTTACTTCCTGCCTTTGGGTCTTGTTCAATAATTGAAAATCTTGGATAGTCTGGATTAAAATTGGCAGAATCCAAGACCTCATAACGCAAACCGGCTTCTTCAACACCCTTACGCATATCCATCACCGACATTTTAGCAAAATCGGGCACTTCAACAAACTCTCCATGGTGTGTAGTGCTGTTCAACCATCGTAAAGCCGCGAAGACTAAAACAATCGATAATACGAAGGCCAAACCCAATTGAATTAAAAAGGTACGACTTCGCAAAAAGTTGAAAAAATTTCTCATCTGATATAAATGTTCCCGCAAATATAGGAAATGAGGTAAAACTTTAAACGACCACATTCCCAAATGTTGGTTAAAGAATGGTACAATTCGTGTAACTTAGCCCAAACGCTAAAAAAATATCATCGGAATTCAAAGAAAACAAAGGCTTTTTCTTTACTTTGAAACTAGAAAGTTGCTTTCTATCAATTGACCAAAGTACACTATGAAGAAAAAAGTGGCCATTATCATGGGCGGCTATTCCAGTGAGTACAAAATTTCGCTCAAGAGTGGGAATGTCGTTTATACGTATTTGAACAAAGCCAATTTTGAATGCTATCGAATACATATATTTAGGGATAAATGGGTATATGTGGATGATGAAGAAAGGGAATATGCGGTAAACAGGGACGACTTCTCTGTGAAAATCGATGACCAAAAAATAAAGTTTGACTGCGTTTTTAACGCCATCCATGGTACCCCTGGGGAAGACGGCCTGATGCAGGCCTATTTTGAACTGCTCGGAATTCCGCAAACCTCCTGTAATTACTATCAAGCTGCCTTGACCTTTAATAAAAGGGATTTGTTAAGTGTTTTAAAACCCTATGGTATTAAATCGGCCCCATCCTATTATTTGAATTATGGTGATGAAGTCAATGAGGATGCCATCGTTGCCAAGGTAGGGTTGCCTTGTTTTGTAAAGGCCAACAAAGCCGGCAGTAGCTTCGGCATATCCAAAGTATTCGAAAAGAAGACGTTGAAATCTGCCATTGAGCTGGCCTATAAAGAGGATAATGAGATAATCATTGAAGGTTTCTTAGAGGGCATTGAAGTCTCTGTTGGGGTTATCAAATATAAAGGTAAAACCAAGGTTTTGCCCATAACCGAGATCGTCACAGAGAACGAATTTTTCGATTATGAGGCCAAATATGAAGGGAAATCACAAGAAATTACCCCTGCAAGAATCAGCTTGCAACAGGAAGAAAAAGTCAGTGCAGTTGCCAAAAACGTCTACGATATTCTTAAGATGAACGGGTTTTCGCGTAGTGAATTCATTTTTGTAGGGGATGAACCCTATATGCTCGAAATGAATACCACTCCCGGGCTAACCACTGAAAGCATACTTCCGCAGCAAGCTAAAATAGCCGGAATATCGCTTTCTGAGTTGTTTGGGAATGCCATATTGGAGGTATTGCCAAAAAACCCATAACTTTATCCTATGAGACGTGCAATTTTTCCAGGTTCCTTCGACCCATTAACATTGGGACACCACGATATTATCTTAAGAGGTATTACACTTTTCGATGAACTTATCATTGCAGTTGGCGTTAATGCCGACAAAAAATATATGTTTACCCTTGAACAGCGTATCGAATTTATTACAAAGGCATTTATCACGGAATCTAGAATTAAGGTACTTACCTACGAAGGCCTGACCGTGGATTTTTGTGATAAGGTAAATGCCGGTTTTATTCTACGGGGTTTGAGAAACCCTGGGGATTTCGAATTCGAAAAAGCCATTGCCCATACCAACAGGAAACTTTCAGAAATCGAGACTGTTTTTTTATTGACCTCATCGGGCAAGTCTTTCATCAGTTCTTCCATAGTTAGGGATGTCATTAGAAATGGAGGGGACTATTCTATATTGGTCCCTGATACGGTACGGGCCAAATAATGCATTCTTGTAAGATTAAAAGTGAAAAAATCCATAATACAAAAAGTATACATCATCTATAATTTGTGCGTTTTTTCTTTCTAATTATCTTCCCCATTTAAAGCTTCATACTGCCTAACAACCTTATCACAACGAGTATCGCCCTGTTCACAACAAAGCTTTATCATTGTTGAATAATACGCCTACATTCGTAAGAAATTACTTCGTTATGATTAAGGAAACACGGATAGATTATAATAATTATTTGGTTAAACAGCTGCCAAAAGCGACTGTTTTTCTGAATAAGAAATTAGAAGTTGTTCATGTTTCTGATAAATGGATCCAAGATTTCGAATTGACGCATGATGGTGTAATCGGTAAGAAAATTAGCGAACTATTTAATCAAATGAGCAAAGGTTGGCAAAGGGATATTAAAGAAAGTCTTAAAGGTAAACGAAGTGAATCTTCCTATGAAACTTACCTTACTAAAGAAAATAAAGAAAAAAGATTTGAGTGGACCAACGTACCCTGGTATGACGAAAAAGAAAATATCATTGGAATCATCATTCAAACAGAGGATATATCACAAAAGATTCTGAATGAATTGCAATTAGAGAAACTAAAATCGCTTTTAGCAGGTAAATCAGAAATAGCAAAAATTGGAACTTGGGAATACGATATCGAAAAAGATAGTGTTCATTGGTGTGAAATGACCAAAAAAATTCATGAGGTCCCAGAAGATTTTATACCAAATATTGATACAGCTATTGATTTTTATAAAAACGGTTATAGTCGCAATACCATTTCCATGGCTTTTAACAACGTTCTACAATACGGTAGACCTTGGAATGAAAAACTTCAGCTAATCACGGCAAAAGGGAACGAAAAATGGATTATTGCCTCGGGAAAGCCCATTTATGATAAGGATAAGCTAGTTGGTCTCATCGGTACCTTTCAAGACATTACCGAACAAGTATTGTCCGAGACAAAAATTAAGGAAAGTGAACAACTATTAAAGACATTGATCGACAATCTTCCCATAAACGTCTATATCAAAGACATAGAATCAAGGAAGATCCTGGTCAATAAAGCGGAATGTGATTTCGCAGGCGTCGATGGTCCCAACGATATTTTGGGCAAAAACGACTTTGACATTTATGACAAAAAAACAGCCCAAGCTTTTAGGGACGAGGACTTGGAAGTAATCAATACTTTAAAACCGATTTTAGGTAAAGAGAGCATATGCAAGGCCAAAGATGGCTCCTTGACTTCAATTTTAGTGTCAAAGATTCCTTTACTCAATGCCAAAAATGAGATAGAGGGAATTGTCGGCATGTCACTGGACATTACCGAAACGCGAAAAGCACAGCGCGAACTCGAAGAGAAAGAACGTAATTTTAGAAGTATCTTCAATTCATCGTACCAATTTACAGGTATTCTCGATGTCGACGGGGCTTTTATTGAAATAAATGAAACAGCTTTGGGTTTCGCAAATGTCACTTCCGAAGAGATTATTGGCAAAAAATTCTGGGAAACCATGTGGTGGCCCCAAACGGAGGCTATAAAACAGGCGCTTAAAAAAAGTATAAAAGCTGCCGCAAAAGGAAAATTCGTTCGAAATGAAGTTGAAGTTTATGATAAAGACCAAAATAAGATTCCTGTAGATTTCTCCTTGAAACCCATTTACAATGAAGACAATAAAGTAGTGTCCCTATTGGCAGAAGGCCGAATGATTACGGAAATGGTTGCAGCCAGGGAAAAAATAAAGGAAAGCGAGTTAAAGTTCAGGACACTTTATGAAATGTCGCCAGTAAGCTTTGTACTCTATGATTATGAAACCGATAAAATAATCGATTTCAATCATTCTTTCGAAAGCACATTCGGGTATCATAAAAAGAATGTTGCGAATATTAATTTTTGGGAACTATTTCATAATAGAAGCAAACAATACAGGGAACAGGTCCGTATTGAGCTTGAAACAAAAGGGACTTTTGGGCCGTATGGAGAAAAATTAATCAATAAAAACGGTGTTGAATTTTCAGTGATTATCAATAAATCATTGATAGTCAACAAGAAAGGCGAAAAGCAGGTTTGGACCATTATTCAAGATATTACCGAATCCGAAGAGAAAGAAAGGCAAATACGTGAAGAACGCAAGTTATTGAAAACGGTTATTGACAATTTACCACTCAACGTATATATAAAAGATGAACATTCAAGAAAGATTTTGGTCAATAAAGCCGAATGTGATTATTTAGGTGTTGATAATGCCGAAGAATTATTAGGCAAAAGCGATTTTGACCTTTATGACAAAGAGATTGCCCAAGTATCCCGCGATGAGGATCTTCGAGTAATGATTTCGCTAAAACCAATTTTAGGGGCCGAAACGGTCAATAAAAAGAAAGATGGCACTATTACCACTTTTTTAACTTCAAAGATCCCTTTAAAAGGGGAAGACGGCAATGCTTATGGTCTAGTGGGAATAAGTCTTGATATAACTGAATTAAAGCAAAAAGAGCAGGAACTAAGAAGCCTAATCAATGTAACCTCGTTACAAAACAAGAAACTTTTAAACTTTGCCCACATTGTTTCCCATAATTTAAGGTCCCACTCTGCCAATTTCTCAATGCTTTTGGAATTCCTGGTCAATGAAAAAAACGAGGCTGAAAAGAAAAACATTGTGAAAATGTTGGTCGATGCTTCGAATAATTTATTGGAAACTTTAGAAAATCTTAATGAGGTCTTAGCCATCAGCACTAAGATAAATTTAAAGAAGTCGTCTATTAACCTGAATAAAAATATTGACAAAATAATGAAAACCCTGGCTGTTCCCCTAAAAAAGGAAAAGGTGAAGATCATTAATACCATATCGGATGAAGTTTGTATATCGGCGGTACCCGCTTATGCCGAAAGTATTTTAACCAATTTCATTACCAATGCCATTAGATACAGATCACATGAACGGAACCCTATAATCAAGCTAAGTGCCACAAAAGACAATGGGTATACGATTTTAAGTATTGAGGATAATGGGCTCGGAATCGATTTAAAAAAATATGGGGATAAATTATTTGGAATGTACAAAACGTTTCATGACAATCCCGATGCACGAGGTATTGGATTATACTTGTCAAAAAACCAGATCGAGGCCATGAATGGGAAAATGACCGTCACTAGTACCGTGGGAGTGGGAACAACTTTTAATATTTATTTCAATGAAGAAAATTAATTCCATTTATATTGTTGATGATGATCCAATAACCGTTTTCGGAATTCGAAAAATGTTGGATATGGCTATTGAATTCAATTCAATCAGTACCTATGGCAATGGTAAACTGGCCATTGACGGCATAAAAAAAACCTTGGACACCAATAAATCTGTTCCTGAGGTTATTTTCTTGGATCTAAATATGCCCATTATGGATGGATGGCAGTTTTTAGCAGAATTCATTGAACTACCGATATCGAATAAAATACTCATAAATATAGTCACCTCCTCTATCGATCCTGCGGATTATGAAAACTGGGAATTTTATAAACATAAAACCCATCATTTGATACGATTCAACAATAAACCGATAACCAGGGCAGAAATTATCGAAATCACCAAACCAGTGGAATAAAAGCGATTATAGGCAGAACGACCTTATGGCCTATTCCCCGAACAAAGACCGGATATTCACATACGAATTGGCAAGTGCTTTTTTTATCTTATTAGGGCCTTTCCACTTCACTTTTTCGATTCCCTCACTGGCTTGACCTTTCAATTTTCCCTCATATGTGGTTTTCATGGCAAACCAATGTACTTCCTTTAATCTGTATTTACCGTTACGCTTAAAGATATGATAGGTGGTATTCAAGAAATTTTCGATTTTCAGTTTTTTAACCCCGGTCTCCTCCTCTACCTCCCGAATGGCACATTCCGCAATGGTTTCCCCCTTATCCAATTTACCCTTTGGCAAATCCCACTTATCATTTCTGTAAATGAACAGTACTTTTCCCTTGGAATTGGTGACAACACCACCTGCGGCCACCTCCTTGGGAATGGTCTTGCAGAATTTTTTAAGTATTTCTTCATGGTTTGGATGATAGATGTAAGCTTCGGTCAACTTTTTCTTTGCCAAGGCATTGATCGCTTCACGTACCGCATCACCATTCAATAAAAAATATTTGCTGTTCGATATTTCCGATAGTTCATTTGTTAAAATCAGAGGTAGTTCTTTAACAAAAACTTTATACATTTGCGTAATGGTTTTAGATAAAAACACGGCGAAAAAAACTGCAGAGCTTCTGCTGCAAATTAATGCAATAAAGTTGGATCCTGAAAATCCCTTTATTTGGGCTTCGGGATGGAAATCACCAATCTATTGCGACAACAGGATTATTTTATCCTATCCGCCCATAAGAAATTTTGTCAGAGAGGAAATGGCCAAGCAGGTTGAAACCCTTTATGGAAAACCTGATATAATTGCAGGGGTGGCCACTGGGGCCATAGGAATTGGGGCCTTGGTAGCAGATTATCTAGGTTTGCCTTTTATCTATGTGCGCCCTGAACCAAAATCCCACGGCCGCCAAAACCAAATTGAAGGCCTTCTCGAACAAGGTCAAAGTGTTGTAGTCATAGAAGATTTGATCAGTACAGGAAAAAGTAGCCTAAATGCAGTGGACGCCTTGGCAGCTGCCGGGGCAAATATCAAAGGAATGTTGGCCATATTCACATATGGTTTTGATGTGGCTACCAAAAATTTTGAAAAAAAGGAACTTGAGCTCCATACTTTGTCCGACTATGCCCACCTCATTGCCCAAGCTTCGGAAACAGGATATATCAAGGAAGAGCAAATGACCACATTATTGGAATGGCGCAAAGATCCGTCCCAATGGAACCAATAATAGCATAACATGCATATAGAAACCCAAAAAAACAAGATTGACAAAAGCGCTAAGGATGTTTATGAATTTCTTACGGATCTTAAGAACTTTGAAAGACTAATGCCTGACAATATCGATAAGTTCGAGGTAATTAATGAGGATAGATTTCTTTTTGCCCTAAAGGGAATGCCCCAAATTGTTTTGCAACGGAAAGATCAGCACCCATATGATAAAATAGTCTTGGGAGCCGCAAGCGATAAATTACCTTTTACCTTGACTGCGGATATCGTTGCACTCGACGAGGATACCTGTGAAGTGCTATTGAGTTTCGAAGGGGAGTTTAATGCCATGATGGCCATGATGATAAAAAAACCCATAACGAATTTTATGGGAACCTTGTCGGAAAACCTTGGTAGTATTTAATGGGTCAGTAAAGCAAGCTGATTTCTTTCATATTATATTCTCGCAGGAATTCGTCCTCATGGGCGACTACCAATTTTCCCTGATCGGAGACACCACGTATAAATCCCATGAACACTTGACCGTTCGCATCTTTGAAAGTTGATGGTTTATCTTTTCTAAATAATACACTTTCATATTGGTCTCTGATCGCATCGGCCCCTTTTTCTTCAATAACCTTAAAGGAATTCTTCAATTCGCGCTGTAACTTTAGCAATAACCCATCCAACTCATAATTTCTTCCGGTCAATAGCTTAAGCGATGAAACATTCGGTAGATCCAAAAACTTTTCCTGGTTCACATTTAACCCTATACCGATGATAGAATAAAGTATTCGGGGCCCTGATATTATATTTTCAATCAATATTCCACAAATCTTGAAATGGCCTGACATAATGTCGTTTGGCCATTTAATTTTTAAAGACGGTATATGTAATGTTTTTAAGGTGTTAAAAACGGCCATGGAAACACAGATATTCAATAAAAAAGGGTTGTCGAATTGTTCGGATTCCATTTTTTTTAAAATACTGACCGTTAGGTTCTTATGAGGATCAGATTCCCATTTGGTGCCCATTTGGCCCCTTCCCAGAGTCTGGGAATCGGCAACCACAATAGTAAAATCGTCCAAGGACCGTTTGTTCATTAAATCTTTTAAGTACAAGTTCGTAGAGTCCGTGGCATTAAGTTTGATTATCTGCATGTATCGCCCTTTAAAAGGATTAACTTTCTATTGTTAAAATTTTTAAGGATAAAAGAACAAAAAAATAATAACTTTGTACAAATTAAAAATATTGAATGCAGAAAAGGAAAGCTAGTGCAGATGAGTTAATTGCATTAATTTTACAGGGAATAGAAAATGTAAAAGGACATGATATAAATGTTCTTGATCTAAGAGAAATTGAAAACACCGTATGCGACTACTTTATTATTTGTAATGGTACTTCCAATACACATGTTAATGCCATAGTCGGTTCAATCCAAAAAACAGTTAGCAAGGCAATAAAAGATAAACCTTGGCACGTTGAAGGTGAAGACAATGCCGAATGGGTTTTAATGGATTATGTCAATGTAGTGGTACATGTCTTCCAAAAACATATTAGAGAATACTACGATATAGAAGGGCTTTGGGGTGATGCCAAGTTCACCTTGGTAGAAAGTAGTATTAATCAGTAAAAATAAATAATGGCAAAAGATAACAATACAACACCCAAAAAACCAAAATTCAGTTCATGGTGGATCTATGGGCTAATCGCAGTATTTCTAATTGGGTTTCAGTTCATTGGTGGAGGTAGCCTTTCCAATACCAAAACAACAACCACTTCCGAACTACAGGAGTATTTAAGAAATGGCGATATCAGTAAGATTTTGATAATCACCAATACAAATCAGGCCAAGGTTTTCCTGACAGACGAAGCCTTACTAAAGGAAGTACATAAGGATGTATCGCAAAAACCCATGTTGCCTACCACAGGCGCCATGCCCCAATATATACTGGATTATGGGGATCTTCAGATTTTCCAAAATGAAATCACCGAAATCAAAAAGGAGGTAAACCTGGATACCATTGTCGAATTTGATAAAGAATCGAATTATTTAGGTGATTTATTATTGGGAATTCTACCCTTTGTACTTATTATCGGAATCTGGATTTACCTAATGCGCCGAATGTCGGGCGGCGGTGGTGGTGGTGCCGGAGGTCAGATTTTCAATATAGGCAAATCGAAAGCCAAATTGTTCGATGAAAAGACAGACACCCGTACCTCGTTTAAAGATGTTGCAGGTCTTGAGGGAGCTAAAGAAGAAGTAGAAGAAATCGTTGAATTTTTAAGACATCCAGATAAATATACTTCACTTGGTGGTAAAATTCCCAAAGGCGCATTATTGGTTGGGCCTCCGGGAACAGGAAAAACCCTATTGGCAAAAGCGGTTGCCGGTGAAGCTAAAGTCCCATTTTTCTCATTGTCCGGATCAGACTTTGTCGAGATGTTCGTTGGGGTTGGTGCATCTAGGGTTAGAGATCTTTTTAAACAGGCCAAGGACAAATCCCCAGCTATTATATTTATAGATGAGATTGATGCGATTGGTAGGGCAAGAGGTAAAAATAATTTTACAGGGTCAAATGATGAACGTGAAAATACCTTAAACCAATTATTGACAGAAATGGATGGTTTTGGCACCAATACCAATGTCATCGTACTTGCGGCAACCAACCGGGCCGATGTATTGGACAAAGCTTTAATGCGCGCTGGTCGTTTCGATAGACAGATTTATGTAGATCTGCCAGATATCCGGGAACGTAAAGAAATATTCGAAGTGCATTTAAGACCGATCAAGACTGCGGAAACCTTGGATTTGGATTTCTTAGCTAGACAAACCCCTGGATTTTCAGGTGCAGATATCGCAAATGTCTGTAATGAAGCCGCTTTAATCGCCGCGCGACAAGAGAAAAAAGCGGTTGGTAAACAAGATTTCTTGGATGCGGTGGACAGAATTGTAGGTGGCTTAGAGAAAAAGAACAAGATCATTACTGCTGGTGAGAAAAAAACTATTGCCTATCATGAAGCAGGTCATGCTACTACGAGTTGGATGTTAGAACATGCTGCACCATTGGTGAAAGTTACCATTGTTCCAAGAGGACAGTCTCTAGGAGCTGCTTGGTACTTACCCGAAGAAAGACTTATTGTTCGACCAGAGCAAATGTTAGATGAAATGTGTGCCACGTTAGGGGGTAGAGCCGCAGAAAAAGTGATTTTCAACCAAATCTCAACTGGAGCACTAAGTGATCTTGAAAAAGTCACCAAACAGGCCCGGGCAATGGTAACCGTTTATGGCCTTAACGATGAAATTGGCAATCTAACCTATTATGATTCCTCCGGACAAAATGAATATGGTTTTACAAAACCTTATAGTGAGGAGACGGCCAGAAAAATCGATTCAGAAATCTCAAAGATAATCGAAGAGCAATATGTAAGAGCGATCGATGTCTTAGAAAAGAACAAGGACAAACTCATTGAACTGGCCGAGCGTCTCTTGGAAAAAGAAGTGATTTTCAAGGAAGATCTTGAAAAGATTTTTGGAAAAAGACCTTTTGACAAACATTTTGATGGCAAAGGACAAGAAGTGACCGAGAAAGTACCCGAGAAAGAGCCCGAGAAAGAGCCCGAGAGTGAAAAAAAAGAAGGTTTGGCCAAGGAGAAAGAAAAAGCAGTTGTTCCTGAGAAAAAAGTGAAAGGCAAAAAAGAAAATAAATAAACATGATTTACGTTGTCCTTACTATGAGGACTCGGTAAGACGCTTTAATTAATTTAATGGGGCTATTTGACAAACTTTTCGGAGGAGGCAAAAAAAAGGTTTCCAAGGAAACCGCAGAAACCCGTGGGGTACATATGCCCGATCTTAATATTCCTGTTGATGAAAAATTCACCATTCATTTTAAAAAGAACGGTGGCAAATTCATCTATTGCGATTCATTTCAAGAAATATCCGAAGCACTGCAGAATATTGTAAAAGAAAATAGTTGGGAAGACCAACTTTTCTTTGTAATGAACCCCATGCTAAAGGATCGGTTTTCAAAAGAGAATATAGCTTTTACCCATAAGGCCACCGAAAGTGAGGTCTTCTTTACGACTTGCGAACACCTAATCGCCCAGAACGGTTCTATCCTAGTATGCTCTAATCAATTGATGGAAAAGAAACTTCATGAACTCCCAGACAATATCATTGTTTTTGCCACAACTAGCCAATTGGTAGAGTCGATTGGGGAGGGACTTAAAAAAATAAAGAAAAAATACGGTCATAGTATTCCAGCCAACATTACCACCCTCAAACACTTTCAAGCCACTAATGAAAATTCGGATGATTTTTTAACATACGGTAGTAGTTCCAAAAATCTGTATCTTTTACTTTTGGAAGATCTATAGTATGAAAGAAGTTATTAGAAGGGCACTTTCTGGGGTAGTTTATATCATTATCTTACTTTCAGCGGTATTCCTAAGTACAGATGCATTCGATTTTTTGTTTATGACTTTCGGTTTGGCCTGTTTGTACGAATATAAAAGACTTGTACATCTCAAAGGCTACCATATTTTTATTGCCTATCTGGCCTTATGGTGGGCGTTCATCTACTTGGTTAATGATCAATGGTTGATCAATATTCTAATGTTTCTTACGATATCGACGAATATTACCCTACTCTTTTTTCTTTTTTCGAGAAAAAAGAAGCCCTTCCGGTTTTATCAAAAATTTTTAATCGGTCTGTTTTACATAGGGGGTGGCTGCATCTTTCTGACCATGATACCCTATAAGAACAACGATTTTGCCAAATTGCTGATTATGGGTATTTTTATCTTGATATGGATAAACGATTCTTTTGCCTATCTGGTTGGCAGTACCATAGGGCGTACCAAATTATTCCCCGCGGTTTCGCCAAAAAAAACCATAGAAGGTACGATGGGAGGTTTTGTATTTACGGCCATTGCATCCTATTTCCTAGGTAAGTACGAACCAATTTTAGATCCTGCGCAATGGATGATTCTAGCAGCGGTAATTGTATTATTTGGCACTCTAGGTGATTTGATAGAATCAAAATTAAAAAGATCTGCTGGGGTAAAGGATAGTGGAGCTATTATACCCGGCCATGGTGGTATGCTCGACCGATTGGACAGTATGGTATTCGCCGCTCCTTTTGCCTATTTAACGTTAAATATATTTACTTATGTTTCATAGAGAGGGCCAAACTATAATACTGACGACTTTTTTTTTAGTCGTTGCCATTGTCTTACTTTCAGAGTTCTACATAACGAACCAATGGTTGTGTTGGGGACTACAGTTCGTTTCAATTGTTGTGTTGGTATTGATTCTTCAGTTTTTTAGAAATCCTAAAAGAAGTGCCAACAATCTTTTTGATGAAATCCTGGCCCCTGTTGATGGTAAAGTAGTAGTGATAGAAGAAGTTCTAGAAACTGAATATTTCAACGATAAAAGACTCCAGGTATCTATATTCATGTCTCCTTTCAATGTCCATGTTACCCGCTATCCTATTAGTGGAACGATCAAATATTCCAAATACCATCCAGGAAAATATTTATTGGCATGGCACCCTAAATCCAGTACGGACAATGAACGAACTACGGTCGTCATAAACACACCGAAATTCGGGGAAATTTTGTACCGCCAGATTGCAGGGGCTATGGCCAGACGAATTGTCAACTATGCTGAGGAAGGTGAAAGTGTGCGTCAAGGGGAAGATTCGGGTTTTATAAAATTTGGTTCTAGGGCAGACTTATTATTACCTTTGGATTGTGGTATTGCAGTGAAACTTAACCAAAAGGTAGTCGGAGCCAAAACTTGTATCGCTACCTTTGTTGACCGTCATGAAGAAAGAGACCTTACGTAAGAATTTCGAGGAAGCAGTTGCTGAAGTAAACAATTACACGGAGGCATTACCCGCCGACCTCTTGCTGAAATTATATGCTTACTATAAAATTGCGAACAAAAACTTTGACAACCCCGGCAGCAAGACCCCTCTAATAAATGCTTTCAAAGCCAATGCTTTGATACAGGCACGGAACATTAGCCGTCGTGAGGCGATGGAATCCTATATAGCTTTGGTGAAAAAAGAAATCAAAAAATGATTTGGTCCCTAACCTATTCATAAAGATCATTCAAATCTGCATTACAAAGTTCAAAAAAGAAATTCCCAATTTTCTGGGTAACATCGGTAAAATAACGTTCGCCTTTTTTATCGGTTGCTTGTGCAGGGTCACCAACACCGGTATCCTCACTGATCTGGGACCATTTGCGTTCGGCCCAGATCCAACCTTCTGAAAAAGATTTGATTTTATAATTTTTGGATGCCCCACTACCCCACTCTTCCTTAGGAAGTACCAACTCCGGTTTTAGGTATAACATTAGACTGGTTTCCATTTCATCGGCATGGTCGCCCTCATTATCAAAGTATTCGGTTTTATCCATCGACTGGAACCAGTTCGAAAAACATAGGAACATTTCAGGAAACCTTAAACCCAATTCCCTAACCAGAGGTTTAAAATTATTACCGCCATGGCTATTGAATATAATCAATTTCTTTATGCCTTGTCGGTCAAGTACCGTAATGATATCATTCAATATAGACAGTTGAGTACTCGGGTTTAAATTTATATCCAAATAAATATCCGATTGCCCCGTATTCACACCAAATGGAATGGTTGGTAAAACGATGACCTTGGCCCCCTTTTTCCAGGCAATCCTTGCCGATTCCGCAGCTAGGGCGTCGCTTTCATAGACGTCGGTAGCGTAGGGTAAATGATAATTATGTGCCTCGGTTGCGCCCCAGGGTAAAACGGCCAAATCAAAATTGGCGTTTTTGAGTGCCTTCCAGTTGGTTTCGGCCAATATATATGGTCTCATAAAGTGAATGTTTACAAGTTAAATCGCAACATTACTTGTTGCCTGGTTATTTTCCAAATAGGTAAAATAAATTCCTGCGGATATGGTTATCAAAAAATAAATAGCTACCGTAAGACTGCCATATTTAAAATACGTATCAATACCAAACCAATCGCCTGTAATCCAAATTACGGCAATACCGGAAAGTCCCCTTAACACCTCTATCCAAACAGCATAATCGACCTTATCCATCAAAGTGGTATACCCATAGATCCCTATGAACACGAATGCCCCGAAAAACAATAAGCCATCAAACCCGATCGAGGCATAGTTATAGAACATAAACAACAATAAAATAGTCGTAAACAAAACCTGAAAGATAGAATATCCCTTTAAAGCATTCGATGCAGGGGTTTCGTACTTTTTAAAATGAAATACATCATCGATTATCATTAACGGATATTTTTCCTTCATATCCGCAGGCCTCCATCCAGTGGGCATAAACCAAATCCGAAATTTATCCCAAATATTTTGGGTGCGCCATGCATCTTTAATTAATCGCCATAAATGCTGAAAGTTTATGATAATCGGATTCCATGTTGAGGCTGGTTTTAAAACGCCATATTGGGGAGGCACTTCATCCAATTCTTCTTGAAAGGTACCAAACCAACGATCCCAAATACAAAGAATCTGCCCTAGGTTCTTATCTATATATTCAGGATTGATCGCATGGTGTACTCGATGCTGTGAGGGTGTCACCAAAATTTTCTCTACCCATCCTAATTTACCGATATGCTGCGTATGGTACCAAAACTGGGCGAATAAATGAATAGGGGCCAGAATAGCTATAATAGTACTTGGGATGCCCATAATAGCCGCCGGAAACATCAATATGGGGAAATAACCCAATAGATTGGAGATAGGTTGACGTAAGGCACAAGCCAAATTAAACTCCTCGCTACTGTGATGGATTACATGTTGGTTCCAGAAAAAATTAACTTTATGGTTCAATCTGTGGTTCCAATAGCCAGCAAAATCGATCGCCAAAAACGCAATCAACCAAACGATCCAAGTGGATTCTAAAGAGAACAAGGCCAAATGTTCAAGTAAGAAAGGGTAGGTTACGATAATAATACCTATGCCCAATGAATCCTTAACGATATTGGTAAGTCCCGAGCTTATGCTCGCCACCGAATCCATTACCTTATGTTTTTGGCTTTTTACGAAGTAGCCATAACCCATTTCTATAACCAAAAGGCACATAAAAAAAGGAATAGCATATAGTAGGGCGTTGGCGTAAATTTCCACTGTTTCGATTTCAATAATGAAATATACCAATTATTAAGGAAATCAATTATTTTTTCCAAGATCGGTTTTTAGGATAAAACCTTTACCGTGTACATTTTCAATTTTCAAGGAAGGATCTTTTGCCAAATACTTTCTTAAATGGGTAATAAATACATTTAAACTTTTTCTATTAAAATAATCATCGTTGCCCCAAATCGTCTCCAATATATTCTTATGGTGGCATAAAGTATTCGGATGGGAAGCCAAATATTTAAGCAAATCACTTTCGCGCGACGTCAAATGAGTCATTTCGGACTCAAAAATCAATTCCTGTGTTGAGCTATTCAACCGATACGAACCAATTTCGAACATCTCCTTTTCCTTATCTGTGGAGGTCCCTTTATTAAGTCTTTCTAGCAAGGTAAATATACGTACCACCAGCTCTTCCTCATCAATCGGTTTCTTAAGATAATCCAACGCCCCGAGTGAAAATCCTTTTAGAACATCTATCTTCAATGATCTTGCCGTTAGAAATATAAAGGGAAGATTGGAAAATTTTTTTGAAATATCCGCAGCCAAGGTGAAACCATCCATTTCGACCATCATTACATCTAAAATCGCCAGATCGAATCGGTTAGATTGAATGAGACCCATTACTTTGGTAGGGTTTTTTTCCCAAATTACATCAAAGTTCTTCATTTTGAGGTATTCAGATAGCAAATACCCTAAAGAAGCATCATCTTCTACCAATAATATATTATACTTTTTTTCCATGCTTATACAAGGGTATTTTAAATACTACCGTTGTGCCTTGATTCAATTCACTTTGCAATAAAATGCTACCTTTATGCTTTTTAATTACTTTCTTAACATAACTAAGACCCAATCCGTATCCCTTTACCTCGTGCTTATTACCGTTAGAAACCCTATAATACTTTTGAAAGACCAATTTTTGATCTTTCTTTTCAATTCCTTTCCCATTATCGGATATCGAAATAACCAATTTTCCATTTTCTATACGGGAAAGCAATTCGATTTTCGGGTCTTGGGCGTATTTCTTAGCATTATCAAGTAGATTATTTATTGCATTCTCCAAATGGGAGACTTCCGCTTTGATAAAATAAGGTCTATCTTCCAAATGATAAGAAAAATTACATTTTTCGAATGAGGCCAACGTACTGAATTCTTTACAAAGGTTTTCCAATCTGGGTCCGAAATCCAAAACTTTTAGTTTGAAGACACTCTTACTTTCCTCAAAACTGGCTAGTTCCAATACTTTATCGATATGGGCCTTCAATCTTTCGACTTGCTGCCTTATTATCTCCAAAATCGGGGCTTTATCCGCGGGAATACCCTCTTCCAACATTTTAGATGCCAGACCAATTGAAAATACAGGAGTCTTTAGTTCATGGGTAAGATTGTTTATAAACTCATTGGTGGTGGTAATAACACTTCGCTGCCAATAATATGTTCTCAACATCCACAGAATTGCAATTACGATTCCTAAGATAAATATAAGACTGGGGACGGTTAATCCATTGAGTTTGGAGAGATAATAACTGTCTAAATTCCGAAATTTCATCTCCAAAATCAAATCGGCATCCAATAATTTAGGAAGGTACCCTTTAATTTCGATAGGATAGGTGACCACTTCCGCCGAACGCTCGTAAACTACAGGAGATTTCAGGTAGTACGCCGAGTCTTTTGTAAATAAGCGATAGGTAAAATCGGCTTCAATACCTTTTTCCACTAATTTCTCGGTAAGGAAGTCATTCAAAAAATGGCTGGAGGCATCCTTTAGACTATCTACACTTATCGCAAAATACAGACTATCTTCCTTTATGGCATTCGCGAGAAGAAAAGTCAATTTGTTTTTGGTTTCCAGGGTGTTTTTAATATTCTCGGTCGCCAAACCAATCTTACTACTGAATTGTACTTTGGCCAAATTGATGCCAATTCTTAAATATTGGTACTGTACTATCGAAAGGCCTAGGATAGAAATTATAAAAATTAGGATATAGAGACGTCGCTTTTTCAAAATACCTACTAAAGAAGCATAAAAATAAGGTTCTCTTAGCGGTTTTTAGTTTTTTGTTCATCTTATTAACTTTTCATTAATCTTATTTAGTTTTTCCTTAATCCCTATCAAGTCTATTTCACCGTATTTTAGCCCTGATTTAAGTTGAGTTGAATAATTAAGTATAAAAGGGCCAGTCATCTTGGTAACGTGATTGGCCCTTTTATTTGAATAAATTCTTCCCCCGCTCATAGATTTTCAACATCTAAAACAATTCATATGAAACAGTCACAAAAAAAGACGGTAGTACTTCTTTTTTTTATGTTGTCATTGGCCACAATACATTGTTGGGGGCAAGGTTGTGTTGCCATAAGGCATTTTTCGTCATGCGTTGGATCAACCCTTGAAAACAACCTATTGAATTCAGGCGATATACAAATCGGAATGAATTACCGCTATTTTCGGTCATTCAGACATTTTAGGGGTTTGGAGGAGGAGCCTGACCGTCTGGCCAATGAAACGGAAGTAATCAATAATGCACATGCTTGGGATTACTTTTTAACTTACGGTATAAATCAAAGATGGTATACTAGTATTTCCTTACCTATGGTCATAAATACCAGATCTTCGCTTTATGAACATGGCCGAGAGGAACGCCATACTACTTTCTCAAGAGGTCTGGGCGATATACGGATGGGATTAGGGTATTGGTTACTCGACTTGGAAAAACACCCCAATGTAAATATTGCCATTGGATTTGGAATAAAACTGCCCACGGGAAGTTATAATGCCACGGATGTTTTCTATAATGTGGGTCCAGAAGAAAGCCCGCAAGTAAGACCGGTCGACCAATCCATACAACCCGGTGATGGTGGGTTTGGGTTAATCATGGATTTTCAGTTTTATACAAAGATCGCTTCGAATATCTTCGCCTATGGAGGTGGGTTTTATTTGCTGAATCCTAAGGAGGTAAATGGCATTAGAACTTTTAGGGAAACGCTGAACCCTATTTTGGAAAATGAGGCGATCATGGCCGTTCCTGATCAATTTTCCGTACGCGGTGGATTAAGCTATCATGTATATCAAAACATTACAACGTCATTGGGAGTTCGATATGAGGGCGTTCCGGTCAAAGATATATTGGGAGGGAATAAGGGATTCAGAAGACCTGGGAATGTGCTCTCCATTGATCCAGGAGTTGCCTTTTCCAAGAACAATTTCTCATTGACCTTGAACGTACCTTTTGCAGTACGACGGGAAAGGCCCCAAAGTGTTACGGACAAGCAGGCTGAAGCTCTTACTGGCATGCCTAGAAATGGAGATGCGGCCTTTGCCGATTACCTGGTCAACTTTGGAATCTCTTATAGATTTGCAAGGAACCTAATAAAAATAGACCCTGCCCTTCTAAATGAATTTAAAAACTAATGCTTTTAAATAACGAAAACCGCCATTGCGGTCGGTTTTCTTTAGCTATGCCTTGGGGGCCTCTATATGTTTTATTTGTAAGGTATGGTATTAAGGATATGATTCATGGCAAACAACCGGGCTTCTGTCTTTCTGTTAGCTTCAATAATAACCCATGGCGCGTATGCTGTGTCCGTTTCCTCCAACATCACTTTTTTGTATCTGGTATATTCGTCCCAAAGGCCCTGGGCCTTTTCGTCCACTGCCGATAATTTCCAGCGCTTTAAATTACTTTTGCGTATATCGTCAAAACGTTTTTGTTGTTCCTCTTTGGTAATTGAAAAATAAAACTTGATCAAATAGGTATCAGAGGCAATGATCATTTTTTCAAAATCATTGACCTGAGACATGAACCTTTCATATTGTTCTTGGGTACAAAATTGGTTAACAGGCTCTACCACGGCCCTATTATACCAACTACGATCAAAAAAGACAATTTTACCAGGTTTTGGCAACTTGTTCACATAACGTTGGAAATACCACTGTCCTTCTTCATCTTCGGTGGGTTTGTTCAAAGCGACAATTCTATAATATCTTGGATTTATATAGGCTGACATTCTGCGTATTGCACCTCCTTTACCTGCAGCATCCCTCCCTTCAAAAATAATAACGATCTTTTTCCTGTTCTCTATTGCCCATGTCTGCAATTTTACAAGCTCGGCCTGTTGTTCACGCAATTGAATTTCGTATTTCACCTCTGCCAAGGTTTTCTCTAAATCTATTTTCTTGCTTTTAAACAAACTTCGCAGCCCCAGTTTTGAATTCAGTAAATCCAAATCATCATCCGTAAGTATTATATCTTGTACTTTATTCATTTTTAATCTCTTATATATCGATTTGTTTGGCATTCCTATAATAGCGAACGATGATGTTCGGATCGGGTTGGATCAAGTCCGAGATTTTTTTCTTATCGGTATAATCGAACTTCGAAAGCAAATAACGCATACTTTCCAATCTGGCCGTTTTCTTATCGTTGGTCTTTACAATAATCCAGGGACTAAAGTTCGTATGGGTCTTAGTGAACATCTGCTCTTTGTAAAAAGTATATTCATCCCAAAGTTTTTGTCCCATTTTATCCACTGGACTAAATTTCCATTGTTTTAATGGATTCTTAAGTCGGGAATTGAATCTTTTACTCTGCACCTCCTTGGATATCGAAAACCAAAATTTAATGATAATGACCCCATCCTCATATAACATATGTTCAAATTCCGGTACCTGTACCATAAATTGGTTGTATTCCTCTTTGGAACAAAAGCCCATAACAGGTTCAACAACGGCCCGGTTGTACCAACTTCGGTCAAAAAAGACTATTTCGCCAGGGTTGGGCAATTCTTTGATATACCTTCTAAAATACCATTGCCCTCTTTCATTGTCCGTAGGTTTCGAAAGGGCAACTACCCTCGAAGATCGCGGGTTCAAATGTTCCATAAACCGTTTGATGGAACCTCCTTTACCTGCGGCATCACGCCCTTCAAATAGTACGGCTACCCTTAAATTATGTTCGGTAATCCATTGTTGCAAGTTCACCAGTTCGCTCTGGAGCTTGCTCAATTCCAATTCATATTCAAGGTTTCTTACAACCTTGTCTATTTTTACATCTTTTTCATTCGCAATGGCAATCAAATCTTTTCTTGTCTTTGCCGATACTATATCTTCTGCGGTAAACTTCATGTATTATTTTATAATTTCTTAAAGTTTCAAAATTGAACAAGGCCTTGGACTACCGATAATCATGTTTTCACAAACTACGGTCAGCTACTAAACTAATTGATTTTGGTTTAATTAAAAGGTCCTATCATAATGTGCGCCCTATGTGTTCCAGGATCCATCAACCAGGGCATGCCTTTTGCGTGTGGTTTAATAGGCAATCCGGTCTCCTCCGGGGTGGCGAAAGGTGTATAAATCACATACCTGAACTGTCCATCTTTCAGTTCGCCGGTAGTCTTATCATAGTTTTCATCCTTACCGAAAAATATGTAGGTCATGCTAGGGGCCTTTGGCATAGGTATTTTACCCGAAGCCACTTCGGCACCACGTATTTCCCGCTTTTCATTAAAATCCTTCCCTTCAGCAGATAATTCACGACCTCTGGCCATAAAAGGTTCCAGTTTTTTGGAATAACAGGATACGCTAATCCCTTCTTTATTAGGGTCATCCGAGATACATACCAAATTATTGGTGCCTTCACGCAACACCACGAATTCCCCTTTATCATTATATCCATATACCATGGCCCCTGCTTTGTCTTCTTCGGGAGCCGGTAAGACCGCTGTTTTAATTTGAATGTCCTTGGGAAGAATCTCCGCTTTTTCCTGAGCGATTGTAAATTGAAAACCCAAGCAAATTCCAATAAGTAATAATCGTTTCATTTTGACCTATTTTTCTTAAATATACACATCACTTCGGAAATGACCCTAAATTGAATAAAAAAAGATCATTAAAACCATTAATTTAAACTTGCCAAACTCTTTTCCAAAGTCTCGATTTTCGCCTCGGCATCCGCCTGCTTTTTGCGCTCTATGGCAATAACCTTATCAGGGGCATTATTTACAAAACGTTCATTGGAGAGTTTCTTTCGAACCGACTGCAAAAAGCCTTTGGTATACTTCAATTCTTCTTTTATTTTTTTAATCTCGGCCTCCACATCAACGGCACCACTTATTGGTATAAAATATTCATTGCTATTAACCCTAAAGGTAAGGGCACCTTCTACAGCGGCGTCTACATAGGATATAGAGGAAACATTGGTCAGTTTTTTTATAATGGCATCCCAATCCCTTCCCAATTTTTCGGCATTCGATACCAAAAGTTCCAAACTTTCCTTCATAGGTATGTTCTTTTCCTTTCTGATAGTACGTATGCCCGCAATAACCTCAGCGGCAAACTCGAATTGCCTTATCAGTCCAACATCCGGTTTTTGGATCGAAGGCCATTGGGATACAACTAGTGCCTCGTTGGGCGAACGCTCTGCGATGTGCTGCCAAATCTCCTCGGTAAGAAAGGGCATAAAAGGATGCAACAGCTTTAAATTATTCTCAAAAATACCGATTATCGCCTCAAAGGACATTCTATCTATCGGTTGTTGGTAGGCTGGTTTGACAATCTCGAGCAACCAAGAGCTATAGTCATCCCAAATCAATTTATAAATCGCCATTAAGGCATCCGATATTCGAAATTTACCAAAATGATCTTCAATCTCGGCCAAGGTGTGGTTGAACTTGGCATTATACCATGCTATACCCAATTTTGACGCTTCTGGTTGGGGTATATCTGCCACTTCCCAACCTTTAAGCAATCGGAAACCGTTCCATATCTTATTGGCAAAATTCTTTCCTTGTTGGCAAAGATCTTCATCGAACAACAGATCGTTCCCGGCCGCAGAACTTAATAAAAGGCCCACACGGACCCCATCGGCCCCATAATTTTCTATCAATTTCAACGCATCTGGAGAATTGCCCAAGGATTTGGACATTTTGCGACGTTCCTTATCACGGACAATCCCTGTAAAATAGACATTTTCAAAAGGTTTTTCGCCTCTATATTCATATCCGGCGATAATCATACGGGCTACCCAAAAGAAAATGATGTCGGGGGCTGTTACAAGATCGCTTGTGGGGTAATAATAGTTGATTTCCTTATTGTCTGGCTCCAAAATACCATTGAAAACGCTCATAGGCCATAACCATGAGGAAAACCAAGTATCAACAACATCTTCATCTTGCCGCAAATCGGAAAGTGCTAGTTCATAGTTGTTAGATTTTCCTTGGGCCAAAATTAGTGCCTCTTCGACAGATTCGGCCACCACAAAATCATCCTGTCCGTCGCCGAAATAGTAAGCCGGAATCTGTTGTCCCCACCATAACTGCCTGGAAATATTCCAGTCCCTTATATTTTCCATCCAGTGGCGGTATGTATTCTCGAATTTTTTAGGAAAGAAATTAATATCATCGGTTTCCAAAACGGCCTCAATGGCCGGCTTTACCAAGTCCTCCATTTTTAAAAACCATTGTTCTGACAAACGTGGCTCAATAACGGCCTTCGTCCTTTCCGATGTACCGACTTTGTTGATATAATTTTCGGTCTTTACCAAAAATCCCTTATCCTCAAGCTCTTTCTTTATTTCCTTACGAACCACGAACCGATCTTTTCCTTCATAATGCAACCCAAAACTATTGAGCGTGGCATCGGCATTGAAAATATCGACGGTCTCCAATTCATGTTTTTCACCCAAGGCCTTGTCGTTGACATCATGTGCAGGGGTCACTTTTAAACATCCTGTTCCGAATTCAATATCAACATATTCATCGGTAATAATGGGTATGACCCTATTACAGATAGGAACAATGGCCTTTTTTCCTTTTAAATGGGAATATCGTTCATCATTGGGGTTGATACATATGGCCGTGTCCCCTAGAATAGTTTCCGGACGCGTAGTAGCTATGATCACCTTTTCATCGGATCCCTCTATGGGATAGGACAAATAATACAAAAGCCCTTGTTTTTCTTCATAGACCACTTCCTCATCGGATAAGGTGGTTTGCGCCTGGGGATCCCAATTCACCATGCGATACCCTCTATAAATCATGCCCTTATTGAACAAATCAACAAATACCTTGATTACGGAAGCCGACATATTCTCGTCCATGGTAAAGGCAGTACGGTCCCAATCACATGAACATCCCAATTTTTTCAGTTGTTCTAGGATTACACCTCCATATTCATGTGTCCAATCCCAGGCATGGTTCAAAAACTCTTCCCTAGAAAGGTCCGCCTTGTGTATACCTTCCTCCTTGAGTTTAGCCACTACCTTTGCTTCGGTCGCGATCGAGGCATGATCGGTTCCAGGTACCCAGCATGCATTTTTACCCTGTAATCGTGCCCTACGGATCAAAACATCTTGAATAGTGTTGTTGAGCATATGCCCCATATGCAGTATACCTGTTACGTTAGGTGGGGGTATAACAATGGTATAGGGCTCCCGACCGTCGGGTATGGAATGAAAATAATTATGCTTCATCCAGTAGTCATACCAACGGTTTTCCACCTTTTGAGGTTCATATTTTGAAGGGATATCCATGTTTTGGAACAGTTTTTGATTTAAGGGAACCGGTGACAAAAAAATTGACCGGAAAGATATGTTAAATTATCATTTTTGACGGGTTTTTGGCCCAATTTTAAATACCAAACAAAAATAAGTAACGTTATTACATAACAAAAAGAATTTTGGACGTTGGTCTAAAAAGATTACTTTTGAAATTCACCCAAAACTAAATAATGATGAAAAAAATAGTACTTGTATTATTTGTAGGACTATTAGGATTTAGCCTAAGCGCCCAGGAAACTGTGGCAAAAATCGAGTTTAAGACCGAAACTGTGGACTATGGTGAAATAGCCAAAGGCAGTGATGGTGTACGTGTATTCGAATTTACAAATACTGGGGACGCCCCTTTGATTATAAGCAAGGTGAGTTCTAGTTGTGGATGCACGATACCGAAGAAACCGGAGGGCCCGATTTTACCTGGCAAGACCGGGGAAATTCAAGTGAAGTATGATACAAATCGTGTTGGCCCAATAAGAAAAGCTGTTACGGTCATTTCAAATGCAGACACCCCAACAAAGGTCCTTAAAATAAAAGGAGAGGTGAAATCTACAGGAACCAAGTAGAAGAACCCCTATAAATATAAAAACCCTGATTACATAAATCTTCGTAATCAGGGTTTTTTATGTTTGAACAAATCCTCAAGAACAAATGAAAACAACAAATCCCTGTTATACCTTTCGATAAGCACCCGAATTTTTTTGCCTTTTTTTTCATCGAGCATCTGCTTAATTTCCTGGATCTTATATTGATGAATGCTCTTACCATTTACGGCCAGTATAATATCCCCTTCCTTAAGTCCTGCCGTTTCAGCTGGGCTACCTGCCCGGATACCCGAAACCACGATCTCAGGAACCAAACTTAACCGCGTATGGTTCTCAAAAAGTATTTGCACATTCCCAAAAGAACCTTCCTTGCTTTTTACTACCCCACGTCCATCGGAAATGCGTTGGGACACAAATCTAAGCCCATCGTGCTGTAATGTAATTCCACTAAGGTTATAATGAAATGGCGATTTATACATGCTGTTTTTTCGCAAGGTAATTTTTTGATTGGGATAGTCGAAAACAATATTAAATCGCTTTAATATCTCACCTCCAATACTACCGTTTCGATTGCCTAAATTCTTAATGGAAGCAAAAGAGCGGGTATCCGGAAATGCCGCTTTGGCGTCACTAAGTACAAAACTACCCAGCTGGATGCTGTTCACCTTCGTGCGTTTTCCAAATATATCCCCGTTTAGGCCTTTGCCTAGAAAATCATTGTAATTCTCTGCGGGTATCCCAATTTCTTCATCTTCAAAAAGCCAAATAGCATCACTACTCCCGGTATCTATCAATAAATGCACGGGTATGTTTTCAGAATCCGCAATAAAAACATTGGCATCAACGTAAGCCTTTTTTCCAGTAATGGTCAATGGTAAAATCTCTTTCCGCTTATCCTTTTTGTACACATAGTGATCAGGATCAAAAAATTTTATCGTCTTGGTAGCATAGTTGATATCTACCACAAAATCGCGGAATAGATCATACCCAATAATACCATGCACCGGAATTCCCAAACTGGTCGAAAAATTTAGGCTCTTATCTATGATCACATATAACAATTGTTGCTGGTTGGTGATACTTTTAAGCTTGAAGGTATTGCCGACAGAACTTAAGGCTTTTATAGGTTCCCCTTCACCCAACCCTTTGATTTTGATTTCCGATACATTGTTGATCTGTACAGAATCTTGATCGGTTATGTTAAAAAGAATAGGTTGGTTCACCCCGGAATCCAGCAAAAAGGAAAGCTCGGTTCCATTAACCTCAATAGGGATAATAATCAGATTATTGACAAGTTCGAATTTTACTTTTTGATATTTCTGGCCATTGGGTAATTCAAAGGATTGTCCTGTTCCCAAAAAGGGAATGCATAGTGTCAATACCAAAAAAAATAATCCAAACTTTTTCAAAACCTACTCCATAAATTATTCGCTCTACTTCAATTTACGTAAAATATCCATTAAACCATTATAAATTAACATATTGAAAACATATTAAATAAACTCGGGTACTATTGTATTCTATGTAATGATTTCTCATTTTTGTTTAAAATTAAGAGTGTATGCCATCCATATCGAAAAAAGGGCTCGAGATGCCCGAATCACCTATTCGGAAATTGGTTCCTTTTGCCGAACAGGCGAAAAAAGACGGAGCAAAAGTGATTCATTTGAACATTGGGCAGCCTGATATCAAAACCCCGAAAATTGCGTTGGATGCCGTAAAGAACAATACGCTTACTGTATTGGAGTATAGCAGAACGGAAGGCTCAGAGGTTTACCGTGAAAAATTGGCCGATTATTATGCCAAACACCACATTAATATCACCGCACAGGACATCTTGGTAACCACTGGGGGTTCCGAAGCGCTTTCATTTACCATGGGAAGTATCGCGGACAACAACGATGAAATCATTATTCCTGAACCATTTTATGCAAATTATAACGGATTTGCAACGGCCATGGGAATCAAGGTGGTACCGGTAGTTTCCCGAATCGATGATAATTTTGCCCTACCTCCGATAGAGGAATTCGAGAAACTGATAACGGCTAGGACAAAGGCGATACTCATATGCAATCCGGGAAACCCTACGGGATACTTATATAGTCGGGATGAAATTCAAAAATTGGCCGTTATAGTCAAAAAACATAACCTTTTTTTGATTGCAGATGAAGTCTACCGGGAATTTACCTATGATGGCAAGGAGCATTACTCCATACTGCAGGAATCAGGATTGGATGAAAATGCGATCATGATCGACTCCGTTTCCAAAAGATATAGCATGTGTGGTGCACGAATTGGTTGTTTGGTATCGAAGAACAAAGAAGTCATAAAAACAGCCCTAAAGTTCGCGCAAGCCCGTTTGTCGCCTCCAACCTATGCCCAGATTGCCAGTGAGGCCGCCTTGGAAACCCCACAAAGCTATTTTGATGATGTAAAAAAGGAGTATGTTTCCAGAAGAAACCTCTTGATCGAGGAACTGGAAAAAATCGATGGAATAAAAATTGGCCATCCCCAAGGGGCTTTTTACTGCATCGCCGAACTCCCCATAGAAGATTCGGATGATTTCGCACAATGGTTATTGGAGGAATTCAGGGTAGAGGGCGAAACCGTCATGGTAGCCCCTGCAGCGGGGTTCTATGCTTCTGAAGGATTGGGTAAAAACCAAATACGCATTGCTTATGTATTGGACAAGGATAGTCTTAGGAAAGCGGTGCATATTCTCAAAGAAGCCTTAAAAATCTACAAGGGTCGATGAAAATCCAAGAAAATAAATCCTTAAAACACTATAATACTTTTGGTATAGATGCTACGGCGCGTTACTTCTGCGAAATAAATTCCTTGGAGGATCTAAAAAAAGCACTACAACTTAAGGGGTACCCCGAGCCATTTCTACTTAGTGGGGGTAGCAATATGTTGATTACAAAAGATATCGACGCCCTTGTTTTATATATAAACATAAAAGGGAAGGAAATACTTAAGGAAGATAATAGCCATGTTTATCTTAAGGTAATGGCCGGTGAGGTATGGCACGATATGGTACTTTGGTGCCTAGCACATGATTTTGGGGGTTTGGAGAACCTTTCGCTCATCCCAGGGCATACAGGTACAGCTCCCATCCAAAATATTGGGGCTTACGGTGTTGAACTCAAGGACACTTTTATTAGCTGTGAAGCTTTGGATATGAACGATCAGACCATCAAGGTCTTCTCAAAAGCCGATTGCCAGTTCGATTATAGGGATTCCTATTTTAAAAATGAGGGAAAAGGCAAGTATGTAATAACTTCGGTCTTGTTTAAACTCACCAAAAAAAACCACCCACTAAATACGTCCTATGGCGCCATTGAAACCCAACTGCAGGAATGGGGTATTAAAATACCCACTATACAGGATGTTTCCAAGGCCGTAGTGGCTATTCGTCAAAGTAAGCTTCCCGATCCCAAAGAATTGGGCAATAGTGGAAGCTTCTTTAAAAATCCAGTTTTGACCAAAACGACATTCGCAGATTTCATTGCTGCACATCCGAAAGCTAAATATTATAAAGTATCTGAAAATGCCTATAAAGTTCCTGCGGGATGGTTGATCGAGCAATGCGGATTCAAAGGAAAACGCTATGGGGATGCCGGAGTACATAAAAACCAAGCCTTGGTCCTGGTCAACTATGGCCATGCAACCGGTAAAGATATTATAGGGTTGGCGGAAAAGATTATGAATTCCGTTTTCGAAAGGTATAGAATCAGAATAACCCCGGAAGTTAATATCATAAAATAACCCCTGCTAAAGAATAACAGGGGCTATACCAAACCAAACTAACCAAAAACTAAATGTACAATTACCAGTTGTACATTTATAATTAAAAATTTGAGATAACGCTAGCTATAACAATCAATTTTATAAATTAGCGTTTAAAGGATATACGGTTAAAACGAACCGATTGGATGCCGCGTGCATAAATTTTTCGTAGCCAACCCATTACATGAGCACACTTCTTGAAAAGCATATTGTGGAATTACTACAAGAACGAAATGATAAGGCCATATCGCTCTTGTACGAACACTATGGTGATACGCTGTACGGTGTTGCAAAAAAAGTGGTTCGTGATGAAGAATTGGCCCAGGATGTTTTACAGGAAAGTTTTGTGAAAATCTGGAAGAAATCAGATTCATATGATGCTACAAAGGCAAAATTATTCACATGGTTGTTTCGAATTACCAGAAATACAGCCATAGATAAGCTAAGAAGTGTCAACACGAAATCCGATAAAGAAATCCAAATGGACGTTTCCGACGTATATAACTTAGGCGTTGATAGCATTAGGCCTGAATTTATGGATGTCCGTGAAAACCTGGATAAGATAGAAGACAAGTATCAAATTGTACTTGAAGCCCTGTTTTTTCATGGAATGACCCAACAAGAAGCCAGTGATGAACTGGATATCCCCTTGGGAACCATAAAATCAAGATTGAAAATAGGTCTTAGGGAATTAAAGAAAATCTATGGTTCATCAATGATATTTGCGCTCTTACTAAATCTGATATAATGAAAGAAAAAATAAAAATATTTTTGGATTCGGATTTGCTTGAAAAGTATTTATTGGGAACTACCGATGACCATGAAACTTTACAGGTAGAAAGGTACTTGGCCCTTTACCCTGAAGTAAGGGAAACCTACGATGAGCTACAGGAAAACTTGGAGACTTTCGTGAAACTGCATGCTATTAAGACTCCGGAAGGATTAAAAAACAAGATTCTGGCGCGAATTAAATCCGAGAATGCCAGTAGAAAGAAATTCTTCAGGTATGCCATTGCAGCCAGTTTTGCTGCTGTGATGTTTGCCGGCGCCTCTTATTTCCTATGGAATCAGAATCAGAGTCTACAAGAGGAGAATGTCATCGTAAACAATAAGATTGAATTATTGAAAGAAGACATGAGGCTTGAACTTGAGGATGTTCGTAACCAATTCATTGTATTGAACAATCCTCAAACAAGAAGGTATAATGTCAAGGGAAACCAAAATGCGAAGGAATTGAAGGCCGTTGCCTATATCAATCCCGTAAAAAAGTTATCCTATATCAATGTAAAGAATCTTCCCCATCTACCCGAAGACCAAAGTTTTCAAATGTGGGCCGAAGTGAACGGCGAAATGATCAACCTTGGAATCATCGACGAATTCGTGGGAAAAGAAAAACTCTTGGCTTTGCCCTATGCGGACAAGGCCGTAAGCTACATCACCATCGAACCTAAAGGTGGCAATAAAACCCCTTCGGTTGATAAAGTTGTGGCCAAAATTGATTACTAGTTTAAAAAATAGCACTTATTTTCAAAGCCCTGACCACACAGTCAGGGCTTTATTTTTATATCTTTGCACAAAATTTTACAATGAAGCTTATCCTTTTGACAATAGGTCTTTTAGCACTCGCCTTTGCTGGCATTGCAATCAAAATATGGTCTAAAAAAGATGGCCGGTTCTCAGGAACTTGCGCTAGTCAAAGTCCTTTTCTGAATACGAACGGAGAGGCATGTGGCATGTGTGGGAAATTACCGGGCGAAAGGGATTGCGAGAAAGATACTGCCCCGGAATTGCACTAAGTATAGTGCTTTAGGGTGTAAATCCTTATTCTATTTTGAATAAAACCGAAGATACCTTACTTGCTATTATCAATAAGGCGAAAATGGGCAACCAGATGGCCTTCAGTACCTTGTTGGATACTTTTTGGAATGACGTTTATGGTTTTCAGCTCAAACGTACCGAAAATGAAAATGATGCTGAGGATATTACCATACAAACATTCTCCAAGGCCTTTGACAAAATCAATTCGTATGACGATTCTTATGAGTTCAAGACTTGGTTGATTACCATTTCAAAGAACATACACGTTGATCTTATCCGTAAAAGAAAAAGAAATGTCTTGGAAGCATGGGGAAACAACGAAGCGATTTCAAAAGTTTTGGATGATGCCCCTTCGGCTGAAGACAGTTTGATCACAGAACAGAACTTGGCAACACTATTGCAGAATATTAAAAAGTTGAAACCACATTACCAAGAAGTGATCAACCTCCGCTATTTTCATGAATTGAGTTATGCCGCTATTGCCGCCCAGCTCAACGAACCGATAAACAACATAAAGGTAAAGTTGTTACGGGCCAAAAAATTATTGGCGGAAATCATTAGAAAGAAGAAATAACACCCCAAAATACTTCGTTAAAGCGCTTCCCTTGTAGTTTTTTAATAGACTTCCGCTTGATCGGCAAAACATTAATTTGTTCGTATATTTGTCCAAAATCCAAATATGGGCGTGAATAATGTGGCTCCTCCACAAGGAAAACCAAAATGGTTGCGGGTAAAATTACCTACAGGTAAGAAATATACCCAATTGCGAAATTTGGTAGATAAATATGATCTGCATACCATTTGCACTTCGGGTAGCTGCCCTAATATGGGGGAATGCTGGGGTGAAGGTACCGCAACATTTATGATATTAGGTAACATATGTACACGTTCATGTGGTTTTTGCGGCGTTAAAACAGGTCGCCCATCTGCTGTTGACTGGGCAGAACCTGAAAAAGTGGCTAGATCTATTACATTAATGGGGATAAAACACGCCGTTATCACCTCGGTAGATCGCGATGACCTGACCGATATGGGATCTATAATCTGGTCAGAGACCGTAAAGGCCATTCGAAGAATGAGCCCAACAACCACACTCGAAACCCTTATTCCTGATTTTCAAGGTATTGAAAGACATTTAGACCGCATAATCGAGGTTGCCCCAGAAGTAGTATCCCATAATATGGAAACCGTTAAACGACTTACTAGGGAGGTACGAATACAAGCAAAGTATGAACGAAGCCTTGAGGTTTTGGCGTATCTAAATAGCCAAGGGGTCAACCGAACAAAATCGGGGATCATGTTAGGTCTCGGAGAGCTTGAAGAGGAGGTGTTCGAAACTATGGAAGACCTTAGAAATGCCAAGGTGGATGTACTTACCATTGGACAATACCTTCAACCTTCAAAAAAACATCTGCCCGTAAAGGAATTCATTCTTCCCGAGCAGTTTAAAAAGTATGAGGAAATTGGTCTTAAAATGGGCTTCAGACATGTCGAAAGTGGGGCGTTGGTGCGCTCTTCCTACAAGGCACACAAGCATGTATTGTAATTGGCGTTGGCCTTTTACAATATACTTGGGAAATAGGGTACAACATCCAATGAAAAAAATCAATATCGGTAGCATTGGTGGTAACCCGTTAAAAATTCAAAAGTTCCATCCGCAATTGAATCACGTAGCAATCAACTATTTGGCAAACACCAAGTCCGTAGCTCATGTCAGTATGGATTGTGGTATTAAATTCCCTGTCGAGAATAAGTCTTTGATCAACATTATTTTTAACCTAAAAAAGGAATCTACCATTCAAGAAATAAATAATACTTTTGAAAAAGCGTCATTAAACGAACTAAAGAATATACTTTTTTTCACAAAAGACCCTATAGTATCCCCCGTTATAAACAATAGATAGTATTCTTGTACGTTTGATTCTCAGATGACTTTTGTAATTTTAAATATAATGAAGGTCATTGGAGGGTTTAATATTTAAACTGGAGATAATAGCAGAATTATAGAAGTAATCAATTATTGGATAAAAAAAGAAATTCGTTTGAACCTAAGAATACTACATAAGTGCCTTAAAAATCTCACTTTGATTTTGGCTTTTGTATGCATATCCATCGGTGTAACGGCACAGGACAATGCGGTTCAGAACGACGTACAATCCTATTTTAATGAGGCAAGAACCTATAGGAATAAAAACGAAATAGACCTCGCGCTAAAATCCCTGGAGAAAGCCGCTACACTGGCCGAACAGAACAAAGATGTCAAAACCCTCGTTGATAGCTACCATATGTTCGCCTTGCTTTATCTTAAATTGAATAAGGAAAACACTGCCAAATATTATTGGGACAGGGCCAAAGTTTTATTAGGGGAGGTTGAATACCCATACGGCGATGCCATCTATAAATATATTGAGGCCATTTTTCTTTTCAGGGAAAATCAAAATTTCCAAGCCATTTTTATGCTTAATGAAGCAAGGCAACTGAATAATGACCGTAATTTCTTCAATAATATCCTTTTGACCGAGGGTGAGATCTATTTAAATCTCGAAAAATATGAAAGCGCCTCTAAAAATTTCAATTCCTTAGTCGTTAATACCGATGTATATGAAAAGGATTTCCTGGCTACAAAGGCATATTTAGGACTTGCGAGAACCAACCTTAGAACCGGCAATTATGAAGAAGCGGCGAAAAATGCCGAAAATGCCAATGCACTTGCCAAGGAAAACAATTTTGCGGTTGAGATCATTGAAAGTAATGAATTACTGGCCGAGTCCAATGAAGGGCAAGGCAAATTTGAAAACGCCCTTACGGCTACCCGAAATTTATATGCCGCCAAAGATTCGCTTTTTAGTCTAGAAAAATTAAATCAGGCAACGAAAACGGCAGATGAAATACATAGTGAGAATATGGCCTCGGAAATTAAACGTCAGGATAAGCGGATTGAAGAGTTGAGCAAATCTGCCAACCGATCCGAAATAACGGCAATCTTAACTTCCGCTTTTTTGATTATCATTTCGTTATTGGCAGTTTCTTTATACCGGAACAACCAGATAAAATTGAAGACCAACGATCTTTTGCATACCAAAAATAGTGAGTTACAGGCTGCTAGGGATGCCGCTGTCAGTGCGATGGAAGCCAAAACCAACTTTTTATCGACAGTAAGCCATGAATTGAGAACCCCGCTTTATGCAGTAACAGGACTTACCCACTTATTATTGGAAGAAAATCCCAATGAAAACCAAAAAGAGCATCTCAAGGCTTTAAAATTCTCCGGGGATTATCTACTGAACTTTATTAATGATATTCTACATATAAACAAGATCGATGCCGACAAATTAGAACCTTTGATCATGGAGTTCAATCTTAAAAAGGTTTTAAAAGAGGTCATTGACTCCCTTCAACAAAGTGCCAAGGAAAACCACACCAAGCTTGTCTTGGATTATGATGAAAGCATCCCCTCCCATTTGATGAGCGATCCTTTGAAACTTTCACAAATTTTCATGAATCTTATCGGTAATGCCTTGAAGTTCACAAAAAATGGGGAAGTAACCATAAAGGCTCAAATGGTGCATAAAGAGGAAGAGGATGTTACTCTTTATTTTGAAGTTAAGGATAATGGTATTGGCATTTCCAAAGACCAACAACAAAAGATTTTCGAAGGATTTGAACAAGGTTCTATACAAATAAATAGGGAATACGGAGGTACCGGGCTTGGGCTTACCATAGTAAAAAGTCTATTAGGTTTATTCGATAGTAACATAAAATTGGAAAGTGATCTAGGCCAAGGTAGTTGTTTCTATTTTGAACTAAAACTAAAAAGCAAGGATGATATCATCGATGACATCCCCTTTGAGATCACACATACCGATTATGAATTCAAAGGTCTGCATTTGATGATCGTTGAGGATAATAAGATCAATCAGGTCATAACAAAGAAAATGTTATCAAAGAAAGATATTACCAGCGATATCGCCAGTAATGGAACAGAAGCCATTGAACTTGCCAAGAAGAACACCTATGATGCCATATTAATGGATATCCACATGCCAGGCATTAGTGGGGAAGAAGCGACTATAGAAATTAGGAAATTCGATATGAAAACGCCTATAATCGCTTTAACCGCAATTTCTTTAGACGATAGTCTAGAAAGTTTTTATGCCGCAGGATGTAATGATGTGGTCACAAAACCCTTTAAACCCGAGGTTTTCTATCAAAAAATCGGGGAGAACATTTTTGGTCACCCAGAAAGTAGTACCCCTACGGTATAATCTCCTTTACGGCATTGATCAAAATGGAACCTCCCCCATTTAAGAAATCGTGTTTCACTTGTATATAATATAAATTGCTGACCTTCCCCTTTAATCTGGCGAAGTCCTTTTCTGTTGTCAAGACCATTGCTTTTGAATTGAAAAGTGCTATTTCCGAAGTGCTGAAGAAATGATGGTCCCTATATTCCAAATGCTCTAAATCCAACCCCATACTTTCCAGATAGCGGACTAAAGGCCTTGGATTGGCAATGCCGGTAACCAACGTTACCCTCTGTCCCGAAAGATCGTTTAAAGCTATGCTAGAGGTATTGCTTCTTAATATCCCATCAAAGTACAATCCGCTGAACAATACTTTTTGATGTTCTTTGGGCCGTAGCTGTTTTTTAATTTGAAGTTGCCTTTCTTCGGTCAAGGTAGAAGGACATTTAGTGACAATGATCACATCGGCCCGTTGGGCCTCTTTTCTTGAGTCCCTTAAATTGCCAGTGGGCAAATACCAATCTTCGGAGTATAAATTATCAAAGGCTGTAAGCAGTATCGAAAAACGGGGCTTTACCTTGCGGTGCTGAAATGCGTCGTCCAAAAGAATAACATCCGGTCTGGTGGATTGTTCCAGATTTGTTATGCCGTTACGCCTATTACCATCGACTGCAACGGTAACATCAGGGAATTTAGCAACTATTTGATGGGGCTCATCCCCTATTTCCTCAACCTTACTGTTGCTTGTAGCCAATACATATCCTCTTGTTTTTCGTCCATATCCCCGACTTAATACGGCCACTTTGTATGAACCCTTAAGATTTTCGACTAAATATTCGATCATAGGGGTTTTACCAGTACCCCCGACACTCAGGTTGCCCACACATATTGTAGGGGTTTTAAAGGAGGTGCTTTTAAAAAAGCCAACATCGTAAAGTATATTTCGAATATATACCACGACGGCATAAACCAAGGAAATGGGGTAGGCTATTTTTCTAAGCAGTTGCATTAGAACGAAAATATAATATTTTATCTTTGATCACCTTATAAAACGCTAAAATGATAGTAAAAGAAGTTACTAGGATATTGGAAGAATTGGCCCCATTGGCCCATGCCGAGGATTTTGACAATGTTGGACTCTTGGTCGGTGACCAAAACCAAGAGGTATCGGGTATTCTGATAACCTTGGATACTTTGGAAAATGTGGTCGAAGAGGCAATCGCACAAAAATGCAATCTTATCGTGAGTTTTCATCCCATAATTTTCAATGGTCTCAAAAAAATTACCGGCGCCACGTATGTGGAACGTACTGTGATAAAGGCCATTCAGCATCACATTGCCATTTATAGTATGCATACGGCCTTGGACAACGCCATGGAAGGGGTAAATGCAAAGATTTGCGAGGTACTGGACATCATGGATCCAAAAATTCTTATACCACAAAAAAGTACCATTAAGAAATTGACCACCTATGTTCCTTTGGATGCGGCCGAGAGCTTAAAGAACGCCCTATTTGAAGCCGGAGCAGGAACCATTGGCAATTATAGCCATTGTAGCTTTACCTCTAAGGGAATAGGCTCTTACAAAGCGGACCAACATGCCAATCCAACAAAGGGTAAAATCGGTGAGATACACTATGAGGAAGAAATGCAGGTGAACATCACTTTTTCAGCAGCGATCGAGAAAAAAGTTATGAATGCCTTGTTTAAAAACCATCCTTATGAAGAGGTGGCTTATGAAATCCTAACCCTGGAAAACACGAATCAAAACATCGGGATGGGCATGATCGGCTCGCTTCAAAATCCGATGAAGGAGGTAGATTTTCTTAAAATCGTTAAAGAAAGAATGCATGCATCATGCATTCGACATTCAGAATTACGTGGAAAACCTATTGAAAAAGTGGCCGTCTTGGGTGGAAGTGGCGCTTTTGCGATCAAGGCCGCCAAGGCGGCTGGCGCAGACCTCTTCATCACTGCAGATGTCAAATACCATCAATTTTACGAAGCCGAAGGTAGCATGGTGATTGCGGATATCGGACACTTTGAAACCGAACAGTTTACAAAAAATCTTTTAGTTGATTATCTTACGAAAAAAATTCCTAATTTTGCAATCCGTTTATCGGAAAGTATAACGAATCCAATCAAGTATTTATAGGTATGGCAAAAAAAGGTGAAATAACCGTAGAAGCGAAGTTGAGGGCATTGTATGATTTGCAATTAATCGATTCTAGGGTTGACGAAATACGCAATGTTAGGGGCGAGTTACCCTTAGAAGTAGAGGATTTGGAAGATGATGTTTTAGGGCTAAAAACTAGATTGGACAAGCTTAAGACCGATGTAGAAACGATCAATTTCGAAATCACGGCTAAAAAGAACTTGATCGATGAATCAAAAGCGTTGATCAAGAAATATACAGAGCAACAAAAAAATGTTCGTAACAGCAGGGAATTCAATTCTATAAGCAAAGAATTGGAATTTCAAGAATTGGAAATCCAACTTGCAGAAAAGAATATAAAGGAGTTCAAGGCGCAAATAGAACAGAAAAAAGAGGTGATTTCCGAAACCAAGGAAAACTTGAGTGAACGGGAAACGCACTTGAAACATAAGAAAAACGAATTGGCTGCGATTTTGGCGGAAACCGAAAAAGAAGAAAAAGCACTCTTGTCCAAATCAATCGAGTACCAGGAGCAAATTGAGGAGCGCTTGGTTAAAGCCTATGCAAGAATTAGAAACAATGTGAAGAACGGACTTGCCGTGGTACCTGTCGAGAGAGGGGCATCAGGGGGATCTTTTTTTACCATACCACCACAAGTACAAGTGGAAATCGCTTCGCGCAAAAAAATCATTACCGACGAACATAGTGGAAGAATCTTGGTCGATCCCGTATTGGCAGAGGAAGAGCAAGCCAAAATGGAAAAAATGTTCTCCAAGATATAGGTAAAATAAGGTTAAGCAGTATAAAGCCATCTTCCCAGATGGCTTTTTTTGTTAATTTAGGGTTTGGTTATTTTACGAATATGCAATATCTCAACAACATCTGGCTACTGACCGTGATTCTTATTTCAACCACCACAATGGCCCAAAATCTCGATGATTATAAATGGGAAAATCGCATTCTGCTGTTAAAGGTTTCGGATTTTAGTTCCGGGGAGCTAAAAGAGCAATTAAAAACCTTACAACACCACCCAGTAGAATTACGGAATCGGGATATCCTCATTTTCATTGTAACCGACGATGCCGTTCTCGATACCTTAAAAAGGAAAACAGCATTAAAATCCAGGCAAATTATTGAAGCCTATGGATTAAAGGATTTTCAGGGCCTGATACTTATTGGAAAGGATGGAGGCGTAAAAATGAAGGAACGTTTTGTTGTGGACCCTAAAGCCATTTTCAGTTTAATAGATAGTATGCCGATGCGCCAGGCTGAAATGAAACATTCAAAAAAGCAATAGGACCTGTTCATCCTATATGGGAAGACTGTATTTTGATGGTTTGATAAAGAAAAAGGACATAAAAGCTACTTATGGCTTTATGTTGGCAGGCCCTAGAGCAAACTTAAGATTCGCTCCTCAACCTCGACGCTATCCCATTTATCTTCAATATTTGGTAACTCCATGACGTGTTGCATGATTTTTTCCTGTTGATCCCCAATGGCCAAAGCCTCCGAATAGGGACGATCGGAAAAGGTGACCCTAGAATATAATGGAATCCATTTATCGGGATGTTTTTTCGCGAATCTTTTCTCTATCTTTTTTTGTAATAAAAACCTAGGGTCGGCCGTTTTACTACTCATTTCCACAAAATTGCGATAACTCAATTCAGCGATGGCATCTGCATTGGGCTTGCGTTCTTTTTGATATTCTTGGAAAATGGATTCCCAATCGTCACCATGTTTCTTTATGATTTCATTGAGTATATATATATCCTCAAATCCGGCATTCATACCTTGCCCATAGAAAGGCACGATGGCATGGGCAGAATCACCAACCAAGGCTACTTTGTCCCAATAGGTCCATGGATAACACTTCATAGTGACCATGGCACTGGTCGGATTCTTAAAGAAGTCCTCGGCCAAATTTTCAATTTCCTGGTCCACACTTGGAAAGTTGACCTTGAAAAAATGCTGTGCCTCTTCCTTTGTTTTTATACTTTCGAACGATATCTCACCTTCAAACGGCATAAACAAGGTACAGGTAAAACTGCCATCCAAATTGGGCATGGCAATGAACATAAAGTTACCCCTAGGCCAGATATGAAAAGAATGGGCATCCAATTTATGGCTACCATCCGCATTCGCGGGTATGGTCAATTCCTTATAGCCTACATCAATAAAATCCTGGGAATAATCAAACCGACTTCGGCGTTGCATTTTATGGCGTACCCTTGAGAAAGCCCCATCGCAACCAAAAATCAAGTCATATTTATATTCTTCCCACTCCCCTTTTTCAGTTTCCCCCGTGTATAATTTGGCCTCTGGGAGATCTACATCCCACACTTTTTCCTCAAATTTGAAGGTAACCCCGGCCTTTTCGGCCAAATCGATCATCTTTCTGTTCAATATCCCTCGCGATATCGACCAAATTGCTTCCCCATCTTTGCCATATTTTTGGAAGTACATGGGTTTACCTACCACATGCATGGCCCTTTTATCCAAGGGTATGGCTATTTTCTTAATATCGTCCTCAATTCCAATTTCCGCCATTGCCTTCCAGCCCCTATTGCTCATCGCCAAATTAATCGAACGTCCCGAGAAAACAATGGTACGTATATCGGGCCTTCGATCAAAAACGGTGACAGCATGGCCCAGCCTTCTCAGATAAATAGACAGCAAGGAACCTACCAGACCCGATCCAACAATGGCAATCTTCTTCGGTGTTTGTTTCATTATGGAAAAGGAAAATAAGAGGGTTAGTTGGTAAATTTAATAAAATAAACTTCAATCCTTCCAAGTTCATGAAGGTTGTAAGCCAGATTGGGACATCCCTTAAAATGATGGAAATGACCCCATAAAAACATCCAAACAAGCCCTATTTCCCGTATATATACTACAATCCGCTTCGGCGTCCATATATATCATTAAAAAAGTCCTTCACAACACGATTGCGAAGGACTTTTTCGTTTGTAAAGGTATTATTGATTATTTCAAAATACCATCTACTATACCGTATTCTATTGATTCCTGGGCGTTCATCCAATAGTCGCGATCAAAATCCCTGAGCACCTTTTCATAGTCCTGTCCACAATTCTCAGCAAGGATCTTTGCACTTAATTCCTTGGTCTTGATGATTTCCTTGGCTTGAATCTCAATATTCGATGCCTGGCCCCTAGCACCTCCGCTAGGCTGATGTATCATAACCTGGGCATGGGGTTGTATAAACCTTCTTCCCTTTTTACCTACAGAAAGCAAAATGGACCCCATAGAAGCCGCTAATCCTGTACAAATAGTAGATACCGGACTTTTCAAGGACTTTATGGTATCATACATGGCAAAACCTGAAGTTACATACCCCCCAGGGCTATTGATGAACAGTTGGATTTCTTTATTATTCTGCATATCCAAATACAACAAACGATCGATTACGTGTTTGGCAGAATCATCATCGACCATACCCCAGAGAAAAACCTTGCGTTCTTCCAATAATTTTTCATCAATTGCTTCCTGTACTTTTCCCTTTTTCGAACTCATCTTATTTTATTTAAGAACCCAAAACTAAGCATTTTATTAAAAATATTCAGAAAATTGATTCATCGAATTGCAATAAAACAAGATCAGATCAACTCATGTATACGACACTTTTTCAACAGGAAGCCTAACTTTGTAGAAACCATGGTCATAGGCCTCTTTCCCAGTAAGATCGTCCGTTGCTGAAATGTATATGAAATTGTTTTTTACCTATATCCCTTTATTGGATCGATTCCATTATATTTGAATAAACCGCAATACAATGAATAATAGCAAACTGCTCTTGTTGGTCTTGGTCGTCATGGGTTGTAAAATGGAAAAGAAGCCAGAACAACCCCTCGTGGCAATGGAACCTACAATATTGGAAAAAATTGCCAATGCCAACGGTATGGCTAATTGGAAAAATGTTGATGAATTACAGTTCACGTTTAATGTGGACAGGGACACCACACACTTTGAACGGACTTGGATATGGAAGCCCAAAACCAACGATATTGTAGCTATATCCAAAGGGGATACACTTTCCTATAATTGGTCTAAAATGGATAGTGTTGCCTATAAAACCAATGGTGGGTTTATAAACGATAAATATTGGCTATTGGCTCCTTTCAATCTAGAATGGGACCAAGACAACTTCACACATACATATACTAAACAGGAAATAGCACCGATTAGCAATAATACAATGGATAAGCTAACCATTGTTTATGGTTCCGATGGGGGTTATACCCCTGGTGATGCCTATGATTTTTATTTTGGGGAAGATTATTTGGTTAAGGAATGGGTTTTTAGAAAAGGAAACCAACCAGAACCTTCCCTTATAACAACTTGGGAGGATTATGTGGAAATGGGTGGACTAAAAATCGCAAAAATGCATAAAAATAATGAGGGTTTTACCTTGTATTTTTCCGATATAAAGGTTTCTTCCGAATAACACCTATTTAAGGTTAAAGCTTACCTTTTTTTCATAAGGGAAGTTGCCGCCAAGACCAATAGCCCACAACAAAGAAGCACTATAAAGCAGGCAAGCAATGAATAGCTTTTTGCAATAAACCCTAGAATGGGCGGTGCGAATAAAAATCCTGCATACCCTAAACCTGCAATGAATGCAACTCCTTGCGATGATTGCACTCCCTTGACATTTCCGCCTATTCGAAACAATTCGGGAACGATTACCGAAAATCCCAAGCCGCTTAAGGCAAAACCTGCGATAGCCATATAGGTGTTCGTTGACAATATGAATAAATAACCAAGAATTGCAATAGAAGTCCCTAATGATACTATTTTGATCGAGCCTATTCGGGAGCTAATGGCATCCCCCACAAAACGCCCCAAGGTCATGGTAATCTGAAAGCCCAAAAAGCCTGCACCCCACAAAGCCTCTGGGGCCAAGCTAATTTCTTTTAGAAAAAGTCCACTCCAGTCCACGATTGCCCCTTCACTGCCCATAGCTATAAATGAAACCACCCCTAAAAGCATCAATGGTTTGAATAATTTTAGACCAAAGGGTTCTTTTTCTATAGGAGCTGCCTTCACATGGTAATATTTTCTGAAAAAGAATATATTCACGCCTAAAACAAGTAGCACAGCACCTAGCATATGCATAGGGGGATTATTTATCCCAATGATCAAAAAACTGCCCAAACCTGCCAAAACCCCTCCCAAGCTAAAAAATCCATGTGCGGCGGACATGAATTTTTGTTTGTCTTCTTTTTCAATTTCCGTAACCAGGGTATTCATAGAGATATCGGTAAAACCGTTACAGGCCCCAAAAACAAAAAGTGCTGCCATTAAAGAGTAATAGGAAGGGACAATCAAGGGCAGTAACGCGGATAAGCTACTGAAGAGTACACCAAGCGCAGTTGCCCTTCCCACTCCAATCTTATTAATGATCCTAGAGGCAATAGGAAATACCGTAAATACGCCGAGGGCAAGAAAGAAAATGGCGATTCCAAGATCGGCCTTGTCAATATTTAGCTTATCCTTTACTGTTGGGATGTATATGGCCCAGGTTCCAAAAAGAATATTAAGACTCGCATATACCCATGCAGGCCCAAAATATCTTGGATTCGATAGAATCAATCGAAGTGAATTCATCGCTAGTTGTAATTAAGCGGCAAATCTAATGAAAATAGCCTTGGAGGACTAATCGATTTGAGCCAAAATACCCTCTTTTAATAACTGTCCAAATCGAAACATATCTTCATAGGAACAATAGAATGGCGCCGGTGCCAGGCGAATGACATTGGGCTCCCTCCAATCCGCTATTACCCCCTGTTTCATTAAATAATCGAATAGGGGCCTCCCCTGCCCATGTAGAAAAACAGAAAGCTGGCACCCTCTATCCTTCGGGGTGATTATTTCAAAGGTTCCACTGACTTCATTGGCAATTTCATTCAGGATAAACTCCAAATACGCAACGATTGTATTTCGTTTTTTGATCAGGGCTTCCATACCCACAGCCTCGAAAAGTTGCAAGGATGCCAAATAGGGTGCCAAGGCCAAAACAGGTGGATTACTGATCTGCCATGCATCGGCGGTATCCATAGGTTCAAAAATTGGCTTCATCAAAAAACGGGTTTCCTTTTTCGTTCCCCACCATCCCTCGAACCGTGGCATATCATTTTGGCCCAAATGTTTTTGGTGTATAAATACCCCAGAGGCATTTCCCGGACCACTGTTCATATATTTATAACTACACCACGCTGCAAAATCCACCTCCCAATCATGCAATTTCAAGGCGATATTTCCCGCAGCATGGGCAAGGTCCCATCCAACATAAGCCCCTACCGACTTACCAGCTTGGGTAATGGTTTGCATATCAAAAACCTGTCCGTTGTAATAGTTGACCCCACCTATGAATACCAAGGCGAGTTCGTCTCCTAATTCCTCTATTTTGGCGAGGATATCCTCGGTGCGCCAAAAGTGTTCCCCTTTTCTTTTTTTTACCTCCACAATAGTTTCATTGGGGTTTAAACCATGGAACCGTACTTGACTTTGCAATAGGTATTGATCACTGGGAAACGCCTTCTCCTCGCATAAAATCTTATAACGTGACTTTGTAGGTCTAAAAAAGGATACCATTAATAAATGAAGGTTTACACTCAAGGTATTCATTACGGAAATCTCTTCCTCCTGGGCTCCCATGATTTTGGCCAATGGGGCGGCCAATCGTTCATGATAGTCCCACCAAGGTTTATTGGCATGGAAATGACCCTCCACACCCAGTTCTTTCCAATCGTTCATTACCTCATCAATATAACTCTGTGTCATTTTAGGCTGTAATCCTAGGGAATTTCCAGTGAAATAAATTACATCCTTACCAGCAATCTGGGGGAAATGGAATTCCTTTCTGTAGTTACGAAGTTCGTCCTTCTCATCCAACTGTTGTGCAAAGGCAAGTGAATTCTGAAATTGCATCCTATTCTTTTCCTCAAAAGTACGATATCGGTTTAAATAAAATTCACCTTATGAATGTGGTTATGCCAATCGCATGGTTATAATATGCTTTTTGAACCCGACTTTTTCATAAGCCTTAATCGCACTTTGATTGTCGTTATAGACGGTCAATCGAATTTCTTTCAATCCTTTGGCAAAGGACCATTGTTTTAATCTTTCGACGATTCTGGCGTTTACTCCTTTACCCCTATATTCGGGACGGGTGTACATAAAACCCAAATACGCAAAGTGATCATGGTCTAAATAGTGTTTTGCGGGTTTGACCAGGGCAAAACCCGATGCAATGACCGTACCGTTTGTTTCCGCAACGACAACAAGGGCATTATCGTTTTGTATCAACTCCCCTAAATCATAGTAGGTTATGGGATCGGCATCCAGGGTTACATCAAAAGGTCTTTCGGCCTTGATCACCCCTTGCTCGAACGTGCGTAATACCTTCAAATCGTTTTGGGTAGCACTTCTTATGTGTATGGTATCCATGGGCAGCTACTAGTGGAATTCAATGTATTCAAATTTCAAGGTAGTACATAATTGCATATTTTTACAAAAAAATCCCATGCACTTTTTATCTTCTTTGTTGGAAGATTATATTCAGGACCATTCTGAAAACGAGCCCGAATTATTGAAGGCCCTCTCCTATGAAACACATCGTACCGTAATTCAACCCAGAATGATCACCGGTCATTTTCAAGGTAGGGTGTTGAGCCTATTATCCAAAATCGTTTGTCCTACCCACATCCTTGAAATCGGGACCTATACGGGCTATTCGGCCTTATGTCTTGCGGAAGGGATGGCCGAAGGCGGGGAATTGCATACCATAGACGTAAACGAGGAGCTTTTCGATATACAGCGAAAATACTTTGACCGGAGTGGTTTGGGGGGGCAGATCATACAACATACGGGCGATGCCTTGAAAATCATCCCTACGTTGGATATGGTTTTCGATTTGGTGTTCATCGATGCTGAAAAAAAGGAGTATCCCGGTTACTTTCAGGAGGTAATGCCGAAAACAAGATCGGGTAGCCTAATATTATCTGACAATGTGCTATGGTCAGGTAAAGTTTTGGAACCTGTAAAAGAAAAGGACAAGACCACTCAAATTCTTTTGGAGTACAATCGAATGCTCAAAGAAGATCCACGCCTCGAGACCGTTCTTTTGCCGATTAGGGATGGGTTATCCCTAAGTAGGGTGCGATAATCCGCCTGTAGAGGTAATAGAATGCAAAGGCAGTTAGGATCCCGATCAAGGCCCCAACAATGATATCGACGGGATAATGAACCCCAACATAAATTCTACTCAAGGCAAAAAGCAGCGGCCATAAGTAGAAAACGTATACCCATTTGACCCTTTTCCGAAGAAACAGGACGATTATGGTGGTTATTGAAAATGAACTGGAAGCATGGCCCGAGAAAAAACTAAAACTTGAAGGGTTGTGCAACACCCGAATCAACGTGTTGATATCGGCATCATTATTGGGCCGTAACCTTCCGATAGAACCCTTGGTCAAATCGGTAGCCAGCAAAATAAAACCGATCAATGCCAATATCGTAAGGGTTACATAGATGGCTTCCTTTCGAGGGAATTTCCAAAAAATAAGAACGAAAAAAAACAAAAATAAAGGGATCCATGTGTAGATATTGGTTACCGCAGACCAGAAATAATCATATTCCTCTATTCCTAAACTATTCAAATAAATCAGCGTTTCCCTATCCCATTGCAGAATCTTCTCGAGCATAGGTAATGGCTTATTGACGTTTTATGCTTCCTGTAACATCCTCGACATTCTTTTTTACTTTCTGGTAGCCTTTTTTAATGTCATCGCCCAAGCCGGATTCAAGGTTGCTTTTAACCTCATTGACATCTTTTTTGATATCTTCAACGAAACTAGTATCGATCCCTTGTTTTTCAGCGCTTTTTTGGATCTCCCGTTTAATATCCTCTGTAGCATCCTTTAATTGCCGCATACCTTTGCCCAACCCCTTGGCAATGCCAGGAATCTTATCGGCGCCGAATACCATCACCACAATGAATAAGATGAAAAATATTTCACCCCCGCTGATGAAAAGAAATATCATTGAATACATACACCAAATATAGTGAAGATTAATTGCTAAATAAAAAAGTCCCGATGATATCATCAAGACTTTTTTATAATCTTAAAATTTGACTATCCCTTTATGTTTTCCTTAAACCTTTCAAAGTCATTTTTTTCTTCTTTCCTAGGCCAGGAGTTATTGCTCGTATCGATATCGGCGGTTTCAGCCTTTGGATCCACGACAATCCCCACCAATTCATTTTGGGTAGGAAGTACCACTTTTACCTCCGCATCGTTCTTTCGCCATATTTCTGGGGGATAGGTAATATTTTCCTTGGAACCGTCCGCATAGGAATATTCAACGATCAAAGGCATGGGTATGCCTCCCGGCTTATCATAAGTAATTTCATAAAAATATTTTGGCTCTTTAACAGCTGCCCTTTCTTCGACAGTCATATTGTCCATCATGAACTCTTTTAAGGCTTGGGAGTTTTCTGACGGGGCTTTGCCCTTTAAATCCATATCAATATCCCCATCTTCTTCCGCCAAAAAAACCAACGGCACCAGATCCGCCACTGTCAGGTTCCTTGCTGCCATATACTCCTGCATTTCCTTACCGGGCTTATCGGAAACATAATACTTTTTAATTCCCTTTACCCCGATATCGACATAATCGGTGGTATAAAACCAACTTCTCCAGAACCAATCCAAGTCAACGGCAGAGGCATCCTCCATCGTCCTGAAAAAATCTTCGGGGGTGGGGTGCTTAAACATCCAACGTTGCGCATAGGTTTTGAACGCATAATCGAACAACTCCCTTCCCATTATGGTTTCCCTTAAGATATTGAGGGCCGTAGCAGGTTTACTATAGGCGTTTGCTCCCAATTGGTATACATTTTCGGGGTTTGACATTATGGGTGAAATGGTGCTTTGGTCACCGCTCATATACGGTACGATCTTCCTTGGTTCCCCGCTACCAGAGGGATAGGTTTTATTTGGGGCAATTGCCTCTGGATATTCTTCCCCGAAGGCCTGTTCGGTCAAATACTGTACAAACGTATCCAAACCTTCATCCATCCATGCCCACTGTCGCTCATCGGAATTCACGATCATAGGGAAGAAGTTATGGCCTACTTCATGGATGATCACACTGATCATTCCGAATTTAATGCGTTCCGAATAGGAACCATCCTCGTTGGGCCTTCCATAATTCCAACAGATCATCGGGTACTCCATACCTTGATTTTTTGCATGGACCGAAATTGCCTTGGGATAGGGATAGTCAAAGGTATGTTTGGAATAGGTCTTTAAGGTATGCGCTACAGCTTTCGTAGAATATTCTTCCCAAAGGGGATTGCCTTCCTTGGGATATAACGAAATGGCCATCACATCCCTATTGCCCATTTTAACCGCTTGCATGTCCCAAATAAACTTTCGGGAAGAGGCAAATCCAAAGTCCCTCACATTTTTGGCCTTGAATTTCCATGTTTTCTTATTCTCGGAAAAACCTTGCTCGGCCGCCTCGGCTTCGGCTTGGGTCACAATGAACACAGGTTTGTCATATGATTTTTTCGCTTCCTCGTAGCGAATCATCATTTCCTTCGTAAAGACCTCTTTTCTATTCTGAAGTTCTCCCGTGGCATCAAGTATATGATCTGCAGGCACCGTAATATTCACCTCATAGTCGCCAAATGGAAGGGCAAATTCTCCATTGCCCCAAAATTGGTGGTTTTGCCACCCTTCAACATCATTGTAAACCGCCATTCTTGGGAAGAATTGGGCTATTACAAAGGCCCTATTCCCATCTTTCGGAAAATACTCGTACCCCGAGCGGGCCCTATTGATCGTATGATCGGGAATATTGTACCACCATTTTAATGAAAAGGAGATTTGCGCCTTACTTTTAAGGGGTTGTGGAAGGTCAACACGCATCATGGTCTGGTTGACGGTAAATGATAGAGGCTTACCTGAATCGTCCTTTACATATTCTATTTTGAAACCCCCATCAAAGGGTTCTTTTAAATATTTACTGGCGAAACCGCTCGGGTACTCTGTCAATGCAACCTCAGAACCTTCGCGTAAGGGCGATTTACTATCCTTGGCCCTCACATTCTGATCTAATTGTAACCAGAGAAATTCCAGGGCATCGGGGGAATTATTCGTATAGGTAATGGTTTCGGTACCATAAATTTTCGCATTCCTATCATCCAACGCTATATCCATCTTATAATCGGCCTGTTGTTGGTAATAATCGGGTCCTGGGGTCCCAGAGGCTGATCTGTAGGAATTGGGAGTAGCGAACTCCTCATACATCTGTTTAAATTTGCTTAGGTTGGTGTGTCCGGGGGCTCTTTGGTTTTGTTCTACTCCCTGGGCGGTCATCACCGTGGCAAACAGGAAGAAAATCGAAGCAAAACCATACTTGATTTTATTCATTTTTTGTATTTAGAGGGCGAAAATTAAAGCATTTTTCAGTATTTGTAGGGGAATGTCACAAGTTTAACATTCCTTTATTATTCTCCTTAATGAGCACAAAACTCTTCTTCTTTCCCTTGACTTTTAAATGGACCACATTTTGCTGTTCCTCAAAGAGATCGGTGAGAATTTCATTCTGTACGGTTATAGATTTTATTCGTTCCCCATCGACCTCGGGAATTTCCATATAACAGATCATTACATCGTTATCATATTTCTTTCCTAAAAAGGTGTAAGTGCTTTGTTTCCTATTGATATGTACCAGGAATTTTGCCTTAAAATACTTCTCTATGTATTCGTTGGCCAATTCTGTTTCCATATCCGTAGCCAAATGCGAGTCAATACCATAACGCTCGAATAAGACGTCTTCAAAATCATCGATAAAAACACGAGAGGTAATTTGGATCGCTTCGGTCTTTTCAGAATAGTTGATATTGGTTACGCTAACATAGAATTTATGGGCTGTCGAAAATGCCAGCCCGGGCAATACTAACAGCAGTAAACTCTTCTTAAAAAACTTCATTCCCTTAAAATTTCAATCAAAATTAAACAATCTTTGTGCCAAGCTATTACCTATTCCAGATTATTCCCTTCCCTATAGCGGGCCCCTTTTTTCAACATAAATTCCCATAATCCCAATTTATCCTTTGCTTCTAACAGGGATTTGAATTCAGTGTCGACTTCACAGAAATTGATAAAATCGGTAATTCGCTCCTTTGGGATGCGCAACCCCTGTACAAAAAGCGAATCGACATAAAAGCCTCTTACTTTTTGGATCTGTTCATAGGCTTCCTCACGGGCGATGCGCTGATTCAACCTTTTGGTGCGCCCTGAAAAATAATTGATCAAAGGGTCTAGATTGGTGCCAGCAGCGATAATATAGAAGTGCGCATCCCACGTCCTCGCCGCATACAAGCTACGTTCGGCCTGGGTAGGAAACCGTACATCCGCATTGGGCAATCCCAGGGTATTGGCCGTTACCAAAGGGTCGATCGATAGTCCGACCACATCCTTGGCCAATCTTCCACTTAGATTATACGGCATCACCGTTACTTCTTCAAGCTTTATTTCCCCCGCTTCCATATACACATTCAGGAATCCGCTTTCGTATATGGCCAATTGTACAGGTACTACCTTCCGTTTGTACTGAACGGCCGAAAAAACCAAGGTATCGTTGAACCTTATGGGAATGGAGAAAAATCCGTTTACATCGGTTATGGTGGCCCTTTGGGAAGAGATGTTCATGACATGGGTACCGGCCACATCGCCATCAATGCTAAACACCTGTCCTTCCAGGTCCTTGGTTTGCTGGGCATGGTTTGTAAGGGTGAATAAAAAGGATACCAAAAAGAATCTCCAGAAAACAACCCTGACTGCCCGGTCTGAGTCGGCCAAATACGCAGTTTTTCCTGTCTTTCTAGAATCAATCGTGCAAATCATTGTTTTCCCTATAAATGATGCTCTTCTTTCGCATATACTCCCAGATCTTGAACCGGTCATGGGTATCGACCAAGGTCTGAAATGCCGGATCTACCTCGCAGAAATACATAAAATCGGCTATTTTTTCCAATGGAATCCGAAATTCCGTGGTATAGAGGGAATCGGGATAGAAAGCCCTCACCCGTTGGGTGCGTTCATATTTTTCATTCCTGACAATCCTATTTTTTAGCATCTTGGTACGCCCTGTTATGGCATTGATCAAAGGGTCAAAACCCGTAAAAGGATTGGCGGTAGCTGCGAAGAGTTCCCTTTCGGCCTTTGTAAGGATCCTGACATAGGCATTGGGCAGGCCTAAGGTCGATGCGGTGACCAAAGGCTCTATTTCGGTACGGGCCAAATCGGTAGCCATATCGCCGGTCAGGTTATAGGGCCTTACGATGACCTCATCGAGCTGGTTCAGCACCTCTTCCAAGGGCACATAGAGCAACTTGCTATCGAGCATGGCCGAAGTGACCATCATGGTCATTCGCTTGTACTGAACCGCCGAAAAAACCAAGGTATCGCCAAGTTTGGCGGTAATGGTAAAGAAACCTTCATTATCGGTAATCGAAGCCTTTTTTGCCGAAATGTTGAGCACATGGGTAGCGGCCACATCCCCACTTTCGCTGTACACGCGACCTTCAATTTGTTTACTTGGCGAAGTTTGGGCACTTAAGAAAGCGCCGGGTATAAGAAATAAGGAAAGAAGTAGCTTATTCCTCGTCATTCATTTGCATCAAGAAGGTCTTACTGTGGGTCACCAGAAAATCGATCAGCTGAAATTCGTTCTCTTTTTTCAAAAGGGTCTGGGCCGGCATTTTACTGTCACAATAGATCAAAAAGGCATCGATCTTGTCCTGGGGCACGTTCAGATCTTTCACAAAAAACTCATCATCATAAACCTGACGCATGACCTGGCTCACTTTTAGAGGCGCACGTTTTTCAACCGAAGATTGATTCGTATTTACAAGGGCCTTGAAAATATTGACGAAATTAATTCCATCTTTCATACCCCGTTGATATTGGGGCATGGCAATATTCTCAACCTCTGTGGAACGATCGATCTCATATTCATACTCCTTAAACTCTTCATTCTTGATTTCAAGGAACCTTTCTTGATCTTCCGGGGTCACCACCACTTCATCCAATTGGGTCACTTTTTCATTAACCTCTACGACCAACCGTCCCTTTTTTAAAATCTCCTCGGTAATGATCACAATGCGCAATTGGTAATTGATGGCCGTAAACACAAGCTCATCCCCCAATTTAACGTCGATTATAAACTCCCCCTTTTCGTTGGTGATCGTGGCGAACTGCGAAGTGGTATTGATCACATTTTCATCGGGCACATAGGAGTTTCGGTACAGGACCTGGCCCCTTAAAGGGCTACGGTCATCTTCCTGGGAATACCCTATGCCAACGAACAATAAACAACAAACGGCAAGTAAAACGGCTTTCATATATGGAATTTAGGAAACATAAAGTAAACACAACTAAACGGTTTATAAAAGCAGTCGGCTCTAAACTTTTGTTAATTTGTCCCAAGGTACGGCCAAAAGGGAAGAAAGGCCCAAATAATGGCCAAGAACAGACCCAATAAACTTTTGTGCCCCAAAGGACAACCCTTCAACCCAATAAGCGGTTATTTTAACTCCTAAAATTAGATATGTATCGATATAATTCTATTTTTGTTAGTCCCCCTAATTCGAATTTTTTTAATCTGTTATTCGTATGCAACGAGCACTATTATTTCTGGTTTTTGGCATTTTATTTGTCGGTCCCATACAAGGTCAGATCAAAATTGGGGACAACCCCCAAAATATTGATCCTTCTTCGGTATTGGAACTTGAAAGCAATTCCCGTGTATTGGTAATCACCCGTGTAAACACGGTAGAGATGAATGCCATTACCCCCTTGCCCGGGGCCGTGGTCTACAACACCGATTTGCAATGTGTGCATTATTACGATGGCGCCCAATGGGTCAATATTTGTGAAGAGGTTGGGGGCATTCCGAACCTGACGACCGATCCCTTTGTCAATGCCAACAGTACCTTGGTCATAACGCCCAATGGGGAGAACAACCATATCGAGGTGGCCCCAAATAGCATTCGCAGTGCCCAAATTGTGGATGGGGGTATTAATGGAATCGACATTCAGGACAATTCCATCGGACAGAGTAAGATTGGTAATGATGCTGTAGGCCGGAATGAAATTGCGGAAAATGCGGTGGGGTTGGAAGCCCTTGATACCGATGAGGTCACCTTGGGAACCCTAACGAATACCCCCGGTTTTATTACAGGGGCCGATATCGTGAGTAGTGCCCCAAATAATGCCCTAACCGATAATGGGGGCGCTTTTTATAACAACACCCCGGTATTTGATGCCATTTCAGCAAATTCAGGGAATATTGCGACCAATGCGGCCAATATTCAAACCAATACCGACAATATCGCTTTAAAGGAAGACGCGGCCAATAAATCGGATGACATAGCCTTGGGCAATTCGGCCATACTTTTTCCGACCCAGAATGCCGTCAAGTCCTATGTAGACACCCAAATAACAGGTTCGACCCAAACCATTGTCAGTGCTAATACACCTAATTCCATTAGTGCGGGAACCGATGGTGGGGCATTGTTCAATGCCATTCCTTTACAAAATGATATAGATGCCAATACAGCAACACTTGCTACAAAAGAAGATCTTGCCAATAAAGACCCGAATACCCTACTGGGTACATCTAACACTAGTTATCCAACCCAAAATGCGGTGAAAGTTTATGTGGATAATGTTGTCGGGGGTTCTACGCAAACCATTGTGAGTGGAAATACTCCAAACTCAATAACGTCTGGTACTGATGGTGGGGCTTTATATAATGCCATTCCTTTGCAAAATAGTGTAACCGCCAATACAAATAATTTAGCGACACATATTGCAAACGATGATGATACGGACGAAACTAATGAGCTAATTACAAATGCCATATTGAATGCTTCAAATGAACTGGTAATTACAGAACCTGGCAACACAACTACTGTCAACCTGAATTCTTTAGCAGGTGGGGGCGGCAGTACCGAAGTAGCCGATCAAACAACAATAACTGGTATCGGTACTGCTGGGGATCCTTTTACCATAGAACCAGGAGTAACTGGTCAATTCTTAAATACCGATGCTGGGGGGAACGTTGTTTGGGCAGGAATACCGCCTGGAGGAGGCAGCACTGAACTGGCGGATCAAGTTACCATCGTAGGTGATGGGACTACGGGTAATGAATTTGAGGTAAATGATGGTGCCATCAATTCAACTAAGATAACTGATGGTACAATTTTAACCATTGACATTGCTGATAATGCTGTGACTACTGCCAAAATAGTTGACGGTGGGGTACAGACTGTTGATTTAGGTAACAATGCAGTGACTACAGTTAAGATTCTCGATGCTAACGTAACCGACGCCAAAATCGCACCGGGAGCAGCGGACCAGATCCTAAGGACAAATGCCACAGGGACCGCAGTTACATGGGTGGACCTTCCACCTGGTGGCGGAACCACGGAACTTGCAGACCAGATAACAATTACAGGGGATGGAACTCTAGCAAATGAATTTCAAGTAGCCGACGCCGGCATTAATACATTGCAACTGGCCAACAATGCGGTCATCACAACAAAAATAGCTGATGCTAACGTAACTCCTATAAAAATAGAACCTGGTACAAGTGGTCAATTTCTAAGTACTGATGCGGGAAATAATGTAATTTGGGATAACCTACCAACTGGAACAGGGGGAACTGTACAAGCAGATGGTACTACAATTGTTGGTAATGGAAGTGTGACGAATCCATTAAGTGTCCCAACGGGAGGCATCACAACGGCACAGATCGCAGATCTGACCATTGCAACGGTGGATATCGCCGATGACAACGTGACCCCGGCAAA
>NZ_JABTCG010000006.1 GCF_014610845.1 Maribacter arenosus | reverse complement strand
ATACCGGGATTGGCTGGCGCCTTTCCCTAAAGGCTCCGCCTTGAAAGTCAACATACCACAAAACAATACCGGGATTGGCTGGCGCCTTTCCCTAAAGGCTCCGCCTTGAAAGTCAACATACCACAAAACAATACCGGGATTGGCTGGCGCCTTTCCCTAAAGGCTCCGCCTTGAAAGTCAAAAAGGCCCAAAATCAAAAAAGCAAGCTTTATGATTTTGCTTGCTTTTTGACTTATTCGTGACCCCGGAGGGATTCAAACCCCCAACCCTCAGAGCCGAAATCTGATGCGCTATTCAGTTGCGCCACGGGGCCGTTTATTAAATGCATCTCCTTAAGAGCGCGCTAAGATAACTTATTTTTTACAATGGTAGAAATGGTTTTTCCATCTGCCTGTCCGGCCAATTCTTTTGAAACCATGCCCATCACTTTACCCATATCCTTCATCCCTTCGGCCCCGATGGCGTCAATCGTCTGTACAACCACTTTTTCAATTTCTTCTTCGCTTAATTGTTCAGGTAAAAACTGCTCAATAATGGCTACTTGGGCCAATTCCGGGGCAGCAAGATCCTCCCTGCCCTGTTCTGTGAAAATTGCGGCACTGTCTTTACGTTGTTTTACCAACTTTTGGACCAATTTTACTTCATCGTCTTCAGATAATTCACCCCCCTTGCCACTTGTCTGTGCCAAAAGTATGGCCGATTTAATGGCCCGTAACGATTCCAAGGCAACAGCGTCCTTAGCTTTCATTGCAGTTTTCATTTGTTCCATGACCTGTTTTTGTAAACTCATCATCTTACCGTTTTAAGGGTACGAAGATAAAAAATAAACCCGAAAATTGGAGTTATTTTCGGGTTAAAGCAGGTTGTTCAACTAGTGGTCAATCCACGTTATCATGCAAAAATGAGTTATTGGACCGCAATTGTATCTCATCATTGCTATCCTCACTCAATGTAGTTCTTGAAACCTTCTTACGAACCGGGTTTTCATCCAAATCAACCCCATGCCGCTTATAGGCTGGCTCCTTTTCAATTTCATCTATATTACTTAGATTATTTTGAAACTTATAATTGAAATCTTTTAACTTTCTTCTACGCTCGTCGGCACGTTGCTTTAATAATTCCTCTATGGGACTGTCCATTGGATCGGATTCTTCCTGGGTCCGACCTTGGGCCTTTTCAGCATTTTTGGTCTCAATGGTCTTTTTTTCGAAAATCAATTCATCCTCAATGATCTTAGGCTCGAATTCCTCGGCTTTTGATTTGGCACCGGTCAATTGGTTTTCCAATTCCATATAATCATCCAAACTGTAACGTGTCTCGCCCTCCTTGTTATACTCCAAGACCGGAATAACCTCAACATGCCCGTTTACATCCATATCCTTAACTTCATCATCCAAATTAAAAGTAATGACATTCGCATTTTCCTTTTCCTCGATAGGTTCGTTCAAAGGCATATCAAAACTAATGGCAAATTGGTCTTGCTCAACTTCTTTCGATGAAACTACCTCTGGTTCAACAACCTCAATGTCATTGACATCCTCTTTAGCTTCAAAAATTACAAAATCATCTTCGGAAACATCTTCTGCTATGACTTCCTCATAAAAAACATTGAAATTCCTGATATAATTTGTTGTAGGAATCAAATCCAAGCCATCGAATTCCTCCTCTACTGTTTTAATAATAGGCTTTTCGCTTACTACCTCATCCAAGTCTAACTGATGAACGATATTTTGAGGTGTTAAATCCTTTTCGGCCTTTTGTTCGTCTTCAAGGGTATGGATTATTTTTTTTGACTCCGTATTCACGATATCATCTTGTTGGTCCATATTGAATCCCGTAGCGATAACAGTAACAGCAATTGCCTCCCCTAAGGTATCATCTTCACCCACACCCATGATGATATTGGCACCATGTCCTGCCTCAGCCTGAATATGATCATTTATCTCTCCAATTTCATCTATAGTGATTTCCTGTGATCCAGAAACGATCAATAACAATACGTTTTTTGCCCCAGAAATTTTATTATCGTTTAATAATGGCGAATCCAAAGCCTTCATAATGGCTTCATTGGCCCTTGTAGAACCAGATGCCTCTGCAGAGCCCATGATGGCAGTACCACTGTTTGAAAGTACGGTTTTGGCGTCCCGTAAATCTATATTTTGCGTATAGTGGTGTGTAATGACCTCCGCAATACCACGTGCTGCAGTTGCCAATACTTCATCCGCTTTTGAAAATCCGGCCTTAAATCCTAAATTTCCGTATACTTCCCTTAATTTATTATTATTGATGACGATGAGCGAGTCAACATTGGCGCGAAGTTTTTCAATACCCTTAAGGGCCTGATCGCAACGCATTTTACCTTCAAATTGGAAAGGCATGGTCACTATACCTACCGTAAGAACATCCATTTCCTTGGCTTGCTTTGCGATAACAGGGGCAGCACCAGTTCCTGTTCCCCCTCCCATGCCCGCAGTAATGAATATCATCTTGGTGGTAGAATCCAACATGGCTTTTAAATCTTCCATGCTTTCGATGGCTGCCTGTTCTCCAACTTCTGGATTCGCCCCTGCCCCAAGGCCTTCGGTCAGGGAAACACCAAGTTGTATTTTATTGGGAACCGGACTATTGTCCAAAGCCTGGGCGTCTGTATTACAGATAACGAAATCAACTCCGTTTATGCCGGCTTGGAACATGTGGTTTATGGCGTTGCTACCCCCTCCACCAACACCAATGACTTTAATTACATTGCTTTGGTTTTTAGGTAAATCAAAGGCGATACTTTCCATTTCACTGTTCTTGCTCATACTGTTTAAATTACTGGTTCTTATACGTGTTTATATTTTATGCGCTATCTATTCGGCGTTATCCAAGAAATCCTTCAATTTTTCGGACCATTTATCAAATACTGATTTTCGCTCTCTTTTTTGGACCTTGGTACCTGACTTAAATTCGTCATGTTCTGCATACGCCATTTCTTCATGTGCTTCCGCTTTCTGGGTCACTACTTCCTTACTGCTATTCTTAACGGCATTCATGAGCAATCCAACAGCTGTTGCATATAAAGGACTTGCAACCTCCTCATCGGAATCTCCAGCCAAATGTTCATTGGGATATCCTATTCTGGTATCCATTCCGGTTATGTATTCCACCAATTGTTTTAAGTGCTTTAACTGACTACCTCCTCCTGTAAGAACAATACCTGCGATCAATTTTTTCTTTTGCTCTTCGTGCCCATAGTTTTTAATTTCAACATACACCTGTTCAATAATCTCCACAACCCTCGCATGTATGATCTTAGAAAGGTTTTTTAGGCTGATTTCCTTGGGTTCACGACCTCTTAAACCGGGAATGGATACAATCTCATTGTCCTTATTCTCTCCAGGCCAAGCCGATCCAAATTTGATTTTCAATAACTCCGCCTGTTTTTCGATTATGGAACAACCTTCTTTTATGTCGTCGGTTATTACACCTCCACCAAAAGGGATGACCGCAGTATGCCTAATGATGCCATCCTTGAAAATTGCCAAATCCGTGGTGCCCCCACCTATATCGATCAATGCAACCCCGGCTTCTTTTTCTTCCTGACTCAAAACGGCATCGGAGGATGCCAAAGGTTCCAGTGTGATTTTGCCTAAATCCAATCCGGCACTCTTAATACACCTCCCAACATTCTTAATCGAGGAAACCTGACCAACTACGACATGAAAATTGGCCTCCAATCTTCCGCCATACATTCCTATGGGCTCTTTGATCTCGGCCTGTCCGTCTACCTTATACTCCTGAGGTAGTACGTGGATTATTTCCTCCCCAGGAAGCATTACCAATTTGTAAACTTGATTACAAAGTCTGTCGAGATCATCCTCATTGATTACTTCCTCGGCATCAGCCCTTGTGATATAATCGCTATGCTGTAGACTACGGATGTGCTGCCCGGCAATGCCGACTACAACGGAACCGATCTTTAAACCCGAATTGATCTCGGCCTCTTCAACCGCTTGTTGGATCGACTTTATCGTTTGTGTAATATTATTGACCACACCCCTGTGCACACCCAAACTTTTTGATCGACCGATACCCAATATTTCAATCTTTCCATATTCGTTTTCCTTACCGATTATGGCCACTATCTTGGTAGTTCCAATATCTAAACCAACTGAATATTTACCTTGTTCCATCATTAATTATATTTTGGTGCACACTACTTGATTATTAAATTCTAGGCTAACAACATTATATTGTTCCAAGGTTTCATCCTTGTTCGCCTTTGTATAAAATGCCTTAAAATTGTTGAATTTCTTCTCCAAATTATCTGCCCCGCCCAAATACACAACAAACTGTTCCATTCTAAACTTCAATTGGTATTTATCTACATCCTCGATATGAATACCGATCACGTTTTTCCGCAAGAAATCATCTTTGTTTATGTACTTTAATATTTCATAAACATCCTCAAGACTTTTACCCGTAACCTTGCCCGTGATTATTGGAACCCTGGCAGAATGACTCATTGAAAATGGCATGCGTTTTCCATCTTCATCAAGATAAAACTTAGAATTCCCCTCAATTCGTCCGATTGGCTTACGTTGAACGATTTTCGACGTAAGCTCTCCGTTTACAGTAAGATATACTTGGGCACTTTTCACCATTTCATTGGCCTCAATGACCTTCTCTATAGTATTCAAAACTAATTTTTCTTTAGGCACATTTGTTAGGGGACCATAATTTTGTATTAACAATTTATTAACCATGCTTTGTGTGATGTAAAGATTCTGGTCCCCAACGAATTCTATATTAAGACCGTTGACCGATTTACGTTCACTTCTATGGTTAGAAAATGCATACAGCCCTGAAATCACCAATAATAGGGCTAGCAACTTTAAATAATTCCAATTAATTCGCATGTTCCAGTTCTTTTTTAATTTTTGATACTTCTAAACCAATATCCCCAGCACCCATAGTCACTAAAACGTCAGGGGCTTGTGCTTTGATCTCATGAATAAGGTTCGATTTATCGACTATTTTTTTATTCGGGTTATCGATCATATCGAGCAACCATGAAGAAGTGATTCCTTCTATTGGTTCTTCCCTCGCAGGATAGATATCCAACAATACCACACTATCGAAATTTGATAAACTTTTCGCAAATGCACCGGCAAAATCCCTAGTCCTCGAAAATAGATGGGGTTGAAAAACGGCCAGCACCTTTTTATTGGGATACATTTCCGAAATGGCATCAAAAACCGCATTTATTTCAGTAGGATGATGTGCATAGTCATCAATGAACACTAAATTGTCGTTCTTGATCATATAAGAGAATCTTCGCTCTACCCCCTTAAAAGTTTCCAAGCCTTTAACCAGGTGATCAAGAGGGGAACCAGCTTCTATCGCCATGGCAAAAGCGACCAGTCCGTTGAGTAAGTTGTGCTTACCTGGCTTATTGAACCTAACCCCTTTTAGGGTTGTTTTAGGCGTACACAAATCAAAAATATAGGTGCCTTTCTCGATTTCCAGGTTTTGAATGCAAAAATCCGAATCATCTTCAATGCCATAAGTTATTCCTTGTAGGGGCAAACCATTGCGTATAAATAGTTTTCCATCAGGCTGCAACTTATTTGCAAATTCCTTGAATGACTTTACCAATTCATCGTCGGTACCGTAAATATCCAAATGATCGGCATCCATTGAAGTTATACAGGCCACATTAGGGTAAAGTCGTAAAAAGGAACGGTCATATTCATCGGCTTCGACCACCGAAAATGCGTCACCCTTGAACAAAAAGTTACTATTGAAATCTTCAGAGATACCCCCTAGGAATGCAGTAAGTGGAGTGCCAGTCTCATTGAGCAAATGCGCTAGGATACTTGACGTAGTGGTTTTGCCATGGGTACCAGCAACTGCAAAACAGAAGGAGTCCTTAGTAACGATTCCCAGTACCTCCGAGCGTTTTTTTACCTCAAATCCGTGCTGTTCAAAATATTGGTATTCAGAATGACTTTTTGGTACGGCAGGGGTGTACACCACTAAGGTATTCCGGGAATTCATAAAAACACTTTCAATTGCCTTAATATCATCTACATAATGAATATCTATTCCCATTTCGGCCAGTTCCTCGGTAAGGGGAGTAGGTGTTTTATCATACCCAGCTACATTTTTATCAATGAACTTAAAATAACGTGCAAGGGCGGACATACCTATACCGCCGATGCCAATGAAATAAACGTTATGTATGTCCTTGATATTCATTTATTTTGATAATAATTTTTCAATTTCGTCAACAATGGCCACGGTGGCATTTGGCATGGCCAATTTCTTGATGTTCATAGCCAGTTGATTTTGATTTGCCTCGGATTGGAATACCTTTGTGAAAATCTTTTCAAAGTCATTATCCAGATCTTTTTCCTTGACCATTAAAGCGGCATTTTCTTTCACCAATGCCATGGCATTTTTTGTTTGATGGTCTTCGGCCACATTGGGCGATGGTATGAAAATTACCGGTTTCCCCACAATGCAAAGTTCAGATACCGAACTCGCACCTGCCCGTGATATAATTAAATCACTTGCCGTATAGGCATAATCCATTCTGTTCAAGAAATCAAGGACTTTCACCTCTTTTGAATCGTACTTTTTATATTCCTCAAAATAGAGTTTCCCACATTGCCAAATGAGTTGAATACCATGACCTTTGAAATAACCCAATTTTTCCTCAATCAATTGGTTGATTCTTCGAGCTCCCAGGCTTCCGCCCAACACCAATAGTGTTGGCTTGTTTGTACTCAACCCAAAAAAGTCTAAAGCCACATTTTTATCAGCCCCCATGGTCACCAAATCCCCGCGAACAGGATTGCCTGTTTTAACTATTTTATCCAATGGGAAAAAAGCCTCCATACCATCATAGGCCACACATATTTTGGCCACCCTGTCCTTTAATAATTTATTCGTTATCCCGGCATAGGAGTTTTGTTCTTGTAACACACAGGGTATACCCCTACCAGAAGCCATCCTTAATAACGGCCCACTAGCGAACCCCCCTGTACCTATGACCGCATGGGGTTTGAACTTTGACACTATTTTACCGGCTTTTAACAAACTACTTATCAGTTTAATCGGAAACAATAAATTTTTAAGGGTAAGTTTCCTTTGTAACCCTGAAATCCATAATCCTTCAATCTTATACCCAGCCTGTGGAACTTTCTCCATCTCCATCCTATCTTTGGCACCGACAAAAAGAAACTCAGCATTCGGATGTCTTTTTTTCAATTCGTTCGCTATGGCGATCGCTGGATAAATATGTCCTCCAGTGCCACCCCCAGATAGTATAAACCTATAATTGCCCACTCAATACTTCTAATGGATTCGTATCATCAATTTCATGCTCATTTTTCTTCAAAATTTCACTCTTTCGGCTGGCGCTCAAAATAATCCCAATTGCCAAACAGGTCATCCAGCTTGAGGTACCTCCACTACTGATCAATGGTAAGGTTTGGCCCGTAACAGGGAACAACTCAACAGCCACTGCCATATTTATCAAGGCTTGAAAAACAATAGGCAAACCCACACCCAACACCAATAGTTTACCGAATACGCTTCGACTACCATTGGCTACTACCACAATACGGAACAACAGTAACAGATAGAAAAACATAAGCACAAAGCCGCCGACCAACCCATATTCCTCAACGATTATGGCATAGATGAAATCGGATGAACTCTGGGGCAAAAAGTTCTTTTGAACACTTTTCCCGGCTCCCTTCCCAACTATACCCCCAGAAACGACTGCTATTTTAGCCCGTTCTATTTGGTAATCGGCCTCTGTATCTTCAGGGTTAGCGAAATTTTCTATGCGGCTGATCCATGTATCCACTCTATTGGGGAATAGATCTGGTGCAGCCTTGGCAGTTAACACGAACAACGTAAGACACAATAATCCCGTCCCCACAATGCCCAACAAATATTTTATGGGATATCCTCCTAAAAAACAGAGCAACAATACCATTGAAAATATGATAGCCGCCGTTGAAAAGTTAGCAGGTAGTATAAGTACGATCACAAAAAATACGGGCATCCAAAGTGGCAGAATACTTTCTTTGAAGGTTATGTCATCGTCTTTTATCTTTGTTAAATATCTTGCAACATAGATCATCAATACCACTGCCGCCAAATTGGACGTTTGAAAGGTGATACCGACCAATGGAAGACGAATCCATCTACTGGCATTGGCGCCATCAACGGTGGTACCTTGGGCAAGTGTGAATATTAGCAATACCAATACAATGGGCATCGCTATCAAGGATAAGCCCTTAAAAAAATGGACCGGGATTTTATGTACCCCGTAAATGATGCCGAACCCTAAAAACAATAGAAAGGCATGTTTTACCAAATGTCCGCTTGTAGTGCCATGGCCCACTACATACACCAAATTACTACTGGCGCTATACACCGGCAAAAACGAAAACAAGGCCAAAAGTGCCACAACGGCCCAAATGGCTTTATCCCCTTCGATATTTTTAAAGAAATTCAACACTTCTATAAATTTTTAATCGCTTCTTTAAATTGATTTCCCCTGTCTTCATAATTCTTGAAAAGGTCAAAACTTGCGCATGCAGGCGAGAGCAAAACGATATCGCCACGTTCGGCAATTTTGTATGCCACCTTAACCGCTTCTTCCATAGCATAAGTTTCAACCAGCAAGTCGACGACATTTCCAAAGGCATCGACAATCTTTGAATTATCTGTTCCCAAACAAATAATAGCCTTTACCTTTTCGCGAACCAAAGGCATCAATTCCTTGTAATTATTCCCCTTATCAACACCCCCAACAATCCATACCGTTGGTGCGCTCATGCTATCAAGCGCATAATACGTGGCATTCACATTTGTGGCTTTTGAATCGTTAACATAGAGCACATGTTGAATCTTCAACACTTTTTCTAACCGATGTTCGGCCCCCTGGAAATTGGCAATACTTTCCCGTATGGTTTCCTTTCGAATTCCAATGAGCTTTGCCGCAGTTGAAGCGGCCATAGTATTCTTTAAATTATGTTTTCCTTCCAGTGCCAGTGCGCTTGTTGTCATTTCTATGGTCTCGTTATTAATCTTTATTATTATTTTATTGTTCTTCAAGAATGCCCCTTGCTCCAATTCCTGTTGAATTGAAAATGGCATTAACTGGGATTTAACCGGGTGCTTTTCCAACCAATCCACGATTACGGTATCATCGGCATCATAAATGAGGTAATCTTCAGCAGATTGGTTCTCTGCAATCCGAAACTTAGAAGCTACATACCTTTCAAATTTGTAATCGTACCGATCTAGATGGTCCGGGGTAATATTAGTTATGATCGCTATATGTGGTTTAAAATCAACAATACCATCCAACTGAAAACTGCTTATTTCCAAAACATAGTTTTCAAAATCATTTTCGGCCACCATCTTGGCGAAACTATCCCCAATATTTCCAGCCATTCCCACACTTAATCCGCCTTCGACCAAAATGTGGTTGGTAAGCATGGTGGTGGTCGTTTTGCCATTACTCCCGGTTATTCCTATGATTCTTGCATCGGTATATTTTGATGCGAATTCAATCTCGGAGATTACCGGTATCCCTTTCTTTCTTATTGCAACAATCAAGGGAATCGAGTCAGGTATTCCAGGGCTTTTCATTACCACATCCGCATTGAGGACCTTATCCTCAGAATGGTTGTTTTCTTCCCAATTAATCCCAAAATTTCCAAGAACGTTTTTATACTCCTTCTTTATTTCCCCTTTGTCCGAAACAAAGACTTCATATCCATTCCTTAATCCTAATATTGCGGTTCCTATACCACTCTCCCCTCCACCAAGGATGACCAACCTTTTCATCTATCGAACTTTGAGGGTCACAACCGTTATAATCGCCAAAAGGATTCCTACAATCCAAAAACGGGTTACGATTTTACTTTCGTGGTATCCTTTTTTTTGATAGTGGTGATGCAAGGGTGCCATTAAGAATATCCGTTTGCCTTCCCCCAATCTTTTCTTAGTATATTTAAAATACCCGACCTGTAACATTACAGAAATGGACTCAGCAAAGAAGATTCCACATAAGATGGGTATCAATAGTTCCTTTCGAATGATTATAGCGATAACAGCGATTACACCACCAATTGTTAAACTACCTGTATCGCCCATAAATACTGTCGCAGGGAATGCGTTGTACCATAAAAAACCTACCAAGGCCCCTACGAAAGCAGTCACAAACACCAGCAATTCACCTACCCCTGTGATGTACATAATATCTAAATAATCTGAAAAAATGATATTACCCGATACCCAGGAAAAAATACCCAAGGTGAATACGATTATCGCTGATGTTCCTGCGGCCAGGCCATCGATCCCATCGGTTAGGTTGGCACCATTGGAAACCGCAGTAACGATCAAAATGATCATGGGAATGAATATCAACCAGACATAATCCTTAGCGCCATCACCTGCCCAAGCTATAAGATCACCATAATCGAACTCATTGTTTTTTATAAAAGGAACCGTGGTCATCGTGGATTTAATATCCTTGCCTTTCACCTGTTCAACAGTAAATCGTGCGGTAATCGTGCTTTTATCATGATCGCGCATGGTCACTTCTGGATGAAAGTACAAAGTGGCACCAACGATAAGGCCCAAAACGACTTGCCCTAATATTTTAAACCTACCTTTAAGCCCTTTTTTATCTTTTTTGAATATCTTGATATAATCATCTATAAAACCAATTGTCCCCATCCAAAGGATGGTTACTATTAATAGGATGATATAAATGTTCAATATATCGGCAAACAACAGGACCGGAATCAAGGTGGACATAATGATGATCAAACCGCCCATGGTTGGGGTGCCGGCTTTTTGCTCCTGACCCTCTAGGCCTAAATCACGGATTCTTTCCCCAATTTGTTTTCGTTGAAGCAAAAGGATTACCTTTTTGCCATAGACTGTGGCAATAATCAATGAAAGAAGGATGGCCATGGCCGCACGAAATGTTGTGAAACCAAAGAGGCTAGCTCCAGGTACCTGGTATTCATTTTCTAAGTATTCAAAAAGATAATATAACATCCCTTGATCTTCTTATTTTCGTTATTTATCCAAACTTTTCAGTACTTCCTTTACTATTTTAAAATCATCAAAATCGACCCGTTTGCCATTGGTTTCCTGATAGGATTCATGCCCTTTTCCTGCAATAAGGATAATGTCTTTGGCCATAGCCAACTGGCATGCCGTTTTGATCGCTTGTTTTCGATTTTCAATTGATAATACCTTCCTTACATTCTGCGGCTGAACACCCGCTTCCATTTCTTCAATAATCACTGAAGGGGTTTCAGTACGTGGATTATCCGAAGTAAAGATCGCTTTGTCACTCATTTGTGAGGCGATATTGCCCATTACCGGACGCTTAGACTTGTCTCTATCGCCACCACACCCCACAACGGTGATGACGTTTTCATTTCCAGTCCTCAATGTACCGATTGTCTCGAGTACATTTTTTAGAGCGTCCGGCGTATGGGCATAATCAACTATAGCCGTAATTTTTTCTTTTGATATGTAATATTGAAACCTTCCGTCAACATTTTCCAATTCACTCAACAAACGAAGGATCTCCAATTTCTCCAATCCCAATAAATCGGCTGTGGCATAGATGGCTAAAACATTATAAGCATTAAAATGCCCTATAAGCTTTGTCCATAATTCATCATCCCCAATCTTCAAGAGTTGACCATCGAATCGATTTTCCAAGATATTAGCCCTGTAATCCGCATAGGACTTCAATGCATAGGTATACTTTTTGGCCTTGGTATTCTGTAGCATTACCAGTCCGTTTTTATCATCTACATTGGTCAATGCAAATGCTTTCTTGGACAAATTGTCGAATAATGATTTCTTTGTGTCACGATATTCGGCAAAACTCTTGTGGTAATCTAAATGATCATGTGTAAGGTTTGTGAAGACAGCACCTTCAAAGACCAAGCCTTCGGTTCTTTTTTGATGAATGCCGTGAGAACTAACCTCCATAAAACAAAACTCAACACCTTCTTCATTCATTAGGCTAAGGTGCTTATTTATGGTCAAGGCATCTGGGGTTGTATGGCTAGTGGCATATTCTTTGTCATCGACCATTATTTTAATTGTGGATAACAATCCAACTTTAAATCCCGCCTTTTTAAACAATTGGTACAATAGACTACTTATGGTAGTCTTTCCGTTAGTCCCGGTGATACCGATCAATTTGAGATTCCTTGATGGATTTCCATAAAAATTGGAAGCCATTATGGCCAAAGCTTTGTTTCCATTTTCAACCTCAACATAGGTAACTTCGTTGACCAGTTGCTTAGGAATAGATTCACATATAATTCCTATGGCTCCAGAAGCGATGGCTTTGTCAATATAATCATGACCGTCTACCAAGGTTCCTCTTACAGCCACAAAAACATCATCTAGACCAACATTTCGCGAATCGAAACACAGTTTGTTCATCTTGACATTGGTCGATCCGCTTACGGCCGTAAGTCCAACTCCATATAATATGTCCTTGAGTAACTTCATGAAAGTTCCAACACTATTTTAACCACCTTGTTTATGTCCGTCCCTTGGGAAATAGATTGTTTTTTAACTTTACCATTCCCATGCACCTCTACTTTAATGCCCAGGTTTTCAAGAATTGAAATGGCATCCATTCCGCTCATCCCTTTGACATTAGGTACTTTATTATATTTTTTCTGCGCTTCCGCATAATAACTTTGATAGGTGTCATCCAATTTTTGATTGCCTGTTCCCAATATTTCAACTTCATCGATCAAGGGATTGGTAGCATAAACCTTTTGGGCAATGGATTTAAAAACAGGGCCCGAAACGTCTGCCCCATAATAACCAACACTTTTATCGGGTTCATGGATGACCACAATACAAGAGTATTTCGGGTTTTCTGCTGGAAAGTATCCTGCAAAGGTTGATATGTACCTCAGCTTATCAGGATCCTTGGAAACATAGTTTTTCTGTGCAGTACCGGTCTTTCCGGCCATGGAAAAATTAGGCGAGTACAACTTATGCCCTGTACCGTGTTTTTTCTCAACAACGTTCTTCAATAATTGCTGCACTTGGGCAACCGTTTTTTTAGAGCAGATTGCTGGATTGATCACTTCCTTTTCAAATTTCAAAACAGTCCTGTTCCATTCTTTCACCTCTTTGATCAGTCTAGGTTTTACCATTTCACCATCATTGGCAATAGCGTTGTAAAAAGTAAGTATCTGTAAGGGGGTCATTGAAACCTCATAGCCATACGCCATTTGCGCCAATGAAAGGCCTGACCATCCTTTATCGCCAGGTAAACGCAATACCGGCTTACCTTCGCCTTTGATAGGTAGGCCAATTTCCGTGCCTATACCCATGGCCATAAGGCGGTTTACGTATTTCGAAGGCTTTTCCTTATACCCATTATGAATCGTTTTTGCAAAAGCGGTATTTGATGACACCTCAAAAGCTTTTGCCATTGATATTTTTCCATAACCTCCATGCTTGGCATCCCTTACCCGATGATTGTAAATCTTCCAATACCCTTTTTCAGTATCAATGACCGAACTGGTGTCTATGACCTTATCTTCCAAAGCGGCAACCAAGCTCATCAATTTAAAAGTAGATCCCGGTTCGTGGGATTCCCCTACGGCATAATTCAATCGCTCATAATATTTTCCTTCCTTGGTCATGCCCAAATTGGAAATTGCCTTTACCTCACCTGTTTGAGCTTCCATTACGATTACGGTTCCATGATCCGCCTTATAATGTTCCAATTGCCGTAATAGGGCATGATGGGCTATATCCTGGATGTTGATGTCTATGGTCGATACTACGTCATAACCATCTTTGGGCTCTACTATATTGTCCATGCCTATGGGCTTCCATTGTCCTTTGGCAATTTTCTGTTTTAGTCGTTTACCTTCTACACCTCGTAAATATTGCCCAAAAGCACCTTCAAGGCCAACACGGGTATAATATCCGTTTTCATCTCTCCGTTCATAGCCCACGCTACGTTCCGCGATTTTCCCCAATGGATGTTCCCGAACTGTTTTTTGTTCAACGATCAATCCTCCTTTATTTGGCCCTTTATTCAATAAAGGAAATTCCTTAACGGCTATATAATCGGAATAATCAAGGTTTCTAGCCAAAAGTGCATACCTATTTTTATTGGCTTTGGCCTTACGTAAAAGTTGTTGATAGTAGGAGGATGACTTTCCCGTAAGTTTGGATAGCGCTTGGGAAAGGGGTTTCACATTGGTCTTAAAATCGGTATCACTTACGGTAACGGCATCAAAGCGTATCGTAAATTTTGACACAGAGGTAGCCAACAGACTACCATCATCGGAATACAAATTACCCCTGTTGGGGGCAATGGTGAACATTTTCTCGGTTCGTTTTAATGCCAAATCACGATATTTATCACCATGAACCATTTGTATGCTCACCAATTTAAAGAGCACGGCTATTGCAAACAGGAAAAGAAACCCTGCCACAACATACAATCTGTTCAATATCCCTTTTTCGGTAACTGCCATTAATCCCGACTTGATTTAACCTTTATTTTATTTGGTGGTGTTTCTGAAGGAAACAAACCTTTACTTTCAACCGTTCTGGTTATGGTGGATTCCAACTTTAAACGTTGTACGTCTGAACGCAGATCCACAAATTCGCTTCGCAACTCTTTCACTTCCTCGTTCAAAGCGGCAATCTGATGTACCTTTTTATCCGCACTATGGGAACTGCCGATCATAACCGTTGCTAAAAACGAAACAAAAATTATAAACAACCAGTTCTTGGGAGCATCACCACTCACCAAAAATTTACCCCTGAGTACATCTAGAATCCCCTTTTTCATTTATGTTATCAGATTCGTTTCGCTATGCGCAACTTTGCACTTCGCGCCCTATTGTTCATTGCTATTTCTTCTTTTGACGGCACTATTAAACCTCCGACTTTTTTCAAGGGAACATTGATATTCCCATAAAAATCCTTTTCAGGCTCCCCTTCAAACATCCCTGATCTTATAAAGCGTTTCACCAAACGATCTTCTAAGGAGTGATAACTGATCACACTTAATCTACCTTCGAGGTTCAACAGTTCGGGAACCTGTATCAGAAACTCCTTGATCACCTCAATCTCTTGGTTTACCTCGATACGAATGGCCTGGTACACCTGGGCTAGGATCTTGTGTTCTTTGTGTTTCGGCAAAAACCGACGTAAAACCTCTTTCAATTGGGTCGAGGTCTTTATCGGGGCCGCTTGTCTACTGTCGATAATTGTATTGGCCATTGCATTTGCATTTCGCAAATCACCATATTGAAACAAAACCCTTCTCAAATCATCGTAGCGATAGGAATTCACCACCTCATAGGCCGAAACAGGACTTTTCTTGCTCATTCGCATATCCAAGTCAGCTTCGAAACGTGTGGAAAAACCGCGTTCCGCCTTGTCGAACTGATGTGATGAAACCCCAAAATCAGCGAGGATACCATCTACTTTTTGAATGCCATAGAACTTTAAAAACTGCTTTATATACCTAAAGTTTTCATTGATCAACGTAAATCGTTCATCATCCAATTTGTTCGCAAGCGCATCCTCATCCTGATCAAATGCAAACAATTTTCCTTTGGGACCAAGTCTTTTCAATATTTCCTTTGAGTGCCCCCCACCTCCAAATGTAACATCGACATAAACCCCGTCATCTTTGATGGCCAGACCATCAACAGCCTCTTTTAGAAGTACAGGATTATGATACATCGGGGGTATTTTCACCAAGGTCCCCCATTACATCCTCTGCCAAAACCTCGAACTCCTCATCGGTTATTTCAATGGCCGCTTCATAACTGTCCTTATCCCATATTTCAATAATATCGACAGATGGGCTCAAGGCAATTTCCTTTACGATACCGGCTATCGGCATTAAGTTTTTCGGAATCAACAACCTTCCCGCACTATCAATTTCCACTTCCTTAACACCCGCCATAAAAATGCGAATGAAGTCATTGTTTTTTTTAACGAAGCGATTTAGTTTTTTGATTTTAAGCATCATATCTTCCCATTGGGACATGGGCCATAACTCCAAACAGGCGCCGCTGACCGAACGCTTTATGACAAAGCCTTCTGCTAGCACAGGTAATAGCCTATTTTTAAGGGCAGATGGTAACATTACCCTACCTTTGGCATCGGCTTTACAATAATATGCTTCGTTAAAATTTATCACTTCGAAGGGTTGGTCTTTTATTTAAAACTCAAATATATAGAAATTATTACCACATTTTACCACAATTTACCACTTTGTTGATAAATTCGTTTGATTTTGACCTACATTTGACTTAAACTTTAGCTTAAGCAATAGTTTGCATCACATGAAAAAGTGCAAATGGCACTGTGAGCCCCTACATGCCAATTACTAATCGAAGCAATAGATAGGTATTTTACGGAATTGCCTATATTTGCGACTTAAGACCAGAAGCGTTCTGAATGGAAGAAAAGATTATAAAAGAGGGTAAATATCGATATATTGAGAAGGGAGAGGGCACACCGATAATTATTTTGCATGGTCTTATGGGGGGGTTAAGCAATTTCAAAGGTGTCTCCGAACATTTTCCTAAAAAAGGGTACAAAGTATTGATACCGGAACTACCCATTTATTCCATGCCCTTGCTGAAGACCAACGTAAAAAGTTTTGCCAACTACCTAGAAAGATTTATCGAATTCAAAGGCATTAAGGATGTTATCCTTTTGGGCAATTCCCTAGGGGGCCATATTGGTTTACTACACACCAAGTTATATCCCGAAATGGTAAAGGCCTTGGTCATTACGGGGAGTTCTGGCCTCTATGAAAGCGCTATGGGCGATGGCTACCCAAAACGTGGTGACTATGAGTTTATCAAGAAAAAAGCCCAGGACGTATTTTATGATCCTGCGGTTGCCACAAAAGAAATAGTTGATGAGGTTTATGCAACGGTCAATGACAGGATTAAATTGGTAAAAACGTTGGCCATTGCCAAAAGCGCTATACGGCATAACATGTCCAAAGACCTACCTAAAATGAAAACACCAACATGTATTATTTGGGGAGAAAACGACTCTGTAACCCCTCCAAACGTAGCCAAGGAATTTCATGATTTACTGCCTGATTCTGAATTATTCTGGATAAAGAAATGTGGGCATGCTCCCATGATGGAGCATCCAGAGCAATTTAATGAAATTCTCGATGCTTGGTTGGAAAAGCGGAATTTCTAAATTTCCTCGATATGAAAATCAAGTCGGCCGACTTTGTGATGAGTAATTCCGATGTTGCCAAATGCCCCAATGAGCCTTTACCCGAATATGCGTTTATTGGACGATCCAATGTTGGCAAATCATCGCTTATTAATATGTTGACCGAACGTAAAAGTTTGGCCAAAATTTCGGGCCGACCCGGTAAAACGCAACTGATAAACCATTTTAAGATCAACGGGAATTGGTTTTTGGTGGACTTGCCCGGATATGGTTATGCCCGTGTTTCCAAGAAAAACAAAAAAACCTTTCAAAAATACATAACGGATTACTTTGTTAAGCGCACACAATTGGTGAGCGCCTTTGTACTGGTGGATATTCGCCATACACCCCAGAAGATCGATCTTGAGTTTATGGAATATTTAGGGGAAAATAGGATTCCCTTCAGCATTGTATTCACAAAAGCCGATAAGCTAAATGCAAAAACCATTGAAAAAAATGTGGCTGTCTATCTAAAAGAATTGCTACTTGGAGCGTGGGAAGAGGCCCCTAGGCATTTCATTACTTCATCCTCTAAAAATATCGGAAGGGATGAACTGCTTTCATATATTGATCTTATTAACCAACAATTCTACAAAGAAAACCAATAATTGCCTAGACCCTTGATTGTATCAAACGGATCAATTCATCCGCATTGGCCAACCCATTCAATTCATTTTTCGTAATAAAAATCTCAAAATTTCCATTGGATGTCCCCAATACTACAGGGAAATCAAATTTATAGCCAAATTTTGAAGCATATTGCTTTTTGAATTCATCCTTGTGTAAAAACTCCATTTTGTAAGTGAATTTTTCCCTGAATTTCTTCCAATTCCTTTTCTCTACGAACGTCCCATAGGTAATATCACAAAGGCTACATTTGTAGGTTTTGGGACTTAGGATTTTATGGGCACCATCCAACACCGTATTATGAATACCAGCATTCGCGTTATATACAAAAATCAATTTTTTGGTGCTTATTTCAGCCATCTATGATTCCTAAAGGTTTATATTTAGTTGTTATTAGGTCTCTTTTATTTAAAAATACTTACACAAGTTCGATGCATAACCTATATTCATGAAAAAAGCACTGCTAATTTCCATATCCTTTATTTGCTTTTTAGGTTGTAACGAGCAACCGAAAGAGAGAACGCCCCTTACTATTGCACCATTCGTAAATCTCGATACTCTGGCAATCAACGATTGGTGGAATAGACAGGATAATCCTATTTTGGATTTAAAGATAAGTAGGGACAGCGTAGTCGCATTCGGTCTATATACAGTGTCTAACGAGACGTTAAAACTTAGCGCGCAATTATATCCTTTATATCCTGAAGAATCCCGTTTGGTTCGATTAGAAATCGAAGTAAATGGGAAATGGAAAGAGATTAAAACCCAGGAAGTGAATGATTTAGGTTGGTCGGCCTTATTTCGGATTGAAGGTTGGGATGACACTAAAAATTATAATTATAGATTAAGGCATGGCGAAAACTCACTTTTTAAAGGCCTTATACGTAAAGACCCCAAAGATAAAAAAGAGATTGTTATTGCTGCTCTGTCATGTAACTCAAATAAAGATCGCGGTTTAAGGGAAAATTATGTTCGCAATATAAACCACCAAGATCCCGATTTGATCTTCTTTGCCGGCGACCAATCATATGACCATACCGAACATACAGCCGCTTGGTTAAAATTTGGACTACAGTTCAAAGAAACCTTCAGAAACCGACCATGTATTACCATACCCGATGACCATGATATAGGACAGGGCAACCTATGGGGTGAAAATGGCAAAGTATCGAATGCTGAAGGCAGTTCTGATGGTGGTTATACTTACCATCCTGAATATATTAAAATGGTCGAGCGCTGCCAAACAGCACATTTACCCGATCCTTACGACCCCACTCCAGTAGAACAAGGGATTGGTGTCTATTACACCAATCTCATACTTGGAGGTATTGACTTTGCGATTTTGGAAGATCGTAAATTCAAATCGGGACCCAAAGGAAAAATCCCACAGCAAGGCCCACGGCCAGACCATATTCGAAATCCTGAATATGATCCGGAATCTATAGATTTAGAAGGGCTTACCCTTTTAGGCGATCGTCAACTCCACTTTTTGCAAGATTGGGGACAAAAAAATCCCAATACTTTAAAAGTGGTGCTTTCACAAACCGGATTCTGTGGTGGCGCCCATATTCATGGGCAAAAAGAGAATCGATTACATGCTGATCTAGACTCAAACGGTTGGCCCCAATCCGGTCGCAATAAAGCACTGGAACTTATTAAAAGGGCGAATGCCATTCACATAGCAGGAGATCAACATTTGGCTACAGTGATCAAACATGGCATACATGAATTCAGGGACGGACCATGGGCCTTTATTGTGCCAGCCATTGTAAACGATTACTACAGTCGATGGTGGTGGCCTGAAAATGAAAAAGCTGGGGCAAATCCCAATACCAATACAACATTACCTTGGACCGGTGATTACTTAGATGGGTTCAACAACAAAATTAGTATGTACGCTTATGCCAACCCTGAAAGCCATTCGAATGGCGGGGGATACGGGCTCATTCGTCTCAACACTACCTCAAAAGAAGTAACTTTTGAATGCTGGCCACGGTATGTAGATGTCTCACTTCCAGATGCCCAACAATTTGAAGGATGGCCAATGACCATATCCATGGAATAGGAAATAAATACAATTAATGAAATGAACCATCCTAAGGACAGAGCCGCCGCTCCTTCGGCTGGCGGGTATAGAAGGCATTCTTATGCCGTCGAGTACAATATATGCATTTAGACCAAAAGAATTCCCCAAGGCAGAAGAACCTAGGGGAATACATTTTGATTAACGCATTTCAAATGGTTGTCCGGTACTTTCAAGAACGGTATACCAGAAGCCACCTTCCATGTTGATTTTCTTTCTTTTATTGGTTACAGCGGAAATCGGTAGATAAACATATCGGTTGTTGACCCTCCCAACTACAAATCTTGTTCTTCCTGTCATTGCCCCATGAACTGCATGATAAGCCAAACCATTGCAGAATATGCTGTCCCCAGGGTTAGCAGGCGCACTTCTGATAATATAGCTAGGGTCTATATATTTTATGGTCACCTGCCGATCATTCTTCTTGAAGTATTCAGCAATCTCTGTTTTTAATAATAAACCAATATCACCATGTTTGATATTCCCGGAAGCATCGGTCTCCTGTTCTTTTTTATCCTTCTTGAAAAGATTCTGGCCTGCACCTTCGGCGACGACTATTACCGCATGGTGTTTGGTGTCCAAACGTTTTTTCAGCACTTCCAAGAATCCGTTCTCCCCTTCGAGTTCAAAATGCATTTCTGGAACCAAAACAAAGTTCACCACGGACATGGATATTGCGGCAGAGGCGGCAATAAAGCCACTATCACGACCCATAAGTTTTACGATGGCAATGCCATTATAAGCACCAGTAGCCTCATTATGGGCATCTCTAATAATTGGATTCGCGACATGATAGGCCGTTTCAAAACCAAAAGTCTTGTCGATAAGGTTGACATCATTGTCTATTGTTTTAGGAATTCCTATGACTGAAATATCTACCCCGCGTTTTTTAATTTCTTCACCAATGGCGTCCGCTCCTTTTAAAGTTCCATCGCCTCCGATGGTGAACAATAGATCAACCCCGTTTTCATATAAGGTATCGACCATAACACCAACATCCTGACCTCCTCTTGACGAACCTAGAATTGTACCGCCAAATTGATGGATGTCTTTCACAAAAGCAGGAGTTAAATCGACAAATCCATGACCGTATGCAGGATTCAGTCCTTCAAAACCATACCTAACCCCAAGGATTTCCTTAACCCCATAAAAATAAGTGAGCCCCATGACCAAACTTCGGATCACATTGTTAATACCAGGACATAATCCCCCACAGGTTACTATGGCAGCTTTGGTCTTTTTTACATTGAAGTATATCTTTTCCCGTGGACCCGCCCTTTCCATAGCAAAAGGCTCCTTGTTGTCTGCCAAACACTTCTTAAATTCTCTAAGTGAGATATCTTGCAATATTTTATCATCCTCTTTAACAAAGTTGAAAATATCATCCCCACGCTTTTTACTTAATCGTAAAGGAGAATCATATGTTGCTTTTCCTAAAACATTAATCCCATAAATTTCCCCAACATCTAACTTTTCTCCGCTTTTCATTTTATTTTTCATTTATTTGAGTCCGTTAAAACTAGCCCCAAAAATACTACATATCCGTAATATAGGATATTAATAAGGGCGCAAAAACCGAATAAATTATATATTGTGAAAAAGCGCATTGTATTTATTGAAATATGTAAAGAAAAACACAATAAGAACTAATTTTTACATATTGGAAGAATCTTATAAAAGCTAAGAAGCTATTTTTTCAATTCTAACTTTTCAGCAAAATAGTCACAAAAATCCTTCATTGAAGCCGTCATTTTCTCATCCTGGGTAGCTTTCATAAACGTATCGGACATCGCCACCAAAGTCTGATGAAAAAACACTTTCATTTCATCAACAGGCATATCCTTGGTCCATAGATCGATCTTCAACGATTCCTGATTCTTGCTATCCCAAACAGAAAGCAACATTGCCTTGGCCTCTTCATTTTTGATTCCGCCGTCTTCGGCCGACCATGTTAGCTTTTCAGGAACGCGATTTTCATCCAACCCCACTTTTAATCGTATCTCTGATGTATGTAATTTCTCCATTTATTTATTTGGTTTGTAATTGGATTTTTTAAATATTTCCTCCGCGGAAAAATTTATAAGCTGTTGCAAGGAAACTTCATTATTATCCATAAAAGAGCGCACGATTTGCCAACCCACATAACGACCTAGTCGTCCTGGGGATTCATTATCAAGCTCCAATCCGAATTTGGAGAAAGGGGCCGGGTCCAGAAATCGTAATGCCAGTTTATTATCCGTACTGTAAAGTAGTTCCCTTTCTATAAAATGCCTCCACATGGGCTCTTCATTAACTTGGGCCCACGCCAACTCATCTTCCGAATAGTTGATCTTCTGTGCATCGCTTTGAAAGGGCATTATTCTGTCTTTAAGGTACAATATCTTACCGTAATAGATAATTTGGGCCAAAAAGGTACGGCCTTCAGGTTTTGGAACAATTTTATTTGCAAATGCATTCGCTATATCGCTTACCATGAATTCCCTTTTCCTTCCTTCGGCGATATACTTTTGCATGCCTTGATAGTATTTATGCCCTTCACCCAAATAATTATCTAAACCGACAAGTAATAAACTATCTGTTAGTATAATACGATTGTCATAATCGACATCATTGGTTACTGTGATTATTCGTGGGGGCGAAAACTTCGGAAAGTAATATTTAATATACTTGAAAAGCAATTCGATATCGACCAATTCCTTATCAAAATCCTTGAATTCTAACAGAACCTCCCTTCGCAACTCGATCTGGAGTGAATCTTTTAGTTTGGCCACCCATATACTATCGGGTGCGGGGAATAAGTAAGGGTAATCCTTTCTTAGACTAGGAATATCAGCAGGTGAGGCTTTTGCAAATTCCTCATCGAATCTCGAAACCTTTACATCCAATTTTATTTTATTCACTTCGGATGCTACTTTGTCCTCATTTTGACATCCCATAACGACCAAGACAAATACAAGTAGTACATAAATAGGCTTTATCATCCGTATATATCTTTATAATTATTTAAAAAAAATGAGATTATATTTAGTGCCATGCCCTTTTATTATTAACCTTAAACATTCCCTTTTGTAGATAAAAAGGTTACATTTCGGAATGTTCATATCATTTAAAGAAATACCCTTTAAATTTTAATCTTAACCTATAAGGTTTTATTTTTATCGGGCAAAGTTAACTGTTTTAACCAAATAAAATCTTCCATGAAAACCGAAAAAGTAATCGATCATATAGTTACCTGGCTTAAGAACTATGCAACGAATGCTGGTATGAAGGGATTTGTTATAGGTATTTCCGGTGGAATAGATTCTGCCGTTACATCTACCTTGTGTGCTAAAACCGGTCTTGACCTGCTCTGTTTGGAAATGCCTATTCACCAAGCCAAAAACCAGGAAACAAGGGCGACAAACCATATTAATTGGTTACTTAAGAATTTTGATAATGTCAAAAGACAGGCCGTAGAACTTACCCCTGTTTTTGATAGTTTTATTGAAGCCATGCCGGTTGTTGACAATGAGGAAGACCGTTTTATGTCGCTTGCCAATACAAGGGCAAGATTGCGTATGACCACGTTATACTATTTTGCCGCCTTAAACGGTTATTTGGTTGCCGGTACAGGGAATAAGGTCGAGGATTTTGGTGTGGGATTCTATACAAAGTACGGTGATGGGGGTGTAGATCTAAGTCCTATTGCCGATCTTTTGAAAACCGAGGTTTATGAGATCGCCAAATTCCTTGGAATCAACCATGAAATCGTGGTTGCCCCTCCAACCGATGGACTTTGGGGTGATGACCGTACAGATGAAGACCAAATTGGGGCATCTTATCCTGAATTGGAATGGGCTATGCAAAAAAACGAGGAGGGCAAATCAATTGATGATTTTTCTGGCAGGGAGAAGCAAGTTTTTACTATCTTTAAAAGATTGAATTCGGCGAACCAACATAAAATGGTTCCCATACCTATATGTCATATTCCTAGGGAGTTAAAGTAACCGCTCAACTAGTAATCAAGTACATAAGACGAGTATAATGCCATAATATCCCGATTTAACTGAAATTTGCCAATGTAATTAGATATTTTACCCTTACATTGTATGTCAGTTTTTAAAGACGGTGAGGTTAGTAAAAATTCTAGAAAAAATTAACAAAATGATTAAAGTGCTAATTGCGGACAACCATCCTATCATTAGAATGGGAGTTAGACAGGTATTGAACAATGCAAGTGGATTTGAAGTTGTAGATGATGTTTCAACTACTTCCGAGCTTTTTGAAAAGCTCGAGACGACTTCCCCAGATGTGGTAATGTTGGAAATGGACATTCCGGAAATTAATGGTATTGCCACTTTAAGGAGGATAAAAAAGGAATACCCTGATGTGAGGGTGTTAATGTACAGTGGACAATCTGAAGATGTCTACGCACTAAGTACCATTAGGGCTGGAGCTTTTGGTTACCTCTCTAAAGCATCGGATATCGACTATATCATCTCTGCCGTAAAGAAAGTGGCTGAAGGAAACATGTTCATAACAAATGAGCTTGCACAACGATTGGCGTTTGATGAAGGAACGCAGAAACCGCGAAGATTCTTTAGAAAATTATCTACAAGGGAAGTTGAGGTTCTAAAACTATTAGCTAGCGGAAAACGAAATAAGGATGTCGCTCTCGGACTTAACTTGAACGAGAAAACGGTCAGCACCTATAAAGCACGTTTAATGAAAAAATTAAATGTGGACAATATGGTTGATTTATTACAACAAGCCAAAGCTTTGGAGTTGTACTAAATAAAGAATTTAAGTGATATATAAAGCCCTGACACTACTGTCAGGGCTTTTTATTTTCCTTTGTGTTGCACGGCATTTTTAAACAAAGCCCAACCTATGAGAGTACCCTGTTCAATTTTTTATTCAACAACTTGTTCAGTTGCAGGTAGTTCATAATTTCTTCGAGGGTCTCGCTATGATCTGTAGTGCTTTCTTCCGTACTATGCTGTAACGCCTCCATTCTTTTTTTAATCAGATAACAACGCAATGTTAAAATGGTCTCGCTTACCAACTGTGATACACCGATTCTTTTATCCTTAGGATAAATATCCTTGTTTTCCCATTTATGAAGGGTATACTTCTCCTCTTCCATTAAAATAGAGGATATTTCCGCTACCATTTCCTGGTCCAAATCGGCAATAAAGGTATTGATCGTAAAATCTTCCGTTTGATTCAATACGTCGATCAACTTATAGTAAATGCTTTTGAAATACGGATTTGTGAGCTCAATTTCATCATCCTGAAGATCTAAGTATATTTTTTCATACACTTTTACTTCAAGGGATTCAGGTTCCAAAATCAGATCGCCCTCTTCATTCTCTTTCAACACCAAATCCTCAAAGTGCTCTTTTTTATTACCATACAACAATAAAAGTTCAATAATCTTTCGTTCCAGCTCATATTGTACATCGACCTTTTCGGGCAAAGGATCATTTTTCACGACATCGAAAGCCTTTTGCTCCTGATTGACTCTTTTAGAAGCATCAGAAAAATCCTTTTTACTGATCTGGGCCAACGTATTGAAAAGCACCGCTTCTGAAATGTTCATGATCTGGGCACATTCCTGAATATAGATTTCTTTTTTTATTCGATCGGGAATCTTGGCTATGCTATGTACAATATCCCGAACCGTATCGGCCCTTTTTATAGGATCATTAGCGGCCTCCTTTACCAACAAAGAAGCCTTGAATTGAATAAAATCCTTTGAATTCCCGTTCAGATATTCGACAATATCCTCTAAATCGTTGTTTTTGGCGAAACTATCCGGGTCTTCCCCTTCGGGAAACGTACATACCTTAACATTCATTCCCTGTTCCAAAATCAAATCGATTCCACGGAGCGATGCCCTAAGTCCTGCCGCATCACCGTCGAACAAAACCGTGATATTTTTGGTCAACCGATCTATAAGTCGAATCTGTTCCGAGGTCAAAGCCGTACCACTGGAAGCTACGACGTTATGGATGCCCCTTTGATATAATTGGATTACATCGGTATACCCTTCGACCAAATAACAATTGTCCTCTTTCGCAATAGCCTGTTTGGCAAAATAAATACCGTAAAGTACCTTGCTCTTATGATAAATATCACTTTCAGGGGAATTTACATATTTGGCCGCCTTTTTGTCATTGGTCAGAATACGCCCCCCAAAGCCTAAAACCCTTCCGCTCATAGAGTGGATCGGGAACATGACCCGCCCTTTGAACCTATCGAACTTTTTAGGGCTGTTCGGATTATTCGCATCCTCTTTTACAATGGTAAGTCCCGTTTTTTGAAGATATTGGAGTTTATAGCCCTTATCCAAAGCAGCCGTGGTAAACCCATCCCATTGGTCCAAGCAGTAACCAAGGTCAAATTTTTTAATGGTCTCATCGGTAAAACCCCTTTCCTTAAAATAGGTCATGCCTATAGCCTTTCCCAATTCGGATTCCCAAAGCATTTGGGAGAAATGGTCTTTGGCGAATTCTGAAACCAGATACATACTCTCACGTTCATTGGCTTCCTGCTTTTGCTCATCGGTACGTTCGGTTTCCTCAACCTCGATATTATACTTTTTTGCCAAGTATTTAATGGCTTCCGGATAAGTAAAATGCTCATGCTCCATTAAAAAAGCCACCACATTGCCTCCTTTGCCACTACTAAAGTCTTTCCAGATCTGTTTTACAGGCGATACCATAAAACTAGGTGTGCGTTCATCGGTAAAAGGGCTTAAACCCTTGAAATTGGAGCCTGATTTTTTCAATTGTACAAAATCACCAATAACCTCCTCTAAGCGGGCAGTTTCGTATACTTTGTCTATGGTCGATTTTGAAATCATATTGGAAATAAGAATAGCGAATAAAAATAGCAATTTTATTTATCTTAGGATTGTAAAAACACATCCATGATACTATTCTTAGGTACGCGGCCCGGAAAGATCCATTTAAAAAACTTAGAAGGTGTTTCATGCACCTACTGCAATCAAAAAAATACACTGACCGCATCGACCAGCTCCAGTTACTTTCATCTATTTTGGATCAAACTCTTCAAGATTTCAACAAATGTGATAGCGGAATGCTCCTATTGCAAACGGGTGTATTACCAAGAAGAATTTAGCAAGGAAATGCGGCGTGCTTTAGAAAGATCGATATAAATAAACCCCCGCCTTGGCTTTGCCAAGACACCTCCCCTTATAAGCGGAGGAACAATGGTTTACAGATCAAACCGAAGTCCAAGCGAGATATTGTGTTGTTCTATGGCCGCGTCCTGGAAAATTGGGTTAAGATCATATTTGGCATATAAGAGTACACCGTCAAACCCAACATAAGCGCTTAGCCCATAAATAAGATCATTTGTATTATATCCCCGGTTTAATTTGTCCTTTACATTTTCACCATTACGGTCGTACTTTAATTTTTGGCGGGTACCCAAGTTGAAACCTCCATAGGCCCCTATGCCCACACGAAACTGATTGGTCAAGGAATATCGCATGGTCTTTTCGGTTTTGTGCAGCTTTGACGGCCCAAATTCCAAATGTATCGGGAATACCAAGTTATCCATTCTTAACTTTGATTTCTTAAGGTCATATTCAAATTCCTGCAATTCAACCTGATTATTTTCAACAACGAAATATTGATTGTCTTTTGGTTTCAGTCCATTGAATTGGAATGAAAACCCATAATTTAAACGAACAAAATTTGTGTTCTCAAAAACCCGCGTGCGCCACGACCATCCCATTTCGAAAAACCTACTTCCCCCAATTTTATACGGTGATTCGTTTATTGATTGTCCATCGATCAAGGCGTTGTTCAAGCCAACGGCCAAAACAAAATCAGAGTAGGTGCGTCTGTCGTATTTCAATTCTTTCTTCATTCTTCTTTTGCCTTCCCACAACACTGAAGACCCGTCTTTCCTTATAAGGTCCAAATTTATTTCCAAGGCCCTATAGCCGGTGCTGTCTAAGGCTTCCGCTTTCAAAACATTTCCATTATTCCGTTCTAAAAGAAGGATTTCATTTTCAACAATGGCAATTCTATTTTCAATATTAAGTGCTCTTTTTTTTGCTGCGGATTCTTTCAAATCCTTGGCTTCTTCAAAACTGATTTGGTTCTTTTCATATCGTTTGTTTATTTCCTCTACTTCTATTTTTAGGGCTTCCTTTTCCTGTTCCGCAATTTGATCCTTTTGCTTTTTCAATAATTCAACTTTACCCCTATAATCTTCATCTGTCTGGGCGGATGATTGTTGAACTGCGAATGAAATTAATACAACGATTAAATAAATGATAATGACTCTCATATTGATTTGATTTTTAATCTTGCCCCCCACCTCCGGTTATAGGAGGCAGGAACAAGAAGTTTGATATTTGATTGATGAATATTAATTGTTGCGATCAGCGACCGCCGTTCTAACTTTTAGAAAACCCTCTTTTAAAGATTCGAAAATCTGCTCTCTGAACGTTTGGTCTAGCTCACTTTCGACTTGATCCAATAATGCCATGGCGTTTATCTTTCCTCCATGAGCTTTCAATTTTTCAGAGAGAATCTCTTGCCCTGCATTTCGTAATAATGAATCTACTTCCACATCTGTAACCTGCAGATTATTATCTTCCATACTATCAACCTGTCGTACCAATTCTGCTATTTTGGCATCGATAAGTTCTTCCGTCTTTGTTTGTACGGCTTTGGATTCAATGTCCATTTTGTCTGTTTTTTGCACCACAACGAATTGGGATTTATCCTTAATTGTTGAAGGACCCTGCCTTTCCCAGAAAGTTTCTTTGGTCGCAATAACTGGTTTTTCTGCTTCAACCAACCGTTCTTCCACATTATTTTTTTCGGACAAAACTTCTTCTGATTTGGGAATAGTAACTGGTTCTTTTGGCTCAATAACCACCTCAATTCCAGCATTTTCAAGTTTATCTTGATTCGCAAAATAAATTGTTGTGATAAGCAATATGCCTATAAAACTGGCAGCTACACTATACCAAATGAACTTAGTTGAATTCCTTTTATCTGCTTTTGGCAATTGACCGGACAATTTTTCCCATGCGGCCTCCGACGGGGCTATTTCCCTTTTGTTCAATTGTTGCTTAATATGTTTCTCAACTTTATCGACTTCCATAACCTATAATATTTTGTTGCTGCAATTTTTCCTGTAACATCCTCCGTGCCTTGAACAATTGCGATTTTGACGTACTTTCCGATATCTGTAATAGTTCGGCAATTTCATGATGTTTATAGCCTTCGATCACATAGAGCACAAAAACCATTTTATACCCTTGGGGCAAGACATCGATCAACATTTGAATATGCTCTACATCCATATCCGAGGAAATAGGATTGGTTTCGACCTCATTTCGTTCATATATTTCATCGTCAAAGACTACAAACTGTTGCTTTCTGATATAGGAAATACTTTCATGTATCATAATCCTGCGAACCCAACCCTCGAAACTACCTTGGAACCTAAATGTTCCCAAGTTTTCAAATACCTTAAGAAAACCACTGATCATTACGTCTTCCGCAAAATGCAGATCCTTAATATACTGCCTACAAACCCCAAGCATTTTTGGCGCGAATTTCCCATAAATATGTTTCTGCGCTTCCGGATTCCCTGTAGTCGCTTTTTTTATAAGCTGTTTTTCGTTATTGTAGATTGTAATGATCTTCAAAATGATTTGATTGGCTTCTATAAAGATAGACGCAAAACTAGGGAAGATAGTTGCCTAAGAATTGAAAAAAAGTTTTGGATTATTATATTATACTGGTTTTCAATCGTCTAAAACCTATTTTTTCCGGTCGACCACATAATTGACCATAAGTTCTAGTGAGTCCCGATAATTGGTTTGGGGGTAGGTAAGTAAAATATCCAACGCCAATCTTTTAAATTCGTGCATTTTTGATTCGGCATAGAAAAGCCCTCCTTGATCCTTAACGAATGCAATAACCTCTTTCACCCTTTTTTTATCCCGGTTATGATTTTTCACCGAATTGATCAACCATTTTTTTTCCGCTTTTGTACAAGTATTCAGCGCATATATCAAGGGCAGTGTCATTTTTTGTTCCTTGATATCTATTCCCGTGGGTTTCCCTATTTTTTGTTCCCCATAGTCGAAAAGATCATCCTTTATTTGAAAAGCCATACCGCAGTATTCCCCAAACTTTCTAAAAGTCTCCACTTCCGCAGATTCTGGCTTTACAGAACAGGCACCCATACTGCAACAGGCAGCGATCAACGTTGCCGTTTTTTGGCGGATAATATCATAATAGACTTCTTCTGTAATGTCCAATCGTCTGGCTTTCTCAATCTGTAATAATTCACCTTCACTCATTTCACGGACGGCAACGGAGATTATTCGAAGTAAATCAAAATCACCATTGTCAATAGACAAAAGCAACCCTTTGGAAAGTAGATAGTCACCCACCAGGACAGCAATTTTATTTTTCCACAATGCATTTATTGAGAAAAAACCACGCCGTTTATTGCTTTCGTCAACCACATCGTCATGCACCAATGTTGCCGTATGGATGAGTTCTATAACAGAAGCCCCTCTATAGGTTCGTTCGTTGACCTCACCATTGTTCAATAACTTGGCTGTAAGAAACACGAACATGGGGCGCATTTGTTTCCCTTTTCGGTTTACAATGTAATAGGTAATACGGTTCAATAAGGCAACCTTGGAAGACATGGAATCGCGGAACTTGGTTTCAAAAAGTTCCATTTCCCGATTTACAGGATCCTTTATTTGAGCTACAACTTTCAAGTATAGAGGTTTATTGCCTTATATGCTTTAGTCGTTAAATTTAGGGAAAATAAAGGGTCTAATTCAGAATATAGAATCCGGAATACAGAATTATCACGATTTATTTGCCAATTGACCACAGGCGGCATCGATATCCTTGCCTCGAGAGCGGCGTACTGTAACCGTAATCCCCTTTCGTTCCAACGTGTTCACGTACATAGCGATGGCCTTGTCATTGGCTTGTTGAAAATCACTATCATCAATGGGGTTGTATTCAATTAAATTTACCTTAGAGGGAGCGAAACGACAGAATTGTACCAAGGCATCCACATCCTTTTGGGTATCATTTATCCCTTTCCAAACCACATATTCATAGGTAATTCTACTTCCGGTCTTATTGTACCAATACTGCAAGGCTTCCCGAAGTTCAGCCAAATTCATGGTTGCATTGAAAGGCATTATCGATGTGCGTATTTCATCTATGGCAGAATGCAAGGAAACCGCAAGCTTGAACTTAACCCCGTCATCGGCCATTTTTTTAATGATTTTAGGTACCCCTGAAGTTGAAACCGTAATTCTTTTGGGAGACATGCCTAAACCGTTCGGAGATGTGATTTTTTCAATGGCCTTCAATACATTGTTATAGTTCATCAAAGGTTCACCCATGCCCATAAAAACAATATTGCTAAGGGGTCGGTTAAAATACAACCGACTTTCATTGTCTATGGCGACAACTTGATCGTATATTTCATCCGGATTTAGATTCCTCATGCGTTTTAACCTGGCGGTGGCGCAGAACTTACAGTCTAAACTACAGCCTACTTGACTTGACACGCAGGCCGTTGTTCTAGTTTTAGTCGGAATGAGTACAGACTCAACCACCAAATCATCGTGCAAACGAACGGCATTCTTTATGGTACCGTCCGAACTGCGTTGCATTTGATCCACTTTGATATGATTGATCACAAAATGGGAAGTCAGCAACTCTCGGGTTTCTTTTGAAATATTGGTCATCACATCAAAGGAATGGGCAGATTTCTGCCAGAGCCATTCATAGACCTGATTGCCCCGAAATGCCTTATCACCACTTTCGGCAAAAAATTCGCGCAATTGTTCCAAGGTCAATGCCCTGATATCCTTCTTTACTTTTTTTTCCTCCATTTCATGTACATCAAAAAAAATCCCACCTTCAATTTATATCGATAAAGTGGGATTTTACCTTTCGGTATATTCAAGATTTCCGCCCTAGCGAAACTATGGATCTGATTATAAAATCAACATGGCATCACCATAAGAATAGAACTTATAGCCTTCCATAATTGCTTCTTTATATGCTTTCTTCATTAAATCATGACCAATAAATGCGGATACCATCATCAGTAAAGTAGATTTTGGTAAGTGAAAATTGGTCACCATACATGTTGCAATACTGAATTCGTAAGGTGGAAATATAAACTTATTCGTCCACCCATTAAAAGTATTCAATGTTTGTTCAGAGGAAACAGCACTTTCCAAGCCACGCATGGCCGTAGTGCCAACGGCACATACCTTGCGTTTATTTGTTTTTGCCGTATTGACAATTTCAGTGGCTTTCTCATCGATGATTAGTTCCTCACTATCCATTTTATGTTTGGATAAATCCTCTACCTCAACCGGATTGAAAGTCCCTAAACCTACATGTAAGGTCACTTCAGCGAAATCGATACCCTTTATTTCCAGTCGTTTTAACAAATGCTTGGAAAAATGGAGTCCGGCCGTAGGTGCTGCAACAGCCCCTTCATGCTTGGCATAAATCGTTTGGTAACGGTTTTCATCTTCTGGCTCAACGTCCCTTTTGATATATTTTGGTAAGGGTGTCTGCCCCAATTCGCGAAGTTTTCTTCTAAAATCGGAATACGATCCATCATATAAAAAACGAAGTGTTCTACCCCTTGAAGTCGTATTGTCAATGACCTCGGCAACCAAGCTTTCATCTTCACCGAAATAAAGCTTATTACCGATCCGTATTTTACGTGCGGGATCAACGAGCACATCCCAAAGACGTTGTTCTTCATTGAGTTCCCTAAGTAGAAATACCTCAATACGTGCTCCTGTTTTTTCCTTGTTACCATATAACCTTGCAGGAAAAACCTTTGTGTTGTTCAAAACCATCACATCTCCTTCATCAAAATAGTTGATCAAATCTTTGAACATTTTATGCTCAATTTTTCCGGTCTCCCTATGTATGACCATTAATTTCGATTCATCCCTGTTTTCAGCAGGGTACTCGGCGAGCAATTCTTTTGGAAGTTCAAAATTGAAGTGTGATAATTTCATATAGAGTATATCTAGTGATTTTTGTTAGCAATTTTTGCGGCTGCAAATATACGACCTCGGCATAGGGGTTGTCAAGTAAAACGATGATTAAATGAAAATTATAGTTCCTGAAGTTGAAAACCCAACGTTTTAAGGTCTTTCCAAAAATCAGGATATGATTTTGAAACCACTTCGGCATCATTGATCTTAAAAGAAGTCCTTAAGGCCAATGGGGCAAATGCCATAGCCATTCTATGGTCATTATAGGTCGCTATAGCTACTTCAGGTACTAAATCGGATAAAGGTGCCATATGTAGCGATTTATCGGTTACTTTAACTTCTGCACCGAACTTGGAGAGTTCCGCCCGCATGGCCTCCAATCTATCGGTTTCTTTGATCTTAAGGGTATGTAAACCGGTCAGATTACAGCCAAGCCTCAATCCTAGACAGGTAACGGCAATGGTCTGGGCTATATCCGGGGCGTTCGATAAATCGCATTCGAAGATTCCCTGTTTAGCATCCTGTACCTTTTTCAATACGATTTCATTGGATAGGAATATGGTTTCTACACCAAAATCTTTATAAAGTTCCGAAATGACACTATCGCCTTGTAAGCTATCCTTCTTATAAGAACCCAGTTTAATTTCAGAACCTATGTCACTTAAAGCGACAATACTGTAAAAATAGGAAGCTGAACTCCAGTCCGATTCAATTACCATTTCCATTGGTGACACATGCCCTACTGTTGAAACCTTTATCGTATTCTTCCCAAATGAAGTTTTGGCCCCGATCTGGTTTAGTAAACCCAGGGTCATTTTTATATAAGGCACGGAGGTAATCTTACCTATCAATTCCAATTCCAAGCCATTTTCAAAGGTGGGTGCTATCAGCAACAAAGCCGAAATATATTGACTGCTGATGTTCGCTGGCAGACTTACTTTGTTCTTTGCCAACTTTTTCCCATGTATTCTGATAGGTGGGTAGCCTTCATTATTAACGTATTCAATATCTGCACCAAGTGTTTTCAAGGCCTCTACCAGTACTTTAATCGGTCTTTCCGTCATACGTTGGGAACCAGTCAATACCACATCTTTACCCTCCTGTGAAGCAAAATAGGCCGTTAAAAAGCGCATGGCAGTACCTGCATGATGAATATCGACCATATCACTACGAACCCCAAGTCCTTTTTTCATGGCATCGGCATCATCGGAATTAGATCGATTTCGTATTGCAATATTTGGAAATAGCGCTTGTAAAAGCAAAGATCGGTTCGTCTCGCTTTTAGAACCGGTGATTTGTATGGCGGATTTTAAATTATGATCCGATGGACCAGAAAGGTGTAGCTTCAAGTTACATAGGTTTAAAACGAACGCCCAAATATACCACTATTTGAGTTTTTCATTTTGTTGATGCCTATCATGGTCCCTTTTTGATTTTAGGTTCATTCTTTTATCGAAGGCCGCCTCCAAATCTATTCCTGTTTGATTGGCCAAACAAAGTACTACAAAAAGGACATCGGCGAGCTCCTCCGCTAGGTCTTTGTCCTTGTCCGATTCTTTTTCACTTTGCTCCCCATACCTACGGGCGATAATCCTAGCCACCTCACCGACCTCTTCGGTAAGTTGGGCCATATTGGTAAGTTCATTGAAATAACGAACCCCATGCTCTTTAATCCAATTATCGACCTCCTGTTGCGCTTTCTGTATTCCCATTGTCGTTAGTTTTAGACAAAACTACTTTTTCCAATTGTTTTTGAACAATAGTTTTGTAATATTCCTTTAACAATGGATAATTCAAGGATGAAAAAACAGCCACATTAATATGTTCTTCAACGGCTATCTGTAAGCTCTTCCCCCCTATAACACCAAGCTTATATTTAAAACTTCCCTGATTTTCGGGCAAAGACAAGAGCATATCTTCAGGAAGAAACTCAACGCGATAGCCCTCTGGAATTTTCAAGGTAATGAGATACCTGTTCTTTCTGGGGTAAATAAAGTCAATTGGGTAATCGCGCTTTTCCAGTTTAAAAGGATTTTCCTCTTCCGAAAACCAAAGTAAGGGCGATATGTAAATTTTGTCATCAATAAACTCAACAAGATCTTCGGTATAGAACGCAAAATTTTCCATAACCGGTTTTCCTACCGCTAGTTTATTCTTTATTCCATATTCTGAAATCTCGATTTCCCCAAATTGTTCTTCTAATTTTTCAAGATAGGTATCTTCATCCAAGACGTCATAATTATTCCTGAATGTATAAGCACCATAATCAACGAATGACCTTCTTATTTTTCCTTCCAATTCACCTGTATTAGAAATTTCAGCACTCAATAGAACGGTATTTTCTGATTTTAAAGTGGGCATTAGGGAGAATTCAGTTGAGGTCCCGTTTTCTTTAACTACCCTACCCGACCAATTCAATGCCCTTGTGGGTAAAAGATTAGGCTTGGTATATTTGTTGGTAGCGTCAAGAAAAACATAACCATCGCCAATTATTACGGACGCGGCCACATAATTGAAGCCTTCCATTGTTGGGAACAAGGGAACACCATTACTTCTAGTACTTATCAATACCGGATTCGCCTTTAGATTCGCGGCTCGCAGCATACCTACTAAAATCAAATTTATATCCGCTATATTACCTGTCTTAAGGTCATAGGCTTTTTTTACACCTTCATCTGAAGTATAGCCATACATACCATTCCAATGCATTCGATCTTTTACAAAGTGATAAATAGCACTTGTTTTCTCCTCTTCCGATACTTTCCCCTGAAGCACTATGGGTAGGTCGTCCATGAAATACCTAGTCTTGTCGAGTTGTCCCCCAAAACCTTCAAAATCGTAGATTTTCTTGACCACCTTTTCCCAACTGGTGGTATATGTCTCAATGGTCGAATTCGGGAATTTAGTAAACTGGAGTTCAAATTTCAAAGCGCTTCTATAATTGTCCATATTGTTTACAAAAGGCTCTTCTTTTAGTGCAGGAACATTGTCCATGGTAATTGATGATACATTATTGCGATATTTAAGGGATGAACTCGAAACCTTACTTGCCGAAACAACACGAGTATTTCGATTTGTCCTGGCATTCGAAGTGAAATTTATTTGTCCATGTAGACTTGACTTCTTTATATCAAACATTAAATACCCTTTGGTGCGTTCATTAAAAGTGTAGTACTCCGGTATGACCACCTTGATCTCCTGCTTGACAATGGGGATATCATATTGTAATATGATTTCATCAATATTACTGCTAAAAGGAGACTGTATTTTATATTGGTACTCAATAACACTACCTTCCTGTAAATTGGGCATAGTGAATTTTTTTCGAAGTCTATATTTGTTCACCTCTTCATTGAAAATATCATTTTTACTCAATTTGGTCTCCACGATTTTTCCGTCTTTCAAATTATAGGTAAAGGCCTTTATCCCACTTAACGATTCCGCGGTGTTTCCACTTTGATAGAGACTTTCGGAAATAGTTCCGAATTTGAATCCATCGGCATTGTAGATCTTTACTCGTTCATGTACATTGGTCTCTACCATGAATCCCTCATTTTTTACATAGTTATAGTTTATCGTTACTTCCCTGAAAAGAACAGCTGCCGCCGCAGAAGGATCTTGGGTATATTCTTTTTGCGTGAGTTCTTCTTTGGAGATTTTACCGAATTTAAAATCTTGGGCGAATAGGTTCAGTGTTATAAAAAACAACAGGAGTACATTGCATTTGGTACGCATACTTATCAAATATTTAATTTACTTTATTTTTTGTCAAGACGACTTTTGCATTTTCTTGTTTAGCCACTTTTTTCCTGAAATCCCTATACTCCTTATATTTTTCCGGAGGATAGGTTCCTGCATTCAAAGCGAATGATTTATTGTAGCGAATGATTTGCCCATCTTTTAATTCAATGGACATTGCATATTCGCCAAATTCAGTCTTAATATTTTGTGTGGCAGGTAATGCCTCTATACTATAACCAGAAGGGATATTAATTTCATACTCATCTATATCCAAAAATCCACGAAGTATTTCAAAAGGTCTTTTTCGTACGCGATACCTTTTTGGGACATGCTCGATTTTATTGAAAGGATTAAGTCCAAATAAAATACGGTCCTGGCTTGTAGACGCATAATTATTGGCTTCCAAGGAAACCGTTTCTTTCATCGAAATTGCATTTTTATCATTTAAAAAATTGAAAGAACCAATATTCAGGTTATTAATATTGTGCCAAAATTTTTTATAATATTTCACTACATCCTCTGTGGTTTCATTTTCTAAATGCAGCCTGTTGGAATATTGTACGCCTGTAGTTGAAATTTCGACTTCCCCAGTAAGCGTACCCTTATCTGAGACCTTAAATGAAGCTGTGGTAAGTTGCTTATTTTGCCCATTGAGATACGACCTGGTCCTAACTATTTCCCCGCCATTTGGTTTTACTACCAATACATCCCTGTCGTCTGTAAAATCACCGATATACCCAAACGGGTTCACTTGGGAAGTACAATCTACCCAATAGTATTCATCATTATAGGGGATTGCCAGAATCGCATGGTTTCCTTGAAGTATTGAAAAATCCTTGTCAAAATCTATTTTTGCATTCCCTGCGTGTACAACAACATAATAGGATTCTACACCTACCTCTTTTAAAAGGGCCTTTGTATAATTTGATAGCCCTTTGCAATCACCATATTTAACTTTATCAACGTCAATTGCACTAATAGGTTGCCATCCACCAATGCCGATTTGCACGCTGATATAACGTGTGTTATCCTGAACATACTGGTATATTATCCTTGCCTTTTCTAACGTATCATCAGTGCCTTTGACAAGCTCATGGACTGTCATTTTGGTTTCTTCCGTGAGGTCATCCCTATTCTTTAATAATTCATTGTCAATCCATGCTCCTAAATCATTCCAATCAGCTACGGAAGCATCTACCCCTTTTAGATTGAAATGTTTCATTCGTACTTTTAGTCTAGGTACGATATCTAAAAAATCAGGACTCAAATACTCCTGTTTTAATGCTGGAATATTTTCGGCACTATATAGAATGCTATTGGAAGTTTCCTTTTTATCATATGTGATACCATCAAGGTTATATTCTTTTATTTCGGGTTTTAAGGTTTCATCTGCAAAATTGATCTCATAATGGCTTTTTTCTACACTTACTAAATAGCCCGAAATGAAATACCATGGAGGGAAAAAACCAGTATCACTTGATTCTACTTCATAAGTAAACTCCAACGTATACGGGTACTGTATCGGGGTATAACGGTGATATAGTAATCGATCATCATTATACAATGAAAAACCGTCGGCCGTACTTAGGTCCTGAAAATCCTTTCTCTTAATGTGTTTTATTTCCTTACCCAATTGATCATAGATCAAAATATCGATATTCTTGATTTTCTTTTCCTTATCGTAATACAATTGGGTTCTTGCTGAGCTATTTCCCAATTTATTGAGTACTGTAACTACTTGTTTCACAGTATATGTTATGGATTTGTGGGAGGCAACATCGATCTTCATCTCATCCAAACGAACTATGGCATTCGCATTCTTGGTCAAAATTGGATCTAGGGCTAAAGCTTGGAAACTATTTTCTTGGGGGTAAAGTGAGGTAAGTACCAAAATGGCACAAATGGTAATTAAAGGTAAGCGCATTGGTCAGGTATGGTTGAATAACTACAACGTCAATTTACCTATTTTTCTTACAATTAATATGGAAAAAAATAAAAAATCTTACTATTCCCTATTTTGGGTATCAATTATAATCGTTACCGGACCATCGTTTACCAGATCGACTTTCATATCTGCCCCAAAAATACCCGTACCTACTTTTTTTCCTAGATCATGCTCTAACCGTTGCACAAATTCCTCATACAAAGGGATAGATACTTCCGGTTTGGCGGCTTTAAGGTAAGACGGTCTATTTCCCTTTTTGGTCGAAGCATGCAAGGTAAACTGACTCACTACTATGGCTTCACCCCCTTTTTCGATCAAAGACGTATTCATCACTCCATTTTCATCATTAAAAATCCGCAGATTCACAATCTTACGTGAAAGCCAATCAATGTCCGATTTGTTATCTTGATTTTCAATACCCAATAATACGAGCAGACCATCTGCTATGGTCGAGATGATTTTCCCATCAACGGTGACACTTGCCTTGGAGACTCTTTGAACAACCGCCTTCATAATAATTTCGCTTTATTTTGGTAAAATGCAACTTTACTCTTTTTCAAAATCATCGATTCTATAGGTGTCATCCTCCCCTGTTACCATTTGAACATAGCTCTTATACCTACTCCAGGCCACTTCATTATTTTCAAGTGCTTTTTTAACGGCACAACTGGGTTCATCCAAATGAAGACAATTATTGAACTTGCATTCACTCTTAAGTTTGAAAAACTCGGGAAAATAATCCCCGATTTCATCCTTTTCCATATCAAAAATACCAAAGCCCCTTATTCCTGGGGTATCGATTATTCGAGCGTCAAAACTTAGATCGAACATTTCAGCGAAGGTCGTAGTATGCTGCCCTTGCAGGTGTTGTTCGGAAATTTCGGTCGTCTTTATATCCAAGGAAGGTTCAAGGGCGTTGATCAAAGTGGATTTTCCCACACCCGAATTACCAGAGAACATACTGGTTTTCCCAACCATCATTTCTTTTACCTTATCAACATTCTTACCAGTGGTTGCCGAAATACCGATACAGGTGTAGCCTATTTCCCTATACAAGGCCGCGAGATACTTGACCTCTAACAACTCTTCCTCATCATAGGTATCTATTTTATTGAAAAGTAGAACCGCAGGGATATCATAAGCTTCGGCCGTGGCTAAAAAGCGGTCCATAAAAATAGTGTAGGTCTTGGGGTTTTTAACGGTAACAATTAAGAATACTTGGTCGAGGTTCGAAGCAATGATATGGACCTGTTTGGAAAGCTTTACCGATTTCCTGATAATGTAGTTCTTTCGATCTTCGATCTTTGTGATTATCCCAATGGTCTCGTCACCAATTTTCTCTATTTCAAAAACTACATGGTCACCAACCGCAGTAGGATTGGTGCTTTTTATACCTTTTATCCTAAATTTACCCTTAATGCGACATTCATAAAAATCCCCCTCGGTCGATTTCACAGTATACCAACTTCCCGTTGATTTATATACTATACCTTTCATTTAGACAAAAAAATCATTAATAGTGGGTAATCTCACAAAATAACAATTTTTCTGGATAACATTTATTTTATCTTTACGTTATTAGTAACTAAATAAAACCAATCACATGAAAAAAATCATTGTATTTGCATGCCTTTTAAGTTTAATTTCATTTGAACTCAATGCCCAAGAATACACGGTTATTACAAGCGTGGAGTCTATTGTTTCAAGTGGGTTGGGAAGATCTCGATTAATCAGTAACCTAGAACAAAAGGATTATCAGGAATTCACAAGTGTACAATCCGAGGAAGACAATACCCGTAACAAATCAAAAAGGGATGAAATTCGGGTAAAGAATTTTGAAGAGACCAAACTATTGAACTTCTTTAATATCGGGGGGATTCGTTTTCAGAATATCGCTGCGAATGACGCCCTTATTTCCTCAAAGATCAATACAATGGTAGCCGAAGGTTGGGAGCTGGCATTTGTGACCAGTGCCGTTGAAAGTGATGGCGGTAAGGGCGATGGTCAAGGTATTTTCATTACTCGCTATATTTTTAAGCGCTAACAATATAAAGAGGGTGTCTATAAGACAAAAATAAAATTGTCATTACGAACGTAGTGAAGTATTCTGGTCTTTGATAATCAAAAGTTCGGAAATTGCTTCTTACCGCCAGGGACATTGATGGACTTAGTCACCCTCTTTTATCTTTAATCCTGTATATAAACCCGACCACCAGCCAGGGTTTTTTTATTGATATCTCTTGGGTTACCATAGACATAAACATCTCCCCCGGCTTTCACATTGATATCCACTTTGTCCGATGCATAGATCTCGGCCTCGCCTGCTGCGGTAATTTTCACATCGGTATTAGAAGTCTTTAGCTCCCGGCCCTCGAAAATACCTCCTGTATTCAAAACAATCCATTGACTTTCCGCCAAACCGGATACCTCTACTATACCGCCTGTTACGGCCTTGACTTCCAAATCAACAATATCCAATCCTGCCTTGATGTGCGCCCCTTCTTGGGAACGGATTTCAAGATGGTCTTGTTTTATCAATTCATTACAGACAATCTTTGCACCCTCATTGCCATCAATGACATCCAAATGTTTATAAAAGACTTCTATAAAGGTGTCTTCCCCGGTAAATTTCTTATCCAATTGCATCCTTAATTTCAAGGTGCCATCCGTATTCACAACCTTGATGTCATACACATTCTCTCCCTTTATCGTAATCCTGTTCTCATCCGATTTAATAAGGTTTACTTCTATTAAATCGAAAACCTTGATCTTATTGAAGTCACCAACTTCTTTATCTATCATTCTTTGGGCCGAAGCAGCCATAGAAACCGACAATGCCAGAAGGAAAAGTATTTTTTTCATTATTGTTCTTTTTTTTGGTTTATTAAAAGATGTAAGACTTATGCAAATGTTACAGTTTGCCAAAAAAAAATCCCGATTAAAAATCGGGATTTGTTATTAAGATTGCATTATCTTCTCTTGATGGTTGATGGATTCTTGGTGAATGGCCTTGAACATTCTAAGAATAAACTCCTCACTCAATCCTTTTGACTCTCCTTCAAGAATCATACTGCCCAGAATGGAATTCCATCTGGTGCTTTGCAGAATGGCAACATTCTTTTGTTTTTTTAGGGTACCGATTCCATCGGCAATCTTCATTCGCTTACCAAGAATACTTATCAATTGATTATCTATGACATCGATCTGTGCCCTAAGGTTACTAAGCTTGCTGTTGAATTCGGCCTCTTCATTGGTTTCCTTTCTAATGCGCAGATCTTTCATGATCTGCACCAGGGTTTTTGGGGTCACTTGTTGCGCAGCATCGCTCCATGCATTATCCGGATCGTGATGGGTCTCTATCATTAATCCATCAAAATTCAGGTCCAATGCGGTTTGCGATACATCAAAGATCAAATTCCTATTACCCGTTATATGTGATGGATCATTGATCAAAGGCAAATCAGGAAACTTCGTCTGTAATTCTATGGCCAACTGCCATTCAGGAATGTTTCTGTATTTGGTTTTCTCATAGGTCGAAAAACCCCTATGAATGACCCCCAATTTTTTGATATTGGAACTGTATAATCTCTCTACGGCACCCAACCATAATGATAAATCAGGATTTACGGGGTTTTTGATCAAGACAATTTTATCGGTACCTTCCAGCGCATCAGCGATTTCCTGCACGATAAATGGACTTACCGTAGAGCGGGCCCCAACCCATAACAAGTCGATATCGTGTTCCAATGCCAATTCTACATGGGCTTTATTCGCCACTTCGGTAGCCGTTTTCAATCCTGTTTCTTCCTTAACTTTCTGCAACCATTTAAGACCCAATGCACCGACACCCTCAAAGTTGCCTGGACGAGTTCTTGGTTTCCAAATACCTGCCCGGTAATAGTTGACATCGGTATCTTTTAGCTCATGTGCGATTTTCAAGACTTGTTCTTCTGTTTCAGCACTACATGGCCCTGCAATTACCAATGGATGATCTAATCCCAAATCATCCAACCATGTTCTCATTTGTTTTGAATTCTCCATTTTTACTTCCTCTTTATTTGTTCAAAGGTATTCCTTTTAATATTTCTTTTATTTTATTCGTATTGTTCATTTGATCATAAATACCTTCATAATCATTTTTCAGCAACAATTGTTTAAAGGCTTCAAGATTTTGGATATACTCTTCCAAGGTCTCCACAACATTTTCTTTATTCTGCTCAAAAATGGGTGTCCACATCGCAGGGGAACTCTTAGCCAAGCGCACGGTACTTTCAAATCCACTACCGGCCATATCAAAGATATCCCGTTCATTTTTCTCCTTCTCAATAACCGTTTTCCCCAGCATAAACGAGCTTATGTGCGATAAATGGGAGACATAGGCAATATGCTTATCATGGGCCTCGGGATTCATATATCTAATCCGCATTCCCAATTGTTGGAAAAGTTCCAGGGCTTTTTCCTGAAGCTTAAAAGCTGTTTTTTCGACCTCACAGATAATATTGGTCTTGCCTTGGTATAAACCATCTATAGCCGCAGAGGGCCCTGAAAATTCAGTTCCTGCAATAGGGTGGCAAGCCAAAAAATTTCTTCGCTTTGGGTGGTCGTCCAAATTTTTGCATAAGGTTGCCTTGGTTGAACCGGCATCGAACACCACACAATCATCATTGACATGATTCAATATTCGTGGCAGCTCGGACAACATTGCATCGACCGGAATACTCACAATAACGATTTCGGCTGATTGAAGATCATCATAGCTTGCTTTACTGTCGATCAAATTCAATGTCAATGCCTCCTCAAGATGTGATGCATTGTTATCTATACCAAATATATTGGCATTAGGATTCAGCCTTTTTATATCCTTGGCCATAGAACCCCCGATCAAACCAATACCGATTACAAATACATTCATTCCTTTCTTAATAATAGAATCTAGCACTTAGACACTAAAAGTTCTTATTTTTCTTGTTTCACTTTGTGCTCATATAGTGTATTACATCAATCTTATACTGTGTAATAACCGTTTGCACTTATTTCCATGGTTGTCCCACCTTTTTAAAATCTACCCAATGCCTCCCTGATTTTTCCTTCTTTGACACAAAGTGAAAATCGAATATAACCCTCGCCATTACTACCGAAAATTGTACCGGGGGCTATAAAGATATTCTTTTCATAAAGCACCTTATCAATAAAAACCTCGGATGGTAGGGAATTTTTGGGCAGTTTCGCCCAAACAAACATCCCAACGGCATTCGTGTCATAGGTACAATTCAATTTATCGGCAATTTCAAACATCAGTTCCCTTCGATTTTGGTAGATTTTATCCAAAGATTTGAACCATTCCTCACCACTCTTTAAAGCTTCAATAGCCCCCTTTTGAATACCATAGAACATACCGGAATCCATATTGCTTTTCACCTTTAAAACAGCATCTAAATACGAAGCATTTCCTAAAACCATACCAACACGCCAGCCTGCCATATTAAAGGTCTTGCTCAATGAATTCAGTTCCAAGGCAACATCGTTCGCCCCAGGGATGCCTAAAATACTCAATGGTCCATTACTGAGTACAAAACTGTACGGGTTGTCATTCACCAATAGGATATTGTTCCTTTTTGCAAATTCAACCAACTGGGTCAATTGTTCCCGATTGGCCATAGCCCCTGTGGGCATATGTGGATAACTGACCCACATTAATTTCACTTTGGATAAATCTTGTTGCTGTAAAGCCCCTAAATCGGGAAACCAACCGTTTTCTTCATATAGATCATAAAGTTTTGGCTCCCCGCCTACTAATTTAGTAACCGATGTATAGGTAGGATAACCAGGATTAGGTATTAAAACCTCATCACCAATGTTCAAGAACGCCATACTAATATGCATGATACCTTCCTTAGAACCCATTAAAGGTAAAATCTCTGTATTGGGGTCGGCTGTCACTCCGAATTTTGCCTTATAAAAATCGGCGATAGCTTTCCGAAGTTCTGGCAAACCTTGGTAACTTTGATATTGATGGGCCCCAACCTCGGTCATTGCATCCTTGATAGCACTAATAACCTCTTGGGAAGGTGCCAAATCAGGACTGCCAATACCCATATTGATAATGGGTTTCCCCTCTGAAATAAGTCCTCGCACCTCTCGCAACTTTTTTGAGAAGTAGTACTCTTCCACTTTTTTTAATCTATCCGCGATAGTAATCATAATCTGGCATTTTTATATTCTCCCAAAACCCTAAAATCATCCGACATGATATCCAAAAGCGATTTGGCCTTGGCAAAATTATCATATTCATCGAAGGTAACATCAACGAAAAAAGCATATTTCCACGGAGTTTCGATAATAGGCAATGACTGTATCTTGGTCAAATTCAAATTACAATCGCTCATCACATTCAAAACCGTTGCCAGACTACCTCTTTTATGATCGGTTACAAAGCGTAATGAAGCTTTATTGATCTCGCTTTTAGGCAATTCCTTATTCTTTGTTTTTACGATTATGAAGCGGGTCGCATTGTTTTTTATCGTCTGTATCTCTGAGGCAATAATGCTCAAATCGTATAATTCGGCCGCAACTTTCGGTGCTATAGCGGCAATTCCTTGTAATTGTTTGTCATGTATCTGCCTTGCTGTCTCTGCTGTATCGACATCTTCGACCATTTTAATATGAGGTTTGGTCTTTAGAAACTCCCTACATTGCAATAATGCCATGGGGTGTGATCGCACTTCGAAAATATCGTCAATTGACTGGCCAGCGAGCGCCATAAGGTGATGATGTATGTTCAAATAGTGCTCCCCTATGATGTGTAAATTCTTCTCATAAATCAATGCATAGTTCGGAATTATCGACCCCACTATCGAATTTTCGATGGCCATTATTCCTTTGTCCGCAGTTCCATCAACCACACAGTCGACTAAATTATGAAAAGACATGCATTCTACGAGATCAATTTGGTCGTTAAAATACTCAAGGGCCACTTGGTGGTGGTTAGATCCCCTGATTCCCTGTATGGCTATCTTTAAATCCATTATTATGTTCGTGGCTTTCATCCACGGCTATTATTAACAAAAAAAGTCCCGTTTTTCACGGGACTCAATGTTATATTTTTAGTTTACAATACACTACAACAGTCCCGTTTCTCTTTTGTAAAAGAAGAAAAAATAAAAACCGTTATAGAAATACTGCTTTCTCATTCTGTGCTTAAATCTGTGGCTAAGGTAATTATTAAATTTAAAAATCAAATTTTATACCTGACTTTTTTTGTTTTTTTCGAGTAAAGTGAATTTCATTGCATGATTCTATTAAAAATGAACCGTTTATTACGAATTATTGAGAATTCCTATGACACATTCATTTAAATCTTCCTGAATTCCAGGGTTCGTACAATTGATTAAAATGGAGAAGACCATCTGTTCTTGAGGATAAATAAAAAGATTGGAATACCCCCCTACCCCATTACCTATATGCCCGAAATAAGGTCTCCCACTCTTATCCTCACTCACTTGCCAGCCCAAACCGTAATAAGTAGGATTTCCATTTATCTTGACAGAGGAAATAAATTGAGCAATGACATCATCATTTATAATCCCCTTGTTCAAATAGGCTTGACCGAATTTGGCAATATCCTCGGAAGTTGATACATATCCGCCCCCCGCCAATTTGTATCGGTTATTGACAGGAATGGCCTTTCGAAAACCCAATCTGTTCTTGGAATAAAATGTGGCAAAGTCGTGATCATGCTTTTCTATGGTCTCGACCCTGTCTGCCGGCAAGCTAGGTGCGCTCGATGGGACATTTTCCGGAAAGGTGTTTTGTAAATCTAAGGGGGTTAACACTTTTTCCTGTACATATTCCTCGAATGGCACGCCACAGGCTTCCTGCATTGCCAAGGAAATCAAGACCCAATCATAACTATTGTAGTGATAATCCGTTCCGGGCTCAAAAAGTAAGGCGTCATCCTTAAAAATATGCAGGCTATCCTTAATGGAATACGGTTTGTTCAATCCGTATTCCTTTCCTTTATAGCTGCGAATTCCGGCCGTATGGCTAGCCAATTGCCGAATTGTGAAATCATGCTTTTTCTTTGGGAAATATGGGACATAATGATAAAACGAACCATCCAGATCTATAATCCTATCCTTCACCATTTGGGCCAGTGCAGTTGCCGCTATATTCTTGGATATACTGGCAATCCTAAAAATTGTTTTTTTTGGATCTACTTTAATTCCAGCCTCCAAATCTGCATATCCATATCCTTTTTGAAAAAAAACCTTTTCTTTTTTAAAGACCGTAATGGCTAAACCAGGAATTTTTTTTTCCTTAATAAGGGAATTCAATAGCTCATCGATATGGACCAATTCTTTTACCTGAATTTGTTCCTTAGCCTTGTCCTTGGTGGCAAACAGGCTTTTAAGGTATGATCTGATGGATTTCAATTTCATATATAATCAATTATCAGACACTATAAAGGCGATTTAATATCAATCCCTAAAAATAAGCTTCCCAGTATATAATTCCTCGATCTCTAGAATTGATGGCTGGTTATAACTGATAACATCCCCAGTACCCCTGATTACCCCGGAAAGTGATTGTTGTGGATTAATTTGAATGTCATTGGTACCTCTATGGTTAAGACTTACGACATTGGCCAATAAGTTTTCAGCATCAATCCTTGAATCTCCGGCAGCAATATTGATGTTTAGGTTCTCGGTATTCCCTTTTAATCTAAAATAGGCAATACCATTGACCACAATGGCAAGACTCCCTGTATCCAATTCCAAATCAAATTCCCCATCTGTGGTCTCGGCCTGGGGATCGGTAAAACTTTCCGAGAACAAAAGTAATGAGGTATACCCGAGCGCCCCATCACTTTTGATGGGTAGACCGGTACTACTTCTAATTTCGGAAATGTTGGGTGAAGTAATATACACCTTGGTCAATCCGTACGCTCTAAAGAAATTACAGCCATTACCATTCCTTAGGATCAATCGATCATCCAGGACTTCCGCAACGATATCATTGAGAAGATATTCCCCTGTTTCGATTTCCACCTTTTGGGTTTCGCCCTGTTTCAGGATCAGGCTAATTTTTTCAAACACCGTAATCTTAGAGAATTGATCCACATCGATTTCCGTTCGTGATATTTCACCGGCATCCTGAAAGCAATCCGGGGCATTCTCGCTGTTGCAGGAATAAATAAGGACTACGAACACAACCAAGAAACCCTTGACGGCCGTCAAAGGAAATAACTTATTATTGCATATAGAAGCTCTCATTTTCTACTTCGTGTTTTTATAATCTTACACCAATGCCAAATTCAACGGCTTCCGCCTTGGCTCCATGCGATTTAAGCGTAATTGCACCAAATAACCTGTCACTGAAATAACGTTTCAATCCGACTCTATTGTACATTCTGCCCTCAAAATCGAATGGGTAATACACATAGTAGCCTAATTGGGTAATAACCGACATCTTATTTATAAACAGTTCATGGCCCAAAAACAGGCCGACCCTTTTATAATCATCATCAGCTGAAACCCCATTCTCCGGAAATGAGATAGATTGAAAACGAATCAATTCTTTTAAGAATCTGGAAAAATAAACATCAGTTCCAAAATGGACCGCACTCCTATTTCCCAAGCGTTTATCGGCATAAACCGAAACGATATAAAATGGATATTGCCCCATATCAATAACATCACTCTCATTCAATCCCGCCCTAAAGACGAAGTTGTATTTAATGGGTTCGGTTATTTTATCTTTTTCGGTACGTACCAAATACGGAATTTCACGCCCTCCATCCAGATCATAAATCACACCGGCGTTCAGGGCAAAAGTATTGGTCGATGTATTGGGAGCCTTAACATTGGCATTTGAATAATGGATCAATGAAATGCCCGCTTTGAAACCCAGTCCCTTGAAAACATTCTCCTTATGATAGTTCAACATCAGATAGGTAGAACTCATAAAATGGGTGCCATAGGCATTATTCCTGAAATTTTCGAATTTGTCATATGGATTTGAGTTGTAAGCAATACCCTGGCCTATACGAAATTGCATCAACCTTTTGAAAAAATAGAAGTTGTAATGGGCATACAGCCCAAAATTATGTCCTAAGGTGGTATTGTTCATGTTCTGATAAATAAACGAAGCCCCGATATCGGGATAATTGAAGGCTTGCTGCCAATCTTTATCCCCATACGTTTTTCGATTATAGCTTAGGATCAGGCCGGCCGGATGGTCTGAAATAAGATGGGATATATCCGTATTATGGAGCAATACCGAACCATAATATTGATTAATGTCGATAGTATGTTTTTTCAATTCCCCCTGATGGTCTTGAGATAAACCAATGGTGAATACCAAAATAAAAAAGGGAAGTAACCTTGGGTTCATGAAGTGCAAAAGTAAATTGACGGTGCTTTATGCACGATGCGAAGTTAATATAATTGTTTTACACCTTGTACAATGAATATCAATCCCCTGTTCAAATAGGCTTAAAACACTTCTTTGGCAATGGCATGGATATTATCGGATTTACCCATAGAATAGTAATGCAACACGGGTACCCCTGCCGCTTTCAATTCCTTTGACTGCTCAATAGCCCATTCTATACCTACCTGACGTACGGCCTTATTGTTTGTACAGCTATCAACGGCATCGATCAAATCTTGGGGTAGATCAATCCTAAAGACCTGGGGAAGCAATTGTAAATGTCTTTTGACAGCAATGGGCTTTATCCCAGGAATAATAGGAACGGTAATACCCATATTCCGTGCGGCATCAACAAACTGAAAGAATTTTTTGTTGTCGAAGAACATTTGTGTCACCACATAATCGGCACCTGCATCCACCTTTTCCTTTAACCGAATTAAATCGGATTGTAAAGAGGGTGCCTCTAAGTGCTTTTCTGGATATCCCGCAACACCAATACAGAAATCAGCGCAATCTGCTGTTTCGATAACCTCATGAAGGTATTTACCACGATTCAGGTTTGTGATCTGATGTACCAAGTCCACCGCATACGAATGCCCCCCTTCAGTTGGCTCAAAATACTTCTGTTCACTCCGTGCATCCCCTCGAAGCGCCATGACATTCCGTATCCCCAAATAATGACAATCGATAAGGACATATTCGGTTTCTTCCTTAGTAAATCCCCCACAAAGGACGTGTGGAACGGTATCGACCTTGTATTTGTGCTGAATCGACGCGCATATGCCCACGGTTCCTGGTCGCATACGGGTCAATTTTTTATCCAAAAGCCCGTCACGATCTATATACACATATTCCTCCCGTGAAGTAGTTACATCAATAAAAGGAGGGTTGAACTCCATTAAAGGATCAATGTTATCATACAATTCCTTAATATTTCTTCCTTTTACCGGCGGAATCAATTCAAAGGAAAACAAGGTTTCACCTTTTGCTTTTACTATGTGTTCTGTTACTTTCATCTAATCTTAGCTGAACTTGGTCCAGTATGTGTTGTTCAATTTTTAATGTGGCGTTACCCTTTGGGGTCGGGCTATCCGCTATATCCCTGAAACCAGTTCAGGGGATGTCGCTGCTATCCCTAACGCAAATTTAATCATCCGCAAGGTTAGGAGCCAACCAATTGGTGGCCTCATCCAATGAAATTCCCTTTCGTTGGGCAAAATCCTCCACTTGGTCTTCCTTTATCTTACCAAGCCCAAAATAGCGAGCTTCGGGATTCGCAAAATAATAGCCACTTACACTTGCTGCAGGCCACATGGCCAAACTTTCCGTAAGTTCAACCCCTATTTTCTCCTTGACCCCTAAAACTTCCCAAATGGTCAATTTCTCTAAATGGTCCGGACACGCCGGATAACCAGGTGCTGGGCGGATTCCTATATAAGACTCCTTGATCAGTTCTCCATTTGCCAGTTGCTCATCCTTTGCATAGCCCCAATGTTTTAAACGTACTTCCTTGTGCAGATACTCTGCAAATGCCTCTGCCAAACGATCCGCCAATGCCTTGATTAAAATAGCATTGTAATCGTCGTGGTTCTTCTCGTATTCAGCAGCCAATTCTGCAGTACCAAATCCCGTACTTACACAAAAACAACCCAAATAATCCTGAAGTCCTTCTTCCTTAGGCGCAATAAAATCCGACAGGGCTAAATTAGGTACTCCTTCCCTCTTTTTCAACTGTTGTCGTAACGTACGGAATACAAACTTTTGATTTTCGACCTCTATTTCAATATCGTCTTCGTTTATTGTATTCGCATTAAACAACCCAAAGATACCTTTTGCCCTTAATAATTTGTTTTCCACGACTTTTTTCAACATCTCCTGGGCATCGGAAAAAAGTTCGGTAGCCTGTTTCCCAACCACCGTATCGCTCAGGATATCAGGATACTTTCCATGCAATTCCCAACTTCGAAAAAAGGGCGTCCAATCTATATAAGGTAGCAATAATTTGAGGTCCAGGTCATCTAAAACCTGAATACCTAAGGTATTGGGTCGTATGATTTCGGTTGTACCCCAATCAATCTGAAATTTATTGTCCCTTGCTGCTGCAATGGAAGTGTATTCTTTGTGTTGGGCCCGGTTCCTGAATTTAGTGCGAAAGGTTTCGTAATCCTGTTTTATAGACCGCTTATATTCCACGGAGGTCTCCTTTTGTAATAAATCCCCAACCACTGTTACAGCCCTGGAAGCATCATTAACATGAACCACGGTATTTCGATATTGGGGCTCTATTTTCACCGCTGTATGGGCCTTGCTGGTGGTGGCACCACCGATCAACAATGGAATCTTGAAATTTTGGCGTTCCATTTCCTTCGCCAAAAACACCATTTCATCCAAGGATGGTGTGATCAAGCCACTTAAACCGACGATGTCGACTTTTTCTTTCTTGGCGGCTTCTATTATTTTTTCTGGAGGTACCATCACCCCTAAATCAACGATCTCGTAATTGTTGCAGGCCAATACCACACTAACAATATTTTTACCGATATCGTGTACATCCCCCTTAACGGTGGCCATCAGAATTTTTCCCGCCCCTTTAGTGTCTCCCTCCTGTGGATTCAACAATTTCTCTTCCTCAATGAACGGCAGTAAATAAGCCACCGCTTTTTTCATCACCCGGGCCGATTTCACGACTTGTGGCAAGAACATCTTTCCACTTCCGAACAAGTCTCCTACCACATTCATACCGGTCATCAGGTGGCCTTCAATGACCTCGATCGGCTTATTGACACTTTTCCTTGCAGCTTCAACATCCTCGACGATATATTGGTCAATACCCTTTACCAAAGCCCTGGTTATACGATTTTGAAGCGGTTCTTGCCGCCATGAGAGATCCACTGTACTTTCTTTGGCTTTTCCGACAACAGATTCCGCAAAATCCAATAATCGCTCGGTGGCATCATCCCTTCGGTCAAGAATCACATCCTCAACACGCTCCAATAAATCCTTTGGAATATCATCATAGACCTCTAACATGGTGGGATTTACAATACCCATGTTCATCCCCGCCTTAATGGCATGGTATAGGAATACCGAATGCATAGCCTCCCTGACGGGATTATTGCCCCTGAAACTAAAGGAGACATTACTGACCCCTCCGCTAACATTGCAATAAGGGAGATTTTCCCTCACCCATTTGGTGGCTTCAATAAAGTCGAGCACATTTCGTCTGTGCTCGTCCATACCTGTCGCCACCGGAAATACGTTTAAATCAAATATGATATCCTCGGGGGCGAAATGCACTTCGTTCACCAAAATATCATAAGAGCGCTTGGCAATTTCCACCCTTCGTTCATAGTTATCAGCCTGGCCTTTCTCGTCAAAAGCCATTACTATTACCGCAGCACCATAACGTCTGATCAACTTTGCCTGGTGGACAAATTGTTCTTTACCTTCCTTAAGACTAATGGAATTCACTACGGATTTTCCCTGTACCACCTGTAGCCCCGCCTCGATAATCTCCCATTTTGAACTATCGATCATTATGGGTACTCGGGCGATATCGGGTTCGGCCATGACCAAGTTCAAGAAGGTAACCATGGCCTCTTTACCATCTATGAGACCGTCATCCATATTGATATCGATGATTTGGGCGCCTCCTTCCACTTGATGTCGGGCAACATCCAAGGCCTCTTCAAATTTTTCCTCCTTTATAAGACGAAGAAATTTCTTGGAACCCGCTACATTGGTGCGTTCCCCCACGTTTATGAAATTGCTTTCTGGGGTTACCACCAAGGGTTCCAGTCCGCTTAATTGCAGATATTTTCGTTTTGAGTTACTCATTTATTTGTAATGAAATACTTCAGGAAAAGGTTCGTAGAAATGATGTAACAATTTTTTCCAATTTTGATACTCAGGTGAATTTCTAAATCTTATTTCATGATCTTCCAAGGTTTCCCAATTGACTAAACGGATGTACTGGGATTCTACTTCGATACACTTTTTCAATTGATGGGACAGATATCCCTTAATTGAAACAATGATGGAGGAAGCGTGGGCAATACTTTGCTCAAACTCCTTTGATAATCCTTCCTTAATATTCAATATAGCTACTTCTAAGACCATTCCTCTAGTTCTCGTTGATGGTTGATGGTATGTTGGATTGATAATTTATCATCGAGTATTGTTTTTTTAATAATTGATAAATCCATTGAGCAATTTTTTACAAATTACTATCTGTTCTTGTAGGTTTTCAAAACTTTCATTATTTAAATATTCTTGATCTAAGGCCAAATATATTTGTGTTTCCAACTCATATAAAGAACCCCTAGCAATGTGCAAAAATTGTAGTAAATCAGTTGATGTTCTTCGCCCGCATCCTTCTGCAATGTTAGAGGGTATTGAAATTGCAGACCTCCTCATTTGGTTCGTTAAACTATACATTTCTTCTTGGGGAAATTTCCCTGTAATTTTATAAAGTATATTTACCAGTACTCTGGATTCTTTCCACACTTCCAATTCAATATACTCCATATCAATCAACTATAAACATTCAACCATCAACTTTCTAGGTTTATAATTCCTAACCAATTCGGCCATAGCTTTTATATGTTCCGGGGTGGTACCACAACAACCGCCCACAATATTCACCAATCCCTTTTCCATATACTCTTTTATCTGGTCAGCCATTTGGGCTGGGGATTCATCGTATTCGCCAAAAGCATTCGGTAAACCGGCATTCGGATGGGCCGAAACCGCAAAATCGGTTTTTGAGGACAGAACTTCTAAATGGGGCACCAATTGGCTCGCCCCCAAGGCACAATTGAAACCGACCGAAAGAATGGGAATGTGGGATATGGATATTAAAAATGCCTCTGCCGTTTGTCCGGACAAGGTGCGCCCAGACGCATCGGTAATGGTACCACTAACCATAATCGGAATATCTTTTTGCCGCTCTTCTTTGACCTCTTCTATGGCAAACAGTGCCGCTTTGGCGTTCAGGGTATCAAAGATGGTTTCAACCAACAGCATATCGACGCCACCATCTATCAGCGCTTCGACCTGTTGCTTATAGGCCAACCGTAATTCATCGAAAGATACGGCTCGAAATCCCGGGTCATTGACATCTGGTGACATACTTGCGGTTTTATTCGTAGGTCCGATACTACCCGCAACAAACCTTGGTTTATGGGGTTCTTTGGCCGTAAATTCATCGGCTACTTTTCTTGCAATCCTGGCCGATTCATAATTCAACTCATACACCAATTCCTCCATGTGGTAATCGGCCATGGCTATGGTCGTGCTTGAAAATGTATTGGTCTCGATAATATCGGCCCCAGCTTCTAAGTATTTGCCGTGTATAGTGGAAATGGCCTTCGGCTGCGTCAGGGATAAAAGATCATTGTTCCCCTGTAACGGACTGGTCCAATCCTTGAACCGTTCCCCGCGGAAATCGGCTTCGGTAAATTTGTACCGCTGCAACATGGTACCCATGGCCCCGTCCAAGACCAAAATCCTAGTATTTAATATGCTCTTTATGTCCTTCATATATTAAGTTTGGCAAAAATATCTTTACTAGTTCAATTGTTTTGCGTTAACCCCTTTGACTACGCTCAGGATACTATATTTCAGAGGCATCCCCTGAACTTGTTTTAGGGATACAACAAAAAGCCCGACCATTTTTTTATTAAATGGTAACGCCCTATTAATAATCGATCAAGAAAAAAGGAAAAGACATTTGTCTTTTTATGGGTTATCTTTCATGCCTGAGCATGATAGAATTTAGCACCTTCTTTATCCCCGATGGCTTTTGGAAAAGGGTTGCCAAGGTTTCATTGGGTCTAGTCCCTCCGCCTTTCTTGATAACTATGTCAACGTACTAATGAACGCACTGCAAATAAACGGTACAGTTTATTCTAAAACAAGGAATATCCTTAGTTTTGGGCTATTCATTACCCATTTTTGCTTTTGTTGTCAAAAGCATTTGGGTCACTTCATTCATTTTTTCAACCTTTTGGCCAAAGTTTCCTTTTAATGTTTTTCTGTAAGAATTTAAATTGAGTACCATTTGATTTATGTCCTCTGGAATGACCTCCTCGAAAAACTGACGCAATCTTTTGGCCGTGGTCGGTGATTTTCCATTAGTCGAAATGGCTATCTTAACATTACCTTTCGTTACTATACCTCCCATGTAAAAATCACAATATGGGGGATTATCGGCTACATTGATCAATTTATCCATTGCCCGACAATCCTCATATACCTGTACGTTCACGGCGGGTTTGTCGGTCGTTGCAATCACTATGTGCATTCCTGTGAGGTACTTCTTATCGTACACATCGGTAATCAATTGAACGTTGTGATTTTCCGCCAATTCCACTGTGCCTTTTGCAAACTCAGGAGATACGATCGCGACATTGGCATCGGGACTTGATTTGGTCAAAAAAGTGAGTTTTTCCTCGGCTACATTACCCCCGCCCACAATCAAAATATGAAGATTCGAGGTTTTCAAGAATATGGGATATAGATTGTTTCGCTCTGTCATTTTAATGATTTGACTAATTGGTTAAGACCTATAAGGTGGCCTCGCCTCCTTTGTTGGCAACCCCTTGCAGAAAGGGTAGGCTCCTTTTGTTTCGACTACCTTGCCTGAAAAAAGCTGGTGGTCAATATAGATTTGTTAACAAAATTGGGCATCCTCAGTTCATCGTCTTGCAGGCCTTTTTCTTGGTGACCGGTTAGGTCTAGAATCCTTTCCCGGTGTTTTACCACATCGCCAATGATGATGATGGCCGGATTTTTCAATTGCTTCTTTTTGACTACTTTTTCAATGGAAGCTACGGTACCTATCCCAACTTTTTCATTTTCCCGGGTGCCATTTTCAATAATCGCTATTGCCGTTTCGGCTTTTCCTTCTTTTTTAAAAAGAGCAACAATCGCCGGTAATTTTCCCATTCCCATAAGAATGACTACGGTGGCATTTGACTTTGCCGCCAAATGGACATCCTTAGATAGTTTATGTTCCTTGGTCGTGCCTGTAATTACCCAAAAACTTTCGGCAATCCCTCTTTTCGTCACTGGAATATATTGGGTAGCAGGTACGGAAACCGCCGATGAAATACCAGGAACCAAGTTGACTTCCAAACCGTGGGCTGCAGCATAGTCCATTTCTTCGGCACCTCGCCCAAACACAAAGGGGTCACCTCCTTTTAAACGGACTACATGCCCATGACTAAAGGCCCTACTCACGATCAGCTCATTGATCTGATCTTGTTGATAGGCATAACACCCTCTACGTTTCCCTACGAAAATGTGCTCCGCATTGGGGGCATAGTCCAATAAGGTATCTTCAACCAAAGCGTCATAAAGAACTACATCGGCATTGGCCAAAGCCTTGACCCCCTTTACGGTAATCAATTCCATATCACCAGGTCCGGCGCCAACTAAGGTTAATTTAGGTTTTCTATACATTTATCAAATCCATTTTTCTATATGTCTCAACACTTTCAAGGAATTCCTGGGCATCTTTTAAATACCGTTTTGCGAATTCCGGGGTGGGCTCATTATTTTTGATCTGTAAAACTATATCGGCAAAACCCTGTCCTAGCTCAATTTTATTTGATGCAATAAAAACCTCATCAAAATCCGTGATAATACTGGAATGAGTATTTGTCTTTGTTTTTTCAGCAGTCAATAGGGCTTTTGCGGCATTTATCATTGCCGAATATGAATGGTAGATACTTGCCGCCCATTTTTCTTCATGAATGGTAGAGATGGCATTAAGTATTTTCTCCTCGCTTTCATAGAGCAATGTCGCCACTAGATCGATTACTACCCCTGCGCACTCCCCAATACCTATAGCCGTTTGGTATCTCTCCTCGGATTCCCAGTCGATAAAATCGTCAGGAGTTAGATTGTCAACAGCGGCCAAAGGCTTTAGAAGCTCATAAAAATAGGGTTCTCCCTTTTCCTCATAATAGGTGACATAGGAAGATCCTTTGCCATTTGACTCAAAATCATCTAAAATCAAACGCAAAGCCTCAGGCCCCCTTTTACTGGGTATCTTCACCACTTTATCGGCAAATTTTCCACTGCCATTTCCTAAATTCCCTCCACCCAATAAAACTTGTAATGCCGGGGCCACAAGTTTATTCTTGGTTTTAATAGACATTCCCTGGAAACCTATGTTGGCCATATTATGCTGTCCGCAGGCATTCATGCAGCCACTTATTTTTATAAGCACATCCGGGTTGTTGATATATTGTGGGTATTCCGCTTTGATCACCCTTTCCAATTCACGTGCGATCCCCGTACTACTGGCAATCCCGAGATTACAGGTGTCCGTGCCAGGGCAAGAGGTTATATCAATCGCTTTGTTATACCCGATATGTGCAAACCCAAGTTTGGATAGTTCGTTATAAAAAAATGGAACCGATTCTTCACGTACATAAGGTATCAAGATGTTCTGTCGAAGGGACAAACGTATTTCCCCAGCTGCATATTTTTCGACCAATGCCGCCAACAATCGGGCTTTATCGGTATAAAAATCGCCCAACAATACTTTGATACCTATAGCGACAAAACCCTCTTGTTTTTGAGGTACCAAGCTGGTCGCTTTCCAGGCCTCAAAGGCCATTTGGTCCGCAATTTCAACTTCGGGCACATCGCTACTTGAAATAGTGGGTTTTGGATAGGCATCGGCATCAATGGGAAAGGTCGAAATAGGAACGGCCTTCTGTTCTTCTTCCAATAATTTTTTAAATCCATCCAAGCCGATGTCTTTAAGCAAAAATTTCAATCTCGCCCTTGCCCTACTTTTACGTTCCCCATACCGATCGAAAACACGGATAACACCGTCCATCATCGGAATTATCTTATGGGTTGGTAGAAAAGGGAACAACACATCCGCATGTCTAGGTTGGGATCCTAAACCACCCCCGAGCATTACCTTGAAGCCCTTAATCCCGTTTTCAATTTTAGCTATAAAACCAAGGTCATGCATATAGGATAATCCGGTGTCGATATCACTGGATGAAAAGGATACCTTGAATTTTCTACCCATTTCCTGACTAATAGGATTACGCAAAAAATACCGAAAAAGCGCATGGGCATAAGGGGAAACGTCAAAGGGTTCGTCGACATCGATTCCGGCCGTTTCACTTGCGGTCACATTCCTTATAGTGTTGCCACATGCTTCACGCAAAGTTACCTCATCCTTTTCCAATTGGGCCCAAAGCTCAGGCGTTCTATCCAAATCAACATAATGTATTTGTATATCCTGACGTGTGGTTATATGCAAACGCCCGGTAGAATATTCATCCGAAACATCACAAATCCTACGAAGTTGATTGGTGGTCACTTTTCCATAAGGTAATTTGATGCGAATCATTTGTACGCCGAATTGGCGTTGCCCATAAACACCACGCGCCAAACGAAGACTCCTGAATTTCTCCTCATCGATTTTGCCCTCCTTGAACTGACGGATTTTGGCCTCCAATTCTATAATATCCTTTTCTACTATCGGATTTTCTATTTCTGTTCTAAAACTTCGCATATCTTTTCTTTAATTGAATATTCTAATTTTAACGTAACGCCGGACTTTATTAATCTATTTTCCCTATAGTTTTAATAGGTAATTATGTCAATATTATATTATGGATTTTGGCCCATTATAGGATTACTACCAACAAATCAGTTTATAAAACCTGCCCCTACCGTATTGTTCGATTGTGTATCTATTAAAATAAAAGAGCCATTGGTACGGTGGTCCTTGAACGAATCAAAATAAATGGGTTTGTTCAATTTAAACGATACTTGGGCAATATCATTGATTTTCAAGGCATCGACATCTTCCTCGATACCTGAATAATCAGGATTTATTCGATGATGAATGTTATCTACTTTGGCCAAGACCTTATTCACACCATGTTGCAAGACATATTTATTTCCCGTATTCATGGTTTTGGCATCCATCCAAGAAATGGTGGCTGTAAACTGTTTATCGATTTTAGGTAAATCCCCTACCTTAACCAGCATATCCCCCCTACTCACATTTATTTCGTCCTCAAGGGTAATGGTAACCGATGAGCGTCTTGATGCTGTTTGGTACTTTTTATCGTAAAAATAGATTTCCTTTATTTTGGATTTGGTTTTAGACGGTAATGCCAGGACTTCATCACCAACACTTAATTCGCCCCCATATACTTTCCCTGCAAAGCCTCGAAAATCATGGAATTCCTCGGTCTTGGGCCGAATAACATATTGTACCGGAAATCTAGGGGTACCTGTATTGAATATATCTTTTCTATCTAAATGTTCTAAATGTTCCAAAAGCGCCTCTCCCTTATACCATGGGGTATTGTTGGATTTATGGACCACATTGTCCCCTTTGAGAGCACTTACCGGGATAAATGTGATGTTCTGCCCTTTATAATCCCGCTTGCCCATCAATGATTCAAAATCGGCTTTAATGGCATTATAGGTTGCCTCGGAATAATCGACTAGATCCATTTTGTTTATGGCTACGATTACATCCTTGATCCGCAACAAATTATTGATAAAAAAATGACGGTTGGTCTGTTCAATGACCCCTTTTCTTGCATCTATCAAAACTATTGCCGCTTGGGAAGTGGAAGCCCCTGTTACCATATTCCGGGTATACTCCACATGGCCCGGGGTATCAGCTATGATATAGCTCTTGTTGGGGGTAGAAAAGTAGATATGGGCCACATCGATCGTGATTCCCTGCTCCCTTTCGGCAACCAGTCCATCTGTAGCCAGAGAGAAGTCCAGATAATCATATCCTTTTTGCTTACTGGTTTTTTCAATGGCTTCCAACTTGTCGGTAGTCAACGATTTAGTATCGTAAAGAATTCTGCCGATCAAGGTGCTTTTACCATCATCGACGCTTCCCGCCGTTGCTATTTTTAATACTTCCATCCTATTTAGTTGTTGGCCATTCGCAATGTGCCTTTGGCCATATTTAATTGATTATTTTCTTGAGCTAACGGCCATAAGCCAATAGCTGAATTTTCGAAGGAAAATTTAAAAATACCCTTGTTGTTTTCTTTTTTCCATGGCCGCCTCAGACCGTTTATCGTCGATCCGTGCCCCTCTTTCAGAAATCGTGGATTCCCTTATTTCCTGGACGACACTAGCTATATCCGTGGCTTCTGAAAATACAGCAGCCGTACAACTCATATCTCCCACGGTTCTAAACCTGACCAATTCTTCCAACACTTCCTCATCCTTTTCTTGGTATACGTAATCGGAATGCGACCAAATCAAGCCATCCCTTAAGAAAACCTTTCTTTTATGTGCGAAATAAATGGATGGAATTTCAATATTTTCTTTTTCGATATAGGACCACACATCCAATTCTGTCCAATTGGAAATAGGAAAGACCCTCACGTTTTGTCCTAAATCGATCTGCCCATTCAACATGTCGAATAATTCCGGCCTCTGGTTTTTCTCATCCCATTGCCCAAAATCATCACGGACCGAAAAAATTCGTTCCTTGGCCCTGGCCTTTTCCTCATCTCGTCTTGCCCCACCTATACAGGCATCGAATTTAAATTCTTCAATAGCATCCAAAAGTGTTGTGGTCTGCAAGGCATTTCTACTTGAATAGCGACCTGTCTCTTCCTTTACCTTTCCTTGGTCAATGGTATCCTGGACATTTCTTACAATCAGTTCCAACCCAAGTTCTTCAACCAACCTATCACGAAATTCAATCGTTTCAGGAAAATTATGCCCCGTGTCGATATGCATTAAAGGAAATGGGATTTTTGCAGGATAGAATGCTTTTTGTGCCAATCGCACCAAGGTAATCGAATCCTTTCCTCCGGAAAACAACAAAACCGGTTTTTCAAATTGTGCGGCCACTTCACGAATAATGTAAATGGCTTCATTTTCCAAAGGGTTGATATGTGATGTGTCTTTCATCAATGAACTACTTTAAAGGTATAATTAAATATGTAAGCCACACTCGCGGTTTTCAAGCACTTTTGTGGGGTCAAAATAAATATGTTCGTTAGGTAAGTTTCTTTCTTCGAGATACGCATCCAATTGGCCATCACTCCAGTGATAGAACGGACTCACCTTTAACACCCCATCCTTACTAAGGCTTAGAATGTCCAATGTGTCCCTATGTGCTGTTTGGCCTTTTCTTAAATTGGTAAACCATATATCGGGTTGTATCTCGGTCATCGCCCTTTTAAAAGGTTCCAGTTTAACTTGTTCGGTAAACTTGGCATGTCTTGGATCGTCAACTCTAGGAATCCCCATAACCACATCTCTATGTGCCGCGGTCTGCTTAGGAACATATAACCTGATGTTCAAATCTAATGTTGCTATTAATTTCTCGGCATGGGCATAGGTTTGGGGCGTATTGTACCCAGTATCGCACCAAACTACAGGAATGTTCTTTTTCACCTGGGTTACCGCATTGAGGATGGCCACCTCATAGGGTCTGAAATTCGTGGTAACCACAGGATTCTTGCCATGCTTGATGGCCCAAGAAATAATTTCCTCAGGTGAAATCCCCTTAAATTGTATATTTAACTTTTTAATATAATCCTCGGTAAAACCCATAGTTCAAGTATTTACGATTGATGGGTTACTTTTTTCCCCAATGAACAAGATTCCATATCCTTTCATGAAAAAAGTATAATACCATCTTAGTTAAAAAATCGATTGATGCAATCGAAGCGGCCAAGGTTATTTTACCTGTCAAAAGATAGGATATCAACAAGGTGTCCAATGTACCAACGACCCTCCAACTAAAGGCCTTTGCTATACTTCGAATTGGTCTTTCCGATTTTCTGTCGGTATCGAAATCCCTGCTAACGGTTTTTTTATTTAAAATCAATCGATCTGCAATCATGTTATTCTAATTTTTTTACCCTATCGATTTAATAGAGTATGCAAATTTAGAATTATATATGAAACCAACATACTAAAAACCTATAAAAAATCAGAATTACCCTATTGTTTTAGTAGATTAATAAATATTTCATCGATTCTTCGAAAAAAAATCGATCATTAATTACGATTTTTGATGATTCTTCCGTTATTAAGTGAAGTTTTTTGCTTTCGACAGGCAAAGGGTCTATTTTATAATATCTGCCAAGGTATTGTTTCGATAAACCGTCAAGGCACTATCCCTAACTTGAAGCATTAATTTATGCACAGCACATGTCGCCTCGTCTGGGCAATCCTCGCATTGTTCATAAAAATTAAGACTCACACAAGGGACCAAGGCAATGGGACCTTCGAGAATGCGCATTACATCGGTCATTAGAATATCCTCGGGATCTTTTATAAGATAATACCCTCCGCCCTTACCTTTTTTAGAACCCAAAAGCCCTGATTTACGCAGGGTCAAAAGAATGCTCTCCAAAAACTTTTGGGATATATTCTCGTGCTTGGCAATTTCCGCAATCTGCACTGGTAGCCTATTATCTTGGGAGGCCAAGTAACTTAAAGCCTTTAGACCGTATTTTGTCTTTTTAGAAAGCATGTGACGAATATATGCAAAATCTTAGATTCATTTACCTATAATGCAAAAACTCAGCCCAGAGCTTGTGAAATATCAGCAATAATATCCTCTATATGTTCCAATCCTACGGAGATCCGAACAGAACCATCGGTAATACCTACCGCCGCTCGTTCAGCAATCGACAGTTTGCTATGCGTCGTTGATGCCGGATGGGTTATTATACTTCGTGAATCGCCCAAGTTGGCTGATAATGACAATAATTGAATGGCATCGAAGAATTTTCGCCCTGCATCCAATCCACCTTTTACTTCAAAAGCTACGACGCAACCCCCTGCTTTCATCTGTTTTTTAGCGACTTTATATTTTGGGTGCGACTTTAAAAATGGATATTTGACCCAATTGACCTTCTCATGCTGTTCCAAAAACTGTGCTAGCTTTAAGGCATTCTCGCAATGCCTATCCACCCGTACAGCTAAAGTTTCAAGGCTTTTTGACAATATCCATGCATTAAAGGGCGATAATGACGGTCCGGTAATCCGGGAAAAGCGATAAACCTTATCTATAAGATCGGCCTTCCCAACGGTTATACCCGCAAGTACCCTTCCTTGCCCATCCATTAATTTTGTGCCGGAATGAATGACTAAATCCGCCCCTAATTTTATGGGTTGTTGCAAATAAGGGGAAGCGAAACAATTATCAATGATCAATATCAAATTATGCTTTTTGGCCATCTTGCCCAACTCTTCCAAATCCAAAACATCAACACCAGGGTTGGTGGGTGATTCGGCATATAAGATCTTGGTTTTAGGGGTCACCAATTGGTCAATTTCATCCAACGCATCAATCTTAAAATAGCTATGGGTAATATTCCATTTTGGGAAAAAATTCGTGAACAAACTATGTGTAGAGCCAAAAACACTTCTTGCGGAAATAATATGGTCGCCACTCTGCAACAAGGCCGCAAAGGTCGAAAATACAGCTGCCATACCCGATGCAAATGCGAAACCAGCCTCTGCACCTTCCATTTTACATACCTTCTCAATGAATTCTGATGAGTTGGGATTGGAATACCTGGAATATACATTCCTATCTTTCTCTTCAGCAAAGGAAGCACGCATATCCTCTGCGTCTTCGAATACGAAACTGGAAGTGAGGTATAACGGACTTGAGTGCTCCAAAAATTGTGAACGTTCCAGTTGGGTTCGGATAGCTTCCGTTTCAAATTTATGTTTCTTACCCATATCTAACCTTTTTCCGCGATTCGTAAGATGTCTCCAAATACACCTCTAGCAGTAACTGCAGCACCTGCCCCGGCCCCTTGTATCACCAAGGGATGTTCCCCATAGGATTCGGTATAGATTTCAATAATCGAATCGGAACCCTTGACTTGTCCTAAAGCACTTTCCTTCGGTACTGAAATCAATTTAACATCCAATTTACCCTTTTCCTTTCTAAGATCACCATGCAAATCACCAACATATCGCAAGACATAATTTGGTTTTTGGTTCTTTTTCAATTCGTTGAAAGTGTCATTTAGCACATCCAAATTACTTAAAAATTCGGCAACTGTTCCTTTACGCAATAGTTCTGGAATAAGATTCTGTATTTGTATATCCGAAAATTCATTCCTAAGATCCAATTCACGGGCAAGAATCAATAATTTACGTCCCACATCATTCCCTGACAGATCTTCCCTTGGGTCGGGCTCTGTAAAACCTTTGTTCATGGCATCTTTAAGAATGGCAGAAAATGGGGCGTTCACTTCTGAAAACGTATTGAAAATATAGCTTAAGGATCCTGAAAAAACCCCTTTGATACGGGTAATATTCTCACCTGAAAGATGCAATAATTTAATGGTATCTATTAGGGGTAACCCCGCTCCTACATTGGTCTCGTACAAATACTGTTTTTGGTTTTTCGCCAATTCCTCCCGTAACAATTGATAATAATCAAAACCAAGGGTATTCGCTATTTTATTGCTGGATACCAAATCGAATCCGTTTTCTACCAGTTCAAAATAATTGGCCACAAAATCCTCGCTGGCTGTGTTATCCACTGCTATCAAGTTTTCAAAATGATTTTTTTTGGCATAGTCGAAAATATCCTTCATTTGGTAGTCCACGCCCTTTTCCTTGATGCTAGATCTCCAATTTTTCGTAATCCCTTTTTCGTTGAACAGGACCTTCTTAGAATTTGCCACTGCAAAAACGTTTAAATCGATTCCTTTTCGTTTTTCTATCGTTTTTGATGATTTTAAGATTTGGTCCAATAATGTTCCTCCAACATTTCCATGGCCAAAAACAATCACATTCACTTTCTTACTGATACCGAATATCTGTCCGTGCATTACATTCAATGCCTTGTGCAAATCGGATTTCTTTACTACAAGACTTACGTTCTTGCCGGTAACCGTATTGTTAAAGAGAAGAGGGATAACCCGGTTTTTGATCAAGGAATTGTACGGTTTATGAAATGTGCTTAAATCCTGGCCCACGATCGAAATCACAGAAACATCGTTCACAACAGTAATCTGATTTATATCCTTGGATTGAAAATCATGGGTAAATTCGCGCTGGAGGGCAATTTTGGCCCTTTGTGCCTTATCAGCATTTACTACAAGGCCTATTCCCCGTTCCGACGAGCCTTGGGAAACAATACTTACACTGATATTATTATCCCCGAGTGCCCTGAATATTCTGGCATCGACACCGACCTTTCCCAACAATCCCCTACCTTCAAGATTGATCAAGGCAACATTTTCGATGACCGACAATGATTTTATTCCTTCTTTGTTCGATTTTGCACTGATTAGTGTGCCTTTATTTGAACTATTGAACGTATTTAATATTCGTAAGGGAATATTTTTCTCGATCAATGGAATTATAGTCTTGGCATGTAAAATCGTTGCCCCAAAATTTGCCAATTCGTTGGCTTCGCTATAGGAAAGCTCCGAAATAGGTTTCGCCTCGGGCACATAATCCGGGTTCGCAGTGAAAATACCATCAACATGCGTATAATTTTGAAGCTCTTCGGCGTCTAGGTAATTGGCCAGCATAGCCGCCGAATAATTACTGCCATTCCTGCCCAATGTAGTGGTTTCATTATCCACTGTTGAAGCAATAAAACCGGTTATTATAGGTACGGTATCATGACTGAGTTGCGCAAATTCGCGTAACACATTTTCTTTAGAAATGGTTTCGATGACATGGGCATCACCAAAAGTATCATCCGTCTTTATCAATTTTCGGGAATCCATTAATTTCGCGTTGATTCCCCGCCCGATCAAAAGCTTAGTGATCAATTTGGCGGAAATAACCTCCCCGTAGGCTAATACCTGATCCCTGATTTTAGGACTAAAATCCCCTAATAATGATACCCCCTCGAATAATTTGAACAACCCTTCATACTCCTCAGACAGGCTAACATTCTTAAAGGTATGGGTCTGGTATTTTTCAAAAGCGGTAAAGTCCTTGGAATAATCCTCACCCCGAGCTGCTTTTTTAAGCATCATTTCCAATTGATCCGTTGCTTTTTCGCGCGCAGAAAGCACCACTGCGATATTTTCCCCATTTTTGACCTTATCGCTGATGATATCCAAAACATACCCTAGACCTTCCCCATTGCTAAGGGATTTACCTCCAAATTTCAAGATTTTTATGCGTTCGGTCTTACCGTTGGCATTGAAGATTCCGTTGAGGAGTTTTTCCATTTGACCAAACTCTATCAAAAAAGCATCATGCCCATGTAATGATTGCACTTCACCATAAGTGACATTGCTTTTGGCCTGTGCCAATTGTTTAAAGGTTTCCTTGTTTTCCTTGGCCGTAAAAAACAGATCTGAATCAACACCGACAATATGTATATTCGTGTCGCTATTCTGTAGTGCATTAAAAGCAGCTTCCCCATTACGGGTAATATCGATGGTCTTCAATAATTGGTTCATTAGTTTATAGGCCGATAATTGAAAACGGTCTTTCAATTTCTCACCATGATGCATTAACCAACTCTCTACATTGAATACCTGTAGTTCTTCATTTGTACTTCTTTTAAATCGCTCTTTGAAAGATTCAGGTGTGCGATAACACAACATCGCATGCATACGGGCATCATGAACAGGTTGCTTTGAGTTTACAAGGAATTGTTCCTGTATTTGACAATTCGCGATCAGCCAATCCGTAGATTTCCAATCCGATGCCACTGGAATCAAATGCGTGGTCAGTTTGGGGTTTATGGCCGCCATTTCCCAAGCTATTCCGCCACCCAGTGACCCACCGATCAGCGCAAATAGTTTATCAATTTTTAATTCTTCCAGTCCCCTTAAAAAAATATGGGCAATATCCCCGGCTACAAAATCCTTGTAGTTCTCAATTACGAATCCGTCATATCCATTACCTGGAATATTGAAGGCCAGAATCGTATACTTATTGGTATCGATACATTTTCCCTCACCTATAAGAGCAGACCACCAACCTTCAGAACCTGTAACATTCGAGTTCCCTGTAAGAGCATGATTAACCAAGACAATCGGTGCTTTATGCAAGGGTTTGCCAAATAACTGGTAGGATAAAGTAATATCCTGTTCTATGCCTCCAAGTGTCTTATATTTTTTTAATTCTAACTTATGTAACATGCCAATGTTATTAATTCTGTCTTGTATTTTATGCTGGACAAGTAATGGTAAAAAATGCCATTATGCCATTATTTTAACGTTTCGAATGCGGCTTTTAAATCCGATTTTAAATCTTCAATATCTTCCAAACCAACCGATAGTCTAATTAAATCCGCACCGACACCTGCAGCTTCTTGTTGTTCAGAAGTTAATTGTTGATGTGTTGTACTGGCAGGGTGGATAATCAAAGATTTTGTATCCCCAATGTTCGCCAACAATGAGAATATTGAGGTGGCATCAGTTACTTGCTTCGCGGCTTCAAAACCTCCTTTTATACCAAAGGTAACCAATCCGCTCTGACCATTGGGCAGGTACTCCTTTGCTAATTTATTATAGGGGCTACTTTTCAATCCAGGATAGTTTACCCATGCAACCTCATCCCTGCCTTCTAACCACTTCGCGAGTTCCAAAGCATTTTCACTGTGCTTTTTTATACGCACTGAAAGTGTTTCCAAGCCTTGAATAATCTGAAAGGCGTTATACGGACTAAGGGCGCCGCCAAAATCGCGAAGGCCCTCTAAAATCAGTTTGAAAGTGAAGGCTGCAGCCCCCAAAGCCTCACTATATACCAAACCATGATACCCTGCTGAAGGTTCGGTAAATTCAGGGAATTTACCATTTGCCCAATCAAAGGTCCCTGCATCGATTATAGCCCCTCCAAGGGATGTGCCTTGACCGCCGATATATTTTGTTAAAGAATGTATTACCAAATTAGCACCATGTTCTATTGGATTCAATAATGCTGGAGTGGCCACCGTATTATCCACAATAAAAGGTACTTTGGCCGCTTTCGCCTGTAATGAAATCCCTTTTAAATCCAATACATCCAATTTAGGGTTACCCAATGATTCCACAAAAATTGCACGCGTATTCTTTTGGACAGCTTTACCAAAATTTTTCGGGTCGGAGGCATCTACAAAAGTCGACGTAATACCCAATCTTGGTAAAGTGACATTCAGCAAATTGTATGTACCCCCATAAAGGCTACTTGATGCTACAATATGGTCACCCGCTTTTAACAAAGTCAACAAACCCGTTGAAATTGCGGACGTACCTGACGCGAAAACAACAGCGCCGACACCACCTTCAACTGCAGCTAAACGATCTTGTAAAATCTGATTTGTTGGATTGTTAAGACGTGTATAAATAAAACCCAATTCTTTTAATGAGAATAAGTTTGCTGCATGGTCCGTATCCTTAAATACATAGGAAGATGTTTGGTATATAGGCACAGCCCTTGTACCAGCGGTTTGTGTTGTGTCATGCCCAGCATGCAATGCGTTTGTAGAAAATTTTTGATTACCCATGATTTTATTTGTTTTTGTTGTTGATAAAATAAACTTAAACACAAGTTTCCCTGTCACGACTGTGTGACATTGAATAATCAAAAAGTTAAAAAGAAAGAGACAATTACAGCAAAGTAATTCGTTTCGTTATCTATTCTTGCCTAAATCAGGTGCCAACACCCCTAAAATTTCGGGGTAGCATCAAGATAGAATTTAGCACCTTCTTTGCATAAGTGACAAAGGGTTGCCAAGGCTTCACTGGGTCTATTCCCTCCACCTTTCTTGATAACAATTCAATATGTGTTTGAACTTTTGAACGGCAAATATAAGGCCGTGACGTTGGTTTTTCCTAATCTTTTTGAAAAAATTAAATTCCAAAAGCCGCTTTTACCGTATCTACCATATCCAATTTCTCCCAAGTGAACAATTCCACTTCCTTTTCGATCCTTCCGTTATAAGGGGACTCGAATATCTTGGTAATCACTTTTGGTTCCTTGCCCATATGGCCATACGCAGCGGTTTCTAGATAAATCGGGTTTCGCAATTTTAAACGTTCTTCGATTGCAAAGGGACGCATATCGAACAACTCGGCAACTATTTTGGCGATTTCACCATCTGAATGTTTAACTTTTGATGTGCCATATGTATTCACAAAAATCGAGGTGGGTTCAACTACCCCAATGGCATAGCTCACCTGTACCAAAATCTCATCAGAAACTCCGGCAGCCACCAAATTCTTGGCAATATGTCGGGCAGCATATGCAGCACTTCGATCTACCTTACTTGGGTCTTTTCCACTAAAAGCCCCTCCTCCATGGGCCCCTTTACCCCCATATGTATCAACAATGATTTTTCTTCCTGTTAACCCTGTGTCCCCATGAGGACCACCAATAACGAATTTCCCAGTTGGGTTGATGTGGTATTTTATCTTATTATCGAACAAGGCTTTATCGCTTTCCGGCAATTGTTCGATTACCCTTGGAATCAAGATTGAAATAATATCTTTCTTGATCTTAGCGAGCATCTTAGTATCATCGACTTCGAATGGATCGTGTTGTGTAGAAACAACGATGGTATCAATACGTTGTGGTACGTTATCATCTGAATACTCTATGGTTACTTGGGACTTGGCGTCCGGTCTTAGATATGGTATTTCAGTACCTTCCTTTCGCAGTGCTGCCAAAGTCATTAATATCCTATGGGAAATATCCAAGGCCAGAGGCATATAATTCTCTGTTTCTTTTGTGGCATAACCGAACATCATACCTTGGTCTCCCGCACCTTGATCTTCCTTTGCGCCTCGGTCAACACCTTGATTGATGTCTTGCGACTGTTCGTGGATCAAAGAAATTACTCCACACGAATCCCCGCTAAATTGATATTCCCCTTTGGTATAACCAATTTTATTGATGACGTCCCTAGTGATATTCTGTACATCTAAATACGTGTGGCTTTTTACTTCGCCCGCCAACACCACCTGACCTGTAGTGACCAAAGTTTCACAAGCTACCTTACTTTCCGGGTCAAAAGCCAAAAAGCTATCCAATAAAGCATCACTGATTTGATCGGCAACCTTATCCGGATGCCCTTCACTTACAGATTCTGAGGTAAATAAATACGCCATTTACATTAATAAATATGGGAGGAAGTGATAATCTTGATTGCAAACGAAGCGAAAGTAGACTGGAATTGCCCAGTAGGAACTGCTTTAGCATTTTTTAGACCGATAATTCGGCTTTCGAGGTTGCAATCAGACAAATCTTTCCTCTTATGATTGAATGCAAAAATACGTAAATAGTCATGAAATAAAAATTTTGTCCACATAATGTTACGCTTGTATTTCAACCTATATATTTTTTCAAACTCGATATACTTTGTATATTGTCATGCATTACTTTTGCAGTACCCTAACCATAAAAACACATTACCTCATGCACATTGCAGTTGCTGGCAATATAGGCGCCGGAAAGACGACTTTAACTAGATTACTGGCAAAACACTACAGGTGGGAAGCCCATTTTGAGGATGTTGTTGACAACCCTTATCTAGATGATTTTTACAATCAGATGGAACGCTGGAGCTTTAATCTTCAAATATATTTCTTAAACCACCGGTACCGACAAGTACTCAAGTTTAGGGAAAGTGGTAAAAACATCATTCAGGACCGAACTATTTATGAGGATGCCTATATATTTGCGCCAAACCTTCATGCCATGGGTTTAATGACCAATAGGGATTTCAAGAACTATTCCAGCCTGTTTGAATTAATGGAAAGTTTGGTACAACCTCCCGATCTTTTGATTTATTTGAGAAGTACCATCCCTAATTTAGTGAACCAAATACATAAACGAGGCCGAGAGTATGAAAATTCAATTTCAATTGATTATCTAAGTCGATTGAATGAACGTTATGAGGCTTGGATCCATGGGTATGGGAAAGGGAAGCTTTTAATTGTCGACGTTGACCAGTTGGACTTTGTCGATAACCCTGAAGACCTTGGTGAAATCCTGAATAAGATCGACGCCGAGATCCATGGATTATTCTAATTAATTCACTTTATGATAAATTGCCTACTTGCCAGCACATCAACACTTTATGGCGGCCAGTATCTAGATTATTTATTTGATGCCCTTAAGGATTTATACCAAAATACCAACGAGGTTCTTTTTATTCCGTATGCGAGGCCAAGTGGTATTTCCCACAAGTCGTATACGGATATAGCTGCTAAGGCATTTAATCAAATAGGGAAAAAAATAGTAGGCGTCCATACTTTTGAAAATCCCATTGCAGCTTTAGAAAAAACACAGGGTATTTTTACAGGGGGCGGTAACTCTTATGTTCTTGTCGATAACCTATATAGATTTGGCCTCATGGACAAATTACGGGAAGTAATTATCACTGGGACTCCATATTTGGGCACTAGTGCTGGCAGCAATATTGCCGGGCCAAGTATTAGAACCACCAATGATATGCCCATTGTCTACCCGCCAAGTTTTGACACTTTAGGAATTGTCCCCTTCAGCATTAACCCACATTACCTCGATCCTGACCCAGCGTCGAAACACAAAGGTGAAACCCGGGAAACCCGCATTAAGGAATTCCATGCATTCAATACCACTCCTGTAATTGGTTTAAGGGAAGGAAGTTGGATTCGGGTCCAAAAGAATGAAACTACCTTATTAGGAGGAGGTCTTAGTGCTTGGATTTTCGAAAAAGACAGGGATCCATACGAGCTACCTGTCGGGTCCTCATTGGGTTTTTTAAAATAGAATATCCCTCTTATTTTCCTATGGAACCAATTATCAATATCATCACCTCTTAAATTCCCTCTTTGATTGACGGCTTTCACTCATTTAGAAGCCAGGTTAACTCATTCTCCGTTTTCCAAGAACACAATAAGCCTTAGATTTAAGATAACATTCAACACGCCTAGAAACTGGCCATATCAATTCCGGATATTGATGTAATGGACTTGCCAATAAAATGTATAACCCTGCCTTTACAATATATAGGCGCAAACTTTTAAAAGATGAAACCCAAGAAGTATCCAAAAAAAGATTTAAACAAGAACAGTGGACTCTATTTTGTAATAGGACTAATCCTCGTCATGGTATTGACCTATGTGGCATTTGAGTGGAAAAGCTATGAAAAACCCGATCAATATACCGAGCGTATGAATAGGCCCGATGACAATCTAATTGAAGAACTCCCACCAATGATTATATTCAAGACACCACCACCTCCACTTATGATCACGCCCTCGATTTTAGAAATAATACCGGATGAGGAAGATAAACCGGAAACTGATTTTGATGTGATCGAACCAGATCAAGAAACCGAGATAATCGAAATCGATGATATTCCTGACGTCGAGGTGGAACCTGAAATTAATGTTAATTGGATATCCATAGAAGAGGTTCCTGTTTTTCCCGGTTGTGAAGATGAAAAGGACAAAAGAGCCTGTTTTCAAAAAATGATGAACAAGCACATCAATAAAGTCTTTAGATACCCAGAAATCGCCCAAGATATGGGAATCGAAGGTAAGGTTTATACTCAATTTACGATACAAGAAGATGGAAATATCGGGGGAATATTACTTCGAGGTCCAGATAATATTCTAGAGAACGAAGCTGAGCGTATTATCAATAAATTACCAAAAATGACACCTGGAAAACAAAGGGATAGAAATGTGAAAGTAGCCTTTACAATTCCCATCAATTTCAAATTGCACTAGCCTTCAATTGGTATGATGTAAAAAAACCCGCTACATTGAATAGCGGGTTTTTTTAAAAAGTTGAGTTTGTGATTTAGTTTTCCTCTTCTTCAACAACTTTTTCAATCACTTTCTTTACTTTGATGTTAACATCGGAAGCATCCCCTTTAAAGGCTTCCACTTTGGCCAACACTTCTTCTTCGGTTCCCGCGAAAACTTCTTCGTTGACAATTTCTTTACCATTTTCAGTTGTAGTGGTCGTAACTGTCGCCTTAACTGTACCATCTTCGTTCTTCTTCATTTCGACCCTTACTTCTTTCTGAACTTCTTTTGCGACCATTTCAGTAGCAGCCTTTTGTGAATTATATGCAGTCATTGCATCTGAAGATAATGCTATACTTGGCGCAATTACCAATGCCACTACTGACATTAATTTTAAAAGAATGTTCAATGAAGGACCTGAGGTATCCTTAAATGGATCACCAACAGTATCGCCTACCACAGCTGCCTTGTGTGCATCCGTACCTTTTCTACCATCGGACTCAATCATCTTTTTGGCATTGTCCCAGGCGCCACCGGCATTCGATTGGAAGATAGCCATCAATACACCCGCAGAAGTAACACCCGCCAATAGACCCCCTAACATTTCGGCACCACCGATAAATCCTACCGCGACAGGCACAGCAATAGCCAAAAGGCCCGGCAATACCATTTCCTTAATAGATGCTTTGGTAGAGATGTCGACACATTTATCATATTCGGCATAGCCATCAGCAGCATCAAAAATAGCACGTTGCTCTGGAGTCGCTTTTGACATATCAGAATCCACAGCCCGCATAACTTCCAAAGCCGCTTTCAATTGTGGAATATCCCTAAATTGACGTCTTACTTCTTCGATCATCGCCATGGCCGCACGACCTACAGCATTCATTGAAAGGGCAGAGAATACGAAAGGAAGCATTGCACCCACAAGAAGTCCAGCCATAATAGTAGGCTTGGAAACATCGATAGAAGTTACGTTTGCAACTTTCATAAAAGCAGCGAACAAAGCCAAAGCTGTTAAGGCTGCAGAAGCAATAGCAAATCCTTTACCGATGGCCGCAGTCGTATTACCTACCGCATCCAACTTATCTGTACGCTCACGAACTTCACTTGGCAATTCCGCCATTTCGGCAATACCACCAGCATTATCGGAAATTGGCCCGTAAGCATCAACAGCCAATTGAATCCCTGTATTTGCCAACATACCTACAGCGGCAATTGCAATACCATACAAGCCAGCAAAATGATGTGAAATCAAAATAGCGGCAGCAATCAATAATATAGGAATCATGGTAGACATCATACCTACCCCTAAACCTGCAATAATGTTCGTAGCAGCACCGGTTTCGGATTGTCTTACAATAGAGGTCACAGGCTTTGTTCCCGTTCCTGTATAATATTCAGTTATTTTCCCGACCCCTAAGCCCGCCACTAAACCAGCGAGTGTTGCGAAAAATACGCCATTAGCCGTATAATTTACCCCTGTGTATTCCCATACTTCAGGAATCATGGCAGTAATGATAAAGTATGAGGCAATTACCATAAGTAAGGCAGAACCAAATTCACCAATATTTAATGCGGTTTGCGGATTTCCACCATCTTTAACCTTAACAAAGAAAGTTCCTATGATAGACATGACAATACCAACGGCAGCCAAAACCAATGGAAGATAAACAGCGCCCAATCCTGCAAAATCAGGAGTGATGATAAATGCACCTAAAACCATAGTTCCTATAATAGATCCTACATAAGATTCGAATAAATCGGCCCCCATACCTGCAACATCACCTACATTATCCCCCACGTTATCAGCAATTGTAGCGGGATTTAAAGGATGATCCTCAGGAATACCGGCTTCAACCTTTCCTACCAAGTCAGCACCAACATCAGCAGCCTTGGTATAAATACCACCACCAACACGAGCGAAAAGTGCAATGGAAGAAGCCCCTAAAGAGAATCCTGAAAGTACGTTCAATACCATACCTAAATTATCTGCGCCCGGCCAAATATTTTGATAAATCATAAATAGTCCGCTTAGGCCTAAAACACCTAGACCAACAACGCCAAGACCCATTACAGACCCACCTGCAAATGCAACTTCAAGGGCTCTACCTAAGGAAGTTCGAGCAGCTTGGGTGGTTCTAACATTTGCTTTTGTCGCAACCTTCATACCAATAAATCCAGCCAAACCAGAACAAATGGCCCCAACTATAAATGAAACAGCAACCATACCATTTGAACCTACTTCATTAGATCCTTTTAAGTACAGTAGAATAGCCACCGCAATCACAAATACTGCAAGTATCTTATATTCCGCTTTAAGAAATGACATTGCGCCATCGGCGATGTTCTTGGCGATTCTCGCCATTTTTGCATCACCTACTTCTTGTTTTGATACCCATATGTTTTTAATAAACACGAATAAAAGAGCCAATACACCAAAGGCTGGTAAGAACTTTACGATTAAATCCATTTTAGTTAGTTATATAAGGTTTTTATAAAGGTTGCAATGTAGTAAAATCATATAGATTAAAAAAGCGGCCTTTTAATATAAAAGCCGCTTTTCTTATAATCAAATAATCTACACTAAATAGTGAAAGTGCGCTTCTTCTTATGCTCACTCATTTCGTAACGTTCAACACTCTCATGATAAATTTCGACTGCCTCTTTGGCATCTCCCCAACCACCAACATCGACCTTCTTCTTCTCCAGATCTTTATACACTTGAAAGAAATGTTCTATTTCCTTTAATCGATGTGGATTAATATCGGAAATGTCATTTCTTTCGCTCCATATGGGATCGGAGATGGGTACACATATTATTTTTTCGTCAGGACCTTTCTCATCGGTCATATGAAAAACACCAATGGGTTTTACCTCGACGACGACCATAGGAAATGTCGGCTCTGTACACAAAACCAAAACATCTAAAGGATCCTTGTCCAAAGCCAAGGTTTCCGGAATAAACCCGTAATCCCCGGGATACATCATCGAAGAAAACAAGGTACGGTCAAATCGTATTTTATGCAGGGTAAAGTCGTATTCGTATTTGTTTCTACTGCCCTTGGGTATTTCTATTAAAACGTCAAAGGTGATGGTTGGATTTTTGCTCATAATTCTATTTTTTATGGATGGCAAAGATATTGAAAAGAATGGATTCCCTATTCAACGATGTCTAAAATACCTTAAAAATGGAAGCCGAATTCACCTGTTACACTAAAAGGCCTTGCATCAGGATTGTCTAGGTAATTGCCCCTGAAGTTAAAATCTATCCTAAAAAATTTGAGAATATTGCCTACACCTACAGAATATTCCCAATATATTTTGTCATTAGGAGCCTGTAACATAATATTCGTTGGACTGTTTAACGCTATATTTTCCGTTGATAAATCACCCCAAACACCCCTAAGCCCAACGAATTCCCTTAAATTCAATTTCCGCAATAATGGTATTCTTGAGAAAATACGTCCATTAAAATTATGCTCCAAATGAACAGAGGCATAGGTATCCGTAACGAACTCATAAAAATCGAGATTAGGGAAGGTATTGTATATGGTGAACAAGGTCTGGTTTCCGGGAACAACGTTAAGTAGGCTTAAAGGAACCTCACCAAAGGTCTTTCCCAATTCAACGGTACTGTAAAGGCGCCCAAGGCCTCCCAATTGCCAAGGTTGACTATAAGAAAACTGTAACTTACTGTAATTAAAATCACTTTCCAAGAACCCATCCAAACCTTTGGTATAATTCAATAGTAGTGTACTATAGGTGTCATTGATATTTCTTCGTTCAACCCCGTAGCCGATGGTTCTTTTCCCTGGGGTATATACGATCATTGTATTCACATCGAACTGTTTCACCTCTGATGAAATACCCGTAGGTAATTCAGGATCAATATAATCTAAACTAAATGCGTCAGGCAAAGCCGAACTAATAGTTCTTAATGAACTCCCCACCCTGACCTTAAAATTGGTTATAGGTTCAATTTCCAAATTGAACGTACTCAGATTAATATTGGAAAGTCTATCATTGGAACCTACCGTAAAAACAGAAGACGAGGCAATACTGCGCCCAAGTACATCATTCGTAGACGTTAGGCTAAGACCCAATTGTTCTACATCACGACGATTGCCTCCCGAGATGATCAATCGGCTTTTTTTGTCTAACAACCATTTTGCTGAAAATCCGTGTTTCGCTTTTTTATCCATAAAACCATAGGCCACATACCCTTCTAACCTCCAAGGGTCATTTTGACCAAAATAGGTCCTTGCACCACCACGTAGGCGAATACCTTCTGCATCATTATAGCCGAATACGCTATAAACATCCCCTATATCGAGATTCCATTTATCGATTTCGATATAGCCTGAACCTAGAATACTTGCGATATTATAGAACGATTTAAATTTGGGAACGGTCTTGAGGGTATCTAACAATTTATAGATCCCTTTTTCATCCTTGTTCAAGGATTCCAATCTACTATTCTGCCAAAAAATACTGTCCCTATTCAACACCAAAGGATCAAATTCGTTGCTTTTGGTCTTGTAGAACTCCTTTGGTTTTGCAATATCGAACTGATAATCTCCATAAACCGTGGTCCGTTTACCATACACCCCTTTGGATTCTTCCTTTTTCTTAAAGCTAAAATCGGTAAGCATATAATCCCTTTTCAATAGAAAGACCGAATCGCTCACCACTTCGAAATCTTGCTCAATATAAATCTCCTTTACCCAGTTGATATTGGCGCTCTTTGTTACTTCAAGATTAATATTCTTAATAGCGTATGTAGTATCGTTGACCCAAAAATCACCTTTGAACGTTAGTTCGTTTTTACGTCTAGGATAATAGGTGATATTATAACACCATTTATTGTCGATAAAGGCACTATCCCTCAATATATAATTATACGTATCGATACCCGTTCGGGACAAGGGACTTGTAAAACTCTTATCAAAGAATTTCAGGTAATTATTATAAACATCGTAATCTTGGTACAGATCCTCTATAAAGGCAATTATAGCCTGATTACTTTCAAATCCGGAGTTTTTATTTCCAAGCACGTCTTCCTTTTCTACATTCGCAATGTTGTCCCCATATACTTTTGAAAACGTCTCGTTCAAAAAAATCGGCAAGTATGTCTTTCCTGTTATTCGGGAAGTATCAAGGTCTTTGAAAACAAACTCCAATCCCCTGAATATCTTCCTTTTCATTAAAGCGCTATCAATGGTATTCAGGTCAAACTCAACCTTTTCGTACTTGTCATATTGATATTGTTTGAATTTTCTTAATCCATTGACCCGTTTTTTGGCCCAAATTTTACGAAGTATGTCAATGGCAGGATTATTCTTCTTTGATTGCTTGCCGCCGAAGACAATCACTTCTTTCAACTGCTCGGTATTTTCTGACAAGGAAATTTTCATATTATAGTTGACTTTGGAAGTCAGTGGAATATCCTGCGTATTAAAACCCATAAAAGAAATTTCGAGGTATTCGTAGGTGTTATCGGATTCTAAATAAAAATTTCCATTTTCATCCGTAGTAGTCCCTTCGGTGGAGTTTTTGAAAATGACATTTGCAAAAGCCACAGGTTCACCTTCTTCATCAAAAACCGTACCTCCTACCTTTGATTGCGCCAACACAATCATATTAAAAAGCAACAAAAAAGGTAATAGCAATCTATTCATCTAGGACTGGTGTTCAAAGTGCTGTTACAAAAAAAGGAGTTGTACCATTAAAATCAAAAGCTTCGTCAACACTTGGTCGGCGAAGCTAAATTACCTTTACAAATTGGTACTACTTATTTATATAACACTTTTTTAACTGCATTAATAACATCTTCATGGTTTGGCAGCCATTCCGCCAATAAAACTGGGGAATAAGGTGCTGGAGTATCAGCCGTATTTATTTTTTGGATGGGTGCATCCAAGTAGTCAAATGCATTTTTTTGCACATGGAAGGTGATTTCGGTTGCTACATTGCCAAAAGGCCATGCTTCCTCCAAAATTACCAAACGATTGGTTTTCTTTACGGAATTTAAGATCGCCTCATAATCCATAGGCTTTACCGTACGTAAATCGATAATCTCGCAACTTATGCCTTCTTTGGCCAATTCATCGGCGGCTTTATCCGCTTCTTTAATAATCTTCCCAAAAGAAACTATGGTCACATCAGTGCCTTCCCTCCTGATATCGGCTACACCTAAAGGAATGGTATACTCACCTTCGGGAACTTCACCTTTATCACCGTACATTTGTTCAGATTCCATAAAAATAACGGGATCATTATCCCTGATGGAAGACTTCAACAATCCTTTAGCATCTGCAGGGTTGGAAGGTACAACTACCTTTAAACCCGGACAGTTCGCAAACCAACTTTCAAATGCCTGTGAATGCGTCGCACCTAATTGACCCGCGGAACCTGTTGGCCCACGGAAAACGATAGGACAATTGAACTGCCCACCAGACATTTGTCTGATTTTCGCAGCGTTACTTATAATTTGATCAATACCGACCAATGCAAAGTTAAAAGTCATGAATTCAATAATTGGTCTATTACCTACTAATGTAGAACCCACACCAATACCTGAAAAACCTAATTCTGAAATCGGGGTATCGATGACACGCTCAGGACCAAATTCATCCAACATTCCTTTTGATGCCTTATAGGCGCCATTGTACTCTGCAACTTCCTCGCCCATTAAATATATGGACTCGTCATTTCTCATTTCCTCTGACATGGCCTCTGCGATAGCTTGCCTAAACTGTAGTGTCTTCATTTACTGATTTTATTTAATTATCCCTACGGACAAAAACGAAAGCAAAAATAGCAAATTATATGTCAATTTAATGGGTCAATGTTTCAAAAAAAGTAAGAATGTTATTATGCGTGCATAGTATTTTCTAAAAAGATTACTTATCTTAGCAGCATTCTATTAAACACCTGAAAATAGTTCGTTTATGAAGATATTAGTTTGTATTAGCAATGTACCAGACACCACCTCAAAAATCAATTTTACAGAGGGTGACACCAAATTTGACACTAATGGAGTTCAATTTGTGATAAACCCAAACGACGAGTTTGGGCTTACACGCGCCATGTGGTTTAAGGAGAAACAAGGCGCAATAGTACATGTAGCCTCAGTTGGCGGTTCCACTGCAGAACCTACCATTCGCAAGGCACTTGCCATTGGCGCCGATGAAGCCATTAGGGTAAACGCCGAGCCTACCGATGGCCATTTTGTCGCCCAACAATTGGCTGCAGTTGTCAAAAATGGCGGGTATGATCTGATTATTGCTGGAAGGGAATCCATTGACTACAATGGCGGTATGGTCCCTGGTATCTTAGCTACTTTGTTGGACATGAATTTCGTAAACATGTGTATCGATATCGAGGTTGACGGCAACAATGTACAGGCTTCACGTGAGATTGATGGAGGAAAGGAAAAAATCAAGACCACATTGCCATTGGTAATCGGTGGGCAAAAAGGACTGGTACAGGAAAGTGATTTACGCATCCCGAACATGAGAGGGATCATGATGGCCAGGAAAAAGACTTTGAATGTCGTTGAACCGATTGAGGCCACCGTTGCCACTTCCGATATTAAGTTTGATAAGCCAGCGCCAAAAGGCGCGGTGAAATTGGTCGATGCAAACAATGTCGAGGAATTGGTACAGCTATTGCACAACGAAGCCAAAGTGATTTGAACCTACTCCTAAACAAGCTCAGTTAAAAAATAAAAATTATGTCAGTATTAGTCTATACAGAATCAGATAGTGGTAAATTCAAAAAGAACGCTTTTGAAGTTGCCTCCTATGCCAATGCAGTTGCCAAACTTTTGGGCACTACTGCAACGGCCATTTCAATCAACGCCAATGAAAATGAAAGCCTTGGTCAATATGGCATTTCTAAGATATTGAATGTTTCAAGCGACCAATTGAAGACTTTCAACGCAAAAGCCTATACCAAAGCCATTACCCAAGCAGCAAAGCAAGAAGGAGCCAAGGTCATTATTGTCAGTTCAAGTTCGGATACGAAATTCCTTGCTCCCATAGTGGCCGCTAAATTAGAGGCCGGTTATGTTTCCAATGTAGTAACCGCACCTGAAAGTGCAAATCCATTTACAGTAAAGCGCACCGTATTCAGTAATAAAGGTTATGCCCATACCCAAATCCATACGGATAATAAGGTCATAGGCTTATCTAACAATTCTTTTGGGCTGGTTGAAAATAAAACTTCCGTAAGTATTGAAGATTTTTCCCCTGAATTAAACGATTCTGATTTCTCAACCAAATCAATAGAGGTTGATAAAGTCGTTGGCAAGACTTCTATTGCGGATGCCGATATTGTGGTTTCGGGAGGGCGAGGTCTGAAAGGACCTGAAAATTGGGGCATGATCGAGGAGTTGGCTGATATTCTCGGAGCCGCCACGGCTTGTTCCAAACCCGTATCGGATATGGGTTGGAGGCCCCATAGTGAACACGTGGGACAAACGGGTAAACCAGTGGCCAGCAATCTCTACATAGCCATTGGTATTTCAGGAGCTATACAACACTTGGCAGGAGTAAGTGCCTCAAAAACCAAAGTAGTTATCAATACAGATCCAGAAGCACCATTTTTCAAAGCTGCAGACTACGGTATTGTTGGCGATGCCTTTGAAGTTGTGCCTAAACTCATCGAAAAATTAAAAGAATTTAAAGCTCAAAACGCTTAATTTTTGTTAATTTGCGCCTCTAAGGGGCTGTTCAGTTAATTGGTCATGCCTTTTAATTTGAACAGCCCTTTGTGGATTATTACGACCTATGAGTTTAGTACGATTAAAAATTAAGGGGATTTCCTATAGCCAGACGCAGAATGGTGCCTATGCCCTAATTTTGAACGAGGTTGACGGTGACCGCAAACTTCCGATTGTCATTGGAGCGTTTGAGGCACAATCCATTGCTATTGCACTTGAAAAAGAGATAAAACCACCTCGGCCTTTGACACATGATCTTTTCAAGAATTTTGCAGATCGCTTTGATATCGTCATCAAACAGGTTATCATCCATAAATTGGTAGATGGGGTTTTTTACTCCAGTATCATCTGCGAAAGGGACAAAATCGAGGAAATTATCGATGCCAGGACTAGTGATGCCATTGCGTTGGCCCTTCGTTTTAACGCCCCTATATTTACCTATAAGACCATTTTGGACAAGGCCGGGATATTCTTGAAGTTTTCGTCAAAGGATAGCGAAAAAACCGAAAAAGATGACAGTATCATGGTCGATGAAATATTACAGGAAGGGGAAACCGTGGAAATCGATCAAGGTGCTACCGATGCGTTTACCGAATTGACCATTGATGAATTGAAAAAAGAACTGGAAAAGGCAGTGGCCAACGAGAACTATGAAAAGGCTGCCAAGTTAAGAGACGAGATTTCCAAAAGAAATTAACCTAAATAAGCATTCTTTTTATGAAGACTAATTTTTGGATGCTTTTTTTGATTCTTCTTATATCCTTAACTTCCATTGCACAAACTACGGCAACTCAAGACACCCTTACTTCGGTAACAGAAACTATTATATCGAATACCCAGGAATCCGCTACAGCGATACAGATGATACCCAATGCAGGGTTTTCTATCGACAGTTTATGGCGGGGAATTTTGGGAATGTTGGCCCTTATCCTAATTTCATATCTCTTCAGTGCCAATAGAAAGGCTATTAATTGGAAAACCGTAAGTATTGGTCTTGGCATTCAGGTAGTATTGGCCATAAGTATACTGAAAGTACCTTTCGTTCGTATGTTTTTTGAATTTTTGGGCAAGATTTTTAATGAACTACTTAATTTCACCATGGCAGGTAGCGAGTTCATTTTAGGCAACCTATTAAACCTGGAAAACCCAAATATCGGCTATATTTTTGCCTTTCAAATTCTACCTACAATCATCTTTTTTTCGGCTTTGACCTCTGTCCTATTCTATTTAGGGGTTATCCAAAAAATAGTAAAAGGCTTGGCCTGGTTGTTAACAAAAACCCTCGGAATATCGGGTCCGGAAGGTCTCTCCGTAGCAGGAAACATATTTTTGGGGCAGACGGAATCCCCGCTAATGATCAAGGCCTATTTGGAAAAAATGAACAGGTCTGAAATCTTGCTGGTCATGATCGGAGGAATGGCAACCGTCGCAGGAGGGGTTTTAGCTGCTTATATCGGTTTTTTAGGGGGAAATGACCAACAGTTGCGACTTGAATTTGCAAGACACCTGATTGCTGCGTCCGTAATGGCAGCCCCAGGTGCCATTGTAATTTCAAAAATATTATATCCACAAACGGAATCGGTCAATACCGACGTTTCAGTTTCTGCGGAGAAAATAGGCGCAAATATTCTGGATGCTATTGCCAATGGTACCACGGAAGGTTTAAAATTGGCTGTAAATGTAGGTGCAATGCTCTTAGTCTTCGTTGCCTTTATCGCCATGATAAATGGAATGTTGGGATGGGCCGGAGATCTTACCTCGTTCAATGGATGGATTGCAGCCAATTCATCTTACAATCAGCTCTCTCTGGAAGCTATACTAGGAACTATTTTTGCCCCCTTAATGTGGCTCACAGGGGTGCAGACAGCGGATATTATGCAAATGGGGCAATTGTTGGGTATAAAATTGGCGGCCAGTGAATTTGTGGGCTATATTCAATTGGCCGAACTGAAGGATGTTGCCAATGCCACCCATTTCACCTACAACAAATCAGTGATCATGGCAACCTATATGCTATGTGGTTTTGCAAATTTCGCTTCTATAGGTATACAGATCGGTGGTATTGGTTCATTGGCACCTGGCCAACGCAGAACACTTTCCGAATTTGGTATGCGGGCCGTTCTTGGGGGTTCTATCGCCTCCTTACTGTCGGCAACCATTGCCGGTATGATTTTAGGTTGATATTTAATTCGTTGATAAATTTTTATAATAATAATTTTGAGTCCTCAAAAATCCTTTGGCATTTCCTTATTTTTATCCCGATAATTTTGATATAAATTTTTGAAATCCCTTTTTAGGGATCGTACTTCATATGAAACAATACCACGATTTATTAAAACAGGTTTTAGAAAATGGCTGCCAAAAAGGGGATCGCACCGGAACAGGAACCCTAAGTGTTTTTGGTCATCAAATGCGTTTTGACCTTAGTCAAGGATTTCCTATGGTCACGACCAAAAAGTTGCACTTAAAATCGATCATATACGAACTTCTTTGGTTTCTAAAAGGGGATACCAATATCGCCTACCTTCAAGAAAACGGGGTGCGTATATGGAATGAATGGGCCGATGAAAATGGGGATTTAGGGCCCGTTTATGGACACCAATGGCGCAATTGGAACGGCGAGGAAATTGACCAAATCAAAGAAGTTGTCCATACCCTAAAGAACAATCCGAACAGCAGAAGAATGTTGGTCTCGGCTTGGAATCCGAGCGTACTTCCGGATACCTCCAGTTCATTTGCCAAAAATGTAGCCAATGGCAAAGCTGCCCTACCACCTTGTCACGCTTTCTTTCAATTTTATGTGGCCGATGGCAAGTTATCTTGCCAATTGTACCAGCGTAGTGCGGATATCTTTTTAGGAGTACCTTTCAATATTGCCTCCTATGCCCTATTTACTTTGATGATGGCCCAAGTTTGTGGCTATCAACCAGGGGAATTCATTCATACTTTCGGGGATGCCCATATCTACAATAACCATTTGGAACAAGTGGAATTACAGTTAAGCCGAGAGCCCAGACCATTGCCTAAAATGGTTATCAATCCTGAAGTAAATGATATTTTCGATTTTAAGTTTGAGGACTTTACACTGGTCGATTATAATCCATACCCTCATATAAAAGGGGTTGTTGCGGTATAATCTAAGGAAAATCATATCAAATAAAAAAGGCCCAAAAGTTTCGACTTTTGGGACTTTTTTATTTTTTCTTCTATGATTAAAGCTCTAGAACCGCATTTTCAGTTCCTGCATATTCGTTCCATTGGTAACGATCAGCTTCAGCTTCATTCATAAATTCCCCATCAACCAAATATCTAAACTCATAGGTTTTTTCTTTAGGAAGGTCGAATGTGCCCTTAAAAGTTCCGTTTTTCAATTTTTTCAAGGTGCTCCCTTTCGGATTCCAATTGTTGAAATCACCAACTACGGCCACTTTCTTAGCATTTTCTGCCGGTACTGTAAAGGTCACTTTACATACTGGCTTTGTTTTCAAATATTGTTTTGCAATTCCCATAACATGTACATTTTAAATTCAGCGCAAAATTAAAGTATTAAATCACTCATAACCAATGATTCACATCATTTTTATGATTTTCTTAATATATAGTGCATATATAGATTGGCTTGATAAAAACTACCTTATGAATTTACTATGTAAGTAAACCCTAGATCTTTTCCTTAAGGATTCTTACAATTTTATCTATTTCCTCCATTGTATTGTAAAAGTGAAAACTAAATCGAATCCCATTACCCCTTTGTGAACATAAAATGCCATTACTGGATAAATGCCGAAACATGGTGTCATCACCTTTTACATTGAAAATTGTACTATGCTCTTTTCTCGAGATTACAACATCTTCCAATAATCCCACGGCTGAGAATTCTTTCTTAGCCTTAATGGACAGGCTTTTTAACCGACTGGCTATTCCATCCTTGCCCATAGCTGTTAATAAGCCAAGGGAATGTTTCAGGGTTCCAAAATTCAATGTGTCCAGATGACCAGGTTCGAATTTTTTAGCAAAACGAATCCCATCCCTGTTTTTTGGATCTGCATTGGCCGCATTAAAACCAATGACCTTAACGTTGGCCAATTCCTTAATACGATCCTTGAACAAGAAAAATGCATTACCATAACCCGCCAAAAGCCATTTATAGGAACTGGCGCCCAGAACATCTATGGCGGATGCCTTAAAATCAAAGTCAGTTGTACCACAGAATTGTGTGCCGTCGGCTATAATCAATAACTCGGGGAAATCTGCTTTCAACTCCGAAAGAAATTCTAAATCTATCGCAACACCATTCACCCATTGGACTACACTAAGGGCCAAGATCGAAATCTGGTCGGTTTCAATCTTCCTCCGTATATTTTCTTCCAAATCCTCATCGATCTTACAATAAGAAATGGGGAAATTCCGGTTCTCAAATGACCAATTGACAGATGGGTAATCGTTTTCGAGGAGCAATACTTTTTTCCTTTTGTCCAATCCTTCTAAAAGCAAATTAAGGCCTATTGAAAAATTTTGTACCAGTGCCACATTTTCATAAGTACAACCAAAGAAGTCCCCTACTGCCCTCCTGGTATCTGTTATTATATGCGCACTTTCCATTCTCATACTACTGGCCCCTTTAAGAAAATCTTGATCATGTTGCCTTCTCCATTCTATTGTACTTTCATGGATCAAGCCAGATGAGGCGGTGTTAGCGTATAAATAGTCTCCAAGAATGGGAAATCCTGCCCTATAATTCTTCATTCACTAAAAATTTATTATGGGTCAAATACTTTATCTTTGTAGCTAAAGATAGCTATTCACATGTTTACTAAAGATAAAAAGAAAACTGAGCTGAATTTAGAGCAGCATGATCTCTTAGAGTCGGCCCATGCACGCATAAAACAAAAGAAACGTCTTTATGTACATTTTGTCATTTTCTTAATTGGTAGCGTGTTCTTGGTTTTGATAAATAAAATCCTAAAGTTCGGTGAAGAGTATGATTGGTTTGTATGGGCCATAACTTTTTGGGCCTTTTTGTTTATAATACATATGGTCAATGTTTTTGTTACCCAAAAATTCATGGGTAAGGATTGGGAGAGACAACAGCGTGAAAAGTTGGTTTTGAAACAGAAACAGAGAATTGCTGAGATTCAAAAAGAAATTGAGACGGATTTTCCCTTATCAAAAATCAATAAAAAAAAACCCTAGTGCAGACGATAACGATGATAGCCGCCGTGGGCGAAAACAATGCGCTGGGGAAAAACAATGACCTACTTTGGCATCTTCCTGATGATTTTAAGCGTTTTAAGCAATTGACCACCGGGCATTGTATCATTATGGGAAGAAAGACTTTTGAGAGTTTTCCTAAGCCTTTACCCAATAGGACCCATATTATTGTTACAAGGGATAAAAACTATAACATCACCCATGAAGATTGCATCGTTACGCATTCTTTAACTGATGCTATAAAACGAACCCAAGGGGATGAAAATCCCTTTATAATAGGAGGAGGCGAAATCTACAAACAAGGGGAGGAATTTGCCAACAGATTAGAGATTACAAGGGTACATGCCCCTTTCGATGCCGATACGTTCTTTCCGGAAGTAGATGAAACCATTTGGCAATTGATAGCCACGGAATACCACCCCAAGGATGAAAAGCATAACTATGATTTCACCTATTTGACCTACGTTAGAAAGTGATTTTTAAAAATCCTGATAGGTCAGTTCGGTAGTTCCCCTAAAATCCTGTAAAAAATATTCAAGAATTTCCGCTTTGGCATTTGTTATGAATCGATAAGTACCATTATCGTTGGAAGATGTTAAAAGATCATTTTTAACAAGAACCGCCTTAGTTTGTCGTGCTACAGCTTCTCCAGAGTCAATAATCTTTACATGATTTGGCAATAATTCACGCAATACGGGGAGCAAATACGGATAGTGCGTACACCCCAAGACCAAATAATCAATACCCGATGCCACCATCGGATTTAAATATTTTTCCAACAGGGCTTTTGTTTCTGGGGAATCTACCTTACCCCTTTCGATCAGAGGCACCAAACCCGTTCCCACCTGCTCAATGATGCGTATACCATTGGCATGGTTTTCAGAGGTACTGTGGAAAAGTAGGCTAGACAATGTTCCCTTGGTGGCCAGCACCCCTACTTTCTTTGATTCGGACTGAAGAGCCGCGGGTTTTATAGCGGGTTCAATACCTATAAAAGGCACTTTATAATGCGCCCTCAAGTAGTCTATGGCATTGGTGGTGGCAGTGTTGCAGGCCACAACGATAAGCTTGCAACCTTCTTGCAACAGAAACTCCGTATTTTTTATACACAATTCGATGATTTCATCCTTGGATTTCTCCCCATAAGGCGCATTCTTGCTATCGGCCAAATAAACCGTATGCTCATGGGGAAGCAATGCATTGATTTCTTTCCATATGGATGTACCACCCACACCAGAATCAAAAATACCAATGGGATGATTATTCATATTAGTTCTGCAATAGTTTTATTCCAACACTTTTGTTATCGGCAGCCCGATGTTGCCATTTGGGAACGCTATTCCAAGCAGTGCCGATATTGTTGGGGCGACATCGGAAATCTCGGTACGTTCCGTGGTAGCTCCTTTTTGTATGCCCCTACCATAAAAAAGCAAGGGTACATGGGTATCATAAATCTGAGGCGAACCATGTGTAGAACCCGTTATTGTGTAATTAACAGTACCCGGTTTCAAGACCATGAGAATATCACCTGAACGTTTTTGATTGTAGCCATTCTGCAAAATATAGGGAATACCCTCGGTATATTCGTTCATCCACATTTGATGGCCCGTATATACCCTATCGATATCATTATAGGTCAACAGCTCCTGTGATATTTCTTCCTGAACCTCCTCTATTTTCAAATCCAGGTTTTTTATTATATCGTGATCTAGGAACAATTGGAAATTGGAACTGTTCCTCACGATATCGGTTGTTCCGTATTTATACTTCAAAAATTCTATGAATTTGGTTTTAAGTTCCTCCTCATTCATGTAACCAGCAGGAATATTATGATCTTTCAAATAGGCAGGAACGTGTATCGCTGCATGGTCGGCCGTCAGGAAAAGTGTATAGTCATTTTTACCCACTTTTCTATCCAAGGCCTCGAGCAAGCGGGCTAAATCCCTGTCCAATCTTACATAGGTATCTTGGATCTCCTTCGAATTTACGCCGAATTTATGCCCTATGTAATCCGTGCTTGAAAAGCTCACCGCCAAAAAATCAGTTATGGTATCCGACCCTAAATTTTCGCCATCTAAAGCCGCAATGGCGAAATCCGCTGTAATACTATTACCGTAAGGAGTTGCCTTAATGATATCGAACTTGTCATTTGAAGCCCATAATGCGGGCAGATCATGGGGGAATGTCGGTGAAACCTCCCCATTGAACAATCCCTCATATTTGGTATTGTCCAAACCACTTTCCAAATAGGTATTTATATCCTTCAATGTCGTCCATGGTTTTTTGTATCCCTCAGCGATATTTGAAGCATTGAAATCATTGACCCACTTTGGTAGCTCATCCATATAAAAGGAACTTGTTATCCAGTTGCCCTCATCGTTGCCATAGAACCAATAGGCGGCATTTGCTGTATGTCCTCCCGGAAGTACCGCCCCCCTATCCTTTAGCGCAATGGCAATGGTTTTGCCCCTCATTTGTGTATGCAACCGTAATTGATCGGTCACTGTGGTCACTAGCATTCTATGGGGCGACATTTTCCCGGCATCTGAATTCGTACCTACGGAATTAAATGCATTATCCGATGCGCAGTACACTTCCTCACCCAACTCCTTATCGTACCAATCGTTGCCAATTATCCCATGGGTGGCCGGCGTAGTGCCGGTATAAACAGAAGTATGTCCGGGGCCCGTACTGGTCGGGGCATAGTTGAAATGATTGTTCTTACAGTTGAATCCTTCATTGATCAACCTTTTAAATCCATCATCGCCATAATGATCCCAAAAACGGGTTAGGTAATCATAACGCATCTGGTCGACCACAATTCCCACGACCAACTTGGGGGCAACTCTTAAATAATCGGTATTTTCAATCTTAATACCGTTTTTTGATTTTCTTTGACCGTAGGCGTGAAACGTAGTGGAGGTTACTAAAACTAGAAGTACAATTAGGGGAATACTATTCTTGAACATGAAACAACAAATTAATGCCACAAAAATATGCAAATAAACCCTTAAAAGATTAAATGAAGGTTAAAAGACATTCATTATTCCTATTTTTACAAACGCAATTCTATTTCATTCTATGGGTTACCTAGCATCAATCGGCAGCTATGCAATAATGATCGTAGAGGTTTTTAGAAAACCTACCAAATGGCGCATAATGAAGTCATTGATTCTCAAAGAAATAGATGAACTGATTTATGGCTCCTTAGGTATTTTAATTTTCATTTCCTTTTTTATTGGGGGGGTTGTCGCCATTCAAACGGCCTTGAACATTACAAGTGAACTTATTCCTAAAAACTTAGTGGGTTTTGCGACACGACAATCGATTATCTTGGAATTTGCCCCTACTTTTTGTTCGATCATCATGGCTGGAAAGGTAGGCTCATACATAACCAGTAGTATTGGTACCATGAGGGTCACCGAACAAATCGATGCTTTGGAGGTCATGGGGGTTAATGCCCTCAATTACCTGGTATTCCCTAAGATTATTGCATTGCTGCTATATCCATTCATTATTGCCATATCGATGTATGTAGGTATTTTTGGAGGTTGGGTCGCGGGTGTTTTTGGAGGGTTCAGTACCAGTGCGGATTTTATTGAAGGGGTTCAGTTGGATTTTATTCCTTTTCACGTTACCTATGCATTTATAAAAACCTTGGTTTTTGCCTTTATTTTGGCCACAATACCATCCTTTCATGGCTTTTATATGAAAGGTGGTGCACTGGAAGTAGGCAAGGCCGCAACGACCTCGTTCGTTTGGACAAGTGTGGTCATCATTATTTTAAACTATATTCTAACCCAACTATTATTAGGCTAATGATCGAGGTTAAAAACGTACACAAGTCTTTTGGCGATGCTTATATACTTAAGGGTATTAGCACCGTTTTCGACAAAGGGAAGACCAACCTGGTCATCGGACAAAGTGGTTCGGGAAAAACCGTACTCATAAAATGTCTATTAGGCCTTTTCAGCCCGGATAAGGGGTCAATTAGCCACGATGGAAAAATATATTCGCAATTGTCACCAAAAGAACAACGTAATCTTCGACAGGATATGGGGATGGTATTTCAAGGAAGTGCGCTTTTCGATTCAATGACTGTTGAAGGTAATGTAATGTTCCCATTGGAGATGTTTACCAAACAATCCCAATCGGAAATGCGGGATCGTGCCGATTTTGTCCTTAAACGTGTGAATCTGGATGATGCCCATAAAAAATATCCATCTGAAATATCGGGCGGTATGCAAAAGCGGGTGGCTATTGCCAGGGCCATCGTTATGAACCCGAAATATCTATTTTGTGATGAACCCAATTCCGGGTTAGATCCTAGAACAGCCATAATCATTGACAACCTTATTCAGGAAATTACCAAGGAATACGATATTACCACGGTTGTAAATACGCATGACATGAACTCGGTCATGGAAATTGGGGAGAAAATTGTCTTCTTGAAAAATGGGATCAAGGAATGGGAAGGTACCAAAGACGAAATCTTCAAAACCGATAATGAGGCTGTGACCAATTTTGTATATTCCTCTGAATTGTTCAAAAAAGTTCGCCAAATGTACATCGAGGAGCGCAATTAATCCTGAACCACCTCCTTGAGTTGAATAGTACTGTCTTTTAATCTTAGTTTTAGCCAGGCCTTTAATTTCTTGGCATCTTCAACGGTCTGAAACCTTTTTGCATCCCTTTTCCATTTTACCTCAAAGATGGGTATGGTATCCATTTTTTTGAAATCGGTTTGTATGGTAGGCGAAAAACCAAGCGATTCTAAATTATCATAATTGGTTTTGGCCTCGACACTTATGTCGGCAAAAGGGATTGACAACTTTCCTAATTTTCCTAGTTCCGCCTCCAACACTTTTATTCTTGCATCCTTGTCTACCAGCTCGGTTTTTTGTGTTTCATACAACTGGTCTACATATTTCAGTTGATCAATTTGTTCATTTTTCGAGCCTTGAATGATATGCAGCTCTGTATCCTTCAATCTTGCAAAACTTTCATCTTCATTCTTTTGCTTGTTCCAGGTAGCAATTACATTATCCGGTACTGTTTCATTGCCCATAAATACCAATTCAATAAATGAATTTTTACCCTTATTGAATTCAATATCCGTAAAGTCCTCCATAAATCTTCCAGAACCCTCAAATTGATATGGGGCAATTTTCTCATGAACGAAATTCTGTGCTTGCTTGCGAAACAGGGATTCTTGCAAGGCGCCCCAAAAAGTTATACCTGCCGGTATCATTACCAATATCGCCAATAAGGAAGCAAGCCTACCAATAAGCCTTCTTCGCTTCGAATTCACATAACGAACCATTGGAAAACGAAGCAATTTCAACACGAGAAAGGTTGCCAAAGCAATGAAAATGGTATTTATACTGAACAAATACATGGCGCCAGTTGCGTAATCGAAATTACCGATGGCTAAACCAAAACCGACCGTACACAAGGGCGGCATCAAAGCAGTGGCAATGGCCACACCAAAAATCACGGAAGCAATGGTACCTTTTTTAGCCCTGGCAATAACAAGCGCCAAACCACCAAAAAAGGCAATCAATACATCCCGGATATCCGGTGCCGTACGCGCTAAAAGTTCCGAAGATTCATCGCGTAAAGGAAATATGGCAAAAAACAGATAGGCCGTTAATACACTTAATACAACCATAACGGCGAAGTTTTTTAAGGATCTGCGTAAGGTATCAACATCATTCACCGCCAAAGACAGCCCAATGCCCAAAATAGGGCCCATTAAGGGTGAAATTAACATGGCACCGATAACCACTGCTGTTGAATTGGCATTAAGGCCAACAGAGGCAATGAAGATGGAACAGATCAGAATCCATGATGTATGCCCCTTAAAAGGGATATCGGCGATTATGGCTTCCATTGTCGCCTCCTGATCCGTATTTTTTCGAATATCCAAAAGCTCGGAAAGAAACTTCCTAGTACTTCCTACTAAGCCCTTAATATCTTTTTTTACTTCTTCCCCACTATCAGTTTGCTGATGTGAAGTGTTCTTGTCGTCGTTTATATTTTCACCCATAATTAAGCATACTTATCGCCAAATTTCTCCTTTACCTTAGCCAATACCTGTTTAATATCCTGTTCTTTCGATTTGGGATAAATCAAAAGCACTTCTTCCTTATCCACAATGATATAGTTATCGAGTCCGTCAACAACAACCACTTTTTTCTTGGGCGAACGTATCATGTTGCCATGTGCGTCCTGACTTATAATCATACTGTTTACCACGGCATTGTTATCTTCATCTTTTTTCAACTTATCGTATAAAGAACCCCAAGTTCCCAAATCGTTCCAATCGAAGGTGGCTGGCCGTACATAGATTGATTTCGATTGTTCTAAGATAGCATAATCTATTGAGATATTTTCCGCTTTGGGATAGTTCGATTTAATAAAATCTTGCTCCCTAGGGGTATTATAATCGGCCATTCCTGAATGGAACAATTCGTATTGTAAAGGTTGATAGTTATGAAAGGCCTTTACTATAGTTTTGACACTCCATATGAATATGCCGGCATTCCATAGAAAATTACCTTGGTCCATAAACTCCTTGGCAGTTTCATAGTCTGGCTTTTCCCTAAATTGATGGACTTTCTTAAGCGTTGACGTACTTTCTTTTTCAAATTCGATATAACCGAATCCTGTATTGGGAAAGGTGGGCACTATACCCAAGGTGCAAAGGACTTCTTCTTTTTGGCACTTATCAAAACAATCAATAACATCCTTTGCAAAAGCTTTCTCATCTTCGATCCAATGATCGCTAGGTGCCACTATCATAACCCCATCAGGGTTCATTTTTTGAATCTTCAAGGCCGCATACAGAATACAAGGCGCCGTATTTCGCATTGCAGGCTCCAAAACCACCTGCTCCTGTTTCACTAATGGCAATTGTTCCAGAACCAGGTCATTATAACGTTCATTGGTAAGAATTAGAATATTCTCGGTCGGCACAAATGTATTGAGGCGCTGAAAGGTCTTTTGTATCAAGGTTTGTCCCGAACCCAGCATATCATGGAATTGTTTTGGGTTTTCTGTGGTGCTTATCGGCCAAAAACGGGAACCCACACCCCCAGCCATCAAAACTGCATAATAATTTTTATTCATCTCTTAATCCCTAATTAATTCTACCTCGGCATTTGGTTGAAACAAATATACCTTGCCCGAAGCTACTTCAATACATTCGTATCGCTTAACGCGTTTATTCCCCTTTTTAAAAAGTTTTCCGTTATAAATTCGGAAAACGCTGCCCAAAGGTAATTGAAAAATATAGGTTTTTTCAGGTTGGTTCGGATCATAATGTTTTAACGCCATAGACAAAAACGCATCTGTATCGCTACTGGCCTTGGGGTTCTTAAAATGACGGGCTAAAAGGGGTAATAGCCGTGATGGAAAAATCTCGGGCCTAATAAATGGTAACATCAAGTATTGAAATGTCCTTTTCCATTCTTTGCCATGGGGTTTAATGTGTCTCCCATATTGTTGAAAGGCAGCCAAATGTGCAATTTCATGAACCAGGGTAATCAAGAATCGATACTTGTTCAATGTCGCATTTATGGTAATCTGGTGTAGGCCATTTGGTAATCGTCTATAATCGCCATGCCGGGTTACCCTTTTATTCACGATTTTCAGGTTGACGCCAGACGTTTTAATAAGCTGCAAACAAGGTTCTACGGCCCGCTCTGGCAAATATTTTAAAAGAATGTCATCCATTGCAACAAAATTAGGACATTTAAAGCTTAATAAATACCCCTTCATGGACTTCGCGTAAATATCAGGTAAAATTTGGTATCTTAGTTTTAAGATAGAATCTACCTCACATTCCACAAGTAGTTAAAATGCCGAAAACCACTTACCGTGTTTATGTCATCGAATTATCAAAAAGGGTATTCACCGACAACATCAAATTTAGGACTGCCAATCCACAATTCAATGGGGTGCTGCAATGCCTCTATGTCGGCATGACCAGTAAAAAACCCAAAGAACGTTTTGAACAACACAAAAAAGGCTATAGAAACAGGAAAGGGTATAAATTATCTTCCAATATTGTTGAAAAATACGGTATGTATCTAAGACCTAGCCTATACAATCATATAAAGCCCGTTTTCTCTAGGACCGAAGCCCTTGATCTAGAGGAAAAATTAGCCCTAGAGTTACGCAGACAGCGGTATGCGGTATGGTATAATTAGTTCCATTCGAATAATGATTATTTTGTTTTGAAAAATTAATGGGGTAAATTTATCTAGTGCCCACTAGACAGCATGCTAAATTCAAACTACAATTATGAAAAAAAATATGGGATCAGCGGATAGAATGGTCCGAACGGTAATCGCAATTGTTATCGCCATTCTTTATTTTACCAATATCATTTCAGGTACATTAGGATTGATCCTATTAGTTTTGGCGGGAGTATTTCTATTTACCAGTTTTATTAGTTTTTGTCCCCTTTACGCCCCTTTTGGATTAAGCACTTGTAAGAATAAGGAAGAACATTGATCATCCCTTTTGGAAAACTGCATATACAAAATATAGGATATGATTTCGGTTAAATCCTTAATCAATTTCCGGTCCTGTTAATGCCGCAAGTTTTTTTCGTTTAGGCTTAAAACTAAGGTGTACTATTGCTCACCTGCAATAATTTACCATTGTACATTTTGTGTCCGTGTAGGGCAAAATCCTTAATATATTGGGCCATGTCCAAAGCCGTTACCGGTGCCTTATAGCCAGGAAAAGCCTCTTCGAGCATTTCGGTCTGTACGGCCCCCAGCGCCAGCACATTGAACGAAGGTCCCGTTTCCTTGAATTCCTCAGCCCATAATTCGGTCAACGTAATCACGGCCCCTTTACTTGAACTATATGCCGATAACCCGGGAAATTTCATACTCCCTTGTACCCCCCCCATGGAACTAATGGTGACCACATGTCCATTTTTTGGCATTTTAGGCAATACCAATTTCGTAAGATGGGCAACTCCGAATACGTTCACTTGATATACGGCTTCGAACTCGTTCGCCCCAGTCTCCAAAAATGGCTTGTTCAGCAATTTTCCGGCATTATTGACCAAGATATCGACGGTTTTCCAATTAGCGTTCAGATAATCTTCCACAAGGTCCAAATCTTTCTTTTTAGTAATATCAAAAGATAGTACATCGATGTTTTCATGCTTCAATCGGGCAATGGTCAACGCATTTCGGGACAAGGCCAAAACCCGATGTCCTTCATTCGCAAAAAGTTGTGCCATCTCAAATCCTATGCCCCTGCTGGTGCCCGTAATTATTACATTTGCCATTAGTTGTATTTTATTTCTTTTTGGGACGAATTGGCTAGCCCTTCGATAACGGGAATAAACCTATTGATCAGCTCAGCCATATGGCCAAAATCCATTTCCGACACCTCATCACCAACCTTATGATAATGGTCGAAATTAGTGAAATCAAACGTTGAAAATGTCTGTGAAGGCACATTGAATTCTGAATGGAAAGGGTAGTTATCAGAGCGCATGAACAAATTGAATTCCTTTGCAGTAGGCAGAAATCCGACAAGATTGTCATTTGCATAACGATTGCAGATCATAGCTAAATTAGATTTGTCGAAGCCTGATACATAGGCCAAATAATCCTTATCAATCATTGGAACGCCGACCATTTCGAAATTCAACATTGTATATAGATTAAACCCATTCTCTTTTAATCGGTTTGCCATATGCTTCGATCCCAACAACCCTTTTTCCTCTGCGCTGAAAAAAGCAAAAACAAGACTTCGTTTATTTGATCTTGCCATTCCAAAATATCGCATCAATTCCAGAACTGTTGTCGTTCCCGATGCATTGTCATTAGCCCCATTAGCTATAGTATCGCCATCTACCGGACTTTTGGTTCCGATATGATCATAATGGGCACCTATCATAATAAACTCATTCTTTAAAACCGCATCGGTGCCTTCTAAAACCCCAACGATATTATAGGCCGGTTTTTCATAATTGGAAAGGGTATCCCTATAAGTTAGGAAATAAGGCTGTATATGATTCGAACTTAAACTTTCCTCAATATATTGGGCCGCTTTTTCTATGCCCGGACTACCGGAATCCCTTCCATTTAATTCGTCAGACGCCAAAAATCGCATGATTGCCCCGACTTTATCAGTATTCGAAAACTCTAGAATAGGTAATGCGGTTTTAAGCATCACCACTTCTTCATCAGTTTGCACCGAACTAACGTCCTCGCCATTGGTGACGACACTTCCTTTTACTCCGGCTGGCCCATTGGGTATATCTTTGGAATCGGTTTGTTTCAATTGTGAACTGCCACACCCTACAAGTAGAACTAAAAATATAAATTGAAAGATTTTTAACATGGAATAAAGATTAGGTTTTAAAGATAAAAAAACATCCGCCAAAGGCGGATGCACAAATTCATTAATATTTCACAAACTTCTTATGCCAACATGGTTACTGGATTTTCCAAATAAGCCCTCAATGTCTGTAAAAATTGTGATCCGGTAGCCCCATCAACGGTCCTATGATCACAAGCTAAGGATAGTTTCATCGTATTCCCTACAACAATTTGTCCTTTCTTGACCACAGGCTTTTCAATAATGGCGCCCACTGATAATATGGCCGAATTTGGCTGATTGATAATGGATGTGAATTCCTGGATACCAAACATTCCCAGATTGGAAACGGTAAAAGTACTTCCGTCCATTTCAGCAGGGGTCAACTTTTTGTTTCGCGCCCGACCCGCAAGATCCTTGACAGATGCGCCAATTTGCGTTAAGCTCATTTGATCTGTGAACTTAACCACAGGAACTACCAAACCGTCTTCAACGGCAACGGCAACCCCTATATGTACATGATGGTTATATTTTGTAGTATCACCTTGCCAGGTGGTGTTCACTTGGGGGTGTTTTTTTAATGCCATGGCACAGGCCTTTACCACCAAATCATTAAAGGACACCTTAGTATCGGGCAATTCATTGATTTGAGCACGGGATGCTTTTGCATTATCCATATCGATTTCGATAGTCAAATAATAATGCGGCGCTGTGAATTTAGACTCTGACAATCGCTTAGCGATGGTCTTGCGCATTTGCGAATTCTTTACTTCCTCGGTACTTTCTTCACCAACAGGTAGGGCCAATGGGGCGATTGCACTCGATGATGACGTTTCTTGAGGAGCAGTAACTGTTGTGGCCACCTTTTGTGAGGGCACAAAATTCTCGATATCTTTTTTAACGATCCTACCATGATCCCCGGAACCTTTTACATCCTTCAGATTAATCCCTTTTTCCTTCGCGATTTTCTTGGCCAAGGGTGAGGCAAAAATTCGTTGCCCATCGGCGGTAACATTTGTAACGGTTTCCTGACTTGTTCCGGTCGGCTTTTCTTCTTTTACCTCCTCTTTGACTACCGCATCACTTTTAACCGAAGAAGACTTAGTATTCAATATGGCCTGTACATCGGTACCTTCAGGCCCGATTACAGCAAGTACAGCGTCAACAGGTGATGATTCGCCTTCTTTGATTCCAATATACAATAAGGTGCCAGAATAAAAAGATTCAAATTCCATGGTAGCCTTATCCGTTTCGATTTCCGCAAGAATATCCCCTTCTTCAATCTGATCACCGACTTTTTTCAACCATGAAGCCACGGTACCTTCTTCCATCGTATCGCTAAGGCGCGGCATTTTTACGATTTCAACACCTTCGGGTATATCCGCAGAACCAGTTTTATTCGCTACATTTGCATCTGCCGTTTCGGAAGCCGTTTTTGTATCAGTCTCTTCTTTAGGCTTTTTAGATGCTTCCGCACCATTGAGCAACCCTGAAATATCTTCACCCTCTTCTCCAATAATCGCCAGGAGTGTATCTACAGGAGCACCTTCACCTTCTGCAATTCCTATATGCAATAAAGTTCCTTCATGAAAGGACTCAAACTCCATGGTGGCTTTATCGGTCTCTATTTCCGCAAGAATATCGCCTTCTTCAACCTTATCACCTACCTGCTTAAGCCATTTTGCCACGGTACCTTCTTCCATGGTATCACTCAAACGAGGCATATTAATCACTTCTGCCATTTAAATCTTATTTATGTTGTACAAATGGATAGTCATCTTGGTCATAGACCACATCATATAATTGGTTCAAAGGAGGATAATCGGATTCTTCAGCAAATTTCTCACATTCGGAAACCAGTTTTTTAACCCGTTTATCAATCTCTTTAAGTTCATCTGCAGATGCGTATTTCTTATCTAAAATCACCTCTTTAACCTGTGAAATAGGATCTATTTTCTTATACTCTTCCACCTCATCCTTGGTTCTATAGTGCTGCGCGTCTGACATGGAATGACCTCTATAACGATAGGTTTTCATTTCTAAAAAGGTCGGGCCTCCACCACTTCTGGCCCTTTCAATCGCCTTACTCATTTCCTTGGCTACTGTAACTGGATCCATGCCATCTACAGGACCACAAGGCATCTCATACCCCAATCCCAATTTCCAGATGTCCGTGGAATGGGATGTCCGGGCAACGGAAGTTCCCATGGCATAGCCATTGTTCTCACAAATGAAAACTACGGGTAATTGCCATAACATGGCCAAATTAAAACTTTCATGAAGGGAACCTTGCCTTACGGCCCCATCACCCATATAACATAAGGTAACTGCATCCCTTTTAAAATACTTATCGGCAAATGCCAAACCAGCCCCGAGCGGAATTTGACCTCCAACAATGCCATGACCGCCATAAAAACGATGTTCTTTGGAAAATATATGCATAGATCCGCCCATACCCTTTGAAGTGCCCGTAACCTTACCATAAAGCTCGGCCATTACTTTTCTAGGATCAACCCCCATACCTATCGGCTGAACATGGTTTCTGTAAGCGGTTATCATTCTGTCCTTAGTCAGGTCCATGGCGTGCAATGCCCCTGCCAAAACAGCTTCCTGACCGTTATATAAATGAAGGAAGCCCCTGACTTTTTGTTGAATATATACCGCTGCCAGCTTGTCCTCGAACTTTCTCCAGAACAACATATCCTCGTACCACTTCAGATAGGTTTCTTTCGTGATTTTTTCCATTAATCGTGTTTTAATTATAATTCATATAGGTAATGAAGCTACTGATAATACATCATATAGCTTCGACAACAGAAAAACAAAAATACACATATTAATCAATCGGTAAAAAAATATAGGTAAAAGCTTACTACAAAAATAGAGGACGATAGCCTAGAATAACAAAACAATTACATTATATGATATTTGAAACCTAAAATCGTAATCGATTTGGTGCTACAAAAAAGTTTTATTGAACCCTAATGGAAGAATATCGGATAAAGATTCGCATTTGATGATTTCCCCTTTTTCGCCCATCATGAGAATTGTAATGGGTTCATTTTGCCTGAACTCGTATTCTGATATAGCTTGTCTGCAATTACCACAAGGGGCGGCGGGTGTATCGACCAGGTGGGTTTTCGACATAGCGGAGATCGCTATCGATTTTATAGTGACCCCGGGGTATTTTGATCCCGCTTGGAACACGGCAACCCGTTCGGCACATAAACCAGAGGGGTATGAGGCATTCTCCTGATTACTCCCAAGTATTACGGCACCATTTTCCAATAATACCGCAGCTCCGACCATAAACCGAGAATACGGGGCATAGGCATTTTTTCTCGCCTTAATTGCCTCTTGAATCAGATTTTGGTCTTGGCTATCCAATTGTTCTATAGCATCAAAAACCTGAAGTTCAAAGGAAATTGTTTGTTTTCTCATATCAATACGGCCATTGGTGGTTGTCTAAAATAACAAAACCTGCCCAATAGGCAGGTTTTGTTTTAATTAAATTCTTTGATCAATCATTATAAAACTCTTCTCCTAAATTGAATGTTAGGGAAAAGCGTAACGTATTTTCCAATGGATTTTTCACCTGTGATGTCGAGAACAAATAGGAAAGGTCTATTTGGGCGGCCTTAAATTTAAACCCTGCGCCCATAGTAAAGAACTTTCTAGAACCTTTATCCTCACTTTCGTTAAAATATCCGGTACGTATCATGAAAGCATCTTGATATGAATACTCAGCTCCCAAGGCCCATGTAAACTCTTTCAACTCTTCACCAAAACCGTCAGGCGCATCACCAAACGACTTAAAGACCCCATTTAGGAAGCCTATTTGTTGGTATTCGTCATTATCAGTGGAGTCTATTACCCCATCGTCATTAAAATCCTTGGGTGTTGGCACTAAAAGTTTATTGAATTCAGTAGTTAAGCCTATGACATTATCTTGGTCCAATATAAAATCGAAACCGGCACCAAACTTTAAGTTGGTTGGGATGAAATTCTCTTGTCCTCCTTCATCGTACACAATTTTACCACCTAAGTTCGAAATATTAAATCCGGCCCTCCATCTACCGTCGAACTTGTCGTAGGCAATCTCACGGGAGCGGTAAAAACCAGAAACATCAACTGCGAATGTGCTGGCAGCTTGAGAGTCTTCAGTTCCATTTTGTGGCAATTTCAGGTTAGACCTTATAAACCTACCTCCCACCGCCATGGAAAAAGTTGGGCTTAATTTCAACGAATACGATCCATCCAACGCCAATTCATTGGGTTTAGCCAAGGTTCCTGGGTCATTGGCAAATTGCCGAAGTTCAATTTCACCCAATGTGAAATAACGTAAACTAAGGGCAAAAGCACTTTGGTCATCGATTTTATTATAAAAACTGGCATTTAAAAGCGATATATCGGTAATAATACTTTCCAAGTAAGGGGTGTAACTCACACCTATACCCATTTTTCTTTCAGCAAAAGCAAACTTTGCTGCGTTCCATTGTTGCGAAAAAGCATCAGTAGAGGTTGCAACTCCCATATCACCCATACCGGCTGATCTGGCATCTGCGGCAATGGTCAAGAAAGGCACAGCAGTCGTTATGACCCTATCTTCTTGGGCCGATAGTCTAAAGACGAAGGCCAATAATAACAATAATGGGATTTTTTTTAATGATAAAGGGCTTGTTTTCATTATATATAAAGTGTTAGTAATGCTTCAAAAGAACTTAGGCTTATTGTACTTGTAAACGGCCTTTTTAAAAATATCTTATACAGTTCATCGAAAATATTAAAATCACAAGGTGTACAAAGTGTCAAATATTCAATTTAAAATGGAAAACCTGTCCTATTTTATATAACCCATTAAATTATGATATATCCATAGTGTCCGAAAGAATTGTCCTAATCCATACTATAATGGTAAATACGCCGTTATATTTTTTGAAGAAAAGCTTTTTGCTCTATTTAAAATGGCGCATGTGGAAATAATTTTTTAGTAACAAAATATTATGGCCAAAACATCGTTTAATAAGCCGAAAGTGATACCAAATTAAATCAAAACAAGAATTCCGAACTACTTGAAGTGTAGTTTAAATATTTGAACTCAAGTCCTAATTATGAAAAAACAGTTTATTAAAATTGTACTTTCTTGTGCAGTAATAGCGGGAGGTTTCAGCGTTACAAGTTGTAGCAAAAAATCTTCATCCTCCAAAAATGTATCAAGAGCTACAGGCTGGAAGATAAATGCCAAGGAAGGTGGTTTCCAATACAATACTGACTTTAAAGAGCAAGAAACCGCTCCAGGTCTTGTATTTGTTGAAGGGGGAACGTTTACCAAAGGTAAAGTACAGGATGATGTTATGCACGATTGGAACAACACGCCTACGTCCCAGCATGTTCAATCCTTTTACATGGATGAAACCGAAGTTACGAACGTAATGTACTTGGAGTATTTGGATTACTTAAAGAGTGTTTATCCACCTGAAAATCCCAAATACGCAAATATATATAAAGGTGCCTTGCCAGATACCTTGGTTTGGAGAAACCGTTTAGGTTTTAATGAAACCATGACCAATAACTATTTGCGACACCCTGCATATGCCGAATATCCGGTTGTAGGTGTAAATTGGATCCAAGCAACACAATTTGCGGAATGGAGAACAGATCGTGTAAATGAAGTGATGCTGGAAAGAGAAGGTTATTTGGCTAAAGATGCCAAATATCAAGCTGCTACCGGTGAAGTTTCAGGTACTTTTAGTACTGAAGCGTACCTAAACAGACCTGAGTCAGTTTATAATGGACAAATAGACTCCCTGCAAGGAAAAATGAAAAAGGACAGTGTTAATACCTATGCTAAAAGGAGTAGCGGTATTATCATGCCAGAATATAGATTACCAACAGAGACGGAGTGGGAATATGCTGCCGCCGCACAAGTTGGATCTAGGGAATACAATAATTACAGAGGTAGGAAAAAGTATCCTTGGGAAGGTGATTACACCAGAAACGGTCAACGTGTTGGTCGTGGTGACCAACTTGCCAACTTTAAGCAAGGAAAAGGTGATTACGGTGGAATCGCGGGTTGGTCCGATGACGGAGCCGATATTACTGCTGAAGTAATGTCTTATAAGCCCAACGATCTTGGTCTTTATGACATGGCTGGTAACGTTGCCGAATGGGTAGCGGATGTTTACCGACCTATTGTAGATGATGAAATTAGTGACTTTAACTATTACAGGGGTAATATTTACATGAAAACCGCTATTGGTGAGGATGGAAAAGTAAATATTCTTAAAGATGAAATTGTTTATGATACATTACCCAATGGAAAAGTGGTTGCCATGAATCTTCCTGGAGAAATTAAAATGGTTCCTGTTGACGAGGAAGAAACGTATCTTAGAACCAATTTCTCATCTAGTGACAATAGAGGATATAGGGATGGTGATCCAAGTTCGTCACGGTTTTTTGACAGATTCAGTGATGAAGAAGGTCAAGACGATGCACGAAAAATGTATGATTCCCCAAAGCATAAAGTAGAACGGGATTCCTTAGGGAAATTGATTCGACAATATGACCAATCGAATAATAGGACTACTTTGATAAATGATGAGGTGCGTGTGTACAAAGGTGGGTCGTGGAGAGACAGGGCCTATTGGTTAGATCCCGCACAACGAAGATATTTGCCACAATATATGGCTACCGATTATATCGGATTCCGATGTGCAATGTCGAGAGTTGGTTCAAAATCGAAAACCAAAAATAAAACTGTAAGGGGTAAAAAAGCCAAATAGTTTTATATCAATGATATGTATAGCCCTGACCATTTCGTCAGGGCTTTTTTTTATCTTTGATTTATGAGTATAGAGAAACTTCACCAAATCTTTTTACAATTCCCCACGGTTTGTACCGACACTCGGAAAATTAACAAGAGTTGCATTTTTTTTGCGTTGAAAGGAGACAACTTCAACGGAAATGAGTACGCCGATGAAGCCTTAAGAAAAGGGGCCTCCCATGCCATAGTGGATGAAAAAAAATACGCTGTTTCCAATCGGGTGATCTTAGTTGACGATGTGTTGAAAACACTTCAAAAACTAGCAACTTACCACAGAAATTACTGCGCTGCAAAGGTCATTGGCCTTACGGGCAGCAATGGTAAAACAACTACCAAAGAACTGATATACGCAGTCTTGTCCGAAAAATACAAAACCATTGCCACCAGTGGTAACCTCAATAACCACATTGGTGTGCCCCTTACCCTATTATCCATAAAGGAGGATACCGAAATTGCTATCGTGGAAATGGGCGCCAACCATCTAAAGGAAATCGAATTCCTTTGCTCAATCTCACAACCTGATTTTGGGTATATCACAAATTTCGGGAAAGCCCACTTGGAAGGTTTTGGTGGCGTCGAAGGTGTCATAAAAGGAAAGAGTGAGCTCTACGACTATTTAATGGAACATAACCGGTCTATTTTCTTAAATGCCGATGATCCAATCCAATTTAATAAATTGGGAGCGTACATTAAGAAATATGGTTATACCCAGCACAAAAAGGATTTTTATAAAATCGAATTTTTAGAAGCGTCCCCTTACGTTTCTATACAGGTAGAAGGCAAAACCATTCAATCCCAGCTTATAGGGGAGTACAACTTTACAAATTGTTGTGCGGCCATTCTTATGGGGAAATATTTCAACGTCCCCCTTGAAAGCATAATAAAGGCCATTGAAACCTATTTACCACAAAACAATAGGTCCCAGCTTATTGAAAAAAACGGAATAGAAATCATTCTTGATGCCTATAATGCCAATCCGTCGAGTATGAAGGTTGCCTTGGAGAATTTCAGCGGTTTAAATGGTGGACCCAAAATCGCCTTTTTAGGGGATATGTTCGAGTTGGGCGGGACCGCGCCGAGCGAACATCAAAATATCACCGATCTATCTGCTAAATTAAACCTTGACAAGGTGTTTTTAATCGGTGAAAATTTTTATGAAACCCAAACTTCGTTCACCAAGTTCAAGAATTATAAGGATTTTGAATCAAATTTCAGTAGTGTTGAACTACCATCAAGAGGCAAAATCCTCATCAAAGGTTCGCGAGGCATGGCCTTGGAGCGACTCCTCGATTTACTTTGATCATTTGTCGTATAAGACAACACGAGAAGCATAAATGTTAAGAAGTGGGATATACTGGATTCGAACCAGTGACCTCTGCCCTGTCAAGGCAGCGCTCTAAACCAACTGAGCTAATATCCCATTAAAATTTCAGAGCGCTAAGGTAGGACTAATTTTTAATTTTCTAAAACTTACCCGACTAGAATAATCGATGTTTTAAAATACAATTTCGGTGAGCTGCAGATTAGAAAAAAGTGGGATAATCAAGCTTAGTCCCTGAATAATATCTTTAAATTAACGTACATTTAGATAGCATTCCCAGTTTATGGGAGTTAACGTTTATTAGCCAAGCCAACATCTAAAATATGTCTAGAACTACCATTGCCAAGGATTTTAATCCCAAATACCCTACCATTTCCGACTTAAGGAAAAAAGCAAAAAAAAGAATTCCAAGATTTGCCTTCGAATACTTGGATGGTGGGTGTAATGAGGAAGTAAATCTAAGGCGGAACACAAGGGAAATTCGCGAAGTTCAACTTCGGCCAGATTATTTGGACAACTTCAATAGTGCCAGTTTAAAAACGGAATTGTTCGGTCATGTGTATGATGCACCTTTTGGGATAGCCCCGGTAGGGCTCCAAGGTTTAATGTGGCCCAATGCCGCTGAAATATTGGCAAAAGCCGCCATTGAACATAACATTCCATATGTTTTAAGTACGGTTTCAACCAGCAGCATTGAAAGAATCAGCGAATTGACAGAAGGAAGGGCATGGTTTCAATTATATCACCCTGTGGAGATAGATATGAGGAATGATATGTTAAAAAGGGCCGAAGCCGCCCAATGTCCCGTATTGGTTTTGCTTTGTGATGCACCCTCTTTTGGCTTTAGGGCCAAGGAAATCCGGAATGGACTTTCGATGCCCCCTAAAATGAGCTTGAACAACATTCTCCAGGTTTTCGGAAAACCCAATTGGGCATTACAAACCTTAATTCATGGGCAACCGAGTTTCGAAGTACTAAAACCCTATATGCCCAAAGGATTGGATTTAAAGCAATTAGGGATTTTTATGGACCAAACCTTTTCGAAAAGAATGACCATGGAAAAAATCGCACCAATACGTGATTTATGGAAAGGTAAAATTGTACTCAAAGGGGTTTCCTCAGAAGCTGATACCGAAAAAGCGATACAATTGGGATTGGATGGCATTATAGTTTCCAACCATGGGGGAAGGCAATTGGATGCGGGGGAATCTACCATAAAACCAATGACAAGAATCGCTGCAAAATATGGTGATCAAATTAAGGTGATGATGGATAGTGGCCTACGCTCAGGACCTGATATTGCGCGAACATTGGCTAGTGGTTCCCAGTTTAGCTTCTTAGGGCGATCTTTTATGTATGGGGTAGCTGCCCTTGGCCCTCAAGGGGGTGACCATACCATTTCCTTACTCAAAACACAACTAAAACAGGTTATGGAGCAAATAGGCTGTGAAAATATTCAGGATTTTCCAAAACATTTGATTTCGAATTGAATGAATTCCAGTAGACTTGGCTGTTGGAAACCTAGCGTATTTATCTTTCTTGGCAATAACAGGTGAAGAAAGCTTATTTCTTGTTCGCCTGTAAACTATCCATTTCCTTTCTAAACCTTAAAATCATAAGGCTATCAAATTGTTGTTCTATGCTATCACGCATTAACCTCCAGTTCGACGCGTTCATTTTTAAATTATAATCCCGAATCGCATTGAATCTGGTTAAATTGAAACGGTTGGCCTTCCAAGCGGCCTCCGTACTTTCCTGATGCTTTAGGTCCTGTAGGTAAATACCAATGCCAAAGCCCAGGATTACAACGATCAATACAATCACCCAAAATTTAGAACTTGTCTTCATGTCATTTTAATGATTTAGGGCATTCGATAGCATTACATGAATAAGGCATATAATCACTATACATCCTTAAAGTTAGAGTTTTACGCCTTAGTTGCAAAACATTTCTGTTCATCGTTACGAAATATGGTTTAAATGCATAGATGAACGATGACTTGATTTACAACCTATTAAGTCAATTTGACTTCGGATTCTAGTGCATATTATATCGGAAAGACCTTAATTACAGCAAATTCGTTAAGCTTCAAATTTACTTCACCCTTCCTTTTGGTCGTTTCACTCGACAATTTGGTCGTTTCGGTTAAAAACAAACAATCTGAGGGTAACTTCCGGTCTATATTTGTGTAAGAATTAAGATAAATAAATTTAAACGACAAAATAACAATATCATGAAAAAAGTAAAATTACTATTCGGAATCGTACTCTTAAGCACCGTGATCGTGTCCTTTACAGGGTCAACTAAGTGTCCTAATTCAGAAGATGACGAATCATCCATTATTACGGACTTGTATCCGCAATTTGAAGAAAATCTAAGTCTACAGGCTCAAGCTCAAAACGTTAACATCGAAGACCTGATGTATATTGAGGATACCGAAACCGTGGATCTAGGATTTGATACAGCCGATTATCTACCGGAAGATTTCAATCCTTATCAAGGAATGATATTTGATTTGGAAGACATCATTTACGTTGAGGAAGAAGAGGAAATCGAACTCGACTTCAATACCGCAATGTACCTGCCAAATGAATTTAACGCTTACTCAAGTACTGTCTTGAACGTAGAAGACATCCTATATATTGAGTCAGAAGATGAAATTGATCTTGGGTTCGACACGGCAGACTATCTTCCTAAAGGTTTCAACCCCTATAATGAAAATCAAATCGAAGTACTTTAATGTAGTAATGCTGAAAACAGTTGGGGTACCTATGGCAAAATGGGCTTTCAAGGAAATTGGAGGTCCATTTATCGTTAAGGAATACATCTAGCTTCCATTTTATCGTACATTTAATATTCATAAATAATATATGATATGACCAGAAAACCAGTAAAATCATCTGGAATTCTCAAAATTTCCCTACTCCTCGCTATATTGGTTTCCCTTCCGAGAAACATCCATTTATACAATATGGTTAGTGCCGGCAAAATGGATTTCTCAGGAATTTGGGTAGCGGACTTTTTCTTAAGACTTGGTTTCCTCTTTTTGTTTTCCTGGATGAATTTACAATTGACTGCCAATGTAGCCTATACAAAAATCAACTGGAAACCCGGAATACGATTGATTGCCTCCATTATTATCAATATCGGTATATTATTCGGAATTATTGAACTTTGGAAATTTTTTCACTCCTTTATCGATGAAACTGCTTTGACACGGGAAGATATGGGATACATGTTTTTCAGATATTCCATACTGCTCTTGGTTCTTTTCTTTATTGCTAAGATTTTAAGGCTTCAAACCGACCAAAATGAAAGCATCGTCGAGAACGAACGCCTAAAACAACAAAACCTGCAAAACGAGCTAAGCGCCTTAAAAAACCAAATAGACCCCCATTTTTTGTTCAACTCCTTGAATTCCTTGATATCATTGGTCCGCGACAACGAGAAAGCCACACTATTCGTGAAAAAATTGTCTTACATGTACCGCTATATCCTTCAAAGCAGTGATAGTGATTTGGTCTCTTTGAAAGAGGAATTAAAATTCCTTGAGAGCTACACCTATTTGATCCAGACAAGATATCGGGACAGGTTTCAAATCGATATTCATATCGAGGATAAGTACCTCAATGAAAAGATACCTCCATTGGCCCTGCAGATTTTGGTTGAAAATGCCGTAAAACACAATGAGATTTCTGAAACCAATCCCTTAAAGGTGGAAGTGTATACCAAGGATGGCTCCTTAGTTGTACAAAACCAAATTCAACCCAGAACAACCCTTTCCGAAAATAGTGGTTATGGTCTTCAGAATCTCGAGAAACGGTATGCTTTATTGAAAAAGAACAAAATTTCGATTCACAAGAAAAACAATATATTTATGGTTGAACTTCCCTTAAAGCAAAATACATGAAAGTGGTTATTGTTGAAGACGAACTAGCAGCAAGCGACAACCTTACCTATCAACTCCAGAAAATAGCTCCTGGAACCCAAATTATTAAGGTGTTGGATTCAGTTCGCACTGCCGTAAAGTTTTTTTCAAACCCACAGGAAATAGACCTTGTGTTCATGGATATCCATCTTGCAGATGGATTATCTTTTGAAATCTTCGACCAAGTTTCGATCAATACCCCAGTGATATTCACTACGGCCTATGACCAATATGCCCTAAAGGCCTTTAAGGTGAACAGTATCGATTATTTATTAAAACCAATTGATGAAGACGAACTGACGAAGGCCGTTGCCCAGTATAAGGATCAATTCCAAGAACAACAAGGAATTTCGGACCACCAGGTTCAAGGCTTGCTGAATCTGATACAGACCAAGACCAAGACCTATAAAACCACTTTTTTGGCAAACCAACGGGATCAATTAACACCTTTGAAGGTAGAAAAAATAGCCTATTTTAAAATAGATACCGGTATTGTTAAGAGCATTACTTTTGACAATCACTCCTACCCTATGGACCTTAAATTGGAGGATTTGGAAAATGAATTGGATCCCGGTATTTTCTATAGGGTCAACAGGCAATATATCGTACACCGAGATGCCATTGAAAACATCAAGTTCCATTTCAATGGTAAACTGATCGTAAATGTTCACCCGGTTTGTAACGAACGGATTATGGTCAGCAAGGCCAAAGCGACCGATTTCAAGACGTGGATGAATTCCTGATCCGTGGTTAACCATGAAAGCGACAAAAAGCAAAGAATGTACGAATGGAATAAAAAATCATACTGCACTTCTGTGCAGCTTATTTTTCTATTCCCTTCCAAAGCTTAAAACTGGATTGCATATCCATTGGTAAATCGCTTCTTCAAATACAATCCCGATGCGCTTTAGCGCATACTGGGATTTTTGTTTTCCGTATTCTTGTGAAATAAACTTCAAACACGTTGAAAACAAAAATCCCGATGGAGTAAACTCCATCGGGATTGTGCTTGATGTGGGCCCTACTGGATTCGAACCAGTGACCCCCTGCTTGTAAGTCCTCAATTTAACACTTTTAACAAAATCAAAAATCACTCTAATATTCTGATTAACAGATATTTAATACAATTTGCATTCAAATGAATTCATTTGAATGCAAACAAAAGTGTGCACAAAGTGTGCATTTTTATTCCTAACTTGAGGTAGATTAAGCACCTAAAAATGGCTAAAGTTAGGCTCATATTGGACACAAGAAAATCATCGAAAAATGCAATTTCGGAACTTTTCCCAATTGCATTACGTGTGTTTCATAATAAGCCAAGAATTATTCGATTACCATACGAAACTTCAAAAAAAGGATGGGATTCCATTTCATTTTGTCTAAAACGTTCGGTTTTTGTCAATAAGAATCTGGACATTACAAAAATCAATCAAATTCTATACGACAAACTTCACATGGCTCGAAGCTTAATAAACGAGCTAGGGGATGCTATACAATATATGGATGTAGAAACATTGGTCAAGGAAATCAAAAAAAAGTGGGAGGACCGGATAAGTCCGGAACTTAAAAGTAAAATGTCCAATGGTTTAATGTTAAAAGATTGGGGCCAAGTAATTATCGATAGGAAACTTAAGACAAATAAGCCAAGCTCAGCTCAATGGTATCTCAGTGGGATAAAAGCATTTATAAAATTCAATAATAACCGGGATATCAGGTTGGACCAACTTAATGTAACAATGCTTAAGGATTACCAGGTACATAAAGAGTCGGAAGGGGTGAAACCAAACAGCATAAGTTCGGTTCTGAGAGCGATTCGTGCAATTTATAACGCAGCGATCAACGAGGACAGAATCGAAGTCGCCAAAAATCCCTTTCATCGTTACAAGATTCCCTCATCGAACCAGACCAAGAAAAGAGCGATTTCAAAAGAGGACTTTCTGAATATTCGAAAATTGAACTACGAAAAAGGGTCCGCTTTGTGGCATACTAAAAACTATGCGCTTGTTATGTTCAATTGTCGAGGAATGAATTTAATAGATCTAGTGAAACTTAAAAAGTCAAATGTCCGCTTGGAAAGAATATTTTACGGACGAAGTAAAACAGGCGATCCTTTATCGGTCAAGTTGACCACCGAGTTGAAGGAAATTCTAAAACATTACTTAGGGGACAAGGAAGACAATGATTTTCTATTTCCTGCCAATTATGACGGTAGCACGGCTAAATATGAAAAGTATAAAACTATAAGGAGAAGGGTCAACGAAAGGCTTAAGGTTATTGCATCGGATGCTGGAATTGAACAACATTTCACTACTTATTCAATTCGTCATTCATGGGCAACCATTGCCAAATATATGGGAATTTCAACGGCCATTATAAGTGAGGGTCTGGGTCATAGTTCACTAAAGACCACTGAAATTTATTTAAAGCGTTTTGACAACAACACTTTGGATGAGGCCAACGAACGTATTGTCGCCTAGTATATGGCCTTTCATTAAGTTATAGTTACATTATAGTGCAAAATCATCCCCAAATCTTACCAAAACTAACCTTGCACGGGGTTCCTGTCCGGTTTTTGTAGTGTTCGGAAAGATAAGCGTGAAACAAAAATCGGATAGGGTGCAATTGCTAAGCTGTTCGTGGCATTGTCGAAATAGAATAACCCTACGGGTTATTTCCAGTCCGACAAGCGAACGAATTTTCAACTTCCACCACAAACCCGATCCTAGAACATCTTTTGAGGGATGTTCAAGGATTTCCATGTTCTGTCCAAATCCCTTCAAATTTGAATCCCAACAACTCCCAAAATTCCCATTTTGACCATTTCATTTCTATGAAACCTTTACCTTTTAGGAAAGGTATTCTGAATTCGCCCTACGGGGCGAAGGGGAATAGCAAGACGGTAACACGGCAAGCCGGTGTTACAGGGTTTGATTAAATATTCAGTCCACTGAATATCAATGGTTTAGATGAATTATTTTATGTACCTGTTGGTCAAAAGTCAATAAATATTTACTGTAAATACGCTGGGAACCTCACTGAACATTGAAAAAACTTACTATAAATACTTATAAAGGACGTCGATAATGATGGATGATTCCATAGAATATTAAAAGCATGTCCAGCTATGATGTGGTGGACATCATTATTGCCGTCAAGGTGTTCTTTATGTTCAAATTGCACTTACAGATCATACTTGCTCAGAATTAATCGGTTTTCCTCACAAGCAGATTAGTTTGGTAAGGATTTTGCCTTGTAGCACTTCACTTGGTTTCGCTCGCTTTTCAGTTTTTGGAGTGAAGAAATTCACTCTTAACGGATTTTTCCTTTGCAACCATCGGGAGCAAAGCAAGAATGTCTTTGTGGCAACAAAGACACATCTTGAATTAATTTTTTCTCTAAAAGTTTGGCATAATATAAGGGCTACCAGACTATTTACTTTAAATATGGAAATAAAAATCAATATTAAATAATGTAATTAATTGAATAACTATAGATTAGGATTAATGACATCTACCAAGCGGTTTAACCTCTTGCTTCTTCGAACTTTTCATAAAAGCACAGGGAAAGAACTGCTTGTAAAATCAAGGCTTTAAGATAACTTCGGAAACAATCACAGCACACTCGGTATATTTTAGGGTCAATTTTAACCATAAGGACAGCTGGAACTCTTTAAAACATTGTGTAAATCACCAATATGTAGTGCTATCCACCAAAAAATTTTAACGCTCCTATCCTCTATTGTTTTACCAAAACCCTATTAGGCCAATTTATATTTTTTAGCTTCAGTATTTAACATTAACAAAACACTAAAACATAATTAACTGATTAAATCTAATCCAATTTTGCAATACATTTTTCGTTAACAAATTTAGTATGACGAAGATCATGTATAAAGTAAATAACGAATTCTAACTTTAATTTAAGATTGGTTGCATTTGCTTAAGTCATAATGAAAAAACAACCTAATAAAACCTATTTGAACGAGTTATAAACCTAAAATCTAACGAAAATATTAGCAAGATGAAAAAATTTACTATATCAAGACCATAGGAATAATATAAATATTAACATATAATTTAAAAATCATGAAAACTTTAAAGTCACTATTCAGATTTTTTATGATCACAATCCTTTCGAGTGTGATCATTGTACTCTTTTACAGCTGTGAAAAACCAATTTCAGATGAATTATATCTTGAAGATTCGGTTTCCATCGAAGAATCACTTCCTTGGCAAGATTTATTAAGCCAACTAGATTTAGGATCAGAAATTCTATTTGTGCAGCAGGATGAATCCATTCAGGATGTGGTAGATGCAGCCAAATCTGGAAGTGTCATTTATATTGAACCTGGCAATTACCAGGAGGAAATATCAATCGATAAACTCGATTTAAAATTAATAGGTCTTGGTTTAACGCCGGATGATCTGATAATTAAAAATGCTGAGAAAAGCAACATTGAAATTATTAATCTCTATGATCAAAGCGGGTTTGATAATCTTCAAAATAAATCTTTCAATAGTGGAAAAAGTAGTTGCCTTAACAATATGACAAGAGAAGATCTCGGTGGCGGTATTGCGCACTATCAGTTTGAGGTTGTCATGGGTCCAGGTGAATTTGATGTAGTCCGTATCCATCGTGTTGTTCGGGAAAGTCGTGCCTATAAACCGGTTCGCACTAAAGGTCATGTTTTTATGGTGCATGGTGCCATACAGGATTTCGATGACGTGTTCTTAACCGCTGGAGCTGAAACCATTGATGCAAAAACCTCATCATCTTTTTATTTAGCCTCAAATGATATTGATGTTTGGGGAATTGATATGGGCTGGAATATGGTTCCTTTGGAAACTACAGACTTCTCGTTTATGCAAGGCTGGGGAATCGAAAAAGATATTGACCATGCTTTAACCGCCATGTCTATTGCTAGATTGATCCGTGGTTTAACACGTCAAGGATTTTCGCGTATGAACCTTTTAGGGTTCAGTTATGGAGTACAAATTGTCTATGGAGCAGCTGATAGAGAAACCCAGCAACATTGGTTTAGACGCGATATAAAAGGTATTATTCCTGTAGATTATGCGTTTAAATATGATAATGAAAGTTTACAAGCAACTGCCTGCAGTGATGCAGATTATAAGGAGTATCTTCTAAACAGTCCTCAATATCAAGACGATAGGGGAGCTGGTTTTATGGCATTTGCTAATTTAACTCTTAATGCGCCTAATGATCCTTCACAATTTAATAGCAGTTTAACCAACTTGCAGTTTTTTATGGCTAATACCTCTCAGGTTTTCTGTGCTGGTAACCAAGACGAGTTTTTCTATACAGACCCTTTTAGATTTATTAGACAGACTGTAAACATTGCTCCCTATTGGCCAATGCAAATATTTTATGAAGTAAGTGCATGCGGTTGCCCGACGAGAGATGTTACTTTTGATGATCATCTTGGCGAAATATCACTACCGATTCTTTATATTGGTTCAGAAATAGCTACAGGAGAAGCTGGCATTTTTTCGAGTAGTTTAACAGCAAGCACAGACATAACAAATCATATTGTACCTGGTTATAGTCATTCCGATCTTTGGTTGGGTTATGATGCAGATCAACTTGTTTGGAGTCCTTTACGTAATTGGCTTAAAAATCATAAGTAAAAATACGTCAATTGAATAAATCCATTTAAAAAAAGATGCTTCATTAGGGAGCATCTTTTTTATTTTAATATTCTTACCCATTTATTGGTCGTCGAATGTTTTAATTAATCGATTCATTTTACCGGTACCTTTTGAATTTTTCATCTAATTGTTTAAGATAGTTCTAAAGTAAGGAAGTTTGAAATAAGGCCATTAATTGGTTATATATTTGTAAACTTAAAAGTAGGAAAATATACCCCTAAATAAGAATAACGAAGCTCAACTTGATTCAATTAAGAGCAACAAATGTTAAATTTTAAAGAAATATCGAGAAAACTTCAAAAGTGTGCACAAACTGTGCATTGCGGAAAAACGACATAGGCCTTCACATCTGTGAAGGCCTATGTTTACTAAGTGGGCCCTACTGGATTCGAACCAGTGACCCCCTGCTTGTAAGCGCGAATATTTGTCTTTTCATTTGTTTGCATTTTTCTTCAATCTCTGGAAACCCTTGTATTTATTGGGTTTTTGTTTTTACTTGTTTTCATGCGTTTTCAAAAAAGGTGCAATTTGTTTCACCTATGTTTCACCCCTCAAGAAAAAAGCATGGTAAGTATTAAATTAAAATTGAAGAAAAAAGCTAACGCTGAAGGCGAACATTCCATCGTTTTACAAGTGCTAAAAGACCGTCGGAAAAAAATTCTTTCCACAGGTTTATCTGTAAAAAATGAGCTTTGGGATGAAAACGAACATTGTTTTAAGACCAGACACCCCAATGCAATGCAGAATAATCGATTGTTGGATACTTTAAAAATTAAAGCTCGAAATATAATTTCCGATTTTAACATTGACGATGTCGATTTTACTCTACAGGAATTTGAGCATCGCTTCCGTTTCGGTTCAAAAAGAAGTAAAATCGATTTATTTTCCTTTTGGACTTCAGTAGTCAATGATCTAGAAATTTCGGGAAGAACGGGTTATGCCCGTACAAATAAAGACACTATAAATTCATTAAAACTATTTCACAAGAAGCCTATCTTATATATGCGGGAAATCAATGTCACATTTCTCGATAAGTACGAGGTATTTCTTAGAAGTCGAGGTGGTTCTAATGGAGGTATCTCAGTGCGCATGCGAAGTCTTCGCACCATTTTCAACCTTGCTGTCCGAAGGGACTTGATAAAGCAACATATTTATCCTTTTCATAAATATAAAATCTCGAAGCTTAAAGGAAAGAGAATAAAACACGCTTTGAATTTGGCAGAAATCGAAACATTCAAGACTTTGGATTGTGGGGAGGATATTCAACTTATTAATGCAAAGAACTATTTTTTATTCAGCTTCTATACAAGAGGTATGAATTTTGCGGATATGATGCGTTTAACATGGTCTGATATTTCCAATAAGCGAATCACTTACGCAAGGGCTAAAACCCAAGGGAATTTTTCCATAAAGATTGTACCTCCAGTCAAAGAAATCCTTGATTATTATAATCAGAACAGAACGGATACCAACTACGTCTTCCCGATTTTGTTAAATGACCGTATGACCCCTACTCAAATTGAAAATCGAAAACACAAAACACTTGGACTTTACAATAAAAGCTTAAAAATACTAGCCGAGAAAGCGGGTATAACCAAAAATGTGACTAGTTATGTGGCTAGGCATAGTTTTGCCATGTGCCTCCGTGAAAAAGGGGTTAGTATTGATGTTATTGGAGAGACGCTTGGCCACCAAAGTGTATTAACCACTAAGGCCTATGTCCGTGAGTTTGGCGCAGAAGTATTGGATGAGGCTGTGGAAGTACTCCTATGGTGATGGCCGTAGAAAAACATTCCTTCACCTTTTTCTTAGTGATGGTTGAACTAAATCTGGGATAAAGAGTTGGCAACCAATACTGGTTGTGATCGATAATATTTAATTCAAAACAATTGGTTGATCAATCACACCCTGTATGGCGAGGAATCGAAAGCTCTTATTTTTCAGGGAATGTAGCCTGCGGAATGAAAGAAAAGATAAGTGCTTCCGGTATTGCCTAGAAACTAACTGAACACTTAGAATTAGCTAAACCGAGTTCCATAAAAGGTTAATTAACAAAACTTTTAAAAAAGATGAAAATAGGACTATTGTACCTTGGCTAAAAAGCTTTAACGCGAATATCTCTGATTAATGGTCAATGTAGGGTCGCTGTGTGAGGATTGTAGGGAATGGATTGCCCGACTACCGCAGGAGTTAGGTAAAACGCAGTAATATTTTCAAAAGTAAATTTCCGTTCCAAACATATTTTTAAGAACTTCACTTATTCAATGAGAAGATTGAAATGGTCAGCACAGAAGCAAAATTAAAAGAACGAATTAAAGAACTTACCTGTCTTTACGAGGTCACGTCAATTATTGTAAATTCCGATTACGATCTTTTAGGAACTTCCCTTGAAGCCATTGCCTATTGTCTGAAAAAAGCATGGCAATTTGAGCATGATACCGAGGTGGCATTAAAAAGTGGCGATTATGACATCAAGACCGAAGAATTCAAGGCTGACATGATTTATATAAAATCCGATATTAAGGTTTTCAACAAACTTGAAGGATTTATTAAAGTAGGATATCCAAAGAAAAAATATGAACAAGCCGACTTTTTGGAGGAAGAGGAAAAGTTATTGGAGAACGTAGCATTGGCTGTTGGAAACTTGTTGGAAAGAAAGCAGGTACATGATAGTGAAGCGGCCATTAAACGTCAAGTGGAGCGTGCAGACCGTTTACATATATTAGGGGAGATCACCGCAGGCATTGCACATGAACTCAATACTCCATTAGCCAATATTTTGGGTTTTACCGAACTTTTGAAAGAAAGGGTAACAGACCCGAAAGCCAGTAGGGATTTGGATAAAATTGTGGATAATGCGATTTTCAGTCGTGAGGTGGTCAAAAAATTGATGTTCTTCGCCTGTGAAATGCCACAGCAAATGAAGTCTGTAGCATTGATTCCAGTGGTTGAAAATGTATTGAAGCTACTTGGTCCTTCTTTACGGACTAAAAACATCAAACTGATCAAGTCTTTTAATGAACAAAAAATCGAACTCCGAGCAGATACCGTACAATTGACCCAAGTTCTTTTCAACCTGATTATGAACGCCATCTATTTTTCCCCTAAAGCGGGAAAGATTCATGTTGCAGTTGATAGTAATGGTAAAAGTATACAGATTCGAATTGCCGATGAAGGCCCGGGTATCGACCCTGAAAATGAGGATAAGGTTTTTGAACCCTTTTTTACAACAAAACCTTTGGGAGATGGTTCCGGACTCGGTCTAAGCGTTGTGCACGGTATAATCAATAGCCATAAGGGAACAATTTCGCACAGTTCAAATACCCCGAAAGGAACAATTTTTACCATAGATTTACCTAAATTGTAGATATGGGACTTCGAAAAGAAAATATACTATTGGTCGATGACGATATCGATATTCTGGAATTGTTGCAGCGCCACCTACAGTCAATGGACTATCATACTTATAAGGCCGTTTCGGTCAAGGAAGCTTTATATATTTTAAAGGACACTTATATCGACTTGTTGATTACCGATATTCAAATGCCCGAAGTTGATGGACTGCAGTTAGTAAAGTTTGCCGATGAACATTACCCTGAAATGCCCAAGCTGGTAATTACCGGTTATCCCTCGGTGGATGGTGCTTTAGAGGTCATCAAATCAGGTGCGACGGACTACTTGACCAAACCCTTTACCAAGGACGAACTGAAACTAGCCGTTCAAAAGTCCTTAGTGAGCGATTCAAAAAGAAAAAAACGGCAACCTATAATTGATAGTACTACGAGCAATAGCTATGCCGATATGATCGGCGCATCGGAAGCTTTTCAAAAAATCATGGACATCATCGATAGGGTAAAGAACAACAAGGCTACGGTATTGATCCAGGGTGAAAGTGGTACGGGCAAGGAATTGGTGGCGCGGGCCATCCATTATTCCGGCAAATTTTCACGTGCCCCATTTGTAGCCGTACACTGCGGTGCCATTCCTGAAAATTTATTGGAGGCCGAACTTTTTGGTTATACCAAAGGAGCCTTTACCGGTGCCAACGAAAACAGAAGCGGATTCTTTCAGGCTGCTCAAGGCGGTACCCTCTTTTTGGACGAAATAGGTACGGCACCCCTTTCCGTTCAGATGAAGCTTCTCCGCGCCCTTCAAGAAAAGGAGATTACAAAAGTGGGTTCCCGAAAGGCTGAAAAAGTGGATATCCGTATTATTGCCGCTACAAATAGCAGCCTATTGGAAGATATTAAGAAAAAGGATTTCCGCGAAGATCTTTACTATCGCCTGACCGTAGTGGAAATCAATGTGCCCCCACTTCGGGAACGTAAATCGGATATTCCTCTATTGGTCGATAAATTCGTGCAAAAATATGGAGTGGAATATAAAGACCGCCTTATGAGGATTTCCCCCGATGCCCTACAGGTTTTACAACGCTACCATTGGCCGGGAAATATTCGGGAATTGGAAAATATTATCCAACGGGCGGTCATCATGTGCGATGGCACCATCAATGTTAAAGACCTTCCGGAAAATTTAAAATATAAAATAGATTTTCCCGCTACGGGTTTTATTCCCCTTCGGGAAATGGAAAAAGAATATGTAAAACGTGTACTTGCAAATGTTGGTGGCAACAAGACCAAAGCCGCCGAAATCCTCCAAATCGACCGTAAGACCTTACGCGATAAACTGAACTGATCAACTGGTTCAAAACTCCCCGACCGGGGAAATTCTCCCCAGTTTGTTTTTATCACATCTTTTTTAAATCGTTTATTACTAATTGAATATCAATTAGTTGTAAATATTTGGCATGTCAGCCACTCTTTTGGGCATGTCATTTGCCTTGTATGAATGGAACTTAAGAAATCAAAAAATGCTGTTATTTTTTCCTTCGATCCAAAGTGCCAAGAACCATCTGAGAAAGAAGGATGGTCTGGGAAATATTGGAGGTAAAAAGGACAGGAATAAAACTAGAAATGAACGAATTAATAAAACAAAGGACAACGAAATATGATAGTCTTGTTTTGGCAAAAAAAGACTATGAGATGATTCTTAAGCATCGGCATATGAACCATTTGATCGAAGATTATTCCCATAAGGATGCGTTGGAGACTTTGGAAGAGAAAATGGAAGATGCTTCGTTTTTGGATTTTGAGGATATGCCCGAAGATATCGTTCGTCTGTATTCGTGGGTTACAGTAGCCTCCGCATCGGAATGGCGCCAAACCTTTCTTATGGTATTGCCTTACGAAATGGATATTAAAAGGAATCGGCTTTCGGTACAGAGTGCTTTGGGAGCATCCGTTATCGGTCTTTCAGAGGGCGAAACGTTTAACTATGGAACGCCCATAGGTTCCATTCCATTGCTAATCGAAAAGGTAGAGCAGAGCCACGGCCAAATAAAGGAATATATATCTGAGGATGTTTTGAATGAGATGCTTCCCAAAATATAGAATAGAGCTTTGTCTACGAACACAGAGAAAAGGGATAATAATATAAAAAATTAAAGGAAAGAGAAGATGAAATACGGCAGTCTAATATTTAAAAAGGAAAATTTTGTGATGATAAAGTACTATCAAGAAATGAATGGGATGCTTGAGAATTATGTTCATAAGAACACCTTGGATATCCTTACAGATAATATGTCCGAGGCGCTGATAGTCGATCGGGATGACATACCTACTGATATCGTGCAAATTTACTCCACTGTAACATTGTCCAGTACATGTGGATGGCATGAAACCTTACAGTTGGTACCGCCCTATGAGGAAAATATCAAAAATGACAAAATCTCGGTCATAAGCACATTGGGCGCATCTGTTGTTGGACTTTCAGAAGGTGACACAATAAGGTATGGTCTCACAGGTAATGTTCTGTTGTTGAAGATTGAAAAAGTGGTCCAATCTAGAACACAGATCGAATTGAATATTTCAGAATAGACATTCAAAAAGATTTTACCATAAAAATATAATAATTCTTTAACCTTAAATATATAATTATGCTCAAGTATGTATTTGCCCTTTTACTTTCAATAAGTGTGCTCAATGCACAAGATAATGCAAAATCAGTATCTAACGATGTCGAAGTCGGCGACGTTTTCGAGATAGGAAAGCCTGAAACGAACACGTACAAACACATAAATTTTCCCAGACCAAATTTTATCATCAAACGAGGTGGTCGAGCGAATTACAAACTTGTGGAAGGCAACAGGGTTGTGATAACGTCCATTAAGGAAAAGAAGGACGGTACTACACAGGTTAAGATCAAGCGCAAAGACGGCGGGCGTTTCTTTGGCAGCCATACCGTGATAGGGGCCGATTTTGACCAAGCCATACAGTCTGGCGAATTACAGGCCGAAAAATAACTTTTTGATTGGTTGTTGCAATCCATCCGGTTCATTAGATCTTGATTTGCTCAAATAAATAAAAGACCAGGACCGGGTGGATTTTTTTCCACGGATTATAGCCCCATCTAATAACAATTAGAAAAATAATCGAGAAAAACAGAAAACATGTTTACAAAATTTTCAGTAGCACAACGTATACAAATAGGTTTAATAATGACCATAGCTTTTCTTCTGGTCTTGGGATCTAATCGATTGGACTCAAGACATTTTTCGACGATTCAGACTACCGTCAATTCTGTATATAAAGATCGTGTGGTGGTTCAGGATTATATCTACCAGTTAAGCACAATATTCCATAACAAAAAACTCAAGTTGATTAAAAACTATAACGATAATACCATTACATCCGAAAATGAAAAAGCACAACTATTACTCATCGATTTTGGAATAACCAAACTGACCCAAAAAGAATCAAGTCTTCTCAACGAATTGAACAGACAATTTTCCAAACTACAAGAGCTAGAAGACAAAATTGTACAACCTTCCAATGAAATCGAAGCGGATTTGGGCATCGTTGCCCTTAAAACGCTGGACGAGATGCAACGAAATTTAGATGCCCTTGCCAAAATACAACTTTCGGAAAGCGAGCAACTGACGGAACTTTCCAACAAGTCGCTGGGCATGAACATTCTACTCTCAAAACTTGAAGTCGCTTTTATGATCATTATAGGAGTGGCCATATTGTTCTTGATTTTCTATCCTGTAAAAACAATGCATGCAGTACGCTAAATAAAGTTTTTGACCACGTTAAATAAATTAAAAAAAATGAAAAATTATAAACGGAGTATATGTTCAACGTGCAGGCATGCCCCTCATTGCTCGTTGACAACGGATATGAGCAGTATAAGCTCGTGTAGCGAATATGTACATCACTTGGATAAGGATAACGAACCAATGGTTATGGTCTCAGTAGAAACGGCAAGTGACCACCTTGCCTACGGCAGGCAGGCAAATAAAAATAAAGAACTTTTAATAAAATAAAATGACAACAAAATTAGCTTCACCAAAAAAACAGCCCAAACAGGGGATGTTGGACAACGTAATGCGACAGTTCGATAATGCTGCCGATATCATCACCCTCAATCCTAATATCCGTAAAATATTGGAAGTGACCAACAATGAACTGGTCGTACATTTTCCGGTCCGTATGGATAATGGTGAAGTAGAGGTCTTTACGGGCTACCGCGTTCAACATAACAATGCATTGGGTCCCTATAAAGGAGGGCTACGTTATCACGAGACTGTCGATATCGATGCCGCAAGGGCATTGGCCATGTGGATGACCTGGAAAACTTCGTTGGCTGGCTTGCCCTATGGCGGAGCAAAAGGGGGAATACAGTTGGATCCAAAAAAATATTCCGATACCGAACTGGAAAGGATAACCCGTCGATTTACATATGCCTTGGGCGATAACATCGGGCCTGAATTGGATATTCCCGCGCCAGATGTGAACACCAATCCGCAAACCATGGCGTGGATATTGGACACCTATATGTCCACTAAACCACCTGCCGAACGCTCTACGAATATGCACGTGGTTACCGGTAAACCCATTGGTGCAGGCGGTTCGGAAGGACGAGATCGGGCCACGGGCTATGGGGTATTTCTAACCATCAAGTTTTGGGCGGAACGAAAGAATGTTGAACTAAAGGATAAAAAGTTCATCGTACAAGGCTTTGGAAATGTGGGGTACTGGACTTCCCATTTCCTGGAAAAAGAAGGTGCAGTTTTGACCGCCGTTCAAGATGCCTCGGGAACCATTCTCAATGAAAACGGTATTTCGGCGGAAGGTCTTCTAGCCTTTTCAGAGTCGAATAACCGAAGTATCGGCGGTTTTGCCGATGCCCGACCCATAGAAAGTTCGGAATTTTTCGGTTTGGATTGCGATATCATCGTCCCAGCCGCGTTGGGTAATCAGATTACCGCAGAAAACGCACAACGCATAAAAGCCTATCTGATTGCCGAAGGGGCCAATGGGCCTACCGATGTGGAGGCGGAGAAAATTCTATTAAATAAAGGCATTGAAATCATTCCCGATATCCTTTGCAATTCCGGTGGCGTTATCGGTAGTTATTTCGAATGGCTACAGAACCGTAACGGCGAAATCTGGCAATTGGATGAGGTCATGGCCAAACTGGAGAAGAAACTGAAAGAATCGTTTTCCAAAGTTATGGAAACTGCAAAAAGCAGAAAAGTGGATATGCGGACCGCCGCATTCATTATCGCCATTGAGCGTCTTGAGAAGGCATATGTGCAACGGGGAATTTTCCCTTAAAAATCAACAAACATGAAATACGGAAGTTTAGTCATAGAAAAAAAGGAGTATGTTCTCCTTAAACGGTTCATGAACCTAACAGGATATTATAGGGACGACACCTTGCGCACATCGGTCAAGAAACTGGTGGGCGAACTGGAGGCCGCCAAAATATACGACGAAGCGGATATGCCCAACGATGTCATCCGCTTTAATTCGACGATTACCATCGCCTCGAAAAATGGATGGAACAGAAAATTCAAATTGGTCATGCCCAACGTCAGCGATGTCAAAAACAACAAAGTATCGATTCTAACCCCTATGGGGGCAGCGGTTATTGGCTACGCCGAGGGAGATTCGATAACATGGGAATTCCCATCAGGCGAACAAAAATTGATTATTGAAAAAGTGGACCAAGAGAATAAATACATTAATGCAAATATGATATTATGAACGCAACAAAATTATTTTACAACCATGAGTCCGACAGTAGTATTATGATAAAAAAAGACAAGGCAGAGGTCAGCAATTGGACCGACGATCTCGAATATATCAACGAAGAATTGGAGTATCTGTTGGATATCGAGGATAGAATGTTGAACAATGCCGTTTTGTATCAAGAGCTACAGACCCTGCGAAGGGAGAACGTCTTAAACTTAAGAACATTGTATCGATATGAAGGTGTTATTAAAGTTGCGATCGAATGCGATACGGTCGAATGTGATGCATTCTATCTGAGCAAGCATGAAAGAAACCGCAATCTGTACCTAGCACATAAAAAAAAATTTAGGTATGTAAAATTAAAAGTGCTATCCAACATTTTATTAGAAGCCAAACGCTAAAATCAAAACCTTAAAGTCATGAGGAAAAAACTATTATTGCCTACCGATTTTTCTAAAAATTCGTGGAACGCTATTCAATATGGCATCAAACTCTATGAGAATCATAAATGTGATTTTTATATCCTGAACACCTATTCGAAAGATGTTTATGGTCTTGACAGTGTTCCCTTATTGGATCCCGACGAGGCATTTAACAAGCTTTCGGAAAAGCGCTCCATGCAAAGTCTGGGGGATATTATGGTTAGGTTGACCTTTGAGAACGATAACCCGAAGCATCGGTTTCATATCGTCTCCCGCTCAACTTTGTTTTTAGATACGGTCAAAGATCTCGTTGCGGACATGCAGATCGATATGATCATCATGGGTGCTAAGGGTATGACCAATGAAAGGGAAGGTAGATATGGAAAGAATACCTTGGCAGTTATTGAGAACGTACGAAAGTGTCCTGTTCTGGTAGTGCCCAAAAATGTAACCTTCGACCGGCCGGAAGAAATTGTTCTGGCTACGAATTTCAACACCGATTTCAAAACTTCCGAAATCAAATACCTGGCCGAGATCGCGATAATGACAGGTGCCAGCATACAAGTGCTTAGTTTGACGGATAATGGCTCCCTGAACCTGCAACAAAAAAATAACAAGATACGGTTACGAAAGTATTTTAAGGATGTTGACCTTAGTTTCAACGTACTTCACAATTTGAAGATGGCCGATGCATTGAGCTCTTTCGTAGAGATCAGGCATAGTAATATGATTAGTTATATCGACAAGAAACCATCATTTTTGGAAAGATTGGGCTTCGGTAAGCCCACCTTGGGTAAGTTGGGCTATTTTAAGGATGTACCCGTATTGGCTTTGCACGGATAAGAATCCTCATATTTAAAAATAACCCATTTAAGTCATGTTAATGAAGACTAATATCATTCTTTTTTTTCTATTGGTTTTGTTTTGCTCCTGCGAAGAACATTATGGAACAAATGAACCACATCATGAAAATTTTGAAAAAAGAACCGTACATTCCACACTATTGGACTCGCTTGAATCGGGTAAAACATATCTTTCGGTGTATTCACAGATTTATAGCCTTTCTGAACATAAAACACATAACCTAACCGTTACGGCGAGCATTCGAAATATCGGTTTAAAGGATACCGTGTATATTACAAAGGCAGAATATTATGACACCCACGCTAAACCGATACACACTTATTTTGATAAACCTATATATGTTGCTCCCTTGGAAACCGTTGAAATCGTTATCGACGATGTTGGCCAAACAGGCGTCGCTGGGGCCAACTTTATTTTCGATTGGAAAATAAAAATGACATCGACTGAACCGTTATTTGAAGGCGTCATGATTTCTACCTATGGCTCAAAAGGCCTGTCTTTTACAACACAGGGGAAAAGAATAGAGTAACATAGAAAAGCTATTCGCATATAGCGATTAATCATCATACCTAATGGACAACGGATTAAACCGAATTTTATATGATTATCTGTTAAAGATAGGAATTACTGAAAGTCTTGCCTCCTACCTCAACCTTCTAGCCTTACTGGTAGCCGCGTTTATTTTAGCTTGGCTGCTCGATTTTATCATCTGGAAAATACTACGGAAAATTACGGTAAACTTAGCCAGGAAATCCAGGACCAATTTTGATAATTTCCTGGTCGTCAATAGGGTGCCGCGCTATATGGCCCATATTATCCCATTGTTGGTTTTGTTCGAGTTTATCCCGTTCGCGTTTATTGGTTTTGATTACGGGGGAATGATAGCCTTGAAAATACTTCAAATTCTATTTGTGGTACTCACTCTTTTTGTGGTCAAGAGCTTTTTTAAGAGCATCAACGACTACTTAAAAACAATTCCGAGATTCAAGGACAAGCCGATGGATAGCTATGTTCAGGTCCTTATGATCTTCGCATGGATCGTTGGCATCTTTACTGTATTCGCGATCCTAACCGAAATTACCGTTTGGAAATATTTCACCGCCCTAGGTGCTGGTTCTGCCGTTGTTATTTTGATCTTCAAAGATTCCATTTTGGGCCTTGTTGCAAGCATACAGGTAAGCATCAACGATATGGTACGTATCGGGGACTGGATCACCTTTGATAAATATGGTGCCGATGGCGATGTAATCGGGATTACCCTAGCCACGGTCAAGGTGCAGAACTTCGACAAGACCATTACCACAATCCCCACCTATGCCCTTGTTTCCGATTCGTTCAAAAACTGGCGCGGCATGCAAGACTCTGGTGGAAGGCGCGTTAAAAGATCACTGATCATCAGTCAAAAAAGTATCCGGTTCTTGACCGATGAATATATAGAATCCCTAAAAAAAATCCAACTCATCAAACCGTATCTTATTACTAGAAGTGAAAAGATAAATTCGTACAACCTTGAAAATGTGGTTGATAAAACATTGGCAATAAACGGTAGAAACTTGACCAACATCGGGGTATTCAGAAAATATGTGAGCTCTTATTTGGAAAACCATCCAGCCGTCAACAAAGATATGACCTTGATGGTACGCCAGTTAGCCCCTACCTCCCAGGGTTTGCCTTTGGAGATTTATGCCTTTAGTGCGGACAAACGATGGGTAAACTATGAATACATCATGGCCGATGTTTTTGATCATCTATTAGCCGCACTGCCTTATTTTGAATTAGAGGTTTTTGAACTACCCACTAATTTAAAAGCATTGTACCATCCATAGCTGTACATCTTCAATCTACAACTTATAAAAAGATGTATAATAACTTTTAAAAACATGTCATCAAATGAAGGTAATAGATTTTTTCATTTTACTTTGTTTTTAAGTTATTGCAATACTGCAGTTTGATTCTGGTAAGGACGCCCAACTTTACAGCTTATCCAATGTTTTTATCTTTCAAAAGGTCTTTGAAGTTCCAAGGAGCAAAACTCTATGGAACGTTTCAGAACTTACAATAACTCGCTAGACATTAGATACATAGTGAATAGGGTTCCTTAATCCAGCACCACCTTCTCTATTCGTTTAATCCCATTTCTATTCATGATCACGCGGTAACGACTAAATTCAATACCCTCCTCGGCATAGTATTTTTGAATAATATTGATATTGTAGACCTTATTGGCAGCTTTCATATACACCTCGCCCTTCTTTACTAAGATATAATCCTTTTTTGGATCATCCATATACTGTATGAATCTGTGAAAATTAAGGCGGGTAATATCGGTTAGGCCGATAATATTTTCATCGGTAAGGTCGTTGCCAAACTTTTTCGGGTAGATGGTGACTTTCTTTTTATATTCTATTATTTGCTCATTCAAGGATCTTTCGGAAATACCTATGACCATATCTTTTTGTCGATGCTTTTTAACCTTTGCGCCCAATTTTTTTAGGGGTACAAATGAAAACTTTTCCTTTATGATACCAATTTTATTATCGAAGGCATTGGTGACCTTTATTTTATAATCGTAAAATAAACTATGGGATTTACTCACGAACAGTTGACTTACCGAACCTTTTATACGGTCTTTGAGCATATAACCCACTACCAAGGCGATAAAAAAAGGCATAGTGAAATTGCCATAAAGCTGTTGATAATAAAAAGCAACAGCGGTTGAAAAGACCATGGCAAGCCCTGCGGCAAGGGCCAATACGGTTTGTTCGAACAGGGCCCCGTCTTTTCGTATATCCTGATACAAAAAGAAAACGCTTTCAATGTATTTTTTTAACCTGTTTCTTTTATAAAGGAGGTCCTCGGGGTTTACATTTTTATCTTTGGGTGAAACGTAATTTTTCTGCTTTTTATATTTTTGCTCAGATTCAATAAGGGCTACAATCAATTCGAGTGAATTTGTCCCTATTTTTCTGTTTTTAAAACTATTGAAAAGTTTCATGAGCTCTAACTCCACAACGTTGCTCATATGCTCATCCGCATAGAACATAACGTTCTTGTGAGCATCTTTTAGGGATGTATTTTTCAGTAAAACGACTATGTCCCTGAATTCAGATAAAATCAGTTTTATTTTTTCTAAAAAAGCGATGGTCTCATCATTGGATATTTCCTTTCGTTTTATAAAAGAATCAGTTTCATCCCTAAGCAAACTACTAAAAGTAGCTGCGAACATTTTTACCTGATTCTTAAAACGGGATAGATTCTCTTTAGAGCTATTTTTAATACATATTTTAGTATTCTTTGCTAGGTTATTTAGTAAAAACCGTTCCCCACTACTTATCTCTTCCAACGAATAATTCGGCGTATCATACTTTAAAAAAAGTCGTACATCATTATAAAATTTAGCGCCGGTATATGTTTTGCCATTGATGTTCAAACTATCGGGGAGAAACAGATACGTAAGTGTGGTATATTTTGATTTCTTTTTTTTTGAAATCGTATCGTAAGTTACATCAATGATGACCGAAAATTTGTCGTGTATTTCTATTTTACCCTTTATCAAAATATTGCGCGTATTAATACTCTTTATCCAATGGCCCTCTCCAATCTCTAGGATTTGTCGCCGGCCTTACCATGCCTGATTACTTCTGTTGAAGATACGGTCTCTGTCGCGAAAACCAAACAAATAATCCTCCAAACATATGAACCTAATTGGAATGTGGACTAATGGGCAGTACGGTGCTGGCTTATTCCTTTCTGACTTCCAGACTACAGGAAATAAAACCAGTAAAAACAAACTCTGGAAATATGCTTTTAGTGTAATATATGTCTTCATATGAGCCTTTGCTTTAATTATCGTTTGGAGTTCTGTATTGTTTACCTAACTCGATAAACCTATCCAAAGTCCCATTTTCAAAAGGAATCATATAAAAACTGTATGAATGCCTTTCACTTCCCTTATATAAATATTGCTCCTGTGGTTTTGAATACCAACTATCGTCCCCTCCAACACCCCGCTGCCCTAAATCAATATTGAGTTGTACCAAATTCTTCTTCGTTATATCAATCGTATGTTTACTATTATTTGACGATTTATAATCAATCCCAGCAGTGGTATCAAAATCTTCATTCATCATATGAAGTGCACTGAACCCCACTCCTTTTTCAGTTTCAGAGACAAATAATATACCCGTGACATTTTCATCTGAAAGGGCCAACCATCTTGTATCAGTTTTATAGCCATTATCTTGCGGACGAATATAGGGCACATATTGGTCAGTCACTTTCGACTTGTAGACATCAATAAAGGCTGAGGCTTTTCGGTCTTGGTAATTTTCCCAAGGACCTCTTCCAAAATAACTTAGGTTATCAAAGGTCTTTGGTAATTGTAAGCGCATCCCAATTCTAGGGATATCTCCTTCATAGCTAGTGGTGTTCAATGTGTTTTTGATTTGAATAACACCATCACCATGAATTGTATAGTTAGAAGTAAATGTTGTTTCGACTGCGGGTAGTCCATAAAAAACCGTCATCAAAACACTGCCATTTTTTAATTCAGAAATAACTATATCGTTGACCGTACTGTTATTTGAAGCGATTTTCCATCCAATGCTTTTCTCCTCCATTTGGTTACCAAAATCGTTGTCGGTCACCGCTCTCCAGAAATTTGGTTTTGGACCATTGCCATCCCTGATTAATTCTTTGTCCTTGTAGGTATAGGAGGTAATTCTACCCTCTTTCTTACTGAAAACAACCTTAACAATATCGTTATAAACAGAAACAATTCCTCCAACGTTATTGACGTACAATGTCGATTTGGATGTAAGATTTGCTTTTGCCTTTTTGAACTTGGTTGGCAAGGGTATTTGTTCATGCGCGACTTCAAATCCTACAGGCAAAAGCCCCCAAGCCCCTTTTGTTCTTGCCGATATTTCCACAAAATATTCAGTGTTTTCTTTGAAATCGATTTCTTTTAACGGAACCCGAACAAGTTTTCCGGTATGTGTTTCAACCTCGATGTTTTGAAGTAAAATGGTCTTTAACACTTTCCCATCTGCCTTGATCTTGGCGGTAAAATCAAATTGATCAAGATTGGTGAAATCATATAAATTTTCTACAAGAATCCTTAATTCATTGTGCTTGTTTATACCCTTATGCTTAAAGTTGATGAATTCATGGGCTTTCTTCACTTCAAAGAGTGCTGGTTGGGGCGTACGATCTGGAAATACAATGCCATTATTAAGGAAACTATAATCGGATGGCATATTTTCCCCATAATCACCGCCGTAAGCATAGTAGCGCTCACCTTTATCATTTGTTTTCCATATTGACTGATCTACCCAGTCCCAAATAAAACCACCTTGAAGATTATCATATTGTTCAATAATATCCCAATAATCCTGAAAGTTCCCTGTACTGTTACCCATGGCATGGGCATACTCACTGGGAATAAATGGCCTGTCTGTTCTAGATCTACCTATTTCTTCAAAACGGGCAGGACTTGGGTATTGTGGAACAATAATATCAGTGTTAGTGTCCATATCGTACAAACTAGCGTCATAATCCTTATAAGAGCGCTCATACTGTACAGGTCGTTTACTATTATCGTTAGTTTTAATCGCATCATAGCCTTTAAAAAAGTTGATGCCGTTTCCGGCTTCATTACCCATGGACCATATAATAACCGATGGGTGGTTTCTGTCCCGTTTTACCATACGGACCATCCTATCAACATGCGCTTTTTCCCAATTTGTTTTTCTGGCCAATGAATGTTCACCATAATACATACCATGGGATTCTATGTTCGCTTCATCAACTACATAAATTCCGTATATGTCACATAACTCATAAAACCGTTTACCTCTTGGATAATGGCTTAAACGCACAGCATTTATATTGTTTTCTTTCCAAAGACGTATATCTTTCATTATCAATTCGTCAGACATCACATGACCTGTCTCTGGATCGGTCTCTTGTGCATTTACACCTTTTAATGTAATGCGCTGACCGTTTACCAACAGTAATCCGTTCTTGATCTCAATAGAGCGAAAGCCAATTTTGGTTGCGGTTGTTTCGAGTAACTTACCTTCATTATCTTTTGTTTCTAATACCAATGTATAGAGATTCGGATGTTCTGCGCTCCATGGTTCAATATTTGGAATTGTCATTTGAAAATCAACCGAAGCCTTTTGTGATTTTTCTACTTTGAATGTTTTTGTCTTGGATGCTACACTAATATTTGTTTTGTCCAACACTTGATAGGAGATTACGACAGTCCTATCTTTCACAAGATGATTTTCCACTTCTAATTCAAGTGTTAACTTGCCATTCTTATATGTATCATCCAAGACTGAAGTCACTTCAAAATCTTGAATTCTAACTTTCGGTTGGGCATACATAAAAACGTCGCGCTCTATACCGCTGATGCGCCAAAAATCCTGACACTCTAAATAGGAACCATCCGTCCAGCGGAAGATTTGTAATGCAATGCTATTCTTCCCGGTCTTAATTGCTTTGGTAATATTGAATTCGGCAGGTAATTTACTACCTTGGGAATATCCAACATATTCCCCATTTATCCATACAAATCCACCAGATTTCATTGCGCCTATATGCAAGAATATTTCTTTGCTTTCCCAGGCCTTATCCAATGTGAATTCCTTTACATAAGAGCCTACGGGATTGTAATCATTAGGTAAATCCCCAGGATTTTTAGGAATTCTGCCTACGAGTTCCATATCGTCGGCGACGGGAGCTTTATAATCCGCAAACTCATATTGATGGTTTACGTAAATGGGTATTCCAAACCCTTCAACCTCCCAATTGGAAGGAACTTTGATGTCATCCCATTTTGAAACATCATATTCAGGATTCATAAAAGCAGAAGGACGATCTTTAGGGTTCCTGACCCAATTAAACTTCCAGGTACCATTTATGGATTTATAATATCCCGGACTATCCGTTTCCCGTTCTTCAATAGTTGAGAATGATGTAAACGATGCATGTGCAGGTAATTTATTCTCGCCAATGACCTGTTCATTTTCGATAAAGTATTTGTAATCTGTAATAGGATTTTTCTGTTGGCCGTAAAGCGATATAGCTAGTAAAAAAAATGGTGCTAATAAGCTAAAAGTTTCTTTTGGTTTAATCATTTTTTAAATTTAAGTGTAGCTAAAATTAGTTCAAAGAAGTGGTGTTTAATAACTTATAATTACAGGCTTTTTCATGTCGGATTGTTTACCTAAATGATCGGTTTATTCCACTCAAAATACACTCAATCATGTACCGTTGCATGACTTAATTCTGGATGTCACGGATTGTTGCCAAACAAGCCTTGGCATATTGCATCATCCCATAATCATTAGGGTGGGTCCCATCTACAAAACTATCCAATCCAAGACCTATTTCTTCTTTCTTTAGTAAATAAATTTCAGGTATTTGTTCTTTTAACAATTCCTGATAAACCTCTTTCGTTGCCCTATTAAGATCAGTATATATTCTTAATCTTCCCGGCTGGATCTCTCCATCGGAATACCCAGCATGTTCAACAATCAAAATTGGTGTTTTGGGTTGTCTCTTTCTAATATCCAAAACTGCTTTTTTTAATCTTTTCCTTGCGGACTTCGGGTCTAACCCTTGTCCAGAGGTAAAATTGGCCATGCAATCCAAAATATAGAGCGATGCCTCCGTCTGGGCTATATAATCAATGATTTCTGATTCGAGTCGCCCATTTCCCGAAAACCCTAAATTAATGACCGGGATTTGTGCTGCTCTACCCAGAATACTGGGCCAAGCCATTCCCGAGCGACTGGCACATGCGCCCTGTACGATGGAGGTGCCATACACAATGATCGGTTTCTTTGTTGTCATCGTATTGATTTGTCTAAAATTCCCGGACTTATCAATTCCAATTCTAAGCCATTTAACGGTGTTGTATAAGGGGAAATATAGCCTGAACATTCTTGTCTTTTTCGAAACATTGGCCTTCAGTCCACTGAATGAATACAAAATTGAATCTCTAAAATCGTAATTTCCTCGTACCCAATGCCATTCCGCTTTGTCATCCAAAACATACATGTCCACGCCACTTACCCCGGTCGCGGGCATATGCGGAAATGCCATTTCACCTTCCACCTGATATTGCACTTCAATGATTGAACTATTGGTTACGAAATCTACATAGAGCCCAGAAGAGTTCTTAGAGAGTTCCCATACTCTTTCCCGAACCACCGATTCCATAGCTTTTGGAAAACGTTGAAAAGGAAGCTTTTCGGGATTTTGTGATTTGCCCATTACCTGAAAATCATCCGATGAATACCATTTTAAACCTTCCTTTTGGCCATAGGTGTTTGAAACAACTAGAAAATAAAAGAGTAGTATTGAAAATCGAAATGATGGAAGCATTTTACGCTGTTTTAATTGACTTCTAACCTAAAGGTGGATGCTGGTAAATTTTCGGAATTGACCAGATTAGCATCGGTAAAGGGTTGCCAACCATAATATACATATTCGGGCTTGTTTCGTGAACGTATCTCAACCGTATTCCCTTTTAAAGTAGTTGGCACTTCATGTTTCCCGTCCATAGAAAAGCCCCTGACTACCTTATTATCAGAAGTCTTTAAACCATTGGCAGTATAATTAAAAGCTATAAGGACTTTACCATTTTTATAGGTAGCTTCTTTGGGCAATGGTCCGGATGGCACGACTTTTTTACCATAAGGCATATGCAACGCCCATCGTGCCAATCGCTGCCCTACATCCCTTTTATTCGTGGGGTGCACATCGTTCTTAGCGCCGATATCACTTGAAACAGCCATTCCTCCATGCGCTATTTCGTTGATCATTATTCTTTGCTCATTTCTGAATACCGGCCAATATTTTGAATTATAGTGCGTTAAATCAATGGAAGAAAGCTGCACCCAATAAAAAGGCATTTTGGGCTGCTTCCACTGTTTACGATAATCCTTAATCATCAGTTTTTGTAATTCTGTATACTCCTTTACCCTTTCCAACTCTTGAGCGTTACTTTCCCCTTGGTACCATATAATTCCTTTTATTGGCATCTTGAATAGCGGTTCAAGCCCAGCTGAATAAGCGAATCCAGGTTTAAACGCATGGTTTGGACCAAGTTCATCCTTATGTATCACTTTGATCTTACCAACATTTTGTTGACCCCTTTCTCGAATCCATACGGGCAAAGCATTATTGTGTAACCAATTTCCTTTCAATTTTTCAGAGAACCGAGGATTACTAGCCATGGCATCGTGGCCAATAAAGGTTTCTATGGGGGCTCCACCGATAGACATATTAATCAGCCCAATGGGAATACGTTCGCTCTCAAGTAATTCCTTCCCAAAGTAGTATCCAACCGCACTCATCTGTTTGATGGAATTAACATCACTTTCCACCCAATTGCCCTTGTAAAAGTCTCTCTTTCTAAGTAGTTTTAATACCGAATCTGTAAAAGATTTGTTGAAAATGCCTTTACCGGCATAGGTCGGATTGTAATATCGAAGTAGCGGTTGATCAGCAAATTCTTTTTCTTCTTCAAAATACATTTCTTTGGCCATAGGCCATTCCATATTAGATTGACCAATACAAAGCCATACATCCCCGATTAGTATATTCTTCAGAAGTATCTTTTGTGATTCACTTTCTATTATGATTGATTGTGGGCTTGAATTCGCTATTTGCTTTTCAAAAAATATATTCCAAGTGGAGTCTTGCCTAACTCTGGTTTTATAACTTTCGTCTGCTAATTTCACCTTTACCATAGCTTCTGGCGTTCCTTTTCCCCATAGGTGTATGGGCTTATTTCGCTGTAGAACCATGTTATCGGTAAAAATTTCCGATACGTTTAATTGGGCACCGACTGAAGTGATACTTGTACTAAAGACCAGAAAGACCAATAAAGCAAGTCTCATTTCCTTAGGTTTTATCCTTAAAAATCAAACTAAAAATATATCCAAAAATAAAACAGGAAGCTACCCCGAAAAAAGCATACATTAAAAAGTTGATTTCGGTGAAAACACTTATATACCAAATTAAAAGGGCACTTACCACCAGACCCAACAACGTTCCTGTTGCATTGGCTTTTTTGGTCAACATCCCTAATAGGAACATACCTCCCAGACCTCCAGTGAAAAGACCTAGGTATCGATAAAATTGATCCCAAAGTGATTTGATATTGGAGCTCGCCATCCAAAGGGCCAATAACACGCCCAAGACCCCTGTGACAACAGTTGCAATTCTAGCGATTCGCAATAACTTCTTGTCTTTTACTTCCGGTCTAAAATGCGCGTGGAAATCATTACAATAGGCCGTTGACACTGAATTGAGACTGCTACTGATACTCGACATGGCGGCCGAGAAAATTCCGGCTACCAATAAACCTGAAACCCCAATGGGTAGCTCCCGGACAATATACCATGGAAAGATGGAATCGTTATTTGAAATAGCCGGGGACAACGCATTAGGCATCTCCGAATAGAAAATGAACAACAAGGTTCCCAAGCCAAAAAAGATAACAGTGGCCGGTAGGGTCAACACCGCATTTGTGTATAATGTTTTTTGGGAATTCTTAATATCGGAACTAGTCAGGAAACGCTGCACAATGGTCTGATCCGTACCTTGGGTAACCATGGCAGAAGCCAAACCACCGATAAAGACCACCCAAAAGGTCGATTCGGTAAAATCAAATTCCAGATTTGCAATATTGAATTTATCGCGTTCGGAAGCATAGGTAATCATATCGCCAAAAGAAGTTTCGGTATGCAACATAATCCAAACTACGGCCAAAACACTTCCTCCCAAAAGCACTATGACCTGTAAGACATCTGTCCAAATCACCGCTTCAATACCTCCAAAGGTGGTATATAGAATGCAGAGTACACCCATTATCAAAATACTGGTTGTTACGGGAATTCCAGTGACTATTGAAATGGCAAGAGATGGTAACAACAATACAATGCCTATACGTCCCAATTGGAACAAAATAAAGGACAGGCTACCAAAGGCACGTGCCAAATAATTGAAACGGTCTTCCAAATACTCATAAGCAGTACGTATTTTGAGTTTATTAAAAAATGGAATAAAAATAAATGCGATTACCGGGGTTATCAAAATAGCTGTAATATTTAGAAAAAAGAAAGACCAATCCGTAATAAAAGCCTTGGCAGGGATTGCCATAAACGTTATGGCGCTCAATAAGGTTCCAAAGACACTTAGACCTGAGGCCCACCATGGAATACGACCACCACCTACAAAGTAATCTTCCGTGGATTTTTGTTTGCGCATAAAATAAATCCCGATACCAAGCGAAATCAAAAGATAGAGTGCTAAAACCGAATAGTTGATGATACCGAACGGTTCAACGGCCTCTGCTATTTTGTATTTCAGGACTTTGGGTGTTCGTATTCCGGGGGATACTTCTCCGGAGATGATAATAAATTCATCGTCCTTTTTAAATGAAAGTGCGGTCACGGGAATTTGGTTGGGCAAATCATCGTACACGAACCATTTATTTGTTATGGAATTGTAGCCCAAAATTTCTTTCGAAAAGCCGGGATGGGTATTTAGGATTTCATCTCTTTTACCTGTTAACTTTGCAACTAGGGAATCGTTCTGCTCCTGGCCCAATTGCAAGGCCAAATTTTCCAGTTCATTGAACAATACCTCGTCGGAACCGCCATAGACCATCAGGTGCATGGAACCCATGGTTTCCGCTGAGGCTCCCATCAATACTCTTGGGGCACCATCAATCAAAAGGGCACCTTCGTTCTTCCAGACACCGTCCTTTAGATCGTAGGAAAGGTAATCGGTCAAAGCCTCTGACTTCTTTCCGGTGATTTGATTGCGTCCGCCGATGACGAAGAGTTTTCTTGAATCTTTAGTTTCTTGTACGGCGATTGCATGCAGCGCCCTCGGAGAACCCGGAAAATCGGGCAGTTTTTCCCAATTATTCTTCCCTTTCAAATTCATTCGATAGAATGAGTTGACACTTTCCTTATCATTCTTACCTCCTACCACATAAACAAAATCTTCTTCGACCACTGCTGCTGAATACGCCAAGGCTTCGGGTAAGGAAGGGTAGTCGGCAATACCGATATCTTTGGATGTAGGATCATACGTTATTAGAACTACCTGATCACTAGTTGTAGTTCCGTCTTCACCACCGATAATTAAAATACCTTGAGGAATGGACACCGAAGCTCCATAAGCGAGTGGCGAATGCAACGTCTGCCCAGACAACTGCCATTGATTATCTTTGAGTAGGTAAATCTTATCGCTATAGACTTTTTTACCACCTTTCCAAGGTAATCCTTCGGGGAAGTTCGCGCCACCAACTGCTATAATAACCTCGTCATGTACCCCACCCATCATACCCGCATACCCTAGGGAAGCCATTCCTTCTTCCTGGGCCGGCAAACTGGGTAATTCGGTAATCTTAAGTTTAGGAATTTCCTGACCTAGACCTACATTAACACAGATAAAAAGTAATGCTACTACGGTAATAATTTTTTTACTAATCATTTTCATCAACGTTAAACTTGGTTTTGAATCTAAGTCCGGTCGCTTCGCGAACACCTTTTTCAGTAAGATCCACTGGCACACAGGTAAACATCCATTTCCACGAATTGCCTCCGTGCGGTATTTTCAACAAAACCCTGTTCCAGCCTTTATCTAGGTTAATCTTTGTAGGTTCACGATAAAAATAATCCTCGTCTATAAAGGGTATTTCATCTGTTTTCACCCCTAAACTAGGCTGTTTCCATTTAGGCGGTTCTATTTCCTTTTTGTTTATCCAAATTTTAGGATTTGTGGTATGCCATTGCCCAATTTCTGGAAATGGCCCTCCTCGTCGCCCTCCCGAACGTGACCAACCTTGAAAACCAATCCAAAAATCCTGAACTCTAGCATCAGGAGAATAAATAGCTGTATAAGCGTAATAGGTGCCACTTTTTGTTTCGGTCAAAGCAGGGAATCCAAAAAAATGTTTCAAGTGAATTGTTCCTCCGACAATTGAATCTTTCCATTCATAGGTTCGGCCATCTATTTTGTAACTATCTTTTAATTCATTTTCCACAGGAAAAGTTCTTGACAAATCGCCTTTATGTTCAAATGGCCCAATAACTTTCCATTGAATATCCGATTGCCTTACATAAGGGAATTCCTTTCCTTCAAAAAATGCATCCCTATGTGCCAATACTTTGTCCTCGAATGTTTTAAACGCCTTAAATTCAGGCGTAACCATTGGGGGCAGTTTGGCCCAATATTCCTTATAATCTTCTTCTCTTCCGTTCCAAATGGCATCGGAATAAAAAACTATGGAAGGGTAAATGGGATTTTGCGTAAGGACATCCCTTTCATTTTCAATTCTGTTGTCTGGCCATGCGCAGAGTATCCCTCCTAAAGCCAATGAATCGCCCTTAGGCTGCCGACAAGGCTGTTGAAAATAGAGGCGCGACATGCCCGCAAAAGGGTCTAAATGGTTGATATAGTTGGCGCGTGAGTCTATAAAACGATGGTCTTCTTTTGGTGGGTGCTGCGCCCATAGTTGGTTGATAGACAATGAATCGGCGGCAAGGTTTATACCCTCTTTCCAAACGATGACTTCCCTTTTATGTGATTTAATTCGATCCATTATCTTCAAAATGAAATCGTTGGAAACATATTCCTCTTTATTCCTGACTTCATCGGTACCCATATGGATATAGGGCATTTCGATTTCATCTGCCAGCCCGCAGAGTTCATCGAACAGATCCAAAAGAATGGGTAATACTTTCGCATCTTTCATGGTGTCAATACCAAAGGCCTTTCTAAAGGCGGCCGTATGCCCAGGTATATCAAATTCCGGAATAACCGTGATATTTCGTTCTTTACAGAATGCAAGAATATCCTTAAAATCTTCTTGGGTGTAAAACTTGCCTTGTTGTCGGGAAAAAGCTCCATTCGATTGTAATTCAGGATATATTTTACTTTCCAAACGCCAACCCGGATCGTCAGTCAAATGCCAATGAAAAACGTTGAACTTATATTGGGACAAAACCTCAATCTGCTCTTTTAACTGTGCAATGGATTGAAAATTTCTTCCCGTATCGTGCATAAAACCCCGAATTTTAAACGTTGGCCAATCGCGTATGTCCAATACAGGAAAGTTGCCGGTATCCTTTGATTTTCTAAAAATCTGTTTTAGGGTTTGCACGCCATAAAACGCACCCTTTTCGGTAGAGGCTTTGATCAATACATTACTATCGATATGTAAACTATAACCTTCGTTATCCAGTTTATCGTCGGTATCGTCTTTTATAAAAGTAATTTTCAGGCCATCGTCATTTACAACAAAACCCTGCCTAAGAAAAAAAGAGTTCAAGTCCCTTGAAGCTTTGCGGAAAGCTAAAGTATCCATTGAAACTGAAGTAAATGAAAGTTCCTTTTGCCCATAGACCATTTCCTTTGGTGTTGGGATAATTGGAAATCTTGCAGCAATATCCGCATTACCCAAATTCTTCGTACACCCTAATGATAAAAGAATAAAAGGTATTAGAAACCAGATAATACGGCGTGGCTTCGAATTAATTGTCATACTCCTTGTTTCAATGATTTGGTATTCCCAGCAATAGTAATTCTATTTTTTCTTAGGTTCTTCGTACCTATCCTTACCGTCTGTTAACCATTCTAAGGAAAAGCTCGTAAACACATTCGCTGTATATTCATCTTTTTCAAAGAATAAACCGATATCACCATTCTTTAGGACGGTCAATGAAGAATAGGCTGAGGGTCCTTTATAAATTGTTTTGCCGTCAGACCATGTTTTACCCTCATCATAGCTCACACGAACCGTCATATTCTTACGTCCTTTTTCAGAATTGGCATTGGCAAACAGGAGTCGGTTATTAGTGTACCCATCTTTAATGGCTGTATATCGCACAATGCTTGCATTGCAGCCTGGGTCAGTTAATTGGGGTTCTGCTTTTGTCGTCCATGTTTTGCCTTCATCAGAAGACGTATGTATATATCTAACGCCTTTTTTATCATTGCCCCTCGCATTTACCATCCAACTTCCATCTACCAACTCAACTACTTTGGATTCATCTGCCGGGGCTATGGGTGTATCGATTAAAAACCATGTTTCGCCATGGTCATCACTGCCAAATAAATGCATGCCACTATTTAAGTTCACCATACAATGCAAGAGTTTCCCGTTACTTGTCTGTATTCCCCTGCCAGAGGTAATGAACTTAAAGTCTCCATGCCATTCAGGTTTCGCAATTTGCGAGGTTATATCCTTTGGTTCGCTCCAGGTCTTTCCGTTGTCTGCACTTTTCATAACGTGTAAATAATAAATATCCTTTTCGGTATCCAGATTCATATAATTATAAAACAAGAAGATTTCTTTAGTGATTTGGTCAACGATCATGGACGGGTCGGAAGCTGATTTTCCAAAGGGAAAATCGACAATAGATTCAATAACAGACCATGTTTTGCCATTATCTTCACTTCTTCGCATTACAATATTAATATCCTTGCTCCACTTTAAATCGCCACAAGAAGGTACTCGTTCGTCAATGGTCGCAATCAGATCCCCGTTTGGTGCAGTCACAATCGCTGGTATCCGGTAACAAGCTACGCTATCATTCGTACTAGCATTGAACAGATCATGAATTTGGATCATCCCATCGGAAATTTGATATGCTTTGTTTTGGGCGGAACATGATGTTATGATTAAAAGAATAATGAATGCTACAATACTATTTCTCATGTCTTTATTAATTTATTTAGATTCGATTTTTTCAAATGATTTCCAACACTGATACATAGCCCTTGGCACATGGAAACACCCTTTCCATTTCCCTCCTTTGAGATTGAGCAAAACCTCACCTTGTCTATTTAGGTAGCCATGCCATTCACCGTTTTCAGGGTCTGAAAAATGTGTCCAAGAATATATATGGACTTTTTTATACCAACTATAGATTCTTTCATCCTTGGTATGCTCATAGGCCTTGGCCAAAGCTACTAAGGACTCTAAATGCACCCACCAAAGTTTTTGGTCCCATTCCAATTGTTGGGGGGGATGGCCTTTGGCATCCAAGAAGTAATAAATACCTCCGTATTGGTTATCCCAACTGTGTTCTAAAATGTTGCGTATGGTTTCGGTAGCTTTTTGTATTAAATTTCGATCCTTTCTTCTCGCGCCAATATCGATCATAAACCACATAGCCTCAATGCCGTGTCCGGGATTTAGAAGTCGGCCTTCAAAACTATCATCGTGACTGCCATCGGGCAGAACGTTTTCATAAATAAGACCGGAATCCTTATCAAGGAATACATTCATTACTTCGTTGATGCTAAAGTCAATTGTTCTATCCACTTCTTCGGGATCTAGGATGTCTTCAAGCTCCAAAACCAAATTGGATAGTATCATTGGTAACGAAAAACCTTTTAAAGGTCTAGTCCCCGTATTCTTGGTATAAATACCTTTTGGGTTATCCTTTCTTTTAAGGATATTGTAGTAGGTTTGCTTCGCCAATTCCTTTATTTCTTCATCACCAGAGGCTATGGCGTACTGACTGAAAGCCATGGCAGCAAAGCAATCTGAGAAAATATTATAGGGTTGAACTAATGGCTTGCCCTCTTTTGTGGTTGAGAAATAGAAATCCCCATTTTTGTCCATTCCGTGGTTCACAAGAAAATCAATCCCTGATTTTGCAATATCCAACCATTTTTTATTTTCTTCCACCTTATTGTAAAGCATCGAAAAAGTCCAGGCTTGGCGACCTTGCAACCAAATGAATTTATCCGTGTCATAGACTTTTCCCTTGGTATCCAGGCAAGTATAGTATCCCCCATTCGTTTGATCCAAAGAGTTGTTTGTCCAGAAGGGAACAATATCATTAAGTAATGTCTCTCTATATAATTTTGAGTACTTCATCCTTAAAAATAATTAATGGAAACATTAAATTAGCACATATCATAAATTTGTAATATCTTGTAGATATTATCATTATGTCATACATAATACAAATATATTGATTTATGCTGACATTTTCAATTTTTAATTGTTTTACCAAAAGTTAATTAAATGGCAAAGCTCACCAAGCTAGAACCCCTATCAAATCTTTCCTTAGTTGATAAAGTTGAAATTCGTCTAACAGAATATTTCAAGGAGAATAATCTAAAAATCGGGGATCAGATTCCCAAAGAATTAGAGTTTGCCGAGGCATTAGGCGTTAGTAGAACAGTAATCCGGGAAGCCCTTTTAAGGTTAAGGACCATTGGCATGATCGAGTCTAAAAAGCGCAAGGGCATGGTACTTTCCCAACCGGACATTATTCAAAATTTTGAAAAAGTCCTGGAATCCAATTTATTAGGCGACAAAACACTTAAGGATATTTTTGAATTACGATTGATCCTTGAAATGGGAATGGCAGATCTGTTGTTTGCCAGAAAAACAGAAAAAGATATAGAGGAACTTTCCAGGATCGTTTCTCATGAAGATGATAACGGGCTAGATTCCACTATTTTTAGTTTGGAGTATGAGGTCGCCTTTCACGGAAAGTTGTATCAAATATCAAATAATAGCACCTTACAGCGCTTTCAGGATCTTTTGTTGCCTGTTTTTCAATATGTTCATGACCACATGTTACCAGACGCCAGCAAATTCAGGTATTCTGGAGGGAAATTCATTTCGCACAGAGATTTGTTGAACGAATTGATCGAAGGAACTCCGGAATCATTTAGAGTTGCAATGAGGCAGCATTTAGAACCACATTTTGAAAGGGTGCTTACTAGCTTCAAATCTTAACCTTCACAACTACTTTTTTTACCAAAGCGGGTTTTCCGATTTTTAAACCAGGCATATGAAGGTCATCAGGGAAGAAAATGACAAACATATCTTTCTTAAGTGAAACCAAAGAATGTTTTTCAGTGAACAATACAAAATCATCATTGGCATCGTATTCTTTAATTGCTTTTTGACCATCAAGCATCACAACGCCAACCTGCTCAAACCCTTCTACAATATATTGCACATCAATATAGTCACGATGTCCTTCTAAAAAGCTTTCATTTGCATTTTTGGTTTTATATTCATTTATCAGGGCAAAAATTGTATCCCCTTCAATTTCATAATTACCATTTCCCATTATACTGAAATCGGTATTCTGAATATAATCCAAGGCGGTTTTAATACGTTCGCTTATCCCCGTATAAAGACCGGCGTTTTCGATTTTGTCAATTATCATCTTAAGTTGGTCTGCAATAAAAAACAACTTGCAAAAAGCATTGCATTGATGTTGTTTATGAATTTTAGAAAATTGAGCTTATTTATTTGCTCATATAAGGGAGCAACCCAATGACATCAAGCTCACTTTTAATTTCAAGGTAAGCTTCAACATCTAAAGTAGTGTGTGGAAACCTGCTGGGACCACAATCAACACCCAAGGTTTTCAAGTAGCCTTTAGCCACACCGTTAAAACCTCCTTTACCGTTCAGAATATCAACGAACATCATGGCCTTGGTCTGTAAATCGGCTGCTGTTTTATGGTCATTACGCTCAAAAGCTTCTTTAATTTTATAATATAGGGGTGCCAAATGATTGTAGGTACTACCTACCCATCCTTTTGCCCCTAGTGGCAGGCTAGAGATGAATATCTCATCAACCCCGAAAAGTATATCGTAGGCATTGTCCTTAAAATCAAGGCAATATTTAAAATCTATCAAATCGTTTTTGGTAAACTTTAAGCCCGCAAAGTTTGGTATTTCGTTCGATGCGATTTTTAAAAAATCGATCATTTTAAGATGTGCACCGGACAAATCTGGAATATGGTAATAATAGAACGGTAGGTTTGGTGCACAAGCGGCTATGTTCTTACAATATTCCACTAACTTCTCAACCGTATTCAGTCTAAAATAAAACGGCGCCAATGTCGCGATGGCATCGACTTTATCCGCCGAATGTAAGGTAAGTTCCATGGCTTCCTTAAGACTTGTATGCCCTACATGATTAATAATGTAGAAATCATCAGGTCTTTTTGCAGACCATGCCTCTACAATCAACTTTCTCTCAGTACTGGACAATGATGCAAAGTCTCCAGTAGAACCATTAATAAAGGCACCAGCTACTTTGTTCCGTTTTAGAAATTTACCATAAACTTCAATTACTTCCAAATTCAACGAAGTGTCTTTATGCATTGGTGCATAAGTTGCGGCAATCAGATTTCTTAAACTCATAAATAAGTATTAATCGTATTAAAAGAAGTTGGTTAAAAGTAAAAGAGAGTTGAAATAACCGGGAACAACTCTCTTTCACAAAACTGTGCATCTTTTCTTAAATACACAACTCAACTCAAACTAACTCAAAACTAACTCAAAAACTATTTTACTTAATATCCAGGGGTTTGTTCCAAAGCAGGGTTTCTACCGATCATATCTGTTGTGATGGGCAATAGTAATTTAAACTCTTCGCCAGGACTAAGAAAACTAATATTGTCAAAAACAAAACTGCTTCCTGCCCTTCTCAAATCCCACCATCTTTTACCTTCTCCAATGAATTCCTTATAACGCTCATCAAGTATGGCATTGGCATTATCTGTCTGTGAACCGTTGGTATAACCATGAATGGCCTCTACATAATTTGCACCATACGCCCTTTGACGAATTTGGTTCATCTCTCCGGATGGATCCTCCCCCAACAAATTTTTTGCCTCTGCCAATAATAAAAGGATGTCGGCATATCTATATATTGGCACATCATTTTCAAAGATGCGTTCGGTACCATCAACCCGTCCCAAAAACTTGTTGAAAACAGAACCAAAATAAGCAGGCTCATTATACGTTGGGTAACCAGCCCCTCCGTTGTCATCTACATATAGCCTAATAAATGTTGCATCTTTGCGGCTGTCATCATTATCATCCAACAACAATATCGTCTTTTCAGATTGCCCGTATCTGTTAGCGCCGGCAATTACAAAATCGATCATAGAACTTCCCTTATCATTAAACTGAGGGTTGATTTCCGTACTTCTGCCCGTTAAACTATTATATATATTGGAAGCTTCGTCCCGCTTATATTGCAGGGCAAAAATGAACTCGCTATTTCCTTCATTTTCTACACCCCATAAACTGGAAATATCGGCTTCCAAACTTACCCCGAATGATGCAACTTGTTGCAAGGCTATTTTTGCCTCGTTGAGATCCGCGTTCCCGCCGCCCAACAAATTAGCAGACCAGATATAAACATCACCTTTCAAGGCCAATGTGGCCGCCTTGGACCAGAAATTCCTGCTATCTTCCCAAAAACTATCGTCTGATCCAAAAGCGATTAAAGAGGCTCCAATATCCGACTTTATCAAGCTCATCACTTCTGCCTGGGGTGATCGTGGCTTGCTTAAGTCAGAAGGATCAATAGCGCCTACAGGTTCTAAAATAATAGGGACAGCACCCCATGTTTTTAAAAGTGTATAGTAATATAGTGCTCTTAAGCCGTACGCTTGTCCAATTAAATGGTTCTTATCGTCTTCATTGACAAAAGATACATTTGGTGCATTTGCCAAGAAGTCATTAATTCTATGTATTCTGGTATATAAACCAGCCCATCCGCCAAAAGGTGCGGTGGCTTCCGTGAAATTGGATTCTATCAGGTTGGTGTTAAAGGCAGACTCATAAGTTCGTCCTCCCCAAATATCACTTCGCATCTCACCCAATAACCAAAAGTCTTGGGCGGATGATCTTAAGTTCGCATACAATCCCGTATGTGCTGTTCTTGCCCCTTCTTCCGTATCCCAGAAACCTGCCGTAGTCAATTCGCTGGGGCTTTCTAGTTCGAGCTCGCTCTCGCAAGCACTCAAAGCAAACGTAGCTAATAGTATATATATATATTTCTTCATTTTTATAAAATTTAAAATGTTAGGTTTAGTCCAATGGTAATTGTTTTTGGAACAGGAAATGCTCCATATTGCACGCCACCAATTTCTGGGGTATCACCGCTCATACTTTTAAAATAATGCAGATTAGATCCTGTTACATAAATACTGAGGCCTTTAATGGCATCATTAAAATATTCCGTTGGTACATTGTAATTTAAGGTTACTTCCCGTAACGCTAAATAATCACCTTTTTCCCAGAATTGTTCATTTCCAAAATTTTGCAAACTACTTTCAGATTCATTTCCTCTCCACACATTTTTTGCATCATTCACAAAAACCATACGTGGCCAATCGGTATCTGTATTAGTAGGTGTCCAGGACTCCAATACTTCTATGGGTTGATTCAGATTACCCTGTGTCTGCCCATACCCTTTGGCCCTAATATGGTTCCAAACCAAATGCCCGGTGGCAAAATCGGTCTTGACAAATAAACTGAAGTTTTTATAGTTTAAGCTCGTCGTTAAACCTCCAATGAAGTTTGGCGTGGTTCGTCCTATCACTTTCCTATCAAGTCCATTAATAACTCCATCGCTATTTTGGTCCACCCATTTCGCATCACCGGCCCAACGTTGATTGATACTCGCTGCAGGCATAAATTCATCGGTTATTGAGTTATCCGCATCAGCCTCGGCTTGATTGGCATAAATACGTTCTTGTTCAAAAGCTACGACAAGATCATTGCCCGATCGCTGTCCTTCCTGAAAACCACCTACCCATTCTTCTTCACCCTTGTTAGGGTTCCATATTAATTCCCCCCCTTGTCTATTCAAATCATTATCATTTTCTGGAAGATCTATTACATAATTCTTATTGGTGGTAAATGTGGCACCCACATTCCAGGTCAGATCTTCATTTCTAATGATATCCCCATTGACCTGTAGCTCAAAACCTTTGTTTCTAATGGTTCCGTTATTCGTTAATATACTACTGAATCCCGTATAGAAAGGCAAGGTAAGATCCGCGAGTTTATCTTTGATATCCCTTGAATAAACATCGGTTATAAACGTAAGCCGTTCATTAAAAAACGAGATATCCAAACCAACATTAAAGGTGGTTGACTTTTCCCATTGAAGATCCAATGTGGGCAAAAGGGAGTTGGCATAACCTGTTTGTCCGTTATAAACACCCTGACTGCCGTATGCTCCAAAAACACCATAATTGCTCAATACGTCCTGATTACCATTAACCCCGTAACTTAATCTTGGTTTTAATCTACTGACAACTTTACTTAATGATGAATCACTGAAAAAGTCTTCATTATGAACATTCCAACCTGCTGATACCCCTGGGAAAAAGTCAGTTTTATTGTTCCCTAACCGAGACGAACCATCATTTCTAAAGGTGAAACTCAATAAATATCTATTATCATAATCATACAGTAACCTACCAAAGGCAGAGGCAATAACATATTCTGTTTCAAAACTAAAAGGAATACCATCGGCTTCGGCTCCTGCATTCAAGGTTTCGATTAGATCTGTTGGTGAATTTCTTGTTCCCGCTGAAGTGGTAAAGAAATTATCCTTAAAATACTCTGCGCCGATCAAGGCGTTAAAATTATGGTTCCCGATTTTTTTGGTATAGTTCAAAGTCCCAGTTAACTGATTTCGTAATGTTCTTTCTAAGCTTACCGATGCCTCACGACCTGTACGTAAAGGACCTGTTGTGCTTCCTACCCTATAAGCCCTATTAAAGCTCTCGTTATGGTTATTGATGGTAAAATGGCTTCCGTCTACCGAGAAGATTAGGTTTTCCAAAATATTCCAGTCAATTCCCACCGAAGCGGATAAACGCTGTTCCAGATTTTTACGAACAAACTTGTCCTGATAATACAAGGGGTTACCAAAACCTTGGTTTTGACCTACGGCATATATATCGGAGAAAGTGCCATCAGGATTGTTGTCATAATCCCTTGAAGTAGGTGCTTGTCCCTGAAATCTTCTGAACACTGTATCGTCACTTCCTAAAGGACTTAAACTCAAGTTGGAATGTGAGTATAAGATATTGGAGTTTACTTTTAATTTGTCAGAAATCCTATAAGACCCCGTGAATTTACCTGAGTATCTTTTAAAACCCGACCCCAAGATCAGACCATCATTATCCAAAAGTCCAAGACCTAGATAATAAGTGCCTTTTTCGTTACCACCATCAAAGGATAAATAATGATCTTTTGTTTCACTATCTTGATATATACGGTCACCGACGTTTTTATTGTCATAAAACAGAATCTGCCGACTAGGATCCAAAATATCAGGAATAGAACTCCATCCCGGTTGATTTAAAAGATATTGATTATCAGCGGTTAGCAGTTGTGTGGTAAAGGGAGAATTCGTAGTGTTGCCACCTATTCCAAAAGAATTGTCCCCATTAATAAATTGACGAATAAAATTTGGGTTACCACGAGTCTGTTCTGAATAAGCATGACCTTGCCTATTATAATTCAAAAAATCCGCGGCGGTAAGATATTTTTGATCATCCCGCTCCTTATTCATACTGTACTTATACCTGTAATTAATGGAGGCTTTGCCAACCTTACCTGTTTTAGTGGTTACCAAAATAACACCATTGGCAGATCTTGCTCCATAAATGGCTGTTGCAGCCGCATCTTTTAGTACTTCAATTGATTCGATATCGTCAGAATTCAAAGCAAAAAATGAACCTGGTATACCATCGATCAATATTAAGGGAGAACCCGTGCCATCAAAATTGGTGCCCCCCCGTAGAACAATTTGGGGTGTAGCACCGGGTTGCCCCGTAGAATTCGTAACCCTTAAACCTGCAATTGTCCCTTGTAACGCGGTTGCCGCATTCGACCTGGTTGAAGTCTGGAGTATTTCAGTATCCAATTTAGAAACCGATGTGGTCAAAGTACCCCTTGTTTGGCTACCATAACCTGTAACAACAACTTCATCCAACATAGCAGCGTTTTCGGCAAGCGCTATATTGAGGGTAGTTTCATTAGAAACAGTAACTTCCTCTGAATTATATCCCAAATAGCTAAACACCAGAACATCGCCATTATTGGCATTGATGGTGTAGTTTCCGTCAAAATCGGTTTGGGTACCCGTGGTAGTTCCTTTTATAATGATGCTGGCCCCAGGCAAAGGGACATTGTCAGCCGCTGAAACTACAGTTCCTGTGATTGTCTGCTCTTGTCCATAACTTATTAAGGACACACTTAAGAACAAAATCAATACCAGATAATTGATATTAAACTTCTTTTTTCTCATACTAAATGTCTTTAGGTTGAATTAGTTGTGTATAATGTATTATGTATTACATAATGCAATATTAGGATAATATTTAATATCCTCCAAAATATTTTAAGGGATTTTTAACTTTTAACTAAAAAGAGCTCCCAATTAAGGTAAGATTGTTCAAAGGATTTAGGATCCTATCTAGGCTAAATTAACGCCGAGTTTTTTAATGGATGAAAACGTCCGGGTTATTCAAAAATGGGCAAATAGAGTGTATTAGTATTCAAAAATAAATATAGGATAGTCTAGTAAAACAATCGTTTTTTAGACCGTTAGGTAGCAGGAAGGGTATTAGGGAAAATTACCTGTTACCAATGATTATGACTACTTTCCTTCCCAAATACTTACCCCTAAACTTTGCGCATGGATCCTATTTCGATTTTATAGTGTCCAGATAGGTAAGCGTAAAGTGAAATCGAAATAGGGCGCATCTTGCTTGTGCAAAACTAGGTTTGTTTCCTTATTTCCCATTTAGCTCTTGTCGGATACCATCCAATTTTGTTTCATCCATTTCCAATTTAAAATAAGGTTTGCTAAAGGTGGGTTCAACTTTGGTGATACTGTCTAGAACTTTCGAAAAAACGCGTCTGTCCCTGCCCCTGGCCTTTATAGCGCCAAGGTATTTTTCGAACGAAATTTTTCCCTCTTCCATATCCCATTCCTCCTTGGTCATTCTAACGTTCTTTTTGTCCATAAGCAAGGGTTGCTCTTTTTTCTTTAGTGCCGTTCCTTCGAATAGGCTTTTGAGCATATCATGGGTCGGCCTTATTTGTTCCCGCTCCATTGTTCGTAACAGTTCTTCCAAATAATCGAACCGCCCTATCATATAGTTCTGGAACCTGATAAATGAAATCATGACTTCATTCCTCGGCGTGATTTTCGTTTTCTCGAAAAAGTCGATCATAATATCCATGGTTTCCGAATGTGATCTGGAAACACTCTTGGAGTATGCCCGAAATCGCTCTGCGGTTATTCGATTAATACTTATGGCCGAAAATGTGCTCTTCCTTTTGTTATCTGTTTCCATTACAGTAATTTTTTATAACGTTTATAGGTCTTTAGGAGACTTTTCTATTGAATTTGCCACAATTGAAAATCCCTATCCAATTCACAATTATTCTCAACCTATTGAATTTCAATATTCTAAGTAATCTTATCTTGTTTCTATAAAAACTGAATACTGTAAATTATTACAGTGTTTTCAGGGCTTTCCAGCCTATTTGACGCAAGTTTAGCGGATGAGCGAAGTCCAAATCATTTTCAATTCATTGAAAATCAATTATTTATGTATCGTAACGTGGCTTTAGCCCGTTACCCTCTTGCTATTCCTTTTCTTCGTTTTACTTCTTGCAGGAATACCTTGTTCCATTTTATAGGAAAAGTGTAAAATTTAAAGCTAATTCTGTATTCCATTTCCTTGTCACTTCCTCCTACTTGGTCCGTCTAACTTCAGCAAGTTGAACATTTTAATAAATCGGTCGGCCAGTTGCTTGCCATACCGTTGTTCAATCTCACCTAGGCTTAAATTAGTTGTGATATGCGTCTTTGTACCCAGGCTTTCAAAATCCCGATAGCGGTTTAGCAGAATGCGTACGAACACTTCTTCCTTTCCATACTGATAGATATTATTTCCGGCTATTTCAGCTCCCAGATCATCAAATAGAAAAACCCCTCTGGAATAATATTGAATTACGTTCTCTTTATTCTTTTCCAGGTTGAATTTGGCGACTACCTGCTGGGTCGATATTGATGGAAACCACAGTTCCCGAACTTGATAGTGTTTTGCTAAATTTTGGATGATTTGAAAACTTGACGTTTTCCCAGTCCCGTACGAACCAAACACCAATAGCCCTTTTCTCAGGGAGATGTTTTCCAAAACTTCAAAGGCCATATCCCGGTTCCAATATTTGCAGAAGTGCCCTAGAAAATTCTTATTTCCAATATCCACTTCAAAGTCCGTGTTACTTTTCGCATAAAACTCTTGTGCCATTTTGAAAAAAAGCTTTTTAAAAATACCCGGTTCGCATAGCGGCCCTTTCATTTCTTTTTCTTTTTTCAACAGCCTTGATATTTCCTTTTTCATGCTTCCTATTCTAAAATTGGACTTCTATTTTCAATATTTTCTTTTAAAGAAGTAATTGATTTTTTATGTTGTTTTGTAATTGGTTTATTATGGTGGTCATTTTTGTCAATGCTGTTACGATAAAACTTTCGATGCTGCCTAGACAGAATTGTCAAGTCTGAATCGACCGTTCGGAAACTGAATTGGAGCATACTTCTTAGGTATCTCTTTCTCCCATCAAAAGACGCTTCCTCGATCCATCCCAATGCCTTTAGTTCTGATATGTATCGGGAGACCTGTCTTTCGGAGATTTTCAGAAATGAGGAAATGTATTTGTTGGACATATAACATTCTTTTCCGTGCTCTGTAAAGCTGTGGATTTCCAGAAATAGAATCTTGGCATACCAATTAACCTCGGTATTCAAATAGATCAGTTTGGGAATCCAAATACCCTGAAAATTTCTATCGGTGGCTTTCATAGTGCTTTCTTATGAGTTACCTCTATAATGTTTTTTCAAATGGGAATTTACTTTTTCTTGGAGTTCCTCTTCGGTATAGGAAGGATTTTGAAGCAGCCAGTCCTCTATTTTTTCACGTTCAAAAAACAGAGACCCATTGGTTGGCTTTGAAAAGGGAATCAACCTCGCCGATGTTAACTTATAGATTTTAGAAAGACTCCAACCCGTATACATTTGCAAGTTCGTAACGTTAAAGACCTTTTTCTTGACCAGGGCAGCTTCATCCAGATGGTCTATTTTTTCGAGAAGTAATTGTACCAGGGAAGAATTTTGCTTGTTCATAATGCTTTTAAATTAAGTTTTCACTCGTTTTCCATGATTAGCCCATAGAACTATTTGAAAGCAATTTGCATACGCTAACACAGCAAATCAAGTAAAGGAGAGGCTTCTTCTGTTTTCCTTTACTTTCCTTTTCATTTTATGATTGACCAAGAAATACAAGGTGGTTTTCGATATCGATTTTCAGGTCCATCCGCCGTTTGGGATTGCAGTTTTTCCAACCCGAATGGGCCTTTTGAAGTTGCTTTACCGTCCATTCGTGTTCCTTTGATTTAAAGTTAAGGGTGATATAAGTACAGAGGCGCACCAGGTTCTCCCCATAGTACCCTTCCAGATTCTCTTCGGAGATATGGTTCAGAAACTCGAAAAAAAGCCGGAAGTTGGGTAGTTTTCTATCCGTCAAAGGCATCCATGTCAATTTTGCGGAAACTTGTTTCCCCGATAACAGTTTTAAGTAGTCCTCCCGGCTTGTTCTTAGATAGTCTCTGAAGAGATTGGCCTTTTCATAATCAATCCTATGTGCTATTTGAGAGAAACGAAAGGGTGTCTCAAACCTCCTATTGTCAACTCTTACGCCGGTTTTTTCATTTTGAATGGGATAGGGGCTTGTATAATCAAGAAGCTTGGAAACGTAGATTTTTGCCAATCCCAAGAACAAAATCGTAAAGACCAGCACCAAGAAAAAACCAAAATATTTGAGGGCTAATGTTTCAGAAGCGGACAGGAACGGCCATACCTGCCAAAGTATAAGAAAATATAACCCGAGCGCCAAAACCAAAACGACCCAATGTGGCACTTTCTTGGTTTTCCATGCCCTGCCTGTTCGATACACATCGAAAACCGCTTTATCGATTCGCCGGAAAAGCAAAATAATTGTATTTTTAAAGGTAGATTTCATAATCGCATGAGAGCCCATTATGAAGATAAGAAGATATATGCAAAGAATGAATGTTTCACCCTTGTTTCACCCCTTTAAAAACAAAAAAGCTCCCAATCTCTTGGAAGCCTTGTCTTTATTGATGTGGGCCCTACTGGATTCGAACCAGTGACCCCCTGCTTGTAAGGCAGGTGCTCTGAACCAGCTGAGCTAAGAGCCCTAACGGGGTGCAAATATAGAATAGTTTTCTTTCACCCAAAAGAAAAGATCAAAAAAAATCAAACCACTTCGGCTACGGTAAAAGTGCTACCTCCGATAAAAATAAAATCATCCTTTTCCGCTCTCTTACTGGCTGCCCGGAAAGCCTCCTCTACTGAGCTATAGGAATCCCCTTTCAGGCCCTGCTCATGGGCTTTTTCCGCCAATATTGCAACGTCGAGACCCCTCATGATATTTGGCCTGCAAAAATAGTACTGTGCGTACTTGGGAAATAGGGGCAATATACCCTCTAAATCCTTCTCCTTAACAAAGCCAAGGACGATGTGCAATCTTTCGAAATCCTGTTGTTCCAATTGCCTGATCACATAGGATAATCCTTCTTTGTTATGGGCCGTATCACAAACAGTCATGGGGTTTTTATCTAAAATCTGCCACCTTCCCAACAATCCGGTATTCTTGACCACTTTTTTCAACCCTCTTTTTATATGCTTTTTTTTAACTGCAAATGCCTTAAGTTCTTCCAAAACGGCAATTACACCTTTAATATTCCTGGACTGGTAATTCCCCAGCAGGGATGTTTTGTAAATTTTATGTATTGTCTGATCGGCAAAAACAAGCCTTGCATTTTTCGACTTAGCGATAGATGTAAAGACTTCTACCACTTCTTCCTGATATTCGCCAATAACAACAGGAATACTTTCCTTGATAATACCGGCTTTTTCCATAGCGATCTTTGATAAGGTATCTCCCAACATATCCACATGGTCCATTCCTATATTGGTGATCAACGCTACTTCGGGAGTAATGATATTGGTAGAATCCAACCGTCCTCCCAATCCTACTTCGACGATTGCAATATCAACTTTTTTCTTTGCAAAATAATAAAAGGCCATCCCAACGGTCATTTCAAAAAAAGACAATTGGTTTTTCTCAAGAAAACCCTTGTTCTCCTTTATAAAACCAACAACTTGCTTCTTACCGATGGGCTTACCATTGATTTTGATGCGCTCCCTAAAATCCTTTAAATGTGGTGAGGTATATAGTCCGACCCTATAACCGGCCTCCTGTAAAATTGAAGCCAACATATGACTACTGGAGCCTTTACCATTGGTACCGGCCACATGTATACTTTTGAATTTTGTTTCGGGATGTTTCAAAAAGGCAGAAAACAATAGGATATTGTCCATTTTCCCATTGTAAGCAGATTTGCCTTTATCTTGATAGACCGGAAGTTTGGCGAACATCCAAGCCAGGGTTTCCTTATAGGTCACTTATTCCCCTAATTTAAAATTGACGACTACAAATCCAACTTGTATTGGAGGTGCTTTTGAATCTGGAGGCCATTTATGTGATAAAGCAATTTTTTTTGCAGGTTCTAATAAACAAGCTGCACTATTCATTGTGCCCCTAACTCCAGGTTCTGCTTTTGTTACTATACCATTTCTATCTACTTCTATTCTAACTACAACCGTCCCAGATTCGTTGCAATCTTGCTTAAACAATTTTCTTGTTGGTGCTCCACGGCCTCTTAAACCATAACCTACACCTTCACTTCCAGAACCTGGTCCTCCATAATAGCTGGTTGCATAAGGGTCCCCGTCGGGTTGGCCCTTATCACCGGGTCTGTTATCATCACCTTCGCTACCTGATGCCGTACCATCCGATTTATTGAGTCCGCCCATAAGCTTGTCCAACTCCGCTTTTTTTGCTTCCTGTTCTTTTCTTTTCTGTTCTTCGGCTTCGCGCTTTTCCCTTGCGATCCTATCGGCTTCTGCCTTGGCTTTTTTAGCTGCATCCTCCGCTTTTCGTTTCGCTTCTTGTTGCTGTTTTATTTTGATGGACTCCTCACTTTCTTGGGTAAGCACTTTTTCTGTTGGCTGATCTTTCTCAACCACCTCTTCTTGTACCTCTTCGGGCACGGCTTCTTGAACTTGCTCTTCTTGTACGTTAGGGGGCTCTGGAATGTCCAATGGTTCAGACCTTATTTTTTCTTTGGGTTGGTTATCCCCCATACCGAAATCCATGGTACCAAAATTCACGGAAATCCCGTTTTCGATGGGGGGATCCAAATAAGTCATTCCAATATAAAAAAGCAATAGTACAAGTACACTCAACAAGGCGGTTGTGAGCGTGAATGATTTTTTCTTGTGTCTCGTATCTAAAAACGACATAATGCCAATTCACTTTTAAAATACCGTATTACTAATTTGAATTATTTTTTGTTCAGATGATACAAAAAATATCAGCATAGCCTGAGCTACGGTTATCTTTTTTGGAGAAATATGAGCGAAAAAGAAACAAATGATATGCGTTATTATAATGCTGAATAGGCATTAATTAGGTCGCACGGCCAAGATTACCTTATAATTGTTCCTATTGGCAATATCCATTACGTTTACCGCTTCTCTAATGGCAACGCTCTCTTCTGCCCTAAGGATAATTGTGGGTTTCTCTTGTCCTTCCAGTGCCTTTTTTAATTCAATTTCAATGTATTCTCCGTTAATTCTCTCATTGTTCACAAAATACTCCAGGTTCGAATTTATACTGACCGAAACATTCTGTGTATTGGTGGATTTCCCTTTAGCCTTAGGCAATAACAAATCCAAGGCATTGGGTGAATTTGCCGTTAACATAAAAAATATCAACAACAAAAAAACAATATCTGTCATAGACGACATACTGAAGTCTGGACTTATTTTATTTCTTCCTTTTAATTTCATGTTACGGGCCTAAAGTGGTTCGTTCAAAAGATCCAAGAACTCAACTGCATTGGCTTCCATTTTGTGTACTACCTTATCCGTTCTATTTACCAAATGGTTATACCCTATATAGGCAATAATCCCTACAATCAAACCGGCTACCGTAGTGGTCATGGCCGTGTAGATACCGGAAGCCAAAGAGCCCATTTCAGCCTGTCCCCCACTGGAGGCCATTTCGTGGAATGCCAAAATCATCCCAATAACGGTTCCTAAGAAACCAATCATGGGAGCTGCACCGGCAACGGTGGCCAAAACACTTACATTCCGCTCCAATTTATAGACTTCCAGTGTACCTGCATTTTCTATGGCCGTATTGATATCATCCAAAGGTTTGCCAATACGGGATACCCCTTTTTCGGTTAATCGGGCCACTGGAGAATCGGTTTGGGCACATAATAATTTTGCGGCCTCCAATTTACCATTAGTGACATGGTCCCGAATCTGGTTCATAAAATCCTTATCTATAGTCGAAGCCGCCTTGATGGCAAAGATGCGCTCGAAGTAAATGTACAGCGCAACAAAAAGCATTAAAAACAGTACGGAAATAATAACGATACTACCCGTACCACCACTAAAAATCAAATCTATGACCGAGAGTGTCTTTTCTTCGGATAGAATTTCACCCACTGCAGGGTCTTGTGCAAGATCTTGTAACATTGACATATAGTTTCTCTTCTTTAATTTGCCTTAATAACGGTGTTTTATCGATTAAATTATGCGTTTAACACAAAATCTCGCATTAAAACAAAAGCTACCGCACCAGCCAGAAAACCGACCAATGCCAACCATGCTATTTTCTTCAAGTACCAGAAGAAATCTATTTTCTCCATACCCATGGCCACTACACCGGCCGCTGACCCAATTATCAACATACTGCCCCCGGTTCCGGCGGAGTAAGCGATAAAATGCCATAATGGGTTGTCTATGCTTTCAGAGAACATACCCATACTGGCCGCAACCAAGGGCACATTGTCTATGATAGCGGAACCCACACCGAAGAGCATGACCACAATATCGGTGTTAGGTATAGCCTCATTCAAGCTTGCTGCAGCATGGAATAAAATACCGAGGGATTCCAATGCCGCCACCGCTAATAAGATTCCCAAAAAGAACAATATACTTGGTAATTCAATTTTAGATAACGAGGCGTGTACCGGGCTATGATGACCTGTAGTATCATGATCTTCCCCCTCTACATTTGATATACTGAATTTTGAACTACTATATATTTCTGCGAATGTTGCAACTACCGCTAAAGAAAGCATCATACCAACGTATGGGGGTAAATGGGTCACGGTTTTGAATATAGGAACAAAAACGATGGAACCCAATCCTAAGTATAGCATCGTGGAGCCAAACTTAGACTTTGGAGGTTCCTCATCCAGATCGCCGTCAATTTCTCCCTTAAAAGCCTTATTTTGAATGGCGAAGAGAACAGGTACCACCATACAAACGATTGAAGGAATCAAAACATGTTCTATCAATTGCAAGGCAGTAACTTTGTTCGCTATCCATAACATAGTCGTTGTAACATCACCTATAGGCGACCACGCCCCTCCGGCATTGGCTGCAATGATAATCATACCGGCGAACCATAGTCGGGTATTTCTATCGTTAATGACCTTTTGTAAGATGGTGACCAATACAATTGTCGCTGTCAAGTTATCGATTATCGCGGATAGAATAAACGCCAATATGGAGAACAACCAAAGTAATTTTCTTTTGCTCTTGGTTTTAATAAAACCCTTTATCGTCGCAAACCCGTCGAAATAATCTATAATCTCAACTATGGTCATCGCACCTAGCAAGAAAAACAATATCTCTGCCGTTTTTCCCAAATGATGGAGCAATATCTCATCCAGATGTGTAGGTTCCAGTTCCCTAAGTTCCGCATTCACCTCAAAAACATCCATATGTGTCAATGCGATAATCGCCCACAATAAGGCCATCATGGCAAGGGCAGGGATCAGTTTGTCGATTTTAAGATTGTGCTCGAGGGTAATAGCAAGATAACCTGCTAAAAAAACGATGATAATAATGGTTTCCATATATACTATTGGTTTAATTTAAACTAATTGCTTTAACGCAATTTCAAATCCGGTTGCACTTAAATTCAATTTTGAATGATTTTGTTTAAAGATATTCAAAATTGCTTTTCTAATGGTATTCGAGGTATCTTTAAATATTAAATCATCATCCATACCCACTCTTTTCTCCATAAAATAGGCAAAAACCCTGGCCATGCCACAATTTGAGACAAAATCGGGTATTAGGCTCACCTTGCCATCGGTATATTCCATAATAGGACCAAAGAAAATTTCCTTGTCTGCAAAAGGCACGTTGGCCCCACATGAGATGACTTCGAGACCTGTATCGATCATTTGTGAAATCTGATCTTTCGTAATAAGTCTTGAAGCTGCACAAGGTGCGAATATCTCAGTCCGTAGCGTCCAGATTCTTTCATTGATTTCCTCAAAGGGAATCATTTGATCCGCACTGGCCATTAAATTATTGCCCTGTTTATTTAAATAGAATTCTTTTATATCCTCAAACGAAAATCCGTCTTCTTTGATAACTCCCCCGGTTCTATCCAAAACACCGACAATCTTGGCCCCCATTTGGGCCAGATAAAAAGCGGCAGCGCCACCAACATTCCCAAAACCTTGAATAACCGCTCGCTTGCCCATAACATTGCCACCAAAAATATCGTAATAATGCCGAACAGCTTCCGCTACACCATAACCTGTTATCATATCGGCCACGGTATATTTTCTAGGAACATCAGGTGAGTATTTCGTCGTCTCTAGAGGTTTTATAACCCCTAACCGTAATTGACCGATCCTATTTATCTTATCAGCCTCTGTGGGTTTAAAATGACCATTGAAAACCCCTTCTTGCGGATGCCATACCCCTGCATCTTCCGTAATAGGGATTACTTCCTTCGTTTCATCCACGTTTAAATCACCACCCGTACCGTAATAACTTTTCAATAATGGGGCTACCGCATGGTACCACCTTTCTAAAACCCCTTTCTTCCTTGGATCATGGGGATTGAAGTTGATTCCTGATTTGGCACCACCAATTGGAGGCCCAGAAACAGTAAACTTTATTTCCATGGTCTTGGCCAGGGAAAGCACTTCGTTTAGGTCCAAGCCTTCCCGCATTCGAGTACCGCCACCAGCTGCACCACCCCGAAGTGAATTGATAACTGTCCATCCTTCGGCCTCAGTCTCCGGATCTTTCCAGTTAAAGACTATTTCTGGTGGTTTATTCTCGTAAGCTTGAAGAAGTTTCTTCATGAATTATTGTTCTGATGACCTGACTTTGATTTCCTCCCCATACTCAAAAAAATCTTTCACCTCTTCCCCTTTTTAGGATAGTGATGTCTGATAATCTTAGGTTTATATCAATTTGAAGAATTCGATCGAACAAATATAAAATACAGAAATTAAAAAAAGGCCTTTCTACCTTTTAAACTCAAAATTTTTACGCTTTAAAACAACTTCCCAAAGCCAAAGAAAATTTATAACATTACTGTATATTTGTTAGAATAACCAATATCTAAGACTATGGATTTCACCTTATCCGAAGAACAACGAATGATTCAGGAAGCCGCCCGTGATTTTGCTCAAAATGAGCTGTTACCTGGGGTTATTGAACGTGATGAAGCCCAAAAATTTCCTACTGAACAAGTAAAGAAAATGGGCGAATTGGGTTTTCTTGGAATGATGGTGGACCCGAAATATGGAGGTAGTGGTCTCGACACGGTTTCCTATGCCCTGGTTATGGAAGAATTGTCAAAAATAGATGCTTCCTCATCGGTTGTGGTATCAGTGAACAATTCATTGGTATGCTGGGGGTTGGAAGCTTTTGGCAACGAAGAACAAAAACAAAAATACCTCACACGTTTAGCCACAGGGGAAATAATAGGAGCTTTTTGTCTTTCAGAACCAGAGGCAGGAAGCGATGCCACTTCACAAAAGACAACGGCAATCGATAAAGGGGACCATTACATTTTAAATGGAACAAAGAACTGGATTACCAATGGTGGTACTGCAGAAATTTATTTGGTAATTGCACAGACAGATAGGGACAAAGGGCATAAGGGAATCAACGCCTTGATTGTAGAAAAAGGTATGGAGGGTTTTCAAATTGGCCCTAAGGAGAATAAACTGGGAATACGTGGTAGTGACACCCATTCTTTGAACTTCAATGATGTAAAAATCCCAAAGGAAAATAGAATAGGCGAAGACGGCTTTGGTTTTAAATTTGCCATGAAAACCTTGTCTGGCGGTAGAATTGGTATCGCAGCCCAAGCTTTGGGTATCGCTGCCGGCGCCTATGAATTGGCGTTGAAGTATTCCAAAGAACGAAAAGCATTCGGCACCGAAATAGCAAACCACCAAGCCATAGCCTTTAAGTTGGCCGATATGCACACGCAAATCGAAGCTGCAAGATATTTGGTCTATAAGTCGGCGTGGGACAAAGACCAAGGCAATAACTATGACCTGTCCAGTGCCATGGCCAAACTTTACGCTTCCCAAGTGGCTATGGACACTGCAATAGAAGCCGTCCAAATTCATGGGGGTAACGGTTTTGTCAAAGATTATCATGTAGAGCGCTTAATGCGTGATGCCAAGATTACCCAGATTTATGAGGGCACTTCAGAAATCCAGAAAATCGTAATTTCACGAAGTATCACACGGAATTAGAAGTAAACGCGATGCAATAACTCATTGGATTGTTTTTATGGCCTTTGCGATGATTCATTTGAATGAACGTGAAGTCGCAAGGTGTTAATGTTCTTTTGTCGAGATTTAATTTATTGTAACTTCAGTCGAAAACACCGTTTAACTTACCATTACCATTTACGGATTTCACAATAAATCCTGCCTAAAAATCCGATATTTAGGTTATTTAGGTGTTTATTTAAAAACGTTGATTTTTTTTGTTACAAAACGGCCCAATGATGAACATAATTCATATTATATAATATTTTTGTACAAATACCATAATTTATGAAGTTGATAAAACAAGGGTTATACCTGCCGGAATTTGAACACGATAATTGTGGCGCCGGTTTTATATGTAGCCTAAAAGGAATAAAGTCGAACGACATTATCCATAAGGCGTTGGAGATTTTGGATAAACTTGAGCACCGTGGTGCGGTAAGTGCTGATGGCAAAACCGGTGATGGGGCCGGAATACTTATAGATATACCCCATGATTTCTTTACCGATGTTTGCGATTTTGAACTGCCGGCGGCAGGGGCTTATGCCGTTGCGAACGTCTTTCTTCCACAAAAGGAGAATCAAAGAGCTTTCTGTATTGAAGAATTCGAAAAGAATATTAAATCCCAAGGCCTACAATTACTTGGTTGGCGTAACGTGCCAGTAAACCGGTCGATACCCGGTCGTATTGCCATGGAAACCGAACCTTTTGTAAAACAAGTTTTTATTTCCAAAGGGAATCCGGAGCAGGATGATTTTCAGTTTAACTTGAAATTGTTCATCGCAAGAAAAGTGACCGAACATGCCATATTAAATTCCAAGTTATCGGAAAGCAAGTTCTTTTACGTCCCTAGCCTTTCTACTAAGATCATCATTTTCAAGGGGCTATTAATGCCGAAGGATATTAGCCTTTATTACACAGATTTAATGGACTCAAGGGTTGTTACCAGACTATCCTTGGTACATCAACGCTTTTCTACCAATACCTTCCCCACCTGGGACCTTGCCCAACCTTTCCGGTACATGTGCCATAATGGGGAGATAAACACTTTAAGAGGGAATGTATCGCGAATGAAATCGCGCGAAGAGTTATTTGAAAGTGATTGGTTTGGTGATGACATTAAAAATATACTGCCCATTATCCTACCTGGAAAATCAGATTCCGCCACCATGGATATGGTCGTTGAACTGCTGCTAATGACCGGCCGCTCACTGCCGGAGGCGATGATGATGCTCGTGCCTGAAGCCTGGGAAAAAAATACCGAAATGTCCGAGGCAAAACGTGCTTTCTACGAGTACAACTCCTGCACCATGGAACCTTGGGACGGACCCGCTTCAATACCCTTTACCGATGGGAACTATATCGGTGCACTTTTAGATAGAAATGGGCTACGACCTTCCAGATATACTGTGACCAAAAATGGATATGTCATCATGTCCTCTGAAACCGGGGTTATTGAAATTAAACCGGAAAATGTTGAATTTCACGGAAGATTGGAGCCTGGTAAAATGTTCCTAGTGAACATGGAGGAAGGTAGAATCATTAATGATGAAGAAATAAAGGAAGAGATTGCAAAGCGCCATCCCTATAAAAAATGGTTGGATGATAACTTAGTGCACTTAAGGGATATTCCTTATAATGATTGTCCACTTTTTCTTGGGGAAGCCTCCTTGGAAAAACGTAAGGCTGTTTTTGGTTATACCCTGGAGGATATAAATACCATAATCCTTCCCATGGGCAAAACAGCCAAGGAGCCCATTGGATCCATGGGTTCTGACACCCCAATTGCTGTGCTGTCCGAACGTCCACAACATATTTATAATTATTTTAAGCAATTGTTCGCACAGGTCACTAACCCACCTTTGGATGGGATTCGCGAGGAATTGATTACCGATATTAGTCTTACCTTGGGAAGTGACTATAACCTTTTTGAAATTACCGAAAAGCATTGTAGAAAATTAAAAATCCAAAATCCGGTCATTTCTAAGGAAGATTTGGACAAAATAAAGAATTACGATGCCAGCCCGGACTATAAGGTAGTCTCAATTCCAATGCTGTACGAGATAGTAAAAGGTCTCAATGGCTTGGAAGATGCGCTTGAATCCATTTTACAGCAAGCCTCAAGAGCAATCGATGAGGACACAAATATAATAATACTCTCAGATAGGAATACTAATGAGGAAATGGCTCCTATCCCTGCCTTATTGGCCTGTTCGTATGTAAATAGTGGTCTTCGAAAAAATGGGAATCGTTCAAAGCTAAGTATCATTATTGAATCTGCGGAGCCACGCGAAGTTCATCATTTCGCCTTATTGTTCGGCTTCGGTGCCAGTGCCATAAACCCGTACCTGGTCAATGAAATCATTGCAGAACAGATTGAAGAAAACGACATTACTGACTTCACGTTTGAAGAGGCGATAAATAATTACAATAAGGCCATTGGAAAAGGCATTCTTAAGGTCATGAACAAAATCGGGATTTCCACCTTGAACTCCTATCGAGGTTCCCAACTGTTCGAGTGCATAGGGATCAATACCAAAGTAGTAAACAAGTATTTCCCCAATACGCCAACCCGAATCCAAGGTGTAGGGCTTTATGAAATAGAGAAGGAAATCGCAAAAAGACATCATAGGGCTTATGCCAAAAAAGAAGTCGCGGCCAATCTTGATTTAGAAATCGGTGGGGAATATCGATGGAGAAGAAACGGCGAAAAGCATATGTTCAACCCCCTATCGGTTGCCAAACTCCAGAAAGCCGTTCGTGGTAATGAACCCGAAACATATAAAGAGTTTGCTGCGATGGTGAATGAGCAATCAAAAAACTTGATGACCATTCGAGGATTGTTCGAATTTTCCAACTACGATCCTATTCCATTGGAAGAGGTTGAACCATGGACACAAATTGTAAAACGCTTCAAGACCGGGGCCATGTCCTATGGATCGATAAGCAAAGAAGCGCATGAAAACCTGGCCATTGCCATGAATCGTATTGGTGGTAAGAGTAATTCTGGCGAAGGTGGTGAGGATGCGGATCGCTTTTATAAAAACCAGACAGGCGACTGGCGCAACAGTGCCATTAAACAAGTAGCATCCGGCAGGTTTGGGGTAACTTCCAACTATTTAACGAACGCCCAGGAAATCCAAATTAAAATGGCACAGGGGGCAAAACCCGGAGAAGGGGGACAATTACCTGGCCCTAAAGTCAATCCGGCCATTGCGAAAACTAGAAATTCAACACCTTATGTGGGGTTGATATCCCCACCACCACATCATGATATTTATTCAATAGAAGACTTATCCCAGTTGATTTTTGATTTAAAATCGGCGAATCGGAAGGCACGTATCAACGTTAAATTGGTTTCCGAAGTCGGTGTTGGAACTGTTGCCGCAGGGGTTTCCAAAGCAAAGGCGGATGTGATTCTTATTTCTGGATTTGATGGCGGTACAGGGGCCTCCCCCTTGACCTCTTTAAAACACGCGGGGCTTCCTTGGGAATTGGGAATCGCGGAAGCACAACAAACCTTGGTCCTGAACGATCTGCGAAATAGAATTGTCCTTGAATGTGATGGACAATTGAAAACAGGCCGCGATGTTGCTATAGCATGTCTTTTGGGCGCAGAGGAATTCGGATTCGCAACGGCACCCTTAGTAGCATCCGGGTGTATAATGATGCGCGTATGCCACCTTAATACATGCCCTGTGGGTATTGCGACCCAAAACCCGGAATTACGTAAAAAATTCAAAGGTAAGCCCGAACATGTAGTCAATTATATGTATTTCGTTGCACAAGAACTTCGCGAAATCATGGCGCAACTAGGGTTTAGGACCGTAAACGAAATGGTGGGACAAGTCCAAAAATTAGACCGAAAAAAAGCTATTGATCATTATAAGGCAAATGGAATAGATCTAACGCCAATTCTTCATGAAATAGATGTTCCTAAGGGCACCAAATTCTACAATACACAAAAACAAGTACATGATGTACATAAATCAATAGAATTTGAAATCCTGGAAAAAGCACATCCAGCTTTATTTAGAAAAGAAAAGATCTCTTTGGATTTTCCAATAAAAAATACCGATAGGGCCATTGGAGCAATTATCAGTAATGAAATTTCCAAGGTTTATGGGGCACAAGGTCTACCTATAAATACCATTAAATTGAATTTCACTGGCTCTGCAGGACAAAGTTTTGGAGCTTTTGCAACCAGGGGACTTACCATGACCGTCAATGGCAACACCAATGATTATTTGGGCAAAGGACTTTCCGGAGCAAAATTGGTGATCAAGGTGCCCGAAGGGTCGACCCTTATTCCTGAGGAAAATGTCATTACCGGGAATGTAACCCTTTATGGAGCTACTGCAGGAAGAGCTTATATCAATGGTAAGGCAGGAGAGCGTTTTTGTGTTCGTAACTCAGGGGCAAAAACCGTAGTTGAAGGTATCGGTGACCATGGTTGTGAATATATGACCGGGGGCGTAGCTGTTATTCTTGGAGAAGTAGGGCGTAATTTTGGAGCTGGAATGAGTGGTGGCATCGCCTATGTCTACGATAAAAACAAGACGTTTGAAAAAAATTGTAATATAGAGGCCTTAAACCTATTACCTGTCGAGGAAGATCAGGATATAAACGAGCTTAGGGAGCTTATTGAAAGTCACTACAATTATACGATGAGTCCATTAGCACAACGTATTTTAGAGCATTGGGAGAAATGTCTTCCCGATTTCGTTAAAGTATTTCCTGAGGAATACAAACAAGCGTTGATTCGGTTAGAAAAGGAAAAATTACAAACAATATAAATCGAAGCATGGGAAAGATAACAGGTTTTTTGGAATTCGATAGAAAAATAGAGGAATACGCTCCGGTAGACAAACGCGTAAAAAACTACAAGGAGTTTACAATTCCGCTGAAGGAATCACAATTGAAAGAACAAGGAGCCCGCTGTATGGATTGTGGTATTCCTTTTTGCCATAGTGGTTGTCCCTTGGGCAACCTAATTCCAGATTTTAACGATGCCGTGTATAAAGGTAAATGGGAAAAGGCGGCTGAAATTCTGCATGCCACCAATAATTTCCCGGAATTTACGGGTAGATTATGTCCAGCCCCATGTGAGGAAGCCTGTGTGCTTGGGATTAATGAAGATCCCGTAACCATTGAAAACATTGAAAAAAATATCGTTGAGACTGCTTTCAGCAATGGATGGATAAAACCCAAACCCCCAAAAAAACGTACAGGAAAGAAAATAGCGATTATAGGTTCCGGACCTTCAGGTTTGGCCTCAGCACAACAATTGAATAGAGCGGGGCATTTGGTTACTGTTTATGAAAGGGATGAAAAACCAGGAGGACTTCTTCGCTACGGTATTCCAGATTTTAAAATGGAAAAAAAAGTCATCGATAGAAGGTTGGAGGTGTTGAAAGAAGAAGGCATTGAATTCAAATGTGGGGTTCATATCGGTGTTGATATCAAAGCGGACCAACTAAAGAATGATTTTGATGCCTTGGTATTATGTGGGGGAGCAACGGTTAGAAGAAACCTTCCCATAGAAGGAGCGGATCTTAAGGGTGTGGTTCAGGCAATGGATTTTCTAGGCCAAAATAATCGACGGGTCGATGGGATCAGGGATTTAGGGGAGGAAATTCTGGCCACTGGCAAAAATGTCATCGTTATTGGTGGAGGTGATACGGGATCGGATTGTATCGGTACTTCCATAAGACATGGTGCGAAGTCGGTTTCCAACTTTGAAATTATGCCGATGGGCACAACAGAGCGACCGGAAGATCAACCATGGCCATTTTGGCCAATGCGGCTTCGAACTAGCTCATCCCATAAAGAAGGGGCCGAACGTTTTTTCAGTATTTCTACCAAAAAATTTATCGGGGATAAAGAAGGTAATCTTAAAGGATTAATAACCACTGAGGTTGAATGGATCAAGGAACCGGGCAAGCGGCCGATGCTCAAAGAAGTAGCGGGCACTGAAAAAGAATGGAAATGTGAATTAGCGCTCTTGGCTCTTGGGTTTACAGGTTCTGAAATGACCATTGCCGAACAATTGGCCTTGGAAGCCGATCCAAGAACAAACATTAAGGCCTCTGAGAATGATTATATGACCAATGTACCCGGTGTCTTTGTTGCAGGAGATCAGAGAAGGGGCCAATCTTTAATTGTTTGGGCTATAGCGGAAGGCAGACAAGCGGCTTTTCATGTAGATACGTACCTCATGGGGGAATCACAACTGCCATTGAAAGGTGAAGGTGATTTGCCTAGGGTATAAAATTGTTTTTATGTTGTGACATTTAATAAATGCTTATCTTTTGGGATGTAAAATTAATTTAATGTCCCACCCTGCCTTTGTTTAAAATGTTGTGAGATGCTGCAAACTATTTCTAGAAAAAAAAAGCTCCCTTTCAACAATTGTTCATTCACATTAAACTTTTTAATATTGACCATATCTTTTTTGGTCAGTTGTCCTATTTTACATAGTCAAAAAGAATCCTCAATACAAAAGCAATTTTCCTTCAGTAATTTAACAGTAAACGAAGGACTCTCTCAAAATAGTGTTTTAAGTATTGCTCAAGACACAATCGGTTTTATATGGTTTAATACCGAAGATGGCCTCAATAAATACGATGGTAGGGAATTTACACACTACAATGTCACCTCCGGTGAGACAAAACGAGAAGTAAAGTATATATCCGGAGAATTATTTGTTGATAGAGCTGGGATATTATGGGTCGTGGCCAATTCAGGAAAATTAAATCGATACCAACATGAAACTGATAGTTTTCATGAAGTACCTAAATTTGAACAGGTAATCACAATCGCTCAAGATACCAACCAAAATTATTACATTGGCACTTATGGGGAAGGGCTTTTCAAAATAGACCATCAAACCAAGGATACGCTTCAAATCCTAAAACCAAAAGATAGACATTTTGCAGTATGCAGTTTTTTGGAGACAGATGACAAGACCATTCTTGCAACTACAGATGATGGCATCATTGAGATCAAAGATGATGACTACCAGTTTATTGAGCTTGCTCCTGAAACCATATTCAGTCGGTTCGCAAAATCCAAGACAGGCACCATATTTCTAGGGAGCTATGAGAAAGGACTCTACTTAAAGTCTAAAAACGATCCTGGCTTCAAATCATTTACAGGATTTGACAACGATCCCCTTCCCGGAAATTTAATTGTTAAAGACCTTTTGGTCGACAAACAAGATCGGCTTTGGATTACCACTGAAAGGCTTGGTGTCTTTTTGGTGGATTTCAATTTAAAAACCATTCAAAACTTTATTTATGACAAGAACGACCCGTATGCGCTTAGTTCCAATTCTTTGTTTTTTATGCTTGAAGACAATGCAGGCGTCATTTGGATAGGAACACAAGGAAACGGGGTATGTTACTATGATGCTTACTTAAAAAAATTCAATGTACTGACAGATGATCAGGTATCTCAAAATGTTAATATAGATGGTATAAGAGCCATTACCACCAGTGACGACAAAACCATATGGGTTGGCACTAAAGACCAAGGATTGACCAAGATAGATTTAGTTGCCCAAAATTATATCACTTATTCGTCTGCGAATTCAGATCTTTTGGGAAATAGAATTGTTAGCTTGTTTTATGATGAAGGCAGTTTATGGATTGGGCATTTGAACAATGGACTTCAAAAGTTGGATGCCAATGGTAAAATGACTTCCTATAAAAAAACAGCACCATTTACTGTTTTAAAAATTTTTAAGGATGTTAAGGGGAATATGTGGCTTTGTACTAACCATGGTCTCTTGCAATTTGATGAAGACCAAGGTGTAACGAAACAATTTACTTCGGAAAATTCAAGCTTGGCTTCAAACTACTATATAAGTACCGTTGAACAGGATATTAATACTATTGCGCAAGGTGATACAAACACCCTTTGGGTAGGAACGGAATTTGACGGACTATACCGTCTTGACATACTGGAGAACAAATTTTTGCCAGTTGAAGGTATATCTGATAGGATTTATTCGTTGCACTATGACAATTCCGTGCTTTGGATTGGCACAAACGGTAATGGTTTAAAATCATACAACATTAAAGAAAATACTATAAAAACCTACACCAGAAAAGAAGGTCTGCCCAATGATATTATTTATGGCATTTTACCTGACGCTTCAAGAAATCTATGGTTAAGTTCCAACAAAGGAATTACTAAACTCAAAATTGAAAATGATTCCATTTCAGATATAGAAAATTACAGCAATTACTTTGGGTTACAGTCGTACGAATTTAATGCTGGGGCCTTTCATAAAAATCTTAGTGGCATTTTATATTTTGGAGGAATAAAAGGGCTTAATTGGTTTAACCCAAAGGACCTCAAAACAAATCCTGTCCCTCCAAAAACCGCATTGACCAAACTGGAAGTATTCAATAAAGAAATTCCTTTTTCAAATGAATTACAACTTGGGCACACTGAAAATACCCTATCGTTCACTTTTTCTTCCCTACAATTTGCACAACCAGAATTGAACCAATATAAATACCGACTGGTAAACAACGATGCCGAATGGATCAGTGCCGGCAATAACAATGTGGCACACTATACCAACCTGCCCCCGAACAAATACGAATTTCAGGTACTTTCTAGCAATTACGACGGTATTTGGAACAAAGAACCTACCAAATATTCATTTACCATCTTAAAACCTTGGTATTGGACCAATTTGGCCAAAGCTGGGTATGTATTGGCATTGTTGTTCATATTATTTGGCATCTATCATTATTTAAGATGGCGTTGGCAAATGAAAATGGAACTTGCCCAAGAGCACGATGAAAAAGAGCGTCTGCAAAAACTGGATGAATTAAAAAACCGCCTCTATACTAATATTTCGCACGAAATCAGGACTCCGTTGACACTTATTTCCGGACCTGTAGAAAACCAACTTGCAAAAAAAGGGCTTCATGAGCAGGACAAAAAAGAACTGAATTTAGTCAAAAGAAGTGCAGACCGGTTGTTGAACCTTGTCAATCAAATGCTTGACCTTTCCAAATTGGAATCTGGAAAGTTGGAATTGAATGTAAGTGAGGATAATCTAAAAATATTTCTTAATGAAGTTTTGAGTTCCTTTGAATTTCAAGCAAAAGTAAAAGGGCTTGATTTTGAGCAGCAGATTAAAGTCCAAAAATTAGCCTGGTTTGATCGCGATGCTTTAGAAAAAATAATTTCAAATTTACTTTCCAATGCCATTAAATACACTTCGTCCAAAGGAAAAATAACATTTAATGCACAACAACAAGAGCATCACTTGATCGTAAGTGTCATAAATGATTCGCATTCGCTTGCACAAGAAGACCTCTCCAGAATATTTGATAGGTTTTATCAAACAGATAAAAATAATAATGGAGCGGGAATAGGTTTGTCTCTGGTTAAGGAGTTAACGACTCGTTTACACGGAAGTGTAATAGCCCAATTAGACCATGCAAATAGAGTGCAGTTTACCGTTAACATACCTACAGAAGCCTCATACTTCGCAACAAATGAAATTTCTAGGTCAAAAGAGGTAAAAAAGATTGATTCAAATGTGGATTATGCATTGAATAATTCTACTGAATTAGAGCGAAGCAGCCAAAAGCCATTGCTCTTACTGGTAGAAGACGACCCAGATATTAGACAATACATCAAATCCATATTTAAAACCAATTACAGGATTGAAGAAGCCACAAATGGAGAAGAGGGTTTACAAAAATCATTTGAATTAAATCCTGATTTGATTATCAGTGATGTTATGATGCCGGTTATGGATGGTATCAAAATGTGCAATACTTTAAAATTTGACACTAGAACCAGCCATATCCCCATTATTCTCTTAACTGCCAAAAGCGGGGAGCAACATGAGATTGAAGGTCTAAGAACCGGGGCCGATGCATACATCAACAAACCCTTTAATCGTGAAAAATTGGTGATTACTGTTCAAAAACTAATAGATCTACGCCTCAAATTACAAAAGCATTTCAGTCAATATTTGAGCATCACACCAGATATTGCAATTACTTCAACAGAAAGTAGGTTCCTTAGTCAACTTAAAAAGGTTTTGGATACCCATATTTCGGACCCAGATTTCAATAGCGAATTTTTTTGCAGGCAAATGGGTATGAGCAGGACACAGTTACACCGTAAGCTTACGGCTATCGTAGGAATGTCTACCACAGAATTCATACGTTCACAAAGATTAAAACTGGCAAGTGATTTATTGCTCAATACAGATGCATCTGTTTCTGAGGTTGCCTATCAAGTAGGTTTTTCCACCCCGTCATACTTTAATCGCTGTTTTAAAGAACATTTTGGTAAAACCCCTACAGCATTTAAGATTTAACAATCTGTTTATAAGCTAGTTACGTTTGGTGTAACATATGTTTTAGCCTTTGGAACATATCTACAATCCCTATACAAATTCCTATACTACATTTACCCTGTTCTAAAATTTAAACATGTATTTAAAATTGTTCAAAACAGATAGATGTAGCATCTATGTTCCTATTGATCATATGGAAAAAGGAACATACAAGTTGAAAATATTGGAGAACAATAAAGTGATAAAAACATTCAACATTTATAAAAAATAAAATCCATCGAATGAAAGCTAAATTCAAACAACTGTTCATTTGGAGCGGTTTATTTCTGGGATTATTAGGGTGCAAGGAAAACCCTAAAAGTGAAAAGTCAAAACTTGAATCGGGGACCATTGATAAAACTTCCGGCATGGTCAACATACTAACCCGTGGTATGGAGTTTATCTCCAAAGACACGCTTAATTCTGGCTGGAACACGTTGACCTATTCAAATGAGTCGAAAGAAGTCCATTTTATATTACTGGATCTATATCCAACTGGTAAAACTGCATTGGATACCAAAAACGATATTCTTCCCCCTTTCGAGGAAGGCATGAAAAATATCCTGGACGGTGATATGGACAATGCCGTATTGGCTTTTGGCAAGTTACCAGAATGGTTTCAAAAGGTAAGGTACATGGGTGGTACAGGGCTTATTTCTCCTAAAAACACCGCGAAAAGCACCGTCTTTCTTGAACCTGGACTCTATATAATGGAATGTTATGTGAAGATGATAGACGGCACTTGGCATACCAGCCATGGTATGTACAAGCAAATTATGGTAACCGAAAACAAAACATTATTACAACCTCCAAAAGCAACTGTCCATGTCAACATTTCAAGCACAAAAGGCATCGCACTGAAGGATAGCATTTCTTCTGGAAAGCAAATCTTTCAAGTGCAGTTTGAGGACCAGACTGTATATGAACACTTTTTGGGACACGACATCAATCTAGTACGCTATGACGATTCTGCCGAATTACCCGATTTATTGGAATGGTTGAACTGGATGAACCCTATGGGATTGAGAAGCCCGGCCCCAAATGGATTTACTTTTTTGGGAGGCATGAACAACCTGCCAGGTGGCACCACCGGGTATTTTGAAGTAGACCTTACCCCGGGGAATTATATTCTAGTTTCTGAGGTGCCCGCAGCGGATGAGAAAAAATTATTTTACAAATTTTCAATAACTAATTAAAATCATTCCATATGAAAACAATTGTAAAAACACTATTCGTATTATTATTTACAATGGCTTGCACTACTGAGGATGCCCCTGAAATCCCAAAAGAGCAACAGAATACCGAAAATCCAAAAAATGAAAATCCCAAGCCTGAAACACCCACCAATAATGTTGAAGCCTTGCAAGGAGACTGGTTTAGGGTTGCAGGTAATAATCCATCAAATAACGGAATGCTTGTAAGAGTGATTGAAGAACAAGGAGTCATAATCCTAGCACAAGACTCAGGTTTTGACAAAGATGACATCAAGTGGAAGGATATCCTATCCAGGGATGAAGAGAATTATGATTATTCTGAATTGGGTAGTGACTACAACTACTATAATGCTCAAATGGAAATTGGAACCGACGATACGCTTCGTATTTCGGTTGCAGCAGCTGGAGCTGGCAACATTCAAAAATGGGTACGCGATTTTGCAGAATTCAATGATTGTATGCCATATGAACCTATGAATGATGGGAATACGATTAACGAATTCTGGGATGCCATAAATGAAACAGATTTATATACAGGTCTTTTACCTGCGGTAACCAGTCCTGGTGGTGGATACTATACAGTTGTCCTTACTAATGACAGTGGTGTTGTACCAGGCCTAAAAGTTACATCATCTAACGATACCACGGGTGCTATCTCCAATAGTACGGCGGCGGCTACGAGCGACGAAAATACCAGAACAACTAGTTTTTTAGTCTATCCAGGGGTAAGTTATGATATTGCAGCACATTACTCATCTCATGTACCCGCAGGCACCAGCCCTACTCCCTATGAAATTATTTGGAGCTATACAGATATAGTAGATTGTTATGAGCCTAACGACGAATTTTCAGAAGCAAAGGCAATTCCCAAGAACGAGATTATAGAAGCCTATGCAATCACTGGTTATATAAATAATAGTGTTATTTATGGAGACCCGCAGAGTTATGATTTTTATAAAGTACAGCTTAGGGAACCTGGTAGAATTAAAGTTGAGATGCTCGAAGTGCCTTCAAGTATCAATGTTAGCGTACAATTGGCAAAGCAAGATGAATCTGCAATTGTTGCTTCCTACGAAGAAATATCAGGTGAGATTTCAAGTAATGGTTCGATTTATAATACACTAACAGATTCAACTCTCGAGGAAGGAACTTACATAATTAGAATTAATATTGGTGGCAATAGGCCAACCGTTGTAAATGATGACCAAGACCTACCTGAGCATTGGAATTCGCCCTATAAGTTTAGGGTTACTTCAGTGGAATAATAAATAAAAAGATTTAAAGAAAGTCCCTCTACGTTAGGTGGAGGGACAATTGGAAATTTTAAAAGTCCATGGTAAACATCAGTCATCGATAATAGCGTTGCCCCACCAATCTTCGTCAGGTGAAAAATACGGCAACAACATTTCTTTTCTAGCTTGTTCTAAGCTCGGCCATTTTTCATTGACTATTATTTGATGTGTTTCTTTGGCAAGAATGCTATCATATTCAATATCCAGGCTTGGCATGTTTGCACCAACATCTGCTAACCCATCCAATAACTTAGTTCGCATTTGTCCTGAAATAACGGGATTTTCCTTAAATCATTTATACCGCTCACCATCATCTAATTTTAGATGATAGAGCTCGTCATTCCCATCTTCCTAATAGTGAATTAGCTTCCAACCATTTTCCCGGATTATGGAAGACAGCTCGCCACCTTGATTTCAATTTTTCTTCAAAATACCAAAAAAGGATCATGCCGTCCCAATGCCTTAGGGTACGATGGCATAAAAAAAGCCCCCCGCATTGCTGCGGGGGGCTTCAAGGAAGGCGGCGGCCTACTCTCCCACCTGGTGTGGCAGTACCATCGGCGCAGACGGGCTTAACTTCCCTGTTCGGAATGGTAA
>NZ_JABTCG010000005.1 GCF_014610845.1 Maribacter arenosus | reverse complement strand
ACGCAGGAACCAACGAGTTGACAATAGCCTTGGAGGATGGCGGAACGGCAACAGCTGATTTGAGCGCATTGGATAATCCGGGCACCGATGACCAGAATCTGACCGGCGCTACCTTGACCGGTAACAGCCTACAGATAGATATCGAGGGTGGATCATCGACAACCGTGGACCTTTCCAGTTTGGTGGGCACGGATGACCAGATCGCCAATGAAGTGAACATCACCGATGCGGCAGGTAACTTCACCGCTACGGAAGTGGAAGGTGCCTTGGCCGAATTGGCCGCGGGCAGTACGGACGACCAGAACATCGAGAGTCTTGGCGTTGACGTGGGAACCAACATACTTACAGTGGGCATCGAGGACGGAACCGGCCAGACGGTCGATCTTTCTCACTTGGACGATTCGGGAACCGATGACCAGAACATAGAGGGTTTAGCTCTTTCTGGAGCTAACGTATTAACGGTAGGCATCGAGGACGGAACCAGCCAGACGGTGGATTTATCCAGTTTGGTGGGCACCGATGACCAGAATCTGACCGGCGCCACCTTGACCGGCAACAGCCTACAGATAGATATCGAGGGTGGATCATCGACAACCGTGGACCTTTCCAGTTTGGTGGGCACGGACGACCAACAATTGGATGATCCCAACACATTGTTCAACGCAGGAACCAACGAGTTGACAATAGCCTTGGAGGATGGCGGAACGGCAACAGCTGATTTGAGCGCATTGGATAATCCGGGCACCGATGACCAGAATCTGACCGGCGCTACCTTGACCGGCAACAGCCTACAGATAGATATCGAGGGTGGATCATCGACAACCGTGGACCTTTCCAGTTTGGTGGGCACGGATGACCAGATCGCCAATGAAGTGAACATCACCGATGCGGCAGGTAACTTCACGTCCACGGAAGTGGAAGGTGCCTTGGCCGAATTGGCCGCGGGCAGCACTGACGACCAGAACATCGAGAGTCTTGGCGTTGACGTGGGAACCAACATACTTACAGTGGGCATCGAGGACGGAACCAGCCAGACAGTGGATCTTTCTCACTTGGACGATTCGGGAACCGATGACCAGAACATAGAGGGTTTAGCTCTTTCTGGAGCTAACGTATTAACGGTAGGCATCGAGGACGGAACCAGCCAGACGGTGGATTTATCCAGTTTGGTGGGCACTGACGACCAGAATCTGACCGGCGCCACCTTGACCGGCAACAGCCTACAGATAGATATCGAGGGTGGATCATCGACAACCGTGGACCTTTCCAGTTTGGTGGGCACGGACGACCAACAATTGGATGATCCCAACACATTGTTCAACGCAGGAACCAACGAGTTGACAATAGCCTTGGAGGATGGCGGAACGGCAACAGCTGATTTGAGCGCATTGGATAATCCGGGCACCGATGACCAGAATCTGACCGGCGCTACCTTGACCGGCAACAGCCTACAGATAGATATCGAGGGTGGATCATCGACAACCGTGGACCTTTCCAGTTTGGTGGGCACGGATGACCAGATCGCCAATGAAGTGAACATCACCGATGCGGCAGGTAACTTCACGTCCACGGAAGTGGAAGGTGCCTTGGCCGAATTGGCCGCGGGCAGTACGGACGACCAGAACATCGAGAGTCTTGGCGTTGACGTGGGAACCAACATACTTACAGTGGGCATCGAGGACGGAACCGGCCAGACGGTCGATCTTTCTCACTTGGACGATTCGGGAACCGATGACCAGAACATAGAGGGTTTAGCTCTTTCTGGAGCTAACGTATTAACGGTAGGCATCGAGGACGGAACCAGCCAGACGGTGGATTTATCCAGTTTGGTGGGCACCGATGACCAGAATCTGACCGGCGCTACCTTGACCGGCAACAGCCTACAGATAGATATCGAGGGTGGATCATCGACAACCGTGGACCTTTCCAGTTTGGTGGGCACGGATGACCAGACGGTCGACAGCCTTACCTTCAATCCGGGGACGGGCGAATTGGCCATTTCCTTGGAGAATGACGGAACCGCTCCAGTGACCGTTGACCTTTCTGCTTTGGATACCGATACGGATGACCAGCAAGTGGATACCTTCAGTTTCAATGCTGGGACGGGTGAACTTACCCTTGAGGTACAGGATGACGGCCAGGCACCACATGTAGCAGATCTATCCGCCTTGGATACGAACACGACGAATACGAGCTTGACCGAGGACGGCACGAACCTTATCCTTACGGACAGCGATACCAATACGGTGACCATCCCATTGGCCGATATAGGCACGGATGATCAATACGATGATGAAGTTCTTTTACGAACTGCAATTGATGTCGATGATGCGGAAAAAAGTGTAGCACAGGGATATATAGAGGAAACAACCGTTCAGGAAGTAATAAACGCAATTGCACCTATTACATCAAAAGCAGCTAGAATTTTCTATCCGCCCTCAATCGCAGTTGATGCTTCGACAATTGTAAACAATGCTACCATCGATTTATATCAAGAGTATATCGATCAATTTGGAAGCCCTACTATGGCAAGTGTAGGGGCCCCTGCAGCGCTGCCAACATACTTAAAAACCGAGCTTTATTACTATGTGACTTATGCTGATCCTGCTGTGTTGAATATTGATAGCATAAGTGCCGATGGCGTAATGCAATATGATGTGGTGGGTATGCCTGCAGATTACAATTCATTGATTAACGTAGTGTTTGTAGTTAAATAATAATACTAAAGAATACCGATCCAAATCGATTTGAAATACTCCAAGACATATAAAAAGATATTCCTCAGCATGGTGTTTACCTTATTGGGGATTGTTGTGTCTAATGCACAGTTTTTGTTGCAGGCGCCCAATAGTAGTGATGAACATAATTACCAATGGTTTGAAGCTTCGGACACTTCAACGGTTTTAGGTACTGATTTCTTTTATGAAGTTACCACGCCTGGGATTTATTTTGCAACGTACGACGGTACACTTTGTGGTTCAAATGCATCGGGTTATTTTATTGTGACCAATTGCAGTGCCCCCGATAATGAAGTTACTTTGGATATTAGTGCCAATGTGGATCTTTCCTCCGGTGCCACACTGAGTTGGAGTCCGGCGGTAACGGGGGACCAAACCCGCCCAACAGTGATTTCAACATTAAGTGTTACACGATATACAGCGACAGTAACCAAAGCGGGAAATAGTTTTGATTTGCCCAACTTTACCGTGGTGTGTATTGATCAAGCAGCAAACTTGGTTGATGATCTTGTAACAACTGATGAGGATGTTCCGATTGTAGTGGATATTTATGCCAATGATTCCGGTTTACCGACCACCGGAACCTTGACTACCACGGTTCCTACCAATGGAGTTGTAAACATAGATGACAACGGAACACCAAACGATCCCTCGGATGATATAGTCACCTATACACCGAATCCGGATTATAACGGACCTGATACCTTTGATTATACGGTTTGTAATTCTTCAGGCGATTGTAGCACGGCAACTGTAACCATTGATGTGCTGCCGATTGTTGATGCTTTGGATGATGCAGTGGCCACGGATGAGGATACACCAATAGATATTGATGTCTTGGCGAATGACAATGACATTCCGACCATAGGTACATTTACAAATACCGATCCAGCAAATGGAATTGCGCTCCATAATGAGAATAGTACACCAAATGACCCATCGGATGATTGGATGGATTATTCACCGAATACTGGTTTTGTAGGTAACGATACATTTACGTATACCATTTGTGATGCTGCTGCTAATTGTAGTACGGCTACTGTGACCATAGTTGTAACCAACGCTTTGGATTTAGACTCGGATGACGATGGAATTGTGGATAGCTTTGAAGATTTGGATTTGGATGGCGATGGAGACCCATCGACAAATCCCACAGATACGGATGAGGACGGGTTTGCCGATTATTTGGATATCGATAGTGATAATGATGGGATTCCAGATAACGTAGAGGCACAAACGACCCAAGATTACATTGCACCTAGTTTGGTAGATGCCAATGCAAATGGACTTGATGATGCCTATGAAGGAGGTGCTTTAGGATTATTCCCTGTCGACACCGATGGTGATAATCTACCGGATTATTTAGACGATGATAGTGATAATGACAATGTACCTGACCGTATTGAAGGTCATGACCAAGACCACGATGGTATTGCCGATGTTGTTTTGATCGGCTCTGATAAGGACAATGACGGATTGGATGATGGTTATGAAGGAGCAGCAACTATTGATATTGATGTCAATGATGAGATCAATGATCCTTACAATGATTTACCCAATACAGATGGAGATAATGAATCTGATTATAGGGATACCAATGACGATGATGATTCGTTGATGACCATAGATGAAGATCTTAATGGTGATGGGGATTATTCAAATGATGATACCGACGGAGATGGCACACCTGATTACCTTCAACCGAATGTTCCAGAAGAGGAAGTGGAAGTCTTTAACGTAATCACACCAAATGGTGATGGTGTACATGATGTCTTGGTAATAGGTGGATTACAAAATTACCCGGACAATACTTTAAGAATTTATAATAGATGGGGTGTATTGGTCTATACTACAAAAGCGTATAATACGAACGGTAATGTTTTTGATGGAACCTCTGAAGGAAGGGTTACCGTAGAAAAAGACAACAAACTACCCGTAGGCACCTATTTCTATATCCTTGATTATGTAGATGTAACCGGTAAGACGATTACACTGTCAGGGTATATTTATATCAACAGATGATGATTATAATGAAGTGTATGAGAAAGATCGGAATAGTTTTACGGACATTAGGTTTTGTGAGTATAATAATATTATTCTTCGCAGAAGAAGTTCGGGCCCAACAAGATGCCCAATACACGCAATACATGTACAATACGGTGAGTGTGAATCCTGGATATACCGGTTCAAGGGGCCATTTGAGTATCGCAGCTTTGCACCGATCCCAATGGGTAGGCCTCGATGGTGCGCCTAAGACCCAAACTTTGAATATACATTCCCCTGTCGGCCATAATGGAGTGGGTATGGGTATGTCGATTGTCAATGATGAAATCGGACCAACTTCAGAAACATATTTAGATATTGATTTTTCATATACCGTGAAAACCTCCGATGAAGGGAAGTTGAGTTTTGGGTTAAAGGCTAGTGGTCATTTATTGGATATCCGTTTTTCTGAACTGAATCAATTTGCACCGGACCAAACTTTAGAACAGGATATAGATAATAAGTTTTCCCCTAATTTTGGGGCAGGGGTCTATTATCATACCAATAAGTTCTATGCGGGGATATCGGTCCCAAGATTTCTACAGACTTCACACTTTCAAGAATCTTCCTTATCCACGGCAAAGGAACAGATGAATTTTTATTTGATCACGGGTTATGTCTTCGATTTGAATACGGATTTAAAATTCAAACCAACGATTCTGTCCAAGGTGGTTCAAGGGGCACCTTTACAGTTAGATCTTTCGGCTAACTTCATGTTGAGCGACACGTTTATTCTTGGCGCGGCCTATCGTTGGGATGCGGCCTTAAGTGGTATGATCGGTTTTCAGCTCAATGAATCTTTTTTAATAGGCATGGCCTACGATCGTGAGATTACCGAGCTGGGCAATGCAGCTTTTAACGATGGTTCATTTGAAATCATTCTCAGATATGATTTTATAAAGACCAAAGGTTATTTGAAGTCACCTAGGTTCTTCTAGCAGGTAAATCATTAAATACATCCATCACTATTTTTTATTAAAGGCTTAACTTAAAAGTTAGGCAAAGGTCTTACTTTTACAGAATGAAGGAAGAAGAAGAAGTCATTCTGGTAACCGAAAAAGACGAGCAAATTGGTACCATGCCCAAAATGGAAGCCCATGAAAAGGCTAAGTTACACAGGGCTTTCTCTGTTTTTATCATGAATGATAAAGGCGAGACCATGCTGCAGCAGAGAGCGGCACAAAAATACCACTCCCCTTTGTTATGGACCAATACCTGTTGTAGTCACCAAAGAGTAGGTGAGACGAATATAGAGGCGGGTCGAAGAAGATTGCAGGAAGAAATGGGATTTAAGGCCGATTTAAAGGAACTGTTTTCATTTATCTATAAGGCGCCTTTTGATAACGGACTGACCGAACATGAATTGGACCATGTAATGATGGGGTATTACCATGGCGTTCCTAAAATCAATCCGGATGAGGTAGCGGATTTCAAGTGGATGAAGCCCGAGGACATTCAAAATGATATTGCCAAAAACCCCCATCAATATACCATATGGTTTAAGATTATTTTTGAAAAATTTTACGACCATTTAATACATAATATGAACCATGAAAGTAAAGGTTAGTAGAAAGGCACATTTTAATGCAGCACATCGATTATATAGGCCAGAGTGGGACGAGGCCAAGAATAGTGCCGTTTTTGGTAAGTGTAATAATCCAAATTATCATGGTCATAATTATGATTTGGTGGTTAGTGTTTATGGCGAGGTCGATAAGGATACGGGTTTTGTGATGGATATGAAAATTTTGAAAGCCCTTATCAAGGAGAAAATCGAAGACGCACTTGATCATAAGAACCTTAATGTAGAAGTCCCTGAGTTTAAGCATTTGAATCCGACCGCTGAGAATATTGCCGTTGTTATTTGGAACAAATTAAGACCAGATATCGATGCTTCCAAGGACTTGGAGGTTGTCCTTTATGAAACACCAAGAAACTTTGTAACCTATAATGGGAAATAATCTTAGATCAGCCTTAATTTTATTATAAATCAAATGAAACTATATCCATTTAAGTTCCAACCCATATTGAAAGAACGTCTTTGGGGCGGCACAAAATTAAAGGAGGTTTTGGGGAAACCCATTGTGAGCGATATTACCGGGGAGAGTTGGGAACTTTCGGCCGTACAAGGTGATATCTCAATCGTTGCCAATGGTGCTTTGTCTGGTACTCCACTCCAGGAAATCATAGATCAGGAACCCGAAGCATTATTGGGTAAGGAGGTTGTGAGACGATTTGGAAAGGATTTTCCTATACTAATCAAATTCATTGACGCTAAACAAGACCTTTCCATACAACTACATCCGAACGATAAACTGGCAAAAGAGCGTCATAATTCTTTTGGTAAGACCGAAATGTGGTATGTCATGGATGCCGATCCTGGGGCTAATCTTATCGTGGGTTTCAATAAAAACGTGACGAAAGAGGAATATTCCAAAAGCCTGGAAAACAATAGTTTGTTGGATTTATTGAATTATGAACAGGTAGAGGAAGGGGATACATTTTTTATCAATACAGGAAAGATTCATGCTATTGGGGCTGGTGTACTTCTGGCCGAAATACAACAGACCTCGGATATCACATATCGCGTTTTTGACTTTAATAGAAAGGATAAAAACGGAAATCTTAGGGAGTTGCACACAGATTTGGCATTGGATGCCATGGATTATACCAAAAAAGACGACTTTAAAGTAGTCTATGATAAAAAGTCGGATGTGGTGAATACCATGGTCGAGTGTCCTTATTTTAAAACCAATTACTTGAATCTTACACAAACTTTGAACTTGGATGTATCTAAAAGAAGTTCGTTCACTATATTAATGTGTGTAGACGGTTCGGCAGAAATTAGCACCAATACAGGGTCGGTTGACCTTAAAAAAGGGGAAACCGTTTTAGTGCCCGCCAATTCGCAAAATCTCACAATAAATACCAGAAACACGAAATTGTTGGAAGTTACCGTATAATTAAAATAAGTAGGTTTACCTAAAGGAGAAGACGTTTAAAATAGTATTTTTGCAAAAAAATAAATAGACAATGGCAAGTATAAGGGATTTAAAGAAAGATATAAATTTCGTTTTGGGTGATATTATTGAAGCGGTTTATATTGTGGAGGCCGCCAATAGTAAGCAGGACTCAAAGGAAGGTGTTAAGATAATAGATGATGCTATCCAAACATTCGACGATTTAATCGCCAAAGTGAACATTAGGAAGGTTGAGGATAGAAAAGCACATTTGAAAGGCGTTCGCCAGGAATTGGAGCAAAAAGCGGTTGCCTTGGTCGATCGATTGAACAAATTAGGATAAGACCTCACAGGTTAAACAATATAGAAAATCCAGCCTTGGCTGGATTTTTTTATTTGTTCTTTTTCCTTTCCTCTAAAAAGTTCTGGAGCGCTTTACCATATTTTGATTCGGCGACTTCTTGTGTGAATGAATTATTGATAGAGTCTAGATACTTTATATTAGCATCAGAAACCTCTGTTAAAGCAATATAGGGGGCTATATAAGAATCTTTATTGTTCAGAGCGAAGTTTAACGCGAAGGCATACCCTTTTTGAATATTTTTATCCGATAGTTTTTGAATGGAATCGAGTTGGTTCGTATCCAAAGGTTCCTCACGGTTCATAGTACCTTGCATTATTTCAAGACTGCGCTTATTGAACCTTGTCATGGTCTTACGGTATTCTTCCAATTTTTTATGTGTAGCAGATCCTTCAATCTTGGCATTGGTGTCAAAAGTGTTCCAATTCGTATTTATGGTTATAGTACCTGGTTCGCCGAAAAAGTCTATTCTATCATTAATATCATTATTGTCCTTTTTGTTAAGGTAGAGGTAGAAAATTTCAGGACTTTCAAGCTTTGTTTTGAATGAAAAGCTGCCATCACCATCCACTTCCAAGGAATCAAGGGTTACCAAAGATGAATCCGGGACATGCTGTAGGTATAAAGTACCTTTCTTAAGTCCTTTCACGTTTCCGGTTACGAACATGGTGTTGGTTGTATCCTCGCTACAGGAAATCAATAAAAGGGTAATACAACCTAAGTAGAATAAATATTTCATTTGAATGGAATTTCTTCGGTTACTAAGTTCGCCAAATGTATGTATTTCATTAGTTGCGCAAATATCAATAAACTTTACTTAATTCTAAACATTTGCCGCAACTTCCATGAGAAGTCCGCAAATATAGGCCCCTGCAGTACCCACAACATAACCCAAAACCGCCAGAAGTATTCCTACGGATGTCAAGGAAGGATGAAATTCCGCCGCAACAATAGGCGCGGATGCGGCACCTCCTACATTAGCCTGACTGCCGACGGCGAGGAAGAAAAATGGGGCCTTGATCAACTTGGCGACAAAAATTAGCAAGCCTGCGTGGATCGAGATCCATATGATACCTACCACAATCAATCCTGGATTTTCAAGGAATCTTCCCAAATCCATCTTCATACCAATGGTCGCCACAAGAATATAGATGAATAATCCACCTATTTTACTAGCACCTGCCCCTTCATAATTCTTTGCTTTTGTGAAGGATAGCATAATACCAGCGGTGGTTGCAAAAACGACCATCCATAAGAATTTGGACCCCAAGGATGATAACGCTTTCTCCTTGTTTCTAATGACTTCAAAATTATTTTCCAAAAAGGTGGCAAAATGGTCAGCAAAAAAGTGGGATAATCCAACAGCTAAAAATGCCAAACAAAGCATCATGATATAATCATGCAGGGTAGTTACCCGGGTAATCTTTTCGGTATGTGCCGTAACCTTGGCCTTTAAGGTTTCAATCGAGGAATTATCGGCCTTTAGCCATTTATCGATCCGATCTGATTTTCCAATACCCAATAAAATGATGGCCATCCATAGGTTGGCCACAACAATATCAATAAGCACCATGTCCCCGAATTTTTTTGGATTGAATTGGAATACCTCCAACATGGCTGCTTGGTTCGCACCACCGCCGATCCAACTACCGGCTATGGTCGTCAAACCACGCCAAACGGCATCAAAACCCACGCCGCCTACAGTTTCGGGCGAAAAAATGGAAACAATCAATATAGCAATTGGGCCACCTATGATTATCCCTACTGTTCCCGTTAAAAACATGATCAAGGCTTTTGAACCAAGGTTCATGATAGCTTTTAAGTCTATACTCAAAGTCATCAAGACCAAGGCTGCAGGTAATAGATAGCGACTGGCAATATAATACAAGTTGGAATGTTCCTCAGAAATTAGTCCTACACTCGTTAGGATTGCTGGAAGCATATAACACATTAAAAGTGTAGGGATAATGGTATAGAACTTTTTCCAAAATCCTTTTTTTAGGGATGAGGTATAGAAAACAAAACCCAAACAGAGGCTTAATAATCCAAAAACAATAGTGTCTTCTGTAAGAGGGAGTTCATGCATAGGGAATATTTTAAGGCATTGGGTTCAAATATAGTCAAATCTTAAAATGTAGTTTGAGAAAATGGGCAACGCCGTCCTGCGCATTTTCTAAGGTAATATAATCGGCCAAAGATTTAACTTCGTCACGTGCATTGCCGACCGCCACACCACAATCTACCCTTTGCAACATTTCGGAATCATTATAATTATCACCAAAGGCTATGACGTCTTTAAATGAATACGAATTTTTGATCAACAGGTTTATGGCCGTTAGTTTTGAAACACTTTTAGGACTTACCTCAATCAGCGTATCGTTCGAGCGATATATATTCATGACCGAATGATATTCCGCCTTCAGTTGTGGCATTATGCCTTCAATCGTTTCAAAAGTACCCATGAGCATGATCTTATGGGCTCCAATTTTTCGACTTTTCCATTCCTTAAGCGTTTTCGATGTCTTTTGATATATAGGCTCCGCCTTGGTATACAGGATTTCTTTTGTTACACGTTCCGAATTTTCTTCAACAAACCATTCATCCTTATAATACAATCCTAGTTGTATATTGTATGTCTGGGTAAGTTCGTACAGTGTTTCTATGATCTCAACATCCAGGAGGGTCGAGTGTATTTCATTTTCCATATCAAGGACCAAAGCACCATTGTAGCATATTATCGGCTCATTTTCAATACCAAGATCTTTTTGTATGTAGCGCATGGCCTTTGGCATTCTGGCGGATACCAAAATGATTTTGGTGGTTGGTTTTATTCGGTTAATTTCAGCTATGGTAAAAACCGAAACATCGCTTTTGGTAGACAGTAGGGTACCATCCAAATCTGAACATAAAATTCTGTGGTTCATTCTAAATATTTAGCCAATATGTAAATTTGAGATTTATAGACCGCACTCTCGGGGCAAAAGTATTGACAAAATAATTATCATTATAAACTAGATACAAATCTGATAAAGGGGCGAATCTCCATTGCAGTCTGGAGTTAAAACCTAAATTATCTTGTTGGGTACTGTATTGTACCAAAGAGGACCAAAATAGGGATTTGTTAAACGTAATATCGATTTTAGGGCTAAGTAACCACAGATTGGCACTTGCATAGGGTTGGGGCAATTCTATTCTGTTATAATCAAAGAGCATGGAAATATATACCTTGGGTTGAAAACGATATGTCATCATTCCTTGAACCGAATATTGTCTGCCATTAAAGAACCGACCTAAGGTAGTCTCCAATTGATAGGAAAAAATCTTTCTTCGGTCAGAATTATACTCCAGTTGCACGTTGTTATAATAATAGCCTAGATTCTCGGGTAAGGCAATAGCGCCATCCTTTCCAGTAGGTTCAAACTCCTCGGTTAAAAAGGTGAAATTATTTTCCATACCGATACTGACCTGTGAAAAATCCAGGAATCTGGCCTCCCATGTACTTCTGAGCGTATAATCCGTATTTTTTAGGTCCATACTTGGACTCCAAGTGAAAATGGGGAAGAATCTAAAACTATGGGTATTGATGATTCCTTTTTTTGGCCAGTAAATCCTCTCGAAACCCACAATGCCTTTAAAGATATCGGTCCTACGGATAAAACCCAAGTCGGATCTAAAGTCCTCACCCACATAAACGAATTTGGAATATGTGCTAAAATACCTTGAATTATAATCAAGGGTCGCCCCTGCAGAGGCATCCTTGCCACCGCTATTATGCGCAAATGATTTATGAAGAAAGAACTTGCCATTCCATCGATTGCCCTTCGAAATCAGGTCATAATCAATGCCAAGAACCCTGTTGTATTTGTCCTCGGGCTCCAAAAAATCATAATCTTTCAAAGCCTGTCTGTTAATGAAGAACATGCCAATAGAGGACCGTTCAAAAACCCGTTGCTGAACGGCGAACATCATATTGTTATTGGAAGTGATTTTATTCGTTTCATCCGCCTCGGTCTGGATGCCAAGGACACCTAAGCGCAAACGTTTGTTCAACTTACCACTGAGTCTGATCCCTCCGATAATTTTATTTTCGATCGAATTGTCTGCAGTATCTACTGCGATTCCAATTCTCCGAGAAAAAAAGGGGTTGGCATCGCGAACATCACCAAAACTGGCAAAAAGATCACTATTATCTATAAAAAACTGCCTTTTTTCAGGAAGTGATACTTCAAAACGGGTCAGGTTGGTCACCTGTTCATCTACTTCAACCTGTGAGAAATCGGGATTTATCGTAATGTCCAAATTCATACTATTGCCAATAGCGAATTTGGCATCACCACCCACCTTTACATTGTTGAGCTTTTCATCATTTTCGAAATCACTTCGGGAAATGGCATTTATGAAAGGGATAATCGCCAAAGGCGTTCTAGACCTTCCCAAAGGTTTTTCAAAAACCATATCACCCATAAAAGTGAGGCCAAAGACATTCTGGTTTTGTGGGATTTGCATCCAAGTACTGGTTTCATTCGATTGGGTGTCGAAACGATAACTGTTGAAACGCCATTTAGTCTCCCCTTCTTTAAATTTGAAAGCCGTAAGGGGAATGATCATTTCGGAAGTATAATGATCATCATAAATTTTGGAGTCCCCTTTCCATTTGGTATCCCAAGAAATTGTAAAACCCCTTCTATCATTGCCGCCGCCGGAGACTAAACCTTCCCTTCGAACCCCAAATGGATTTATACCGAATAAAAAGGCATTGGTGCCATCATTGAAGGTATCGAACAACAAGCTGATATTATCGCTGTCACCGGCCCTGAAATCCCGTTTCAAGGTTTGTACCCTATAATCCCTCCCAGCGGAATATACGGTGATCCCAATATAGAGATTTTGATCATCGTATAGCATTTTAATGTCTGTTTGTTGCCTTGCCTGAATCGAATCTAACGGGAAATATTCCCAAAATCCATAGGCACTTTCAGCAGACTCCCATATCGGTTCGTCTAAAACGCCATCCGGGGTTATGGTCTCGGTATTCGAAATAAGCTTTACAGTAAAGCTTTTTGGTTGGTTTTGTGCGAACGTGATCGTAGTGGTTAAGATAAGTACAAGAACACTTAGGTATCTCGACATCGGTGGTTAATTTAGCAACTATCAAATTTAGGATTTTATCACGTAAAAGACGACCAAATACCCTAAGAAAGGCTTCCTTTTTTTAGGATTTATAGACTACTTTTAAAACCCTTTATAAACCATATTTTTCCGTTTAAACATATGTTTACATTGGGTAGTAGATTATGTTTTATCCGGTAGAAAATATTTTGTTATGATCGAGATTAAAACGATAGTGGGCTAACTTGATTATTGGCTGATTTTATCGTCTTAGTGTTCATTTTATGATTTTGAACCCGAACGGAATCTTTTTGCCTTCTTTTTATTGGGATTTTTAAATAGGCGTTTAAAAAAACCATCGCGTTTAATAGGTTCACAATCCAGTAATTCCAAAACTGTTGCATCCGGTTTCGAAAATCGTGCTTTGGTCATTACATTGAATTCTGGATCTCTATTCAACTTCTGGTACCATAGGGCAAATAGGGGTAGAGCGGCGTTGGCACCCTGACCTAAGCTAGTGCTTTTAAAGCCTATTTCGTGATTGTCGAGGCCCACCCAACTCACATGTACCAATTTGGGCGTAAGGGCTACGAACCAAGCATCTTTATTATTTTGGGTAGTCCCTGTTTTACCCGCAATATCATTTTTTAGTTTATAGGATGTTCGAATGCGTGATGCCGTACCTTGATCAATCGTGGATTTCATCATTTCCAGCATTATTTGACCTGTTTTCTTCGAAAATGCAAAGGAATTAGACCTTTTTGGCTCAAAATGAGCTAAAATAGAGTCTTTTCGGTTGGTAATGGTCTGGATCAAATAGGGGTAGACCGCTTTTCCATTATTGGTATAACTGGCATATGCCCCGGCCATTTCATTGACATAAAGTTCTCCGGTACCCAATGCCAAGGAAGGTTGCTTGGGCAGCTCAGAAAGTACTCCCATATTTTTGGCCTGTTGGATCACGTTTTCGATTCCGGTTTTTTCCAAAACTTTTACCGCCACTGTATTCACTGAATTACTCAAGGCCATTTCCATAGAATAGTTAAGATACGCTTCATCTTTATCGCCAGAGTTGCTAGGCGACCACCCCTTTAAATTTTCATATTCCACTTCCTGGGCCGAAAAATATGTACAAGGCGAAATACCTGTCTCAAGTGCGGCCGTATAGACAATAGGCTTAAATGTGGATCCTACTTGCCTTTTACTCTGGGCCACATGGTCATACTTGAAATACTTGTAATTGATACCCCCGATCCATGTTTTGACCGCACCGGTTTGGGCATCGATCGCCAAAGAACCGGTATTAAGAAATTTCATATAGTGCTGCACACTATCTACAGTACTGGCATTTACCAATTTTTCACCTTTCCAGTCGGCAAGGGTCATCGTCCTTTTTTGTTGGAGGGTATCCATGATCACCGCATCATCCCATCCAAGTTTTTTTAGTTTTTTATATGATTCTGTTCTTTTGACCAGTTTCTCTATAAGTGCTTTGTTCTTTAGCCAAGGGGCGTTCTTACCATGGCTTTTTTCGAATTCATTTTGCAATGAAGACATATGGATGGCCATGGTTTCCTCGGCCAATTGTTGCATTTTGGAATCCAAGGTGGTGTAGATTTTTAAGCCAGAAGTATACAGATTGTAATTTTGGCCATTTTCATTTTCAATTTCACACCATTTACGAAGTATTTTTCGAACTTCTTCCCTAAAATAGGGTGCCATACCTTCATCATGGTCAAATTCACGATAATCCAGTTTTAATGGGAGTGCTGAGATACTGTCTTTCTCAATTTGGGACAAAAAATCGTTATTGAGCATTGCCTGTAAGACTAAATTTCTCCTATCGGTACTTTTTCCTGGGAACAATCTCGGGTTATAACTATGGGTCGCCTTGAGCATACCGACCAGCGTAGCCGATTCTTCGATATTCAATTGGTCTGTTGGCTTATTAAAAAATTTTAGTGAAGCGCTTTCAATGCCATAGGTGTTGCCTCCAAAGGAAACGGTATTGAGATAGTGCCCAAGGATCTCTTCCTTGGTAAAGAGGTTTTCCAAACGCTTGGCAATGATCATTTCCTTAACCTTATTCACGATAAGGTTGGTTTTATTGCGTTCCTTACGGGGATATAGGTTTTTGGCCAATTGCTGTGTCAGGGTACTGCCACCTCCCGATGATTGGTCTTGCATCAATATGGTCTTAAAGCCCACCCGAAGAAGACTTTGATAGTCTAAGCCAGAATGCTCATAAAATCGCTCATCCTCAATAGATACCAGGGCATTGATCAAGTGTTCTGGAAAGTTTTCATAGGGAATGGGCTGTTGGTCGTTCAAATAGTACTTTCCAATTAAGACACTATCCGCAGTATATACCTCCGAAGCCCTATAATAATGAAATGTAGCAAGCTCGTTTTTACCAGGAAGTTTACCCCATGCCCCAAATCGAACACTGAGTAAAAATAAGAATATCCCAAAAAAAATGGCCACTATGGCCATAGCGGCATATCTGACATATACGGATTTTATATTCTTTAAAACCAATTCAATTTATTTTGGGTATGCAAGATTAAACTAAAAAATTAAATAGAAACAACACTTAACATTAGATTAAAATCCTTTTTCTAATTTTGGAACAAATGGCAACCATGAAAAAAATACTACTTCTAATACTCCTAACAAGTCAGATTTCCTTAGGAAATTCTCCTTTTTGGTCGAAAACAGGGCATAGGGTAATCGGTGAAATAGCCCAGGAAGAACTTTCGGGAAAGGCTAGACGTGCAATCGATAAACTTTTGGGAGGAAAGAGCATCGCCTCGATTTCAAATTTTGCTGATGAAATAAAGGCGGATAGGCGTTTTAAAGAGTTCAGTGCTTGGCATTATGTGAATATTCCAGCAGGTAAGGTGTATAATGATATTGAGCCAAATAAGTATGGTGATTTGGTGGTAGGTATTCGTAAATGCATTGCAATGGTCGAAAATGAGAAGAATACTAAGGCAGATCGGGTCTTTTATTTAAAAATGTTGGTGCATTTGATCGGCGACCTTCACCAACCCATGCATGTAGGAAGGGTTGAGGATAAAGGGGGAAATGATATACAGGTACAGTGGTTCGGAAGAGGGAGTAACCTACATAAGGTCTGGGATTCGAATATGATCGATGACTACGGATTGAGTTTCTCTGAATTGGCGAATACCCTTCCCAAACTGGATAAAAAGGGGATAAGGAATATTCAGAAAGGAACCCTCCTTGATTGGGTAGAGGAGTCACATAAAATCGCCGATACACTATATGATTCCGTTGAAGTTGGTGAAAAGCTTGCCTATCGATACAGTTATACGTGGTGGGGCACGGTCGAGTCCCAACTTCATAAAGGGGGATTACGTTTGGCCCAAGTGTTGAATGATCTTTTCAAATAACGGTTTTCCCAAGGAACCCACGGCAATTCAATTTTGGCAGATGTATTTAATCACCTTATCCTAAAAAAGGGAATTTGGTCGAATAATAATACCTTGGCATAAGATCTGAAGTTATATTAGTGTAGTTGCGCATGAGGACATTAGTGCAGTGACCCAAACGCTAAAGGCAGTGCTAGACTTGTAAGAAGGGTATAAAAAAAACCGGTACATAATGATATTACCGGTTTTTTTTATTTCAACAATCTAAAGGTAAGGTTTATACGCTCCCCTATGCGTTTTGACGTCTTTGGCACCTGATGCTGCCAATGATGCTGTGTTTGTCCCTTCATCAGTAATAAACTCCCGTGTTCCAAAAGTATCTTATGCCTCAAAGCCTTATTCTTTTTGTGCCGTAAATGAAAGGGCCTTTCTTGCCCAAGACTTATGGAACCGATGATGGGGTTTTGTCCCAGCTCCTTTTCATCGTCCGAATGCCAACCGTTACTATCTTGTCCGTCCCTATAGAGATTTAAAAGGCAGGCATTGAATTCCACTTGGGCAATTGCCTCGATACTGTCCTTGATTTCAAGCAATTCGCCAGTGAACAAATTCGGTTGCATAATGATATTGGAATAGGAATATGTTTTTTTTCCCGTACCATACAACGCCGTTAATCTGGGTTGTGGGTGCACTTTGCCGAAAATCTTTATATCATCTTGCTGCCAAGGAATAGTGCTTCTAAAATGCTTAAAATACCCATCAGCCTTATTTAAATCGATAAAGTTCGGATAATAAGTGATATCACAATCATCCAAATTCAAAGGAATCATCCTTATGGAACTCATTGTAAAACCGTACTTAATTGACTTCTGTATGCCGATGGATTCTGGCCTGTAAAGGCCTTGAACGATTTGTTGAAATGTGAAAAATTGTTGAAACCACATTCAAAACATACCTCTGTGATACTCAAGGGTTGTTCAGCCAACAATTTGGAAGCGTGTACCAGACGATATTCATTTACAAACTGCACAAAGGTCTTATTGGTAATCTTTTTGAAGTATCTACAGAACGAAGGTATGGTCATACTCACTAGATCCGAGATTTCCTGTAGGGTTATTTCTTCCTTAAAATTATTTTTGACATGGTTGAATACGATATTGATACGATCATTGTCTTTGGTATCGGCTTCCAAGGAATAGCCATGGGCATTCAATATCCTGAATTCCTCGGTATTGGCCAATCCATGCAGAATGTCCAATATTGATAATAGGCGCTCAAAACTGGATTGGTGATCCAAAGCCTCCATCTTTGCGCCCAATCGCTGTTTTGTTTCCCCAAAGAAGACTACCCCGGCTTTCGCTACCTCAAAAATATTTTGGATTTTTCTCATTTCGGGAATATCGAAAAAATCGTTCCCTAAAAAGTCCGTCTTCATTTGAATAACCGTTTCACTTCTATTTCCTGTCAATTTATCCGTAAACCCGCAATGGGGCAGATTACTACCTATTAATATAAGCGTACCATTGGTATAATAAGACAGGTTACTTCCGATTTGGCGTTTACCGGCCCCACCATTGACATAAACCAGTTCAATTTCGGGGTGATAGTGCCATATATTATTTCTATTGTTCTTTGAAGCGTCGAACTTCTGGTACATATATGAATGCCCAAAATTGGGTTCAATGGCTTCTAAAGTAGGTTTCTGTTTTAGCATTTAATAATGTTTATATAATGCAAATTTAGTAAGGTTGTTTTTAACCCAACTTTGCAAAATTAACTCAAATCTATGCTAAATTACCCCTTAACAATTAATTAACCTACTAATCTGGTAAAATAACACATAAATTGGAAAAAACTGATGTAGTGAGAGGGATATTGCGGTCGTAAGTTTGTCCTGTAATTAATTTTATAATAATTAAAAAAAAGAATATGAACGCACCAATTAGTAAGATGCCGACAGTTGCAAGAAGGAATTCATTTTTTTCAAACTTTAAAGACAGTAAAAGAGTTGTCTGGGCAACCAAAAGAAATTACAATCGCTAATAAAAAGTAGAAAATTCAGTAATCAATAAATTATTCATCAATCAATAAATTATTCATTAATCCTTAAAATCAGAATGTTATGAAAACAATTAAGAAGTTAACACTAAGCACGGCCTTTTTATTCATTACCGCCTTTGGCATGGCCAACAAGATCGATTTAAGAATTGTCAAAGACGAAGATAGTAAAACCTTGGTCTTTAGATATGACAATCTATCCACAGATGCAACGCTGAAGTTCATTGATGAACAGGGCAATGTAATTTTCGCTGAAGCCTTGGAAGATAAAACGGAGTATTTAAAAAGATTTAATTTGAATAGTCTGGAAACAGGAACATATTTCCTTGAAGTGGAGGATGCGGTAAAAGAGACAGAATACACCATTTTGGTTGAAGATTCGGGCATTTCTATCGAAAACAAGTTAGAAAAGAACAAGCCTGTCTTCAGAAAGAAGGATGGTATGGTTTATCTTAATCTTTTGAACTTGAGCAAAAAAGAAGTTGAGATCAAAGTTATAGACAATAATGACAGGGTGGTTTATAACCAAGTATTTAAAAACGAGGGGCTTATTGAAAAGGCTTTCAATTTTAAAAACGCCTACAGCGGTCGATATAACATTATAGTTAAAAACTTTAATGACAAGTATTTCGAAGAGATGATAGTTGATTAAGTTGGTTTAATTTAGTTCGAGGGAAAAGGGGGCGTAAGCCCCCTTTTTTTTGTTCGGATCACAAATAGGAGTAGGCCCAATACATGAGCACGAATTGAAGGGGTATTCTTAAGATCAAAACCCATTTAGGCAAGCCTGCCGATGCTTTTTCACTGCTTAGCATATAAAAATGGACCAAAAGGAATATGGCCAACATTAAAATAATACCATAAATGGAATATTTCTTTGTAATGTTGAAGCACAATCCTGTACCTAAAAGAATTTCGGCCATACCACTCAACCCCACCAATAATTTAGGCTGCGGGAGATATCTGGGCATTATACGGAGATATATTTTTGGCCGTACGAAATGCATGATCCCGGCAATGATGTACAAAACAGCCATACTATAGAGATGCCATGGAAATGCCATAATTTGATTCTTTAGTTGCCTTTATCTTTAAGATACTGCTTTAAACGCTCCCTTTTATAATCGGGAAGTGCTGTATTGTCAATTGCCAGGTTTACAAGGTCAACATTTTTTTCCTTCGCGTATAGTAATTTATAAAACTGCTGTACGGTAAGCGGGTTTTTAGATTGTTCGGTCAGTTCAAGTATATCCCCTTTGTTTACATTCCCCTCTATAAGAATACGGACATAAGTGCCTGGATGGCAGTGGTCGATGTATTGTTTTATAATGTCTTGGGTGCCAAAGCGAACACCTAATTTGTAACAAGGTTCCCTAGGTTGTGAGACTTGAACCAAAGACGCACCTATTTTATAAATGTCGCCGATCCGTAACTGGGATTCATTAAGTCCCTCAATGGTCAGGTTTTCCCCGAACATGCCCCAATCCCATTCCAGATGGGGGTACTTGCTTTTCCAATATGGATACTGCGCTGATGAAAATAAATAGCATGCTTTATGTTCCCCGCCGTGATGTTTACGATCAACTACGGTATCATCTTTGACATCTGTTTTTCCTAGAAACAAGGGTTCTTGTGTTGGATATTTATAAATTCCTGTACGCTCTTCCTTACCATTCCATAAAAAAGTAGTTGGATTGCCAATATTGGTGGAAATTATTTTCATCCCCTAAAGATAGGAAACCGGATAATATTGATGGTAATATCCCGAAGACAATACTAAATTACCCAGTGGGGTACTTTGGTCAGGAATTTTTAATCGTTAGAAGACTTATTCGCTTTTAACCGTACGCCTTTTGACAAGTATTTTTTAATGGTTTGATGTTTAAACTCGGTCAGATGGAAAAAGAGAATATCGTTTCCTTTATTTTCGAGATCATATATATAAGTTTTTTCTTTACATTTCAAGAAGGCAGAGTCGCCCTTATCAATTCGCATAAGTATTATCTTTCCGTCAGCATACCTTGATATTGCCAATCCGGAAGTTAACGAAACCCAGCTATAATCCATATTTATTTTGCGAAACGGCAGTCTTTCGTTTGGCAATAATATAACTTCCCAAAGTCGAATATTTTCGTTTTCGAATATTAAGTTTTGACCAAGGTCATTGCTTATTCTTTGATCTTTTAATTCTTTTATTTTACCGGGACTCCAGCTTTCAAAATTTCCTGAAGCATTTATTTCTAAAGTATTCATTTATTATTATAAATTTAAAAGGACCGAATTATTTATTGACTTCGGGGGAACTACCAATTTTATTACTGACTTATCAATTTAAAAATCCACATCTTAGGGGAATTGGGAAATCAAAATGATCACGGTCCTTTTGTTTAAACTTTCACACACATATAAAGATTTGGTATATAAACGCTAAAATGCAACTAACGTGAAGGAGAAGGTGTCCTGATTTCCGAAATCAGGACACTTTGGAATACTAAAAAGCTTAGGAGTGAGGTATTTAGCGACTCAAACCATTCTTAACATTTGATTTTGTGAAATACTTGAATTAGTAGTAAAATTAGGATTTGAGGGTATTTAACCCTATACGGCTGTTCTTTCCTTATATGCGGTGGGTGTCATTCCTGTCATTTTTTTAAAGGCGGAATAAAAAGCACTTTTACTATTAAAGCCAACTTCTTTTCCAATTCCTTCAATACTGAAATTTTCCGCACTTTTATTTTTCAATAGCCTTTCAGCTTTTTTAATTCGATGCTGATTTATATACGTATTGAAATTTTTATTTAAAATAGTGTTGATTGCTGTAGAAATACGTTTGGGATGTTCTTTCAATTTTTCTGCCAAATCAATAATGGTAAGTTCAGCAGACATATAACTTTCGCTACTTACAACATAATCCTCAATTTGCCTCATTAGTACTTTTAAATCTTCAATGGAATAGCTTTGGTTATAGTTTTCAGCTATAGATTTAATTTCAGGGAATTTTGGAGATAGTTCAAGTGTAGAAGAAACATTACGTTGAATAACACCATTACCCGCGATCCAATATATTGCTATCAAATCAAAAATGGAAAATATCAGTTTGAAATAAAAGTTTTGGGGAGAAATAAAGTATAAAACATGAATTATTACAGAGGTACTTAAAGCATATATAAGGAAAATACGAACCCATTTAAGCTCTTTGAATTCTATTAGGGAGAATGTGTTCTTTACTTCCTTTATATGGAAATTGACAAACCTTAAATTCCAAATGCCTATCGCCCATGAATAACATATTCCTATGAACGTAAAAAAAAGTTCGTGCCAAAAACTTTGTGCAATTTCCAGTTTTGTTGAATAGGGTAGGAAATATATAACGACTTGTAATAAAAATGATAATATTCCTGGAACGATTACCCAATATTTTGTTTTTTGATTGGAAAAAATCGATACTTTTTGTGTATAAATGAAGAACAATGGAAAAAGCAACCATGAAAAATTAAATGGCAAAAGCAAAAATTCTGGATGTAGTTCATCTAGATTTAACCCTTTTGGTATAAAAACGGCTAATTTCAAAGAAAATAATAACAAGTAAAGCCCAAGAAAAAAAGTACTTCTAAAGTGCTTATGGCTTAATATTAGCAATAATAAACCTAAAGTAACCCCTTGTATTAACCCTATAATATCCATTAGGGTTTGAAAATTGAAACCAAGGTTGTTTATTTCAAACATAAAAGCGGGATAGCAATTTTTAAAGTAAGATACGATGTAATATTCTTATATGAAAGTGGGCACAAATATATTCTAAAAGGTATTCTTAATAATAATTGGGTAAAAATAAAAAACCGATACTTATAGTTCGGTTTTTTATTTTTTTAAGATGAAACTTCTTATTTCACTCCTTATCCAATTGCTTGGTAATAAAAAAACCTATTAACAGTCCCGTGCCTGCGAGTAGGAAAATGCTACCGGGCATGGCATAAAATGAATCCCCTGCCAAATTGTTTTGTAAGATGCCCCCAAGCACGATGCCGCCACCGATGCCCATTAATAATAGGGCCAAATTCAAGATAAGGATTTTCCATACCGGAGCGGCCTTTTCACTTTTTCCCTTTACGAATATACTAGCATCGGCCCCTTTTTCTATAAGGGCCAATCGTTCCTTGTTCCTTGTTGAAAAGTGAAGATACGCTATGCCGAAAATGACGATGAATAAACTGATGAAAATAAATACCGGTCCTACCATGATTTGATTGTTTTTAAATACTGAAACCAGCTCAGTACAGATTGATTAATAAACTCGTTCATAGGGTAAGACGCAGGAATTTTATGCTGGGTTACACAAACCCATGTTTTTTTTATATTTTATGTAACCGCTAGAGGATATTCAGCGTCATATGCAATAGATGAGCCTTGAACAAGACCAACCTTTGATCAATAGGACCTTAAATGGTGATATGGGCGCCTTTGCCGACTTGGTAGACCGTTATAAATATATGGTCTATACCTTGGCGATGCGAATGGTTAAAAATAAGGAAGAGGCAGAAGAAATTGCCCAAGATTCCTTTTTGAAAGCCTATCAAGGGTTAAAACGGTTTAAGGGGGATGCCAAATTTTCGACATGGTTGTATAAAATCGCATATTACCGCAGTTTGGACTATGTGCGAAAGTCGGGCCGAAAAATTGAAACAACATCGATTGATAAGGTTTACGAAAGGCATTTAGGCGAGGAAGAAAATGTGATTATGCACTTTGAACGGAGCGAACAGAACAAAACCATAAAAGATGCACTTCGGTTGTTGCCAGGTGATGATGGTATTTTAATCACCTTGTTTTATTATGAGGAACTTTCATTACAGGAGATTTCAGCGGTAATGGACCTAACCGCCAATAACGTGAAAGTTAAATTGTTTAGGGCAAGAAAACGCCTAATGAATCTATTGGCCGATACATTGGAACCAGAAATAATACGGAGTTATGCAAAGGATAGATAAAGATGATACCGATAAATTCGATATGGTAATTCGAAAAAGAATAAAGGAAGAAGGTTTGGAACAACCTTCATTGAATTTTACGAATGCCATTATCTCCAAAATCGAGGCGGAAAAACGTCCAAGACAAGTCTTGGGCTATAAACCATTGATAAACAAGAAAATATGGTGGGGGATCATAGCAATTGTATTAGGTGGTTTTGCTTTTCTTCTTTATGGGGATGCCGTTGCCAAAAACGATTGGTGGCCAGAAAAAATACTTTTGGAATTTGGTAAAATAGATGTGCTCGATCAAATGCCCGAGTTTTCAGTATCTGATATTTATGTTTATGCGTTTATTGGATTGGCGTTCTTTGTAGGCTTGCAAATTGTATTGTTAAAGAACCATTTTGACAAAAGGTATTTTTTTAAATAAAGAATGGACTTTTAAAAGGATAATTAAAAAATACCGTCCTGACCATTAGGCCAGGACGGTTTTTTAATTGTTTGGTTCGATTTACATATACCAAAGACTTATCATGATCGATTTGTCTTCTACCAACTTAAAAACCGATTTTTTAAAACTAGGTATTCCCTTGTGGTTGTTCGAATTTCCAACGCCTTCTTTGGGCATGCCGAACCAATTGGTTTTTAGTTCATTATCGTCATCTTCATCATGAAAGACCATTACGGCATATTCACCATTGGGCAAGTCCAAACGAATATCGGCCATTCCGTTTTTTATATGGACCAAACCTCTTTGAATTGCTTTACCCACATCACTGGGAAAACCGACGTTATCTGAAAATACCGTATAGAGAATTTTCCCTCTTTCAGATTTTATGCCTTCTATCTTAATGCTTAGGCTATTGTCTTGGCCACATGCGTAGCTTCCAAAAAGGAATACTATACCTAGAATTAAGTTTCTCATCTTTAGGACACCGGTTTGCCCAAATTTAGCCAAACTATTTGACCATTTCGTAACTCCGCTTAATAAAATTGGTCAACTCTTCCCCTTTTAGTAGACCTTTTGACAGTCTTGCCAGATCTAAGGACTGGTTGATCAAACGTTCGCGTTTTTTGGCCGTTTTTGTATTTAAGATCTCACCAACAAGTTCGTGGTTGGTATTTACGATAAGATTATACATCTCGGGCATATTGCCCATTCCGAACATTCCGCCACCACCGGTTTTCTGCATTTCTTTCATTCTACGCATGAATTCGGGTTCGGTGATTATAAAAGGTGATGCATTGCTGTCCATCGCCTCCATTTGAATGGTATATCCTTTATCGGTAATAACCTCTTCTAAATTAGTCTTTAGGCGTTCTTTTTCTTCATCTGAAAGTTTAGATATCTGGGTGTCCTCTTTTTTTATCAAATTATCCAAATGATCGGCATCGACCCTGGCAAAGGAAAGATTCTCTTTCGAGGTTTCCAATTTTTGCATTAAGTGGGCAATAATGGGGGAGTCCATCAATAACACCTCATATCCCTTATTTTTTGCCGCTTCTATATAACTGTGTTGCGCTTCTTTGTCAGAAGCATAGAGTACTACAAGCTTGTCATCCTTATCGGTCTGATTTGCCTTTAACGCCTCCTTCATTTCCTCAAAAGTGTAGTATTTGCCATCAACCGTTGGATATAGGGCGAATTTATCGGCTTTTTCGAAAAACTTCTCTTCGGAAAGCATACCGTATTCAATGACGATTTTAATGTCGTTCCATTTGGCCTCAAATTCTTCCCGGTTGTTTTTAAAAAGGGAATTCAATTTATCGGCAACTTTTCTGGTGATGTAAGATGCAATTTTCTTTACTGCACCATCGGCCTGTAAATAGGAACGTGACACGTTCAAAGGAATGTCAGGGGAGTCAATGACCCCTCTTAACATAGTTAGGAATTCTGGAACAATTCCCTCGACATTATCGGTAACAAAGACCTGGTTCTGATAGAGTTGTATCCTATCTTTTTGAATGTTCAGATCATTGGTTAATTTCGGAAAATATAAGATCCCTGTTAGGTTAAAAGGATAATCTACATTTAAATGGATGTGGAACAAAGGTTCCTCGAACTGCATAGGATAAAGCTCCCTGTAAAAACTCTTATAATCCTCATCCTTTAGGTCGGCAGGTTGCTTGGTCCAAGCAGGATTGGGATTGTTGACAATATTGTCAACTTCTTTTGTTGGTGCTGGATCTTCTTCTTTTGCTCCTTCCGGTTTAGGAAGGGTTTCTGTCCTTGTTCCGAATTTTATGGGAATTGGCATGAACTTGTTGTACTTGTTCAATAATTCCTTGATTCTATTTTCTTCTAAAAACTCGGTAGAATCATCGGCAATATGAAGTATGATCTCGGTACCCCTATCCTCTTTTTTGCTCTTTTTTAAAGAAAACTCCGGGGAACCATCACATGACCAATGTACCGCAGGTTCTTCCTTATAACTCTTGGTTATGATCTCGACCTTATCGGCCACCATAAAGGAGGAATAAAAACCAAGTCCGAAATGACCGATTATGCCAGCATCCTTACCCGCTTCTTTATATTTGTCCAAAAATTCCTCTGCCCCAGAAAAAGCAACTTCGTTAATATATTTCTTAACCTCTTCCTGGGTCATACCAATTCCTTGATCGATGATATGGAGCTTTTTCCCTTTTTTGTCCAATTTAATTTCGATCATCGGATTACCGTAGTCCACTTTAACCTCCCCAATGGAGGTCATGTGTTTTAATTTTAAGGTTGCATCCGTTGCGTTTGAAATCAATTCGCGAAGAAAAATCTCATGATCGCTGTAAAGGAATTTTTTGATTAAAGGAAATATATTATCTACTGATACATTGATTTTACCTGTAGCCATTTTTTTTATTTTTAAGATTAATAGAACATACCTGTCAAAAAAAATACCATTCTCGTAAAGAATGACAAACTGGCACGAAAACTTGAAAAATTGGACATCCGAAACTTTAACAAATATTTTTGTTTAATAAAAAGTAAAAAACATTAAACAATACTTATATTTGTACCTGTTGGGAATTGATTTGCTATGAAAAAGTCAAAAATACCCAATTACTACTAGATTTTAGTGGTTAGGTTGTTAGAGAGCGTGCTTTCCTCGGAAAGCACGTTTTTTCAACCAAACTTTATTAGAGCAAATAAAACACTGCAATTTTTCCAAACTATAAAAAATCATTCTATGGGTGCGAAGGTCAAAACGAAAAAGCTTACGGAAAATGATGTGATAGCCATGTATATGGACTATGTCCTGGAACATGGAATAAAACCGAAGTCGGTTTTTAAATTCTGCAAACAAAATTCGATTTCCGAATCTGATTTTTATTCATTCTTTGGTTCTTTGGAAACTATCCCTAAACGGATATGGATCAAGTTCTATGATAATACAGAGATGTTGTTGGGAAAAAATAAGGAATTCGAAGGATTTTCGAACAAGGATAAGATGCTCACTTTTTATTATTCGTTTTTTGAGTTATTGACCTTGAATCGAAGTTATGTGCTATTCTCATCACACCAAGAAAAAAACCCTTTGAAGAACTTAAAACAGCTTAAAGGGCTGCGAAAACGAATCAAGGGTTTTGCGACCGGTTTAATAGAGGAGGCCAATGATGGCAAGCCATTGAAGATAACCAAACATAACCCTGGACTATTTTCTGAAGGCGCTTGGTTTCAATTTTTGTTTCTATTGAAATTCTGGAAAGATGATGATTCCAAGGGGTTTGAGAAGACCGATATAGCCATCGAAAAATCGGTAAATACAATTTTTGATCTTTTTGACAATACTCCCTTAGAGAATATTATCGATTTTGGTAAATTTCTTTATAAGGAGACCTTTGTATAGTAGTTAACCTTAAGTCCTATAAATATTGAAAACATTAGATGCAATTCCTACAGGTAAAATCGAACGTGCGGGCAAACTCGTAAAGACGGGGGTAAAAATCGGTGGTAATTATGCCAAGTATTACGGAAAGAAGCTAGTTAACCCTGAACATACCAGGGATGAGCTTAACGAAGACAATGCCGGCGATATTTATGACGGCTTGAAAAGTTTGAAAGGTAGTGCCCTGAAGGTTGCCCAGATGTTAAGTATGGAGAAGAACCTCCTTCCAAGGGCTTATGTCGAGAAGTTTTCACTTTCACAATTTTCGGTGCCCCCACTTTCAGCTCCGTTAGTCCGTAAAACGTTTAAAAAGTACTTGGATAAATACCCAGAGGAGCTTTTTGATACTTTTGAACGTAATTCGATTAATGCGGCAAGTATAGGCCAAGTGCACAAGGCGACCAAGGGTGATAAGGAATTGGCGGTTAAAATCCAATATCCCGGTGTTGCAGAGAGCATCAGCAGTGATCTGGCATTGGTAAAGCCCATCGCAATGCGTATGTTTAATCTTCAGGGAACAGATTCTGATAAATACTTTAAGGAGGTAGAGCATAAATTGAATGAGGAAACCGATTATGTCCTCGAATTGCAACAAAGCAAGGAAATATCCAAATTTTGTGCGCATATCCCCAATTTGGAATTCCCAACTTATTATGAAGAATTGTCCAGTGATCGGATTATCACCATGGATTGGATGCATGGACTCCATTTAAGTGAATTTGCCAAGACCGATTTTAAAGCGGAATTAGGAAATAAGCTAGGGCAGACCCTATGGGATTTTTTTATGTATCAAATACATGGATTGCGAAAAGTACACGCAGATCCACATCCGGGCAATTTTCTCATTAGCGATAGGGGAACTTTGATTGCCATAGATTTCGGCTGTATCAAGGCGATTCCTGATGAGTTTTATATCCCCTATTTTGAGTTGGCCAAAAAAGAGAATATTTCAAATGACGTGGTTTTTACCCGAAAACTCTATGAATTAGAGATCCTGACCCCTGCCGATACAACGGCGGAATTCAAGTTTTTCAAGGAATTGTTCAAAGAAATGTTGACCTTGTTTACTACCCCTTTTAATGAAGAGACCTTTGATTTTGGAGCAGACGATTTTTGGGTCAAAATAGCTGATTTAAGTCAGCGATATTCAACGGATCAACAGATTCGAAAGATGAACGGAAATAGGGGTTCTAAACATTTTCTTTATATGAACCGCACCTTCTTCGGGCTTTTTAACTTACTTCATGATTTGAAGGCAACGGTAAAGGTGGATAACTACAAGAAGTACCTGGATTAGATATTATCTTTATTTTTCTTGTTACTATTTTATCTATTGATTTAAAGCGAAGCAATCACTACCTTGCAAGACGATAGATGTGCAATCTATTGAACAAACCTTAACAGACGATACGATGTATAATTCTAAAATTACTGGCCTCGGGTATTTTGTTCCAGAGAATGTCGTGACCAACGATGATTTAGCCAAGGTTATGGATACCAATGATGAATGGATTCAGGAACGAACAGGAATAAAAGAACGGCGCCATGTAATCAAGGGTGAGGATACGACTATGACCATGGGGGTCAAGGCTGCCAAAATAGCTATAAAGAGGGCAGGTATTGACAAAGACGAAATAGACTTCATTGTTTTTGCAACACTAAGTCCAGATTATTACTTTCCAGGACCAGGGGTTTTGGTTCAAAGCGAACTGGGAATAAAAACCGTTGGGGCCTTGGACGTAAGAAATCAATGTTCAGGTTTTGTATATGGTATTTCGGTCGCCGACCAGTATATTAAAACAGGTATGTACAAAAATGTACTTGTTATCGGTTCTGAAGTACACTCAACGGGTCTGGATTTTACCACAAGGGGAAGAGGGGTAACGGTTATTTTTGGGGATGGTGCAGGTGCTGCGGTCCTTTCGCGTGAAGAAGACCCTACAAAAGGAATACTTTCAACACATTTACATTCCGAAGGTCAACATGCAGAAGAACTCTCATTGATCGCTCCCGGTATGGGCAAGCGTTGGATAACGGATATAATCAAGGACAACGATCCTGACGAAACTTCTTATTATCCCTATATGAACGGGCAATTTGTTTTTAAGAATGCCGTGGTTCGTTTTAGTGAGGTTATCATGGAAGGTTTGATGGCAAATGGCCTCACCCAGAAAGATATTGATTTACTTATACCCCATCAGGCCAACTTGAGAATTTCCCAGTTTATTCAGAAAAAATTTGGATTGAAAGATGACCAAGTCTTCAATAATATTATGAGATATGGAAATACTACAGCTGCCTCTATACCCATTGCGCTGACGGAAGCTTGGGAACAAGGAAAGGTAAAAGATGGCGATTTGGTCGTGCTTGCAGCCTTTGGTAGCGGATTTACTTGGGGTAGTGTCATAATAAAATGGTAGATGTTAACCCATTTAAATAATAAAACCCTGACGAACTTCGTCAGGGTTTCTTTTTGACCAGACTTTTTTGAGACCAACCAACCATCATCCCAACAAGTCTTGGCCAATGTCATGGTATACCATAATACTACTATCCATTCATAACTATCCAAATCAGATTGTATTAGCATGGTATGGTACACTGGTGCTGTATAAAAGACGTAATTAATTCACTATTGTTACCAAAGGTGCATACTTTAACTTTCTTTTATCAGTTGAATTGACAGGGTATGGGAATTGATAATCAATGACAAACAATTGGTAAAATAAAATGTTTTAGGTGTATGGAAATTCGATGGGGTCCTTAATCATAAAACCCTGACGTTTCCGTCAGGGTTCCTTTCGCTGATAAGCTATACTAAACACTAACCATTAACTATAAACATATAACTTTATCAACGATCTTATATGTGATTCAGTAATTATTAATACCATTATCTTGTTTTTATAAAGACGTACTTTTAGCAAAAAAATTACATTTGAAAAGCAATTTTAACATATGAAAGACACACTTGTTTTTGGGGCTTCATTAAAACCAGACCGCTATAGTAATATCGCAATAAAACGTCTAGTTGACAAGGGTTATGTCACTAAGGCTTACGGATTACAAGTAGGAGTAATTCACGGGGTACAAATTATGACCAATTTAGATGATATCCAAAATATACATACGATTACTTTGTATTTAAACCCAAAAAGACAGAAAACCTATTATAATGACATCATTAACCTACAACCTGCAAGGGTAATTTTTAACCCAGGAACTGAAAACCCTGAATTTTATGAACTACTCGAGAAAAACGGTATAGAAATCGTCATAGCCTGTACTTTGGTACTCTTGGCAACCGATCAATACTGATTTTTCATTGGTTTTCATAAATTTCAATTTTAAATAACCTAAAAGAAATCCGAAAATAACGGAATGGAAGCCGTGGTAGTCCCGAAATGAAGCCTACGCAGATAAATCCTACCAATAAGTAGTTCTAATGGAATATTTTAAGACCTTGTTTTGGATTATGTCGGGTTATTCAGATTGCTTGTCTGTTTTTTCCGAATCAACAGCAACCCTAAAAAAGTTATAAATCCATTTAAAGGTAGCAGTTCATAACCAAAAACATATCCTCCTAGATTTTCAGGAGGTAATTTCCCCAAAATATAGCATATGGCAACTGATACTAAGGCGACAATCCAAACATATTTGTCCTTAATTTGATGTTTTGTGAAAATACCAAAAGCGAATAGCCCCAATAATGGACCATAGGTGTACGATGCTACTTGTAATAGCCCATCAATAACATTGGTATCGAGAATATGTTTAAAGGCGATGACCACTATAATCAATAACAGGCTCATACCTATATGGGTGGCTTTTCGAATTTTTTTACGCCTGTTCTCCGCTTTTTTTTCAATGCCTAAAAAATCTACACAAAAAGAGGTGGTCAAGGAGGTTAAGGCGCTATCAGCACTACTATAGGCCGCAGCAATGAGACCCAAAATAAAAGTAATGGCAACCGTCATGCCCAAGCCACTGTTCAACGCTATTTCCGGAAACAATAAGTCGGGTTTTGGTTTGCCGTCCATTACCGGGATTGAAATCTGGAATTTATCCGCATAAATGAACAATAGTGCCCCGAGCAGCATAAAAACAAAAGTAACAATAACCAATATTACACTAAAGCTTACCATGTTCTTCTGGGAATCTTTTAAGGTCTTACATGTCAAGTTTTTTTGCATCATATCCTGATCTAACCCGGTCATGCAAATCGTAATGAACATACCGCCCAAAAATGACTTAATGAAATGATTCTTGTCCCCAAAATCATTTAAGAACAATGTTTTGCTATATTGTTTTAGTTCATCTGAGGACAAAAAATCCATAAACCCCCAATCCAATTGTCTTAGTATAAAAAAGATGGATAACCCTACTGAAACCAACATAAATAATGTTTGTAAGGTATCTGTCCATACGATGGTCTTGATACCCCCTTTAAAAGTATAGATCCATATAAGTAAAATGGAAAGGGTAACGGTGAGTTCAAAAGGGACATTCCAGGTATCAAAGACAAATTGCTGCAATACAATGGCCACCAAGAACAATCTGAAGGAAGCTCCTAATACACGGGAAACAAAAAATGAAATGGCGCCTACCTTATAACTCACAAACCCAAAACGATCATCGAGGTATTCATAGATCGAAGTTACATTTAGCCGATAATAAATAGGAAGTAGTACATAGGCAATTACCATATAGCCCAACAAATAGCCAAAGACAACTTGCATATAGCTGAATTGGGAAGCCTCTACCCAACCTGGCACGGAGATAAAGGTTACACCCGACAAGGATGCCCCGATCATACCAAAGGCGACCAAATACCAAGGAGACTGCTTTCCAGCTTTAAAGAAATCAGCATTTGAATCATTTTTCCCAGTTAAGTAGGATATCGATAAAAGTACAATGAAATAGGCCCCGATAAGAAGCAGAATATGGGTGGCTGACATATAAATAAATTTCAGACGCAAAGTACAAAAAGAAAAAATAGTGCGTAATTTTGTCGTTATGGATTTTTCGTCAAAACTTTTGGAGAACGCCGTTCATGAAATGTCACAGCTACCAGGAATCGGAAAACGGACCGCCTTAAGGCTGGTTCTTCATCTGTTAAAGCAACCTAGTGGTCAAACAACTAGATTGTCCTCGGCATTGGAGGGCCTTCGAAATTCGGTCAAATTTTGTACCCAATGCCATAATATATCCGATGTTGAACTTTGTGAGATATGTACCAATCCGAAACGGGATGGAAGTGTGGTATGTGTGGTAGAGGATATAAGGGATGTTATGGCGATAGAAAACACGGGTCAGTTCAATGGACTTTATCATGTATTGGGCGGAAAGATTTCCCCTATGGAAGGTGTTGGACCCCAGGAATTGACCATTGCATCATTGGTGAATAAGACCAAGGAAGGAAAAATCAAAGAATTGATATTCGCCTTAAGTTCAACTATGGAAGGGGATACCACCAATTTTTATATTTACAAACAACTTGAAGGGGTAGAAATAAAGACCTCGACCATTGCCCGTGGTATCTCTATTGGCGATGAATTGGAATATGCCGACGAAGTAACCTTGGGGCGCAGTATCTTAAATAGAATTCCATTTGAAAATTCATTGAAAACAAACTAGGGATATAATAAATGAACCTTTTTGTGGTATTATTTGCTAATTTTAGCAAATAACGGATCTAAAACAGTATAGAATTTAGCAATATGTCAAAATTTGAATTGAAATTACCACGTATGGGCGAAAGCGTTGCAGAAGCAACGCTGACTTCATGGTTGAAAGAAGTTGGTGATACTATTGAAATGGATGAAGCCGTTTTTGAAATTGCCACCGACAAGGTAGATTCTGAGGTGCCTAGCGAAGTAGATGGCGTATTGGTTGAAAAATTGTTCAATGTTGATGATGTGGTCAAGGTCGGTGACACGGTTGCCATCATCGAGATTGAAAATGAAGAACATGATACCGATGAACCTGATACGGGAACGTCAGAAGTATCGGAAATTTCCAGCGAAGTTGTTGAGGAGATTTCCCAAACGGTCGAAACGGCCAAAGAAACGGCAAGTAGCTCAAAACAATACCAAGGTTCTTCGGAACGTTTTTATTCTCCCTTGGTAAGAAATATTGCGAAGCAAGAAGGGATTTCCATGGTTGAGCTTGAAGCTATAGAAGGTACGGGTCTGGAAGGCAGGGTTACTAAAACCGATATTTTGGCATTTGTTGCGGCAAGAAAACCTTCCAAAATACCTACTGGGCCGACCCAGGCAGAAAAAACAAAATCCGAGCCAATACCTACCCCTACCCAAAGCGTGGTTGAAAAGCAGCAAACACCACGGGTTGTATCTTCCGATGGCCATGAGGTGATTGAGATGACCCGTATGGGAAAACTCATTGCCAAGCATATGGTCGATAGTGTTTCCACATCCGCCCACGTTCAGAGTTTCATCGAGGTCGACGTTACCAATATCGTAAATTGGAGGGATAAGGTCAAAGACGCCTTTTATAAGGCTGAAGGTGAGAAATTAACGTATACCCCCATTTTTATGGAGGCTGTTGCCAAAGCCTTAAAGAAATATCCAATGATGAATATTTCTGTCAATGGTGACACCGTAATAAAGAAAAAGAACATTAATATTGGTATGGCGGCGGCTTTACCAGATGGCAATTTGATCGTGCCAGTGATTAAAAATGCCGATCAATTGAATTTGGTAGGTATGACCAAAGTGGTAAATGATCTTGCGGAACGATCAAGGAACAATCAATTGAAACCAGATGAGGTACAAGATGGCACATATACCGTCACCAATGTGGGTACTTTTGGCAGTGTCTTTGGTACTCCGATCATAAATCAACCCCAGGTGGGTATATTAGCTCTCGGTGCGATACGAAAAATACCTGCGGTTATTGAGACCAGCGAAGGTGATTTTATCGGCATCCGCAGTAAAATGTACTTGTCCCATAGTTATGACCATAGGGTGGTAAATGGTGCTCTAGGAAGTATGTTCGCCAAAGCTGTAGCCGATTATTTAGAGGCCTGGGATGTACATCAGGAAATTTAACCCTGGTTTTATTATAGGCTTAGCAAATTTTTACAGTGCATAAAAATTTAGTACAATGCATTCGATTCCCTTGTTTTTATCACATACCTTAGTGGCTTTTAAATTTATTATTAGCCTGATCAAGAATGAGATTTCATTTACTTATTTCAAGGAATGTTCTTTATATCCTTTTACTTTTTTCAAGTTCCTTGTTGTTTTCCCAGGATAAAGATCCTATAAATCTTTTTATCGATTGCAATTGCGAAAAGAGTTACTTAAGGCAAGAAATAAATTATGTAAACCATGTACGTGATCAACAATTGGCCAATGTTGTCCTTATGATCTATGATATTGCCAATGGCAGTGGAGGCCGTACCTATAAACTGGATTACAAGGGAACAGGTGCTTATGATAAGATTGGTCTTGAACGCTCCTTCGATTCCAATATGAACATGACCTCCGACGACATTCGTAAAGGACTTTTGGAAACCGTGAAAAATGGTCTTCTTCGGTATCTGATCGAATCTGATGTCTCGGATAAAATATCCTATAAGATTACTGATGAAGGTTTGGCAAAAAGACAGGATATTGATTTTGATGATCCATGGAACAATTGGATTTTTGAGGTCTATGGCGAGGCCCAACTCGATAAGGAATCAAGTAGAAAGGAGTTTGAATATGAGATTGGCTTTGAAAGTGACCGGGTAACCGAAAAATGGCGTATTCGAACCGATCTTCAAATGAACCTGTCCAATAGCAAATACGTTCAGGATGATGAGGAATTTTTAAGCAAGACCGAAAGATATTTCGGTTATGGGAGCATTGTGCGAAGTCTATCCGATCATTGGTCGGCAGGTATTTTCGGTGGGGCGAAATATGATACATATACCAACATAGATCTCTCCATGAGTCTTACCCCAGCTATTGAATATAATATTTTTCCCTATCGTGAGGTCCTTAGAAGGGAAATCGTATTTGCCTACAAAATCGGATACATTTATAATAATTACATCGATACGACAATATTCGGCCAGGACAAAGAATCTTTGTTCAACCATTCCCTCGATGTACAAGTGAGGTACAGGCAACCCTGGGGCAATATCTATTCAAGGTTCAGGGTCATGAGTTTTTTAAATGATTTTTCTAAAAACCGGGTCGAACTATACAGTAATATTTCGGTACGGGTGTTTAAAGGACTGGCTGTTCGGTTTTCAGGGAACCTGGACATAATTCGAGATCAAATAAATTTGCCATCCGGCAGTGCATCCTTAGAGGATGTTCTATTACAGCAAAAACAAATTGCTACAGATTTTGAAGTGGGCTTTAGGGTTGGGCTAAGTTATACCTTTGGATCTGCCTTCAACAATATCATCAATACGCGATTATAGTACTGTTTCCTATGTTTTAGTCCAATGGCTTCAAATACTTGTAGTAGGAACAGGGAACTCAATTAATGGAATTATTCATTTCGTTAATGTTTTCTAAGACTTATCTTTGTCCAAAGATTAGGAGAAATGGAGTTAAAGCTGACAAGACCGATTTGTTTTTTTGATTTGGAGACCACGGGAACCAATGTTGCACATGATAGGATTGTAGAGATATCCATTTTAAAAATATTCCCCAACGGAAATAAGGAAAGTAAGACCTGGCTGGTAAATCCTGAAATCGAAATCCCTGCAGAAGTTGTCGAAATCCACGGAATTTCAAATGAGAAAGTGGCCAATGAACCGACTTTCAAAGAGTTATCGAAAGATATTTACAATATGATCAAGGATAGCGATTTGGCGGGATTTAACTCCGATCGCTTCGATATCCCATTATTGGCAGAGGAAATGTTGAGGGCCGAAGTTGATTTTGATATGAAAAACATGGTATCGGTAGATGTTCAGACCATCTTTCATAAAATGGAAAAAAGAACCCTGGAAGCCGCTTATAAATTCTATTGTGATAAAGACCTGGCTAATGCGCATAGTGCCAAAGCGGACACCTTGGCCACCTATGAGGTTTTATTATCCCAATTGGATCGTTATCCAGAATTGGAGAACAATATCAAGAAATTGGCTGAATTTTCGACCCATAAAAGAACCGTTGATCTTGCGGGGTTTATCGCCTTGGATGATGACGATGAGGAAGTGTTCGCATTCGGCAAACATAAAGGGAGAAAAGTCTTGGAAGTGCTCGATAAAGAGCCTGGCTATTTCGGATGGATCCTAAATGCCGATTTTCCATTGTATACCAAAAAGGTCTTGACGCAGATCAAGCTAAGTAGATTGAACAACAAGTTAAATTGAATGCGGTTCTTAGTACTTTTTTTAGTCCTTCTTTTAGGCTTAAGTTCAACTGCCCAGGAAATTCTTTTCGAAGGATATGTGCTTGATCATAAGACCAAAAAACCCATTCCTTATGTTAATCTTAGTTTTCTCAACACATTAAAAGGAACATCCACGGACGAAAAAGGGCATTTTTTTATCGACCTTCCTACAAACTTTTTAGAGAAACAAGTTCATATTTCTTCATTAGGTTATAAAGATACGATTGTAATCGCCAAGGATATTTTCAATAAAAAGAGATTTGGAATGGTAGAGGAATCCTATGAATTGGATGAGGTGGTCGTATCTGAATCTTTTGGGAATTCCGATGTCCTGAACCCGATAAGCAGTTACAGCCTTACCAGTGGGTTTTCATCCTCATCAACCCCTTGGGTATTGGCCCTTTACTTCCCTAATATCGGGGCGCAGAAAAAATATTTGGATAAGGTAACCATGTTCTTTCAAAAGAATAAATTGTTCAAGGGACCTAGTGCCAAGTTCCGTTTACGAATCTTTGATGTTGAACCAAAGACCAAAATGCCAAGAACTGATATTTTGCGGAAAAGCATAATATTGGAATCAAACCTCGAGGAAGATTTTGTATCCATTGACCTAGGGGCCTTCAACTTAAAAATGCCGGAAACCGGGGTTTATGTGGGGGTGGAATGGTTGTTCGTGCCCTTCAATTGGTATCGTTATTCCTATAAGCATCCCATTACAAAAAAGAAAATGGTAGAAGACAGATTTGCACCAACATTCGGAGCCGTTTACAACAAAAACCAAAATTATAAGGCCATGGTCTATGGTATGGGGCAATGGACCGATTTTAAAGTGAGGTCCAAGGATGATACTGGGAATTTGATTCCTGCTATAAGTCTGAAACTATTGAAAGAGTAAGTTCATTATGAAAATAATCTGTATTGGTAGAAATTACGCCGCCCATATTGAGGAATTGGCGAATGAGCGTCCCAAAGACCCCGTTGTATTTATTAAACCAGATTCCGCTGTTTTGCCCAAAGACCAGGATTTTTATATTCCCGAATTTACCAAAGAGGTGCATTATGAGGTTGAGGTATTGATAAGGATCAATAAGGTAGGCAAGCATATCGATAGGCGTTTTGCGCACAAGTACTATAATGAGGTTGGTTTAGGTGTTGATTTTACGGCGAGGGACCTTCAATCAGCATTGAAACAAAAAGGATTGCCTTGGGAAAAAGCAAAAGGTTTTGATGGTTCGGCAGTGATAGGTAGATGGCTGCCGAAATCCGATTTTAAAGATTTGAACAATTTAAATTTCACACTCTATAAGAATGAAGAACTAGTCCAGAAAGGTAACACAGGCTTGATGCTCTGGAATATAGATGAACTTGTGGCTTATGTCTCTACTTTTTTCACATTAAAAAAAGGCGATATTTTGTTTACAGGAACACCTGCGGGTGTTGGTCAGATAACAACAAATGATTATCTTTCGGGAAAGTTGGAAGGACAAGAACTTTTTTCGTTAAAAATTAAATAATGATATACAATCTTGATAAAATAAATGAGATGGCCGATGGTGACGAGGATTTCATCAATTCTGTTATATCTGTCTTCTTGGAAGAAGTACCCCAAGATCTTGAGGGACTCGAAAAGGCGCTCGAACAGCAAGACCATGAACAGGTATATCAACTTGCCCATAAAATTAAGCCCAACGTTGACCTCTTGGGTATGGAACAAACCCGGGCCGTGGCACTTCAGCTCGAAACTTTGGGAAAAAACTCGGCCAATATGAGTGAAATCCGAGAGGTGTTTCCCCTATTGAAAAAAGACATTCATCAAGTAGTAGCAGAGCTTAAAAATGATTTTAGTCTATAATGTTTGCTGAAATCATTACTATTGGCGATGAGATTCTCATAGGTCAAATCGTGGATACTAACTCGGCTTTTATCGCTAAAGAGCTCAATAAAATCGGAATATCGGTTTATCAAATTACTTCGGTTCAAGATGAACGTCAGCATATTCTTAACGCCTTGGCTGAAGCGAAGTCAAGAGCCCAAATTGTGATTGTCACCGGGGGATTAGGCCCTACCAAGGACGATATTACCAAACATACATTTTGCGAGTTTTTCAATGACAAATTGGTTCAAAACGATGAGGTCCTAAAGCATGTTGAGAACTTATTCTCAAGTATTCTCTCTATTCCTATATCTGAAGTAAATAGACAACAGGCCAGGGTGCCTTCGAAGGCGACGGTATTGCACAATGCCAATGGTACGGCACCTGGAATGTGGATGCAATCCGACGGTGTTGCTTTTGTATCACTTCCTGGTGTACCGTTTGAAATGAAAGCCTTAATGGTCAATTCGGTTATTCCGAAAATTATAGAAGAATATAAAAGACCCTATATCGTTCATAGAACCTTGGTCACCTATGGCCTTGGGGAAAGTGCCCTAGCGGAAAAAATCGAAAACTGGGAAGAACACCTACCGCCATTTATTAAATTGGCCTATTTACCGAATTTGGGTAAAGTTAGGTTACGGTTAAGTGCCAAAGGGGAAAATAGACAAATCTTGATCGATGCCATTGAGGACCAAATTAATAAATTGCAACCCCTGATCGGTGATCTGATATATGGCACGGAAGATGAGGAAACCCTTGAAGAATTGGTGGCGAAATTGTTTACTGCGAAAAATATGACCTTGGCAACGGCCGAAAGTTGTACGGGAGGCAAAATTGCAGAAAAAATTACCACAATGTCCGGTGCATCGGCATATTTTAAAGGTAGCGTTGTAAGTTATGCCACTGAGAGCAAGATAAAGGTACTTCATGTGCCAAAATCTATGATTAATGAACATTCAGTGGTCAGTGCTGAGGTAGCGAAAACCATGGCAATCAATGTAAAATCGTTGTTGAATACTGATTTTTCCGTGGCTACAACGGGTAATGCGGGACCAACAAAGGGAGATTCCGATGCTGAGATCGGAACGGTGTTTATAGCCATAGCCACCCCAAAAGAGGTGTACGTTCATAAATTCATGTTCGGGAAACAGCGGACAAGAATAATTCAAAAGGCTGTAAATAAGGCATTTGAGTTGCTTCAAAAAGAAATAATAAAAATCTGAAGTAGAATTTTGTCCATGACGCAAAAATGATATAAATTTGCAGCCTGTTTAAAATGAAAAATTAGGCGCGATGTCAAAAGTTTGTGAAATTACGGGAAAAAGAGCGATGTTTGGAAACAACGTATCGTTTTCTATCAATAAAACAAGGAGAAGATTTAACGTAAATCTTTCTAAAAAGCGCTTTTATCTTCCCGAGGAAGATCGTTGGATAACGCTTAAAGTTTCAGCCAAGGCGTTGAAGAGCATAAACAAGAAAGGCATTTCTGCTGTTTTAAAAGAGGCTAAAGCACAGGGATTGGTAAAATAATCCTAAAAAGATAGATTACAATGGCAAAAAAAGGCAACAGGGTACAAGTTATATTGGAATGTACGGAGCATAAAGAGTCCGGACAACCAGGAACTTCCAGGTATATAACTACAAAAAATAAAAAGAACACTCCCGAAAGGATGGAAATAAAGAAATTCAATCCTATCCTTAAGAGAATGACTGTTCACAAAGAAATTAAGTAATTAAGACGGTATCACTAAGGTGAAAATGTCAAATAACGCATAAGGTAATGGCAAAGAAGACGGTAGCAAGTTTACAAACAAGTTCAAAAAGATTGACCAAAGCTATAAAAATGGTCAGATCTCCGAAGAGCGGGGCTTATATATTTCAAGAATCTGTTATGGCTCCAGAAGCGGTCAACCAATGGTTCGCAAATAAAAATTAATTGATTCTTTCAATTTTTAAAAGCTCCTTTTGAAAGAAAGGAGCTTTTTTATTTTCATATCTTTGGCGAAAATTGTTCAGGTATTATGAGTTTATTCAAAAAGATATTTTCCTCACAAAAGAAAGAGACCTTGGATAAAGGGTTGGAAAAGACCAAAACCACCTTTTTTTCAAAATTAAGTAAAGCCGTAGCTGGTAAATCCAAGGTAGATGATGATGTCTTGGATAATCTAGAGGAGGTCTTGGTTTCTTCCGATGTGGGTGTCAACACCACATTAAAGATCATAGATCGTATAGAAGCCCGAGTAGCCAAGGATAAGTATATGGGCACGGACGAACTGAATTCCATTTTGCGCGAAGAAATCGCAGCTTTGTTGTCAGAGACGCATTTAGGGGAAGAAAGGGAGTTTGGTATTCCAATCGATAAAAAACCCTACGTGATCATGGTGGTCGGTGTCAACGGGGTGGGTAAAACGACTACTATCGGAAAGTTGGCCTATCAATTCAAAAAACAAGGACTTAAAGTGGTTTTAGGCGCGGCAGATACGTTTCGGGCCGCGGCTATCGATCAATTACAGGTTTGGGCCGATAGGGTGGATGTTCCTATTGTAAAACAAAAAATGGGTAGTGATCCGGCATCGGTTGCTTTCGATACCTTGAGTTCTGCAGTTACCCAGGATGCGGATGTAGTGATTATAGATACTGCTGGGCGATTGCACAACAAGGTGAATTTAATGAATGAGCTTACCAAGGTGAAACGGGTCATGCAGAAGGTGGTCGATGATACTCCACATGAAGTATTATTGGTGTTGGATGGGTCCACTGGGCAAAATGCATTTGAACAGGCTAAACAGTTTACCAAGGCTACCGAAGTAACTGCTTTAGCAGTAACAAAATTGGATGGCACTGCTAAGGGGGGCGTGGTCATTGGGATATCGGACCAATTTCAGATTCCGGTAAAATATATCGGTGTTGGCGAGGGCATTGAGGATCTACAGGTCTTTAACAAGTATGAGTTCGTAGATTCATTCTTCAATATAGAAAATTGATAAAGACCCTACGTATTCACAATTGCACCTATCTAATCGATTAGCTCCTTGATCTTACCCCAAAGTTCGTTGTCAAATGAGGTTGGTCCAAATTCCTCTGAATTGGCAGCATCACCCATGCGAACAATGACCAAGCCTTGACTAGGCACAACGTAAAGCTTTTGGTCAAAGGCACCAAGTCCGGCATAAAGATCGTCAGGTGCTGAGGGAATTAATTTACCTGAATATAATTCTTCTGATTCTGGTAGTCTAAAACCATTTTTACCGTTCAGCCAATAGAGGTAACCGTATGATGGGTTTAAAACCTGGGAGGAATTGATCGCGCTTGTAAAATAGTCTTGGTCTTCCAGTATCGCTGTGGTTTCCCAATATCCTTCGTTTAGGTTTAAAAGCCCAAAACGGGCCATACTTCTAGCCGTACTGAAGTACAGATTAAGATACCCCGTTTTGATCCAAGTACCTTGCATTCCTATTCTATCACGGACCTTGCTATTGAAATACGTTTTAAAATCTTGGTTTGTAGCTGCTGCCACAATATCATCCAATAAGGAATATGTTGCATTATGGTAGTACCAAAACGTGTTGGGATCCCCTTTATAAACTAAACATTCCTTATCGGTACAAAAGTTGTTTTCCACGGTATAATCCAGTCCTGTGGTCATGGTTAAATGATGTTTTACGGTGATATTTTGCTCTTGTTGGGGTGTGAGTAACGACCATCCCACGCCCATATAATCGGATGAAGGATCATCAATTGATAAAAATCCTTCTTGTTGGGCGATTCCGACGGTCATGCTCGTCAATGTCTTGGCGGCAGAGTTCCAAGAATGATTTTGTGTTGCATCAAAATCACCAAAATATTTTTCGACCACCATTCTTCCATCTTTCAGAATTATAAATGCATCCGTGTTATTTTCTTCTAAAAAATCGTAGAGCGATTGTTCCACAGCTTCATTCCAGTCTAATTCGGACATGGAAATGGATTCCCATTCATTGCCATTCAAAGGAGGGAAATACATGCCCAATGGTTCTGGCCATTCATTTTCTGGGGTATCATTGTTGTTACTGCAACCTATGATCAGAAATAAAGACATAAAAATAAAAGGAAGTGAAATTGGTTTCATCTGTCGATTATTTGGGTTTTGATTTTTAAATCCTTAAAAGGTTTAACGTAAAATTGGAAGAAATCGTCTTAATTCGTAATAATTACTGCCTCAAGTTGTATTTTTGCAGCCCATTAAAAGCTATGCGTACAAAATCACTTAAGAAAAACAGAATCAATGTAGTAACCCTAGGCTGTTCTAAGAACGTCTATGATTCAGAAGTGCTTATGGGGCAATTGCGCGCTAATGACAAAGAGGTGGTGCATGAAGAGGAAGGCAATGTTGTGGTTATCAATACCTGTGGGTTTATCGCTAATGCCAAGGAAGAAAGTATAAATACCATTTTGGAATATGTAGGTAAAAAAGAGGCTGGGACTGTTGACAAGGTTTTTGTAACGGGATGTTTAAGCGAGCGTTATAAGCCAGATCTGCAAAAAGAGATCCCTAATGTAGATGCGTATTTTGGCACTAGTGAACTACCGAATTTGTTAAAGGCATTGGGAGCAGATTATAGGCACGAGTTGATTGGTGAACGCTTGACTACCACCCCAAAAAATTACGCCTACCTTAAAATTGCCGAAGGATGTGATCGACCTTGCTCCTTTTGTGCCATCCCCTTGATGCGCGGAAAGCATAAAAGTAAGCCTATTGAAGACTTGGTCACGGAATCAGAAAAATTGGCCGCTAAAGGAGTAAAAGAATTGATTTTGATCGCCCAGGACCTTACCTATTATGGACTTGATTTATATAAAAAGCGAAATCTTGCCGAATTACTGCAAGAATTGGTCAAGGTGGAAGGTATTGAATGGATTCGGTTGCATTACGCATTTCCAACTGGTTTTCCGATGGATGTGTTGGATGTTATGAAGCAGGAGCCCAAGATCTGTAACTACCTCGATATCCCATTGCAGCATATCTCCGATGCTATTCTTAAGAGTATGCGCCGAGGTACTACTCAGGAAAAAACCACTAAGCTTCTCCAGGATTTTAGGAACTATGTTCCAAATATGACGATTAGAACCACTTTGATCGTGGGTTATCCCGGGGAAACCGAGGAAGACTTCCAAACGCTAAAAGATTGGGTAACGGCCATGCGTTTTGAACGCTTGGGCTGTTTTACATATAGCCATGAGGAAAACACCCATGCTTATCATTTGATCGATGATGTTCCTGAGGAAGTAAAACAAGAACGTGCCAATGAAATCATGGAAATTCAATCCCAGATTTCGTGGGAGTTGAACCAGCAAAAAATAGGAAAAACGTTCCAATGTATCATCGACCGTAAAGAAGGTAACTATTTTGTGGGCAGAACAGAGTTCGATTCTCCCGATGTGGATAACGAAGTATTGATAGATGCTTCCAAATTCTATGTTAAACAGGGTGAATTTGCCATGATAAAAATCATCGAAGCTGCCGATTTCGACCTTTATGGAGAACCTGTATATCCAGGTATAATTCCATCAGAAGTATAAGAAGCTTCAATTTTCATGCGATTGCCAGATAGGGTAGCATAAAAATAATTTCTATTTTTAGGAAACCTTATAACCATTACCAGACCCATCATTATGTTATATATCCTCGCTTTAGTCCTTTCCTTGGCATTTATCATATTGGGAATAGTAAAATGGAAAATCCATCCTTTTTTTGTGCTGCTCATCGCCGCTATTGGCTATGGGTTTATAACTGGAATGGAAATCCCCAACATTTTAGCGGCTATTAATGAAGGTTTTGGCGGACTTATGGGCAGCATAGGCCTTATCATTTTTTTTGGGGTGGTTATTGGTACGGTTTTGGAAAAATCAGGAGGTGCTATGGTAATCGCAGTGAGGATGATCGATATTATCGGTGAAAAATCAATTCATTTAGCCATGTTGCTGACCGGGTATATCATGTCGATACCCGTTTTTGCCGATAGTGCCTTTATCATGATGAATTCTTTGAACAAGGCATTGTCACATAGGGCAAAAAAGTCGTATGCAGGAACTTCGGTTGCTTTGGGATTGGGGCTTTTTGCTACCCATGTCATGGTACCGCCGACCCCAGGGCCTATTGCGGCGGCAGGTATATTGAATGCTGATTTAGGGAATGTCATTTTTTGGGGCATTATAGTGAGTTCAATCGCTTTGGTCCCGAGCTATTTTTTTGCGGTAAAGTTCGCCTCGAGGACAAAGATTCCTATTATTTTGGAAGAGGTAAAAGTAAAAGGGTATCAACCTAAACTGTTTACGTCATTGTTGTCAATCTTTGTGCCCATACTCCTTATCGTAGTGAAATCAATTTTTGACTATCCCGATGCCAATTTAAAGTCGAACCAACTTTATCCGATGATTTCATTTTTAGGGACACCGGTTATCGCCTTGTTGATAGGGGTGGCACTCTCCCTGATGCTACCTAAGAAGTTGGATGATAAAGTATATTCGGCTACAGGATGGTTCGGAGACGCTTTAAAATCGGCGGCCCCTATAATCTTGATAACAGGGGCTGGAGGGATTTTTGGTAAGATGTTGCAGAACTCCGGTATCGCCGAATTGATAACGGAAAACTTCTCGGATTTGAGTATCGGTCTGTTTTTGCCTTTTTTACTGGCGGCATGTTTAAAAACCACACAGGGTTCATCTACGGTGGCCTTGATTACCACCGCTTCGATCATTGCCCCCATGATGCCGGCCTTGGGCTTGGAAAGCTCCATGATGACCACAATGACCGTTTTGGCCATAGGTGCGGGATCTTTGGTGGTTTCCCATGCCAATGATAGTTTTTTCTGGGTGTTTACCCAATTGACCGGTATGGATGTAAAACAAGGAAATAAAACCTTGACCCTAGGAACCTTGATTCTTGGGGTATCGGCAATCTGTGTAATTTATGGAATCACATTTTTTGTAAATTAAATCAATCGACCATAAAAAGGGCATTTGCAAAGAAGAGTTTTCCATTTTCCCAAAAACCTCTGAACAACGGATTATCCACCATATATATCACATGGCCAGAGCCATGGGATTCTACCCCGAACACCAAGGTGTTTGCAATTTTCTGTTGTGCTTCACTTCCTGCAAAGCCTGCTACGGGGATATTTTGATTTCCTTCTAGGTAAACAACAGATCCATTAATTAAATAATTATAGGCATCAGATCCCAATTTTAAAGTGAAGTAGGTATCTTGATACCCATAGGCCAAAGGATGGGTGTTGTCTACTTTTGCTTTGAAAATGGCCCCGGTTATGGCTTTTTTCATGGATTCCCTCTGGGATTCGTCAAATACCTGCAAGTGCTCAGTGGAGTCTTTTTCGACTTCCTTGGTCTTGATTTCAAAGCCATCTTCCCCTGTGAGCCCCTTTATGGCCCCACCCATGGCAATAAGTTTGCCTCCATCCGATACCCATTGCTTTAATCCCTCCACTTTTTTCCCATCCAAGAATTTTTTGTAACCATATCCATTGGGTAAAATAAGGATATCGTATTCCGAAAAATCCACACGTCCCATATAATCCGAATCGATTACCGTTATAGGATAGTTGAGTTGTTGTTCAAAAAAATGCCAAACTTCACCAAATTGAAGTGTTGAAGTGGGTTCTCCAGATAGCAAGGCAATTTTTGGTTCCTTGATCATTTGTACATATTGGGATCCAAAATCTTTCCCCGAATCAACCAAACCTGTTGGAGTAGCGGTTAATGATATGTTATACTTATCGGCGATTTCACCAAGGGATATTAGAAATTTAGGGTTGTTCTTATTGTCTCCTTTGGTGATGATCAGGCTCCCTCTTTCGAATGATTTGCCATCAAGTTCGAAGGGCTTGAAAGAACGACGGACTTTTATTTTATTTTTTAGCATATCCGCTAGGAACTCTGCATCTTTAAAACTATTCCATTCTGATATATAGGCGTAGGCCATCTCGTTCAATACTTGTTTTCCGCTCTTTTTCCCAACATAGGGTTCGCTAGGTATTATTCCTGGTGATGCCAACGCCTCCAGACCATAGGCATATGGCAGAGACCACGCTGTGATATCATAGGTGACCGAATCACTCAACTTAGCATTTGGCTCTAACAATACCTTTACCAGTGTACTCTTCGGTTGGTCCATGGATACCACCAAACTATTGCTTGTTGTTTTCATACTACCCATTTTACCGGTATCATATTTAAGACCCTTAATAGTGCTGGCTTTAGCCTGTCCGTACTTAATTTCATGTTTATCCAATAATTGGGTCAATATCTCAATATTATCGGGATTACCATTCAATATGTAGCTTTTGTGCCTGTAATTCTTGTTTTTATAAAACTTTCTGAATTCCTCGTTCAATGTTTGTGCATTTTTGGCGGCCACTTCCACTGTGGACAATCCTGTGGTTCTATGATGGGCGATTCTATCATTCAGGGTTAGTGTATCCCCATTACCAGTCACAATCCCCAATCCGGCCCTACCACTTCCTCCTTGTTCATACGTCATGCCAATGCCACCATTATAGATGGGATATGTATCCCCATAACTGGGATAGAGTAAATCAAAAACCTCTTTTGTAAAGTATAACCAACCATTGGCATCGAAATATTTTGCATGGTTTTTAGCAATGGTTGTCTGAAATTCCCTTTGAAATGGGGTGATGACCTCGTGATAAGGTTCGGCAGCCGGAGCAAAATAATAAGGACTATCGACGCTTTGTTCATGAAAGTCCACATGAACATGGGGCAACCATTGATTATAGACTTTCAGTCTACTTTGGCTCTCGATTTGGGTAAGCCAGGCCCAATCCCTATTTAGATCGAACATATAATGATTACTACGTCCATTCCACCAGCCCTCATGGTGTTCCTTGCTATTGGGATCAATATTGTTCGGGGTATTCTTATGTTGGTTGTACCAATTCACATAACGATCCCGGCCATCGGGATTAATACATGGGTCTATGATCACTATGGTATTCTCCAAATAGGCCTTTTTATCGGTAAGTAGATCATATATGGTTTGCATTGAAGCCTCTGTACTTACACTTTCATTTCCATGAACGTTATAACTTAGCCAGACAATGGCCTTGGATGCATTGCTTTCACCCTCGGTACTTCTCAAGTGTTCAGTGCGTATATTTTCAAGATCCTTGATGTTCGGAGCAGTGGATACAATGGCCAGAAGCAAAGGTCTGCGTTCATTTGTTATCCCATATTCTTGCAACAATACCTGTTCCGGGGCATTTTTGGCCAGATACTTAAAATAATCCACGACCTCATGGTGTCTTGTGAATGTGGTACCCAGTTCATAGCCTAGGAATTCTGAAGGCGATTTTAGGCTTTGTGCAACTGTGGAAAAGGCTATAATTAAACTGGTGAAGAGTAAAAATCGCTTCATTTTTGGTATTTAGGTTTATTGCGGTCTAATTTAAGGATTATAGGAATAGATAACCCCAACTTTCTTCAAGTTGCCACCTTTTGCGGATTAAGGGTTAAAGTAATTAACGTATTTTTAGGAACAACAAAATCCAAGAGTTTTATATTTACCTGGATATTTTAGATTTATATGGATATTGACTGTTTACCCTTTAAGCAAACCGGATATTTTTCCGATCTATTTTGTGATTATATTGATGATAAGGAAGAGTTAAGGCCTTTTTACAATCGCTTTCCAAGTATTGAAGGCTTTAAGGAACAGATAGAAGAAAAGTTGGCCAATTATCCAGAAGCTAATCGTTCGATATTATATGATGCACTTCAGGAACAATATAAAGGAGTCCCAATTTCCAAAAGCACCAGGGAGCATCTTATACAACTTAAAGAGCCCATCACATTTACGGTCGTTACAGGACATCAACTTAATCTATTCACGGGACCTTTATATTTTCTCTACAAGATAATATCTACCATTAATCTGACTATTGCCCTTAAGAAAGCGTATCCCAGGTTCAACTTCGTGCCTATTTATTGGATGGCCACAGAAGATCATGATTTTGAAGAAATCAACTTCTTCAATTTCAAGAATAAAAAAATTCAGTGGAATAAGGAAGCAACTGGAGCCGTTGGACGATTGGGCACCAAGGACCTTAAGGGTATTTATGGGACATTCGCCAAGGAATTGGGAGGGGGCACCAATGCTGACGCGTTAAAGGATCTATTTAGAAAGGCTTATTTGGAGCATTCCACCTTGGCCGAAGCAACCCGATATCTTGCCAATGAGCTCTTTGGTCCGTACGGTCTTGTCATTGTCGATGGTGATAATGAGCGTTTAAAAAGGTTATTGGCACCTTATGTCAAAAGGGATATTCTTGACAAGGTTACATTCAAAAACGTTTCTGAAACCATATCCAAATTAAAACAGCTTCCCGAATCCTATGGTATTCAGGTAAATCCACGGGAGATCAACTACTTTTATATAAAGGGACCCCTTAGGGAACGCATCGTTCAGACGAAGGATAAATTCCAGGTTTTTAATACCGATATTCAATTCAACCGGGAAGAGTTATCAAAAGAACTTGAGAATCACCCTGAACGATTTTCCCCCAATGTTATTACCCGCCCTTTGTATCAAGAAATCATCCTTCCCAACTTGTGCTATATAGGGGGTGGTGGGGAATTGGCCTATTGGCTGGAGTTAAGGTCGGCATTTGAAGCCATGGACGTTACTTTTCCTATTTTATTACCCCGGAATTCAGCGCTCGTACTGACTGTTAAACAACAAAAGAAATTAGATAAAATGGACATATCGGTGGCCGATCTTTTTTTGAGTAGAAATCATTTTATCAATAAAAAAATCAGGGAAATTTCCAATATTAATATCGATTTTTCGCCACAGAAAGATACATTGAAAGAGCAGTTTAAGGGGATGTATGAGATTGCCTCCCAAACCGATGCCTCTTTTCTGGGTGCTGTAAAGGCGCAGGAAGTAAAGCAATTAAAAGGTCTGGATGCCTTGGAAAATCGGTTGCTTAAAGCGCAAAAGCGCAAGTTGAAGGACCATGTAGAACGAATGACCTCATTGCAGAATGAATTATTTCCGGGGCAATCGCTACAGGAAAGACATCTCAATTTTTCAGAATTGTATTTGGAGTATGGCGAGGGGTTGATCCCTATACTTATGAAGGATCTTGATCCCCTGAAAATTGATTTTGCCATTCTGCGCCATTAGGGGAAATTTTAGGGGTTCTTCCACCACATTCCCGTATTTTTGTACAAACTTTATTTGATGCACAATATTGATATTGAGTTGGTAGAAATGACCTTGGACGTCATGAAATATGCGATCAATCGAATTACGAATTCAACACCCGAACTGGGGAAACCAAAAAAGGAGGAAGAACTTCGTCAATTGGTCGGAGAGACAATAACGGCTAAAGGTATTGGGGGTGAAAACGCATTTCGTCTTTTTAGGGATGTATTGGTCAAGGCCACGGTACCTATAGATCATCCCCGACATCTTGCATTTGTTCCAGCATCGCCTACGCGAGCGGCCATTATGTTCGATTTGGTTACTTCGGCCTCTAGTATTCATGGCGCATATTGGATGGAAGGGGCAGGTGGTATCTTCTGCGAGAATGAGGCCATGAAGTGGTTGGTCTCCCTAACTGGATTGCCCAATGGGGCATTTGGGGTATTTACAAGTGGTGGTACTGCGGCAAATCTTTCGGCCATGGTGACTGCACGGGAAAATTGGCGAAAAAATCCTGAAAACATCAATGTAAAGGCCCTGATAATTACATCTGAGGGAGCCCATTCTTCAATTAAAGCCATGGCAAAGGTCATAGATGCCGATGTGCTGTTGGTTGAGACTGAGGATTTGATGACTGCAGAAGCGCTCAAGGAGAAAATCCTAGGATTGGATGCCAACCAACGTAAACGATTATTTGCCGTAGTGGCAACAGGTGGTACAACCAATGCCGGCATCATTGATGATCTGGATGGCATCGCCGATGTATGTGTCGAGGAAAATCTTTGGTTTCATGTAGATGCCGCCTATGGTGGTGGTGCCTTGGCCGTAGATAATGTAAGGCATTTGTTCCATGGAATCGAAAAAGCGGATAGTATCACCATCGACCCTCATAAATGGCTTTTTTCCCCATATGATTGTGGGGCGGTTATTTATAAAAACCCAGAATTGGCCAAAGAGGCCCATTCCCAAGAAGGTTCTTATCTGGAGATTTTCAAGGATGAAGGAGCAGATGGTTTTAACCCATCAGATTATCAAATACAGTTGACGCGTAGGTTAAGAGGGCTTCCGTTGTGGTTTTCTTTGGCCATGCACGGTACTGATAAATATAAATGGGCCGTGGAGGAGGGTATAAAATTGGCGAATTTGGCTGGGGAACTTATCGAAGATCATAATGACCTTGAATTGATTCGGGAACCAAGCTTGTCCTGCGTGCTTTTTCGGCGTAAAGGATGGGCCCCTGAAGATTATAAGAAATGGTCGTACAAGAACCATGATGAAGGTTTTGCCCTAGTAACACCCACTAAATGGAAATCAAAAGGAATATCGGAAACGGTTGCCCGGTTTTGTTTTATCAACCCGGATACGACTATCGAGGATATTGTTGCAATCTTGGCATCGATGGAGTGAAAATGATTTTAAGGAACCAGGAACTCTTTTGACCAATCCTGATTTTTCTTATAAAATTTGATTTTGATATGACCCTTCCTATTTAGTTTTAAGTATTCTATTCGAAAAGGTTCAATGTCCACAATAGAAAAGAAGTCGCCTTCTTTTAAGTATTCCAATGAATCTGGGCTGGTAATGGTTGTACCGGGAGCTTCCTTGGTCAGATAGTCTTTTTTCTCTTCGGCCCCTATCCCTTCCCAAGTTTTTTGAATTTGGAATTGGTCAGAATTAATACGTGCCATGGCCTCTATACGCAATTGCAGAAGTTTGGTCGGATGGTAGAATAAGAGAGTCACTCGAGGATTCTCTTTAATGTGAAGTACTTTTTTTGAACGCTTGTCCGTAAAAAAGGTCAATTTTAAATCTTCAGAAACATTTCTCAGGGCAACAAGTCTTAATCTGGCAAATTTATCAACACCTAAAGTGGCGATGGTAAAATAATGGAAGGGATGCCTTTTTTCCAAGGCACCATTTTGTAATTCCAATTTTATTTCATCAAAAAAACTCTCCATTTAGTTTCAATTGTAATGTGCCAGATAAAGATAATAAAAATGAACATGCAAAGGGGTTAATCGATATAGAATACACAAACCAAAGGGGATGTTTGCCAAGGAATTGTGGTTCACTGTTTAAAAAAAAGAATTAATTAAAAAAAAGGTAGGGTATTTTAATAGTTGGTTGTTATATATACAAATTGCTATGAATTGGAAAATTTAGTTTAATAATCAATTCGTTCATGTGTTAGGTTGGTTTTTTGATTTTGATTTAAAAAGCCTCGATGTAGGGTCGAGGCTTTTTTATTTTTATTAAGGTCGTTTAAAGTGGGACTATTTTACAACCACTTCAGAAAGAAATCCATGATATTTTCCTTAAACTCGTAATGCAATTTTATATAGTGCCTCAAATCTTCATATAACGAGCGTTTTTCATATTGTAGCTGACCATCTATATTTTTGTAATGATCGGCACTGTGAAGATTACCTAATTTGGCACGGCAACGATGTAATAATTTCGTAATCGCATCACGCTCGATCATTATTCTATTCTGAAAGCTCTCCAGTTCGTACGACGACTTTTCAATATCTTCCCTTCCGGCAATTTCCTCCAGTTTCTTTTGAAACAAAACCAATTCTGACTTATGGAACTTCAACTCCCTTTTCCAAATTTCCAAATTAAAGGTAAGATCACTTGAATATACTGCTTCTGTCTGCATATTATGTGGTTTTATGTTTAAAATTAATAGCGATTAGTTCGTTTTATAAAAATAGCGATTTTCTCTGAAAACCCCTCTAAAAAAGAAAAGAAATAGGAGGGGTATATAAGGCAAAACCTAACTTTTTACATTTTAATTCCTAGCCAGCTTTAAAATTGGAATTACCCACTATGGGCGATATGCCTTATTCTTGTTTATAAGTTTTTGTTTTGTTGGATAAATATCCTCTTAAGAAGCTTTCTTGGTTTTTGCATTTTACTATTTTTGCCCATGCAAAACAACGTCCTAATACTAGATTTTGGTTCCCAGTATACGCAACTCATCGCTAGGAGGGTGCGGGAACTGAATATTTTCTGTGAAATTAAGCCCTATAACAAAGTACCTCAGGATATGTCGGTCTATAAGGCCGTAATTCTTTCTGGGTCACCATTTTCTGTCCGATCTGAGGATGCACCGCATCCCGACCTTTCCCAGATAAAAGGGAAGATACCACTTTTGGGTGTTTGTTATGGGGCCCAATATTTGGCCCATTTCCATGGAGGTCTGGTAGCACCATCGAATACAAGGGAGTATGGCCGTGCCCGGTTGACAAATATAAAGAACGATGAACGTTTCTTTTACGAAATCACGGATGGTACACAGGTTTGGATGAGCCATAGTGACACTATACAAAAATTGCCGGAAGGGGCCGTGATTATGGCGAGTACGGGTGATGTTGAAAATGCGGCTTATAGAATAGAGGGTGAGGATACCTATGCTATCCAATTCCATCCTGAGGTATATCATACTACCCAAGGAAAATTAATATTGGAAAATTTCCTGGTCCATATTGCCGGATTAAAACAATCCTGGACCCCTGATGCTTTCGTGGAAACTACTGTGGCGGCGCTAAAGGAAAAAATCGGTGATGATAAAGTGATTCTAGGATTGTCGGGTGGCGTAGATTCCACCGTTGCTGCCGTTCTATTGCACAAGGCCATCGGTAAGCATTTGCATTGTATTTTCGTGAACAATGGCCTGCTTCGTAAAAATGAGTTCCAGGATGTGTTGGACCAATACCAACATATGGGGCTGAATGTGAAAGGGGTCGACGCTTCGGCACGCTTTTTGGATGCATTGGCTGGAGTTAGCGATCCTGAAAAAAAACGTAAGATCATTGGCAAGGTCTTTATCGACGTTTTTGATGATGAGTCACATTTGGTCGAGGATGCAAAATGGTTGGCGCAAGGCACCATATATCCTGATGTCATTGAATCCGTTTCGGTTACAGGAGGGCCATCAGCCACCATAAAGAGCCATCATAATGTTGGGGGATTACCTGATTTTATGAAATTGAATGTAGTGGAACCGCTTAAAATGTTGTTTAAGGATGAGGTACGAAGAGTCGGGGCAAGTTTGCATATCGATGATGAACGACTGGGTCGGCATCCATTTCCTGGACCTGGATTGGCCATTCGTATTCTTGGGGATATAACCCGTGAAAAGGTAGCTATTTTGCAAGAAGTAGATGCTATTTTCATCAATGGATTAAGGGAATGGGGCCTTTATGATAAAGTTTGGCAGGCCGGAGCCATGCTTTTACCCGTAAATAGTGTAGGGGTAATGGGTGATGAAAGAACATATGAAAAATGTGTAGTTTTACGTGCGGTAGAAAGTACCGACGGTATGACCGCTGATTGGGTAGATTTGCCCTACGCGTTTTTACAAAAAACGTCCAACAGTATAATAAACAAGGTGCCGGGCGTAAACAGAGTGGTTTATGATATTAGTTCTAAACCCCCGGCTACCATAGAATGGGAATAGATATGGATCAATTTTTCAAGAATAGTTTAGTGTTGCTGCTTTTTGTTATGTTAAGCAGCACGGTAATGGCGCAAAAATTCACTACCCATGCGGTAAAGGAAGGGGAAACTTTGGAAAGTATTTCCAAACAGTATAAGGTTACGCCTTATTCGATCCTATCCTACAACAAGGAAATCAAGCAAGGTGAAGCCATTCGACCCAATACTGTTTTGGTGATTCCTTTGGGAGCAAAGGTTTCTGTGATCAGCGTTGATCCCAAAGTGGAAAATAACCAAACCCTTTTCGAAAAGAAGGAACCCGTGCAGGAAGAGCCTATAGGTTTTACCAACCATAAAGTTCGAAAACGGGAAACGCTTTATGGTATATCACAACGGTATCATATCAGTGAGGATGAGATAAAAAAGTACAATTCTGAATTATACTCGTCCCAGCTTAAAAAGGGTATGAAACTTAGAATCCCCAAATTCAGAAGGGTAAAGCCCGAGGAGAACCCCATCAATGAAGACGACTATGAAATTTATACGGTGGCACCTAAAGAGACACGATGGAGTATCGCCCATAAATATGGGATTACCATCGATAGTATGTTGGTATTGAACCCGGGGCTTTCGAAAGTAACCAATTATTTGGCCCAAGGCCAGGAACTCAGAATGCCAAAACCTCCGGGCAGTACGCTTAAGGGACAGGAAACCCAGTTGTACCAGTCTTATACGGTGCCGGCCAAAATGAATTTCTACCGTTTAGAAAAACAGTTCAATGTTAAATCAGATGAAATCGTAAGGTTGAATCCGGAGATCGCGGAACGCGGTGGATTGAAAGAAGGGATGGTCATTCGAATTCCAGTTATAAGGGTAGATCCTGGTGAGGTAAATACCGACAATTTTATTTTTTATGAGGTAAAACCCAAACAGACCGAATTTTCATTGACTCGAAAATTGGGGATTACGTATAAAGAATTATTGGACTTGAATCCAGATTTAAGGGAAGGCTTGAAAGCCGGGATGGTTTTAAAGCTGCCCAAAAACCAAACGGGTAATTTTGAGGTACGGAATTCTTTGGTTCTTGATAAGATAAATCTTTTGGATAGTATCAATCCGATCAACCGCCCAAAACTAGTGTTCCTATTTCCATTTCGATTGGATCGTTTAGACCTTAAGAATAAGGAATCCGTAATGGAGAACATCGAGGACAGAAATAGTTTGAAGTATAGTTTAGGGCTTTATTCAGGGGCCTTGATAGCTATAGATTCCATTGCAAAATTGGGTATTTCGGTTGATGTTAAGACTTATGACAATCAATTGGATCTTTCAAGGACGAAGAAAATACTATCGGATGAGAATTTGGCTAATGTAAGTGCCATTGTTGGTCCATTGGATCTCCCCTCACTAAAGGAAGTGGCCGTACGTGCCGCCCAATACGAGGTGCCTGTGATAGCCCCTATACCTGCCAAAAGTGATTTAAGCCTTGGCAATGTATTTTTTTCCTATACGTCTGAAGACGTGTTGCGTGACAGAATGCTTTCTTATGTCGAAGAAAAATTGACCGATGAGAATATAATAATCATCGCCGATGAAAAAAGTCAAGCTACCAAGGCCTTGATTTTGGAAAAATTTCCAAAGGCCAAGATTCTTGAGGTCAAAGAGGAAGAAAAGAATATCGGGATCAATAGGGATAAATTGGCCACATTATTATCCGAGGATGTGGAAAATTGGGTATTTGTGGAAACCGGGAATTTTAAGCTGATAGCGAGCATAGTTTCCATTTTAAACGCTTTTAAGGCTTCGCTATTGAATCCAGAGACCAGTACACAAAAAATTGACGTACGTATGTTCACCACGAATAAAAATAGTGCCTTCGATAATGATATCATATCTAGTACCCATTTATCCAATCTTCATTTTACATATCCATCCGTCTACCGAGAAGCGGAAAATAGTGGGTTTATTAAAGCATATAGTAAACGCTTTGGGGATGAGCCCGATCGTTATGCGGTCCGTGGTTTTGATTTAACCTATGATCTGCTTTTAAAATTGGCGTATAAGAATAATTTGATGGATGTGTCAAAAATTATTGGGGAAACCGAGTACGCTGGGAATAAATTCTCATATGAAAAGGATATGAGCTCCGGTTATTTTAACCAGGCTTCCTATATTATGACGATCGATAGTCTAAGGGTCGTTCAAGCACTTAAATAATGGGTATGACCTCAAGAGTTACATATACTGGAAATTTACGGACTACCTGTGAGCATTTACGTTCCGGAGATTCTTTTATTACCGATGCCCCTGTTGATAATAATGGATTAGGACAGGCATTTTCCCCTACCGATACTGTAGCCACGGGACTAGCCAGTTGTATGATTACCATGATGGGAATAAAGGCTAGGGATATGGATATCGATTTGATCGATACAACAGCGGAGGTCACTAAACATATGGCGGCTGATCCAAGAAGAATTTGCAAAATAGAGGTGAAACTTAGTTTGCCAAGCAACATATCAAGTAAGCATCGTAAAATTTTAGAGCATACGGCAAAAACCTGTCCAGTTCTTTATAGTTTGCATCCCGATATAGAAAAAGTCATCTCATTCCATTGGATTCAATAAAGTATTTACTGTTTTTTTTGGTGGGCATGGGCGCTTTAAACGCCCAGGAGGAGTATGAAACCATTGCATGGAGTGAAGATCGCAAACTGACTTGGGAAGATTTTAAAGACAAAGCCCCCAAAAATGCAAGAGCTGCTGCGACTACGGCCAGTGGTATTACGTATCAATTCTCAACCAGTGGAACGAGGGATAAGATGGTAATCGATTATGAGGTAAGTACCTTTTTCTATCCCAATAAATCTTGGTATCAACCCCAACTATGCGATTCCTTGATCTTAAGCCATGAGCAATTGCATTTTGATATCTCAGAGCTTTTTGCCCGTAGGATGCGGGAGCGATTGGGGACGGGTACATTTACCCAAAATGTCAAGGCCGAGGTAAAGTCTATATATCGTGAAATACTTGAGGAATTGGAAGCATTTCAAGACCTTTATGACAACCAGACCAATTTTTCCAGGGATATGGAGCAACAATTGCTTTGGAATGCTAAAATCGAGACGGCATTAAAAAAATGATTGTATTTGGCCTAGTTACCTTTACGCTTTCAATTCGTAACCATGGGTAATTACTAGTGATCTTGTTGAAATTGAAATACTTTAAAAATATAATGGAGATCAAACCTGATTATAAAAAACTTATTGAGCTTGCCCATTATAAAATGCCTATAGGGAAGTTTAAAAACCGTTATTTAGTAGACCTTCCTGAGCCTTATTTGGTATGGTTTCGCCAAAAAGGATTTCCCGATGGAAAGCTAGGTGATTTGCTGAGGTCTATGTTAGAGATTAAAATCAATGGTTTGGAACCCCTTGTTCGTAAAATTCAGAAAGAATTTCCTAGGTAATCCCTACGATTTCTTAATGCAATTTGTATTTTTGCTTGCGTTACGAACTCAATCGAACGCTTCATGTCACAAACCAAATATATTTTTGTAACCGGTGGGGTTACCTCTTCCCTTGGAAAAGGGATTATTGCCGCATCCCTAGCTAAATTACTGCAAGCTAGAGGTTACAAAACAACCATTCAAAAATTGGATCCCTACATCAATGTCGATCCTGGAACATTAAACCCTTATGAGCATGGGGAATGTTATGTGACCGATGATGGGGCAGAGACCGATTTGGATCTAGGACATTATGAGCGTTTTTTGAATGTTAAGACCTCCCAAGCCAATAACGTAACCACGGGAAGAATTTATCAGAGTGTCATAGAGAAAGAACGTCGTGGGGAGTTTTTAGGAAAAACGGTTCAGGTGGTACCCCATATCACCAATGAAATTAAAGAACGCGTACAGATTCTTGGGAATAGCGGTGAATATGATATCGTAATTACCGAAATCGGTGGAACCGTAGGGGATATTGAATCCCTACCCTATATAGAAGCTGTACGGCAATTGTTATGGGAGTTGGGTGACAATAACGCTATTGTGGTGCACTTAACGTTGGTGCCTTATCTGTCGGCTGCAGGGGAACTTAAAACAAAACCCACACAGCATTCGGTAAAAACCTTGATGGAGAGCGGGATCAAAGCGGATATCTTGGTTTGTAGAACAGAACATGAACTTTCGGACGAAATAAAAAACAAACTAGCCCTTTTCTGCAATGTGCGGCGTGAAGCGGTAATCCAATCCATTGACGCCTCAACCATTTATGATGTGCCAATTCTTATGCAAGAGGAAGGTCTGGATACTGTGGCCTTAAAAAAATTGGCATTGCCCGATACTACGGCCCCGGATTTAATACAGTGGGATGAGTTTCTGTACCGTCATAAGAACCCCAAACACGAGGTGACCATCGGTTTGGTTGGTAAATATGTAGAGTTGCAGGATTCTTATAAATCCATATTGGAGTCCTTTATTCATGCAGGGGCAAGTAATGAGGTCCGTGTGAACGTGCGATTTATCCATTCAGAACATATCACCAAGAAAAATATAGAGAAAAAATTACATGGACTCGACGGAATTTTGGTTGCACCAGGATTTGGGGAACGGGGTATCGAAGGTAAAATCGAAGCGGTACGATATGCGCGAGAAAACAACATTCCGTTTTTAGGGATCTGTTTAGGAATGCAAATGGCGGTTATTGAATATGCCCGCAATGTGCTGGGACTTACCAAAGCCAATTCCACGGAAATGGATGGTAGCACGCCAGATCCTGTGATCAGTTTAATGGAAGAACAAAAGACCATAACCAATAAAGGGGGTACCATGCGTTTAGGCGCGTGGGATTGTCATTTAAAGAAAGGGTCCTTGGTACATCAAATTTATAACGGAACCGATGATATTTCCGAACGCCACCGTCATCGCTATGAATTCAACAATGAGTACAAGGAACAATTTGAAAATGCTGGGTTATTGACTTCAGGAGTCAATAAGGAAACAGGTTTGGTCGAGATTGTTGAGTTGCCCGACCATCCGTGGTTTATTGGCGTACAGTATCATCCTGAATATAAAAGTACCGTAGCAAATCCACATCCGTTATTCGTAGGGTTGGTTAAAGCGGCATTAAACCACAAAAAAGAACAAACTAATGCCACTATGGCATAAACTGCACATTTGGGCATATATTTGCTGACAGTTTAAGACCTTCACGATTTACGGGCGGGTCTAAATTCAATTTTAAATGGAAGAAAAGAAAATAGACATTAATTCTATCATTGGCTTCGTGCTGATTTTTGGGATACTCATATTCATGTTTTACCAAAACAGACCTACGCCAGAAGAACTGGAAGCCCAAAAAGCCAAACAGGAACAGGTTGAGGAAGCGTCGAAAAAGGATGAAACACCCAAAATAACAGAAGAAGCACCCGCAGCCATAGACCTCCAGGATTCTACTTTAGTCGCCAATTATAAAAATACCATAGGAGCATTTGGTTATACCGCACCTTCCGATGGGGTCACTACTCTCGAAAATGAATTGGTCACTTTGAAAATAAGTAACAAAGGTGGACAAATCGTTGAGGCTAAAATGCGGGATTTCGTGACCTATGATTCAATTCCAGTGTATTTGGTAAAGGATGGGAATGCTTCTTTTGGGCTGAATTTTTCTACTTCGGATAATAGGGTGCTGAATACCAAAGATCTTTTCTTTGAGCCTTCTATGGAAAATAATGGCAACAACCAAGTCCTTTCAATGAAGGCGAAGGTAGCGCCGGATAAATATTTGGAATATCGGTACGAAATGAAACCGAATGATTATTTGGTTGATTTCACCATACGGTCCCAAGGGCTGAATGGGATAATAAATAGTAGTCCTATACAATTGGAGTGGGGATTAAAAGGAATCCGTCATTCCAAAAGTATCCAATATGAAAATAGATATACACGGTTAACGTATAACCATGAAGACGATAAAATAAGTAAACTCTCTGAAGGTAGTGATGATGAGGAAATCGAAACTGATGTAAAATGGTTATCGTATCGACAACACTTTTTTAGCTCGATCTTGGCCACTAAAGAGACCTTTAAAAAGGCTGAATTGTCTTCTATTAATTTAGTGGAAGAGGAAAGTAGAACATTTGGGTTTACCAAGGAATACAATTCAAAAGTGGAATTGGAGATGAATGGAGGGGAACTTTCCCAGAATCTGTTTTGGTACTACGGTCCCACGGATGTTGATGTATTGGATGAGTATAAAGAATTGGGACTTGCAGATTCGATTCCTTTTGGATGGGGTATTTTCGGTTGGATCAACCGTTATATGTTTACCCCGTTTTATTCTTGGCTGAGTTCACTTTTGCCAGCAGGTATCGCCATTGTGATCATGACTATTTTGGTGCGCCTGGCTATGTCGCCGGTTACGTATAAGTCATACCTGTCCCAAGCGAAAATGAAGGTCTTAAAACCTGAGATTACCGAGTTGGGTGAAAAGTACAAGGATAATGCCATGAAAAAGCAGCAAGAGACCATGAAGCTCTACAATAAGGCTGGGGTTAGTCCTATGAGTGGTTGTATCCCCGCATTTTTGCAAATGCCGATATTCTATGCCCTGTTCATGTTTTTCCCAACCTCTTTTGCATTACGTCAAAAGTCGTTCCTGTGGGCAGATGATCTATCTTCCTTCGATACTATCTATCAATTTCCTGAAGGATTTTCAATTCCTTTCTATGGAGATCATATTAGTTTATTCCCCATATTGGCATCGGTAGCTATTTTCTTCTATATGATGATGACCACAGGACAGAATATGCCGCAGCAACCGGGTATGCCCAATATGAAGTTCATCATGTACTTAATGCCATTTATGATGTTGTTCTTCTTTAACAACTATGCCAGTGGCTTGAGTTTGTACTATTTTGTATCAAACTTGATTACCATATTCATAATGTTGGCCATTAAGAAGTTCATCTTGGACGATGAAAAGATACACGCACAGATACAGGTGAATAAACAGAAACCCAAGAAGGAGAATAAATTCCAGCGAAAGATGCGCGAAATGATGGAGCAGGCAGAAGAACAGAAAAAAACGGGAAAAAGATAGGCACAGAGCTTAGAATAATACCATTTTTATCCAATTCCACTGAGCTTAGTCAAAGCAGAATATAAACCAAAAAGCCCTGACGAAAACGTCGGGGCTTTTAGCATTAAATAGATTTAGTTTGGTAAGATTTGGGACTTCAAAGATGTGATTAAATAGTTCGTTTACGAATTAAAAGTTGTAAAGCGTCCGATTTTGTATGCTAAAAGTATCGGTGATGATGTTTGTGGATTTCGAAGGTGATACAATAAGAGGTTATATACCAAAAAAAACTTCCAAGCTCAAACCCGAATGATTTTCGAATTTAAACAAGGAAGTTCATAAACAACCAATAAATCACAAACTAAACTATACCTGACTTAATGACCTAGAAGTGTTAAAACTTCTTGGGATAATAATACTTTATCAATAACATGTACAATGCCATTGCTGGTTACGACATCGGCGCCAACTACATTGGCATCAGTATGTGTTTTGTCCCTAATTGCCACACCGTGATCAATAATTGCAAATACTGATTCTCCTTGTAATGTTACAATTTCTTGATGGTCACTAAGGTCTCCGGAAGCTACCGCTGCTCCTGCCACAACATGATAGGTCAAGATCTTCGCCAATAGCGCCTTTTCTTCCTCAGTATCAAAATCAGCAATAGATCCGCAATTGGGTATGAGGGCCAATAAATCTTCAAAAGCGGCATTCGTTGGGGCAAAAACAGTAAACGGACCCTCACCACTTAGGGCTTCGACCAATCCGGCATCTGCTTGGATCAAGGCGTCAACCAATAGACTTAAATCATCTACACTCTGTGCCGTTTCCACGATGTTGGGTACTGGTGGATTCAATATATCCAATACTTCTTGGGGCAACAAGACCTTGTTGATCACATGAACCACCCCATTACTCGCTTCTACATCGGCTAATACCACTTTTGCATTGTGAGCTGTAGCATCGTCTATATAGACCATACCTCCCATAATACTGATTCCGACTTTTTCACCTTGAAAAGTTTCAATCATCTGGCCATCACTCAAATCGGTTGAGAAAGCGGCAGCACCAGCAACTACATGGTAGGTCAATACCTTGACCAAAAGGTCTTTTTCCTCTTGGGTGTCAAAATCGGCCAAACTATGGTAGTCATCCCCTAGGGCATCCAATAAAGCTACGAAAGCCTCGTTGGTCGGCGCAAAAACCGTAAATGGTCCATCGCCGCTTAACGTTTCTACCAAACCGGCGTTCGCTTGTTGTAAAGCGCCCACTAAAAGGCTTAAATCATCGGTCTCGACTGCAATTTCTACAATGGTCTTTAAGCTGGAAGCCGTTAGCATATCCAATACCTCTTGGGGTACTAAGACTTTATTGATTACGTGCACCACGCCGTTACTCGCTTCGACATCCGCTAGGACAACCGTTGCATTCGAGTCGGTCGCATCTACAATATGAACCATTCCGTCTTTGATATTTACACCAACACTTTCCCCTTGTACAGTTTCAATCATCTGGCCATCGCTAAGGTCTGTTGAGAAGGCAGCAGCACCGGCAACAACGTGATACGTCAATACCTTCACCAAAAGATCTTTCTCATCTTGGGTGTCAAAATCGGCCAAGCTATGGTAGTCATCCCCAAGGGCATCCAATAAGGCAACAAAAGCGGCATTGGTAGGAGCGAATACAGTAAACGGACCTTCACCATTTAAGGTTTCGACCAAACCGGCGTTCGCTTGTTGTAAAGCGCCTACTAAAAGGCTCAAATCATCGGTCTCAACTGCAATTTCAACAATGGTCTTTAAACTCATCGCTGTTACAAAGTCTATGGCCGCTTGAGGTAATAAAACCTTATCTATCGTATGGGCTACCCCGTTGGAAGCCATAATGTCCGTACCGGTTATATTGGCATCTACATCAGATGCATCCCCTATGACGAAAGTTTCCCCGGAGGCTATAACATGGATGGAATTTTCGCTAAATGCGGTTGCGACTGATCCCTCCGCAAGGTCGGCAGCTTTCACTTCCGCTGGAATCACGTGATAAAGAAGTATATCTTTCAACAACATCATTTCTTCCTCGGTATCAAAATCATCCAAACCGTTGTAATCATCGCCCAAAATATCCAATAGGGCAATGAAGGCATCGTCACTTGGGGCAAATACTGTAAATGGACCTTCGCTACTTAACGTTCCTGCCAAATCCGCTTTAAGTACGGCAGCTTCCAAAATTGAAAGGCTTTCAGCTTCAACAACGATATCCACAAGGGTCCCTAGTTCCTCTTCCTCTTCTTCCTCCCCATTTAATGCATCTATAATTGCTTGAGGTAGAAGTACTTTATTTATGACATGCACTACACCATTACTTGCCATTACATCGGCCATGACAACAGTGGCATCGGTTTCCGTAGCATCTTGAATAAAAACACCACCTTCTAAATTAATGGAAACATCTTCCCCTTGCACGGTAGCTATACTTTGCCCATTGCTTAAGTCAGTGGATTTAGCGGCCACCCCTGCAACAACATGATAGGTAAGAATAGTTGCTAAAAGGTCTTTTTCCTCATCGGTATCAAAATCCTCAAGGGAATCAAAACCGTCCAAAGCACCTAAGAGCGCTGTAAAGGCTTCGTTGGTTGGGGCAAAAACCGTAAATGGACCATCACCACTTAGGGTTTGTACTAAATCGGTTCCATCCTTTTCGTCTGCTTTGGTTAAAGCAGCCACCAAAGAGCTTAAGGCGTCTTGACCTACCGCTGTTTGTACGATGTTCATTTCTTCGTTTTCCTTGGCTGGTCCATCATTCTCATCCTTGTCACAGGATAGCACGAACAATGATAGTAACGCCAAGAAAAAAAATCTTCGGAGTTGTAATACATTTTTCATAGTGGGTGTTTTTAGTAATTAAATTGTTTAACTTATTCTATAAATAGATAAACAATAATACAAAAAGTTGCGTCTTGTTTAGCGTTAATTATAAAAAGTTTAACAAAATAATTGGATATCAAAGCTTTACGTTAAAGATGAAAACAAAAAAAAGCCGCATTAAGCGGCTTTTTATATCATCATTATATTCAATCGATTAATTCGTTGTGTCTGGAATCATCACCTGATTCAATACATGGATTACCCCGTTGTTGGCTTGTACATCCACTGCAATTATTCCAATTCCGGAATTGCCAGCACCATCGGTAACATCTGCAATATTATCTCCCGTACCAGGTAGGGTTATCGTCATACTATCACCTTCCAACGTTGTGGCTGTAGTGTCTCCATCTGGAGTTAAATCAGTAGAACGAACATTGGCACCTCCTACTACATGATGCAGTAATACTTGGGTCAATACATCTTCTTCAGGAATAGCGGCCAACGCAGCAAAAGCCTCATTCGTTGGTGCGAATACAGTAAACGGCGCTGGGTCGGTACCATTTGGCGTACTCAATACCGAAACAAAGTCAGTCGCTGGCGTCAATTCAGTCAAAGCTGTAACCAAGGTTGAGAAGTTCGGGTCTGCAACTGCAAACGTCACTACACTTGGCAAATCAATTACTGCATCGACGGCATGGATAACCCCATTTGTCGCCACAATATCGGCAGCCGCAACATTACTTGTGCCATTAATGGTAACTCCATCATCTGTATTGATATACATGCTAAGATTGTCCCCATCGGCATTCGCAGCTGCTGTGGTAACATATGAATTGGATAAACCACTAGAAAAAGCGGCTGCACCAACTATAACATGATTAGACAGAATAGCATTCAAATCATTAGCATTTGGATTCGTAAATGCTGAAAAGCCAGCGTTCACAGGAGCAAATACCGTAAAATCAGTTTCCGAATCGGAAAGCAAAGTGGTGAAGGTGGTATTGCCTCCGGATGTCAAAGCACCAACTAATTCTGATAAATCTCCATTGGCAACAGCATGGTCCACAATATTGGGCAACCCTATAACCGCATCAACAATATGTACCACCCCGTTGATCGCTTTATTATCGGCTACCGTAACATTGGAAACACCATTTAATGTAACGCCAGTTGATAGATCTACAAGCATACTTAAGTTATTGCCACCGGCACCTGCGGTTGAAAGTGTAGACACGTAGCCAGCGGTTAGGTCTGTAGATAGATTGGTTCCGCTTACCACATGGTTCAATAAAACTTGAGTTAGTACATCAACAGGAACCTCACTCAAATCCGCAAATCCGTTATCAGCCAAGAAAGTTTCGAATGCATCGTTAGTAGGTGCGAAAACTGTGAAAGGACCTTCACCAGCCAAAACGGTTGGTAAATCACCATCTGCGGCCAATAAAGCCGCTACCAAATTACTTAGGGTTGGGGTGGCAATCGCCAAATCGGTTATGGAAACCAAAAGCACATCACTTAAAGCATCCAAAGCAGCTTGAGGTAAAAGCACCTTGTCTATTAAATGTATAACCCCATTATTTGTTTCTACATCGGCCAAGGTCACTTGTGCAGATTCACCTGCGGCATCCGTAAAGAATACGCCACCGCTTAAACTCACGGTTAGGTCTTCACCTTGAACTGTTGATACAACCTGTCCTTCTGAAAGGTCCCCTGAAACTACGGAAGCACCGCCTACGACATGATAGGTCAATATGGTAGCCAATAGATTCTGTAATTGTTCGTTATTAAAATCGTCCAAGGAATCAAATCCATCCAATCGGGCCAACAAGTCTTCAAAAGCATCATTCGTTGGAGCCAAGACGGTAAAACTGGTGTTTTCATCACTTAACGTGGTAATAAGGTCGTTTGCAGCGCTTTCATCAGCCTTTGACAAGGCCGCTACCAAACTACTAACACTTTCTGTGGCCAGGGCCGTTTCAACGATATTCAGGTCATCAACCATTCCAGGATCTGCCTCCCTCTGGTCAGGACCGTTATCATCATCATTGGAACAGGACAATACAAATGTCGCCAGCAGCAACAAAATAAATCGATTTAAAATTTTAGTTTTTGATTTCATTGTTAGAGATATTAAAGGTTAATAAAATAAATTTGTTTAACATATTCGATTAAAAGATAAACAATATTACAAAAGATTACGTTTTGTTTAGCATTAATTGTAAAAAGTTTAACAAAATAAATTTCCACGCAGGAATGCGTTCTTGCATTTTTTAGGGTCGCACTACCTTATTTTGTATTTTTGTGCACTTTTAAGAAAGAATGAAAAAAGTAGTTATAGGACTCTCGGGAGGCGTGGATTCTAGTGTGGCAGCATACCTGTTGAAAGAACAGGGGTATGATGTTATTGGCCTATTTATGAAGAATTGGCATGACGATTCCGTTACAATTTCTGAAGAGTGTCCGTGGTTGGAAGATAGTAATGATGCCTTGATCGTAGCTGAAAAATTAGGGATCCCATTCCAAACGGTTGATTTAAGTGTGGAATATAAGGAGCGTATCGTGGACTATATGTTCAACGAATATGAGAAGGGGAGGACCCCTAATCCGGATGTGTTATGCAATCGCGAGATCAAATTCGATGTTTTTCTAAAAATCGCTTTACAATTAGGGGCCGATTATGTGGCAACAGGACATTATTGTAGAAAAGGTTCCTTTACCAGCGCCGATGGCAAGGAAACCTTTCAACTGCTTTCGGGTATTGATAGGAATAAGGACCAATCCTATTTTTTATGCCAGCTTAACCAGGAGCAATTATCCAAAACACTTTTTCCTATCGGGGAACTGACCAAACCGGAAGTGCGGCGGATCGCTGCAGATAATGAATTGATCACCGCTGATAAAAAAGATTCCCAGGGACTTTGTTTTATAGGGAAGGTTCGATTACCGGAATTTCTCCAACAGAAATTAAAACCAAAAAAGGGAGTTATTGTAGAGGTGGAAGCCACGTTGGACCAGTATCGCGAACAGTTACCCGATTTTAGGAACAAGGAAGATGAATTGGCCTTTTTTTCGAAAAAACCAAACTATACTATCAAGGACGGAAAAGTTGTGGGGGAACATCAGGGTGCCCATTATTTTACCAAGGGTCAGCGTAAAGGGTTGGATGTCGGGGGCACTAAAGATCCTTTGTATGTCATTGACACTGATATAGAAGAAAATGTAATATATACGGGTCAAGGTAAAGGGCATCCAGGATTATATCGCAGAACCTTGTTTGTGACCAATGCCGAAATCCATTGGGTACGGCCAGACATGGCCTTGAACGTGGATGAAAATATGGAGGTTATGGCAAGAATCCGCTATCGTCAACCTTTGCAAAAGGCGACACTATATAGGATAGATAGTGGACTCTATGTGGATTTTAAAGAGAAACAATCGGCCATTACCGAAGGTCAATTTGTGGCTTGGTATATCGGAGATGAACTTATTGGGTCGGGAGTGATTTCATAATATAGTATTCTCCCATCGAGGGTCCAACTGCCTCGGGTACAGCAGTCGAGAGGATAATACGTATTTTTCACTAGTTCCCAACGGATGTAGAACAGACAAATTTTCATGCAAAACAGAATCACACAGCTTTTCGGAATAAAATACCCCATAATCCAAGCAGGAATGGTATGGGCCAGTGGTTGGCGCTTGGCTTCAGCCGTTTCCAATGCTGGCGGATTGGGACTTATCGGTGCGGGAAGTATGTATCCTGAAGTCTTACGGGAGCATATCCAAAAATGTCAAAAGGCAACAGATCAACCTTTTGGGGTCAACGTACCCATGTTATATCCCGATATCGACAAGATCATGGCCCTTATTATAGAAATGGGCGTAAAAATCGTTTTTACATCCGCAGGAAATCCAAAGACATGGACATCGCATCTAAAGGAACACGGGATAACGGTCGTACATGTGGTCAGTAGTGTCAAATTTGCTCTAAAGGCGCAAGAGGCTGGGGTAGATGCTGTCGTGGCAGAGGGTTTTGAGGCAGGTGGTCACAATGGGCGCGATGAAACTACCACGTTGGTATTGATTCCCGCCGTGAAGGAAAAAATAGAAATCCCTTTGATTGCGGCAGGTGGCATAGCAACGGGTAGGGCCATGTTGGCGGTAATGGTGTTAGGTGCCGATGGGGTGCAAATAGGAAGTCGCTTTGTAGCCAGTGACGAGGCCTCATCCCATGAGCTTTTCAAGCAACGGGTGGTCGAAGCTGGGGAAGGGGATACCCAATTAACGCTAAAGGAATTAGCCCCAGTACGATTGATCAAGAACAAATTCTATCAAGATGTACAACGGGCCTATGAAAAAGGGGCGACCAAAGAAGAATTGAAAGCACTCTTGGGAAGGGCCCGGGCGAAAAGAGGTATGTTCGAGGGCGATATGGTCGAAGGTGAATTGGAAATAGGGCAAGTCTCAGCACTGATCCATGATATAAAACCTGCAGAACAGATAGTCACCGAAATTGTACAGGAATTCGAAGAAGCCAAATATAACATCTCCTCACGCTAATTTTCTTTGATGTGTTAGGTTATAACTAGCGGAATTAATCCTTTTCAAGTAGAAGCAGGTTAATATCCTGTGTGATACGTTCAATTTCCTTATCGTTGGTACCATTATATACTCCCGAATTCGTTTTTTCGTATCGACCAGAATAAAATTCGGGGTATGAATGAAATCCTGAACCCCGCCATCCCCTTGTTCAACTGCGGCAAAATAGCTTTTACGGGCCAAATTGTATATGTGTTTTTTGTCACCGGAAGTGATATTCCATTCATCATGACCAGCCCCCTAAGAGGATCAATCGATTTTACTCTTTCTTTGGTCTTGTTGGTCATAATTGATTGGTATGTAGTTTTTTGTGCATGATACGACCCTCACGAACCACGATTTCTATAATCTCCTCAATATCCTTTTTTGAGGTTCTAAAATTCACAATGCAACTTCTGAGACAATAACTATCTTTTACAATAGCATTGGAAAAGAAAACCTCGCCACCTAATTCCAAAGCCTGCAGCAATGCTTCATTCAATGTATTTAGGTAGGTCATGCTGTTTTTATCATCGTGGGGAACATCCGTAGGGACATATCTAAAAGTAGTAATGCTTAAATTTTGGGATACCGCTTCCAATTCATTATGCTTGTTGGCCAGTTTAAACAACAATTCGGATAATTCAATATCTTCACGAATCATTTTCGCATATCCTTTTCTTCCTACTTGCTGAAAAGCCATCCAAACTTTCAATGCCCTGAAACCACGGGAATTTTGAAGGCCGTATTCATAATAATTTTGTGCTTTTAAATCTTCTGTTTTATTGAAATGATAATATTCGGGATGCGAACTGTAGGCATCTAAAAGATGTTGTGGTTTTTTCACCAGCGTACAGCCCGCTTCAAGAGGGGCGTACAACCATTTATGTGGGTCAAGTGCAATGGAATCGGCATCCTTAAGTCCTTCAAATGTAGCTTTCAATTCAGGGATTATCGCTGCTGGAACCCCATAGGCCCCATCGATATGAAACCAAAGGTCATAGGTTTTGCAGATTGCAGCGATTTCTTTTAGATTATCTACCACACCAGTACTAACATCGCCAGCCGTACCAACGACCATAAAGGGTTGGTGTCCATTTTTTAAATCTTCTTTTATGGTTTTTTCTAAAATAACGGTATCTATTTTATTGAACGCATCGGTAGGTATCCAACGGGTTTGTTTGGAGCCATGTCCGCAGAGAATTGCCGCTTTTTCTACCCATGTATGGGTAGTTTTAGAACAATAGGCAATCAGTTTGGACTGATTTGCTGCAAGCCCTTCTTCTTTGATATTCATTGGTGCTTTGGCCGTTCTTGCGGCCAGAAATGCGGTAAAATTGGCCATATTGCCGCCACTCACCAATATTCCCCCGTAATTGGGGGAAACCCCGATGAATTCTGCCAACCATTTTACGGTCTGTTTTTCAATTTCGGTAGCCATGGGACTTAATACTTGCGCGCCAACATTCTGGTTTATGGCTGCAGCCATTAAATCTGCCAAAACACCAATTGGGGCAGGAGAGGAGGTAATATACCCCATGAATCTGGGGTGACCATTGAACAAGGAATGATTCAACAATAGATCGGAAGCTCTTATAATGATTTCCTCGGCAGGGGTAGCTTGCTCTGGAAAGGATGAAGTGCCTAAAATCTTTTGTAATTGTATAGGAGATTCCCCTTTTGTTACTGGATAATCGTCAATGGTGTCAAAGAAATCAGCTATCGTATCGATCAATTGATAACCGATTTTTTTAAAATCCTCTTTTTGAATTTCAATGGGTGTATCCCTGTGGTTTGTCATTTAGTCTATTCTTTCATTTTTTTATATCAAAGGGCTAATTAAAGACAATGGCCTATAAGTTACATCTAATTGGAATAAAAAAATCGGCTATAGTATCAATTGGTTTATAACCGATTATTTTGAAAATACCCTTTCTTGTTTTATCCCGGTGTTATTCCCTTTTCCCGCATAAAACGAACATCAATGGTTTACTTCCAGTCTTTAACCTGCTAATTCGGCCATTCTTTTACCCACATGGGTAAGTACTTCGTTCAACTCCTTTGTTGGACTGAATTCTAGAAGTTTCAAATCTTCTTTGACAATGCCCGTATGGCCTGCGGGCCAATAGTAGACATCACCTTTAGTGACCAATTCTTCTTTTCCGTCATCGTAAATGATCAACATTTTACCATCTATAACGTAGCCCCAATGCGGGCAATGGCAACTGTCGTGATTCAATCCCTTTAACAAAGGGGTAAAATCGGTGCCTGCTGGTAGTTCATTGTACCCTAGGGTTATGCCACCACAATCTGCTTGTGCTCGCATGATCATATTTCCTGCCTGCATTGTGATTGGAAGATCTTCTTTTTTGATTTTCATGATTTTATTTTTTTAAGTTAAACAATTAATTACAGTGGTAGGTATACCACCAAACCTAAATTTTGGTTACAGCTTATTCAGCCGTTGAAGGGTCAATAATAGTAGCCACTTGGCTTACGGAATTTGCTGGAAATCCCCCTTGTTTTGCGTGTTCACGTACCATTTCTTCATTTGGGGCATGATATACACAATAAATCTTATCACTTGTGACATAGCTATGTATCCACTGAATCTCAGGACCCATTTCATTTAATACCCCACATGAGGTTTGTGAAATACCTTTTAACTGTTCCTGGGACAGTTCACCAGCCCCCGGAATAGCTCTTTCAATTACATACATATTTTGTTCTTCGGTTAAATCTTCTGGTCGAATCATTTTTTTATTCTTATTTGTTATTCGTATAAAAATTCAATTATTGTTCAAGTTGTATTTTAAAAGTGTTTTTTTCGATATCTTTTATTTAGGTAAAAACTTCCTTGTAAATAATACCGACGGAGAGGACCAATAACAACCACCCAAAATAAGTTTTAAGCTTTTCCCCCTTAATAAAGGAAGAAAGATAGATGCCCAAGAAAATGCCTAAGGTGGAGACTACCGTAAACCCTATTAAAAAGTCCCAGTTTATCTCCAAATTCCCTACATCGCCCATAAATCCGATCAAAGATTTTAGTGCGATAATAAACAATGAAGTTGCTACTGCTTTCTTCATGGGTAGTTTTACCAATAAAACCAAGGTGGGAATGATCAAGAAACCTCCACCGATCCCAACAACACCGGTAAATAAACCGATTAGAATGCCCTGCAATAGTATCAAAGGATAATTGTACCGATTAATTTGGCTATGATCACTTAACGCTTTCCTTTTCCGTAGCATTGAAAGAGAACACAATAGCATGGTAAGGGCTAAAAACACCATAATCGCCATATCCTTGGTAACCATAAAATCCTCTATTGTGATTATCTCGATTGGAATTATGGGAAGTATATATTTCCGCACTACATATACGGCAATAAAAGCTGGGATGGCAAATACAATGGCAATCCTAAAATCAACCAATCCCTTTTCCCAGTTTCTAAAGGCCCCAATTGTAGAGGAAGTACCCACGACGAAAAGCGAATACGCCGTTGTGGTAATAGGACTGATATGGAATAAGTAGGTAAAAATGGGGATTGCGATCAATGAACCCCCACTACCCATTAGACCCAATACAAGGCCGACCATTAAGGCCCCTAAATAACCAAAAATCTCTATGGTTTCCATTTTAGTATTTAAAATTGAATGTGCCCTTGGTTTGATCCTTCGCGTATTTGCGAAGGGACACTATACTTCCAAGAATATGGTCTATTATTGTCCTTCCTTAATGTAGCCCCAGCCTTCGCCCTGTTTTTGAATGATTTCCAGAATACCGTCTGGTACGGCCCTAACTCCGGCAACCAACTGGGAAACATCGATTTCATGCCTATTCAACGATGCCTGGCAAACCACAAAATCTACGTTGTTGTTCTTGGCCAGGGCTTCCATTTCATCCGATACAGCGGACTTGTCCTTCACTACCATTTCATAGGCTCCGCTATACATGACCACCTCGAACATTGAATCGGGGTAGGCATTCGACATCATTTTTACATGGCGCATGGTGGATTCGTGAACCCCCGTATTGCTACTTGTGACATCGAATACGATTTTTACCGGATTTTCTTGGGCAGATGCCAGTGTGGTAAAGAGGCATGCCAATACTATATTCAAAACTTTTCTCATAATGTGTTTATTTAAAGATTACTGCGAACTAATTACGTATTTCCGAGTACTTCTTCCCCAGAAACTTCGGGGCTGCTTACTCTCCCGCAAAGATGTAACCGCAACCATTTTCCTGGGCTCTACCCAGTGCCCAAACCCCTGAGGGTACCACTTGAATTCCCGGCATCACGGCTGCTATCCATTCTTCATAGGTTTCCTTTGGGTCTAATCCCATTTGCTGGGCCACGGCACCACTGTATACCGAAATGGCCAAATTGCAGACACAGAACATGGCGCCTCGAGCTTGCATATCCTTTATGCCTTGGATCACAGGAAGTGGAAAATCACCTTCTTGGGGTTCGTAATACGGATTACGGTCATAGGTGGTCCCGTCTGCCTTTTTTACATGGAAAACCTCTCCCAAGGGATATTTTTTCCAAAGGGAAGAATTAAAAGCAAATGGAATTCCATCATGACGTAAAACGGTCATGGCCGTAATATCATCGTCTGGGGATCCAGTTTCATTGTTTGATAAATAGAACGCCCAGTTCCAAATTATTGGAAACCCCTTGTGCGGATAGGATCCATCATAAACGATACGGTGTTTTCCTTTTATCTGCTTAAACCAATCATCGGCTTCGTTCATTTGCGTTTCACTGAAATCGGTCATACCGGCAAAGGCCGGATTGCCAAGTACTGAAAGGGTACTTGCCGTGGCACCAAGCATCATGGCACCCATAAAGCTTCTTCTTGAATTTGTCTTTGTTTTCATCCGTATATATTTATTTGATTAATATTCTGCAAGAAGTAATTATTCACATCCTACATGATTGTTTTAAAAGGCATTTATATCTTCGATTTCTCCATTAAACATTCTTGTTTATAAGGCCAACGCCCCGGCTGTCTCCTTTGCTAAAAATGTCCACCCGACATTTTCTTAACGCTTGGCCCTACTTAGACTTAACAATATTGTACTCGCTTTTATAAAAATCCATAATAGGTTGAAAAGGACCAATACGGTGTTGCTCAATAGGGAAGGTATCGGCATAGGGCCCATAAGGGGTGGATACTGGTTTTTTGGTCAGATCCGGAAAATCCGCTTCCCGGTTCGGTTTCTCCGGTCGTTGTTGCTGGTTGATATAGCCGGCCACATCATATGCTTCTTCATCTGAAAGTACGGGGGCATCATAAGTGGTTCCAAAAGGCATATTGGCCTTAATGAACTGGGCCGCTGTGATTACACGGGTCATTCCTGCCCCATTATTATAGGAATCGGTACCCCAAAGGGGTGGGTATTGATAGGTGAAACTATCCGATGTTTTAACCCCTTGCCCATTTTTGCCGTGACATACGATGCAGTTCTTTTCAAAAACCTGTTGCCCATGAATAAGATCAACTTTTCTGTTCGGAATTTCAACTTTAACGAACCCTTGTCCAGCTACCTTTCCGCCTTCTGGCGCAAACCGACTTAGCCAGTTCAGGTAGGTGATAAAGGCTTGCATTTCTTTTCCATCGGGTGGCAACACCCTACCGTTCATACTGCGTTCCATACAGCCATTGATCCGTTCCTCGATGGTCCCTATTTTGTTTTCCCTCCCCCTGAACTGGGGAAATCTTTTTATGATCCCAATGAGGGGAGCCGAAAAGGGCTTGGTACCCGACTTTAAATGGCAATTGTTACATGCCAATCTATTGCCGGCATAGACCATGTCTGGGTTGCCATTGTCCGGACCAAGGTATTTGGGTGTATTTATAAAAAGTTCATGTCCAAATTTCAATGCTGCATTTTCAGCGGAATCGTCCAATAATGAAACATCGTATTTCGATTCTACCGGGCCCAGTGAAATTTCCACTAAGGGTATTGGATCTTTGGCAAACACATCAAAATAAAACAGTAGGGTAGTTATACCGACCAACACTATCAAGCTACAACATACTGTGACTTGAAGTCTTAATTTTTTGATAAGATAAATGGTATCATCTTTCATGACCGATCGTACTAGTTGTTTTTGAAATATTGTTAAGGGGGAGTACTACAAGTTTAGCTATACTATCCTAGAATGGTTTTCACTATTTATGCAATCTCTAGGAGTATTTGTGAAAGAGCTCGAATAACCTATTGTCATTATTGCAAAACCATGCAATGAAAAATTGTAAAATATATAAAATCAGTTATTTATGTCTATCACTGGGAGGGTGGCCATATTCTTCCTTAAAAGCCCTGCTAAACCAGGATGGATCGTTAAACCCTACTGCATAGGCTATTTCAGAAACGGTTTTATCGGTGGTCTGTAATTGCTCTTTCGCATCTTCCAAACGGATAGTTCTTATAAAAACGGCAGTGGATTTTCCGGTGATTGCTTTTAGTTTTCGATAGACCTGTGATTCACTTAGCCCAAGTTTAGCGCTTAGTTCAGAACTGCCAAAACTCGAATCATCCAAATCTTCATGTATAAGATCAATGACTTTGGTGATAAATTTTGTTTCCGCATTTATGGGTTGCTTTGCAATTACTTTAGAGACTTGACCTTGTTGGAATTTAGTAATCAATTTTTTCCTCAAGAATAGCAATTGTTCCAATCGTGTGAATAATTCCTCTTTTTGGAATGGTTTTGCCAAATAAGCATCCGCACCTTTTGTAAGGCCAAAGACACGATCCTTGGAAGTTGCCTTGGCGGTTAAGAGTACTATGGGAATATGGTCGGTACGTTCATCCTTTTTCAGCATGCTACAAACCTCATAACCATCTTTACCAGGCATCATGACATCAGAAATAATAATATCCGGAATGTGTTCGAATGCCATTTCGAGACCTAAAATGCCATTTATGGCATGTATTGTATTATAGGTGCCCATTAAACATTGATTTAGATAATAGGCGACATCCTTATTATCTTCAATTATGAGTACCAATGGTAATTCAGGCTTATCGAAAGGAACTACATTTTCCCGTTTTTGGACATCTAGGAACTCTAAATTCGGCGCGTTTTCTGGATTTGGATTCGTTGATTCCAAATTTGTGTATGGTGCATTATGGGTAATGGGTAGCGTTACCTTGAATACACTACCCTCGTTAGGTGTACTGGTCACTGAAATTTGGCCCCCGAGCACGTTTACCAATTCTTTGGTTAAGGCTAGTCCTATACCCGTACCCTCGCCTCTTCTGGTTATTGTAGCATCGGCTTGATAAAAACGATTGAATATATATGGTAATTCTTCTTCGGAAATTCCCACTCCAGTATCGCTGACCTTGATAATCAAATTTGTATTATTCTCATTATGGATATGAAGCACGATTTTTCCAAGCGGGGGCGTAAATTTTATGGCATTAGAGAGTAAGTTTGATATGATAGTTGATAATTTCTGCGAATCCACATCCATCATTAATTCATCAATTTCAGAATACACTGTGAAATGTATGTCATCTTCCTGGGCAAATGAATGAAAACTTTCCCCTAAATATTTAATAAAGGGCACTACGTTGATTTGTATGAGATTCGTTTCCATATGACCACTTTCAAGTTTGGAAAGATCCAGCATCTCATTCACTAAGGATAACAGTTTTCTGCCATTTCTACGAATCATTTCAACCGAATTTTTTATGGGTGGATTTGTTTTGGTCCGTAATTCACTTTCCAGTGAATCTGTCATCCCAAGTATAACAGTAAGTGGAGTTCTAAATTCATGCGTAATATTATCATATAAACTATTTTTTAGTTCATTTACCTCTTTTAGGCGAAGGCTTTCAGCTATGGCCAATCGTTTTGAGAGCTGAAAGCGGTAGAATCTGTCTGCAAAAGCGATCGTAATACCGGCGTAAAGAAGATAGGCCCACCAAGTTGCCCACCAAGGGGGTAGAATCTCAAGATCCATTTGTAAGGGTGTTTGTTCCCATTCCTCTCCTCTCGAGAAACCGTTGACCTGCAAGGTGTAACTGCCAGAAGGAAGGTTTAAAAATTGGATTTCCGGTTCTTTTAAAAAGTTCCAGTCGGCATCGATTGGTAAAAGCTTATAGGCATAGGAAACATCCTTGTTCAGCCGATAATCTATACTGGAAAAGTCAAGATAAAAAGGGAATTCATCATGCCTAAACTGTAAGTTCCCTGTATTGATTATTGAGTTTGTAAGCCAAGGTTTTGTCGCATTGTTGGTCTTTACAATTTCATCTCTCACCCGTAATTGTGAAAAATACAGCGATTCCGGGCGGTCAATTTTTTCTAAATATTTTGGTTGAAAATAGGTTACCCCGGCTATACCCCCTAAATAAACTGTACCTACGTCGTCCAAATACTTAGCATGTATATCAAATTCCTTACTTTGAATACCATCATTTACACCATAATATCTAAAGTCGTCCAAAACTGGATCGAATTTTACTATGCCCTCTGTGGTTCCCAACCACAGCTTATCAGAATCATCATGTTGAATACAATATATAATTCCATTCATTTTCTGTTCTGGATTTACCCATGATTGGAATTTGTTATCACCTAAATATAAATTCAATCCATAGTGAGTTGCTAACCACATTTTTTCATTGGAATCAATGGTGATATCGTACACTGAATTGGCCGAAATTGAGGTGTCATCATTTACATCCTCCACATAATTGGTAAAAACAGGCTGATCCAGATTAATTGCGATATTGCTAAGTCGGGTCAATCCCCCTTGAGATCCTATCCAAATGTTGTCATCGGCATCGGCGAGAATACATTGGGTAAAATCATTGATCAATGAATTAGGATTATATCTTTCATTTTTAAATCTTTTTACTTTAACATCATTACTACCGCTCAGGGTTAGTCTAAAAATACCATGCCCAAAAGTTGCCCCCCAAACATTTCCTCCGTTATCCAAGGTAATACCTTTGATAAAATCGTTATTAATGGTTTCCGGATTATTTGGGTCATGTTTAAACACCTTGAATTTTGGATTTTCAGGGTCAAATGACTTTAAATCCAACATACTTAAACCGCGTGTTGTTGCTAACCACAATCTTTGGTTTTTATGGTCTTTTACAATTTCGCGAACCACATTTCCTGAAATACTCAAAGCATTGTTTTGATCTTCCTTGAAATAGTAGTTTTTTCCTTCTTGTATCAAATTCAGCCCACCATCCGAAGTTCCAATCCATAATTGGTTTTCATCTTTCAGGATCGAGAAAACGACATTGTCATTCAATAAATGATCCCCTCGTTTGTTTTTGGAAATATTCTTAAAATAAGGTTCTTTGAAATCTAGAAGATTTAAATTATTGGCGGTCCCTACAAAAATTTGATTGGCTTCAATTCGTAAAAGGGATTGTACGGTATTGTTACTGAGACCAAGGGTATTATCCTCATTGTATGCGATTTTTTTCAATACTTTTTTAGAGCGCCAATCAAAGAGGTAGAGACCAGAACCGGTTCCTATCCAAACCTTTGAACCATCATCATCCAAAAATTCTGTGATATGCCTTGTTTGGCTTACACCATTTTCGTTAAGGTTAAAGGGCATAATTGACTTACGGTTCAAATCATAGATATAAAGTCCGATATCAGTACCTATGAGAAGTCCATTTGTGGTTTTATAAAAAGCCAGAATATTTCCTTGAATCCGAACCTCAGGTGTTTTTGGAGGGGTTTTGGAGATTTGCAAGTTCCATTTGTATACCGCTCCTTGCAAACTTCCAATCCATAAATTTTGTTGTGAATCTAAGGTCAAGGCGCTTAAGGCTTTATCATTTAGAAAATTTTCCTGATAAAAGGACCCGGTCTTAGTTGGCTGTAAGCTGTACAGTCCCGAATTTCTTGTGGTTACCCAGAGAATCCCATTTTCTTCAATCGTCAAACCAGTAATACTTTCATTTTTTTTGGCCCTCAACTTTATTCTATGGAATATATCGAGATTGGCATCATAATAATTAAGTCCGTCATCCAAGGTACCAACCCAGACGTTTCCATTGGGATCGGCCAACAATTTGGTAATTGAATTACAAGATATTGATGTGGAATCTAATTCACTGTACTTGAAATGTCTGAATTTTTGCCCATCGAACCTATTAAGGCCATCTTGTGTGCCAAGCCATATAAATCCTGATTTATCTTGGATAAGGTCATTTATTGTTACCTGTGAAAGTCCGTGCTCCAAAGAATAGTATCTGATTCTTGGGTCAATTTCTTGAGAAAAAATACTGCCATAGCAAATTAGTAGCAATAAAAAATTGCAGATAGGAACTCTAAGATGGCTTACTGTTCTCATCGTTAATTCTTAGTTGACAATATGCGTTGTATCTATGTAAAAGGGGGGGACTTTTAAGCGCTCTTAAAAATGATATAAAACTAAGATAAGAAATCTGCATTAAAAGGGTGTCAAATCTGTATATCAGGACCAATAACCACCATCATCAATTAGGAATGATGTGTGCATGGTAAGATTATAGGAAGAGGTATGGAATTATGCCCTTAACAGCTTATTTTTAGTATATTACCGTCAGTGCCTTTTCTTCCTCATCCTTATGTACATACACATCGACCTGCCCTAACATCGAGGAGGCAAAACCTGCCAATCGCGCCGATTCGGCCTCGTCTTTAACAACAGCTTCAATGCCTATTTCATGAAGCCTGGCAACCAATAGTTTTGCCTTTAAGGAATCTCCGGTGAATATCTTTTTATAGTTGGACGTCATATGTTCTTTTTAAGAATTCGTTTCTTTCCGATACAATAATAACAAAGGCCTAAAGTGGATCATCAGGTTCAACGTATATCGCTTGGACCATACTCCTATAGGTCGCTTATGAAAGTTACCGCTTTTTTTTATCTATCCACCATGTTTTTGTATTAAAAATATATTTCAGGCGGGATGCTTCCAAAGTCGCAAATCTGGGGTATAAAAAAATCCATAGCCAAAGGTTATGGATTATATATATGTAGGTCTTATTGGTCTATTTTGCCATTTGTAATTCTTCGGTTGGGTGACCTGTCTTTTTTAGGTTGAATATAAATTTACAACCCTGACCTTTTTCGGATTCAATGCTAATGGTACCGCCCATTTTCTCCGTTATTCTTTTTACAGTGGCCAACCCTATGCCATTTCCCGATTCCCCAAATCTATCCTTTGGGGCCAATACTTTAAAGATTTGGAAAATCTTATGTTGTTCCCCGTCAGGAATACCTGGGCCATTATCAACTACCGTAAAGGTATAGTCCTCATCGTGCCCAACGACTTCAATTGTAACCTCTGTATTCTCTTTATCGTTGTATTTGATGGCATTGCCGACAAGATTGATCAATATTTGGTCAATAGCGGTTCTGTTTGTTGTTATATATTCCAATTCTGAAATGATATCAATAGAGACCGAATTGTCGTAAGCGAACAAACCAAGAATGTCTTTCTGAAGTGATTTAATATCGATTTTAGTCCCTTTTTCTTTTAAGATGGAATCACTTTTACTATAAGCCAAAAGTCCGTCGACAAGCCCCTTGAGTTGACTGGCCGCTTTACTTATAAAGCCAATCAACATTCTTCCATCCTCATCCAAAATCGATGCATAGCCTTCAGAAAACACCTCAGTAGTTGTTGAAATATTGTTCAAAGGGGATTTAAGATCATGTGCAGCTATATAAGCGAAACGCTCCAATTCATCATTCTTTTCCTCTAGGTCTTGTAATGTCAACTTCAGTTGCCTATTGGTCTTTCGCAATTGTAAAAGATTCATGACTTGATGCGATAGGGCCTTTAAAGATTTAATTTGACCTTGGCTTAAAAGTCGTGGCTTGTGATCAATTACACAAAGCGTTCCTAAAGGGAGTCCTTCTGGTGTACATAGTGGGACTCCTGCGTAAAAAATCACCTTTGGTTCATCAATCACTAGGGGATTATCATGAAATCGTTCATCCGTTCTAGAATCCTGGATAATAAAAATATCCTCTTCCTCATTTATGGCATGGGCACAAAAGGCATATTCCTTGGGGGTCTCGGAGACATCAAGTCCGAAACTGGATTTAAACCATTGCCTTTCATGATCCAATAAGCTTACAAGTGAAATAGGGGTGCCACAAATTTCGGCCGCAATGGCGGTCAAGGAATTATAATCCTCTTCTGGCAGTGAATCCAAAATGGAATAGGATTCCAAAGCTTCCAAACGTTCTTTTTCGTAAATATGGTCTTGAGGTGCTATCATTAAGTTGAAGTTTTTTTAAATTATAGTATAGATTATTAATACTATAAAAATCGTAAGATTTGGATTACTTCGTACTAGAACGTCCTTTTCGTGCCAATAGTATGCCATTACCTATAAAATAAGGCAGTCAATACTTAATAGAAAGCAAGAATTAGAGGATTTATAGTGGAATTTTGCTTTGGATAAGGTTCGAGTGGCCTTTGGCGATCAATCGGGTTTTGTCTTCATTCCAGACCTCACATTCGGCATTGATGATCTGTTTGCCTTTTTTAATGATTTTGGTCTGGGCAATAATGGTTTCCCCTACTTGGGCACGGCTAAAATAGTCTACCGAAAGGCTCACTGTGGTGTAGACATGAGGTAGTCCCAAAGAAAAAACAGCGGCCCCCATGGCATCGTCGATGATCGCCGCGGTTGTGCCCCCATGAATGATTCCCAAAGGATTGGTCATTTCGTTTCGCACTACATAGGAAAACTCCAGTTCACCGGCTTCCGCACGGATCAAGATAGGGTTCAACCATTGCATCAGGGGGGAAGGGGATTGGGAGGCATCTTTGCCTATGTGTTCCTTGAAATATGCCAGGGGTTTGTTCATTGTAATATTTTACCCCAAAGATACAATGCATGTAGTAAACAAGAAACATCTTAAACAATAACTATCGATTCCCAGCCTATTTTAAGTTCGTAACGGATTCAATGCCCGGCCGAGACCTTATTTTGATCCAGGCTATCTTTTTTTATGTAATATCTCGCCACTTGTCGGATAAAGTGTCTTAATCCTTCCAATTCCTGATCCGTAATATCAGGGTGAGCGGGCATGCCCATAGCAACCTTTGAACCAGCCCTCAATACCGATTCGAAGGATGCTTTGTCCAAAGGAATAGGCGAGGCCCTAAGATCCGGTGCCATACCACCGCTTATGTATCCATGACAGGCCGTACATTCCCCATATTTTGATGCTCCGATATTCGCTAAGGTCTCGTCGATAATAAAATCGGGATCATCAATGGGTACCGGGATGACAGGGGGTTGTAATTTTGGCATGTCGGCAGTGCCTTCCAAGGAAAAACTGATCAACCTTCTGGTTTGGGCGCGGTAGGCCCAACCTAAATCAGCTGCTTTGTCGCCACCAAGACCGGCATATCCGCCGCCCCATCCGACCAATAATGCAATGTATTGTTTTCCGTTCAAAGTATAGGTAATCGGTGGGGCCGCTATTCCCAATCCCACATCAAAGGTCCAAAGGGTTTTACCGGTTTCGGCATTATAGGCCAAAAATTTACCATCTGGTCTCCCTTGAAACACAAGATTGCCCGCGGTAGTCAAGGTACCGGCATTATGCAAATGTTCTTGGCGTATTTTCCAAACTTCCTTTTGCTTTACGGGATCCCAGGCAATCAGTGATGCTGGGTATTCCCGTGGTCTATCATCGCCAGTGGTATTAACACCCATACCCCCTTTAAATTCTTCAGCTTGCCAAGTCTCTAAATCTATACCTTCATCGGAATAGTTCGCCCCTTGGTGCAGGGCCGGAATGTATACAAGACCCGTATTCAGATTGTAAGACATGGCATGCCAACTATGGGCACCCCAGGCGTTTGGTGCAATATAAGCGGGCTCGGTCTCATACCTTGCCCCTTCAATTTCAACAGGTCTACCCGTTTTCATGTCGATATGGGAAGCCCACGTGGTTTCTACGAAGGGTTCGGCGGATATCAACTTTCCCGTCTCACGGTCTATCACATAAAAGAATCCGTTCTTTGGGGCATGCATCAATGCTTTTACCTCTTTACCGTCGATATTCAAATCGGCAAGGACAATGTCCATATTGCTGTTGTAGTCCCAACTTTCCCCAGGGGTGGTCTGGTAATGCCAAAGGTATTCGCCCGTATCGGGTTTCAGTGCTACAATAGAACATAGAAACAGATTATCGCCCCCGTCCGGACTTCTTATTTTTCGGTTCCAAGGGGACCCATTTCCAGTGCCTATATACAGCACATCCAAATCGGCATCATAGGTAAACCCATGCCAGGCATTGCCACCGCCACCGTGTTTCCACCATTCACCTGTCCATGTTTCGGCGGCCATTTCCATAGCCTCATTTTCAAAACCATCCGCTGGGTTTCCCGGGACGATATAAAACTTCCAAGCTTCCTTACCAGTATCGGCATCATAGGCGGTTACCCAACCTCTTGTAGGGCCATTTTCCGTACCCCCGTTGCCGATCAATACCTTGCCTTTGAAGGCTTTTGGAGCCCCTGTGATGTAGAGAGATCTTTCCATATCAAAAGTACGTACCTTCCATATTTCTTCCCCTGTTTTGGCATTCAAGGCCACCAACCGACCATCCCACGTAGCGGCAAAGATCTTGCCTTCGTAAAAAGACAATCCCCGATTGTGTTTCCATCCTATTTTCTTTTTCCCTTCAACCGCTTTGCCCACTTCGGGATCATATTCCCATAGCAATTCCCCGGTCTCGGCATTTACGGCCCTTACCACATTCATGGTGCCGGTAAAAAATAGTACCCCTTCTACCACAAGTGGCGTGCTAACCAGGCCCACGTCATTAGGGAGGTCCATAAACCAATCCACTTTTAAATTGGATACGTTTTCGGTATTGATCTGTATAGCCGGACTAAATCGTCTTTCGTTATGGGTTCGACCGTATGCCAACCAGTTGGCGGTTTGCTCTTCATCTGCGATGGCCTTGTCGTTATAGCTATCGCATGAGGTCATTAAAAATAAACCCAGTAGCGCATTGAGGATGATTTTGAGGTGAATCGATTTCATAGAAAGTTGGTTTTGTTGGATGAACTTGAATTGCCTATGAAATATATATTTTATTCCTCTTAGGAAGGAAGTACAGATGATGAACACCTCTTTTTTTTGTCCGAAAGGTGTGTTCTATTTAGCGGGATGGGGATTCTGGAATTTAAAACGGACAGGAATTGAAATATTCCTGGATATTGAATTTACGGTCCTCGAATTGCTCCTGTAGTATCTTAAAATGTTGGATGCGATCGATGCGAAATGCCCGATAGTCTTTCCGTAAATGGCACCAAGCTATCAAGATCCACTTTTCATAGGTAGCGAATAGGGCACAAGGTTCGATCTTTCGAAAAGAGATATTGGGATCATCGGCCTTACGGTAGTTGATTTCCATAAAATTAAAGTGGGTAATGGCCAGTTGGATCTCTGAGAGGGCATTGCTCGATATGTTTTCGAAGCTATGGTCAAAGACATGTATTTTTTTGTTCAGGAGCTCACTTTTCTCCAATACCGAGGATCGGAACACCGATTTTATTTTGGTAAGGGCATCCTCAAAATCGGCAACAAAAGAGGAATCCTTGCTTTTTTTCACAACATGCTCCGCGGTGATCAGGGCATTGGCCTCTTTCTCGGTAAACTGTACCGGTGCCACCGTATACCCATCCATCAGGGTGTAACCACGACCTTCGATGGTAATCACGGGAACCCCACCCTCGATCAGTTTTTGAATGTCACGATAAACCGTACGTACACTTACACCAAACTTATCGGACAGTTCGGGAGCAGTTAAAACCCGACGGGATTTTAAAAGTGTCAATATGCTTATAAGTCTTGGTAGTTGTGACATTAGTTAATAACAGATTCCCCATAAAAGTAAGTTTTTATGGGGAATCAAATAACCTTGTTAATTATCTTTCGGAGGCTTTCGACCTAGCTTGTCTTGTGCGAACTCGAAGAACCCCTAATGAGGATAGAAATTTTTAATTCCAAGAATGCAAGGCCACCCTATTGCCTTCGGTATCCAGTAATTGGGCCATAAACCCGTTTTCACCAATATCGGTCTTGGGCATTAATATCTTACCACCGGCGGATTCGACACGGGAAAGGGGTCCGCTTAGGTCATCCCCTCCGTTCAGGTAAATGGTCACCCCATCGGCGGAAGGCTTGGCACCCTTCATTTCAACAAGTCCGCCACCGACACCATTATTGTCATTATCATAAGGGAACATCCCATATTTACCTTCTGGCATATGCATATCGGCGATTTTAATGCCCAACATGGTGTTGTAAAATTTTTTGGCCCTTTCGTAATTTGTTGCTGGTATTTCAAACCAGCTGATCGCATTTTTCATGGTTGTATGTGATTTTAGTTGTTAAACAATACTACAAAATTAAAAGACGGAGTGACAGATGATGTCAGGGGTTATTTTTTGTACACATATTATTTTTGTTCCCAAAACGATTTCCCATAATGTTCATTCACTTTCCACCGCTTTTTCCTTAACGATCGAGTTAAACCGTTCACTTTCTTCCATCAAGGGGCTATGGGCTGAATTTTCGAATGTATAAAAGGCCTTTTGTGGCGCTTTTAATTGATCATAAAAATCCTTGGCCAACGCATAGGGGGTTTGATAATCATGTATGCCTTGGAAGATATACACGGGCACCTGCATGCTATCGATTTCACGGAATAGATTTGTATTGATTACCTCGGGCCAGAGATGCTTTGTCGAGAACATGGATGCCTTCAAATAATTCATTTTGTCCCCAAAAGTGTACTCTTTTGCCTCAAGGAGCATCATGACCAATGGCCACATCCCCTTCATTTCGCGGGTTACCCCACCTCCGAATTGCATTACATATTTACGTTCTATAGGTAAATAATCCATCCATGCCTCGCTACCGGCTAGGGAATCGGGAAAACGCAATGCGCCAAGTGCTTCGATGGCATCTTTGTCCTTATGTTTAACGGCCTGTTCCTTGGCCCATTCCGTGGAAATTCGTTCCCCTTTATATTGATGACATACCTGTCCGATCCCAAAGTAGGTATAAAATAGCTCAGGGTATTGGTGAGCGGTTAAAATCCCAAGTAGAGACCCCCAGGAATGCCCCATGATATGGATTTTATCTTTTCCAAACCGTTTGGCAAGCAGTTCACTAAGTTCTTTGGTATCCGATATGAATTGATTAAGATTCATGCTTTCCACCGGGATCTCTGCTGAATAGGATTTGCCAGCGCCACGTTGTTCCCAATATACCATCACAAAATCATTCTCTATGGCACTATTCGTATTTCTCAGGAATATAAATTCCGGACTTCCGGGACCGCCATGTAGAAAAAGCATGACGGGTTTGGTACGATCGGCCCCTCGAATTATAAGGGTCTGTTCCAAATCACCAAGGGTTACCTTTTCTATTGAGGCGATACTATTGGGCATATCCTTGCCATTGGCGTCAACGATCGGGTCGGTAGTCCCCGGACTTTTTAACCATAGTACGATCACCAGACCGAAGAGCATAATAAAGAGACCGCTAAGGAGGTACGCGAATATTTTCAGGGCCTTTTTAAATCGTTTCATTTTGTACATGTGCTAAACAAATCATCAATGTGATCGATCGTTCAATTCCCAATTGATCGAAGGGAATGATTAAAAATTCGCATCAACCATGTATCACTGGAATGCCTTGGATTTTGATTGAAATTTTATAAAAAAACCCCTTGTCTAATAACGATGATCGTAATGACAAGGGGCTTTTAAGTTTATTGGTTTACGCAATCTATAGCTGCGCGAATACTTTTTCAAGCAGGGCCTTGGTCGCTTTTATACCTTCGTCCTCCGAAAGTTGCGTGCCTTCGTATTCGATGCCTACATGACCTTTAAATCCGCTATCCTTTACGATTTGCATGATTCGCAAATAATCGGAATGTACCTCATTGCCATTTTCATCAAATTCATGGCTTTTGGCACTCACCCCTTTGGCATATGGCATGAGTTCCTTAATGCCTACATACTTATCGTATTCCGAAACACAACCATCAGGGCCACGTTCGATACAGAAATTTCCGAAATCGGGAAGCGTACCCACGTTCTCCATATTGATCTGTCCCATAAGGCCACTTAGCCATGCCCCGTTAGAGGAATGTCCCCCGTGGTTTTCAACAATAACGTTGATGCCTTTGGTTGCGGCATATTTTCCTAAGCTGGCAAGTCCAACTTTGGCATTTTTGGCCAATTCCTCTGGTGTACCAGGACCAGCGGCATTCACACGAATGGAATGTGCGCCCAAGAATTGGGCAATATCGACCCATGGATAATGTTTTTCAACGGCCTCTAACTGTTTTTTGGGATCATCATCACCCAAATTTCCCAACGCATCGCACATGATCAGACCGACCGTTACCCCGGCCTCTTCACATTTCTGTTTAAACTTGGCCCAATATTCCATATCATTCGCTTTACTGAAGTAAAACGTATTGACCAATTCTATGGAGTTTATTCCGTAATCCGCTGCCATTTTAGGAAATTCCATTGGGTCAGGGCCCTTTAATAAGTCATCAGGGGATTCCTGCAATGTTTTACCAAATTCTTCCCAGTTCATGGTTTCAACCCCAAAAAAGGTTTTGTGTAATGACCACTGGGCCAAGGAAATTTGAAAATCGGGACCGGCTTCCGCTTCTACTTCGGTGGCTTCCGCTTCAGCAGGTTTTTCCGCTTTGTCCTTACATCCTATCGTGCTGGAAAATAGAAAGATCGCACTACAGGCGATGGCCAAGGTTTTTGTTTTGTTTTTCATGGTATTCTAAGTATTTATTTTGATTTTTCAGTGTAAAAAAATATAGGGAGTAAGTTACGAAATTAGCTCGCATTAGACAATGCCAAGATGTGCTTATTTAAGTGATTTTTCTGTTCTGGAAATTAAACAAGCGGTTTGGTGGCCGCCGAAGTTTTGGAGGTTGGTTCGGTGGGTTGTGTCGGTTGCTCTATGTTCTGTTTTTCTAGCGTCTTGACTTTTTGCCGTTCTAAAAATTTAATATGATAAAAGACGTAAAATACCACTATACCCACTGTCAATATAATGTTGAGCCAGAATATGGTTTTTCGGTTTGTTTTATACGCTACGAAAAGTGCAATGACCAAACCGATAACAGCGGCCATAATACCATAGCCAAAGACAATGGCACCCCCTGCCAGGCCTTGATTTTTACCTGCTTCCACTAGGCCGGCATACGATATACCCACAAAGAAGAATGCAATAAGCGTAAGGGGATATAGCAAAAGACTATACAATTTCAACATCCGATGTGCCATCCTTAAAACGTGATTGTTTTTTCAACGGTTTCGCCTTGTTTTACGGTGATGGTAAAAGTGCTTTTTTGTCCTTTATGGGCACCTAGTGTGATGACCCTTACCTCATACGTTCCCGGATTTAATAGGAATTCTTTGGGGTTGCTACTTTTGGAAGTATATGTTCGGTTACCGGCTACATTCTTACCCGAAGTTTTGTCATGTACATTGACCGTGGCATCAATCAATTCACCACTTTTGGTTGTAACGCCGATCAGGGCAACGCCACTTTTAAAGTCATGAAATATAGCTTTAGTAGCATTGGCCTTTACTTCAACATCCCCCACTTCTTTATTGATGTCCAAGCCTTTTAAATTCAATGCGGAATAGGTGATCCGGTAATGCCCGGCAGGCACTTCCATTTTTTTTGATTTACCATAGGTTCGGGTCGAAGCGACCACCTTATTGGTAGTATCGTACATTTTCACAAGGGCATCCCATGGCTTCCCGTTATTGGTGGTAGCAACTTCAAGAATGCCACCATCAAAACTTACATCCTGGTGTTTTACATCCCCTTTCTTCATTTCAACAGTGATGGTAGTTCCGGGGATATCCGAATTTTCCAAAGGTTTAACTTCAATATCGTATGTTCCGGGGGGCAAATACACCCAGGCGGTATCCCTGTATGTTCGTGCCCCTCTCAAGTCCTTTTTGGAAACCGAATGTTTTGGTTTTACCCAAGCATCCACAGGTTTTCCATTTTTAAGGGCATAGATCGAAAAATTTCCATTAGGTTTATCCACGGTTTCTGTTGTGGCCGCGGTTAGCACTTCACCCAAACCTCCTGCATTATTCGCATCATAATAGGTGCCATCGCCCGCCTTTGTGGCACATTTTAATTGCCCTTTTTCACCCTCCTTTAAACCGAAGCCTACAATATGTAATTTAAAATCAATACCATTGGCCTTGGCATCGGTTATTACTTTACAAAGGTCCCCATCACATGATTCAATGCCGTCGGTAATCAGAATTATGGTCGCTTTGGTGTTGCTTTCCTTGAGTGACTCTATGGCCATGGTCGCACTACGTGCCAAAGGGGTACGACCTACAGGATTGATGGCCTTGACCGCGCTAGTTACCTTGGTTTTTGATTTGTTGGCCAGGGCTACCAAATATTCAATATCGTTACAATCACTTTTATTACGGTGTCCATAGGCTATTAAACCTACATTTTGGTCCTCTGGTAAATTGCCAACGGTTGTGGCCAGGACTTCCGAAGCGATTTCTTTTTTGGTTTTTCCATCCAATTGACCCCACATAGACCCACTGGCATCGTAAATAAAAAGGATCGGGGATGGTTGTTCCTCTTGTGCTTTTACATTGTATACCAAGCACACTAAAATTAGTAATGGGAGTAATTTTTTCATTTTTAAGGTATTATAAAAGACGCTATGATCGATCAAACAGATGGCGAACGGCCGGATAACAACAAGAGCGCGCACAATCTGTGAAGCAGTAGGCAACTTGGGGCGCTGGTAAGCAGGATGTATCCTCTTGTACTAAGATAAGGAATAAGTTTTGATTTTGCTTCGCCTGTCTTGGGCAGAGCTTCCCAGAGGTTTTTTAGAGCGATAGCCCGACTGAATTACATGTCCCATCAATCCCTTCAACTTTCCTGCTCAAGGCAGGCAGGGACTCAGGACAGGCTAAGTCGAGGGGTAGTATTAAAATGTAAGTCCTAGTCCACCAAAATTTGATAGATTCCCGTGCTTGGATCTCGTTGAAATTCGGCGTTATCGATACGTATTTCGTTGTATTCCGTATAGCTGCAACAATCCGCATTTAATCTTTCTGCATCTACGAAGAGCTCAAAAAGGGGTTCGGAACCAATTTCGAAGGCGTATTGAACCGTCTCCGTTTGCCAGCCAATGGTGTAAACCCTGATCATATTGTAATTGTTCTCCGAAATAAAGTCAAATTCCACTACACGATCATCGGCACGATCGATGACCTTGAGGTCGGTGGGATCATAGGTGTTGTTGGTGAACAGATTTTCACCAGTGGTCTTATCGATCAGTTCAAAGTCAAAGGGTTCGGGTGGGGTATTGCATAAAACACCCCCGCAATCATCATCTTTACATGATTGGGAAAAGAGGACTAGGACAAGAAGAAATGCAATAGGAGACTTTTTCATGTCGTATTTTCATTTATAATTTTGCTGATTCCCTTAATCAGTCCTTGAGTAACATGCATACCTTATATCTGAGTGTAAAACCTTTAAGTGGTTTTTGCATATCTGGCGCATCCCTACCTATGGGTTACCCTAACTAAAATACACTAATTACAATTTGTGTTATATTGGGTTGCTTCATCTTTTCCCCAATCTATAGGAACATTATCCAGTTGGGCTTCGCTTACCTGAATGCAGTTTAAATTGCTGTTGTCGTAACAATATAAAAAGTTCAGCGATGCAATGTTGCTTACATTTAAACTGCTAATAGCTGTAGTTTCACAATATAATAATTGTAAGGCAGTATTGTTATTGACATCTAAATCTAAAATAGGGTTATGGCCACAAATCAAATATTCCAATAAAACATTCTTACTTACATCCAGATTTTCAATATTATTTGATGGGAGATATAAATTCTTTAAATTGATATTATGGGTGACATCCAAAGCGTTTAACGAATTGAAATTAAGATCTAATACTTCCAACGCTACATTATCACTCAAATCCAAATCCGTAATCCTGTTACCATATGCCAATACTATTTTTAAAGCAACACAGCCGTCTAAATTCAAGCTTGTAATTTCATTCTGATCCAGAAACAACTCCTTTAAAACTGCCTTGTTGGCTAAATCCATACTTTCAATATTGTTGTTTCTACATTCCAATATTTCGATGGCATTACTGTTATCAACATTTAAACTGGATATTTGGTTAAAGCTACAATCCATTGTTTTTAGGGACGGATTATTGCTGATATCCAATGCTGTATAGTTATTTGCCCCACAAATAAGGGTTTCTAAATAGGGTTTATTATTCACATTTAAACTCGTCATACCATTATAACCACAATCCAAATACTTGATATTGGCGGTGTTGCTTAGATCCAACGCATCAATACCATTGCCAGAACAGTCTACAAATTCTAAATCGGTATTATCCTTTAACAGTAAACTTTCAACAACGCCCCACGAACAATCCAATGTCTTTAAAGCACTATTATTGGTTAGATCTATGTTTTTTATACCTGAACGGGCACAATTGAATGTCACTAAATTTATGTTCTTGCTTATATCCAAATTTTCAAGTGCAATATTTTGTGTACAATCCAATGATTCCAATGCCACATTATTGGTCACATCCAGTTTATTCAATTCCGCATTAAAACGACAATCCAAACTTTTTAAGGCCACATTATTGCTAAGATCAAAGTCTGTAATGCGATTACCGCTACATTTTAAAATCTCCAGATTCACATTTTCAGTTGTATTTAAACGTTGAAGATCGGTTACTGAACAATCCAATGATACCAGCGCTTTATTATGGGTTAAATCTAAAGTTTTTAAGCGCGTACCGCTACAGTTTAAGGAAGTCAATCCTGTAAACCATTCAATCCCTTGTAAATCCATAATATCGGTGTCACTTACATCCAATTCTTTTATATCCTTTAATTTATGGATCAAGATTCGTCCATCAAAAACGTCGTCATAACCTAGATCGATCAAGGCCAATTCAAAATCTGGGTCGAGTATATTTTCTGATCTATGAATATCATCTTCTTCATCTTTATCATCTTTACTGCAATTTGTCATTGCAAGAGATAAGAGCAAGACCCCTAGGATTAAAATGTGGTTTGGTGCTTTCGTAATTTTCATCAAATGGCCAATGGTATTTTAATGCTTAAAAACAATTGTAAACGTATCGCTTTTTAGCGATTTAATAGGTTCTTTTTTATCTAAGATACTTTCTAAAGAATAGAATGGCACATAAAGCGATAGGCAATCTCTAGGCAGTGGGGCTTAGTACTTATTCTGTTTTCTTTGTTTTTTTACGTTTTTGATCATTTTCCCAAAATTTTTGTCCTTCTTTCTTTTTTCCTCAATACTCGATTCGAAAAAGGCCCTTTCTTTTTCCATTTTTTGGAAATTCGCATAGGAATCCGAATCTAGTTCCCCTTTTTCAATAGCATTTCGTATAGCGCAATCTTCTTCGCTGGTATGTTTACAGTTGTTGAATTTGCAATTCTGGGACAATTCGACGATCTCATCAAAGGTGATTTCAAGTCCGACCGACGTATCGGTTACACCTATTTCCCGCATTCCAGGATTGTCGATAAAAATTCCGCCATTCGGCAAAACAACCAATTCCCGGTGTGTAGTAACGTGTTTTCCCCTATCGATACCCGCACTGATTTCAGCAGTCGTCATCAATTCCTTTCCTGATAACTTGTTCAAAAGGGTCGATTTGCCAACCCCAGAAGAACCCAATAAACAATAGGTTTTTCCTTTTTCCACAAGGTTTGCCATATCGTGCAACCCCTGGTGTGATACATTGCTTATCGTTCGTATGGCAATACCTTTGATCCGTTCTTTTATTTTAGCGAGAAGCGCCCTCAGTTTTTCTTCTTCCAATAGATCGATCTTACTCAAAATAATGATGGGCGTTACATGTGAGGTATTGCAAATGGTCAAATACCGTTCGAGACGATTGATGTTGAAATCCCTATTCACCGATTGTACAATCAACCCATAGTCGATATTTGTGGCGATTATTTGGGGTTGTACCGATTTTCCGGCAGCTTGTCGTTCAAGCATGGAATGTCTTGGATAAACCGCATGTATCAAGGCTCTGTTTTCGTCATATTCAGAAAAGGCAACCCAATCACCAACAGCAGGTAAATCATATCTGCTTTCAGCAGTAAATCTTAGATTACCGATAAGTTCCGCATTATATTCGGCCGTGTTCGATTTTATGACATATTTGTCTTTATGTTCCAAGATAACGCGACCAACATCGAAGACCTCCAGATGTCGTTCTTTTCTGTACCCTTCCAATTCTTCAGTATACCCTAAATCTTCAAGTTTCATCGGAGTAGCATCTGCATTAAACATAAGAGTAAATTGAATCATGCGCTTTAGCGCTTTCCTCTGGACTAAGATACTATATCCAAACGTATAAGTACATTAATTCTAAAAATAGGATGGCCACATGGGACAGCGAAGTGCCACAAATGTTTCAGGCGTTGTGGCAAGGGAGCGTACCCAGGAAAAGGGTGTTTACGTAAAAAACCATGCCCAAAAGGGTGGCAGGGAAGCTATTGATTAACTTTAAAAAAACTTGATCAATACTTTTCCTATGCCACTAGTTTTTGATTTCAAGTTGGGATTTCAGTACATTGCGTTAACGCGCCCAACGATACTTATAACCATGTCATACGATGTACTAAAACAAAACATAAAGAAGAATTTAAACCTTTCTACTGAAGAACTGGAAGGAATTTGCAAGTACTATAAACCCTTCGATGTTAAAAAAAAGGAATTTTTATTAACCCAGGGGAGTATTTGTAAATTCGAAGGCTTTGTCTTGGAAGGTTGTTTTCGGATTTTCACGCTAGATAAAAAGGGAAACGAAAACACCTTATATTTTGCAGCCAAGGATTGGTGGCTCATGGATATCGATAGTTTTATGAATCAAACCCCTTCCAACTTAAACATACAAGCGTTGGAAGACAGTAAAGTGCTTTTAATTAACAGACGGGATAAAAATGCGCTATATGATTCGCTTCCCGTTGTAGAGAAACTTTTTCGTATTATGTCGCAAAAAGCCTTGGTTTCATGGCAAAGGCGGTTAATACGTAATCATTGTTTTACAGCAAAGGAACGCTATTTCCATTTTTTGGAAACCTATCCGGACATCTCATCAAAGCTTACCGATAAACAAATCGCGGGTTACCTAGGTATTAGCCACGAGTTTTTAAGTAAAATTAAAAAAAGCGAAAAATAATTTTCCCGAGTTGAACAAGTTCAACTTTTTTTTCAATTTCATTCCAGTTATTTGCATACAACCAAATGAAACAAGTAATGAAGAAAACAGGAGCTGGGTCATCCATTCAAGGAAGATCATCAAATCGATTTACCAAGGCTAAGATAAAAAACAAGATTGCATTCTTATGGGTATGTCTACTGTTGAATACCGCTGCAGTATGTGCGCAAACAACAACCGACATTTCACATGAAGATGCCTTAAAAGCCGTGTTGGCCGCTAAAGAAAAAGCCGAAGATTCAAAGGTCTTGGTAAATATAGCCGTCGTTGATGCCGGTGCAAATTTAAAGGCGTTTATCCGTATGGACGATTCTTATTTAGGAAGTATAGATGTAGCTATAAAAAAAGCAAAGACATCGCGTTATTTCGACATAAATACGGGCGATCTTGGTAAGCTGACCCAACCCGGGGGCATTATTTATAATATTGAACTTACCAATGACGGACTCGTTACCTTTCCTGGCGGTGTTCCCATTAAAAATAAAGAAGGAAAAATCATAGGTGCCATAGGCGTTAGCGGTGGAACTATTGAGCAAGATCATGACATCGCAACTGTAGGTGCAAATGCGATCTTGGAATAATCCTTACAATTCAAAAAATGTTTAAAATTATGAGTAGCTTAAAATTTTTCATTCTTTTTATCATATCGCTTTTATCCCAAATTTGTTTACCACAAGCTACGGATGGGCTCATGCCCTATATGCAGGATTTTAAGAGCATATCTGCCAATAATACGGTAACGGTTACGAGTTACGAAAAAGGGGGGGCACATTACGTATATGCAGGAGGTTTTGGAGGTATTGATATCTTCAGCTTGAACAAAGAAGGAAAGTTAACTCCAATAGGTTCCCAAGCGCTTTATAAGGAAGACGGACCCGCAAGAGGAATGGTGGTTGATCGTATTAAGGGTACAGACTTTCTATTTGTAGCGAATAAGCACGGTAACGCCATTGAAACTTTTAAGATTTTAGACAATGGAACTCTAGATCGCGTTTCCTTGACCATGGATACCGATGAAACCCATCTTGGTATTGCCATTACCCTTCAGGTTGTTCATATGAAGCAAGGATCTTATCTCTTTATCGGTGGCTTGGAAGAAACACCGGGCTTAAGTAGTTTTAAAATTCAGGATGATGGAAAACTCGCGCATGTTCAATCCATGAAAGATGATGAAAAAATTTATACGGATGGTATCATTGGCATGTTTACGCATAAAATCAAAGGAAAAACATATTTATACACGGGAGGGTTTCAAGACAATGGTGTGAGTAGTTTTAGGGTGTATGAAAACGGTTCGTTTAAAAACATAAATAATATTGGTGATACTACCACAGATCGCTATTTAACCGGGGCATACCCGGTGACCGGAGTGAAATTAGGGGACCATTACTATGTCATTGTTGGTCATAGACATCATAAATATTACGAGAAAAATGGGTTTATTAAAAATCCAGATTTTGTGTATCATGGTGATGCTGTAAGTGTCTTTAAAGTAAACAGAAAAGGAGCCTTGGTGCCACATTCCATTTTAAAAGATGATGAAAACACCAAGTTACAGGGGCAGACAAGAATTGAAATAGTCTCGGTAAAAAGCAACGAAGCCATATTGGCTGTTGGTACAAGGGATGACGCTAGCATCCAACTTTGTAAATTGGATGTAAACGGAACGCTGACCCCTATAAATTATTTAGAAACCGGCTATTCAATTTATTATGGGTTGAGGTCCCATAAAATAGATGATGATAATTTCCTGATCGCAGGGTCGAATAGGTTCGATTTAAAAAAGGTAGTATCCTACAAGGTTTCCCCTAAAATCAACAGGGGTAAAAAAGTATTAAGGCATATCGTAAACCTAAAGTATAAGGAAGAGGCCACCGAAGCACAGATTGACGAAGCTGTTAAGGCTTTTGAAAATATTAAAAACGAAATTCCCGAAATTGAGCATTTGGAATGGGGAGTCAACGATAGCAAGGAAGGAGTTAGCAAAGGTTTAACCCATACGTTTACCCTAACCTTCAAGGATGACCACGCTAGGGAAATTTATTTATTTCACGAAGCACATATCAACTTGGTAACTAAAATAGGCCCTATAATAGACGATGTTTTGGTGATGGATTACTGGACAGAACAATAAAGTTTTTTACGCATTAAAAAGTAGACCATGAACAAAACAGCATACATTACTGGAGGATCAAAAGGTATCGGATTAGGCATAGCGGAAGCCTTAGTAAAACAGGGTATTCATGTGGCCATTACAGCAAGAACACAAAGTGATTTGAAGATCGCCGAAAAACACTTAAAAGCCATAGGAAAGGGAGACGTTTTGACCATTGAATCAGATGTGAGGAAATTGGGGGATGAAGAAAGAGCCGTGCAACAAGTATTGGATACCTGGGGCCGGTTAGATTATTGTATCGCCAATGCAGGTATAGGGAAATTCAGCCCTATTGATGAAATGAGTGCCGAAGTATGGAATTCGGTAATCGATATCAATTTGACGGGCGTATTCCATACCGTTAAAGCGGCTATTCCGGCACTCAAAAAATCCAAAGGTTACATTATTACCATGGCGAGCTTGGCAGGTACCAATTTTTTCGAAGAAGGAGCGGCCTATAATGCCAGTAAATTCGGGGTAGTCGGTTTTTCCCAGGCAATTATGCTCGATCTAAGACCTTACGAAATTAAGGTAACGACGATTATGCCAGGTTCGGTAGCCACTTTTATTGACGGACAAACGCCTACCGAGAAGGATGCTTGGAAAATCCAACCCCAAGATATCGGGCAAATGGTAGCTGATTTACTAGGTATGAATCCTAGAACATTGCCTAGCAAGGTAGAAGTCAGACCCGCTGTACCACCTTCTGCAAGGAAATAAACAAATGGGAAAGCAGGCCAATGTATTTTCACAAAGATAAATTCGTATTCCTAAGGTCATACAAAGTATAGCTAAGGATTGGATATAGTCATTATCGGCACTATGTATTGTACATAGACCATAACACTATCTCTAATGGCTTAATTACGGTATATGATCATTTGGTCTAGTGTCTTTATTCAAAAGACGGAGTGTTCTTGTATCTTTGACCCGTAACCAATGCCATGCAACCCCTTATATGTCAAATTCTGCAATTAAAGTAGGCCTGGTTTCCTTTGGGATGAGCGGTCGCATTTTTCATGCCCCCTTTATTGAAAAGAATCCCGATTTTGAATTGAAATTGATTCTGGAACGCACAAAATCAATTTCAAAAGCGATCTATCCCCATGCTACGATTGTTCGGAGTTTTGAAGATCTGATTAATAGTAAAGAAGTAGATTTAATCGTTGTAAACGGACCCACCTATCTGCATTTTGAAATGGCAAAGGCGGCCCTGGAGGCTGGGAAACATGTGGTTTTGGAAAAGCCCATGACAGCTACTACAAAGGAAGGGGAAGCCCTTTTGGCCTTGGCCAAGAAAAAAGGGTTACACCTCGCGGTATACCACAATAAACGCTTTGAAGGCGGTTTTAAGACCGTACAAAAGCTACTGGCCACCAAGCGATTGGGAAAGGTAAAGGAATGTCACTTAGCCGTACATCGGTTTCGACCCGATATAGGCCCCAAGGCTTGGAAAGAAGATCCCTATCCCGGGGCGGGAATTTTGTACGATATCGGTTCCCATTTGATCGATCAGGTGTTGGTGTTGTTCGGTTGGCCGTTGGATATTAAAGCCGATCTGCAAATACAACGTGCCCACGGACAGGTGGTCGATTATTTTAAGATCACTTTTCTATATGCCGATTTTAAGGCGACCATCCTTTCAGATATGTTGACCCAAGAACGAAAGCCTACCTTTTCACTGGTGGGAACCAAGACCCATTTTGTGAAATTTGGGCATGATCCCCAAGAAAGTAGATTGGCCCAGCACCCTATTTCATGGGAAGGGATCGGCGAAGATCTGGAAGAGAACTATGGCATATTGACCCATCATGACACGAATACCAAAGAAAAAATCACCACCGAAAACGGCGACTATGGTCAGTTCTATGCAAATCTATATGACGTTTTAAAGGGCAATAAAACATTGATCATTCCCCCGGAACAAGCCCTTGATGTGATCAAAGTCATCGAATGGGCTATGGAAGCTGGCATTACGAGACCCTGAAAATTAGGGTCGGTCTTTTGAAGCTTAATTTTTGACGTGTTACATTCATTTTTACTCCTCGTAGGTAAAAACGTAGTCATGAGAACTAGCGTTCGCGTTCATCGTACCTTTTTCTACAAAGCCGTTGGTCGTAACGTCAAAGGCTATGGTTCGGTATGTACTTTTTTGAGGATCGGTACCGGTTCTCCGGTACGATAGGGTTGGGTTTTCCGTCGAGATTTTTAAATTCAACACCGTGATCAGATTCATATCCAACACGTCGAAAATGGGGTTGTACACAGGATTGAGATTCACGTTCGGTTTGAAATCGGAAAACGTATGCTGCCAAACAAAAATCGTTGAACCCGATGGGTTGGTGTCATACACAGACACACTTTCAATCGCATTGTTCGACGTTCGAGTAAATGTTTCCTCGGTAAAATATTCATCATTTTCGCCATAAAATACTACAAAACAATCAATAAACCCATCGGTCGTTCTAATGATGACCTTATTGCCATTGGCAGTGGTTGGCGTTAACGTGATTTCATTCGCGTCATAAGCGATACGATACACAATGGTTTGATCCGTATACGAAGGCTGGTAGTAGTCGATAGTCAATTGTAAACCGGTAGCTATCCCATTTTCATAGGTCAACTCATACTTATTTTCAGCAGCGGTAATAGTATTTACGGTCAATTTTTGCACTTGCGCCGCTTGTAGGTACTCTAGTTGGGTGGTCTGCCATTTCGTATCCCTCGAATATCTTTCTATCTGAATCAATTCGCCATACTCTTTCCCAGGTTCGGCATCGTCATCGGAACAGGCACACATCAAGGCGACTGCAACAAAAAACAAGAGGGTCTTATTCATTATAGTTGGATATTAAAATCGAAGTACTAATGTAGTACAAATTCCGACGCTCCAAATTTCATTTTTCCATTATAATGAAGATGACCACATGATCCAAGGGGTTGCAAGAAGGAAGATCAGCGTATTCAAAACCGTGATGATCGCCCCTTGCCTATAGATATCTTCGGAGGGCAAAAAGCCGCTTCCGGCAAACAGAACATTTGAACTGGAAGCTTGGGGGGTCATGACCGCAAAATAATTGGTGGCAAAAGAGAGCATAAACGCCATTAATGCAGCGGGTACCCCAGCATTTACGGCCACCTGTAAAAAAACAGCATATAAGGCCAACAAGTGGGCCGTTTGACTCACAAAAAGATAGTGGATCGCCACATACAATAAAGTCAAGAGGACATATACCGTAACCCAGTTAAAATCACTGATCTGGGTCGCTATTTGGGCACCTAGGGTTTTCATAAAACCCAGGTCGTTCAATGCTGTGCTCATCATATATAAAATAGCAAACCATACATAGGTTTCCAGTGCATCTCCGGCGCCCGCCCGAATATCCTCAAGGGTGTACACTTTAGCCAATATCAGTATCGATAGGCCAAGAAAGGCGACAATAGCCAGGTTTATATTCAAAACCGGGGACAGCGCCCAAAGGAGGATCATGCCAAAGAACGTAATGCCCATGATCCATTCTTGTTTGCCCATGGCACCCATTTCATCAAGCGCCTTTCTCGCCATTTCGGGAGCTTCGGGCGTATATTTTATTTCCGGTGGAAAGAGTTTATACAATATGTAAGGTATTAAGACCAGGGCTATGATACAGGGCACCGAAGCTACCAAGACCCAATTCCCAAAATTCATGTTCACTCCAAATTGAGCGGCAATTCCGGCGCCTACCGGGTTAGCGGCCATGCCGGTAAACCAAAGTGCCGAACTTATGGTGTGCCCTGAGATGGCGGTCATCATAAGATAACTTCCGGTTTTCTTTCTACTTTCTGGCGTAGGCAAAGACCCCGTGTCCAAGGCCAATGCGTGGGCAATCGGATACAGAATTCCGGATCGTGCCGTATTACTGGGGATGGCCGGCCCCAGAAGTGTATCTGTAGCAACAATACAATAGCCTAAATTCAAGGTGGATTTCCCAAACCGGCGAATCAGTAAAAAGGCGATCCGTCTTCCCAAGCCTGACTTAATGACCCCTTTTGCGACTAAAAAAGCGGCTAGAATAAGCAGAATAAAGCTCTCTGAGAATCCTGAAAATGCTTCTTCAGGCGTAAGAACCCTCAACATGACCACGGCTACCAAGGCGAGAATTGATGCGGTGAAAATAGACAGGGCTTCGATTAAAACACCTAGGATGGCGGTAATAAAAATGGCGAATAAATGCCAAGCATCCGGGGATAGGTCCCAAGGAATGGGGAGATGCCAGATCAGTATACCGAATACCAGGGTTATCACCCGTTTTACCCAGCGTAGTTTCTGATTTTCAAATGGTTCTTCCACTTTGATTGCCCTTTTTTGGTTCTAAATTCCCTTATTTTGGTAGTGCCCTATGGGTTTACCGATATTACAATTTTACCATGGTGCAGTCCGTCCCCAAAGCGTTGAACCGCCCAAGGTATTTTGTCAAACGAATACGGACCATCGATAACACACTGTATCTTCTTGTCCTCATAGAGCTCATTGATGTACTCCAAGTCCTGATTCGCTTTTAGCATGACCATGTGCAACCGTTTCTTGCTAAATAGCTTTAGTAACGGACCCATATAAAGCATTTGCAACAGTTTGCCGGACTTGCCACCTATGGTAACATATTTCCCTTCCGGGGTAAGCACCCTTAAAAATTTCCAGAGCGATTTATTGGTCTTGCAATCGAGGATCAGGTCATATTGCTGATCACCTTTGGTAAAGTCCTCTTTTTTATAGTCGATGACGTGATCGAACCCTTGGGTTTTCATCGCATTTAGTTTTTCACCCGTATCGACCCCTGTAACCTCTGCGTTGTACAATTTTGCGATTTGAACGCCAAATGCACCAACGCCACCGCCACCGCCGTTGATCAAGATCTTTTGGCCTTCTTTAAGTTGTCCCGCATCGCGCAGCCCTTGTAGGGCAAGCATGGCTGCATGTGGAATACTGGAGGCCTCTTCAAAACCCATGTTGGCTGGTTTTAGGGTAAGGGCTTTTTCATCGATACAAAGAAACTCGGCAAAACTGCCGAAACCGAAGTTTGAGATGTCCCCGTAAACGGCATCACCCACCTTGAATTTTGTGGCCTTATTTCCGACCTGCTCCACAATGCCTGCGACCTCCATGCCTGGTTTCCTTAATTTTTTCTTGGGTTTGAATAGCCCAAAAATCAGCCGATAGGCAAAAGGCTTTCCGGTGGCAAGGCACCAATCGTAATCATTGATGGTAGTGGCACAAACTTTTACCAGCACCTCGGTGGTTGCAGGTTGGGGTTGTTCGACTTCCGAAAGCTTTAGCACTTTGTCAGGCGCTCCGTAGTTTTTGATCGTATATGCTTTCATAGGTACTTATGGGCCAAAACGGTTAGACTATGATTTCGTACCAATAAATCCATAAGGATTTTTCGGTCTAGAAATCCAGCCATATAAAAGTAAGAATTCTCAGGTTAGATGAAGGGTAGTTTTGAATTATAGGTAATTATGGGCAACATATTTATTCAGGACTTGGTCTACCAGCATAGATATACATAATGTTGTCCGAATTCGGGTCAAGAAACCTGAAAATTTTCAACTTTATCAGCGGTAGTTCAAAATCCTTCTCGTCATATACTTGTAAAATAACATTTGCAAGAGTAGAACGATTCAAATCTTCCTTTTTTGCGATAAGTTCGGACATTTTTTGATTAAAGAGAAAACTTTTGGAATCAGTGTAATTAAAGTACTTGTTTCCAATTATAGAACTTTTGACAGAAAGCCCATCGTTATTTAAGTGCTGTATTAGCCCCTCTAGTGCATCGCTAAGATTATATGTTATGTCAAACTCTTTTTTGTCGTCCATGCGGATTTGCTCCAAAAGTCCAATGTAGCTTTCATAATCATTATTTTTAATAATTCCACTAGAAATAAGGTGTTCTTGAAACTCCCATAGAATTGTTTTAAGTCCAGTGTAATATTCAGGATTCTCCTTTGCGATTCCTTTTTCCTCTTCCACTTCGTATTTATTTGATGTCACCTGAGAAAATAATTTAGAAGTACGTATGAAACAGCATATTCCCAAAATAATGATTAAGTCTCTCATATATTGCCTAACGGTCTTTATAAAATGGGTTTTAATTTGTTTTATCTTTTGTTATAAACTTTTCTTTCTAATTTATACCAAATTGCCTCTTGTATCATTTCATCATAAGGAGCTTGCTTATCATATATCATACCTACCTTTTCCATTACCCTGATTGAAGCCTTGTTTTCAGGCAATGCTATCGCTATTATTAAATCAAGATCAAGCACGTTAAAGCCGTAATCAATAATGGCTTCAGAGGCCTCCGTTGCAATGCCCATGCCCCAGTATTTCTCTTTGAGTCTGTACCCAAGATCCACTTTATCAAATTCCGGTAAATATGCTAGGCCCGCCCAACCCAAGAATTCATTTGTTTCCTTTAGGATTACGGCTAATCTCCCAAATCCATACTTCCTAAAGTCTTTAAGTCTTATCCTTATGGCCTGTTCCATCTCCTTCAATGATTCAACAACAGGCTCCCCTGTCCATTTTTGTACTTTTGGATCAGCGTGCAATTGAAACAATTCCTCCTTATCTTCTAAAGTAATTTCTCTCAATACCAGCCTTTCGGTTTCAATCAAGGTTTTCATTTTATGCTTTATAACAAAGGGATATGGCTATTGATGCTATTTTTTTCTATAGCCTAAGATACTATATCTAACAGTAAATGAACAGTTCGATTTAAAAAAGACCACTACGGTAGGTGATAGCATAAAGGTTTTGGAGCGTAATGTCGTTTTTTAGGAAGGTAGGATATGGGGAATTTAAGATACCCACGTTTCGACAATTTTATCAATAACCCACTTTCCTTTATCAGTTTTTCTTATAAATATTCTAATACCTCCGCCATTCAATCGCCCCTTGACATATCCAGCCTCTAGCACACCATAATTTTTAGTTTGGTCAAAAATTATTCCCGAAAAATCAAGGCTTGCTATAATATTGGATTCTTTTCTTCGGGGCCAATATTCTTTTCCTTTTGGAAATTCGGAGCCATATTTGAATTTTACTTTACTATGTTTTGTTATTAATTTAGATATGTTGATTTTAAATCCAAGATTTAAATCAATGGAGTCTGAACTAATATCCTTAGCTGTGAAATGATCGACTAACTCCTTTTTAAGGCTGTTTTTTGGACTGTAAGCAGAATCTTGAACTATGAAATACATTGAAGTTGTATCATTTTTGATTGAATCCGCTATACGTTTTCTTTCCTCTAAAATTTCCTGATATTCAGCTGATTTTTTCCAATCTTCATATGCTTGAGTATAGTCGCTTTTAGCATCATAGCCTCCTTTTATCAAATATTCTGGCGATGGCGGTGGCGGGTCGGGAATAAGCCGTAAATCAAAATGGAGCGCATCAAATAATTCAGGAAACAGTTCATAAAACACACTTTGCTCAAAATCAACTTCAAACAGCACTTTTTTCTCCCTACAATTCAGAAAAAATGTAGTCGACATCAACAGGGTAATAGTTATTACAAATCTTTTTTTCATAAGTATGGCAACCCTTGAATATAACTTTTGAGTATGTATTATATAGCCTAATATAAGATAACCAAAAGTAAAAGGAAAGTGGCTTTAATAAAAAGACCGCCACAGGCACGATCTCCAATGTTTTGGTAGAGTATGCCGCTTCTTGTATAAATGGTGCGTGGGTGCAAATTCATTTAGCCGGTGCGTACGCCCGCTTTTAGGAACGAACAAAGATGAAATGAACCGAGCAGGCTTCCATATCCCCGTCATTGTCAAAGTCGTATTCCCCGGTATCGGCGCCCCCATTAAGGGTTAGGGTTGTCCCATCAAAGGTTTCTCCATAGGTATCCCAATCATCGGGGTAATCATCCCAGGTAATGGCAAAATAGAAGGTGTTCTGCCACTCTTCCCAGAACATTTCCCCACTAACGGTATATGCAGCTCTATTTACGGGATCCAGGGTCATGGTAAAGCGGCCGTTGGATTGTACGGACATGCTGGCTGTACCCCCGTCCTCGACCACGTCTACAGAGACGGTGTTTACACTGAATTGGGCTTTGGTGGCCTCCCAGGTGCCGGCGAGTTCGCTGATCGGGAACCGACCGTCTTTGGTCAGTACGTCTTCGGGATCATCATCCTTATTACAGGAGAACGTTAGGGAAATCAGCGCGGTCAAAAAGATATAGGTGAACGTTTTCATAGCGATACATTTTGGAAGAAGGGCTTATAACCCCTTCTGATTACACCCATAAATGTATTGCGTTCTTCTACTGATGGCAATGACACGGATCAGTAGGGTGGGATGAGTACACCTGAATGTCGCGAAAAACGGTAGGCACTTCGTCGTTTCCTTTAGGACCAAAATGTAAGAACCAATGAGCCACAGGTTGAAGTTCCCACTGACTTAAATATTATTCGTATCTTAAGGGTATGGATTTACCCATTGAAGTCATCTATATCATGATCCCAGTTATTGTACTTGCTGCAGCGCTGGGTTTATTAGGTTATTTAACCAAAAGCAGTAGGAATTTTAGAAGCAGTAGAAATAGAAGGGCGAGGAAGCAGTTCTAAGCTGCTATAGGCTACTTTTGGGTTTATGGAAGATTGTAGCACGTTACTTTCTGTTTTTATAGAGTTCTATGGCCTTAAGGTATTTTAGGCCACCAGCCTCGGTTTGGTCGTATATAAACCCATTTAGTTCGGGGTGATGTTCGTCAATAAAGCTTAAAAGTCCATTTTTGTTCCTTTCCCATGTCGCAGTATTAAAATTCAGGTAGTCTATGGTTATACTGTTGATTTTATCTTTTTGAAATCGGATAACCTGATGGGTGATCATGGGTTCTTCATGAAGAAAAAGGATTCTTTTGTCCATTTTTGAAATCTTTGCTTTGACAAGTCCGTCTTGTTGCTCAATTTCAAGTATTTCATAGCTAGGGTCAAAAACCGCATCCCATTTTAAAAACGCCAAGTACCCGCTTTGGGTATATGTCTGTTCATATTCGCCTTCTTTTGTCGTGAGGGTATCGGGGCACCAAGCTGATATTCCTGAATAATCGGAAGTGTCAAGAACATTGAAGTATTGTTTTGCGATTTCAATTTTATCGATACCTTTTTCGGGATTTTTACAGGAACCAAATACAATGGTTATGCACAATGAAAGCATCAAAATTTTATTCATTTATTTTTTGGGTAATGTGTTATTACGGTTGGGTTAAGGTTCGTTGCTGTGATTCGTCCGAAGAACAATCCAGTCGAACACAAAGTTAGCTTTTTGCGCGTGATTTGAGGCCTGTCACGCCAAAGGCGTGATTAGGAAATCCCGCCGCAATGAATTATAGTCATCCTAAGTTTGTCTTTGATTAATTTAATTCAATCCATAGCATAATCGAAAATCCGATTGCTATTAATATTCCAATTCCGTTTAATAATCTTTTATTTTTGAATAGTAGAGTTAGAATGAAGTCAGCTAATAAACCAACTAATCCAATTGAAATTAGCCCAATCATATAGACAACTCCCCAACCTTCTTCAAATGATAAAACTTTCCATTTAGCTATTGTGTAAATTATGCAAAAGGCTAAATAGATAAGAAAATAAATTCTTAAGATTGTCCACTTTTTCACTTGGTTATTTCTCAATAAATCGGTGCATCAAATTTTACTATTGTCGTGTCATTTTCTATGATGAAGTCAACCCAATGGTCAAGTGAGCCACCATTCGTATAATATCCGCCGCCACTGATTTCGTTTTTTCCACTCGCACGAGTAAAAGTCAGAGAGTAAGCTCCATCAGATTTATTTTTACGCATCGATAAAAATTCCGTCGCACTTTCATTCGGTTCAATTCGTTCAATTTTTATCACATCCAGTTTTTCCGTCGTTGTAAATTCCACATTGGTTATCGGTTCGCTTGAGTCATTTTTAATTTTCATCTCAATTCCGTCCTTTTTGTAAAAAAAACAAGAGTTTAAAGTTAGAATTAGTATTATTCCAAGTAGTTTTTTCATATTGTGGGCAACAAAGGAATATAGTCAGTAGCTATATCCCAGGTATAAGAACGAATATACTATATCCTAATGACACCCAAAGAGTATTCGATCCCAAAAGTCATTTTGCACGGCCTATTTTAAAGATCATAGGAGACACAATCACCAAGGTGTTGGGGGTTGGGGCAGGCATTAGCACGAGTGGGACACTCGCGCCAGCGGGGGATTTTCGTTTAGGCAATCCCCCCAAATGCCATTTGCCAAAATGGCCCGTGGCATAGCCTTGTTCGCCAAGAATTTCTGGAAGTATCAGTTCTTGGGGCAACATATGACCGCTATTGGCATCCGGGATATGCATACGCAAGGGATTCCTCCCCGTGATCACACTGGCCCTTGTTGGGGAACATACGGCCGATGCCGAATAAAACCGATGGAAAATAATACCATCTGCCGCCAATTTATCCAGGTTTGGAGTCTTAATTTGGGTATTGCCGTTAAAGCCAACATCGTACCAGCCTTGGTCATCGGTCATGATCAAAATGATATTGGGCCTTTGGGGTTGTTCCTTACAGGAAACCAAAGTGGTCAAGGTAACGAACACGAGTATGATCCGATATTTCATGTAGTGAAAATACTAATTAAGGGTATATGGGCATAATTGAAAACTCTTAACTGAGGGAATACATCAAAAGAAACCCCCTCCAACAACAAAAATTGAATTGTAGGAGGGGAAAACTGTTGTGGTTTATGAAACCTTTAGATTAAATCATAGCTTGAAATAGTTCCCAACAACAGTTTGTAATGCTACCAGCCCAACTATTTTTTTCAATGGCCTTTTAAATCGTGCATAGGAAGGCGCATCAAATCTGGACTGTCAACAATGGTTTTACCTAATGCAACACCGCGAGTATTATTTTTACAACCGGTGATTCTATTATTTTCGCCTTCATCCCATACCGATTCGCCCAAATTGCCACCTACAATGGTCCAGTTACGTGTATTGACTCCAAAATGTACGGTAGCGACAGAATATATAGCGTTAGAGAAATTATTCCCAAGTATCAATCCGTTTTCATTATATACATCTCCTTCTCCTAATAATAATAAACCTTTTGCAGCATTACCTGTAAACTTATTATTTCGGATTATGGTGCGGTCTACATTGAGGCCTATCAAAGCCATCGTGTTCCCATCCGTATGAATTCTGTTGCTTTTTAGCTGAACCCGCATAGGTTCATCTTCGGGATATTCAAACCTTCTATTATCGTTGATAATAATAGCACTGACAAAATTAGAAACATCGAAAGTATTGTGTTCTATCGTAGCCACCGATGCAAAATTTTGTGCTGCAGCTTGATGATGGGCAAGATATGGAGCGCTGAACAGATCCAAACCGCCATTGCGCCCTCCCTGGCCCTGAAAATGATTACCTACAACCGAAATTTTCGTGTTCACGAAGTGCCAGAAGCCAAGGTTGCCGTAGGACCACCCGTCAGGACTTACAAATGTATTGCCGTCATTTTTTTTGGTACCTACTACAACATTTCCTTTTTTGATCATCATAATAACTGCCCCATACCAGGCACAATTGGCAAAATAACTGTTAGTCACTGAAATATCAATATTAGCAAACGGAACACCTTCAGGCAACCCCCGGGAATCGGAGCCGGTCATTAAACCGTAGCCTACATTAAAGGGTTGTCCTATTATTTCAATATTATCAACTATTGCATTGATATAGCTGTTTTCGGGTTCATATACCTGTGACCAGCCAAAGAAACCGATTAAACCTTCCAGCCAATCAGGGTTTTCGGCATCTGATCTCAACGAAAGGTCTTTCAGGTAAACGTCCCCACCTACAAACTTTAATAGGGCGGGAAACAGGTTTTGACCATTCACTTCATCAAGACTGAGGCCGTCAATAGTTGTAATGACCGTATTACCTTTTCCGGCACCTTTGAGTGTACCATGGAAATCGCGAATTTCAATAAGATCGATATAAAATGTTCCGGCCGCAAGCTCAACTACAGAACAGGCCCCGGCATTAATAGCATCGGTAAAGGCATCGTTAAGGTTTTGCGTATCATCGACCCCATTGGGTTCAACTGTAAATACAGCAGGCCTTGTTCCTTTCATTTTGCTTTTTCCTTTAAGTAAGGTCATTTCTGCCTGGTCTTCAACCAGGACATCATCCTTGCTGCAGCTCAGTAGTAAGCCAAAGCAAGTTAAGATCAGAAAAATACTTTTTAGTGTTTTCATAGTCTTGAATTTTATAGTTTGTATAATAATTTTGGAAATGATTTAATCCAACAACAATTTCAGGAATTAGTATATGCAAGACATAGCAAAGAGGTTGCGAATACTTGCAATTTTGAGGAATAAAATAGCAGTTGGGTTGCACGAGGTATTGGAGAAGACTTATGATGCATTTTCGGTAGGACAAAGCAGGGCCCCGCTATTCTTATTTTATCAATGTAAGGGTAGGTGGGAAGTGCCTGTAAAGTATGCCCAGTAATGGCACCTAATAGGACCACGGAAAATGGAATAGGATTCCTATTTCAGTTTTTTATTATGCACAACAAAGGAATAATCAGTAGCTATATCTTAGGTATAAGAACGAATATACTAGTTCTTCACGACACCCAAAGGGAATTTGATTTTAAAAGTCATTTTGCAGGCCCTATTTTAAAGATCATAGGAGACACAATCACCAAGGTGTCGGGGGTTGGGGCGGGCATTAGCACGAGTGGGACACTCGCGCCAGCGAGGGGGACACAATCACTAAAATAGAATATGGGTTTTATGGGGTGCCAGTTCTTTTAGCGTTGATCCTAGCCGCTACCTTTTTTGCTTGCTGAAGATCTGCATCGACCAGCCAAATTTTTACGATGCCATCATCCGTTGTCAAGGTTAGGTGCGCTTTATTCTTATACTTACCCCATAGGGCACCACCCACAAATAGGGTTACGACATAACTCAAGATAGAAACGAACCAGTCGGTGTCTTCGGCATTCACTTTTGCATTTTTGATGTCGTTAAAGGGATAGGTGCCACTGTTGTTGGGGTCGGAACGGTCCACAATTTCAAGATGGTTCGTATGCAGCATTAGTTGTAATGCGGGTTTATCGCGTAGGATGATCGTTTCTGTCATTGTAAGGGCTAGTTGCTATTTTGTTCTTGCTGTGCGTATTTTTTAAGATCGTAGCGTATCGAGGCTCCCATCGCTAGTCCAAAAAAGAAAAAGCCAAATAGAAACTTCCATAATTTAAAATCATGACCGTCTATATAATCAAATACAGCTGTTAGTCCGGCAAAACCAAGGCCAGAAAATAGCCCGTATTTTAATATTTTTTTAGTTTGGACTTTCATACATAGTCTTTTGAATGTAATGCTTTACTCCTTTAAATAATTATCCCTATCCGTAATCAATTGTGCTAAATTAGGGTATTTATCTTCCCTTCGTGTATTGACTTCCTTCAAAATTCGTTCTCTAAAATCCGTAGTATTTAGTTTTTCGAGCAAGGCTGTATTATTCTGATATTCCAACTGTATTTTGAACCGTCTAAAAAATTCTTCTTCCATTTCTTTTGGTATCAGTCCATCAAAGTAAGAGACGAGTTGATAGGCTTCGATAGGTTTATAAAAGACAAACCCATCAAAAGTTTCTTCATACGTATGCGTTGCATCCACATTCCAGATGTCCAAATTGTCCTTACCAAAAGCAGTACCGCCCAAATCAAAGCCAACATCATCGATATTCAGATACTTAAATGAAGCATCCCATTTGCCATTTTGAATAAGGGTATATTCAAATTCATTATCCTTTTCCGAGAAATTGGCCTGACTGATCATAATATTCGTAGCACGGTCACCAAAATAATCGAACAAATATTTTGTCGTGTTTTTCATCAAACCACCCGCACCGAGCGTATGTATTTTAAAGGCATGTCGGTAATTTAAAATAATCAGTGCCTTCGTGTTGCTTTCAGATGTGAACTTTTCATATTGTCTTATGATATTATAGGCCATTAGACTATCCCTAGGCTCAGTCTCGGTTTCCATTTCCCTTCTGTAGTCATCGCTATTGAGTACTTGGGACCAATCGAATTCAACGTCTGAGGGGTAATAGTTGATTTGATCTGCTGACGGGTTGTTTATGTCATATATGGTTCTTAAGAGATACTGATAGTTGTATTTTTCCCATAGCGACCAAAAACTTGAATTAAACTGGAATTCCGCTAATTTGTGTTCAACATAAAGACTGTCCAACCCCTTTGTTTTTAAAAAGGCAGTGATTTCTGGTTGCAGATTTATAACCCCAATTTCTGTAAAAAGGTTCTTTACATTTTTTTTAAAATAAGCATCCGATAACACATCCTTGATCAGTTCATATTGCGATAAATCTCGATGGTCCCGTTCACATAGAATGACGATATCGTGATTTTCAAATTTTTGCAGGATGTAATCTTTGGCCGACTTCTTTTCTACTTTTTTTAAATGATCTACGTAGGGTTTAATGTCAGGATGTTGGGAAAAAGTGAAACAAGTAAAGAGTAAAAAGGAAAGAATGGCTATTTTTTTCATTTCAAGGGTTAATTTTCCGAAGTAGTAAGAATAGGCAATTAATTTAATACGATGTTATGTACTGGCTTGCATTCCTATTAGTGGCGTTTATCATGACAAGCTTTACAAATTGAAACTAGCCATTTTATGGGTTCCTTACCGATATTTCTTTTCGCGTATCTCTTGTGGTGAACTTGAGTTGCACGCTTGCCACAATAAACACATTTCCAATTGTCCCGTTTCAGCACAACATAACGCTTACGCTTCCAAGCATCAGATTTGAGGTATACATTCCGATAATAGTTCCGGCGACGTCTGCTCTTCCAATTAAATATCGAACGTTCAATAAACCACCCCACTATTCCAACAATTAATATGAGAATTATTTTATAATCCATATTATGGTCTATTTGGTAGTTCTATTTTTTAAGAACTAGTTTAGACTTTCAATATTGTCTTGATATCATAACGGTATTTTCAGATGTAGGCGAGAACCTGTCTGCCGACAGGTAGGCAAGCAATTAGGTATAGCCATTGTTGTTTAGCGTTTATTTCTTTTTAATTACTTCAGTAAGTTTATCAATACTTTTTACTAAATCATGCGTTGTCTTAGTTATAATGTCATTTTCATTCTCTAAATGGTCTAAATCAATATCAATTAACTCTCTAAATACCTTATTTGAAGCGACGTCTTCGTAATAAATCTTGATTTGATAAATTCTATTTTCTTTATTCTTGAAAAATTCATTTCTAGAATTAATTGCAGTTTCAACTTTTTTCCCTGGAGGAAAAAATTGGATTGGCTTTTCGAAAAGAGTTTGATTTAATGATTTATTGTCAAAAGTAATAACGTCTGGTTGTAATTCAACTTTGACGTTTTTTGCAGGTGTTTTTCCAATATTCTTAATGTAAATTTTTAAAACTTGTCTTTCTTTATGAAAATCTGCAATTATATATGGTCTTTTTTCTAAGTAATTTTGTGTTTCTATTCTTTGTAACATTTCCCAAGTAAAGATTACATAGAAATATGTCAGAAACATCATTCCAAAACTTAGGTAATCTGTTGCTTTCCAATTCACTTTATCAACAATATGTAGAACTGCAAATACTGTAATTAAGATTATTGGAATTATTATTCTAAAAAATTTCTTCATAAATGTTCGTTAAGGCACATTGTTATATGCAGTTTAATGTTAATATACTATCTACGTAAGACTGACTTTTTATCAAAGCTTCTTCTAAGATTGATTTATAATAATTATTACCAAACACCGCTTTATCTTCATGAATTTTGGTTAAGACAAGTTGTTTGATTTGATTTTCATCAAGAAGATGACTACTTGCAGAGATTAAGTTAGTCAATTCAGATATGACTTTATGACTCTCTTTTTTAAATCTTTGAGGTAAATGTAAACGTGAATAGTGATTCTCTAATAATTCAAAAAAATCAGGATTTATATTATTAACGTTCCTTAATTCAAAAGTTGGTTGTATGTTATTCGCAGTAATAACCAAATCCACAAATAAATACTGGTCACTTGGTAAAATGTTCGTATAAAGATTTAGGAAAATAGTTTTGTTGTTCTCTTTCCAATTTTCATTTTTATGGCTATTACAAGTTGTACACGCAGGTAATAAATTCTTTGGGTTAACTGAAAATTCAGGAAACTCATCTTTAGGAACAATATGGTCTAAGGAACCAACTGGCGTAATAGTGCAATATTGACAAGTGTTCATAGCTCTGTTATCTAAAACAGTCGTAACGCTATTTTTTAATTTTACTAAACGTGAATTGCCTGAAGAATATAGTTTTAATAAATCCGTTTTTTCCTGATTTACATACCCATTTGAAATTAAACTAACGTGATTATTTGCATTATGAGCCATATCATAATTACCATAAAGTACTTTAATATTGGGAGAAAGTAGATTTATTCTTTGTTTATAATCAGGGTCTTTTGGAGAATTTCTTTTTGAAGCTATTACCTCATCTAAGAAATCCGATGTGCTGCCATTGAATACATTAAGGTTTCTCATCAATTATACTTTTTAAATAGATTCTCGTATTAAGGCTCAATGGGATATTTTCAGATGAGATTAGAGATATTATTTCATCATACGATTTACCTGATTCAACTAGTCGACTTAATATCATTTTGTATTGATTAGGAATACTAGTGTTGCCAAAAATATCTTCGGTAATTACTGTCAAGTTTTCACCAAATGTTTCTGAAATCGGTTTTCTAACACTTAAAATGGACTCTTCTCTTTCCATTACATAAACATTGCTTGAAAGAAGTTCCCTAACAATAAGAGGAGAGTGTGTTGCTAAGATGCAATAAGATTGAAATTCATTAGTTAGGTTATATATCGCATTTATTAATTGAGATATAGCATTTGGATGCAAATGTGTCTCTGGCTCATCATAAATAACTAATGAAGCATAACGAATATTTGCTACAATCTCTGTTATTATATACAAGAGAATACTTTGACCAGAACTTAGCTTTTTACTAACGCTATTAAAGCCTTTTATATCAACTATGTACTCCCTAGAGCCTTCTGTTTCAACTATAAATTCATTAATAAGTTCTTGGTCTAAAAAGAAAGGAAGAAGATTAAGCCACTTGTCAAATCTTTTATTAGCAGCTATTTTTTTCCAAGAACTATGAAATCTTAATTTTAGTCCTTTTTCACTATAAAGTTCACCTTTGGAATCCTTTAGACCACAGTAAACATAATTAAAATCCGCAGTTTTTTTAGGAACATCAAATGAGTCAAATGCGTTATAAGAAACCGCTATTACCTTGCTAAACAATGGCGTTTTTGGAGTAAAAACATTATCATTCTTCTTCGAAATATCAATTGGCAACGAGGTAATTAATTGAGTTTTTCCTGTTCCATTTTTACCAATTAATGCGAAAATTCTACTTGGAACAGCCCTATTTGCATCAAAATCAAAATGAACATCTATTGGTTCATTGGCAAATTTAGGTTTGAACGAATATTGGAAACTATAGAGGTTTTTAAGGTTGTAATCATAAAGACGGTACTTTACTTCACGTAATAACTGCTCTTGCTCATCGTACCTTATTAAAGAATTTCTAAAATAATTGTGATTTTCAAATTCCTCTAAAATGTCCGGAAATATTGCAGCATCTTTTAATGCCCAAAAAATACTGTCGTAAGTCCTATCAAATATTGATTTTAAATTATCATAGTAGCTATACTCCTGACCTAGAGAACAAAAATTTTCATTTAAAACAGTAAAGCTCTCATTTATAATATCAGGAGTATTATCTGCTTCTTTATGAATAATTTTTACAGAGCCTATTTTTAGGCATTCATCCCTGTCTGGATAAAAATACAAATAGTAAGTTGACCTATTCCTAAAATCATTCCAACCACTATTATTAGCCAAAACAAAACAAGGATATAAACTTGGAGTCTTGTGAGAACTTTTATAATCATAAAATCCATCAGGCTTATTATCTACAAAAAATGGAATTTTATTTTCAATTATTGTAGAGGGCACTACATTTTTAACGTCTACTTTCTTAACAATATAAACTGATAATCCCTCTTCAGTATATGATTCAAGTGAATAGCTTAAATTCTCCTTTTCTAAATATGGGTTAATTAATAAATAGTACCTTGTAATATCGTCCTCATTATCTCTAATGTCTGGATGAATAATTTTATTTAAAAAGGAAAGAAAAACATCAAGGTCATCAACAATATTGAATCTCTCTGTAAGTACATATTCGTACCCCCAATCGTAGTTATTAACTAAATGTTGAAAGGCGTCATCATAAGCATTATTATACCTACTATCTTCAGATGGAAGAGATTTTAAATCAAACATCTCATCCAAAAAATTAATAATATTTATATCATCTTGTGGTGTTCCAAATAAATCATTCTCAGATAAAAGTGTTCTGAGTATGTCTAATCTTATTTTTTTTGTCAGTTTCACTTATAGATGTAATGTCTTTAAATTGCATACAACGTTCCAGTTAAGCGTAGTGCGGTGGTACGCCGTCTGCGGCGGCAGCGGGCGAGCCGATGTAATGGCGACGCTAACTTTTCGGATTAACACAAGCCGAATTTTTAAATTTTATTATTTTTTTAATTTTAAAAGCCAAATCCAAAAGATTTGGCGGACTTAGTTAGTAAACGCAAATCATTAAATTTAGCATTTTACGCCCTATTTGCTATAGGTATTGTTAGCCACAGTTTTTATATTATTACAATTTTAAACCTCTTTGAGTAACGCGTAGGGTATTTTTGATGTAATTCGTCCATTAGGTAAAATCCAACGGAAAGTTCATATTCATCTCTCCCAAAGTCAGAAGAAAATCTTATGGTGTTGTTTAAATCGGTTATATTAAATTGTTCTTCCCAAATTTGAGTTATAGATTTTTCACTATTTGTTTTCACTACCCCAATAAATAATGGACTTATTTTCTTTAAGGTTTCTTCATCAAATATTTTTAATTCTAGTTCAATCATTTCACCTTTAGAGTAAGTTAACCTTGGAATTACAACTGAGGCAAAAGTATTTAAAGGCTTTTGAATGTAGCCTTCAACCATATTTGGGAGTCTAATTTTAGGTCGTGCAATAGAAGCTGTATTTCTGATTGATTTATCTGAAGAGGATTTTACGGATAGCTGAGGGTTGAAATTTTTAATAGCATTTATTGTCGCAGAATCTCCTTCAAACTTTATGATAGTTATAGTTGTATCTTTTCTGCTTATATTTTCATCCTTTTCAACAATCACTCTCTCAGGTCCTGTGAAACTTTGCCATACTAGACCTCCAATAAAGGCAAAAAGAGCAATTATTAATGCCCAAATTGCATTGTGAATATTCTCTTTTTTAAAAAAATCTTTATTCATTCTTTAAATTGTTGGTAACAAAAGAATATAGATACAAGTATCTATATTTCTTTTATATACCAAAGGCATGTAGGCAAGGCGTGAAGAAAAGAGGTACTGCAATATATTGTTAAAATTTGTAAGAATAGCTGACAAAAGTCATGAATTTTCTAATGAAAAAGTAAAAGAGTTAAGAAGTTAAAAAGTTAAAGGGTAAGTCGAAAGTCAAAAGGCGAATGTTGGTTAATGGTTTCTAGTTTTAGGTTCCTGGTTGGTTTGAGTCGAAAGTCAGGCGGTTGTGTTGCTGGTTGTAGATGTTGCACTTCACCTAATTGAACGTTTCGTTGCAACAATCAGGTAATTACATCGTATGAAGCAAATACCTGGATAATGATCATTAAATCGGCCCCTGCGTGGATTAGCATGGGAGCAATTATACTTCGCGTGTAGTACATGGCAAAACCGCAAATTAACCCAAGCACAAATACGATCCCGGCAAAAACCAGGACATCCGGATCATAATTAACCGTAAGATGGGGCACTGCAAAACATATGGATGTCAATACAATGGCCCAAACGGGTTTCATATACCGGTATAACTTTTTCAAAAAAATACCCCTAAAAACCAATTCTTCCATAAACCCATTTGCAAATACGAAGATCAGTATCCATACATAATGCTTTCTTAAAAAATCCGGTTCGATCCTATGCTCTGGATTGTTCAGTGCGAGATAGCCAAATAGGATAAAAAGAAGGATTCCGATGATTAAACCGGGAAGTAAACGTCCTTTGGTCAAAAAGATGTTCTTTAACCTATACCCTCCGATTACAAAAGCGAGGATCAAGACTACACTTATGATAACTGCATCGCTGAGTTTCATGAGCGCAAAACCTTGTGAGGTCTCCTCGTTTAGATTCCAGAATGTTGGGGTAAAAAAGGATACAACTAGAAATGCAATATTCAAAGCCATAAATGCGAAAGCAAGGTCTTTGGCGTTGGTATAATCAGACTTTTGAAATAGTCTCCATGAAATGAAAAAGGCACCGATAAATACTATTCTTATAATGAGCTTTACCTCCGCAGCCATCGGCAAAAATAAAGTCATGGTTACTGACAACATAACGATCAGTAATGCAAAAAATGCAAATGGTTTTGAGGTAATTATTTTATCCATGTCAATTCTACAGTAGTCTTTCGGTTACTGGCAATCACTTTTTCATGCCTTATTGATTTAGCATGTCATTGTTTTTCTTGCTTGTGCACATTTTGTTTAGTTACACGCACATATACTCATTGTTAATGGTTAAGAATCTCAATATTCAGGTACCTCAAGATATTCCTAAAATGTATGGAATGCACTGATACAGGTCATTTTTGGTCGGTGTGGGTCGAAAGTTTAAAGTCGAATGTCGAAAGTTGGAAAGTCGAAAGTTGACGGAGGTCAGATGTCAGTGGGCAGATGTCAGAAGGGAGTTGATAGTAGATGGGAGAGGGGGGACGGTTGTTGGTTTCTAGTTTCTGGTTCCTGGTTTCAGGTTTCTGGTTGATGTGGGTCGAAAGTCGAAAGTCGAAAGTTGGAAAGTCGAAAGTTGGAAAGTCGAAAGTTGGAAAGTCGAAAGTTGGTTGATGGGTGAGGGGCGACGGGGCGACGGGGAGCGGTTGTTGGTTTGAGGTTTCTGGTTTCTGGTTTCAGGTTGGTTTGAGTCGAAAGTCGAAAGTTGGAAAGTCGAAGGTTGAAGGAGGTCAGATGTCAGTGGTCAGATGTCAGAAGGGAGTTGATAGTTGATGGTTGAAAGGTGATGGGCGACGGGGAATAGTTAAGAGTTGGAAGTTAATAAGTTAAAGAGTTAAGAAGTTAAAAAGTAAAAATGGGAAAGGGGACGGATGGCAGTTGGTAGTATATACCTTTCAAAGGGTCAGTTCGAGTGATTTTCAAGGAAAATCGTATCGAGAACCGGAAGGCAGTAGGCAGTAGCAGTGAACAGTGAACAATGAACAATAAACATTGAACAATAAACAGTGGTCAGAAGTTGATTGTTCGTTGAGGGTGAGTATTGGGAGGTTGGCTATTGGCTTATGGCTGTTAGCGCTAAGCGCATTGCGTACTGCGAATAGCGAATGGCGATTAGCGTACAGCGGGAGGCATTAGAAAGCGGATCGCTTTGGGTACTATGCTTATCGTCGCTGGGAGCAGGCCCACATACTCCCCATCGGCCTCAATACCACAAGGGTCGTTGCTTGTAAGCTCTACTTCTTTGGCGGTATGGTAGCTCACCTGTGGCAGGTTGATCTTTACGCCTTTTTTTAACTTGCCCAAATTTTTTAGATAGTCCCACAGGCTCAAATCCCCAAAAATAGCTATCTGAAACCGGCCGTCGGTAAGCTGGGCATCGGGGGCGATGCAGATGGCATTGCCAAAATAACGTCCGTTGGCCACGGCCATAACCAGTAACTTGCCCTGCCACTCCCAGGTGTCGCTGGTACAACGCACCTCTTTTTTCGTATAACGGAGAAACCCTTTTAAAATGTGCTTATAGTAATTGAAGCTAGGGCCCAACACACTTGAGGATCCTTCCAGCTGTTGGGCCACCTTAGCACCGAGTCCAACCCCTGCAATATTGCTGAAATAGCGGGTTTCCTGGGGCTGTTGTAGCACTATTTTCCCAAGGTCTACCTTTTGGGTGGTATTCGATCTCATCAGGGCAAACAAGTCTTCAATGGAATTGGAGATGCCCGCCGTTCTGGCGAAATCATTGGCCGAACCATAGGGGAGGAGTCCTACTGCCGGGTATTCACTCGCAGGGATGTTAGATTGCAACACCCCATTGATCACCTCATGTAAGGTGCCATCGCCCCCAACGGCCACCAGATACTCACAGCCGTCTTCTGCGGCCTGTTTGGCCAATTCGATAGCGTGCTTTCTGCGTAGGGTGGACATAAACTGCACCCTGCCCAACTTCGCTTGTTGACAATAATGCTCAAGCCTTGGGAGCATTTTGGCCAGGCGGTTGTTTTTGTTGTTGACGATAAACACGATGTTCATTGGGTCAAGGTAATATTTTTATTTAGTAAAAAGTAAAGAGGGAAAGAGGGAAAGAGTTAAAGAGTTAAAAAGATAAAGAGTAAAGGGTAAGTCCAAAGTTGGAAAGTCGAAAGTTTGTTGTTGGTTGAGGGTTGAGGGTTGACGGTTGATAGGTGAGGGGAGACGGGGGACGGGTGTTGGTTTCTAGTTTCTGGTTTCTGGTTGATGTGGGTCGAAAGTCGAAAGTTGTAATGTCGAAGGATGGTTGTTGGTTGAAGGGAGACGCGAGAATGAAGACGGGTGAAAGTTCAGAGTTAAAACCTACGAGTAAATGAGTTAAAGAGGGAAAGAGTAAAAAGTAAAGTGCGGTATATACAACGCTTGGGTAGTTTATACCAAAAAACAGGTAAAGTATACACTTCTTCATAAGCGGGTAATCGTTTTAAGTAACTTTAGATAAACACACTAAGGCCCATGCATGGGGCATATAGCTAAGTTTTGTAATTCATGGGGCAATGAAAAAAGCTATAGGTATTAAAATCTCTAGAATCGTTCTGATTGTTGGTGCTTTTGTCTTTGGGTTTTGTGTTATTACCTGCTCAAAGGAGGATGCCATACGTACACCGCCACCCGAGAATAGTGTACCAACCCCTTCGGAGGATACCACAACAGTTGAACCACCAGAGGTTATATTGCAGGCCCCACATGCCATCGAAACAAAAATGATCGATGGTGCCGCAAAGTTCTGGAACAAGGATAAAAACGAGGAATTTGTAATGCGCGGGGTAAACTACACTTGGATAGTGGCCCATAACGGTATTTTTCAAGATCGCTTTTTTGCCCCTGGGAATTTTGACCGCACTCGGGTAAGGGCAGATTTTGAATTGCTGGTTGCCAAAGGCTACAATACCATTCGTATTTTTATGGACACTTGTAATGATGGGCCTGATTGTATTGGCAATGCATCGGCTCCGGGGCTAAATTCGGCCTACATCGCGAATATGGCAGAGACCCTCCAAATTGCGCAAGATGAGGGTATATTTCTAATATTGACTTCCAATGATCTGCCCGATACCGGCAACTATTGGGATATTTCGAATGCCGGGGCCAATGATCAGTTTGAGGGCTACCGAAACGCGCACTATTTAACCCCCAAGGGTATAGAGTCCGCACAGAAATATTGGGGTGATCTGCTTAAAGCCTTATATGATAGGGGCGCCCCATTTGAAAACGTATTGGCATGGTCTATTCTTAACGAACAATGGTATTTTAGGGATAAACCCCCTTTCAGTCTTACCTCACAGATCGTGACTACCGCCAATGGCAAAAACTATGACATGGCCAGTGCTGGGGATAAAAAGTTGATGGCCGTAGAAGGTATAGTCCATTACATCGACAAAGTAAGGGAAATCATTAATATCTATGATTCCAACGCTTTGGTAACCATGGGCTTTTTTAATCCAGACTATCCGAATCCCATAGGTCTTGGCAATTTTAGGTACGTAGAAACAGCAGACTTGTTATACCAGGCCCAATTGGATTTTTTTGACTTTCATGCCTATCCAGGGGATGACCCGCTTTACCCCTTGGTCGAAAATTATGGGATGGTCGGTTATGTATTAAAACCGATTATTTTAGGGGAGTACGGTGCGTTTCTTGATAGGTATCCGAATTTGGACGATGCCGTTAAGACCATGCAATCCTATCAGGCAGAAGCTTGTGCCTATGGGTTCAACGGATGGTTATATTGGGGTATGTACAGAGGCGAAGGGAATGCCAATGATACCAGTTGGGGTTTTATGGATGAAAATCAGGAAATGTTGGATGCCATGGCCCCTGTGAATTATCCGGATCCCTGTGATGAAAATTTTCTTTTACCTGCGAATGTAGCTTTGAACAAACCGGTTACAGCTTCCGCAAACCTACCCGATGAGACGCCTATAATGGCCGTTGATGGTGACATAGTCTCCCAATGGGGGTCTGGTCTAAATGCGACCCAATGGATCGCATTGGATCTAGAGACGGACTATGATATTTATAAAATTACCATGCGGGTAGCCCAATATCCTTCGGGCAGTACCACCCATATCCTAGAGGCAAGTACCGATGGCAGTACATGGGATACGTTGCAGACCTTTACAGGGGAAACCGAAGAGGCCGATGTGCTGGTTTATGAGCCTGCCACGCCCGTACAATACCGATATGTACGCATCACCACCACGGTTAGCCCTTCTTGGGTATCCTGGAAGGAAATCGAGGTGTGGGGAAAATAAACCCATACCTATTCGATACCCAAATCAATAAAAGTCTTACTACGACTAAAATGGCTAGAAAAGCCTGATGAATGTTCGTTGAGCGTTAAGAGTTGCTATTTCAGTAGTCCAATGAAAATGGAAACATAATATAATCCTGTAATAATAAAAACGACCCCGGCCATCATACGCATCACATTTTCGATTTTTGTGATTCTAGTGTAGAACAGACCTATTTTACCTGCTGTAAAGGCCAATAAATAGGTAAAAAGAATGACTGGCAACCCTGTTCCAAAAGCAAATACGAGAGGTAGATAAAGTCCGTCTGCCGAGGCTATGGTCATTGGGATCAACATCCCAAAAAACAAGGCCCCACTATACGGACAAAACGCCAAAGCGAATACAATACCAATCAAAAATGAGCCTAAAAGTCCTTTGTCTTTGAATTTTTCAGATAATTTTTCTTGAAAATCGGATTTGCCTAAAAAATCAAGTTTGATGATATTCAGCATGATCAATCCGATCACTATCAATAATGGTCCTAAAAACTTCTCCCCGTTTTGATTAAAAAAGCGGGCCATATGAAATTTGCTCGCCCCAAAATATAATATAAAGCCAATGGCGGTATAGCTAAACCCCCTTCCCAAAGCGTATAATAACCCACTTAAAAAAACCTTTCGTCTGCTCGAAATATTCTTGGAAATAAAGGCAGTAGCGGTGATATTGGTCGCCAAAGGACAAGGACTTATGGCTGTCATCAGTCCGAGTATGAATGCCGAACTTATCGGGAAATTATAATGCTCTAAAAGCGATTTTAAAAAATCCATTAAAGCGTTTTGAACTCCTTATCAATTTTAGTTTTCAGTTCTTGGCTAAAGGCTTCCCTATCATTGCCGTTCATAAAGGCAAAATCGGTTAAATTGATTTGGGTTTCCTCCCCGTTTTTTATAACATTCAAGAATAGGGAAGTCCCTGCTGCCTCGAATTTTTCAGCAATTTTTTCATTCTCTTTTTCATCTACATTAATCACTTGAAATGTAATTTTATTCTCCTTCAACTCCTTCGCGAAATAGGTTTCCAAGGTGTATTTCGTATTGGCTTCAATGGCATTACATGTCATGCATCTGTGGGTGGAGTGAAAATCCAAGACCTCGATTTTTGAAACGGATCGGTCTAACGAACTGGGATTGTTTTTGTCTTGACCGTAACAGGAGGTGAGCATAAAACTGATTGCGAGTACTGCGAAAAAATTAATTGTTTTCATTTTTTATCGATTTATAATTTATAATATAAGGTTGAATAAATAGCCTGAAAAGATGATACAAAGTGTTACGACACTAAAAAAGATGGCAATAAGCTTAAAGGTCATTACTTTTTTCAAGAGCATAGCTTCTGGTAACGATAGACCTACTACGCCCATCATAAAGGCGATCGCAGTACCTAAGGGAATCCCTTTAGCCACCAATACTTGGGCCACCGGAAGAATGCCTGAGGCGTTGGAATACATGGGTACGGCCAAAATCGTGGCAATAGGCACCGCGAATAAATTATCTTTAGCCATATATTTTTCAAAAAACCCTTCCGGAATATAACCGTGCATGAGTCCGCCTATAGCGATCCCGACCAAAACATAAGGCACCACACCTTTGAGAATTTTTAGTACTTCGTCCCAAATAATGGGTAATCTCTGGCTTAAGGTTTGTTTTTCGGCAATAAAAGCATCTTGTTCCTTTTGTGCGGTCGCCAAAACTTCTTTCACCCATGGTGTTAAATACGTGTCCAACTTTAGCTTTTGAAGGATTACCCCTGAAATAGTGCCTAATAAAACACCACTGATCACATAGATAACAGTGGTTTTAATGCCGAACAGGCCGATAAAGAGACCTACAGCAACCTCATTGACCAAAGGTGAGGTAATCAAAAATGCAAAGGTTACGCCTAACGGTATGCCTCCTCTTACAAATCCGATGAACAGCGGAACTGACGAACAGGAACAAAAGGGCGTTACCACACCAAAAAGGCTTGCCATCAGATATTCCAACCCGTATAATTTATTTCTTGAAAGATAATTTTTAACCTTGTCTATAGGAAAATAGCTATTGACGATTCCCATAAAAAAGATAACCACAAAAAGTAAAATTAAAATTTTGGTGGTGTCATATATAAAGAAGTTCAGGGCTTCTGCCAAATGCTGTCCTTTATTGAAATTCAAGACATCATAGACCAACCAATCGGCAATATGTTGTACCCAATCAAACATTTTTTATGGCTATGATACGATCAACATTTAGATTTGATTGCTTTATAAGGGAAACTACCTCCCGATTTGGGAAGGAGGATCCTTTTATACGATATGTCATTCAATACAATGCTTTTAGTTCAAAAGAGCCAATACTTCATCTTTTGAGGGGATTCTACCTTTTATGGTAATAACATCATCTATCACCAAGGCTGGTGTTGTCATGACGTTGTATTTCATAATTTCCATGATATCCTCAACTTTTTCGATTGTTGCCTCAATGTTGTTTTCTGAAACCACATCTTTAACAACCCCGGTCATCGATTGACATTTTGGACATCCTGTCCCTAATATTTTAATTACTTTAGACATACTACTATTATTTGTTTATCGCCAATAGACGATTAGTTTATTAAAAAAATATCAATCAAAAAATTGCTGGAATAATGCCTTTGCTATCTTCCAGTTATCTTGATTGATACAGTACTTTATTTTTGGGGGTTTTAGTTCTCCTTGAATAAGGCCCGCGTTTTTCAATTCTTTCAAATGTTGGGAAATGGTAGATTGTGCCAAAGGAAAAACTTCAACCAAATCCCCAGTAAAACAGCAAGATTGATTATCAAGGTGTTTTAAAATAGCGATACGGGTAGGGTGTCCTAAGGCTTTTGCGAATCTTGCCAAAGCTTCGGTATTCTCTTTGTATTCTATTTGCTCCAAACTTCTTTTCATCTGCTTTTGACTACTGTTTCCATAGGTCGGATGGTATTCGCTATCGTTTATTTTAGTTGACATCAACGAACTACTAACAGCTCCGTTCATATTGCTTATCGCAAATCTACGATGGGTATTTAGAATAAAATGTGATTTTTATCATAGTTGCTTTTTTTTTATTGTTGAGGGATTTGAGTCGCAAGTCGAAGGTCGAAAGTTGGAAAGTCGAAGGTTGGTTGTTGGTTGAGGGTTGAGGGTTGATGGTTGATGGTTGAGGGTTGATGGTTGAGGGTTGATGGTTGATGGGTGAGGGGAGACGGGGGACGGTAGTTGGTTTCTGGTTTCTGGTTTCAGGTTAGTTTGAGTCGAAAGTCGAAAGGCGAAAGTTGGTTGTTGGTTGTTGGTTGAGGGTTGATGGTTGGTTGTTGGTTGTTGGTTGTTGGTTGTTGGTTGAGGGTTGATGGTTGATAGGTGAGGGGAGACGCGAGAATGAAGACGGGTGATAGTTCAGAGTTAAAAGTTGGGAGTTAAATAGGGAATGAGTTAAAAAGGTAAAAAGTAAATCGTATGTCAAAAGTTGGTAAGTTGACGGAAGACGGATGATTTTATCCAATTCCCAAAGGGTCAGTTCGAGTGATTTTCAAGGAAAATCGTATCGAGAACCGGAAGATAGTGGGCAGTGATCGGTGGTCAGAAGGCAGTTGGCGGATGTGGGTAGAAAATCGTAAATCGTAAATTGTAAGTCGAAAGTCGAAAGTCGAAAGTTGACGGAAGACAGGCGACGGATGGTCAGTAATTTGTTACGTGTCGATTTGTTATTCGGTTATTCTTTTTTTTAAATCCATTCTCTCGTGTAAAAATCTAGTGATTTCAACATAGTTTTCATCTAAAGTTCGATAGAAAATGATGTGTCGATTCATTTTCATTCCGAAAAGACCGGGAGTAATTCCGTCATAGTTTTTACCTAAAAGTGGATTGTCAGCAATTTCTTGACAGCTTGAAATCAGCATCTCATAGTATTTGTCGGCTTGATTTTCAGACCAAACCTCGAAAGTATAATCCCAAATTTTCGATAAATCCTCAACAGCTTTATTCGTCAATCTAAATTCAGCCATTTGGGCGTTTTTTAGCTTTTAGGGATTCAAGATGTTTTTTAGGGTCAAAATCTTGCGCAATTCCGCTATCAATTCCGTCCTGAATTGCGTTTTTTAATGCAGTTACTTTGCTTTCCTCTTCTTCTAAAAGCCTTAATCCTGCGCGTATAACTTCACTAACATTTTTAAATCGACCTTCTTTTATTCTACTTTGAACAAATTGGTCAAAATAATTTCCTAATGATATTGAGGTGTTTTTGTTCATTTTGATGCTATTTGACTCAAATATACCAAAAATTGGTATAATTTCAAAACGCTTAAAGCGTCACATCTAGTTACCCTCTTATTCCTTGGGATATTGTTCCAGGAGTTCAATAAACAGGCCTAGGTCGTTTTGGGTATCCATATAACTATATTCGCCCCCGTCCCAGCCTCCTTTCTGGGCTTCTTCGTATCCTTTTTCCTTAAAAAGGTCTACATAGGTTTCCCCCAATCCCTGTACATGAAAGGCGGCATGGTGTACCACTGGCCCGTTTTTCGCGAGTATTTCCTTCCAATGGCTAAGGGCATCGCCATAGGGTTCTATAAGTTCCACCTGTATATTTTCCAAGGTGATAAACGCCAATTTGGCCTTGGCATCGGAAAGTTCGCCCCTAAAATGGGTGGGATTGTCCGCATGGCCCACAGCATCGCTGATTTTAGGCCTGTTTTCGAGTCCGAGTACGTTGATCCATGCATCCAAGGCATGTTCAATATCGGGCACTACGATGCCAATATGTGCCATTTTGGTATTCGGTAAAATATCCGGAGTAGGGGTGGTTGCCTTGTCCGCGATAAAGGCCATAAGCCCCAAACTGGCTAAAACCAGGAGTATGTTCGTTTTCTTCATTTGTTTTTTCTTATTGGGACGTTAGGTCCAATTCGGTCAATAATTATTTTCAATAGGGTTACCAATGTGTATTGGCTAAATTCGGTACGATATGCTTCTCATAGATTCGTTTGATCTTCTCCATGATCTCCGGTGCAAATTCAGGCACATCGGAGCCATGTATATTCGCCAACATCTGATCGGGTCGGGAGGCCCCGGGTATGACACAACTCACTTGGGGGAACATTAAAATCCATTTCAAGGCCAAGGTAGAGAGGTTCGCCTGTACATGAAAAAGCGATTTCAATTCTTCAACGGCCTCCAAACCTATCCGATAATCTATTCCTCCGAAGGCTTCGTTATTGCTAAATGCCTTATTTTCCTTAATGGGCGCACGGTGGTCGTCCTTACCAAAGGCGGTCGCTGCCGTGAACTTGCCTGTGAGGAGTCCACTTGCCAAGGGCACCCGTGCCAAAATGCCGACATTCTTTTTTTGGGCTTCCCCAAAAAAACGTTCCGAGGGCAACTGTCGTAGCATATTGAATATGATTTGTACTGTTGTCACATTATCGTATTCCATCGCCCGCAAGGCCTGGTCCACGGTTTTGACGCTTACCCCAAGGTTCAAGATCTTGCCTTCTTTCTTCAGATCATCAAAGAGGCCAAAGATCTCTGGGCGTTCATAGGTTTCGGTAGGTGGGCAATGCAATTGGATGAGGTCCAGGGTCTCCAAGCCCATATTCTTTAGGCTGTCCTCCACAAACTTTCGTAATACCTTGGGGGTATAGCCTTTGTCGGTATGGGGGGAAATACGTCGGCCGCATTTTGTGGCCACATAAATACGTTCGCTACGGGACCGTACGAAGCGCCCCACGGCTTTTTCACTTTCCCCATCGCTATACACATCGGCCGTATCGATAAAATTCACCCCATGATCCACGGCCGTATTCAAAATGGCATCGGCATTGGCATGACTGAATGGACTGCCCCATTTACCGCCTACTTGCCATGTTCCTGCGCCGATTTCGGCAATCTTAAATCCGGTTTTTCCGAGGGTGCGTTTTTTCATTTTACAAGGGGTTTAAATTCATGAATAAAGTAAATTGTATACGGCAAAAGCATGCCTTTTTTTCTATACGAACCAGCAAGGTAAAAGTAAAAATAGTGATATCAACTGATGATTGTCATAGAATGGTTTTAGTTGAAAGTCGAAAGTCGAAAGTCGAAAGTTGGAAAGTCGAAGGTTGGTTATTGGTTGAGGGTTTATGGTTGATAGTTGAAGGTTTGGTTTGAGGTTTCAAGTTTCAGGTTTCAAGTTGGTTTGGGTCGAAAGTAAAAAGTTGGAAAGTTGGAAGGTGGGAAATTGATGCTTGGCAGTATCCACATTCCAAAGGGTCAGTTCGAGTGATTTTCAAGGAAAATCGTATCGAGAACCAGAAGTTAGTGATCAGAGGTCAGTAGTCAGTAGTGAGAATTGAGATGATAGTATAAAATCAAAAATCAAAAATCAAAAATCAAAAATCTACAATCTAAAATCGTAAGTTGGTTGTTGGTTTGAGGTTTCAAGTTTCAGGTTTCAGGTTGGTATGGGTCGAAAGTCAAAAGTTGGAAAATCGAAGTTTAGTAGTATCCACATTTAAAAAGGTCAGTTCGAGTGATTTTCAAGGAAAATCGTATCGAGAACTGGAAGTAGTGGTCAGAGGTCAGTAGTCAGTAGTGGGAATTGAGATGATAGTATAAAATCAAAAATCAAAAATCAAAAATCTACAATCTAAAATCGTAAGTTGGTTGTTGGTTGTTGGTTTGAGGTTTCAAGTTTCAGGTTTCAGGTTGGTTTGGGTCGAAAGTCAAAAGTTGGAAAGTGGGAAATTGAAGCTTGGCAGTATCCACATTCCAAAGGGTCAGTTCGAGTGATTTTCATGGAAAATCGTATCGAGAACCGGAAGATAGTGGGCAGTGATCGGTGGTCAGTAGTGAGAATTGAGATGTAAGGTGAAAATTCTAAAATCGATTGTAGAAAGCCAGCAGAATATGACCAATGTCATTTGTGCTAATTAAAATCAACCTTACTTTTAACGTTGGATGTTATACCAGTTAATTTAAAAGGGATCGATTATGAAAGGTGCAATTTTTTTCTCATCCAAGTATGGCAGTACGGCCCAATATGCCGACTGGATCGCTGAAGCGACCGGATTGCCCGTATATGATATAAAAAAGGGTAATGCCGATCCAACGAAATACGATTTTTTGATCTTAGGTAGCCCAATAATCTATTATAAGCTTACAATCCATAAGTGGGTGAAAAAGAATTTGAATAAGCTTGGGAATAAACCGATCATCTTTTATTCGGTTTCCGGTGCCCCGGCCGGGGAGAAACTTAACGGGTGGATTGCCGACAGCCTCCCTAAAGAATTCATTTCAAGAATGTATCACGTGGTGCTGCGTGGAAGGCAGATTCCGGCTGAACTTAGCTGGTATGACCGCATATTGTTGAAAATAGGTGCCATGGCAAACAAGGATCCCCAGGCTAGAAAAGAGGAACTTGAAGGATTTGACTATATGGACAGATCTGGTATTGAACCTATCGTAGAATTGGTATGGAAATTCCAATTAAGTGAGGTGCTCACTTAGGGGATATTTGTGGGTCGAAAGACGAAAGTCTAAAGTCTAAAGTTGGAAAGTCTAAAGTCGAACCTAACCAAATCCTACCCGAATTAAGACAATCAGGACACCGATGAGATAAATCGATGTGAATATTAATTTGTTATGCCGGGCCAGCCAATTCGGTAAAAAAATATCAAAATTGTCCTTTTTGGAGTTGGAGTATCTTCTGGCTACGATGGTCAAAGGGCAGAACATATTACAAAGCAACAAGACGATTCCTTCTACAATTACCAAACCTATCGCAATCCATGTTAACGTAGATACGCGGTCTGTAATTCCTGAATATAGGATGTAAAAGATGATACTTACGAAGAACAACCAAATCAACGTATGAACCAGTTTTATGGCAAACAACTTTTCCGAATTATCCATTTCTATCTTTTAAAATCGAGGTTCATTACCTACACAACTCCTTTGGTTCGATTCAGGGGTCATAGCACGGATCAATTTACCGAGGTATTTTTCCCCTGTCGTTTTATATATTTTAGTAGCGCGATGACTGAGACCAAGACCCAAACCCCTTCCAACAGCACAAAAGGCATATAATCCATTAATACGGATGCATAACACGCTAAACCAGCTCCGATTAAATTGAACAGAATAAAGCGCAGATCGTTCCTTTCCAGTTTTCCAAAAATATTGAGGATATAGGCTAATAAAATTAAAAAAACTCCGATAAAACCTATCCAATCTACCCTGTTCATTTTTTATTATTTAACGGATTCCAAAATTGGAAACAAATATGCTTTGAATACGATATTCGCCCAAAAAGGGTGGAATAAAGATACTTGTATTTTGCGCAATCAACGAAAGAAAAGGGTATTGTATCATATACAGTAGCTAAGATATTTAACCGGAAAAACCAGCAACTCCGTAGACATGATTCAAAGCTTAAACTACCTTATGTTTTATCCCTTACTTATGGTATATCGTTCTGCCATTTATAGGTTGTTCATTGCGATAATTGTTCAACGGCATATTCTTTCGTAGGGCGAGCACTTCATCCAAAGAGATAACAATAGGGTCTTTAAATACAATCCAATTTACATTTTCGGTACAGGGCGGGGTGGTCAAGGAACCGGAATAGAAATAATACCCCCTATTTTCAAGGGACAATCCCGTGATATCAAGTTGTTGGTGTATTTCTTTGGTTTCCCCATTGGCAAGGGGCAGAAAACTTTTGAAAAATTCAAATAATTGACTTTCTTCCCCTTCAATGCCCATGACACTGAATACCGTTAATCCATTGTTCTTGGACATATGTACCAAGTGGACCTCAATAGGGTAGGTTACACCGTTGATCTTATGCTCGGAAGGCTCATGGAAGTGAATCTGTTTTAAGTAGTATACTTCGTTATTGAATTGTATGGAATCGCCCGTTTCAAAATCGAATTGAATGGAGTGGCCATTGTTCTCCACTTTACTCAATAATGTTTTTGGGGAATAATAGAGTTGAAGACTATCCTTGATCTCTATGGGAACCGTGGTATTGTCAATGATATTTATGGGGGATTGGGCCGTACCTCCACAATCGGAATTTTTTTCAATTTCCATCCAATGCTCAGGGGAGGTCTCCCCATGGTAGCTCCAATGCTTTTGCACTGCATGTTCATCCAAATGATCGGATTTTTTATTGTTCTTACAGGAACCCAACACCATTATGACTGTGAAAAGGAATAGTATGATTTTTTTATCCATGCTGATTTAATTTATATCCAACGATTTACCAGAGCACAAATCCAAGGTCAAGATCAGATCATTTTAAAGTCCAACAGCAATTCCCCTTCGATACTGGCTTGTATATGGTCGTACTTGAATATTTGTCCCGTACCTGTCGCGGGCGTTCCCGTAAAGATCAGGTCTCCCGATTGCAAGGTCATGAATTGTGAGATGAAAGCGATAATTTCCTGAAAATTGTAGATCATAAGGCCCGTATTCCCTTCTTGTAATCGTTTTCCGTTGATTTTTAAATCAAAATCGATGTTGTTCAAATCCTTAAAATCGGAAACAGGTTTGAAAGGGGATATGGGTGCGGCCCCATCAAAACCTTTTCCAAGGTCCCAAGGTCCCTTAACTTCCCTAGAGGCATCAAAAATATCCTTAGCTGTAAAATCTATGCCGATCCCTATTTCGGCGATATGGGCAATAGCGTCTTGGGTCGAAATATTTTTCCCCGCTTTACCTATTTTAAGGACCAATTCGGCCTCATATCTAAGATCTTTTGTAAACGAAGGATAAGGAACATTCTTGTTATTAGTAACCAAACTCGATTCGGGTTTCGAGAATATGATTTGTTGGCCGGTTTTGTTCGCGCTTTTTTCTACTTTATTGTTTACGTAGTTTTTACCAATGGCAAGTATTTTCATAAAATAATTTTTTAGGTTACGCTATAAATGTGTACTAAGAATATCACACCGAAAGGTAGCAGATCGGCAAGAAACTATAACTGACAATTATCATGGATTTTTTTTGCTGATAGGTGATGTTTGTTAGTTGTTGGTTGAAGGTTGACGGAAGACGCGAGTCAGGAAATAGGTTAAGGATGGTCAGATGTCAAATGTCAGATGTCAGCAGTGGGAATTGAGGTGTTAATTTAGTGGTCAAAAATCTCAAATCGTAAATCGATGGTTGGTTGTTGTTTGCTTTGACCCGCAAGCTATTTACTATTGCCCAATGATTTCATCAAGATCGGTTTGTAACTCTTCATAGGTGGTATAACTTCCAAACTTGAATTTTCGATGCGGCCCTTTTACGATCAAGGTGGCGGGAAGGGCCCCATACCAGGAGGTATCGATCTTATCGGTCCATGCGGTATAGTTTTGATCATTAAGCACTACCACTTCCGGTAGAATACCATGTTTCTGTACAAAGGGATAGATATGACTGTTTAATCGTTTGGGATCCTCCAGACTGATGAGGAGTATTTTCACCTTTTTGTCTTTATACTCCGTCGCCAGTTGGTTGAAATGGGGCAGCTCCTTGATACATGGCGGACAGGCGGTTGACCAAAAGTTGAGTACGGTTACCTCATTATCTTTCCCATTGATGACCTCCTCGATCCCTGAAAATTGATCAATGATCTCAATAGTGGCATTGGGCACCTTATCCTTAAAGTTGCAGGAGCCTAATACGGTTAGAAATACAAAAATGAATAGGGAGATGACATATTTCATACAAATACTATTGTTTAATGAGCTGGATATCACTTTGGGGGTGTTGTGTACTAGTTATAATTCCCTTTCAATTTTGTTTTATCCCCTGGCCCTGCAAGTAAATAATATTTATGGGCCCTAACCTACCAAAATGGTAGGTACCATAGTTATTTTTGATTTTATGGAATTGGAAATCAAACAGGCCGCCTCGGATTTTTGTAAGACCTTTTCCGCTTTTTCCCTATATTTTTCGTCAGTAATGGTGACCGAGGGTTCCAGCAAAATTTCGCTCATAACGAATTTTCCTTCTACGCGTTCCAATTTTCCTTTTGATTTACAACTGAAATTTGAAAATTCCAATTTCGAATTTTCGGCAATGGCCAGAAAAGTGGTCATTAAGCAGGTGCTTACCGAAGCGGTAAACAAATGTTCAGGCGACCATATCCCGGGCATACCTTTAGGAAATTCTGGGGGGGTAGCCACTTCGATACAGGTGTTTGCATCCCTGATCAATTCTGGGGAACACATAACCCCTTTGCGGTCCTTGTTCCAATTTACTTCTACATTATAAAAGTGCGGTTCCATATGGTTTATTTTTAATGAAGTGTCTAAAAACACCCTATTCTTATCATTGGTAATTAGACCTGCAAGGTAGGGGTAAAAACGAAACTATTTTGTAACATAAGTCACGTTAAGACCAAGCCAAGGACCATGGTAAAAAGGGCTTGAATTGCTTCTCGAACGATTTTCCTTGAAAGTCACTCATACTGACATTATTATTGGGTGTCGGGCAAGGTTTTGAAAAAATCCCATATCACATCACAGGCAACGATGTCCCGATTGGTCCTTCCGATCCAACGCTTCCCTAAATATTGCTTGCCGCCTGGCCATGTATGTCCACCCCCATTTATCTTGTACAGTACCAAGGCCCCTTGGTTTTCACAATCGTCATATTCGTCCACACTGACGGTAGTACCATCATCAGCCGTATTTGGTAATTCGACCGTATTCTTTTTGGTGGTACAGCCATTCTTTTCTTTCCAAAACCCAACAAATTCATCTGTAGAGACTATATCACCCCTCGTTTTTCGAAACACCTTCACAGGACCACCATCATATGGGACGAGGGGATCATCAGTACCATTCATCACCATCACCGCTACCGGTTTTTGTGGGTCACATTTGGGTAGATAATCTTTGGAGAGTGAGGCGGTTAAAATAGCGCCGCCCCTAAAAAGCTCGGAGGCATCACATAACAAACGGGCAGACATAAAGCCGCCATTCGACATGCCCGTGGTGAAAATACGTGTTGTATCGATTTTATATTTTTGCTTGATTACATTTACGATGGCGATGATAAAACCAACATCGTCTATATTTTCTTCCGATGCCTTGACATCTGCCAATTTTCGGCCATCGTTCCAGTTTTTGTCAATGGCGTTGGGGTAGACGACAATAAATCCGTCCCGATCTGCCAATTCATTAAAGCGGCCAAAAGTGAGGCCGGCCGTACCTTTGGCCGTTCCTCCCCCTCCATGGATATGAAAAAGTAAGGGTACTGGTTTCTGTAATTTATCTGCAGGCGGTATATGAACTATATAATTACGTTTAATACCATCGTGTTGAAGTGTATAGGTCTGGTCGCTAATCGTAGCCCCACGTTTGGAGGCACAGGTATTGAGGTTTAGAACGAGGACTGTGATCGATCCAAAAAAAAGAGTGATAATCGTTTTCATGATAAGGTTTTAATCAAAGGGTATCAAATTTGGTTCCAGAAATACATATTTGGCTATTGATAAAAATAATTAATTTGACGGGAACCCCTCCGCCTGTCGGCACATCCCCTTATTAAGGGGAGGACAAATAAGTATGCTTATGTTTTCTTTTTCACCTCTCCGCCTGTCGGCACCCTACCAACGGTAGGCAGGCTCTACTTTATTAATGGGAGGAGGGGGAGGAGTGTTCTTATTGTTTTTTCACCCCTCCGCCTGTCGGCACCCTACCAAAGGTAGGCAGGCACTACTTTATTAAGGGGAGGACGGGGAATAGTTTTTTAGGTTTGCTTATTGAACTATAGACCCGTGTGTATCTCCAAATTACGGAAAGACCAAGGGTGTTGTGACCTTACTTTTTAAGGTCCCCTCCTTTTTACAAGAAGGGGTGGCCGAAGGTCGGGGTGGTCAATTCTTGCAAATATCCCAGTTCTAATTATCTTTATCGATAGTATGAAAAATAGTCTTGCACTTCTTATTTTGCTTTTTACCGTAGTACGGCTGAATGCCCAATTAGAGAACGATAAGGTCTTGCATTTCGGAGCAGGGGTATTAAGTGGGGCCATAGGCGGACTTTTGGCCAGTGAAATTTCGGATGGTGATCGCACATGGACCTATGTTGGGGCCGTGGGTACAAGTCTTTTGGCCGGTCTGGCCAAAGAGTCCATAGACCAAAGCAACGGTAATCCATGGGACAATGGGGATTTAGCAGCTACAATCCTTGGAGGGGTAACCGTAGGTGTGACCATAGATTTGTTTTCGGGGAAAAAGAGGCGAAAAAGAAATCAGCTAACCCTTGTAGTGTTCTAAAGTGACATGGGTACTTCCATTAGTAAAACTTTGGATGCGCGGTTCGTTTTTATATCGAGTTGGTCAACATCCCAAAGCCCATAACCATCCCTTTTTTGCACTAACTGACCGTTGACTTCCAACTCACCTTCCAACACAAAAACATAAACACCATTCCCTTTTTTCTTTAGGGTATACGTTGTTTTGTGTCCTGGATCAAAATCCCCCATATGAAACCAGGCATCCTGATGTATCCAAACGCCAGGGTCTTCTTGGAAAGGCGATAAAATCTGGTACAAAGCGTTCTTTCTTTCGATTTCCTGAAGTGAAATTTGATCATATCGAGGTTCCACATCAATTTTGTTGGGCATTATCCAGATTTGTAAAAATTTTACGGGCCGATCTTTGTTTTTATTGTATTCGCTATGCTGAATGCCCGTTCCGGCACTCATCACCTGCACATCCCCTTGTTTTATTACCGTAGCGTTGCCCATATTGTCCATATGTTGTAAGTCACCTTCCAAGGGTATGGAGATGATTTCCATATTGCGATGTGGATGGGTGCCAAAACCGCGAGCTTCGGAAACCACATCGTCATTGAGTACCCGTATGACCCCAAAGTTCATCCGGCTTGGATTTTGGTAGCTGGCAAAACTAAAAGTGTGGTGGGAGTCTAACCAGCCGTGATTGGCATGGCCTCTTGATTCGGCCTTATGTAATACTGTTTTCATGGGCGTTTGATGTTTGGATTTAGAGTACGATTTGGCGGATTGGATTTCGACCATCTTAACTGCACCTTTTATCGTTGGCATTATATGGCCAATGCAATTCGTATAAAGTTACCAATATATTTTGATGTAAATAAACGGATAAAAGTCCTGTTGTTGACCATCATCCTTGAATAGAGGCCTTAGGGCATATGCTATAACAATCCCCTTGCCTTTATTTCCAAATACTTGTTTATGGTATTGATGGTCAGCTGCTCTGGTTTGGTAAGGATAGTCTGAATACCATGCTGTTGTAATTCTTTTTGCATCAACCTTTTTTCCAAAGAGAATTTTTCGGCTATTGTTTTATGATAGATGGTTTGAAGGTCTTCGGCATCCGAACTTATAAGGGCTTCCAATTCCGTATTCTCAAAAAAGATGACAACTAGGACATGCTTTTTTGCCATGGCCAGTAGAAATGGCAATTGTCTTTTTAAGGCCGATATATGTTCAAAATTGGTGTAGAGCAACAGCAAACTTCGATGTGTTATTTTGCGTTTTACTCGGGCGTACAGTAGCCCAAAATCGGAGTCGGTGAAAGCCGTATTAATGTTATATAGCTGCTCCAAAATCGTATTTAAATGGGTTATTTTTTGAACAGCGGGCACGAAAGTTTCTATATTTTTAGAGAAGGCCACCAAACCGGTTTTGTCATTCCTTTTCAAGGCGACATTCGAAAAGGCCAAGGTGGAATTTATCGCATAGTCTAACAATTTCAGGCCGTTAAAGGGCATTTTCATGACCCGCCCCGTATCGATGATAGAATAGATAGGTTGCGATTTTTCGTCCTGATATTGGTTCACCATTAACTGGTTCTGTTTGGCGGTAGCTTTCCAATTTACCGTGCGTATATCATCCCCAGCCACATATTCTTTGATCTGTTCAAACTCCTGTGTATGCCCTATACGCCTTATTTTCTTAAGCCCAAATAGGGTGAGTTTATTGCTGATGGCCAGAAAGTCGTATTGTTGCATTTGAATAATGCTGGGGTATACGGGCACCTTTTGGTCTTTTTGGAACACGAAACGCCTTTTAATGATCTTCAAAGGGGTAGAGGCATAGACGTTAAGGTTCCCGAAAACATACTCTCCCCGTTCCACGGGTCGCACCAAATATTCGAATTCCTTTTTTTGATCTTTCAGTAAATTCGTTCGATGTTCAAAGTCGCGCTTTTGGAACTGTTGGGGTAACTCATCGATCAAGGAAATATAGGTTTTGAAAGGGTAATATGATCGATAAATGATGGGGATGGGATTCAAATCGCTGTTCGAGAGTTTTTGAGGCAAGTTGCGCTCGGCGACCACACCTCTGGAATGGGAATAGAGCAGGTAGATATCGAATAAAAACAGACCCAATAAGACCCACGTTAAGATCCAAGTGATGGGATATAATAAGGGTATCCAAAAGGAAAGTATAAAACAACCCGCAAGGATTGCGATATACCAGAAAAAAGTGTTGTGTATGTAGAGCGATTTTAGAAATTGCATTTTATTATCTGGGTATTTCCACAGATTCCATAATCATTTTCACCACGCTATCGGTGGTCATGCCCTCCATTTCGCGCTCCGGGGTCAGGATCACCCTATGGTTCAACACGGGAACCAAGGCTTTTTTTACATCTTCGGGAATGACGAAATCCCTTCCCTGAATCGCAGCAAAGGCTTTTGCCGTGTTGAGGGTGGCGATCGAGGCCCGGGGAGATCCCCCCAAATACAAATGGGGATGGTTTCGGGTCTTGGTAATGATATCGGCTATGTATTTGATTATTTTTTCCTCAACGACGACATCCTGGATCTTCGATTTAAAATCGGCTAGTTGTTCCGGGGTCAAAACCCCTGAAATTTGTTCTTGGGGGGTCGCCCCTTTGCGTTCGTGATGCGTTTGTATGATTTTGATTTCCTCGGCAACAGAAGGGTAATCTACCTTGATTTTAAAAATAAACCGATCCAATTGTGCCTCAGGTAGGGCATAGGTGCCTTCCTGTTCAATGGGGTTTTGGGTGGCCAAGACCATAAATGGGGTATCCATGTTATAGGTAAATCCGTCCATGGTCACTTGTCGTTCTTCCATCGTCTCGAACATGGCCGCCTGTGTTTTGGCCGGTGCCCGATTGATCTCATCGATGAGAATGATATTGGAAAAAATAGGGCCTTTTTTAAATTCGAATTCCGATGACTTTACGTTGAAGATCGAGGTGCCCAAAATATCACTGGGCATTAGATCCGGGGTAAACTGTATACGGCTAAAACCCGTTTTCAAGGTCTTGGCAAAAAGTTTGGCCGTGATGGTCTTTGCGATTCCCGGAACCCCTTCAATAAGTACATGGCCATCGACCAGGAGGGAGACGATCAAGAGTTCGATAAAGTTTTCCTGCCCTATGATGACCTTGGCCAATTCGGACTTGATATCGGTTACCGCTTTTTTTAACTCCTCCAACGAAATCCTATTGTCGAAATTCAGGTCATTGCTATTTTGTGGATTATTTTCCATCGGCTTTCAATTTAAATTTTTCGATTAACGTATTCAGTTTTTTTAAATCGGCATTGGTGATTACCGCGCGTATTTTGAGTTTTTCCATAAAGGAAAAAAGCTTTTTCACTTCTTCTTCGGAATGGTTGCTTCGAGCCGCCAAATTGTGAAAGAAGGCATCATCTTGCTTTGTGGTATCCATATAAAAATGGGAACGGATATATTCCATAAAATAGGCGATTTTATGTTCGGTAATCGATTTCTGCTCGTCTTTTTCAAAATACATATCGGCAATGGTCCTAGTAAAGGCAAGAGTCTGGTTCTTTAAGGGCACCACTACGGGAATGGCCCTTTGCTTGCGTTTTCCTTCGAAAACCACATAGAACAGAACCCCGATCAATACGATGTAATAGGCCCATTTGAATTCTTTGGTATTCAAAAAGATATACATGGGTGAAGTATAAAACGATTTTCCCGATTTATAATGATTGTCCATATAAATGGGCCGGTTGCCATCGATATAGGACAGGAGTCCGGCCGTATAATCCTTGTTGTTGTTTTTGAGGATAAAATAATTTGTAAAGGCTTTGGGAAAAGCACTGAGTATGATTTTGCCTTGACCAAAATCCTGTTTTATGACATTAAAGTGCCCTTGCTTAAGAGAATCCGCTTCGGAATCATACTCCACTTGGGCTATGACCTTGGCATTTACCGTATCGATTTCACTAAAATACAAGGCAAAATTGTCCTTATCGAAGGTTGGGAGGCTATCATTCGTAAAAGCTGGGTTCAGCAGTTTATGTACCTGTTTTTGGTCCTCTCCAAAATCGGCGTATAACCCTGAGGTTTCAAAATTCAGGGTATCCTTTAGTTCGGTATCAAAACTGCCCGAAGCGATAAAAAGGGTATTCCCTTTAGATGTCCAATCGAGTAGACTTTTCAGTTCAGCCTCGCCAAACGAAATGCGATCGTTCACGAAGAAATAGGTGCCTTGAAAATAGTCGTTAGTTTGAAGCACTTCATAGGGTGGTCTTGTCACCTGTTTTAGGTGCTCCTTATACTTTTTCCCCATTAGTTCATTCAGAACAAAGGTGCCGTATGGGATTTTGTGTTGGGATACGAATGATGGGAACCAATTGATTTGCTTGGGCTTGCTATACTGAAATAGCATCAGTAGGGCCAAAGTGACCAAAACGATGATGATATATATGGAACCTTTTTTACGCATCGGCATCCAGGGTTTTTCGCAACGATGCAAATTTCAGTTCGGCTTTCAGATATTTAGCCTCATCTATTGGGAAGTCGCCATACCAGATATAGTCGTACAACCATGTGATATGAGCGAACGTTTTTTTTAGCTCCTCCTTTTTCAATTCATCGATATAGTCATCATTGGTTTTTTGTATTTCCCAGTTGATGAGTTCTTTCTGGCTCAATTGTTTTAAAATGAGCAGGTAGTAATACCGAATGGCCAAGCGGTAGTTCTTCTCTTTCAACGCGTTTTGGATAAGTTGGTCAATATCCTCGTTTTTGATGATCAGTTCCTCATCGGAAAGGGATACGACTGCTTCGTTGGATTTGGAATATAGCAGGGCCCTTGAATTTACGTTCAAAAAGAACTTTATCAGTAGAAAAAGTAGGATTCCGATAAGGATATAGGGCAGTAGCTGCAAGAAAAATAAAAAATACCCAGTGGCTTTTTCAGCACCGAACAGCCATTCAAAAAAGCGAAGGACGAGGTTGCCCATCCAGGTTTTAAGATTTTCCCACCAGGTGATGTCGGCCTTAACGATCTCATAATCGAATTTAGGGTCTTCCCGATAGGGTAGCAGGTCCCCATCGGTGATTTGCATCACACTTAGGTTGACCGTATCGTACTGAATCAAGGTCGAATCTTGTTGTGCTCCTAGGGGAAAAGCCATTACACCGAAAAGCAATAAGATCGAAAGCCGTTTAATCATAGTAGTGCTCGGTTCTAGGAAGCTAACTTCTGTTTTGTCGATTTGCCCAATAATTTTTACCTTGGTTTGGAGCTTGGTCCACTTCCGATTTCCTGCTTTTGGCGGTAATCAAAGCTCCGGGGTTTTTCCTAAATTCTGAATACGTTCAAAGGTACCCGTAAAGTTTTTCTTTTCATTCAGATTAAAGAAGATCAAGGCGCCCGCGACTATAGAAATAATGTTCAATAAAAGCTGGGCCAAGGTGCCTACCATATTCAGGATCATATAGATGGGGTCGATAAAACCATTCATGCCTACAGCATCGATTTCACCTGAAAAAATACCCATTTTTGCGTATTGGTAAATAACGGCAGGTATGCTAAACGCATAGCCGGTAATACCCACGATGATTCCGATGACCAAAAGGGTAGCAAACGTAATCCACCATTCATCCTTTACTAAGGTGAAACCATAGCTATAGGAATCCCCAACACTTTTATTCATAAATACCATAATGCTAAAGGATAAAGAGAGAGGCACGGCGAGGTAAATACCGGGTACGAAACAAAAAACAAAACCTACCATTATAGATAACACTACAATGATCCCTAGACCTATAAAGCTCCATAGGGAATCATAGACGTCTTTTTTAATCTCATCAAACTCAATTTGCCCATTGTGGGCGGTGTATGATTTTATGTAGTGTAGTACCGTTGACTGCGATATGGCATAAACCAAGATTAAGGAAGCCATAAAAACCAATACTCCGATCACCATACTTACCCCACTAAAAAGCGCATTGGAACTCTCGGTATTGAAATCCAAAATTGAACTGAAGGAATAGAGATAAAACCCCATGGAAATCAGTAGGATCACCAGATAAGGGGCAACGATCTTAAAATAGGTCGACATAAAGGGTTTGAACTCTGCTCTTAGAAAGGCAAAAGTATCTGAAAGGATCTCGCCCAATTCGCGCTGTTTTTTAAACTGTATGTATTGGTTCATTAGGGTTGGTTTTTGAATGTATTTGATATGGGTATATAACGTAATAAAACAGGATTAGTGCCAAGGAGGCAATAATTATAACTATTGCCAACCAATCGGGCATTTCGGTATGTCGGGTCACAAAGCCTTCCAAAAACCCAGCAATGATAAAAAAGGGAACGGTACTCAGCATAATTTTCAATCCGTTCTTAACCCCTCTTTTGAAGGACTCCAATCGGGTATAGGTGCCGGGAAAAAGCATCCCATTGGCTAGGACCAGGCCCGCACAACCCGCGATAATGATCACCGAAATCTCTATAGTGCCATGGATCCATATGGTACGTGCAGATTCCCAAAGCAGTCCTTTTTCGTAAAAGAAATATTGAAAACTGCCCAACATGATCCCATTTTGCATCATAATCCATAAGGTGCCAATGCCCAATAATATACCATAGGCGAAGGCCATCATAGCCACACGGATATTGTTGATGGTAATCCCAAGGAACATATTGAATTCCCCCATTTTCTTATAGACGGCCATAGGGTCGCCTTTATCAATGTTGTCGAGGGTCATGTTCACGTACCCATCCCCTAGAATGGAGCGTACAAAATCGCCCTCATTGGCTGCTGAAAATGCACCGACCATGGTGAAAAACGCAAAGACGAGGAAAGCGATCAAAAGTTCCCTTTGATGGGAATAGAATAGAGTGGGAAATTCGGTCTTCCAAAACCCCAAGATACGGTTCTTGGGTTCCTTTTTGGTCTTGTAGATTTTTTGATGCGCCTGGGAAGCCAGGGTATTGAGATAAAACTCCGTATTACTACCGGCATAAAAGGTCTTGGCGTAACTTAGGTGGTCGGTAATTTCTATGTAGAGGTCAGACAATACATCGGGCGCTATCTTCGTTTTGTTTGACAGTGCATTTTCAAAAGTTACCCATTTGTCTTTATTTTGCTTTACGAAGGCGGCCTCACGCATTACTACCGGGTTTTACCCAAAGAAACTAAAATATGGAACAATTTCAAATAGAAACCGCCCAAAATATAAGCATTAGCCAAAATACCGCCCATTTGGGAGATCGCATGCTCGCCTACTTGATCGATAGTTTTGTCATTCTTGCCTATACCATTTTGATCATTTGGATATTGATTGCTATGGACATTGATTTTGGTGATATGTGGGCCCTTTATCTGTTGCTCGGTTTGCCGGCATTTTTGTACTATGTGCTCTTGGAAACCTTTATGGATGGGAAAACGATCGGTAAGGGCTTAATGCATATTCGCGTGGTTAAATTGGATGGTTCCAAACCCGGATTTTCCAGTTATTTTATTCGTTGGATCTTTCGAATCGTCGATGTGGTGCTTACCTCTGGTGGTTTAGCGGTTTTAACGATATTGATTCGAGGTAATGGACAACGTATAGGGGATATTGCTGCGGGTACCACGGTAATCAGTGAAAAGAAGCGTGTTGGGTTACGCGATACCCTGTTACGGGACTTGCCTGAGGATTACGTACCCCAATATCCCCAAGTCACGATTTTTGAAGATCGTGAAATGCAGACCATCAAGGAATTGTATGATCAGGCACGGCGCAATGGAGATCATCAAATTATCGTTTCGTTGAGCGAGCGGATTAAGAAAGTGACCGAAATCAACACCGAAGTAAAACCTTTTGATTTTGTGGATAAGGTCATTAAGGATTATAGTTATTACACCCAAACACTCTAATACATGTTCTATTTTGCTATTGATATATTAGGAACTATGGCCTTTGCCATTTCAGGGGTCTTGGTGGCCATGGAGAAAAAGCTAGACCTGTTCGGGGTACTTATTATCGCCTTTGTAACCGCAGTTGGCGGGGGAACATTGCGCGATATGCTCATTGGAAATACCCCTGTGGTCTGGATGCGCGAATCGGTTTATATATTCACCATATTAGGAACGGTGGTTTTCGCCATCATGTTTGTAAAACAATTAAAATATTTACGAAAGACCTTATTCTTGTTCGATACAATTGGCATTGGGTTGTTCACCATGGTGGGTATTGAAAAAGGACTTTCTGCTGAATTAATGCCTATAATGTGTATAATCCTTGGAACGATTACGGCTTCGTTCGGAGGTGTGATCCGGGATATTCTATGTAACGAAATACCGGTGATTTTTCATAAAGAAATTTATGCAACGGCCTGCATTTTGGGAGGTATAAGTTATTTTCTGTTGATACAATTGCCTTTTGACGGGGCTTACGCATATATCACAGCCATCATAATCATTATTGTAATTCGATTGTTGGCCGTAAAATTTAAGATTGCTTTACCTAGTATTTATCGGGCAGGGAAATAATTGTACTAAGGTCGAAAGTCGAATGTCTAAAGTAGAAAGTCGAAAGTCTAATATCCAAAGTTGAAAGTTTAACTTTTCAACCACTATCTCAATTCCCAATACTCGTTACTTATTACTAACCATTGGCTTTTGGTTCTCGATACGATTTTCCTTGAAAATCACTTTAACCTACCCTTGGTAATTTGGATACTACCAATCTTCAACTTTCCAACTTCCCAACTTTTGACTCGCATCAACCAGAAACATGAAACACAAAACGTTTTACTAATTACTTAATACTGGCATCTGCCCACTGAAATCTGAGCTCTGTTTGCCATCAACCTTCGACTTTCCAACCTTTGACCTTCGACTCAAACCACCCAGAAACCAGAAACCATTAACCAACAACCGTCCCCCTTCTTCCGTCACCCCTTTACCATTAACCAACAACTTTCAGCCCTCTATTCTACCACTTCAGCCTTGGTGATATAGATGTTCTTAAAAGGCCAATCCCCTTTACCGACACGTTGTGCATTGATCTTGTCCACCACATCCATACCATCGATGACCTTTCCAAAGGGTGTGTATTCCCCATCTAAATGATAGGAACCGGGTTTGGTGACCACAATAAAGAACTCGAAGGGCGAAGCCAACATATGTGGATTGTTCACCTCACTACTGGGCATTGAAATGGTTCCCCTATGATGTTTGTAACCCTTCTTGGCATCGGGTGGGAGCAAATACCGACCTATGGCCCTACGTTTATCGGCCGTGGCCTGGTCGTCTGAATTACCTCCTTGAATAATGAAATTTTTCACGACACGATGAAACTGGGTATTGTCAAAATATCCCTTCTTCGTCAAATAAATAAAGTTTGCCTTATGGTAGGGTACATTATCATATAACTGAACGGTGAAACTGCCAAATTTGGTCGTGATCCTCACCTTGTCATCCTTTAGATCCTTGTTGTACTTAAAAAAGAAATCTATGACATTGTCCTCGGTCAGTACAAAGGGTTCTTCTTCCTCTTTCTGTGCCACTTCCGATGGCGCGGCAATGGAATCTTTTTGCTCCTCCGTAGTTTCCTTTTTGGTTGCACTTGCTTTAGGATTTTCTTTACAGGCAACTAAAAATATTAGTAGTAATATTGTGATGGAATAGAATCTTTTGAATACCATGAATTTTGATGATTTTGCCCTACGAAGTTCAAAAATAAAAAATCTACCCTTACCGGGGAGGACTTCCCATTATAAAATGGCTCCCCTGATTCGGATTAAAGAGCTGGAGGCGGGGCAGATCAAAAAATCAAACCCTAAAAAAGCAGGTGTTTTGGCCCTTTTCTATCCCAATAGGAAAAATGGCACCAATTTACTCTTGATACTGCGCAAGTCTTACAAAGGGGTACATTCGAACCAGATAGCCTTCCCGGGAGGGAAAGCGGAAAAAGAAGATTTTGATATTATGCACACGGCATTGCGGGAAACCCATGAGGAAGTGGGTGTGCCCCCCGAACGCATATCCATCATAAGATCGTTGAGCGAGGTCTATATTCCACCAAGTAATTTTGAGGTAAAGCCATTCATGGGTCTTTATGAAAATCCAAGGCCATTTGTGCTTCAAAAATCGGAAGTGGCCGCATTGGTCGAGGTACCCTTGCTTGATTTTATGGATGATGCCAAGGTCTTTACCCAAAAATTATCAACTTCATACGCAAAGGACATCGATGTACCTGCTTTTAAATTAAACGGTTACGTTGTTTGGGGCGCAACGGCCATGATGCTTAGTGAAATCAAGGAGCTTTTAAAACAGGTTTTATGATGAACTCGATTATAATTTATACCATTGGCTAAAAAATTGATATTTTACCCCTGTATTATGCCTTTTTCTTGCTCCTTAGCCCAGCTATGAATCTCAAAAAAGTCTTCATCCAGAGCCAAAATCTCTAATTTTCACTTCAACGTAAAAAGTATAAACGAGTTCAGTGCTTATTTTGTAGATTTGTTTTTATGGGCATATTCAAGGAAAATCCATTTGGCCACATTCTTTTTCTCAAAAGATGGCTTATTCGCATTATGGGGGCCATTACCCATCAACGCTATAAAGGTTTTAATACGTTGGAAATCGAAGGCTCGGAAATTATCCGAAACCTTCCGGATACCAATGTACTTTTTGTAAGCAATCACCAAACCTATTTCGCCGATGTGGTGGCTATGTTCCACGTCTTTAATGCCAGTTTAAGTGGTCGCGACGATTCCCTAAAGAATGTGGGTTACCTGTGGAATCCGAAATTGAACGTCTACTATGTAGCGGCAGCAGAGACCATGAAAAAAAGTCTTTTAACGAAGATATTCGCCTATGCGGGATCTATAAGCGTTGAGCGAACATGGAGAGCGGAAGGGAAAGATGTGAATCGACAGGTTAAGATGAGCGATATCTCGAATATCGGTAAAGCATTGAACGACGGTTGGGTCATCACCTTCCCCCAAGGGACCACAACGCCTTGGAAACCATTACGAAAGGGTACGGCACACATTATTAAAAAATATAGGCCGATTGTAGTACCTGTTGTTATCGATGGGTTTAGACGCTCATTTGATAAGAAAGGTCTTCGGGTTAAGAAAAAAGGCATTCTTCAATCTATGGTCATCAAAGAACCGTTGGATATTGATTATGAGAATGAATCGTTTGAATCCATCATCGAAAAATTGGAATATGCGATTGAGCAACATCCATCGTTCTTAAAGGTGATTTCCCAAAAGGAATTATTGGCCTATGAAGAAGAGAACGAATTGCGAAGGTACCGGAACCGAAAGAAGGTTTAAACCTCTAATTGTTTCAATTCCTTGTAATTCCGTTTCAATTTTCTCAGCAACAATCCGTAAAGTAGAAAGTAGATGCCAGCGGCAACGGCCGTAAAGACAATGGCCCCTATAGAAAGTACCCAAATCGCGGTGGTCTTGATCTTCTCCAAGGGGATTTCCTTACTCTTTTCGGCTATACCATCAAGGGAGAGCAATATGTCATCATCCAGGTAGATACCAAAGATGAACAGCGCGAAGAAGACAAGGCCCATTGATAGGCAGAAAATAATATAATATTTCACTGTTTTTCGGGTCTTGATAATCTGGCGCATTAAATTTTTTGCACTGGCCAAGACCGAAATTTCCCGATACCTTCTATAAAATTGGTAAATAAAGTAAGCCACTACTGAATAGAAAAATATATTGAAGACAAGGAAGGCGGTATTAAAGCTCTCTATATCCTCAAGGAAATTATTTTCCCGAAATGATGGGGAAAGGTAGATTAAATTGGGGAGGGTGATCTCCAAAATACTTATAATCAAAATCCATTTTACGATTGAGGAAGATTTCTTCCAGATCATTTTATGGATTTGGTCGTATGACAACTGGGGAAGATGTGCCTCCCTTTTTTGCCAGTCCTTTTTTAATAAATCCAGTTCGTCGATCATATGGTCAGGGGTTCAATATTGTTTTTAGTTTCTTTTTTATCCGGTTCATTTTCACTCGGGCATTTACCTCGGTTATACCTAGGGTTTCAGCAATTTCCCTATAGTCCTTATCCTCCAGATACAGAAAGACCAATGCTTTATCTATGTCGCCCAATTGCTTCACTGCGGCATACATGAGCTTTAGCTGTTCTTCTACCTGAGGGTCGTATTCATTGGCCGTGACCTTATAAATGACCGAGTCATAATCCTGTGTATGTATGCTTCTTTTTGATTTTCGATACAGCGTGATCGCCGTATTCAGTGCCACCCTGTACATCCAAGTGCTGAATTTTGATTCCCCTCGAAATTTTGGGTATGCTTTCCATAACTGTATCGTAATTTCCTGGAACAGATCATTGTGCGAATGCCTATCATTGGTGTACAATGTGCAGACCTTATGAACAATATTCTGATTGTTCTCAAGCTCGGTCACAAATTGATGCTCCAGTTTTTTATTCACGCTTTGGTTGGTAGTTGCTATCTTATTAGTAGCATCAAATTTAGAATTGTTACACTTCTATACAAAAATTGGGAATCTCTATGTAATTACAATGGGCATTATGCAATTCTTTCATTGTTAATGCGATGGCATAAAAACCGTGATACTGACCATGTTCTCATTTTCGGGGATGGTATTTGTCCATAACATCGGCCAAATGGGTGCGGTCTAGATGCATATATACCTCTGTGGTGGTGATACTCTCATGGCCCAACATTTGTTGAATGGCCCTAAGATCGGCCCCATTTTGTAATAAATGGGTGGCAAAGGAATGGCGAAATGTATGTGGACTGATGCTTTTTCCCAGATCGATCTTAACAGCGAGTTGTTTTATGATCGTAAAAACCATGGCCCGGGAGAGTTGTTTGCCCCTTCTGTTTAAAAAGAGGATATCTTCAAAGCCTTTTTTAATCGTTTGGTGTACGCGTACCTCATATCTATAGATATTGATGTACTTTTTATTGAAATTACTGATGGGCACAAAACGCTGCTTATCCCCTTTTCCGGTGACCTTTATAAAATCCTCCTCGAAGAAAAGGTCCGAAATACGTAGATTTATGAGTTCGGAAACCCGTAAACCACAACCATATAATGTCTCCAGGATGGCACGGTTACGTTCCCCTTCCGGTTTCGTGAGGTCAACGGCCCCGATAATTTCGTTGATTTCATCCTCGGAAAGGGTATCGGGCAGTTTTCTACCGATTTTGGGCGACTCTAGGAGGTCCATGGGATGGTCCGTGCGATACCCCTCAAAGTTCAAATAATTGAAAAAACTCTTCAGGCCTGAGATAATGCGGGCTTGTGATCTGGGATTTACATCCTTTGCTATTTCGTAGATAAAGCGCTGTACCGTGTCCTTATCGATTTTCAAAGGACTGACGTTCAGGGCATTGGTCTCAAGAAAATAGATCAATTTGGCAACATCATAAAGATAGTTCTTGATGGAGTTGTCCGATAAACCACGCTCTAGTTTTAGATAGTGTTCGAAATCTTCCAACGCCTGTTTCCATTTCATGGTACAAATATTCAATTTATATGGGTTAATTGGCCCGTTAAACGACAAAATCTGTCGTTACACAACATTTTCATGGACGAACACAACGAAAATTCGGTGAAAGGTATAGGTACTTCTAAGTTTGGTCTTTAATAACAAAAATTAAAATTATGAAAAAAGTACTAGTAGTAGCATTGGCTTTATTTGGTTACTGTGTTAATGCACAGGAAGGTTTTTTTGGAAAGGCTGGCTTGTCTAACGTCACTGCTAAAGTAGACGTATTCGACGAAACTGTTTCCGATTCTGAAATGGGTTTCTTTGTGGGAGTAGGCTACAATTTTGAGGTTAGCGAAACTTTTGAAGTTGAACCGTCTGTTCTTTATAGTCTTGTTAGTGATTTGAATTCATTATACATTCCAATAATGGCAAAGTATGAGGTTGCCGACTCATTCACTATTCAGGCAGGACCTCAAATAAATTACTTATTGGAAGATATGCCACAAGGTGAATTCGGATTGGATTTAGCCTTTGGTGTAGGGTATAGCTTTTCTGAACAATTCTTTGCAGATGCCAGATATGGTATAGAGGTTTCAAGGGATATTGAAGGATTTAGCTTAAACTCATTACAGATAGGGGTTGGTTATAGATTCTAAAACAATACATCAAAATTAAAAAAGCGAAAACATAAATTGTTTTCGCTTTTTTTTTGCCCTTTTTTCGGTTTAGGCATTGTATTTGTTCTGGGAATTAACAATCTATATATTTGAAACACTAAACTAGACACTATTATGAAAAAAGCACTTTCTTTTATCGTTATTGCCGTATTTGCCATGAACCTACTCAGCGCACAAGCTTTGCCAAAGTTTGGAATCACTGGGGGATTATTGAACACCAATGTGGATTTCAAGACCGGAAATTCGCTCTTGAACCTGATCGGGGTCAATAATTTTGCAAAAATAAATAGTACAGGTTTTTATATCGGAGGATTGGTTGATATTGAGGTGGTTGATAAATTCCATATTCAACCCGAACTTTTATATGGTAGTGCAGAGGACCTTTCCTTTTTTTATTTACCCATAATGGCCAAATATTATGTAGCCGATAAATTTCATATACAGGCTGGTCCCCAATTGAATTTTTCCTCTAATCTCGATGACATTAAAAGAGCTATACGGGATACGGAGGAGCTTTTGGGTACCAATGGCGATGTTGATGATGTTTTGCGTACCGTAGGGGTTGATATTGGATTTGGAGCTGGCTTCGATGTCACCGAAAACCTTGCCATACAGGCACGATATTCCTTTGAATTAACCGATAGATATTCAGGTCCTGCAGGTGGTGTACTCGATATTAAAGGGTCCGCCTTCCAAGTCGGGGTGGCCTATATGTTCTGATTCTTATGATTTAATAACTATCATATTTGATCGTACTATTAAAAGTTTTGAACGACCCCGTAAAAGGGTCGTTTTTTAATGCCCATTTTGAAGGTGAACCATTAATTTACGATATGCATTTCTTTAGGACGATTTGCTTTGTAGGTAATATTTTTAAGTTCATTTGGCAACAAATTACGCTAAGACACGTTCATTCATGTAGATTTATTACACAACCAAACGTAACCTAAACTTATGAAGAAAATAGTATTTGCTATATCCCTTTTATTTCTAGGAATGGGAGTCCACGCCCAAGAGGGCTTTAAAATCGGATTTCATGGTGGCTTGCCCATAGATGATTTCAATGATGCGGTGAGCTTGAGCCTAGCTTTGGATACGGGCTATATGTTCGCATTGGGCGAAGTCGTTGACCTTGGGGTAAGCGCAGGGTTTATCCATGGTTTTGCCGAAACTTTTGATTCACAGCTATTGGTCGAAGGCTTACCCGATATGCAATTTGTGCCTTTGGCCGCGTCAGTGCGTATATGGCCATCCAATTCACTATCAATTGGTATCGATGCTGGTCAGGCAGTAGGGATTAATGAAGATAACGAAGGAGGATTATACTACCGACCTATATTGGGCTATCTTATGGGTGCATTTACCGAAGTGAATATTTCATATACCACGATTAAAATGGACAATGAACTATCTTGGAATTCGGTTAATTTTGGATTGCTATTTACCATTCCGAACAAGAAAAGATTATAATACAAGTATCTTACTGGATAATACCAATAGGGAAGCGATAGGGCTTCCCTTTTTTTATGTCCTATAATTCGATACTTTTATCCTATCAAAGTTATGGATAGTCCCGCTCGGGGCTTCCAGGGAGTTGTTGCAAGACCAAAAGGTGTGTATATCACTACTGGGGTCTAGGGCGCCCAATTAAAAAAATAGAAACGATGAGAATAATGATAATCAACGGACCCAATTTAAACCTCTTGGGCAAAAGGGAACCCGAAGTTTATGGGAGTACCACGTTTGAAACTTATTTTAAACAGCTTCAGAAAAAATTCCCAAAGGTTACTTTGGAGTATTATCAGTCGAACATTGAGGGGGAGCTGATCGATAAACTCCACGAAGTGGGTTTTACCTATGATGGTATCATCTTGAATGCGGGGGCCTATACGCATACTTCCATCGGAATAGGTGATGCCATCAAAGGGGTTACCACACCTGTTGTAGAGGTACATATTTCGAATACCTTTGGTCGTGAAGCATTTAGACACCTCTCTTATATCTCACCAGTGGCCAAAGGGGTGATTTTGGGCTTTGGTCTTCCAAGTTATGATTTGGCGGTACAGAGTTTTGAAAGTAAATAAAAAGTAACCGCATTTATCATTTATATACCAGATTGGATGTATAAAGATGTATTATACACGTATATAAACGAGTTGTACACAATACGAATGAAACTCATTTTTAAAATAATATTACTAGCATTTTTGACCATTTCTGGTTGTAAATCAAAACAGATTGATAAAACCGAACCGAGTCCAAAAGCACCAAAGGTTGAGTTTACGGAATTCGATTTAGGAGAAAGTGATTTACCAAAACTAAAACGAGAAGTAAATGATTATGAATTTGTTTTCACACCTGAACAGTTAGAAAAATTGACCCTAATAATTCGTGAATTTGAAAAAGAAACGACTAATCAAATTGCTGTAGTTTCAATAGACTCAATTGGAAAACATACTGATTTTGACCAATTCGCAATTGACTTATCGAATTACAACGGAGTTGGACAAAAGGAAAAAGATAACGGACTGACAATTGTTTTCAGTAAAAACTTGAGAAAAATAAGAATTTCGACAGGTTATGGTACTGAAAAAATACTGACCGACGAAATCTGTAAGAAAGTAATTGACCAAACTATTATTCCTGAATTCAAAAACGGAGAATATTACAACGGAATTGAAAAAGGAATTACGGAATTAATCGCAAAATGGAAATAAAAGTACTGTGTACAACAATGTATAACCGCAATTACGGCGGATTCGACTACGTCCGAATCCACTCGGAATTGCTAATATCAGTGCCAAACCTAAAATTAACGCATATTAACCCGTAACTGACGGTTATACGAAACCGTTGTGGCCAATAAAATAGATATTGTGAGAAAAACACTAATCCTTCTGACATCAATCTTTTTAATTGGATTGCAACATACCATTTTGGCTCAAAGCAAACCTTTTGTGCCGGCCGGTTTTAAAGTACCTGATACATTGCAAAATGAACATTTCAGAATTAGAATGCTCACCGTTAACGATGTCGTAAAAGATTACGACGCTGTAATGTCTAGTATTGAGCATTTAAAGGCAATGTATCCGACATCTAGTTGGCCTTCAAAGGATTTGACCTTCGAACAGGATTTAATTGATCTGGGATGGCATCAAAAAGAATTTCAAATGAGAAGTTCATTTGCATATACTGTTGTTAGTATAGATGAAAACAAAGTACTTGGTTGCCTATATATTAATCCAACCACTAAAGGGGATTATGATGCAAGTATCACCATGTGGGTAAGAGCAAGTGAAGTAGACAACGGACTTGACCCTATCTTGTTTGATTCTGTCAAAATGTGGATTTCAAAAGAATGGCCATTTAAAAAAGTTGCCTATCCTGGAAGAGAGATAAATTGGACAGATTGGAAATCAATGAATTAAATTCATACTGGCTATAATAATGTTTAACCGCAATTTGTTTCACAGGTGGATTCGTTATAAACAGCGGATTCGACTACCCTTCGACGCTGCCTGCCATGCCATAGGCGGGTAAATCGGCAGGCAAGGTGCGCTCAGGAATCCACTTGAAATTGCTTACATTAGTGCTTAATAGAAAATCAGTAAATTAAAACCCTAGCTGACGGTAATAAGAAACCGTTGTGTGATATTATTTGAATCATGAAAAAGTACTTATACGTATTGATAATTGGCATTGCCTTATTGATCTCAAAGAATGCAAATGCCCAGATAAATGAAAACGCAATGGGTGCATGGTACATGTACTTCTTCGATACAACATTTAAAGAAGGCCCTTGGGGCGTTCAAGGAGATGTTCAATTACGTAATTGGAATATTGCTGGTGACAAAGAACAACTATTGTTACGTGGAGGAATAACCTATAAACCTAAAAAGGCAGACATTAAACTGACTTTTGGTTATGGAAATATTACAACGGGTACCTATGGCCCTGATAAATCAACAAGTGCCGAGAGCAGGATTTATCAAGAAGCGTTATTCCCAGTTCAATTTGGGAATCGTTTGTATACTAACCATCGATTCCGTTATGAGCAAAGGTTTGTTGAAGGTCAAGATCTAAGAACGCGCTACCGATATAATCTGTTTCTAAATATTGCCCTGAACAAAGCAGAAATGGACAATAAAACATTATACCTAGCATTCTATAATGAGTTGTTCATCAATGGCCAACGAAACATAGGAAATGGAAATACAGTAGAAATTTTTGATCGAAACCGATTCTATGCAGCTTTGGGGTACATGATTAAAAAAGGACTTAAAATTCAGTTTGGTGTGATGAGACAAACAACGGATAATTGGAGTAAAAATCAGTTACAATTAAGTTTTCATCAAAAAATTTAACATCACACAACAAAACCTGAACTGTATTAAAACGCAGATTAGCCGAGACGTTGGGCTTTATTGCTCCTACGCTGCAGCTTCGGCAGCAGAAACTATGACCGACCAAAAACCAATGATATTATCGAGCCAAAATCTACTCGGCAAATCAAATGTCCAGTGGACATTTGGGCGAGATAGCCGCTTGCGGGTTTAATAAGACCACAAATAGAAACTATGATCAAGTTCTTCAGACGTATACGTCAGCAACTTCTGACTGAAAACAAACCTGCCTTGCCGGCAGGCAGGTTCAGCAAATATCTTCTTTATGCGATTGGAGAAATAATCCTTGTCGTTATTGGAATTTTAATTGCGCTTCAGATCAATAATTGGAATGAAGATCAAAAAAAGAAGGCACTTGAAAGAAATATGTTGGAGAATTTAGTTGAGAATTTGGAACAAAATTGTGACAGGCTGAAAAGTCGAATCCAGGCAATTAGCTACTATCGAGAATCAGGGTCTGTTATTATTTCAGCCATTGAAAATAAGCTGAACGATCAAGATTCTTTAGAGAACTACTTTCATTTTGCTTTAATGAATACATCAAATATCGGACTGTCAGAAACCGGATATAATGTAATTAAGAATAATGGTTTTGAAATTATCCGAAATCAAGCCTTAAAAAATGAAATGATGGTTTTTTTCGAAGAAATCCAACCCCATCTACTGTCAGATTTAAGTTGGGGGACTATTGATATGGCAGATAGAGAGAAATTTATTGACGAGAACTTTATTCAAATACCTAATGACAAAGGAATAACCTACAAGCCTTTTGATCTAGAAAGTTTGTTAAGCAATCATTATTTCATTGCTCTTGTGCGTAAAACAGACGCACAAAGATCTTGGTTCTCTATAATAATGCAAAGACATTTAAAGGAAAGCCAAAGAATGCTAGAGATGATTAAAATAGAATTAAATAAATAGCGAAAGCGCAACAGCGTATCCTATGAAAAATATAGAATTCACGCCCAAGTTTTTTTCGGTGTTGAAAGAAGGGATTAGTAAAAAACAACTGGCCAAAGACATTTTATCAGGGGTTATTGTGGGTATAGTAGCCCTGCCATTGGCAATAGCGTTTGCCATAGCATCAGGCGTATCGCCTGAAAAGGGACTGATTACGGCAATTATTGCAGGTCTTGTAATTTCGGTTCTTAGCGGTAGCCGCGTTCAAATAGGGGGCCCAACAGGTGCATTTATTATCATCGTATTTGGGATAGTACAAGAACATGGAGTTGATGGCCTTACCATAGCTACATTTATGGCAGGTTTCCTGATTATTGGTCTAGGTTTGTTAAAACTCGGCAATTACCTTAGATTTATTCCATATCCTTTAATCGTTGGTTTTACAAGTGGGATTGCAGTAGTCATTTTCTCTACGCAAATCAAAGACTTTTTGGGATTGGAGATTGAGTCAATTCCTGCTGACTTTGTTGAAAAGTGGGTAGTTTACTTTCAACATATTGGTAGTGTAAATTGGATAGCGATCGGAATAGCAATAAGTACCGTTTTAATAGCCCTTAATTTTTATCGAATCACGACCAAGATACCTGGTTCATTAGTGGCTATTGTACTTTGCACGTTTCTCGTGTATTTTTTTGAGTTACCTGTGGATACTATCGAAAGCAAATTTGGTGAAATACCAAACAAAATTGCTATGCCACAAATACCACACTTAAATTTTAGTATGGTTAAAGAGCTTATTGAACCCGCCATTGCCATTGCACTGTTGGGAGCTATAGAATCGTTGCTCTCAGCAGTAGTTGCCGATGGAATGATCGGTGGAAGACATCGCTCAAATATGGAGCTTGTCGCTCAAGGGGTAGGGAATGTTTTTTCGGGCCTTTTCGGAGGCATACCAGCAACAGGTGCTATTGCAAGAACAGCTACCAATGTCAAAAATGGTGGTAGAACGCCTATTGCAGGGATTGTTCACGCTATTTTTCTATTACTCATAATGTTGCTATTCGCCCCAATAGCCAACCTTATTCCACTCTCTTGTCTAGCAGGTATTTTAGTTGTGGTTGCTTATCACATGAGCGAATGGAGACATTTTAAGGATTTGCTAAAAAGTAATCGAATGGACATAATTGTCTTGCTTACTACCTTTTTTCTTACCGTATTTTTTGATTTGATTTTAGCTATTGAGATAGGAATGATTTTATCGAGTTTTATTTTTATGAAACGTATGAGCGAAGCGACAACCATTAGGAATGCAGAAAACCTTTTTGGAATAACCGAACCGAATGGAGAAAAATTATTTGAAGAAGAACTGCCATACATTCCAAAAAATACCATGCTTTACGAAATAAATGGACCACTATTTTTTGGAGCATCACAAAAATTCCAAGAATTCTTGACGGACTTAAAGCAAGAGCCTAAAGTTTTGATTATTAGAATGAGACATGTTCCTTTCATAGACGCTACCGCAATCAATAGATTAAAACAATTTATTCAAAAACTGCAATCGTGTGGCACAACCATCATAATTTCAGGAGCAAATAGAATAGTGAGAGAAGAATTATTTAAATCTGACCTTTATTCAATTCTTGGTAAAAAAAATATACATGATAATATTAATGATGCAATTAAAAGGGCCGAAGGGATAATAAAAGAATAACGACAGGCTAGAACAATGTATTTTGTAAACGAAATGCGGACTAAAGTGCTAAATTTAAACGAATAGAATTTTAATAAATATGGTTAAACAAAAAGAGAAATGCTCCCAATCCCACACTAAGCTTATACTTGACCTTTATATACAATTTAAAAAGACAATTATATGAAAGAAACAACATACCCTAAATCATTTTCGCATATTGGAATAACAGTTCCGGAAATAAATAAAGCTGTAGCGTTTTATCAAGATATTATGGGATGGTATGTAATAATGCCACCATCTTCAGTTAAAAAAGAAAATGATACAGCCATTGGACAAATGTGTATTGATGTTTTTGGAGAGCATTGGGAAGAATTTGAAATTGCCCATATGTCTACTTCAGACGGTATCGGAATAGAATTATTTTCTTTCCAACACGGAAAAAAAGAAGCACCTGAATTCAATCCGTTCAACACAGGACTTTTTCACTTTTGTGTTCAAGACCCGGATATCGAAAATTTGACCAAAAGAATAGTAGAGGCAGGTGGTAAGCAGAGAATGCCCATACGAGAGTATTACCCAAATGAAAAACCCTATAAAATGGTTTATGTTGAAGACCCATTTGGAATCGTATTCGAAATCTATACACACAGCTATGAATTGACCTATTCATCAGGCGCATATCAGAAATAAAAACTGTTGAAACAATGGCGATAATCCAAAAGAATGAATAGTAACAACATCATTAATTGGTTGCTTGAAGGGGATGTGTCAATACAATATCAGGTTCACCGTGACCTGTTGGGAGATGATAAAAAGAACTTGCAAGCTAGGATTGCTATTGAAGGGTGGGGAAAACAATTTTTATCCAAACGAAAAAAAGATGGAAATTGGGGCATCAAGTTTTATCAACCCAAATGGACTTCTACTCATTATACACTCTATGATTTACGAAATTTATGCATTGCACCCAATAATCCACTTATTCAGGAATCTATTGAAATAATCTTGGAAAATGAAAAAGCAAGTGATGGTGGAATTCTTGCCATTGGTCGCAATCAATTAAGTGACTTATGTATTAATGGAATGTTCTTAAACTACGCCTCTTACTTTAATGCAAGTGAAAAAGACTTGAAATCTGTAGTCGACTGTATTCTTTCTCAAATCATGCCTGACGGTGGATTTAATTGTAGGTCTAATAGATATAATACCGTTCACAGTTCTTTGCACACTACATTATCAGTATTGGAAGGCATCACCGAATACGAGATTAACCAATATAATTATCGACTTAAGGAATTAATTAATACAAAAAAATCAGCGATTGAATTTATACTCCTGCACCAGTTGTTTATCTCTGACAGAACCGGAGAAATAATCAATAAGGATTTTCTTAAACTAACCTATCCAAGGCGATGGCGTTATAATATTTTGAGTGCTCTGGATTACTTTCAACACGCCCGAATACAATGGGACGATAGAATGAAGCCTGCCATACAGGTATTATTAAAAAAGCAGAACAAAGATTCGACCTGGAATACACAAGCAAAACATCCTGGGCAAGTTCATTTTGAAATGGAAAAAGCTGGGAAACCAAGTCGATGGAATACCTTAAGGGCCATGCGTGTATTTAAACATTTTGAAATTGAACAACTACTGCCAACAAAAACCATAGCGCATTAAAACGCGCCATCGCCTAATCGCTAAGTGAAATTTAAGTACATGGTAATGAAATTACAACTTGATAAAAACTACAGCTAACACCAGATGAAAAATAATTGCGGTTTAGTACTTAAACACTGGTAGTTGCGGATTTACCATAACTGATTTTCTTATTGAAAATCCTCACAAGCTACCTCGTAACTTTCCGTATACGAAGACATTATAATTCATTTAGACATTCAATGATTGAAACATCCAGGCTAGCGTATAGGAAGAAAATTTCGCCTATTCATCATTGCCTAAGTATGGGTTTAGTGATTTTACTCTCAATTCTATGGGATAAAACAATGGTTTACCGGAAAAATAACTAAGTTAGGAGATTATAAGGATTGAATACATGATTTTAAAAATAATAGGGAATATAGCAGGTAAATTAAAAACCTCTTTTTTTGATTTACTACCTATTATATTGGTGGTATCATTCTTTCAAATTGTAGTACTGCAGCAGCCCTTCCCAAATCTATTTGAAATTCTTGTAGGTTTGGTTTTTGTAGTAGTTGGCCTTATGCTATTTGTGGAAGGACTCGAGATAGGGTTGTTTCCCATTGGAGAGAATTTATCTTACTCATTGGTCAAAAAAGGAAGTTTGTTTTGGCTTTTGTTATTTTCCTTTCTAATAGGATTTTCAACGACCATTGCAGAACCTGCATTAATTGCCGTGGCAAAAAAAGCTGCGGAAATAGCTGTAGAATCCGATCTGATCAAACCCGAAATTGAATCAAGTTACGCCTTTGGTTTGCGATTATCTGTTGCGATTTCTGTTGGATTGGCTATCCTCATGGGTATATGGCGAATCATCAAGGGCTGGCCCATATATTATTTAATAATTGGGGGATATATAATGGTAATTGTAATGACCCTATTTGCACCGGAAGAAATTATCGGTATCGCTTATGATGCCGGCGGGGTTACTACATCTACGATTACGGTACCCTTGGTTGCTGCCCTTGGTGTTGGTTTGGCAACGGTAATTGAAGGCAGAAGTCCCCTTACAGATGGTTTTGGATTAATAGCATTTGCATCGCTTTTACCAATGATATTCGTAATGGGTTATGGTATGTTGATTTTCTAAGTTTATTAAGATGTTAAAAGAATTAGGAATAACTTTTTTAAATACAATCAGAGATGTAGCACCTATCGTGCTATTGATTGCGATATTCCAAATTTTTATTATAAAAAAATCAATCCCAAACCTTAAAAATGTTGTTTTTGGGGTCGTTTTGGTGATTTTTGGATTAACCTTTTTTCTTATGGGATTGGAACAGGCGTTATTTCCCGTGGGAGAGTTGATGGCCAAGCAACTTTCAAATCCTGATTTTATCGGTGCAAATTATTCCGGTTCTTTATCAGACTGGCAGGCCTATTATTGGGTTTACATTTTTGCGGCCTTGATTGGGTTTTCTACGACTATTGCCGAACCCTCGCTATATGCCGTGGCAGTAAAGGCGAATGAGGTATCGGGAGGAACTATCGGCACATTCAATCTTCGCTTGGTTGTAGCAATAGGGGTGGCCTTTGCATTGGTTGTTGGCACTTATCGCATTGTGGTTGGTGATTCCTTGGCTACCTATATTATGGTGGGCTATATAATCGTGATGATTCAAACCTTGTTTGTAAAAAAGGACCTTGTTGCTTTGGCTTACGATTCAGGAGGTGTTACGACCTCAACAGTCACTGTGCCTATTGTTGCGGCTTTGGGCTTGGGACTGGCATCGGTTGTGCCAGGACGAAACCCGGCCTTGGATGGCTTTGGATTGATTGCCTTGGCCAGCGTTTTTCCAATAATTACCGTTTTAGGATATGCACAAATGAATGACTTGATCAAGTATTTAATTAAATTTAAAAAAATAATATCATGAGATTCGATCTAATAGTAGGGTTTGTTAACCCGAGCATCACAGAAAAAGTTATAAAAACAGCTAAAAAATCAGGTGCTACTGGTGATGTGATCATTCAGGGCAAAGGTAGCGGTATGGAACCATCTAATTTTTTGGGATTATCAATACAAGATAAAACGGATATAATTCTTTTTGTGGTAGAAGAACACCATACCTCCAAGATAATTAAATCCGTTTCAAAGGAATGCCATATTGAAGATCCCGGTAACGGAATATTGATTGCTTTAAATATAGATAAAGTAGCAGGCTTATCTAATCAAATTGAAAAAATCAGAGAGAATCTCAAAACAGAACAATTATAAATATAAGATTATGGAAACTTTTAAAAAAGCAAAGGATATAGCTTCTGATAAATTATTCTATATAGATGGCCTGGCAAGTGTAAGATCCGCTGTTCAATTAATGAAAGATAAAAATGTTCAGGCGCTTATCATCCAGAAAAGAAATAATGCGGACGCCAACGGAATTATTACGGTGAATGATATAATAAAAGGCGTGATAATCCCAAAAAAAACCCTCGATGAAGTAAGCGTTTATGAAATTATGACCAAACCCATATTTTCTATCTCCGCACACTTGAATGTTAAGTATGTACCGAGGTTAATGTTTAATTATAGTGTGCGGATTGCACCTGTTGAAGAAAACGGAAAGTATATCGGAATAATTGACTATTCTCAATTTTTATTTGCCAAACTATAACAGGGCATAAGGCGGAATCATTTTTTGAAATAACCCTCGACCTTCAAAAATAACCGTCAATAACAATCCCCAATCCTGGAAATTTTTAAGCGGTGCTTTAGGTTTGTGGATGCCAGCCAATGACTATGCGGTTTTTATGCAAATGTGGTTGAATAAAGGTAAATACGGTAATCTCGAATTATTGAAGGAATCCACAGTAAAGGAAGCCCTAAAAATACATGTGAATGCCTATGATGAAAAACATTTTGGACATGGTTTTGGATGGTTCATAGAAGAAAATCCACTTGTTTTTAGATATGGAGGAAGTACAGGTTCTTTTGCAAAAGCATATCTATCTAAAAACTCAATAATGGTATACTTAACACATTGTAGTGGCGGCACGCATAAAAGTAGGTTTGAGGATGAACTTGATAGAATTTGGTTCCCTAATGCTTTTTAAAAAATGCTCGAAATAACCTACATAAAACATAACGGATTGCGATAATATTTCATGTTTTCACTGCGCTCTGAAGGTTAGGTTCAATCGACTTTTTAAAATCAGGGAATAAATTCACTATTTTTAAAATCAAGAACCCAAAACATTTAGCGGGTTGTTAGTATTTATTTAGAATGAAACAGGATTATATTAATATATCGCAGATAATCAAGGAAATTACACCTAAGGCCAATAAGGATGATTATGCAGTTTGCTGGATAAAAAATGAAGTAGATGGCATTGAAATCGACCATGTTTTATATAGGAATGTCTCAAATTCTATTTTTTTCCTCGATCCTAAATTACAATGGAAAATATTCAAAAGTGATGGTTCTACATCGGTAGGTTATATTTTGCATTTGTCCAAGGAGGTCTTGAATAATCCTATTTTAAGCAATCTTCATATAAACAAAGTAAGGCTCTTCAATTCAGGTGAAGTGCCCTTATTTAAATTAAGCCCGGGCATTGAAATAAGAACCCAGGCCATATTGGAAATGATCGATGAACTTTTAGGGTCTCACTTGAATCATAAAGATGAAGCCATACTCTCGCTACTGAATACTTTTTTTGTCTACTGCGACGGTCAATGCAATATAAAATCGATAGTTTCAAATAATAATTCCAAAACGAATGTCGTATACAAGTTCAAACAGTTGGTCGACCAAAATATTCTTGAAAATCATGAAGTCACCTATTATGCAGAAAAACTGAATATATCGCCAAAATACTTGAATGAATGTGTACAGGAAGTACTATCGGTAAGTTCAAAAAGTATTATAATTGAACAGCTGCTTATGCGGTCTAGGCACGCCCTAAAATTTTCAAACCAGTCGATAAAGGAAATCAGTTTTGAATTGGGTTTTTCATCTCCTGATTATTTCAGTTACTTTTTTAAAACCCACACAGGAGTGACGCCTTCAACCCTTCGAAAAACTTGATTGTTCGCAATTTCTAAGGTTTTACCGTGTTTTTCGCATTGCGGCGACCTCATGGTCCATGTAAATTGCGATAAAATAGAATCATGGATAGAAAAAATTTCATAAAAACTTCAGGAATTGGTTTAAGTCTAGTTTTAATTCCAGGAATGGTGCAATGCCAGAATTCCAACACAGAAGAACTAACCAACAGTGTAGAACCGAAAATTATTAAAGATTCAGAAGGGAATGTCTTGAATGTAATCGGTGATATTCAAACCCATAAATTGTTAGGTAGTGATACTGGAAATCAAATAGTCGAATGGGTTGATAATGTTGAGCCAGGGGTTGGGATTCCACCCCATGTCCATACCCTTGAGGATGAAATATTCAGGGTCGTTAAAGGGCAGATAGAAATTATGGTAGACGGTAATGTTACAATTTTAAATGAGGGTGATGTGGCTTTCGCACCCAAAAACATACCACATTCATGGAAAGTGGTTGGCACGGAAAAAGCCAAAATGATCACCTCTGCATTCCCAGCGGGCATAGAACATATGTTCCAAGAATTGGCGAAACTTCCTGAGGGACCTCCAGATTTTGAAAAAGTAACTGAAATTTGTGCGGAACATGGAATTCGTTTTATTTAACTACGATTCCCTACGATTCCCTACGATTCCCTACGATTCCTAAAGGTAATAGCGGTTCAAATGCAAAGTTGAATCGCTTTTTCCATTGTATTAATTAGATTATGCGAAGGCAATATATAAGGCAATATATTACGTGTCCATGGCTACCTTAAACCAATCTATGGCAGCATTACTTCAAAACCCGAATACCTATGGCGATTAACGGGAAGTACCATAGTATCAAACTTAAAATAATAAAAAGCCCTTTCCCAAGGGCTTTTCTGTTTAAATCCACTTTGTGCTGAACTTCAAAAGTTTAGCGTATGTTAGGTAAATTAAACCATGATCTGTCCTTGCATTACTAAGGTTACCTTAGAATTGATCTTTTAAAGCGAAAAGTTTCGCGTAGACTTTCCCGATTAAAGTCCCTATTCCAGTTCCATAGGGTTTAACCCTTGGATTTTTTTAAGCTAAACTACGCGGTAAAACTAAAAAAACAAGTAATTTGAATCCCGAAACCAACAGTTCTGTTACGAACTCCCCAGAGTTTAAATTAAAAATATTGGACTATGAAAAAGATGCTTTGCCAGATAATATTTTCTTTGTTTGTTATTATCACCATTCAAGGTCAAGGTACAAAGGAAGTTGATTATAAAGAACTGGATAGTTACTATGCCCAAATGGTCAAGGATTGGGATTTGCCCGGTGCATCCATAGGGGTTGTAAAAGATGGGAAACTCGTTTTTAGCGGGAATTATGGTGTTTTGGAAAAAGGGAAAAAAGGGAAACCCAATGCCCAGACCTTGTATGCCATCGCCTCCAATTCAAAGGCATTTACATCGGCCATTATAGGGATGTTGGTGCAAGAAGGCAAATTAAACTGGGACGATAGGGTGAAGAAACACCTTCCATATTTTACCATGTACGATCCTTGGGTGAGCGAGCATATGACCATTCGGGATATACTGAGTCATCGCGTAGGCCTTGGCACTTTTAGTGGTGATAATATTTGGTATAAATCAAACCTTTCTACCAAGGAGATTATTGAACGTATCAAATACGTACCCCAGGCCCATGAATTTAGGGCGGGATATGGTTATTCGAACCTCATGTACATAACGGCCGGTGAAATCATAAAGACGGTAACTGGTAAAAGTTGGGGTCAAAATGTCAAAGAACGTATTTTGGAACCTTTGGACATGACCCGCAGTATCTCTTCCCTAAAAGAATTGGACAAAATGGGTAATTATGCCCAACCCCATGCAAGAAAGGATGATGAAAATTATGTTATCCCATGGGTAGATTGGGAAAATGTGGCTGCCACCGGTGGACTTATTTCCAGTGTGGAGGATCTTTCCAAATGGATGATTTTTAATCTTAACAATGGTATCCACAAAGGGGACACCCTCTTGACCTCGGCCGCCCGAAATATGGTTTGGACCCCCCACAACAATTTTATAGTAGACCATACATCTGCGAACGACTTTGATAGGCATTTTAATGGCTATGGACTAGGTTGGGGCCTAAGTGATTATCATGGACGAATGAGGGTGGGACATACCGGGGGTTACGATGGTTTTATCACGGCCATAAATTTGATACCGGATGAAAATTTAGGTGTGGTCGTATTGACCAACGGAGTTAAAAGTCCGATTATGGCGGCAACGTATTATGCCCTGGACCATTTTTTAGGTATTGATGGCAAGGATTGGTCGGGTGAATTGTTGGAAAGGACCAATAAAAATGCTGCATCTGATACACGAATTGCTGATCGTATGGCAAAAAGGGTACTTCATAGCAGTCCTTCGGTACCTATAGAAAAAATGGTCGGGGAATACACATCGGATCTTTGCGGTAGCATAAATATCCAGAAAAAAAATGAGGGTTTGCATTTGGATTTTGAAAACTATCCCCTCTTGTCGGCGACGCTTACCCATTGGCATTATGATGTATGGGAAATACATTGGGACCATCCACAAGCCTGGTTTGGTTTTGGCACCTTGAAATTGAAGACCGATAATAATTTAGAGGTCATCGGTTTCGATTTTGATGTTCCAAACGATGATTTCTTTTTTGAGGAATTGAAACCCTATAAAACCAAATCTCCATAAAAGGATTTTTAATACAAAAAGATACGAAATGTCAGTACGGATCCAGGCCAATGAGATGCAGGAAGTGCTATGCCGGTTGTTTCGAAAATACGGTTTTACTGATAAAAAGGCCATTTCCATAGCCAAGGTACATACAGAGAATTCGTTGGCTGGGGTACTCTCACATGGTATCAATCGAGTTCCACTATTCATTGAATATGTAACCAAAGGGATTGTCAAGATCGATGCGGAAGCGGAAAAAATAGATTCCTTGGGAAGTATGGAACGCTGGGATGGCAATTACGGTCCTGGCGTAATCAACGCCTTAAAATGTACAGATCGGGCGATTGCCTTGGCAAAAACACATGGTATGGGATTAGTGGCACTACGCAACACCAATCATTGGATGCGAGGTGGGGCGTATGGATGGCAAGCGGCGAATGCAGGGTGTATTTCTATACTGTTCACCAATACGCAACCAAATATGCCAGCTTGGGGGGGTAAAGACAGTCGTTTAGGGAACAATCCCCTAATAGTTTCCATTCCTAGGGAACAAGGGCATATTGTTTTAGATATGGCACTTTCACAATATTCCTTTGGCAAGATCCAATCCTATAAGCTAAAAGGCGAAAAATTACCCTATCCCGGAGGTTGGGACGATAACAACGAATTATCGGATGATCCCGAACGGATATTGACCAAGCAACGCGGCCTTCCTATAGGTTATTGGAAGGGTTCTGCCCTTTCCATGGTTTTAGATATGTTGGCAACCCTATTATCAGCAGGGAATTCAACCTATAAAGTAGGTTTAAAAAAATACGAAACCGGTATTTCGCAGGTGTTTCTTTGTATCTATCCGGCACTTTTTCAAGATACGGATCTACAGCAAAAACTCTTGAACGAAATCATAGACTATAGCCATGATGTAGCACCCATGCAAGAGGGCGATAGGACGTATTATCCAGGGGAACGAGCCTTACAAAACAGTACATTCAACAAGAAGAATGGCATGCAGGTGAATGAAACTATTTGGCAGAAGATATTGGAATTATTAGATTGAATGAAAACGTACAAATCAAAGTTCGGGTATCGTATGGTTGGTTTTGTCACCTTGATTTTGGGCTTGATCATAAGCACACTCGTTTTTAATAATGAACCTTTTGGGGCATTCCTGTTTGTAGGCGGAATCTCAATCGTGGTTTACGCAGTGGTCCTTTATTTGAATTTTTCGACCGTTTATATCATTGACAAGGGCATTTTAACCGTAAAATGCGGCATTTTCTATCTCAAGCGATTTGATATTTCGAAAATCAAATCCATAAACAAAACTGGAAACATTATCGCTTCACCGGCCCCTTCAATGGACCGTATCGCATTGACCTATGGGGAATATGACGTTATTATCCTTTCCCCAAAAAACAAAATGGATTTTGCCCGGGAACTGACCCGTATAAATCCAGCGATAAAAAATAAGCTATTGGATTGAAATCAGTTTAAACTCTTAGCATCATCCTTTAAATACTTCTTATCTATATAAAAGGTGGCAAAGGGTAGGAGCGAAGCTAGGAAGAGTACCCCGAACCTTTTAAGACCCCATTGGCGTTCTTTGGTCAATACTACGGCCAAAATCATATAGACAATGAACAAAAAACCATGTGCATAGCCTATATATTTATTCGGTTCCCCAATTCCGGCCAAATATTTCAAAGGCATGCTTATGGCAAAAAGGGCCAAGTACGAAATACCCTCGATGATGGCAGTATATCTAAAGGTTTTGAGCATATTTTGGTATTCCCTGTTGAGGTCTTGTTTGAGCATGTCTACCGACATGGTAGGCCCGACCTTACTGTTTATAGTTGCTTTAAATTATAAATGGATTACCTCGTCGTAGGCATCGGCCACGGCTTCCATCACCGCTTCACTCATCGTAGGATGTGGGTGTACCGCTTTCAATATTTCGTGCCCCGTGGTTTCCAATTTACGGGCCACGACCGCTTCGGCGATCATATCCGTTACTCCAGCCCCGATCATATGGCACCCTAACCATTCACCATACTTGGCATCGAAGATTACTTTTACGAAACCATCGGCATTGCCTGATGCCTGTGCTTTTCCACTGGCAGAGAACGGGAATTTACCCACTTTGATATCATGGCCGGCATCTATTGCCTGTTGCTCGGTAAGGCCTACGGATGCAATCTCTGGCATGCAATAGGTACACCCGGGAATATTGCCATAATCCAAAGGCTCAACATGCATTCCTGCAATTTTTTCAACGCAAAGAATCCCTTCTGCAGATGCAACGTGTGCCAAGGCTTGTCCTGGGGTTACATCTCCAATGGCATAATATCCTGGGATATTGGTTTGGTAATAGTCATTCACCATGATCTTGTCACGATCGGTAGCGATTCCAATATTTTCAAGCCCGATATTCTCTATATTCGTTTTAATACCCACTGCGGAAAGTACAATGTCCGCTTCCAATATTTCTTCCCCTTTGGCCGTTTTTACTGTGGCTTTAACTCCGTCCCCTGAGGTGTCGACAGCGGTGACTTCTGATGAAGTCATTATTTTTACACCTATTTTCTTGAAGCTGCGCTCCAGTTGTTTTGAAACGTCGATATCCTCAACAGGTACAATGTTCGGTAAAAATTCCACAACGGTTACCTCGGTACCCATGGCATTATAGAAATAGGCGAATTCGATACCTATGGCCCCACTACCGACAACGATCATTTTTTTGGGCTGTTTGCCCAGAGTCATTGCTTCTCGGTATCCTATGATTTTTTTACCATCTTGGGGTAAACTGGGTAGTTCCCGACTTCTGGCACCCGTGGCAATGATGATATGGTCGGCACTATAATCGGTTTCTTTCCCCTGTTCGTCCTTAACAGAAAGTTTCTTTCCAGGTTTAAGGGTTCCATACCCTTTGATTACCTCAATCTTATTTTTTTTCATCAAGAACTGGACGCCCTTGCTCATGCCGTCGGCGACTCCTCGACTTCTTTTTACAACGGCATCAAAATCCTTATCAACACCTTCTGCTTTAAGTCCATAATCCCCGGCATGTTGCAGGTATTCAAAAACCTGAGCGGATTTCAATAATGCTTTGGTAGGTATACAGCCCCAATTTAGACAAACGCCACCAAGATTTTCTTTTTCAACAATCGCTGTTTTCAACCCAAGTTGGGACGCTCGAATGGCAGTTACATATCCTCCAGGACCACTCCCTAAAACAATTACATTAAAATCACTCATATGTACAATCTTTGATTTTCGAATTTCAAAAGCAAAAATACAAAACCAAACGGAAGTAAATCAAATTCCAATTTAAAATAACAAATTGTGTTGCCATTGAGAAATTGGCGGAAAATAGAAGTCGATATTGGGATTATGAATTGAATTTTTCGGAGTTGAAAGCTGCTGATTGGCCTTTTGGGATCGATAAGGAAACCCAATTTTCACTTTTGATCATTTTGCCCAAAAGCACGATTTGACCAACATGGCTTGCATAGTGCGCCAGTTGCCGATTGATAGCTTCCACAAGGGTATGCTCCTCATTCCTGATTTTTATCATTGTATTGATATTATCGGAATTCACCAAGCCTAGCGCATCAAAAAGACATTGCCAGCCCTTTTCCCAAGAGGTTATCATTGCTTTTTTTGTAGTGAAGGGATCTACAAACTCGGTGTCCCTATCTCGCCATGGTTTCTCACCATCCTCTGAAAGGAAGTTGGTCCACCTGCTCAACATATTCCCTGAAAGGTGCTTTACGATTTGTGATATGCTGTTGTCGTGATCATGGTATCTCCAAAGAATATCGGAATCCTCCAATTGGGCAAAGGTTGCATCCCCCATCGTTTTGTAACGACGGAATTCAAAAAGCGTACTCTCCAAATAATTTTGGGCAAAGTCCATTTACATACTACTATTGATTATCGGCCGGAACGAATTTCAAGGCAGCGCCATTGACGCAATGTCTTATACCAGTGGTTTCCCGGGGCCCATCATCAAAGACATGGCCTAAATGCCCTCCACAGACGGCACAATGTTCCTCAGTGCGTTTAACGCCTATTTTATAATCGACATCATAGGCGACATTGCCCTTGATTTCACGATCAAAACTTGGCCAACCCGAACCGGAATCATATTTATGCTCACTGCGGAATAGTTCGGTATTGCAGGCAGCACAAACATAAACCCCTTTCTTTTTATTGTCCAATAGCTCACTGGAGCCTGCAGGCTCGGTACCTGCTTTACGCAGTACATAATATTGCAGCTCTGAAAGTTCGTTACGCCATTCCGCATCGGTTTTATTTACCTTGTAGGTTACTTGCTTGTCAGTCCTTGTTTTTACTTCTTCTGTTTTTTCTTGTGAATTGCCTTTACAGCCTACAAGCAGTATACTTAAGGTAAAAATCATTCTCTTGATCATAGTTCACTTTTTAGTTTTTTAGACGATGGGTTTGCACCATCCTTTCAAAAATAAAGATCTTTCGCCTGGCAGATCATTAAGGTTTTGTTAATCAAGCATTTTATCTTCAGCCATAAAAAAACCCCGCTGTGATCAGCGGGGTGGTTCTGTATCGTGAACTGGTATTAATAAACACGCACCTCCTGTATATCTTTGTTTGAAATATTCAAGGAGTTCATCAAAGCACCGAGGTTTGACTTATCTACATTAGACCCATCTAAAAATACACTGGGTACAATTACGATCCTAAAAAACTGGTTCTGCGTAAAATCTTGATTTAAATTGGCCAAATCAAAATCCCCGTCTATAAACAGCTCCAGATCCACAAAGGTATGTGCCACGGTATATTGTATGATTCCCTCGGGCAAAAAGAAGTTTTGGGGTATCAAGCTCCATGAATCGGCATCACTTCCATCATCGAAACCGACAACGCCATCAAATCTATAGACTAAAACCGCATCAGACTCAAAAACCTCGAAATCGGTGTAATCTGAAAAAGTCAAAATGCTGGTGTGTAAATTCGTTGATGCATCATAATCAAAATCAACCCCATCGATTTGTAATACTTGTCCTTGGATTCCGGGCTCTCCGTCCAAACCATCCAATCCATCCCGACCATCGAACCCATCAAACCCCGGAGGTCCTGCGGGACCTTCACATGAAATGAATAATAAGGCCATGACCGCACCGAATACTATGCTCATTTTTCTCATAATTATGATTTTAATTGTTTATTTGAATAGTGATGTAAGGAATTCTTCAAAAAGCGTTCCACTTTTTAAATATTCCCTATTTTTATGAATAGAAAATATTAGTAGGTCAAAGTAAAGGCTTTATTAGCATACACTTTATATAAAGTTGATTAGCTTTGCCAAAAAACAACCTAACTATGTCGAAAGTAATTGTTCATTCCCTTTTTTCTGAATTCGATATTAATCTGTTCAAGGCTGGAAAACATTTTAAACTATATGAAAAATTAGGATCCCATCCGATTGAATTGAACGGGGTGAAGGGGACTTATTTTGCAGTTTGGGCACCAACAGCCAATTCCGTATCCGTTGTTGGCGACTTTAATGGTTGGAGGGATAAGGAACACCAACTGAACGTACGCTGGGATGCCAGTGGCATTTGGGAAGGATTTATTCCGGAACTTGGCCAAGGTACACTATATAAATATTACATACATTCCAACAACTTCGGTATTGCGACCGAAAAGGCCGATCCTTTCGCAAAGTATTGTGAACATCCACCAAAAACGGCTTCGGTAGTTTGGGATGGGGAATATTCTTGGAAAGATAAAAAATGGATGGATACCAGGGAAGAAAAAAATGCCCTGGACAAACCTTATTCCGTTTATGAGGTGCACTTAGGCTCTTGGAAACGCAATGCAAACAACGAATTTCTGACCTATGGTGAATTTGCCGTGGATTTGGTAAAATACGTGAAAGAGATGGGTTTTACCCATGTTGAGTTTATGCCTATTATGGAATTTCCGTATGACCCTTCCTGGGGCTATCAGCTTACCGGTTATTTTGCCCCTACCTCCCGTTTTGGGAATCCAGAGGAATTCAAGCTATTGGTCGATAAATTACATCAAGCAGGCATTGGGGTGATCTTGGATTGGGTGCCATCCCATTTTCCTGAAGATGCCCACGGATTGGGATTCTTCGATGGGTCACATTTATACGAACACCCAGATAGAAGAAGGGGTTATCACCCTGACTGGAAAAGTTTGATCTTCAATTATGGGAGAAATGAAGTTCGTGCATTTTTAATAAGCAATGCCTTGTTCTGGTTAGATCAATACCACGTTGACGGCTTACGGGTAGATGCCGTAGCCTCCATGCTATATTTGGACTATTCACGGGAAGAAGGGGAGTGGGAACCGAATATCTACGGTAAAAATGAAAACTTAGAGGCCATTTCCCTTATTCGGGAATTGAATGAAACCGTCTATGGAAATTTCCCAGGTGTACAGACCATCGCTGAGGAATCTACCTCATTTTCAATGGTTTCCAAACCAGTGAACATGGGTGGATTGGGTTTTGGAATGAAATGGATGATGGGTTGGATGCACGATATTTTGGAATACTTTAAGAAAGAGCCTATTTATAGGAAACACCATCAGAACGATCTTACTTTCAGTATGACCTATGCGTTTACCGAAAACTTTATGCTTCCGTTTTCACACGACGAGGTGGTCTATGGGAAACAATCCCTTTTATACAAGATGCCAGGGGATGAATGGCAAAAGTTTGCGAATCTGCGCTTGCTTTATGGGTATATGTTTACACATCCCGGGGCCAATATCATATTTATGGGGGGCGAATTCGGACAGTCTTCGGAATGGAATTATAATCAAAGCTTGGACTGGCATTTGACCCAGTACGACTTGCATTCGGGAATTCAAGAATTGATCAAGGATTTAAATGCGATATACAAGACATATCCCGCCTTATACGAAAAACAGTTTAGCCATGAAGGTTTTCAATGGATAGATTATGGCGATGCCGAAAATTCGGTGCTGACCTATATCAGAAAGGGCCACAATGCGAAGGATGACTTGATCATTGCTGCAAATTTTACGCCCGTACCCAGGGATAATTATCGCATAGGAGTGCCTAAAACAGGTGCCTTGAAACAAATATTCACCAGTGATGCTAAAAAATATGGGGGATCTGGTTCCAGGAAATCCCCAGTAACCACCGAAAAAAAACCATGGCATGGTTTTGACGATTCTATTGAAATCACAATTCCGCCCTTAGGAATCGTCATTTTTCAATAATTTTTTTCATGTTTATCGCAATTGTTGACAATTGGTCGCTTATCATTTCACATTTATCGGGTAATGTGCGTATTTTGCCGCGTTTTAAATTTTGAAAATATATGATTACCAATACAGAACTTGAATATAAGGGGAACCTTTACCCCAACCAAATCATAAACTTTAAGCAAGATGTTGACAAATTCTATTTCACAACCGAAAATGGGGTTGTCTTGCAGATTACCGTATTACGAAATAGTGCCCTACGGTTTAGATACGCCACCGAAAATGTCTTTGAACCCGATTTCTCCTATGCCATCAGTGAAGTTGCGAGTAGGGGATATAGCAGTTTGGAAGTTGATGAGACTGCGACCGAGTACCTGATCCTCACATCCAAGCTCAAAGTGTTGGTCGATAAAAAGACACTTCGTATTCAGATTTCCGATTTGGAAGGCAATATAATCAATGAGGATGAAATTGGTTTTCACTGGGAGGAAAACTATGAATATGGGGGGAATACGGTAAAAATGAGTAAGATTACCCAAAATGCTGAAAGCTTTTTTGGCATGGGTGATAAAGCTACACACTCTAACCTAAAGGGGAAAAGGGTCAATAATTGGTGTATGGATCAATATGCCTATGCTAAGGACCAAGATCCGTTGTACAAGGCTGTACCCTTTTATACCGGACTGCATAAGAATATGGCCTATGGGATTTTCTTCGATAATACGTTTAGAACGTATTTTGATTTTGCCCATGAAAAAAGACACGTAACCAGCTTTTGGGCCGATGGTGGTGAGATGAACTACTATTTTTTCTATGGTCCGGAAATGTCCAAAGTGATAATGGGCTATACCAATTTGACCGGAACTCCCGAATTACCGCCCATGTGGGCCATGGGGTACCATCAATCAAAATGGAGTTATTTCCCTGAAAGCAATGTGAAGGCATTGGCCCGTAAATTCAGAAAGCTGAAAATACCTTGTGATGCGTTATATCTGGATATAGATTATATGGATGGCTTTCGTTGTTTCACTTGGGATAAGAAAAAGTTTCCAGATCCCAAGCGAATGATGGCCGAATTGAACGAGGATGGATTTAAAACGGTCGTAATGATCGATCCAGGAATCAAAATCGACAAGGATTATTGGGTGTATCAGGAAGCTATGGAAAAAGGGTACTTCTGTAAGCGTGGTGATGGTCCGTATATGAAGGGCAAGGTTTGGCCTGGGGAATGTAATTTCCCTGATTTTACCAATCCGGAAGTACGTAAATGGTGGGCAGAACTTTATAAAGAATTTATGTCAGAATTAGGGGTCCATGCGGTTTGGAACGATATGAACGAACCCGCTGTCATGGAGGTGCCTACAAAAACAGCTCCCTTGGATACGAGGCATAATTACGATGGTTACCCTTGTACCCATCGTAAGGCGCATAACGTTTATGGAATGCAAATGGTACGGGCTACTTATGAGGGAATCAAGAAGTATGTGTACCCAAAACGACCTTTTGTGATCACAAGGGCTGCCTATGCCGGTACGCAACGGTATTCCTCAACTTGGACGGGCGATAATGTCGCTACTTGGGAACATTTATGGTTGGCCAATGTACAGGTACAACGAATGTGTATGAGTGGAATGTCTTTCGTTGGTTCCGATATCGGTGGATTTGCGGAACAACCCAACGGGGAACTTTTTGCACGATGGATACAGTTAGGGGTTTTTCACCCTTTTTGTAGGGTACATTCAAGTGGCGATCACGGCGACCAAGAACCTTGGTCTTTTGATAGCGATGTTACCGACATTGTTAGGAAATTTATCGAATTGAGATACCAATTGTTACCGTATCTATATACCATGTTCTGGAAATATTCAAAATACGGGGAACCGATGGTAAAGCCTTTGGTCTATTTTGATCAAGAGGACCCGCAAACACATTTCAGGACCGATGAATTCATTTTTGGTGAGCATATTTTGGTTTGTCCTGTACAAGAACCTAATTCCCAAGGCAGACGTATGTACATGCCTAGGGGAAATTGGTATAATTATTGGGACGATTCAATGGTTGTCGGTGGTAAAGAGCAATGGGTCGATGCCGATATTGATATAATACCCTTGTTTGTAAAAGAAGGGGCCATAATCCCTAAATTTCCTGTTCAACAATATGTTGGGGAACTGGTAATAAAGCAATTGGACTTGGAGGTGTACTATAAATCAGGCATCGAGAATTCCTCGTTCTATGAAGATGATCAAGATGGGTATGAATATAATAAAGGAAATTATAGCTATAGGAGTTTTAAGTTAAACGGAAAAGAGAATAGTCTCGCCATACAACAGTTTAAAGATGGGGATTTTGTGCCTTCATACACTTCCTTTAGGTTGAATTTACATGGTTTACCCTTTACCATCGAATCGGTTGAGGTAGATAATGAAGTAGTACCTTTAAATCAGGTTAAACCCAATGGGAACAATGTGATAGAGGTTGTCAAGAATTTTACCCAAGTGCTTATCAAGGGAAAATAAATTTTTGTATTTTAACACTACTAAACACTTTGATAAAATGAAAAAATTAGTATTAACTATTGCCATTTTTATGGTAGTGGCTGCATGTAAGGTAAATCCTTTTACGGGTAAAAAAGTACTCAACTTTTATCCCAACAGTCAAATCTTTCCTATGGCATTTGCCCAATATGATCAATTTTTAACAGAGAACAAGGTTATAGAGGATTCTCCAGAGGCTCGAATGATCACCAATGTGGGCCAACGTATCTCTTCTGCGGCCGAACGATGGTTGGCTGCCAATGGGTACCCTGGATATTTGAACGATTATAAATGGGAGTATAATTTGGTCGATGATAAGACCGTCAATGCATGGTGTATGCCGGGGGGGAAAATTGTATTTTACACAGGCATTTTGCCTATTACCCAATCTGAGCGAGGGGTCGCTGTGGTCATGGGCCATGAGGTTGCCCATGCCTTGGCAGATCATGGGGCCCAACGAATGAGTGCCGGAACCTTACAACAATTGGGAGCCGTGGCGGGAAATATTGCGATACAGGATGAGCAGAAAAGAAACATGTTCAATCAGGCATACGGCTTGGGTTCTACCGTAGGTTTAATGCTTCCGTTCAGTAGAAGTCACGAAACCGAAGCGGATAGAATAGGATTACAGATTATGGCCATAGCAGGTTACGACCCGTCCGAGGCTGCGGAATTATGGAAAAGGATGAAAGCCAATAGCGATGGCCAGGCCCCACCGGAATTTTTAAGCACACACCCTTCTAATGATACACGTATCGCCAATTTAACGGAATGGGCTCCTTTGGCCAAACAGGAAGCCATGAAATTTGGGGTTACCACGTTTAAATAAAAATCACTACTTACGATTTTCGGGTAATAATTGTATATTGAAAGCTGTTCCTAATAGGGGCAGCTTTTTTTATGATCCTATATCAATATCTATGACTGTAACATTGGCCATAAAGGGCAGTAAAAGATTATTGAATGCCTGGGCCTTTTATGATTGGGCCAATTCAGTTTATAGTTTGGTCATCTCCTCTGCGATTTTCCCTATTTTCTATGGAGCCCTTTTTAGGGTCGCCAATATTGAAAAGGTTTCTATTTTTGGTGGTGAAATAGCAAGGGCACCTCTTATAAGTTACGTTACTTCCTTGGCATTTGTGTTCATAGCGATTATTACTCCTTTGATTGCGGGCATTTCCGATTATATGGGGAACAAACGATTGTTTCTTAAAATATTCTGCTACTTAGGAGGAATTTCCTGTATAGGATTGTATTGGTTTTCATTGGAGAATATTTACCTAGGGTTGGGTTGTTATTTTTTCGGATTGGTGGGTTTTTGGGTAAGTTTTGCCATTAATAACTCCTATTTGCCTGATGTGGCCTATCCAGAACAACAAGACAGTATAAGTGCAAAAGGGTTTTCGATGGGTTATGTTGGCAGTGTGTTACTTCTCTTGTTCAACTTGGCCATGGTCATGAATCCGGATTTCTTTGGTATAGAAAGTGATGTAGGGGAAGCGGCTGAAATAAAGGCCATGAAATATTCTTTTGTTACGGTAGGTATTTGGTGGATAGTTTTCAGCCAGTATACCTTTTATCATTTACCTAAAGGATTTAAAAAAGTAGGCAAACGGGACCACATTATCTTGAATGGGTTCAAGGAGTTGAAATTGGTCTGGCATCAATTGGGTGATGAAATCAGGTTAAAACGGTATTTGGGGGCCTTTTTTGTTTATAGCATGGCGGTGCAGACGGTCATGTTGATCGCTACATATTTTGGGGAAGAAGAAATACAATGGGGTTCGGATACCGAACGCACTACAGGGCTTATTGTAAGTATTTTGGTCATTCAGATCGTAGCGATTCTAGGGGCAACTTTGACCGCTTTTGCCTCAAGGGTTTTCGGCAACATCAAAACCCTGATCGTGGTGAATATCCTTTGGGTCTTTATATGTATCTATGCCTATTATGTGATTACCCCTATTGATTTTTACATCGCCGCAGGTTGTGTAGGGATGGTCATGGGTGGTATCCAGGCCTTATCCCGATCGACCTACTCCAAATTTATTCCTGAAACAAAGGATACGGCCTCATTTTTTAGTTTTTATGATGTGGCCGAAAAGATAGGCATCGTTATAGGCACCTTTTTATATGGTTTTGTGGCCCAATACTCTGGAAGTATGCGAAACGCCATTATTTTTTTGGGCCTGTTCTTTCTTATAGGGATGTTTCTGTTGACCCGGGTGAACCATAAAAAACAGGAAAAAGTCCCGACATTATAAGGTCGGGACTTTTCTTCTGATTGTTGTTCGCTTTTTGATTTGCCTGTATATAAACAGGTTATACTTTTGTTATATCCCCGGAACCAGAGGTTTTGGTATCCACTTTTTCGGGATTTCCTTTGTAATGTATATCGCCGGATCCAGACACCCTTGCTTTTAAGCTTTTGTTTGCTGTTACTTTGATATCCGCAGACCCAGATACTGTCGCATTAACATGGTCGGCCTCCAATTCATAGGCCTTTATATCCCCACTGCCTGAAATAGTGGCCTCAAAATTTGAGGTAGATCCACTTAACATAATATCTCCGGAACCAGACATGGTGGCCTCGATAGTGTCGGATTCGATCGCTAAGGTAATATCGCCAGAACCAGACATTGAGGTCTTGAAATTATCGGTTTTTATGGTGGTTTTCCCAACGATATCCCCTGAACCTGAGAGGGAGACGGCATCGATGCTTTCAACAGGTACCGTAATATGAATTCCATTTTTCCAAGAAGAAGGTCTTAGATTCATTCCTTTTTCAACCTTAATGACCAATTTGCCATCCTTGACCTCGGTAATAATGTGTTCTAATAGGTTTTCTTCGCCTTTCAATGAAATTTCGCCTTCCTTCCCTGCTACTAGGTCCACATCGAACCATCCTGATATTCCAATGGCATCATAATCACCGGTGGATCTTTCAATGGTGATCACATTACCATTACCTTTTATTCTTTTACCCCATTGTGCGGAACAGGATAAAGTGAATAATACGACGAAACCCAATGTTGCTATTTTTTTCATGCCTATATTTTTTACGACCCAGGATTTATCTAAGGGTCTGATTGATTGATTATTTTTTTGTAAATGTTATTCCACCGTATTCGCTGTTTATCGATACTGAGTTGCCACTATTGGGTGACCCATAATACCCCTTATAATATCGATTGTTCGATTTTTCAGTACTGATGTTGATCTCAAAATCTTCCTTACCGCTCACACCGGCATATTCAGCCCTGATTTCAAAATCAAAATGGTACTGGGGAGCATATCCTATCTTGATACCCGTATAATCCGAACTGATGTCTATATTGCCTGCATCTTCTGCCATTTCCAATATTTTCAGGGAACCATAGTCCGCATTGATATCCACATTGCCGTGAACGGTCCCCAGTTTCACATTGATGTAATCCCCATTTCCATGTATATTTTGGACTTCGCCAACTTCAATATTCCCATAGTCGCAGGAGTATTGTAGGTTTTCCATTTGATGGATTGTAGAATTCGTATAATCTGCATTCAGCTTAAGATCACCTGCTTTTTCAATTGTAAAACCGGAATAGTCGGCCTTGATTTCACCACTATTGATATAACCAATGCTGGACTTGGAGGTATAATCAAAATTCAAATAGTTGTTTCTGCCCCGAAGTTCGCCAATTTCCAATCTACCATAATCACAGTTGATTTTGGCATGGCCATCGACCCTGTCCAAAACGATATTGCCATAATCATTGTTCAGATGAACGCTATTCTTTACCGGTAATTTTATGGTGTAATTAATTTGCATATTCACATTATTGTTGCCCCAGTTCCATCCCCAGCTACTCTTGTTCTTATTAAATATTGTTTTCGCAGAGACCATTTCACTGTTGGCTTCAAAATCAACGGTAATATCGTCAAGTTTCTTTTGCACTTTATCCTCATTGTTGCCACTGGTCTTGATATGGACCTCGATGAGGATACGATCCTCATTCCAAGAAGTAATGTTAAGATTGCCATAACTGTTGTCTACCTTTAAGAGGGCATTGGAATTAACGCTATATTCTTTTTTTATGGTTTTCTCCTTCGTGTACTTCCCCTTAAGTACGCCATCATTGGCGGCAAGGATCATCGGTGCTATAAAAAACAGCACGGTAACGTATTTATATAGTAAAGTTTGCATCGTTATGATTTTTTAAGTTTTTAATTGTTTCTATTTGATTGATGACATCGTGTAATAGGTCTATTCGTGTTTGAAAGTTGGTGATCATAGCACTTAAGATCAGTTTGTCATTGCCACCATGGATCAGGTCGTTTTCCAATTGCTTGTAATTGGCTTCCAACTTTTTTAATTGTATCATGGTATCACTAATGATCTGCTGTGCTTCTGGGGAACTTTCATTTTCAAGCTGCTTTACCTGGTCCTCGATCAAACTGGCAAAATAAACTTGTGTATTGCTTACTTCTGGTGAGATCTGGGCAACTTGCTCATCCAAGCTTGGCCTCGAGGTATATACCCCAATGGCGATCAAACAAAGCACGGCTATGGAAGCAGCGATCGATAAGGGTCTCCACCAATTCTTTGTTGGTCTTGGGAAGCCCACTACATTGTTGGCATCGTTTAATTTTTCCAGAAACCGTTCTTTATGCCCTGCTTTGGGTTCCTCGGTATCAAAAGTCCCTTCCAGGCCCTTGAACAACTCTTTAAACTCATCTTTTTCCATTAGTAAGCATTTATCATTTTATTACGTAAGCTTTCTTTTGCCCTGGAAATCATCGTACGACAATTGGCATAGCTTATATTCATTATGGTACTGATTTCTTCATAATCATAGCCTTCTATCAAATGTAAGGTCAAAGAAATTCTGTAATTATCTTTTAACCGTTTCATGGTCTCCATCACTTTTTGAGCCTTCAGTTCGGTAAACACATGATCCGAAGCAACTCCATCATTATCTTCGACCTTGTACATTATATCGTCCAATGCAACCTCATTTTTTTTGCGTTGCTTTCGGTAATGATATATACTGTTGTTTATAACAATGCGTTTTAACCAAGATCCAAAGGTTACTTCACCTTTAAACGTATGCAGTTTCGTAAACGCGCTCAAGAACGATTCTTGCATTACATCTTCAGCTTCGGCACTATCTTTTACAATTCGCAACGATGTATTATACATCGCTTTATAATAGCGGTTGTAAATTTCCATTTGTGCTCTTTGGTTCCCTTTAAGACACAATTGTATTAAATCATCAGTATGTTCTCTTTCGTGGCTCAAAAAGTGATTGATTTACTTAATAGATAGCCTAATTTAACCAATGTTACAGTTTACAGAAAATAATTGTGGCTGTTGGCACAGGAATTGCCCAATATAGCATGAAATGATGCGTGCTATGGCTTTAAAACAAAGGGCTAAGGACGTTGTTGGACTTTTTTTAAATACTAAAAAATGCCTATTGCTGTTACATATCTGACAGAATGGCTGAAAATATACTATGGGAGATTCTAAATTTGCTAATTTTGACAATATGTCCTTACAAAGTATTGACCAGGATGCTGAGTTGATACCCTTATTGACCCCTGAGGATGAAGAGGAAATGAACAATGAAAGGTTGCCTGAAACCTTGCCCATTTTGCCTTTGCGCAACACGGTTTTGTTTCCGGGGGTGGTAATTCCGATTACGGCAGGTAGGGATAAATCGATTAAATTGATAAAGGATGCCAATAATGGTTCGAAGGTCATCGGTGTTGTAGCGCAGAAAGATGAAAAAACCGAGAACCCAGGTGTCAAAGATATCCATACTTTAGGTACTGCAGCTCGAATATTACGAGTGCTTCAAATGCCCGATGGTAATACCACGGTTATCATACAAGGTAAAAAACGCTTTGAATTGGCCGAGGTACTTACCGAAGAGCCATATATCACGGCAACGGTGAGGGAAACAATGGAAAAAAGACCGGGCAAGGATGCCCAGGAATTCTTGGCTATCATAGAGTCTATAAAAGATTTAGCTTTAAAAATCATAAGGGACAACCCGAATATTCCCAGTGAGGCCTCTTTTGCCATTAAAAACATACAAAGCAATTCGTTTCTGATCAATTTTGTTTCCTCCAATCTTAATTTGGAAGTAAAGGAAAAGCAAGAGCTATTGGAGATAGATAATCTTAAAGATCGGGCTTTGGCTACCTTGAAATATATGAATGTGGAACTTCAAAAACTGGAATTGAAGAATGTAATTCAATCCAAGGTGAGAAGTGATATGGACCAACAACAACGGGAGTACTTCCTGCACCAGCAGATGAAGACCATTCAGGAAGAATTGGGCGGGGTTTCCTATGATGAGGAAATCACTGAAATGGGTTTAAGGGCCAAGGACAAAAAATGGGATGCCAAAGTTGCCGAGCATTTTGAAAAAGAGCTTGCGAAATTGCAGCGTATGAATCCGCAAGTTGCGGAATATTCCATTCAAAGAAATTATTTGGATCTCTTTTTGGACTTACCCTGGAATGAATATTCAGAGGATAAGTTCGATTTAAAGCGAGCTCAAAAGATATTGGATCGGGACCACTACGGATTGGAGGATGTTAAGCAACGTATAATCGAGTACTTAGCGGTGTTGAAACTACGAAACGATATGAAGTCTCCCATCCTCTGTTTATACGGGCCTCCAGGTGTTGGTAAAACCTCTTTGGGCAAGTCGGTAGCTGAGGCTTTGGGCAGAAAGTATGTTCGGATGTCCTTGGGCGGACTACGCGATGAGGCCGAGATTCGTGGTCATCGAAAGACGTATATCGGGGCGATGCCGGGTAGGATTATCCAAAGCATAAAAAAGGCAGGAACCTCAAATCCCGTATTTATTCTTGATGAGATCGATAAACTGTCCAGTAGCCATCAAGGCGACCCTTCTTCCGCAATGTTAGAAGTATTGGATCCCGAGCAGAACAATTCGTTTCATGATAATTTTCTGGAAATGGGCTACGACCTATCCAAGGTTATGTTCATAGCTACGGCAAATACCCTCTCTACCATTCAACCTGCTTTACGGGATAGAATGGAGATCATCAATGTCACCGGATATACTATTGAGGAGAAGGTGGAAATTGCGAAACGGCATTTGTTGCCAAAGCAATTGAAAGAACATGGACTTTCTTCAAAAGATCTGAAAATAGGAAAACCCCAATTGGAAAAAATCGTTGAGGGATATACTAGGGAATCCGGGGTGCGTTCTTTGGAAAAACAAATTGCCAAAATGGTGCGTTATGCGGCAAAATCAATAGCCATCGAGGAGAAGTACAATATAAAAATCAGTAATACGGATGTTGAAAAGATATTGGGACCTGCCCGAATGGAAAGGGACAAGTATGAGAACAATGATGTGGCCGGAGTAGTCACGGGATTGGCATGGACCAGTGTAGGGGGCGATATCCTTTTCATAGAATCGATTCTATCGAAAGGAAAGGGTGCCTTGAATATTACCGGAAATTTAGGTCAGGTTATGAAAGAATCGGCCACCATCGCTTTGGAGTATATAAAATCGAATGCAGAGAGTTTTGGTATCGACCCCAGTGTTTTTTATAAATACAATGTACATATCCATGTGCCCGAAGGGGCTACCCCAAAAGATGGGCCCAGTGCGGGTATCACCATGCTTACCTCCTTGGTTTCGTTGTTTACCCAGAAAAAGGTCAAAAAGAGTTTGGCGATGACCGGTGAAATTACATTACGGGGTAAAGTACTACCTGTAGGTGGTATCAAAGAAAAAATCTTGGCAGCGAAAAGGGCTAGGATCAAAGAAATTATTTTATGCGAGGATAATAGAAAGGACATAATGGAAATAAAGGAGGAATACCTAAAAGGACTTACCTTTCATTATGTTAACGATATGAGTGAGGTCATCGATTTGGCGATTACAAACCAGAAAGTAAAGAACGCAAAAAAGCTATAGGCATTTATAGACGTTCTCTTTTTTCTATCTATTTTTAAGGTATGGAAAAAATAACTATTGCGATTGACGGGTATTCATCTACCGGGAAAAGTACCATTGCAAAGCAATTGGCCAAGGCGCTCAACTATATCTATGTTGACACAGGTGCTATGTATAGGGCGGTTACACTTTATGCCATGCGCAATGGTTTTATAAGTGAAAACAGTAAAGATGTTCCTGGATTGATTTCATCACTCGACAAAATTAATCTCCATTTCGTTTTCAATGAAACCTTGGGATTTTCCGAGATGTACATGAATAATGAGAACGTGGAACGTGAAATCAGGGCCATGGATGTTTCGAGATTGGTGAGCAAAGTGGCGACTATCGATGCCGTACGTAAGAAATTGGTAAGTATTCAGCAGAAGATGGGAGAGGAAAAAGGCATTGTCATGGATGGAAGGGATATTGGTACCGTTGTTTTTCCTGAGGCAGAACTTAAAATATTCATGACGGCATCACCGGAAAAAAGAGCAACCAGACGGTATAAGGAGTTGTTGGATAAAGGTGAAAATGTGAAATATGCCGAGGTACTGAAGAATGTGGAAAATAGGGATTATATAGATTCACATCGAGAGATATCGCCTTTGAAAAAAGCCGATGACGCCATTGTTTTCGATAATAGTGATATGGGCTTGGAAGACCAGTTCAGTAGGATATTGCATTTTGCGAACCGAGTCATTAACAAACAAAAAAAAGACGTTCATTGAACGTCTTTTTTAATTGTTGTGCTTCTTTCCTATAGGTTCGGGATGACCAAGACCTGATCAGGATGGATGACATCCGGATTCTTGAGAATATTGGTGTTGGCGGCAAAAATTTGCTTATATTTCATCGGATCACCATAATAATGTTTAGCGATCTTACTCAACGATTCCCCACTTTTAACTGTATGTCTATGAAATACGGATTCATCGGCAACCGAAATATTGGCCTTAAGGTCAGAAGGTTGTTCCCCGCCTATTTGCTTGATTTTATCCCATAAGAGATTTTTCTCATATTGGGTTCCTGCAATGCCTTTGATTTTCAAAACGCCATTCTCTTCAGTAACCTTGCCGTCCTTGATTGCCAATTTTTCACCAAGGTCCAAAACGGGCTGATACTTTGCTTTTACGCTCATAGTTTTAATTTAATTACGGTTAATATTTATAGAGGTGAAGATAAGAATTAATGCCCTATTTAACGAAAAAATGAATAAAATACTCCCGATTAAGAAATAGGGCACCATGCCTTGTTTGTAAATCCATATTAATATTGTAGTTTTGCACTCCTTTTTTACAGATAATCAAGAGGAAAAGGGAAGATAAAAAAAATGAATTTAACATCTTCTGTAGTCATTGTTTAACTCTTGCAGCACTACGGAATACAAATTTAAATCAGCAAATGGCTGAAGAAAAAGCAACAGAAGCAGTAGAGGAAACTACTGAAGCTACCCAAGAAACCAAGGTGGAGACACCGGTACAGGACCCTAAGGAATTTTTAGAAAACTTTGATTGGGATAAGTACGAACAAGGCATCGAACGTGTGGATGACTCCAAACTTCAGGAGTTCGAAACGTTGGTTGCAGAAAATTTTGTCGATACAGCAGATGAAGAGGTTGTACAAGGTACCGTAGTGTATCTGACCGATAGGGAGGCTATTATCGATATCAACGCAAAATCAGAAGGCGTTATTTCCTTGAACGAATTCCGTTACAACCCAGACCTGAAAGTGGGTGATAAGGTAGAGGTATTGATCGATATCCGTGAGGATAAAAGTGGTCAATTGGTCCTATCTCACAGAAAGGCTCGTACCATAATGGCTTGGGACAGGGTAAATGCCGCACACGATAATGAAGAAATCGTCAGTGGTTTCGTTAAATGTAGGACCAAAGGGGGAATGATAGTCGATGTCTTCGGAATCGAGGCCTTCTTGCCAGGTTCACAGATTGATGTAAAACCGATTAGGGATTACGATCAGTACGTAAATAAAACGATGGAATTCAAGGTGGTTAAGATAAACCATGAGTTCAAAAACGTTGTTGTCTCACATAAAGCCCTTATAGAAGCTGATATTGAGGAACAGAAAAAGGAAATCATCAGCCAATTGGAGAAAGGACAGGTACTTGAAGGTGTTGTTAAAAACATCACTTCATACGGTGTCTTTATCGACCTTGGTGGTGTTGATGGTTTGGTACACATCACCGACCTTTCATGGAGTAGGATCAACCATCCTAATGAAGTGGTCGAATTGGATCAGAAACTGAATGTGGTGATCCTTGATTTTGATGAGAACAAATCACGAATCCAATTAGGATTGAAACAATTGGAGAAACATCCTTGGGATGCCTTGAGTGAAGATATTAAAATTGGGGATAAAGTTAAAGGTAAGGTCGTTGTTATAGCTGACTATGGTGCCTTTATTGAAGTCGTTGAAGGTGTAGAAGGATTGATCCACGTCTCTGAAATGAGCTGGTCAACACACTTACGCTCCGCGCAAGACTTTGTGAAAGTCGGTGATGAGGTAGATGCTGTAGTATTGACCTTGGATCGGGAAGATCGTAAAATGTCGTTGGGCATTAAGCAATTGACCCCTGACCCATGGACAGATATCACCACTAAATACCCTGTAGGATCTAGACACAAAGGAATCGTAAGAAACTTTACCAATTTTGGGGTATTCCTTGAATTGGAAGAGGGCATAGACGGTTTGATATATATCTCCGATCTTTCCTGGACCAAGAAGATCAAGCACCCATCAGAATTTGTTACGGTTGGGGATACCTTGGAAGTGGAGGTATTGGAATTGGATGTTGAAGGACGCAAATTAAGTTTGGGTCACAAACAGACCACCGAGAACCCATGGGATAAATATGAAAGTGAGTTTGCAGTTGGTACGGTACATACATCGGCCATCACGGATATCGTGGATAAAGGTGCAACGATAGACTTTAATGAGGATATCACTGCATTTGTTCCACAACGTCATATGGAAAAAGAGGATGGTAAGAAATTGGCCAAAGGCGAAGAAGCGGAATTCAAGATCATTGAGTTCAATAAGGACTTCAAACGCGTTGTTGCCAGCCATACTGCTATCTTTAGGGAAGAAGAGCAACGCAATGTAAAAGCCGCAGTAAAAAGAGCTGCAGCCAGTGCTGACGAAGCCAAACCTACTATAGGGGATGCTAATGAAGCTTTACAGGCGTTAAAGGATAAAATGGAAGCTAGTTCTAAAAAGAAGAAATAAGCTTTTCCAAATAAAACTCCTATGCAAGCGGGAAAATAAAAGCCCTGACGAATTCGTCAGGGCTTTTTTGTTGGCTCCAGGATAAATGATTATTTGTAATAATTCCCTATTTTTGTCAAACAAAAGTGTTGCTGGCCTATTATGAGTCAAAAAGTACTACTCTCCTCAAAGGAAATCAATATCATTCTTCATCGTTTGGCTTGCCAATTACTTGAAAATCATCTCGATTTTACCGATACCGTATTGATTGGCATCCAGCTTGGGGGTACTTTTGTGGCCAAAAGGCTTACCAAAATACTGAAAGAGGAATATGGGGTAAAACATATCGATCTCGGGTTTTTAGACATAACCTTTTATAGGGATGACTTTAGGAGAGGGGAAAAGCCCCTTGAAGCCAATCAGACCAAAATCGACTTTTTGGTAGAGGACAAAAAAGTGGTTTTGATCGATGATGTACTTTATACCGGTAGAAGTATTCGGGCGGCATTGACAGCTATACAATCTTTTGGACGCCCTTCCGAAATAGAATTATTGACCTTGATCGATAGGCGATTCAGTAGACACTTGCCTATTCAACCCGATTATAGGGGACGGCAGGTCGATGCGATAAACAATGAAAGGGTTAAGGTCATGTGGGAGGAGAATGATGGTAAAGACCAAATTTATTTGATAAATACATAAGCGATGAGCGAATTGAGTGTACAACACTTACTGGGTATTAAATATATTAACGAAAAAGATATTCAGCTCATTTTTGAAACCGCAGATCATTTTAAGGAAGTTATCAATCGTTCCATTAAAAAGGTACCTTCATTGCGCGACATCACCATAGCCAACATATTTTTCGAAAACAGTACTAGGACCAGGCTTTCGTTCGAGTTGGCTGAAAAACGTCTCTCCGCAGATGTGATAAATTTCTCTGCAGGCCAGTCTTCTGTGAAAAAAGGGGAAACCTTGATCGATACGGTGAACAACATCCTGTCGATGAAGGTTGATATGGTGGTAATGCGGCATCCTAACCCGGGAGCAGGTATTTTTCTATCAAAACACGTTAAGGCAGCTATAGTGAATGCAGGTGATGGGGCACATGAACATCCCACCCAAGCGTTGTTGGATTCATTTTCAATTCGCGAAAAATTAGGGGATGTGGCAGGAAAGAAAATAGTCATTGTCGGTGATATTTTGCATTCCCGAGTGGCACTTTCCAATATCTTTGCCTTAAGGTTACAGGGTGCCCAGGTAAAGGTTTGCGGGCCAAAAACATTGATACCGAAACATATTGAGTCATTAGGGGTTGAGGTGGAGACCAATTTGAGAAAAGCCTTGAACTGGTGCGATGTCGCCAATATGCTTCGTATACAGAACGAACGTTTGGACATAAGCTACTTTCCTACGACAAGGGAATACACCCAACAATTTGGGGTGAATAAGGCCTTTCTCGACTCGTTGGATAAGGAAATAGTGATCATGCACCCTGGACCAATTAATAGAGGGGTTGAAATTACCAGTGATGTTGCAGACTCAAAACAATCGATTATTTTAAATCAGGTTGAAAATGGGGTCGCTATACGTATGGCAGTGATTTATCTGTTGGCCTCAAAAATAAAATAACACCCTATGATATTTGATAAGGAGGATACCACCACGATTGTATTCCAGGAGAACATATCGATCCAGGAATTTCTACGGAATTTTGAAAAGGGCTACCCGAAAATTAAAAACGATAATATTATAGTTAATCTTTTTTCATTCACAAAGCTTACCACCGGTGATATTTTAGAATTTCTCCCAATTTCGAGCAGGCACCGGGATTCAAGGAAATCTTTTGTTTTGGTTACCGATAAGGTTTCTTATGATGAAGTTCCTGAAGAATTATGTGTAGTGCCCACGATACAGGAAGCCAAGGATATTATTGAAATGGAGGAAATAGAAAGGGATTTAGATCTTTGACACCTAAGAATTCACAATGCTGAACTAATGAAATTACATATTTTGGGTTGTTATGCTGCGACCCCTCGTACGTTGACAAACCCTACGTCCCAAGTATTGGAGATCAGGGACCATATGTTTTTGATTGATTGTGGGGAGGGTACACAAGTACAACTACGCATAAATAGGATCAAGTTTTCCAGAATCAACCATATTTTCATTTCACACCTCCACGGTGATCACTTTTTTGGTTTGCCTGGATTGATCTCTACATTTCGACTCTTGGGACGGGATAAAGAACTTCATATCTATGCGCCTAAAGGAATTAAGGAGGCCATTACCCTACTTTTAAAATTGGGGGACTCATGGACCAATTATCCCTTGGTTTTCCATGAGCTTACTTCAAAAGAACCCCAAGTAATATATGAGGATGACAAAGTAACCGTAGAGACCATTCCCTTAAATCATAGGGTATTTACCAATGGTTTTCTATTCAAAGAAAAATTACGGGAAAGAAAATTGAACATCAATGCCGTAGCCCAATACAAAATAGATAAATGTTATTTCCAAAGTATCAAGAATGGGAAAGATATTATTCTTGACGATGGGAAGATAATACCCAACAAGGTACTTACTTTCGATCCGGCTGCCCCCAAGGGTTATGCCTTTTGTAGCGATACAGGTTACTTTCCCGATATAATTCCACAAATACAAAAGGTAGATACGTTATACCATGAGTCCACTTTTTTGGAATCCGAAGCACATTTGGCTAGTAAAACCAAACATGCAACTGCCAAGGAAGCAGCGAAAATTGCCAAAAAGGCCGATGTGGGCCTATTGATATTAGGACATTATTCCACACGTTATAGGTCTTTGGACCTTTTTAAGGAGGAAGCCATGGAAATTTTCAATCGTGTGGCATTGGCTGAAGATGGAAAGGTCTTCGAGTTCTAAATTGAATGATTAACGCAACCCTTAACTTAAAATGTATCTTTCAAGAAAACCGGAGATGCGAAATAAGTTTTTTTTAGGTTTGATTTGCTCTGTACTCTGTCTTGGTTCCTGTGAAAAGGAAGATATGGATGCTTTGGATGGACCTGGAGCTGCAATTATAGGTTCCTGGAGTAGAACCGATGTTATCCCAAGTGGCCGATCGGAAGCTGATTTTCGATATTTCGATATGGTAATCACCTATAACTTTGATGCTAAAGAAAATTATTCATATACTGTTGATTTCTATGGATTTAAAGATGATAATCCAGAAGAGCTAATAGGCTCATCCATGAATAAAGGTTCTTATGAAGTACGAGGGGATAGTGTGTTTATGAAAGCCAAAGTCCATACGTCTTGGGAAAAGGGATTTAGGCCCAATCCTGAATCAATTCTACTGAATGGGGAAGTTTACGGAAATAGATTTGAAATAATTGATCGAACACTTACACTATTTTATATTTCCTATCCTGCGGATGCGCCAGTACCTACCCAAATGAGTTACACAAAAGTTAGCCAAGAGTAAATATTCCTTTTTTTGATAGCATTGATCCCCCCTGTGATAGTTATCATTATCTAATAAAAACAGAAGAAGCTTTCCCATTTCCCAATCTTTTATAGAACTTTGTCTATCTTGTTTTAAGATTACAATACTATGGAAAAAGACCTGGGCAATTATAGAAAATCGTACCAAAAGAGTGCATTGACAGAAGATACGATTTCTGACAACCCCATGGAGTTGTTTCAAAAGTGGTTTTATGAGGTTGAAGCTTCCAATACCGTTGACGAGTCAAATACAATGACCCTTGCTACTGTAGGATTGGATGGGTATCCCAAGAGTCGCGTGGTACTTTTAAAAAGATACACTTATGAGGGTTTTATTTTTTATACCAACTATGAAAGTGAAAAAGGCAAGGCCATTGAAGCGAGTCCAAAGGTCTGTCTTTCGTTTTTCTGGCATTCAATGGAACGACAGGTAATCATCAAGGGTATGGCCGAAAAAATCGCTGAAAATTTGTCCGACGGTTATTTCGAATCCAGGCCCGACGGGAGTAAGTTAGGGGCCATTGTTTCCAATCAGAGCGAAGTGATAGCCTCAAGGGATGAGTTGGAAGAAGGTTTAAAAGCACTGGAAGAGCAATACAAAGGGAAGGAAATTCCTCGTCCTGCCTATTGGGGTGGTTATTTGGTCCGACCTATTTCTATTGAATTTTGGCAGGGTCGCCCCAATCGTCTACACGATAGGATCCGATTTACCCTACAGGAAGATTATGATTGGAAAATTGAGCGTTTGGCTCCCTAATAACAGGCGATATGAAACAACTTATTTTGGTTCGGCATGGTAAATCATCTTGGGAATATTCTGTAAATGACAAGGATAGACCCTTGTTGCAAAGAGGAATCAATGATGGCCATTTGGTCGCCGGGGCCTTTAAGGAGCGGGATATCATACCGGATGCCATATTTTCCAGCCCGGCAATTAGGGCCATGCATACCTGTCTCATTTTTTTAAGGCAACTCCATTTTCCATATGGCCAATTTGAAATCAATAATGAGCTCTACGATTTTTCTGGAGAGTATGTTTTACAGTTTATCAAAAACTTGGACAATTCTTTGAATACGGTAATGATATTTGGCCATAACCATGCTTTTACCCACCTTGCAAATAGCTTGGGAAGTCGCCACATTGACAATGTTCCTACAAGTGGATTGGTGCAAATGGGCTTTGATACCGATAACTGGAATACCATAACGAAGGGTACTACCTTGAATACTATTTTTCCAAAACACTTAAAATAATGATGAAATCCAAATATCAATATATAAATAGAGAAATTAGCTGGCTTAGCTTTAATGATCGGGTACTCCAGGAAAGTGCCGATAAAAATGTGCCATTGATTGAACGCCTTCGGTTTTTAGGGATTTTCTCTAATAATTTGGATGAATTTTTCAAAGTTCGCTATGCCACTGTCAAGCGTATTGTCCAGGCCGGTAAGACTGGGAAAAGTGAACTAGGTGGTGAAACGGCGAAAAACCTCCTGGCCGAGATAACGAATATCGTTATCCGGCAGCAAGCTAAAAGCCTGAATATTTTAAAGCAAATACGAAAGGAGCTGGAGACCCAGAACATTTTTCTGGTAGATGAGACCCAAATAGAGGAATCGCATGAAGAATTCCTAAAAACATATTTCATTCAAAAAGTGAGTCCGGTACTCATGACCATTATATTGAACGATTTGACCGAATTCCCGATGTTAAAGGATACTGCGGCTTATCTTGCAGTCAAAATGGTTTTGATTCCTGAAGAGGGTGATGCGGAGAAAACAAGGAATGTAAAATATGCGCTTATCGAAATACCAAAGGGAATCGATCGGTTTATTGTAATGCCAAAAATTGATGATAAGGATTATATCATTATTCTAGATGATTTAATCCGTTATTCCTTACGAAATATTTTTACGATGTTCTCCTATGAGTCCATAACGGCGCATATGATAAAAATTACCCGTGATGCGGAATTGGATATTGACAGTGACCTAAGTAAAAGTTTCATAGAAAAGATTTCCTCCAGTGTTGAAGGTAGAAAAATCAGTGATCCCGTTCGTTTTGTATATGATAAGGGCATTGGAAAGGATACACTTCAATTTCTTAAGGAAAAAATGGATATTGAGGATACAGACAGTGTAATTCCAGGTGGGCGCTATCATAACCGAAGGGATTATATGGGTTTTCCTAGTTTAGGTAGGCGCGATTTAATGTACGAGACTATAGAACCACTTCCCGTAAAAGGGCTTAGTATGGAGGGAAGTCTTTTTGAACGAATAGCAAAAAAAGATTATCTTCAATATACCCCTTACCATACCTTTGCCTATGTGATCAAGTTTTTAAGGGAGGCTGCCTTGGATCCCAAAGTTAGAAGCATTAAGATTACCGTGTATCGACTCGCCTCGAATTCCCAGGTAGCCGCCTCATTGGTCAATGCGGTCAAGAATGGAAAACAGGTTACGATGCAGATCGAGTTAAGGGCCCGTTTTGATGAACAGGCCAATATTGAATATGCTGAAGAATTACAGGCTGAAGGGGTTAAACTTATTTTTGGTGTTCCCGGTTTAAAAGTCCATAGTAAGATATGTGTTGTAGAACGGGAAGAAGAGGATAAAATTAAACGATACGGCTTTATCAGTACGGGCAACTTCAATGAATCTACCGCCAGAATTTATACCGATTATACACTTTTCACTTCCGATGGTCCTATCCTAAGGGAATTGAACAGGGTTTTCGAGTTTTTTGATACGCCGTATAAAATAAACAATTACAAGCATTTGGTCGTATCACCACATTATACCCAAACCTACTTTATTAAGATGATAGATCGCGAGATAGCAAATGCAAAAGCAGGAAAAGATGCCTATATCAAAATCAAAATGAACAGTTTTACCTCTTATAAAATGGTTGATAAATTGTATGAAGCCAGCAACGCTGGTGTAAAGATCCAATTGATCATACGGGGTATATGTTGTCTTATTCCTGGCATCAAAGGAATGAGCGAGAATATTGAGGCTATTAGCATAGTGGATAAATTTTTGGAGCATCCTAGGGTTTTTATATTCGGTAATGAAGGCAATCCCAAGGTGTTTATATCCTCGGCCGATTGGATGACCCGTAATTTATTAAACAGGGTAGAGGTAGGTTGTCCTATTTACGATAAGGATGTTAAACAAGAATTGATCGATATCTTTGAGATAGGGTGGAGAGACAATGTGAAAGCTCGGGTATTTTCAGAAAAACAGGATAATGCCTATAAAAAGGATAATAAGCCTAAGGTACGTTCCCAATTCGCGATATATGATTATTACGCAAAAAAAATGAACCCTTAATTCCTATCATTTGAAAGTTAGAAAATTTGCGGCAATAGATATTGGATCAAACGCCATAAGACTCCTCATCAATAATGTTATTGAGGAAAAAGGCAAAAGAACCTTGTTCACTAAAAGCGAGTTGGTACGCGTGCCGGTTCGTCTTGGGGAAGACTCATTTACCGTTGGGGAAATATCAGAAGATAATGCTGCCCGGATCATAAAATCGATGAAGGCATTTCGATTATTGATGGAGGTGAATAGGGTGGAAAAATATATGGCCTGTGCCACTTCTGCCATGCGGGAAGCCAATAATGGTATGGAGATCATTGAAAAAATCGAGCTTGAATCAGGTATTAAAATTGAATTGATTGATGGTAAAAGGGAGGCTGAAATAATAGCTTCCACAGATTTGAAACAATTGATCGAGAAAGACCAGGCATACCTTTATATCGATGTAGGGGGGGGAAGTACCGAATTCACACTTTTTAATGAAGGCACCATAAAAACCTCGAAGTCATTTAAACTAGGGACGGTACGCTTATTGAACAATATGGTTGGGGAGTCGACTTGGAAAAAATTAGAAGATTGGATAAAATTGAATACGACCAATATCGATAAGATTTCTATTATAGGTTCTGGCGGTAATATCAATAAGCTGCATAAGATGTCCTTAAGAAAGGAGGGCGAACATTTATCTTACGTTTGGTTAAATGCACAATTTAATTTTTTAAATAGCCTTAGTTATGAGGATAGGGTTTCCGAACTGGGTCTTAATACCGATCGCGCCGATGTCATTATTCCGGCAACGCGAATTTTCTTAATGGCTGCCAAATGGAGTGGTGCAAAAAAAATACATGTGCCCAAAATTGGGCTTTCAGATGGTATAATAAAAACCTTATATTATTCTGATGGTTAGGAACCACTAACCATGAACAGTTTCTTTTTTGCCTAAGTCTTTCATGATTTTGGCCTCATATTCCAAAAGGTCTTGCCATTTTTGGTTTACTTCTTCCAGATTGCCATATTTGCGGGCAAATTTTAAGAACATGGTATAATGGCCCGCTTCACTGACCATTAATTTATGGTAAAATTCAGCTAGGTCCCTGTCTTTTAATTCTTCAGATAATAATCTAAAACGTTCACAACTTCTAGCTTCAATAAGTGCTGCATACAACAGCCGATGTACCAATTGATCGGTCCTGCTACCTCCTTTGGGAAAGAATTTCATCAATTCGACCACATAAAGGTCTTTTCTATCCCTGCCCAGTGTTTGTCCTCTTGCGATAATTCGGTCATGCACCATTTTAAAGTGTCCCATTTCCTCTCGGGAAAGGGCAACCATTTCTTGGGTAAGTTCGGTATATTCCGGAAAGGACACGATTAGGGATATGGCCGTACTGGCCGCCTTTTGCTCGCAATAGGCATGATCCGTAAGAATTTCATCGATATTTTTTTCTACAATATTGACCCACCTGGGATCTGTGGGTAATTTAAGGCCAAGCATATTTTCTGTTTTAGCATTCAAAAATAGTATGATTGCCAACCGTTTCAAAATATGGTGGTTATATTTATCGTATGGAACTATTTTTCAAGTTTATGGGTTGGGTCTTCGTTGTATTGTTTTCAATCTCTGCTCTATTGCAATATAACGATCCAGACGTTTTTCTTTGGATCGTGGTTTATAGTTCTGCAGCCTTGGTCACCCTTGGGTTTTTGTTTAAAAAACTACCCTATTTTATCCCTTTAACCGCTGGTTTATTGGCTATCGTTGGCTTTGTATATTTGGTCCCTGAAAAATTCGAAGGCTTTGGTATTGGTGAAGGGGACGTCAAAAATATTGAGAAAGCAAGGGAAGCTTATGGGCTTTTGATTATTGCAATCGTAATGTTTGCGATTAGCATAAGAATACGGGTGCGTAAAACATCACAGGTCTAGATCGAAGGTTTTACGTAATACATCAATAGCGGGATTTTTTTCCCTTAGTTTTTGGTATTTTTCTTCTGGTGTGAACGCGAATTTTTTGGAAACCTCTTCATTTACCGTAATCTTAAGGGTTATAAATTGGTTATTTAGGTTGTTTCGCAAATATTCCATGAGTTGGAACTTTTCCCGTTCCACTTCTTTCTTCATGGTATCGTTCGGGAGTTCTATCCAAATTGTGGTCTCATTACTTAGTTTGGGAATGTCTGTACTTAAGCTAGAAGCCAATAATTTTTGACCATCCCCATCGATTTTTTTTACAAAATCATTCCAATGTTTTTGCATATCCTCCTCGGTGAAAGCTTCCTTGGGCAGTTCGCTTTCATCAATAATAACCTCTATCTTATTGATTTGATGCTGTTTCTTGGCTTTTAAACTCGATATTGAAAGCCCGGATACGCGCTTTCCCTTGGTTTTGATATGGATAGGTTTGCTTAGAACCTCTGCTTGCATAGTAGGTTGCCCTATTTTGGAATTAGGCTCGTTCATAGATGACGAACCGACAGTAACACGTTCTTCGACAACTGTTTCCGGCATTTTTGATGTGTCATCATTTGCCGTGGTGGTAAGGGGATCAAGACTTGTTTCCTTTTTATCGGGGGAATTTGGGATCAGAGCACGATTTTGCCTGTAAAATGCCGCCGGAGCGATGAATTCAATAGTGCTGTTGGCTAAAGCAATGGATTCAGGATTTTTTTTTTCATCCCCAAAGTCAATCGATGCCAATTTCATGAGCGAAAGCTCTACCAAAAGCCGTTGGTTTTTACTGGTTTTATATTTGAGGTCACAATCATTGGCAATATTCAAGGCTTGTAATAAAAAGGCATTCGAAGTTTGTTTGGATTGTTCCAGATAATTCTTTTTTGCGGTATCCCCGACTTCCAAAAGTTCAATTGTTTCCTGATGTTTACAAACCATAAGGTCCCGAAAGTGCGAAGCAAGGCCGGTAATAAAATGATGACCATCGAAACCCAGGGCCAATGTTTTATTGAATAAGAGCAATAGGCCTGGAATATCATGCTTTAGTATCAAATTGGTGGCTGAAAAGTAAGTGTCATAATCAAGGACGTTCAAATTTTCGGTAACCGCTTTTCTAGTCAGGTTTTTACCTGAGAAACTTACCACCCTATCAAAGATCGATAGTGCATCGCGCATGGCGCCATCGGCCTTTTGGGCTATGATATGCAAGGCATCATCATCGGCCTCGATCCCTTGGCTTTCTGCAATATATTTTAAATACTCGGCAGCATCCTTAACCGTAATACGTTTAAAATCGAATATTTGACAACGGGAGAGGATAGTAGGTATGATTTTATGCTTTTCGGTGGTTGCCAAAATGAATATAGCATGCTTGGGAGGCTCCTCCAGGGTCTTTAGAAAGGCATTAAAGGCTGATTGCGATAGCATATGTACCTCATCGATGATATACACTTTATATTTGCCCACCTGAGGGGGAATACGAACCTGATCGATCAAGTTCCTGATATCATCGACCGAATTGTTCGAGGCGGCATCCAATTCGAAGATATTGAATGCAAAGTCCTCATCCTCATGTACGGTACCATCTTGGTTAATTTGCTTGGCCAAGATACGGGCGCAGGTGGTTTTTCCGACCCCTCGAGGTCCACAGAACAATAAGGCTTGCGCTAGGTGGTTGCTTTCTATGGCATTGAGCAAGGTATTCGTAATCGCCTGTTGCCCCACGACATCTTTGAATGTCTGTGGTCTATATTTACGTGCTGATACGATAAATGGCTCCAATTCTTTTGTCTTTAATAGCATTTGAGTAATACCATGGCTTATTACAAATATAAAAATAGCGGAGGTACTAGCCCTTTATTTAAGATGGATTAAACACTTTTTTATCAACAATTGAAGTAAATTTGCAGCTAGCAGGTCACCTTATCGCTGCGTGCTGGACTTGTTTCAGTACCTATTTAGATATTGTTGAAATATATAAGAGGTCCCGAATCAAGTTTGGGATGTAGAGGAAAGTCCGGACACCATAGTGCAGTATAGCGGGTAACACCCGTCTCCCGCCTCGGCGGGACGGACAAGTGCAACAGAAAGTATGTACAGGTTATGCTGTAGTGAAACCAGGTAAACTCTATACGGTGAAACGTCATGTAAATCAGTGTTCGAGGGTTGCACGCCCGAGCTGAAGGGTAGGCGGTTAGAGCCTTTGGGCAACCAAAGGTCAAGATAAATGATAAGGGGGGTCTTACGACCTTACAGAATCCGGCTTATGGCCTGCTTTTTTAATAAAACGTGTTGGTTGAATAAACTTTGGGCAAAGTCAAATGTTTTTTTCCGACTAAGACCCAAAAAAACTAAAAACACTTCCCCCATATCGGCGATGGCTTTTAAAGTGTTCGACTTGTGAGAGATCCGTATGTTTAGAATGTTCAATAATAAGAATCCCGTTCTCTTTCAAAAGATTATGGGTAAAAACCGATTCCGGTAGTTTGGACAAATCCTCAAGGGATAAATCATAAGGTGGGTCGGCAAAAATGATATCGGCTTTGGTTGAGGTCTTCTCCAAAAATTGAAAAACGTCGCTTTTGACCGTCGAAATCCCATAATCGAGTTCCTTAGAAATTTTATCAATGAATTGTATGCATCCATAGTCGGAATCAACGGCTACCAAATCGGTCGCACCCCTTGATGCGAATTCAAAACTAATATTCCCCGTGCCAGCGAAGAGGTCAAGAATTGAAACATCCTCAAAATAGTAGGAATTGTTCAAAATATTGAAAAGTGCTTCCTTGGCCATATCGGTTGTAGGGCGAACAGGCAACTTTTTTGGGGCCGTTATTCTCTTACCTTTATGTCTGCCAGAAATAATCCGCATTACAAAGCATTGATTAATGTAAAGTCAATGGAGTTCTGGTCGGCATCTGCCATGGGGTATGAAGGTATTGGGGGTATGAAGATAGATATGTCCTTAATATAATTATAGCACAATTTATAAATATGGTCGTCCTCTTCAATATTGCCGAAAAGTTTAAGTTTTGTAGATTCCGTATCTAGTTGTAACTGCTCCATAATAAAGAGTAAATAGTACATAAAATCCTCTTTTGTAGTATATGTAAAACTATTATGGAGCAACAATTTTTTCTGGGTAATTACGGTGATATCCATTTGTTGCCCGTCAACATGAACATAACAGACCGGCTCTTTTTTCTGTGTTCCGGAAGTATTCAATAAGGCCTCAACCAATACCGTAGCACTGTGTTTGTATTCAAATTCCCCGAACAATCCAAAAATATAATTATTGATATTCACAAAAGGGACATAAACATTGATCATATCATGGTTGTCCAACGTATCATAGGCAATATGGTCATTGGCCAATATTTTGGCATTCAACTTTAAATAGTTGGCCAGTTCCTTTTCATCGAACAACGATTTTGGTACAAAACTGAAGAGCCCATTGTTATGAACAACGACCACTTCGGCAAAAGGTGCATTGATCAACTGGTGTTTTGCGAATAATGCTTTTAGATGGCCTTGTAATTCAATAGGGGTTTGCGGCTTATCGAATAACCGTCGGTCAGAATTTACTATAGTGTTGGAAATCGTATCAAGGATACAAAAAGAAAGTCCATTCAAGCTAACTTGAATGGACAGTTTATTATATTTTTCCAATGGGATATTGCCTGGATTAAAGGTCTGATTTTTTGTCATAGATCGGAGGCCAGTTTCCACTAGTGCTCACTTGCTCCAGTGAACCTACTTTAATAACATCACCATTCACTTCCTCAACGCTTATTTGGGCATTTTCACGATCTAACAAGTCTTTAGGCTGATCATAAAGAATAACGTTCTTTTTGACCTTGGCTTCAAAAACCGGTGCTTTATACCCCCCCTTGTCAATGATTGCCGATTTCATTTCAAATTTCTCACCTCCTTGGGCATAAGGTACATCCATTAAGCTTTTATAGCGATCGTCATTTTTAAATAATGAATCCTTAACGGAAACAAATCCCAAAGTATCGATAATCTTTATTTCTTTTAAAAGTTCAATTCCATAGGTCTTATCCATTTCCATATAAGAGGAATCCCTTTGTTGGGTAATGGTATACTTTCCAGTATCCACGAAACTTATAAGAGTCTTGAAATCATTCGCATATTTTCCATTGGCCGTTTTATAGGCTTCCTGTGCATTTCGAATATCCTTTAACTTAGAAACAACTTTCGCAAAACGTTCTTGTTTTACCTTTTTAAACTCAATAGGCCCTGTAACTGACTGATAAATAAGGTATCCGAATCCGATACAGGCAATCCAAAGTACGATTTGTATTATGGTCTTCATTTCGTATGTGTTAATTATAACTTAGTGGTTAACACAAATCTACAATTTTTTTGCAAACCGCCTAATATTTTAAGGATGGATTTATTTACCTTTTTTATTTTTATGGTACGCCCATTATAACGGGACTTGGAATGAAAAGTAGGTATCGTCCCCATCCGTTTAAAACGAATCTAAAAGTTCGTAAAATTCTTTCTGTATTTAATGCTTATGAATAGAATATTGGGATTATGGTGTTTTTGACGAAGAATCATGGTTATATTTGGCTGTAATGAAAGCCCTGACCGTCTCATCTTATTTTGCTATTCTAAAGGAAAAATTCCCTCATGAACCTACTTCTAAACAAGCTGTAGCCTTACAACAACTATCAGACTTTGTACTTTCGAAAACCAAAGAACGCTTGTTTTTGTTAAAAGGATTCGCAGGAACCGGTAAGACGACAATCGTGGGCACTCTGGTCAATAATTTATGGCATACTACCATGAAAGCCGTGCTTATGGCGCCAACAGGTAGGGCGGCCAAAGTAATGTCCAATTATTCGAATACCCAGGCTTTTACTATACATCGGAAAATATATTTCCCCAAGAAACAAAAGGGTGGAGGAGTCCAGTTTGTTCTGGCACCGAACAAGCACAGGAATACCATTTTTATTGTCGATGAGGCCTCAATGATCCCGGATACCCCGACAGATACAAAACTTTTTGAAAATGGCTCCCTACTAGATGATTTAATGATGTTCGTCTATTCGGGCCATAACTGTAAATTGATCTTAATAGGGGACACGGCCCAGTTACCTCCTGTGCATCTAGATCTAAGTCCGGCCTTAGACGATGCGAGATTATCCCTTAATTATAATAAGGAGGTGACAAAACTTGAGTTAGACGAGGTGGTTCGCCAAGCTGAAGATTCAGGGATCCTAGTCAATGCCACCCTGTTACGCGAACAATTAGCCGGCACTTTCTTTGAAGGGTTTAAGTTCGATGTAAGTCCATATACCGATATTGTCCGATTGGTCGATGGGTATGAGATCCAAGAAGCAATTGATAGTTCGTACTCCGAAAACGGTAAGGAAGAAACAACTTTGATTGTACGTTCCAATAAAAGGGCCAATCTGTATAATGAGAACATTCGCAGCAGAATTCTTTATTTGGAAAATGATCTAGCTGTGGGGGATTATATGATGGTGGTAAAGAACAATTATTTTTGGCTAGAACCCAGTTCGGAAGCGGGTTTTATTGCCAATGGCGATATCATCGAGGTCTTGGAGATCTTTGCGATTAAAGAATTGTATGGTTTCAAATTCGCTGAAGTAAAGGTTAAAATGGTCGATTACCCCAATCAACAGCCGTTCGAAACCGTTTTGTTACTTGATACAATCAAGGCAACAACCCCTTCCTTATCCTATGAAGATGGAAATAGGTTGTACCTCGAAGTCATGAAGGATTATGCCCATGAAAAGTCCAAATACAAAAAATTCCTTGGGGTTAAAAACAATAAGTATTTCAATGCGCTCCAGGTAAAGTTCTCCTATGCCATTACCTGTCATAAATCGCAAGGTGGCCAGTGGAATACGGTTTTTGTGGAACAACCTTATTTGCCTAATGGTATTGACAAAGAATATCTTCGTTGGTTATATACCGCGGTCACCAGAGCCAAGAAACAATTGTACCTCATAGGTTTTAAATCCGATTTTTTTCTTGATACGGAATAACCTAAATTAGTGCAAAGTAATAACAATGACCTCTGAAACGATAATTAGCATTTTTTTGGGTGTAGGATTGGCCGCATCGGTAGGTTTTCGTGTTTTTTTACCGTTATTCGCTTTAAGTCTCGCTTCCTATTTTGGCGTTTGGGAGTTGAATGAAAATTGGCATTGGATAGGGAGTATCGCTGCTTTGATAACGCTTGGGGTAGCAACTTTGGCAGAAATATTCGCTTATTTTATTCCATGGGTAGATAACCTATTGGATAGTATAGCCATACCACTGGCAGCAATTGCGGGTACAGCGGTAATGGTATCGACTGTAGCCAATTTAGATCCTGTAGTCACCTGGTCCTTGGCCATAATCGCGGGAGGCGGTACGGCAACAGCGATAAAGGGAGCAGGAGCTTCCACAAGATTGGCCTCAACAGCAACGACAGGGGGGGTAGCCAACCCTTTGGTATCCACCGTGGAAACAGGTACTGCCGTTGTGGTAACTACAGCTTCTATTTTTGCGCCTATATTGGCTGCGTTTCTGGTTATTGCCATTTTGATATTCGTGTTTATGATCTACCGCAGACTTAGACCTAGAAAAAAATCTTAATCGAACCATTTAAAGAAAATAGAGTGAAAATTATTGCCATGATCCCTGCGCGTTATGCGGCTTCAAGATTCCCTGCTAAATTAATGCAAGATCTATCGGGTAAACCGGTTATTCTGCGCACGTATGAGGCTGCCGTACAAACGGGACTCTTCCATGAGGTATATGTTGTTACCGATAGTGATATCATTTATAATACAATCAAAAACGCTGGGGGTAAGGCCATCATGAGTATAAAAGAACACGATTGTGGAAGTGACCGTATCGCAGAGGCGGTTACGGACATGGATGTAGACATCATCGTAAATGTTCAAGGTGATGAGCCTTTTACCGATCGCGAAAGTTTAGCAGGTGTCCTGAAGGTTTTCAAAGATGACACCAAGTCGGAAATCGATCTAGCCTCGCTCATGGTACGCATCAATGATTGGGATGAAATAAACGACCCCAATACTGTTAAGGTTATTGTCGATAATCGTAATTTCGCCCTCTATTTTTCTAGGTCCCCAATACCGTATCCCAGGGATACCACTATTGAGGATCTATACTACAAGCATAAAGGTATATACGCTTTTAGAAAGCGTGCATTGATGGATTTTCAACGGTTACCCATGAAGCCTTTGGAGGCCAAGGAAAAGATTGAAGCCATTAGGTATTTGGAGTATGGAAAGAAAATAAAAATGGTTGAAACAAATATTTCCGGGATTGAAATAGATACCCCTGAAGATTTAAAAAAGGCCCAAGACGCATGGAAATAGATTTCAGTAACATTAAAGTAATCGGTTTTGATGCCGACGATACCCTGTGGGTAAATGAAACTTATTTTCGTGAGACCGAAGACCAGTTTGCCAATTTGCTTGAAAATTTTGAGACCAAAAACAAGATCGATCAAGAGCTCTTTAAAAAGGAAATGGAAAATTTGGAGCTTTATGGGTATGGCATTAAGGGTTTTATGCTTTCCATGATCGAATCTGCATTGGAATTATCGAATAATAAGGTTTCCCAAGCAACTATTCATGAAATCCTGAATCTTGGTAAAGGAATGATCGCCCGTCCTGTTGAATTATTGGATGGTGTAAAAGAAGTACTAAAGGCATTGAATAATAAATATCGCTTAATCGTATTGACCAAAGGTGATTTGTTGGATCAGGAACGAAAACTTGAAAAATCGGGGCTATCGAAATATTTTCACCATGTGGAGGTTTTAAGCGATAAAAAAGAAATAAATTATAAAAACCTGTTGGAACATCTAGAGATAGAAGTCGATGAGTTTTTAATGATCGGAAATTCCCTAAAATCTGATGTACTGCCTATACTGAATATCGGGGCCAAAGCGGTCCATGTCCCATTTCACACAACTTGGCAACATGAACAAGTTTCAATAGGGAACAACGAGTATGAATATTTGAAAATTAATGGTTTACGGGATATCCTAGACTATTTGAATTAATGCTATGGAGTTAAAGAATAAAACTAAAACAATAAACACCTTTCCGGGCCAAGAAGTTCAATATAAAAACTTTCCCATGGTTCCACGTGTGGTTTTTGGGAAAGGCAGTTTCGATGCTTTGGGGTCCATCTTGATGTCTAAAAGGAAACATTCCGATGCCCCTTTCATTTTTTTGGTTGACGATGTTTTTGAAGGCAAGGAATTAGTAGGGAGAATACCGGCTATATTCAATGACCTGATTATTTTTATCTCTGCCGATGAGGAACCCAAAACCGAACAGGTCGATGTGCTGGTACAAAAAGTCAAGGATGATTCTATGGAGCCACCGTCGGGGATTGTCGGTATTGGAGGGGGTACGGTCATGGATCTGGCAAAAGCCGTTGCCATAATGTTGAACAATGAAGGTAGCTCATCGGTATATCAAGGTTGGGATTTGGTAAAAAAACCATCCATTTATCATGTAGGTATTCCAACCATAAGTGGTACTGGGGCCGAAGTTTCACGGACAACAGTGCTTTTAGGTCCAGAAAAGAAGTTGGGGATTAATTCGGATTATACGACTTTTGACCAAGTAGTATTGGATCCCGACCTAACCTATGGAGTTTCAAAAAATCAATGGTTCTATACGGGAATGGACTGCTTTATCCATTGTGTGGAATCTTTAAATGGAACCTACTTGAATGCTTTTAGCCAAAGTTATGGTGAGAAGGCATTTGAGCTCTGCAAGGAAGTTTTTTTAGACGATTTGTCACCATGCGAATCCAGAGATAAGTTAATGATGGCTTCATGGCATGGTGGAATGAGTATTGCCTATTCCCAAGTAGGGGTTGCCCATGCCTTGAGTTATGGGCTTTCATATCTCTTAGGGGTAAAACATGGACTTGGTAATTGTCTTGTTTTTCAACATTTGGAGGAGTTTTACCCAGAAGGGGTAGCGATGTTCAATACCATCCGTGAAAAACATGAAATACGGTTGCCCGAAGGGATATGCGCGAATTTGTCCGATGGGGAATTTAATACCATGATAACAGTTGCCCTAAGTATGGAACCCTTATGGGAGAATGCTTTGGGAAAACAATGGAGAACTAGTATTACTCCCGCCAAACTGAAATCGATTTATCAAAAGATCTAAGTCACCTAAATGCATAAACTGGCCCAATTTATTTATTTCAGGTTACTTCGATGGAAGATTGAAGGGGAATTCCCCAAATTGAACAAGTGTATTGTAGCAGTCGTTCCACATACCAGTTGGATCGACTTTTTTTTGGGACTACTGATTCGAAGGGTCATAAACCAGGATATAAATTATATTGCCAAGAAAAGCCTTTTTAAGCCTCCTTTTGGTTGGTATTTTAAGTGGATGGGTGGAGCGCCCATCGACCGTAGCAAAAGCAGCGATACGGTGACTGCGATTGCTGCGATTTTTGACGAAAAGGAAGTATTTCGGTTGGCACTGTCCCCGGAAGGAACACGTAAGAAAGTTGACAAATGGAAAACGGGATTCTACTATATCGCCAAAGCGGCCAATGTACCGATAGTTTTGGTAGCCTTTGATTATGGCCACAAAAAAATCAAATTCTCCAAACCCTATGTGCCTACAGAAGATATGGAAGGGGACTTTAAGACGTATAAGGCGTTTTTTAAAGGTGTAGTAGGCAAAATCCCTGAATACACCTAAACCCTTACAAATTCAAAAGTTACACTGACCGATTCAAATGTGCCATCATTCTCGAAATCATATTCCCCTGTATCAAAACCTCCATTGATTCGTAAGGTTGTGGCAGTTAGGGTTGCCCCGTAGGTATCCCAATCGCCTGGGTAATCGTCCCACTCAATGGCGAAATACGAACTACCTTCCCATTCTTCCCAGAACATTTCTCCGCTAACCGTATATGCAGCTCGATCTACCGGATCAATGTTCATGGTGAACTTGCCACTACTTTGAACACTCATGGTTACGGTTCCCCCTTCGGCAATTAAGTCTATCGCCATATCATTGCCCGTGAAACCTGCCTTAGTGGCTTCCCAATTACCGGCAAGTTCACTAATGTTGAATGGTCCTTTTTTTACCAATGAATCTTCCTCCTTGCTGCAGGAGCAAACAACAAACAGAGCAAGTATTGTACTTAATACTATTGTTTTAATCGATGTTCCCATGACCCTATTCCTTTAAAATGAATTAATAATCTGAATTGCTATGTTATTACAGTCATGAAATTAGTAAGGCCTGAAAATATACACAATGATTTGTGTCACTGGGCGCGGGGTGATAATATGAAAAAGTCAAGAAGTACTTGACGTTTTTTATATGGATTGATGGTAGGTCGTTTTAGTAAAAACAGGCAAGCAATTATTCCTCCATGGTATGGTATACGTTCTGTATACCATGATATTGTATTTAAATAATTGATTTACAATAAATTGCGAAAATAAATATTGATATTTGTTCGATATTTGTTCGAAACTAGGATGTGAATCCGTTAAAAAATGGAATTCGTTTACTAGAAAATCAAAATTGCAAAAGAACCTATGGGTTGTAAAGGTTAAAAAGTATTACGAGTAATTCATAAATTCCTTTTAAACAAATTTACTTAAAATATGGTATTTCTAGGATTGATATAGGTGCTTTTTGAAACTCAAAAAGAATCTTTGAATTACCATAATGCCACCTATTTGGGTCAAACAGTGCCACTTTAAATCATCCTTTATTTGAACTTTAGAAAACTGAACTGAGGCTTTTTTACTAGATGTTTTATTCTCTCAATTGTTTAAGTTTATCAATTGCATGCTTATTTTCGGGATTTAACTCTAATGACTTCTTAAAGTTAGCAATAGCATTTTTATCATCTTGATTATAAAAATAAGCTAGGGCCAAACTATCATATAAGTTAGCCGATTTTGGATAGATATGAATAGCTAATAAAAATACATTTATACCTTGCTCCAACTTTCCAGCGTTAAATGATAATCGAATGCCTAGGTTGTTTAGCATACCCTCTTCAAGCTTAAGTGTTGGATGTTTTGCTACTGTATTTTCGTATAAGGGGATTAAATCTCGATGACCCTGATTGAGTGCCAAATCCTTGAAGTCATTATAATCAAACTCTTTTGTAAGTGATTTTTTTATTTTTTTCGAAACCAGGTTTTTCGAAATACCGTTTTTTTCAAGGCTGTTTTCAATAAATTCCTTTGCGCTCTCCTCATTTTTTAAGGTAGCATTTAAAAATTGTAAGGTGTGTTGAGATAGTAATTTGTAGGACGACATAATTTCAGCATCACTTTTGTCCTGTCTTTTGTCTCTATATGAGAATAAAACACCAATAGTACCAAAATGAGAATGTGTTAAGTCGTGGAATTTATAACTGTAGGCATTGCTATATTCTAAAGAATCGTACAGTTGGAATTTAGAATTCAATTCAGCAGGTATGTTATCCCTCGTTAGCACTTCTTCCGGTATATCTTTTTGAGCAAAATGGATATAAGGAACATTCAACCTATCTAAGTCAAAGTAAGGTGATTTTTCAAGTACAGGGTAATTATATCTGTCAGTTCCATCCAGGCTCACTAATGCACTTATGTTCTTATTTTTCATAACCGTTATGGCATTGGATAGTCCACCAAAACTAAAGCCCATGAGTGCTATTCTATCTAAGTCTATATATTCGTATTTCTGAATTTCTTTTAAAAGAAATTCTACATCCCTAAATTGTGTTTCCATATCTTTTGTAGTTCCTCCTTCTAACCATCTTGTATCTGTTCCTCTTGATGGACTTGATATCACCACGTAACCATTACTTGCCAAATATTCGAACAGTGCAAAATTTTCAATTGATGAGGCTTGATAGCTTGGTGCATAAACTATGACCGGAAATTTTTCTTCTGAAAAATTGGCATTCGACATAGCATTTACTGTTTCAGACAAATGGGCTCTATTTTGCGGAGTATCCCCCAATTGAGGAAACCAATCTAACAATAACTCGTTTGGCAAGTTTTTCGATTCTTCCTCTTCCTTTAAAATCTCCAAATAGTCTAAAACTGTTAATTGTTCAGAGTTGCTGTTTTCAGTGGTAGCCGGAAACCATATACTAATGGGAATCGGTCTATTTACGAGTTGATTATCAAAGTTATTTTCAATGCGATAAAGTCTTGTGCTATCGACCATTGTATAATGTTTGAAACCTACATTATACGCTCCTTTTTCTAGGTTTATTTCTTTTAAAGATGTCTGTCCTGTCAAAGAACATAATTGAAAAAGAACTATGGTGGCTAAAATTATTGTTCTCATCATTTAGGTATTAACATTCATTTTAAGAATCGTTTATTTGAACTTTGGTGAGCTGGGCTAGTGCTTTTCATAGGGCACATTGTTGGGCAGAGTTTTTTAATCAAATTGCCAACTATAATATGTTCTATTATTCCAGTTCGTTAGTGAAAACGAAACACCATCATTAGGAATGATATTTTCTGTTGCGAAATCAATTAATAATTGCCCTGCTACATCAAAGTCAGATACATTATTGTATTTAAAAAACCTCGAGGGCATATTTACCCAATGACCATCTGAAATTACTTGATATGGTATTCGACCTTCTCCATCAAATTCATATTCTGTAAATAAAGGATTGTTAATGAGTATATTCAAAAAATCATCATGAATATGCGTGTTATCAGTATTTGTTCCTCCGACGTATGCAAACGTGTTTTCAGGGTATCTAAATGTTTTACTATATAGAGAAGAGGTAAAATTGTTTATTATAACCGAAATAGAAACGACCTCATTATCTATTTCTATATTATAGGCGTCAATAATTTCTCCATTTATAAATACCAATTTATTTATATCTTCAGGAATATCAATGTATGAAGTCGCAGGGCCTCCATTCAAAAGGCATAAAATTGGTTCCTGTATTTCTTCAAATTTTATGGTTAATTCATTATCTGATACAGATTGAGATGTTAATATTCTATAGTTACCACAATGATATCTTTGCGTTGTATTTATACGAAGCTTTAATGATGGAGTCTCAGCTATATTTGATAAACTTGAATTTTCATATCTCTCTATTGGCATAAACTCAATATCTGTAGAAATAAAACTATCAATATTGTCATTTTCATTATCGCAAGCAGATAGTAATGCAACAAAACTTATCAATAAATAAAATCTGTTCATTTACTTTCTTTTTCTATAGATACAGTTTGTAGTTAAAGGTTGCATCAGAATTATGCCCAACTTGTTTATATACGTGTATAATACATCTTTATATGCCAATCATTGGCATGAATCCGATGAAAGGTTGCATCCTTTATTTGAACTTTGGTAACTACTGACAAACAAATATCTGTTTTTCCGATTTGTCATTAAATACTTCTTCTTCAAAACCTCCAAACTTATGAATAATATTAAAACCATTCCTTTCTAGGTATGAATCCAATTCTTGAGGAAAAAATAGTCTCATATCCAAATTTTGAATAGAATCAAACTCACCATTTATAAAATAATGCCAATCTATGCGATTGATCTGGGTTTTATTTTCATATCGCATTGTTTGCTTTATCAATACTTCCCTTCCATCTTTGGTGGTATATTTAGCAATTTCTTTTTGTTCTTTTTCACCATCAACAATAAATTGAATATTCGGATTAAAGCAATCCAACAGAAATAAACCTCCTTTTTTGAGATGTTTTTTCACAACGTTTAATGCCTTGAATAAATCTTCATTTTTATATAAATGATGTATTGAATTAAAAGGAATGAAAACAAGGTCGTATTTTTCCGGCAAATCCAAAGTTCTAATATCCGCTTCAATAAACTCAACCTCCAATCCTCCTTCGGAAGCTTTTGCTCTTGCTTGTTCAAGCATTGAAGAAGTGTGATCTATCCCAATAATATCATATCCATCCTTTGCAATTGGCAGTGTAAGTCTGCCTGTGCCACAGCAAAGCTCAAGTATGCGCGCATCCTTATTTTTTGGCATCCACCGCTTGTAAAATTGCAAATCGGCAAGGTCGGTGTTCATCCCATCATAAATATTCGCATCATAAATTAAATCCCCAACTTTATAATTGTTATTCATTTTGTCCTCGAATATCTATCCTTTATTTGAACTTTTACCTGTTGTTGTCTAAACATTATTCAATTGTCTTTATGATAAAAGCAGAACCTACACAAAGTGCTGAAAATTCCATAATTCCAACCATATAATAACCAAACCAACCAGTCTGAAATGCAATCCCTTGTAATATTCCAATAATAATCAGGGGAACTAACCATTTCTTTTTCTTTCGTGTAATAATATCTATAATTACCCCAATATATATCGCTATTGATGCAAAATAATTATGGATAGAAATGTATTCAGTAAAATATGAGCTAAATGTCGCTAAACTTATAAAACCTATACCTACAAACCATTTATTATAAAGAAGCCAACAACCTATTACCAGTAAAAAGAATGTATAGAAATAAACTCTAATGGTATCCATCCCCATTATTGAAGAGTAAGAAGATTGTCTATTCACGAGTAAATCTAAAAATCCTGTAACTACAAACCCAAACAATAATAAACCTGTTACCAGTTTGTTTATTGAATATTTTTTTAAAATCACATTGTTTTTCATCCTTTATTTGAACTTTGACATTTTTCCCCTTGCCTTTATTAAACCTTCTTTGAACTCTTTCAATTTTGGTTGAACATCACTTCTCCCTGTTGTAATTAGTGATTCAAAAACGTAGACGGCTTTTTCTAGAACTCGTATTTCGTCAGTCAACAACTTTCTCTTGCGATAAAGAACTGCCAATCTTCTATAAGGGAAGCTACCTTCGAAATTCTCACAGATGTTTGCTTCGTAAAGAGCCTTAGCTTCTAATACTCTACCTTCCTTTTCCAACTGTTTCCCAAGCAAATTTCTTTGAACCTGGGTATCGAATTGATTACTCATCCTTTATTTGAACTTTAGAGAACTGGACGAGAGCTTTTCATGGGACACGTCGTTGTGCGTACGAGCTTTTCTAAAATGTCTCACCAAGCTCTCTAAACATTTCAATTGTATTTAAAAAGCGAACATCAATTGGATTGCAAGCTTCAGGAATTTTAATTTTATTCTTACGAGTTGGCTGACTTTTTTCTTGTGTAACAAGGACTCTATTGTCTTTGTCTGCTAATGAGTAAGCAACAAGAAAAGCATCTGCTTCATCAGCATCAAGAAACTCATTTAGTGCATTTGGCAAATAATGATGATTCAATGAAATTGCCCAAGAAGTAACTCTTCCATATTCAGTCATAACTTCATCTGTGGATTTGAAAAAGTCTTCTGGCAAGTTAGCTTTACACCAAGCTTCTAGATCGTCATTTTTATCATATAGTTCAGCTTTTACTTTATCAATACTGATAATTCTACCAGTTTCAGCTAATTCCTTTACTTTGTTCCAAAAGCTATAAGCAATATCTAGCGGATAGTTCACTCTATGAGCTTGAATAAAGAAATTACTATCTACTACATAAACTGTCATACAAACTATATATGTTTAGAGAAAAAGGTTTGAAAAGTATCTCCTTTTAAACTAGTTAGTTTATAGGCATCTCTATATAATAGTTGACCAGTCTTTACTGCATTATTTATATGAGAAGCAAAAGTCACACTTAATCGTTTACGAGTAGTAGCGTAGAAGTTCCCACCAGAGGGTTGATTTTCTTTCTTTCTGAATTCTCTATTTAGATACTCGTTGTAGAATTCAAAGAATTCAGTTTTTGTTAATTTTCCTGTGTCCAATGCTCTTCTAGCAATCACTATTTCACTTACTTTGAAATATCGAGATGCACTCCTAATATTTGGATTGTTAATCCATTTTTCATTGAAAGTCTTTTCAGGAACAAGAAATTCAGCTGCAACTTGATCACAAAGAATTTCAATTGGGTCATCAGCTGGTTGAAGTTTTCGAAAGTCAAATCCTGCGCTGTGTCCTGTCCATATATGCGCCAATTCATGGACAATTGTAAACATTTGCGCAGATTTAGAATCTGCATTATTAATAAACATAAATGGTGCAATATCATCGACTAAAACGAATCCTCTACATTCATCAACTGGTATTTTTCTGTAACCATTGTTTTCAACAACACCATTAAAGACAGTTATGATTCCCTTGTCTTCGATGATTTCAACTAAATGATTTTGTGCTTCTTCCCAAGTTCCTAGTTGACTAGCCCAATTTTCAGATAATCCAAGAGTTTTGCGTATATCGTTGACTATCGCAGTAACATTAGTATTACCTTTATATTTTCCAACAAATGGAAGGTTTTCAAATTCGTTATCTTTTAAATAATCACGAAGCCAATCTTGTCTTTGTTGAATTAATAAAATTGTATCATAAACATTTAAACTAACTTTTTCATCTTGGTTCCCATTTGTTCTAAAAAATGGAATAGGAATGTTTTCGATCGGTGGCTCATGAAGAAACAAATAGCCAAAGGGCAGGTGAACTTTTTTAGAAAAAGCCTCAAGTTGTTTTACGGTTGGTTTTTTTTCTCCATTAATCCACTTTTCAAGATTGGGAACTTTTTCAGTGAACTCCGCCAAATCAAAGCCTGCTCGGGAAACAGCCCAAGTAAGCATATTAGCATCAATATTGATTTCAGTTCTCATATTCGGCTAAGATAATTATTATGAAAGATTATTTTCAGCATGTCACGTCCTAAAATACGGCTACAGATTAATACCTGTTTTTAAGTGGCATTTTGGCGAACGTAATTAGTTGTTTTATAATCTAAAGATAAATGTAATCTTTTGTTATTGTAAAACTTGATTTCATTTTTAGTAGCCTTTTTAGCTTGAACCACTCTAGTAAAGGTTTGGTCTAGATAGAATTCATCGTTTATTTGAACTTTTAAAACTGGACTAAGGCTTTTCATAGGAGATTTTGTTATGCCACATTATTTCTCCTTCTGCTTGTCCGCAATCAATGTTTTAAAAAAATCAGCCACCATCGAAGCACCCGTCTTTCCGTTATCGTCCATATTCGATAAAATGACGACCGTGTAGTTATCCTCCATAAAATCCATAAGTTCTCCACGAACCCCATACCAACCTCCACTATGTCCTTGAATTGTTTGGTTATACCTCAGGTCGACGTCAATGCCATATCCCAGATTTGTGTTGTAGCCTTTAACTTTTGGCTCGAACATTAATTCAGTTATTTCTTTCTTTAAGAGTTTACCATTTCTTAGAGCTTTCGAGAACTTGAACAAATCCTCAACGGTCGAATAATGGAATCCTGCGGACGATGCTTTTGAGAGGTAATATTCATTTCTTTTTGGGATATTGATTTCTCCAAAAAGAGTCGTGTATCCGCTTGCTTTGTTTCCCACGACAGAATCGATTTCCAACTCCCCCGTATTTTCCATTTCTGCTGGTATGAAAATGTTTTGTCTCACATAGTCATAATAATTCTGTCCGCTTACTTTCTCGATAATGAGACCAAGTATAATAAAACCTGACCCACTGTAATCGTATTTAGTTCCTGGTTTTGACAACAAAGTATCGTTTTCAAAACGTTGTGCAAAATCCGATACATTTTTGTATTTGAGATTATTGGTTTTCCAAAAATCTAAATCATTATTGTTTCCGGATGTATGTGTTAAAAGCTGGTGAATGGTGACTGAATCCCTGACCAGTTTGTTGGGATAGTCGGGAAGGTATTCCCCTATAGGCCGTTTAAGGCCTACTTTTCCCTTTTCATATAGTTGCAGGGTCGCAACTGCTGTTATCATTTTTGTAATCGAGGCAATATTGAATTTGGTATCTACTCTGTTTTTTATCCCAAATTCGATGCTTGCTAGTCCGTATGCTCTCTTTTCAATGATACTATCATTATATGCAACTAAGATTGCTCCAGAAAAATCACTTGGTTCTAAACTGTCCAGAAAATTTTTTATTCCGATGTTCTTTGATTGTCCAAAGGCCAACATTCCGATGAACAAAAAAATGGTGATATTATAAATTTTTAGTCTAATGTTCATTGGTTGATGTATTATTTTTAAATAAAGCCTGGCATTTTTGCAGCCTAAAACGCCTTAGGTTTTTTGTAAATTGTCCTATGCTTTTTTCCATTCTTCTTTAAGAATACTGTAAACGTAAGTTCCATCGCTTTCTCCATAAGATTGTATGTTGTAATTTCTTAAAAGACCCTCTTTAATGGCTCCGATCTTTTCTATTGCCCTTTGTGATTTCAAGTTTTTTATATCTATTTTAAACTCTACCCTTCTTAAGTTTAAATTGTCAAAACAATAATCTAGAAGAAGCCCTTTGCAAATTGCATTAATACCAGTTCCCTGAAATTTTTCACCAATCCATGTCCACCCTATTTCTAATCTTTTATTTTGAAAACTAATATTTCCAAACATTGTTAACCCTATTGGATTATTATTTTCCTTACTTATAATTATTAGGGGGTAAAGTTCTTTTTCTTTCTTTGAATTTATACAAAAGTTAAAATATTCCGTTAAATCATTTCTGTTTTTTACTCTTGCTCCAAATTCTCCTAATTCTTTATTATAGCTTATAGATTCTATTTTGTCAATATCATTGATGGATAAAGGACGCAATAAAATTGACTCGTTTTCAAGAATCAGTTCAGATGAGAAAATTTTTTCTAAGTTCATATTAATTTGGCATAACAGATTGGCTCGTATTTTAAGAATCTTTATTTGAACTTTCTAGATCTTGTGGGTTTTGGCCAATCGATAATACGAATCATCTGGATTACTGTGATAGACCACAACAAAGGCGGTTTTCACATCATAATTTTTTCCGACTTCAACAAGATACCTACTTTCATGTCAGAATAATAATCGACCTCAAATTTTTTCATTTTCATATAGTGTTATCATTTAGAGCTCTGTCCAGTTGGTCAGAGCTCTTTTTGATTTTATCGTTTATTTGAACATTTAAATCGGCTGGGTCATGATTTCACACGCCTTGGGCGTAATGAATTATAGTCATTTTTGTGTTTAGTTCTTTAACTCCGTTTTGATATAAGCGTCAAATTCATTCCTTTCAATTCCCAATTTTTTATTTAGAAAATCAAAAAAGGCATCATTAGAACCACCGGATTTATGAAATTCCTCCACGTTCCCTCCTTCAATCTGTAATGCCTCTAAAAGGCCCTCAACTCCATAATTTTCGTAAATCTCTTTCATTAGAAACCCTCCAATAACGTATCTAAAGTCAGTTTTGTGTTCTCCGTTAGGAATTACCGTATCCAATTTGTCTATGTCCGATAAGTCAAAATTCGGTTTGCTTTCTAAAAATATTCGTAGTTTTTCCAGATGCCAATCCAAGGAATAACCTCCACTTCCACCATAAAAAGTTGCTATTCCTTCACCAATCCAAAAATGATAATCCTTTGGTACCAAGTCAAAAGTGTAAAGATGTACCAATTCATGGGGATAGTATTCTGAATTATTCCCAGAATAAATTAGTTTGTTTTGCACGCTTGCAACTCCGCCAGTTTGATTAGGGATATACATCCTTTTCATGTATTCATAGCCCCATATGTCCACAATATCACGTGCATTATTTGCAACGAAGTAGTCAAATTCAATAGGTTCCATATCAAACTCTTTAGCCATGAAAACATTGAAATCGTTCATTTTTTTGGCTTTTTCGATGTCGAATTTGTGAAAAGGGTGTACGTAATAATTTATATTACCAATTTTATGGTGTTCCAAAACACTTTTGAAGTACTCGGCACTACTGATTAGCAGATACTTGTCATTGAATTTTTTAGCATAAACCGATGTGATCGTGTCTAAGTGAATCTCTCCATTATCGTCAATATGGGTAAAAGCACTTTTTAAGGCATAAAAATCATTTTCAGCCGGGAATACACCGATTATCTTACATTGGACTTTATATTTTCTAGAATTTAAGTTTTGAACTCCGACTGCCCATAGATATTCGTCAGGTATTTTCATATCATCAAAAGACCAATACGGGGACCGGTCATCTTGAAATTTACCTTCCAATAAATAACTTTTCCATAATTCGATTATTTGCTTTTCTGGAGCGTCTTCGGCATTGATTACTTCACTGCCAGTAAAAAAAATAATACCGGAACCGGATTTCAATTCTTCATTTTCAACTTGGGCATAGCCGATTTGTAGGATTAGTGCAAATGATAGTAATAGTATTTTTTCCATGGTTTTAAATTTAAACACAACCTAAATATATGGTCATTCATAATATTCCATTATATATTTGATCCTTTATTTGAACTTTGTGAAGTTCTCGTGTATGAAAAGTACGTCTTTTTTTATGGACGTTTTTTCTAGCCGTTTTTTTGTTTTTAAAGTACGGGAGAACTCAAATATAGAGAAATGTAGACGTATCTTATTATTGAGTAAATTCAATGGATAAGTCTGATTACTTAGCATCATTACACCAAACCAAAGTAAACACAAATCAAAGCAATGGTGTCAAAAAAACCGTGTACAGCAACAACAAACCACAAATCGTATTTGCGCAAGTAGAATATCAGGGCTAAGATTGCTCCGACTGTCCCTGCAACAAGCTGCCCGGTAATTCCTTGATAACTATGCATAAAGCCAAAAAAGCAAGCAAGTAGTAGAATATTAAGCACAATACTGACTTTGCTTTCTCCAAAGAATTTTACAAATTGTCGCATGAAATAACCGCGAAAGATAATTTCTTCTCCAAATCCCGCAGAAGCCCAAACTATTAATAAAGCAACCAAACAGGCTGGAAGATTTCCTTTCAATTGATCAAAACTTGAATAATCTATTGGAACTCCTGTGAGTTTTGTAATTCCAGGAACCAATACAAAGACATAAAAAACAAAGAGCCCTAGTGCAACTAATGGAGCAAGTACAACTATGTTTTTGAATGTGAATTTTTCACGTTGAAAACCAAGTGCTGAAAATGGTTTTCCTTTGTATTCTATGTAATTCGCTATAATGATTAATATAGAAATAATGACATTTTCTATGTAGCTAATACGGATTGGTCCAAACCATAAAAAGCAGATGATTCCAATCGTAATTAATGGAATTAATGTTTGTCTTAAGGTTAGTTTATTCATTTTTCATTGATTTTGAATTCTAAGCGAAATAATGAACAAAATCTCTGAAAACCCCTTTAAATACTAATGTTTTTACTGAATGGTCGTGAATTTATAACTGAATAGTCGGTAGTTTTTGGCATCTTTTATTGAAACCAATTCATAAATGCTTTTCGCTTGTAACGACTGATATTGATTTCAGCAATTGAATCGTTTTCAACGGAAGCTTTTAATCGAATATGCAACTTGCCATTTTCAATCTTTTCAATTTGGTCTACTGCATCTTTGTGAATGATAATTTTCCGATTGGCTCTAAAAAACAATTGGTCATTTATTTTTTCTTCTAGCTCATTCAACGTAAAATCAGTGTTAATAGTAGTGCCATCATTTTGAACAGCGTATACAATCTTATTTTCGCTATAAAAGCATGCAATGTCCTCATAAGTAAGTTTGGTTGTTTTTGCACCACTTTCAATCGTGATTTCAGCACTTTTTATCGATGCTGCATACAAGCTGTAAATATCGCGTGCATAAACCAATATGACACCAATAAAACTCAGTAATAAGGTAAGTAACAAACCTACTAGTATATAATAGAATATTGTTTGTCCGCCTGCAATTATATTCAAAATAATATTTACAGGAATATACATGATGGTAATATATCCTAAAGTAGAAGCCAGAAACCGTGCAATAGTAAAAGTTTCTACTTTTTTAGAAAAATACTTCTTCTTGTAAAACTTAAAATTAAGATGCGCTATGATCCCAATGAAAGTAGATAAAATAATAGACGCCAGAAATCCTTCAACGGGAAATCTATACGATTCACTATCTGGAAAACTATCGCGTGATGCTAAATGATTGACCACTAAAGATAAAATTGTCAGTACAATTGCTATCTGAAACCAACGCCATGCAGAACTACTAATAAATTTATGCCTTTTTGTTTTTACTCTATCCTTTGTTGGTTGCGTAGTACTCATGAATTAGAAGCTCTTTATTTGTCAGATTCGAAAGTAAAGAATAATTTCTCTATAGAGTTTTTGCCAAGAATATTGGTCGTCATTCATTAAATTTATTTTTAGTATTTTTTCTCTTAATAAATCCAATCAAATTTTTGGTATGAAATTGTAAAAAAAGAAAGACCTGATTGGCAAAAAGTTGCTATGAAGAACATCCCTCGAGTATTTTTAGCAACTTGTTTATATAGATGTAAAATACACCAATACACCCTATATTGGAATAAAATCTATGTATTTGATAATCGTTTTATTGAACTTTAATTATTCTCCATCCACCATAGAGTTATCTCCCTGGCAAGTTTGGCTGAGTCTTCTTTTTCTATAGAAAATCCAAAATTCGCCGTTAGCTCATGATGAATTGACTTGGTAATTTTGTTTTTATCCGCTCCTTTGTAAAGCATACTTAAGCACATATGATTTAATGAATCAAATTCATCAGCAGGAGAACTTGGAATCAAATTCCAGGAGTTTATCAAACTCCTTAACTCCGAGAATTGAATCTTATATTCTTTTTTTAACTTATTGTTCATCGTTTATTTGAACTTTTGATAACTGGACTAGGGCTTTTCACAGGGTACAGTGTTGCACAACGTTTTTCACTCTTTTTCTTTAATCAACTCGTTTCCATAAAATAATATACTTAGGGATATAGCTGCACAAATAAATAAACCAGTATGAATTCCAGTTTGAAATCCATGTTTTACTGGAACAACAATGAAAAAGACAATTAATCCGAAACCAAACTTTAACATTCGTTCGATTCCATTCATTTTTTTCGTTTTCCAAACAATAAATAATGAAAAAAAGACACTTAGTAAGATTGCACCAAATCTACTATTTAAGTTTGCCTCTGAAACTAAAGTTAAGAAGCCGAAAGTACCCATGAGGGCAAAGTTGTAAACTAGAAGAAAAATTCCATGAATTACCATAACTCCGAGGTTTTTCCTCTTATTATCTTTTTCTTTATTTAATAGTTCTTCCAAATTTAGCTCAAGAACGGAACATATTAGGTTTAATGTTTTTCCGCGAGGGGCGCTTTTGTTGTTCTCAATTCTCTGAATTGTCCGTAGGTTAACCTTTGCTAACTCCGCTAATTCTTCTTGGGTAAGTCCTTTTAACTTACGCGTTTCACTAATTGTATTTCCGATTATAGTCATAATTTATGAATTTGCCCAAAATTATGTATGGAAGGATAATTTGGTAGCGGTTAGCCTACGTCATTCTTACGACATTTGACTTTATACGCCTTATTGTCAAAAGTGGATAGTTTGTCAAATGTTGTACAACTCATTATGTCATTATAAAATTATACTTTTATCCATTCAAGTTTCCAGATAAAACCATGCTTAGCATATTTATTCGGTTCTAAAATATCGTTTATTTAGACTTTACTCGTTTTTAGAGAACTTCATAGCAATTGGAACAGCGGTAATCTCCAGTAGCCGTTCCTAAGTAATATTCTTTCAATTTTCCAAAACTATGGTTACATTCTTTTCCGGAAAGCTCAAACTCTTTTTTTAATCTTTCAGCTTGGCCCATTTGTATGTTGCTCATTTTCTATCGTTTATTTGAACTTTAGAGAACTGGGTTAGTGCTTTTCATAGGATACATTGTTAGCAGTACTTTTCGCTCTATTTTTAATTTTATAACTATTATTAAGGTTATCAATATAGATTTCACAATCTTTAAAAAACCTGATTCCGATTCTTGGCTGGCTTGAAACATTTATTGTCGTATTAACATTCTTAAAATCCATATCCCCCAATTTTATCAAAGGCGCGATTCCGACTTTTTCTTTAATGGCCTGTAGTCCGCCAAGTGTATATCTTTCTCTTTCGTTGTCTTCAAAATCGTATTGTTGTAAAAATTGCTTTGCAAGTTTAGATTCCTTTGGTAGATTAAATTCCGATGATGAGCCAAAATCTATCACAACTTTATGCTCAATTCCGTTTATTGATATGAAAGTATATGGTGTGCCACCTTCTCGTTTGATTTGGATAGTCTGAAAGGTGTTGTCTACTAAATTTTCGTTTGAAATTCGCAACGTTTTATTCGGATAATCGATCAACCAATTCGCTTTGCTTATTATGGGCTGTCCTATAATTCCGCCAAAATTTGAAATTTGCTCTTTTAGGCCTTCTAAATTGCCGTTTCCAGCAAAAGTATTTTGAAACTCTATGTTACCAATCTTCATAGATTTTACATATTCATTGCCGAGTTTCATTTTTCGGTTAGATGCTCCGTTATAATTCCCAGTCCTTCCAATTGTTGAGTCTCGCTGAATAAGGCTATAATCTGCTCCAGTATCAAAAAGGAAATTTTTAGGAATTCCATCAATCTCAAAAGGCAAGATTATTACTGATTTAACAGTAGTGAATTCTGTTTCGAAGTTAAAATTCTGAGGTAGTACTTTCCCTTTTTTTTGGTTTTTAATTACTGAACAACTAAATGAAAGGAAGAAAATTATACCAAATAATAATATCTTTAAATTTCTCATTCTAAGTTTCAGTTTGGTTATTTATTTTATAGACGAAAAAACTGTCCAATGTCGGCCCGATGTATATTATTGCTCACAACGCGGATATATAATCGTTAACTAATATCGGAACAACTAATCAATGATTACGTATCCACTATATATTTGATCCTTTATTTAAACTTTAGTGAATCGGACTCTCAAGATATATATCCATAAAATCAAATTTAAAGCCCTTTATATCCCAAAAGACAAGCTATTATTAGCCATAATAATAAAATAAATGATATTATGACTAGAGTCGCAACCGGATCCCATTGGACTAAATTCCATAATCTTTTAGGCTTTTCTCCCATCGTTTTTTTGAACTTTAAAGAATAGGACTAGGGCTTTTCATAGGAGGTATTGTTAGTAAGTGTTTTTAAAAGATATAAACTCCAGCGCTCAATTGAATTACGGTATTAGTCCCTTTAATAAAATCTCTGCTTTCAATCGCTTTTGTAAATCCTTGATAGAGATTAATTTCAATAAAGAAGTCATGTATTCTTTGTCCAAGACCTAAATTAAGGCCAGCGTCAAATGATTGTTTAACACTTTGAAAGAAAAACGTATTTTTCTTGGAAACAAGAAAACCAATTTGAGGCCCAACCATCAAGTAGGTCCTCTCATAAAATTTCAAATTCAAAGGAATGTTCAAATAATCCAACTTTTCCCCAATTATATGATCGTATTCACCTCTATTGCCTTGCTGAGAATAAACCAATTTAGGCCTAAATTTCACTTTTTCAGACAAGTCCATTTCATAAAATCCACCTATATGAAATCCTAATTTGTCAGTGAAGTAGCTCTCTTTTAAAAATCCTTCGGATATAGATGAGTTGTTTAACCCAGTAAAAGCTCCAAGCCTTTTTTGGGAAGACCCAAGAAGGGGGATTAGAATCAATATTATCAATAATGTTTTTTTCATTTTAGCTCATCCTTTATTTGAACTTTCGTGAGACTGAAAATATTGGACCCGTCATTTTTCTGTAAGCCTGTCTAACGTTATCTAATCCTATTCCCAACTCAGTTATTTTTGCATCATCATATAATTCGGGACTTAACCAGTAATCAGATTTTATATTACATTTTTCAGCTAGATCACGATCAAAATGCCTCATCGGTATTGCAGCTGCAGACCAATACTTTACCAACAGTTCCTCCCTCTCTGGATTCCTTTCCAAACCTCTGTCCAAATCACGGTAATAAAGATAAGTTTCATTGAGAGCATTAAGAATAGCCCTTAACGCGGAGTCTTTTAGTTCGCGTCTGTCTTTAGACAATGTAGAAATGGGGCCAAGTATTTTGGCTAACCCGTTTAATAAAATGCTTATATCCATAATCTGTATTAAATTTCATTTAATTTTTCTTTCAATTTAATTGAGAAATTAATTAAAAGTGTGCACTCTTTTTCTAGCGACTTAAAAGTTCTATATTTTTTGATAAATCCTTCCGTGATTTTGGTTTTAAATTTGTCCAATTTTTCTTTATTATTTTTGCCTTTTAAAGTTTCTTCCTGACTTACAATCAAGGAAAGAATTGGTTTGCCATTTGCAAGTTTGAGTTCTTTTCCAAATTCAGATTTGAACACCTCAGACAAGTAAGATATTGGATATAAATCTTCTAAGGTGGAATAAGCAGGTAAACCTCCCAAAACATCTCTAAGAGTCAATACATTGTTTTCGCTAAAAGGATTCTTAACTTTTGAAATTATCTCTTTTTTTATTTTTCTTCCTTCTAAATCATCATCTAAAATTATTGTTGCAAGTATTTTCTCTTCGGCCAACAGTGATGCAATCGAATAGACTTTACTTGCTCCACCGGCGGATTTTATTGTGTAAGATGGGTTTGTTTTGTCTAATTTAAATAGATGATTAATAAGATTTTTATCTCCTGTTCCTTCCACCAGAAACACATTATTTGGAATTAGTTCTCTCATTAAATCAATACCGAAAGCCTTAGATAATACTTCCTCATCCACCATAGTACGTGAATCATCAATTTGCTCAATAGAAGTATTCTCGTCTTTTTGTACAACCCAATGTCTATCAACCGTAGTTGCATCAACCATGTAATGACTATGAGTAGCGATAATTACATTATTTTGCTTTCCAATTTTCAACAATTCATCTCTCATAAATCGGATGCCACTAGGATGAAGGTGAACCTCAGGTTCGTCTAGGAGTATAATTTGATTTTTTAAAGAATTATTTGTTGTCTCAACCGATAGACTTAGTATTAAAGATACGAACTGTTTAAACCCATCACTGCGTTGATTCATAGTGAAGTATTTGTATTTGACTTTCTTGTCTTCAATATGGACCTGACATTTACTCCCGTCTATTGAAACCTTCACATTGATTTTATGTTCCTTCCAAATTCTATTTACGTGTTTTGTAATAACTGAACTTAATGAATCTACAAGTTCTGCTTTTTTCGATGGTGAACCTAAGGCTAGAGTTATACATTCAGAAATTTCAGGCTGAGTTTTTTTTCCGTAGATGTGAAACATATTTTTCAAAGGAATGGAACTTGAGGGATTTGTGCTAAACTCTGTCAGTTCAATTGACTCGTTGATTAAATACTTTTCACTTGCCTTCCAAAAGACTATCTGGGGTATTTTTGAATTGATTGAAGCTTCAAGAGTGGTTGAACATATGGTTTCTAGAAGTTTTTTATCTAGAAGTTTTTGACCCTCTTTCAAAAGAGTTTTAGCCGTATTAATAGACATTTTAGATTTAGGTGTCTTTTCCAATGTCAATAAATCAATATTCTTGGTTTTGGTTGCTTTACCGTTTATCGTCTCATTAACTTCAATCACCACAAATCTATGCAGTTCAGGAATATCTTCCAACCTAAGGGTGCTTATCGAAGTAGCGACATCTTCTTCCGGGCCACAATAAATATTTTTAGTGAGGTCAGTGATTTTAATTTTATCTATTATAGATTTTAATTTGGGTTGTTCTTTTAACAAGATATCTTGATAGGGTTTCTGATTTTCAATTTCCAACCTAACCCAGAGTTCAACATATTCCTTGTTTTCTTGTGCCTCTTTTCTGCATATTAGACTGTAATCTTGTTCTTCAAAACCAGTAGCGATATATCCAATTGCCTCTAGAATATTGGATTTACCACTTTCATTTACGCCAACAAGAACAGCGGTAGAACTCTTATTTGTTCCGGTCCCGTAAGATAGTATAGGAAAAACTATTGATTCAATGCTTTTGTAGTTTTCAATTTCTATTGATTTTATTTTCATATGGTACCAGGAGTTGGTTATTTAAAAATCACTTTTTATGTTTTTTGCAAAACGCGTCTTCAATGTTTTGCCTCTCATCCCAAAAAATAATCCCACATTCCTTGCAATTTCGACGGCCTTGGATTGCTAAATATTTATAGAGGGTAGGCTTCGATTTAATACCTACCAACTTCATGATATCCACAATAGGCAAATTGTTCTCCTTATAATAAGATGCAGCTAATATAGCTTTTTGTTTTGCAATTTTATTAAGACCTTTCTTTCGACCTAGTTGAATTCCCCTTCGTCTGGCACTTTTAAGGCCGGCTGTGGTGCGCTCAATGATGATGTCCCGTTCCAATTGGGCGATGGCCCCAAAAAGGGTAATCACGAATTTGCCATGGGCAGAAGTAGTATCAATGAAGGGATCTTTGATGCTCTTGAACTTTACTCCAAGCTTTTCAAATTCGTCAACTAGTTTCAAAAGGTGGGATATGCTTCTTGCAATCCGGTCGAGTTTCCAAACGATTACGGTATCACCCTCACGTAACCTGCTCATCATCAGATCAAGGTCATGACGCTCGGATTTTGCTCCCGAGGAAACATCGCGATAAATGTTTTTTTCGACTACACCTTCCTTTAAAAGGGCATCGATCTGTAAGCCGGGATTTTGGGTCTTTGTACTTATCCTTACATAACCGAACAGCATATCTAGTATAATTATTCCTACAAAATTATACTAAGAGATTATACCGGAAAAATGAACTTGTCAGGAGTTATTAACCAGAAAAAATGAAAGTTCACAAATACGGTCGTTAGTTTTAAGTGTTTGGTTAAGCTTAAAACCCTTATCGAAAAACAGCGATACTCTACCATCCGAAACTAAAAAAGTGTGCATAGTTAAACTACCAATAAATCACTGTCCCACATACCACTAAGGTCAAATGTATAATGGTACAAATTAACTGTTTTTTTTAGTGGTTCTTATTATCTGTCCCATCTACTCTATTTATTAAAATGGCTAAAACGAAATACCAACTTGGTACAGGATTTTGAGATAATGTGTTAATTGTATGTGGTATTATGTCTTGTTCCCTCTTGGCCAAGAAGAGGATATGCTTATGACCGATTCGAAAAAGATGACAAAGAATCAAAGGTCAAAAAGTTAGGAATAATCCCCCTGCGGAAGTTGGCCACTTGGATCCTCCTAAAGTCGGTTACAATACCCAACCTCCTCGGGTGCGTGGCAAGAGCTTTCCTTTGGCATCGCTCTAGTCTTGCATTTTAAAGCCCCTTGCAACGGCCAGTCATGCTTTAAAATCACAAGTTTCGCTAGCCATGGAAAGCACTTGCTTTTGGCCATTCCAACCATCGTTAGAGGCCATTATTTTATTATCTTTAAAGTAATAATCAAATAGGTAATGAAAAATAGTATTCTTTTGGGTTTCTTTTTTGTTCTCTTAGCAGCCTGTCAAGATGATGATTTCTCCTTGGAGAACAGAGATGAAACAATAAAGGGGCAATGGAGTTTTAAGTCTATTACATTGACCCCGGCAATTGACCTAAATAATGACGGTATTCCGAATACTAATGGCTTTGAAGAGGTGGATACTTGTGTATTGGACGACTTATTCTTTTTTGGCGATACTGGTGGAGAATCTAATGTATTTAGAATTGATGAAAACGCCAGTCGATGTAATGATACCCCACAGGGAAGCACCACTAAGTTTCGTGACAATTACATGTTCAACGATGATAAAACGATTTTAAACTTTGTCGAAAGTGACATCACATATTTTGTTCAAGAAATTTCCGAAACCACCTTGGAAATAGAATTTGATGAAGTGATTGAAGGGCAGACCATTCGTGTGAACTACATTTTTTCACGGGATTAGTTTATACTCTAATAACCGAACCAAAACTTTTATCGGACCAAATTCCATCGTTATCCTGAACTTCGATTTCAAAATCTTGGTCTAAATAACGTAAACGACTTTCCCGAGCTTCTTCCTCTAAACGCCAGTAAATGTCCCCCTGAGTATTGGTTTCCAATTCATTAAAATTCTTGACAATTGTTTCCCACCGATTGTCTTGCCGATTAAAGATTCGTATTCTGACTGTAGTTATGGTTGCACCATCAAAGGCTCGGGATTCGCCAAAACCAGCTCTTTTGATATACATCCGTACCCGGTAATCGCAGCCATTTAACCCACCACAATTGACATTCTCTTTTTCTGCTCTCCCAAATGCAATGGGTTTCCTATTCACATTCACCACGATGTTCTCGACGTTTGTGTTGCCTAGATTGTCCCGAACCGAAACCGTAATGATATGGGTTCCATTGGCATAATCCAAAGGGGTGTAATTGAAAGTATTATTGCCTGTTGAAGCAGGAAGGTAAATACCAGGACTAATTCCACCGAAATTGAATGTGCCGTTTTGATCGGTGACCAGTTGAATCTCATAATTCACATTCAAATCGGTCCTATCTGGATTAATGACCACATTAAGACTTTCGGTCAATGTTTCTTTAACTGAAAGGTTGGCTGGTACACTAATTTGAAATCCAATAGTGTTAAAGTTAATATTTATGGTTTTATCTTCAGTTATATTGTTTGAAGATACTACTCTAAATGTCACTTGATGATTTCCGACAGAGTTACCAGTATAAGAGCCATTAAATGTTCCGGGTACATTTGTCAAGGCAATGTTCTCACCAGGGTTATAATCCACCCCTCCAATAGTCAAAACTCCATCACCATTGCTGGAATAGGTCATATTGTAGGTCAATTGTTCCACACCTTGTTGGTTTAAAGTGAAACTTAATGGTATGGTTTGAAATACAAAATCATTGGTGTTTGCTGCAACTATATCCAAACTGAAATCCGTAGCTTCAACGTCTATGAATAAACGTATTTCTTCTTCTTGTCCTGTAACGTTTCGAGTAAAGAAGGTCATATCTATCCTACCGGCTTTAGTAGCTTCAAAACTCCAAGTATAGTTACCCGGACCTTCCGATGTCTCATAGTACGTATTTGGTGCCAATTGGGTACCATTTGATCCACGAATTAATCCTTCGCCTTGGTTTATTATATAGCGGGATTCATAAGTTGTAGCACCTATACCTGTTTGGTTTATAATGAAATTAAGATTTGTAGTTTCCGTAATGAACAACTCATTGTTCGAAGCACTGCCTGAAAAATTAAAGTCAATACTGACAAAATCAATTTCAGTACTAATTTCTTTTTCTATATTGGAAGTTGACTTTACTTTAAAGGTCAATGTGTGCCTACCCTCACTTATGCCGGTGTATGTAAGTGCATTAGATTCTTTGATGAGTGCGAACTGTTGGCCAGCTGTATAATTCTGCCCGGCTATTTCCATTGAACCCGTGCCAGACGAGGAATAAAAACCTGTATAGGTGTCTCCCGTAGCACCTAATTCGTTTATTAAAAGAGTAATGTTTATTGAACTGCCCACGAAAGCTTCAATAGCCGCTGGTGTAACGGTTAGGTCATAATCGCGTTCGGACACTGCAATAGTAAGTTGGCGTTGTCTTTCAACACCAGTCTCATTTCTCACAAAGAATATCATTTCGATACTACCTGGTGTACTGGATTCAAAATCCCATGAAAAATTACCGGTAGGTACTGGAGTAAATGTATTTGGAGCGACTGTTTCACCTCCTGAAGTAATCGTGCCATTACCTGAAACTATTTCATATCTCATTTGGTAAGATGTCCCAGAAGGATTAGATTCGGTAATGTTGAAATTTAGGTTGGTGTTTCCACCTAGGTCAATTTCATTTTTTTGAGGTGAGGCAGTAAAGGAAAACTCAATTTCTTCCACAGTGATACTCAAAGTATCTCTTTGTGTCTGACCGTTTTGGTCTCTAGCTTCAAAAATCAGTTTATTAACACCCGTTTCCTTAAATTCTCCTTTTAAGCTAAAAGATCCAGGTTGCATTTCAGCAAATTTTCCAGTTTCAACAGGGATTTCCGATTCTTCCTCCTCGTTTAGCAAATGTATATTTCCTGACCCTTGGATAAAATAAATGTTACGCTCATACTTGGCATTTATGTCAAATCCGGTATTGGTAAGTAGCAAAGAAATGGGTACTTCTTCATTAATGTTGATGGTGTTGGTAGTAGTAGAAGCCTTCCAGATGAAAGGATTATGCTCTACCAAATAGTTTAAGGTTACCGTTTTCTCCAATCCATCGCCATCGGAAAACGTTACCTCGACTTCCTTTGAACCAATGGTAGTTGCCATGAAGTCAAGTGAAAATGTCAATTCGTTCAGGGGTATCCACTCCCTTTGCGCTAGGATTGATCCATCTAATACAAAGTTTCCTGAACCATCTTTCGACTCATACTTAAATTGATACGATTGCGTATGTACCAAACGTTCTGGAACCACTGAAAATGAAATGTTCTCGGGAAGGTTAACTGTCGCTTTATCCCTGTAAGTCATTGAAATAATATAGTCGAAGCTGCTAATAATCTCAACATCTTTGTCACAAGTAGTGAAAATGAATAGACATAAAAGACCAATTAGTGGGGTAATTTGTTTTTTCATATGTTCTCAACTTTTGAAGGGCCGGCCCTAAAACAATATATATCGAATACCAACCCCACCGAAAAAGGCAAATTGACCTAAATCACTTGAAGGATGGTAGTATTGATTTACTTTTCCAATTATTGAAAATGACTCTGTAAAATAAAAATCCAATTCAGCACCAACAAAGCCACCATAAATGAACTCAGAAGTGTTACTAACTAAGGCTCCCGTAGCGAGTTCCTGTTGCCCATTATTTACAATTTCATATCCGACTACTGGCCCAGCTCCCAAGGAAGCAGTAAACTTTCTGTTGAGCGCTTCAATGACATTATTAAAGTAGCCAATATTTAGGGTGAAATTGTTATAGGGAACAGTGTATCCCTGTTGATTATCCTCCGCAAAGGAGAGGAAGACGGCTCCCTGAATGTATTTGAACCTATTTAAATAGTAGTTGTACCCTGCATTTACGCCATAACCATCCTCAACTATCCCACCGGTCAATTCCAAACTACTGGCGTAATTTTGCGCTTTTAATTGCTGCCCTCCAAGAAATATGGAAAGAATACCAATTAATAGGTGCGTATATTCTTTACTAGTCCTCATTTTCCAAATTTTTTAGGTCGATTTATCAATTGGTGTTCAATGTCAAGACTAATATTTCTATTTCCATTCAACTCATCCAATTCCAATACGAGGTGCTTGTTCTTGTCCAAGGTGAACTTTTCGAAAATCAAGACAAAAGAGGCCGAGGTGTTGCCCTTGACCCTTGTGGGCTGTCCATACCTGAATAGAGGCTGGAATTCGCTTTTTTGGTTACTACTACTTTGTTTGTAATTGGTGCCAATAAAGGTTTTGAGGAAATTGATATCCAAATCTATAGGCTCTTTGTTCTCTAGTGTAAATAGAAAATAAAGCTCCTCACGATCATAATACACTCCTTTTAACCATATAAAAATATCCCCGACTTTTGAAAAATATCGTGCTATATTACCCTTATCAGAAATATGGTTCTTACATTTTTGCTTTAAATAGGCTATTCTGTCTTCTTCATATAAAGAAGTTGATAATGGCGTAATTTTAAAATTTTCTTCCCTACCGTTGGTCAATATATCAATATCGTTTGGCAATGCGGTATCCTCATTTTTAATGATTTCTGCATCAGTCCCTTCGGAATGATTTATCGATAAGCTGATCTCGGAGAAATTATCGGCCATATCCTTAGTGATATTCCATCTTTTGGTTTCAGGAATAGCTACCAAATCCAAAATAAAATCGTAGGCCAGTCCGTTTTTTGTATATACCGTATAATTGGTGTAGTCCTGTTTGTCCGGTGCAATATTGTTGTAGGCAAGCATGACGATGTGGTCCGCCTTTTCGGAAGTACTCTTCGGGAAAGATTCAATAAAATTCAAATCCTTGCCATTAATGGAAAAGGAATAGGGCTCCGGTAAAACCAAAATGGTTTTATAATCTTTGGAAACCTTTATCGTATCGATTTGTGCGAACATAAAATCGCAAAAACCGATTATAAAAAGTATTAGATAAATATGCCTCATTCGATGGTCATTAAAAGTTCGTGATCGTTGATTAATAGAATTTTATCCCGTTCTCTAAGTTTTTTCCTTTTTAAAAAAGACCCAAGGCCCGTCACAAGGCTGTTCAAATTCCCACCCAATTCATTGGTGAATTCGTTGTTTATTTCGGTTACTGCCCTATTTTGGGTTTCTGCCATGTACTCCCCCCAAAGGCCTCCCGCTCTTTCGCTATAAATTCCTTCCATTCCATCCCTATAATCTTTTAATATTGCCTTTATGGGAATATGGTTGATATTGTCCGCATCCAAGAGTACACGATTTCCCTGTACAGAAGCCAGTGCATAGAAAAAAGTATTCTTTGGAATAATTTTGCCTTCATACTTAAAATCTTCTGTTACAATAAGTTGAACCCTGTCATCAGGCAAAACAAATTGATCTCGATATACTTTTACCCGGACTTGAAGTAAAGTTGATTTTTCAGTCCTTTTTTCAGCTAACAATGAAGGTGGATTTAGACTGTTGGTTTCGAGCATTTTTTCCTTACCCTCACGCAATAGTTCTCGGTAGTTAAGTCGCGCTTCCAAAGTTTCATCCATTTTACCTCCTTGTCCGTTGTTACCTTCCATACCGTTTTTTTCTTGAGCTGGGCTTCCTTCAGATATAACAGATTGATTTTGTTCTAAGTCAAAAGAAATATCTTCCAATTCCTTTAGGACTTTTTTTAAAGAATCCTCCTTTTGCGCTTTTTCAAGTAATTCCGGAGAACGTTCAGTTTTGGAATTTTGGTTATCTTCCTTCGTAGTGGATTGCCTCCATAGGGCCTCGTCTTCCAACTTTGTCGATTTTTCAGCATTCGATGAAGGAAGGGAAGAATTAAACCCTTTAGACTCTTCCGAGTCTACTGATATGGATTGGTAATCCTTTATATTTTCAATGACAAAGAAGCTACTGAGCACTAAAACTATGGGCAATGAAATTGATAGGGTTTTATGCTCAATCACCCAATCCTTAAAACCTTGTATTTTAGATTTAAAGTCTATCATTACTTACTTTGTTACATCTGAATTATCGATTACCTCAAAGTCCATGATTTTCATTCCATTTAAATTATTGGCCGTTACCCCTGTTTCCTTTATAAAGCCCTTAGTAAACAAATTTCTATAAGTTGTATTTTTCCCTTTTTCTATGGATTGTTTTCCGTAGTAGGTAAAGGGAAATGGATACTTCGAATAATCGACTACAACTGAATCAAGTTCAATAAGATAGCGATAGTCGTTCATAACAACATCGTGAAAATATTTTTTTTCGACCAATCGTACATATAACCGTTTACCTGAGTTGTCGACCATATAAAGAGCCCTTTTTTCTATGTTATCTCTTATATGATCTAAGTCCGGCTCAAGGGAGAAGAAAAGCTCATGAAACTGGCGAATATGTCCTTCAGTGAGCAATGTGAGTTGCTCTCTAGAGTTCGTTATAGGTTCAATAGGTGTTCTTAGACCTCCTTGGATGACATAGGCATTAAATCGAGCCTGTTTATGTGCATTATGTATTAAAACCATTGAAACGATTACCGTTATCAGCACCACCCCTAAGGCCAAATAAACCAAAATGCGATTTCTCTTTTGATTCCGTTCGATATCATTAAAAACGTAATACTCATGTTTCATTTTCTTACTGTGTTAAGGTTCTTATGCCCTTTGATGCACCTCCAGTTTTGGCATCGATTACGGTATTAATTGCCTTTTTTCCGTAGTGTTTAGGTTTCGAGACCATATTACCGCCAGAAATATTCAACCCTTGCACGACAAAATTGGCTAGGGTAGGGGCCTTTATGTAAAAAAACGAGGTCATTAATATTAAAAGGGAAGCGGTTAGCACTATACCAATATCTTTAGCATTGTTTTGAAGCAAGTGAGTAGTTAATAAATCAACTAATTCAACCATAAATGCGTCTACCACGTACAACATTGGAACCCAAAGACAAACGCTCATAAATTTTTGCAGCCATGCTTTAAAAAGACCTGAAAGAGCAGGGATGAAGGAAAGGCCAATATTTATAGGGCCAAAAATGATAAGAATGAACAAATAGATGATGGAGAGCGACTTGATACCCACAAAAATTATAGACGATACTACATGGGCAATTGAGGTAATACTGCCCGAAAGTCCCGCCATTGCGAGAGATTGAAGGGCATTCAAATCAATACTCAATAAATTCCATTCAGCTGTGGATTGTGCAAAGGACTCTATTTGTGCTTTGGCCACATTCGCATTAATCGTGTCCCAATTCTTTTCAGTGGTAACAAAGGATTTTCCTAAGTTGTCATAAAACTCAAAAATGGCAAAAGCAAAAACTTTGTAATTGAAAAGTATAAACAACAGCGGAAACCACTTTAGGGCTTTCCATACATCACCCCTGTCTTGACCGGCAAAGTGCTGGATTGCAAATATGCCAATACCTATTTTTGCAAAGTGGAAACCGACCGATAAAGTTGGACCCAATGAATCAAAAGCCTCCTGAAGGTATTCATCAAAAAGCGTATTGACCAAGAATCGAAAACCAGAACTCTCTTGCATAATAACTAATTAATTTATGGTGATTACCGTTTGAATGGCTTTACGATGTTCATTTCTTTGAGCTAACTTCTTGTTGAGTTCGATTACTCCGTTCAAAACACCTTCCATTTTTTGTACAATAGTTTGAATTTGGGATAGGCGTGCCGAAGGATCTACCAAATCGGGAGTTGAAGCCATAGTTTTTGCATGTACGAGAAGGGTTGATAAACTAGCGATCATTTCACCTAAATAGTTCTCAGCTTCCTTGCGTTCTTTTTCATCCAAAAAACTATAGTCATCCAAGTTTTTTTTCGCACCATGGTATGCTTCTAGTATTTTTTCCTTTAGGTGTATTAGTTGGGCCATTTCAGGAGCAGCCAGAACAAAACTTGCAGCTGTTCGCTTTGCGGCAATTTCTTGGGATATGCTCTGAGATGAATTTGTGGTTGCCGTTACGTTTTTTTGCATCAACTTGATCAAAGTTGCCATATTTCCATTTAATGAAGAAATCTGCCCTTGCAATGCCATAATGTTTTTGTTTAGAAGTACAAGCTGACCATTTGTTGCAGCGTCTGTAACAGGAATTTGGGCCAAGCTTAATGAAGGACTAAGTATGAGTGTAATTATAATTTTTTTCATTAGGACTGGTTTTTGTTAGTTAGTTCTTTATAGTCAAGTGCTGTTTCTTCCCAATTGTTCTTATTTTTTTCCAAGAGGGAATTAATAAGCGCTTTTTCATTGGGATTAGTTTCAAAGAGACATTTTGTAGAAATTGAGGTTTCTAGACCATAAACAGCTACCTTTTCTTTCCAGCAAATGGCAATTTCCCGATATTTTCTTTTTGCAGAAATGTCCTTGTTTAAAGACAAAACCATTTGTTTTTGCTTTACGGTCAAGCCTAGAATTTCTTGAATGTCATCAAAGGCGTTGGAATACTCGGCCATGTCAAGCAAAACCTTTATGTGGCTGTTTACTACAAGGGTTTTTCCTATATGCTTTGAAGTAATAAAGTCGTCTACTTTTTGGGAAATAAAAATGGGTTGTCCCCCATATTTCCTTGCCATTCTTGACTGTGCGTTTAAGTACTGTGCCATGATTTCGTTGTCAAAAAGATTCCATGCTTCGTCAACATTCAAAATCTTATTGATATTTAATTTTTTAGGATCTTTAAGTTTTTTATTAAAGACATCCATCAACAAGAAGGAGATAATGGGAAATAACTGTTGGTTCTCTATTAGGTTACCTAGTTTGAAGTAAATCCAGCGTTCTTCAGTTAGCTTTGATATTCTTTCATCTTTGCTGTTTAAAAGATATTCACGGGGTCCTCCATCAGCATAATTCCCTAAAATCATTAAAGCCGTATTGGAATCAAAAGTTTGGGAGTTAATCCTATGCTTCTCCAGTAATGCAGGCAGCGCATCTACACAATAGCTATAAAAACTATTGAATCCATAATCTGATTGATTTTTATCTTTAGACTCTTGGTAATAACCACTGATTAAACGCTCAAAAATGGTTTGATGGATAATGCTGTTTGATGTGGTGTTCGTATCGCTATTCTGATGGCCCAAAATAAGCTGGAGCAATACAATCAATTGGGTCAGTTTGTGCTCTCCCAGTTGAAGGTTGTTTTGATTGATATGATAGTCCTGTTCGTCCAGCACAAAGGGATTGAACGAAAAGGGCCTATCGTCATCGTGTTCTATGGTAACCCCATCCAAATAGCCTGTTAGTTTGTCATAGGAATTACCATTTTCCAATATGATAACCTCCGCACCTTCTCGATACTCAGCATATAAGTAGGCATTTGCAAAATAGGTTTTTCCACCACCTGAGCCGGAAGCTATTAACATACCCCGATTAAAAATCCAATGATTTTTTTCAGGTTCCCTATATAGGCTTACCAACAAGGGTTTATGTGTTGCACGATCAATCATTCGAAGTCCATGCAAGCCATGAACTGGATTTTTATATCCACCCTCTGAATAAAGTAGGGAAGCAGCCATTTTGGAGGACATTGGGCTATATAATTCTGAACTTATACCGATACCATTACCCAAAATTCCTGCAAAGAATAAATTTTTTCTGTCCACAGAATTGGCCTTGACATGAACCCCTATCTTTTTGAAAGCTGATTTGATGGTATTGCACATCATTCCGAAGTCATTATTACGATCTGCATACCCCAAGACATTTAAATGGTAGTAAACCAATTCTTGATGATCTTCAATCAAATTTTGCTCAAACTGCTGTATTTGGTTTCTATAAATACTGTTCTTATCCCCTTTACGATTGTTTGCGTATTTGTTTAATCTTTTTGCCCGTTTCTTAAGATTGTTGATGCCGGCTTCTTTTGGAGGCAAGTATATATATTGGTTAATGATGTGTTCGTAAGGTATTTTGAACCCTAAAGAAAAAAGATTGCCAATAGGAAATGGATGCTCATCAGAATGATATTTGCCATAATAACTATGGTCAAAAATGGCCTCGGTTTCAAATTGGTCTAGATTTTCCAAAGTAAAGAACTGACCTTGTTTCTTTCCATTAAATAACGTTGCATTCTCAAAATCAATATCAACACCGGAACCCTCTTCAAAAGTTGCTTCCAAATAATTCGAATAGTAACCATCTTTTTCAAATAAGTGCTCAAAACTGACTATTGTTGAACTTAAGAGTTCACTTTCATTAATGAGTTGATTGATGGCCATAGCCTTTAATCTAAAAGCCTCCAAGACGGTCTTATCCGAATATTCTTTAGGTATTATGCCATCGAACAAACCATTTTTAACTTTTTTTAAATAACCATTAGCACCCAGCGGATTGCTTTTGAAATAATTCTTAGGTACCAGATGGAGCCCGAGAAAACAACGATGGTTCAAAAAGGGTCTGTGTGTAAAATGTAACTCATCCTCGGATTCAAAAAAATCCCTGTCAATTCTCGTTTTGTCAAGTTTATACCGGTCGGTAAAGAACAAGTCTTGTTTATGCACCAAAGTGTTTTCTTCCAAAGTGCTTATAATATTGGAGAATAGGTGATTGAATTTGGCATACTCGTTCTTATCCAAAGAGAATATTTCTGGGAGCTTTAATTCTAGTGGAATACAAAGACACCCTTTTTCCTTCGATACTAGGATAGGTGATTCATACCCATAAATTGGAAATGCATCTTTTAGGCTTAACGTATCCATTTCAATAACATTTTTTTGTTTACGGTTCCTTTGATAAAAGTAGGTCTGGCCTTGTCAGCCCTTGCCTTTAGATATCCACTTTCACCAAACGAAAATGAATAATAAAGCATTAGAAGAAAATAGCCACATGCAGCTAATAAGGATACTACAAATCCAATTAAGGTTGTGGTAAACGCACCCAAGATCATTCCAAGTACAAGAGAAAGGAATATGCCTTTAAATGCTTGGTCCACATATTTAGCCTTTAGGCCAAAGAAGGTAACGTCCTTCTGTAAGGCCTTTGGAATAGGATAATATTTATCTTCCATGACTACCTAGATAGGTTCTCGCCTATTTCCAATAGTCCATAGAAAATTACCAAGCCAACTATGATATTTCCGACTTTTTTAGTCAGGTCTTGACTTTGTTCCCGAACAATCAAAAAGGTAACCGCAGCAATAGCGATTAAAACGGCCGCAGCAATTTTTATTATTCGAAAAATACTATTTCCTATTTGTGATGCACCTTGCTCGGCGGCATTTACTTGGTTTACCAACTCATTAATTTGAGCATGGGTTTCAAATGGGAGTGATAATAGGATACCACCAAAAAGGAGATACTTAATCTGGTGGTGGCTGACCTTCCTCTTTCTCAGGAAGGTCGACATTTCTGATAACCTTGAGTTTTTCATTTTTTTTAGGAATTAAGGATTCGGTATCTTTTTCGGACGTTCCAAAAATGTCTAACAGTTCCGAACTGCTTACATTTTTATCAACATGGTTGAGTAAATGGTCCATGTCTAAATCTTCAAAAGATGAATTATTTACAAATATATTAGAATTTTGCACATCTGAAAGAGAATCGGGATTTTTTTTCGATTTGTTTTTTTTCAAAATAACAAACACGATGATATACCAAAGAATGCTGAGTGCACCAATGGTCAACCAAACAATATGTTCCCAATTCAAATTCAAAGGGTATGTAACACTTTTAATAAATCTTCCAATTTGTTTGTATGGTAATCTTCAAGTACTTTCCGCATAATATCATTTCTTGACAGTTTTTTATTGAGTTTGTAATTAACGGTCCTTGTTAATTCCTCATAGTCATCAAAACACTGCTGACTTAACCTAAAGATAAATTGTTCTTTTCTATCTGAAAAGTTTTCTTGGCCCAAAAGGCTTTCCAGCTCAATAATCTTAGGATGTTCTTTAGTCACTTCTGTATTTTGATAGTTAAGTTCGGAATAATCTGGCATTTCGCCAGAATATCTGTTCCTTTCACTATGAGCTCGATTTAAAATGGGAACGGTTTTTTCATTTCGTTGCGCTTTTAAGCCCTTTACGGTTTCTGCCAAATTAATTTCATCGTTCATTGCCGAATTCAGCAAGCTGCTTACATTTACTTTTTTAGCCATTGTTATTGATTTAAAATAGTGATTACTTCGTTAATAAATTCATTCAGTTCCATTTCACCGTTTTCACGGGATTCTGGTATAGGTAGTAGGGTATTGCGATACTTCTCTCTATAAATAGTCCTGTCCATCACCACTGATTTCATAAGCGGCATGCCTGATTTTTCAAAACCTCGTCTTATTGCAGCAAACTTGTTTACTTTAATTTTTTCGTAACGATTGAAAAACAAGTTGATTCCACGTAATATCCGATTATCGTTTTCTAAAAAATTATTTTTTAAAGTTTTATAAAAGATTACGGTGCTATTGATTTCTAGTTCATCCAAAAAGAAAGGGATAAATATATGTTCTACATAAAGAAGCCCTTTTACCATCTCCTCATTAAGATTACCAGGAAAGTCCAAAATAATGAAGTCAACCTTACCATAATACGTTTTGATAAGGGAATCTAATTCTTGGACGTTTGATTTTTTGATCGGATATAATTCAACTGTAAGCTGTTCCGTCTCCGAAAGTTCCTTTAAATCTCTTTGCCTCTTTTTGTATACGGAATATTGAGGATTGTCCAAATCTATAAGAACCACTTTTTTGGCATGGTTAAAGAATAGATTAGTGGCTAGTATAATATTAATGGTCGTTTTGCCACTACCTCCTTTTTCACTTGCACAGGATATAATTGTTGTTTTCATTTTATTAAGTTTAGGCATCATATGACCATATCGTCATATGATGCTATATATGTTTGATTATATGTTTATAGCTGTATTGCTAACATTAATGCACTATTTAACTATTGCTAGCGCTATTGCTTAATTCAACTATTGGTATCGATAATGCATTATATAAATAATGCTAAATCTATTGATTTAGTACTTCAAATGAATATTGCTCTATAGCTATCTATATAGCTCTGAACTAGTTGAAAAAATGCTGAAGAAATAGTAAGCGAATGTTATTTTTAGTACGAAAAATGCTGATGTATTACAGAGAAGATTTGAATTCTTTCATAGCCTCTAGCGTTTTAGATTCCATTTCAAGGAATTTCTTTTGTAAATCTTCCTTATAGGCCATATTTTCAATCAAACTGCGTTTCGGTACAAAGTTGTTATCCGGAAGTAAAATCCAGATAGGATTATACCCTAAAGTATAGTAATAGAGGATAATTTTGATGGAATTCACCGTAGACATTCCGCGTTCAATATTAACCAAAGTATTACGGTCTATTTGGAGTTTTTCACTCAATTTCGTTAACGAAAAATCGCTGAAACGTTTATCTGAAATATCGTCTATTTCAATCAATTCAAGTCGTATCTCTTTTAAACGTTCTCCGATATAACCAAAATCCTTTGAGTCAAGTTTTATAATTCCTTCAATATCCATCATTCATAACTTTCAATAGGAAAAGAAGAAAAAGGCTCTTCCATTTCCGTATCATATTCTTCCTGCAATGTAATCAAAGTTTCTAAATCATCCATGGACAAGTTGGTTTGGAAGTCCTGCATGAAAGATTTGGCAGCTTTATCAGAATTACTCATTGCATTAGCCATTTCACTATTTATTTTTTCTTCATCAAATATTGCATTTTTCAAAGATTCACCGGTTAGCGATGAATATTCATTTTTTACTAAGTTGTCAACCTCCCTCATGATATTTTCAAAGTTCTGGTTGGATACCTTCTCTATTTCGCATTCAATAAGATGCTCCCCAATGATATTTGAGAATAATTTTCTTATTGCTTTTTTTGGGTCTCCACTGGATATTGCTTTTATTAGTTTATACTGATGTTTCACTAGGTTGAACCGTTTAGCCAATCCTTTCATCTGAATCGTTTGAGCGAGATTGCAATCATGTTCATCTACACAAGTAAAGAACAAGGTGTTGGTCAATGAAACTTGCCCATTCGTTTTTTTGAACAGCGATTCAAAAAATAAGACATCAAATGTATTGTTCATCTCCTTGAGAAACTTAGCATGTTGCAGTTGAAAGTCTTCGGGTATGAAATCCCTGATTAAGGGAAGTTCATAGCCCATAGCTGACTTTTTCGCACTAATATCTGGTTCTAATTGTCCAAAGCACTTCTTCTCCTTGATTTGATGCTCAAATGTATCCGCAACAATGCCTGCAAAATATCCAGTGGACATCGTCGCAATTTTACTTCGAGGTAATAAATCCATCATTTGTGTACTTATATTGGTGCCGACATCATTGGAACTTGTGTTTTTACTTATTTGCTCTTGGTGTATTTTACCGAATAGCTCATTCAACCTTCTTGCCGTCTCCCCCTTGGCAGCTCCACAGATTATATTAGCGCAGTTATCGTAAATCACTTCCGCCATATCTTTGCCGTAATCCAAAACTAACTGGGTGAAGCTTTGGATGCCCAAAATGGCGGCTATTTTGTTTTCCCGACCGGTATCGATAATTGTTCGTAAAAGCATGATGAATAATGTAGGCAGCTCATCTAAAATTAAAGCCATGGGCCGTTTTTGCGGTTTGTTGACTTTTTTCATGAGTCCGTTCATGTACATGCCCAATGCCGCGGAGTAGACTTGTTTCCGTTCAGGATTGTTTTGTAATGATAGTATCTTTGGCTGGTCCGGATCGTTAATCTCCAAAGTAAAATCATTGCCCGACATGACATAAAAAATCTCTTTAGTCGCCAATTTTGATAAACTGATTTGAACAGTACTTGTTTGACCGGATAGTTGTTCCATAGCTTTCTTTTCCAAGGCATCCTTAAAAGGCACCAAAATTTGACGCACTTCTTTGTCTTGCATCATAATTTTCATAAGCAATTCCACTTTAACCGTAGAAAGTATCGAGAGATGTCCAGGAGTACATATATCCATTTCCAGTTCATCTGCTTTTTTCTTCAAATACCAAATGCATGCCCCAGTAAAACTAATGGCACTTCTAGAGAAATAGTCCTGTTTTTGAATCCATTCTGGATTCAAGTTCTTTAATAGGGTTTCAGCGATGTCAATGGCATCCGATTGGTTGGTTATTAGATTCTGATGCATGGGATTACAACGGTGCGTCATTCGAAGATCGTCAAAACAGATAAAGAACATTTCAGGATAATTGCCCCATGAACTAGTGCCTTTTATTTTGGATTCCATTAAATAACCATACGCTTTTTTAGTCAGGGAGTTGAATTTGAAATCATAAATAACCATCGCAAATCCCTTACGAATCAATTGCCCCATTATTTCCTCGATAACGGAAAAGGACTTGCCACTGCCTGGAGTTCCAATTACCAATAGGGCACGAAATAAATTGACATAGTTTATCCAGCCTTTTCGCTTTCTATTTTTATGGAAATAACTATAAGGGATATTTACTGAATGAGGAGTGTTGATGTAATCCTCATTCTGCAAAAAGGTCTCATTACGCTCATTAAAAGGATCATTTTTCGCCAAATTGTCAAAAGCCATAAGCTGAAACAAACGCATGCCATAGGTCATGGTTCCTAAATATCCCAAGGCAAATAGTAAGAGTCCAAGCATTTGGGTGTTTATGGTTACATTTATTTGCCAAGTTGATAAAAACAGTAATCCATTGGCCATTATAAAACCTATAAAAGTTGGTGTTTTGGGTATTTTATTATCTCTCTTTGGTCTGTAAATCATGATACCTCCCATTAGCAGTCCTATTAAAATACACCTAGACATGATCCCTGTTGCCGGTATATTTGAGGTTCTAAGAAAATTATAGATCGAATCAAAAAAATGCTGAGGACCAAACAAATGTTGAAGCAGTGGGTGATATTCCATGGTCACGACAAGTAAGAAGTATGCCGCTGAAAGATACATTCCAGTATAACCCTTATTTCTTTCTTCCATGGCTTGCACTTTTGATATTTTCTTGATGAGTTACCAGTGTCTTTTTTTTACGGAAGAAAGCGGTTATTTCTTCTTTGGATATCCATCGATAGGCTGTCTCCCCAATATCACATAGCACCTTTTGCTCGCCGACCATCATTACTTTTCCAATAGGGGAATAGTTGCCTCGGGGCTTACTAACATGAACAGCCCAAAGGGATTTGTCTATTCCTTTGGAAATAGAACTTACATCCATAAGCTGTTCATGAGTTTTAAACCATATCAAATCATCATTCCAGTCTTTATGTAGAGGCGGTTTTTGAATTTGAATCTTTGGGCCTTCTAATGCACTTGTGAGTACCGAAAAAAAACCATCCCAATACCAACGGGACCCGTATTTACCATGACCAAGAAGAAGAATGTTCTCTAATTGTATTTCTATTATCAGGGTTTCTTTAAGGGAAATGACTTTTGCAGGTTGCTGACCAATTTGTTGATTTATATTGGTTAACCCAGTCTTCAATTCTTCTCCAAATTTTGTTATTTCACGGCCTCGTATTTGAAGTTTCACCTCGGAGTTTTGTCTATGTAGAACAAAATCATTTTGTTTCTTCTCCCTATCCATGAGACTTTTTAGGAAATACATATCAAAATAGAATCCGGCTATATCATGGTCGAAACCTAATTTTATGGGTAGTTTGTCGTTAGGGTCAATTTTGTTTTTCCACAGGAAAAATTGTTCCAGTTTCCTTTCGTCCAATTGCCCGTTAAATGCCAAGTAAAATAGATTTGGAAAACCTTTCGACTCATGAAAGGCCATGGCATCGAAGCCACTTTCAAAACAGGCTATGGCTTTTATGTTTGCTGTTGGATTGGATGCAAAAAGAAAATGGTATTCTGAATTCATTACCCTTCGGAACTTTTCAAGTTTATTTTTTTTAGGGCTCCAATATGGCTTATTGAACAAGATGTAATTCTTAATGTTACCTTCCGTGTCCGTTAAAGGCAAAGCAATGTTGGTGATTTGATTCCCTTTTGTATAATCGTAAATACCATTAAGTACTTTATTATTAAAAGCCTCTGATTCTAAAGTTTTTAAGCTTAACCCTCTCTCTTTTATTATATAGTTCCACCTTTTAAGGGGTTCAATTAAAAACTTAGCCTCCAAATTTGTTGATTTCTTGGCGCGTAATACATGGTTAGTTTTCACTTCGGAATAGTGACTAGCATTGATGGCTTCCAAGCCTAAAGTAATAGCAGTGTAAAAATTAGTGGAACGTTGAAGTAAATAACTAAAGAACCAACCTTTATCTTGGGTATCATTCCTATTGAAGTAGGAAACCGGATTTCTTTTTGTGTTAAGGACAATACGCTCTTGGTCTTTTCCATATTCTTTGGATCCAACACTGGATTTAAGTAAAGCATAGCCCTTTACATGTAAATATCCAGAAAAGTCGACTTCTTGGTTGATTTTGGAAATGAGCATCCTATAATGCATCCTATTGTCTGCATAGTTTTTCATAATGATAAAGTGAGTTGATAAAAGAACAAATGGTGAAGTACCCATCATTTAATAAGATGGGGATAGAAAAAAAGGCCGGAGGAAATTACCGGCCTATTACATTTCTAAATTTTCATTCGCTGGCTAGAACTCTTTTTTTTTTCGTCGGTGACTATCTCAAGATTCCTTGCCTTTTCCAGTTGCAGGTTTTTCGTTATGAAAATCTCATTTCTAGGGGTGTAGGAAACCAAATATGGCTTGGTGCCTTTGGACTTTGTCTTGATTTTGATTTCAATTTCTTCCCCTTGGTTTAACGCCTTTGCTTGCGTGGCAGTCAGTTTAGAACCATACAAATATGTGTTGGGTGTTAAAGCTGATTTTGTTCTGATATCCAGAAGCTTTGGCTCATAATAGGCGAGCTTTTCAAACAATTCACCATCCTTGGTAATCCCTTGAAAGAGGACCACTTCTTTTTTAGAGACCATACGTTCAAATTCATTGGGGCTAAATTTGTGGTTATACGCTATGGCTTGGTCTAAAGTAACTTGATTTTTTCGTTTAAACTGTACAAACAAACGAGAACCCATATTGGGGTCATATACCATTTGAACCATTTTAGAAGTTTCTTTAAGCTCTCCGTCTGATAAGTACGTGGAGACATAAAAATGTTCCTTTCCTTGGGCCAAGTTATCCTTTACATTTTCAGGCAATTTCTCAAAACTGATATATTGACCTTCTAGTTGCTCTTTTACATCACCATAGGCATAGCGTTGCGCAGGGTTTTGTACTACCTCCAACCATTTGCTTTCTTTGTCTATGCAAAAGCGCTGTCCATCTTGTGTCAGGACATTCACCTTGCCTTCTTCTTCGTTGATAATGTTTGCTTTTTGCCATTTTTGGTTCACTTTCACGAACACTTTTTCTAACTGATTTTCCATTTTTCAAATTTTATATTAAGGATCATTAATAATTAGTAACTTTGAAATTCCGGACATGACCTTTCCATTTTCATATCCGGAATTAAGGATCGAAAGGGGTGGGAGCACCCCTTTTTTTATACCGCTATTTTAAAAGCGCTAATCTCCTGTGGACTTGCATTGGTGCTCTGATTATGTTCATATTGCCAATTTTGAGTTTGTGGTTTAATAATATCGATCATCTTTCCGAGGTAGTTCCTATAATAGCTCCATAAGAAATACCGTAAAGCGTTGATTTCAATGGGCAGCTTACATGCCACCATTTCTCTATGTTTCGAAAGGACCATGCTCTTTTGGTTTACCAATGTATGGTCTACCAACTTGTTGAATTTTAAATATTCCTTATTCAGGGCCTGATTATATTTTTGGATTTCTTTGTGTAATTGGGATATTGCTTTTTCAGATTCTGGATCAAATCGAATCATTAGATGATCTTTTTCAAGCTTAATAAAAAACTTTCCGTCATTAATACAGGATATCAACATCAAATCATCGATGTAACCTTCAATCTTACTGTTTCCAGTGAAACTTAACATCATTTTACGCACCTTGGTTTGCTTATAGATTTGTACCATTATTTTACTGGTTTCGTAATTGATGTTCTTTATTGCAAGATATACGGCGTTAGTTAACTTGAACTTTTGCTGAAAGTAAATGGCTTCAAGAGGATTATTGAAAACAATTAAATGCTCGATTTTTTTAGGAACCTGACTAAACCAGATGGACATACTTGTGTCACTCTCTTCAATGGGAAATGTTTTCAAATCTTTTTGCTGTACATGCCCCGTTAAATTATTCGATAGATTGTAAAAGGGGAAATACAAGAGACCTTCCTTATCCTCAAACAATCGATCTTGAAAACATAACTGCAAATTTTGGTCATCCAACAAGGATGAAGGCTGTAATGTTTTAGCAAACTCTTCGAAATGGTTGAAAAATTCGTTCACTATTTCTGCTTTACTTAGGGTTAAATTGGCCAGTTGAAACTCTTTTTTACTATTTAAATAAGAATAGCATTCATCTACTTTATGCCAAAGGCCTTTAGAACTATCCTTTTCAGTTTTTGAACATCCTGTCAAAATCAAATCAAATACACGAAGTTTTTTTTCTGGGCTACTGCACAGATAATAAAATTGACCGCGGCCAGTATTGAATACCACCGCATGATCTTTACCCATGTTGTAAATTTTATGACTGGTTGCATTCTTGGTCATAGGATACCCGAAATAGTCCATTACGGCATTGATATCTAATTTATCATCCCATGCTCTCCAAATATTATTCATATTTCAATTGTGTAAAAAATTAGTATAATTGTAAAATATTAATCAAATATAATTATTTTTGTTTTCAAAGCAAGTAATCCTTTAAAAAAAATGGAAACCGGCAATAACACAAAAATTACTTGGCAGCAAATGTTCTGTTCATTAAGGGGACTATTCCCTTCCAAAGCAACAGTTAAAAAGAATGCTATAGGTATGCTATATCTCGAAAACCGGGCATACTGGACGTTGATAGCCTTGTTCTTTTTCTTTATAGCATTTAATGGTTTGTTCTCGAGAACAGAAAAGTTTCATTGGCGTGCTGATGTAAATCATGCTGCTTATACTCAAATACATTCGGTCTTTCTTTCAGTTACCAAAAAGACTTTTAAGGAGTATCTAGTACAGGCTAAAAACTACGAGCAAATTACGTCCTCGCCTGAATTTTGGGAACTACCACTGGTGCTAATGGACAGTATACCCTCTGCAAGCCCATTAAAAAGAAACGCTTTTTTCCTATCAAGTGCATATGGGCTACGACGGCATCCCATTAAAGAATCCAAAACACTTCATAACGGAGTTGATTTGGCCACAGTACAAGGAACCCCCATTTTCTCCAGCGCTGCTGGTACGGTTATCCAATTAGGTTATGAGCCGAAGGGATATGGTTATTTTGTTCGTATAAAACATTCCTTTGGATTTGAAACTTTGTACGGCCATTTAAGTGAAGTTGTCTTAAAAGCACCTACAGAGATTAGGTCCCAACAATTAATTGGTTATTCAGGAAACACAGGTTTTTCAACAGGTCCCCATCTGCATTATGAAGTCATAAAAAACGGGAAAGCCATAGACCCAATTCCATCCTTTGGTATGAAATATAAAATGTTTGAACAACGATTACGCACCTTAACAAATTAAAAATATAGAAAATGAAAAATGAAACACTCCTATTGACCGAGTCAACCCTCAGTTTTAGAAAGGAACATCCGGAAATGATACAACTATGGGAAAGACAAATAGTGGAGGATACCTGTAACCCCGATTTGCATTTTTGTTTGTATGCCCTTGAGAATTATATACATCTACGTGCTCAGTTAATAGCCTCCGATTATTTATATGATTTTGTCCTTAATGCTCATATTGTTCATGCCGATTGGCAAAGTATCTATGTTCAAAACGGACACACAGATGCAGAAGCCGTGGAACTTGCCAATCAAGAAATACTTCAAATATATGCTGCCATCAATAAAAATCCCTTATCCGAAAAGGATAAAGTAGTAACTGAAATTTTAGATAAGGAATCCAAACAATAGGTTATGCGCACTCAGGAACTTTCAATGATTCTGGAAGCCATTAAATCTGGAAATCCCAAGAATCTATACATCAATAATGGTGGATTAGCGCAATTAGGTGAACATTTATTCTATCCCAAAAAGGGTAGGGAAGAACAACAAAAAGAACTACTCCATATCCTTAAAAATTCTTTTCCCGAGACCTATGGCACATTTTTAGAATCCTTAAAAAAATATCATCTAACTAGTTATTACACGCCTAAATCTATTGTTGAATATAAGATTTCATTGCTTAAAAGCGCAAGCTTCGAACCTACAACCATTCTAGAACCATCTGCGGGTAATGGTGCCTATGTTCAAATCCTCAAAAGCGCATTTCCCAAAGCCTCCATTGTAGCTATTGAACCTGACTTGTTGTCCTACGAGATTCTTAAAAATAACAATTTGCAAAGTACCAATGTAACGGTGCTCAACACCACATTTGAGGCTTATTATTTACAGCATAAAGACAAAACCTTTTTTGATTTGGTCATTTCGAATATTCCCTTTGGAGATATACCCATTGAAAATGCTTTTGAACATGATTATATTACAAATCCCGTTCTTAAAAATGTTGGCAATTACTTCAATATATATGCACCGGAAATGTGCTCGATGGGTGGTGTAACAGCTCTTTTAATTTCATCGGCATTCAACGAAAAATCAATATATAGTGGTCTAAGGGAATCAATTCTAATGAGGAATGATTTGATTCTAGCTAATCGCTTCAATAATGTGTTGTTCAAGGAAGAAAAGACAAAAGTGGTATCTGATTTATTACTATATCAGAGAATTTGGAATAAGTCTGGGTTAACATCTAATGAAAAGCTTTTTGCGGATACCGTTTCTATAGACCTAGGACAAGGACCCCATACGACCAATGCCTTTTTTAATCAATTCCCTCATCAGGTCAATGGGGAAGTGGTACAGGGGTATTTCCATGGTCGCCCAAATTTAACCGTGAAACCTGATGCGGAGCAACTTTCCAAATTTTTGGACAGACAACTGTATTCATTTGAATGTGATTTACATAATGCCCTTGCAAACGCTCCCGTATCTAATGTTTTAAAGGCAAAAGCAAATAGTACAAATCAAGATGTTCCTAAAGTACCTGAAATATCTCATTCCCTTGTAACTTCAGTATCCAAGAAGCAAGAAATAATTAAACTCGGCGATAAATACGTTGAAAATTATACACGTTTATTTTTTGGTTCCTTCAATTTTGATGCCATTGGAAACCTTTGGTACTATCAAGACACCTACACAAAAACCAAAGTTCCGTATAAAGTTCAAGAATTGGTTTCGGACTATGTTCGATTGAGAAACAACCTAATCTTACTTCAATTGAATTCAGAAAAAGGGCTGCTGGATAACATGATGTTACAAAAGACTTTTCAAGAAGTAGACTATCAATTGGACCTATTTCATTTTAAATGGACTAGTCTTGATGCACATAGAGTTTTTTTAAAGGAAGATTTTTACTTTTCCAGAATACGATCTACTACCGAAGCCCATATTCAAGGGAAGGGTTATGGTAAAAATCCAAATTTTACTTTTACTAACTTCCTAAAAGCAATCCCGCAAAAAACTTCTAACCTTGCGATTCCTTCAAAAAAGGAACCGAAAGATAATGGCATTGAAGTCATTGAGCACCGTACACCCTTAGAACTGGTGAAAACGCAATTTGACCAAACAGGAAAAATAGATATAGAAAAAGTTGCTATAGCATTTAAAAAATCTGAGAAGGAACTTTTACTAGAAGGACTTTCTAAAAAAAATTTTTCAGTGCAACCTAATTATAATGGTGGTGAGATACAATATGAGGTAGTGCCTTATTTCATTTTTACCAGTGGTCTTATTGACGATAAAATTGGTCAGATGCAAAAAAGTATACCTCCTTATGGTTTGGATGGTAATGTTCTTATTGCCGCTTTGAATAAAGTGAAACCTCCGCATCTTCCTTTAGAAGCTATCGAATTTAATTTTGAAAGTCATTTTATACCCATTCATGCCAAAGAAGCTTTTTTACGGCAATTAATAAATGAGACGGTTAAGATTAATATAGGTCAATTTAGTTCAACCTTGACCCTGTTATTTGCACAAGAATATAACCAAGAGGCGCATGAACGTTTTAGTGTTGTTTTAGACAAAGAGGTTAGGGCAGGATATAAACGCATTCTACAATGCTTTTCAGAAAACAAATACCCGGTAATATTTTCCTCTTATAAGGATGCACAAGGTAAAACCATTAAAAAATTGGATAAAGATGCCACCTTAATGGCCCAAAATATCTATGAAGAATTACAGCTGCATTTCAAATCCTTTATCGAAAGTGATGAGCATTTAAAACTTGAAATCGAGCAAAATTATTATCAGGCCTTTCTGGCAGATGTTAACCTGAAAGTACCCAAAGATTGGCTGCGTTTTCCAAAGACCTTAGTTCACGAACCTTACCAACATCAAATCGATTCCGTCCTTTTTGGGTTAAGTAGGGGTAGTGCTTTAAACGACCACCAAGTAGGTAAAGGAAAGACTTTGTCAATGGCTTTATTAGCTTACAAATTGAAGCAACAAGGCAAGAGCAGAAAAACAATTTTGTTAACCTTAAAAAGCGTTGCACCGCAATTGGAACGGGAGATTAGATCTAATTTTCCCCAACTCAATATTCTCAGATTGGATTCCAAGAATATGGCCAAATCAAAAAGAGCTAAAACCTTGACATCTTTAGCGGCAAATAAGCGTATTGATTTGGTCATCGCAGAACATGGCCATTTAAAACAAATACCCAAACAACGTGAATTTGTATTGGAAATACTGGAGAGTAAAATACGAATGATCGACCAAGACCTGCAAACTGCCAAAGAATTTGGGAACCTTAGGGAATCAAAAAAAATGATAAAAGGACTCATTAAACGTAAGGCCAATCTTGAAGAAAAATTAAAGCACACTTTAAGGACCTTGGACGAGAAAAAAGAAGGTGAAACGACCCTTTCCGATTTGCAGTTGGACGCCATACTCATAGACGAAGCCCACTATTTCAAAAATATTGGCTTTACCACAAGGCATCAAAATGTATCAGGACTTAACAATAATGCCGATAATCTGCAAAACTTGGATTTGGAAATCAGTATTGCATCCATACATCAAAGAGTCGGTGCCGACAAAAATATATTCTTTTATAGTGGTACTCCGCTCAAGAATTCTGTAACAGAACTCTATGCGTATCAGAGGTATCTTATCCCTCAAGAACTAAAAAGAAAGCAGATCTATAATTTTGATGCTTGGGCTTCCATCTTCCTAAAACAAAGCGTTAGTATTGAACCAAATATCTTTGGGGACCCCAGAATGCATGCCCGTTTTCGCTATTTTATCAATTTACCGGAGTTGAGTAAAATGTACAATTCGTTCACACATATTTGTAGAGATAAACATTTTAAGACACATAACTTGCAACTGGATAGGGATTTTGTGATATTGGAAAGTTCGCCTGCATACGAAGAACTAAAAACAGCATCTCTTGATTTTACGAAAAATAGAAATCAAAAAGCCCTGTTTACCATTCCCATTTATAATGAAAGTCAAATGAAGTCGGCACATATAACCGCCTTGAATATCAATAGGAGTTTGCTTATAGATCCTTTGTCCAAGGATAATATTTCTATATCATTTTCTGAAACCGACCAATTTAAATTGAGAAGGATTGGCAGCGATATAGCAGCACTTTATCACCAAACAAGCCCTCATAAAGGAGTTTGTTTAGTATTTAGTGATTTGAATGTTTGGAAGCCAAATCAATACAACACCTATAGCACACTTGCAAAATTATTAATGGATGAACATCAAATTCCCAAAACCGAAATTGCCTTTGCCCAAGAGCGTAAAGCAAAAAATACCACCGAAAAATTCCAAAGAGATATAAACGAAGGCAATATTCGAATAGCTATGGGCAGCACCCAAGTTCTAGGTACGGGTACAAATATCCAAAAAAGGGTGGTGGGGATTTTTCATATGGATATTCCGTATTCGCCTGATGCTTTTGACCAAAGGGCAGGAAGAGGATTACGAAAAGGAAATGAAATAGCGAAGCAGTATAACAATATGGTGGTTGAGCGTTTTTATGGTATTAAGGATACTACTGATATTTTCTCCTATTCACTGAACACCCATAAGGAAAAATTCAGAGAACAGATTCGTGAAGCGGATCCCAACCAAAGAGTATATGATGATTTGATTCCCGATGATAAAAATCTGTCCTATGCGCAAATGCAAGCAGCCTTGATAGGGGATATGGAGCAATTTCAAATGGTCAAATTATCCGATGACCTAAAGTTCTTACAAGCGCAAAAAAGATTGTTTGAGCTGAATAAAGCAAACTCCTTTAAGACCATTGATCGCATAATGTCGGAGAATAAAGAAATTAAAACACAGCTGGTTGAACTAGAACACACCCGAAACATCATGGGCCCAGATTTGATAGCAGAATTGGTATCGGAATCGCCTTTTTTTGAGCCATTGTCCATAATTAAAAAATTAGTACAGGGCAGTTCTTTGGAATTTGAAATCGATGGTTGCGATAATGCAAAACAAAAGCTCGAGCACCTTAATAAAACTTTAGTGTCTAAGTCAAGGATAAATGTCAACCACAATGCAAGGGTACTAGTGACATTCTTACCTGCTATTCGGGCTAACTTAGTTTTTGTGGCGGATTATGTGCCTAGCCAAAAACATTATTTGTTTTCGTATGGTCTAGAATTGAAACATTGTACAATTCATGGTAAACGTCAACAAAAATTTGACACAGAAAAAATACATCTTCAATTGCTTAGCCTTCTCAAAAAAGTGAATAGTGAAATACGGATGAAAAAATTTGATTTTAACCATAACCTTAAGTCCTTGGAAACGCATCAAAAGAAGGTTACTATTGGTTTCCCAAAAGAGAAGCAAGTAAAAATATCAGCATTAAAAGCAGAAATCAATTCGGTACAGCGCAAAAGGGCCATAGGTTAGTCCTGAAGGTTGGCTTTCCGTTTGCACTTTGTTTAAACCCCAAAGGTAATGGGGTACTAGTCTTTTTCTTTCCCTGTCCATAAAATAACGTCCTACGGAATTTTGGGCAACATTACTCCACTAGTATTAAAAATTGCGCCTTAGGGCGCTTGTGGTTAGGGAAAAGAAGACAAAGGTGGATTGAACAAGGTACAAGGCAGGTTTTTAACTGGACATGGTTTATTTTGAAGGATATTTAAACCTAAAATCATGTTGACCTTTGAGCTCTTATTGCAAAAATTTTCGTTATTCGGTTTTATCTGTTTTCTATTTGTATTGTTTATGGGGCTTTATCGATTAAAAAGAATGTCTAGATTACCTTTGATAGTGTTTCTTATTCTACTCTTGGCCATACCGGGCATAACAGGACTTCTTTGGTTATTTGCTGCCTTCGAGGTGGCAGTTTGGGGGTGGTGGGTTAGCAGAAAGCTAAACTAATTAAATAGAAATTTTATGGTGAAATATGGTAATTAAAGCACCGTTTATATAAACTTTAAAGGCTCCGCGAGTTAATTATTTCCACAAAGTTAATCTTACCGTACTAATTAATTCGTTTCTATTTTGACCTTAAATTAAACTTTAAGGTCATGATATTTGGATATGCAAGAGTAAGTACGAACGAACAGAATCTGGATCTACAGATTGATGCCTTTCTGAAAGAAGGAATCAAGGACAAGAACATTTATATGGACAAGGTTTCTAGTACCAAAGAAGAAAGAAGAAAACTTGGTAAACTATTGGACTATGTCAGGGAGGGCGATACGATCATGGTCTGGAAATTGGATAGGCTGGCAAGAAGTCTGATTCATTTTACCAAATTGATGAATGAATTTGAGGAAAAAGGAGTGAAGTGCAAGAGCATTACCGAACCCTTTTTAGATACGACCGATAAGTCGTCCCATTCCAAATTGATTGTGAATATGTTCGCTGCCTTGGCACAGTTAGAGCGAGATATTATTATTGAGAGAACCAAAGCTGGTTTGGAATCTGCTCGGAGGCATGGAAATGTTTTGGGGGTTCCCAAAGGAATTAGTAAGAAAAATCAGCAAAAAGCCGTACTTTGTGTGGAGTATTTTAGAGATGGGTAATTGACGGTCAGTGAAATTTGTGGGTGCCTAGAAATATCGAGGGCTACCTATTACAGCTATTTGCGACATAGAGGACTTTCTGGGAAACTTAGACCGTACAAAACAACATAAATTTATGTAGGTTCTAGATAGTCGCCCTTGTTGGATATATATACTGATTAAATTTCGGAATATGAACGAGTTAACTGCACTTAAAAAGTAAAGATGTATATATCCAACATTAAAGCATGGAACTTTAGAAAAATTAGTACATCTGACAGTAGCGGTGAAATTAGAACAGATAACCCAGGAATTAACCTTGCTTTTAATCCTAAATTAAATGTACTTGTTGGGGAGAACAATTCCGGAAAGACTGCAATTGTCGATGCAATCAGGTTCTTGCTCGGCACACATAGTTTTGAATACCAACGTTTGGACGAACGTGATTTTTATTCCAACCAACATGGTCGTAGTCGGGAATTAAGGATTGAGTGCATTTTTTCCGGTTTCACCGATCAGGAAGCAGGCCATTTTTTGGAGTGGCTCCATTTCAATGAAAAAAAACAGTATGAACTCCGGGTATGGCTCTACGCATATTTAAGGGATAACCGGGTAATATACAATATAAGAGCAGGTGTTGACGAAGATGGTACGTTTTTGGACGGAGGAGCTAAAGACTTACTTAGGTTAACATACCTGAAACCTCTTAGGGATGCTGAAGCCGAATTATCTCCCGGATATGGATCAAGATTGGCGCAGATACTAAGCAGCAATCCACTTTTTAAAGATCAATTTGATGCTGACCAAAAGAAAGTTCCGCACACCCTTGAGAAATATCTATCAAAAGGCAACAGTTTGGTAAGAGACTACTTCTCTAAGGAAACACTTGACCAAAATGAAGAATACCAGATTGAAGCAGACACTCCAGGAGGCGGACCAATAAAACAAAGTATTCAGGAACATTTAAATGACTTTTTCCATTCTGAAGATCCACAGAACCCGGAATTTCATATATCCGGTTCTGAATTGGCAAGCATTCTGCGAAAACTGGGTCTTACATTAGAAGAAAATAGATCAGGGCTTGGTGCATTGAATCAACTATTTATTGCCGCAGAGTTACTGTTGCTGCAGGGCACCAATCACCAAGGGCTGAGATTAGCCCTGATTGAGGAACTGGAAGCACATCTTCATCCGCAAGCTCAACTTAGAGTAATAAGTGCACTTCAGGACAAGCAACAGGAATTCAAAAACCAGTTCATTCTAACAACGCATAGTACCACATTGGCATCCAAAATACATCTTGACAATCTAATTCTATGCCAGGACGGGCAAGCATACTCATTAGCTCATTGCCAAACAGGCCTTGAAAAAGATGATTATGATTTTCTCGAAAGATTTCTGGACGCAACAAAAGCCAATCTGTTTTTTGCAAAAGGAGTTCTTCTTGTAGAAGGAGATGCCGAGAATATTCTGATTCCGGCCATCGCTGAAATACTTGAAAGGCCGCTCCACAAGTACGGTGTATCGTTGGTGAATGTGGGAAGTAAAGCTCTTTTAAGGTACGCTAAAATATTCCAACGACTACCTGACGGTACATTACCAATACAGGTGGCTGTTATTACTGACCTGGACATTGAACAGGTGAACCCCTCTGCCGGCTTAATAAAATCCAAAAAACGAATAACTACCGGTAAGGTACCAGATGCGCAAGAGGAAGCAGAAAAATTAAAAGCCGAATATGACTCACCAGATGGAAGGGTTAAGGTATTTCATTCCACGCTATGGACAATGGAATACGACATCGCCTTGGGAGAGTTAGTAAAACTAATCAATTATGCTACCTACATAGCGCAACTGGTAAAATCAAGATCGACACATCAGAATTTTAAGGGAGTTAACGAGAAGGAAGCCAAAAACAGGATAAGAAAAGCCAATGAAATATATGCCAAATGGGAAGCAATTCCGTTAGGTCAGAGTGAGATTGCTTTCAAAATATACAAGCGGTTTAAAGACAACAAAGCCTCTAAAGCAGTAACCGCCCAATGGCTAGCCAGAATACTCCTGAGATATAAATCCCGAGTGCTACCTATTCTGAAAAGAGATGCTCAATTGAAGTACATCGTGGACGCAATTTATCATGTAACCAAACCCGAAAATGGAGATAACTGAAAGCGACATAAACCGGGTAGAAGAAATTTTCTTTAATGGTAGCGGTTCATTTCAAGATGAAAAAGGAGAAAGGTATTCATTTATATCTTGCATAGATAAATCCATTGATGTAGAGGCTTGTCCGGGAAGTGGTAAAACCACGAGTCTTTTAGCAAAGCTTTACCTGCTTTCTGAAAGAATGCCTTTCGAAAATGGAAAAGGGATATGTGTTTTGACTCATACTAATGTGGCGATTGATGAGATAAAAAAAAAGCTGGGAAACAAAGCTAATCGACTCTTTCAGTACCCCAATTTCTTTGGCACCATTCAGTCCTTTGTTGACAAATATTTAGCAATCCCGTATTACGTTGGTAAAAACAAGTACCGACCTAGAACTATTGATACGGCAATAGCAATAGAGCGATTATTCAATACCTATTATGTGAGGGATGTTAGTAAACAAGATTTAAAGCTGGTAAAGGCTTTTTTACATCAACCTAATGGGATTGCAAGTAAGCTAACTTTGAAAAGAACGGTAGAGGGTGTGGTACTTGTAAAAGGAAGTGGTGGTGAGAAAATTAAAGTGATAAAGCCGAAAAACCAAAATTGGAAAGATAATTCTGAGGCTAAGGTTTATGATGCACTACGATCTTTGAAAATTGATATTTTAAGTAATGGGAATTTATCTTTCGATGATGCCTATTTCTATGCCAATGAATATTTAATTAAATATCCAAGGATTAAACAAGCTATATCCAGCCGTTTCTCACACGTTTTCATTGATGAAATGCAAGATACCTATTCTCACCAAGATGCGATTATTAAAGAGATTTTTGATAAGCATATTGTCATTCAACGGATTGGTGATCCCAATCAGGCCATATTGAACGACAATAATTCCGAAAGTGCTTGGGAAGATTCTGAAAGACTAAAAATAACCGGATCCAGAAGGTTTTCGCAGCCTATTGCTAATGTGCTCCGAACTGTAGCATTAAAGGGTGATCTCGATCTGACCGGCATAGGTGAAGTACGGATTCCACCGCATATTATCAGTTATCAAAATGGACAAGAGCCACAGGTTCTTGAAAAGTTTGTGTCCCTTATTCACGAACTCGGTATAGAAGATGACTATGCCTACAAGCATCCAATTAAAGCAGTTGGATGGGTCGGCAAAGAAAAAGATAGCTTAACCATAAATAGTTACTTCCCGTCATATAGCAGAGTAATGGCAAAGAAAAAGTCAATGGGTAATTTAAAATCGGCGATCCTAATTTGTGAAGCCACGAATCCAAAGGAAGTTTACAACTCGGTGATAGATTGCTGCCTTGAGATACTTCGATTAGCAAGAATAAAACATGACACCCCTAGAGGTCAAAGATTTTACAACAAAACATCATTTTTTAATCTACTAAAGCATCAATATCCTGAATCATTGGTGACACTCACTAGTAAAGTTTCTGTTTGGAACCGAAAGTTAGTGACTGACAAATCAGAAGAAGTCATTCAGGAGATTCGAACCTTTTTAAAAGATACTCTTTTCCCGGCTATCAATTTCACGTTGAATGAATATGCCTTTGCTTTTATTGATGAAGATGAGTTAGTAGATGCTACAGAAGAACAACTAAAATCAAAAAACACCTATCATTCTGAGCAGGAAGACTTGAAACATATTTCCGTTGAAGTAGGAACCATTCACTCCGTGAAAGGAGAGACCCATCGAGCAACGCTTTACCTCGAAACTTTCTATCATAAATCTTGTGGCGAGCATTTAATTGATCAGCTTATTGGAAAGCCTTATAGTCAACCTAAAAACAAAAAGGATACCTATAAAAAGGCCTGTTTAAAGATTGCCCACGTTGGTATGTCTCGACCCACTCATTTACTGTGTGTTTCGCTTAATCAAAATCTTATTGACAAAAAGTATAAACAATTAGAAAATAATGGCTGGAAAATAATATAAAATCCCATGACAATAATATATTGGAGGCATTAAAACGATTAATTGATATACAAGCCTAGAAGTTAGCCACAATTATACTGGTAATGAATAAATTAGATTATAGTATTTCGTTGAGAGAAAAAGGATTTGACTCAAATGAAATAAAAAAGAATAGAGGTCAGTAGTTAGTTACTTATTAATTGTGATTGATATATTTTCTCTCCCTGCACCATCTTGGTGATAAGGTTGTTGAATATGGTTGCCTTGCTCTGTGATCGGTTGATCCGAAAACAGAATTCATTGAAGTACCTGTTCAGATTATCATCGCTCACCCAGGAATAGGTTGTCCTTATCCAAGATTTCACTTGGTGGATCATTGTGTGGAGTGCTTTAAAGTTCAGCCCCTTGTTGCTTTCTATCTGGGTGATGTCATATGCTTTGGCTATGGGCCTGTAGCCCCTCCACTTATCGGTTGTTACCTGCGCTTCCCGACTGATGTGGTTCACAAAGATGTATTGTAGGGACCGTGCGGAGAAATCATCGATCTTCATTGCATACATTCTCTTTACCTTGCCATCCTGGGTAAGCTGTACGGCTGTCACGGCCTTCTTTTTCTTGCCGTCATAGCTCCTTCCCGTTTTGCCTTCGTCCCTTCCGCCAAGGACAAACTCGTCAACGTGTACTTCTCCGTCCATGGGATCGTTGCCGCTGGAGGTCATCGCTTCCCTGACCTTGTGCATAAAAAGCCTGGCGGTCTTTTCCGTAACACCGTAGCGAACCGACATATAACTTGCCGATAGGCTCTTGGTGGTGGTTGCCATCTCGAAACAGATGAAAAACGCTTTTCTGACACCGAACTTGACCTTATGGAAAAGTGTATCGGCGGTAGCGGATTCGATATGGCCACAGATATTGCACTGTCTGCCGAAGTCCTTGCGGATTTGACAGGCGGTATGGTTGCAACGAGTACATTTATAAGCACTTTTAGCCTTTATCGAAGCTAAGTATTCCTTGCAATCATCATCGGTTTTGAACCGATCAGAGAACTCTAGAAGATTTTGACCCTTGAAAACATCCATAATATTATATCTTTACTATAAATAAAGATACGTATTTAAATACTGACCTCTAAAAAAGAAAATGTAGAGGTCAGTAGTTAGTTACTTATTAATTGTGATTGATATATTTTCTCTCCCTGCACCATCTTGGTGATAAGGTTGTTGAATATGGTTGCCTTGCTCTGTGATCGGTTGATCCGAAAACAGAATTCATTGAAGTACCTGTTCAGATTATCATCGCTCACCCAGGAATAGGTTGTCCTTATCCAAGATTTCACTTGGTGGATCATTGTGTGGAGTGCTTTAAAGTTCAGCCCCTTGTTGCTTTCTATCTGGGTGATGTCATATGCTTTGGCTATGGGCCTGTAGCCCCTCCACTTATCGGTTGTTACCTGCGCTTCCCGACTGATGTGGTTCACAAAGATGTATTGTAGGGACCGTGCGGAGAAATCATCGATCTTCATTGCATACATTCTCTTTACCTTGCCATCCTGGGTAAGCTGTACGGCTGTCACGGCCTTCTTTTTCTTGCCGTCATAGCTCCTTCCCGTTTTGCCTTCGTCCCTTCCGCCAAGGACAAACTCGTCAACGTGTACTTCTCCGTCCATGGGATCGTTGCCGCTGGAGGTCATCGCTTCCCTGACCTTGTGCATAAAAAGCCTGGCGGTCTTTTCCGTAACACCGTAGCGAACCGACATATAACTTGCCGATAGGCTCTTGGTGGTGGTTGCCATCTCGAAACAGATGAAAAACGCTTTTCTGACACCGAACTTGACCTTATGGAAAAGTGTATCGGCGGTAGCGGATTCGATATGGCCACAGATATTGCACTGTCTGCCGAAGTCCTTGCGGATTTGACAGGCGGTATGGTTGCAACGAGTACATTTATAAGCACTTTTAGCCTTTATCGAAGCTAAGTATTCCTTGCAATCATCATCGGTTTTGAACCGATCAGAGAACTCTAGAAGATTTTGACCCTTGAAAACATCCATAATATTATATCTTTACTATAAATAAAGATACGTATTTAAATACTGACCTCTAAGAAAATGAAAGAGAAGGGATTCGAGGAATCTGAAATACAGTACTATTTAAAAAAATCGGATGAAATTTTCTTAAATCAATTAATTCGAAGTAATAAGACATCCAAGCCGAAAGGAAAACTCAGTAAAGGCATAAAAACGATAGTAATGGTCCTTAGTCTTATATTATTAACTAGTGTATTCCTTGGTTATGCAAGGATAGGATTAATCGGACTATTTATTATATGGAGCTTAGTGGGCTTTAGTTCATTTAGATAAGGATACTAGGTATTTTGAAAACGAAAAAAGGGTTAACAAAACCTCTTAGGAGAGCCTTCCTCCAGATCTCTAAAGTTTAAATGTTATTTTTATTGGGCATAAATGAAAGTTCAAATAAACGATGAGCAATAAATTCGATGATCAGGTTCAAAGGAATTTGATGGGAAAACAATTGGAAAAAGAAGACAACGTATTAGAAGCTATGTCTCTTTACGAAGCGAACATCTCGGAGGCTTTTGAAGGTAGTTTTCCTTATCGAAGATTGGCCATTTTATATCGTAAAAGAAAATTGTTGTCTGAAGAGGTGCGGGTTCTAGAGAAAGCCATTACTGTTTTTAATTCTTTAATTTCATCAGGCAGAACCGATATTAAACCGAAATTAAATGAGTTCCAAGAAAGGTTAAATAAGGTAAATTATAAAATATCAAAGTTCAAATAAACGATATGATCTCAAACTATATTCACTGGGATCCTGACCCCGAGATTATAAATGTCTTCGGGATTTCGATTAGATACTATGGATTGCTCTTTGTAAGTGGATTGATTCTAAGTGTCTATATTTTAGGTTGGATTTATAAGAGAGAGAACCTCCCATCAGAGAATCTGGAAAAGTTAACAATTTATAGCGCAATTGGGATATTAGCGGGTGCACGATTAGGACATTGTTTGTTTTATGAACCTTCCTACTACCTGTCACATCCGATAGAAATGATTTTACCGATTACCTTTCCTACTGATGGAGGAGTTGAATTCATAGGTTATCAGGGATTGGCAAGTCATGGTGGTGCATTGGGATTATTGATTGCGTTATATCTCTACTCTCGAAAGACCAAACACTCAATGATCGATACGATTGATCTGATAGCAGTTGTAGCAGCTCTAGCTAGTGGGTTCATTAGACTCGCAAATTTCATGAATTCAGAAATTATCGGGATGCCCACAACTAAACCATGGGGGATAATTTTCGAGCGAGTTGACAGTATTCCACGACATCCAGCACAATTATACGAGGCAATTTCTTATTTTTTGATATTTGCACTGATGATTTTGCTATACAAGACGCAGAGAGAAAAACTTAAAAACGGCTTTTTCTTTGGATTGGTACTCGTTCTAATATTTACGGCTAGATTTATTATTGAATTTGTTAAGGAAAATCAAGTAGGATTTGAAGATGGAATGACTTTTAATATGGGACAACTCTTGAGTCTACCTTACATTTTTGTTGGGATTGGATTTGTAATATATGGACTTTGGAGAACTAAAATGCTCAGGGCACAACAAGGTATCCTCTGAAAACCTTTAATCCAGTTCACTAAAGTTCAAAAAAACGATTGATAAATCAACAATATTTGAGGTACTCACAGAACAGAAACATAGTGACATATTACTATATTCGTACGTTAGTAAACATTTATGCTCAAAAAAGTAATTCGTACAATTTTTGTTTTTTCGTCTATTGGATTGACTATATCCATTGTTGTCCATGTACTGACAATTTTTGGAGTTATCGTTCAGGATTATTTTAGTGGCGTCTGGTTACTGCAAGCTTTTGGAATTGGAATAACTGGTATCACGATAATATTGTCTAGAACTCACGAATACCAAGCCAAAAAAACTACCGATGAAAAAACTTTAGGTTCCTGGGATACAATATTTGATGGAATTCCTAAATCATATATCGGTTTGCTCATATTTTCTGCAGTATATGCTTTTTTCAATATTATAATTTCTTTGAATTATTTTGAAGGTAGTGCGAGTTTGGAGAACGGACAGTATGTTTTAACCGACCACGGGAGAATTATTCGTGCATTGACCAAATCCGAGTACAATTCCTATCGAATTAGTGATTTAAGGACTTTTAGTAGTGGTTGGGTCGCGCTATACGGACTAGCTTTCTTAATGTCAAATCCTTTGGCTCGATTTTGGAATAAATACTGAGTATTTTCTAATATTACGAATTGACTTGTTAAGAAGTTTATACAGAAGGACAACCTATTCGAACTCAATTCTTGGGTTGGTAGACTACTTAATCAAGTGGATTAAGAATAAAGAACGCTTACTATTAACTAAGCGTTTGTATGCTAACCTTGAAACCGAACTGTTCAAAAGTAGAATTCATTAACTTTAAATTCAGGTAAGCAATGGATTATGGATAGGTTAGGACACCATGTCGGTGAACCAGATCAAAATTAAAAGTTCAAATAAAGGATACAAATAAGCTGTAGCGAATTTAAATAGGATTCTTGTATGAAAAAATTTCTATTTGTGACCTTAATGATGTCTTGCTTGTGTTCATGTGCACAGACGCATAACATTACAGGCAAATATGAAACAAAAGGTGGGTCGGTTCGATATTTACTAAAATTATACCCAAATGGCGCTTTCCATTTCGATTCATATCATGAATTTAAACTGGGCTTGCCCGCTGAGCCCAGTATTAGTGGGAGAGGAACCTGGAGGGCTGAGAATGACATTATCTATTTCGGAACAAACCCAAATACGGATATAGACCACAATAGCACGTTAAACTTCAATGACACGAAGGCAAAATTTATAAATGCTTCTTCTGATAATATATCTAATGAAAAACCAATCGCAAAGCTGGAATTCTTTGAGTCAGGTATTTTCTGGATTAATGGAATTGAATTGAAAAAAAGAAACTAATAATGCACTACAACAAAGATGCTGAGCTAAAACCAAAGTTCAAATAAACGATCGATTATTTTTTGCTCCTGCTCAAAGTTTTCATTGGTCTGAAAAACAGAAACTACGTATTCTTCACTAGCTGCGATATTGGTAAAAGAGCTAATGATGTTTGAAAAAAATTGGTGGTTTATGTTAGGAACGATAACGGCAATGGTTTTTTTCTTTTCTCCCCGTAATTCAAGGGCTGCCACATTGGTATTATAGCCATGGTGCTTGGCATATTCCTGAACTGTATTTCGCAGGTTGCTTCTTTTACCCATTCATCACCGCGTAAGGCCCTTGAGACCGTTGAATGATGTATGTTTTTGCTATATCTTTTATCGTAATTCTTTCTGACATCCCCTTAATAATACACACGTGTGCAATATTAAGGTAATTTCTTGTTCCAAAAAATATATGGGGTTTTAATTCTGGAAATTTTTGATGTAACTGAACGAATATCAGGGAACTACGTTGAACGGATTGACTGTTGGCTAATGGTATCTAGGCCAATCCCAAGTTTACTTGGGGTCTTTTTGTTTTAATAAGGCCTTCGTTTTATAGGGCTCAACTGTTTACTCATATTTCGGATTTGGAAGCCCATATTTTTTGGTAAGATGGGGTTTTACCCGGCGCTTCCCATTGGCCAACGTAGAACAGTACAGCATCGGTGCTCTAAAAACCACTTTATTAGCGTTCTAAGCCTTTAGTTTTTGTAACAGTTCGTCCTTTCTTCTTACCGCAACTTCTATTTTGGTTTTATCCGACAAGGTTATGTGTCCTCCTTTTCCTTTTGTGTAGGTTTCTATGTAGTCTAAGTTCACCAGGTGCGATTTATGGACTCTAAAAAACATATTGTCATCTAGAATTTCCTCAAAATACTTGATGGTTTTAGATGCGGTTAGTTTTTTGTTCTGCAAGGTATGTATATGGGTGTAGTTTGCATCCGATTGAAACCTGATGATCTCTTTGGTATCCAACATTGTAAAACCTTCCACCGTGGGAATGGCAATTCTTTTGGAAGTGGCGTTACTCTCTTTAAAATTATGAAATAGGATATCTATTTTTTGTGATGTTTCTTTCAGGTTTTTTTGTTGCCGTAACTTTTGAAGGGCATGGTCAAGTTCCGTATTATCTATAGGTTTTAAAAGATAGTCCAAGGCAGAAAACTTAAAGGCCTTTAACGCATATTTATCATAAGAGGTAGTGAAAATTACTTCGAAATCTATATTGTCCAATTGTGAAAGAAGGTCAAAACCAGTCGCATTTCCCAGTTGTACATCCAAAAACAGAATATCCGGGGCAATTTTGGCAATTTCTTTTTTTGCTTCATCAATTGTTTTACAATAAGCTATCATTTGTATATCGTGCGCACTGGATCGTAACAACCTCTCTAGGCGATCGATGCAGTGTTGCTCATCATCAACTATTATTGCTTTTAACATGCTGCTTTTTAAAATTGGAGTTCTAAGGGGAGTGTTATTTCAACGCGGACCCCTTCCGGTTTATCCATCAAATTAACGGTTCCTTTTTTGTTTTTTATATGGCTCAGAATATCAATTCGGCTTTTTGTGATCTTGATACCAAAAGATCCATTCGATTTTTTCTCCCTCATATTCTTTTTGGGTTGTCCTACTCCATTGTCATCCACCACATATTTTAGCATATCGCCTTCTTTTTCAATTTTAATGTCTATATGGCCATCTCCGTTTTTAGGGGCGATACCGTGCCAAATACTATTTTCGATAAAGGGCTGTAAAATTAATGGGGGCACCAGCGTGTTGTTGGGCTCAATATCTTGATCGATCGTAATTTGATGGTGCAATTTGTTTTCTAGACGTATGGCTTCTAACTGCATATATAGTTCCATCAGTTCAAGATCCTCGTTTAAAGTGATCGATTTTTTTTCTGAGTTTTCTAGAATTGCCCGTGTAAGCCTGGAGAATTTGATCAAGTAGTCATCTGCCTGTTGGATATCGTTTTTAGAAATAAAATCACTGATGGAATTGAGCGAGTTAAAAATAAAATGGGGGTTCATTTGCGAGCGAAGGGCCTTAAGTTCCGTCTCCGATACCTTGGCATTGAATTCGGCGATTTTCTTTTTTTCCAGCCCATCCCGCCTACGCTTGTAAATATAATAACCGAAGATGGCCAGCAGCACTAATAAAATGGCCCCGATCAAATAGATGTTTTTTACCAGTTCCTGCCGTTTGATCTCTTCGTTGGCCACCGCTTGCTGGCGCTCCATCTGAAACTGCATTTCCTTACGGGTCAATTCCGATTTCTTTTCTTCATTTAGTACGCTGTCCCTTAATTGTATATGTTCTTTGTAGGCATTCAACGCCTCTGTCATTTTACCATTTTGTTCATAAACCTTACTCAATACCTCCCAAGAATCAGCTTCCCACTCCATGGCCCCGATTGCTTTGGAAAGGGAAAGTGCTTTACTCGCATTTGTTTCGGCAACGGTATAGTTTTTCAACAATACGTTTATTTTTCCAATACTGTTCAGAGCGGATGCCTCAATGTATTTATTACCTATTTTTCGAGCCATTGCCAAAGCTTCTTGATAGTGGAAAAGGGCCTTTTGGTACTCCCCCAAATTTTTATACGCCAAGGCCAAATTGTTGGTAATGGCCGCGATGAACAAATCGTTTTCCTCGTCTTTGGCCAATGTTAGGGCCTTATTCAAGTAAGATATGCCCTCATCAAAATTTTCAGTATCGTTGTAGATAATGGCGATATTGGAAAGTGCTTTAATTTCTTCCGACCGGTTGCCCATTGCCTGTGAGGTTTCTAAATAGGCACGGTAATTCTCTAGGGCCCGGTCGTATTCCTTTAAATCCGCATGTATATTCCCAAGATTGCTTAAAACGCTGGATTCTAGCTGTTTATTTGGTGTTTTTCTGCTAAGCACCAAAGCCTTTTGATAGGCCTCCAAAGCATTTAAATTATCCGCTGCAACATAATATAAATTCCCCTTTTGGCGTTGGGCCAAGGCCTCACCTTTGATCCATCTATTTTTTTTTGAAATAGCAATGGCCTCTTCTATGAATGCAAACCCCTCATTTGGTTCGGAATAGGTCATTTCACTCGCTAACTCAATAAGCAGGCCTGCCCTTATGGTATCTTTTAAGGTGTGAGTTTGTATCTCGTTCTTTAGGGAGTCTAATTTGTTTTGCTGGGAAGTACCAAAAAAATGTACCAGACAGATAAGTAAAAAACAATACTTTTTATTAGTTGGTCGGGGCATATTATAAGGTTGGTTATTTTCAAATTTAAACTTTTTGTTCAATTAATCCGCTGTTATGCCCGTGTTTACGAATATCTGAATAATTACCACGGTAAAATGGCAAACCAATACGTAGAATAATTGGTTATGGTGCAAACCGGTTGTAATTGATAGTTTAGGTATAATTAAACCGCATAATTAAGTAACCGCATGAAGAAGAATATTAAAAATTTACTGTACTGTTTAACCTTCTTTCTCATTTTTGGTTGTGGCTCGGATGATGGAGTTGATCAAGAAAATGCGGGTGATAACCAGGTTTCTGGAACCATAACATTGTCTGGAGTGGAGACATCGGAATTGGGAACCTCGTTAACCGTTGGAAATATTGAGGTTGCAAATACTTCCCTTACAGGAACGGATAAGTCCGTTATACTCTTGTCCCAGAATATTTCCGTGGTCGATAATGAACTTGTTTATGACGATTACCAAAACGGATTTGTCCTCGTAGCTGCTGATTTTTCTACTGGAGGTTCGGCGGATATCGACAAAAGTATTTCCATGACCATCGTAAAAGATGGAGAAGAGTACAGCCATGCTTGTTCTTCTCCCTATCTAAACTTTTTTACTGTATGCGGTGATGGATTCGGAATTGATTTTGATGCCAAGAGCGTCACTTTTGATGGTACTACGGTAATCAACACCGAAGATGACACCATTTTGACCATGGACGGAACCATCACTTGGGATTAAAAATTATAAAGGGAATAGTTATGGTAAGGTCATGTTTATTCATTGTTTTATGTTTTTTGGGAGTACTGGTTAGCAACGCCCAGTCTACAGTTGATAAGGAAACCGTTATGCTTCAGGCACCTTCCGATAAGTTTGTTTCCATTACATTACAGGCACATAAGGGTTTGCCACGTTTTGGGGTTCCGAATATGTATCGGGAGCAAACTGGTGGGCAAAGACAGGGAATGCGGACCGTTAGACCAGTTCGTGGGGGCAAAAATCCTGTGAGTAATGATAAAAACAAGATTGTAACTAGGGGCAAAAATAATTTCTCCCTTTTGGTCGGCTTAAAATATTTACGGCCGTTTATGGAGGATCTGGATAGGAAGGGGTTAACTACAATAACCTCCAATATGTCCGAAAAAGAATCTAATTCCGCTTTCTTACAGCGATTTTTACGGAGCCAGGTGGCACCTAATCTGTGCTTGGCAGATGAATGTAAGAATGCCGGCCAGGGAAAAAATGAATTTGAAAGACTTCGTAATTATACATCCTTTGTAGATAACTGTTTAGGTCCACTTTTAGATTGGAGCAAAAATATAATGGAGGGCGATGAACTGGTCGGCTACCACGTTTCTATGCTGAACATAGGCAATAATTATGATTTTGATAAAAAGGGATATACAGTATACCATTCTATAATACTCAACAATATTTTTACTAGAAAGCAGGGTATCTTAAACCAAGTGGTGTTCAATCCTGTAAAACAATTCGAGGAGGCACTTCAAAACTCGATAGATAGGAACAAGAACATAAAATTTTTACTTCACATAGATGAACAAACGGCAGAACGATTTCAAAAAGAGGGCATAAGACGCTTGTATGTGGTAAAAAAGATAAAGGTACAACGGTCAAACAAGCCAATGGGGTCACCGTCTGAGACCATAGAATTTAATTATTCGCACGAAAGTACCGATTTGGAAATCTATACGGACGAGGCACTGACACAACACTTTAAAACATTGTCTCTGGCAGACCTAACCAATTAAATTTATGAAAAAGTTCCTCATTATTCTAATACTACCAGTAGTACATTTTTCGGTTTGGGGGCAAGGGGTAGAAAAAGTTTTTGATGCTCCTTCTTCAAGTTTTATAGACCTGTCGCTACAGACCCACAATGGCAAACTACGGTTTGGCCTCCAAGATGGGTATTACATAAAATCGGATGGTAGCTATGTAAAGGCCAACGAAGCGTCCTATTTTGAAATGGATAAAAGATTCAGCCATAACAATGCCAGTAGGCATGCCTTTACCGAACTTTTAAAGATGCGGTTCAAAGAAGATATGTTCGCTGCAATGGATAAAGATTATTTCACCGTACGTACACCGAACATGTACGACAAGGAACAGAAATCCTACACCGCACAGCAACATATACTTGCTCTGGCGAATGCCCTTTGCACCACCCAACAGGCAATCCAATTTTTCTGTAATCCAAAAGAAGAGGATTGTACCAAGGTGTTCCCAGAAGAGGGGTATTACAATGAACCTCGAAATATAAGGTACTGGGGCGGAAGGGGAGCTTCGGAGTTTCAAAAGTTGAGGGCATACACCTCGTTTGTAAAAGAAAAGTTTCCGTTGGTACAAGAATGGGCGAAAACCTTATATCCAGAAAATAAAATAAGCGGTTATTACGTGGCCAAAACAAATTTGGGCACCTACGATTTTAAAGAGGGCGGCTACTGGTTACGTACCGGAGAGTATAGTAACAACGGCTTTTTGTTGAGGTGGTTCGGCCTTCAGCCCAGTAATTCTTCGGAAAGAAAATTAATGCATCCCAACGGTTCATCCATCCTCTTAAAAATGTCTCCTGAAAAAGCGGAGGCCTTTTCGGAAAACCATCAGTACCTGTTTTTAGTTTTTGACGTCACGGGGCAGCTGAACGGACTGGAAAACTATAGGGCAGACCAGCTAAAGACCACCTTTACCCTGAACAGTCCGGTTATTGAAATTTATACCGATGATGCGCTTACCAATAGGGTGGTGGAAATTGATATAAACACCATGGTATCTAAAACCAGATAATAGACAATGATGAAAATTAAAAATATAAAAGCACGTTTTGTACTACTTTTTGCCATAATTGGTTTCTTGGCACCAAGTGCCGTACATGCCCAGTTTTTAAAAAAATTGAAAAAGAATGTAGAGGACAGGGTAGTGGAGGTCGCCGGTGAAAAATCGGACCAACTTTTAAACGGCGAGACGGAAACCACCGCAAATTCCGATGTAAAAACAGGGGTAGAGACCAAAACAACACCAACGGGAACACAGGTCAAAAAGGTAGACCCAAGTCTTCAAGACCAAGAGGTTTTAAGGTTCAAGGCGCCTTCCAAAGATTTTAGGGATATTGTAATACAGTCCTATAACGGCCTGCCAAGATATGGTGAACTCAATTTTCAAACAGGAACAAATGCCTTGATCACCAATAAGGCCTATAAAGCCCTTTTAGAGTTGAAATTTTTAGAGGATACTTTTAAGGATATGGACTGGTCTAAATTGACGAAACAAAAAAACACATCAGAAGACCTTGCCAAAAAGAATTCAGAATTTGCCCAGAATCACTTAAGGATTCTTGCAGGTGAAACGCTATCCGACGAAAAATTGAAAGAATATTTTTGTGATTCGGAAGCATCATCATCTTGTGATTTTCAAAATCGGGCAGGGGAGAGGGTGTTTGTTTCGTATTGGGGAGGTACCTCTAAAAATGAATTTGCCCAGAACCGCAGTTATACCACGTTTGTAAAGGAATATTTCGATATCCTTAAAACCTGGGGCCAATCGTTTTATAAAAATGATAGCGAGGTCGCCTATTATGTGGCAAAGGGTTTGGTGGCCGAAAAATACGATTTTAAAGAAAAGGGGTATTGGATAGGAAATCTATTTTCCAACGGAGGTGACTTCATGCTACACCAGTCCAATTTTATACCCTACACCGAGAACGAAAAAGCAATAAGGCACCAACGCAAAAAAATATTCCTGCCCATAGATGCCGATAAGGCAAAGACCTACAAGTTAATTGCTAGGTCACCGGTATATGTAGTGTTCAAGGTGCTTGTAAACCCCAAGCCCAACAATACAACCTCTGTAAATTGGGAATTTGAACTGGAGAGTCCGATCCTTGAAATTTATAAGGATGTGACACTTACGGACAAAATGGGAGAGGTAGATATTAATAGTACAAATCTTAAAAACTGACAGATGGGAAGCAGTCGTACAATTATGGTGGTAATGGGAATGTTGTTTTTTATAATGGCACCCCCAGCCAATGCCCAGTTTTTTAAAAAGCTAAAACAGCAAGCCGAGGCAAAGCTTATAGATAAGACCGATAAAGAGGTAGACGATATCTTATCAGGAAACAAGGGTACAACAAAGAAAGAGGAGGAATCAAAAGAATTGGGAACCGTCAAAAGCGATGATAACAAAGCGGTACCACCTACTTCAGTAAAGCAATCCACAACCACTATTAACGAATCGGATTATTTGGTGTATAAATCGCCAGATCCAGCGTTTCACGATGTTTACGTTCAAAAATCTAAGGGGCTGCCAAGATTTGGTTCCTGTGATTTTTATACCAAGCCCGACAATCCTAAAATGCCCGTGTCTACTCCCGAGGTCAATGAGATAAGAAGTAAAATGAAAATAGGCTATAATGCTTTTTTACTGTTGGCACGAATGCATACGCTAAAGGGTCATTTTAAGGTAATGGACAGAACGGCTCTCACCCCTCTTAGTAAACCCTTGGTAGAAGAAGCGGTAAAATCGAATATGGCCCAAGGGTACCTAATGAATTTTGCATTTTTATTGGGTACGGATGCCTTGAAAAAGGAATATTTTATGAATGATCGCAACGGTACCGGTAATGCCCCCATTGTATCCAAATGGGGAGGGGAATATGCCGATGATTTTACCGAGAATGAAAAATATGTGGCGTTTGTAGAAAAGTATTTAGATAAAATACTACAATGGACCCAAACATTTTTTGAGGACGCTACCGAAGATTTTCAATTTGTTGTTCCGTTGGAGTTCAAAGGGTCCTATGATTTTGATAAAAACGGATTTTGGGTGCAACTGCCTACCAAAAGGAGGTCTAGTTATAGTATGGATTTTGGAAGTACGAGGGATAATTATTTTTTTGAGTTTTTCCCCAAGACACCTTACGGGCAACAAATCTTTAATAAAACACAACAGGTAGAACATATAAATGCCGAGGTGCTCTTTAAAATAGATCCGGCCGCGGCCGAGGCTTTGATAAACGATAAAACAAAGAACCCGCAGATGGTGGTAAAAGTAAGAGTAGTCTATGAAGGTTTCCGACCCGAGAATCCCACGATTTATGCTCCAAAATACACCTATCATTTACTGGACCCTATTATGGAACTGTATTCCCATGCTGGGCTGACTTCAAAAATTGGGGAAATAAATCTCGAAAACTTGACTTATAAGGGGACTGATTAATTTTTTACTGCGAATAGAACCACATCATCTTATATAGGTACTTCCATTTTTTCGCGTAGTGATTTCCTCCAATTAAAACGGACAGTTTAAAAGTGGAATTGATTAACTTTTGGTCTTGATGGACAAAAGATAAGTTAGGACAATATCTTGGCAAGCCAGAATGGAATTAAAAGCTCAAATAAAGGATGATATCAAGAATGGCAGTAGGGTATTTACTGACTAGGGCGATTTTTGATAAGCCCAGTTAGAATAAAAACAATAACACTTAGGGCAAAAATTATGGCTGCAGTGGCGATATAGGATATAAGTGGATTCATAATGTTACATGTTTTTTGATTAAAAGACAATTGCTCTTGCAAGGACGTGATTCTTATATTGATGTTAATCTAGTAATTGATCATGTATTTGAGGTATACAATTGTGTGAAGTGCTGTTCTTATTGTATAAAATGTAAGAAGATCAATTTTTTCAGATATACCGGTTCGTCTGAAATTGATATATTTTAAGAAAGCAAAGTTGAAATAAAGGGTGATTGAAGAGCTACTTAATTTGATAGTAGAGTGTATTAAAGGGAATACGGGGTTAGGTATAATTCTTTCGATTCTTATAATATTCTTTTTTGTAGGATTTTTAATTTGTTAAAAGTTCAATAATACGATGGGCAGCAAAACACCTTGCCAAAGCCCCATAGAAAATTTATATAATCTAAAAAAAATCAAATTGTTATGGAAAAGAGCCGAAGTAAATTTGGTCGATTTATATCTAAACCGAACAACTTACAATTTTTATGGATATTTGTGATCGTACTATTTTTTGTTGTCGTGGGTATTTTTATGCTCTTAAAGTCCAGTTAGAAGATGATCTTAGAAATTGCAATGTTAGAAGTGAAACCTGGTATGGAGGAACAATTTGAAGTTGATTTCAAAATTGCGAATACTTATATTTCTGCCATTAACGGATATGTAAAGCATAGTTTGCAAAAATGTATCGAACAAAAAAATAAATATTCTTTATTGGTCGAATGGGATACATTGGAAAATCACATAGTTGATTTCAGGCAGTCCTCAGAATATCTTAAGTGGAAAAAACTATTACATCATTATTATGATCCTTTTCCTACTGTTGAACATTTTGAAAAAGTTTTTGAAAGTAAAAAAAGTGATACAATTGAATGAAAGCAAAAGTTTAAATAAAGGATTGAAAAACCAATATTAATATGGCCAACCTAAGAGAAAAATCAAAAAAACAACAAAAATTCGAAGCTGAAAGAGCAGATTGTACAGAACGTGAAATACAGATGGAAATTCTATATTCTAACTGGTTGATCCAAGCTGCAACCGAGAAAACTCGTGCAAATACTTCAACAATAGTTTGGATAATAGTAATTGGAATCATATTAAGTATTATGGCCGCTATTCTGCCCACAATATAAAGTTCAAATAAACGATCAATGAAAAACACCTTTTTCATACTATTTCTTTTGTATTTCTTAACGGGATGCAGCGACCAGAAATTAACTCATCAAGAGACAGTTACTAAATATTACAATGCCAGAGATGCAGCTAACTACAATGAGCTAAAAACACTAATAAACGATAGCATTACGATTATTGCAGGGGATTACGTCATGCCTTATTCCCATGATAGTTTTTATGAACAATTTAAATGGGATTCCATATTTAGACCGTCTTATAAAATAGTTGAATTAGAAGAAAAAAATAATCAGATTATTGCCTCTGTTGCTTTAAATTCTGTTCGTAATGAATTTTTAAAAAACAACGCCATGACATGCCAGTACAAAATCTCTTTTAATTACGGAAAAATTTCAAAAATTGAAGAATTGGAATGTAAAAGTGCCGATTGGAATATTTGGCAAAAAGAGAGAGATTCTTTGGTGAGTTGGATTAAAAAAAATCATCCTGAACTAGATGGTTTTATCAATGATATGACAATGAATGGCGCAATGAATTATCTAAAGGCGATTGAATTATATGAAACGGATAAAAACGCTCTGTAATAAAGTTTAAATAAAGGATTAGTTATATAGGAAATATTCAATGTTTAAATTCTTACGTTAGCTGCTATAAAAACAAAAGGATGCGAAAATTCTTAAAAATTATCGGATGGACATTATTAACCTTCCTGATCTTGGGATTTGGAATTGGAATCTATTTCTATCAAACCGACCCGATGATTAAAGCGATGGTGAAAAATGATGAATCCAAACTTTACTATTTCCCACTGAAAGAAATGGGAGATATGGACGAGTTGGTTTATTCAGAAAATATTCTACCTGTAGATGATTCTATTAAGATCCATACATACCAATTCAAACCGGCCACTGGGCCTAAAGGAAATATTTTTCTAATCCATGGTGCGGGTGGAAATGTCAGTACATATAAAAGTCTAATAAAACCGTTGGTCGACAACGGATTTGAAGTTTATGCTTTAGACTGGAGAGGTTATGGAAAATCCACTGGTGTTCCGAACTACAAGGGAGTTATGAAAGATACCGAAGTGGCTTTTAAGGACTTTCTGAAAAGGAACGCTGCCGACAGTCTAAAAACAATAGTTTACGGAATGTCATTAGGCGGACCTATGGCAATTAAAATAACAAAGGATAACCAAACCAAGGTAAATGCCTTGGTTCTCGATGGAACGGTCGAATCAGCACAAAGTTTGGCCATGGACTATGCGCCTGCGGACTTTTTGAGAAACAAAATAAAACAAACTCCTGAAAGATTCAATCAGGATTATGTTGGAGTGAGGGATATTGCCGAGATTAAAAATATTCCAAAACTAATAATCCATAGCAGAAAGGATAGAGACGTTCCGTTCAAGCGTGGAAAAAACGTATTTGAAGCTGCCAAGGAACCGAAGGAATTTTGGGAAACGGAAACCGAACATATTATGACCTTAAAGGAATTATCCGACGATGCTATCAAAAAGATCAATACATTAATTCAGTAGCGACTATTGTGTCCTATGAAAAGCACTAAGTGAATTTCTCAAAGTTTAAATAAACGATGAAAATTATGACTATGAATAGAGAATTATCAGCAATCTTAACCAGCGTAGCATTAATTTTATTCCTAATAGTTTCTATATGGCTTTTTAGATATTTTAAAACTAAAAAGAAAGCTAAAGCAGGTGATGCAAAGGACCGTTCTTTTGAAAAATAGACAGATAAATGTTTACATCTAGCAAAAGTTCAAATAAACGATGAATAAAAACACCATAGAGATTATTGATTTTACTTTGTCCGGGAATAGCAAAAGTCCTACTGCCGTAATTGATTTTATCAGTAACCTGTTCGTTTATCTGATACACGAGAGCAGTCTTGAGAAAACTCAAAAGAAGACCTTCCTAAAAGTAACAGAAGAAAAAAACTTGCCCATGGTGGAAATGGCCAAGCAGTTCGCTTTTCATTTGATAAATAATTTTTCGGATGAAACAAGACATGAGCTTTCCGCCATTCAAACTAAAGAAATAGGGTTTGAAAACATGCTGGATAATGATGAGCTTGTTGATTTTGTGGAAATGGAAATGGTTGACCCCACAACAACATACCGAAAGTGGGAATTCGGAAAATTTGCCATCCAACATTTTATCCATGAAATTAGTAGTGCGGAATTTGAGAAAATAAAAGGGAACAACGATATTGCAACTAAAGAGTTTGTAGAATCATTTGCTTCAAACCTAGATACCCAAGCCACTAAACTGGACGACCATGAGAAGCTGTTCTTAATTGTGGCAATAAGGCATAAGTTGTCCGAAAACAAACTGAATATAGCTACTTATGATTTAATGGGAAGTTTCGTGCATCGCAACCTTTTAGGAATGTCCCTACGTATGGATATCCTGAAAAATTCGTTCAGAGAATCCCTCTCCCTAACCATAAAGAACCAAAACCGAAAAGGCCCCAAGCGATAATGAATGCCAAAAAGTTGCTTACATACTTGGATCAGCTCGAAAGGGAGCCCAATCTTAAGGTCAATGGGAACACCTACACCTTGGAACAGGTCAAATTGGCCAAAAAGATAACTTCCGATATAGAAATTGAACTTGGTGTAAAACCTTCAAAGCCAAAACTATCAAGAAGGCGAGCATTTATAGTCATTTTGGAGGAGTTGTATTATGATGTTCCGGAATACCCTGAGAACCTATCTTTGGATGCCATTCACAGAAGGGCCGTCCAACGCTTTGAGTTCGCCCAACGCACCTTAAACGGACTGGTAACCCCTAAAGAAATCCATCCAAAAGATGCCTGTCGGTCTTTCGAGGACAACGGTAGTAAAAAAATGAATTATAGACGGGCGCTCTCCTATCTAGTAAATTTTAGATCCCTTTTTTTTCAGGTTGCCCCAGCAGCAGAAACCCTGAAAGAAAAATATCAAGAAGTATTGCTTTGTTCCTAAAAAGTGGTGTACACTACTTTATGTACAGCACTCAAAATCTAATTCTTCACTTGCCCTTAGGTTTGCTATAAGTTAATCGGAGGTCACGTAGCAAGCCATGTTTTTGCAAGCAAAAACTGCTCACTTTGTTCGCAAGCTTGTTGGTGTACCTCCCCAAACCCCAGAATTATGGCACGGCCAAAAAAGGATATTGAATCATTGAAAGCAATACGAATCAACGTTCGGATGACGGTCAACGAATACCTGATCGTTTCCGGGAATGCGGCAACATTGGGCATTGGCATACCGGATTACATTCGAAAAAAGGTAATAGGCAGACCGCTTCCCAGAACCAAAGTGACACCGGAGAATAGAAGACTGTTCGTCGAGTTGAGCCGTATCGGCAACAACATCAACCAACTCTCTAAAAATTCCCATTTGCGGATGCACTCTCCAAAAAATCTGTATCGACAATTGACAGAGCTACGGCACCTTTTAGGCGAATTAAAATCAAATATCAAGGATAAATGATAGCCAAGCAGATAAAGGGCAAGGATTTTTACGGACTGTTGGCCTACAACCAGAAAAAGGTTGAACTATGCCAGGCCGCTGTACTGGATGCGAACATTGATTTGGGTAGTGCGGTTGAAATGACCAAGGAATTCAATTTGGTAAGGCAGTTACGTCCCAGGTTGGGCAAAGCCGTGTATCATGTTTCCCTGAACCTTCCTCCCGATGAAAAAATGAACGACAAAAATTTTGTTTCGATGGGATTGGACTATCTAAAGGGAATGGGATTCGACGATAACCAATATATCATTTACCGTCATGATGACCAAAGTCACCAACACATCCATATCGTTGCCAACAGGGTCAAATTATCTGGAGAATTGGTCAGCGATAGCAAAGACTATGAGCGAAGTGAGCGTTTAGTAAGGAAATTGGAAAAGAAATACGGTCTTTCTCTACTGCCCGATGCAACTTTGGAGCGAAGGGCAGCCCTTACCCAAAATGAAATTGAGAAAACACTTCGGACGGGCAAGGCACCGACAAAAAGTATGCTACAACACCAACTGATGGAAGCATTAAATCGCTCCGAAACTATCGAGGAGTTCATATATCGAATGCAGTCAAGAGATATTCGGCCAAAATTTAATATGAGCAACACTACAGGAAAGGTCTCTGGTATTTCTTTCAACTACGAAGGGGTTATTTATAAGGGAAGCAGTTTGGGAAGACAATATTCATGGAATAACATAATAAAACAAATAGACTATGAACAAATCAGAGACCGTGCAGTTATTCTCCAAACTAATTCAGCAGAACAAAGAGATTTTAGAGGAATTGTCGCTGATAAAGAAGGGGCAGGAGAAAATGCGGAACAACCAAAAAATACTATCGGAGGGGCAGGGAAAATTATTGACCAACCAACGGACCATTTGGGACTTTCTGAAAAAGATATCTTAAGTCCGGAACCCTTCAATAATTATAGAAACGAATTGGATGGCCCGCTTTGGAGAAGGCGAAGAAAAAAAGGGAGAAGTAGGTAGTGAAAACCGCGAACGTACATATAGAGCCATTGAATCTTACAGGGAGGGCATTTTGCGAGCGATTAGGTATTTCCTATAATGGACAGATAATGCAGTCATTAAGGGATCAAGGATTGGTCGATTTTTTTAAAGTGGGTAAAAAATATTTGTATCCAAGAGAGGACATTGAAATAATAAACCTAAAATTACGGAAAGGTGAAATATCTATTAAAGTCAATAATGGGTATTATATCACGATAAACTAACTATTTCACATTATCCAAATAACCTATTCATTTCTTCAGCCTCTTCTTTGTGATAAAAGTCTTTTAGATAGTGCTGGGTAGTAGACAATTTGGTATGCCCCAAAAGCTTAGAAATCAATAATAGACCTGTATCGTTTTTTACGGCAAAATCTGCAAATGAGTGCTTAGCCATATGCATATTCACCCATTTTCCGATATCCGCTTTTTGGCAAGCATTACGCAATGAACGGTTTATGGCATTATTTGCAATATATAATTTGTGTTCTATTTCTTCTGCGTTTTTATTGTCCATCCCATAAAGGGGAGGAAAGATATAAGTATTGTTTCTGCCTCTATAATCTTCTAAAATAGCAACGGCCTTGGGAGTCAGAGGCAAAGTTCTTTTAGCACCGGCTCTAGTCCTAGATTTACCCATAGTATAGACAATTTCATTTCCAACAATATTTTCCCATTTAAGTTTACATATATCAGAAAATCTCATGCCAGCGGTATAGAAGGAAAATAAGAACATGTCCCTGGCCTTAATCATTCCTTTGAACCTAACAGGGATTTCCAAATCTGAAAGTTTGCTGATTTCTTCAAAAGTCAATGAATCTTTCTGCACGTTTTCAGTTACTATCGAGTAGCCTCGTATGGGGTTTTCTTTTATAATACCCATTTTCAAAGCCTTGTTCAAAACAGCGTACATTGACTTGAAATTTGAAGCTACTGTATTTATTTTGTTCCCTTTTTCAAGCATCCATTTTTCGTAATCTTTTGCTAATTGGACCGAAAGATCAGAGAATGAAACATGGCTTGAGAATTTTTTTAGTTTTTCTATATACTTCTGCTGCGTATTTGCAGTGCGTATCTTTCCTTTTAGCTTAGCTTCATCGACAATTTGTTGGTAGAAGTCCAAGAAGGAACTGGAGTCATATTTTTTGTTGTTTTTATATAAAAAATGCAATCGCTTGGCCGATACTCCTTTATTGCTATAGTAGAGTTGTTGAACAGAAACCATTAAAGATTGGAGGTTGGCATTCAGTTTTTCTTCTATTGGATGTCTTTTTACTTTTTTCTTCCTGTCATCCCATTGGTTTTTTTGGATTGATATTCCGGAATCCAAATACTGAACATCTTTTTTAGAAGTCTCCATTTTGAGCCGTATCATCTGAGTACCGTTCTTCTTAACATAATGGGAGAGATAATAGTTAAAATTCATTTGTTCGTTATTTGTTCGGAATTTAATCAAATATAAAGAATTATAAACGATTATAAAAAATAAAACCCCTAATAAAATTAGGGGTTTATGCGAGTATTATAAGGTGTTTCAAGGATTATTCCTGCATAGTGTGGTATACGTTCTGTACATCATCATCCTCTTCGATTTTTTCCAATAGTTTTTCAACATCGGCAGCTTCCTCTTCGGATAGTTTTTTGGTCACTTGAGGTATCCGCTCGAAGCCAGAAGACAGGATTTCAATTTCCCTATTTTCCAATTCTTTTTGTATAGATCCAAAGCTTTCAAATGGTGCGTATATCAATATACCGTCCTCATCAACAAAGACTTCTTCGGCGCCAAAATCTATCATCTCGAGCTCGAGCTCCTCCGGGTCGATTCCTTCGGCAGGAATACGGAAATTGCAAGTATGATCGAACATGAATTCTACAGAACCGGAGGTGCCCAAACTTCCGTTGCATTTATTAAAATAACTACGAATATTGGCAACCGTCCTTGTATTGTTGTCCGTTGCCGTTTCTACCAAAATAGCGATACCATGGGGCGCATAGCCTTCAAACAAAACCTCTTTATAATCACCAAGGTTCTTATCCGTAGCTCTTTTAATGGCCCTTTCAACATTATCTTTCGGCATGTTTACCGATTTGGCGTTCTGTATGACCGCTCTTAGCCTTGAATTGGAATCGGGATCTGGTCCACCTTCTTTGACCGCCATAACGATATCCTTGCCGATACGGGTAAACGCCTTGGACATCGCGGACCATCTTTTCATCTTACGGGCCTTCCTGAATTCAAAAGCTCTTCCCATTGTTTACATATTTAATTTAATGAAGGCAAATTTAATAAAAATTAGTCCCTTGACAAGTACAGGGATGTAAGTAGAACTAGTCACTTTCAATAATTTCTTCAATGGTCTTGGCCAATTTGAAATCCTTTATAGTAACCCCTCCGGCATCATGGGTATTCAATCGAATAGTTAATGTCTTATACACATTGCTCCATTCAGGATGGTGGTTTTGTGCTTCGCATTCGAAGGCAATTCTTGTCATGATAGCGAAGGTTTCCTTAAAATTCTTGAATTCGAAAGTAGTTTCCAGGGCACCCTCATTGTATTCCCAACCTTTTATATCTTCCAGCTGTTCAAGAATTTCCGATTCGTTTAACTTTGTCATGGTCTTTGTTTTATCCAAAGGTATAAAAGCCAAAGACTAAAAGCATAAAATTATAATGAAAGATGATGGTCTATAATTTCCTGATACGTCGTTTCGAGGTTTTTAGGTAGTTTATTGGTTTTGGCAAGTACAGCCAAATATCGGTCATCGTTTGTAGTATAAATCCTTTTGAAAATGGGACTGAATTTTCCGATTCGCTCAACAATTTCCCTTATAAAGTCATCATGATGCACCAGATCCTTACTGCCTAAATGAAAGATACCACTTTTATTATGGTTGATCAGAAAATGAATTTGTTGGGTCAATTTATCAATGTGGGTGACATTCATGATCAAATTTGGGAAAACATCAATGGGTTCATTGTTCCAAATCCGGTTCTTTATTTGTTTGATACGTGGCGATGAACTGCCGAAAACCATGGGGACTCTGAGGATGACTATTTTATCGGTCGGTAAACGCATCATCATATTCTCGATTTTTATCTTAAACCGGCCATAAATACTTTCCGAAAGTGTTTTATCATTCTCATAGGAAGGATATTTACTATAAGCGTCAAACACATTGGCGGATGAGATAAACATTAATTTACATTCATTTTCGGAAATATATTCCACGAGATGTTGATGCACCTGTATTTGTGAGGCAAAATTTCCCCGGATGGCAGAAATAATGATTTGAGGGCGTATCTTTTCCAGCAATGGAAAAATATCATCCTCTTCGATATCAAATTTGAAAAACTGTTGATTATCCTCGAATGACCTTCGCGAAGCGTTGAAGGTACCGTATGTATCAAAATACGAACGAAGCTCTCGATAAATAGCATTGCCGATAAAACCACTTCCTCCCAAGATCAATATTTTTTTTCCTCCTTCTTCCATCAATTCACATTACTTGGGTTGTTCGTGCTTAACCTTTATAAAAAGGTAGTTTTACCACGGTCGCCGGAATGGCATTCTTACGTATCTGAATCTTGATTTTACTGCCAACTTCTGAGAAAACGGTAGGTACATAACCTAGACCAATACCTTTGCCCAAAGAGGGCGACATGGTACCTGACGTTACAATACCTATGGTTTTTCCATGTCCGTCGACGATATCATACCCTTGTCTGGGAATACCACGGTCATCCAGTGCAAAACCAACAAGCTTACGACTTGGTCCACGTTCTTTTTCCTTGGCCAAGGCCTCGCTATTTACAAAATCTTTGGTAAATTTTGTAATCCAGCCCAAACCTGCTTCCAATGGGGAAGTTTCATCGGTAATATCATTGCCATAAAGGCAATATCCCATTTCCAGTCGGAGCGTATCCCTCGCTGCCAATCCTATGGGTTTGATACCAAAATCCGCCCCAGCTTCCATAACTTTATCCCAAACTTGTTTTACCTCAGTATTCTTACAGTAGATTTCGAAACCTCCAGAGCCTGTATATCCCGTTGCGGAAATGATAACATGTTCAATTCCCGCAAAATCGGCAACGACGAAATTGTAGAACTTTATTTCTGCCAAGTCGACCGAGGTCAAAGCTTGCATGGCTTCAACCGCTTTTGGGCCTTGAATGGCCAATAGTGAGTAGTTTTCAGAGATATCCTTCATCCCTGCATGGATAGTTTCATTGTATTTTGAAATATGGTCCCAATCCTTTTGAATATTGGAAGCGTTGACCACTAATAAATAGGTTTCTTCCTTGACTCGGTAAACGATCAAATCATCAACAATACCTCCAGTTTCATTAGGTAAGCAGCTGTATTGCGCTTTACCGATAGTGAGTTTGGACGCATCGTTAGACGTGACTTTTTGTATCAAATCCAATGCATTTGGTCCTTCGATTAAAAATTCCCCCATATGGGAAACATCAAAAACTCCCAACCCATTTCTCACGGTTTCATGTTCAACGGTTACACCTTCATAGGAAATGGGCATTTTATACCCAGCAAAAGGTGCCATCTTGGCCCCAAGGGCTTCATGGGTCATGGTAAGGGCGGTATTCTTCATGTACACTGACTTTTAGTTGGGCAAATTTATTGAAAATAAGTAGAAGAAATACTTTTCTCAAATTTTGACCGATATAGTCATTGAAATTAGCAAGGTACGAATCAATGATTCCCTAATAAATGCATTTTCAAAGCCTCATAGGTTGCTATTTTAATTGATTTCTTTTCTTTACCCATCACTTTTCGTATTTGGACTGGAAGTTCTAAGGATTGGCCGATAGTATCTTCGACAACATCCAAAAATTTTACGGGATGCGCAGTTTCTAAAAACACGCCATATGCGTTTGGATTTGTTTCGATGTACTTTTTCAATCCCAAATACCCCACTGCACCATGGGGATCGGCAATATAACCGGAAGTGTCGTGAATTGCCAACATGGCTTCCCTTGTCTCGCTATCAGTAAACGAGAAGGAACTTAGGTTTTCTTTCAATACTTTAAAATCATCTTTATACAAATGCCGAATACGGATAAAGTTGCTAGGGTCGCCCACATCCATAGCGTTGGAAATCGTGGCTGAGGAAGGTTTAGGTTCATATTCCCCGGTTTCCATAAATTCAGGGACCGTATCGTTTACGTTGGTAGCGGCCACAAAATGTTTTACGGGCATACCAAGGCGTTGGGCCACCATTCCGGCACAAATATTCCCAAAATTGCCACTGGGAACCGAAAATACCAATTCCTTTCCCCTTGACTTCAATTCTTTATAAGCAAAAAGAAAATAAAAGAGCTGAGGTAACCATCGGGCCACATTTATGGAGTTCGCCGAAGTGAGTTGCATTTTATCCAAGAGATCGCTATCCAAAAAAGCGGTTTTTACCATTTTTTGACAATCATCAAACGTACCATCGACTTCCAAAGCGGTAATGTTTTGGCCAAGGGTCGTCAGTTGTCTTTCTTGGATATCACTGACTTTACCACTCGGATAAAGGATAACCACTTTTACGCCTTCTACCCCAAGAAAACCATTTGCCACGGCACCGCCAGTATCTCCCGATGTAGCGACCAAAACCGTAACTTCGGTATGTTCCCCTTTTGAAAAATAACCTAAGCATTGTGCCATAAATCGTGCGCCTACATCTTTAAAAGCCATTGTGGGCCCATGAAAAAGTTCCAACGTAGCGATATTTTCTTCGATTTCAACTATAGGAAAATCAAAATCCAGGACATGCCCGATGATGCCCCGTAGTACGTTATCGGGAATATCCGCACTAACGAATTGGTGTATGGCCGTAAAGGCAATTTCTTCACTGGACAACTTTTCAATGTTTTCAAAAAAACTTTGGGGTAAAGGGGTAATACTTTCAGGAAAGTAAAGTCCTTTATCCGGAGCTATACCCTTTATTACGGCTTCTTTGAAAGAAACTTTCGGGGCTATATGGTTAAGGCTATAAAAATTCATGGTTTCAGTAGCGTCATTTCCCTATACATCGGAAAACGTAATAGATTCTTTTAATTAATTTTTCGTATTCCCTCGACATTTATTTTGGATATATGAATATCATGGTCGATACCTATCTTTTTATATACATTTTTCATTGATTGGGCGACTTTTTCAGCGGTATCTTCCCCTTTGCTAAATGCAAAAATGGAAGGTCCTGAACCTGAGATACCGCAGCCTAATGCCCCTGAAGCAATGGCGCTTGCCTTAACCTCATTGAAACCAGGAATGAGAATAGATCGGATTGGTTCAACAATGTGGTCGACCAGGGAACGCCCGATTAGATCGTAATCCTCGGTAAAGAGGCCGGCGACCAGTCCGCCTACATTACCCCATTGTTTAATACCTTCTTTCAAGGTAATATTGGTTTTTAATATTTTTCTTGAATCGGATGTTTTTATTTCTATCTGTGGATGTATGACCGTAGCAAATAATTCTTTTGGATTATGGATGGGTATAATGTCCAACGGTTCATAACTACGGACCAAGGTAAAACCCCCGAAAAGGGCAGGGGCCACATTATCGGCATGGGCGACACCGCTCGCCAATTTTTCACCTTCCATGGCGAATTCGACCAATTTTAAGGTCGTAAATGGCCTACCCAATAATTGGTTCATTCCCCAGACCGCCCCTGTAGAACTTGCCGCACTACTGCCTATTCCACTTCCGGCCTTTATTTTTTTGTAAATTTCGATTTCGAATCCCCCACCATAATCACTTTCCCCCAAAAAGGCCATGCCTGCAACACCCGCAACATTTTTATGGGTTTCCATAGGTAGATCCTGACCTTCCAATTTAATGATATGGATACCCTTTTTGGACACTTTTCGAATAACCATTTCATCACCAACGGAGTCCAAGGCAACGCCGAGGACATCAAAGCCACATGAGATATTCGCAATAGTTGCCGGACAGAATATTCGTAATTCGTTTTTCATTAATTGGCGCCTAAGTTGTCTGCTCGAGCGCAGTCGAGAAATTGAAATTATTAGCTTTAATCATTTCGACTGCGCTCGATATGACCTCCTATGTTTTTAAAACCTAAAAGTTACCGATTCTAATGATATCGGCAAAGATACCAGATGCGGTTACTTCGGCCCCGGCCCCCGCTCCTTTGATGATCATGGGTTGGTTAGGATAGCGTTCCGTATAGAACAATACGATATTATCACTGCCTTCAAGATTGTAAAAATCATGCCCTTTAGGAATCTGTTGTAATCCAACACTGGCTTTTCCATCTTCAAATTGGGCCACATATTTTAATTTGCTGTCATTCCCAACAGCCTTTTGATACAGGGTTTGGAAAGAGGATTCGTGCTTTTTCAAAGAATCGAAGAAATCGTCATTATTGGTAGTGTCCAAACTTTCTTGTGGTAAGAATGAATTGTTTTGAATATCTTCGATTTCCAATTGATTGCCACTCTCCCGAGCTAGGATCAATATTTTCCTCATCACATCGATACCGCTTAAATCTATTTTAGGATCAGGTTCGGTATACCCTTCTTCCTGGGCCTGTTTTACCACATCGTAAAACGTAGTTTTATCATTGAAGTTATTGAAAACGAAATTAAGGCTACCGGATAATACGGCTTGAATTTTTTGAACCTTATCCCCAGAGGCGATCAGATGCTTTAAGGTGTCGATTATTGGCAGACCAGCCCCAACATTGGTCTCAAAGAGGAAAGGAGCATTGTACTCCCTTGCTAATTCCTTGAGTTCCAAGTAATTCGAATAATTCGATGAACAAGCTATTTTATTGCAGGTTACTACAGAAATACTATTGCGAAGATACGAACCATAGGTATTTGAAACCTCATCACTTGCCGTGTTATCCACAAAAATACTATTGCGATAATTCAGTTTGTTGACGGTCTCGAAGAACTTGGATTTGTCCGCTTTTTCACCAGTGGCCAATAAACTATCCCAGTTTTTTAAAGAAATTCCATCTTCATCGAAAATCATGGTCCTTGAATTGGAAATACCAATCACCCTCGGATTGAGTTTTAAGTTATCCTTGAGGTATTTTTTTTGTTTATAGATTTGATTGAGGAATTTTCCCCCTACATTTCCCACTCCCATTACAAAGAGGTTCAATTGTTTTATGTTCTCTTCAAAGAACTCTTCATGAAGGGCATTCAAGGCTTTTTTGACGTCGTCCTTATTTATGACCGCCGAAATGTTGCGTTCGGAGGCGCCCTGGGCTATCGCCCTGATATTCACATTATTTTTACCTAGGGTACTGAACATTTTACCACTAAGTCCTTGATGGCTTTTCATATTATCGCCAACTAGGGCGATTATGGCTAAATCTTTCTCAACGACCACGGGATTGATCTTACCACTACTCATCTCATACTCAAAGGCCGCATTGACCGCTTGTTCGGCCTCGCCAACGTCGTCTGCGGAAATACCCACACAAATAGAATGCTCGGATGAAGCTTGGGTAATAAGCACAACACTGATGTTCGATTGGAAAAGCACCTCGAAAAAACGTTTTGATATCCCTGGGATACCGACCATTCCTGCTCCTTCAAGGGATAAAAGAGCGATATTTTCTACATGGGTGATTCCTCGAACCGTCTTCCCTTTTTCATTTTTGTTCTTGGTTATAATGGTACCCGGATTATCGGGGTCAAAAGTATTCTTTATTTGGATGGATATACCTTTGGAAAGGACAGGTTGAATCGTTGGTGGATACAGCACTTTTGCACCAAAATGGGAAAGCTCCATGGCTTCCTCATAAGAAATATGGGGAATTGCCTTGGCTTGTTTCACCAGTTTGGGATTGGCTGTGTACATACCACTTACATCGGTCCAGATTTCCAATAATTCCGCATTGATCGCAGCGGCAACAATGGCGGCCGTATAGTCGGAACCACCCCGACCCAAAGTGGTCGAGTCTCCATTCTCAGCCGATGCGATAAAACCTGCCATGATAATAAACTTCTGGGGTACTTTTGATATGAAATCTTGGCATAGTGCATTGGTCGAAGCGAAGTCTACCGCGGTCTTACCATTAATAACTTTAGTTTTAATGAGTTCACGGCTATCTTTATGGACAACATCCAAGCCTTCCCCAAGAAAGAATTCCCCTATTATATACGATGATAATAATTCACCATAACTTACTATTTTATCGGAAAGTTTAGGCGTTATCTCGCCAATTAAAAATGCACCCTCCAATAGGGTTTCCAGCGTATTAAGTTCGCTTTTGACCTTGCTTAATATCCTACTTTGGGAAGCTATAGGAATAAGCTCCTTGATTGTTTGCAAGTGCCTGTCCTCAATTTCCTTTACAAACGACTTATAAGTGTCGTTTTGTATTGCAGCTAAGTCGGCAGCTTTCAATAGCAGATCCGTAATTCCGCCCAATGCTGAAACCACGACAATGTTTTTGTCGCTAACGGAATTTGCTACAATATTTTTTACTAAGATTATATTTTGGGCATTGGCAACCGAAGTGCCTCCGAATTTTAAAACTTTCATTATTTATATTGATTTACAGGTACTGGGGAAATCTGAGCGATAGATCGCAAAAACTGCTGGATGATGATATGTAGCTTGTTACCCCAATGGGGTCGTACGCAAAATGGAGGTCTTACATCCATTGGCCAATGGAGAAAATAAGGTTGCTATGTCTGAATTGTTCAAAAGCATAGTTCGTTGTAAGGCCCAAAAGTAGTATTTTTGGGCTATCAATCAAACGATTCATGTGATTTTTATGGAATTGGCAAAAATTACCAAAAATTCTTACTGAATGAAATTTTTTAGTGCAAAGCAGATCTATGCTGCTGATAAATTCACAATAGAAAAACAACAAATTTCGAGCATCGACCTTATGGAACGTGCAGCCATACAAATTTTTAATTGGCTTCACGTACGGATGCAAGGAGCGCAGGTGAAAATCCATCTATTTTGTGGAATTGGCAATAATGGAGGGGATGGGCTGGCTTTGGCAAGACATTTAAAAGAACATGGGTATAATATTGAAGTGAATGTGGTCAATTATAGCGATAAACGGTCTAAGGATTTTTTGATCAATCTAGATCGTCTAAAAGAGCGCAAAGTTTGGCCGAACTTTTTGGAGCGGGATGGTGAATTTACCGTCATAGGTCCGGATGATATTATTATAGATGCGATTTTCGGCATAGGGTTGAATAGATCTCCAGATCCATGGGTTGCCAGATTGATCGGACATTTGAACAGTTCGGGAGCATTTATATTATCGATAGATATACCTTCAGGATTATACATGGACAAGGCGATTGAGGATGTGAATGCGGTCATTAAAGCAAATCACGTCTTGAGTTTTCAAGTACCAAAATTGGTTTTCTTCTTACCTGAAACAGGTGTTTTCAGTAATCAATGGGAAATCTTGGATATAGGATTGGACCAAGAGTATTTGAAGGACACGGAAACCGAATTCGAGGTAATCGGAAAGAGTGAGGTCTTACCGATGTACAAGCCCCGGGAAAAGTTTTCGCATAAAGGCACCTATGGGCATTCATTGATCATCGGTGGCAGTTATGGAAAGATAGGGGCAGTTACACTTTCGGCTAAGGCCTGTTTAACTTCGGGCAGTGGTTTGGTAACCGCCTATGTACCTCGTTGTGGATATGTGCCTATACAAACTGCCTTACCAGAGGTTATGGTAATCACCGACAAAAATGAAACCGCTATTGGGGCTATAACGTTCGATATAAAACCAACGGTAATTGGACTTGGTATCGGTATGGGTATGGCCTCCGAAACAGGGGATGCCTTATCGGAATTTTTGGAAACCAACAAACTGCCCTTGGTCATTGATGCCGATGGATTGAATTTGCTCGCTAAACACAAAAGTTTTCTCAACAAATTACCGTCAAAAACCATTTTGACACCTCATCCTAAAGAATTGGAGCGATTGATCGGTACTTGGAAAGACGATTTTGATATGTTGAAAAAGGCCAAGGTGTTTTCAAAAAAATACGACGTTATTCTAACGATCAAGGGAGCCCATACCATGACCATCTATAATAATCATGGATATGTGAATTCCACGGGGAATCCGGGTATGGCAACAGCGGGAAGTGGGGATGCATTGACCGGAATTATTACTGGATTGATAGCACAGGGTTACGAACCCTTGCAGGCTGCAATTTTTGGAGTGTATTTACATGGAATGGCGGGTGACTTAGCTATTGAACATACCGGTTATCAGGCCTTAACGACTTCTAAGTTGATCGACAACATAGGTATGGCTTTTGTTGACTTGTTTAAAATGCCCGAACCCCCCCAAGAAGCGGAACCTCAAGAAAAGCCGTAGTAGCCAATAAAGTATGATAACTTCCTATTTAGCAGATTTTACTCTTTTTTTGACCCATGTTAGCGCATTATCAAATTCGATGAAGAACTTCATAGGTTTTTTATAGAAAAGTTTTTCAATTTTAAAATTGTGCATATCGATTTCCTTGACAGAAACAATGGCAAAGGCTTTAAGGTTGATAAGTTCCCTAAGATAAGTATAAACCGTTGGGTCTATCGCATAGGAATGTTTCCGGAGACTAATGAATCCGAAAGGTTTATCCCTAAAATGTATTTCGGAAATACCGATGATCTGATAGGTTCTTTCTAAGGTTAGAGTAGCACCTTCCTCAAAGATGGCAACCATGTAATTCTCATATACCTGTACTACCCCGATGCCTAAATTGTATTCTCTAACAATGATGGTTTTCTTGCGTGATCCCACGTCCATTTCAAATATATTATAGTGTCTAAAACGAATGTAGAAGTAAGCGTCATGAATTTATAATATATTAGACTAAAGGCTTAAATATCGTGTATACTGCTATTAGGGGGAAGGTCTTGTGTTTTATTCCTACTTTTGAGATAAAAAAAGGGAGTCAAAACTAATAACTCCCTAAGTATTTATTGTTTAAAAAAAGTTACGTCTTCTTTGAAGATTTTTCGGCCTTCTTGATTTTAATGGTAAGGCTTTCTTTCTTTTTGTCGAGGTCCATATAAATACTATCGCCTTCTTCCAACTTGGAATTAACGATTTCCTCTGCCAAGGTATCCTCAATATATTTTTGGATGGCTCTTTTCAAAGGTCTTGCACCATATTGTTTGTCGAAACCTTTTTCCGCTATATAATCCTTCGCTCTGTCGGTAAGGTTCAAATGATATCCAATGTCTTTGATTCGAGAGTAAAGTTTCTCCAATTCTATGTCGATGATCTTGTGTATATCATCCCTATCCAATGAATTGAAGACTATTACATCATCAATTCTATTCAGGAACTCTGGCGCGAAAGCTTTCTTCAAAGCATTTTCAATGACGCTTTTTTGGTGTGTATCCGCCTGTGATTTTTTGGCAGCAGTACCAAAGCCCACACCTTGTCCGAAATCCTTTAATTGCCGTGCCCCGATATTCGAGGTCATAATGATTATGGTGTTTCTAAAATCGATTTTCCTACCTAGGCTGTCTGTTAGGAAACCGTCATCTAGAACTTGTAGCAACATATTGAAAACATCGGGATGTGCTTTTTCAACTTCATCCAACAAGATGACCGAATATGGTTTACGTCTAACTTTTTCGGTCAATTGTCCCCCCTCTTCATATCCAACATACCCTGGAGGAGCACCCACCAATCTTGAAATGGCGAATTTCTCCATGTATTCGCTCATATCAATACGTATCAAGGCGTCTTCGGAGTCGAATAGTTCCTTTGCCAAAACCTTGGCCAATTGGGTTTTACCAACCCCTGTTTGACCTAAAAAGATGAATGACCCAATGGGCTTGTTGGGGTCTTTAAGTCCGGCACGGTTTCTTTGAATGGCCTTGGCCACTTTTGCTACGGCTTCATCCTGACCTATAACGTTGGCCTTGATAAGATTGGGCAATTCTGCCAATTTATTACTTTCGGTTTGTGCAATCCTATTAACAGGAATTCCGCTCATCATCGAAACAACATCGGCAACATTATCCTCTGTAACCACCTCTTTATGTAACTTACTATCCTCTTCCCATTTTTCTTGGGCTGCGGCAAGTTCCTTTTCCAATCTTTTCTCATCATCCCTTAACTTGGCGGCCTCCTCATATTTTTGCTTTTTAACCACGCTGTTCTTGAGCTCCCGCACATCCTCAAGCTGTTTTTCGAGCTCTAGAATCTGCTTGGGAACATCCATATTCACGATATGCACCCTAGACCCCGCTTCATCCAAAGCATCAATGGCCTTATCCGGTAAAAACCGATCGGTCATATACCTATTGGTCAATTTAACACATGCCAATATGGCTTCATCTGTATATGACACATTGTGATGGTCCTCGTATTTGCCTTTTATATTCTGCAGAATTTCAATAGTCTCGCTTACAGAAGTAGGCTCTACTATTACCTTTTGAAACCTACGCTCCAAGGCCCCATCTTTCTCTATATATTGTCGGTACTCGTCTAAAGTTGTTGCACCTATACATTGAATCTCACCTCTCGCCAAGGCGGGTTTGAACATATTCGAGGCATCCAAACTTCCGGTGGCACCACCTGCACCAACAATGGTATGTATTTCGTCAATAAAAAGAATGACATCCTCATTTTTTTCAAGCTCGTTCATCACCGCTTTCATACGCTCTTCGAATTGACCGCGGTATTTTGTACCTGCGACAAGGGAAGCCAAATCTAAAGTAACAACCCGTTTGTTGTACAGGATCCTAGAAACCTTTTTATTGATTATTCTCAAGGCCAAACCTTCAGCAATGGCACTTTTACCAACGCCAGGTTCCCCAATCAACAGAGGGTTGTTCTTTTTACGCCGGCTTAAAATCTGTGATACCCTTTCAATTTCCTTTTCACGTCCCACTACAGGGTCTAATTTATTCTCTTCGGCCATTTGGGTAAGGTCCCTACCGAAATTATCAAGGACTGGGGTCTTTGACTTTTTACTGCCTTTTTGGCCCGATGATGATCCAAACGTACTCTCCTTACCTCCACTGGCATCATCCGAATCGCTAGGGAATGATTCCGAAGTAGGGGAATCCACAATATCATCATCGCTTGTGATCATAAACTTAAACTGTTCTTTAACCCCATCATAGTCAACTTTCAATTTGTGAAGTAATTTGGTCGTTGGGTCATTTTCATTTCTGAGAATACATAATAATAAATGGGCCGTATTAATTGAAGAACTCTGAAATAGTTTTGCTTCTAGAAATGTGGTCTTCAAGGCGCGTTCCGCCTGTCTGGTCAAATGTAAGTTCTTTTTGTCTTTTTGTACTCCGCTAGGGTTTGGATTGGATGGACTAAGAATTTCCACTTTTCTACGCAAGTGGTCCAAATCTACTTCCAAAGCATCCAAAATGCTGATTGCCTTTCCATTTCCATCACGCAAAAGCCCAAGCATCAAATGTTCCGTGCCAATAAAATCATGGCCCAGTCTCAATGCCTCTTCCTTGCTGTACGCAATCACATCCTTTACCCTTGGGGAAAAATTATCATCCATATACTATTATCCTTTCAACTATAAAATTAGTAAAACATTACCAATCTAAACCAAATACCGTACCTATAATCGTTAAAGATGTCCTAAATGACGAAAAAAGCACCTAATTACAAAATAATTAACATTGAAATTATCAACGAATTAGGGAAGCAAAGGTGTTGATAAATTTTTAGATAAAGTATTTGATATGTGCCTTGAAAGGTATCAAAATACGTATATTGCCTTGCTTTTTTAACTAAATTAAATAGATAAAATTCAAGAATGGCAGAAGGAGAAAAATTGATTCCTATCAACATTGAAGACGAAATGAAGTCTGCTTACATTGATTATTCAATGTCGGTCATTGTGTCACGTGCCTTGCCAGATGTCAGGGATGGATTGAAACCTGTTCACAGAAGGGTACTTTATGGTATGCATGAATTAGGTGTTCGGTCGAATAGTGCACATAAAAAATCGGCTCGTATTGTCGGTGAGGTTTTGGGTAAGTACCATCCACATGGCGACACTTCTGTATATGACACTATGGTGCGTATGGCACAGGAATGGAGTTTACGATATATGTTGGTAGACGGTCAAGGTAACTTTGGTTCTGTAGACGGTGACAGTCCGGCAGCCATGCGTTATACAGAGGCAAGGATGCGAAAGATCGCTGATGATATGTTGATAGATATCGACAAAGATACTGTGGACCATCAGTTGAATTTTGACGATTCTTTACAGGAACCTACCGTACTTCCTACGCGAATCCCAAATTTGTTGGTTAACGGCGCATCGGGTATTGCTGTGGGTATGGCAACGAATATGGCACCCCATAACCTTTCCGAGGTAATCGATGGTACAGTAGCCTATATTGATAATAACGACATTGAAATTGATGAGCTCATAACCCATATCAAGGCACCTGATTTTCCGACAGGAGGTATAATATATGGGTATGAAGGGGTTAAGGAGGCCTTTCATACGGGCAGGGGTAGAGTGGTTATGCGTGCCAAGGCAATTATTGAGGAGGTACAAGGACGTGAATGTATTATTGTAACCGAGATTCCTTATCAGGTCAATAAGGCCGATATGATAAAAAAGACTGCCGATTTGGTCAACGACAAAAAGATCGAAGGAATTTCTTCGATCAGGGATGAATCGGACAGAAAGGGTATGCGTATTGTATATATTCTTAAAAGGGATGCAATACCGAATATTGTGCTGAACACCTTGTACAAATATACGCCTTTGCAATCATCGTTCAGTGTCAACAACATTGCTTTGGTCAAAGGTAGGCCCCAAATGCTGAACGTTAAGGAGATGATCCACCATTTTGTGGAACATAGGCATGAGGTCGTTGTTAGGCGCACAAAGTATGAACTTCAAAAGGCGGAAGACAGGGCGCACATCCTTGAAGGATTGATTATAGCCTCTGATAACATAGATGAGGTTATTGCAATCATAAGGGCATCTTCCAATGCAGATGAAGCTCGGGAGAACCTCATGGAGCGATTTAAATTGACTGAGATTCAAGCCAAGGCCATTGTGGAAATGAGGCTTCGTCAACTAACGGGTCTTGAACAGGATAAATTAAGATCTGAATATGAAGATATAATCAATACCATTGCCGATCTTAAAGACATTTTAGAGCGTAAAGAGCGAAGAATGCAGATTATTAAGGAAGAGCTGCTTGAAGTTAAGGAAAAGTATGGTGATGAAAGACGTTCTGAAATCAATTATGCGGGTGGTGATCTAAGTATCGAGGATATGATACCCGATGAACAGGTGGTCATAACCATATCCCATGCCGGTTATATAAAAAGAACACCTCTTACCGAATATAAGACCCAAAATAGAGGTGGGGTTGGTCAGAAGGCATCTTCAACCAGAAATGAGGATTTCTTGGAGCATTTGTTCGTAGGCACCAATCACCAATATATGTTATTCTTCACCCAGAAAGGAAAATGTTTCTGGATGAGGGTGTATGAGATACCAGAAGGAAGCAAGACTTCCAAAGGTAGGGCCATCCAAAATCTTATCAATATTGAACAGGATGACAAGGTCAAAGCCTTTATTTGTACTCAAGACCTGAAGGATGAGGATTATGTAAACAACCATTACGTAATCATGGCCACCAAAAAGGGCACAGTCAAGAAGACCTCTTTGGAACAGTATTCAAGACCAAGGCAGAATGGAATAAATGCCATTGGTATTCGTGAAGATGATGAACTATTAGAGGCTAAATTAACGACGGGTACGAGTCAGATATTCCTAGGATTAAAATCAGGCAAAGCCATACGATTCGAAGAGAGTAAAACCAGACCTATGGGACGTAATGCCTCGGGAGTTCGTGGTATTCGTCTAGCCGATGAGAACGATGAGGTCATTGGAATGGTCTCTGTCCATAACTTTGATGAGGAAATTCTTGTAGTGTCCGAAAATGGGTATGGTAAGCGCTCCAATATTGATGATTATAGGATTACCAACCGCGGTGGTAAGGGAGTTAAGACGATATCCATTACGGAAAAGACGGGTGGACTTGTAGCCATTAAGAATGTATCCGATTCCGATGATTTAATGATCATCAACAAATCGGGAATCGCCATACGAATGAGTGTAGAAGATTTACGTGTCATGGGTAGGGCAACACAAGGTGTCAAGCTGATCAATATTAAGGGGAATGACAGTATTGCCGCTGTTGCGAAGGTCATGAAGGATGATGATGCTGTTGACGAGGTAGATATTATGGATATGGACGTAAAAACCGAAGATGGCACGGCTATTGATAATGATAGCGATGAAACAAAAGAATAATCAATAAACACTAATATTTTAATTAAAGTAAAATGAGAACTAAAATTTTAATACTTGCGGCAATGTCCTTCACAATGATTGGGTTTTCGCAAAAGAATGAAATTAAAGCCGCAGAGAAAGCCCTTAAAGGAGGTGATGCGGGTGGAGCCAAAACAGCACTTGAAGCAGCAGCTGGTGCGATTTCAGGTGAGGATGCCAAAGTTCAGGCACAATACCATTATCTACGCGGTAGAATATATGCGGATTTAGCAAGGAAAGGTGATGATAGTGCCTTCGAAACTGCAATTTCATCTTTTCAAAAAGCAAAGGAAGTTGAAGAGAGTAGCGGAAAAGCTAAGTACAGTCCTCTGATCGCGCAAGAAATGTCGACCTTAGCTGGTGACATCGTTAATTCGGCTATTGAAGACAATAAGAACGAAAAATACAAGCAGGCAGGCGAAAAGCTTTATATGAGCTACAAACTCAGTCCTAGAGACACTAATTATCTTTATTTTGCCGCAAGCAGCGCCGTAAATGGGGGTGAGTATGAGCAGGCATTGACCTACTATAATGAACTTAAGGAAGTAGGTTATGATGGTGGCGGAATAGAGTATAAGGCCACCAATGTAGCCACCGGGGAAGTTGAGACCATGGAGAAGGTGCAAAGGGATTTAATGGTGAAGTCAGGTACTTACAAAGATCCCGTTGATGACAAGGCCCCATCAAAAAAAGCAGAGATCGTTAAGAACATGGCTCTAATATATACACAGTTAGGGCAAGATGATAAGGCCTTGGAGGCTTATAAGTCGGCACGCGCCGAGAACCCAAAAGATGTAACCCTGATATTGAACGAGGCCAACTTACATTATAAATTAGGGGATAAGGATAAATTTAAGGAACTAATGGCCGAGGCTGCAACAGTAGCTCCTGATAATCCGGATTTACATTATAACATCGGTGTAATCAATATGGAGCAAGATAATATTGAAGAAGCACGAGTGGCCTATAGAAGAGCACTTGAAATAAATCCTGGATATACCAATGCACAATTGAATCTTTCAACCACTTATATCAATGAAGGTAATGGGTTGATCGATGAGATGAATACCTTGGGGAACTCCAGAGCGGATATTGCCAGATACGATGAGTTGAAAAAACAAAAAGACGATTTGTTTCAAGAAGGAGCCGATGTACTGGAAGAAGCATTGAAAACCAACCCGGATAACCAAGCTATTCTAACTCAATTAAAGAATATCTACGGTGCCATGGGCGACAATGAAAATTTTATGCGAATAAAAAAACTATTAGGTGAATAGATAAAATTTCGCAAACGATAAAAAAGTCCTGGTTTCCCGCTAGGACTTTTTTTTATATGATCTGTTTTATTACCCGAAGTTTGTGGGAATAGGTTTTTGAGTCAGTATTAAAAATCCCGGTATGATCCAATCGGTCAATCCGTACTTTTCCATGGACATGAATGATATAATTATTTTCCATGATGATTCCGACATGATCGATAACACCATCATTATTATCGAAAAAGGCAAGATCTCCGGTTTCTGATTCCTCTATAAAACTTAAGGGTGTACCTTGAGTAGCTTGATCCGTTGCACTTCTAAGTAGCTTATAACCGTTTATTTTGTACACCATTTGGGTAAAACCCGAAGCATCAATCCCAAAAGGTGTTTTTCCTCCCCACAAATAAGGTGAGTTCAGGTATAATAAAGCAATATTGATCAGCTTTGATTTTTGTTGGGTGGTAGATAATAAATTTCCTTCATGCACATGCATGGATTTTTTGTTGATTACCGAACCTAGGACAATAGGCAAAAGATTGTTTTTGTCCAATTCAACATAGGAAACAAGATCAATGGTATACTCAGGGGAATTGTTTTTCGTGAGAACCTTATAGTTGGTTTCATCAATAAAAGTAAGCTGTAAATTCTGAATCCATCCCTCGCATTTGTCATAACCGACCCTGATTTTGCTCCATTGTCTGCGCTGTTCAAGAACCTTATAGTGTTCGCCATACAACAATTGGGAAACCATCTCCGCTGATTCTTCTGCATTGGCTCTGATAGGAACAATGCTTAAATGACAAATACCGTATTGCATAGTATCAATTGCAGTAATAATTTACTTCCTTTCCACAATCATGGCAGAAGCACCACCACCACCATTGCAAATAGCCGCTGCACCGATTTTGGCATTGTTTTGTTCCAATACATTCAAAAGGGTTATAATAATACGTGCCCCAGAACATCCTAAGGGGTGGCCCAAAGATACCGCCCCGCCATTGACATTTACATTGCTATCTTCCAATCCTAGCAATTTCATGTTGGCCAAACCAACAACTGAAAAAGCCTCATTAAATTCAAAATAGTCCACATCGTTCAAGGATAACCCTGCTTTATCCAATGCTTTGGGCAAGGCCTTGGCAGGGGCCGTTGTAAACCATTCCGGTTCTTGCGCCGCATCGGCATAACTTCGTATGGTAGCCATGGGGGTAAGCTTTAATTCCTTGGCTTTTTGAGAACTCATTAACACCAGCGCAGCAGCGCCATCATTAATGGTAGAGGCATTGGCGGCTGTTACCGTACCCTCTTTCGTGAATGCCGGACGCAAAGTGGGTATTTTTTCAATCTTCACATTCTTGAATTCCTCATCTTCGGAAATTATGATAGGCTCCCCTCTTCTTTGTGGGACTTCAACGGGAATGACTTCATTGGCAAACTTTCCATCTTTCCATGCATTTGCGGATCGTTGGTACGACTGAACGGCAAATTTGTCTTGGTCTTCACGGGAAAACTTGTATTCCGCTGCGCATGCATCGGCACATACACCCATTGCATTATGGTCATAGGCATCGACCAGACCATCTTTTTGCATGCCGTCCTCAAAAGTAGTTGGTCCAAATTTCACGCCATTTCTAAGATGTGCGTAATGGGGTATAAGGCTCATGTTCTCCATACCACCAGCCACGGCGATCGAAATATCACCCAAGGCGATGGCTTGGGTTGCCTGCATTATGGCTTTCATTCCTGATGCACATACTTTGTTAACCGTGGTACAGGGTACACGATCGGGTATACCCGCGAAGATAGCTGCTTGCCTTGCCGGTGCCTGACCGGTGCCAGCTTGTACGACATTGCCCATTAAAACCTCATCAATAAGATTGGGATCCAATTTTATTTTTTCCAATGCACCCTTAATGGCAATGGCACCCAGTTTTGGTGCCGGTATCGTTGACAACCCACCCATAAAACTACCGATAGGTGTTCTGACCGCAGAAACTATGACAACTTCGTTCATGACCATTTGTTTTAATTGTTGCGAAATTAATAAATTAAAGTGCAATCAAAATGCATGTTGTAACAAAAGGTCTATTATATTTTCTATTTTTGACGTTAGATATAAATTAGATACGAAATTGTTGGATAAGCTTTACAAAAACCAATCCCTCATTTATAAATACTTCCTTTACGCGGTATCTATTTTTTGCATTGTATTTTTTTTCCCTAAGGGGGGCAAGTTTAAATATGAATTTCAAAAAGGCAAACCCTGGCAATATGAAAATCTCTATGCCCCATTTGATTTTTCCGTCAAAAAAAACGAAGAGGAAATTGCAGCCGAAAAGCAAAAGATAGCAGATAAGCATAATAATTATTATCGCTTTGACGAGACAATTTCACAAGAAGTGTATCAGGAATTCGATACGGCCTTTGGTAATACCTTCAAAACCGATGAATATACCGCAGCAGAGCTGACAGTATTGAAAAAAGCGGGACAAGCAGTTCTTGAACGGATTTATGGGAATGGGATTTTACAAAAATCATACCCAAGTGACTTAGGGAAGAAAGTGTATCTCATAAAACAGAACGAGGCAAAACTTATCGATTATGACGATATTCATAGCATCCAGGATGTAGAGGGCGTTATCGGAAAAGTTTTACGCGAAAAACAATTAGGACGATTTAATAGATCCTTTCAAGCACTCTTTTTTAACCTGATAAAGCCGAATGTAGTTTTTGATGATAATCTGTCAAAAAAGGCATTGGACGATGAATTGTCAAAGATTTCATTAACGAGGGGTACCATAGATGAGGGTAAACTGATCATCGCCAGGGGAGAAGTCGTTGAATCGGATAATTATATGATTCTGGAGTCTTTGAAAGACGAGTTCGAATCCGAATTATGGGCATCCTATAATTACTATTATATACTTGCAGGGTATACCGTATTGGTAGCTTTGGTGCTTATCATGCTTTTTCTTTTTCTTAAAAAATACAGACCTGAAATTTTTGAGAACGGCACGAAGGTCACTTTTATTTTCATAAATATACTCCTCATGGTTTTTGTGACCACTTTAGTGGTGAAATATAATGAAGCTTATGTTTTTGTTGTGCCTTTGTGTATACTTCCGTTGTTGTTAAAAACCTTCTTTGATGCAAGACTGGGTCTGTTTGTACATGTACTAACGGTATTGATCCTGGGCTTTGTAGTGCCTAATAGTTTCGAATATATTTTTATCCAGATCATTGCGGGTATTGTGACTATTCTTACAGTTTCAGAGTTATATAAAAGGGCCAATCTCTTTATATCCGTTGGGCAGATTACATTGATATACATTGTTGGTTATTTGGCCTTTCACATTATCCATGAGGGTAATCTTGATAATATAATTTGGCTGACTTTGGGTTTGTTTTTGTTGAATGGAATGATCACGCTTTTCGTACAACCTTTGATTTATATCTATGAAAAGATATTCGGATTGGTTTCCGATGTTTCCCTTTTGGAATTATCGGATACCAATTCCAAATTATTAAAAGAGCTTTCGAATAAGGCTCCAGGGACGTTTAATCATTCCTTGCAGGTAGCGAACTTAGCAGAAGCGGCCGCGAATGAAATAGGGGCTAATGCTATGTTGGTACGAGTGGGTGCCTTATACCATGATATTGGGAAATTGGGCAACCCAAACTATTTTACCGAAAATCAAATTACCAATGTAAATCCCCATGATGATTTGGAACCCCGGGATAGTGCCAGAATCATTATTAACCACGTGATTGAAGGAATTGAGATTGCAAGAAAGAATAACTTACCGGATAGGGTTATAGACTTTATACGCTCCCATCACGGTACGACTTTGGTCCATTACTTTTATACAAAACAAAAGGAGTTGAATGAGGAGTTGAACATAGAAGACTTCAGGTATCCAGGACCCATACCTTTTTCAAAGGAGACCGCAATCCTTATGATGGCAGATTCTGTGGAAGCAGCCTCCAAGAGTCTAAAGAATCCGACGTTTTTGATTTTGGATGAGTTTGTGGATAAGATCATTGGGGGACAAATGGCAGCCAATCAATTTTTGAATGCGAACATAACCTTTAGGGAGATCGAGACCATCAAGAAAATCTTTAAGCATAAACTGACGAATATCTATCATTTAAGGGTAGAATACCCCGAATAGCAAAGGTGTTAGAACTTCTATAAAAAAACATAGAAAATAGTTGCGTTCTATGGCATATAAAATTACATTTGCATCCGCATTTTAATCCGATCGATATCGGAACGTTCTTTAGAAAAATTATAGGAGAGGTGCCGGAGTGGTAACGGAGCAGATTGCTAATCTGTCGACGCGTAAGTGTCGCCTGGGTTCGAGTCCCAGTCTCTCCGCTTTTTCGGGCTGTTTCGATTTAAAGGAATAGCAAAAACTATTTGGGTTGTAGGGGGTCTTAGCTGATGTTGGAGCATTGTCGTGCCGTAACGACCCAAAACCGAACCATTCGTTTTGGATTGCTTTTTGTGTTTTGAAATAATAGAGGTATAATTCTTACCTAAGGCAAAGGAATTAAGGTTTGAGCTTAGTGATTGGAAGCCCGCCCGCCGGCTGGCCCTTTCGCTAAAAATGTCTACAAGACATTTTATTAACGCTCAGTCCGGGGTGTACCACGCTGAAAAAGCGTGGCAGTCTCGCCCGGTTATCGCGCCTGCTTTGGGAGCAGGAGGTCGTCACGCCCAAGGCGTGACCACCCCAAAAAGAAGCTAAGATGTTCGTTTATATTTTATATAGCGAAAAACGTTCAGGATATTATGTAGGCCAGACTGCTGATATCGAAAAAAGATTGAAAAGACACAACCATGGGTTTGTTCCCTCTACAAAAGGTGGGACCCTCTGGAAATTGGTTTTGCAAATTGAGGTATCTTCACGTTCCGAAGCGATTGTCTTGGAACGTCAAATAAAGAAGAGAGGAGCAAAACGATATGTTGATGACCATTTCGGGGTGTAGCGTAGCCCGGTTATCGCGCCTGCTTTGGGAGCAGGAGGTCGCAGGTTCGAATCCTGCCACCCCGACAAATAGGGTATTTTTAAATACCATCTTTTTGCTAAACAAATGAAAATCAAGGAATTACATTTTCCTTGATTTCATTTGATTGGTTTTAGAATCATATTTGAAGGTGTCCTATTAGGTGTCCTATTGATAAATATCAATTTTGTATCTTACACCTAAATCTTCGCAATTGATCTTCACAGCGATTTGACTTTCGTTTAACGGAATTAATAACTCTAAAACGAAAGTGATGAAAACAGTACACACTTTTAGCGTAGTATTTTGGTTAAAGAAGCGTTCCACCAAAAAGGATGGTACTATCCCAATTTATGCGCGAATTACGGTAGACGGCATCCGAGCCGATGTCAGCACAAAACATTCTGTATTACAATCTTATTGGTCTTATGATACAGGTAGGGTAAAAACCAAGGTAAATGGAGCCAAGTCTATAAACGATGACTTGACGGAAGTTTACCAAGATATTACCCAGAGCAAAAAAGAGCTCCTAGAAGAAGGTAGGATCCTTACTGCCCAGTCCGTAAAATTGAGATATCTCGGTCAGGACGTACCTTTGCGAACACTCAAGGACTTGCTTCAATATCATAAGGATAATGAAGTACAGAAGTTGGAGGCTGGTACGGCCAAGAATTATGGTGCTACGGAAAAATACTTGTTATTGTTTATCAAAAAGAAGTATAAGTCTTCGAATGTGCACTTGGGCCACATTAATTATTCCTTCGTTCTTAGTTTTGAGAACTACCTTCGGAATTGTAAACCGTTAAAGGCCTCTCAACCATTGACAAATAATGGAATCATGAAGCATATGGAACGCTTGAAAAAGATGACGACCATCGCATTTAAATTGGATTGCATCAAGAAAGACCCTTTTGCGTTTTTCCGTGCAAACTTCAACCGCTATGATCGACCTTTCCTGAGTATCGAGGAATTGAAATTGATGGAAAGCCTTTCTTTGAAGGACATTGGACTTGAATATGTTAGGGATGTATTCGTCTTTTCCTGCTATACGGGCTTATCCTACATAGATGCAAAGCAACTTAAACCTGAACACGTTGTTCTTGGAATGGACGGGGATGATTGGATATTTACGCGAAGGGAAAAAAGTGAGACATTCGTAAAGATCCCATTATTGGAAAAGGCCAAGGCCATACTGAACAAATATGCGGATAAACTTTACGGGAAGAATGAAGACTTGCTTTTACCTGTTTATTCTAATCAGAAATGTAATAAATATTTGAAGGTCTTAGCTTCCAAATGTGGAATAGACAAGAATCTTTCTTTTCACTGTGCAAGACATACTTTCGCAACATCCGTTACTTTGGCCAATGGTGTTCCAATAGAAACCGTATCTAAATTACTTGGTCATAAGAAACTTTCGACCACTCAGATCTATGCCAGAGTATTGGAAAAGAAGATTAGCGAAGATATTTCGGACCTCAAAGTAAAACTTAAATCAACGGAAAGAAAAGTTGCGTAAAGCGTGTTTTTTTGAAGATTACGAAATTTTGATAAACAAAATGTGTTAAGATCGTTCGATTTTGGTTCCGTGCGTTTTGTTTCCAATATGTTTATCGTTGAAGGTCAAATTGCGAGAAAAGGCTGAAATCAAAATAGGTTTTTGATTCAGCCTTTTTTATTGGAGTTACATTCATTACAAATACCACTTGGCTAATCCTACCCTTAGTTTCCCTAATTACAGTTTGAATTTTTAAGCAGGTTCAAGTATATTTTGGAGTTGTCGATAATGAAGGCATGATTTTTGGGGTTTGATATTCTCAAAGAAATTCAAATTTCAAATTCAATACTCGTCTACACGAATCCCCATTCCTACAATGAACGATGGTGTTAACTGTTGTCAAAATTTGGGGATATGGAAAGAGCATTACTTTCAGAAAAGCTATTAGAAGAATTAAACGTCCTTGAAAATACAATTTCAGAGGTCATTAAAAAATGTGATCTATCTATCACGAAATGCAGAGATCTTATCTATCGATTCAAAAAACAGATTTCAAGCTTCAAGTTTAAAAATACCGATGCCGAAATCCACTTCTTTAAATACATCAAACAAGTTCCCTTGTCCAATTTGGTGTACTATTCGGAACTGCGTTCATTTGAAATTCAATTTCCAGTTGGTAACCAAGATGTCCAAAAAGAGTATATACAGAAAAAGATGGATAAGATCAATCGATTCTTCAGATACAATCTTGACTTTACGCAATACATTGAGCAGGACAAAACCCACCTAGATGAGAATTACTTTACTAGGGCATATTTTCGAGATGTAAATATTACTTATTCGAGACACTATTATCGTGATAAGGATTTCAGTACATCTCACGATTTATTGTTGGCCAAGTTATTTGCAAATAAGAGGTTGATAGACTACTTGAAAAAGCGCCTTGCAAAAATTGATTCCGACTGTCCACCATGCGATGAATGTTCTGAGAGTGAATTGAGATGGACATTTTCAAATACCGCTTATGTTGAACTCATATACGCTCTGGTAAGTGTTGGTGCGGTAAACGATGGTAAGATTGAAATTTCAATAATTGATAGGGCTCTTCGTAGGGTTTTTAACCATGACTCTGGAGATATTTATAAAATCTATTCCGAAATTCGTCGAAGGAAAAAAAGCCGGGCCAAATTCATGGAAGACCTTACAAGAGGGTTGGAAGACAGAATGGACAGTGCTGACGCGTGATAGGTTATCCGAGGATAATACTTTCTCTAAAAATGTTAAAATTTGACCGGAGGTCAGGTGTACTGTTGAATTTTCTCCATCGTTTATAATCAAATTTGTTTAAAGGGATACAAAATATTACAACGATAGTAATTGGCTCCCTAAAGATTAATTCTAATGTAAACAAATGGGTTATGGCAGCAAATATAATTACTACCGAAGATTTAGAGGAGTTTAGAATTAAACTGCTCAACGAAATCAAAGAATTACTCGTAACACATGGCAGGATAGGAATCGATCATTGGATCAAGTCGGGACAAGTAATGAACAAACTTGAAATAAGTCCTGGTACTCTGCAAAATTTCAGGATAAACGGAACCATACCCTTTTCAAAACTTGGCGGTATCATCTACTACGATGAGGAAAAGATTAATGAGATCCTAGAGAACAATGAGATTGACTTTAAAAGAAATGCGGCATGAAAATAGCGACCTTTAATATTCAAAATCTATTCCACAGGCATACCGAAATGGTGGAGTTGGAATATGAAATCAAATCCGAAATTTGGAAAGAAGAGTTTGAGATTCTAATGCTAAAAGCAGAGCGGACGGAGGAAAATTATATTCGCATGCGAGAATTGGCAAATCTTTTAGGCTTTCACAGCGCGTCGTACGAACCATATTTATCGATGCTGAATTTTGACGGAAGCCTGCACGTGAAATCGTCAATGAAAGTTATGGAGACACGAGCATCATACATGACCGATTGGAACGGTTGGACAAAGCTTAAATCGGTACCGATATCCAAGAACTCAATAATCAATAAAGCAAAAGTCATTAACGAGGTAAATCCTGATATTATTTTAGTGCAACAAGTTGAAAACAGGGAATCACTTATTCAGTTTCATAATTCATTCTTTAAAGAGAATCAAAGCTCAAATTATGAAGAGATTATGCACCTTCAGGGAAATGACGGTAAGGGTTTAGGTATGGGCATCCTTTTAAAGAAAGGTTATCATTTAAAATCCTTGAAATCCTTTTCAAATGAAAGAGATACAGATGGCAGCTTACTCTTTAATACAGATTTTCAGCAATACAAAATTAAAACCCCGGAAAGCAAAACATTGTATTTGCTCTGTTGTCAGCTAGCAGGTGAAAACGCATCTGACACTTTGCGAAAAAGGCAAGCTAAAAAGGTAGCCGAAGTCTATACCGACCTACTTTCAAAAGGAATTGAAAATATTGTTATCGCAGGCACCTTAAATGCTCCTTCCTATGCCGATTGTATTTCTCCCATTATGGAATCAGGAGTTTCAGACGTTGTTAAACATCAATCTTTTGATGTAATAGTGGATTCAGGAAAAGATGCAGGCTATTATCGAATGGGGGCTTATCGAATGGGTGTCAACATTAAGCAAAAAGACTACCTATTGGTTTCTCCTATCTTGTATGATAAAATAAACACGGTTGGCATGAACAGAAAGGGCATGTGGCCGTTGAATAAACCGGAATGGGAAACTTATGAAACTGTAGAGAAAGAAAAAGATGCGGCAAGCGACCATCCCTTGTTATGGGCTGATTTCAAATTAGAAGATTCCATTCGGCTCTATAAAAAAAGCGCATAGTATTATTTATAAGTGGCCAAAACTATTGAAAAAATATAGTTTTGGCCACTTATAATTTTTTAAATAGGTCCTCTATCGTGAGATCATTTTGTACATATTGTTTTGCATATGAATTAGGTGTCAAACCATTTGCAGTTATAAAGGTTACGAATATGCTTTTCCTCGTTTTGGTACTTTCAATGAATACGTTGGTCTTCTTAGCAATCTCATGGGCATATTTTTTGTTCAAGGTATACGGTGCATCATAAAATTTCATTTCGCATAGGTTTATGACATCGTCGTCTCTATCAATTAACAAATCAATTTGGGCGCCATTGCCGTCATTTTTTTCAATCCAACTTCCATGGGTAGAATGGATTCCAGATATTTTAAGGCCCTCCTTGATCTGTTCGATATGTTTTATACAAATTGTTTCAAAACTGTAACCGCACCAGATTTTATAGGAAGGTTTCCCCGCCATTTTTGACCACAATGGCCTTGATGAAGGTTTTGTTTTTTCAATGTACTTTATATAAAACATAGAATATTCATCACTGAGCCGATATATGGAATTTTTGATTCCATCATACGGGAGATAGTTTTCTATGAACCCGGATTGCTCGAGTTCCAACAAAGTTTTGGTAAGTCTTCCACCGGAATTCTTTTTAATCTTACTTAGTAGCTGATTTCTTGTCAATCCTTTTCTAACGCTTGCCAGGGCTCTGACTACCATTTCATGGTTCTCGTACTGCTCAAAAAGTGAGGCGAACACATTATCATATTCAGTCCTCAAAAAACCATTTTTCTGAAAACATAGCCGATCTATGACTTGAGGTACACTTTCGCCTGGAACTATTTTTTCCAAGTAATGCGGTATTCCACCCATAGTCATATAGAGTTGTACTATTTGATATCTATTTAACTTAGTTATGCCAATACTTTTCAATAATTTTTCAGTCTCATATAGGTCGAATGGTGACAACTGTATTCTCTGGGTCAACCTATTGTGAAGGCCACCTTTGCTTTTTACAATATTTTGAATCATATAGGAAGCTGCCGAACCACAAACCACCACAATGATGTCTTCTCTTTTAGATGCATAATTGTTCCAGAAATTATCAAAGGCAGGAAGAAATTTTGACCGTCTTGAATCAAGCCAAGGAAACTCATCGATGAACAATACTTTTTTCTTCTTTGATTTCAAGGTATCAAAGTACTTACCCAAATGATGGAATGCTTCAATCCAACTTTTTGGTTCGTTTAACTTTGGTCTTTTGTCTGATAGAAGTAAATGAAAATTTGAAAGCTGCTCCTTTAACGAAGCTCCATGAATTCCTGAAAATCTAAATTGAATATGATTCTTATAAACTTGATCGATCAAAAATGTCTTCCCTATTCTTCTTCTACCATAAACCACGATAAGCTCAGGCCGACTGCTTTTTAGTGCACCTTCCAGTATTTTTTTTTCACTTTCCCTACCTATTAGCTTTCCCATATAATTTCTATATCTGGCCAAATCTTGAAAAAAAACATAGTTTTGGCCACTTATAAATTTACAAACTTTGTTTCACATATTTTCTAATGAGCATGGAAACCTCTTTGCATACAACTAGAACAACACTCCCAATACTTTTTACAACCTCAAATAATAGCTCTTTCATAATCTTGATTTAAATGGACATTAATATGGATAAGGCCAATGCCTTCCTGTTTTGGCTGTCTTTTAAATAGTAGGACTCACTTGAATTGGACAAATACCCAAGCTCTAATAGAAGCGCAGGACAGTGCTCTTTTGTTTCCCTTAAAACCTGAAAATTGCCCTTCTTGGGTTTTTTAGTCATAAAGCCCAGATTTTGATTTAGCTCATTCAAAATTGTTTGGGCGTACATTTCGGATGGTTCATTATTATAATAGGTATAAATCTCTATACCTTGTATGTTAGTATCATTTATATGATTACAATGCAGAGAAATAAAAACATCAGGCTTTAGATGTTTGACGAGCTTGGTTCTATCGGTCAATGAAATCAAGGTATCCTTTCTCCTTGTCAAATAGATATCATATTTGGATTCAAGTAAAATTTTGTTCCATACTTTCATCTGCTGGACAATGTCTAGAACGACATCCTTCTCTTGAAGTCCATCTTCCGAAACTGTACCGGAATCAGTACCTCCATGTCCTGCATCGAGAACAACCACCTTTCGTCCCGCAGTTAATGTCTGCCCGATTGTGTTGTTGTTGCTCAACATCAATAGACATATAAAGAAGATTATAGGCACTCTCATCGATTCATGATTTTCAGATTCTTCATTGAGCAATATTCAACGAATCTTCCAAAACCATAAACTTCCATCAAAAATTAACGCTATTCCTAGTTAATTTTTAGGAATCCTTCGGTAAAAAGTTCATTCCACTTCTACATTTCATAATAATTAATCACAGGCCGAAAATGTTTCGACCTTAAAATTATCAGTTATGGAAAAAGCTAAAAGTCTAACGCTGGCATTCCTGTTTATGAGCCTTGCCAGTTACGCTCAGGTCGGTGGAATCGAAGATTCCGTAAACGATGTATCGGATACCATCCGTGCCATCTTTCCCATTATCCTTGGGGTCATCTTTCTCATAGGTTTCCTATTTAATGCGGGTCACTTCTTCGGTGAAAACGCCGACCTCAAAAAGGGCATTACAAGGGTACTGGTATTCGTGCTTATAGCTGGTGCCGTAGTCGGCATCTTTACCTATCTCATTTCAATAGTCGTGTAATGAGAAGCTATGAGGTTTACCGGAACATCCGCAAAGGGGCATTGATATGGGGTCTGCCCATATCGCTCTTTGCCCTTTTGATGGTGTCCGTCGTAGCCTCGCTGTTGGTCATTATTTTCTCTTTCAGCTTGATCATGGTGCTCTCGCTTTTCATTTGGAACGCTGGCCTCTTTATAGCTCTAAATAAAATGAACAGCAGCACTCAGCTTTTCAATATCAGAAAAGTATTCCCTAAAAGTATCAGTAATAAAAAAGACAATATCCTGAACCATGTCGAAGATCAATATCTCTAAATATCATCCCATAGCGGACATCAAAGATCATCTGTTGTTCTGTAACAACGGGAATGTGGTGGCTTGCTATAAGGTAGAGCTACCTGAGATCTATTCCCTTTCGGAAAAGGATTTTGAGGACCTTCATAGCAATTGGTTCCAGGCAATGAAATCCTTACCCGTTGGAACTGTTGTTCATAAACAGGACATTTATTTCAAAAAATCCTTCACTTCGGAAAACCTACCCAATAACACGTTTCTATCGAGGGCCACGCACGATTACTTTAAAGGAAGGGAGCATATGGAACACCAAGGGTATCTCTTCTTTACCCTTACCAAGAACAAACAGCTCAACAACTCAAAATATGTCAACCCCTTTCGTAAAGCGGATGCGAAGATTCCCGAAGTGCTGCAAGAAAATCTGCAGCGTTTCAAAGCGGCTGTGAACGATTCGGTTTCCTTTATCAATAATGGACGAAAGGTGTCGCTGATACCGATGAGGAGCCAAGAAATCGTATCAATGAGTTCGGATTATTTCAATGGCTATAACTACGGTTTCGATACGGCCATCGAATTGGGTAGAAAAGACATCCAAATAGGGGAGAACCATTTCGATGTGCTTACCGTGAACAGTGAAAGCTGTTTTGGCGAGAAAGTACAGACCAGTAAGATAAACGAACGTTTTACCTCGGATGATTTCAGTTTCCATCAAGGTTTTATAGATGGACTTGGGCTTTCCCTAAACGAAAACCATGTAGTCAACCAGATTATCTATCTCGATGACAAACAAAAATGGCGAAAGCTATTGGATAAGAAAATCGAGGAACTCAATAAGAGTTCCAATTTTGGTTCACAGAACAAGGTCATCCTTAAGAAAATCCAACACATTCAAGAGCAGATCAATACCGATGATAACTCCCGAATCATTCGCGGACACCTAAATGTCATCTACTGGCACCGCGAGGCGCGGAACCTAGAAAAAATTGCTTCACAAATTAAGACGGAGTTTAAGGAACTTGATATCGTTCCTTATTATCCTAGTAGCGAAGAACGAAAAAACTATTTCCTGAATAGTTATTGCTGTTTCGCTTCCAACTTTTCGAACGAAGACCTCTACGTGACCGATTTGAAGCATGCCTTGTGTTTGCTAATAAACAATACGAATTATCAATCAGATAAAACAGGAATCATATTCAACGATCGTGAACATAATATTCCCGTTTTGAAAGATGTTTGGGATGAAAAGAAGAAGCGTATCAAGGCTCGGAACTTTGCCATTTTCGCACCTACTGGGGAGGGAAAGTCCTTTTTGGCGAATAACATCCTCCGTCAATATTTTGAAATGGATGTCCGTCTGGTCATCATCGATTTAGGGGGTTCGTATACCAAGTTCGCACAGTTATACCCCGAGCAGTATACTGTTCTGCGTTATGAGAGCGGAAAGAACTTAGGTATCAACCCCTTTTATATCTCGGATGTAAACGATATAAGTCCAGAGCGTTTGGAAGATCTTTCCGTCTTTCTGTTCGAACTACTTGCATCGGACTTGAAAGTGACCAAAGCACAATCGGTATCGCTAAAAAAGATTCTTCAACATTATTACAAAACTGTTTCCGAAGCCCATTCCTTGGAGAGTTTTTATGGATTTATAAGGAATAATAGAGAGCAACTTTTGGAGACCCTTGGTATCGACAAGGCGTATTTCAACATTACCAATTTCTTGCACATCCTCTCGGAATATGTGGAAGGCGGATTGTATAGTTTCCTCTTTGAGATGAGCGAAGACCAATCCTATAAGATAGAGGACAAGCGATTGATCGTCTTCGAACTGGACGAGGTCAAGGACAACAAGGAAATCCTGTCCGTTATGCTAAAACTTATCAAAACGGCAATCCAAAGAACCATTTGGCGCAATAAGGAAGAAAAGGGAATCATCCTTTTCGATGAGTTCGCTAAGCAACTGAAATTTCCGAACGTATTGGAAAGTGTAGAGTTCTACTATCAAGCCATCCGAAAGCAGGAAGGTGCAATTGGCATTATTTTACAGTCGATCAACCAACTTCCTGATAATTCCACATCCGCAAGTATACTAGAGAACACACAGGTCATTTACAGCCTTAACAATGAGAAGGGTTATGATGAATTGATAAAGCGGCTCAACCTTTCGAGCCACGACCTGAACCAATTAAAATCCATTAAGAACGACCTTACTGGTGAACGCAAATACACCGAAATGTTCATCAAGATCGGAAAGGAGAGTAACATCTTCCGATTGGAAGTACCGCCAGAAGTATTCGCGGCCTACCTGACCGACGGCTCCGACAACGAGGCCATAATGGCGCTTTATAAGGAGGAAGACAATATGGAAATAGCTATCAGGCGGTTCTTGGAACGCAAAGCCGCATAGCATAAATAATGAATGTTGAATCAGATGACCAAAGCCATAAGCTTTGTCATCACAATACCCAGAAATCATGAAAATAGAAATCAAGAAAATACTTTTAACGACATCCCTAATCTTGGCTTTATCAATGCCCAGCTGTGCCACGGCTCAGGGAATACCTGTTTATGACAATGTGAACTTCATCTCATTTGTCAAACAACTGTTGGAAGCTGGAAAACAGACCGCCAATATCATCAAGACGGTCAAATTCCTGAAAAAGCAGAAAGAGAACATCGAAAAGGTCAGCGCGGCAATTGAAAAACTAAAGGCAGTGCAAGAACTCATCCGCAATAACAAACGACTTTATGATACGGTGCAGGGAGATTTAAGGGATATTCTTAATTCACCGCATATAAGGGCGGATGAAGTGGAGCGGATATCGACATCGTTCAATGCCATCTTAGATCAAGCTACGGAGGATTTGGAGTTCATAAACGAAATCCTGTCCAGCGACCATTTGAAGTTGACGGATGGGGAACGCATGCGGGCCATCCGTGCACATCAACAGGAGTCCAAGGGAATGGTGACCGAAATCGAGCGTAAGACTGAGCGGTATCGTGACATCATCGCCTTTCGTGAAATGCAGGACAAGATCAATAATAGGAAAACCAATTACTAAAGATGGAACTCATGATTTCCTTGAGCATAGGACTTGAATACGTGGACGCTGTCTTTGAGACGATCAAGGGCACCGACTTTTCTACCTATACCATTCGTGGTATCAAGGTCTTGGCCGTGCTGTTCTTTTTGGTCAACATCCTCAAAAAATACAATGAAGGAGTTGCCGATAAGGAAGGATATTCATGGGGACTATCCCCAAGGGATCTCGCCAAGAATTTTGTAATCGTCCTACTGGTCATATTCTCAACGCAGATCCTGGGCTTTTTCGATGGTATTTTAGTGGCTATCGAAGGACAGTATCGCGATACGGCTCCGGCCCTTATTCCTTTGCAATTGCAGGAAATACCTATCGAAGAGGATGTTGGTGCTTTCGATGCGGCCAAGAAAGCTTGGGCCTTATTATACGAAGCTTTGATCACTCCGGTATTCGGGATAAAGATGTTCAGCTTTTTCATCGGATTGATCCTATGGATGATCGATTTGTTCATTTACCCCTTGTTCTTGGCAGAGCGATATTTCCTATTAGGAATCATGCAGGCCTTTTTTCCCTTGGTCATCAGTTTGGCGGTTTTTGAGAAATTCAGAACTATGGCCTATACCTTTTTCAAATTGTATGCTGCGGTCTACATGCTCGTACCTGCTTTTTTCCTGGTAAACATTTTCGTGAACCAATTGTATTCGGAAATAAACGCCAATTTCTGGACGAACCTTTGGGGAGGGCCAACGGACAACAATACCATCAAAATTTTAGTAGAAGCCGCGACCATTGGGTTTATCGTCTTCCTAAAATTCAAACTATATAAAAGGGCGACCACTTTCACCCTAAGATTGTTCACAGCCTGATAAGGGCGATAAATAAGATGATATGAAACTACCGTATAAGAACATTTATGATGTACTTAAATTGAACCGATATGTGACGATTATAGTAACTGTTACAGCACTTTTATCAAGCGTATTTTCAGGGGTGATGGTATTCAATATGTACCAAAAAGCCATGGATAGTGCCTTTGCCGTGAATACGGATGGTTCCGTTATTCCCCTGAAGCTGGTATCCCAAAAGGAAAACCTTCAAGTAGAGGCATTGTCCCATTTGCAACTGTTCCATGAATACTTCTACGGTATCGATGACAGTAACTATGAAAGCAATTTGGAGAAAGCCCTTTGGCTGGGAAACAGCACGGTGGACAATGTCTATCGGCAGAAAAAGGCCGATGGTGTTTATAATAGAATTCTGCAATACTCCCTTGTGCAAAAAGTGCTGAACGTTGAATCACAAGTGGATTTGAGGGCTGAACCCTATCGTTTTAAAACAATTACAGTTTTCGAGATAAACAGGGGGTCTGTTATCGACCGCTATGAAATGGTCTCAACAGGAGAACTTATTACGGTAGACCGAAACTATCCCAAGAACACCCACGGGCTACTCATTACGGACTACTTCGAGAGTTCCTTGAAGAAAGTGAAGGACGAAGATTAGGATGAACTTAAGAAATATGAATTATGAAATTCGATAAAAAGAAAATAGTGTTCCTGTCCGTATTAGGAGTAGTCATCCTATTCATAGTTGGATATTCAATTGTTGTTTTGGGCGGGGATAATGAAGATACCGATATCCTGCAACAGACTTTGGTTCCGGAACTTGAAGAGGGAGTAGAAATGTACGCTTCAAAAAAAGTGGCCGTCGATGCCATTAAGGAGGAAAGGGAACGGATTGCCCCCAGCATTTATGACGAACGTTTCTTGGATGAATCGGGAATATACGATGAAGACCTTTTGGAAAAAAAGAAACAGCGTATCGTGGATAGTATATACCGAATCGGTCGTATAGATTACTCCCAAGATTCTACAGCTTCGGGAACCCGAAAACCATTACGTAAAAAGCGAAGAAAGAAAAGTGAGGTAATCGATACAAAAGACACTATTTCGCCATTGAAGGCAATGGGTCTGGAGCATCAATTGTTCTTTGCGGTCAGTCCACAAGTTTTGGCGGACGGCACCGGTGAGTCTTTGGTAGTCGAGATCGATGGAGAGCAGACCATAAGGGTAAATGACCGATTGCAAATGCGGGTAACCGAAAACACTACTATCCAAGGTTTGGAAATCGAAAAAAATACATTGCTCTACGGAATCGTAAAGTTCCGGCCCAATCGGGTCATCTTGACTGTGGAAAACATCGAGGGAATACCTCTGAAGCTCAAGGCTTATGATAATGCCGATGGATTGGAAGGCATTTATATACGAAACAGTTTTCGGGGCGATGTCTTCAACGAGGTCTTGGGCGATGCGATTTCTGAATTCAATATTCCTGGCGTCCCTGATGTTTCAGGGGCGGTCAATACTGGGGTAAGTGGAGTAAAAAAAGTATTCCAACGCAATAACCGTAACGTTAGGGTGACGGTCAACAATAATTACAAACTCATTTTAAAACCGAAGTTATGAGACATACATTCTTGATTTTTCTTTTATCTATTTTGGGTAATATCACGTTTGCCCAAGAGCCTCAACAATTGGATACCATTTATGCCAATGAAAAAATGAACCTAGCACTTTTCTTCCCTGCGAACATACGTCAGGGAATCGTCGGGGCAAATAACTATGTCTTCAGTTACAATCGGGAACGCGCACAACCTTTGGGCCTTTTAAAGGCAACCAAGGGAAAACAAAGTAATCTTCTTGTGGTTACCACAGATGGTAAGGTATATTCATACATCATCAAGTATGCCGATTCATTGAAGGAACTGAACCGTTTTGTATCCTTTTCAGAAAGTATCGGACATGAACATCAAAGGGAGTCTCTTGTAATTCGTGATACGCTAAAACAGGATTCCAATTTGATTGTACACAAACAGTATCCAAAAGCGTTTTTGGAAAAATCATCAAAAGCAATGCTCAAACAACCAGAGCGTAAGAAAATTATAAAGCGAAAAGAAGGTATGTCATTGGCCATCAAGAATTTGGTTTATTTCGAGGACTTGGTCTTTATGCAGTTTGAAATCAAGAACGAATCGGGTATTGATTTTGATATTGATTATCTGAAAGTAGGGATGGTCATCGGTAATGAAAAACGCAGAGCTTCATATCAATCCGTACCGCTTAAGCCTCAATATGTTTATAAAATGCCTGACAAAACTAGGCATGCGGAGACTTCAAGGTTTGTTTATGTACTACCGAAATTTACTTTGGGGGACAATGAAAAGTTACAACTAAGTCTCAAAGAGTTGAAAGGGAATCGGGAATTGATACTAAGAAGAAGATTGTAAGTAAATAGAACGGAATCAAAAATCGATTGCCAACTCTTCGTACACAACCTTCTCGATAATGTCAGGTCTATCACTTTCGGCCTTATGTAGGTCCTTGCTTATGGGCCATGTCTTAAATTCAAAGTCGGGCAGGTCGTTGTCCAGAATATCGATTAGGTCATCTTTGTCCAGGTCATCCTCTAGCCAGTATTCAGCTTCGCCGTCTTCAAGTACTACAGGCCTTCTATAATCTCCATATTTGTTACTGGGTTGATTATGTATGTCTTCGAACAAAGGGGTAGCCTTTTTGGTAAAAATAGAGAAAGTGACCATTTTATCTTTGGTAACATTATAAATACCTGCAAGGTTCATAGGTTTGTCTTTTATTCTTCTAAAGTAGAACGGAACCTTAAAAGGTTTTCCTTTGACCTTTACCGGAGTGGTATGTGGCTCGAAAAAACCATCAACGGGAATTATGCATCGCTTGGTAAAAACATTGTCGCCGTACATGTAATGATGGAATACATCTTCAGACCTGAGATTTAGTCCACCGTAGGCCCCACGGTTTTTCTTAAAATACTCTTTCAATTCAGTACCTTCTGCGGTAGAGGGCATAATACCCCATTTTGCCGGAATCATATGACCCTTTCGCTGTTGAGGAAAAATCCACATATTGGGGTGTGCCCAGCCGTTGGCATGATTGTATATTAATTCGTATTCTTTTTCTTCCTGTTCCCCTAGCAGTCTTTCAATTTCATAATAATCCTCTAACTCTCCGACCTTTCTTGTAGCTCTCGTACTGTAGCACATAACAAATCGTGTTTATTTAAATTTCAATTTACTGAAAATTGTTAAAGTTTTAAAAGTATAAAAAACGATTGATACATTTGGAATAAATCCATAAATAAGGAATATATCCAAATTATGTTTGTTTACAATATTGTTTTTAGAAATAATGATCGGTTCGCCATTACTACCCTTTTACGGGAGATAGGCGAAAATACCTTGAACCATCATTGCTGGAACAGGAAGCTCAATAAGCCCAGACGCCTCAATCAATTCTTTTTGGAGGCAAACGAGCACGGAACAAGGCTAAAATATAGATACCCCCAAAAAGGAGTTCATACCATAATGGAAGTCGATAAATATGAACTTCCTGAATGTGGATGGATCAGGGTAAAAGTCAAATGAAAAAGAAAACAGATGTTAGGACCATTTATATTGGAATGCGAAAACTAGACTTGATTGAAGGGCTTACGATTAAAAAGTATCTACCTGAAGGAATACTAAAGAGGGTCCATATGGCCATGGATGATCAGGGAATGGAATGGAGGGATGAAATAATCGAAGACTGCACTATGGTTATTTCTAATAAAGTGCATATTTCGGTCATGTACAAATACGACGCGCTATACTTTAAGGGCTTGTTGCTTTTTTGTTTTATCGATGAACCCCAAAATGATTATCGGTTTTCGTTTCCATTGAAGCAATTTCATATTGAGGAGTATACTAAGAAACCTCCATAATAAAATGCTTTTGGGAGGTTTATAAGTTAATGGGCAGAAATGTACAGACTACTATAATTTTGAAATCGTATAATATTTCCTACATTGCGATGAACCAAACTTAGTTGAAATCACTACCATTAACAAAATAGAAGCTCGAGCTACATCAAGCCCAATCACTAGAATTGAGATAATTGGTCGTAACCATGACTTGTTAGATGAAGTAATCTCATTAGGAACAAAAAACTCGAAAACACTTGGGCATTTTCCGAAAGGAGCTTTTCAAGAACATGCGAAGAAAGGTAACATAATAGGAGCATTTTCAAATGCAAACGATTTATTAGGATACCTTCTATTTTCTGTTACTGTTAGCAAAAGAACCATTAGGGTAGTTCATTTATGCATAAGCCAAAATCATAGAAATAAGGGCGTTGCCAAACTCCTTGTTAATGAACTAAGAGATAAATTTTCAACTAGATTAAAAGGAATTGTACTCAGTTGTCGTGAAGATTATGTTGAGGCGACCAAATTCTGGAGGACATACGGTTTTAAGGCCCTAAATCGGATTAGAAGCAGGTCTAAGAAAAAGCATTTTCTCGTTATATGGTGGTACGATTTTGGAAATCACGATTTATTCTCTCTGTCAAATACCAATTCTGATAAGGTAAAGGCGCTATTAGATGCAAACATCATTATTAAGCTTAGAGATAAAAATTCGGATGAGCAGACCGGTGCGAAATATCTCATGGCAGATTGGTTAGTTGACGAAATCGATTACTATTATGCCCCTGAGTTCTTCAACGAAATTCTACGAGATAAGGATACTGATCGCGCAGCAGAATCAAGAAGTTTTGTTACCAAATTTTGCGAGGCAAAATTTAATCCAGTCCGAAGAGATGATATTTTTGAGACTGTTGAGACAATCATAGTTGGACGTACTGAGAATGATATATCAGATAAAAAACAACTATCTGAATGTATAGCTTGTGACATAGAATACTTCATTACAACCGATATCAATTTACTAGAAGCAGAGGAAAAAATATTTGAAAAATTTGGTGTTCAAATTTTGACTCCAACAGATTTCATTCTGATGCTGGACCAAATAAACAACCGTTCAAATTATATAGCTACTAGGATTGCTGGAGTAAATGTGCAATACAGACAATTAGAATCAAAAGAAATCAATCCTTTAATTGATTGTTTTTTAAGAAAGAAACAAGGAGAAAAAAAGCATGAACTTCGAGGAATACTTACATCTATTACGGGTAATGTAAACGGGGCGAAGGTAAAAATCATTCATGACAAAGAAGGCGTTAAACTAGGTTTTTGGTGCGCCGAATTCAAGAAAAACACTTTAATTATAACGGCCATCCGAACTGGCGACACAAAAGTTTCCTTGATACTTTTTAAACAATTGGTGTTCGATTTAATCAATTACGCAATTGAGAATCATAAATCAATAATAAAAATAAAAGACCAATTCCTCGGCGATTCCGATAAGGAAACATTGGAATCACTTAGTTTTTCCTTGAAAAAAGGAATTTGGACAAAAATTGCTTTGACAGGAATAACGAATTCTACAGCCGTTCTTTCGGATAGCAGGATACCTAGTAAGTTCTTACGCAGCGACAGCTTTCGCGAAAGATTAAGTAAAGAACCAAAAACATTTGCCTATAGCCTAGAAAGAATGTTTTGGCCCATAAAATTTACAGATTTGGATATCCCGACCTACATAATACCAATTAAGCCGTTATGGTCAGGTCAGCTTTTTGACTTTTATAGATCTAGATCGAACCTATTTGGAGCACCACCAGAGTTGGCGTGGAATCGAGAAAACATATATTATAGAAGTGTCAATCCTGTTTCTGAGAAATCTCCAGCAAGAATTTTGTGGTATGCAAGTTCTAGTACTAATCGAAATAATTCCAGCCGATCTCAATCGATAGTAGGTTGTTCCTATTTGGACGAAGTCTATATAGGGCCTTCAAAAATCCTTTTTCAAAAGTTCAAGAATTTTGGCATATACGAATGGAAGGATGTCTTTCGACTAGCCAAAAACGATATAGAAAAAGTGATTAAAGCCCTAAAGTTTAGCGATACAGAAGTTTTTAAGAATGCTGTACCTTTAAATGAAGTCAATAAAATATTAGTGGATAACAATAGAAAGAAAAATACTTTTCCTTCTCCGTTGACAATTGATAATAATATTTTTTTAGAAATTTACAAAAGAGGAGTATCCGAGAATTATGAGTAAAATAATTGTAATATCAGTTAAACCAGAGTTTGCGAATCTAATTTTTGATGGTTCAAAAAAAATAGAGTTGAGAAAATCTAGACCGAAGGCCAACCCGGGAGATCTGATGATTGTATATAGTACTTCTCCAGAAATGGCTGTTCTTGGAATTTGCAAAATCAAAGAGGTTCTTAAGTCCACACCTGATGAAATTTGGATTAATCATTCCGAGATACTAGGAATTGATAAAGTTAGGTTTGATGAATATTATTCCGAAACCGAGAACGCCGTTGCGATAGTTTTGGATAATGTCCGTCGTTTTAAAACTAAAATGCCTTTGAAAAAAGTAAAAGAGGTTTTTCCATCATTTACACCTCCTCAAACATTTAAATATTTTAACAGAAGCTTTATTCTCGAATCTATGAAAGCGTAGTTCCAATTAGCTAATTCTATTATGTCAAAACAAGGAAAACTTGAATTAATTGAAAAGGAGGAAGCAGGAGATAAAGATTATTTATCAGTTCCGGCATTAGAATTAATCGAGGCTTTCGGAGAGGGAAACCATATTCCAGGCTCTGGTAGTGCCTCAGCGTTATCGGGATTGATTGGCGTAGAACTTATGAAAACTGTTCTTAAATTGTCGATAGGCCGCGAAGGCTACGAAGATAAAAAGAAGGAATTTGAGTTTATCCTTAAAACGATTGAAGAACAGTTCATAGACACATATAAAAACTTATTTAATTCTGACATCAAGATTTTTCATGATGTCTCTTACTACCGAAGGTTAAGAGACAAAGCTGCTGAAGGAAGTACTGAGAAAGAAAAATATGGGCAAACAGCCGTAGATAAGTTGAAGGAAGCAACTGACATCCCAATAGAAATTTGCGAAACCTCTTTGCAACTAATGAAAAATGCATTTTTCATTTTTGATAATGGTTATAAAGCCACTAGAGGAGATTCTGGTGTGGCAATTAGTAATCTACTGTCCTCAGCTCAGGGCGCTTTGTTCATAGTTTTCTTAAATCTTAAAACACTCAAAAAGAGTCAATGGAAAGAGGACAAAATGAAAAAGGCCGTCAGTTTAGCACTGCGATTTACCCAAATCCAAAAAGAGGCTTATAGAAGAGTTATTTCACTTTACAACGAAAGCTCGGATGATAATCAGTTAACATTGGACTTTTATAAAGAAGATTAGATTTATTGAAACATGAAAATGTCAGAGTATCCAAACAAACTTTTATGGGATAAAAGACAGAAATGGATAGAGAATAAAGTTGAAAAATTTACTGATAAATCTAACTACCTCATTAGTGAGCATGCGGTAGCCTTATTTTTTGAAGCAAAAGCTTGTTATTGCCTTGGAGCTTGGATAACTGTCGTTATTCTATCGATATCAATAATTGATGCCCATCTTAGAGAAACGGAAGCGCAATGTGATAAGATAGGAACGGCCAGATTATTAGAAAAATATTGCAAAGGGAATGAGGATATTACAGTTCTTAGGCAATTGAGGAATAGTTACGTCCATTGCCATACGGATAAACAGGTACTAAGTATCTTAAACGAAGATGATTTGGAGAGGAGACAACAAAAGGATGCAGAAATAGCTATTGATATTTTAATCAAAGCTTTATTTCAAAGTCCTGATATAGGAACCTAATTATTTATTTGTGACCCGACCCAAATGTATATTTTGTAGAACCACTGATTCCTCAGTTTTCAATACAAAAGAACATATTATTCCAGAATCGTTGGGCGGGGGCGATTGGGCACTATTGCCTGATGGCTTATTTTGCGACAGCTGCCAAAATAAATTCGGCTCAACAATAGAGCAACAAGCACTTGGAACACATCCGCTTTCAAATTTCAGAACACTTTTAGGCATACCAACTAAAAAAGGGAAAGCTCCCTGGTTTTCCTATTGGGAGGGTAAATTAACCTCTGGTGGTGGTTTAGGGAAATTAATATATGAACCAAATAGTTATTTTAAGGAATCAACACTAAGTGGACAAAAAAAAATAACCATAATACCAACGATGTCTGAGAAAAGAGATATGCTTTTACGAACTTTGCTAAAAATAGGTCTTGAAACTTTTGCAGCTGATTTAACAACCAAAGATGAAATTTTCTTAGATAAATTTGATGCAGCAAGAGTGTTTGCCTTAACAGGCAAAAAAAACAATCCTTGGTTCTACATTCAGAAAGAGAACACTGACAAGCTAAATTATTATCTTAAAAACGGAATAACACATGAGGAATGGAGCGACAATTTCTATGCGGACGTGCATGAAATAGGGGAATTAATATTTTTGCATTTTAAATTAATATATATTGATTTGGTAACTCCCTTAATAGACAATGTAATTCCAGAAGACAAACTCATTAAAAATATTGAGGACTCAAAAGCCCAACTGGTCTATGTTTAAGGAGTATTCTTCAAAATAATTATGAAATTGTTTTAACTGTGTTTCTCATACTCGTCCAAAATTCTGTTACTAAATCCGGTAAAATTTCGTTCAGCTTTGTATCGTTGTTAAAAAACCTATTTCGATTCTTATAACTATCAAAATTACCATCAGTAGTATCCGGTATTAATATGAACTTTTCAACTATTTTATTCTCTTCAAAAAGTTGATATACCTTAGGAATGTTTTCAAATGAAGAATTGTGTATAATTTCATTTCTTAAATTTAGTATTAAACGGATATTATTAGTTTTATGGAAAAGGGTGTTGACTCCTTTGTTTTTTTTAATTTTCTTCGAATCGCCATACAAAATATTAGAACACTTGAGTTTTGGATAGTCACTAAAATCATGTGGTAAGTTCTCGAATTGGTATACAATTTTGGTAATGAAATCCAATTGACTGGCTAAATTTATAAATAGGTGGTTTACCTTGGAAAAGATATTCGTTACAATTGATCCCGACGCAAATGGCTAATTCGGTTCGGATTGTGCCACCGATTTCGGAGTCTTTGTGCCAGTGATTTCGGTTCAAACCGTGCCAATGTTCTCGGTTCGATTTGTGCCAGTTGATTTTGGGCAAGCTTAAAAAGGTTTCGATCTGTGCCAGTCGTAACGTTTCGTTTTGTGCCACTTCGGGAGATCAAGTAATACCTTATCGCGCTAACATAAAAGCACGATATGGCCAACACACTTGATCCAATGGACCTAAAACAGATTATCACTTTACACCTTGACGGTTACAGCAACCGCAACATAGGGGTTTCCCTGGGCATCTCCCGCAATACGGTAAATACGTATATGCGCCTGTTCAAGGGGAGCGACTATACCTTCAAGGAACTGCTGACCTTCGAGAATGCCCGCCTAGAGGTACTTTTCACTTCCCGTACCACCATCGACAATGAAAGGTACGATGCGCTAATGCTCTATTTCGAGGGGATGAACAAGGCCCGGAACCATCCCGGCTTTACCTTTCTGTTCCATTATAACGAATATGCGCAAAGGGCAAAGGAGCCGTACGGGTATACGCAGTTCATGGAACACTACCGTCGCAAATACGCAAAGATCAAGGGTTCGATGAAACTCGAACACGAGGCCGGTAAGGAGATGTTCATCGACTTCGCGGGCAAGAAATTGCATGTCGTGGACAAACGCACCGGTGAAGTCGTTCCGGTCGAGGTATTCGTGGCGATACTCCCCAATAGCCAGTATACCTATGTAGAGGCCTGCAAGAGCCAAAAGCGGGAAGACCTGATCGGCTGCTGCGACAACGCCCTACGTTTTTATGGGGGCGTACCCAAGGCCATCGTGTCGGACAACCAGAAGTCCGCCGTCACGAGATCCAGCAGGTACGAAGCGCAGATCAACCGCAGTTTCAAGGACTTTGCGCGCCATTACAACTGCGTGATCAATCCTGCACGGGGCTATTCGCCGCAAGACAAGGCCTTGGTGGAGAATGCCGTCCATCTCGCCTACCAACGTATCTATTACCCCTTACGGGAGATGACCTTCTTCTCCCTGCAAGACCTGAACCGGGAGATAAAGAGCCTATTGGAACGCTATAACGACCTGTTGTTCAAACGCAAGGAGGCCAGCCGCCTGGAACTCTTCCAGTCCGCGGAACGCGGATACCTGAAGCCCCTGCCCGCCGCGCGTTACGAGCTCAAGGACTACTGTAGGGCAAAAGTGCAGAAAATAGGATATGTCTATTTTTCCCCCGACAAATCCTACTATAGCGTTCCCTATCGTTATATCGGCAGGGAGACCGTTATCCATTATACCAAGAGCGCGGTAGAGGTATTTTATAACCGCCAGCGCATCGCGCTGCACCAACGCAACGGTTCCAAAGGGTTCTATACCACCAACAAGGAACATCTGGGCAGTACCCATAGACATTATAGCGACTGGAGCCCGGAATTCTTCAGGAACAGGGCGATCCCCCACGGCAACAACGTAGCCGCCTGTGTGGAGCAGATCATCGCCCGTGTCGATTATCCGGAGATAGGGTACAAAAGGGCCATGGGCGTCATACAGTTACATAGGTCTTACGGTTCACGGCGATTGGACAATGCCTGCAAACGGGCCTTGCAGGCCGATGCCGTCAGCTATAGGCGCATCCGGAATATCCTGAAGAACAACCTTGACGAAAGCTCACTGTTCTTCCAAGATCTGGAAGAGGACAGGCCCCATATACCGGAACATCAAAATATAAGGGGAGCTTCCAACTACAAGTAAAACGTATAACTTAAAACCGATATGATGAACAACAATCAGACCGTCGAAAAACTGAAACAGATGCGCCTGGGGGCAATGGCGGAGCTGCACCTACAACAGCTAAAGGACAACCGTATCGAAAAAAGCACCCCCGACGAGTACCTGGCCCTGTTGACCGACCATCAATGGGAGGATCGCCAGAACCGCAAGATCCAAAGGCTCCTGAAACAGGCGGGGTTCAAACAACGGGCCGACCTTGCCGACATCGACCATAACCAGAACAGGAACCTGGACAAGAACATGTTCGATCGTCTGGCAACGCTCGATTTTATGTCCCGAAAGGAGAACATCATCATCACAGGGGCTTCCGGGACAGGGAAAAGTTACTTGGGGCAGGCCCTGGGGCACCAGGCGTGTATGATGCAATACAGGACCATATACTCCAATACCGCCAGGCTCCTCAAAAAACTAAAGCTCAGCAAAGTGGACGGCACCTATCTCAAGGAACTGAACAGGCTCCTAAAGGCGGAGCTCTTGATATTGGACGACTTCGGCCTGCAAAGCTTCGACAACCATGCACGGGAAGCATTGATGGACATTATCGACGACCGCCATAACAAGACCTCTACCATCATAGCATCACAGATACCCGTATCGGCATGGTACGATATTATCGGGGAAGGAACCATCGCCGATGCCATTTTGGACCGGATAGTAAACTCGTCCCACAGGATAGGCCTGAAAGGGGAGTCGCTAAGAAAAGGAATTTTAAAAAAGGAATAAAACAAATTTTAACTATAATTGCAGTATCTCTCAAAGTGGCACCATTCGACCGAAACGGGTGGCACCATCACTCCGAAATAGCCAGCAAACATTAGTCCGTTTGGACTAAGAGGGTTTTGAGTGGTCATAAAGGTGTTCACATTTAATGTTTTATAAAACTCACAAAAGATATATTTCGATTCTTGTATTAAATTTTGCAAAGAACTAATAATATTCAAAAAGTCATAATAGTAGAGTAGCTTGTTATTATCAATCGATTTCTCTTTTTGCGAAATTTTTTCAAATTCCACCTTCGAAATCTTAATTTCTGCATCAATTCCTGCATATGGATAAAGGGTAGATGTTGTCAATAACAATTGATGATATTTTTCGGTGCTCCCAAAAATCTTTTTAGCAACCAAATAAGTTAGCTTAACAAAATCCATGTCTAAATCGAATGTAATATCATTTTCTTTTAAAGAAAATTGATCATTCCACTCGAGAACCCAAAACTTAGATGTAATCGGTTTTTTTGAAGTTATACCATTCAAATTATAAAAAATTCCATCCATGGTTAAAAGTTATATTATCTAACTTAAGTTGTTAGCTGATTCTGCTCTTATCTTGAAGATTATAAAGTAAGTAATACTACAATTCTAATCAAAAGATATTTTTCCGCATTTATTTTTCGTCAGTCAATCCTTTTACCTCCCGATGAATCTTCTCAAAGTTCTCCTGAAGTTTTTCTTTTAAATTCCGCTCCGGCAAAGGCAATTTCCTAATGATTTTAGGTGTTTTAAATTGCACTTTCTTATCCTTTCCATCTGCCAACACAATAAAAGTCCCTTGTTTCAAGCCATAGAAAACATCGGCACGGGTCTTCGCCACTTCCCTTTCCCCTTTGGTGACACGGGTATCAAAGTTGAGGTTATAGCCCTTGTTCACACTTTTGGTCTCTTTCTTGACGATTTCAAAAAAGCGTTCATAGTACTTGGCGGTATCGGGGTCATTGGCCTTCCCAAAAAACTGATAGGACAGATTGGCCAAAATCGCCTTGCTGGCCATGGGCCCATAAATCATGTCATTTTGAATCTTGTCCTGCAATACATAGACCGTGGCAATATCATAGCTACGTAAGGTAGCAGGAATACGGTGCATATTCAGCAATCGCAAGGTAGCCGCTTCCTCCATCAACAAAAAAGAGGGGTTTTGATTGCGTACGCTCATCTGTTTGGTCATGGTATGAATGATGGTCGCGATAACAGGGGAGAGGGACGTTTCGATTTTTGGGTTATTGACCACGGAGACTACCGCCAAATTATCCTTGCGATTGATGTTCAAATCGACTTCATCGGCAGAGAGCGCCATAAAGATCCGTTGAGTACTTATCTTTTTAAAGGCATTGGCCAAGGTACTCTTGACCCCGGCCGTCTGCCGTTCGGAATCCACCCCACTGATAAAGGCATCCGCCATTGCTTTTGAAGTAACATTGTCCGATAGGAACCCAATAAGTTGGGCAGTATCCAGATGTTGATAGAGGGCGATCAAATGGGGCAGGGTACAGAATTTTTCAAAATCGGTCTTCAAACGCCATATCATGCCACCCACTAGACCTTCTACCACATCGTTAAAGAACCGCGTAGTGGCGTTCATATTGTTGTCCTTTTGTTCCAATAGATTTTCCACCAGTACCCGTGAAAGTTCGTTGACACTTTCCTCATCGGGCAGGTATCTTGGTGCAATGGGATTGACCCTAGAATGAATGGTGTCGAACGAGATTATAAAGAAGGGAATGTCGCATTGACTGAATAAGGGGTAGGCCATTTCGGTAATTTCAAAGTCTTTGTAATCATAGATGACCCCACTAAAGTTCCACTGGCTAAAATGATTTAAAAGGGGATAGACCACACTTTCCGTTTTACCACTTCCAGCGGCACCGATAATGGCGATTCCCCTACGGATGTTTTCCAAAAGCAGATTCCCTTTTGAGACTTGCAATTTCACTTTATACCTACTATTGGTATTCGATTCGCTCTCCTTGGGAAAGAAAACATAGAAAAGGATATTGACAAACAATAGGGGCAATCCAATCAACAACAAAATCAACAGAAATCGATTTGTATGAGGAGCATTTGACCAAGCCCAAAAAAGGCCGAGTCCAATCCAAAGGATATTGATAAAGAACCCTTCTTTGACAAAACGCACCAAAAGAAAGCAAAGGCTGCTTCCAAAGAGAAGGGTAAACATCACACTACTAAAATTCAGTTCTTCCATGGCTTTGATTTAAATTCCTATTGATCCCGATTCGATTGCCCGTTGCATTCCCCGTCTCAATCTGTGAAACACTTTTAAGGCCAATTGCACTTTGTTGGTGGGTATGGATGGAATGCGCATTCCCGATTTTGAAAGTAGTTTCAAGGCAAGGGCTTTTTCGTTGGTTGGTAGGTTTCCCAAGAGCATCCGAAACATAGCGGGATTCTTGACCAAGGTTTTCTTGGCGGTATAGGTTTCCACAAAGTTGCGGTCATAGCCAAAAACTCTATCAAAGGTCTGTTCGGCTTTTTCAAAAAACTGATCCCGATGGAAACCCCGTTGTACCTTTTTACCATGCATTTCAACTTCCGAAGCCTTGTACTTCGATCCAGGGGAAAGGCTAAAGGTATTGGTCACATCCTTGCGGCTAACGATGATATGTATGTGGGATTGATTGCCCTCTTTTTTCATTCCGGCCACAATCATCTGGCCGTTGATTTGATGTGGTGCGGCTTCTTTTAAAGCTGCGATTTCTTGCTCCAATTTTTTGATAGTTCCCTTCAGTTCACCTCGCGCTACTTTTCGGATATCGTTCTCCAACTTGGCGATGCGTTTTCGATATGGCGCATTCTCCAAGACCTCTTTTTCAAATCCGCGATAGGTACGTTCATGCTCTATTTTGGCGAAGTATTTTATCTGATCTACCGTTACCGGTTTCTCCCGGTAAAAGGACTTGGCGTAATCTTTCATTAACTCCCTTGTATAGGTTTTTAAAGCCTCTGGATTGTCCGCTATTTTTTTGAGTTCACGTTGACTTGGACTGACCACGATCGAATAAAATTTGGGTTCGGTTTTTTTGAGTTTTGCGGTATTGGCATCGATTTCCGAAATGACTTTATCAGGAGTAATTCGGTCCTCCGTCTGGTTGAAAAAGTGTTCCTGATTTTCTTGTTCCAAACCCTCGTTTTCCTTTTCGAGATAGGCGACATAATCCGCAGCGCTGTTCGAATAAGTTTGACCCATTTTTTGTGGTGTGATCGCTATATACATTTCATGAATCTTTTAAGCCCCTTTTGAATCGGGCGAGTTCTTCTCGAGTGATTTCCAATTTTAAAAAGTCCTTACCAAAACGGTTACTGACCAGTTCTGTCCGTTCCAAAACGTATTTCAATCGGTCCCGAGTTTCGGATAGTTTTTCCTGGATTCGGTCATAGTCGATTCTTGAAACGGTAGTCTTTTCGGCTTTGGGCTTTTGTTCTGATTTAGCAATCTTTTTCGGCTCCAATAATTTGGGCGCGTACTTTTTTATTTCCTCTTTAAAGAGCGATTTCAGCATGGCCTCGATATTCATAATTGGAATATTCTGAGACTTCTCGACAGACTTAATGATGGCGATTACGGCGTCTATTCGCTTGCGGTTTTTCTTCTGTCCGGCGATTACATCTTTACCGAAACGTTGGTGCGGCGAGTAGTTGTGCCATTCAAAAAAGTCCATCATAACGGTCAAGGTTTCCGCATGGGAACGGGTCACTTTTTTGGAGAAGGCACGAAAGCGAACAACGACATTCGCCCGTAAGTTCAAGGCTAGATAGTCGTACTTGTATTTGTTTTTTACCTTCATTTTGCAACAAACTTTTTCAATGTTTCAGGGGTCTACCGAATGTTTTGCAACAAACTTTTGACCTATTCCTAGGCCGAATTCAAGCCTATGACAGCTATAATCAATTCATTTTCAAGGCATTGAAAAAGAAATCAAACATCATAACACCGCCTTAGCGTGTTATCCTCTTGCTATTCCTTTTTCCCCCGCAGGGGTCAAAAAAATACCTTTCCCTCAAGGTAAAGGCTCTTATAGCTACTAGGCTTGAAACATGGTTTTTTAAGAATGAGAAAGATTCATTTTTAAGGAATTCATATTGAATATTGGAAAGTGTTACATTTCCTTAAAAGGAAAAGGGCAACTTTGACAAGTCGCCCCAATTTTTCTAAAACCTCCTTCTTTAAATAGTGAACATGAATTTGTAATTGTAAAGGTTCTTGATGGCCTCCTCTTCCAAAATTTCTTGATAGTCCAAATGATTTTGTTTAGCATATGTTTTCATTTCAGGACCGAATTTTAGTTCTACTTCTTTCTTGGATTGTTCCATAAGTTTTTTCTGTGTATCTCCGTCCAGATTATTGAAATTCAGACGAAACGGTATATCTATATTGATGTACATAGCGTTTGATTTTACATCAGGCCGTTATCCGCAAAACTGTAATAGTCGCCATTGGGTACCATAATCAAATGATCCAATACTTTAATGTCCAGAAGTTCGCCGGCCTTTTTAATTTTCTCCGTGATGTCCTTATCGGCCTGACTAGCTTTCAATGTTCCACTGGGATGATTATGGGTCAAAATAATCGCAACGGATAATGATTTTAAAACCACTGCGAACAAGATTCGTATATCAATTATTGTTGCGGTAATTCCACCTTTGGAAAGTTGATAGATACCCTTCACTTTATTGTTGTTGTTCAAGAGTACGACCTTAAAGGATTCATGTACTTGAATGGTCTGTTTGTCCCAATTTTCGAACAGCAGATTCGCAGCGTCTTTTGAGGAATTTATTTTTCTCCAAAAAGAGGAGGGGATACGTTCTTTATAGCTTATTCGTATTTCGTTAACTTTGTCTTTCATTGCTTTTGATTTAAACGTTATTAGTAATGAAAAAGAGGGCAGAACTTTTGCGAGAGATGCCCTCTTTAATTTTAATCAATCAATACATTAGGCTGCCCTGTTTTCGTTCTTTGCACCTAATAACAAAACCTCGCTAACGATTACTTCGGTGATGTAACGTTTTTCGCCTTCCTTGGTTTCATAGCTTCGAGAAGTCAATTTGCCCTCGATGGCGATTTGCTTGCCTTTGACGGCATACTTTTCAACGATCTCGGCCGTCTTGCCCCAAGCCACCATATTATGCCAGTCCGTACTTTGTACTTTCTCGCCTTTGGCGTTCTTGTAGTTTTCATTGGTCGCCAATGAAAAACGGATTACTTTTTTACCACTTTCCAAAACGGTCATTTCGGGGTCGTTCCCCACGTTGCCAATTAGTTGGACTTTGTTTCTTAGATTACTCATAACTGAAATATTTAAAGGATTTATAATTGAACCGCCCGAACCCTTCGAGCGGTTTTTGAATGATTTACTTATTATATCCGGAGCGTTTTCCCTTTTTTTGATCTTTAACTTTTGTTCCGCTTCCTTTTTGTTGATTCCGTACGATTTCATCTTTTTTGTTTTTGATTTACTTCCCATAGTGTATCCTATGGTAAATCCAAATTTTCCATCATAAACTTTTTCTATAACAACCGAGTTTTTTGCGTGTAGGCTTTCAATCGATTTACTTATTATATCCTGAGCGTTTTCCTTTTTTGATTTTTTTCGTACCGTTTCGTTTTTAAGTTTTGGATTCGCTTTCATGATATTCGGATTTGATTTACTTCCCATAGAGCCTTCACGTTACCTTTTTTTGATGCTTGATGGGTCACAATATCCAGGCTTGGTAAGGCGTATAAATAGTGGAGCGAAGCGCAACGGTTTATGCCGCCGTCCAAGAATGGATGTTGTTGTTTTGCTGTCAAAAAAGAGGAAACGGTATGGTGCGTTGGTAAGTCAAAGCCTTCTCTTGAAAGAAACCGAATGACTACGAAGCGGCACCAAATGCATCATTTGATGTATTTTAGCATTTGCTTAAATACGATAATAGGCTTATATTCGTACCATGAAAAATAATATCTGTATCCGGCTGGAAGCCGATGCCAAGCAAATAATGGATTGCAGGGATACCGTCCGGAAATTGGATAGTTCCTTCGATTCCCTATCCGGCATATTAAGTTTAGCAGGGAACTCGGTACGGCTAAAAATCCTTTACTTATTGAACCAAGAAGACCGGTTGTGTGTATGCGACCTGAGCGATATTCTGGAAATGAACGTGTCGGCGATATCACAACATCTTAGAAAATTAAGGGATAGGGGCCTCACTGAGTCGAGTAAGGAGGCGCAGGTAATCTTTTATTCGATAGTAGCTGACAAAGCACCTATCCTTGCCCCGTTTTTTGAAACAATAGACAAAAGAGAATTATTGAAAACGACGGACAATGGATAACAACAAAAGTCTAATCGGGACTACGGTCATTACCGCTCTAGCGGCTTCCCTATGTTGCATAACACCGGTACTTGCCTTCCTGGCAGGAACAACGGGTGTCGCCTCGACCTTTTCCTTTATTGAGCCTTTCCGGCCTTATTTAGTAGGGATTACGATTTTGGCACTCGTATTTGCATGGTACCAAAAGATGAGACCTAGGACACAGGAGGAAATCGATTGTGCCTGTGAAGCAGAAGAAAAACCTTCTTTTTGGCAATCCAAAAAGTTCCTTGCCGTGGTCACTATATTTGCCGTAATCATGCTAGCTTTCCCCTATTATTCCCATATTTTCTACCCAACGACAGAAACGAGCAAGGAAGTGGTCTACGTATCGGAGAACGATGTTGATGAAGTGAGCCTCTCCATCAAGGGAATGACCTGTTCGGGATGCGAGGCCCATATTGAGAGCGAAGTAAACAAACTGGATGGAATCCTTATGGTCAAGTCCGATTATCAAAAGGCAAACACTGTAGTTAAGTACGATGGAAGCAGGACAACTGCCCAAGAAATAAAAGAAGCCATTTTAAGGACAGGATATACAATTAACAAATGACAGAAGTAATGCTAAAATCGACAATTACCTGTCCAAACTGTGGACATCAAAAGGAAGAGGAAATGCCCACTGATTCTTGCCAGTTTTTTTATGATTGCCAAAGCTGTGGGGATGTACTGAGACCAAATGAAGGGGATTGCTGTGTATACTGTTCCTTTGGAACCAAACCCTGTCCACCCGTTCAAAAAGGCTCGGGCTGTTGCTGAAATACCGTTTCCTTCATGGCAAAAGAAAGTATGCTCCCGTAAAACGGAAGTGAAGCCAATTTTTCCCTTGTACATTTGGCTATGAGGCGTATCCCATCGTGTTCACATAAGGCGTTCCCCTGGCCACCACGGCAAAGGCCCGTGACACCAGTTTGTTCCTGATAATGTTCAACGTGCTCATCTTGCTCTTTCCGATTTCAAGCCTTCGTTCATAATATGCTTTCATCTCCGGATTGCATTTTACGGCCGATAAGGAACATTGGTGCAACAAGGCCTTACCTTCCCTATTGGCCAATTGGCTGACCTTGGTCCTTCCCCTGACACTTGTGCCGGAAGTATGGGAAAAGGGCGCTATTCCACAGTAGGAGGCAAACTTGCGCCAGGTAGAGAACGAAGTAAACCCTACTGTATACACGATCATAAAGCGGGCGGTCACTTTACCGATTCCCTTGATACCCGTTAAAAGGGCGAGCATCCGTTTCAGCTCAATATCCCCTTGTATCAATTTGTCCATTTCCCGTTCAAGGTCGTTTATCCGCCAACTCAATAAGTTGATGATATCCTCCTGAACCCAGAACAGGAGCGAATCCTCTTCCAGTACGCTTTTTTGCTCTCGGAGGGTCGCCATATGACCCGCCCGTTGACCTACCAATTTCCTTCGCATGGACATTAACCGTTTCAACCTTGTCAGGGTAGAACCGGGAATCCTGCTTGGAAGGGTCTCTTCCCTTGTGCGATAACCGTAAAGGGCTATCCGTTTTGAATCGGCCCTGTCATTCTTGCCCCTGATGATTCCAAGGGACCGTTTAATTTCGAGACCGCTGACTATTTTCATTTGGTAATCGCCGCGATCCAGCGACCGAACCAAGTAATCCGAGTAGAGACCGGTATGCTCCAGTACAAAGAGAATATTCTCCTTATCGACCTTACTTTTCCTTAAGGACCAACCTATCATTTTCGAGATTCCTTCTGAATCGTTCTTGAACGTTTTAAGTTCTTGGCTTTGGTGGATACAACAATCCACTGTCAACTTACTTACATCGATACCGATGACTTCCTTGATTTCCATATTTTTACTTTGCTTTAATAGGGTTGTTTAAACTAAGACCTTTACTAGCAAGGGCTAAAATCCTATTTGGTTCTGGCAACCCGGTTATAAAGGACAGGGACTGGTACACTATAAAGGCCTTGAACCTGGCCGTCGCTAAAGTTCACCCCGTCCTTTTTTCAATCTATTCCATATAAATATCCGTAATCCCTTATAAAAAGGTAGGGCCCATTACTCTATGAAAGCCTGATGCCTAGCCGTCGCCTTGGTTCGCCCCACCTTTTTTTGACTTATCAACAAAATCATGAGTTATGAGTCTCCCCCGGACCCCCTCTTTTCAAAACCATCATCATAATAGATCTCATCTATAGAACAAAACTAAAGGCCGTCCGCTGTTACCCTTTTTTTGATGCTGTACGGACTACAATATCCGAGCTTGGTAAGGCGTATAAATAAGAGGGAGCATAGCGAGCCTGGTTTATGCCGCCGTGCAAGAACGGATGTTGTTATTTTGCTATCAAAAAAAAGGGTAACGGTGGCGGTACGGGAGTATGTCCAAAACCGATTTGGAAAAGTACAGACCCAACAGGAAGCGGTACGAAATGTAATTACATAATTCCTATTAGGAGACTTGATACTGAAGTTATGAACTAGTCTGAAATTTTGTCCTGAAGGTAAAAGCCGTAAAGTAAATATAAAACTCGATTACCTTATCTGGATAAAGGGCTACGGCGACTATATCAAATTTCATTTAAAAAACGCCGAGCATTCGTTTGTAGTACGCAACAGTTTAAAGAATTGGTAAGGGAACTGCCTACGAAAAAAATATTCCTATCCATAAAAGCTATTCGATGGCCATCGATGCGATTAAAGTACTACGCAAAAACAATGTTTTTACTAGAGATAGGTATCTTTCCGGTTGGGTGACGTTTCGTAACAATGTGGAAAAGCTGCTTTAGCGTATCAACATAATCATCCTCCGCTAATCAACTTACCCTACAATTTGTTTTTCGGAAATAAAGGGTTGATGGTAATGCCCCATTCCTTTAGCTTTATATAGTGCGTTGGCCAGTGCCCCAATAGCTGGCGGCAACCCTGGCTCTCCCAAACCGGTCGGATCGATTTCATTTTCAACAAAGAAGACCTCAATTTCCTTTGGTGCCTGTGAATGCCGGATCAACTGGTAGCTGTCGAAGTTCATTTGTTCCGGGGCCCCATTTTCAAACGTCAACTGACTGTACATGGAATGACCGATACCATCGATTACCCCGCCTTCAATCATGTTCTTGGCCGCATCTTTATTTACAACGATACCGCAATCCACAGCGCACCAGACCTTTTGGACTACCGGATTATCATTTTCCAAAACGATATCGAATACTTCGGCGACATAGGTCGAATGGCAGAAGTAGGCCGCTACCCCTCGATGAACACCGGGCTCCGTTTTGCCCCAATTAGCCTTTTCCTTGACCAATTTCAAGACACCCGCATAGCGTTCCGCTTCATATTCATGTTCCTCCCCTACAGGATCGTTAATTGCCCGGTCAAAAAGTTCCAACCGGAAATCAATGGGGTCTTTGCCCGCTGCTTCGGCGACTTCATCTAAAAAGGCCTGCTCGGCACCGGCCGTAAAATTGGATCGTGGTGCCCGCCATGCCCCTGTTGTCACATTGGTTTCCGATTTTATCTTTTCTGCGGAATAGTTCTCGACGGTTCCTGCCGGGAAACGATTGGGAAACACCGGTCCTTCCGGCAACCCTGCCCCTTTTACGGTAAAGGCGATCAGGTTATTATTCTGGTCAAGACCTGCTTTGTATACCGAGCGATAGGTTGGGCGATAGGTACCCTGGGTCATATCGTCCTCTCTTGTATACATAAGTTTGACCGGACCACCGATCTTTTTGGAAATGGCGGCCGCCTCAACACCAAAATGCACATAGAGCCTTCTTCCAAATCCCCCTCCGATCCGGGTCATGTTCACCGTTACATTTTCTAGGGGTAGGCCCAGGAGTTTAGAAACGGACCCTTCCAAGGCTTCCGGTGTCTGGGTCGGCCCGATAAGTTCCGCTGAATCTTCCGTTACGTTTGCAAAGAAATTCATAGGTTCCAAGGTATTGTGGGCTATGAACGGTGCGGTATAGGTTCGTTCTATCACTTTAGCCGCTTTTTTGAAGGCCGCATCAGGATTACCATCTTTCCTGCTTTCCTGCACCTCACCGGACACTAAGGCCTTTTCTAGGCGTTTTGAATGCATCCCCGAACTTTCGAGTTCACCAACGGTCTCATAATTGGCTTTGAGCGCCTTTTTTGCCTGTAATAACTCCCAAATGGAATTTCCAACAATAGTTATTAGCTGTAGAAAACCTTTTTCATCAAATCTATCACTGTCCTCAAAGGAGGTATCCACAATAAATGCATCATGTACCCCCGGCATACCTTTTATCTCGTCTTCATTGAAATCCTTCACTTTCATTCCAAAAGCAGGTGGATGTTGAATAACCGCGAGTTGCATGCTCTCCCTATGGAAATCCAGTCCGAATAGCGGCTCCCCGGTTACAATTTTTTTACCGTCGACATTTTTTTGGCTTGTCCCTATCAATTTGAAATCCTTGACAGCCTTCAATTCAACTTCTTCCGGAACTTCCAAGCCCACGGCTTTTGAGGCAATTTCCCCATAAGAGATGGTACGTTCACCATTGGATTCTTTTATGATTCCTTCACTAGCGGCCAGGTCCGAAACTTGTAGGCCCCATTCTTTCGCAGCCGCTTCCATCAGCATTCTTTTTCCTGTAGCCCCCGCCATTCGTAGCGCGTTCCAACTCAATCGAATGGAAAGACTTCCTCCTGCAAATTGATTTTGATACCACCCCGTATTTAGCGGTGCCTGCTCTACGATCACGTTTTCCCATGGCACATCGAGTTCTTCGGCAACGATCATGGGCATTGAAGTTCTTACGTTTTGCCCGATTTCAGGATTAGGGGAATATATGGTAACCTTGCCGGTATCGCCTATTTTGATATAGCCGTTGATCTCGAACCACTCATTCGGCACTGCAACACCAGGTTCTGGTTCGGGGGTATTGGGTTTACATCCGTTCAGCCAACTAAAACCGATAAGCATACCTCCTCCAGCGGCGGCAGATACCTTTATGAACGAACGACGATTATATTGTGTTTTTATCTGTGTCATGATTTTTGTTTTAAGATGTGCCGGATGATTTTAAACGTTTTTAGAACTGGCTGCGAGTTTGACGGCCTTTTTGATTCTTGTGTACGTTCCGCAACGACAGATATTTCCGTTCATGGCCGTTTCGATTTCAGTGTCCGAGGGATTCGGATTTTTTTCCAATAGGGCCGAAGCGGTCATGATCTGTCCGGCTTGGCAATAGCCACATTGGGGAACGTCTACTTCTAGCCAAGCCTTTTGTACGGGATGGTCGCCGTTTTCGGAAAGTCCCTCGATAGTCGTAATCTTCTGTTCGGCCACCGCGGATACCGGCAACTGGCACGAGCGAACCGCGTTGTCGCCCAAATGGATGGTACAGGCACCGCATTGCGCAATACCGCAGCCATATTTGGTGCCTACCAATTTCAGGTGGTCCCGCAATACCCAGAGCATGGGAGTTGCTGGGTCAACATCCATCTCTTGTTTCGTTCCGTTGATGTTTAGCGTAAAGTTTGCCATGATATTCTTGTTTTTAAAGCGATTGTTCTAAAGTTACTGATTTTATGGGATTTGGAATTTCAAAACCCTCTTTCATTCTGTTAATTTTTTGATACTAAGTCATCATTTTTAGAAATCTCATTGTGTATTTATCTTTTTGAAGATGTTTGCCATAGTTTTTTGGTCGATAGACTCCATATCCACCAATTGCAAGGATTTTACCATAGGGAGCGTGGACTCTTTGTAATGTTTGAAATGCGGGGTTTGCAAATGCGATTCATAAGAGGTATTGTCCGCATAGATTTCCAATAAGCGTATTTGGTTCGGATTTTCCTTCTGAAACATGGGATAGATACAGATGACACCGGCCTCCAGTCGAACGGATGCTTCCGCTTCCTCTTTTAAAATGGAGATATATTCCTCGAGATAATCCGGTTCCACTTCAATTTCGGCGATTCGGACCATCATATTTTCCAAGAGGTTTGTATTACCATCAGGCCCTTTTTCCTGCCCAAAAGTGATAACGAACATAATACTACATACTGCTGTCAACCAAAATCTACGTACCCCTGAACCTTCCATTTTTTCGTTGTTATGGATTTTTATCGCTTTAAGGTAGCATTTTAATCCTTTAAGGCCATTATCTGCTCCAGCCATTTCTGCACCGCTTGCCCGACCTCTATTTCGCGTTTTCCTTCCATCACGAATAGAATACCGTTCCTTTCCACGCCCCCCTTTACCGAAAATTCATCAAGAATGGTACTATTAGGACATAGTTTCCGTATGGTTTTTAAACTGCTGCCAAGTCCGTACCCGGCATTGGTATTAAAGGGAATTAGCGTCTTTCCTTCCAAATCGTGCTCGTTCAAAAAGCTTTTCATGGGCGGCGGCAGTTGCATGCCCCAGGTCGGGAACCCGAAGAAAATGGTATCGTATTGCGCCATGTCCACATTCGTTTTTAAGGGAGGTAAAAATCCGCTTGCATTTTCCTCGGCCACTTGTTTTACGATGGCATCATAATCCTCCGGATAGGGGTTTTCCAATTCCACGGCCACCAAATCGCCCCTGATTTCTTTTTGGATCATCTTGGCAACGGCCTTGGTGTTATTGGTGCGGGAGAGGTAGAGAACCAAGGTCTTATTGGAATCGGAAGTAGAATGATTTGGCGCATCTTCCGGGCCGTTTTGAAATGCCGAACAGGTCGAACACCATAAAAAGAATACCCAAACCACTTTCATTGTAAGTGTTTTTCCAAAAATGACAATACCTTGGTCCGTATATCTTCCACATCGAACATAACCCCAAAATGGGGCGCATCCTTGAGGATAATCAATTCGTTTTCCACCCCTTTAGCTGTTAACCAAGAACTTAGGAGCTGTGAGTGCCTTGGGGAAACCAAATCATCTTTTTCGCCATGTATAACCAGGAAAGGGGGGTCGTTTTCATCGACATAGGTAACCGGACTCGCCACTTTTGCCAAATCAGGACGGTCCAATGGAGCGGCACCGATCAAAAGTCCCTCGGGTGATTTCGGGTCATTGGCACCGGGAAACAGAATTAATTCGGTGGGACCGTAAAAATTGACTACCGCCTTAAATTGAAAAGAGGCACTGGTATCGGGCATAAAAAAGTCTGGTACATCATTATTCTTCGACAATCCCATCATCGAGGCCAAATGCCCACCCGCTGAAAAACCCATGACGGCCATGCGATTCGTATCGAGTCCGTATTTTTCGGCATGATCCACCAAATAGGACACGGCCCTGTTACAATCTTGAATCTGTGCCGGAAAAATGGCCTGGGTCGCAAAGCGGTAATCTATGGATGCCAAGGCATAGCCCTTGCCCAAGATTTCGGCCACGGTCTTTTTCATGTAACCGATATCGGCATATTTGTCATTGACAAGCCATCCGCCGCCATGCACAAAAACCACTAAGGGCACTTTTTTCTTGGTATTCGAGGGCAGATAAATATCCAACAGATGTTTTTGGAGGGTATCATTGTTGTAATTGATATTTCCGTGCAAGACGGTTCCTTCGGGAAAAATATCGATAACCGGATTGGCCTGGGAAAACCCCAGATGTGCAATACATCCAAATAATAAAAGGAATAGCAGTTTATTTGTTTTCAAAATACCGAACTTTTGTTTTCGCATATTAATGTAACTTAACATCATTGCGGTAATGCAAACGCCATAATGGAACCCGAAGGATTTTCCTCTGTCCCACCTACGGAGAGGGCGATGTACTGTTTCCCTTCCAAAAAATAGGAACATACATTCGCGTTGTTGGCAGCAGGTAATTCCTGCTCCCACAACATTTCACCGGTTTTCTTGTCAAAGGCCCAAAGTTTTTTATCGGCTGCGCCACTGATGAAAACCAATCCACCTGCGGTTACCATAGGTCCTGAACGTGCCAGTAAACCTGTATCCGGGCCACCTTCTTTCTGTAATTTCGCATCATTGCCCACAGGTATTTGCCATTCGTATTCCCCGGTGGACAGATTTAAAGCGTTCAGGGTATTCCAAGGTGTTTTTAAGGCCGGGTTGCCACTGGGGTCGCTCCATGTCCTGTAAGGCGTGATGTTCATATACCTCGTGGGCTTTTCTTCGCCCTCGGTTATCTGAGGGGCATCGATCGTGGCATCTTTCATATCGTATAAAAAGGCAATCAGGCCGCGCTCTTCCTGTTCGGTAATCACCCCTTTATAGCCTGGCATTTTCCCCCCGCCTTGCCGTATTTTTTGAAGGGTCTCATTCTCGGAAAATCGATCTTTTAAATCGACCAAAGAAGGTACATCGTCCATCATTCCTTGCTTATCGAGACCGTGACAGGCCACGCAATGTTTTTCATAGGTTACCCGGCCCAATTCAAAACGTGTATTGTTTTGGGCCTTGAAATGTTCGTCGGCATCTACGATGGTCTGGATTTCAGGTAGGTTATTTCCCCTGATATATAGATAATCGGTATCCGGGTCGTAGGCAGACCCTCCCCAATTGGCTCCCCCTCTTGTAGCCGGTAAGGATATCGTTCCTTTTAAATCGGGCGGTGTGAAGAGACCTTCATAGCGCACTGACCGAAATGTCTTTAAAATGGAATCATGGTCGGCCTCGGAATAATGGTTAAGGTCATCTTCGGTCATAAACTGTCTTACAAAAGGCTCTGGTTTTAAGGGAAAAGGTTGCGTCTCGTAGGCCACCTCCCCTGGAAGGTTGGAAGCCGGAACTTTACGTTCTTCAACAGGATAAATAGGATCGCCCGTGGCGCGATCCAAAATAAAGACAAAGCCTTGTTTGGTCGTTTGGGCGACCGCATCCACTTTTTTTCCGTCTTTTTGAAGGGTCACCAAAGTTGGGGGTGCAGGCAGGTCATAATCCCAGATATCATGGTGTACGGTTTGAAAGTGCCACTTATAATTTCCAGTTGCGGCGTCGAGGGCCAAAACACAGTTTCCATAGAGGTTGGCACCGATCCTGTCCGCTCCATAAAAGTCATAGGATGGGGAACCCAAGGCCAGATACACCGTACCCCTTTCCGTATCGATACTCATACCTGCCCAACAATTGACACCCCCTGCATATTTGTAGGCATCCGGAGGCCAAGTTTCATAACCCGGTTCCCCTGGGTGCGGAATGGTATGGAAGGTCCAGGCCAGTTCGCCGGTCTTTACATTATAGGCACGGACATAACCCGGTGGCGCACCATAAAAATCGGGCAATCTGGAACCAATTATGACCAGATCTTTAAAAATACTTCCAGGAGTGGTCAATGTTACCGAAATTTTTTCCGGGTCATCGCGAACACCTACATTGAGATTGACTTTCCCATTTTTTCCAAATGAGGGAATCAATTCGCCCGTTTCGGCATTGATCGCCATCAGGGAGGTTCCGGCCGAATACAAGATGCGTTTGTCGTTCCCTTCGGCCCAATAGGTAACGCCTCTACTGGCCGCCGTCGGTTCTCCCTCCTCTAGAGCCTTAAATTCCCAAATCTGCTCGCCAGTCTTTGCGTTAATGGCGTAAACGGTTTGGTTCCTTGAGTTGGCATATAAGATTCCATCAATAATAATCGGATTTGCCTGGCTCGATGCGGCAGGTTCCTCCCCGTCGGGAACATCATCAGCATGGAACGTCCAAACATTTTCTAATTGTGCCACGTTGGAAGCATTGATCTGGTCCAAAGGGGAATAGCTTGATGCGCTTGGATCCGCTTTATAGGCTGTCCAAGTATTGGTATTTAGCTGATTATCCTTTTTACAGCTGGCAAAAAGAAATACAAAGGCTATCACAATATGGATACATCTGCAATAAATTAATTTGAGTTGCTTTTTCATTATTTTCTTTATAGCCATCTAAGATTCGTAATTCTTTGCTTAAAACTACTATATAATTTATTTCCTGACCAGCAATTTGCTAAAAGTCAAATCGGCCAGTTTCCATTTGTCGTTTTCTTTAACATAGACTTCCGTGACCATGAAGGGAGTGGTTACCTCATTCTCGCCAACCACCGCCAATAGTGTAATTTGGTTCCAAAGTATTACAGTATTTTCGTTTAGTACTTCCAACATTACTTCATGGACATCCGCATTTTTGTAATGGATAAATCCACTTCTGATTATGTCTACCTCTCTGTCTTTTCCCCAAGTACCACCCATATGAACAAATTTTGCCTTATCATGAAAAAGTTCGGCAAGCTTATCTGCATTTTTGTCGGCCATCCATTGCCATTTTTGTTGGGAAAGTTCCTTGATTTCGGTTTCGATGTCGGCATCTTTCAACTCGGGTGACGGAATGGCATTATAGGCCTCATCGGTCAGTTCATCCGTCCACTCCGTAGGTGCGTCGCCGCTTATGGCCAGATAGGTTACCGGGCTATTGGGAGCCGCACCGTGCCAATGCTCCACATTCGGTAGGCACTTTACCACATCACCGGCCCGAAGCACTTGCACTTCCTTGCCTTTTTCTTGATAAAGTCCCACGCCATGGGTAATCAACAACTGCTGCCCTTTGGGATGAAGGTGCCAGTTCAGTTTCGCTCCGGGAGCGGATACGGCCTGGGCCACGCTCCAATCAAACGTTTCATCGGCATCGATGACATGCCGCAGCCAGATATCCCCTGTATGGTGAATGTTCGGGGCTTTTTCGCCAATTGGAAAAATGGCATCCTGGGCATTTGTATAGTTGAGGAAGGCCATAGCCCATAAAAAGGCCAGTAGGAAGGCAATTCGAAATTTTGAAGGATTCATGGTTTTGATTTTTAAAGATTTAATAAACTTTTTATATTTTTCGTTTACCATTCACATTTCTTCTTCCCGAGGGGAAACTATAGTTCAAAAGGATACTCCACGTAAAATCGTCATCAGGTAAAATCTGTGTGTCGATACCCTTGTTGACCATGGCCGTAATCGAAAGCGGAAAATCCTTTTTAGCCAAGGTCAGGAAACCTGCGGTGTAATATCCTGTGAGGTCATCGGTGGTAAGGTAGTAGACTTGTGGCGTAAAATTGAAATAGTAGTTTTTTGAAATGGGGATGTTGCTAAAATTGGCGTTCAAAACCAAAAAATTGGTTTCCTTGACCCCTTCGTCAAAACCACGGCCGTGCAAATAATACATTCCGACACTTACTTTATCTGAAACCTTATAATTGGGCACCACCTCTGCGGCCACATACCTTCGTGATTCCAAAAGTTCCTCGGTCTGGCCATCGCGAATGATGCTCACTGTTCTAAAGTTCAATGCCGGGTGCGCCCCCACGCGTAATGAGAACCGTTCCTTTTCAATGGCCTTGTACCGAAACCAAAACAGAAATGACCAAGGTTTTCCTTCCAGAGCAAAACGCATATCGGGTTCAAAACTCAATCTTCCTTTGGTAAACTTTAAATCGAAAAGCAAAGCTGGATCACCTAAAGAAAAGGAGGGAACCAACGAAATACCGTTATGGGTAACGCTGGCCGTTCCCCGAAAATCATCAAGGAATTTCCCGTCCTCTTTTTGAGCTTTTCCGATGGCTATACCCAAAAATAAGAATAGTAGTATGTGTAAAGTGTTTTTCATTTTTACCGATTATCCTGCAAGCCTGGAAAAAACCAATGTTCCTTCGCCAAACCATCGTAATAACGTGTAACCTCTATACCTTCGATTAAAACAGTAGGGTTGCCACCGGTAAAACGCACCCAATTCGAAACATAGTCATCATTGGCCATTTTCGTTATTACCTCCATCTTCAGATTCTTCATGTTCAGATGAAAGCCTTTTATTGAAAGCTTTAGGCTATCCAGGCCAACTTGCCCTTCTCTTGAATGATTTACAAAATCATCGGCAACGATTTTATCGAGCTTATCAACATCCCCGGATTTAAAAACGTCCATCAATACCGTGTCAGCCTCCCCATTAATCTGTTGAACGGAGTTCGAACCCCCGCAGGCACCAAGTAAAATAGCAAGTGCAGGCAAAAGAAAATACTTCATCATAATTACTTTTTTAAGCGTTCGAGGGTAAATGGTTCGCCGGGTGCCAATACCACAATCCTTTCCGGATTGACCACAACATCATTCAAGTCTTTCGGATCGGCATTAAAAGGAGGAAAATCGGGAGCGTCGACCGACCCCCAATGATTGAGTAGCAAGATGGTATTCGGGTAGGCATTTGCCAATTTTACGGCACCTTCAAAGGTAAAATGCCATTCGCTATCCGACCAATCGAACAGAATAGCATCGGGTGTGGGCATGGTAAGGTGTTCGGGCATCAATTTGGAATCTCCCGTTGCCCAAATGGTGCCGTCAGGGGTTTCTATCCAAAATCCACAGGAATCCTCATCCTTAAACTTTCTTGGGCTTGTACCCGGATAGGCATTTTGCCATGCGTGGTCTACAGGGGTTACCGTTATCTTTACGGGCCCAAACTTAAAAACATCGCCAATATCATGGCCCATGCCCGGCAAACCTTCATTTCTTAACAACGAGCCGACAAATTGGGTACTGTGGTAAGCCTTGGTAACTTCTGACAAATCGTTAGTTGTTGGTACACTATAATGATCATTGTCCGCATGGGTGACCAATACGGCATCTAAACTGGGAACCTCTTCGGTTTTTATTGGATATTCTATCATTACAGGCATATCAAAACCTTTGAGAAGTGGGTCGATCATCATGGTAGTGCCCCTACTGTTGATGAAAAAGCCCCCCATGCCAAGCCATCGCAAGGTGGTCTTGTCAGACGGATCAAAGGCCTCCGCTCCAAAAGCTTGGGTCGGGGGTGCCTTTGCTTGGTATTTTTTATTTTCCGTGCTGTCAGTGGTTACTTGGCTCTGCAAACGTTCCATTACCAGTAGCAAGGCAAGGAAAGTCAACAATACGGTTGACCTATCATATTTCGATGCTTTAATCAATAGTGTTTTCATACTTTCTTTGTTATACTCTACAGGTTTTGAATTCCATGACACGAAAGTAAGACCGAAGAAGTCCAATAGAAGTACCTAGATTACGGATAATCATACCATTATTACGGATTTTCGCCAAGCCTCTTGATTTACTGTAAATCAATCGCTTATCTTTAGTTTAAAATCGAAAGTGAAATGAAGAACATTTTGGAAATCAAGGCGGTATCGGACTATTGCAAGCTGCGGCATTATGAAGTGTTACATCCTTTGGTCAGTATTGTGGATTTTGATAAAGTCGACCTTACCAAATATACCAACGAACCCTATGATGCCTTTCGCTATCATTGTTATGCCGTTTTCCTAAAGGATGCCAAGGGCTGTAAGCTACATTATGGTGGCAAGGACTATGATTATGATGAGGGCACACTCGTCTTCATGGGACCTGGGCAACTGGTGGAACTGGGCGAATACGATCCCGATTATGTCCCTATGGGATATGCGCTGCTCTTTCATCCCGATTTATTATTGGGCACCGAACTGGCCAAGAAAATGCACCAGTACAATTTCTTTTCGTATTCCACTCATGAGGCCTTGCACCTATCCACTAAGGAACGTAAGGTAATTTTGAGCGTTTTGGACAAGATCCAGTTCGAACTGGAACAGAACCTGGACAAGCATAGCAAAAAACTGATCGTGGCCAACATAGAACTGTTCTTGGATTATTGCCTTCGGTTCTATGATCGGCAGTTTTTGACGCGCGAAGTTGCGCATCAGGGTTCTTTGGAAAGATTCGATGTTCTGCTGAACGAATATCTTTCTTCGGAGAAACCTAAAACCCACGGACTGCCTTCCGTAGGCTATTTTGCCGACAAACTACACTTGTCTCCCAATTACTTTGGTGACTTGGTGAAAAAGGAAACTGAAAAGTCCGCCCAAGAATATATTCAAACCAAGCTTATCGAAGTGGCCAAGGAAAAGGTTTTTGATCCCAACAAATCGGTCAGTGAGATCGCCTACGAGCTGGGTTTTAAATATCCACAGCATTTTAGCAGGTTGTTCAAGCAGAAAGTGGGGCATTCGCCTCAGGAATTCAGGTCGTTAAATTGATTTTATGAAAAAAGCATCCGCCACGGTTGACGAATACATCTCCGAATTTTCAGAAGACATCCGCGAACGGTTGAAACTGACGCGGAGAATCATAAAGGAAAATGCCCCCGAGGCCGTGGAAAGTATCTCGTATGGCATGCCCGCCTACAAACTGAACAAAAAGCCCTTGGTTTATTTTGGTGGCTATCAAAGCCATATCGGGTTTTATGCCACCCCATCGGGACACACAAAATTTAAAAAAGAACTTTCCTCGTACAAACAGGGCAAAGGCTCGGTGCAGTTTCCTTTCGATAAACCCCTTCCCATTGACCTAATTGCCGAGATGGTAAAGTTTCGGGTGGCGGAAAATATGGGGATATGATTCACTTTTTCTAAGAAATCTCAAGTCAACACCACAATCTTGCCATTAGCGCTATTGCTTTCCATAAGTTGATGAGCCTGAACGATTTCTTCAAGCCGAAAGACCTTTCCGATGCCCAGTTTGACCTTGCCTGTTTCCACATCGTGGATAAATTCCTGAAAGGCGGTAGCCGGGCTGCGGACTTGTCCACTGTCATAGACGGTCAGCTTGACGGTAGCGGGAATGAACTCCATCGGAGAAAAATCCTTTAGGCTCCAACTTTCGGAAAGCATGCCGGTCATACAGGCAGTACCGCCTTGCCCGACGCATTGCAGGGAGTCTTTTAATACTGAGGCTCCAACCAATTCCAATACTTTGTCCACTCCATTTGGAAATAACTTTCTGACTTTGGGAGCGATAACCCCATTATCGATAACGACCTGTGAGACCCCGTTTTCCAGCAGCAATCGTTCCTTTTTCGGATTTCGTGTGGTAGCGATTACAGTCAAACCAAGGTTTTTGGCCATTTGGGTGGCGAGCATCCCTATCGAGGAAGTACAGCCCCGTATCAACAACGTCTCCCCGGGCTGTATGCCTAACGCCAAATGCAAGGACCCGTGAACAGTCTGGAACATTTCGGGGATGGCCCCCAAGGTTTTCCATGTCAAGGTACTTTCAAAGGGATGGACGATGTGTTTCGGTACGGCCGTATATTCCGCATAGCTGCCGTCATAGGCCCGGCCCATTTCGCCCATCAAGGCCATTACTTTTTGGCCTTTTGGATAGTGGCCCGAAGGATCCTCTTCCACCTCGCCCACACATTCGATACCCAAAACCCTTGGGAATTTGACAGATGGCGAAAGTCCCTTTCGGGTCATCAACTCCGAGCGGTTTAGGCCAAAGGCACGCACCCGTATCAACACCTCGTTTTCCGAAGGTTGGGGAATCGGCCGTTCCTCGATTTTAAGGTTTTCGGCTTGGCCGGGCTGGTGTAGGACTACGGCTCTCATTGTTTGATTTTTAAATCCTTGAAGTAACCAACAGTTCCAATATCCACCCAAAGTGCTATGCTTCCTGAAGTCGTACTTCCCAACAATTCATCTACAATAAATGCCGGGGCTTCCTGATCGTTCAAATAGAGTTTTGCTTTCTTATCCTGAAACTCGATACGCACGGTAATCCATTCATCCAAGGCGATATCCGCATACGTTTCATATTGCCCCCTGTATTCGGGTTCGCGAAGTTTGTCGAACTTAAAATCCGGGTAGGCATAATATTGAACCACATGATTCCGTGCGAACTGATCCCCTGACCTACCGACCCTGGGTCTAAGATAAATCGATTCAAAGGCTGTGTCATCATCATTGATGCGGAAAGCCAGTCCGATAAATCCTTGCGAACCTTGAAAAGGAGATGGTGTTTGTAACCTACTGAGGACTTTGACCTCGACCACGCCATTTTCCAAATTCAAACCTTTAAGCTTTACATAGGTCGGCTCATCCACAGTGCTTCCCAATTTTTTAATATCGAAAGGAAGGGCTTCCAGATCGCGCTCTACCTTTATGACCTCCTCTCCTTCAAATTCGACCACAGAGGCGTGCACGGCTACGATTTCGAAAGTACGATCGTTATAGGTCAAAGTTTGACCGTAAGACTTTACAAATTGGCCCAAGACCGCTATGAGTAAAAGATATTTTTTCATGTTTAAGTGTTTTATTTATTTGCAGTACAAAGTTTGGAAGAATTGTGAAGTGCAACCCTTAAACTAGTTTAAGAAATTCGGCTAGCGGAACTCGTGGTTAGTGCCCTAGGGTTATTTCCTTGCGGATCATACTCAAAAATTCGGGCGTAATGCCCAGATAAGAAGCGATTTGGGTGTTCGGAAGTCGGTTTGCCAAGTTGGGATATTGTTTTAAAAAGGACAGATACCGCTGTTGTGCGGTGGAGCTGATGTTCTGAAACACTCGGTTTTGGAGCTCCACATATTTTTCCTCGGTAATAACCTTAAAAATACGGTCGAGCTTTAATATATTGAGGTACAGATGGTATAGGTCTTCCTGGGCGATTTGGATAATTTCGGAAACTTCCAAGGCCTGAATATTGGAGTGGCTTGGAGTGGTGGCGTGAAAGCTGTCGATATCGGAAATCCAATCGCCCTCGGCGGCAAACAGGATGTTGTGCTCCTTGCCTTCGGCATCGGTGATGTACATTCGAAAACAACCCGAAACGACAAATGTGTAATACCTGCAAATCTCGCCGGATGTAAGAGTCAGCTCCCTGTGCCTTACCTTACGACGCGAAACCCTACTTTCGATCAATGCTTTTTCGGCCTCTTCAAAAGGGAGGTAGGATTCAAAGTGGGCTATGAGGGGTTTGGATATCACTTTATTTTTTGGGATAAGGACTAGGACCTTTTAAAACTAAGCCTAAAATAGGGTTTTTCGTTTAGTGTTAACGGACCCTAATCGAAAGATATTTAGTTCTTTCCTTGTTTTTAAACAGAGAAGGGTGTGCTTTTAAACTGCCATTTTAAGGGACAGTTTACTCAAGGTACAATGTCATATTTTAAATTTGCCCCATTTCCAATCTCTTTCCAATAGTTTAGTTTAATTGACCCTTTACAAGACAGTACTATATCTAAAAAATCCGCTATGAAATGTTTGAAATTTTCAATATCCAAAATAACCGCTTTTGAGAAATCATTTTATGTAGAAGAACCAGAAAAAGAAGTAGGAAATCAATTAGTGAAGATGGAATATTAGAATTTATTAGAAGTCCACAAATCATACAATAAATTGCGCACTCCGCCTAAAGGTAAAGTGGGCTATTTTTACTCAAAAAACTTAAACTAAACAAACGCTATCGATTTTGAACAGTTAACTTAGTTGTTGCCAAAACCTTATATTTTTACTTCTCCCCTTAAAAATATATAAATATATTGTTGTAAAAAATACAGAATTCTTAAATTCTGAATTGCAAACGTTTTCGTGTTGATAAGTAATTCGAAATGTGTTCCTGTAATGATTAAGTTCGCTTGAAGTAGGCATAAACTAATGAAAAAGCTCGTTACCTTAAAACAAATTTCCAAGGAATTGGATATTTCGATATCTACGGTTTCCAAGGCCATTAGGAATCATAAGGAAATAAGCTTGGATACCCGCAAAAAAGTTCAGGCTTTTGCAAAACTGCATAACTACCGGCCCAATAGTATCGCAGTAAGCCTTAAAAATCAGCGCACCAAAAACATCGGCGTAATCATTCCTGAAATCGTACATCATTTTTTTACGACAGTCATTGAGGGAATTGAAAAAGTCGCGAATTCCAGAGGTTATAACGTCATTGTTTGTTTATCGAGCGAATCATTTGAAAAAGAGGTCGTCAACATGCAAACCTTGGTCAACGGTAGCATTGATGGTTTTCTTGTATCACTTTCCAAAGGAACTCAGGCAAAGAAAGACTATCACCATCTCAACGAAGTCATGGATCAAGGTATGCCCCTGGTCATGTTCGACAGGGTGGTGGACGACATTGATTGTGACAAGACCATTGTAGATGATACACAAGCTGCTTTCGAAGCGGTTAGTTTTTTACTGGAAACCGGATGCCGAAAAATCGCGTTGATTACCACGGTCGATTATGTAAGCGTTGGAAAGCTTCGTACCGAAGGCTATGAAAAAGCCTTGCAAAAACAAGGTATTCCAATAGAGCCCAATTTGACGATCAAAATTGAAGACATCGAGAATTGCGAAATACTAATTAACCAACTTTTTGATTCACAGCATTTTGATGGCGTTTTTGCCGTAAACGAATATTTTGCTGTGGTGGCTATGAAAATAGCACAAAAAAGAGGGTTTAAAATCCCTGATGATATTTCTTTCATAGGCTTCACCGACGGAATCCTTTCCAAGTGTGCGACCCCCTCGCTTTCATCGATCGCGCAGCACGGTACGGAAATGGGGGAAATCTCGGCAAAAATGCTCATTGATCGACTGGAAGAAAAGGAAGATGAATTTACCCACCTTACTCAAATCATAAAAACTACCTTGGTTGAGCGTGAATCTACCAAAAGGTTATCCTAGATAGGAGATTCCAAAAAATTTGTTATATTTAGAATCTGTCAAAACTTATATTTTTACTTCTCCTCTTAAGTTTTGACAAGTTTTGCTTGTCAAAATAGTATACATCAGCCATACTATTATGAAAAAGCGCAAATTAAGTTTTTGGGAAATCTGGAACATGAGTTTCGGTTTCTTAGGTATTCAATTCGGTTTCGCCCTCCAAAATGCAAATACATCACGGATTTTCGAAACCCTTGGAGCCAATGTCGACGACATTCCCATTTTATGGATTGCAGCTCCCGTTACGGGTTTGGTCATGCAACCTTTGATTGGATACTTTAGTGATCGCACTTGGACGAGGCTCGGTCGACGAAGGCCTTATTTTTTGGCCGGGGCTATTTTAGCCTCCCTCGCCCTTTGTATCATGCCCAATTCCCCTGCTCTTTGGGTGGCCGCAGGCATGCTTTGGATAATGGATGCCTCTATCAATATTTCTATGGAACCCTTTCGCGCTTTTGTAGGCGATAATCTGCCCTCAGATCAGCGCACCTTAGGGTTCGCCATGCAAAGTTTCTTTATAGGCATCGGAGCGGTTGTCGGATCCATGCTTCCCTATATGTTTACAAATTGGATGGGCATCAGCAACACGGCTCCCGAAGGGGTCATTCCCGACTCTGTAAAGTGGTCCTTCTATGTAGGCGCCTTTGTTTTTCTGATGGCCGTGCTTTGGACGGTAATTAAATCCAAGGAATATAGCCCGGAAGAACTGGAGGCTTTTGAGGAAAACAAGGCCGTGGCCGCACCTCCGATAACGGAAGAAGAAAATCTAAAACGGATCAAAAAACTAAATGCCTTCGGAATTCCTATGGCAATAGTAGGTGCGTTGGGTACTTTAGGATTATACCATGCACAGCTTCACAAAGAACTGTATGTGCTCTCCGTAGGTATTTTTATAGTTGGCCTTTTATTCATTATCGCATCTTGGGTAAGACGCGCAAAAGGGAGAACCGGTTTTGTTGTCATCATGACCGACTTGCTCTATATGCCCAAAACCATGAAACAATTGGCCTATGTTCAGTTCTTTTCATGGTTCGCCTTGTTTTCAATGTGGATCTATTCCACCCAGGCAGTCACAAGTCATGTGTATGGCACCACGGAAACTACCTCCCAAATGTATAATGATGCGGCCGATTGGGTTACCGTGCTTTTTGCGGTATACAATGGGGTGGCAGCTCTCGTTGCTTTTTTGCTTCCCGTTTTGGCCAAAAAGACCAGTCGGAAAATTACACACCTGATTGCCCTGATTTTGGGTGGCCTAGGTCTGATTTCCATCTATTTTATCAAATCGCCGGAACTCCTTACTGTTTCTATGATCGGGGTAGGAATTGCCTGGGCGAGTATCTTGTCGATTCCCTATGCGATGTTGGCCGGTGCCTTGCCTGCCAAGAAAATGGGCTACTACATGGGGGTTTTCAATTTTTTCATTGTAATCCCACAGATGGTTGCTGCCACTATATTAGGTTTTATGGTCAGTGGGCTTTTCGACGGGAAAACTATTTACGCGCTGATAGTCGGGGGCCTTGCCATGATCATTTCCGGGCTGCTGACCTTATTGGTGGATGATAAAGCTACCATTGAAGTGAAAGAGGTCGGTTAATACAACTTTGATAACGAACAATTAAAAAACTACAAAATGAAGAGCCTAACAATATCATTACTTTTTTCACTCCCGATAGTATTTGTCTCCTGCAAAGAAAGGGCAAAAGAAGTTGCTGCCGATCAATCGGTAAGCCAAACGATATCCAACGAAAAGCCAAATGTACCCGATTGGCACAAAAATGCCACTATCTATGAGGTCAACCTTAGACATTTTACCCCCGAGGGTACGTTTAAGGCTTTTGAGGCGCATATTCCGCGTTTAAAGGAAATGGGCCTTGATATTCTTTGGTTTATGCCCATACATCCGGTAAGCGTAAAGAATCGTAAAGGCGAATTGGGCAGTCCGTATGCCGTAGCCGATTATTATGATACGAATCCCGATTTTGGGACTTTGGATGATTTCAAGCATATGATGAAAGCCGTTCAGGATGCCGGCATGTACGTCATTATCGACTGGGTGCCCAACCATACGGGGTGGGACAACAAATGGATAACCGAACACCCCGATTGGTATACGAAGGATAAAGATGGAAACATTACGGATCCCATAAATCCTGAAACGGGCGAACCTTGGGGCTGGACCGATGTAGCCGACCTGGATTACGACAATCCCGAAATGCGCAAGGGAATGATTGATGCGATGTCATTTTGGATAAAGGAGGTCGGGATAGATGGTTTCCGGGTAGACGTGGCCCATGGCGTTCCTGTCGATTTCTGGGAACAATGCTCGGATGCACTGTACGCCATTGAACCCGTTTTTATGTTGTCGGAGGGGGAAGTTCCCGCCATAGTCAACAACGGTGCATTTGTTATGGATTATGCATGGTCTATGCATTCCTTGTTCAATAAGATTGCAGCGACCCAAGGGGTAAATCAGGTAGAAGCGGCCTTGGAAAAGGGAAACGTGGTAGAGGGAAAAGAAGCCGAGCCCGAGAAAAAGACCGCCTTGGATATTGACCGTTCCCTGGCGCATCGTGATTCGCTGTACAATAGAGGTTACCAAATGCAGTTTACCTCCAATCATGACGAAAACGCTTGGGCCGGAACCGAGTTTCAGCGTTTTGGAGAGGGCCATTTGGCCTTTGCCGTTCTCGCCGCGACCTTCGATGGCATGCCGTTACTATACACGGGAATGGAATCTGCCGTGGATAAGCAATATGAATTCTTTAAAAAGGATGAAATCGAATGGGACGATTTTAAATATGCCGGTTTTTATAAAACACTTTTCGACCTCAAGCATCGCAACAAAGCCCTTTGGAACGGGGAACATGGTGGTGATCTGGTGAAAATCCCGACCGGTAACGACGAAAATGTGTATGCCTTCCTCCGTAAGAAGGATGGGGACAAGGTTGTTGCGATAATCAATCTTTCGAACGCAAAGCAAAAAATTACATTGGAGGGCGATGCTTATGTTGGGAGTTTTACGGATGTCTTCTCCGGCGAGAAAACTGATTTGGCCCTAGAAATGACCAAACAATTGAACCCTTGGGAGTATTTGATTTTCTCCAATAAATAGAAAGTAATGCAAAGGAAAAACAATATCCGTATTTTTTCTTCATTGATTTGTCTCGCCCTTTGTTGTTTTTTAAATGGACAGACCATGGAAGAGAACTATCAACCCCAGGAATATGTAAAACTGGAACATCCTGAATGGAGCAAAAATGCTACTATTTACGAAGTGAACCTCCGCCAATTTACGCCCGAAGGCACATTCAAAGCTTTTGAGGGTCATTTGCCCCGTCTTAAGGATATGGGTATCGATATTATTTGGTTGATGCCAATTCATCCCATCGGAAAAAAAAATCGGAAAGGAACGTTGGGAAGCTACTATTCCGTACAGGACTATTACGGGGTGAACCCCGAATTCGGAAACATGGCCGAATTCAAAAATCTGGTCAATAAAATTCATGACATGGGCATGTATGTGATTTTGGACTGGGTAGCGAACCACTCCGCTTGGGACAATCCTGTTGTAGCCGAGCATCCCGATTGGTACATCAAGACCAAAGAAGGGAATTTCATGTCAACACCTTGGCGGGATTACGACGACATCATCGATTTTGACTATAGCAAACCAGGCCTTCGAAAATACATGACGGAAGCCTTAAAATATTGGGTCGAGGAAGCTGATATCGATGGGTACCGCTGTGATGTCGCCAGTTTTGTTCCCATTGAATTTTGGGAAAACGCGAGAAAGGAACTTGACGCAATCAAACCCGTTTTTATGCTTGCGGAGGCCGCAGACCGTGATTTACACAAATACGCCTTTGATATGACCTATTCCTGGAGCCTTTGGGATCATTTGCACGCTATAACCACTAAAGGCCAAGGTGTTCACGGACTCACGGAAGGTTATCTTGCGGAACACGTAAGCATTTGGCCACCGAATGCCTATCGCATGAATTTTACCGACAATCATGACAAAAATTCTTGGGAAGGCACCCAGTATTCAAACTTTGGTGAAGGTCTTCATGCCGCCATGGTCCTGATGACCACAATTGATGGAATGCCCATGGTCTATAGTGGTCAAGAGGCAGGCTTGGACCGATCACTCGATTTCTTCGGAAAAGACCCCATTGAATGGAAGGACCATGAAAACGCCATCATTTTCAAAAAGCTTTTTGACCTAAAACACAAAAACCAAGCCCTATGGAACGGTAAATGGGGAGGTGAAATGATACGTATCAAAAATGACAAAATGGGCCAAGTCATCGCTTTTTCCAGGGAAAAAGAAGGAGACATGGTGATTTCTATTACCAACCTCAGTAAAGAATCAGTAAACACAACCCTAGAAAGTAAGTACCATACAGGTACCTATACCGAACTTTTTTCAGGGAAAAATTACCAAATCAAACAGAATGAGTCAGTGCAACTAAAACCTTGGGAATATCTCGTCTTGGTAAAGGAATAAGCTTATAAATCGGCAAGGAAAAAGACAAAAATAACCTTGAAACCCTTAAAATTGGAACAAACGATCAAAAGAGAATTATGTTGAAACAGGAACGTGTTATTATTGAAAATATCAACCCGCAATTGCAGTGTGGGGCTCATTTTATCAAAAGGGTGGTCGGCGAGAAAATAATAGTGTATGCCGATGTACTTCCCGACGGCCATGACATCATGCAGGCCGAGGTACTCTACAGGCATGAAAACGAAAAAACATTCTCCCCAGTACGTATGCAACATTTGGGGGATGATGTTCATATAGCCTCGTTTACGGTCAAAAAGCAAGGTTTTTATGATTATAAAATCCAAGCTTGGGTAGATCATGCCCTGAACTGGAAACATGGTATCGAGGCCAAACTAAAAGATGGCCGGCACGTGAAGAGTGAGCTTCTCGATGGCGTACAATATTTAAAATTCTTACTGAAGAAAGTTCCCGCGAAAGATAAGGCCGCATTAAAAAATTGGATTCAAACATTTGAAGATGACAAACGATATGATGATGCTATTGCCCTAGCGACTTCTGAAAATCTGCACGAGCTGTTTTTGAAACATCCACAACGCTTTTTGGCCAATATCAGCAAGCCGTTACAGGTATATGTGGATCGTAAAAAGGCCAATTTTAGTACTTGGTACGAATTTTTCCCTCGGTCTTCATCTCCTGAAAAAGGGAGGCACGGTACGTTTAAGGACTGTGAAGCCCTTTTGCCCAGAATCGCCGATATGGGGTTTGATGTCATTTACTTTCCTCCAATTCATCCTATTGGCGAGAAAAACCGAAAAGGAAGGAACAATTCCACCGAGGCCCGAGAAGGGGATTCAGGGGTTCCATGGGCCATTGGCTCTAAATTGGGCGGACACAAATCGATTCATCCCGAATTGGGAACGGAGAAAGATTTTAAGGCCTTGATTAAAAAAGCTAAGGCCCTAGGTATTGAAATGGCGATGGACCTTGCTTTTCAGGCAGCACCAGACCATCCTTACATCACCGAACACCCTGAGTGGTTCAGGAAGCGGCCCGACGGCACCATCCAATACGCGGAAAATCCTCCTAAGAAATATCAGGATATCGTCAACTTTTATTTTGAAAATAAAGAGTATAAGGCCTTATGGGAAGAATTGTTGAGTGTGGCCCTGCATTGGGTAGAATGTGGGGTGAACATCTTTCGAGTTGATAATCCGCATACGAAACCTTATTTCTTTTGGAACTGGTTGATTGCCGAAGTCAAGAAAAAACAACCGGACGTACTGTTTCTGGCAGAAGCCTTTTCCCGCCCGAAAGTAATGCAGCAATTGGCCAAACAGGGCTTTTCGCAGTCCTACACGTATTTTACCTGGCGCGTGGACAAACACGAACTCGTCGAATATATGAAGGAGCTTACCCAGACTGAAATGAAGGAGTATTACCGTCCAAATTTCTGGCCGAACACACCCGACATCAATCCGTACCATTTACAAGGGGCCAACGAGGCCATGCACCTTATCCGCTACGCCCTTGCAGCGACACTTTGCGGGAATCTGGGAATCTATGGGCCTGTATTCGAATACAGAGTTTCTTCAGCCTTACCGGGCAAGGAGGAATATTTGAACTGTGAAAAGTACGAAATAGGCCATTGGGATTGGACGGTCGAAAATAAGATTACCTATTTGATTAAAAAGTTCAACACCGCACGTAGAACTCATGCATCGCTGCAGCAGACCAATAATATTCATTTTTGCACTATTGAAAACGATGCACTTATCGCCTTCTATAAATGGAACGACGACCGAACGGATGAGACCCTTACCGTTATCAGTTTAGATGCGCATCAAACGCAACAGGCATTGATTCAAATGCCTTTGCATCAGCTTGGGGTAAATGAAGGGCACGAGTTCAAAATGCGCGATGTGATTACGGATAGTACCTATCATTGGAATTCGGAATGGAACTTTATCGAGCTAGGTCCGACATTGCCGTTTCATTTGTTCCAAATAAATAAATAAGCATGGCAAAGAAGAAAAAAGAATCCGTTTTACAGCCTCATTATACATTCGATACCCCTTGGGAACGATTAATGGAGGATAAGACCTTTGTAAAAGTCTTTCTTTCTGATGTTTTGGAAAATTACATTTTGCAACAGCGCTGGTATGGTGGTAAATCGAGCAAACTGAAATATATTGAACTTCAAGAATATTTCAGGATCCAACAAAATGAGGAAGTATATTATGGCCTGCTACTGGAAGTAAATTTTGAGGAAGCTTTTTACCAACATTATTTCTTGCCCATTGCGTTTGTATCCGACGAAAGTTTTGCGGAGAAAGAGCGAATCTTGCCATTGGACATTAAGGAGCAGGAAGGTTTTATTATCGATGCGTTGAATTTGGAGGCCTTTCGGAAATTAGTATTCGAGCGCATCATGACCGCAGTTCCCAACGACACTACCAAGGTCAGATACCATAAAAGTCATACGTTCGGCGCGACCGAGTATCGTTCTTCGAAGTTTATGGGGTTGGAGCAGAGCAACACATCCATCATTATCAACGATGCGTATGTGATGAAATTTTTCAGGCGTATCTATTCCGATACAAACCCCGATTATGAAATGAGCCGGTTTCTGTCCGAAAACAAGGGCTATAAAAATACGCCTTCCTACCAAGGTAGTATCAATGTTATCGATGCCGATAATGTTAATATTACCATTGCCTTAATGCAGGAACTCGTTCCCAATCAAGGGGATGCTTGGGATTATATGCTTAAGGAACTCAAAACGGTGTTCCGTAATTTAGAAGTAAAACATATACGAATTGATCAATTGCCCGAAACCCAGATATTTTCAAGTCTGGGAATCAATGATGTTCCTCCCCGGATAATCGATTGGGCGGGACTCAATATTTTTCTTAAGATACAGACTTTGGCAAGGCGAACGGCCGAAATGCATATCGCCCTAGGATCGGAATTTAGCGATACCGCTTTTACCCCCACCCATTTCAACGGTGATTATGAGGTCTGGCTGAAAAACCGATTGTTGTACCAGTTCCAGAACAGGCTCAATATCGTAGAAAACAATATGCACCGTTTGGAGGGACTCTCCTTAAGCCTTGCCAAGGAGTTTATAGATAGAAAGAACAAAATACGCCAACGGTTCGTCAATTTCGATTGGACCAAGCTGAAAGGGGAACGCATTCGCATACATGGCGATTATCATTTGGGGCAAGTCTTGGTGCAAGGCGATGACTTTTACCTTTTGGATTTTGAGGGTGAGCCTGAAAGCACGATAAGGGACAGAAAGGTAAAGCAACCACCGTTAAAGGATGTCGCGGGCATGTTCCGTTCCTTCCACTACGCCATTTATGCCACCATTTTCAATGATGGCGAAAATTATCCACAAAGCCAAGAAGAACTGTTCAAGGCCGGGGAGGTACTCTATCGGTATTTCATTGGTCTGTTTTTGGGCAGTTACGTAGGTCTTATGCAAGAAAACAACCTGAATATCGGCTACATACAGGAGCGGATTTTTATATTAAAATACTGTATGCTTGAAAAAGCGGTCTATGAACTGGGTTATGAAATGAATTCCAGGCCCCTTTGGGCGGTTATTCCATTGGAAGGAATCATGGGCATAATCAATGAAAACAACTAAACTATGGGAAAAGTAGTACCGCACAGTCTATTTAGCGATTTCGATATCGATCTTTTTAAATCTGGAAAGCACTTTCGATTATATGAAAAACTGGGATCTCATCCCATCGAGATCAATGGGGAAAAGGGTGTTTATTTTGCAGTCTGGGCACCTACGGCCAAGGCGGTTTCCGTAGTGGGCGACTTCAACTATTGGTTAGAAGGTGACCACAAGCTGAACGTACGCTGGGATTCCAGCGGTATTTGGGAAGGCTTTATCCCCGGAATCGATAAAGGTACGCTCTACAAGTATAAAATCCATTCCAACAATCACGATATAAAGACCGAGAAAGCGGATCCTTTTGCCCGTCTGTGCCAAGTTCCGCCCCATACTGGTTCTGTCGTTTGGAATGCCGACTACCACTGGAAGGACAAAGATTGGATGGGCTACCGCGCCAAAAAAAATGGGCTGGACAGACCTTATTCGGTGTACGAGGTGCATCTAGGCTCATGGAAGCGTGGTGAAGACGACAAATTCCTGACCTATGCAGAACTGGCCGAAGATTTAGTAGCATATGTAAAAGAGATGGGGTTTACCCATGTGGAGTTCATGCCCATTATGGAGTTTCCATATAATCCGTCTTGGGGCTACCAATTGACGGGCTATTTTGCACCGACATCCCGGTTCGGGAAGCCGGAAGACTTTAAACTCCTAGTAGATAAATTGCACCAGAACGATATCGGGGTCATCTTGGACTGGGTACCTTCCCATTTTCCGGAGGATGCTCACGGACTTGGAAATTTCGATGGCTCCCACCTGTACGAACATCCCGATAGAAGAAGAGGATATCACCCCGATTGGAAAAGTTTGATTTTCAACTATGGTAGAAACGAAGTACGTGCGTTTTTGATCAGTAATGCGCTTTTTTGGTTGGATCAATACCATGTGGATGGATTGCGTGTCGATGCCGTAGCATCAATGCTATATCTGGATTATTCTAGGGATGACGGGGAATGGGAGCCCAATATATATGGCAACAACGAGAACCTGGAAGCCATGTCCTTCCTAAGGGAATTCAACGAAACGGTCTATAGTAATTTTCCGGATGTCCAGACCATAGCCGAGGAATCGACGGCATTTACAGGGGTCTCAAGACCTGTAAAATACGGAGGATTAGGTTTTGGAATGAAATGGATGATGGGTTGGATGCACGATACCTTGGAATATTTCAAAAAAGAACCCATTTATAGAAAACACCACCAGAACGACCTCACTTTCAGTATGACGTATGCGTTTACTGAAAATTTTATGCTGCCATTTTCACATGACGAGGTAGTCTATGGCAAACAATCGCTGGTATACAGAATGCCGGGCGATGAATGGCAGCGATTTGCCAATCTTAGATTATTGTTCGGTTATATGTTTACCCATCCCGGCACCAATCTTATTTTTATGGGGGGTGAATTCGGACAGACCTCGGAATGGAACTTTCAAAAAAGTCTCGATTGGCATCTTACCGAGTACCCCGTTCATTCGGGGATTCAAGAATTGATAAAAGACTTGAACCATTTTTATAAGTCGTATCCAGCCTTATACGAGAAACAGTTCAGTCCCGAAGGTTTTCAATGGATCGACTACGGAGATCACGAAAACTCCGTACTCACATACATCAGAAGAGGGCATGACAAAAAGAACGATATCATCATTGCTTGTAATCTCACTCCCGTTCCTAGAAAAAACTACCAAATAGGTGTTCCAAAAAACGGGATACTAGTAGAAGTTTTGAATAGTGATGCCACTAAGTATGGGGGTAGTGGTCTAGTTAACAACGATGTGAGCACCACGGATACTCCATGGAACGGTTATGAAAATTCGATTACCATAGATATTCCGCCTCTTGGTTTGGTCGTTTTTCAGTAAAAAATTAAAGCTATCTTTTTTCAATAAGCTTCATTCTAGAAACAACGGCTTTTGCGAAGGACATTTGCTTGATTTTGAACTTTTATTGCATGTCTTACCGTTTTGATACACGACACTTTCCTTAATAGATTGCTTTTATAATTGTCTCGTAAACTACAACAGTGAGAATTTAGATATTCCTTTTTCAATCCCTGAAGCGGCAGTTTCATCGAAATGGGTGCTAAAACTAGTCGATTTAGTAAATTCCCTGTTTTAATGTACTAGTGATAACCCATATTAGTATTGGTAACGAACGCAATTTTCTTGCTATCGGGCGACCATGAGGGAACGTTAATTGTGCCCTGCCCTCCATAAATGTAGGCAATCACCTTGGGCGTTCCACCTTCGTATGGCATTATCCGCAACAGACAATGTTTGTAGAAAGGGTGGTCGCTCGGGTCAACCTCCTTCGGAAAGGAAATAAATACGATCCACTTTTCATCCGGACTGATGTGCGGGAACCAATCATTGTGCTCATCGAACGTTAACTGTATTTGATTTTTGCCGTCCGGATCCATCCTCCAAAGCTGCATGGTTCCGGTACGGGCGGAATTGAAAAAGATATAGTTGCCGTCCGGGCTGTATTCCGGCCCATCGTCCAAGGTATCCAGGTCGGTCAGCTTCTGTTCCTTTCCGGAAGCAGTATCGATGGTAACGATGTTATAGGCGCCGTCCCTGTTTCCGGTAAAGACCATCTTTTTACTGTCGGGGGACCATCCGTGAAAATAGGAGGCACCTACTCCGGGTTTGGTGACCATTTTAGGCAAGGAATCCCCTTCCGTAGGCATATAGTAAATGGCTGAGGTTCCATCGTTCTCTTGGTTGTGATTGCTTATCCCCAATAGTTTTCCATCCAAGGTCAATACATGGTCGTTGTTATTGTTTACCGCAAAACCGGTGTTCAAGGGTGTTATTTTATGGGACGCCAATTCGTAGTTGTACAGGTGGCCCTTGGAATTATAGATCAACTTTTTTCCGTCCACGGTCCAGTTGGGCGCCTGAATCGAATGTGCCGATCGATAAATAATTTCCCGGTTCCCTGTGGCGACATCCATAATTTCAAGGTTACTGCCAAGGTAATCACGATACGGCACATAGTCGGAATCTACGGGTCGGATGATCCGAACATTTCTATACGTCGCTCTTTCCAGGACATCCGGATTATGGGAGCAAATGTAGATCCCCACGTACACCTCGTTATCCAATTGTACCGAAGGTAGCTCAACGCTCGTAAATTCTTCCCCGAATTTCGCTGTGGACATGATGTAGGTGTCGCCCCGACGTTCAAGCTGAATGACATCGGGGGAGGTATTGGACGAAACAACTTCTTCGGTGTCCGCCCCGACCTCTTTCCGGTATTGTAGGGACGTCAGGCCGTCGCCATGGGTGGAGGCATTTACGTGCTTTGAATTCGTATCCAGGCTGTTCTTCACGATCCATCCTACCTTGCGATGTGGGTCTACACCTTCCCCTATGAAGGAAACCTCCGCCCGTAGGATAAAATCTCCCTGGATGGTCGTCCACAGATATTGGAAGTCATCCTTCCCGAACCACATATTGGTCCCTGAACCGTTCAGAATGTAGGTTTGGTCAGCCTCGGAATATTTCGCAGAACCTGTTAGCTTGCAGCTACCAATGTCTAAGTTGTTCTCAAAAATACCTATTTGGTTCTGGGCGTTTCCTATCAATGTTCCCAGAAAAACGACCAGGCATCCCATTAAAATTCGTTTTGGATTTTTCATTTATGCCATAGATTTAGTCAACTTATTTTTTTTGCGAATTCGATAAATGTGGGTCAGTTCGGTACCATGGTATGTCCTTCGCTATGCTCGCTAAAGGCGACATCGCGAGAGAGCAAGACCATTAAATTCACAAAGCTTCATTGGAGCCGATATTCCGGTCGCCCGCTAATCCCAACGGGGCCTAATCCCCGGTGCAAATAGGAATTTTAAGGATTTGAAATATTCCAATGTTCGTGTCGGTTTTTCTACCCCCTCGGGCAGTTCTTTTTTTGAATAGGTCTGGAAATAGAGCAAACAGGCATCGCGCCACCATCTGGCTTCCTTCAACTGTATTTCCAAAAGCATCCATACTTCTTCGTGCTGCGCTTTGGAAATATAAGGTTCCATGTTTTTCCATGTAGTGCGCATATCTTGGACTTGATCTACTCCTTCTTGATATTTCAGGGCGATACCATCCCAAAGGGTATGGCCGTTCCTTAAGGTATAGTCCCACGGAAGATGATGAAACCAAAGTAGGTATTCTTCCGGACAGGTTTTGGGATCGTTCAACATGGACCTCAAGGGTTCGGCATATTGCTCGGTAGCGTTACTCCCGGTTGGGGTACGGTCAAATCCTATTCCATATTCATCGGCTTTATGGTAATAGGTAGGGTTCCATTCGGGCCTGCTGAGTTCACTTACCCAAGGCCCTGGCCCATAATGGTGGCCGGTATCAAAGATATGATGAAGCCCTAACGGATTCATATAATTGACCACCGCTTCCCTTGATGTCAATAGCATCTTTCTAACAGGCCCCACAAATTTCGGGTCGTTGGAAAAGGTGGCACGTATCCATTCATCGGCTATGGTTTCGGAACTCAAATAGGGGTCCCAGGCCAAGCGTCCAAATCCGTACCAGTTGGCCTGGGCGAAGGGATGGCCTGTCCAATTGAGGTCAGTTCCGATATTGGCAACTCCAGCCATTCCGGTCATCTTTTTATCGTGAAGGGAACCATCGATCACTTTTGCCACCGTCGAACCCTTTCCCTTTAGGTAAGTATCCGCATCAAGTACCTCCTCAAAAAGTTTGGGCAAAAAAACCAAATGGGTGCTGAATCCCAAATATTCCTGGGTAATCTGGAATTCCATCATCAGGGGAGTATTGGGCATGGCCCCGAACATGGGATGAAAGGGTTCCCGCGGCTGAAAATCGATGGCCCCGTTTTTGGTCTGTACCAGGACATTTTCCATAAACTGGCCATCATAGGGAACAAATTCACTATAGGCCTGTTTCGCCCGGTCGTCGGCATCATGCTCGGAATATACAAATGCCCTCCAAATAACCTTGCCGTCGAAAGGCTGTAATGCCCTTGCCATCATGTTCGCTCCGTCTACATGGTTACGGCCGTAGTTTTGTGGCCCGGGTTGACCTTCGGAATTCGCCTTTACCAAAAAGCCCCCAAAATCGGGAATTTGGGCATAGATTTCTTCCGCCTTGTCGTTCCACCATTGCTGCACTTCTGCGTTTAGCGGGTCAGCTGAGCGTAAACCTCCAATTTCAATAGGTGCGGAAAACCGTGCGGTCAAATATACCTTTATGCCATAGGGTCGGAAGGCCTCGGCCAGTGCCCGTACCTTCTCCAAATACATAGGAGTCAAAATTAAGGCATTGGCGTTCACATTCGTTAGGGAAACGGCATTGATGCCGATGGAAGCATTGGCACGAGCATAATCGATGTAGCGCCGGTCGATATATTCCGGTAATTTTTGCCAGTTCCATAGTGAAAAACCGGCATAGCCGTGTTCTACGGTCCGGTCAAGGTTGTCCCAATGGTTGAGCATACGAATGGCTATTTTCGGGGCATCTACAAGGCTAATTGAACTTAGTGTTTTGTGGCCTTGCATAAACCGCAATAACCGGAAAACCCCGTAGAGAATGCCTATATCTTCATTTGCGGAAATAACCAATATGTCTTTGTCTTTTAGCTGCACCGACTTGATAACAAAGCCTTCCTTGCCGATTCGGTCAAGATCGGCCGCGACCGATTTCATAATAGCTTTGTCAAGTCCGGCTTTTTTAGCGATTACCATGGAATTCGCAGTACTAAAAGAATCGGTAAAATCGACCGCTCGATCTAGCATCGAACCTAGACCCCTCTTGAGCTCCTTTTGGGCGGCTTCCAAAATCTCGCTGTTATTTTGGAAATAAATCGAAGTTGCGGCCTGTTCATATTGGCGCAGTAATTCTACATTTTCAATCTTGCCATAACCCAACCATAAGTCATAGCCAGATGGAACCTGACCAAATGTTTGTGAGGTACAGCACAGGATCATTACCCCTATCGTCATCAGGGAAGTGAGCTTCGACTTCAGGTTTCTTACCGTTGGCATGTCGATCATTTGCTAGTAGTGGTGGATTTTGGTGTTTCAAATAGGCCGGAGAGCGCGACATTGTTTTGGAAGATACGAAATAAGCGCTATCCTAATGATTTTGTGGATGATTAGGTGTCGACCTGGAAGTTTAGTTCCAAAGGCCTTGTTCGAAAAAATCTACTTGAGGCTAACCTTATTTTGATTATTTACTTTTTTCCACATTTGGTTAGGCCTACGCGCTGCCTGAGGTTTTAGGGCCCGTTTTGAACTGCTTCAAAACCTGATTTTTGTTCCCAGACGAACGACTTGGGTTTCATAAAGATTTTCATAGCGGGCAGTAAACCCTTCTCCGTTGATTTGTTGGCGGATACCGAATCGGTTAAAAAGGTCGGTCGCCGATAGGGTCAGTTCCCCTTTGTTTTTCAAGAACGTTTTTTTAAAACCGAGGTCCACAGATGCCCTTGCCAACTGTTTGCCTTGCGGGATGTTTCTATCGGCAAAGTAAACCGCCGTCAATTGTGCTGTTAGGTCGCTACCGAACTTGAATTCGCCGGAGAGCTTGGCATCCCATGTCGTATCGGAGGATTCCTTGATGGTAAAAGATCTTTCAAAGGGAAACAGCAAGGTTCCCAAAAACGGATCAATGGTGTTTTCATATCCGTTGAAGCTGGTCGAAAACTGAACCTTGCTCCCAAAATCCTGGCTAAATAGTAGTTCGATGCCCGAATTTGTGGCACGGCCCGTATTCTGGTAGATACGGTTCACAATTTGATAATCGGGATTAGAATCATCGATACTGAATATACGCATATACTGATCTTTGATAATCCTGTGATATACCGCCGAAAAGAGAGAACCGCTGTCCCAGGAATATTTATGGGCAATTTCGAAGGCATCCGTAAATTGTGGCCTTAAATACGGATTACCGACCTTCAACAGCTCGGGATCGTCATATTTCGGAAAAACCCGTAGTTCAGGCTCGCCCGGGCGATCGATGCGTCGGTTGTAAAATGCAGATAGCTTATTGTTTCCGTTTAATTTATAGCTAAAACGCATGCTGGGAAACAATTCGAAATAATCGTATGCATCGTTATTTGGATAATAAATATTGATTGGATCCAAATCGTAAAAAACGTTCGTTTGTTCTGCACGTAGACCAGCTTCAACATCGTATTTTTCTTTCTCCAGCACGTAATTGACATAGCCCGCATAGAGATTTTCGCCCCAATCGGAAAAAATTCCCAAATTAGGATAGATGATGGAATTCTGCCCGGGCGTAATGGTATAATCAACGGGGAGGCGGCGGATTCGAGCTTTAGCACCCAGTTCCATCCTTCCGTTTTTCAAGGGCCTTACATAATCGGAGGAAAAACTCGTGGTGTTTTCAATGGCAAGGATATTCGTTTTATCCCTACCTATACGAACCGCAGAGCTATCGTTCAGGGAATAGGTTTCATCTTCGAGCCCCTGTGTATATTGGACATTGGTTGTTAGTGTATGTCCGACTTGCGGAAAATTGTGTTTGTAGTTCGCGGCCACATTGATGTAACGGGTTACCTCGCTTTCCTCCCAAGTATAGAATCGGTTTCTGCTATCGGAATTTAAATCGATAAAGGCGACCTGGGCCGTATCAATATGTTTTTCACGGTCGTAAAGACCTGAAATCGTGAGGCTATTGTTCCCGTCAATTTCCCAATCGATGCCACCGTTGACTATAGTACGAAATTGCTTCCTGTTTTCAGGAACTTGTGATATAATAGTTCTCCCATCATCATAATTTCGGGTCGTGAACTCGTTGTTCGGAAGGGCTTCCTGGACAATAAATTCCGATTGCATAAAATAGTTCAACTTCCCGGTCTTATAGTTCAGGTTCAAACTTGGAATCAATTTCGGATTTACCGAAAAAGAGCCCAGATCGGTTTGTGTATCTTCTTTTCGTTTGCCGAGGGCGCCCAATCCAAATGAAAGTCCGACATCGCCATTGAAGCCTGTTTGTTTTTCTTTTTTATAAATGATATTGACAATCCCCGCAAAACCGTTTGCATCATATTTTGCAGATGGATTATTGATGATCTCGATTTTTTCAATATTGGAGGCGGGAATATTCGCCAATCCCTTTTGATTGCCAAAACCCGTTAGGCTACTTTGCTTTCCGTCTATAAGGACCACTACTTTATCACTGCCCCGTAGAATTACTTTGCCATCTTGGTCAAAGGCTACCCCCGGCATGGTTTTCATGGCATCTAAGACCGAACCCCCCGACTGCGCAATCGTATTATTGAGATTTAAGGTCTTTTTGTTGAGGTCTGAATTGGTGGTTTCCTGTTTTCCGACGACCTCTACTTCGGTCAGGGCTTCCGCACTGGGGGCGAGTTCGATTTTTCCCAAATCAAAAATAGTGTTCAAGCCATCTGCCACTAGAGTTCGTTCAGTAGTCGTATATCCTAAAAACGAAAAATAAAGCCGGTATTTACCAAGGGGAATCTCCAATATTTCAAACCTGCCATTATCATCGGTAATGGCTCCCGTTAACAATATATTGTCGTCAAAACCGTGTAAGGCTACATTTGCAAAGGGCATGGTTTCTTCGGTTTCCCCATCATAGAGCTGTCCTGAAATAGTAATATTTTCCTGCGCAAAACCACAACTGCAGATCAATAGTAAAAAAATTGTAATTACGTATTTCATAAGTAATCTGTTTAACCGGTTCAAGGTCGGTAGTTTTTTTTAAAATAAGCAAAAAGGATATTCCGATCTGTACGGTCAGCAATTCGACCGAGGATTCGGCCGGACGTTCAAAAAAGGCCATTGTCAAAATAAAAAAGTTTACCGACAGCTATAAGAGCTGTACCCAATGATAATCGGGAAGCTTCAGGACCGACCGGCTAGACCTTCGCAATTTGAATGCGTCGATTACACCCAGAATGGGAAAAATACTGGTCCTGATCAGATTGGCCAGCACTCTGGTGATCAGGAGGAAAAGCCTTAGCTTTCTTGATAGGCCCATCTTCCCTTAACTATGCACTTGAGATCAATTTTTGTAGCTGATGGCCAGACCGCTCCCAGAACCGTCGACCGTAGTGGTGTAATTATCAAGACCTTGTACGTATTTCAGATACTCCTGCGCTCCCGCCATTCCCCTGCGACTGCTTTCCAACGGACGGACATTGTGGGCGGTAAAGCAGCCTCCCGATTCCAATTTTGGGTCGACCGCTATAAAATAATTGGTGTACCAATCCTTATCGGCATCGCTGAAAACGAAATCAAAGGGACCTTTAAGTTCGTTTACCAGTTCATGGGCATCGGCTAAACGGGCATCGATATATTCCGACAATCCGGCTTCCCTAAAATTGGCAAGTGCCTCTTTATGGCGTGATTCATCGATTTCGATTGTGGTCAATTTACCTCCGGTCTTACTAAGCGCCCAAGCGATCCAAATGGAGGAATGCCCCGTAGAAGTACCGATCTCAAGGGCTTTGGTATATCCCTTCTCCACGATGATATCGTAGAGCAACTGCCCGTCAGAGGCTGGGACATTCATATCGCGCCAACTGTTATTATTCTCCTTGAGAAATGTTTTTACTTTGGAATCCAAGTCTATATCTTTGGCTGTTTTTTGCCCATGAGCAAAATTCACAAGAAAAAAACTTGAAAGAATGAGCAGGGCGAAAAGAGGTCTATAAGAAAATACGGACTGTTTCATATCAACATATTTTTAAGAATAGAATTTTTTATGACCCATTAAACATAGAGCAAAATAATCGTCAACGCAATCCCGCCAATGGTAAAGTACATTCCCTTTTTAAATACCGAGGTGGTGGGCCTGAACATCCAAAAGGCGGAAACGGCAAAGAACAAAAGCGAGACCCCGAAGAAAATACCCAACCAAAACAGGGGATGGCCAGAATGCATCTTATGGATCTTGTTCATGTTCTCCAACAGCAGCGGCAGTTTCTTCTCGGTATAATCTGCAACTCCTGTTTTTTTATTATAGGTTCCGCCTCTGAAGTACATGAGGTCGCCTTCTACCTTATCCACTTGAAACCGTCCCATGCCCAGGGCGCGGCCTAAGTCCTCGGCGGCAATGTTCGGCTCCAAGGTCTTTTCAATATGGATTTCCTTTTTCAGATAATCCGTATTCCTAAAAGTGAGCACGATACCGCTGATAGCATAAACGATCATGATTCCGGCCAGAAAGAAGCCCAAATACCGATGGACGACCCTAAAGGCCTGTTCTGTTTTTCTTCCCATAATTTAATTTTCCGCTAGTTGGTAGTGACGATCCAGATCAATATGCCGACATAGATCATATACCAAATGATGAACTTGAAATATTTTTTTCCATTTTGAACTGGACTGGCCATTGTACTATTATTTTTCTTAAAATTCGCGTTTGTTGGAAACGGCCCAAGGTGCAAGCCCCAAGACCATTTCAACTAACAAACATCAACTATGCTTTATTGTTGCGCCATTTCGAGATTAATGGTCATTTCAACATCGTCGCCCAATGTCGGGGTATCGCCGCCAACTCCAAATTCCAATCGGTTTACGGTACCGGTCAATTTTAACCCGGCTTTCAATTTTTTACTGCGCTGATCGGTAATGATTCCGTTAAGCTTGCCTTCCAAGGTTACGGGTTTGGTCACACCGTGTAGGGTCAGGTCGCCGGTTAGTTTGAAGGTTTTGTCCCCGGTTTTTTCAAATCCTGTGGTGGCAAAGGACAGGGAAGGATGCGTCTCCGCATCAAAAAAATCGGCACTGCGTAAATGCTCGTCCCTCCGATCGTTATCGGTGTCGATACTGGCCGTTTTGATATCAACGGTAAAATCGGGCTCGCTGAAAGTATCATCAGCGGTAGCTGTAATATCAAATTCCCCGAAATGCCCTTCGACCTCCGAAATCATCAGGTGGGTTATGGCAAAACCTACCTTGGAGTGTGCGTTATCGGACTTCCAAGTCGATTGTGCGGTTAGCGTGGCACAAGCAATTAACAGAAAACTAAAAGCAACTTTTTTCATAGTGTCAAAATTTAAATACTAGTTATGAATAATTAATTAAGGGTTTACGTTGATAATATTATGAATTGACAATGAATGTTTATAGGGTATCTACATTTGTTAAATTCAAAATCCCGGGGGAGAAGAATGGCACAAATATTATTAATGATATCCGCTGGATAAAATTGACTGTTTAAAATTTGGGCTTTTGTTCTAAATACCATTTTTATTTTCTGTAAACGACAGAAACTGTTCCTCAAACAACATTGTCGGATAAAATTGTCATTTGTTGGACAAAATCTGTCGATGACAGGTTTTGCAATAAGTGTTGGACTAAAAACCTTATTTTTAGCCTACGGCATTATCAATCAATAGAATCAATTGTCCGTACGTTCAACGATGGATCTTTGAAGCATGTAAAAAAGCAAAAACCAACTCAAATTCTTAGATGAAAAAAATAAATAGTTCTTGGCGAAAAAACGGAAAACTGGCGCTTAGTCTATTCCTTGCCATCTTTCTATTGGGCTGTAATTCTAAAAAGGAAAATCCCGCGACCGAGTCGTTTAGAGACCTTAATAAGAATGGCAAGCTCGATAGCTATGAAGACCCGAAAGCTGCATTGGAAGATAGAATCGAAGACCTGCTGTCCCAGATGAATACGGAAGAAAAGGCCGGATTGCTGTTCAATGCCATTTCGGGAATCGATATGGGCGAGGATATGGGGCGAGTCGATTCTTTGATTACCAAGGTAATGATCAACCATTTGGACATGCCTGGCGCTGCGACTGCAAAAGAACTTTTGGAACTAAACAATACAGTCCAAAAAATTGCTGAAGGTACTAGACTGGGAATTCCGGTTACCTTCTATTCAGACCCTAGACATAGTCTTCGTTTCAGTGAAGCCGCCGGGAAAGATAGGTATCATTCACGGTGGCCCTCTGAATTGGGTTTCGGGGCCATTGGTGATCCTGATTTGATACGAACGTTCGGCGATATTTCACGTCAGGAGTATACTGCACTCGGTATTCGTTTGGCCTTACACCCCATGGCTGATCTCGCGACCGAACCTCGTTGGTTCAGAACCTATACTACTTTTGGGGAAGATGCCGAATTGAGTGCGAAACTGACAAAAGCCTATATTTTGGGTTTCCAAGGAGATACCTTGAACAATTCAAGCGTATTGACCATGACCAAACACTTTCCTGGTGGCGGCCCTCAAAAAGATGGTATGGACGCACATTTTGAAACCGGAAAAGAACAGGTTTATCCGGGAGGTATGTTCGATTACCATTTGAAACCTTTTGTTGACGGAGCTTTACCCGCCAAAACTGCTCAAATAATGTTGTATTATGGCGTTCCCGTTGGTATTACTGAAGAACAAGTGGCCTTCGGTTTTAATAGAGAAATCGTTACAGATCTGCTAAGGGATTCATTAGGCTATCAAGGTGTTGTTTGTACCGATTGGGCGCTGGTTTCCGATAACCCCGCGAAAAAAGCATCGGCTTGGGGTGTCGAAGATCTTTCACAAAAAGAACGGGTAAAGAAAATACTGGATGCCGGGGTCGATATGTTCGGAGGGGAATCTTGTGCCGACCTTGTAGTGGAGTTGGTAAAGGAAGGCAGTATTAGCGAAGCGCGTATCGATGCTTCGATTCGACGAATTTTGCACGACAAGTTTGTCCTTGGGCTTTTTGATGACCCTTATTTGAAAGAAGAGAATCTCAAGGTTTTTGAAAATGAAAGTTTTAAGGAAAAAGGGAAAGAAGCACAACGAAAATCATTGGTCTTATTGAAAAATGAAAAAAATATACTGCCCCTTTCAAAAAATATCAAAGTGTTTTCAGAAGGATTAGATCCTGAAGCCTTGACCGGGTATGCGACCGTTGTGAAAACCCCTCAAGAGGCCGATATTATTCTCTTAAAATTAACAACACCTTATACCCCTGTAACCGATACTAACTATTTTCTGGAGCGAATATTCCATCAGGGAAGATTGGACTTTCCGGATGCCGAGAAAAGGAAACTGTTGGATTTGATCCATACAAAACCAACCGTTTCTATATTGACGATGAATCGGCCAGCTGTCATTCCGGAAATCAATACCGCCAGTAAATCGCTTATTGTAGATTTTGATTGTGAGGACGAAATTCTAGTAGAGATGATTTTTGGAGAATTTAATCCGACAGGGAATCTGCCTATTGAACTTCCGTCGAGTGTGGAAGCAGTAGAGAATCAAAAGGAGGATGTCCCGCATGATTCGGAAAATCCCTTGTATCCATTTGGACATGGATTGAGTTATGAAGAATATTCGAATTTTGAATAAGTATGAATTTGCAATTTGTTCATCAAAAAAAATGATAGGAACACCTGGTAGCTACTGCTGAGTATGAAATTTAAAATGAAATATCTTTTTTGGATTATCGCCCCATGCCTTTTCATTTTTGGTGCGTTTTCCGTATTACAGGATAATACTGACACAGGAACCGATGTTTCGGAAAATGATTCCATCCCCACCCGTCGACAACTGCGGCGGAGCTTTTTTCAAAAGAGGGAAATCTTGGTCGTTTATGGTGCGGAAAACAAAAAACTAACGGAAAAATACCAGACTATACTGGATTCATTGTCCAAAATCCCACAAGATGATTCCTGGAGAAGTGTTGCCGTCCGATTTAAAGAAGCTTCCCAAACAATCGATTCCGATATTGAAAAAAACATCATCTATCTAGTAGGCACCCCCAAAGGCAACCCAATACTAAAACGGATGACCAACAATATCCCATTTCAATTAGAGGTGGATAAAATCCGATTCAATCAAAAGGAATATACCTCGGATAATACCGTGCTATCCATAGGCTCGTATCCGAATATGGAAAACGATACCTTGCCCATTAATGTTCTAACCGGTATGGAAGAATCCAAAATCTATGATTTTTTTGAGAACAAGGTCAAGGAAGGAGGCCGTTCCTTTTTTCGACAAAACATGGATTATGAAATCTACCGCAACAATACAAGAATCGTGATGGGCGATTTTGGTTCAGATTGGAAATTGGACGAATCGACCTTATTTGATTTTTCTTCAGGAAACGATTTGATACATAATTCTACGCATTTCGATTTTATAGACCATCAGAATGCCCTTAGTCCTGAAGCTGTTCTTTCACTTGCGACCAAAATTGAAGAAACGACAAATTCTATTTTAGACTTCTTTGGGAATAACCGTCAGCTTCCGACAATGACCTATCATACGTATAAAAGTGCCGAGGAAAAAGGATTGATGACCGGCAATACAATGCAAGCTCATTTTGACCCTATCGACAATTCGGTACATACCGTAATCAACGAAAAGTACACCGAAAACTTTATCGAAAAGGAAAACGCACTTGCGGTGTATCATTTAATAGGTGCTGAAAAACAAAGGCTTTGTTGCGCGGATTGCCTATCTATTTTACCGAACAATGGCAACGGAAAGGGTATCGATATTGGACGGCTCGTTTGTACAAATCCGGTAACGCTCTAACCTTGACCGAACTTTTGGATAACGAAATAGTGGGGATTGAATCTCCCTTGGTCGTTGATTGTTTGTCGGCCTCCCTAACGGGTTTTCTATTGGAAACCTGGGGCAAGGAAATTTTTTTGAAAAAGTATCCCGATTGGATTCCTTCCAAAAAAGAAATCCGAGATTTGGAAACCGGATGGCAGCAGTTTCTCTTCAAGAATGCCAAAAACGTTGAACTCGGAAAAAAAGACGATACCTCAATACCCTATCTCAAAGGATTCAATTTTGCCCACGAAGGCCACGGTATCTATAACGGGTATGTTTCCAAAAAAGCAACGGAGTCCATCAAAAAACAAATTCAAATGGGCAGCAATGCCTTGGCCTTGGTGCCCTATACCTTTATGCGTGACAGTAAAAAACCCGAACCATTCCGATTTAGTGATAGTGCCAATGATGAAAATGACGAAAGTTTGGTGCATTCGGCCTATGAAGCCAAAATTTTGGGCATGTTTACGGTATTGAAACCTCAAGTCTGGGTAGGCGGAGGCAGTTGGCCCGGCGATATCGAGATGTCGAACGAATCCGATTGGAAGCTATTTTTTGACCAGTATTATCGGTGGATACGCCACTATGCTTTTTTAGCGGAAATCCATGATATGGATGCCCTCAGCCTTGGTGTTGAATTTACCAAAGCAACGCTTGGTCACGGGGATGCTTGGCGGGAAATCATACGAAAGACCAGAGGTTTGTATAATGGAAAAATTACCTACGCCGCCAATTGGGGTACGGAGTTCGAAAATATCGACTTTTGGGACGAACTTGATTTTATCGGCCTCAACTGCTACTACCCACTAAGCAAAAAAGACGATCCCACGGTCGAGGAGCTGAAAGCGAAATTCGATACCGTCAAAACAAAGATCAAGACCGTTTATGAAGAGTATAAAAAACCAATCGTATTTACCGAAATCGGTTTCCGGAGTATCAATATGCCCTGGAAAAATCCACATGCTGATGGCGATGACAGTTTTAACGAAGACCATCAGAAACGCTGTTATGAAATAATATTCGAAGGCATTGAAAACCAACTTTGGTGCCAAGGAATTCTTTGGTGGAAATTCCCGAGTTATCTCGAATATCGCGGGCGTGAGAACAATGCCTTTACCCCAAACAATAAAATGGCGGAGGAGACGGTCCGAAAATGGTTTTTGAAATAGTTCTAATCGAATACTTATTGGATTTAATCAACCTTTCGGCGGTGCCGCATCTCTTTTTGGAAAGACCAAACTATCTGCTGGATAGTTATTCTTCAAATAATCCATTTGTATCTTTGCCCAATCCGTAATCATCTTACGTTGTTCATCGGACAAATTCGCCTCTGAATGAAGCCCAAAATTAGTGTACGAAGGCAATGGCATTTCCTTATCGTCTACCATTTCGATGATTTCTTCAAACTTATGGTTTTGAACGAAGAGCGGTATTTTGGTAAACTCAGAAAAATTTAAATGCTTTTTGCCGTCATCGACATGATGATCGAGCCACCACGCAACAGGTTGCACATTCGAATACCAAGGATATTCAGTTTTGTTGGAATGGCAATCGTTGCAGGAAACCTGTAACAGATGGTTTACATCGTTGGGTATCATGTATTTTGTGGAAATATCATAAGTGAGATCGTTCGATTCGTTTTTGTCAGTGCGTATAAACTGAATAGCGATCAGTACAATTCCTAACCCGATTAGGATTTTTTTTAGCATGATAAATTATGTGTTCGTTAAACTGTTGTTACCCATTAGCTGCAACATGATATTGAAGCCATAACTTTCTTTATTGCAAAACCGCCCTCTTTTTTTTGAACGGTTAGAACTTCAGGTTTCGCATTTTTATTCATGACCATGATGCGCCTTCAAATGTTGCTTTAATAAATCCTTTCCATAGTCATTTCCATTAGGAGTTCGAACCATGGTATGGATATGGTTTCTTGTGGGCTCACGACCCTGGCCTTGAATTCCGATCGGCCCTTGGTGGTCGAATTCGATTAAGACGACCGGACTGTGGATCCGATAATAGAATACCGCATCCTCATCAGTTTTACCGATCCAAGCGAACCAAGTGTTATCGAGTTGTTTTTTGATGTCTTCCATTTTAACCTTGGCATGACCTTCTTCCATATTTGAAATGTATTGATGGGCAAGACCTAACAATTGCTCTTTTTGTGTTTTGGTCATTTTACTGGCCAGTAACCCTTGGTGGTCTACCGTTTTATTATCCGAAAAGGCTTCTGCAGCAATATTGTTTCCTCTTTTCCCCTCCGGTAAAGTAGCTTCCTTTTGCTGTTCGGGGGAAAGGGATTGCATGAACTTCAAGCCTATGTTCTGTTCATCCTGAAAGATGGTGTTACCCTTATATTTTCCGGAAATGGTAATGATGGGTTCGCCACCCATGAAGGTCGGGGTCATCACAACTTGGTCGCCCAAAATAAAATAATTGATGACCAAATGATGCCCATCGATCTGCCAGCCCCAAGGCTCGGTCATCGAGGGCTTCCCCATAAGCGTAAAAAAGTACAGTTCCTCATCATAAATGGGGTCGTCGTTATTGAGCTCCCGCAGGGTTTGGTCGGTTTTCATGATGTCTTTGCTCAGTTGCAGACCTTTTGCACTTAGTGCCTCCTGCATTAATTTAAAGGCCAATTTTCGTTGTTCTTGCGACATTTCCTTGATGCTGACTCCTTGCCGTTTGTACAGTCCATTGTCCACATTCGCCCATTTTTGCCATTCCTTGTCCTGAACTTCAAATTGGGTCTTTGCCAATTGTTCATTGCTCAACGACTTAAAAAAGGTTTCGGCGGCATTTTTGATGGGTTCTGTCGATACTCGCGTCGAAGCGATGGGGAAGAGCCCTTTTTGCAATCCATCCGAGGTAAGAATGCCTTCATAGGTTTTGTCTAGGTTTTCTTTTTCCATTTGGGCAAACCTTTTCTTGAAATCGGCCAAATTGGGTTGCGCCTTTATGATATGGGTGTGCATGCATATTATAAAGAAAAGTAGAATTACAGTAATCGGTCTTGTTGTTTTCATATGTTTATGTCCAGTTTGTTTCAAAATAGCCTAAATTATTTAGCAAAATATTATTCTCGATACTTCTTGACCCGTTCATCTGCCGATAATCGCCAATCTTCATAGGCGTCCAAGGTTCCGTTTTTATTCAGGTCCTTAAAAGCGTATTGATCTAACGTTAACAATTTTATCCCGGAATTGGGGTTGTAACCCAGGGTACTTCCACCCTCATTTTTTACAAGGTTAAAATCAGTTTTGGCCTCTTCGGAGAATTTCGGGCTACAGGCCGTTACCAGAACAAGTAGGGCCAAACACATTAGTTGTATTGAATTTTTTATAGATTCCATTTTGAGTTAGTTTGTGTTTTCTATTATTGGTTGTTGACCAAATCGAACAATTCCTTGTCCAGCTGCGGCTTGACCGCACAGCTAGTATCGAAGTGCATGGTGTCCGTACCGCTAGTAGTATAGGCAGGCCAATTGGGCAATCCGCTATGATTCGGGTTTCCGGTCTTGGCAAAATTGATCCAGGCCTGGCTTACCTTATCGGCAAGTTTGTGTGCTTCCTGTCCGCCCCCGGTCATATTTTTGGCGCGTTCAATATTGTCGAATACGAAGGGAAGTTCCATACAGTGTAGGGATTTGTACTTGCCATCAAAAACTGGGGATTGCCAAGTAAACAGATACATATATACTGGAGCACCATCCTTTAGGGAGGACTTCTCGTTGGCCTGAACAACTGCCCCAGGCCTGAACATGGTATCTACGTCCAACAAGTCTTTAGGAGCAGTATCAGTGGGATACGCCTTTTTAACCGCCTGAATGTAGGCATCGGATTTCTCTTTATAAGTTTCCTTGATATGGTTCATAATCGTTTCTTCGGAAGCCCCGACAAAACGCATGTTGGCAAAAGGCGCAAACTCATTTTTGACCGTGCCGATCAACAAGGGGATGTTTTTCGACAGTGCAAATGCCTCCTCGGAAAACAGCTGATAGGGAAGGTCCTTCCCATCCACGCTTGGTCCCCAACCCAATCCGAAGCCCGAAAGGGGCTTGCCTTCCGCTTTCATTTTTTCCTCTACCTTTTTAAGGGCCTTGGTGCCAGCTGCGCTCAATTTTTCAAAAGGGACGGTCTGAAGGCTATCCACCTGATCGGTAGATAGACCCAATTCCGCAAGTACCTCGGCGCCGATAGCTTGGGTATCCTCTTTTTCAAGAATGCCGGTACGAAAGGAGCCGCTTTGGTTGACCGCTTTATGAAAAAGCCCTTTGGCTTTAGGCATCGCCATTAAGGTATTCACTTTGGCACCCCCGCCCGATTGCCCAAAAATCATCACATTGTTCGGGTCGCCTCCAAAGTTGGAAATGTTGGTCTTGACCCATTCGAGGGCCGCGACCATATCCAAAATACTATTGTTGGCCGAATGCTCGTATTTTTCTCCGTAGGCGGATAGATCCAGAAATCCTAAAATATTCAATCGATGATTGATGGAGACCACGACCACATCTCCTTTCTTGCTGAGGTTTTCGCCATCATACGAAGGTAGTTCTTGACTGGATCCTGCAGTAAAGCCACCACCATGTATCCAAAAAAGCACGGGTCTTTTTTTACCGTCGTCAATGCTGGGTGTCCAGATATTGATACGAAGGCAGTCCTCGTTGGTGTAACCCCAATCGTGATCGAAAACGAATTCGGGTTCGTCCTGTACCTCCGTTGTAGGCGTCATCAAAGGCGCGACCGGGCCATAGGTCGTAGAACTTCGAATCCCCTCCCAAGGCTTGGCCTTTAGCGGGGGCATAAACCTTTCCGCCTGCGCGTAGGGGATGCCTTTGTAGGTATAAACACCGTTGTGGATATATCCACGGACTTTCCCGGATTCGGTATTGGCTACGGCGATATTTTCCCCTGTCATGACTTGGGTCTGGGCAAGTAGATTTGGGCCTGAAAACAAACAGGTAAATATCAGTAAGACAACGATATATTTTTTCATGATTATATAGTTTAATGGTTTTTCAGCAATGTTTTGCTCCTATTATTTCTGCCAATAAATTTATCTTTTAGTCAATAGAACGATTCTAATAAATCCGTCAACGACATTTTTTGTTGAGTGAACAACAGGTAAATCGATCGAATTAAAACGAGAAAGAACTATTCAAACCCGATTTCCCTCAATCCCTCATGGCTTATCTTAATGGCTTCCAATGGTTCCAATCCTTCGTAGGTCATGTCCTGTTCCACCATATAGTATTCCATGCCCGATAATTCTTTTTCCGCAAGGATTCGGGAAAAGTCGATGGTTCCTTTTCCAACAGGGGCAAACCTGCCTTGGTCGTCCATATCCTTCACATGCCATATCTTAAAGCGTCCCGGATATTTTTCAAAATAGGCCACGGGGTCGGCCCCTGCCTTGGTAACCCAATACAGGTCCATTTGAAAGTTGACGAATTCGGGATTGCAGTTTTCCAATAGGTGATCGATGATGACCACACCGTCCTTATCCGTCTTAAACTCGAAGTCATGGTTGTGATAGAGTAATTTGAGTCCGGCTGCGTTGGCCTTTTCTCTTAAGGTATCCAATATATCCGCCAATTCTGCTGCGGTACCTTTCATGTTCATGGTGCGTTCCTCCATATTGAACTCGAACATGCCCATCGGTGGAACGGGAATAACAAAATATTCAAAACCGGCCGCCTTCACATCGGCCATCATGGTATCGGCATGGTCAAGGGTCACGCTGCCTTGATGGGTACTGATGGGGGTTAGCCCCAATTCGTTCACATAGCTTTTAAAATCCGTAGGGGACATATTATAGAATTTTCCATCGGCATAACTCGCTGCCTCTATGTTTTTGTAGCCCGCCTCGGCCACTTTTTCTAGGGTGGCCTTTGCATCTTCGCCCATGGCATCACGGACCGTATAGAGGGCCAAGCCACCGAAATTTGAAACTTCCTCGCTCATGCTTTCGGGAGTTTCCAGGGTCTGTTGTGTTTTTTTGCTTTCTTCTTTGCAGGAATAGAATACACTCAAAACAAGTGCTAAAATTGAAATTGATTTTTTCATGTTTATTTGATTTAATTTTTTAGAAAGTTCATACTGATTTTTATCGAAAATGCCCTGTCAGCGAACTCATACCTTTTCTGGCTCTTTGACTATTTTAGATTTGAAACTATATAAATAAGGTGCTTTGTGGGCCCCACCGTTAAATAATTTTTCATGGCGTACCAGAATGTCTTTGGACAACATTTTACGCTGAAAACTGGTACGGCGCAATTTTTCCCCTAGCACGGCCTCATATACTTTTTGTAAATTTTTCATCGTGAACTTTTGGGGAAGTAAGTTCATGCCTACCAACTTCTTATCTAGATTTTCGCGTAAGGTTTCCAAGGCCTTGTCAACAATCTGCTGATGATCCATCATTAATGAAGGTAGTTCGTCAAGGGAATACCAGTTGATGGAATCGGAAAGTTCGTCCGGTAGTGGACTTACCTCCTCATAATTGATAAGCGCATAATAGGCAATGGACACAAAGCGGTCGAACATCCAGTAATCGTGTTTGACCTCGTAGCCATTGTTCATTAGAATGGTCCGCATCACATCCGGCGCCGGACGGGAAACATCCCCGAAAGTGTGGAACTGTTCCAGATAGATGTTCTCTAGACCGGTTCTTTCCCGTAGCCCCCTTTTAACGGCATCGTCAACACTTTCGTCCCTTTTGACAAAACCACCAGGAAGGGCGAAAAAGTCGGTATTGTGATATTCCAACACAAGGATTTTTAGCTGTTTTCCATTAAATCCGAAAATGACCGAATCATACGCCAAGTGAGGCATAAATTCTTCATTTGATGGAGGTTGCCTTTTATTTTTTTCTTCCAAAAATCAAATTTTTTTCAAATGAAGGTTAAAAATTGGTAAAAACAAAGTATTATTGTAACAAATTGAGACAATAACTATTTAATCTTACTTTTTCCGATGAAACAAAGCCTAATCCTAAGCCTGTTCATGTTGATAATCCATCAAGAGATTATATCCCAGAACGGAAACTCCTTTCCCGTTCAGGTAAAAATCGAAAATGGGACTATCGAAGGCAATTACAATACCCATACGGGCATTCAGACCTATTTTGGTGTTCCCTTTGCGAAACCGCCCATTGGAGAACTGCGATGGAAGGCGCCCCAACCATTGGATAATTGGGAAGGCGTAAAGGAGACCAAGGTCTTTGGCCCTCGCCCCATGCAGACACTTGTATTTGGCGATATGAAGTCGCGCTCCAATGGGGTCAGTGAAGATTGCCTGTATCTGAATGTCTGGACTCCCGCTAAACGCAGTACCAAAGACCTTCCCGTATTGGTCTATTTTTATGGCGGTGGCAACGTAGCGGGCGATGCCTCCGAACCGCGTTATGACGGGGAGAGTATGGCAAAAAAAGGAATGGTCGTCGTGACGACCAATTACCGATTGAACGTTTTCGGCAATCTGGCCCACCCCGAACTCAGTGCCGAGGCCCCATACAAAGCTTCGGGCAATTATGGCCAATTGGACCAGAACATGGCCCTGCAATGGGTGCAGAAGAATATCGCCGCATTTGGGGGAGACCCCAAAAAAGTGACCATTGCTGGAGAATCGGCAGGTTCCATTGGTGTGAGCGCACAAATGGCATCGCCACTTTCTAAAAATTTGATCGCGGGAGCTATTGGCGAGAGCGGGGCCGCCATCCATCCTACAATGGCACCCGTTCCTTTGGCTGAGGCCGAAAAACAAGGTGAGGAATTCCTGAAAAATGCGGGGTATTCCAGTATGTCCGATTTTCGGAAATTAAGTACACGAGAAATCTATGAGATTTACAATGAGTCGAAACGCTTCGGTTTTCCCATGGTAATCGATGGGTATTTTTTGCCGAAGTCCCTTCCGGGTATCTTTGAAGCCGAAGAACAGGCGCAGGTTCCGTTGTTGGTCGGATGGAACTCCGCCGAGATTCCGGGCATGGCCTTTACCCAGGGACCAGTTACCAAGGAAGTTTTCATCGCAAAAGTGCAGGAAGCCTATCCCAAAAAATACGAAGAAGTACTAGAATTGTATCCTCATAGCACACAGGAGGAACTCCAATGGGCGGCCACTAATCTGGCTTCCGACCGGTTTATCGTTTATAGCACTTGGAAGTGGTTCGACCTGCATAGAAAAAACAGCGATCAACCCGTATATCGGTATCTGTACAGCAAGTTGCGCCCGGAGTTAAGAGACAAAAGCCTAACTTCCGGACTTGCAGGCGGTACTGTCGAAAAAAGTTCCGACGCTCCGGAAGCACCCAAACCTATTGGTGCTCCCCACGCCGCCGAAATCGAATATGCCATGGGCAACCTTCATTTGGTGGATGATTACGCATGGACGGCCGACGATTATAAAGCTTCGAAAACCATGCAAGATTACTTTGCCAATTTTATAAAGACAGGAAACCCCAACGACGATAACCTACCCGAATGGCCCAAATCCGATTCCAATGATCCGCGACCTCCCGTGATGATTCTTGATACTGAAAGCAAGATGCAAAAAGCCGAGAACGATGCACGATATTTGTTTTTGGACAAGACATACACCAATTAATTTACCGGAGCAAGTGCAAACGAAATCACTATACATTCCTATGAAACAGAGAGCGATACAATTGAGTTTAATTTTCGGCTTCCTATTTTCCATAGGAATCGCAAAAGCCCAGGAACAGCTCGAAAAACCTCGTACCATAGTGACCACCGATGGCGAAATCGATGATGTCGACACTTTTATTAGATTCCTTTTATATACCAATGAGTTTGAAACGGAAGGTTTGATATATTCCAGCTCCATGTGGCATTGGAAAGGGGATGGCAAGGGTACCAAGTTCACCTCCGAAATGGAGATGACCCGAAATATCTATGGCGAAAATTTGACGGATTTAAGATGGCCGGGTACGCAATGGATAGAGGAACTTTTGACAGAATATGCCAAGGTATATCCGAACCTTATCCTTCATGATGAAAACTATCCAACGCCCGATAAACTATTGAGCTTGGTTCGTATCGGCAACATCGACTTTGAAGGCGAGATGGCGAAACGTACCGAAGGATCGAAGCTGATCGCCGAAAAATTATTGGATGATGACGAACGGGAAATCTTTTTGCAAGCCTGGGGCGGCACCAATACCATTGCGCGTGCCCTAAAATCGATTGAGGAAGATTATTCAAAAAGCCGGGATTGGGAGGCAATAAAGGAGAAGGTTTCAAAAAAAGCGATCATCTATACCATTATGGATCAAGATGCCACCTATAAAAAATATATCGGCCCCAACTGGCCTAATATCCGTGTATTCTACAATGCCAACCAATTTTGGTGTTTTGCATATCCGTGGAAACGTGTAGTTCCTAAAAGTCAGCAACCCTATTTGGAAGGCAGTTTTATGGGGCCGAATATCATCAACGATCACGGTCCGCTCTTAAAAAAATACTATTCTTACGGTGACGGGCAGAAACAGGCGGGGGACCCTAATCATTTTGAGGGCGACATCTTAAAGATTGTAAATACGGAGCGCGGTAGTTTTTCAAAATATGATTTTATTTCCGAAGGTGATAGTCCCGCTTTTTTACATCTCGTAGATGTCGGGCTCGACAATTATGAAGACCCTTCGCGGGGCGGATGGAGCGGTCGTTTTGTCCTTTCCGATGAAAATCCATATCGCTATGAGGATGGGGACAAGGCAGCGGACCTAAATCCGGAAACCGGGGAAATGGACAAAAGCTATCCACAGACCCGATGGATAAGGGCTATGCAATTGGATTTTGCCGCCCGTGCCGATTGGTGCATAGCGTCATTTGAAGACGCGAACCATGCCCCTTCAATCTTAGTAGAAGGGGGAATGTCGATCAGTGCCAGACCTGGAGATACATTGACGCTAACCCTATCCGCCAAAGACCCCGATAATCATCCTGTGGCCCTAAATGCTTGGTGCTATGATGAAGCGGGCAGCGGAAAGGCCGAGGTGACATCCAAGGAAAACATAGCTACCGTACAAATTCCCGAAACGGCTAAAACAGGAGACCAATTCCATATTATCGTGGAAGGTACGGATACCGGTTTTCCTGCCTTGACTAGATATCAAAGGGTGGTACTAACGGCAGAATAAAGCTTAAATATATTACGATGAACCAGATGAAAATTAAACTATCCAAGGCATTTCGTTTCACAACGCTACTTATTTGCATCAGCACGACGACCGCTCAAGAAATAACTCTAAATGTAGATATGAAAAATTCCATTGCCAAAATACAACCTACTATGTACGGAATTTTCTTCGAGGATATCAACTTTGCAGCCGATGGCGGATTGTATGCCGAAATGATAAAAAACCGTTCTTTTGAGTTCGAGGACCCCAAAATGGGTTGGACAGAACCCAATAGCGAAAAGTACTATATGAATACAAAATCCGGATTTGCACATGTTACCAGGTATTCCGGGGTAAACACCAACCGTAATTATGTGAGCATAAAAGTGGAAGATGAGCAGGGGTATTCATTAATAAACGAAGGATTTCGTGGAATGGGTATCAAAAAAGGTGCGCACTATAACATGTCTCTTTATGCTGCTATCGGTGAAGGTAATATTTCAAAAATAAAAATAGCCTTCATTGATGCCGATGGCAAGGATTTGGGAAATACAAGTATATCTATTCGAGGAAGTAATTGGAAAAAGTACGATACGGTGTTGACTCCAACTATAACCGAGGCAAAAGCCAAATTGTCCATTACGTTCCAAGGTACGGGAACTGTCAATCTGGATATGGTTTCCTTATTTCCAGAGGATACTTGGAAGGGAAGAAAATATGGAATGCGTAAAGATCTTGTTAAGCTTTTGGATGATTTGGATCCCGGGTTTTTACGCTTTCCTGGGGGTTGTATCGTAGAGGGCCGCACCTTGGCACAAAGGTATCAATGGAAAAAAACCGTAGGGCCACTTGCCGATAGGGAGTTATTGATAAATCGGTGGAATACGGAGTTTGCCCACAGACCTGCACCCGATTATTTTCAAAGTTTTGGATTAGGATTCTTCGAATATTTTCAGTTGGCCGAAGATATGGAGGCCGAGCCATTACCCATTTTAGGTTGCGGAATAGCTTGTCAATTCAATACAGGTGAATTGGTTCCTTTGGAAGACTTAGATCCCTATGTGCAAGATGCTTTGGATTTAATCGAGTTTGCAAATGGTGATATCGATACCCCTTGGGGGCAGGTCAGAAATGAAATGGGCCATCCAGAACCTTTCAATATGAAATATATCGGTATCGGTAATGAACAATGGGGTTCAGTGTACATAGAGCGTTATAAGGTTTTTGAAAAAGCGATCAAGGCAAAGTATCCAAACATGATTATCGTCTCCGGCAGCGGACCCGCGGCCGAGGGGGATTATTTTGAATATGGCTGGAAGGAATTAAAGAAATTGAATGCAGAAATAGTCGATGAGCATTTTTACAGCAGTCCCGAATGGTTTAGGGAAAATGCTGCTAGATACGATACCTATGACCGTAACGGACCAAAAGTATTTGCGGGCGAATACGCAGCTCAAAGTGTAGCCATAACAAGTCCGGACAATAAGAATAATTGGGAGTGTGCCCTATCGGAAGCGGCCTTTATGACCGGATTGGAACGGAACGCCGATGTAGTTCATCTGACATCCTACGCACCGCTCATGGCGCACTCGGAAGGTTGGCAATGGACTCCTGATATGATTTGGTTCGACAATCTCGAATCCTACGGCACTCCAAATTACTATGTTCAAAAAATGTTCGGAACGCATAGAGGTACGGACGTATTGTCCATACAGGAGAACGGGAAGCCGTTAACCGGACAACACGATTTATATGCCTCTGCCACAAAGGATACCGATTCAAGGGAAGTATTGATCAAATTGGTCAATACTTCGGATAAAGATCAAACACTGAACATCGATTTTAAGGGACAAAAATTAGCGGATTCCGGAAGAGGTCTTGTTTTACGCGCCAACAATTTAGAGGAAGTAAATTCCTTTGAATTCCCTAAAAAAATAAGCCCACAACCCAGTGAAGTAGCATTGCGTAAAAACAAGACGAAGGTAGTTCTACCTGCTTACACGTTTATGATTATTAAGGCCAAAATGGAGTAGCGAGTAGGCTTTAATTTTGAAGATTATTTCAATAATAATTTGCTAAGAAAGTTCACACCCTATTTCTAATGCTCAAAAGAATATACGGCAAAAAATCAATGTCTTATAAATCGTGGCTTTTTGCAAAGCGTTTAGGTTTCTCTTAAAATATCGGTTTTAATGTATAACTTTTGAAAACGCAGCATCCTTAAAAATTTTTCCGATTCATGAGTCTTCTTCATGGTTTTGATAATTCACTAATCTGAGACTCATCAAGTATATTTTTATTTCCAATTAAATTTGAACTGATTTGTACTCGTCTAATACAACTTTTTTATCTTTGAAGTACGAAAGCGTCAAAACGCTTATATAGGTGTCCTTTTAGGTGTCCTATTTAGAAAATCGAATTGTAAAATATTGATTTATAAGGGAATAGGGTAGGATTTCAGATCCTGCCACCCCGACAAATTATAGTATCATTCTATACCAATGACCTGTTAATCGTGCGATTAACAGGTTTTCGCGTTTTTAAGGATATCAAAGCAAATCATTTATTCCAGATAAAAACGTCAACAATTCGGATAACAAATTTAAAACTGCAGAAGTGTTGACCGATTTGTAAAAATGACGGAATGACGGCCAAATAAATGTATCTTTATAAGTGATGAAAACGACAAACACTTTTAGTATCCTACTACGGATTTAAAAGAAGATATAGGGGGAAAGTTGAGTATTGGTTTGTAAGGAAATAGAATCTCGCTATGATATATTTCTTATTGAAATAGGCTTGGTAAGATCATATGCGTTCTAGGTGCATCCTTTGATTGAAATACCTTATGAACCTACATTAAAAGTTATCAGACAGATATAAAATCGCGGATGTTTAAGATTAAATAAGATGGCAGGTAAAATGTTTAAAGACCTTAAAATAGTAGAATTAGCAAGCGTGTTGGCCGGGCCGCTTACAGGTTCTTTTTTCTCGGAATTAGGTGCTGAAGTCATTAAGATTGAAAATAAACGCACCAATGGCGATATAACCCGAACATGGAAACTTCCTTCGGAGGATAAAAATGCAACTGCTTCGGCATATTATAGTGCTGCTAATTATTCAAAAAAAGTACTACTACTGGATCTTACAAATGCATCTGATTACCAAACCTTAATCTTGCACCTAAAAGAAGCCGATATCGTTATTTCAAATTTTAAACCGGACTCGGCAAAAAAATTAAGATTGGATTATGACCATTTAAAAGAATACAATGAAACCATCATATATGCAGAACTTACGGGCTTTGGATCGATGGATTCAAGACCCGCTTTCGATGTAGTTTTACAAGCTGAAACCGGTTTTATGTATATGAATGGCGAGCCTAATGGTAATCCGGTAAAAATGCCTGTCGCTTTAATTGATATTCTTGCAAGCCATCATATGAAAGAGGCTATTCTTTGCGCAATAATCAATAAGTTAAAAACGGGAAAAGGAAAACATATTGAAATTTCACTGTACAATAGTGCTTTGGCTTCCCTAGCAAATCAAGCTACTAATTGGTTAATGGCTGGGCATATCCCTGAAGCTATGGGGTCACAGCACCCTAATATTGCTCCATACGGAGACCTATATCTAACCAAAGACAATACATTTATTGTATTAGCTGTAGGCACAGATAAACAATTTATAAAACTATGTAGTCTTTTGCAGTTGCCTATTGCTGGTTTTGAAACCAACGAACAACGCCTCATGCAAAGAAAGATATTAAACAGCATGATCGGGGATTGTTTTAAAACGGAAACAGCTAAATATTGGAGCGCTAAGTTGGAGAGAAGTAATATACCTTATGGAGTTGTCAAGAATATGAAAGAAGTATTTCAAGATGAAAAATCAAAAAATATGCTTGTAAGCGAAAATATTGAAGGATTGGAAGCCATAAAAGTAAAAACCGCTTTAATTTAAGAATGAAACATAGTAACACTTCGAACCTTAAAATTGTTTTTTTGGCCATATCCATAATTCTATAATAGCCGTTTTAAGCAGTGAGGAAGAAAACCGTTGGAGTTCCCAATGACAAACGCGATTATAATTAAATATTTTTGGAATGGATAAGCACGTTAATATCATAATTGCCGGGGCTGGGGGTATTGCCGAAGCAGCTGGTCTGCTCCTTATGGAATGGAGTAGAGTTCCGCCTACCATTTTTATCGGAAACCGAACACTTTCAAAAGCACTAAAGGTGGCCAGATGGATCGAGGAGGGTACGACCAAACCCTGTTCCATCACCGCATTTCATCTTCCTGAAAAAGGAATCACGGCAGAAATGAAAGAAACCCTGGAACAGGGTGATATACTCCTAGATTGTCTCCCTGGTAGCTTGGCCCCAAAAATAGCGAAGCTTGCCAAAGACTTTCACCTGCACTATGCAAACCTGACCGAGTATGTCGCAGAAACCAATGAAATTATAGCATTGGCAAAGGATGCCTCAACTGGTTTTGTGCTTCAAACGGGTCTCGCACCCGGCTACATCAATATCCTCGCCAACCAACTTTTCCAACAGTTCTGTAGCGATTTTGAAGTGGACAAAGTGGATAAGTTGGAGTTTAAGGTAGGTGCCTTGACAGACCACGCCGTTGCCCCACATTATTATGGATTCACCTGGAGTCCGGTCGGGGTAGCTACCGAATACCTAAAAGATACCTTAGTGCTTCGGAATTTTAAAAAAACAAGACTTCCTTCATTGTCAGAAAGAGCCCTGATAATTATCGATGGCATTGCCTATGAAGAGGACCTTACTTCCGGAGGGGCAGCCGACCTGCCGGATGCCTTAGCTAAAAAGGTGGGTTTCCTCGACTACAAGACCTTGCGGTATCCCGGTCATTATGCATGGGTAGAAGAACAACTTGTCGGTTTGGGAAATACACTTGAAGATATCTCCACCTTGCAGCAAAAAATGGAAGCCTCTATTCCACACGTCGAAGATGATAAGATCATTTTGTATGCAGCTGTGGAAGGTAAGGATACAAAAGGCATTTTACACAGACGAGAGATTGCCAAACGAATACAACCACAAACCGTCGGAAAACACCAATTGCGGGCTATACAAATGGCCACGGCAGTCCCATTGCTTCAGTCTGCCCAACTATTGCTCGAATCAGCTAATAGTGGGGTTCTACTTCAAAGCCAAATAGATCCCAAGCGGTTTTTAAAGGGGAATTTCATTGAACCGGTTTATGGAAAAGTGTAGTATGTAGTAATGAATTATAGAATAGGACTTTTGATTAAAACTGATGCTCTTATAAATCTATTCGGAATCCCGTTTTGGATGGGAAAGTAGGGTTCCAATGCTTTCTCGGGTTATTCCACCGGATGATTCGAACAAAACCCAAGATATTGTTTCCAGCTCGTTATTGGATTTTGATTTACCGAATTTAATCCTTGTTAGTGCTAGGCCTTTGTCTGGTGATAAGGGGGTGCTTCTTCATCTTCGGGAAACAGAAGGGGATCATGCTATTCTTGATGTTCCAAGATTACTTGAGCAAACTGGGGCGGTAAAGGCCGTTGAGACAAATGTACTGGGGGAAGAAATAAAAGAATTGACCAAACCAATCCTTATTGAACATTTTGAAACCAAATTCCTATTGTTGAAGATGTTATAAATCAGATGCATCACAGCCTTATCAGAAAGGAAAGGTTGATGATATTGCCGCTTGCCAGTTGCCTTATACGTGGCATTGGCTACAGCTGAGAAAATAAGGAGGCATTGGTTCTCAAGGGCACGTAGAGGTTTTGCTTTTTTGTTATTATTCTATCTATTAGGAAAATTTGGAATGAAGTATATTTTCCATTACATTTAAAGAAAATATAACTCTTTATATATTTTCCATGCCCACAACTGAAATTACGAAAGCTGAAATAGTAGAATTCGCATTGCAAAAATTCCTGCTTAATGGTATTCAGTCCACAACGATTCATGAAATAACCTCGTTTTCCGGCATTTCGTCCAAAACGGTCTACAAGTTAATTGGTAATAAAAGTGAGCTTTTGAGATTAAGTCTCCAGTTGCATTATTCCCGTTTTTTCGATCATTTGGTTCAACTGGGTACTGAATCTAAAGATGCCCTCGAGACTCTGCTAAAACTTATACACCATGTACTGGAGATGGAGTTTGGTATAAACCACAGGTTTTACCAAGACCTGAACAAGTATTATCCTGATATGCAAGATGAAATCATTAAATCTGGCGCAAACGAATTATCATTTTTTACTGATGTAATTGATCGGGGAATCAGGGAAGACTTGTTTTTACCGGAAATACAATCAGAATTGATCTGGATAAGTCTGCAACGGTTATATAGTGGCCTTACTAGGGATTCTATTTATGATACCAAATATTCAGAAGATACCCTTTTGAACAACACGGTAATAGTTTTTATACGTGGAATGTGTACTTCCAAGGGATTGGCACTAATGGCCAAATATGAACAGTTTACAAAATCAATAACCTAACAACAAATACCAATGAAAAGAATACTCAAAATCACGGGATATATTCTATTGGGACTGATCGTTTTAATCGTCGGAATTGGTGTCTATTTAAATGCACGCTATAATAAAGCCAACGAAGAATTGATAAAAGAAGAAACGAGCCTGTCGGATAGCAACGCATCCTTTTATCATTTCGAGTTTGAAAATGACTCCATCAGTGAATGGTCCATGCTTCCCAGACCCAAAAAAGTCATTCCGGAAAAAGGACAATTTAGATGGCCACAACGTTGGCAAGTCATATCGAATGAACCCGAAGCAAAGGATTGGGTGTCCCGGTTACTCGGGAACGGGAATAATGAAGACAGATCCGAAGCACCGATCAAATTTATCAAGAATGAATATTTGGCCACCGAAGGCTATACCTTGCGAATTTTGCCAGCTGGGATAGAAATTATGTATTCAAGTTCAGCGGGGGCTTATTACGCTTTAGTGACCCTACATCATCTTAAAATTCAATTTCCGGAAATAATGGAATGCGTCACAGTGCAAGACGAACCAGATCTCTCCATAAGAGGGGTAATGCTTGATATTAGCAGGGATAAAGTCCCAAAGATGAACACCTTAAAGGAAATTGTGGATATCATTTCATTATTAAAATACAATCATATACAACTTTATGTTGAAGGTTTCTCGTTCGGATATCCGAGTTTTAAGGAGTTATGGGAAGGCAAAGAAACCCCTATCACCCCAGAAGAAATTAGGGAATTGGATGCCTATTGTAAGGAGCGTTTTATTGAGCTTGTTCCCAATCAAAACTCTCTTGGCCATATGCAGCCCTGGTTGGAAACTGAACAATATGCACATCTCGCAGAATGTCCGGAAGGATATGACATTATGCCCATGCGAAAAATGAAAACCACTTTAGATCCTACCAATGCGGAAAGCATTGAATTGATCGAACGAATGATGCACGACCTACTACCCAATTTCAGCTCCAATAAATTCAATGCCAATCTCGATGAACCTTTTGAATTGGGCAAATGTAAAAACGCAACACTGGCGGAAGAAATAGGAATCGGCCAGCTTTATCTCGATTATGTGATGAAAGTTTATGACTTGGCCAAAGCAGAGGGTAAAGAATTCTGGATGTGGGGCGATATCATAGGAAAACATCCCGAACTTTTGGATATGCTCCCTAAGGATATCACTGTTTTGGAATGGGGTTATGAAGCGGAGCATCCTTTTGACCTAAACACGAAGGGAATAAAAGAACAGGGACTGGATTTTATGGTATGTCCTGGAACCAGCAGTTGGATGACCCTAACAGGCAGGACGGATAATATGCTGGGAAATATTGAAAATGCCGTATTGAGTGGTCTCAAGAATGGGGCCAGGGGCATGCTGTTGACTGATTGGGGCGATATGGGGCATTGGCAATACCAACCTATCAGCTATCCGGGATTTGCTTACGCCGGTGCCATAAGCTGGAACAGTCGTACTTCGAGAAACCTTCCCTTGAAAAGGTATTTGAACACCTATATCTTTGAGGACAAAAATCAAGAACTTGCAAATGTTGTTATGGAAATGGGAAGATCTTACCATTTTGAAGAAAGCCATTTGCCCAACATGAGCCATAACTTCATGGCGTATCAATTTGGTATTGCCGACCCCGTCTTGGAAAATACTATTTACAGCGCCATTGAGAAAAAACTACCGGAATTCGTAGGGGAAGCTTTTATTGAGAAGATAAAAGGACGGTTCGAGAACAAAAAGATGTTTGAAATTGAGGCTTTGAACAAGCATCTTGATAATTTGGAAACCGAATTGAATGGGCATATTGATGAGGGAAGTATAACTTCAACGAATGGAACTAACAATGAGATACGGAACGAACTTAGAAATGGCATTGAAATGGTTCGTTTGGGTGCTGAAATTAGAAATTATGGACAACAAAAGGAAAACCGGACCAGTGAGGAACGAATTTTCCATTTGACCGAAATGCAAGAACGCTTGGCCTTGATTCAAAAAGAACATCGCAGGTTATGGCTACTAAGGAACAAAGAGGGAGGACTGGATAGAAGTATGAAACCCTTTCAAAATCTCGAAAATCAGATAAACAATCTCTTGAAAATCGAACATGGAGGGGAATTTGGGAAGCAAATGGAACGCATGAAAGAAAAGCTTATTTCTGGAGGGGCGAACTGGTATCTGGAAAAGTAAAATCGGGCAGGTTCAAGGGTCTTGGTTCCTTTAAAAGAACCCATGTGCAACCATATCTTTAAAGAAGTAAGTTCATATATTCATACTACGCGACGTATTTTTAAGCTGTACTATCCGTTCATGGCTCTTTTAAATTAGTGTATATTCTTAATCCTATGAATACTCAATTCAGATGTTTGCCAAGAAAATCCAAAACTTTAGTTCTAATCTCGTCTACATCGAACATCTCCCCATAATGAGGTGCGTCCTTTACAATGACCAATTCATTTTCGACCCCTTCCACAGTCAGCCAGGCACTCAGGAGTTGAGAGTTTTTAGGGGAAACCATTTCATCTTTTTCGCCATGTATAATCAAAAAAGGTGGATCATTTTTGTCTACATAGGTCACCGGGCTGGCGGCCTTTGCCAAATCGGGACGTGTTAGTGGGGCAGCCCCTATCAATAAGCCTTCCGGGGATTTGGGGTCGTCAGCGCGGGGGAATAAAATCAGTTCGGCCGGACCATAAAAATCGACCACTGCCTTGAAATCGAATGACTTTGTCGTTTCGGGCATAAAAAAGTCTGGGACATCATTATTTATTGACAAGGCCATCAACGAAGCCAAATGACCCCCTGCAGAAAAGCCCATTACGGCAATACGATCTGTATCAAATCCATATTGATCAGCATGGTCATACAAATAAGAAACTGCCTGATTACAATCCTGTATTTGGGCCGGAAATATCGCCTGGTTCGCAAATCGATAATCTATGGATGCCAAGGCATATCCCTTATCAAGAATAGCTGCCACCGTTTTTTTCATATAGCCAATATCGGCATACTTATCATTGACCAACCACCCGCCGCCATGCACAAAAATGACCAGTGGAATTTTCCGTTTTGCAATTGAGGGTAAATAGATGTCCAACAAGTGATTTTGTAGTGTGTCATTGTTATAATTGATGTTTCCATGCAACATGGTGCCTTCAGGAAAAATGTCGATTACAGGGTTGGTTTGTGAAAAACCTTGGGTTACGAGAATTAAAAATAGAATGAAGATTCGATAATGGATTTTGCTCATGGTTTCTATGTATAACTAACTGGACATTGAATTATTCTGTTTCAGCACAAATATTATACTGATAATATAGTAATTAAGTGGTTCACAAATCTATTAGACCTCGTAAAACTATTCACCACCACGAACAAGTACTTTGGAGAATGTCAAATCGGCCAATTTCCAGTTCCTATCTTCTTTTACATAGACTTCCGTGACCATAAAAGGGTTAGTGACTTCATTGTCACCAACGACCGCCAACAATGTAATTTGGTTCCATAGAATAACGGTGTTTTCATTAAGGACTTCCACCATGACTTCATGGACATCCGCCTTTTTGTAATGGATGAATCCATTTCTAATGATGTCTACCTCCCTGTCTTTTCCCCAAGTACCGCCCATATGCACGAACTTGGCCTTGTCATGAAAGAGTTCCGCAAGTTTGTCTACATCTTTATCGGCCATCCATTGCCATTTGGCTTTGGAAAGGTCCTTGATCTCTTGTTCAACCGTCGCTTCTTGTGCAAAAGAAGGTGCGCTGAGTAGCATTATAAAGATTCCGATTACAAGTGTTCTCATTTTATTTTTTTAAGTTATTGTTTCAGTTTATTAAAAATAATGGCCATAGATTCGGGGTCAATTGCTTGCATATCAATGAGCTTTAAATCTTTGACCATAGCTAAGGTCGATGTTTTGTACTTTTTGAAATGAGACGTTTGTAAATGTGATTCGTAAGCCGCTTTATTGGCATAGATTTCCAAAAGCCTTATTTGCGTCGGATTCTCTTTTTGATACATAGGATAAATGCAAATGACCCCAGGCTCCAACCGTACCGATGCTTCTGCTTCCTCTTTTAGTATATTAAGGTACTCGTTAATAGCATTTGGGTCAATTTCCAATTCGGCAATCCGAACCATCATTTCTCCTTTAGCAACATCTTTTTTTTCCATATTGGTATCTTGTCCAAAACAATTTATTGATATAGCGAAAAGAAAAAATAAGCTGATATTTTGAAATTTCATCGAGGTCTTGTTTTAGTCCAGTTCTTTTTCTTTTAACCACGCCGACATCATGTCGGCAACTTCCACATTGTTTAGATCTGAAAACGGAAAATGGGTATTCCCTTTTATTCCAATTTCAGGTAAGTGAACGACCGTTACATCGCCACCATGTTTGTTTACAACATCGCGCCACTTTTTTGCCATTTCTAAACGTACGCGCCAGCCATCCGTTCCCGGGTTGGGGTCATACACTTCAGGGATAAAATCCCCATAGTAAATAACTATGGGAATCTTGGTCAGTTTCATGAACTCATCTTTCGAAACACCAACGGCTTCCAACGGCCCAGCAGAACTTTCCAATGGTAGGGGCACTTCACCCTCTGGAAATGGGAAACCCGATCCAGGTTCATAAGAAACAATCGCCTTAATGTTTTGGTTTTTCATGGCGGTTGCCCAACCAAAGCCGCCAGAATGGGAATGGGTCACTAGAATGCCTTCCCCAATTTTATCAAAAAGTTGTGATGCGGCATCCGTAATGACTTCGGTATCAAATCCCCCAATATTGGGGACCATTTGGCGGAAATACTGGTTCAGCGATTCCTCGTCTTGGGCAAATTGTACACCGCGGAAATAATCGGGCCATACCCCTATACGAAAGATGTTGAACCAGAACTGTTCATCGGGTGTTGGGGTTATCGTTGCTTCGACCATGCTGCGACTTGCCCTACCACGTCTGGGCTGATCCATGAGATAGGTGCTAAAACCGCGTCTTACAAAAATGTTCTGGTAACCTTCCCGTCCATCGGGCGTGGTTTCCCATGTTTTTGAAAACTGCCCAAAACCGTGCCACATAACCAGAGGATATTTACGGGCCTCCACGGGAATCTGGTAAAATACATAGGCATGGTCGCCATGAAAGGTCTGACCTTCAGGGGTTCGTTTGATAGCGTCAAAATTGCCCGGGTTTTCAATAACGCTGCCACCCACCACAAAACTGCCCTGATCTTGGATCATCATGGGTTCTTTTTGGGCAATGATGCCCGACATCATCAATATTAAGAAGCCAATTGATAGTATAAATGTTGTTTCTGCGAATTTCATAGCTAAGATTTTATTTCTTTAAATGGAATTGGGATTCATTCCCCTTATTTATCGCTTTGTGTACTCTTGATCGGTAACCGCTTCAAGCCATTCCGTTGAGCCGTTTATCCTGCTTGTAATCGCCACTTGTATAAATTCGGTATCCGAACTTGCTCCGTGCCAATGCGGGATGTTCGAAGGACATTTTACAACATCCCCTTTGCGTAGTAATTTCTTTTCACTTCCTTTTTCCTGGTAATAACCTTCGCCTTCCAAGGCCAAGATAATCTGTCCGTTTGGATGCGAATGCCAGTTGGTTCTTGCCCCTGGTTCAAACGTAACGCTGCCAACGGAATTTTGGTTGATACTATCTGCAAACACAAGCATTTCCAACCAGGCATTTCCGACAAAGTTGTCATTTGCGATTATTTTCCCCTTGGGAAAAATCAGTTCTTGTTCCGCGGTTGAATTGACTGTAATATTTTTTTCCTCCGAAGGTTTACAAGAAAAGATGATTGTTACAATCAAGATTACTACTAAAAGATTTTTGTTGTTCATAGGTTCCAAGTTGTGTTAATCTTTAGATGCTAACAATTCGCCCAAAACTTCCTTGGCCGAATCGATTTTTGAATTGTCCACATTATTCTTCAAAACATCGACCAATTCTACTAATTTTTCTGGGGTAATTCCCTGTATTAAGCAGATATTCATATGCGAGCGGAGCATAGGTTCAACATCGCCGATCGTTATCAAAACGGAAACCGTGACCAGTTCCCTTTGCTGATAGTCCAAAACATCGCGTTCAAAAATATCGGCAAACAAGTGTTCCTTTAAAAAGACTTCGATAACAGGGGCAAACTCTGCATAATCGGCTTTTGGACCATCCAACTTCTTTTGCACCAAGTCTTCTAATATCGATTTTCCCCTGTCGTATTTTGGACGCATATCTTCAATAGGAGTGGCCTCTTTTCCCATAGTATCTTCAATTCCTTGTTCCTTGCGTTCATCCAATACGTTGATAAAACTTCGTAAACCTCGTAGGCTACGTGGAAATCCGCAGTAGGCATAGAGATGTACCATGACCTCCTTGATCTCGTTAACGGTCAGTCCTGCCTCCAAACCTTCGACCAAGGCCGTTTCCAAATTTACCAGATCGCCTTTTGCGGTCAGTGCCGAAATGGTCACTATCGATTTTTCTTTTGCCGATAATCCGTAGGGTTCAATTGCAGCCGAAACAAGGGTAAAGTTTAGCAACAAAAACAGGCAAAAAAGTGATTTTAAAAATGGTTTATTTATCATGATGGCTATGTTTTATATCAAATTATTTTCTAATTACAATTTAGGCTTTTTATCTATTTATGGCCCTCCAAAACTATATACCAATGAAACGTTCCAGGTAAAATCATCTTCGGGCACAATTTCTGTATCGATGGCTTTATTCAAAATAGCCGAAATGGACCATGGAAAGTCTTTTTTGGCAAAGGTTATAAAGCTTACAACATAATAACCTACATCATCGTCTGTGGTCAAATAGTAGGCCTGTGGTGATATATTGAAATAGAGCTGTTCTGAAATGAATAAATTAGTGAACGATGCATTCAATACCAAAAAATTGGTTGTTTTTACTCCCTCGTCAAAACCTTGGCCTCGCAGGTAATACATGCCCATACTTGCCTTTTCGGATATTTTATAGTTCGGAGCGATTTCAGCAGCCAGATAGCGTCGCGATTCTAACAGATTTTCAGTTTGCCCATCCCTAATAATGCTCACAGTTCTAAAGTTCAATGCGGGGTGCGCCCCGATACGCAGCGAAAATCGTTCCTTTTCAATGGCCTTGTAGCGAAACCAAAACAGGAATGACCAAGGTTTTCCTTCCAAAGCAAAGCGCATATCGGGTTCAAAGCTCAGCTTACCTTTGGTAAACTTCAAATCAATGATCGCGGCAGGATCGCCCAACGAGAAAGAGGGCACCAATGAAATCCCGTTATGGGTTACGCTGGCCGTACCGCGAAAATCGTCCAGAAAGGGCTCATTTTCTTCTTGAGATTGACCAAAAAATGAAAAAGAAAGTATTACACCAACTGCAAAAACTTGAAACACGGTGTATTGGTTTTTCATTTTAATTGGTTTTCAAACGTTCAAGTGTATAGGGTTCTCCTGGAGCTAATACCACAATCCTTTCCGGATTGACCACCACGTCGTTCAGGTCCTTTGGGTCCGCATTAAAAGGCGGAAAATCGGGAGCGTCAACCGACCCCCAATGATTGAGTAGCAAGATGGTATTTGGGTAGGTATTTGCCAATTTTACGGCACCTTCAAAGGTAAAATGCCATTCGCTATCCGACCAATCGAAGAGAATCGCATCGGGTGTGGGCATGGTAAGGTGTTCGGGCATCAACTTGGAATCTCCCGTTGCCCAAATGGTGCCATCAGGGGTTTCTATCCAAAACCCGCAGGAATCCTCGTCTTTAAACTTTCTTGGGCTTGTACCAGGATAGGCATTTTGCCAAGCGTGGTCTACAGGGGTTACGGTTATCTTTACGGGACCAACCTTAAAAACATCGCCAATGTCATGGCCCATACCCGGCAATCCTTCGTTTTTTAACAGCGAGCCGACAAATTGGGTGCTGTGGTACGACTTTGTAACTTCTGCCAAATCGTTGGTTGTTGGTACACTATAATGATCGTTATCGGCATGGGTGACCAATACGGCATCCAAACTGGGCACGTCTTCAGTTGTGATGGGATACGTAATCATTACGGGCATATCAAATCCTTTTAAAAGTGGGTCGATCATCATGGTAGTGCCCCTACTGTTGATGAAAAAGCCCCCCATACCAAGCCATCGCAAGGTGGTCTTGTCGGATGAATCAAAGGCCTCCACTCCAAAAGGTTGGGTCGAGGGCGCCTTTGCTTGGTACTTTTTGGTTTCTGTACTTTCAGTGGTTGTCTGTGCCTTTATTGATAGAATTAGTGTAAAAAACATTACTATACAGAGCCAAATCTTTTGATTTTTCATTCTTGAAATTTTTATGATATGGATTGTTCTCAAGTTATCTATCATGTCTTGATATTTTTCTTAAAGGTTAAGCCAATAAGTGAGCTTCAAGTTAATTGATCTAAACCGTGGCCCAAAAGTATCGGTAAAATAGTTGTCGTTATATACGAGGTACAAATCCGACAGTGGGGCAAACCGCCATTGCAATCGTGAGTTGATTCCCAAATTTTCTTGTTGGTTACTGTATTGTACAAGGGTATTCCAAAAGAGGCTTTTGCTAAAGGTGATATCCGACCGAAAAGTGGCGAAGAAAATATCGGCATCGGCATAAGGGTCAGGTAACCGTATTCCGTTGTAGTCGAGTGCCAAACTGAATTGTGCCTTGGGTTGTATACGCATTCCCAGCAGTGCCCCAACAGCGGTGATGTTACCATTGAAAAATTGGCCAAACTTGGCATTTGCCCCGTAGGTAAGCAAATTGGTATTGTTTGATTCGTATTCAAATTCAAATTGATTAAAATGATAGCCTTGATTTCCGGGGATAGGTATTGCCCCTTCGGATCTTGTGGGGTCAAATGGAGCGGTCAGGAATATAAAGTTGTTCGTAAATGTTGCCTCGGCAGTGGCCTGATCTTTAAAAGCCACTTCCCAACTAAGATTGTATTCATGATCTGTTTTTTTGTAATCCAAAGTAGGTCTCCAATACATCAGCGACAAGAATTGAATCGCATGAGTATTGATAATACCCTTCTTGGGGTAGAGGATCCGTTGTAAACCATTTCCCCACTTTAGGATATCATTTCTTGGGACAAATCCCAAATCAGCCCTAAAATCTTCATCGATATATACTAAATCTTCGATTATGCGCCATCTTCGTGGACCATAAGTGACTGTGGCCTGTGTAGAAAGATTTCCATTATGGTCACCCGGTTGAAAGGATTTGTGCACATAGAATTTACCATTCCAAATGTTATTTGCCGATGCCAGGTTATAGTCGGCCCCGATGACCCGATTGTAGTTTTCATCAGGCGTTATATAGGCTTCATTCCCCATGGCCTGGCGGTTCACCCAAAAAACCCCGACATTCGACCGGCTGCCTACTTTACGTTGTAGGGCCAACATCAAGTTGTTATTGGAGGCAATTTCATTGGCCTCATCTTTGGCCGTCTGAATATTGAGTACACCCAATCGCCAATCTTTATTGAGTTTGCCACTAAGCCGTACCCCACCGATAATATCATTTTGGATCAGGTTGCCATCGGCGTCCCTGGCCAAACCGATACGTCGGGAGAAAAAGGGTTTTGCCTCATTGAACGTATTCCCAAAATTCTCGAACAGGTCGCTATTATCGATAAAAAACTGGCGTTTTTCGGGAAGCCGAACCTCAAAACGGGTAAGGTTGGTGAAAATATCATCGATTTCAACATTTGAAAAATCGGGGTTTATGGTCAGGTCCAAATTCATTCCGTTCCCGATTGAAACTTTGGCATCACCCCCGGCTTTAAACTGTGTATTCGATTCATCAGAGGTGTAATCTTTATCGGCTAAAGCATTGACATAAGGGATAAGCGCTATGGGTGTACGTGATTTCCCCAAGGGTTTTTCAAAAACCAATTCACCCATATCGGCCAAGCTAGAGAGCATCTGGTTCTGTGGTACCCTGACCCAGGTATCCTGCTGGTTGCTTTGGTTGTTCCAGCGGTAAGGCCGGAATCGCCATGAAGTACTGCCCTCGGGAAATTTCAAGGAGGTAAAGGGAATGGCGACCTCAACGACATAATGGTCGTCATAACGGGTCGCTTCGGCTTGCCATTTAACGTCCCAGGTGTTGTTAAAGGAGGTTCCACCATCGGAGACCAAACCTTCGCGAAGTACCCCGTATGGGGTGACTCCAAAAAAATAGGCCGTGGTCCCATCACTGAAGGTATCGAACAATAGGGAGATATTGTCATTGGTCAGGGCCCCGAAGTCTCTTTTTAAGGTAGATACGACATAATTACCAGCGGCCTTTTCAGAAAATATACCTACATACAGATGGGAGTCCGAATACAAAACCTTCACTTCGGTCTTATATTCGGCGGTTACCTGATCCGAAGGAAAAAACTGTTGGAAATCACGGGCTACTTCCGCAGTTTCCCAAATAGCTTCATCCATGGTTCCGTCTAGGGCAATTTCGTCCGTGATGTATTTGGCCGTGATACTTTTGGGGGTATTTTGCCCTAATACAAAACCACCTAATGCGAATAGGAATCCGAATAATGCCACGTTTTTCATATACAACGTTGATTTAAAACGACCTTGATAATTGCTATAGCTCAAAAGTACGAGGTAAATACCCGCCAAATCATACCCGGATTACGGAATTGCCTACCATTTTTACGGATTTTGTCCGAACTACTTGAATCACTGGAGATCAATGCCTTATCTTTAATAAAAATTTAGTATTTACCATGAAAAATGTTTTGAAAATCAATACTGTTGGTGATTACCTGAGACTCCGAAATCAGGAGGTCTTACATCCATTGGTGGGAATTGTTGATTTTGATAAGTTGGGTGAGGAGAATTATTCAAACAAAGATTACGATGCTTTCCATTATAAGTGTTATGCTATTTTTCTGAAAGATGCCAAGGGATGCAAAATGCATTACGGAGGCAAACCATACGATTATGATGAGGGAACACTTGTTTTTATGGCGCCAAACCAGACCATTGAACTTGGTGGTTTCGACCCTGATTACGTACCTAAGGGCTATGCCATGTTATTTCATCCAGATTTGTTATTGGGTACCGATTTGGGCAAAAAAATGAGTGCCTATAATTTTTTCTCGTATTCCTCCAACGAGGCGTTGCACCTTTCGGCAAAAGAACGTAAAGTGATTCTGAGTTTGTTGGAAAAAATCCAATTCGAGTTGGAGCAGAATCTTGATAAGCACAGTAAAAAACTGATTGTGGCCAATATTGAACTTTTCCTGGATTATTGCACACGTTTCTATGACCGACAATTCTTGACCCGTGAAATGGAAAATCAAGGTTCTTTAGAGAAGTTCGACAATTTGTTGAACGAATATTTCGGATCTGAGAAACCCCTAAAACATGGTACGCCTTCGGTGGGTTATTTTGCCGACCGGTTACATCTATCATCCAATTATTTTGGGGATTTGGTCAAAAAGGAAACGGGAAACTCAGCCCAGGAATATATTCAGAACAAGCTCATAGATATTGCCAAGGAAAAAGTTTTTGACCCGAACAAATCGGTCAGTGAAATTGCCTATGAATTAGGTTTTAAGTATCCACAGCATTTCTCAAGGCTTTTTAAACAGCGTGTCGGGCATTCACCAAGTGAGTTTAGGAATTTGAATTAAAACTTCTAGCATGTAACGATAAGCATTGATTTTCGGACCTAATGGGATAAATATTTAGGATTATATATTATTTTCAATCCTAACTAAAGAAATCCATCGCAATGTTATCCCCAAAATCAAAAAGAAACATTTCACGAATCATTCCTTTTGGGGTGATCTGGCTTGGTTTAGGATGGTTTATCCTCTTCGTTGAAGGGGCGGCCACCCAGCACCAAAATTTGAATCCTTCTTCTGCGATAACCTTGACTACCGAGGTTTTCATTTTTGCCAGTATTGCAGTTACGGTCGTAGGATTAATCGTAGGAGCGGTTGAAGTCCTATGGATGGGCCATCTGTTTAGCAAAAAGAGTTTTACGCAAAAGCTGCTGTATAAGGTGGGATTTTATACTTTTTTTCTGTTATTGGTCATACTTATAACCTACCCGCTTGCGGCCGGGGTCGAATTGGATGTATCCCCTTTTGATACCCAGGTTAGGGAAAAATTTTCAAACTTTTTAATGAGTATCGAGTTTGTAAGCACTTCGGTCTCTATTTCACTCAGTCTTTTTCTTAGTCTTTTTTATTCAGAAATTAGCGATAATGTGGGTCATGGGGTGTTAATGAATTTCTTTACCGGAAAATACCACAAACCCACCGAGGAAAAACGAATCTTCCTTTTCTCCGATATGAAGTCCTCGACCACGATTGCAGAGCAATTGGGGCACATTAAGTATTTTGAATTGTTGCGGGAATACTATTCGGACTTTTCGGATCCCATCATACGGCATGCCGGTGAAGTCTATCAATATGTTGGGGATGAAATCGTTATTTCATGGAAATACGAAGACGGTATAAAAGCCAATAATTGTATCGAATGCTTTTTCGCCATGAAAGCGGACTTACAAAAAAGAGGAGACTGGTATTCGGCAATTTTTGGCGTAGTACCCACGTTCAAGGCAGGTCTTCATGTAGGAAAAGTGACCACGGGAGAAATAGGCGCCCTCAAAAAGGAAATCATTTTTACTGGGGATGTGCTCAACACTACTGCAAGAATTCAAGGTCTTTGTAATAAATATAACGTGGACATCCTGGTTTCGGAGGATTTAATAACAGCACTACAATTGGGAAATGAGCTTCAAATCGAATCTTTGGGAACAACCGCATTGAAAGGAAAAGAAGGAAGAATGGAGTTGTTGACGATTCAGAAACGAGTTTCAGTACTTGGGAAAGGTTAGTCTTATAGCGAACAAAACATTGACCCTTTTTTCTAAATTATAATTACATCAAAAATCCAAAAATATGACAACACTAGTAGTAGGAGCAAGTGGAGCAACAGGGCGGCTATTGGTTGCACAACTTCTCAATCAAGGTCAACATGTAAAAGCCATTGTACGTTCCGCCGAAAAACTACCGGAAGCCATAAAAAACGAAAGCCGTTTGACAGTTATCAAAGCCAGTATATTGGAACTTAGCGATGCGGAAATGGCCGAACATATAGCCGGTTGTGATGCGGTGGCCTCTTGTTTGGGCCACAACCTGACCTTGAAGGGTATTTATGGTAAACCGAGAAGATTGGTAACCGATGCGACCCGTAGATTATGTAACGCTATCAATGCGAATACACCGAAAAAACCCATAAAATATGTACTGATGAACACTTCAGGGAACAGAAATCGCGATTTGGACGAACCCATTTCTTTCGGTCAAAAATGTGTTATCGCATTACTTCGATTATTATTGCCCCCGCATGTTGATAATGAAAAGGCCGCAGACTATTTACGGACCAATATCGGTCAAAATGATACTATGGTCGAATGGGTTGCAGTCCGCCCCGATGGTTTAATCGATGAACCGATGGTAACGGAATATGAAGTATATCCTTCACCAATAAGAAGCGCGATTTTTGATGCAGGAAAGGTCAGTAGGATCAATGTTGCTCATTTCATGGCTACCTTGATCAATAATGATGACCTATGGCAAAAATGGAAAGGACAAATGCCCGTCATTTACAGTAAAGCAGAGTAAAGTGGCGATGGATTTTAAACTTTAATATTTTTAAGAAAGGGCTATATAAAGCCTAGATTCTCTTTAAAAATAGTTGAAGTAAAACTCAATGGCATTTCCCATAATAAAGCTTGCTATGGCACCTAAGAGTGTGATCCTTCCCAAATTAAAGGCATTCGAAAAGGCTATCCATAAAGAGATTAGGGCGCAAATGAAAAAAAGTACCATGGCATAATAGGGAACGCCACTTGAAAACATCCCTGTCAGATTGAAAAAAATATCCAATAACGCGGTAAAGGCAAATAAGGCCAAGGCAAAATTGGACTTTACGTTTCCCACGAACAGGTAATAGGCGGCAATCAACAACTCAATACATATGGCCAAAGACCCAAACTGTCCATAGTACGATTTTTTGAAATAGCCTTCAAGGGTCTCGGGAAAATCGACTTGCAGAAAGAAGATAACCCCAAGGACCAATGATAGTGCAATAAAAATTGTAGCAATAGTCTTTCTGTTTTTCATTTGTGCTTAAGTTAAAAAACCCAGATTAAGATAAGATAATCTGGGATTAAGAAAAAATAACCATACAAGATATATGGAATTGCCCTTGTAGGGAATGCTTAGAAATTACGTTCCAATTTCCTAAATTTAAAGTGTCATATAACAAATAATCATTAGGAAATACGATTTTGAAAAATAGAAGGTAAAGCGATTCAAGAAAAATGTAGCCTATGAACACCATTCAGGTATTAGTCTGTAGTAAACCAACACCTTATTACCCATTATCGTATTCGTTAGATACCTTACGGCATGTACTGGTTGGGGGCTGTTAATGTTATTGCATCAAAATAGAAGACCATGATTAAATTTTTTAGGCGAATTAGACAACAATTGTTGACCGAAAACAAACCTGCCTTGCCGGCAGGCAGGTTCAGCAAGTATCTTATTTATGCTATTGGAGAAATCATACTAGTCGTCATAGGAATTTTGATTGCCTTGGCCATCAACAATAGCAATCAAAATCGGGTGACCAAAGAAAAGGAGCAAATTTATTTGGCTGGATTAAAAAATGAATTTGAAACCAGTAGATTGAAACTAATACAGTTGATTGAAGTCAATAGGCAAAACTATGAAGGAGCGAAAGAAATAATGGGTCACATGTTCATGGATACCGTTTCTATTACCGAAGTACAGTTTTCAAAATTGCTCTTCGGTTCGTTTGCCTCGGACATTGCTTTCAATCCGAACAACTCGCTTCTAAATGAAATGATCAACTCCGGAAGTTTAAAAGATATTTCAAATACCGAGTTAAGAAAACAGTTGACTAATTGGATTTCAACCCTAGAAGATATTGCCCGACAAGAAAATGAACTTGGGGTTCACAGGGAAAAGGTTGTCGATATAATCAGGATAAATGAAAACAGCATAAGAACTATAATGGACCTTTCAGGTGTAAGTCAAGAATTAGGATTACCCATGGCAAATGTCAAAATGAGTAATCTAAAGCTCTTAGAGTCGACGGAATTTGAAAATAATATGCTGATTTTTATCCTTACTAGCTACTCAACGGAAAAAAACCACTATAATCCTTTAATGCACCATCTAAATTACATTTTGCAATTAATCGAGGCGGAAATAAAATAACGTGGCCCTAAAATTAGGATGATCAAATGATTGTTTGGCTTCCTTTTTAGGAAATCCTTCAGCAATCAATCGTGGAATATGGAAATCGCTTCCAATTCATTTAAAAAAGACAAGGCCTTTTGGCTTTATTCCCTATTTTCAAATACACGTGAATCGACCAGTTTGATTTTTTCCCTACCGCCGGAACTGTAAAATCGAATAGTTGTATTAAAACCGGGTTAATGTTGCTTTCCACGAGGCAACAAACATAAAAAGTACTTCGTCAACCTTAATGTTTCTAATTAATAGTTTTAAATTGCATCAATGTCGTTACCTATAAAAATTAAGGGAATCACAAAATAAAAACTAAGAATATGGATTCAAATCGGAGAGGGTTTATCAAAAAGGCAACTGTTGGTGCTGTAGGTTTAGGTTTTAGTAGTAGCATTAATGCCATGTCCGCCATAAGTTATTCCAATATTATCGGGGCCAACGATCGTATCAATGTGGCCATTCAGGGATTGGGAAGAAGATATCCAGGGTTTAAACCCCCGATTATAGCCAAGGAAAACAACATTAAGTTGCTTTATCTATGTGATGTGATGAAAAGTCAACGGGATAAAGCGGCAGAAAATTTCGGTAAGGATCTGAATTATAAACCCGCCTTGGAAAATGATATTCGAAAGGTCTTGGAGGATAAGGAAGTTGATGCCATTTTTATGTCTACACCAGATCATTGGCATACTCCAGGAGCCATTATGGCCATGCAAGTAGGTAAGCACGTTTATTTGGAAAAGCCATGCAGTCATAACATGCATGAAAACGAATTGGTTGTAGCTGCCCAAAAAAAATACAATAAAGTGGTGCAAATGGGGAATCAGCAACGGTCCTCTACTGAAACCGCACAAATTGTCAAGGATATCCATAACGGCATCATCGGGAAGACCTATAAGGCCACTGCTTTTTACATCAATACCCGAGGTGCGGTGCCAGTTCAGACAAAAGCGGCCGTACCGGAAGGATTGGACTGGGAACTATTTCAAGGGCCATCACCAAGAAGGGAATACACCCACGATACCTTTGATTATAATTGGCATTGGTATGGGTGGGATTTTGGTACGGCCGAAATGGGTAACAATGCAACCCATGAATTGGATATAGCGCGTTGGGCTTTGGGTGTTGAATTACCAGAACACGTTGATGTAAGAGCCGGAAAGAACCAATATTTGGATGACGGTTGGGAAATGTACGATTCTATGGAAGCCCGTTTTACCTTCGCCGATGGTCAGGTTATCGAATGGGATGGTCAAAGTAGAAACGGATACAATAAATATGGAAAAGGAAGGGGAACGATAGTTTATGGGTCCGAAGGGTCTGTTTATGTCGATAGGGGAGGCTATGAATTGTTCGATCTTAAGGGTAATTCGATTAAGAACAGTAAGTCCGATGGTTCAGAAGGTGGACTTGCCCTTGGCGGCGGCGGGGATTTAACGACCCGACATGCAGTGAATTTCTTTGAGACCATTCGTGGTAAGGAAACCTTGACATCGCCCATAGATCAAGGAGCAACAAGTCAAGCCATGACCCATTATGCGAATATTGCTTCGCGGATCGGTAAATCGTTTGAGGTCGACGCAACCACCGGTAGAATATTTGACCGGGAAGCGATGAAATTATGGTCCCGTACCTATGAACCAGGTTGGGAACCTACTCTATAAGAAAGACTATCAGTTTGGAAATTCAGGAAAAAAATATAACGGATTGTACTAGGAATGGGAAAGGGTGAATTATTTGATATTACTGAAAAAATAATCGTCATCACCGGTGGTGCTGGCGCATTGGGAGGCAGTATGGCCGCATATTTGCTTACACAAGGTGCCAAGATCGCAATACTAGACCTATTTCCTGAAAGCGTAGAAAACCGGGTGATTGAACTTAAAAAAATAAATCCTGAGGTCCTAGGGATTCCAGGAAGTGTTTTGGATAAAGACCATCTTGAAAAAGCCAAATCAAAGATTATCGCTAAATGGGGTAAGATCGATGTATTGATCAATGCGGCTGGGGGCAATATGCCAGGGGCCACTATAGGTGAAGACCAGACTATTTTTGATCTTAATATGGAGGATTTCAAGAAAGTGTCCGAATTGAACCTCAATGGTTCGGTTTTACCGTCCATAGTTTTTGGGGAAGTGATGGCCAAGCAACGTGCCGGTAGTATCATCAATATCTCATCGATGACGGCAACCCAAGCGGTCACAAGGGTCGTTGGATATTCAGCATCCAAGGCTGCCATTGATATTTTCACCAAATGGATGGCCACGGAAATGGCCCTTAAATTTGAGGGTAGTGTACGTGTAAATGCAATAGCTCCTGGATTTTTTATAGGGAATCAAAACCGTGCGCTCTTAACTAAACCAGATGGCAGTTATACCGATAGGGGAAATACGATCATAGAAAACACCCCGATGAAACGATTTGGGGAAGCCAACGAACTCAACGGGGCCATACATTGGCTTATAAGTGATGCTGCCTCTTTTGTAACGGGGACGATCGTTCCGATAGATGGTGGTTTCAGTGCCTTTAGTGGTGTGTGAAACCTATATAATTCCGATCTTAAAATGAAAATGCAACAAACATGGAGATGGTATGGTCCCAAGGACCCCGTCACTTTAAACGATATTAAACAGGCAGGGGCAACGGGAATCGTCACGGCATTACATCAAATCCCCAATGGGGAAGTTTGGACCATTGCCGCTATTGAGGAACGTAAACGACTGATTGAAGCTGCCGGCCTTAGATGGACTGTAGTGGAGAGCATTCCGGTACATGAAAACATAAAGACACGTACGGGGGATTTTCAACCGTACTTGGAAAATTATAAAACCAGTATCCGAAATTTGGCCACGTGTGGTATCCATATCGTTTGCTATAATTTTATGCCCGTTTTGGATTGGACCAGAACATCGCTGGATTTTGAGGTTGAGGATGGGTCCAGGGCATTGCGCTTTGATGTCACTGCATTTGCCGCTTTTGAACTCTACCTCTTGCAAAGGCCTGGTGCAAAAAACACCTATACAGAGGCACAACAGCAGCAAGCCAAGGCCTATTTTGAATCACTTTCAAAAAAGGAGAGGACCTTATTGGTGAATAACATCATTGCCGGATTGCCTGGGGCCGAGGAAGGCTATACCCTAGACCAATTTCAACAGGCCTTGGATACATACGCCCAGATTGATGCCCGAAAGTTACGCGAGCACTTAATCTTGTTTCTAAAGGAAATTATTCCGGTGGCAGCAGAAAATGAAGTGTTGATGTGCATTCATCCAGATGATCCACCTTATCCCATTTTAGGATTACCCCGTGTGGTGAGTACGGAAAAGGATTATGCCCATCTTTTCGAACAAGTTCCGAATATCGCGAACGGGATTACCTTTTGTACCGGTTCTTTGGGGGTTAGGCCGGACAATGATTTGGTACGGATCTTTAGACGATTCGCAGACCGTGTACATTTTTTGCACCTAAGAAGTACACAGCGCGATGCACAGGGAAATTTCTATGAGGCCAATCATTTGGAAGGCGATGTGGATATGTTCAGTATCGTAAAAGAAGTATTGGTCGAACAACGAAGAAGAGCGGACGAAGGAAGGGCAGATGCTGCCATACCCATGCGTCCGGATCATGGACATCAAATGCTCGATGACCTTACAAAAAAGACCAATCCAGGCTATTCGGCTATAGGTCGGCTACGGGGTTTGGCCGAGTTAAGGGGTCTGGAATTGGGAATTGTTAGGTCAATGCACTAACATAACATTTCATAACGCCTTGGATAAGAAATATGGTCACATAAAAATATGATTGAAATTGTTCCGAATTTATCCAGGCACTACACGCTTCTCATCGGTATTTAAATTGGGTTTTCATAATTAATGTTCTACGCGTGCATCGATTTTAAGTCCCTAATTTAGGGGCACGATAGCATATTAAACAGGGTATAATAGCAACTATTGCATATTGTCTCCCCATACAGCACTAAGAAAAGGTGTCATAAGCAAAGCAATGAGGTAAAACAAAAAATAAATACTATTTTTAACCGCAATGGAATCGATTCAGGTCGCTTGATTTGTTATACTTACTCGAACCGACTCCTCTAGATTACAAATACCTAAAAGTTTGTTGATGAAAAAAATATGGATTTGGTCGATTACAGCGGCTTTGGCAGGGTTTCTTTTTGGTTTTGATACTGTGGTCATTTCAGGGGCCGATAAAAAGCTGCAATTATTATGGGATTCCTCCGACGTGTTTCATGGAACGGTCGTAATGGCCATGGCTTTATGGGGAACGGTCATCGGAGCTATACTCGGCGGAATACCCACCAACAAATTAGGACGTAAGAATACACTCTTATGGATCGGTGTTTTTTATACTGTTTCGGCTTTGGGATCTGCACTTGCAAATGACCCTATTACCTTTGCAGTGTTTCGATTTATCGGAGGTCTTGGGGTAGGGGCGTCGACCATTGCGGCCCCAGCGTATATCTCTGAAATCGCACCGGCCAAAGACCGTGGCAAATTGGTGGGACTATATCAGTTCAATATCGTCTTCGGTATTTTAATCGCCTTTTTCTCTAACTATCTTTTAAACGGCATCGGGGATAACGATTGGCGTTGGATGATTGGAGTAGAAGCCATTCCCGCTGTCATTTATACCATTTTCGCATTATCCATACCCAAGAGCCCTAGATGGTTGATATCAAAGTCGAGATTCGATGAAGCAAAAAAAGTATTAGGTGTAATCTATCCCGGCTCCGATGTTGAACAATTGATGTTGGAAATCAATACCGACAATGAGGGCATTGTGAAGGGAGAGAATATCTTTATAAAAAAATACCGTTATCCCTTGATCCTGGCATTCTTGATTGCCTTTTTTAACCAATTATCGGGCATCAACGCATTTCTATACTATGCGCCCCGCATTTTCGAAGAGGCCGGACTAGGGGAAAGTACGGCACTTTTAAGCAGTATCGGTATAGGGGTCACGAACATGGTATTTACCCTAGTTGGGGTATTCCTCATCGATCGGTTGGGCCGTAAACAATTGATGTACTACGGTTCCGCTGGGTATATCATTTCATTATCCTTGGTGGCATGTGCTTTTTTCTTTGATTGGGGAGGGTTGACAGTTCCTATTTTTCTGTTCCTTTTTATTGCCGCCCATGCCGTTGGCCAGGGTACAGTAATATGGGTGTTCATTTCCGAGATTTTTCCGAATCATCTTCGAGGTGCTGGACAATCTTTCGGGAGTTCGGTACATTGGATTCTAGCGGCGATCATCCCATCACTTATACCCATATTGTTCACTACCATTGGTGCAGGCACCGTATTTGCCTTTTTTGCCTTTATGATGTTCCTGCAGTTGCTATTTGTAATATTTATTATGCCGGAGACCAAAGGGGTCTCCTTGGAAAAATTGAGTAAAAAACTACTTAAAGAACACTAGGGAATTATGAAAAATATCGGATACCAACTACTTCTGGCCTTATTGGTTCTCGGTTGTAAAGAGACGACCAAAACAACCGATCAAATGTCGACTTCTAACCTTGATAAGATGGACACTTTTGAAAAATACCGTCCGCGATTCCATTTTACCCCGAAAGCCAACTGGATGAACGATCCCAACGGATTGGTGTACCACAACGAATACTATCATTTGTTTTACCAATATTATCCCGATAGTACCGTCTGGGGCCCTATGCATTGGGGACATGCGAAAAGTAAGGATTTAGTGCAATGGGAGCACCTACCGGTGGCTTTATTCCCCGATAGTTTAGGCTATATATTTTCCGGAAGTGCTATCATCGATAAAGACAACACTGCGGGTTTTGGTAAGGATGCCATGGTCGCCATATATACCTATCACGACCCCGTAAAAGAAAAAGAAGGAAGTGAATTATTTCAAACCCAAGGTATTGCATACAGCACTGATGACGGTGAAACTTGGACGAAATATGCTGATAACCCAGTGATTGAAAATCCCGGGATAAGGGATTTTAGGGATCCAAAGGTATTTTGGAACGAGGACCGGTCAATATGGCAAATGGTCTTGGTAGCCAAGGACCATGTTCAAATTTATGATTCCGATAATTTAAAAGAGTGGGCAAAAATCAGTGAATTCAGATTTGCGGACAATCCGCCTCTAGGTGTTTGGGAATGCCCTGACCTTTTCAAGATTAAGGTGGAGGGCAGCGAAGAAGAAAAATGGGTAATGATCATAAGCCATGGAACTGGGGCACCCAACAGTGGCTCTGGCACAAGGTATTTTGTTGGGGATTATGATGGCACCACCTTTACGACCCAACAAAAAGAAAGTCTGTGGATCGATTACGGCACGGATAATTATGCCGGGGTAACCTATAACAATACTCCGGATGGGAAGCGCATATTTATCGGATGGATGAGTAATTGGGAGTATGCTACCACCACACCAACAGAAACCTGGCGTAGCGCAATGACATTGCCTAGGGAACTAAAACTCATAAAAAATGGAGATAACTATTTGGTACAAAGCATCATGATCGATGGTTTTGAAACCAGGTATTCAACGGTATCTGCCGAAAAAGTATCAGGATCGTACCCTTCGAATTTTGAATATGCGGATTTACAATATAGTGCTATCTCCTTTGACGTGATGATCAAGGATGAATTGAAAGTAGTATTGTCAAACTCTCTTGATGATAAATATACTTTTGGGTACAAAAAAGATAGTGGTGAATTCTATATAGACAGAGGGCAATCCGGTCTTGTGGATTTCAATGCGAATTATAAAAAATCGTCGTTTCAGACCATGAATATCGGTAGTTGGGATAAGCTATCCCTGAACATCATTTTAGATGCCTCATCCGTCGAGATTTTCGTGAATGATGGGGAATATGTCATGACCACTCAGGTATTTCCCCAGACTGATTTCACAAGATTCCGAATTGAACAGCCTGCCGAAGTAGATGTAAATAATTTTAATCTTAACAAGATAAATTACTGATTCTATTTTTATGATCTTTACAAAGTATAAATTATCGAAAAATAGAAGTTAAATCCCAAAATGCATTATGCTTAAGATATTGGTCACTGGCGGTAATGGACAATTGGCGAGATGTATAAAAGTGATTTCCTCAAAATACCTCGATACCCATACATTTAGTTATAAATCGTCAGCTGAACTCAATATTACCAATAAAGCAGCGGTACTTCGGGAATTTGAATCGGGAGCGTATGATTATTGTATAAATACGGCAGCATTCACCAATGTTGATGGCGCTGAAAAGGATAAAGATCTTGCCGATCTGGTGAACCGCCAAGGCGCAAAGAACCTGGCCGAGGCCTCTAATATATATAACGTCGTATTGGTACATATCTCCACGGATTTTGTTTTCGATGGTGCCCAAAGTGTACCCTATACCGAAAAGGACCCTACGAATGCCTTAGGAAGCTATGGCAGTTCTAAGTTAAAGGGAGAACAGGCAATTTCATTGATTTGCCAAAAGTATTTCATCATCCGCACTTCATGGTTGTATTCCGAATTTGGTTCCAATTTCTTGAAGTCCATGTTGAAATATGGTCGGGAAAGAAATGAGCTATCCGTAGTCTTTGATCAGATAGGCACCCCTACTTATGCTATGGACTTGGCTGAGGTCTTAGTATTGTTCTTAAAGCCGAATAAGGTTGATTATGGCATATATCACTACAGTAATGAAGGGGTAGCGAGTTGGTACGATTTTGCCAAGGCTATTTTCGAAATCAATGGAATTTCTGTTCACCTACAGCCCATACGAAGTGATGCCTATCCACTTCCTGCCAAAAGGCCAAGTTTTAGTGTGCTTGATAAATCAAAAATTAAAAAAGCGCTCCAAATTGAGATTCCCTATTGGAGGGATAGTTTGATCAAAGCATCCAAAGCACTTAAGTAAACATTTAAAACGAGAACTAAATCATTTCCTGATTTTAAACATTGCCAAGAACATCCAAACGTATTATTTACTGTAATTTTGAAACTTGAAAGTTTTGGCACAATACCTTAAATGTATTTTAGGCCCGTCTATCGCAAGAATCCTCGGTAATAGCTTGGCATATATGTTATGATTGCCCTGGGGAATTGATTGAATAGGTAAGTCTAGTATATATATGCTGTTTGCTCGAACTTTCAAATGATCAAATTATCCAACCACAAATGTCCATCGGCTTTTTTGGCTGAATACGGTTTAAAGTGAACTCTTGAAGAAAGCTATCCTTTTTATGATTATCAGTACCTTCTCGTTCACCTTGATGAATGCTGTTGTAAAATACCTCTCCCATTTTCCGACTTTTGAAGTAGTTTTTTTTAGATCTCTGGGTTCTTTGGTTTTGGCGACTTCATATATTTCGATTAAAGGAATCAATATCTTAGGGAATAGGAAAGGATTATTGATACTAAGGTCGTTTTTAGGATTGACCGCCATGAGTCTTTTCTTTATGTCGTTAAAATATTTACCTGTGGGTACCGCTGTCTCCCTTAGATATTTATCCCCCATATTCGCCACCCTGTTTGCCGTAGTGTTATTGGGAGAAAAGCTTCGTGCCATGCAATGGCCGTTATTCTTTATTGCATTTTCAGGGGTGCTCGTCCTAAAGGGATTTGATGGTGCTATAAATAATATTGGATTGATCCTGATATTGACCGCTTCTGTTTTTAGCGGATTGGTCTATGTCGCCATTCGGAGGATAGGAAGTAGTGACCATCCCATTGTCATCGTGAATTATTTCATGTTTGTGGGCACTGTCGTCGGTGGTCTTCTGAGTATTTTCGATTGGAAAACGCCCATAGGCAATGAGTGGTGGTTATTTCTGAGTTTAGGTATTTTTGGATTTTTCGGACAGGTATTTATGACGAAGGCTTTTCAAATCGCCAAAACCAATGTAATTGCCCCATTAAAATATATCGAAGTGATTTTTACGGTTTCCGTAGGTATATTATGGTTTGGTGATGTGTACAGCCTATGGAGTGTTTTAGGTATACTTATGATCGTTGGTGCTCTTGTGGCCAATGTTTGGGTCAGTAAGAAATAATGGTCATAAAGGATATTGGCGTTTCATAGTGCATTGACCTAGTTGTATCTTTGTAAAGGTAAAATTGTTTAAGTATGGACCTATCTACCATACTCTTTAATAATTTAGGGTAAGTTAACCTAGGATACCCCCAAGCCCTCGTATTTGCCTGTTCGGAATAATTTTCTTCAGAAGACCATTCTTTTGGGTGGTATTTTTAAAATGGTTTTATCCTTAGATGGTATCGACCGCTTGTAGCCTTTTCCCGGTAGGTCTCTAATTGCCGTAAAGCGGTGCCTCCTACACCTGATACCTTATGGTCAATATTTAAAACTGTAAAAGGGGCCTCCTTCAATTGATAGGTATAAACCGCTCTTGAAAGGTTATCCGTGTCGTATTTATGAAGACTGAAATTTATAGGTTGATCTCCTGAGATCAGAAGCCCTTTTCCTTGCGCATTTAAAATCCGAACCCATCGTACATCGGTTCTATTGCCATAATCCTGCGGTAGGATATAGGGTTCGTACATGGCATCGGCATCCGAATTGTAAACCCCGAATTTGGCCCCGGTCTTTCGATCCGGATAGGTTTCAAAAGGTCCGCGCCCATACCAGGTAACCTGATTGAACGTTTTGGGTAATTGAAACTGTAGCCCTTCCTTGGGTAGCATTTCGGGCATAGCCCCATGTGGGGTTACCTCCTGATCCAATTCCAAGGTACCATCGGAATGTATTGTCCAAACTTCATCACGTTCAAAAGCTGAATAGTCAACGTCTGGGTACATGATCAATTCTGGGTCTAAGGAGCATGTTGACCAAATTTTAAGCTTGACTTTCACCTGATTTTTACTGTTAACAAAGCTAACCTCATCAACGCTAGTCTGCAGGTCACGTAAGCCCAAAGTTCGTAGCTGATTATCTATAGAACGGCCAAAGCCCGGGGTCATCTTGTTGCTGTAAAATTTATAAGAACCCCAGGGATCTACATCATTGGCCAGTGGGGCACGCCATACCATGAAATCCGGACCCCCTTCCAAATATTCTGTTCCATTATAGCGCAAGGAGGTCCATTTACCATCATCCTTATTAAAAACATAGGTAAAGCTATCTCCTGAAATCTTGAGCTCAGCTGTGCTCTCCTCAGCACGTATTCTTTTCTCATCATGGGCTATGGCAACAGGAACCGATGCCGTTTTCAGGATAAACTGTTCCCAAGCAACCTCATGACCTTCCATGGCCCAGCTCTGTTTTTCCTTTAGGGAAAATCCAATCGTAAGGATCAGTTCCCCATTCATACTGCTCTTTTTAAAAGGAATGGTTATTTCTTTCGATTGTTGTGCTGGCAAATCCAATGAAAGTGACCCTTTTTCCAATTCTTTTCCATCTTCCATAAGCGACCAGTACCCATTCAACATGTTCAGGTCTTTAAAATGATGGTGATTGCTGATTTTCAAAATTCCCTTTGCTGGATTAAGCAATTCGAAACCAATGGGTTGTCCTGATTTTTTTATTTGATGTATTTCGGGCTGTACCGTACGATCGGGCCATATGACCCCATAGGTTCTTCCTCCCAAACCTATGGCATAAAAATCCTCACCTAGGGTATCATTTTCAAAATCAAGGGCCAACACGGCGTCGGCTACTTGGGTTTTCAATTCGGAAATGGAAACAGCGTGGTCAAAAACCCGTACATCATCGAGTACCATACTTGACATACGCCCGCTAAACTCCCCTTGGTCTTGTTTTTCGGCCTCACGGCCCAAACACAACGGGAATGGTGTTGTCTTGAGATTTCCAGTGAATTCGGTTTCTTCCACCATTTTTTCATCTACATACAACATCAATTTTTGCCCGTTATAAATACCTGCGACATGGTGCCATGCTTCATAGAAATCCTCACCGACCTTCGTTCTAACAGAAATTCGTTTGTGATCGGCCTTGGTATTGACATAAAACTCCAAAGTATCCCGGTCTTTCATTTGAATGCCATAGTCGTTCAACCCTTTGCTCAGAAAGACATTGGGTTGAGGGATTTTTGATGGTTTTACCCAAAACCCGATGGATAAGCCACTACCGGTAATATCCAATGAGGAGTCGCGATAAAACTCCACCCAATCATCATGCCCAGAGAACGCAAGACCCCTGCCTGAATTACCTTCCACAAAAGTGGGTCTCCCCATAATTTGGCCATCGTTCTTTTTTGGGGACCGGTCCGGGATAATCCAACGTGGGGTGTTGATACCTGGGCTCACAAAATCCCAAATGGCACCACCCATAGAACGGGGAGAGCGTCTAATAATTTCCCAGTATTCATCCAATCCACCTAGACTATTGCCTGTAGCGGCCAAATATTCATCCATAAACGAGGAACGGTTATCCCCTTCGGGAAGCACATCGCCATTGACGATGCTTCGTAACCAAAGTGGAATAAAATACCGTGGCCCCACAATATCCTCAAAGGGGATGTAAAAGGTATTCCCGCCATACATCCAAGCAGGTCGGCTCGGATCTATTTCCTTACCGGTTTCAATGACCGCCTTAATATTTTCGCCACTTCCGGATTCATTGCCCGCACTCCACATAATAACCGAAGGATGGTTTCTATCCCGATATACCATTTTCCGAGAACGATCCTTATACATTTCCCTCCATGCAGGATCTTCGGAGAGCTGAATATTGGCATGGGCCTCATCACCAACTTCGTCAACTACATAAATGCCCAGCTCGTCGGCAAGATCCAAATATTCGGAAGTAGGAGGGTAGTGGCTCGTGCGTACGCAGTTCATATTGAACTGTTTCATGATTTCAAGATCTTTTCGAAGCGTGGCAAGTGGAACGGCCTGTCCTTTTTCGGGGTGGTGCATATGACTATTGATTCCATTTAATTTAACAGGGACTCCGTTTACGGTCAAAATTTTGTTGGTATATTCCACCTCACGAAATCCTATTTTTTCGGTAAAGGATTCCAATACACCGCCATTTTCATCCTTTAAAGTGACTAATAGGGTATACCGGTTCGGGAGTTCTGCCGACCATTTTTTTGGTTTGACAACTGATACGGATAGCTCGACTTTTTGGGAAGCTTGGGAGGGAACATCCAGAATGCCGGAAGAAGCCTTACGACCCAATAAAGAGTTGTTGTTCGCGTCAAGTAGATCCATTTCCAATTGCACCTTATTTTCCCTATTACCCACATTGCCTATGATGGCTGAAAGGTTTAGGTCGGCGTCCTCATAGTCCGCAGCTAGATCGGTGACCACATAATGGTCTTTGATTTGGGTCTTGGGTTGGGCATAAAGTTTTACATCCCTGTAAATACCGGATAAACGCCACATATCCTGATTCTCCAAATAGGAACCATCACTAAATCGAATCACTTGGACCGCCAACGAATTTTCCCCAGTTGTAACGAACGGGGTAAGGTCGAATTCCGCAGGTTCAAATCCGCCTTGGTTATAACCCACACGCTTGCCATTTACCCATACATACGTAGCCGATTTAACGCCCTCGAAGCGTAATTTAATTTGTTTGTTTTCCCAAGATGGAGGGACGGTAAAGTTACGCCGGTAGCATCCTACTGGATTGTAATACTCCGGAATATGAGGCGGATCACTCTCAAAAGTCAGACTGATATTCCTGAATTTTGGATGACCAAAGCCTTCCATTTGCCAATTGCTGGGCACTTTTATCTTGTCCCAACTTTTGGTGTTGAATTGTGGCTGCCAGAATCCTTCAGGAACTTCATCCACTTTTGATACCCATTTAAAATCCCATTGTCCATTCAGCAATTGATAATTAGTACTTTCTGCCGGGTCATTGCGCAGCGCTGACGTTTCAGAATCAAAGGGAATATGAAAGGCATGAGGTGCGGTTTGGCCCTTTTCAAAAATTGCGGGGTTTTGCCAATCGCTCGGGTAAAATTCGACCTCTTGCGAAAAAAAAGTCATGGGAAAAATAATAGTACAAAGTAAAAACAAGGTAAAGCGATGCATGTTCGGTCATTTTAGCAGGGATGAAGATAAAACTTCAACCTTGGAAATTCGTAATTAAAGAAGTCTAAGGTACTACTAAACATTAAATTTCCAGTATATTTCACGTAGGCATTTTTGCATCGAAACCCGGTTAATATAGCTTTTGATTTTTACCTTGAGTATCTTATTGTCTCATTTTGTTACAATAAAACTTTGTTATCTCACAGGTTTGTCTTTTATTTGATGTCAGTATGGATTCGAATTCAAAAAAGGCTATAAGAAATATTGAAGATGAGGATTATATCCCCAATCTATCCTATGATTCCGTCATTTTTGGTTTCAACGGCGAACAATTGAAAATATTGATCTTAGAATATCATAATACGGGATTGTTCGCATTGCCAGGCGGATTTGTGAAACGGCATGAAAGTTTGGATGATGCGGTTAAAAGGGGGGTGTTGGAACGTACGGGCTTGGATAAAATATATTTTGAACAGTTCCATACGTTTGGAAGTTTAACGCGTTCAGATTCCGATGTCATGAAACGTATCTTGTTAGGGAATAGCTTTGATTTGGATACCAATAAATGGATGTTAGATCGGTTTATCTCCGTTGCCTACTATGCATTGATCAATTACGACAAAGTTACTCTCAAACCGGATTTGTTGTCAGATAGTATTAATTGGTATGCTATTGATGAATTGCCCCCATTGATGATGGACCATGAAAAAATGGTGGATAAAGCCTTGAATGTACTACGGAACAATATTGAGAAGAAGTTGGTGGGTATGAACCTGTTACCATCCAAATTTACCATGAAACAACTGCAGCAGGTGTATGAGGCCATCTTAGGGGAAAACTTACGCAGAACAACCTTTCAACGTCGTATTTTAGGTATGAACATCTTGGAAAGACATGAAAAGCTATATCAGGGTAAGGCCCACAAAGCTCCATATCTCTATAGCTTTAAATAAAGGATGACCACCTTAAAAGAAAATAGAATACTAATAAATACTAAAACAATTAGATAAAATGAGAAAATTAAAATTCAACGATTTAGTGAAGGGATTTGTGCTTTCCTTTATTCTTATGGGCGTTTTAACGACGCATGCACAGGAAAAATTTGGAGGATTGGCCTTGTATACCGTACGTGATGCTATGGGTGAAGACGCACGGGCAACCTTAAAGGCCGTTGCCGATGCCGGCTACAAAAATATAGAAGCGGCCGGATATTCTGATGGCAAATTTTATAATATGACTCCGGCTGAGTTCAAAACCTATGTCAAGCAACTTGGACTCAATCCTATAAGTACCCATCAAGGTTCGGTTACCTTGGAAAATGCCGATGCGATGATGGCCGATGTAAAAGCTGCGGGTTTTCAATATTTTGTGATTCCAGTACCACCTATGGGGCTTTTTAAAGTAGATAGTGAAACCAGGACCATGGGCATGACCGGAGGTGCTGAAAATTTGGCCAACATTCTGACAACATTAGGCAAGAAGGCCAAAAAAGCTGGTTTGAAATTACTCTACCATAACCATGATTTTGAATATTTAAAAGATACGGAGGGTATTGTCCCCATTGATTATTTATTGGAGCATTGTGATCCTAAATATGTGAACTTCCAAATGGATCTCTATTGGGTGACCAAGGCAGGTGCGGATCCAGTGGCCTATTTCAATAAATATCCTAAAAGATTCAAGATCTGGCATGTCAAGGACATGGATGACCAAGGTAGATTTGCACCGGTGGGCAAAGGTCAAATCGATTTTGCTAGGATATTGGCAAATAAGGAATTGTCTGGCATGAAATATTATATGGTGGAACAGGACAGAACCTTTGATGATCTAAAACCATTGGAGGCTATTAAGATCAGCCATGAGGGTTTGAAGGAGATTGGTTTTAAGTAGGCCTTGTATATTCTTAGAAACAACTTTATGAAGTCAAGAATAGTATTTTTAGCGACCTTGATCCCTTCTTTAGCGCTTTTATTGTTCAGTTGTGGTGAAAAGTTTACTAACGAACAACATGACGGGTACATAAGCATTAATAACAAAGATGGGAGTATGTTGGGTTATCACCCAGAATCAGGGGTAAAACTTTTGACCGTTGACCGATACGCCTTTAAGGACCTTAACAAGAACGGCGAATTGGATGCTTATGAAGATTGGCGCTTGCCAGTCGATGAGCGGGCGAAAGACTTGGCGTCCAAAATGACCGTTGAACAAATCGCAGGTTTAATGTTGTATAGTGCCCATCAGTCCATTCCCGCAAGACCCGATGGCTATTTTGCGGGAACCTATGATGGCCAATCTTATAAGGAGGGCGTAACAGATCCTTCGGCCCTTACGGATCAACAACGGAAGTTCTTGGAAACTGACAACTTAAGGCATGTTTTAGTTACCACCGTCCAATCTCCAGAAGTTGCCGCAAAATGGAGCAACAAATTGCAGGCCTTCTGCGAAGGAACCGGATTAGGAATACCTGCCAACAATAGTTCTGACCCCAGACATGGCACAAAGGCCAAAGCGGAATATGATGCCGCGGCAGGCGGGGAAATTTCCATGTGGCCCAGTTCATTGGGAATGGCCGCTACTTTTGACCCTGAAGTGGTTCGACAGTTCGCTACAATCGGTTCAATGGAATATCGGGCCTTGGGCATTACCACGGCATTATCGCCACAGGTAGATATCGCAACCGAACCCCGATGGGCCCGTTTCAGCGGTACTTTCGGCGAGAGTCCGAAACTATCCGCCGCAATGGCACAGGCTTATTGCGATGGCTTCCAAACTTCCACGGGCGATAGTGAAATCGCGAATGGCTGGGGCTTTCACAGCGTCAACGCCATGGTAAAACATTGGCCGGGCGGCGGCTCGGGCGAAGCTGGTCGGGATGCCCATTACGGTGCGGGAAAATTTGCCGTTTATCCAGGCAATAACTTTGATGCCCATCTGATTCCGTTTACCGAGGGTGCCTTTAAACTGGATGGCCCTACAAAAATGGCCTCAGCGGTAATGCCCTACTATACCATTTCCTGGAACCAGGATACCAAAAACGGGGAGAACGTGGGGAACTCGTACAACAAATATCTGATTACCGATTTGCTGCGCGAAAAATATGGTTACGACGGCGTAGTTTGCACCGATTGGTTGATTACCCGGGACCATAAGGCTATGGATATCTTTATTGACGGAAAATCGTGGGGCGTTGAAAACTTGAGCATTGCTGAACGCCATTATAAACTATTGATGGCAGGTGTAGACCAATTTGGAGGAAACAATGATGCCAAGCCCGTATTGGAAGCCTATGTAATGGGTGTAAAAGAACATGGCGAAAACAAAATGCGCGCTAGAATGGAGCAATCCGCCGTACGCCTTTTGAAGAATATTTTTAGGGTCGGTGCTTTTGAAAATCCATATTTGGATCCTTTGGAAACCAAAAGTATCGTCGGCAAACCCGAATTCATGAAGGCAGGGTACGAGACCCAAATAAAATCAATCGTTTTACTAAAAAACACAGACAATCTACTCCCGGTTAAGGACAAGAAAACGGTATATATTCCCAAGCGTTATGTGCCTGCAAGCCGAAATTTTTTGGGGATGGAAATACCGGCTTCAACCGATTATCCTGTGAGCATCGAACTAGCGAAGAAATATTTTAATGTAACCGACAATCCAGGGGAAGCGGATATGGCTTTTGTATTTATCCAAAACCCGGTCGCCACTATCGGTTATGATAAGGCGGATGTGGAAAAAGGGGGCAATGGCTACATTCCCATTAGTCTCCAATATGGCGATTATAAAGCGACCGAGGCACGCGATCATAGTATTGCTGGCGGGGACCCCTTGGAAAATTTTAACGATAGGGGCTATAAGAACAAATCGACCACAACGGCCAATAAGACAGATGCCCAATTGGTTAAGGAAACCAAGGCTAAAATGAAAGGTAAGCCGGTACTGGTTTCGGTTACCACTACGAACCCCATGGTGTTCTCGGAAATTGAAAAGGACGCCTCGGCCCTCCTGTTGAATTTCGGCGTGCAAGATCAGGCACTGTTCGATATTATTTCCGGAATGGTGGAACCTTCGGCACTTTTACCCATGCAGATGCCCGAGAATATGCGTGTAGTCGAAAAACAGTTCGAAGATGTGCCTTTTGACATGGCTGTATATACTGATTCCGCAGGCAATGAATATGATTTTGCCTTTGGCATGAACTGGAGTGGGGTCATAGATGATGAAAGGGTCCAGAAATACAAGAAGTGACTAATCCTTGGGAATCATCCCAAGTCAAATAAAAGTAGTGTTTAACCAATCAAAAATATCATGTTGAAAAAAATCTTGATAGGATTAGGAATTGTGCTTATCATCATACAGTTCATCCGGCCCGAAAAAAACGAATCGAACGACCTTACCTATGACATTTCAACCAAATACGAAGTATCTAACGATATCAACCATTTGTTGCAAGTGTCCTGTAACGATTGCCATTCTAATAAAACGGAATATCCCTGGTATGCCAACATTCAACCGGTTGCTTGGTGGCTTAACCATCATGTGGTAGATGGAAAGAAACATTTGAATTTTTCCGAATTCACCAAAAAGCCACTTTTTGTCCAAAACCATAAATTGGAAGAGACCATAGAAATGGTGGAGGAAATGGAAATGCCCTTACCATCATATACTTATTTTGGACTGCATCCCGAGGCAAACTTAACCGAAGAGCAGCGACAAATGATCATAGATTGGGCCAAAGCACAAATGGATTACTTAAAACAAACCTACCCTGCGGATAGCTTGGCATTTCCAGAAAGAAATTGAGCGATATCCTAAAGTTGACCTGAGTGTGATTTGGATTTGTATTCAACTAGCCCAATTAACTTCACTTTAATTGAAAAGATGCTAGGTTTAGACTAAACCTTTTGAATTACAAGATGTCTTATACCCAACAATAAAAAGTAACTTTTTAGGCAACGGGTAATAAGGGTTGGCAGCCATTTTTAGCTATTGTATTTAACAGTAAACCAGTATGCAATTATGGGAAGAAAATCTGAAAAATTATTTAGGGTTATTCATAGGTATTTAGGCTTTTTTTTAGCAGGTATCATGATTGTCTATGCCATCAGTGGCATTGTTTTGACTTTTAGAAATACCGACTACCTAAAGAGCGAAGTCCATGTCAATAAAATATTGGAGGCGAATCTCACGGCGGAAAACCTAGGTGGGGCTTTGGGAATGGGTCGCTTTAAGGTCGATAGGGAAGAAGGGGATGTATTATATTTCGACGGAGGTACCTATAACAAAAATACCGGTGTGGCGGATTATACCATAAAACAACTTCCCATACTGCTCGAAAATATGAACAAGATACATAAGATGCATTCCGGCCATCCACTTTTTTGGTTAGGGATTTTCTTTGGTGTGGCCCTTTTATTCTTTGCAGTTTCGGCGTTCTGGATGTTCAAGCCCACTACTTCGGTCTTTAAAAAAGGACTCTATTTTACCTTAGGGGGTGTCATTTTGACCTTGGTTCTATTATTTGTTTAAAACCGAGCTATCCCAACAGAACTTAAAATGAAAAAGTCCCGAAGAAACATCGGGACTTTACATTTTTAAATTATTGTTTTACGCTATGCCTTCTCCTCAACATCAGGTAGATTAATGCCTTTGGTCAATAAGGTCAACCCCATTAATACAAGCCAAACCACTTTAACATGGAACATAGGTTTGTAGATTTCAAAATGATCAGGGATTCCCATGATGATTCCCATGGTTACGATACCCATTACAATAGTGAGCCAGCCAAGTGCTTTGCTCACAATACTCCATTTCACAAAAGCTGCCCCTAAAATGACCAGGCCGACCCCTGAAAATACACGGCCAAATCGCACAAAACATGTTACATAATGGTTGGTGTAATGAAGTCCATCCATGATTAGTTGTACTTCCTCTGGGGATTTCCCAGCAGTTTTCCCAACGCCCCATGCTCCGAAAGTATAGTAAAACGCCGCGGCGATGGCCAAGGTGAAAGTGCCGACAATGACCATTCCCGTTCCTGGATAAATTAGAACACGATAAGGTTTCTTAGTCGCGATTGATGTTAGTGCGAACATGGCAATCCCCATGATCACCCAACCAAAAATATGCATACGGTATAACCAGATCCAGGTCCATAAATTTTGGTTGATCGCTTCGAAATCAGCTGCAACGATATACTCGCCTAAATGATGTGGGGAAAAAAACCACCCTCCCCATAATAGGATGGCACCAATGATAAATGCCCATCCAATGACTTTGGTTTCAAAATCTTTTTTCATACTTCTTCTGTTTTTTGAGTTTTTGAATGTATGCTAATCATCACTTTTATTATGTAACATTTGTTACACTTCAAATAATTAACTAGGAAATTCTCCACGATTTAAGTTATAAAAAGACAATAAACCCTAAGTAGATTAAGACTAAAAGGATATTCTGGCAAGAGGGATTCCCATAAGGGGTTGTAGCTCAAAAGATTTACTTATTTTTAGGATGTGGTTCGTACTTTTGAATTTGTATTCCGATGGAGTATTGAATAGATATTCAGACAGCGTATTCATTAAATAGTTATGGGTGTAACAGTATCAAAATCAAATGGTCCGGCAACAGGATTGGAAGACTACTTTCAGCAGTTTAGACAACATATTGTTGGTCAAGACCAAACGTTTACCTCCCCCTATGGACAAAAAAGGATACTCTATGCGGATTGGACGGCCAGTGGGAGGTTATACGGCCCTATTGAGGACAAATTAACGGGAATAATAGGCCCTTTTGTGGCCAATACCCATACCGAAACCTCCTTCACGGGTTCGGTTATGACCATGGGTTACCATAGAGCCCGAAAAAAGATCAAGCAACACGTAAATGCGAATAACGATGATGTACTTATCACGGTAGGTACTGGAATGACGGGTGCTGTGAATAAATTTCAACGTATTTTGGGACTCAAAGTTTCGGAAAATCTTAGGAAACATACCAAGATTCCAGATGAGTTGCGCCCCATTGTTTTTATATCCCATATGGAACATCATTCTAACCAAACCTCATGGTTGGAAACCATTGCCCATGTTGAGGTTATTCCTTTTGATGACCGGGGATTGATTTGTTTTAAAAGTTTTGGGGCCCTATTACAGAAATATCAGGAGCATCCATTAAAGATCGCTTCTATTACAGCTTGTTCCAATGTCACGGGCATAGAGACCGATTATCATAGAATTGCAAAGATGATCCACCAAAATAATGGATTATGTTTTGTCGATTTTGCCTGTTCGGCACCCTACGTAAAAATCGATATGCATCCAGAAAATGAAGATGAATATTTGGATGCCATCTTTTTTTCTCCCCATAAATTTTTAGGCGGACCTGGGGCAAGTGGGGTCCTTGTTTTCAACAAGAAATTGTATAAAAACTTAATCCCCGACAATCCTGGCGGAGGAACCGTTACCTATACCAACCCATGGGGAAATCATGATTATATCGATGATATTGAAACTCGGGAGGATGGCGGTACACCTGGATTTTTACAGGCTATACGAACTGCCTTGGCCATACAGTTGAAAGAAGATATGGGTGTATTGAATATCCATAAACGTGAGGAGGAATTGAATAAGCGGATTTTCGAACAACTTACCAAGATTGATAAACTACATATACTCGCCAGTGAGCATAAAGATAGGTTGGGTGTTTTTTCATTCTATATTGAGGACGCACATTTCAACCTGATTGTAACCCTATTGAATGATCGATTCGGAATTCAAACCCGTGGTGGATGTTCATGTGCCGGCACTTATGGACATTATTTATTACATGTAGATCAATTGACCTCGAAAGTTATAGAACAAAAGATTTTAGAAGGATGTTTAATGGAAAGACCTGGATGGGTACGAATGTCGATACACCCAACAATGACCAACGACGAAGTTGATTTTATTTGCGATGCCATTGCCCAAGTAGCCAAAAATCATAAAGAATGGGGTAAGGATTATACCCATAATTTGACCAAAAATGAATTTGAGCATATTGATGGGAATCAAAATGCACAAAAATTGGTAAAAGATTGGTTCAAGGATTAGGGGGTCCTTTACTGATGGGGAGCGAAGGCATAATTATGAAAGAGTAGTGGTAAAGTTTCGGTGGTATGGTGTATTCATCATGAACGAGCCTTCCCCAGGAGGTATCGCCTCCAACGCCCATTTGTTGAAGATCAATATTCCATTGTACCGTTTTTCCGATTTTTATTTCGGCACCATGTTTTTTGGTAACGGGCACCAATCCGGAAGCCGACAGTTCCGCCTCATCGCTATTGAAGTCGATTTCTGTCATGACGAATGGCCATACACTAGCATTTAAAAGTTGGTTGGATGAAGCGGTAAGCACTACTTCATTAGACGAAATTTCCATCCATCGAACATCGGTTTTATTGCCTGTTTCCTGTGGTCTGGGATATCTATGGAATTGATCGGTAACCTTACCGTCATACAACCCGATTTTAACCCCCGTTTTTCTGTCCCAATAACTCTCCTCTGGACCCTTGCCATACCATGCAACTTCTTTGAAATTATCGTTTAGGGTAAGGTACATTCCCAATCGGGGAATGTTAGGCAAAGAATCCTTGGTAGGTTGAAATTCGTAATCCACCGATAATTCTCCGGTTGGATGAATAGAATATACCACAGATACTTTGGCCTCATTTCTAGGGGTAGCGTAACCAACTTGAAAGGTCACCTTATTTCCAGAATGTACAGGTTTTTCAATTAAGGAAGCCCGATAGTCATATGTGGCCTGTTGCCAAGCACTGGCCCACTTGTCCATGCCATTACCCAAATCGTTGTCTGTTGGGGGTCGCCAAAAATTGGGACGGATGGGCTGATCGGTAATTAGGGCATCTTTATACACCCAGGATATTATTTCCCCGGTCTTGGCATTCATAGTTAGATTTATGGTATTGTTGAAGATTTCTATCCCCGATGAAGATGCATTGATACTCAATACCTCCTTATCTTTTTGGACATCCGCAATTTTCGGAACATCCCTATTCAAAATAAATTGGTCCCAGGCTATTTCGTATCCTTTGGGAAACAGTTCGCTCGCTACTTTTTGAAGTAAGCTTACCTCTAAGATATACTCATATCCCGGTTCGTAGGTAGTGGGGATTTTGTCAAAATATTTGATTACCGACTGTCGTGGCGGTACATTTAGATTTGAGTCGGTTTGATGTAAATAGGCTATGCCATTCTTCAAAACCCTAATTTTGATTTCCTTGTCAGATAGATCCGTGAAAAAATTCTTGTTCTCAAGTACGATTACCCCATTTAGGATATATTTGAACTGCACGGGTTCATATACTTTTTTAACTTCCGATAAGTGCGGGTGTGCATTGCGATATGGATCCACCAGCCCATTGTTTAGGAAGTTGCCATCGGTGGGCAAGTCGGGATGAAAATCCTGTCCGTAGGCCAGATATGGGATTCCCTCCTCATTTATGTATTCCAAACTTTGGTCTACCCAATCCCAAATAAATCCACCTTGTAGCTTGGGGTATTTTTCGATAATATCCCAATAATCCTGTAGGTTTCCCACAGAATTACCCATGGCATGGGCATACTCTATCATTATAGAGGGCTTATTCGAATCTGATTTTCCATGCGCAACCAAGTCTTCCGGTTTTGGGTACATGGGGCAATAAAGGTCTGTATAATATTCCTTGCCAGCGGGTTCATATTGCACAATTCTATTGTCATCCGCTTCTTTTAACCATGCATAGGTAGATTTGAATATTTCGCCTTCCCCAGCTTCATTACCCAATGACCATGAATAGATACAAGGATGGTTACGATCTCTAAAATACATGCGTTGCGTACGTGATAAATGGGCTTTGTACCAGCTCATATCGTTGCCTATCTGGGTTTTTTCATCGATAGCCAACGGGTGACTTTCAATATTCGCCTCATCAATCACATAAAGGCCGTAGGTGTCACAAAGTTCCAACCAATAGGGGTCGTTGGGGTAGTGGGAGCTTCGTACCGCATTGATGTTATTCTGCTTCATTAGTTTAATATCGTTCAGCATGGATTCCTTTGAAACCACATGTCCGGTAAAAGGATCTGTCTCATGCCTGTTCACACCGTTGATGTAAATGGCCTTCCCATTGATCAGCACTTGGCTATCTCTGATCTCAACCCTTTTGAATCCGATGTTTTGCTTTATATATTGATTGTTTTTAGGGTTAAGCTTGTCTTCCAACGAAATTCGAAGTCCATATAGATTCGGTTTTTCTGCCGACCATTGTTTTACTTCCTTGATGCTGTTTTCGAAGACTATAGGAACCTGCGAATCCTTTGGTAATTCCATTGTTTTTTCATCGGTATAAACCGATTTCCCATCATTCATTAGTTCCAACTTGATCGTTCGGGTATAGATATCATTTGTGGGGTTGTTTATAGTAATGCTTTCTCTGAAAACTCCTTGGGTGTAGGAATCATCCAAATTGGTATAGGCATGATAGTCCGAAATATGTACTTTGGGTTGGGTATATAAGTACACATCACATTCAATACCACTCATGCGCAACATATCCTGACTTTCAAGATAACTGGCATCGCTCCAACGGAACATTTGGAGGGCGATTAGGTTCTTACCTGATTTTAGATACTTACTGATATTGAATTCGGCCGGGGTCTTACTGCCTTGGGAATATCCTACATAGTTGCCGTTCACATAGAGATATAGGGCCGATTTTGCCCCTGCGAAATGCAGGATGACCGTTTCGGACAGAAAATCGTCTTCTAGGATTATTTTTTTACGATAGGTGCCCACAGGATTATAATCGGTCGGTACTTGGGGCCATTGGGTGTCAAAAGGATAGCGTTCGTCGAGATAGATGGGATAGTCATATCCTTCTACCTCCCAGTTTGATGGCACAGGAATAAGATCCCAATCGGAATCATCAAATTGAATATTCTGAAAGGTGGTCGGCCTTTTTTTAGGGTCCTTGACGAAATGGAATTTCCATGTACCGTTAAGACTTAAATATCGTCTTGAATTCTCCTTTTTTTCTTTTTCCAGAGACTCAAAACTAAAATAGGTCGCCCTAGGAGGTAATTTGTTTTCCTCGAAGATTTGGTGGTTAAAATGGTTTTCCTGTTTGGCAACTTCAGGTAATTTTACTTTTTTGCAACTGATAATTGCCAAAAGGACTAGAAGAAAACTTAGGGCTTTTTTCATATACTGATACTTCAAATCTTCATAAAATCCTCTTTTAGAATCTTTTCAAGATAGTATAACAATTCCGTGGCATTCCCTTTTGTGAAAACCAGGGGAGGTTTTATTTTCAAGACATTGTGATAAGGGCCATCGGTACTCATTAAAATACCATAATCTTTCATGCGATTTGCCAAATAATCGGTCTGTGCTGCAAGGGGTTTTAAAGTGGCATCTACCAATTCAATACCTAAAAAAAGACCCTCGCCACGTACATCACCAAGTATTGGAAATTTGGTGGCCAATCCCTTCAATTCGGTTTTAAGATAGTTTCCCACTTCCAAGGCATTTCTTTGCAAACCTTCTTCCTTGACCACCCTTAGTACCTCGGTACCAATGGCACAGGAAACTGGGTTGCCGCCAAACGTATTGAAATACTCCATGCCATTGGCAAATTTTTCTGCCACCTCCGGGGTACAGGCCACGGCTGCCAACGGATGCCCGTTACCTAAGGGTTTGCCGACGGTGACAATGTCCGGAATCACATTGTGCAATTGAAAACCCCAAAAGGTTTTGCCCATTCTTCCGCAACCAACCTGTACCTCGTCTGAAATACACAAACCCCCTGCGCGACGAATATTCTGATACGCCTGTTTTAAAAATCCCTTGGGAAGCTCGATCTGTCCACCACAACTTATAATAGGCTCTACAATCAGTGCTCCAACACCCCGACCTTTTTTATGCACTTCATCTATTTGTTTTTGTACTTCCCGGGCATATAACAGTCCTGTATTTTCGCCCCTGTATTTACCGCGAAATGCATCTGGTAAGGGAAAAATATGTGTATGATCAGGAGCACCTTGCCCTCCTTTGCCATCAAATTTATAAGAACTTATATCAATGCACATGTTCGTATTGCCATGATAGCCTACTTCCGAAGCAATAATATCCCTTTCACCCGTAACGGCCTTTACCATGCGAATCGCCAATTCATTGGCTTCGCTGCCTGAATTGACAAAATGTAAAACGCTCAATTCTTTGGGCAAGGTGTCTAATAGTTCTTGAGCCAATGCATTGATGTTTTCATGCAGATAGCGCGAATTGGTATTCAATAAGGCCATTTGCTGTTGCCCAGCTTTGACGACCCTAGGGTGTTCATGGCCTACATGGGCCACATTGTTCACAGTATCCAAATAACGTCGACCGAACTGATCGATCAAATATGGGCCGTCGCCACGAACCATTTTTATAGGCTCTTTGTATTGTAAGCTTAAACTTCTTCCAAGATGCTTTTTGCGAAATGCAACAAGTTCATTATTCGTTTGGTATGAAGTGGTATTCAACCCCTTGGATTTAAACAGCAAATTGGGATTAGGACAAATACTTTTCCAGACCTCTTTTTGAGCGTTATAGGTAACCCCAGGAAAATCATCGGCGTAATCGAGCAAGGATAACAATACCTGAAAATGGAGGTGGGGGGCCCAATTGCCGTTCTCAGGATAATGGCCCAAAACACCAATGTGTTCATTGGCTTTCAATTTGTCCCCAATTTTATGTGCGGTGGCACTGGCTACCGATAAATGTCCATACAGCGTATAGAAAACCAAGTCATTCGACTTATGTTTTAAAACAACCAAACCTCCGTATTCTTTATCACCAACATCGTTGGTGGCAATCACAACTTCACCCTCTAAAAAAGCGTGGACAGGTGTGTTCGCGGGTAGCCAATAGTCAATACCTAAATGTACCGTACGGCTTTCCTTACCATAATTCCCAATTTTGTCGTATGCTGATGAGGTATATAGCGATCTTGGTTCCAAGTAGCCCCCAGCTATGATTTTTGAAGGATGTTTTTTTTGAAGTTGTCCGATCTTAAATTGAAACAAATCCAGGTCATTGAATTCGCTTTGATGCCCGATCCATGGGCTCGAGACACTTAAATCCAAGCAGTATACCGAATTGGTGTCGATAGATGGAAACAAGTTGGGCAGGGTAAAATTGCTATTCTTGGCCCATTCCTTAAATTTATGTTCCTTGGGATGGGCACTAAATCCACAGATATTCCGAAAGCTATACTCGGCAAAATCAGGGCTTAAGTTTCGCCATTTTTCAAGCAATTCCCAAGCTGGTTTTTCACTGATCAGGAGATAGTCATTATCAGGTTCCTTTATCTTGTTCAACTTCGATTTGGTCACCGAGATGACCAAACGCATGGCGACGGCCCAGTAGAGATACTTCAATTCTTCCTCTTGCAAGGGAAAGCTGTTATGATACCCATTAACGATTGATAAGGCTGCCTGTAAAGGATCATTCTGGTGCATAATGCCATAGGCACAGGTGATGGCCAAATCATTGATGATTTGGGTATGGATGGCATCGCCATAATCGATGGCTGCAATAACCCTGGGATGTATTGGGGATTCAGAAACGATAACATTATTGTCGTTCGCATCATTGTGAACAACCGATTTTCTAAGTTGGCTATAGCCCTCCAGTATGCTTTCGAATTCGTTTAGAAAATAGGTAATGATTTCCCTCTTATCCGCCTCAAAGAGATGTACATGCTTCTTGGTCCAAAAACTTTGGGCTATGTCCCAATCAAATTCACGTGATGCCATAGGATGTTCAAATCCTAACAAAGCCGTAGTCAATTTACCACATTCTTCCCCTAGGCTGGTCCGTAACCCATCTAAGTGCGGATTGACAGAACTCCAAATTCTTCCGGGAATCCAGGTCAGTAACCTTACTTTGCGATGGTATCCCTGTTCATCAACAACACTGGAAATTGTTTTGCCATGGGTATCAAGGATAACTTCGGGGGAAACAATATCGGTATGCTGGGCTTCGATATGCTGGAGTAGTTTTTGTTGAAACTCCAGGTAGGCCACGTTTACGTTCGGCCTGGAAACCTTTAAGACAAAACATTGCCCATGTTTGTGAATGATTTTAAAGTTAAAATCCAATTCCCCTGCCAATGCAATTGCTTTTCCTTCAATGTTGAAGAGGTCAAATGCCAAATCCTCGGCTTTTTCAAGGGATAATTTTATTTGGGTGTATTCGGTCATTTTCTACACGTATACCTATCTTCCAAAAACAAGGCTATTCTGGCTCTGAAATTAAAGTTTGGTCTAAAAATAAGTTAATTTGAAAAGTATTCCCCATATTCATTTCCAAATTAAATTATGAAGACTATTTTTGACGTGGCTGAAATTAAAATTGAACCTCTACATAATCGGTATGATCAAAGAACTACAGGAAAATTACGGGCATATTTTTGAGGAGGAACTGATAAATGAAATAAATCAAACAGGCACATATAGGGAAATTCATGAAGCACATAAACTAATGGAAATAGGCGATTATGTGAAATCTATGCCTTTATTGATTTCCGGTGTTATCAAGGTACTTCGCGAAGATGACGATGGCGATGAATTATTATTGTACTTTTTAGAACATGGTGATACCTGTGCAATGACACTGACTTGCTGCATGGGGCATACCAAAAGTGAGATTCGAGCCATTGCCGAAACGAATGCCAAATTGATCATGGTTCCCATTCAGAAAATGGAGGAATGGCTGGCCAAGTATACCAGTTGGCGGAATTTTGTGCTGCAAAGCTACCATAACAGATTGAATGAAATGCTCGAGACCATCGATAGCATAGCTTTTTTAAAGATGGATGACCGTCTTTTGAAGTATTTAAAGGATAAAGCAAGGGTCACCAACGATAACACGATTAGTACGACCCACCAACAAATCGCTTATGAGCTTCATACTTCTAGGGTAGTGATTTCAAGATTGCTAAAAAAACTTGAAAACCTGGGAGAAATTGAACTCAATAGAAATCAAATAAGATTGGTGAACCTAAAGGATAAATAGGCTTTACCCTCTAGTCTACTTTATGGAGAAATCACTTTAAATGGATTAGGCTGATATTTATCAGTTTCTATATTTCATGTTGTTACGAACTTTGTAACCAATGTTACTTCATAGGCCAAGTAACGATTATACTTTTATACCCTTAAGATTTCGTCTTAAGGAGAGTAAGTGGGATTCTTTAACTGGAGTTATTTGACAATATGGACAATTATAAATCTAATTCCTTATTTCAAAATCTAAAAAGTACAGAAACAAATAATAAAAAGAATATATGTCAATTTTAAGTTTGCTATTTGGCGGAAGTCCCCTTGATCCCGATAAATTTAAATTACTTGATACTCATGACTTCAAAACGGCCATTCGTAATAAAAAGGTGCAGTTGGTAGATGTCAGAACCCCAAGGGAATATAGAGCAGGACATATTGGAAAAGCCATTAATATTGATTGGTTTCAAAAGGGAACTTTTGAACAGTCTTTTGCCAGATTGAACAAAAGTAAGCCTGTTTACCTGTATTGCAGATCGGGGAGTAGAAGTAGAAAGGCTGCACGCAAAATATTGGATATGGGTTTTGAAAAGGTTTACGACCTAAAAGGGGGATATATGCGTTGGTAAAATACCATTGGTGTTTATAGAACTATTTTAAAAAGTGGGTTGAAATATTGATCCGAACAAAGAATAATATAATGAAGGCAACAATCATAGTACAGAACTTAAAATGTGGCGGTTGCGCCAGAACAATTACGAATAAATTATCTGAAATGGATAATATTTCAGAGGTACAGGTATTCCCAAATACTTCAAGTGTATCCTTTGCTTATGAGGAGCCCGATGATGCTTTAAAAGTTAAGCATAAGCTTAAGGATTTAGGTTACCCCTCCGTGGATAGTAAAAATACTATTGCATCCAAAGCGAAATCCATTGTTAGTTGTGCTACTGGTAAAATGGCCAAAAAATGAAAGGAATCTACATTTTAGTCCTTTTATGGATAGTTGCTGGTTGTAAGGATGGCACAAAAAATGCGGCATCCATAGCGGATAAAACTACCGAATCCACTGTCGCAACTTTAGAGCATCCCGGAAAGAAAATAATGGAAACCGAGTGTTATGTATGCCATACCCCTTATACTCCAGAAGATAGTAGGATCGCTCCACCCATGATCGCGATAAAACGAAGATATATCGATACAGAAACTACCAAAGAACAGTTTCAAAATGATCTGATCAATTGGATCAATGCACCTTCAGTGGAAAAGTCAAAAATGCCAGGCGCTCTAGAAAGATTTGGTATCATGCCTTACCAACCTTTCCCTGAGGAAGAGATTAAATTGATCGCGGAATATCTTTATGACCATGAAATCGAAAAACCCGAATGGTTTGAGTCCCATTATCAACAAGAGCACGGTCAAGGTCAAGGCATGGGAAGAGGCATGGGCATGGGAAGAGGTATGGGCATGGGAAGAGGTATGGGAAACCGTATGGGACAAAACGAAACCGCAACCGATTATAGCGCTCTAGGTTTAAAATATGCACTATCTACAAAGGCCCAGTTAGGCAAAAATTTAATGAATGCCATTAACCAAAAAGGTACCGTAGGCGCAGTCGGGTTTTGTAACCTTAGGGCCATTGAGTTGACCGATAGCATGGCTATTGCCCATAAGGTTAGAATAAAAAGGGTTTCGGACAAACCAAGAAATCCTGACAACAAGGCCAATGCAAAGGAACTTGCTTATATCTCGACATTTAAGGAGCTTGTTGAAAGAGGGCCGGATATAGACCCAATAACCGAAGAGATCAATGGGCAAATACATTTTTATTATCCTATTACTACCAATACAATGTGCTTGCAATGCCATGGCAAACCTAATGAGGAGGTAACTACAGAAACTTTACGAATGTTAAAAAGCCTGTATCCTAAGGACCAGGCTTTGGGTTATGACGTCAATCAAGTAAGGGGTATATGGAGCATTGTTCTTGAGCAATAGTCAAGCAGGTTCAAATTCAAATAACCCCCCACTTTAATCCAGATTTCGAAGATTTGCTATTCAGCCTTTTTTCAAAACCCATCATCATTTACTTTTTTGGTTTCCCAAATCCATAAATATTTTGATGGAAGAAATCCTGCGGAAAGGTTTCATCCCCTGGGAATCCTAATTCAACCGTACCACTATCCTCCGGAATATAATTCGTTTTAAAAATATAATCCCAAAGACTTAGACTTATACCAAAATTTACGCCGTAGGATCCTTCTGGCAGTACATAGGCATGGTGATATAAATGCATAACGGGGTTATTGAAAATATATTTAAAGGGCCCCCAGGTTATCTTGATGTTGGCATGGTTTAAATGCCCTATTGAAATGGCCAAGAAATGAACGATATAGGCCTGCTCGGGTTCAAAGCCACCAATAACCATTACCCCTAAGGTTTTTAAAGGTTTATAGATTATATTTTCCATCCAATGGTAGCGCAAATGCGCCGCAAATCCCATTTCCTTTACGGAATGGTGGACCTTATGGAATTTCCATAAAAATGGATATTTGTGCAGCAGTACATGGGTAAACCACTGTACAAAATCCAATATAATGAAGAAAATCAGTAATTGTCCCCACATGGGTAAGCTGGTAAGATCGATTAGAGTTAGGCTCTTTGCTGAAATCCCGATATCATTGAAGATTAACCCCAAAAATTTATAAAAACCACTTATGGCGATGGCGAAGAGAAAGAAGTTGAAGTACATATAAAAGGCATCTAACCAAAAATCCCTTCGAAAGATAGATTGGTTCTTGCGCCAAGGAAAGGCGATTTCCAATCCCCAGACTATCAATGAAATAAGGGTAAGTCCCCAAAAATAATTGGTGTACCAGGGCACATCAAAGATTATGGACTTCCAGGTCCATTCAACACTCCCCATAAATGAGTTTACAAAGGCATCTACATATTTTTCCATAACATTTTTATTATTAGTATACTATTTTAATTGATAATCGTAATTCTTTAAAATGATATTCTACTTAGGGAATATCTTATTTCTATCTATTTATAACTGTTGTCCTTTCTCAAAGTCCTTTTTGATAAGGACACTTTATTTCAACATTTTATTCATTTTAGTACAAAAGTCCGAATACTGAAAAGGTTTACAATTGACGCTCCTATTTCAAGACGTACCATTCAATATCCTTTAAAATCTCCCTTCTCCCTTTTTTAGAGGGAGGATAATTGGTAACCAGATAATTGACAATAACCTCTTCGTTTGGACCTAAGTCCCACAAATTCTGTGTTTCTTGCATCCATCGTATTGTCGATACCCACCGTTCTTTATTCATGCGATTTTGGGTCACCAACTTTGCGGAATGGCAATTAGTGCAATTGTTGACTACGGTCATCAATCCTTCTGCATCGACCAACCCCGTACGTAGATGAATCCCATTTTCTATCTTGTCAAAGTCTTCTTCATCCGTAACAGCAACGTATTGCTTTTCTTCGCCTACATTTAGATCTGCCTTTTTAAAAAGGTCAGGGTTGTACATAATGAATAATAGGGTAAAAACCATCACTGCAAATAACCCGAAAAGGCTAAGTAGCAAACGGTATATGGCTTTTACCAGTAGTCTGAACTTTTTGTGATCCTCCATCTATATGACCTTTATCGCGATTCTATGGCAAGCATTGTTCAGGTAACCTTTTGGATTCCAACCGGGTAACAACATGGGTTGACTATTCCCCCTAGTATCGGTAGCCTTTGCCCAAACTTCGTAATATCCTTTTTTGGGAAAGTCCACACTAGCCCTAAAATGTTGCCAGGCTAATCGATTCGCTGGTTTATCAAGCGTACATTCCCTCCAAGTAGACCCAAAATCAATGGAGTATTCCATTTTGGACACTTCCAATTCGCCTGCCCAGGCATGGCCCCTAATATCCAAGGTTTTTCCTGTGGATATTGTAGCACCTGTTTTAGGATAGGTGATAAGTGATTTTAAGGGCATGGATTCAATGATACACATGTCCTCGTCCTTAACCTTTTCGCCAGGAGCGACGGGATTACAGGGCACACGATAGGCATCCCCTGTCATTTTAGTGCCATCATGGACTACATTTCGAACACTAATGCGATTGATCCATTTTCCCGAGACCGAAGCGGGCCATCCACCTGCAACCAACCGTAATGGATAACCATGTGCCAAAGGAATATCTTTACCATTCATTTGAAAAGCGATCAAGGTTTCATCCTGTAACGCTTTTTGCATAGGGGCACCTCGTGAAATAGGTTCTTTATTGGGATCTCGGCTTAAATGTACATCTGTGGCATGATACCCAATGTAAACGGCATCTTCCTTAACACCAACATCTGCGAGGATGTCGCGCAATCGCACGCCGGTCCAATTGGCGCAGGAAACCGCGCCGACGGTCCATTGGTTTCCTTTGGCAGGAGGGTCAAATTCACTTCTACCATTTCCGCCACATTCCAAGGTCAATTGATAAGTGTACTGGGGGAATTTTGATTTTAATTCCGATAATGAGTAGGTTTTTTTCTGCTTTACCGACTCTCCATCAATGGTCAAAGTCCATGTACTTGCATCGATATTCTCAGGGATTAATCCGTTGTTACGAATGAACATCGATGAATTTGGGGTAATCTTATCATCCAACAAGTGCGCTTTGGCCTCGATATTCCATGGTTTATCATTAAGAACTTCCATACCCCTATCCTTGTCGAACATCTTAAAAGGATCTGGGTCTTGAAGGCCCAAAGGTATATACCCGTTAGGCAGGGTAGTACCAAAAACTATTTCGGCCCCAATTACCGAGGTCATAGTACCTAAAACCGCTTTTTTAACAAAGTTTCTTCTTTTCATCTGAATGATTGAAATTCATAATTTTCTAAAATAAGTATTTTTTGATTTTGTGGTCTGTAACATAAGTTACATTTAATTCCAAAGATAAATAATAGGCTTTTTTCGTACTATGATTGGAATCATTGTGTGCAATTTAGGTCAGAGGTATAATAAGCTATTATGATAGCATTGTGACATTTAATCCCAGGGAATGTTCCATGGCATGTGTTCGTAATTCCAAACACATACGAACCACTTAAATCGATTATATAGGAACTAATTTCTTAAAAGAATTTTTGTTCCAGTATTTGCTGATTTTTAGCAGTGCTTAACCCCATAATTTTTGTAGTTTTATTTTTAACTACATAGTACATACCGGAAAATAAAATGGATATAACTTTTTCGTTGATCGCGGGTTTAATGGCCTCCATGTTACACGTTATAACAGGACCCGATCATTTGGCTGCCGTTGTACCCTTTGCCATTGAATCTAAAAAAAAGGCCTGGAAAATAGGTCTTTTTTGGGGAATAGGCCACCTCGTAGGAATGCTATCAATAGGAATATTGTTTATGGTTTTCAAGGAATTGATTCCCGTAGATAGTATTTCGGGGTATAGCGAGCAATTGGTGGGTTTGGTATTGATTGGTATTGGTATTTGGGCCATTTATAAAATCTTTAAAAAAGATAAAAATCATAAACATTTACATGTTCATAGTGAAAATTCACCGATAATCCATGCCCATAAACATGAGCATTCCCATGAAAAATCACACCATCATACCCATGACAAAACAATTAAGCAAAGTAATTATGCCTCGTTTTCAATTGGCGCACTTCATGGTCTTGCAGGAATTGCCCATTTTTTACTGTTCCTGCCCGTTTTAGGTTTTGATGAAAGATCTGAAGCGGTCCTATATATAGTAGGTTTTGGTCTGGGTACTTTATTGGCAATGACAGCTTTCGCTTTCGTAATTGGTAAAATATCTTCGTATACAAAAGATGAACACAACGATGTATTTTTTAAGGGTATTCGTCTGGCCGGTGGATTATTTGCGATAGTTATCGGCATATATTGGATGTTCAATACTTAACAAATCCTGGGTAACTGTTCCCCGATCAAGGGACTTACGATTCGTTTTCCACCTATTAAACTCTTCATTACCACTTTTAGGGGATGTTCCTCGGTAACTTCACCTATGCAAACAGCATTTTCACCTTTTTCATGATTTCGCATTGTTTCAACAACCGCATCGGCTACTTCGGCCGCAACAATAGCAATAAAGACACCTTCGTTTGCTACATACATCGGATCTAACCCTAAAATTTCACATGCTGCCGCCACTTGCTTTTCAAGAGGTATGTGATTCTCAACAATGGCAACACCCTTTTCAATATCAGTGGCTATTTCAGATAAAACACTGGCCAGACCTCCTCTGGTGGGATCCCTAAACAAATGTATTTTACTTCCAAATTTGTCCAATAGATCGCTTACCAAGAAATTTACATTGGTCGTATCGCTAACAATGGTCGATTCAAACTCTAGTCCTTCACGTTGCGACATAATGGCCATACCATGCTGCGCGATAAATCCGCTTACAATGATCTTGTCACCTACTTTTATATTGTTCGCCGAGATATTTGCATTCGGATGCACCTCCCCAAACCCAGTGGTGTTGATAAAAATCTTATCTCCCTTTCCACGTTCCACTACCTTGGTATCACCGGTGATTATTATTACCCCACTTGTATCGGCAGCTCTTTTTACCGAATTGACGATCCTGATAAAATCGTTGATTTCCAATCCTTCTTCTACAATAAATGCCAACGAAAGATATTTAGGGATCGCACCGCACATAGCAACATCATTCACTGTCCCGTTTACCGCTAGTTCACCTATGTTTCCACCTTTAAAAAATATGGGGGAAACAACAAAACTGTCCGTAGAAATGGCGAATGGTCTATCGAATTTCACAATGGAACCATCATGCTTTTGATTTAAATAGGGGTTGTTAAACGTTTTGAAGATAATTTTATCCAGTAAATCCCTGGTCATTGTTCCACCACTTCCATGACCTAAATTAATGGTATCAAATCCCAATTTTGTTGCATCCATTCGTTAAGAAGTAATTAAATTATCGGTAAAATGGAAATAGGCTGCACAGGCCCCTTCCGAAGAAACCATTGGGGCACCTAAGGGATTGGAAGGCGTACAGGCCTTACCAAATTGATCACATTGATGAGGTTTTTTTATGCCCCTTAAAATCTCACCCGCTATGCATTTGGAATTTTCGGGGACTTTTATATTGCTAATTTCAAATTTAGCCTCAGCATCATATTTTTTATAAGCTTCCCTGATTACATAGCCACTATGGGGAATTTCACCTATTCCCCGCCATTCCCTGTCCCCAACTTCAAAGACCTTGTTGATCACATCCTTTGCGGCCTTATTGCCGTCTTGTTTTACTACCCTTGCATATTGATTTTCCAGTGTACACCTTCCTTCTTCCAATTGTTTTACGGCCATATAAATTCCCTGTACTAAATCCAAGGGTTCAAATCCGGTCACTACAATAGGTATTCTATACTTTTCGACCAAAGGATAATACTCCTGTATGCCCATAATGGCACAAACATGGCCTGCCCCCAAGAATGCATTTATAGTACAAAATTCATCATCTAAAATTGCTTCCATGGCAGGAGGCACTAATACGTGTGATGCCAAAATTGAATAATTGGTGATTCCTTCTTTTTCGGCATGTAAGACCGATAAGGCATTCGCCGGGGCCGTAGTTTCAAATCCAACCGCAAAGAACACAACCTCTTTATCAGGATTTTCCTTGGCAATAGAGACCGCCTCGATCGGTGAATACAAAATTCTCAAATCTCCACCATTAGCCTTGGCCTCAAGCAAACTTTTTTTACTCCCCGGAACGCGGATCATATCCCCAAAAGAGCATACGATTACATTGTTTTCCAACAGCTCAATGGCTTTATCTATTAAATTCAGTGGGGTAACGCAAACAGGGCAACCTGGCCCATGGATCATTCTTACATGCTCTGGCAATAGTTCCAAAATACCATTCCTAACCAAGCTATGGGTCTGCCCCCCACAAATTTCCATGATATTCCAGTCCTTAGAGGCAATTTTATGAATTTCCTCTAGGTATTTTTTGGTGGCTTCAAAATTTCTGTATTCGCTTAAATACTTCATTTTTCAGTTCTTTAAATGCAGATAATACATGATTTGGCCAAAAGAAATATTTTCATCGTTCGGGGAAAGCTCTTTATGAAAGTACAACTTTATTTCTTTAGGAACCAGTTCAATTAACATATCCACTAAGGTAGTATTTTGAAAAACACCACCACTTAAAGCTATATGCCTATAATTTCTACTTTTGGCCATTGCCATAATTGATAATGCCAACGTATATAAAAAATTAATGATTATTTGTTCTATGGATTCACCCGATTCTTTATCCAAAGAGATTTTATGTATAATTTCCTTTGGCGATATTACATCTTCAATATCGTTTAAATAGCTTTTACAGTCTTTTAGACTATAGTTTATAACCAAATTTTCTAGCAATATGGCGGCTTCGCCCTCATAGGTGTTTATATCGCAAATATTCAAAAGGGAAGCAACAGCATCAAAGAGCCTTCCAACAGAGGAAGTTTTTAATTTATTATGTTTTTGTAGCGCTTGATAGATAGTCCATTCTTCCTTTGAAAACTTCTCGGAAACGGTAGATTGCATTTGAGGCCCCGCCAATGATAATAGGGATAGTCTGGGTTCTTTTGCCATTTTATCGCCGGCCAACCAATCGAAATATTCGAAGTGTGGGATTCGCTCGATCTTTTTTGATCGAAAATCAAAGAATTCCCCTCCCCAAATATGACCATCGTCCCCATAGCCGGTTCCATCCCAAACAACCCCCAAAACAGGATTCGCGCAATCAAAAAGTTCATGTTCTCCTAAAACCGAGGCAAAATGCGCTTTATGGTGTTGAATTTGATATGACTTTACACCAAGCTGTTTTGCCAATTCCATGCCGTATTGTGTGCTTTGGTACAATGGATGTTTATCATATAATATAAGTTCGGGCTTTTGTTCAAAGAGGTCTATGAATTTTATTGCGGTAGTTGTAAATCGATGATACACATCAAAATTATCAAGGTTTCCCAAATATTGACTGATGTACAGAAACTCATTGGGATTATAGGCAATACTGCTTTTTAAATGTGCACCTAGTGCCATTATTTTTTCACCGGAATTCAGGGTTGCATTAAAATAATTTGGGGCATACCCACGAGACCGTCTAAATAAAACCTCCTTATTTTGACGTGTACTGAATTTAACAACGGAATCATCTTGTGGGTGTGAAATTTTTAGACGGTGTTGAAGAAAATAATCAGCAACTTCCTTTAACTTTTCAAGAGCCTCCCCATTTTCACTGATAATGGGCGAACCATGAATATTACCGCTTGTGGCCACAATCGGAATAGCCAGCTCATTGGCCAAAAGTTGCAAAATTCCGGAATAAGGTAACATCACTCCCAATTGATTGAGTCCTGGAGCGACCTTTTGTAATGCGATTTTTCCTTTATATCCCTTCAATGAGATAATGTTGATAGGTCTTTCGGCCGATGTCAAGGATTTCTCTTGAAGCGCATTTACTTGTAACTCATCCTTTAAATGGCCCAATGAAGGATATAAAATTGCGAATGGTTTATTCGGTCTGTTTTTTTTATCCCGTAATTGTTGAACGACTTCTTCATTTTCTGCATTACAGCAAAGTAAATATCCACTTGTATTTTTTATGGCGATTATATATCCCTCTAATAAAAGTGAAGCTATTTTTTTGAATAGAGTTGCTTTCGGAACCACTACTTTTTCGCCCGACTGATCATACAAAAACAGGTCGATACCACAAGTGGCACAGGTATTGGTCTGTGAATGAAAGCGCCGATCCTCCGGATCGGTATATTCATTTAGGCAAGCTTCACACATTTCAAATTCGTCAATACTAGTATGATTTCGCTCGAAAGGAAAGGTATTGGTAATGGCCCATCGGGGTCCACAATTCACGCAAGTGGTAAAAGGATAACCATAACGCCTGTTTTCCGGATCTGAAATTTCAATTGTACAGATATCGCATATAGCAAAATCAGGGGTAAGGGACAGGTTGAGTTGACCGCCTTTTTTAGAAGGATTAATTTTGAATCCATCATAAACCATATCCTCTATTAGAGAAATTTCATGGTCCTTTATTCGGGAAACCGGGGGAGGAAATTGGATTAATTTTTTATAGAATTTAAAAACTGATTCTTCCAATCCCGAAACAAAAATAATAACACCTTCTTCATTATTGGAGACCGTTCCTGTCAGCAAAAACTCTTGGGCCAAACTATGCACAAATGGTCGAAAACCTACACCTTGGACTTGTCCGGAAATAAGAATTTTATAGGTTTTTCGCATCAATTTTTACAGTTTCTAACAAACTTAAAAATTACGATAAATTTAAATGAAGTTTTTCAGATTGCTTCAAGATCTTCTCAATGAGTTTAGGAATAGCATCCCTTACTTTTTGATTCAATTCGATGGTCATTGGGTTGATCTCTTCAATTGATACGGTGAATAAATGAATATCAGGAACCTTATCCATGAGGTAAACAGCTTCAACCATATCTTTAAGCCCAACATCATGGACGCTTAACGCCGATGGAAAATCAGACGCAAATTTTGGTCGAATCAATGAAATGGTTCCAGCAGGTTTACCATCCATGGTTGCATCAACAAAAATAATAGTCGGATAAACTTGAAAACAACTCAAAAGTAAAAAACCGCCTGTACCTCCATCCAAAATATCTATATATTCAGGTAAATCCAATTTAGCCATTTCCTGAATAATATGTACACCGATGCCTTCATCGCCCATGAGATAATTTCCAACTCCCATAACAAGTATACAGTTGGATTTATCCTTTTCGAAGAAGAAGGAATCACTACTAATGGCCACTGGAGTCCTTTCGGGTATTTTCATAAGATCAATTAAAAAATAAATTCATCCAATTCCAAAATTGTATGTCATTGAATGAATTTATTCTAGTCACAAAATTTATTTCGAGGCTACAATTTCATTGTCACCCTTAATTTCTACTTCGTCTTGGGCATGTTTAAGACGTTCATCAGCAACAAATTTATATCCACCGAATATTGAGGAAACTTCACCTCTACCTTCGAGCCAATCATGGTAAAATACCAAATAAACATGAACCATTGAAAAGAATATAAATAGCCACATAACCGTATGGTGAATGTTCCTGACCAAAAAGTCTCCCCCAAAGAATGGAACTACCCAATCGAACATTTTCGGCAACCACCAAGAAGACATATCAGCATACAACCCAAAGCCTGTAATGACCTGTATTATAGCCAAAACAAACATAATTAGATAAGACAGGGTTGCAACACTATTATGTCCGATACTTATTTTGGTTACATCCTCTACTTTCTCATTCATAAGCAAAATATCGATTTTCATCACATGCCCGAAATTATTCCAATTCTTCTTGGTAAAAGGCCAAAATGCTCTCCAACTGGCAAATCTATTCCCCACAAACGCCCAATAGATCCTCAATATCATAACAAAGAAGAACAAATAAGCAGCCGTAAAGTGTATAAACCTAACGATTCCGAAGGTGTGCAGATTTGTTGCCTCTGCGCTGGATAATAACGCGGGTGGATTTGCGATTAAAAACCCGGTTATTATCAACACAAATAAAGCGAGGACATTTAACCAATGAAAGATCCTGACCGGCAATTCCCAGACGTAAACACGTTTAAAATTTCTAGTTTTATCCATGATCTTTTATTTAATTAAATTTCGCAGCTTCCCGTATGTTGAACTTTGGAAATATGGTTCCCATGTTCATCATATAAATGTACGGCACATGCCAGACAAGGGTCGAAAGAATGTATGGTCCTGATAATTTCCAATGGTAGTTCAGGATCTGCAACGGGTGTTCCGATTAAAGTTGATTCGTATGCAGAAAGCTGTCCTTTTGGATCTCGAGGAGAGGCATTCCATGTTGTTGGTACTACTTGCTGATAATTCTCTGTTTTACCATCTTTTATCTTAATCCAATGGGCCAAAGCGCCTCTTGGTGCTTCCATATAACCTACTCCTTTTGCCTCGGCAGGCCAGCTTGATGGTTCCCAATTCTCAGTATTGGCCATTCGCTCATCCCCATTTTTAATGTTATTCATCAAAGTATCATAAAACTCCATTGTCCAATTGGCTACCAATTGGGTTTCAATACCTCTGGCCGCTGTTCTTCCCAATGTAGAGAACAAGGCATCAACAGGCACATCTAAATGCGTAAGGGCAGCATTAACGGATTCCTGGATTTCTTTGTTTCCCCTACCATAACCTACCAACAATCGTGCTAACGGACCTACTTCCATAGGCATTCCTTTCCATCTTGGGGTTTTGATAAAACTGTATTTTTCCTCAACATTCAAATGTTCGTAAGGAGGTTTGGGTCCAGAATACTTAATATTCGTTTCCCCATCCCATGGATGTCTTCCCGTTTCTTTGCCTTCGGCATAATTATCGTACCAGGAATTATTGACAAATTCTTCAATTTCATCGCTACTTCGATGGTTGACATCTAAAACTTTAGATAAATCCCTATTTAAAATAACCCCTTGTGGGAATTTAAAATTGGATTGATCAGCATAACCATTCGTTGGAAAATCACCATAGGACATATAATTACCAAATCCTTTACCGATAGCGCCCCAATCTTTATAGAAAGATGCTATGGCTAAAAGGTCAGGTATGTAAACTTGTTCTATAAATCGTTTTCCTTCATCAAGAAGGGACTTGACCATAGCCAATCGTTCCGCATTGATTCCTCCAGGGTTTTCTGTGTTGATAGCACAAGCCATACCACCAACCAGATAATTAGGGTGTGGGTTTTTACCACCGAATATGGTATGCACCTTAACAATTTCTTTTTGCCACTCGAGCGCTTCTAAATAGTGGGCTACCGCCATTAGATTTGCTTCTGCCGGTAACTTCATTTGAGGGTGACCCCAATACCCATTGGCAAAGATTCCCAATTGCCCACTTTCAACAAATTTGGTGATCCTTTTTTTAATATCGGAAAAATAGCCGGGTGAACTTTTAGGCCAGTTCGAAATGCTTTGGGCCAATTCTGATGTTTTTATTGGATCTGCACTTAATGCATTGACAACATCGACCCAATCCAACGCATGTAAATGATAAAAATGTACGGTATGATCATGCATATATAAGGCACCTTCCATTATGTTCCGTACCATTTCCGCATTGGGAGGAACTGCAATGCCCAATGCATCTTCCACTGCTCTTACCGAGGCCAAGGCGTGCACGGTGGTGCATACGCCACATGTGCGTTGTACAAACGCCCATACATCCCTAGGATCTCTACCTTTGACAATATTTTCAATACCTCTAACCATAGTACTGGAACTATAGGCATCGACTATTTTTCCATCTTTGATTTCTGCTTCTATTCTTAAATGACCCTCAATTCTGGTGACAGGGTCAACTACTATTCTTTCTGCCATGATTTCAATGTTTAAGAGTCAATATTTTTTTCGTTTTCCCTACCTCGTTTAATTCTACTGGTCAATTCTTTACGCTTGGAAATATTTGCGGCAATGGCATGTACGGCCAAACCTCCTGCCAAAATGCCTGCACCAACTTTTCCAATGTCATCGGCTAGTCCTTCTTCATGTAATCCGGGAACTTTTGCCATCTTTTTGTAGAAAGGACCATTATCCCAGAAATTTTCTTCACTACAGCCGATACAACCATGTCCCGATTGTATTGGATAGCTAACTCCGTTATTCCATTTGATTGTTCCACAAGAATTATAGGTCATAGGTCCTTTACAACCTAGTTTATATAGACAGTACCCATCCTTAGCATTTTTATCATCAAAGGTTTGTGCAAATAGTCCGGCATCATAATAAGGCCGTCTGTAGCAACTGTCGTGCACACGTTTGGCATAAAAAGCTTTTGGTCTTCCTAATCTATCCAGTTCAGGTAATCTGCCAAACGCGACCACATGAACGATTACCCCGGCCATTACCTCACCAATTGGAGGACATCCGGGAACTCTTATAATTGGTTTGTTCTTAATGATTTTATGAATTGGCGTTGCATTAGTGGGGTTCGGTGATGCCGCTTGAACACAACCATTAGAGGCACAGCTTCCCCAAGCGATGATTGCTTTGGCTCCTGCTGCGGCTTCAATTAATATATCTTTGGCCGATCTACCTCCAATACAGCAGTAATTGCCATCATCTCCCATGGGTATGGAACCTTCCACACAAAGGATATATTCCCCTTTGTATTTTTCCATAGTGGCATGTTTAGCCGCTTCGGCTTGATGACCGGATGCTGCCATTAAGGTCAAGGTATAGTCCAATGAAATTTTATCCAAAATAATATCTGAAACAATGGGATGGTCAGACCTAATAAATGATTCACTACAACAGGTACATTCTTGAAAATGTTCCCAGATAACAGGTAATCTGTGAGTAGTCTCGAGAGATTTGGCCACTTGGCCAACCATGGTTGATTCTAAACCCATATACGCGGTTATATAGGTTGCGAACTTCATGAAATCCCTTCTACTATAGCCTTGCTTCACTATGCTCTCATAGTAAGTGTCGTTTACTTTGCTTTTTGTAGCCATGATTGAATGTTAGATTAAAAAGGATCTTGTAGATATCCATAATTTTCGGATATTGCCTTTGAATTTAAGGAAACCAAAGAAGGTAAAACATGATTTTCGTCATGTTTTCAAGAATTAAATATATTTAATATTGAAAGGCTTCCTTCTATGTGTCAGGCACTTAAATTAATGATATGCACGAATTATCGGTGGCTTTGGGTATTGTGAAAATCGCTGAGGATGAAACGGCAAAAGCCAATGCCACAGCAGTGGATTTGATCGAACTTGAAATTGGTACTTTGGCGGGAATTGAATTTGATTCTTTGGATTTCGTTTGGCCGTCAGCCGTTAAGGGGACCGTACTGGAAAATGCGATCAAGAAAATAACGGTCATTAAGGCCAAAGGAAAATGCGCGGATTGCAATACTGTTTTTGATATGGAGCACTTCTATGATTCTTGCCCCAAGTGCAACAGTTTTTTAAAGGGAATTCTTCAGGGAAAGGAACTGAAAGTAAAAGCCTTGGAAGTATCTTGATATTTCATGGAATATCTTATTCTTCAACCTCACTTTGAGCCCATTTTATTGTTTAAAATTCATTAAAACAGTCCATAAATCTTCATACAATGACATTCGTCATATATAGATTACCGGTTCGGTATTAGCTTTGTTATTATGCACATCATAAATTTAAATTATGGCTAATTTAGAACAGGCATTGCAAAGAACTTCCCTAATGGATGTCCTTTGGGATATTCAGAAAAAAAGAAGGTACATCAGTCACGATGATAAAACCAAAATTGCGAAAGAATTCAACATCTCAAGGATGGAACTTGAAGGGGTCATTTCCTTCTATCATTTTTTCCATCGTAAAAATGCCGGCAAGTATACTATCTACTTGAATTGTTCCACTATTTCCAAACTACACCATTACCAAGCCGTAAAGGAAGCTTTTGAAGAAGAAATAGGTATAAAAATCGGCAATGTCACACCAGATAAATTATTTGGATTTTTCAAAACATCCTGTATTGGACTAAGCGATCAGGAATCATCGGCGTTGATTAATTTTTATCCTTTTACGAATCTAACCCCAGCAAAGGCTAAAACCATCATTTCAAAATTGAGGGACGGACATCCCTTGGAATCGCTATGCGATATCCCAAAGGATAACATCCAGTACAGGCCAGAAGAAGATGATAAAACGGTCTTCTTTAAGACCTATAAACCTGGCAAAGCGCTAAAAAAACTTAAAGATTATAGACCTGATGATGTAATTGAATTGGTTAAAAATTCCAAACTCTCGGGAAGGGGAGGGGCCTTCTTTCCGACAGGAATTAAATGGCAATTCTGTAAAGACAACATAGCCGATCAAAAATATATCATTTGTAATGCCGATGAAGGCGAACCAGGAACTTTCAAAGATCGTGTATTGATGAATAATCATCCTGGATTATTGCTTGAAGGTATGGCAATGGCCGGTTATGCGGTTGGCGCAACAGAAGGCACTATTTACCTAAGGGCAGAATATTTTTATTTAAAGGAAAAGCTTGAGGAAACCATCAATGATTTTAATAAAAATGGACTTTTAGGCAAAAATATCCTTGGCATTGAAGGTTTCGATTTTAAGGTGAATGTACACATGGGAGCCGGCGCCTACATTTGCGGGGAAGAAACAGCACTAATAGCTTCTATGGAAGGTAAACGGGGTGAACCCACTACAAAGGAGTTTTTCCCTGTCGAAAAAGGATTTCTAGGCAAGCCCACCGTGGTAAATAATGTGGAAACGCTTTGCGCCGTACCCAGGATTCTTGAAATGGGATTGGAAAAATACTTGAAAATAGGTACGAATGCCACACCGGGCACTAAGTTGTTAAGTGTTTCCGGCGATTGTAAAAAACCAGGCGTTTATGAAATAGAATGGGGAATGAAGCTGAAAGATTTTCTGGATTTGATAGAAGCCAAAGATCCCCACTATATTTTATTTAACGGTTTCGCTGGGGAATTCTTATCATCGGTAGATTTTGACAGGGAAATATCCGGGGAGAATTTGTTGGCCGAACATATTCAATTTTCATTCAACGATCCCATCGAATATTCCCGAAAAATGAGTGGAGTCGGATTAAGAAGTGGTGGTTCTTTCATGGTATTCAACTCAACTAGGGATCTTCTTTCAATACTCAAGAATATCACTAAATTTTTTGTCGCTGAATCCTGTGGCATCTGTGTACCTTGCAGAACGGGCAACTTCCTATTGAACAAGAAAATCAATAAGATAATGCTATGTCATGCGGACAAGAGCGACCTTGATGAGATCAAGGAATGGAGTACAATAATAAAGCAATCTAGCAGATGTGGTCTTGGAAAAACATCGACCAACTGTTTGCTTACCGCTATGCTAAAATTTCCGGGGGAATTCCAAAAATGTCTTCTTGCCGAAAGTGATTTTAACCAAGCTTTTAAATTGGAAAAAGCTGTTGAAGATTATGATAACATCATCCATGAAATAGAGAGCTCTTATGAATAAGCTGGTAAACATAACAATAGACGGCAGAAAATATCAAGTACATGAAGGAAAAAATTTGGTAGACGCTGCCAAAGAAAATGGAATATACATTCCAACATTGTGTCATTTCCATGAAGTGAATCCTCCTTTGGGTACTTGTCGAATTTGTACGGTAGTGGTTAACAATAAAACAACAACAAGCTGCACAACGAAAGTATATGAAGGAATGGAGGTCGAAATCAATACTCCTGAGCTTCAAGATACGAGAAAAGCAATAATCGAAATGTTGTTTGCGGAAGGCAACCACTTTTGTCCATCCTGTGAAAAGAGCGGTAACTGCGATATGCAGAATTTAGCCTATGATATGGGAATAACCGTTTCCCGTTTCCCCCATGTTTACAGTAATAAGGTGGTCGATTTTAATTCCGATCGCATGATTATGGAATCCAATAGATGTATCCTGTGTAAACGTTGTGTTGAGGAAGTCAAGACAAAAGAAGGAATGGATGTGTTTTCATTTGTAAACAGAGGTGTCAAAACAAGGGTCCATATCGATTATGACGAAGAAGCCAAATTAACCGATGCGGAAGCACTGCATGCCATGAACTTATGTCCTGTAGGTGCAATTTTGGTTAAGGGTATGATCTATGAGCAACCTTTTGGTGACAGAAAATATGATATCGTCGGAAAAGATAAAGAAGCTCCAAAACGAGAGGGCACTAAAAAAAGAAGTGATGAAAACAAATTTATAGTCGCCACTACGTCCCTTGCCGGATGTTTCGGATGTCATATGTCGTTATTGGATATCGATACTGAAATACTCGATGTGCTTGAAATAGTTGAGTTCAACAAATCGCCTCTAACAGACATTAAAAAGTTCAGTAAGCGTTGCGATATAGGTTTAATCGAAGGGGGTTGTGCAAATTCGGAGAACATCGAAGTGCTCAAAGAGTTTAGGAAAAAATGCGATATCCTCATTGGTTTTGGTGAATGCGCCATTATGGGGGGTATCCCGGCCATGAGGAATTTCGTCCCATTAAAAGAGTGCTTGGAAGAGGCCTATATCCATGGTCTTACAGGCGAAATAGGTGCCAATGTAATTCCGAACCATGAGGACATTCCTAAACTGTTGAACAATGTATATCCCTGTAATGAAATCGTAAAAATAGATTACTATATCCCTGGATGTCCACCGAATGCCAGTCATATCTGGAAAGTTGTCAAGAACATCCTGTTAAATGAGGAATACTCCATTACCCACGAAGAATTTAAATACGATTAAAGATGAAAAAACTAATCATAGATCCTGTTACTAGAGTTGAAGGGCATGGTAAGGTTACCATTCAATTAGACGAAAAAAACAATGTAAAAGATTCCTTTTTTCATATCGTCGAATTCCGTGGTTTCGAACGTTTCATTCAAGGCCACCCGTATTGGGAAGCTCCTGTAATGGTACAACGCTTGTGCGGTATTTGTCCTGTAAGCCATCATTTGGCTGCTGCAAAAGCGATCGATCAAATTGTTGGTTTGGACCCTCAGGACTTGTCGGTGCCTGCTCAAAAAATTAGAAAACTATTACATTTTGGACAGGTTTTCCAATCGCATGCTTTACATTTTTTCTATTTGGCATCACCTGATTTGTTATTCGGGGTAAATGCAGATCCTGCAAAACGTAATGTGGCGGAAGTTGCCATCGAGCACCCAGAGCTCGCGAAAAAGGGAATATTAATGCGCAAATTTGGTCAGGAAATTATAAAAACCATCGCCGGGAAGCGAATACACGGTATTTCAGCAGTCCCAGGAGGGGTACATAAAAAAATCACATTGAAAGATCGTGATTATTTTCTGAACAGTAAGGAAATTCCTTCTATTGATGCCATGATAAACTGGTCTAAAGAGATTATAGATTTCTTAAAAGGGTATCATGAAGTCAACAAGAATTGGTTGGATGGATTTGCAGAATATCCATCAGGCCATTTAGGATTGGTGAATAAGGAAAATGGATTTTTAGAACTATATGATGGAAATTTAAGGGCAGTTGATGCCAACGGAAAAGTTACCTTAAACGATATTCCATCTGACGATTACATTCAATACTTCAATGAAGGTGTAGAAAAATGGTCTTATTTAAAATTTCCGTATTTAAAGGATTTAGGAAGGGACAAAGGATGGAATAGGGTGGGGCCTTTGGCACGTATCAATATTTGCAACGGAATAGAAACGCCTTATGCCGAGGAAGAACGTATCATTTTCAAATTGGCTACCAATGGAAAAATTAACAATAAAACCATGTACTCCCATTGGGCTCGGTTGATCGAGATGCTATATTGCGCGGAAATGATGAAAAAGCTATTGAACGATGAAGATATTTTAAGTAACGACCTTATACGCAAAGGTGAAAGGCGTAATGAAGGAATTGGAATTATAGAAGCTCCGCGAGGTACATTGATCCATCATTATGAAGTAGATGACAGGGATAGGATCACACGTTGTAATCTAATCGTATCGACCACCCATAACAATGAACCGATGAATCAGGCTGTAAAATGGGTTGCCAATAATGTGATTAACGGAAAACCGGAAGTAACCGAAGATATGCTTAACCAGGTAGAGGTTGCAATTAGGGCCTATGACCCTTGTCTGAGCTGTGCTACCCATGCATTGGGCCAGATGCCATTGCATGTTACATTAATTGATCATAGTGGAAATTTAATCGATGAACGAAAACGCTGAAAATAAATGTTTGATTTTCGGAATTGGTAATTATGGGAGGCAGGACGATGGCTTAGGATGGGAATTTTTGGATGGTTTAAATGAGCTAAAGTTCAAGAACGTTTCCTTGGAATACCGATACCAACTTCAAATTGAAGATGCCGAATTAATTGGGGATTTTGACATGGTTATTTTCGTTGATGCCTCCAAGAATGAGCTTGAAAATGGGTATACATGGGAAACATGTGCACGTTCTAACACCCATAGTTTCAGTACGCATGCCTTGGTGCCAGAAACTATTTTGTACTTGGCAGAACAGTTGTACCATCACAAACCAAAAGCATACGTTTTGGCAATTCAAGGGTATCAATGGGAATTAGAAAATGGTTTGAGCAAAAATGCACAGGAAAACCTCAATAAGGCAAGGGCATATTTTACCAATCGTATTCTAGATCGAATATTGAATGATGCCCAACCAAAATTGCCTTGAATTCGGGATTTACGAACTTACCGGTGGGTAAGTATGAGTTGTATCCCAAGGATTAAAAACTATTATTGACTATATTTGAATAACATTAAATTGATTGATATGTGCGGTACCTGCGGTTGCGGAAGCGAAGAAAACGGTGTACGTATTTTGAACCCAAAAGAAGTTCATACCCACCAACATCATGACCATGGACATAACCATAGTCATAGTCATAGTCATTCACACAGTCATGAACATGCCCATGACCATGATCACCCGCATGATCATTCACATACACACAGTCATGAACATCCCCATGACCATGATCACCCGCATGATCATTCACATACACATAGTCATGAACATCCCCATGACCACCATCATAAAACAATTATTGAGGTAGAACAGGATATTTTACAACACAATGAAGTTATGGCCGCAAGAAACCGTGGCTATTTTGAGGCAAAAAATATTTTTGCTTTAAACTTGGTGAGTTCACCTGGTTCTGGAAAGACGGCTTTATTGGAGCGCACTTTGCAAGATCTAAAAAATGAGATTCCATTTTATGTGATCGAAGGTGATCAGCAAACGTTGAATGATGCCAATCGAATTGCCGCAATTGAGATCCCTGTGATGCAGATAAATACGGGAAAAGGATGTCATTTGGAAAGTGATATGATTTATGAGGCGGTTAAGAAGTTGGCCCCTCAGGACAACTCGGTATTGATGATCGAAAACGTAGGGAATTTGGTTTGTCCGTCTATGTTCAATCTGGGGGAAAGCAAACGTGTCGTGATCATCAGCACAACGGAAGGGGTAGATAAACCCCTAAAATATCCTGATATGTTCCACACGTCGGATATATGTATTATCAATAAGATAGATTTATTGCCTTATTTGGATATCGATTTGGAGGAACTAAAAAAGAATGCACTCAAAGTGAACCCAAAGCTTCAGTTTTTTGAAATCTCCGCAACCAAAGGTGAGGGTATGGAAGCTTGGTATACTTGGCTAAGGGAAAATAACTAATTAGTATAATAATAGTAAAATTTGATTTAAATGTGCCTATCGATCCCAGGAAAACTCATTGAAATTACCGCTGAACTGGATGAAACCTTTCGCGAAGGCAGGGTATCTTTTGATGGGGTGATAAAAAAAGTCAGTTTAACGCTGGTACCTGAGGCAAAAGTCAATGACTATGTTATGGTCCACGTTGGGGCCGCCATTAGTGTAGTTGATGAGGAAGAAGCAAAGAAGACCTTCGATATCTTAAAACAGTTGGATGAACTGCAAGATCTGGATACTCCGGATATCAAGTAGTGAATTGAATAAAAAAAGGGGCCTAATTAGGCCCCTTTTTCAATTTTTGTCGTATTAGCTTATGAAAATTGATTTAAAGTATTTTATGTAAAAATGATTTGGGTTCTGTCACCATCGCACAATTCATAAAACTCGCCAATAGTAATTATACTATCAACTTCATCAGATAAATCCTCTTTCTTTAATTTGAACATATCAACGGCCAATTTACAGGCGTAGATGGTGCCACCACCAGCAGTGATCATTTCCAAAAACTCATCTACAGGAGGCATATCCAACGCTTCCATTTGTTTTCTCATCATACTTGAAACTGCGGTTTCCACTCCTGGTAATCCGCCAAGCATTGTAGGAAAAGGCAAACCTCCGGGCATCCTCATTGCAGGATTACCTGTTGTTGCGGTGTGAAGGTGGTTCATTGTTTTTTTAGTGATACCTTCCAATCCGAAAAAGGTAAAGAATACATTAGTCTCTATACCTTCCATTACAGCTCCGTTCGCCATAACTAAGGTAGCATAAACATCCTCTAAACTTCCCTTGGCACATATAATACATACTTTCTCAAGAGGTTTTTTCTCTTTTTTTGCTGTTTTCACTTCTTTTTCTTTTGTTTCCATTTTTAATATTTTAAGGATAAAGACTACTTATATACAACTTGTTGGTTTAGGGATTCCTGCTATTTTAGACGAGAATTTTAATGGCCCTTTTGGAAACAATTTATATAATTCCTTTATATCTACAATACCTGATTTCCCAACTTTTCTAATTGTTAGAGCTTCTTTTGCGGCTGTTTTTTCACGCAAATAATTTAACACTTCAAAGTGTTTTGGTGTTAATTCTATTCCTATTTCGCCTGCAATTTCTTTTGCAATTTCTTCGTTCCATTGCGACATATCTTCAAGATATCCTTCCTCAGAAACGTTTACTTCTACACCTGCTATCGTTTTTACTGACATAATATTTAGTTGTTTTTATTGTAAGTTAATAATTATTTTATTTCTGGTTTTATATCAAAAACCTTGCCTTTAAAACTCATATTTCGAGAAACGAAGGGTATTGGGATTCCTTTTAAAAGCATATTCCAATAGATCCATCTAAAGGCCAATTTCCCCCAATGATTAAATACACTTTCTTTTAATAAATTTAAAGGACCGATTTTTGCAAATGGAAATTTTCCGTGTACTGGTTCTGTAACATAATTAAAATCAATTAATAAGGCTTTGTTATTTCCAGTTTCGATAAAACAATTGGCGTGTCCGTCAAATTCTTTTTTTAATGGATATCCATCGATATACAAAAGAATATTATCGGTTAACGTTTCTGCTTGGAAATGTGCCACTGAACCTGCTTTGGAAGCTGGTACATTTGTAGCATCACCAATCACAAAAATATTTTCATGTGCTAATGATTGCAAGGTATTATGATCGGTAGGTATGAAATTCAGATCATCTCCTAAGCCTGATCTTTCTATAACTTCATCTCCCATATTGGTGGGTATGGTTACCAACAGATCAAAAGGGATTCTACGATCTTCATAATCAACAATTTCCTTTGTTTCATTATCTACCTCCATTATGGAAAAATCAGATTCCATATGAATATTTTTATCCTTTAAAAGATAGGCCAAAGCGGTTGAACAGGTTGGTTTTGTAAAAGCCCCTGTTAGCGGGGTAACATAGGTAATATCAACTTTATCCCGCATCCCTTTTTTACGAAAGAAGGAATCGGCCAAAAAGGCGAACTCCAAAGGAGCGACTGGACATTTAATGGGCATTTCAGTAATATGGACTACAAGTTTTCCGCCTTCCCATTCTCTTAATTTATCCCGTAAAGCTAAAGCGCCTTCATAGGTGTAAAAATCGAAAATATCCTTTTTCCAAAGTGGGCCAACCAAGCCTTCGGTTTCTTCAGGAGCAATTTTAGAACCTGTTGCAATGATCAATACATCGTAATCTAAAGTTTCATCTTCCAATTCAACTTTATTTTCTTCAGGAATAATTTTCTCGATTTTTTTCTGAATATAGTCGACTTTCTTATGGATCAGTTTCTTTCCAACTTTTTTAACTTGATCTTCTGTGTAGGTGTCAAAAGGAAGAAACAGAAACCCTGGTTGATAATAATGTGTTTTATATTGATCAACTATGGTTATATTCCATTCGTTATGGTAAAGTTTTGGCCTTAAGTGATTGGCCATCATCGTTCCTGATGTTCCTGCGCCTAAAATAACTAGATTTTTCATTTAACTGTATTTTGTATTGTAAAAACTAAATCTGTTTTCGGGTATAAAATTACCCTCCAAAGAAGCTGAATTTCATGACATTTGTCATATGACCATTTCTTTTTTGTAACAAATGTTACAAAGAAGTTTGGCTTATATACTTGAAAAACAATTATTTATGATTTTGTTATATGGGATAACATCAATAAATGACGGCCTAAGGGGAGATATGGGGGTTTCAAATTCCCAACTATGATAAATGTCATGAAACTTCAAAATTTTCGACAATAATTTTGAGGTGTTTTTAAGTATTCAATAGATAACGTAAAAAGCTTATACAAACTATCGAAATTAGTAAGGGCTTTTGAAATTACAAAAAACCAATTAATCATGAGAAAAACAATTCTAAATTTATCGTTTCTAATTTTTGCGACTGCTGCTTTGGCCCAATCGGGACATATAATGCAGGGTGTGGGGGCTGTTAACATGTCAATGGGAGGTGCGGCTACAGCCCAACCTTTAGACATATCAGGTGCCCTACAATGGAACCCAGCGGCCATATCGACTTTTGATGACAAGATCCTCAAGTTCGATATTGGTCTTTTCTTTTCTTCACCCGAATTGTCTTCTTCATTACCAGCCGGTATGCTTGGACCTGGAGCTCCTGGAGTTAGTGGGACAACAGCAGATGATAGGCCTCTATCCCCTATGCCAGCCTTGGCCATGGTTTGGGGAAAAGAAGGAAGTAAGCATACCTTTGGCGCTTCTGCATTTGGTATCAGTGGCTTTGGTGTTACATTTCCTGAAGAAGCGAACAACCCGTTAAGTGGAAGTTTCAATCCGATGGAAGATTCAAATCCTATTAACTATCCACAAGCGGCCATGGGATTTGGTCATATTGAATCTGATTATTTGTTATTACAAGTAGGGTTATCCTATGCCTATGAATTATCGGATAAATTTTCAATTGGAATTCAGCCGAATATAGATTATGCTGCATTGGAATTAGCACCTAATCCAACCGCAAGTCCAACTATGGCAGGATATCCAACTACAGATAAAGCTTCAGCAATTGGTTTTGGAGCTCAATTTGGATTATTCTATGATTCTGGACTCGGTTTAAAGCTTGGAGCGTCATATAAAACAGCTCAAAAATTTGGGGAATTTGAATTTGAAAACACCTACTTGGATAATAGTACTGAGAAAAACAATTTTCAAATGGATTATCCAGCTATTTTCTCACTTGGTTTTGGATATTCGACAGGGGATGTTGATTTAGCCTTGGACTTTAGAAGAGTAGATTATGAAAATACAGAAGGTTTTTCTGAGACTGGATGGACTCAAACAGCTTCTGTAGCTGGATTTGGTTGGAAAAATATATCAATCTTATCAGCAGGACTCCAATACAAGGGTATAAACAAACTGCCATTGCGTTTTGGTTATACCTATAGTTCAAACCCTATTCCGGAAGAAATAGCATTTTTTAATATTCCGGCAACGGCAATAATCAAAAATGCATATCAATTTGGATTAAGTTATGTAATAAACGACAATTGGAAACTTGATGCAGTTTATCACTATGGAGATAGTAATGGCGCTACAGAGGGAAATATACTTAATCCGATGATGGCTTCACCGAGCAATCCTCTTGGAGCAATACCCGGATCCTCTGTATCTTATGACATGACAACATCAATGGTACAGCTTGGCATAGGTTATACTTTTACTAAGTAATATAAAGCCAAAACTAATTGGGAAGAACTAAAAAACGGGGGCAATCGCCCCCGTTTTATGTATATTAAAATTTGTACTGCACAAAGGCCGATAAGTTCCTTCCCGGATCATTAATTGGCACTCTACCAAAATCAGCTTGGTTGTTGAATGAGAAATTCAAGTGGTTATAATAGGTTTCATCAAAAACATTCAAGGCCGCTACACCTAAAGTCAAGTTTTTAAAGGGAACGACGCCCAAACGAAGGTCCATCACTTCATAACCTGGAGTCGATGTTTCCCCAAAGGAAGTTGAGATATTGTTCTGTTCACCAGTAATCCTATAGATCGCATTTACCCAAAACCGTTCCTTTTCAAAGCCTAGTTTTAAACTGGTGGTCAAAGGTGGCACAAGGGGCAAGGATTCATACAGATCCTTGTTCTTGGCATATACATACGCCAGTTCCGTGGTAAAATTGAAGTGGTTCAAAAAATCCATTCCGGCGGAAACTTCGAATCCGGTTTTATAAGCCTTGTCCAAATTCCTGAACACTTTTGGATTTACCGGAAGATTTGTTGGCATGAATTTTCGGGTAAGGGATTCGTCGATCACCGCAACAATATAATTTTCATAAAACGAATAGTAGAATGAACTGCTGTAGTTAAAACGATCTGTGGAATTGTCAGAAAAAGGAAGTTTACCAGAGAAACCAATTTCGAATTGATTATTGATTTCGGCATCCAAATTGGGATTGCCGATATATTCATACGCATCTTGGCCTACGGTGAAATGATTGATCACGCGTTCGATCATATTGGCAGAACGGACACCTCTTCCATAAGCGATTTCCATCATAAACCTATTTGAGGGAATATATTTTAGGGAAACCGTACCACTTAGATTATGTTCATTTCTTTTATCCAAATCAGGATATAAGGTGGCAAAATCGGCCTCGGGGTCTTTAATTTCCGAAGTAACCAGGTCATATCGCAACCCTGTGGTAAGTATGGTATTTTCTGACAACGTATACTTGCCTTCGGCAAAAACGCCGATATCGTTGATATAGGAGTCCTGCCACACCTTGTCAATAAACTCCATGGGAGTAGGCAAAGGCCCCGCCATATTGCGTTTAACAAGTCGGGTACGTTCCCCGTCCCGGGCAATAAGCATCGCATCAAGTCCTGTGAAGAGGGTGAATTTTTCGCCGGGTTTCAGTTTCAATTCAATTTTCCCTCCTGCTGTTGTAGCATTGATGGCAGAAATGGCGTCGGTCATCATAAAACTTGGCCGGTTACTATTGCTCATTATATGATCAACGTAACTATAATAGAGTTTTGCATCGACATTCTTTAGGCTACCACTTAAACCTGTTAGTTTATAATCCAAAGAAAGAATACTACTATCGTCCAAATCGGTATCCATAGGTAATCCAGCGTGCAGTACGTCCCTTCCGAACGATTGTCTCCAATGGGCTTGTAAGCGCTGGTTTGAAGTGAAATTAAGACCTACTTTAACTCCATAGTCCAAACTTCTGAAAGAGGAGGGTATTTCGGTGCCGTCACCATCTTCGTAATCGCCAAAATCACGAAAACCAACATTCCCGGTAATATCGTATTTCTCTGAGGCCTGCTGTAATCGGGCCATGGATACCAAAGATCCACCGTTGCTTTCGTAACCTGCATGCACACTTCCATGCAACCCATATTCACTTGCATCCGGAACTTGGGTCACCAGGTTCACGATGCCACCAAAAGTAGCCCCGTAACGCACTGTGTATGGCCCTTTGATAATTTCTATTTTTTCAATTTCCTCGGGTATCACATGGGTGGTAATCGGGTCCATTCTATTAGGGCAGGCGTGCATGGCTTTGGTACCACCATCAAACTGAACATTCAACTGCTCGTATTGCGAAGCCCTAAAGCTAGGGTCAATCGCATAGTTTCCCCTTTTTATAAGAGAGAACCCATTTACATCATTGAATAAATCCGCTACATTCCTAGGCTGCACTATTTTTTTTACATAATCGTTGGTTTCAATGGTAAAAACAGGGTCCGTTTTAGAATTACCCGTGACCATTACTCCTGGAATATTTATAGGAGCTTCTTCCAAGACAAAAACAGCAGTGTCATCCTGTGGGGTAATGAATTCTTCAATCGACATATACCCTAAATGGGATATGGTGAGGTTGACCCCTTTTACAGGAATCGATAATTCGAAGTATCCATTATCATCAGAGTGGGTTATGACCTTATTGTTTATGAATATATGGGCTTCCTGTACCGGGTTGTTGTTTTCTTCGTACAAAACTTGCCCTTTGAAGTTTTGAGCACTGATTAGGTGACCGGCAAGCATACATGCCGTCACCAATAAATAGTTTACATTCATTGTTGATTCTTTTAATTAAAGTTGTAAGAAGCTGAGTGGTAGTATTAGATCATTCAGCGAATAAAAGTTACGGAAGGTATGCTATGCCCGCGGAGGTTGAATTTCTTCCTGTAAAAAACGGAAGTGATAGAGATTCGTGTACCCAAAATTGGCCAAATCGGATTCCCGGTCGCCAATAAAGTCAAACGTTATGCTTTTTTCCAAAAAAAGAATGGTTTCATTCTTTAAAAGATCAATATTAATGGGTGGTGTATCGTCCTTGGATTCTTGCAAGAGCATTTTGGCTAAGTAACATTTCCCATCACAATTTAATTCGGGTCGCTCCTTATTTTCGCAAAAACGTTCAACGAAATCATCGGTGAACAGCGCATAATACCCAAAGGTCCCGGCAATCTTCAGGCTACTGGTCAAAGTAATGACCAAAAAAAACATAGAAAAGAAGAACCTGCTTTTTTTCATGGGTTAAATGTAGAGGCTTTTTTTTTAATGAAAAGTGATAAAAGTCACATATTGATCAATTCCTTCTACAATATGAATTTTTAGGGTTGGGAACAATTTAAATCATATTAGCCATAACTAAGGCAAAGCGAAAAGGGAGTTTACAAGATAACTTGATTTTCTGGACAGATGGTAGGTAAATAGGGTTTCAATCACGTAATATTTTTATTTAAGAAACGATATGATTAAGATTATTGATCAGGTTTTTTGTCCAATCAAATTTAGCCATCCACAACGCATTAATTGTTTACTTTATTTTAATTTTATAGATAGTGTAACATAGGTTGCAGTTTTTCTATGATTACTATTGGACTTTTGGTGATTCTAAGCACAAGTGTTGTATCTCAATAGTATTTTTTAGTATTAAGAATCTTAGTATGGAAGACATGCTTTTTTATGATAGAATGCAATTCGCATTTACTATCACTTTCCATTATCTTTTCCCGCAATTGACTATGGGATTATCATTGATAATAGTCTATTTCAAAGGAAAATACCTAGTAACAAAAGTTGAAAAATACAATGATGCCGCAAAGTTTTGGATGAAGATATTTGCCTTGAATTTTGCGATGGGCGTAGTTACAGGAATTCCCATGGAATTTCAATTCGGTACCAATTGGGCAAAATTTTCAGAATTGACCGGAGGCATCATAGGTCAAACTCTTGCCATGGAAGGCATGTTCTCCTTCTTTTTGGAGTCTTCGTTTCTAGGATTGTTTTTATTTGGTGAAAAGTTATTGGGCCATAAACTTCATTTTGTTACAGGATTTTTGGTTTTTTTAGGATCTTGGGCCAGTGGCTTTTTGATTATTGCAACCCATTCCTGGATGCAACACCCCGTAGGGTATGAAATTCTTGAGAACGGTAAATTCGTGCTAAATAATTTTAGCGCCTTATTTTCAAACCCTTGGTTAGTCCCATCTTATTTACACAATCAATTAGCATCGGTTATTACCGCATCATTTGTAGTAGCAGGGATTGGGGCATTTTATCTTTTAAATAAAAAGCATTCAGAATTTGGGAAACTATTCGTAAAAACCGGGGTTGTTTTTGGTTTGATTTCCAGTGTTTTGGTCGCATTTCCCACGGGTGACTGGACAGCAAAAAATGTAGTGAAATATCAACCCGTGACTTTCGCGGCCATGGAGGGTATCTTTGAAACTGAAGAAGGCGGTTCGGAAATAGTTTTAATCGGTCAACCCAATATGTTAGAAAAGAAGTTGGACAATAAGGTGGCGGTTCCCAATATACTTAGCTTCTTGACTTATCAAAAATTTGATGCAGAGATAAAGGGCTTAAATGAATTTGATGAAAAAGATTATCCCACCAATGTACCTGGATTGTATTACGCATATCATATAATGGTAGGTTTAGGGACTATTTTCATTGGCCTTATGTTCATTGCCAACATTCAACTTTATCGAAAAAAGCTTTATAAAACCAAATGGGTTTTATGGTCTTTGTTATTCTTGTTGCCTTTTCCATATATAGCTAATACTACAGGTTGGTACACTTCTGAATTGGGTAGGCAACCATGGCTGGTCTATAATCTTTTAAGAACGGCAGATGGCGCCTCGCCTACAGTTTCGGCAGGGAATACACTGTTTACCTTACTTGGATTTATTGGACTCTATTTGTTGTTGGGACTTTTATTTCTGATGCTAGTGGGTAAGATAATTAACAAAGGACCTCAATTCGTAAAACATTGATTATGGAATTATTTTGGTATATCGTTTTAATGACCATGTTGGCTGTTTATTTGATTTTGGATGGATACGATTTTGGCGCTGGAATCATACATTTATTCATGGCAAAAACCGAAGCGCAAAAGAAGGCCATTACCAATGCAATTGGGCCATTCTGGGATGCCAATGAAGTTTGGCTTATTGCTGCGGGTGGTGTGTTGTTTTTTGCTTTCCCAACCTTATATGCATCCTCCTTTAGCGGGTTTTATTTACCATTGATCATGATTTTATGGTTGTTGATCTTTAGGGCAATAGGATTGGAATTAAGAGGTCAGGTCCACAATAAAATGTGGGAAATCATATGGGATAAGGCATTTGGCATCGCCAGTTTACTTTTGGCATTATTTTTCGGAGTCGCTCTTGGTAATGTGGTTAGAGGGGTTAATCTTGGTAATGTGGTGAATGGTGTATCAACGCAAGAAGCACATTATTTTTTCTTGCCGCTTTGGAATCCTACATTTAGCCCACAAGCAGAAGAATTAGGGATTATCGATTGGTTTACATTATTGTTAGGTATCGTTGGTGTTGTAGCATTAACTATTCACGGTGCCAACTGGATTATTTTCAAAACCAATTCAGACCTAAATGAAAAACTGAAAAGAACGGTATTTAACCTAAATTTTGTTCTGTTGGGTTTGGTGATTATATCTTTATTGGTTTGGCATTTTATCGAGCCAAACCCTTTCGCTAATTTTATCGACTACCCTTGGCTGTGGGTGTTTCCTCTCATTACATTGACGGGATTATTCGGTTTGTTTAAGATAAGATCGTTTAAAAATGACGGAAAAGGATTTGTGTTCTCCTCTCTTTTTTTATTTGGAGGATTAACATCAACCGTTTCGTCAATATTCCCCAAGGTATTACCCTCGACCAACTTTGTGAACCCATCACTCACCCTCTATAATGTCGCTGCTGACGAATATGGTCTTTCTGTTGGTCTAAGTTGGTTTATAGTTGCGCTTTTTTTGGTCATTGTTTATATGATTATCCAATATCGTGTGTTCAAAGGAAAAATGGATGATGTAGGATACGGAGACCACTAATTACCTGTAAGTGGTTTTAATACATCTGTCTATAAGAATTTATTCCTTTTTGCTTTTTGTCTTATATGTAACAAAGGTTGCAGTATACTATTAAATTAAGTCCCAACTTTGTGTTCAATTAAGATATTGGTCATTGTTGCTGATGGCCACAGGGGAAACCCGAAATGTTGATCAATGACGTTAAAATTCATTGATTTGTTTGGTTGTTGAAAAAAAGCACCTGCCATTTTGTAGGTGCTTTTTTATGTAACAAAGGTTGCAGTATATGTTTCCACAAAAGCTAAACTTTACAATCGTAATGCCAGGATCGGACATGATAAGGGTCATTGCCGTCGATTGATAACAAGATTAGATTTACTGAAGTTTAAAGATTCAAGAATGTCGAGAATTGTTGTATTAGGTGCAGGAATATCGGGCCATGTAGCTGCTAGCCACTTACGAAGAAAACTGTCTAAAAAACATACGGTTACCGTGGTTTCCCCCAATGGCAATTATCAATGGATTCCTTCAAATATCTGGGTAGGGATCGGCCGTATGAAATCCAAGGATATCCTTTTCCCATTGGCACCCTTGTATAAAAAGAAAGGGATAGAGTTTAAACAGGCAAAAGTCCTAACCTTTCACCCTGAAGGGGATACTGAAACCAACATGCCCTTTATAACAGCGGAATATGTCGCTGGTGAAAAGAAGGGTTCTACGGAAAAAGTCACCTATGACTATCTAATAAATGCCACAGGACCTAAGTTGGCCTTTGACATGACCGAAGGTTTAAAGCCTGCCACCAATAAAACGTATTCGGTATGTACTTATACCCATGCAACCGAGGCATGGATCGCTTTGGAAACATTGATTCAACGAGTAAAACAAGGGGAAAAAGCGAAAATATTGATTGGGACCGGACATGCAAAATCCACTTGTCAAGGGGCGGCCTTTGAGTATATCCTGAATGTTGAGCAAGAGCTTCGAAGACATGGCGTAAGGGATAGTATAGAACTGACATGGATTGCCAACGAGCCTAAGTTGGGCGATTTTGGAATGGATGGTATGTTGCTCAGTTATGGTAATAATATCATGAAATCAAGCGAGATGGTCGAAATGGTATTCGAGGACCGCGGAATTAAATGGATCATAGGTGCCGGAGTCAATAAAATTGAGGACGGTGTTGCCCATTACGAAACCTTGGACGGGGAATACAAATCCGAGACCTATGATTTTGCAATGTTAATCCCAGCATTTTCCGGGCATGGTTTTAAGGCATACGATAAGAACGATAAGGATATTACCGAAAAACTCTTTAAAGGTTTCATGATCGTTGATGCGGATTATACGCCTAAACCCTATGAGGAATGGTCTGTTCAGGATTGGCCGGAAACCTATCAAAATCCGTCGTACCCTAATATATTTGCCCCAGGAATCGCATTTGCCCCTCCACATGCCATTTCCAAACCAAGGGTAAGTAAGAATGGTACACCGATTTCTCCTTCACCTCCACGTACAGGGATGCCTTCGGGTATTACTGCTAAATTGGTTGCGGATAATATTATCGATACCATTAAAAAGAATAAACCATCCTTACACCATAAAGGATCAATGGGGAATATGGGAGCCGCATGTATTGCCTCTTCCGGATATGGAATAACCAAGGGCAGTGGAATCAGTATTACAACATTCCCAATAGTACCCGATTATAAAAAATATCCGGATACCCATGGAAGAAAACTAGGGAAGACGTTTGGTGAAATCGGTTTGGCCGGACATTGGTTGAAATTGGCACTGCACCACGCCTTTTTGTATAAAGCCAAAATGAGGCCTTTTTGGTGGTTGATTCCGGAATAAAATGTAGAAAATGACACGTAGAATATCAAAATCGAAACGCTTTATAATGATGAACCCCATCATACAATTTTTTAGGTTTATCTATCTAAGTTTAAAAATATTGGTCATTGTTGCCGGTGGCCATGGGGGAACCCGAAAGGTAAATCAATGACCCCCGATTTTCATTGATTTGTTTGGTTGTTGAAAAAAGGCACTTGCATAGGTTATGTAGGTGTCTTTTTTATGTAACAAAAGTGGCTGTGTGTTTCGATTCCAATTCGGAAATTTGTCCTAAAAAAATAGAGGTTATGAAATCTAGAAGGATTACACAGTTCAAGAACATTGGATTGACACTGTTGTCCCTTGCCACCTTAGGAGCTTGTGACAATGATGAAACCCCAATTACGGGCACGGAGTTGAATGTTACCGATTTAACCCTGGAAGATGAAAATGCACTACTCTTTATGTTGGAAGAAGAAAAATTAGCCAGGGATACCTATGATTTTTTAGATGGTCTTTATGGGATCAATCAATTTGCGAACATTAAAGTGAGCGAACAATCCCATGTGAATGCCGTGGTCGAGCTATTAGACCAATATCAAATTGACTATACCATTTTACCTTATGGGGAGTTTGCCAATGAAGAAATGCAAAAGCTGTATGATCAGTTTGTGGAAAAAGGCCAAATTGACGCCGGGAACGCCCTTGAAGTCGGTGCGACCATTGAAGATCTTGATATCGTTGATTTGGGAACATTTATCGATGCTACAGCCAATCCAAGTATGATCAATGTATTCAAGAGTCTTCAATGTGGTTCACGAAACCATTTAAGAAGTTTTGTAAGGGCTATAGAAAATTCGGGGGAAACATACGTTCCCCAATTCCTTACGATTGAGGAATATAACGCCATAGTGGATAGTGCCAATGAAAGGTGTGGCCCTTGATCGTCATATATTTCTTGATGCCCTTATGGAGGAGGAAGTCATACTGTCATTCCCGCGAATTGGGAATTAAAAGAAAGTTGTTTTAATATATATTGGTCATGTTCATTGATCAGTTTTTGTTTGGTTGTTGCTAAAGGCCCTGACAGTTTCGTCAGGGCTTTTTAATGTAACAGATGTTACCAAAAAAAGCATGTAATATATTGATATAAAAGTTGTTACATGATTTATATCATTGCTTCGCCTAGACCCGGAATATACTTTTACATTATATTAATTTAAAAAAATTGTATCATGAAAAAGTAATTGTTAATGGCTGCACTCGTAGTCCTAGGGACTGCAATGCTTACAGCCCAACAAAGAAATCAAGACCGGATCCAAGATCAGAATCTTTGCAGGGTCCCAATATTTTTATCAAGAATATTATAGCACGAGCCGTTTAGGAAGTAGAAAAGGGAAGGGGCAGGGTGTAGGCTCAGAAAAGAACATCACGACAAATTTGGAAATTCTGGAAGCTTCGAAATTCAAGCTTTTGAACCTTGAACTTAGTGCTCCGATTCAATATTATCACAACCAATTCATATTTTCATTTACCCCGACATGCGCGTTTCCTAAAGTAGCGCAACCATTACCACTGAGGATGCCGTCATCGAGGAAGATTTGGAGAATGTGTTTTATTGGTCGGTCGGTATCAGTTATTGGTTTTTCACAAAACAAGAAGACTAGCGATTTTATCGCTTTGATAAGGTAAACCACCAATTATACCGTAACTTAGAAGTTAAATATAGGGCCTATGATAGTGCATCATTTTGAGTCAAAACACTCCGTTCTAAATCGTTTTATAGCCGAAATTAGGGATATTGAAATTCAGAAGGATTCCATGCGATTTCGAAGGAATATTGAACGCATCGGTGAAATCCTGTGCTATGAATTGAGTAAAACCTTGAATTATGATACCAAGACCGTACAGACCCCTTTCGGCACCAAGGACATTGCACTGCCCATAGATAAGCTCGTACTCTGTTCCGTTCTACGTGCCGGTCTTCCTTTACATCAAGGCTTATTGAATTATTTTGATAGGGCCGAGAATGCATTTATCTCGGCCTATAGGCATCACCCTAATGGAGGGGACGATTTTGAGGTGATCGTCAAATATTTCGCAGCGCCGAGTCTGGGAAATAAAACCTTGGTACTCACCGACCCCATGTTGGCTACAGGAAGGACCTTGGAGAATGTTTTGAAAGTTTTGAAAACCCACGGCCAACCCAAGCAGATCCATATTATTTCGGTCATAGGTTCTAAAGAAGGGGTAGCCTATATTAAAAAGGTTTTTCCCGAAGGCACCCATTTATGGATAGCCGCCATTGATGACGAGCTTACTGGTAAAGGGTACATTATCCCAGGTATAGGGGATGCGGGCGATTTATCCTATGGTGTAAAACTATAGCAACCCTATTGGTATTGGTATGCCTATTATTTAGTTCTTCCGAAAGTGTTTTTAAGTAACATAAGTTACAATCTAGGGTAACATATGTTACTGCCAAGTCTCTCGTCACCTTCTAATTTTGCCTCAAATTAATTGAACAATGAACAAACTACTTTTGATACTGGCATTTTTCAGCGTTTCCTTTTTTGTACAGGCGCAAGAATCAGTGTTGATTACAAAGGAGGAAGTGCTTACAGAAGTACTTTCTGAAAACAATACCTTGAAGATTTCCGAACAGGAGGTATTAGCGGCCCAAGGCGATTATAATCAGAGCAATGCCGTGTTGCTTCCCAATATCAGTATTTCACATACGGGGATAGCGACCACTAACCCCTTAATGGCCTTTGGTTCAAAGCTCAATCAGGAAATATTGACCCAGGCCGATTTTAATCCTATACTGCTCAATGATCCCAGTCAAATCGAGGATTATGCGACACGGATCCAAGTGCAACAGCCTTTATTGAATTTCGACGGGCTCTATCAACGTAAGGCCGCCAAGGCCAAATTGAATGCGACACAATTGCAGGCAGAACGCAAGCAAGACTATATTGAATTAATGGTAGATAAGGCCTATATGCAGTTGCAATTGTCCTATAAAACAGTTGAGGTGTTGAAAAAGGCCAAGGAAGCCGCTTTGGAAAATAAGCGATTGGCAGATAACAGTTTTAAGCAAGGGTATTTACAAAAATCGGACGTCCTTGCCGTAGAGGTCCGGGTAACTGAAATTGATAACCAATTGCAATATGCCCAAAGTAATATCAAGAACGCATCGAACCAACTTTCGGTTTTAATGAATGATGATAGTTATCGGATATTACAACCTGCGGATTCTTTAACCATTCTTTCCAATTCGATCAGTTTTGAAAGTTTGCCCGAGAACAGAAAGGATATCCTAGCGGTATTCAAAGCTTCTGAAGCGTATCGACAAATGTACCAATCGGATAAAATGAGTTTTTTACCTCGCCTGAATGCTTTTGGGACATATGAACTCCATGACGATGAGGTGTTTCAAGGCGATGCTGATGGATACCTTTTTGGGGCGGAATTGAAATGGAACATTTTCGAGGGTTCAAAGCGTTTTGGCAAAGCCAAGAAGAGTAGGGCGGAATATGAAAAATCGAAATTGGAATTCAACCAATATAAGGCAGAAAGTCAGGTAGAGCTGAATAGGGCCATACGTATGCTTCAGGATGCCAAGAACAACTTGGAGCTTACGGCCCTGGCCTTATCACAGTCCAAGGAATCACTAAGGATAAGAACCAATCGCTTTGAACAAGGATTGGAGCGGACCACCGATTTATTAATGGCAGAAACCCAATATGCCCAAAAGCAATTGGAGTATTATACGACCATTTTTCAACATAACTATGCTTTGGCATATGTTCAATTTTTAACCAAAGAGTAATTCAACAGCTAAAAAATAGACATCAAAATGAAGAATACATTAATTATAGGAATGATTTCACTGGCACTTTTAACAGTTAGCTGTGGGGAAGGGAATAAAAAAACTACAGTTGGGGATACGCCAGCGGTAGCGGTTTCCGTGAATTCGGTATCGGAGGAAAGCGGTAATTCTTATCTAACGGCTAGTGGAAAAATCGAGGCGGTTAACAGCGCCAATTTAAGTACCCGCATGATGGGTTTTGTTGACAAAATATATGTCAATGTCGGGGACAAGGTGAGAAAAGGTCAGCAATTGATCAGTATTAGTGATACGGATCTATCTGCCAAATTGGCCCAAGTAAATGCCGGTATTACCGAAGCCACCGCAGCTTATATGAATGCGGAGAAAGACTATAACCGGTTTACGGCCTTATATGCGGAAAACAGTGCTTCCCAAAAAGAATTGGATGATATAACCGCGAATTATAATATGGCCAAGGCCAGGTTAGAGGCAGCAAAACAAATGAAAAATGAAGTTAATGCCCAGTTTTCATATGCAAATATCCGAGCGCCTTTCAATGGAACTGTCACCAACAAATTTATAAATGTCGGCGATATGGCCAGCCCTGGCATGCCTTTGTTAGAGGTAGAATCCCCGGGTAAGTTTCAAGTATTGGCCATGGTCCCAGAATCTGAGATACTTCAAATCAACGCAGATACCGAGGTGAACGTGGTCTTAAAATCCCTAGACGTTACCGTACCGGCCAAAGTTGCTGAAATAAGTACATCTGCCAAAAATACAGGCGGCCAGTATTTGGTCAAGGTTATTCTTGAGAAGTCAACGGCTAAAATAATGTCTGGAATGTATGCCACAGTTCGTTTTCCTATCGCCCATAAAGCGAATACGCAAACGATTATGATTCCGAAAGATGCTTTAGTTACCAATGGTCAATTAACGGGGATTTATACGGTTAGTGAAAGTAATACGGCCTTATTGAGATGGTTGCGATTGGGTAGGACCCTAGGGGATCAAGTGGAAGTGCTTTCCGGTTTATCTACCGATGAACGGTATATCGTTTCCGCAGAGGGTAAATTGTATAACGGAGCAAAGATCAATATCCAATAATTGGAACTACGTTAGACCTACCTGCCGGCAGGTAGGGATCGGGTCCCTGTTGGAGCTCTTTGTACAAATGAAAAAAGCGACTGGTGAAAGCCGGCGCTAACGCCCAAAAACTAAATAATTAAAAACATGAAGGAAGGATTAGCTGGCAAAATCGCCAAATTATTCATAGGATCTAAATTAACGGTACTACTCATGATCGTGTTTATGATCATTGGGGTCTATAGCTCTTTTTTAATACCAAGGGAAGAGGAGCCGCAGATCGATGTGCCTATGGCCGATATTTTTGTAGGATACCCAGGGGCAAGCCCTACCGAGGTTGAATCCCGGGTGACAAAACCACTCGAAAAACTCATCTCTAACATCAAAGGGGTCGAATATGTGTATTCAACTTCGATGAAAGAACAAGGCATGGTCATCGTCCAGTTTTATGTAGGTGAGGATATCGAGCGTTCGTTCGTAAAGCTCTACAACGAAATCAATAAGCATATGGATATTATGCCCGAGGGCGTTACGTTTCCTTTGGTGAAAACTAGAGCTATTGATGATGTGCCGATGTTGGGCCTAACCCTATGGAGCGACAGTTATGACGATTACCGTATCAAGCAAATTGCACAAGAGCTAACCGATGAAATAGAGAAGATCAACGATGTTTCGGCCACCCAAAAAATAGGAGGCAGAAATAGGCAATTGCGTGTGGTTCTGGACAAGGAAAAGATGGCTGAAAGCGGATTGGACTTTCTTTCTGTGGCCCAAATGATCAAAGCTAATAACCAACAATTGAGTGGGGGTTCCTTTGATAAGAACGATACGGAGTTTACAGTAAGCACTGGCAAATTCTTGGAAACTTCGAAAGATGTTGAGAACTTAGTAGTTGGTATTCAGAAGAATAGACCTATTTACTTAAAGCAGATTGCAAGTATCCAGGATGGACCTGAGCTTCCAAAAGATTATGTTGCATTGGGTTTTGGCCAGGCCACTGAAAAGGCACAACAATACAAGTCGGAATATCCGGCCGTCACTATTTCCGTTGCAAAACGAAAAGGGGCCGATGCTATGAAGATATCGGATATCATCTTAGATAAAGTTGAACACCTTAAGAAGACCTTGATTCCTGATGATATTCATGTGGAGGTTACCCGTAATTATGGGGAAACGGCCTCCCATAAGGTATCTGAACTGTTGATGCACCTTATAGGGGCCATAATCGCTGTAACCCTTGTGGTTATGTTGGCCATGGGCTGGCGTGGCGGATTGGTAGTATTCTTATCGGTTCCTATAACCTTTGCCTTAACGCTTTTGAGCTATTATATGCTCGATTATACCTTAAACCGAATCACGCTTTTCGCCTTGGTCTTCGTGACGGGAATTGTTGTTGATGACTCGATCATCATTGCTGAGAATATGCATCGCCATTTTAAGATGAAACGTTTGCCATTTAAACAGGCAGCCCTGTACGCGATCAATGAAGTAGGTAACCCTACCATTTTGGCTACTTTCACGGTCATTGCATCTGTTTTGCCTATGGCTTTTGTTTCTGGTTTAATGGGCCCCTATATGAGTCCGATGCCAATTGGTGCTTCCATAGCCATGATTCTATCACTTTTCGTAGCCTTGACCATTACACCTTATTTGGGATATATCTTTCTAAGGGAAAAAGACAAAAAAGGAGAAACGGTGAAAGAAGAGGAGGCCATGGAGGATACTTTTATCTACCGTATGTATGAAAAATTTGAAAGACCTCTTATCGAAAGCAAAAAGAAACGATGGTTGTTCTTGGGGATAACATTTCTATTGTTATTAGGTTCAGTGGCTTTGTTCTTTACCAAATCAGTGGCCGTTAAAATGTTGCCATTTGATAATAAAAATGAATTTCAAGTGGTTATCGACATGCCCGAGGGAACAACTTTGGAAAGGACTGGAGTGGTTACCAAGGAGATCGCACAGTATTTAGCAACGCGCCCCGAAGTGGTCAATTATCAAACCTATGTCGGCACATCCGCACCTATCACGTTTAACGGACTGGTGCGGCATTATGATCTTCGTGGGGGTAGCAATATGGCCGATATTCAAGTAAATCTGATCGATAAAGGGGAACGTGACGAACAAAGTCATGAAATAGCCAGTTTGTTACGTCCTGAGATTCAGCGTATCGGAAAGAAATTCGATGCGAACGTGAAGGTAGTTGAAGTTCCACCAGGACCTCCTGTAATGTCGACCATTGTCGGTGAAATTTATGGTCCTGATTATGACATACAAATCGATATTGCAAATCAGGTACAGTATATTTTAAAAAATACAGTTGATGTGGTTGATGTCGATTGGATGGTTGAAGCAGACCAAATCGAATATGAATTTATCATTGATAAAGAAAAGGCGATGTTGTATGGAGTTGTGCCACAACAAATTGCCCATACTATGAATATGGCTTTATCCGAGAGGGTGGTTACTAATTTGTATGATGAAGATGCCGTAAATCAAGTCGGATTGATTTTAGCCTTGGATGAAAAGGAAAAATCGACCATAGGGGATATTGGTCAGTTAAAGGTCAAATCGCAACAAGGAAATATGATTCCTATCGCTGATTTGGTTGATATACAGCAGACCACAAGGGCGAAAAGCATTTATCGAAAAAACCAAAAACGGGTGGTATATGTGATGGCCGATATGGCCGGGGAACTCGAAAGCCCTGTATATGCTATTTTGGGCATGACCGATAAATTAAAGCAAATAAACATGCCTGAAGGTTATTCAATAAATGAGCTCTATATAAAGCAACCCGATTTTGAAGATGATTATACCGTTAAATGGGATGGTGAATGGCAGATTACCTTGGAGGTGTTCCGCGATTTAGGAATAGCTTTTCTTGGTGTAATCGTGATTATTTACATTTTGATCGTCGGTTGGTTCCAGAATTTCAAGGCACCTATAGTAATGATGGTCGCTATACCACTTTCCATGGTGGGTATTGTTTTAGGGCATTGGCTATTGGGTGCATTTTTTACAGCAACTTCGTTCATAGGTATGATCGCATTGGCAGGTATCATGGTACGGAATTCCGTCTTGTTGATCGACTTTGTAAATCTCCGATTGGCAGAAGGTATACCGATTAAACAGGCCGTTATCGAAGCAGGGGCTGTACGTACCACTCCCATATTGTTAACAGCGGGAACGGTGGTCATTGGAGCCTTTGTCATACTCTTTGATCCCATTTTCCAAGGATTGGCCATTTCACTGATGGGAGGTACCATCGTCTCGACCGTACTGACATTATTGGTGGTGCCCTTGGTATATTTTATGATCGAACGCAAAAACTATAAATAAGAAAAGATGAAACTTTTAATGGTTACTGTTGTGGAGCAATTTGAAAAACAGGTGATGAACCTTTTTAAGAAAGCTGAAATCGAGAATTTTAGTGGCTCCGATATTGATGGATATAAGAATCCAGTGGCATTGAGGATGAAATCAAGTTGGTTCCCGAGTGAAAAAGGCGGTATTGAATCAAGTCTTTTTTTCTCTTTCACTGATGATGAAAAAATCGATGTGCTTTTTGGGCTGATCGAGGACTTCAATACGAAATTGGAAACCAATAATCCTATCAAGGCGGTGGTTGTTCCAATAGAAAGAAGTATTTAGAATTAATATAAAAATCAAATCATATGTTGAATAAATATTTTAGGATTATTGTCGGGTGTTTTATTATGCTAAGCGCCATACTGGCGATGTATGTCAATATCAATTGGTTGTGGTTTACCTTGTTTATCGGTGCCAATATGTTTCAATCGGCTTTCACCAAATGGTGTTTGTTAGAAAGAATATTAGTGAAATTAGGCGTTAAAGAAGGTGGGGAAAGCTGTGCGGTATGAGCATAGAGTACTTTTGCCTTGTTAATTCATAGCCGTTGTCGTCCTACGTTTAGGATAAATAGTGTGGGTCTATCCTGTTTAAAATATTTCTTTTAAATTTGATGGACCCACATCACTTTATATGAAGAACATACTTGCTAAGTTCCTGAAATTTGTTACCCCATTATTCAATACCCGTGCTGCGGGTCTTTATTTATTACTCTTTGCTGCGGCCATAGGCACTGCCACATTCATAGAGAACGACTTTGGTACAAGTGCAGCCCAAAAAGTTATCTATAAATCTTGGTGGTTCGAATTATTATTGGTCCTTTTCGCCCTCACGATTATCAATAACATTTTTAAGTTCAGGATGGTACAACAGAAGAAGTGGCCATTGCTTCTTTTTCATAGTGCGATCATCATTATTTTAATTGGCGCCGGGGTTACAAGATATTTTAGTTTTGAGGGCATTATGCATATTCGTGAAAATGGCACCGCAAACAGCTTCTTGTCATCCAATGCGTTCTTGAAGTTTAAAGTGGACAAGAATGATAAGACATACGAATTTGATGAGCCGGTACTTTTTGCATCATTAGGGAACAATGATTGGAAAGGGGAATACCTCATTGATGGGGACTTGATTACGATTGATGTAAAAGAATTCATCCCTAATCCCAAACAGGTTCTGACCGAAAGTATTGATGGCAAACCTACACTTCAAATTGTGGTTTCGGGGACGAATGGACGGGAAGAATACTATATTAATCAAGGGCAGACCAAAAGAATCAAGAATATTATCTATAATTTTCAGGATACCCGACTGCCCGATGCCATAAATTTAGTTTTTAGGAACGATTCGCTCTTGTTCAGCACGAATAAGACTTTGACCCGAATGACGATGGCGACGCAGAAGAAAGATACGATTTATCCTTCTGAGTCCTATAACCCCTTAGTATTAAGATCATTGTATTCCGATGGCATCAATAATTTCGTGGTTTCCGATTTTAAAAAGGAAGGGAGAGTCTATATCAAATCGGAAGATTCAAAAGTTCGCAATGAGAGTATAACAGCCCTATTATTGGATATCGCCGTGAGTGGCACTAATAAAGAAGCCTATGTCTATGGGAGTAGGGGCACAGAGGGCAGACCACAACCCTTGAACTTCGATGCGCTTAATTTGGTGGTTTCATATGGTGCCAAGGAGATTACTGTTCCTTTTCAAATAAAATTGAACGAATTTATATTAGAAAAGTATCCCGGCACCAATAGTGCCGCTTCCTATGCCAGTGAGGTTACCTTGGTAGATGATTCCAAAAATGTAAAAATGGATTATCGCATTTTCATGAATAACATCTTGGATTATGGGGGGTACCGTTTTTTTCAATCCTCTTTTGATAAGGATGAAAAAGGAACGTACTTAAGTGTTAACCACGATTTTTGGGGAACCTGGATCTCCTATTTGGGCTATGCTTTGTTGACCTTGGGAATGGTTTGGACCTTTTTCAGTAAAAACACAAGGTTTTATCAGGTAACCCAAAAAATCAAGAAGGTGAGGGCAAAATCATCAACTTTTGTTGTTTTTCTATTCCTATCCTCTTCATTTGCGTTGGCCCAGTCACCCACCTTTGTTGAAAAAACCGTTGATGTTGAGCATGCCAATGCATTCAGCGAATTGGTAGTTCAGGATTTTAAAGGAAGAATGAAACCTGTGCACACCCTTTCCCGTGAAATAATGCGCAAGTTGGCCCGAAAGGAACGTATGTACGATTTGACCGCTGATCAAATTTTATTGAGCATTTTCGTAAACAAGCAAGACTGGTATAAGGCCGGGATCATAAAATTGGGCAAGCACAAGGACATCCACAAAGCATTAAGTGTTGCAGGTGATTATGCTTCCTATGCCGATTTTTTCGATACGAATGGGGAGTATAAACTAAGGGACGAAGTTCGACGTGTTTATGGCTTGGAACCTATTGATCGAGGGGTCTATGAGAAAGAATTGTTGAAGATCGATGAAAGAGTGAATATTCTGAATATGGTATTTTCTGGGAGTTTATTGAAAATCATACCAAATCCCGATGACCCTAACAATACCTGGTTATCTAATGCAGCACATAGGCACAGCCCTGATGACGGCCATAATCATGACGGCGTAGGGGATAGATTTTTTAATTCATATACTGAGGCCTTAAAAGCGGGAATTGAAAATAACGATTATGCTCAAGCAAACCTACTTCTCAATGAATTAAAAGAATACCAAGATAAAAATGGAGGGGAAATTATGCCGTCTCCTTCAAAGATCAACGCTGAAATACTGTTGAATAAGATGAATGTATTTACCCGATTGGGGCTGTTTTATATGCTTTTGGGTATTGCCTTTCTATTCTTTTTGTTCCTATCGGTTTTTAAGCCAAAAGTTAATTTACAAAAAGTTTATCTTGTTCTTTTCTCTTTGGTGATACTTGGATTTGTACTCCATACAATAGGACTTGGTCTGCGTTGGTACGTTTCGGGAAGAGCGCCTTGGAGCAACGGCTACGAATCTATGATTTATATTGCCTGGACATCAACTCTGGCTGGTATACTTTTTACACGAAAGTCTTTTGGTGGCTTGGCAGCGACCATGGTTTTGGCAGCGACCATTCTTTTGGTATCCACATTGAGTTTTCTTGATCCGGAGATCACCCCTTTGGTACCGGTTTTAAAATCATATTGGTTGACGATTCATGTATCACTGATTGCTGGTAGTTATGGTTTTTTAATGTTAGGAGCCATTATTGGTCTTATCAACCTGATACTCCTAATTTTCCTAAAGGAGTCTAACAAAAAAAGAGTAAAAAGAATTGTTCAGGAAATGACCTATATAAGTGAATTGACCTTAATCGGAGGATTGTTCATGGTAAGCATTGGCACCTATCTAGGAGGGGTTTGGGCCAATGAGTCTTGGGGTAGATATTGGGGATGGGACGCAAAGGAAACATGGGCCTTGGTCACCATATTGGTTTACGCTTTTATTTTACATATGCGACTCATACCGAAATTAACCGGATTGTTCGCTTATAATGTCGCAACCATTTTTGGATTGGCGTCCGTGATCATGACGTATTACGGGGTGAATTACTATTTATCAGGGTTACATTCTTACGCCACGGGTGACCCTATACCCATACCCAGCTGGGTCTATGTGGTAGTGGTCTCAATTATTGCCATCAGTTTGTTGGCCTACTTTAAAAGACGAAAATTTCCGGTAATTTCTTAAGTTCATTAAAAGAATTCCTCGAGACTCTGCCTCGGGGATATTTAGTTGGTCAAAATTCTTTGGTAAACATTACTTTACTAGCTCACCATTCTCTACAATGAGTTCGTACATGTAACCTGCACCAAAATCCTTGTTCAAGACGACTAGTCCACGAATGGTAATATCCGAACCTTCGGGCACAAAGGTGTTCGAAGTAACCACAAGATCATAGTCATCCTTACTCCCATCTTGAATATGGAGCCAATTCCGATCCATAATATTGGGATTTACCTTTACACATTTTCCACTCAATTGTATGGTGCTACCTTCATACTTTTTGGGATCCTTGACCAATTCGGCAATTTTGATAGTTCCTTTATGTTCTACTACTTTGTCGGTATGTGTAGGAATATCCTCTTTTTCCATATTAGGGGCACTTTTTTCAACCCCGGTATTCAAACCATCAACATATTTTGAATGATCTTGGGATACCAAACTGGAAACCAAATAAATAGTATCAAAAACCTTATTGTATTCCTTACTTTCAAAATCGGTCTTTAAGAGTCCACCTCTATAAAAATAGGTACCTCCTTTTTTTATATCCTGTTTTCGCGCGGCGATCCAAAATTTGGAATCCCCTTCCGAAACATTAAGGTAGACGTACCTCGAGGCCTGTAATATTTCATTAACAGTTATCTGGTGTAATTCGTTGGAAATGGACTCATTGGCGCCCGAAACAACCTGTGTGGAAGGGTCAGGGGTGAATATTCCACTTTTTGGTGTTTTGCCCTGGGGGTTTGAAGATTCGATAACCTTAGGCCCGTTATTACATGAAGTTAGAAATACGGAGCATAGAAGTGCTGAAATCAGTCTAATTGTTGAGTACATATCTGAGTAAATTTAAAAACGTTGTATAATTCTCGAGTATATTCTAATGTTATTTTCGTCATCAAAGGTAGAAAGTTCACCCGAGATACTGACCAATAGTTGGCGATTAATGTTGTAAGAGAGATTTGTGCCAAAATAGTGTTGCTCAAAAGAATCCATGCCAGTGGTATAGTCATAGAACACCAATCTATAGTATAGGTCTGTGTGCAACCTGTTATTCATGAATTCTTTGGAATACCGTGCGCCCCCTATATTACTTTTCAAATAGTTGGACTCATTCCTGTTATAGGTCAATGAAAGCCGACCCCCAATATTAGGCACTTTGGACAAGGTTACATATCCATAAATATTGTCGGATTTGTTCTGATTATCACTCTGGAACCTTTTGCTGTAACTAATTCCGGCAAAAATATTTTTATAGGGTTTGAAATTTATTCTGGCCCGGGCCCCTTGTCTTGCTATATCATCATCCAATAAACGCTCAATTTCTGTTTGTAAGGTTTCGTAATAGATAATTCGCTTACGGGAATCGTAAGATAGCATCATATTCAGTGCTCTACTGAACCTATACCGAGCCGAAACGTATAAATTGGTAAGCCTAAGATTATTTTTGGTGGTATAGTTCACCTTGCTAAATATATCCATTTCCATGGATGCGAAAAAATTCAGGTCTTTGAATAAGGTACTTGAATGCTGCATATAGGTATACCGCCTGTCAATATCACCATTACCCCTCTGCTCTATGGCACCTAGTGTAGTTTGGGAATAGAAATTTTCCGTAGAGGTTAGTGTACCCACATAACCCCCATATTGAAGCAGGTCGGCATTAAAACCATAATCAAAAATATCAGGTCTAAAACCCACTATGGCCCCTGCATAGTAATTTCCAAAATACTTTTCAACTTGCAGGCCATCAATCGCCCCAATCGATGACATTTTAGGATTTATATTTCGGCCCAATGTGAAAGATAGCGTAGGTGTGGCATCATATCTAGCCCCTAAATTATAAACCCTTAAAAAACTGTTTTTTTGAAGAAAGGATGTTTCGGCCTGATCCAGGATATGTCGATAATTCAAATACGTATTAAAAGAAAATTTAGAGCCTTTTATATGATTTGCATCCACAGAAAGACGGGACATGATACGATGTCGGTCATCCCTGTTGCTTAGTATATTGCTATAAGTGGAGGCTGAAATCCGTCCACGAATAGTTTCCTTGTATTCAGGCTCGGTCTGAAGTTCATCCGCATCAAGGACCACAGGAACGAATTCCTTTTTAGGTGCTGTTACAATGACTTTCTCCTTAGGTTTGTCCACAAAAAAGACGTTATCCCCTTTTTGTATTTCACAAGCGTTGACCACTTGGCATACACAAGAACTCGATGATTTGCTTTTCACCACTAAACAAGCGGTAATGGTGTTCTTTAGGTTTAAACTATCGCCAATTACTATGCTCTGGGTGTTCTCAAATTTCACGTAAATATTGTTAGTTGTAACAAATGAGACGGTTCCCTCAATTATTTGGTCCTTGGTTTGACCGAAAACATTGTAGGTTAAGACAATAAAGACTATTATAGACTTAAATAGATACTTCATTATTATTAATTATTACCATCGGGGTGGCATTGTAGGCAAGCGGTACTCACATACTCATAATCGTTGACGTCGCTATGGTCATTATTTGTCTCGTTTAAACCATGACAGGTAAAACAAGTGAAATCGGCATAACTCGTTGGGTTTGCATGACATTCCACACAATCGTTCCATACTTCGCCTTCCCTATGTTTTCCGGTATATATCGGGAAGTATTGCCCATCATGATCAAATTCAGCCGGGGTCCATCCTGGATTTGTTGTATGGCACGCTGCACAGTCTGTTGGGAAGTTCGCCGCGAGGTGGTTAGGGTCATTTGTTTGGTCATAATCATCCTGATGACAACTAACACATTCCGGTGAAAGCCCCGAATAGGTTCCATTGGTATGGCATTGGGTACAATCCTGTAGGTCATGTCCCTGGGTCAATGGGAAAAAGTCATGGTTAATCGTCGCTGGTGTCCAACCGGGACTTGTGGTATGGCAGGTAACACAATCCGTTGAGAACCCTGATGTTGCATGGTTAGGGTCGCTGGTCTGGTCATAGTCGCTTTGATGGCAACTAACACATTCTGGTGAAAGCCCCGCGTAGGTGCCATTGGTATGGCATTGGGTACAATCCTGTAGGTCATGTCCTTGGGTCAATGGGAAAAAGTCATGGTTAATCGTCGCTGGTGTCCAACCGGGACTTGTGGTATGGCAGGTAACACAATCGGTTGAGAACCCTGATGTTGCATGGTTAGGGTCGCTGGTCTGGT
>NZ_JABTCG010000004.1 GCF_014610845.1 Maribacter arenosus | reverse complement strand
AAAAAGTTGAAAACGAAGCAGGCTAAAAAACATAGCTTGCTTTTGTTTTTTTGAATGTGAAGTTTTCTTTTGTTGATTTTCAGCACGGAGTGCCAAGGAAAACCGAAGGTACTCCTGTCGCGATCACGAATAAATCAACAAAAAGTTGAAAACGAAGCAGGCTAAAAAACATAGCTTGCTTTTGTTTTTTTGAATGTGAAGTTTTCTTTTGTTGATTTTCAGCACGGAGTGCCAAGGAAAACCGAAGGTACTCCTGTCGCAATTACTTAACAAGGCAGGAAGTCACATGGTTTCGATTCTAGGCATTAACCATGTACCATTTAGAAGTAATCAAACAAGGCAACAACCCCATTGTAAGACATAAGGCATGAAAAAAAGAATGCCGCCAACAAACCAATATTTATCAGTATGTTGGTCTTATGCCCCTTCATGATTCCTTTGTTATTGATAAGTAACATGATGCCAATAATAACAATTGGTAGTACAAAAACGTTGAATACTTGTGACACGATCTGCATTTCAATAGGGTTAGCGCCAAATACCGGAACTATTAACGCGAAGAGGCAAGCTATTGCGGTAATGATCCTGAACTGTCGGGAATTCGTGTCCAACTCCCCGGATTGATAGTCAGCCAAAAGAATAGGCGCGATCAAAAGACAGGGGAAAATCGATGAAAGTCCCGCGCTCAATGTGCCGAAGAAGAATAACGTCAATGCGAATTTACCTGCTATGGGCTCTAAGGTATTCACCATATCCAACACTTCGGTAACGGGTAGTCCTTGGTGGAAAAGTGCTCCGCTGGCAACGGCCATTACCGAACCACTAATGATAAACACCAGGATTGCCGCTGTTATCGCATCTCTTTTTTGTTGCCCTCGGTTTTTTATCGTCCACCCCTTTCCTTGCACGAATAGTGGTCTCGATAAAAATGTAGCAGCTGCCATGGTAGTACCCACAAAAGCCGCTACCATCATTTGCCCACCTTCAACCTTGGGAATCGAAGGTACCAACCCTTGAACGACCTCCATTGGCAATGGATATACCATGAATAAGGAAACAATAAAGGAAAGTCCCATGATGGTTACAAAAATCACCAATATCTTTTCGAAAAAAGTATACTTACCTACCATTAAAAACGCATACATAGTTGCTATGACAACAATGGCAACGATGAGTACGGTCTCATATTTATATCCAACCACATTGGGAAAATAAATGGCAAAAATCTCGTAAATGATATTCGCAGATATACCAAGGATTCCCATTAAGGAATTCCATTGTCCAAAAGAAATCCCGATTATGATCAAAATAGCCAAGATATGTCCCCCCTTAATATGCCTTTTAAAGGCATATAGGGCCGTTTCACCAGTTATCAAGGCATAATTACCATATACATACATCAAGAGTCCCGAAAAAAGACAACTGATCAACAGCACCCACAATAACTGCATACCATAGGTACTCCCTGCCACGATCATTGAGGTAACACTACCTGTGCCAATTGTGTACCCTATGGCAAAAATTCCAGGACCAAAAGCCAAAATAATTGCTAGGAATTTTTTAAAGATTGATTTATTCTTTATTGATTTGTCCATAGCACTTATTTTAATTGGATTAGAGTTCCTGAAGTATCATTTGATATAATAATAAATTTGTAAAAAGCGAATCTTTGGTTAGGAATTGGTCAAGGTTGAAATAAGCTTCAAGGTTTCTTTTACCTTTTTTTCCAATCCTTTATAATCCTCATTAGCCAGTATTTCCTTACTTATGAGTTTAGAGCCCATACCTACACAGGTTACCCCTGCACTGAACCATCCTCTAAGATTCGATTCTTCGGTACTAACACCCCCCGTTGGCATTACGCTCGTCCAAGGTTGTGGCCCTTTGATCGCCTTTACGAAACCAGGGCCGTATAAATCCCCTGGAAACAATTTCACGATCTCACAGCCTAGTTCCTCTGCCCTATTGATTTCGGTTAGTGACCCGCAGCCCGGTGACCACAAAACTTTTCTTCGATTGCAGACCATGGCAATATCTTCCCTTAACGAGGGGGTCACGATAAAGTTGGCACCCATTTGCATGAACATGCTTGCGGCTCCAGCATCTGTAATGGATCCAACGCCCATGATCATTCCCGGCAATTCTTTTATGGCATATTTGTTCAATTCCAAGAATACCTCAAAGGCAAAATCACCACGTGCGGTGAACTCCATAAGCCTTGCCCCACCATCGTAACAGGCTTTTAATACTTTTTTTCCCAATGCAACATTGGGGTGATAAAATAGAGGAACCATTCCTGTTTCCTTCATGACCTGCGCTACTTCAATTCTTGAATATTGTGCCATAATTAGTTAAATTTAATTCCAATTTAATATTTTTTTAAAATCGTATTCTTCGGGCTTTTTCACATACTTTTTTGCCTCGATATAGTCAGGCTCTTTTAAATAAATCAGGTGATTGATGAATAGTTGTGCCATATCCGATTCTATATCGACCAGTCTTGGTTGCACTTTACCATTTTCATCTTCAAAATCTTTTAAGAATAAAGGAGTAATATCCCCCTTGGAATTTGCGCTAACAATACAACCTGTTATGCCTTCATCAAATAATTTTTTAACGCCTATACCTAACAAAGTGCACAGCGTTAAATCGAAAGCTATGGGATTGCAACATCTTAATTCATATCCAATTTCTACAGGTCTTGATTTAATATCCAATCCTAATTCTTTCAGTTTTACCTGTAAAAGATAGTTGAAAATATGTGATTTACTTACATTGCCCAGTTCAGGATGACCATGATCGTCATATGTAAAATTAATTCCTGAATTTTTGATTTCGTCTTCATCCATAAAATGAAAAACCCCTTCACTTACCAACGCCACGCCATATTCGATGCCGCGAATTTTACTTTTTATAATTGACGAAATGATCAATTTGATCAATTTATCAAACGTAATGTTTGTTTTATTGAACATTTCCGGGATGATCATCATAGGAAAATGACATGCCGATGCTATACCAAACGCCAAATGACCCGCAGATCGTCCCATCGCCGACATCACAAACCAATTGTGACTTGTTCTTGCATCTTCATACACCGTATTTCCAATACGCACCCCTTCATCTTTTGCGGTATGAAACCCGAACGTCGGATTTCTATCTGGCAAAGGCAAATCGTTATCTATGGTTTTGGGAACGTGTATGTGCGCAACATCCAGTTTTTGTTGGGTAAGATATTTTGTTAACCTACTTGCTGTTGAAGCTGTATCGTCACCACCTATGGTGACCAACAATTTTACGTTGTTATTTTTGAAAAAATCTGCCCTAAAATCGCTGTCTTTAGGTTTAAATCGACTCATTGTCAAAGTAGACCCACCACGACTGAAAATTCTGTCCGCTTTGTTGAAATTAAAGGATTTAACATCAGGATTATCTGAAAACAACCCTTTATATCCGTTATGAACGCCTAAAATTTTATACCCATCTTTAAGGAAGGTTTTTGCCAGCGTACTAATTACCGTATTGATCCCTGGAGCTGGTCCTCCACCACAAATAATCGCTATTGATTTTTTCATTTAAGTTTACGACAATGAACACCAGTCAATACCAACTGGTTTTGCTAATTTCCTGTACCAATTTAAATATAAGTGGTCTCCCTATCTTCACTATCAACTAAATGTGGTTAGTGATAGATATAAACTTTAGTCAACCTAGGGAGGCCATAGCATTCGCTTATATAATCCACATAACCGACCTAAATCCATATGAAGGAAAACTACCTTGCCACCCTTCCTGAGGCATCACCGCCCATTAGTTTTTCCACTTCGGGTACGGTAACCAAATTGGCATCCCCTTTTATCGTATGTTTCAGACAGGAGGCCGCAACGGCAAAATCCAAGGCATTTTGATCATCCTTGGGATACTTTAACAATCCGTAAATCAAGCCACCCATGAACGAATCACCCCCGCCTACGCGATCTACTATATCCGTGATCTGGTACTGACGGGTCTCGTACATTTTTTTACCATCGTACAAGACCCCTGCCCACGTATTGTGTGATGCCGATATCGACCCGCGAAGCGTGGTAATCACTTTTTTGGCCCTAGGGAATTTTTCCATCATCTGCTTACAAACCGATAAAAAGGCCTCTGCTTTTACATCATGTCCTTGGGTCTGCACACTAATGCCTTCTGGCTTTATCCCAAAGTGCATTTCAGCGTCTTCCTCATTGCCCAGGATAATATCGCAATACGAGGTGAGTTCGGTCATTATCGCCTCACGGTCACCTCCGTATTTCCATAGCTTGGCCCGATAATTCAAATCTGTGGATATGGTAATCCCTTTTTCACTTGCGGCCTTGACCGCCTCAAGGCATACGTCTGCCGCCCCTTGGGAAATAGCTGGGGTAATACCTGTCCAATGGAACCATTCGACCCCTTTGAACACTGCATCCCAATCGATCATCCCCGATTCTATTTCACTCATAGCGGAATGCGCCCTGTCATATACGACCTTACTACCTCTACTTACGGCTCCGGTCTCCAAAAAATAAATCCCTAAGCGGTCGCCACCATAAATGATCTTGTCGACCCCAACGCCACGTTTACGCATTTCCATCAAGGCACATTCCCCGATGTCATTTTTCGGCAAACGCGTTACGAAGTCTACAGGAACGCCATAGTTGGCCAAAGAAACGGCCACGTTGGATTCACCGCCACCATAGACTACATCAAAATTATTGGCTTGTGAAAATCTTAAAAATCCAGGAGGTGCCAATCTTAGCATTATCTCTCCGAAAGTCACTACTTTTTTCATCATATTCTTATTGAAAAATTTGTAAATTAACTGAAGGCCAGTCCTCCATTGATATCAACATTGTTTCCTGTGATGAAGGAAGACTCATCAGAAGCCAAATAAGATACTAGGTCAGCAACCTCTTCAGCCTTACCTTCTCTTCTTAATGGGGTTCCAGCAGCAACTTTGGACCGCACCTCATCCTTGGTGAAATCGTCATGGAATTTAGTAGCGATCATCCCTGGACATACGGCATTGATCCTAATTCCCTGCGGACCTAATTCTTTGGCCCAATTTCTTGTCAATGTCATAACTGCCCCTTTTGATGAAGCATAAATAACAGATCCAGGACCCCCACCATCGCGACCAGCTTGTGAAGCAAAGTTTACGATTGAAGCTCCTTTACCCATTAATGGTTTAAATGCTTGGGTCACGAACACTGTCCCTTTAAAGTTTACATCCATAACCAAGTTATAGAATTTTTCATCGATTTCTTCAATGGTTTTTCTTGCAAATAGACCTCCTGCACAGTTTACCAAAATATGGACTTTTTCTCCAAAAGCTGCTTTGGTCTTGGCTACCATATTGTCTATGTCCTTTTGTTTAGTTACGTCTCCGTAAACCGCTATGGCCTCACCTCCAACAGCTTTAATAGCTGCCATAGTTTGATCTTTGTCCGTATCACTATCAAAATAGTTCACAACGACTTTTGCTCCTTCTTTAGCTAATTTCACACAAACGGCACGCCCAATGTCGCGTCCGCCACCAGTGACGACAGCTATTTTACCTTTTAGCTTCATTTCTTACTATTTTAAAAAATTGTCTATTATATTCCTAAACCTTGACCGCCTGTAACCTGGATGGTCTCTGCTGTAATGAAAGAGGCATCTTTACTTGCCAAGAATGAAACAACCGATGCTACTTCTTCTGGTTGCCCTAATTTTCCAAGCAAAATATTGTTTTTCCATGAAGCAAAAACCTCTGGTTTTGTTGATTTGATTTGCTTATGGAAATCCGTATCGATAGTTCCAGGAGAAACAGCATTTACTCGAATCCCATATTCGGCAAGGTCTTTTGCCAATGCCCTGGTTATTGCATGTACCGCAGCTTTCGAAGTTCCGTAAACTCCTGCTCCGGGACCACCTGCATTCCAGCCAGCAATTGATGTGTAGTTGATTATAGAGGCGTTCTCTCCTTTTTTAAGAAATGGTATGGCGGCTCTTGAGGCAAAGAATACAGAATCTAGATTCAGTGCCATTACAAATCGATAAAAATCCGTTGTCATTTCTTCAAACCTAGACCTTCCGCCCAGGCCACCTGCATTATTAACAAGAACATCAATTTTTCCATACTTCTTTCCTATTTTCTGAATATTTGAAGTTACTTCTTCTTCCTTTGTAACGTCAAAACCATAATATTCGGCGGTAATACCTTTAGCGGCAAGTTCTTTTACCCTATTCGCTCCAGCCTCATCTTCAATACCATTTAAAACTACGGTGTACCCGTCTTTACCCAATCTTTTTGCTACTTGAAAACCAATACCACCAGTTGCTCCTGTTACAACTGCTACTTTACCTTTATTACTCATTTTATTTGATTTATTATTTTATTATTCCTTTATTTTTCTACGGATTCAATTTTTCTTGCGAAGTAATAAATGGCCCCAACCCCTAGTGGGACAAATATTCCAATTATAACAAAAATAGGTGTGTAAGAGTAATTGTCTACAATTACCGGAACCAAGAAGTTCATGATTATAACCGAGAATACACCTATCATTCCTCCTAAACCAGCTAATGACCCTACAGATTTTCCACTGAAAAAATCACTTGGCAGCGTTTGTACATTACTAATTGCAAATTGGAACCCGAACAATACAAAAAATACAATCGCCACAAATTTTTCGGCAGTATCTCCAATAAGTACAGTCGCAATTAATCCGGCAAGCATAATTACACCACCAATAAGAATAGTTGTTTTTCTACCTTTATCTATTGAATTTGTTTTAGCAATAATTTTACCTGAAACATACCCTCCGATGATACTTCCTAATGCCGCACCTACATAAGGTACCCATAAGAACATACCTACTTCTTTTACATTAAATCCATAAATATCAAATAGATATATGGGCATCCAAGTAACAAAAATCCACCAAATGGGTTCTAAGAAGAATCTACCGATTACAACCGCCCAAGACTCTTTAAATGAAAGAATTGCTTTTAAGCTTTTTCCTTTAGTATCTTCAGTTGCATTTTGATCGGCTAAACTTTGGCCTTCAAGAATATAATCTTGCTCTTCTTTTGTAATCCAAGGGTGTTTTTTTGGTCCCGCTTTGTTAATCAATAACCAAGGAATAATCCAAAGTATTCCAAAAGAACCTACGACCATAAATGTAATTCTCCACCCAAAGGCAACAAATAATGTTGCAATAAATGGTGGGGCAATTACGGATCCAATAGAAGCCCCTGCATTGAACAGCCCTTGAGCAATGGCGCGTTCTTTTATTGGAAACCATTCGGCATTACTTTTTACACCTCCTGGCCAGTTTCCAGCTTCAGATAAACCTAAAGTAGTTCTGAAAAAAGCAAGCGATAAAAATCCTCGAACTGTGGAGTGTAAAAAAGAGGATATACCCCAAACTCCGATACTGATGACATATCCAATTCTGGTTCCTACTTTGTCAAATAATTTTCCTGAAAATAATTGTCCTAGCGCATAGGCAACCATAAAAACATTGGATATTAACCCATAATGATACTTTGTTAACCCAAGCGATTGAGCTATTGAACCTTCAATATCTTCACCACCCCACATAATGGAAAGTGCACTCCTATCTATATAATTGATTACGGTGGCCAAAAATATCAGCCCAATAATCGCCCATCTTAATCCCTTGAATTTCATTTTATATTGTTTTGGCTAAAGAGGTTTTACTGAACAGTATTTATCAGGAACACTAATTCGATGAATAGCGGAAATAATATGTAAAGCTCTGACGACCCAATTAAAGAATACTAAAAAGTCCATGTTGGAAATCCTATGAAGTTTGGATACCAAGAAATTCTAAACAGTAATGATCTAAGTAATTGGTCTTCCCTCTTTTGTTTATAATTAATTAATGAAGATAAAAGCGTGCAATTTTATCCTCCGTGCACTATTGATTTACTATTCTATTCCATATTATAACAGTATTGATATAGCATTTTAAAATGAACCTTCATTCTTTCCTTAGCCAATTTAGGGTCTTGACTTTTAATGGCCTCATAAATAGCATTATGTTCTTGGATTCCCTTAAAAGCCCTATCCTCATCACATACATGGTATTTCTCAAAATTCGTGATAATTCCAGGGGTTATGATCAACATAAACGTATGTAAGCTACTATTTCCACCGGCTTTGGCTATGGATAAGTGAAATAACAAGTCTTCCTGGACCGCATCCTCACCTTTCATAACCTTGGCACTATAGGCATCTAGGGCATTTTTCATTTGAGCCAGATCCTCTTCCGTTCTTCGCAATGCAGCCAATCGGGCGGTTTTCAATTCCAATAATATCCTGGTCTCTACAAGGCACTTAAAATCAGGGGCTTCCAATTCGAGTATATCATTGAGCATCCCCTTCATGGCAACGGGCCCAATATCTGCGATGAACGTACCACTTTGTGGTTTGGACTTTAACAACCCATAGAATTCCAATCTTTGAATAGCTTCCCTTAGATTACTTCTACTTACCCCGAACTTTTCAGATAACATACGTTCGGAAGGCAGTTTATCGCCAGGTTCCAAATTTTTGTAATTAATAAGGTCCCTTATTTTTGATATAATCTCTTTCTGAAGTGTTTTGTTTTCTACTTTAGTGAGGGTTTCGAATTTCATAGTAACATTTAATCTAAATTGGTTAACCAGATTGGTTTGTTAAAAATAATGAATTAATTTAACTAAATCCTCGATTCATAACCTTCAATTATTCATACATGGTTAAATATTGTCTGGAGTTGTGCATTTTCACCAGCCCGTTTCCGGGCTGGTGAAATGCTATTCAAACTAACTCAAACAACTAACTTTTATAATTCTTGCCACCATTAATTAAATTCAATTATAATAATATTGTCCTAGTATCCAGGATTTTGGGTAATCACACCATCAGTTGCTAGTATTTCCGAGATGGGAATAGGAAACACATAATAATTACTATTCACCGTTTCTCCCATTTCCGCATCAACGGTTCCTGTCCTAATCAAATCGAACCATCTATGTCCTTCAAAGGCCAACTCCAATCTTCTCTCGTCTAGAATAGCCTGTCTAACCTCAGCTTGTGTGCTAATAGTTCCAGTTAAACTATTTAAACCTGCTCTCGTTCTTATAGGGTTTAATAATGGAAGTACCGTTGAAGCAGGGGCACCATTTTCATTCAATGTTTCTGCATATAACAGAATAATATCCGCCAATCTCATTTCTATCCAGTCGTGTTCAGCACCTAGACCTCCCTCTTTAGGAAATTTAATAGCTGTTGTTCCCTCATCAGTAAGTGTTACCGCTCTTCTTAAATCGGTGCCTCCACCATTGGCCTCACTAGCATCAAAAGCAGCAACTAAATCCGGATCTACTGGAAAATCGGATTTTGGATCATCTCCAACAAACCAATTCCAAAAATCAGTAGCGGGTGAATATTCATCCACTATAGAACTTGAGATTTGGGTTGAGAATATGATTTCAGAATTCTCAATCTCATTTGCCGCACCAAAGACCTCATCAAAGTTCTCTTTTAGTTCAACGCCTGCAGTGGCAGCCCCGTTGACAACAGCAGCTAAATAAGGTTGAGCACTGCTATAATCGCCCCTAGAAGCATATGCTTTCCCCAACAAGGCTTGGGCAGCAAGTTTAGATGCCCGTCCCCTTAGTATTTCAGAATTATCCAAAGCCGCTATTGCATCCTGCAAATCAGGAATTATTACGTCATTGTAAACATCAGCAACCGGTTGCCTTACTAAAATAGAAGTATCCGTTAAGCTCGGACTAGCCTCTAAATTAACAGTAACATCACCAAAAACCTGTACCAGTTTAAAATAAGACAAAGCCCTTAAAAATTTTGCCTCACCTACTTCAGTAGCATTAGTAGAATTTTCAATTACACTATTCGCACTTAGTATGGACTTGTACAAAGCTGAGTAGAAAGGGCCGAAAAATTGATCTTCCATGGCTGTTAAACCATTATCATATTCATCAAATTCAGTATATGGTGGTTCGAACATAAAAGCATTGTCAGCCCTAAATTCGCCCATTACTGCCATTGGTGTTACAGTGCCGAGCTGATAGAAATATGCTGCATTCAAAACCCCATCAAAATCTGTCAAAGAATCTGAATTGGCGATATTAGGTGGGAATTGATCCAAATCATTATCACATGCTGTTAGCAACAACATGGACACTACCACTAGATATATAGTTTTCATTTTTTTCATTATTTCTTAATTAAAAATTAACATTTAAACCAAGCGTAAAACTTCTAACGATCGGACTTGCTCCTAGTTGCGCCCCATACGTCGTAGGTCCTAAATAATCACTACCTGATGTCACTACACCTTCAGGGTTATAAGAGGTGTAATTATCCGCCATGATATACAATAGGTTAGTGGCTGCGGCATATAACCTAACAGAATTTATCCCCACTTTACTTGTCAATTCTGGATTAAGCGTATAACCAACTGTTAGGTTTCTTAACGCTATAAAAGAAGCATCTTGTACATAAGCGTCTGTTTGAAATCTATTGCCGATATAATACTCGCCATTATTATCGGCAATACCATCGTTATCGGCATCAAAACTATCCACCAATCTGCCACCAAATTCTGATCCAAAGTAATGAGGATCAATATTGTAAACCTCGGCTCCATGGGATCCTTGGAATTGGAAAGACAAATCAAAATCTTTATAACCGAAGTTATGTGACATACCCCAATAAAAATCAGGATTATTTGACCCTACTTTGACCAAATCGCCACCATCCTCAACACTTCTCGTATTGTCAATCACCCCATCGCCATTTTGGTCCACAACATAGGACTCACCTGTCCGGTTATTTGGATTTCTCGTCCCATCTTCCAAATAGATCATTTCAACATCCCCTATGGTTTCCAAAGCCCACATTTCACCAATTTCCCCTCCTACATAATTTCTAAACACAGGGCCTCTACCCGACGTGCCGTATATTGCTTGAGGTAATTCGCTAAGGCCCCCTAGTTCTTTGATCTCTGTATCCACTGTAGAAAAGTTAGCATTGAAACTCCAAGAGAAATCTTCGGTATATATTACCTTTGCATCTAATTGAAACTCCAAACCAGAACTTCGCACATCACCGGAATTAAGTACAATGGAAGTAGTGCCCAATACTTCAGAAACACTTTGATTAATCAAGATGTCTTGAATATCGGAGGTATAGTAATCAACACCCAATCTAAAACGATTGTTTACAAAACCTAAATCAATACCATAGTTGGTCTCTGTATTGGTTTGCCAAGTTAAATCTGGGTTTGCTACATTATTCGGGATAAGAAATCCTGTCCCGTATATTGTTGCTTGAGGCTCCAAAAGACTCAATGCATCATAAGACCCTAAAAAAGAAGTAGTTCCTAAAGACCCGGTACTAAACCTTAGTTTTAATTGGCTCAATGCCTTACTATCTGCTAAAAAAGATTCATTGTGCACATTCCATCCTAAAGAAAGCGCTGGGAATGTTTCATATCTTTTATTGGCCCCAAATCGGGAATCCCCGTCCCTTCTCGCTGAGACTGATACCAAAAAACGATCGTCGTAGGCATAGTTGATTCTTCCAAAAATACTCTCTCTGTTCCTAGTCTCGTCCCTTTCCGTTACTGTGATATCCGCAGGATTGAACAGGTTATAATTTTGAATAGCAGTATCCGGTACATTGGCACCATCTAAGGCCGTCCCTTTCAATGAGGTAGTTTGAAATTCAATTCCAGCTACCGCAGCGATATCATGCTTACCAATCACTTTTGCATAATTTAAAGTAGTTTCACTTACCACTGAAAATATTTTTAAATCTTCTTGATCCATGTAAGTTTGGGAAGTTCGTGCCCTTGAATCAAACCCAAGTAATCTATGTTCATAGAATCGGGTATCTTTAAGGTCACCTCCTAGAACAGTTTTTATATTTAACCCATCCAAGATGCTATATTGTAGATAGGAATTGACGTTTCCGAAAAACGTTCTTTCCCAACGCTCTGTGTTATCAAGCTTTGTCGCAGGGCCTGCATCACCAGATCCACCAATACCATTATTTGCCCTCCCGTAATGCCAGTCTTGTGCCGTCATACCTGGCTCTAATTCATAAATGCTATTTGCTTCAAAAGTCGAACCTCTATAGCCATCGTCAAACCCCGAAAGGCCCAAAGCCTGAGCTTCAGCATCCAATGCTTGCACGAATGCAATAGACTCATTTGTATGGTAAATAGGATGAACGCCATACGCTCTTAAAAGATCCCTCATGTCATGACCTAAGATATCCCTATGGGACGTAAATCCATTGAAACTTACTCCTGCCTTGAACTTTTCCCCCAATTTAGCATCGACATTCAAACGTGCGTTCAGTCTTTCAAAACCTTCAGTACGGATAACACCCTCCGCGTTTTGATACCCAATTGAAGCAAAGTAATTTACATCGTCAGTGCCTCCGCTCATACTAAAGTCGTGACTTGTCATATTACCACTTTTAAAAAGCCAATCTTCTGAACCAATGGCACCAGGTGAATTTTCATAAGCATTCAACCTATACTCTACAAAAGCCGGATCAATTTGGGAAAGGTCCCAATTACCAGCAGCAATCTCCTTTCTTGAAATAGCGGCCCATTCTGGCCCTGATTTAAGGATATTGTCACGGTACTTACTGGAAAAACTAGTGTAGGCATTATAACTAAAACTAGCTTTACCTGTCTTACCTTTTTTGGTGGTGACCAAAATAACACCATTGGCTCCCCTAGAACCATAAATAGCAGCCGAAGCAGCATCTTTCAAAACCTCTAAACTTTGGATATCATTTGGGTTCACCGTTGCCAAACTTCCTGAAATCGGAAATCCATCCACAACAATGAGTGGACTTGAATCCCCAGAAATGGAGGATGCTGCCCTAATTTGGATTTTTGGATCTGCACCAGGCGACCCATCTTGATTTTGAATCAAAACACCTGGCAACTTACCAGCCAATGCATCATCGACCCTTGCAGTCTGTACTGCTGCAACATCTTCACCACCTACTTGGGAAACAGCACCGGTTAAGTGCGATTTTTTACGCGTACCGTACCCAACAACCACAACTTCTTCAAGTTGTGCGGCATCTTCTGCCAAAACAACATTCAATTGCTCTTGGCCAGTAATCTCAATTATTTGGGTAACATAGCCCAAATAAGAAAATTGAAGCTCTTCGCCATTGGCAACTTCTAATTGAAACAACCCATCAAAGTCCGTTGCCGTACCTCGTGTTGTATTTAAAATAATAACGTTTACCCCAGGAATGGGAACATTCGCTTCATCAGTTACCGTACCGGACAACTGATATGCGTCTTGCGCAAACAAAGTAATATTGAATAACAATACTACGAATAGTGTTAATCTAGTTTTAAAATTCATTTGTGATTTAATTATGTTCATACTATTTAACTAATTAATACTCTTATCAAGTATTAATAAATGAGATGTTAAAATCTCGAATCCCCTTACCTTACTAGAGAACAATGTTTCTGAAGATGTCAATGAATTTTACTATTTTAGCAGAAAGCATGTTTATTGTAAAGTAGTACATGTTTTAAGTATTACTTCCCTCTGAAAAGAAGTGATCTTTTTTTAAAAGGATAGGCGTGCACCTGTCCTTTTTTTCGTTTTATAACTTTATTTTCATTGAATGTGGATTTTAGTTCGAGTTAGAGATTTTGGTTTTGTTAATACTGGTTTTCCAAACTGGTTAACCAAATTGGTTTTCCAAATATATGTTATTTTTTCGTTAAAAAAAGGATTTTTAAAATTTTAACATATTGCTCCATAAAATCTTCCCGGATAGGACTCGTAGATTTTTTTCCTATGACTGTTTATCTCCAAAATAAGATACCCCTCCGCCACCTAAGAAATCTTCTCTTACAGGACTAAATGTGTCAATTAGAATCCCTTCTTCCAAACAAACTGCACTATGTAATAGATTAGGTTCAATATAGACCCCGTCCCCTGCTTCTACTATTTGCTTTACTCCATCAATTTCAAACTCAAATTTACCTGAAACACAATAGGTAGCTTGCGTGTGAAAATGTTGATGTGGTGCTCCTAAAGCCCCTTTCTCAAATTTCACTTTTACCATCATGATTTGGTTATCGTAACCTAAGAACTTTCTTGATACTCCCCCACCAAGCTCTTCCCATTCCATTTCTTTTGTGATGATGTACTTTTCACTAAATCGTTTCATAATTTATAGTTTTTTGTTTTCTATTAATACATAAGAACCTTTCCAGGAATGCTCTTTGTCTTTTATTTTTAATTTATGTTCAGCTTCGTTATCATTATTTTCGTTTGAAATGATAAAGACATTTGATTTATCGTTTTTTGTATCAATCTGAATTGCCGTGTACTCTTTAGAATCGTGTACAACTTCAATATTCTTTATATTGCTATATGCATTCACAGCTACCTCGGAAACCGGACTATATGTTCCATGGGATTCTATTGTGGAAACAAACAAAGCGTCCTTTGCATTCTTTTTCCTTAAGATTAATGTTTGCTCATTACGCAGATTAAAGTCAGGGTCATTTGCTCCTATTCTACCAAAAATAACGTCATCCTTATTAGATGTAACAGCAGTATAGGTGTAAAACTTATTGTTTCGCAACCAGTTTAACTTAATATTTCCATCTTTAACAGTAGCTGAAGCCTCTTTATACAAATGCTGATACCCGTCAGATTTTCCCAAAATTTCCGGTACCTTCAATTTTAAATATTCAAAATTGGTTTGCATAATTTGCCCTAAGAAGTAAAATGGTAGATCATATTGATTTGAACCTTCAGATGCTACTCGCAAAATATCCAACACATAAGGATTATCATAATCTTCTTCTTTAATAGTCACCATCGTTCTATGAAGCTTCGTAACAGGATACGCATTTTCTTCTTTAGCACTGGCAACTTGTAGATTTTCATCATCTACACTAAAGACATATTTATTCGAATGATACTTGCTTCCAATATCATACTTTCCTTTAAAATGAGAGGTTTCATTTTGTACTAAAGCATTGTGGGCAATACTCTGTTTCGCCCAAGTCGTATTTTCTTTTAGATAATTTCCGCCTCCTTTTTGTTCAATATTCACGAAACGACCCATGCCGTAATCTTGAACCACCTCATTGCCATCTTCAAACAATGCAAAAGATAATTTATCATAATGTCCATGACTCAATCCGTGGGCTGTGTATTTAAAAACCAACTCCAAACCATCACTACGTATAATTCCAACGCCGCCTTCATCCCCATTAGCACCATCGGATAATTCAATCGAATTTTTAACGAAAGGCTTTTCCTTTCCTTCTTTGATACCGAGAGCTACTGCTAATCCTGCATCATCAAGAGTAACTTCATCTTGCTTCTTGGCTATACTTAATAATTCCGGATCATTACCTCCAAAATGGTAGCCTATATCAACAGTGGCTATTAAAGATGTATTGAAATACGACATTCCTTTTTGGGCATCGTTCAACAAAAAGAACTCGCCATCAGCATCCGATAAGTTCAATAATGCAGTAACACTTTTTATAAGCACACTATCTTTATATTCGAACACTTTTAGTTCGGGTTTTTTATTTTGAAGTGCTTGTGCAAAAATTAAAAACGGGTATGAAGCATACCGTTGATAATAAGGGCCTTCCGTAAAATACCCGTCAGGAGAAAAAGGCTCATTTACATTGGCGAAAAAACCAATTTCCTGACCATCTTTTCGAATATAACCACCGTCATTATCTTTTATATTTGGATCAAAATTGTCATCTTTAACACCATTTAAAGCCCTATCTAAAAGTTGATCATCATCCATAGCCAAAGCAATCATTCCAACAGCCACATTACCCCAAGTGGCATGGTTATGAACCCGGTTGAAAAATTGTGGGTTGTCTATTGAAATGTGATCCGCAAAAGGTCTAAATAAATCGGTCTCTAAAGTATTCCGCTCCTCTTCTGATAAATAATCATAAATACAGTCATAAGCTTGACTTGTATACACCAACCAATTTGAATCATTCAAACATTGCCAAAATAATTTACCCCTAGCGTATGACCGCGGTTTTGGATGTATCGGTAGTGAAGGATATTGTTTTGCATACTCAAAAAGCATGTCTTTTACAAATTTGGCATATTTCCCATCTTCGAGAATTTGATATAACACACCTGCTTTTTGCATTAAGGTATAATTCTTTTTGTGTGTCTCGTGAGAATATCCGCCTGAATAATCCTTGGGAACAGGAACATCAAAACCATTTTCAATCGCAGCATCAATCTCTTTCTGAGTGGCTGCCAAGGTTTTATCAAAAATTGGAATACTTCCTAAATTAGCCCTTATATCCTTAACGCCTTGTTTTGTCAAGATTAAACTTGGATGTGCACTTTTTATTTCGGATAGATCACCTGAATCATCTACTTTATCCTGGCATGAAAAAGTAATTGACAATACAAATACAATAAGAAATATCGATTTTATTTTATTCATCCCTACTAATTAGAAATTGCACCCAAATCCGATCCATCTGTTCCTTTTCCTTTTAATGGGGAATCGGCATTTAGTTCATACGTATCCGTATTCATAAAATTTGGATTCAAAGACCACTGGTTTTCCACGGTATATTTTTGGTCTCCGGTAACTGTAAGACCTTGGGAATTGTAAAAATTATTGTTTGAAATTTGCACGATCGGTTCCCCAACAACCAAGTGCATATTCAACGCTTTACTATCCTTGAATATATTATTCTTAATGCCGATTTCTTGTACGCCGTATAATGAAACCGAGGCATCGTACTTATTCCTTTTTCCTTGGCCCACATTATCTGCCACATTATGATCCATTTCTAAAAATGGCCCAAAGGTGCTTTCATCGGTACCTCCTCTATATAGCCTTAAAGCAGCACCTTGAATATCTGAAAACGTATTGTTTTTCATGATTAGATATTCAACATTATAAGCTCCAATATCATCTGTCTCTTTATCTAAGGCCGCTATATGTCCTGTAATGTTTTTGAATCTTGAATTTTGAATACTTATGGTATCGGCAAATGTGCCCTTGGCAACCCTTAACACATCAAAGGAATGGTTTACGATCAAGTCCTTAAACTCGCAGTTATCGATGAACAGTTTATAGTTTTCGATCATGGAGTTCTTACTCGTGCTGATTACGGAATTGCCTGCATAATCCGGCGATTTTGCTCCGTCGAATATTATATTATCCAAAGACAGGCTCCCCCCATTTTGAATTTCGAAAGCCATCATTCTTTCAAATAAAATAGTTGCTTTTTCACTTCCTGATGTTTTAAACGTAAGGGGATGGATAATTTTTGCAGTCTTGGTCAATAGATATTCCCCACCAGATTCAAGCTCCAAAATGTCCCCGGGTTTTGAATTCTTGGTAACATCGAATAGTGTATTAATTCCAGGTTCGACTTTCAAAGTTTCGCCAGAATTTAATGCGACCGTTTCATCATTTTTTGAATACCAATCAACGCCCGTGTTTTCTTTGGTTGCAATATTCGGACTTATTTCCACCTTAAATTTATCTGACACGGGAACCAAAAAGCCTTGTTCATTTTTAACTAATTCAAATTCAGACTTCACAAAGCCTTTTGTAATTCCTGTCTCAATATTTTTGCTTGTTATATTGTTTTCAAATTTAATTCCACTGATATCATCATAAACCGTAAACAAATTGCTTTTAGTTTCATGATAGAAGATGTTTTCCGATATCTCTGAAGTTGCAGGTGGCTGACTTCTTTCCGCATCGGCACCTGCACATAATTGAATATGGTCGCAATTGATAAACGTATTGTTGTTTACCTTGGAATCGATTACGGGCACATAACGGTTAGGTGGTGAATTAGGTACACCGTTCATCATTACAAAGGCACCTCTAAATCGATACCCCGTTAAACCAAAGTGGTAATTATTGATTACTGTTTGTTTTTCGTTGATGACACGTACACCTCCCGTACTAGGTTTACCGTTGCCAATAAACACATTACCATCTACCATAGTTTCGTTGCCATGACGCATGGTCAACGTTCCTGTACATTCAAAAAAGGTGTTGTATTTAAACGTGTTTTGACAAGATTTGTTTGATATTATTTCATGCTCGCCATTACATCTATCAAAGTAATTGGATGCTACCAAGGTGTTGGAATTTTCCAACGCATGGTGACTGGTGCCTATTCTTAAGGTTTCGCCTCCATTATTTCCATAGGTTGGCCGTAGCCCAAAATAGTTGTGTTCGATTATATGGTTATTCTCTCTACTGTCTTTGGTATCCAAACCAACAATCATGGTCACCCCTAAATTCTTTTTTCCGGAAATATGGTTATGGTCTATTCGATTGTTTTTTCCATAAATGGTTATCCAATAATCTTGCACTTGACGTTCAGGATTGTTATAATTATCGATAACACATTCGGTTAAACGACAATTATTGGCCATTTCATCTTTATTTTTTCTAAGAGAAATAACGGCATTGGTTGGTGTAAATCCGTTTTTGAAAACGAGGCCTTCCACAATTAAATGGTCCCCGGCAATTTGAAGGTTTGATGCCCCTTCTAAAGTTACCTTCCCTTTTTCCTCAACAGTTAATTTTATAGGGTTTTCTTCTGTTCCTTTTCCTTCAAAAACCAATTCGGCATCTTTCCAGACACCATTTGCCAGTTTAATGATATCTCCAGGTTCAGCGTTAGAAACTGCATCATTATATTCTGCAACACTCTTTACAAGTATTCCGTTTTTGGATTGTTCATTGCATGAAAAAAAATAAATTGAAAGAATACAAAATCCTATAAGAATTTTAAGTTTATTTTTCATATTAAAATTGGTTAACCAAATTGGTTTACCAAATATATGAATATTTGTAACACTAACAAATATTTATTTTAAAGTTAGACTTGAAAATCGTTCTTTACTTGGCATTTTGCCAGCTCCTACCGTTGCTTCTTTAAACCACACTTCTGCATAACACCCATTTGCATATTGTTTGGCAATATCCCCATCATAAGTTTCTGACCCAGTACTCCATACTATATTTTCTTCTGGGGATTTGCCATTGGTTTGATTGTAAGCACCTTGTTTGAAATACTGAATTTCACCTGCATAAGCATTTTCACGTTCAACACCATCACGGCCTATTGCTGCGTATAATGTCAATATTTGCTGAGGAATATCCTCTTTCTTCGAAAAATCGGATTTCAATAAATTCTTTGTGAATGTTTTGGTCTCATGACCTTCACTTTTAAAAGTGAGATACATGATGCCTTTATACACATTTATTTCATAACTGAATTCCTCCCCCAATGCAATACCGTCTTTTGGTTCCTCAGGGTAGGAAGTTGAATCCGATCCTACAACAGACATGTCATGACCCCAAACTGCTGTTGAATAATCCCATCTTTTTGAATTATCGCCTTCGGTATTGATTTCATAGTTCCAAAAGACAGACCCTTTTGTGTGTCCGGGAAATTTCTTGTAAAAGATTTTTATAGGTTCGTTTTCGTGCCCTTCGTCACTATGAATTTGCCCAACTACGACCGAGTAAGAAGCAGCAACCCTTGCATCACCAGAAGTTGAAACATGCATTACTTTTAATGTGCCGGTTAATTTACCCCCTGTTTCAGGAATCCAATGTTCTTTTTGACCTAATTCTGTTCGTGTGTTGCTTGACGTTCTAGAAGTAATTCCAGAATTAGGTGTTTTGTAAACCACCCAATTCGTTTTGCCGTCATTTTCAACATAAAAGAAATCCTTCTTTTCATAATTTACCAGGTCATCAGAACGCGTTCCATCTCCCAAAAGTATGTTCCATTCATCCATAAATGGAAGTACATCGCTCGGATACATCGTGGCTTTTGAATCTTCATTAGCGGGTTTCTTAGCTTTATCAAAGCAACTATTTATGACTAATGCAAGGCCAATCAGTAAAAGAGATCGGACCACTGATTTAAGAGTTTTATTACTCATTTTATTAGGGTTTTGTTTAATTCTTTTTGAAATGGAACATTCGGTAGCGTTCATTAAAAAACTACCTTCTTATTGCTCCCGAAGTATCCCCTTCCATTAAACTTAATACATTTTCCAATGACACTAAATTTACATCTCCGGGAACCGTATGTTTTAAGGCACAGGCAGCCGATGCAAAATCCAAGGCCTTTTCATCATCATAATGTAATAGCCCATATATGAGGCCAGCGGCAAAGGCATCTCCGGTACCCACACGGTCTATAATGTGGGTAATGTTCAGCATTTCAGCTTTGATATACGCTTCCCCGTTCCACATTTTACCTTGTATTTGGTGGTGGGAAGCACTTATGGGCCTTCTGGTTTTCTTGACTACTTTCTTGATATTTGGAAAAAGATTTATCAATTGTTTGGCCAAAGACTGGAATTTATCTTCTGGTTGTCCCAAACCGAACATTTCGCGAATACCTCGACTGCTGGTAATCACAACATCGCAATTTTGTACCAAATCGGGTATAACTTCCTGCATGGTTTTACCATATTTCCACATGTTGCTTCGCGAATTTATGTCGCCTGAAACCGTTATCCCCAATTTGTTCGCTGTTTTAATAGCATCTAGGCAACACATGGCGGCCCCTTCCGAAATGGCCGGGGTAATCCCTGTCCAATGGAACCAATCGGCGTCTTTGAGCACATCTTCCCAATTCACCATTGAAGGTTCGATTAAGGAGAAAGATGAGCCTTCCCTTTCGTAAACCACCTCACTTGGTCTATGCACCGCACCTTTTTCAAGAAAGTACTTACCCATCATGTCATCGCCATAAATAACGTGTTCGGTGCTTAACCAATGTTTACGTAAGAATTGTGTGGCCGCCTTGCCAAGGGCATTATCGGGAAAACGGGTCACGTGGGCGGCTTTCATACCCAAATAAGCGCATGAAATGGCTACATTCGCTTCGCCCCCACCATATACGAGTTCGAAGGAAGAAGCCTGTGCAAATTTCTCATAGCCCGGTGGGGACAAACGCATCATTACTTCACCAAAGGTTATCACTTTTTTTGCCATAATTTCTAATACATTAACTTAAGAGGAAGGTTTTCTTCAACTAGCAACTCCCCTGAGTTTTTTATGACATTACCGGAATGTGAATTATTTTTCGCTCCCCATAGTCGCGCCACAAGTTCCACTTGATTATCAATAAATTTGTTTCCTGAAAGGTCTACATTGATGATGCCGTAAGTGTTGAGTAAAATCCCATCCTCTTCCTTAGTGCCACACTCTGTGAAGGTACTGTTGGTCACTACCAAATTGCCTCCCACAGTAGATTCATCATACCCTCCTCTATAGTAATCAATTACATTTTTTTCAATGTTTTCGAACCAGCAGTTATCAACAAATATGTTTTCTGCATTGTATTCGCCACGACCATCGGTCTCTTCGGACAACTCTAATCCATTTGTGCAATTCTTAATAAGGGTTGATCGGAATTTAATATACTCGGAAAATGAATATTTATAAGCCTTCAACACATAATCGAAATCCGATATCTCACAATCCCTAACACTCATATTATATAGACTTGACATGTTGTTTTGTAAACTTGCAAAGGCATATTGGCTATTTGTCCCTTTCAGGTCAACGCCAATAAGGGTAAGCTGCCCCTTGGGATTCATTTCAAAGGCCGGGGTTTTTGCAGCACCAGTATAATTAATGATAACCTTCTTATTGGCATCAGCAGACTTTATGGTTAGCATCTTATCGATCTTCAATGGGGTATTCATCTCATATTTGTCAGCTGTCAGGAGAACCGTGTCGCCCCGATTTGCCCTTTGAACCGCCGTTTCCAATTCGGCCATGGAACCGACGGAATGGATTTTAGAACTAATTTCTTTAGTGGATTTCAGGGGATACCAATCCGGACCATATTGTGAGAGATCCATAAGGTTTGGCTTCTCTTCCGGTGCGTCAGAGATAGCACCAACCCTATTATTGTTCGCCCGGGGATTGCCGAACAAATCTTTTGTAATCTGGTCAAACTCGAAACCATGGTATAGTTCAAAATCCGGAAGGTCATTTGCTGGGATAAAAATATTTTCCTCTAGCTCTGAAAGTGAAAAATCTTCTTGCTTAAATGCTGAATCGTGTTCGAATGAGGCGCCTTGATTATTTATCACATTACTCTTAAAATCGATACCATCCAATAAATCGTGAGCGACTATGGGGCGCTTATCAGCTTCAGTATTGTAGATAAGGTTATTCGCTACAATAGTACGAATGGGTCTTTCCGATCTGATCTCAGAAGCAGGAAGAATATCTTTTTGATCTACATTAGAACCCACGCCAAATTGCCATGGCGAAGTACAATTGACCCAAGAGTTGTAGGCCACGACAACATCCGTAACCTGAATATACCTATTCAATGGTGATTTTGGAATACCGTTCATGAGGGCAAGAGGACTTCTGAACGTCTTTCCTTTTAGGTTATAAAAATAGTTGTTGGTTACCCAATGACCCGTACCGATCAATCTCACTCCCCCAATTTGTTCAGAACTCGTGTCTCCGATAAAATAATTGCCCTCTATGATGCAATAGTTTCCGTGTCTTGTTACCAATGAACCTTCACTCTTGTAAAAGACATTGTTCCTAAATTCATTGAAATTGGTTTTACTTGAAATAACTTCTACTTCCCCATTACAGCGATCAAAAAAATTGTTTGCTACTAGGGTATAGCTCGGCGCCATGGAGGTAAAACTATTACCGAGTTGAATGGTCTCAGCACTAGGCCCGCCTTTGGGAGGTCTTGGTCCAAAGTAGTTATTAGTGATCTTATGGTAGTTTTTTATGCTTTTATTTCCTGCCAGATCAACCCTCACGGTAGGCCCTCTATTGGACTTGCCCGCGATGTAGCAATGATCCAGCTCATTATGTCGCCCCTTAAACAGTACCCAGAGATCCGTCTGGTTTCTTTGGGCTTTATTGTAATCTACAATCACACAATTGGTAATCCGAGAATGGTTAGCGACGGTATCTTGGTTGATTGCAAATTCAATAACCGATTCGGAAGGAGACGAACCATTTGTGAAGTACAAACCATTGACTTGTAAATATTCACCTCCAAGTTTCAAATCAGATTTCCCTCCTATAATCACATTTCCAGCAGTTTCTGCCTTTAGGGTAATGGGTTGCTTCTCAGTACCGTAACCTACAAATCTAATTTGAACGTCTTTCCAAACTCCATTCGCTAACACAATGTCGTCACCAGCCTCTAGACTTTTCAAAGCTTCGTCCAATTCTTCGGGCGTGCTTACCATTCTAGTATTTCGATTGGTTTTATCTCCGCAGGCACTCAAAATAAATAACAAACAAAGTATGGTCACCATTCTCGTCATAATCGATTATATTTTTAAGGTGGAACCAAGAATTATAAATTGGTTTACCAGTTTGGTTTACCAAATATATGTATATTTGTTGGATTGCCAATAGTTTTACTAATATTCCGTCAATTAGGACAAATAAAAATGGTAAAAACATATATCTTGAATGTACTGAACTTTTTTCTACCTTTTTTGTTCGTAATGGTTCAGTACTCCTATGCACAAGGTTTTGACAAAATTGAGTTTAAAAACACCTACCCTTGGTGTATTGTCGCGTATGATTCTTTAGAGCGTTCCCCTAAAGAAAGAATCGCATTGTTAAAAGAAATTGGATTTAACAAATACGCCTATGATTGGCGAGACAAACATTTGGACGATACCTATGTAGAGCTTAAGCTGGCCACTGAAAATAATATAGAAATAGTTTCGGTTTGGCTGTGGCTCAATGCTAAAAGGGATTCCCTTAATTCCCTAAGCGATGCAAACCAACGAATTTTGGGTATTTTAGATAGCCTCAACCTCAAAACTACATTGTGGGTAAGTCTTAGTGAAAATTTCTTCGAGGACCTCGCCTACGAACAATCGCTATCAAAGGCTATTAAAATAGTTGATTTCATAGCTATAAAAGCGGCCGAACTTGATTGCAAGGTCGCATTATATAACCATAGTGGATGGTTTGGAAATCCATTCAACCAATTAGAGGTAATAAAAGCCCTGCCACAGCATGAATTGGGCATGGTCTATAATTTTCATCATGCGCATGGGAGTATTGAAGATATTCCTCAAATAGCGAATGCCATTACACCTTATTTAATAGCTGTAAATCTTAATGGTATGAAAAAGGATGGAGACAAAATCTTACCCATAGGTAAGGGAGATTATGAAAAAGAAATGATCAGGACATTTATAAAATCAGGATTTATGGGACCTTGGGGAATTTTGGGACATGTAGAAAACAAAGATGTAAAAAAGGTTTTGCTTGAAAATATTGATGGCCTAATTTCCTTGCAAGTCCAATGAAATGGCATTAATCATCAAAAAACTATAAAAAAAAGTAAAGTATATACTCAAATGAAAAAAACGGCACTTCGAACAAGACGAAATTTTATTAAGCAATCGACTATGGCCGGTTCGGCTCTTATTTTTCCAATAAAAAGTATTCCTAAAGGTTTATTTGGATTTGAAAATTCCATAAACAATGGGTTAAAAGTGCATTTGTTTTCCAAACATCTTCAATTTCTAGATTATAATGGGATGTCGGAAGCTACCTCAGAAATGGGTTTTGATGGTCTGGATCTTACAGTAAGACCTGAAGGCCATGTTTTACCCGAAAGGGTTGCAGAAGATTTGCCGAAAGCTGTTGAAGCGATGAAGAAATTCGGACTGCACCCACAAATGATGACTACCAATGTTGCCGATGCCAATGATCAAGCAAGTCGCACTGTTTTGGAAACGGCCAGTCAACAAGGATTGAAATATTACCGAACGGGATGGCTTACTTATCCTGAAGACAGGTCGATTGCAGAAAGTCAGTCTATATACGCCGAACAATTCAAAGACTTGGAAATGCTCAATAAAAACCATGGATTGATAGGATGCTATCAAAACCATGCGGGCAACCATGTTGGCGCCCCTATTTGGGATCTACTTCCCATCTTAAAGGCTACTAGAAATGAACATATGGGTTGTCAATATGACATTAGGCATGCCGTGGTAGAAGGTGGTAGTAGTTGGGAATTGGGTTTACGACAAATTCAACCTTTTATAAAAACCATCGTGATAAAAGACTTTAAATGGGGGACCATCAATGGTAAATGGAAGCCTATCAACACGCCCTTAGGAAAGGGCATGGTAGATTTTGATCGCTATTTTAGCTTACTAAAAAAATATAAGATCAATGTTCCTATTTCCCTTCATTTCGAGTATGAACTCGGTGGCGCTGAACATGGTGCCTCAAAAATTACCATGGATAAAAAAGCGGTTTTCGACCAAATGAAAACTGATTTAAAATTTCTCAAAGAAGCTTGGCAAAAAGCCCAGTAACCCATTAAAACTCGTTAATCAAGATGGCATCTACAACAACAAAAGACAAACTTAAAAGAGTAAGTACTGCAACAATTGCCACATGCCTATTTAAAAGAGGATTGAGGCATCAATTCATACAGGATGTAAAGCCCTTGAAATTGAATAAGCCTACCATGATCGGTGAAGCGTATACCCTAAGATATATTCCCGCTAGGGAAGACTTAAACCCGATAGAAGTATTTAAGGACCCCAAACATCTTCAAAGGATCGCCGTAGAAGAATGCCCCAAAGGGGCCGTCATGGTCATAGATAGCAGAAAAGATGCCCGGGCAGCATCGGCCGGTTCAATTTTAGCCACGCGTTTAATGGTAAAGGGCGCAGCCGGTATAATCACCGATGGTGGTTTTCGAGATTCTGCCGAAATTGCGGAATTAGCTCTACCATCCTACCATAATCGCCCTTCTGCACCTACCAATTTAACCCTCCATCAAGCGATTTCAATCAACGAACCCATTGGGTGCGGAGATGTGGCCGTTTTCCCTGGGGACATTATAGTGGGTGATGATGATGGTGTCATAGTTATACCAGCACACATAGCGGATGAAGTGGCCGACGAATGCTTACAAATGACCTTGTTTGAAGATTTCGTCATGCATAAAGTTAAAGATGGACAATCGATAATCGGACTTTATCCATTGGTCGATGAAAAAATGAGCGTGGAGTTCGAAGAATGGAAAAAAACGAAACAAGAAAGGCAATAAAATACTGAAGATAGTACTGAAATTGTTATAAAGGCTATGCGCATATAATTTCACCCTTTTTTATAAATGGATTCAAGGAATAAAAGTCGGCAAATTGGTTCGGATGTGTTCTAGACAAGTGGGTCCAAATCCAAATCCTGACATAAGTCATAAAATACCTTAACTGATAATCTTAATTTTATCGCTTCAATTAAAGTGATACAAAACCATTTCAATGGATTCGAAGTTGGCAAGCGAAGAGGCATACATACATTCCGGTGTCGTTTCAAAAAAGAGCGGTAGTTCTCTTATTGTCTCTTTGGATGAGAATGTGCATTGTGAGTCCTGTCGTGCCAAAGGTACTTGTGGCATCTCCGATTCAGGTTCAAAAGAAGTGGTAATATCCAATCCAACCGATTCCTTTGCCTTGAACGAACATGTTAATGTGATTTTAAAGAAAGGTCTTGGTTTAAAAGCTGTATTCTGGGCTTATATTTTTCCTTTTCTACTCGTGGTCTTGACTTTAATAATCGCTTCGGCATTTTTGGTAGAATGGATGGCAGGGGTATTATCCCTTTTGATATTGATCCCGTATTACCTTTTGCTGTATATGCTGAGGAATGACTTTAAAAAAACCTTTAAAATTTCCATTGTAAAAATTTAACTTATAATGAATGAATCCATATTAAATAGTGTTCTCTTACTAGTTTCCTTAGGGGCCGTAACAGCCTTGGTGCTGTATGTGGTCTCTAAAAAATTCTATGTTTATGAGGATCCTTTGATCGCCGAAGTGGAAGGACTATTGCCTGCGGCGAATTGTGCCGGATGCGGTTCCCCCGGTTGTAAATCCTTTGCAGAAAAATTGGTGACTACCGATGATATATCGAACTTATTTTGCCCGGTAGGAGGCAATGAGGTTATGAAAATGGTTGCAGAGGTCTTAGGAAAGGAAGTGGCAGAAAAAGACCCAACAGTCGCGGTGGTACGATGTCAGGGATCTTGTGAGGTACGGCCGAAAACGACCGAGTACCAAGGACCAAAATCCTGTGCGATCTCTTCCATGATCTATAGCGGGGAAACCGATTGCCAATATGGCTGTTTGGGCGATGGGGATTGTGTTACAGCATGTAAGTTCGATGCCATGTTTATGGATGAGACCACGGGCCTACCCGTGGTCATAACGGACAAATGTACATCGTGCGGCATGTGCGTCGAAGCATGTCCCCGTGATATTATTGAAATGCGGCCAAAGAACAAGAGGGACCTGAAGGTTTTTGTCGGTTGTTTGAACGAGGAAAAAGGAGGTATTGCAAAAAAAGCATGTGCCGTTGCATGTATAGGATGCTCAAAATGTGAGGAGGTTTGTCCAAAAGACGCTATCACCATGGTCAATAACTTGGCCTATATCGATCCAGAGTACTGCACCTTATGTAGAAAATGTGTTCCTGTTTGCCCCACCCATTCTATCATCGAAACCAATTTTCCCCCTCCAAAAGTCAAGAAAGTAGAAGCTGATAAAGTAGGTGAAGTTACATCGGTAAATCTTGTGAAAGATGCTTAAAACATTCCCAAAAGGAGGTATACATCCCCCAGAAAATAAACTGACCTCATCAAAAAAGATCAAACGGTTACCGGTGCCCAAGGTCGTTTATGTGCCCATTGCACAGCATATCGGTATTCCCGCCGAAATTATTGTAGATAGAAAAGATAAGGTTGAAATAGGACAGGTAATCGCCAAATCAGGTGGATTTGTCTCTTCCAATATCCACTCCCCGGTAGCAGGTACCGTCACGAAATTGGATATGGTCATCGATAGCAGTGGTTATAAAAAACAATGTATCGTTATTCGTACCGATGTAAAAAATGAGTCGAATTTTCAGGATATCGAATATCCCCTTAAAAAAGAGATAAGCCTTGAACCCATCGAAATCTTAAAACGCATTTCAGACTTCGGAATCGTTGGATTGGGAGGGGCTACATTTCCTTCCCATGTTAAACTGAATGTCAAAGAGGGAATTAAAATCGATTGTCTTATCATTAACGGGGTTGAATGTGAACCATATTTAACAGCGGACCACAGATTGATGCTCGAAAAGGCTGAAGAAATCATAGTAGGAATAAAAATCCTGATGAGCGCCCTTCATGTGAACAAAGCCGTTATCGGAATTGAAAATAACAAGAGGGATGCCGTTGAACTCTTTAAGCACTTAACGGCCAATGAAAAGGAAATCCAAGTTGCAGCCCTACAGGTAAAATATCCACAAGGTGGGGAAAAGCAATTGATAAGGGCTATTTTGAAACGGGAGGTCCCAAAAAATGGTCTACCCTTGGATGTTGGGGTGATCGTACATAACGTCGGTACTATTTTCGCCATTTATCAAGCCATACAGCATAACCAACCATTGATCGAACGAGTAGTTACGGTAACCGGTAAAAAACTTGGAGACCCTTCTAATTTTTGGGTAAAAATAGGGACTCCTATCAATGACTTGATCGAGGAGGTGGGCGGTATGCCAGAAGGCACACGGAAAATAGTGAACGGCGGCCCAATGATGGGTAAGGCGATAAAAAATACAGATGTTCCGGTCACCAAAGGCACATCGGGTATTCTAATCATAAATGAGGATGAAGCCAGCAGGGGTGAAGCTAAGAATTGTATACGCTGTGGCGAATGTGTCGACGTTTGTCCCATGGGATTGGAGCCCCACTTGTTAATGAATCTAACTGAAAAAGGAATGTATGAAAAAGCAGGACAAGAGGATATCATGACCTGTATCGAATGTGGTTCCTGCAGTTACGTCTGCCCTTCCCACAGGCCATTATTGGATTATATCCGATTTGGAAAAAATATCACCAAAAAACTAGCATCTTCTAAAAATTAAGTATGGATAGCCCCCAAATTGTTATCTCCGCCTCCCCCCACGTACATTCCGATAGAACTTCCAAGAGAATAATGTATGATGTGGTCATTGCACTGATACCTGCATTTTTGGTGTCTTTGTATGTATTTGGCTATAATGCTTTGATAGCGACGTCGGTCGCCATTTTTTCATGTTTGTTGTTTGAGTATCTGATCCAAAAATATCTCATGAAGACCGAGGTGACCATTACGGATGGGTCCGCCCTTTTAACCGGAATCCTACTGGCATTCAACATCCCTGCCGGTCTCCCAATTTGGATGATCATCGTTGGTAGTTTGGTCGCAATAGGAATCGCAAAGCTCTCTTTCGGTGGTCTCGGATTCAACGTGTTCAACCCAGCGTTGGTAGGACGGGTGTTCTTATTGGTTTGTTTTCCCGTACAAATGACCCTCTGGCCAACCGCGGTAGAAAACAACACATCTTTAGCAGACGCCGTATCCGGGGCAACTACGTTGGGGATTATCAAGGATGGTTTACAATTTGGCGAAACAATGACCGAAATAAGCGCCAAGATTCCTTCGAGTGTCAATATGCTATTGGGGATTACAGGGGGTTCTATTGGCGAAATGTCCGCCCTCGCCCTTATTCTTGGCGGGCTCTACCTCATTATCCGAAAGGTTATTTCCTGGCATATACCTGTAATGATATTGGTCACTATAGGCTTAATGACAGGCATTTTCTGGTTTATCGACCCGGAACACTATGCGAATCCGATAATTCATCTTTTATCTGGGGGTGCCATTTTGGGTGCATTTTATATGGCGACCGATCTGGTCACTAGTCCTATGACAAAAAAGGGAATGGTGATTTTTGCCATTGGTATCGGAGCTATAACGGTTGTAATCCGGTTGTTCGGGGCCTATCCTGAAGGAATCTCATTTGCCATATTAATTATGAATGCCTTTGTTCCTTTGATAAACAACTACTTTAAACCACGCAGGTTCGGTTCAAAAATAAAAGCCAAAATAACATAGGAATGAGCCAGAAGAAATCAACATTTTTGAACATGGCCCTAGCCCTCATTGTAATAACCATAGTGGCCGGATTCTCATTGGGATTTGTGAACGACCTTACCTTGGAACCCAAGGCAAAGGCCAAATTGGCCAAAAAAGTCAACGCCCTTAAGATGGTTTTACCGGTTTTTGATAACGACCTGGTCTCGGAAATGGTCCGAATTAAATCTGAAGTTGTAAAAGACAGTATAGAGATTTACCCTGCCTATCTTAACGGGAAATTCGTAGGAGCGGCGGTCATCGGAGCCTCTGAAAAAGGATTCAGCGGATTAGTAAAAATCATGGTCGGTTTTAAACCTGATGGAAATATTCAGGATATTGTTGTCTTGGAGCAAAAAGAGACCCCTGGTCTAGGCACCAAAATGAAAGAGGAAAAGTTCTTGGGACAATTCAGGGATAAAAACCCTTCCAGTTTCGATTTAAAAGTGACCAAGGATGGTGGTGAAGTGGATGCATTGACAGGCGCCACGATAAGCACCCGGGCCTTTACCGAAGCTGCCCAAAGCGCCTATAATGAATATGTAGAAATAAAGGAATCTCTAACCAAAGCCAATAAGTAGGAAAAATGTCCAAAACCATAAATCAAAAGGAAAATTTCTTAAAAGGCATTGTTAAGGAAAACCCGGTCTTTGTAATGCTCTTGGGTATGTGCCCCACTTTAGGGGTTACCTCATCCGCGTTCAACGGATTGGGCATGGGCATTGCCACCTTGTTTGTTTTATTGATGTCGAACACCGTTGTATCCTTAGTTAAATCACAAATACCGAGCAAGGTGAGGATCCCGGCCTTTATTATCATCATCGCTTCCTTTGTGACCATTGTGGAAATGGTGTTAGAGGCCTTTATCCCATTTCTTTATGAGCAACTCGGAATCTTCATACCATTGATCGTGGTCAACTGTTTGATCTTGGGAAGGGCCGAAGCCTTTGCCTCAAAAAACAATTTGAAATCCTCGGTTTTGGATGCCTTAGGCATGGGCATTGGTTTTGTAATTGCATTGACCGTATTGGGCGCTGCACGTGAAATCCTTGGTAATGGAAGTATCTTCGATTTTAAGTTCATTCCCGAGGACGCCAATACCTTTATTCTTTTCATTTTACCTCCAGGCGCATTCATAGCCTTGGCCTATCTCGCGATTCTGTTTAATAAACTAACCGTTAAAACAGCTTAAAATGGACTATATCGTAATACTCATTGCCGCTGTATTCGTCAATAATATTGTACTTGCACAATTCTTGGGAATCTGTCCCTTTTTGGGCGTTTCGAACAAAATATCGACCTCGATCGGTATGTCAGGGGCCGTAATGTTCGTGATGACCATTGCTACTACGGCGACTTATTTATTGCATAACTATATTTTATTGCCTGCCGGATTGGATTACTTACGTACCATTACCTTCATTTTGGTCATTGCGGCATTGGTGCAAATGGTTGAAATCATCCTCAAAAAAGTAAGTCCCCCCTTATACCAAGCCCTAGGGGTCTTCCTCCCTTTGATTACCACGAATTGTGCCGTTCTTGGTGTAGCCATTTTGGCTTTGGGACTTGAAGACAGCAGTCTTTTAAAGGCCGTTTTCTTTGCCTTCTCCCATTCACTTGGTTTTGGTTTGGCGCTAATAGTTTTCGCCAGTATCCGTGAATATTTAGAGCTCGCCAATATACCCGAGGGCATGAAAGGAGTTCCAATCAATCTATTGGTCGCCGGTCTATTGTCATTGGCCTTTCTAGGGTTTACCGGTTTGGTCTAATTTCTTATGTGAAATACATTTTGTCGCATAAAAAATTGGAATTTTCAATCGTCGATTTTAGTTGTCTCCCTTGGTCTAAAATTGCCATTCGAATAATTAGAAAACCATCTTGAATTTGAACAGGTCCAAAGTATATTTTCACCTTTAATTACCCTATATTTATCTCTTATTGCGTGTTCGTGCAATCGATAACGCAATCGACATTTAATTTGGCCCGAATATATTTTTTCATTGAAAAGAAATAAATGAGTAAAAAAACCACCATTTATGATATCGCGAAGGCATTGAACATCACCGCCGCTACAGTGTCAAGGGCGCTTAATGACAATCCAAGAATTAGTTCGGATACAAAAAAATTGGTGCTTGAGACCGCGAAGAAATTAAACTATAAACAGAATAGACTGGCCTTGGCCTTAAAGAGTGGCAAAAGTAAAAACGTCGGCGTGGTATTGCCCATTATCAACAGAAATTTTTTCTCGAATGTTATCCGTGGCGTCGAAGAGGAGTTGAATCCCATGGGGTATAATGTTATTATTTGTCAAACCCATGATGATGAAAAGAAAGAAGCGGATGTTATACAAAACCTATTGAATGCCCAAGTGGATGGTATCATAATGTCCATTGCCAGGCATACCAAGAACACGGGACATTTCGAACAGGTTCTTAAGAAAAATGTACCCTTAATATTCTTTGACCGTAAAGTGGATATCAAAGGGGCCAGTTCCGTAACCTTGGATGATTATCGTGGGGCATATGAAGCTACCCAACATCTGATCGATCAAGGGTGTGCCAAAATAGCCCATTTTACTGTAGATCGTTCTTTGGAGATATACAAAAATAGATTTGAGGGGTACAAGCAAGCCTTGTTGGATAGCGACATTGGTTTTAACGAAAAGTATCTATTAGGGCTTGAAAGTAAAATAGAGGCAGGTAAGGAAGCAGCCAAAAAATTAATGGAACTTGCCGATCCACCAAATGCCCTGTTCTCGGCAAGTGACCTTGCAGCATTGGGGGCCATACAATATCTTAAGGAAATTGGCTTATGTATACCCGAAGATTTTTGTGTGGTAGGCTTCAGCAATGAACCCTTTACCCAGTTTATGGAATTACCGATTAGTTCGGTAGATCAATCACCCATGTTAATGGGAAGAACTGCAGCAAAAGTTTTTTTGGAACAAATTGATTCTGATACCGTTAAGACTAAAAAGCGAATCGTGCTTGCACCTAGTCTTAAAATACGCAAATCCTCATCCAGATCCAATCCTACCTTATAATGAAACCCCTCGTTTCCAAGGAATAAAATCATCTTGTCCCAATTGGTCTGCTTTGGACATAACCTCACCACTTGCCACCTTGATTACATAGTCCATAATCTCTTCGCCCATTTCCAGTATGGACTTTTCACCGCGTATCACAGCACCGGTATCAATATCGATAATATCCGGCATACGTTCTGCCAAAATCGTATTGCTCGAAACTTTTAATACAGGAGCTATCGGGTTTCCGGTAGGTGTGCCCAAACCTGTTGTAAATAACACAATATTAGCTCCAGAACCCACCAAACCCGTGGTACTTTCAACATCATTGCCAGGGGTGCATAACAAATTAAGACCAGGTTTTGTAACATATTCGGCATAGTCCAATACAGCTTCAACGGGCGAAGTACCTCCCTTTTTAGCTGCCCCGGCAGATTTCATCGCATCGGTAATCAAGCCATCTTTAATATTCCCTGGAGACGGATTCATATCAAAACCAGAACCGACATTTTCTGCGGATTTTTCATAATCCTTCATTAACTGCATAAATCGTTGACCATCGACATCATTCACACATCTATTCACCAGCTCTTGTTCAACACCACACAGCTCGGGAAACTCTGAGAGAATTGGAGAACCGCCTATGGCAGCCAATATATCGGATGCATAGCCCAGGGCTGGGTTGGCCGATATGCCCGAAAATCCATCCGAACCGCCACACTCCAATCCCATTTTCAATTTTGAGAGCGGTGCTGGTTTGCGTTCTATTTCATTCGCCTTCTTAATGGCCTCAAACGATTCTTTAATGATGGTGTTCAACATATGGTCTACCGTACCCAATTGTTGTTGTTCATAGATGAGTACCGGTTTCTCCAAATTATCATCAATATTCGATAATGCCTTTTTAAAGATATCGACCTGTAAGTTTTGACACCCTAAGCTCAAGACCGTTGCCCCTGCGACATTGGGGTTTTTCACGTATCCTGCCAATAATTTTGCCAAGGTCTCCGAATCTTGACGAATTCCGCCACAACCCCCTTGATGGGTGATGAATTTAACCTCGATATTCTCCAAACTTCGGGAGGAATGGTTCTCATTTTCTATATCAACCTGGCTTGTATTCCCACTGATGAGATTTCGGAGTAGTTGTTGTTGTTTGCTTACTTTACCTATGGAAAGCTCTTTTTCGAAAATATCCTTAAGTACCTCTATATTTCTATTTTCACAAAACACCAACGGGAAGAACAACCATACATTTGCCGTACCTACTTGACCATCGGGTCGATGATACCCCATAAAAGTCCTGTCTTTCCATTTTTCAATGGAAGGAGGGGTCCATGAAACATTCGCAGTTTTTTCACTTACAGGATTTATCTGATGTTTTACATTTTCCGTGGTCAATAATCCCCCTCTGTGAATTGTTGTAACGGCCTTTCCTACCAGTACGCCATACATATAGATTTTGTCATCTGGTTGTAAATCGACGAGTGCTATTTTGTGTTTTGCCTTGGTATGTGACAATACAACAAGTTCCTCCCCTTCGAATTGCAATTTATCCCCTTGTGCTAAATCAACAAGGGCCACAACAACGTTGTCTTCCTTTTGAATTCTTATCAACTTTTGCATAAAATGGCTATTTATTCTTAAATGTAGTAAAACCTTCTTTTATTCCTTTTTCATCTATACTCCGCAATGCCTTGGAAATTTCATCTTTAAGACCCGTAATTTGTGTAAGGTCTTCTCCCCAATATTCCACTTTCGATAAAACAGCCCCGCTTATTTGGGCATAATTCTTTAACTGCCAGATGCTAGCCATATCGTTAACGATTTCAGCATCATCGTTAACGGGCAATGCCTGTTCATTATAACTACCCTTATAAAAACGGATTAAACAGGCAAAGGCAAAAACCATGTGCATAGGTAAACAGTTCTTTCTTTTTACAAACTCCAAAAGGCTTGGTAAAACCCGGACTTTGAACTTTGAAATAGAGTTTAAGGCAATACTAGATAATTGATGTATTATAAAAGGATTTCTAAATCGGTCGAACACGGCTTCAGCGAATGCTTCCAATTCAGCCCTGTCCATATCCAAGGTCGGGATTATTTCATCATATACCAAAGTGCGGATAAACGGTCCGGTAAAAACTTCATCAACACTTTCCTTTACGGTTTTGTTACCATACAAGATGGAAAAGGGTACCATGGCCGTGTGCGCCCCATTCAATATACGAACCTTCCTAGTCCGGAACGGTTGCATATCTTTCACAATTTTGACATCAAGATCCGTTTTATGAAAGGGCAACTTTTCCTTCAGTCTTTCATCTCCTTCAATAACCCACAAAAAAAAGGTTTCGGCACTTACGATCAAATTGTCCTTATACTCCAATTGGGCATTGTAAGTTTCTATTTGATCACTGGGATAACCAGGGACAATTCTGTCAACCAAGGTATTATGGAATGTGCAAGCAATCAAAAGCCAGTCTTTAAACCCGTCCTCCAACTTCCATTGGGCTATGTAATCGAGTATAATCTTTCGTAAGGTATCTGAATTGTAATTGATCAATTCACAAGGAATTATGGTAAGACCCTTGTCGCCAGCACCCTTGAAATGGGTATAACGCTTATATAGTAATACCGTAAGTTTAGCAGGAAACGAACTCGGAGGTTGCATATCAGGGGTGTCGGTTTCGACATATGCAATGCCGGCTTCCGTGGTATTCGATATGATAAATTGTAATTGCCCCTCCTTTGCCAATTCAAGATATTGGTAAAAATCCGTATAGGGATTTATGCCCTTCACAATATTGGTATTAAGTTCTTTACTTTCTACTTCCTTACCGTCCTTTATTCCTTTGGTAAATAGGGTATAAAGCCCATCTTGATCATTTAACATGGAGACCATCCCTTTGTCGATAGGCTGTACAACAGCTATACCCCCATTGAAATCCACTTCTTGGTTCAACTTTTGAATTGCGGGTTCTATAAAGGCCCGTAAAAAATTACCTTCACCAAACTGAATTATTTTTATGGGTCGGGTTTTCGATAAATTGGTGACTTTTCTATTTAGTAGTTGCACGGATTATATTTTTATAAAATAAATATTATAGATCAAATAAACTTGGCAACCACAAACTCAGTTGTGGAAAATAAGTCACCAAGAAGAGGGCAATCATCATTGCAATGAACAATGGTAAAAGAGGTTTGAATACTTTCTCTATGGTCGTTTTGGCAATACCGACACCCACAAAAAGCACGGAACCTACGGGAGGTGTACACAGCCCAATACAAAGATTAAGCACCATAATGATTCCAAAATGAACGGGGTCTAAACCCAATTTTGTGACTACCGGTAAAAATATCGGTGTAAAAATCAATACGGCGGGAGTCATATCCATAAAAATACCTACGAATAATAGCAATAAATTGATAATCAATAAAATAACAATCTTATTGTCGCTCAAGCTCAACAATCCCGTGCTTATATCTTGTGGAATATTCTCATAGGAGAGTGCCCAGGACATACACATCGACGCTCCGATTAATAGCATTACTATAGCTGTGGTCGATGCTGAATCCAATAAAATCTGGGGTAGTTTTTCAAAGGTAATCTCCTTATATACGAAGCCCAAGATCAAGCTATACAAAACAGCTATTGCAGAGGCTTCGGTTGCCGTAAATATACCGGTAACAATACCGCCGATAACCACCACTAGCATAAGCAAACTTGGCAAGGCATCGACGAACGTTTTGAACATCTCTTTTAAACTACTTCGTTTTCCTATTTTATACTTTTTCTTTTTGGCCCAAACCGAAGCTACGATCATCAAGAACAAACCGGTTAAAATACCAGGAATATAACCCGCCAAAAACAAGGCTGCGATAGATGCACCCCCACTTGCCAAGGAGTATACTATTAAAACGTTGCTTGGGGGTATGACCAAGCCTGTAGTGGCAGAGGTAATATTTACCGCAGCACCAAACTCGCGGGAATACCCTTCTTTTTCCATTTCCGGACCGAGAATACTCCCCATTGCGGAAGCCGAAGCCATGGCCGATCCCGCAATTGCGCCCATCAGCATGGCAGCGATCACATTGATCAATGCAAGCCCCCCAGGGAGGGATCCTACCAAGGTTTTCGCATAGGCTATAAGTCGATGTGCAATGCCTCCCTTGTTCATTAATTCACCAGAAAGTATAAAGAATGGTATGGCCAGCAACGCAAAACTATCGAGACCGGTCGCCATACGTTGTGATACTGTAGTAAAAGCCGGTATTGCAGGAATACTTACCAACATCGTCAATAGGGAAGAAATAGCAATGCTCCAAGCAACCGGGGTTCCCATCGCCAATAGGCATATGAAACTTATGATCAATACTAAAATAGGTATATTTTCCATCATGATCTAAGGTTTAAAAGATCCGATACTTTATAGTAAATGATCAAAAGACCACTTATTGGGATAATCAAGTACACCACTGCCAAAGGTATTTGCAGCGCCGGGGATTGTTGCCCCAAAATATGGGAGATATAAACCAATCGAGAACCCCCTACGATGAATGCGAAAAACACGAAAAGTATTATAATTACCGTTACTATGGTCTTTAACTTTTTTTGTGTTCTGACAGGGGCTCGTGAAGGCAGAATATCAATGGCTACATGCATATTCTTACCAGAGACGAAGGCGGCTCCCAAAATCCCTATCCATATCATGAGATACCGGGCCAATTCATCGGTAAACGAACTTGGGTTACCTGTAACATATCTTGTAAAAACCTGCCAGAGTACATTTATGACCATAATAGACATGATGACCACCAAAGTTCTTCCTAGAATTTTATCGATCCGTTTTCGTAATGCCATTTTAATTGGTTTCTTTTATTTGTTGGATTAAGGGGTAGATTTCCTTATCATCCTTATAATCCTCATAAATACCTGAGACTTTTGATGCAAAAAGCGTCTTGTCGGGCCGTATGATCGTGACCCCAGCCTTTTCAACTTCGCGTAAGGCCTCAGCTTCAGCCTCTGCCCAAAGTCTCCTTTGATATTTCACCGATTCTTTGACCGATTCTGAAAGCCATTCCTTTTCTTGATTTGAAAGTTTATTCCAAATATAGGTGCCCATGAGTAAAACATCAGGTAAAACGGTATGTTCATCAAGTGAATAATATTTACAAACCTCATAATGCCTAGAAAGATAAAAACTAGGTGGGTTGTTTTCGGCCCCATCTACCACCCCTTGTTGTAAGGAGGTATAAAGTTCGCCCCATGAAATGGGGGTTGGTGAACCACCCAATTCCTGCACCATTCTTACGGCAGTAACACTTTCCATGACCCTTATTTTTTGTCCATAAAGGTCTTCCGGAGTATTAATGGGTTTATTCATGGTATAAAAACTACGGCTTCCAGCATCATAATAGCCAAGTCCCTTAAGCCAATATTTTTCACCTTCATTTAATAGGGATTGTCCTATAGGGCCATCCAATACATTAAAGGAATGTTCCCTATCCCGAAAGAGGAATGGCAGCCCCAAAACCTTCATTTTTGGAGCGAAATTCTCCAGGACACCTACAGATACCTTGGTCATATCCAAACTACCTATTTGAAGAAGTTCTAAACATTCACGCTCGGTACCCAATTGTTGACTGGGATAAATCTCCAATTTCAACTTACCACCCGATCTTTGCGACAAATCTTCCCCCATTTTCAACATGGCCTTGTGTACAGAGTGGCTAACATCCAAGCCATGCCCCAATCGTAAGGTCCTTATCGTATTTTCCGAGCCACATGCTTGGATGAGAAGAAAAAGAGATAAAGTGATAAGTTTCCCAAAGGTTTTCATATCCTAATTATTTCTGATTTTTTCATTTGAGTTTAATGGGTTGATTTGTGGTCTTAAAAATGAAAATAATCTTTGGCATTTTGATAGGAGATATCCTGTACCAGTTTTCCTATCCAGGGTAGATCATTAGGTAATTCCCCACGTTGTATTTCGTCCCCAAAAAGATTACATAACACCCGCCTGAAATATTCATGCCGTGGAAAAGACAAAAAACTCCTTGAATCTGTGAGCATACCAATAAAACAGCTAATGAGTCCCATGTTTGAAAGCGCATTCAATTGTTTGGTCATCCCATCTTTTTGATCCAAAAACCACCAACCTGAACCAAATTGCACCTTTCCCTTTATACTGCCATCATTGAAATTACCAATCATGCTGGCAAAAACTTCATTATCCGACGGATTCAAATTGTAAATGATGGTCTTCACCAATTTATCCTTACGCTCCAATGCATTTAAAAAGGCGGATAATTGTTGGGCTTGCGGATAATCCCCTATCGAATCCCACCCTGTATCAGGGCCAAGTAGGCTATGCATACGGGCATTGTTGTTTCTTAATGCCCCTAAATGGAATTGTTGTACCCAGCGATATTCGTGATACGTCTCTGACAAGAAAAGCAACAGCGCACTTTGAAATTTTGAAGCTTCGCTATTTGTGAGCTCCTGTCCAGCTCTTTTCTTTAAAAAAATGGACTGTACTTCTGCCTCTGTATAGAGTTCATAATACATCCGATCCAAACCGTGGTCACAAAGTTTGCAGCCATTTTGGTCAAAAAAGGAAATTCTACTTTTTAGGGCATCACATAGCTCATGGAACGTATTGATCTCGATGTCTGCTGCTTTCCCTAAGGTATCGATATAGGCATTATAGCCCTTATTTGAGATGAGAATGGCCTTATCTGGTCTAAAGGCGGTACTTACCTTGATATTAAAGCCACTATTTGCCAAAGTCTGGTGGTATTCCAAACTATCTATTGGATCTTCCGTCGTACAAACAACCTCGGCATTGACTTTACGAAGTAAATTTTGGCAACTATATTCTGGAGAACTCAATTTTTCCGATGTTTCCCAATATATCCTTTCTGCCGATCTTTCATTCAATAAATCATATATATCAAAATACCGTGCTAATTCCAAATGTGTCCAGTGGTACAATGGATTTCGCATGGTAAAAGGCACCGTCTTCGCCCAATACATGAATTTTTCCTTATCGGACCCATCACCAGTGATGAATTTTTCATCGACACCCATAGTACGCATGGCCCGCCATTTGTAATGATCACCATTGATCCATATCCTGGTCATATTACCGTAAATCCTGTCCTCAGCAATCTCTTGTGGAGGCAAGTGATTATGGTAATCGATTATAGGTTGGTCTTTTGCATAATTATGATATAATTCCCTTGCATATTTGTTTTCCAACAAAAAATCATCATGTATAAATATTCCGGTTGTAGTCATATTGATTTCCTTATTATTCATTAGCCGGTTTTCCAATTGTGGCCAGTATTCCGCCATCAACGTAAATGATTTGACCATTTACGAAATCACTGGCTTTGGAGGATAAGAAAACTGCAGCACCCGCAAGATCCTCTGGATTTCCCCAACGTGCCGCTGGCGTACGTTGAATAATGAATTCATTGAACGGATGGCCATCGACCCTAATGGGAGCTGTTTGCGAGGTTGCAAAGTATCCCGGCCCTATGCCGTTTACCTGTATATTGTATTTGGCCCATTCAGTTGCCAAATTTTTAGTCAACATTTTCAATCCTCCTTTCGCAGCTGCGTACGCAGAAACTGTATTCCTACCTAATTCGCTCATCATGGAACATATATTGATAATTTTACCTCCACCCCTTTTGATCATACGGTTCCCGATCAATTGGGACATGATAAACGCCCCTACCAAATCAACTTCAATGACCCTTCTGAAATCATCAATGGGCATGGTCGACGCTGGTTCCCGTTTGATAATACCGGCATTATTCACCAAGATATCTATTTCGCCACATTCGTCAACGATTTTTTTCACGATTTCTGCAGCCAATTTTTCGTCGGTGATATCGAATAAGTATCCGGAAACCTCGAATCCCTTGTTATTATAATAAGCTAGGGCGTCCTCCATTTTGTTTTTAGTGGTCCCGGTAATTACGATGGCTGCACCTGCATGGGCCAACCCCTCTGCCATAGCCATTCCCAAACCATGAGTACCCCCTGTTATCATGGCTCTTTTTCCTTTTAAGTCAAATAAATTTTCCATAATATAACGATTATCTTAACTCGTGGTTTACCATTGTTTTCAAAATATATGTAATCGATTACATAAATATAATGGATTTAATACGACTGCCAAGATATTCAGGACTAAATCTTTCTGGATTTTTCATTAATTCAAGAAACTAGATAAGTGTTATTCACGGTTGGAATTCTGAGTATGCACAACAATATCTACCATTTATTTTATTTGCTTGCTATTTCTTCTACCAAAATTAAGGAAATCAAATATTCAGCCATTGATTAAAGCTGCCTTAGTTTTGTCAAGGCCTCTGATTTAGAATTCACGTTTAGTTTTAAATATATATTCTGAATATGGAAGTTTATGGTACTTGTCGTCACAAATAACTTTTCTGCGATGATTTTGTAGGTTGCCCCACGACACAAATAGTCAATGATTTGATTCTCTCTTTCAGAGAAATATTCGTAGGACTTTCCTTGAAAATTTGAAACAACCTTTTTGATGATATCGTTACTCATGGCCGCCCCCTCGTATTTAATCGAATTCAAGGCATTATTCAGACGTTTGTTGCTCAATGGTTTGGTTAGAAAGCCATTGGCCCCATTTTTAAACGCCTTTTTAACAAGTTCAAAGTCCGATTGATTACTGATCATAATGATTTTTACATTCGGGTCCTTTTTACGATATACGCGTATGGCACCTATACCATCACGATCCGGTAAGGTGATTTCCGAAACAACAATGTCGGGTAGGGTATTATCATAGTCCAATAAGGCTTCCTTTACCGATTCATAGAGTCCGCATAAGCAATAATCCCTATAGGTTTCAAAATAAAAACGGTATCCATCGTGAAGTTGTCGATTGCTATCCACAATGATAATCTTTAATATATTTGAATTCATAACGTGGGGTATTTTCATTACATATATTTCAGTTTTCTAGATTCAGATTACTATTGAATTATTCATGCACTGGGAATTGCTATGCTTTGAAAAATCATACAACTAGGGTTAGAGCTTATTCCTAATGATTATAAATCATCAAGGAAAAACACCACTATGGAAAGTTGTTAGTACGACTTAAGAGGGAAACCTAGACGAATCCCTAAAAGCAATTCGAACTAATATGTTTCCTAACAGTAAATTTTGCGGTTACCGTGCTCCCTTTTATTCAGAAAGCTTGGATATTGAGAAGAAGTTACATCACTGTCTTTTAAACGAAAATCTTTAAATGATGTGTGATGTTGAAGAATTCTTGTACGTAACACAAATATGTGTTTGATACTTTTTGGGGAGTGTAGGTTTGTTTCCATTTCGTGGGGGGATTTGGAGGTTAATACTGGTCGATTTGTTATACAATGATAGAGAAAATTGAAATACACCCCTACTATTTGTGCGTATTTTCGTTCAAATGCACACGCATTGAATCCCCATTTACCCTAAAGCCCTTATACCATAGTAATTAAAAAGTACAGTATTTTGTGTATTGGACGACTAGTGTGCGAATGTCCGCCATTAAATAAGGAAAAGGAGGGGGTAAAAAACTATCCCCCCGGATACCCCTCCTTTTAGTAACCCAATCAGAAAAATTTATTAATTAAGAATCTCTTTACTTTAGGTGTTGTTTGATTATAGATGTGGCTACTTTAAATCGACACTAATCAGAATACAAATTGGCGGCCGTTGCTGACGGATTGTCTACCTGCATGATCCATTTCTCGTCTCGATACTCCCCTTTAAGGTTAGAAACTACGGCTGTTTCAGCATCCTTCTTAAAATCGAAATCAGCCAAATAAACGTAATGAAGCCCATTCGCCTTATTATAGAATTGTTTTGCATTCAATCCTTGATGCTTCAGATTATCCATAAAGGCATTCAAATATCTTTTGTTCTTATATACATTGACAATAACATAGTAACCCGTTTTTACACCGATTATATCGGACTGGTTCAACACCTTGATGGGCAATTTCACATACTTTTTATGTTCCAAATCATTCAATGGCTCTTGTGCCTCAAATTCATCGTCGTTGGCAACCAAGATAGTTCGACTCTCATTTCTAAACTCCTTGATATTTTCCTTGATATTATTCTTCAGATCATTTCGCAATACACGCACTATGGTTTCAAAACGTTGTTCAAATTCTTTTGTACGTACCTGCTCTACGGAATCTTGCCTTAAAATAAGTTCATCTAAAATAAGCCGGTTTTGGTATGCAAGATCATTATTAGGTTCGATATTCCCATTAATCTCAGGTTGGACCTGGACTTTATTCTTTTTCCCCTTTTTTTCTTCCCTGAGCGCAAGAATCTGTTCTTCATAATTTCGAACAATACGATCGATCTTTTCATCCTCAGAAGTACCATACCCTCCATTGGAATCATTAGTATCCTTAAAGGTGTATGCCAATGATAGTTCATGGTTAAATCCAAGATCGGCATCTTGTTGCTTAATATCCTTTTCCATTAAATACCCTATAGACATCTTTTTACTAAGATTGAAACCAAGACCCATCGATAGGCCATAGGTGTCGTCTAAGGTGGTCTGCAACCAACCATAGTTTGGTAAATCTAGGAGCACGGAGCCTAGATAGGATAAAGAATTATCACTATTCCTTCCTACCTGTAGCAACGGCATTAATCTGGCATTTTTGAACAACCCCATATTCGCCCCGAAAGAATGGGTATATTGCAACGAAGCCTTTATACTCTTATCATCTAATTGCGTCAAAAACTCATTGGTGGTTTGGTTAAACTTGAACAATTCCTCTGCATACAACCCAAAATCAAAACTTCCTACTGATAGGGTAACACCTGGTTGTATGGCAATTTTGCTCTCTTTGTTCGCTTCAAGAACTTCTGGATCATTCTCATTGGTTATAACACGGTTTTTATCAAGTCCCTCATTATAATAAGAAACATTTGTTCCAAAAGTCAATTTGCTCTTGGCGCCCAACTTTACGGCGGTGGCATAGTTGGCATTAAAACCAAACTCTTGAACAACCCCTTCCCATTGGCTATATATACCAATACCCAAGGCTGTATTTTCATTAAGGCGATTGCTAAATCCTAAGAAATAGTTCTGACTGTTATCTTCGAAAGTGGCATACTGATTCCTATGCAAGATATTTAGATACGACTTGTTTTCCCTTACCAATGAAAATGTTGGATTGATTAGAAATCTGTTGAAAAACAGTTGATTATGATAGGCGCTTCTGGAACTTAGGCCCGAACTTTCGTTTTGTGCAAATGAGGTAAAAACAGAAAAAAACATGTAAAATACCATCAGTAAGCTTAATTTATTTGTTATTGTAGTATTGTAGCTCATTTTAGTACGGTTTATTGTTAGACTATCGTGCAATCCTTTGTAAGTGTTATTGCCATCTTTACATTCATAAAATCATTACGGCAGATTGCTAGATAAAAACTATGATACTGATCTATAACTATTTCAAGATCTTATGGGTTCACGCTCCTGTTCAAAATTAATAGCATGGTTTATTCCGGATAATCTTTACTGTAAGTTTATTCATCTTCAAAGGCTGATGAGGAATAATCAATTTTTGAATCCTTATTCAGCAACTCTAAAACGTTGTACGCCGTTTTTTCTTCTGAGATATCAGCTTTTAAGTGATTATATGAAAATGCCACTTGCTGTAGATCGGCAGGATCCTTTCCTCGATTCGAAATGACATAGGCCATTCCCATTTGGGGCATAAAACGAATTGAAAAATCATCTTCCTCGCTATTCAGGGTGTCCCCTAAATTAATTGCCAAGCCGACCCGCTTATCATTTACTTGCACCATATAAACGTCAAGACCACCTAAGCCCTTTCTTCCATCGGATGCAAAAAATAGGGTATTGGTTCCTACGATATTGGGATACAGATCGTTTTTCTTGGAATTTACCTTTTCACCTAGATTCTGGGCCCTACCAATAGTGCCATCGCTTTGAATATTGGAGACATAAATATCGTATTTGCCATAGGTGCCTGGCATGTCCGAGGCAAAAAATAAACGCTTGCCATCAAAGGATATCGCTGGATGACGTGCAGAGTAATATTTAGGGCACAAAGCCAACTCTTTAATGCTTTGCCATTTACCATCTTTTTTTTCTGCCCGGTAGATTTTATATACCAGCTCTTTTTTTGAGAATATCCCTATGGGGGGTTTTGCATAAAAAGGCTTACTAAAAAATGCTGTTTTTCCATCTGCAGTCACAGTGATTGGAACCTTATATGCCTTTTGATCATTTAATATTTCGGTATCCAAAATATTATGATTACCTGTAAGCAATTGTTGCTCTAAAATTGATTGGGGCTGCAAATGGGCGTCCAGTGGTCGGTATTTTACTGGTGAGGGACTTTTTCCTTGGGTAATTCCATAATCCGACTTAATAGTCTCGAGCCAATCTACCTCTTCCACTGAAGCCACAGTTCCATTTTCGGATATCATCAGCACAGCATATTCGTATCGCTTATTGAAACCTGGACTTAAGGCGTCACTTTCACTTACCTCCTTTAATTTATCATACCAGAATAGGGCAGTGTCATACTTCTTCTGTAGAAAATTCGCATTTCCTAAATCTTCGAAAATCTCCTTCTCCCCGTATCCTAATTTCTTAAGCTCCAGGTAATCCCCGACCCGATTATCTTTTTCGTGCGTATCGGTCGACTTGTAAAAAGATGTCTTATTCTGTTGTGCGGTTAAAGAATAACAAAAAAATGTAATAATTAGGCCAAAGGCCACGTTGTGGGGTATAGCATTTTTCATAAGTATAAGATATTGGGTTCTAATGGCATCAAAGTTCAATAATAGTTCTGAACTTTGTACTAGCAAAAATTCATAGGTTTTGAATTAATTTGCTCTAAAAGGCATCAGTTGACGTATTTTTTACCTGTTATAGCCATTATTTTTGGATATCACAAAAGTTCTTTTCCCTGATTCCCGCCTTGCCATAATCTACAATAACTTACTTTTCAACAATCATTTTAGGTTGACTTCACCTGCTAAATCACCTCAACCATCCTATTGAATCAGATAAGATCGACTTTTTATAACACCCTTAAAATTCCCTCGCCACTTGCCTCGATGTTCCCAAACCATCAATACCCAATTCTACCACATCTCCCGGTTTGAGATAGCGTGGGGGATTAAACCCCAACCCTACACCGAAAGGCGTGCCCGTTGAAATGATATCCCCGGGCAATAAAGTCATAAATTGACTTATATAACTTATAGATTCAGGAATATTGAAGACAAAATCAGAGGTATTACTATTCTGTAGCATTTTGTCATTGACCTTTAGCCAAAGATTCAGGTTATGAGGATTTTTTACCTCATCCTTTGTGGCAATAAATGGTCCCAAAGGGGCGAATGTATCGCAGCTTTTTCCCTTGACCCATTGGCCTTCCCGTTCCAGTTGGAATTCCCTTTCGCTATAATCGTTATGCAAGACATATCCAGCCACATGATCCATTGCTTCGTCCTTTGTCACATAAGCGGCTTTTTTGCCGATGACCACAGCCAATTCTACTTCCCAATCGGTTTTTGTACTGCCTTTAGGAATAATCAAATCGTCGTCCGGCCCTACAATTGCAGATGTAGCCTTAAAGAACAACACAGGTTCTTTTGGCAATTGCATACCACTTTCAGCGGCATGCTTGGCATAATTCAAGCCGATACAAATAATTTTGGAAGGTCTGCATAAGGGGGGTCCCAAACGGGTCGCATTGGGAACTATTGGACAGTCAGCTTCATTAGAAACCAACCATTTCCGTAAATCAGCAATACCCGCTCCTCCAAAAAAATGTTCATCATAGTCTTGTCCGAAAGCAGAGACGTCCAGCCTTGTACCATTATCCAGTTGTATCCCCGGTTTCTCTTTTCCTACCGCTCCAAATCGTATTAATTTCATACGTGTCTTCCCAATAATTTAATTACCATTCAATTTAACAAACCCACCATCAATGGGGAATTCTGTACCTGTAATGAAAGAAGCCTCATCGGAACATAAATATAGGGCCAAATTAGCCACCTCTTCGGGCTTGCCCATTCGCCCAATAGGTTGGGTCGCAGATAGTTTCCTATACATTTCATCCTCTCTCCCAGGATAGTTGGCTTTTAAATATCCAGCTACTAAAGGGGTATGTATCCTTGCTGGGGAGATGCTATTGCAGCGCACCCCATAGGTGATATAATCCTTGGCCACCGAATACATCATGGTGAGTGCGGCCCCTTTTGACATAGAATAGGCAAATCGATCATTAATTCCTACTGAGGAGGCTATGGATGTCATATTAAGAATAACCCCACCCTTTTTTTTCATGTGGGGAATTACCGCATAGATACAATTGTAAATGCCCTTTACATTTACTTCATAGACCTTGTCCAAATCCACTTCAGTAGTATTCTCCACATTCCCAATATGGGCAATCCCAGCATTATTCACAAGTATGTTTAACTCAAAATCCTTTGCAATGCCGTTCACCACATGAAGTACTTCTGAATGTTTGGCAACATTGCATTTATGGGCAAAAGCCTTTCCCCCGACTTCAATGATTTCATTTGAACATTCTTGAGCCGTATCGACATTCAGCTCTAAAATATGTACGGTTGCCCCCTGCGTTGCAAGAGTTTGTGAGATGGCTTTACCGATACCACTGCCCCCGCCTGTAATTATCGCCGTTTTTCCAGAAAGATCAAATTTCATTGTATTGATTCATTTTTATTGTTCAAGAAATTTTACAAAACCAGGGCTGCTCCATTGCTGATGGCCATCTTTCGAATACCCAACCATAAATAACTTGAAGTTAGTTAATTCTTGTGTAATCGCCTTAGCTCCTTCAAAACCCAAAACACTGAAGGCTGATGCATAGGCATCGGCCATGGCCCCATTCTCAGCAATTGTGGTTACTTGAATACTGTTGGTTAAAGCCATACCTGTCTTAGGGTTTATAATATGTGAATGTCTAATCCCATCAATTTCAATAGACTGGAATAAATCTCCCGAAGTGGCAACAGATTGATTCTTAAGTTTTATCTTTTGCCTAATTTCTTTTCCTTTTTTATTGTAATAGGAAAAAGCCAAAATCCAATATTCCCTATTCGGCGGGGGATTGCTAACGCTAATATCACCACCCATATCGACCAATGCTGAAAAGATTCCATTCTTTTCCATAACTTCCAAAACTTCATCTGCCGTATAACCTTTGCCAATGCCACCTAAATCCAATTGCATTCCATGTTTTGAAAGACGCACAGTGTTCTTTTTTGGGAATTTGATATACTGATAGCCTACACTTTGTTTTACACTATCCAATTCGGCCTTATCCGGGAGCTCATTTCTCTTTCTTGCTTCTCGCCAAAGTCGGATCAAAGGACCCACAGTAACATCAAAAGCACCTTTGGTTTTTTTTGATATCCTATTGGCTTCCATCAGGATACTGTAGAGATCCTCGCTAACTACCACGTCCTGTCCGACTTGTTTACACAAATTATTAAGCTCGCTATTCTCAAGGTAATCGCTGAGTTTAGAATTTAAAACATCGATTCTTTTAAAAGCCAAATGTGCAACAGAATCTGCCTTTTGTTTATCCGAAGCATAGAAAACCAATCGAATTTGAGTTCCCATTTGCTGGTAGTCATACTCAAATCTTGTTTGCGAATACGTAGTTAAAAAAGAGAATAAAAAAATGAGGGGGAGAGTGATTTTTCCCAATCCATACGTATAACAAAAGATATGATGACCACGGGCTATCACTTTATTTCGTAAAAATCAAATCGAAATTAACAACAACATCGTCACCTACCACAATAGAACCGAACATAGCCGTCGGAGGTTCCATGTTATAATCTTGTAACGTGATTTTATGATCGCCTGCTATTTGGATCTTACCTTCGAATATCTTTATGGTTGCATCAATAACAACATCTTTCCCTACACCAGCGATAGTCAATTTTCCTTGAATACTTTGATTGTCACCTTCTGAAAAAGCAACATCCTTGGCTATGAAAATGATTTTGGGGTGTTCATCCTTTTTTAAGGCATTGTGGGTTTTCTTATCCATGGTCGCTCCCCTAGTACTGACAATACTAGCTACATCAACCTCAAATGAAATCGTTGTAAAAACATGATCATCCAAAATCAATGAACCTTGATAGGTATTGGCGGTAACCGTCCAATCGTGCAAAGTGGAAGTACCATCGACCGATAATGTACTTTCATTGGTTAACGTGAAGTTTTCTTGGGCAACTACCGAGATGGAAGCAAACATTGCCAACAGTAAAAACATTGTATCTTTCATGCTATTGAATTTTTTGATTATCCTTCATCAAGGACCATTTGCCAGAATTTTTTCTGATCCTCCGGGTTTGGTTGCTCCTTGGGACTCACTAATCGCATACCCACAAAATTAGAATCGGTAAACCACCAAAAACTTTTCGGTATCTGTGGGTCTCGTTTTTGTAAATTACTACTAGATGCCCTTCGGGCGGCAGACCTCAAATCCTTTGCATTATCATCCCAGGAACCTCCCCGGATAACCCGCGGGTGGATTACTCGAGGCACAACCCATGGATTGTCTTCTTCCATGGTAACATAGGCATCAGGTTTATATTGATCCAAGGTCCATTCGGCAACATTACCATGCATATCATACAATCCCCATTTATTTGGGGATTTTGTCCCAACTTTAGCATACTTGCCATTCGAATTTTTGTAAAAAACGGCATATTGCTCCAATTGTTCAATTGAATCACCGAACTCGTATGAAGTCTTGGATCCTGCCCTGGCCGCATATTCCCATTCGGCCTCTGTGGGCAATCTGTAGAAACGTCCGGTTATTTCGCTAAGCCATTTACAAAAAACCAAAGCCGAGTAGGTCGACATACTCACCGCGGGAAAATCTTCCTTACCCATACCATAGGAAGGATCTTCATAAGGTGGACTAGGCCTTGTTATGGCATCTATGGCATTGCGTTTATCCATTTCCAAATCTTCGAAAAGTTCTTGGTTCTGCTTAAAGAAAAGTTCAAAAGTGTTCCAAGTTACTTCATATTTGCCCATCCAAAAGGCATCAATGGCAACCTTCTTTTGAGGCCCCTCATTATCTTTTCTGTTCGTCTCATTTGCCGGACTTCCCATAATGAATTCACCTTCAGGAACTAAAACCATTTCAAATGATTCATCCGTCATCGGTATGGTTTCGGTATATACCTCGCTTATTTTTTTGGTAACGGGCACTTCTGTGGTAGCGACCGAGGATTTACAAGAGATAATAAAAAAGGGAATACTTAAAATTGCAAAGGGTAAGTAACGATATTTGGGAAGTTTGCTGTGTTCGAAGGTCATTGATTAAATTTTAATAAAATTATTAAAATTTAATTTCTAAACGTAATAAACACGGTATCAATTTCTAATCATTTTGTTGAAAATGCCCAATGGTACAATCGACTTGATCATTATTAAAATAAATGCAACTAATTGAGAAAATTAGTGCATTTCTAGGACTTCCTTATTTACTGTTCCAAGCCGTTTGCTTCAAATGCCATGAGTACATTCTTCTCGAATGTGGGGGTGATTTCTATAGGGTTGCAACAAACCTCACAATCCTCGACATAGGTTTGTACTGGTATGGAAGTGTCCAGTAACATGGATATTTCTTCCCAGCAGTATGGACATTGGAAAAAATGTTCGTACATGGTTTAAAGTTCCACATTCAATAACTGACCTGTAAGTTGCAACAATTGCAGTTCTGCCAATTTGGCCTCATATTTGGCCAAATTCTTATTGGTCTGGGCATTCAATAAATTTATCTGGGCCTGTCTAAACTCTATAGATGTTATTCTACCCAATTGAAACTGCTCCTTTGAGCGTTCAAAATTGTTTTGGTTGGTGATAACGTTTTGTTCTTGAATGGTATAAATGACCAGTTTATTTTCATAGATGGCCATAGCATTCTGAATATCGCGATCAACTTCAAGTTCTATTTGTTTTTTTAACAACTCTTGATTCTCAAAGGCTATTTTAGCGTTCTTTACCCTAACCGTGGTTCCTCCTCCATCAAATAAATTCCAGGTAAGGCTGGCTCCTAAACCTAAATTATAGTTATTGTTGTTGGTTCCCGGGAAAAACGCCGAAGCGGCGCTTTGGTTCAAATTCCAACCATAAGATCCATTTAAACCGACTTTGGGCAAATAACCTGACTTCTGTACCTTGATATCATAGGCATTTATTGCAAGACCTTTTTCGGTTTGCAATAGGGCGACGTTATTTAGTTTTGCTTGTTCAACAAATTCCTCCAATTTAATTTTTGGAATAAAGCTAACCAAGGTATCAACGGTGTATAAGGCATCTAAACTCTGGTTCAACAATACATTAAGATCGCGCTTTGTATTCGAGAGTTGTTGTCTGGCATTCAAAGTACTGATACTGTCATTAGTAATGTCTACTTGGGCATTTAATATATCGAGTTTGGTGCTTTGCCCGTATTCAAAGGCGTATTGTGCACGTCGATACCGATCTCTTGAAATGTCAAGGGCTTGTTTAAGTACATTTTCATTTTCAGTAAGTCTGGCTATTTCATAGTAAACACTGAATAATTGCAATAAGGTGTTTTCTATGGTTTCCCTTGCCTGTAATTCAGACAACTGATATTGCTCTTTTAACCTTTTATAGTTGTACAAGCGACCTAAACCATCAAATAAGGTATAATTCGCGCTTAGTACCGAGGAATACCGTTGTGCCTCTGCCTGATTAATTTCCAAATCCCCTCTTGGGCTACCGTCTTCGTTGAACTGTCCAGGAAATTCAATAACGGAATCGTCCCTACTGTAATTGGCGTTCGCACTACCTGTGAGAGTGGGCAAATAACCCGAATTCAATACATTTTTATTGTTTTTGGCAACCTCAACATCATTTTTAGCCACATTTATGCCATAATTATGTTCCAAGGCAAGTGCAATTGCATCCTCTTTGGTCAACACCTTATCTTGGGCCCGCACACCTATTCCGAACAGCCCAATTACACCTATTATAACAACTAACTTAGCCCTTATAATGGACCATTGTTCTTCTCGAGGGTTCCTGTTAATGTGTTCTAATTCCATACACCTCATAAAACACTTATTGATTATCAGTATTTAATATTTCGTGACCTTGCGAAAGATCTCCGCTTAAATAGGCTTCTTCCTTCTGTTCTTTAATGGCCCTCTCAACCTCTTCCTTGGTTACTTTATGACCAGTCTTAAGCCATTTTGTACGCACTTTGATCTTGTTGCTAAATGAGAGGAACAAAGGCAGCATCAATAAGGTCAGTATTGTCGCAAAAGCAATCCCATACGCAATGGAAATCGCCATAGGTTTCAAAAATTGGGCTTGTCTACTCTTTTCCAATAGCAAAGGTGCAAGACCAGCAATGGTTGTAATAGACGTTAAGAAAATAGCTCTAAATCTTGATTTTCCCGCTTCAATGAGGGCATCATCGAACTTCATGCCCTGTCTCAGATTACCGTTGAATTTACCTATGAGCACCAAACCATCATTGACCATGATCCCTATCAAAGCAATCACTCCCAACATCGATAGAATATTGATGGGGAAACCGTGGATATAATGCCCCCAACCCACTGCTGTAATGCTGAAAGGAACCAGCAGAATCAACATTAAAGGTTGACTGAAACTACGAAAGGTAAATGCAATGGTTATATAAATTAAGAGTAAAACAGTGATGCCTACACTTTTCAATGACTTCAACATTTTGCCTGCTTCCCTATTCTGACCCTCATAAGACGGGGTTACAGACGGATATTTGGATTGTATTTCTGGCATTATATCATTTTGTATTTCGGCCATGATATCCGTTGCACTTGTGGTATTCTCATCTTTGAGGTCTGCTGAAATCTGGATTTCACGCCTACCCTCTAACCTATTTATGGCCACATCGCCCCTCTCTATCGTATAATTGGCGATTTCCTTTAACGGAACCCGATTACCCGATGGGGTCTGGATCCGCATTTCATCCAAATCGGAAATTGAGGATCGGTTTTCACGGTCATAACGTACCCAAACCCGAATTTCATCCTGACCGCGTTGAAAACGCTGCGCTTGGGTACCAAAGAAACCAGCCCTAACCTGATTCATAACTGCACTAAGATCCAATCCCAATAAATAAGCATTATCCTTAAGTTCCAGACGTATTTCCTTGATCCCGGCCGGATCATTGTCCGCCACATCCTTTAAGGCTGAATTTTCAACCATAGCGGCCTTTAGTTCATCTTTGGCGGCCTTCAAATCCTCAATATTATTTCCCAAAAGCGATACTGATACCGGACTACCCCCGAAATTACCGCCTGAACCATAAATTAAACTTTCAACACCTATCACTGGTCCTACCAATTCCCTAAGACGACTGGTTACCATATCCGATCTAATCGCATCAGGACGTTCTTCACCTGGCAATAAGTTTAAAGTTAATGTGGCCGCGGATGAACCTGGACCTAAATTTCTAATAACATTCTCAAAAAGTTCTTTATCGGTACCTTTCAAATATTTTTCGGTTAATTCTTTATTTACAATTTCCGCCTTTTCCTCAATTAATGATATTATGGAATCTGTTACTTTCTCATTGGTGCCGTTGGGCATCAATAATTCAACCTGTACCCTATCACTTGCAATTCTAGGAAAGAAGGTGGTTTGAATAATTCCACCGCCTATTGACCCTAAAGTCAAAATCAAAAGCATCGCGAATATTCCAAACGAAAGCATCTTATATTGCATGGCAAACTTGAGGGTAGGGCTATACATTTTATCCCTCATCCATTTCATAAATCGATCTCCCGATTGGTTGATTATGCGCAGTTTTGCAAAGGCTTTTGCAATTCCGGTTTTTTCCTTTTTATCTATGGGCTGAAGGGCTTTTGAATGTGCCAAATGAGCAGGCAGTATAATCAGCGCTTCTATTAAAGAAACCGCAAGGGTCAATATTACGATAACAGAAACCTCCCCAAAAAACTCCCCTATTCTACCGTCTAAAAACAGGAATATAGAGAATGCCAAAATCGTGGTAATAATTGCTGAAACAATAGGCGGAATCACTTCCATAGTACCATCTATTGCCGCTTGTATAGGTGACTTTCCTTTTTCGTAGTGCTGGTATATATTCTCGGCTATCACGATACCGTCATCGACCAGAATACCTATAACAATGATCATTCCGAACAGGGACAGTACATTTATAGTTACATTAAAAAAGCCGGCAAAGACGAACATTCCCAAAAAGGAAATCGGTAATCCAAAAGCCACCCAAAACGCTAATCTTGTGTTCAAAAAGAGGGAAAGGAAAAGTAAAACCAAAATCATACCCAAAATGGCATTCTCAGTCAATAGTTCTGTTCTTTGGGTCAAGGTTTTGGATTGGTCACTAACCACATTTAATTGAACATTATTGTATTTTTGATTAAAATCCGCTACATAATCCTTAACCTTTTGGGCAGAGTCAATCAAATCCTCTGTATTGGTACTGGTAATCGTGGTACTGACCGACATGTTCCCATTAAAGTAGGAAGCATTTGGTGTTTCGGAAAACCGGTCACGTATTATGGCCACATCCTTAAGACGTACCGTTTGCCCATTTGGGTCTGCTTTTACAATAATATTTGAGAGTTCTTTTCCATAATATGATCTATTATTGGCCCTAATCAAATATTCCTCCGCATCCGTTTTAATATTGCCACCGGTCACGAGTATATTGGCATTACCTACAGCTTGGGAAACCTCATTGAAGGTTAAATCGTATGCCAAAAGGCTGTTTTCGTTTACCGCGATTTCTATTTCTTCCTGGGGGTATCCCGACATCGTAATCTGCGAAATTCCATCTATCGCCCTAATATCATTCTCTATTTGTCTACCTATCTGCTTCAAAGTGGCCAGCGGTATTTGCTCACCGCTGATGGCGAAGCTAATGGTTTGCCGTATCGCTTCTAACTTTGATACAATCAACGGTTCCATCCCAGTTGGGAACGTGGGTACCCTGTCAACGGCATTTTTTACCTGTAACAGCATAAAATCGATATCGCGGCCTTTTTCGATTTCTACATTGATATTACCACTGTTTTCCCTTGAGGTTGAAGTAACCCTATCAACGCCTTCCAATCCTTTAAGATTATCCTCGATTTTTAACACAATACCTTCTTCGACCTCTTGTGGTGAGGCGCCAGGATAAGTAATGCTAATAAAAATATTCTTGGAATCGGTAAGTGGAAAAAATGAAGACTTTAATGAAAGTGCTCCTAAAATACCAAAAATAAAAAATGCGAAAATGAATACATTTACTGCAACATGATACTTTATGAAATATGAGATAACATTCCTCATTCGTTGGTTGATTTAAGTGAATCATCCATCCCATCCCCTTTATATTGCTTAATAAGCATCCCCGCATAAGCTCCCATTACAGGTTTACTTAAGATCGTTACCCCATTGGGAACTTCTTTTAATACCACTGTTTTATTAGAAAAATAAACCGGATCAACATCGATTAAATCTAAAAGAGAGTCGCGAACAACAAATATTTGATTATTTTCCATCAGTAAATTTCTATCAATTTCAATGGCATTGGTTTCTTCCTTGGCATTGAGATTGGCTTCCAAATACATTCCCTCCCTTAGGGCACTGTCCTTTACCTCTATATAGGCTTTTATGGTTTGGGTAGCCTGATCCACACTCCCATTGATCCGTATGACTTTACCCATATAATTCTTGGTTTTATCTAGATTGGAAAGTGCAACCTGCTCCCCTACTACCAGCAAATCGCTGAATTCTTTACTAATTGAGACTTCCAATTCGTAGCTATCGGTATTGATGAATTCCCCTAATTTTTGACCTGATCGGATCAACGTGCCCTCGGTGACCAAAGCCTCGGTCAGTACCCCGTTGAATGGGGCTGAAATTCTATATTTCGAAAGTCGCTGCTCCATATTCTTTACATTGTAATAGGTAGTCAGGATTCCCCTCCCAGTGATAAAGAATTTTTCTTGTTCAGAGGTCATTTCCGGGAATTCCGGGGTGGTTTCACCCATATCAAAACCGTTAAGATAGGTTTGCCATTTCGGGAATATATCAGGATAATCCAATCGCAGATCTGGCATTATCGAAGTAAGTTGATTGTAAAGATTACTTTTTGCCGATTGCACATTTGCGGCATATTCCGAGGCATCAATGCGTATGATAGTCTCACCCTTTCCATACTTTTGCCCTGGTCGAAAAAGTTTGGTGCCGCTACGAAAAACCCCTTGTACTTCGGCATAAAGCTCTAGGCGGTTTTTTGCCTTTAAATTACCATTTGCCGGAACCACAATGGAAACATTGCCATTTTGTGCTTTTTGCGTAAATACGGTCTTAACCACTTTTTCGGCCTTGGGTCGTGCATTGTTCTTACTATTAATAATCATTCTTGCAACAAAAACAGATGCCACAATAATCAGAACACCCAAAATACTTAATATTGTTTTTCTCATGCGGTTTGGCTATAGTCCTACTTTTTCCTGTTGTAAATTAAATTGTACTTTTTTCAATATTCCGATCAATTGTTTTTTTTCTGCTTCGCTGATATTTTTTTCCATCGTACACATAAGCTTTTTCAAAACAATTTTTGATTGTTTGAAAACCGCCCTACCCTCATCGGTCAAAAAAACTTGATTGATCCGTTTGTCTACTTTATCCTGTTTTCTAAGGATATATTTCTTTTTTTCCATTTTTGAAAGTAATCGTGCCAAAGATGATTTATCCCTAGAAGTTAAAAAGGCCAGGTCATTTTGATTAAGGCCATCACCTTCATTCTCATGCAACATTTTAAGGGTAATCACTTGTTCTTTGGACATGTCCAAACCAAATTGGTTTAGTAGGTCATGCAAATAATAATCAACAATTTTTGAAGTCTTACCCACCCATGGGGCTATAGAGTTCTCAAAATCAATATGAACCTCCTCTGATTTCATTCGGCGAATCTAGCGAAATCCACATTAGTTGCATATGCAACTAATGTTAAAATTATCACAATATTAACTATTGAAAACTAGTGCTGTGACCTATTTGTTAAATAAAAAGGGATGCTTTTGCATCCCTTTTAACCAAACTAACTAAAACTATGAATCACTAACTAATCCTCAACATCTTCGAACTTTGTGTCTGCCATCCTAGTTTTGCTAAAGTTAATATCTTTGAATTCCATTTGGGTATCATCCTTATCATAATCAAATACCAACATACCTTTTGTTTCCATCATCCCTAAATTCTCAAAGGAATTGAAGTTGTTATTCTGTATTTGGAATATTTCTAAGCTGGCCAACTGTGAAAATTCCTTAGGGATTTCACCTCTTAATTGATTATTGGCCAAGACCAGTTCCTTCAATTCTGTTAAGTTGCCCATTTCATTTGGTATTCTACCATCCAATCCGTTCTCGAAAAGCCCAAGACTTTCCAATTTAGTCAAATCGCCCAATGATTTGGGAATGGTCCCTTTTAAATTATTGCTCGAGAGGTTCAGGATCTTCAGATTTTTAAGCCCGCCCAATGCTTCAGGAATACTTCCTGATATGAAATTATTGAAAATGGATAGTTCTTCCAGTTTGGCCATCATGCCAATGGTATTGGGCAAAGGACCTTTAAATCGGTTCATTTCAAGTTTTAAAACCTTGAGTTCCTTCAATAGACCCAAACCCGTAGGCAGCTTTCCAGAAATTGCATTAAATGCCAAATTCAATTTTCGAAGGTGTACAAGTTTACCGATACTCATGGGCAATGTCCCGGTCAAATTGTTATGGAATAAATTAATCTCCACAACCTGATTATTGACTACCTTGACCCCATGCCAGGTATCAGAAGGAGCATTCATATCCCAAGTGACTTTCCAAGCTGCTCCGTTCGTACTATAATAGAAGTCTAGCAAGGCTTGCTTTTCATCCTTGGAGACTTCTGCAGTGACCGCATTACTACTAAACAAAACACTTATTATAACCAAACAAAGAATCCTTTTCATAATGCAAATAATTAGGGGTTAACAAAATTCACTTCTTTTAACCTAAGAATTACCCTACAAAAATAAGACAAGCAAAGGTCTAAAAGCAATTTTTATCGTTAAACGACTGCATTATGTTGTGAAGGTTCATTTATTTGTGGTGTAGGAAATATCTGTAGACGAATTTTAACGGTTTTTAGGCATGTTTTTCGAGATCGATCGTAATTTGAGTCCATTTTTCCATTAAATCTTCCAGGTTCTTTTTCTTCCTTTGGTAGGAATCGAAAAAATTGGGTTTCGCTATGGTGGCATCATAGTTCATCAATAAATCATGGTCTATTTCCTTTATTTCCTTTTCCAGAGAGGAAATCTTACTTTCCAGAGCACTTAATCTATTCTTCATCGATTTTAGTTTCTTTTGATCTTGAAATGAATTCGATGCCTTTTCGGTCTTGCTTTTCTTGGTAGTACTGTTTTTACTTTTTTCTATGGCCCTAAAATCGTCCACTTTTCGTTGATCCAGATAAAAGTCTATATCGCCCAAATACTCTTTGATCTTTCGGTCTCTAAAATCATAGACCTTATTGGTTAATCCCTGTAGGAAATCCCTATCGTGTGAAACAAGTATCAAAGTACCCTCGAAACTCTGTAAAGCCTTTTTCAATACGTTCTTTGATTGAATATCAAGGTGATTGGTAGGCTCGTCCATAACCAATACATTAAAGGGCTGTAAAAGCATTTTTGCCAATGCAAGCCTATTGCGTTCGCCTCCGGAAAGTACTTTTACGTACTTGTCTACCTCTTCACCCCGAAATAGAAAAGAACCAAGAATATCGCGTACCTTACTTCTATTGGTCTCATTGGCAGCATCGATCATGGTATCCAAAACTGTTTTTCTACCGTCGAGATATTCTGCCTGATTTTGTGCAAAGTAGCCTATCTGTACATTATGGCCCAACTTACACTGACCGTCATATTCCAACTCCCCAACAATTATCTTGGCCAAGGTAGACTTGCCCTGTCCATTTTGACCTACAAATGCAGTCTTACTATCCCTTTCGATGAGTAAATCAATATTCTGAAGTACGAGATTATCACCATACTTTTTGGATACGTTATCTATCTCAGCGACCACTTTACCCGGGGTGATTGAAATAGGAAATCGTAAATTCATTACGGTGTTATCATCTTGATCGACCTCGATCCTTTCCATCTTGTCCAACTTCTTGATAAGGGATTGTGCCATAGACGCCTTGGTCGACTTTGCTCGGAATTTCTCGATTAAGCGTTCCGCCTGTTGTATTTCCTTATCTTGGTTTTTCTGGGCATTGAGCTGTTGTTCCTTTATCTCTTCCCTTAGTTTCAGAAATTCGGAATAGGGTTTGTTGTAATCGTATATCCTTCCTAGGGATATCTCAATAGTCCTGTTGGTTACATTGTCTAAAAACATCTTATCATGGGATACGATTACCACGGCTCCGGCGTAGTTGGTCAAAAACTGTTCTAACCATATGATCGATTCGATGTCCAAGTGATTCGTAGGTTCATCGAGCAATAAGACATCATTGTTTTGAAGTAATAATTTTGCCAATTCGATTCGCATGCGCCACCCTCCGGAAAAGGTCTCGGTTTTCATATCAAAATCATCTCGCTTAAAACCAAGTCCCTGTAATATTTTTTCTGTCTCCCCTTGGTAGTTATACCCGCCAATAATCTCGTAATGATGGGTAAAATCATTAAGGTCAACCATTAATTGATGATATGTGTCACTCTCATAATCCGTACGTTCGGCGAGCTGCTGGTTGACATCATCGAGTTTTAGCTCCAAAGCCTTTATCTCCTCAAAAGCATGGTAGGCTTCCTCCAAAACCGTTCTCCCTTGTTTAAAATCTATATCCTGCCTTAGAAAGCCAATGTTCAAGTTTTTTTCGGTTGCAATGGTTCCCGAATCTACGGGCATGTCTCTCGACAATAGTTTTAAAAGTGTGGACTTGCCTGCACCATTTTTACCAATAAGGCCAACCCGGTCACCTGCATTTAGTCTAAATGAGATTTCCTCGAACAAATATTCGCCCCCAAATGAGACTGAAAGATTATGGATGTTTAGCATAAATTGTGACCTAGGTTACTTTGGAAAATCGCGTAAAACCGTATTTTCGCGAAAACTTTTGCAAATGTTAAAAAAAGGAAACAAACTCTACAGCATTTTAACAGGAACTTGCCCTAAATGCCATAGTGAAAGTATGTATTTGGATAAAAACCCGTATAAATTGGGGAAATTGTTCAAAATGCATGATCGTTGTACCACTTGCAATACAAAATACAAGATCGAACCTTCTTTTTTTTATGGTGCCATGTACGTCAGTTATGGCGTGGGTATAGCTTTTGCCGTTGCTGCTTTTGTAATCTCTTATTTGTTCGTAGGAACTTCCTTGGTCAACACTTTTGTTTCCATTGTAACAACCTTAATCGTTTTTTTGCCCGTAATCATACGATTATCCAGAAATATTTGGATCAACTTTTTCATTCATTACGATCCCAATGTGGTCAAGATAAACTAGCAATGTATCTTTTTAAAAACCTGTTGACATGTGTTTCCTGTGGAATTGGCTCTCCATGTTCAATAAAATTGTAGAGTTGTCTTGATACAGTTGGCGCTATCAAAACCCCTCGCGATCCAAAACCGTTTAGCACATACATATGTCCGTATTTTGGATGGGGTCCGACCAATGGCCTCCTATCGGCCACTGTAGGCCGAATTCCCGCTACATGATCCACGATTTCATAATCACATTTTAAAAACGTCCGCAACTTTTTCAATAAATCCTTTTTGGCCTTTTCTGTGGGACTATTGGACTTATCTGTTCTTTCATAAGTAGCCCCGACCCGATAAAGGTCATCTCCCATAGGAATTATGAACACCGATGATTTTATGACCATATCGGCTTTTATATCAGGGGCTTTTATCGTTAAGAGTTCACCCTTGGTGCCGTTTAAAGGAAGATAGTTGAAGTACGGATTCGATTTTAACCCATAACCCGTGGCAAAAACAATTCTCCTAGCTTTTATGGATTTATATTCAATATGTTCTTTATGGACATCCAATAGGTTAAAATCAAAAGTTTCCTTCAATAGAATTCCTTTTTCCAATAGGGTCGATTGGTATACCCCAATCATAGCATTTACATCTATTCTTCCCGCATGCAATACTTGTCCAAAACCAAAAGGTGCATCAATGGCGTTATTTTTATTTTCAATAATAGTGGTGTCTATAAATTGATCGAGTCTCTTATTGTCCGCAGCTTCAAACCAGAGATTTTGCTCTTCTATAGAGGCAAATCTTCTTAAGATCGGAATCTTATAATGCAACTGCATTCCCAATTTTGTTTCTAGATTCGTATAAAAGGGAATCGCAGTTTCAAGTTGAACATCGGCATTCCAAGCTAAGGTAAAACGTTTGAGTACAACGGGATTATATAAGCCTCCTGCGACCAATGACGAAGTTTGGGATTCATCCGAAATAACCTTGAAATCCTTCTTATGAACCTGTAACTGTTCGGAAAATGAAATACCTGCCAATCCTAGGCCAACTACAATATAATCTATCATTTCGTAAAATTATGCAATCTATTAAGGTTCGCAATCTTAATACAAACAAAAAACCCTGACGAAATCGTCAGGGTTTTCATTTTAAATATTGAATTGGAATAAACTAGTGTTAATAGGCCCACATATCTTGCTCCCTATCCCGGATGTCTTCTTTGATCCGATTTGCCTCCAGCAGCTGGAAAAGGGCGTTGTCCGCAATATAATCGTTGACCTTGCGGTCGCCATGAACATTATCCTCACGATAGATAACCCCATTGAACCTTCGGGCATTCAACAACATATCAAAAGATATGGGTTGTGCCGAGTTGCGTTGGTTAAAAACTTTGGCATCATGCAATATCTGCCTGGCACCCGGGTACCACACCCAGAAAAGTTCAACCTTTGCATCTGCAGGATCCATAGATTCATCATCGATAAAGTTAACATCGGGAGCAACGGGGGCTATACCCAACAAACGGTATTTTAATTCCCCTTGACGCTTGTCAAAATACCAAATACCCTTAATGCGATACTCTTCTATATCTGCGGCAGTCAAATCCCGCTGGTTGACAAATTCAAGGGATAATTGTTCCCCAGCGTTTATCTGTTCGTATCCCATATCGGTAGTATCAACTTTTCGTAATGTAGCGGTCAAATCACTGAACTTTCGTTTCTCGGTGAAATAGGAATCTACATACACATCCTCTAATTTCCCATTTTTGATGTTCTTAATAAGAACATCGTACAAGGATCTTCTATCGGCACCAATATCCACGGTATCAATAGGGTAATATAGAGGGAAGTTGACGCGCTCGTCCAGATCAATGGTCTCCCATACGGTTTTGGACCATAGGATATCCCTATCATCTACATAACCATACTCTAAAGGAGCATCATTGTCCAAGGCTTTTTGAGCTTCTGTCCTAACACCAATCTCTTGTGGCTTCTTAGCATTTAAAATATTTGCTTGGGCCATGATTGATGCGGGCAGTAGACTAACAGCTCCGATTAATAAAACATTCTTCCAATTCATGTTTATTTCAATTTTAAAAATTACCAGGTCACATTAATGCAACCTGGCATTCAATTGTTATTAGTTCGTGATCTCCACAACAACCGGAGACACCTTTTTAAGTTTATAACTCTTGTTATTTGTAATGTATGCGTTCACATCAAATATCTGAACTGCATCACCACGTTTGGCTCTGTTTAAAGCTGAAATAGCCCTTGAGTCAAGCTTGCTACCATTAACACTTACGGTAGGTTGACCAGGTACTTTGAATTTGAATCCACTTACCTTAAGATTCAAATCAAAATCAAAGTCTTCCAATAAAGCTCCAACCGTAGCAATCTCCAAGTTCTTTCTTGGCATTTTTGTGCTACCGGTTTCACCTCTAATAGAACCTGCAGGTCTTGGTATATCCTTAATCCTGAATTCGGATCTGGAAGATACGGTCTGGCCATCAGGCAACTTCCCTGACGCGGTAATCGTAACTGTTCTTCCTTTACCTGGATTCATTATATACTTACTACCTTCTCTCTTGGAAAGACCAGGAGCGGAAGCACTAACTTTGTTGTTGGGTATACCTGGTATCGATATTGACATTGGGTTGGCAACACCACGATAAACCACATTCATCTTATCAGCTGCGATCAAAGCGGCATTAGGTTTCGAGATTGTTGCGAATGTAGATGATACAGGAACTTCTGTTCGTTCACCATCTTGCATAAATACCAAGTTACCTTCAATTTTATGATCACCAGGAGCACCAGCGCTTACCAATAATTTTACTTGGCCTTCTTTGATCTCATAATCCGAACCTTCATTCAATTTTCTACCGTCTAAAGTCAAATTAACCTCGTTTGGTCTAGTAGTGGCATCTTTACGACCCAGTACAACAGCTCCTGAAAACTTTTCGCCGGCATAGAAAGCAGACTTTTCCTGTTCCAACAATGTAGTATAATTGGTCATCGATACCTCAGTACTCAACTGACCCTGTAACATAGCTTTTAAAGCATCTTGTTCAGTTGCCTTGACATCGGCTTGTAATTGGGTTATCTTGGTCAAGGAAGCCACTAAAGGAAATCCTTCAAAATGATAGTTTAACCAGTCCAATTTATTGCCATCCCTATTCTCGACCTTACCATTGGCATCACCGGTCTCAAACCTGGTATTCAAAGAAGCTTTGACTTCCTCTAAATCTTTCGGCAAAACTGCGGCAACCTGTGTACGATAATCATTGATTCTTTTCATGAACTCCTTTCCCTCAGCACTAAGATTGTCACCTTGAAAAAATCGTTGATCAAGAAAATCCGTTTTGTCCATAACCTGATAGTCTTTTGGATCATCAACATCTTCGGTCATTTCCTTTTTGAGATTTTCTAAGTAATCATAATAGTCTTGGGACATTTGTTTTATTTTCCGGGCATCTTCCAACAATGGTCCAAATTTTTCATTGTTTTCTGATGCTTTGGTTTCCAAACCGTTTAAGAACGCTAAATTGTTCTCCGTGGTTTTTACGTTAGAAGCCTCTAACTTTTCGTTCAATAGACCGAAAGCGGATAGAACTTCTTTACTCATATTTAACGCCAGCATTGCGATGAAGATCAAATACATAAGATTGATCATCTTCTGACGTGGTGATAGCTTTCCTCCTGCCATGTTTTCTAATTAGATATTATTGATTAATTGATTTGGGTTTATACTAATGTTCTAATTAGTTTCTATTCATTGCACTCAACATGCCACCATAAACACCGTTTAGGGAAGAAAGGTTTGTAGCCAAAGATTCCATTTGATCTTTAAGTGCACTTGCATTTTGAACTACTTCTTCATTAACCGAAGCTTGTCTGCTTGCACTTTCTAACTGAACTTTATATAAACTGTTCAAAGATTCCATTTGAGCGGCTGCCTGTACCATTTCATCAGAATATTTCTTGGTAGATTGCATGGCATCCACTGTAGGGGCGATACCTTTTGCTGCACCTTCGAAATTTTTAATACTGGAACCAAGGCTTTCCATAAGACTTGCATCAATACCTGCCTCTTCCAATAGGTTATCCAATTTTTTGGACAACGAAGTTTCTGTCTCTTTGATCTCAGCAGCTTCATTTTTTCTGTTACCGCCCATACCGCCGGCTAATTCTGGGTAAACCAAAGACCAGTCGTACTCATCATCTACTGGTTCAAATGCACTAATGGCAAAAATAAGAGCTTCGGTAATAAGACCAACTGCCAGTAATAGTCCACCTGTTAAAGGACCAAATTCCCAGTGAAGGATCTTGAACAATGCACCGATAATAACGACCGATGCCCCAAGCCCGTAGGCCATGTTGAATAATTTTTTTGTTGATTTTGACTGTGCCATAATTTTAAATTTAATTTTAGTTATGTTAATAATAAGTATTTGGTTAAAGTTTGATTTTTTTTCCCGATAACCTTCGGGATGTATTTATGATTAATCGTATTATAAAATTTATTGTGTTGAATCTTCTTCACCCATATAATCCTGTACGGTTCTAAACCCAACATAACTTCGGGCGGAATCTGCATATTCATAGTCCCTTGTACTCACCTGTAGGAAATAAGCAACATCTTTCCATGAACCTCCTCTAATCACTTTTCTTTCATTGCTACCATCACCACCGTTGGGGTTCATGGTAGATACGTATTCATAAGAACTTGGGTCGTAGCTCGAGTTTGTCCATTCAGAGACATTCCCCGCCATGTTATATAAATTGAAATCGTTGGGCTCGTAAGACTTGGCTTCTACAGTATACAAGGCCTGGTCTGCCGCATAGTCACCACGTTGTGGTTTAAAATTGGCCATAAAACAACCTGTGTCACTGATGACATAAGGGCCACCCCAAGGATATGTACCCCCTTCGATGCCACCTCTTGCGGCATACTCCCATTCTGCTTCGGTAGGCAATCTGAATTTATTCACAAATTGTTTGCCTCTGCTTTTTTGATCATCGTTCTTGTACTTGGTTCTCCAATTACAGAAGGCTTGTGCCTGTTTCCATGAGATACCAACTACAGGATAATCGCTATAAGCATCATGCCAGAAATAATCGTTATGCATAGGCTCATTGTAAGAATATTCAAAATCCCTGATCCAAACGGTTGTATCTGGATAGATCTCTAATTCCTCGTGTTTGATGAAATCTTTTCTACTACCGGTTCTTGATCGAGCGGCCGCTTCAATATCCATCCAACTATATTTATATTTTAATGAAGTAACTTCGAAAGTTCTTTGACCATTATAAGATTCCTCCTCTGGAATATATAAAGAGTCCATTACTTCTGTATAATACTCGTCGGGATACTCGGAAGTATCCCAAATCAAATCTTGGTCTTTGTTCAAGGCTCGACCCTCGTATCCTGTTTCGCCCATGCCCGCATAGTTGTCTAACATATACTTGTCGTAAACCGAGGCTCTTGTAGTATCTGCGTCTTTAAACGCAAATTCACCTATACCACCATCTTCGGGCCCTAATCCTAATTCATCTGCCAATATGGCCAACTTTGTTCTTGTGATCGAATCTTTTACCCATTCAACGAATTGACGGTATTCACTATTCGTGATCTCGGTGTCATCCATATAAAAGGATCGTACGGTAACGGTCTTGGTTGGTGCATTGAGAACTTTGGCCTGGTCTTCCTCGCTCTTACCCATGATAAAAGATCCACGTGGGATTAATTCCATACCATAAGGTTTTTCCGGGTACCATTTTTTGCCTTGAACGCCGGTTAGCTCTCCTTTTGTTTTGGACCCACAACTGGTGAGTAAAAAAACAAATGCTATAGATGATAACAATAGCTTCTTCATACTTTAGGTTAAATTTCGATTAAGGTTATAAATGCAAACACAATTATTATTCTACTCTCTAAAACTACGTTTTGAGTAAATTATTGTATGCAGTACGATTATCGACTATTTTTTTTCAATCAGTTAAAGCCTTTTCGATAAGCCTTAAACCACCTTTCGGGAATATTCTGATTACAAGCATCCAAATAGTCCTTTTCGGTGCAAGGTAATAACGCCGCAGTGTCGGCTTTAGTATGTGAAGTCAAAATTGAAGGTACCTCTACCCACCATCTTTCGGTAAGATGGCTCTTATAATAGACCAAATGCTCGGTATCGGTTGGCACGGTATACTTTGTGAAATCATCTGTTTTTGAATAGGGGGATTCTTTTATCCTAAAATTGACCCCTTCAATGAAGTACCAGATAATATGTGCCAAGAGTTGAGCCGATTGGTCAATATTCTCCATTTCATAGATTCCAAAAACACTCACCTTATCACTAAGGCCAGCGTATCTCGAAATGGCACAGATTTCCCGTCCATCAAAACCGTTGGGGGAAAAGTTTGGAGAAATCCCAATTTCACTGGCTTTTATGGCTCGAGCGTCTAAGCTTACCATATGCGCATTTCGCAAAACAGGTTCTGCCAATGAAATATCATTTATTAATTCACCCAACCTATAGGCATCGAAAAACAGACGCTCCATAAGATCAATTTCTTCCTGTGCAATAAAATAACTCTGATAGCCCAGGTTCGAGAAATTATAAAGATTATTGGGTTTATCGGTGATGATCTTACTCATATAGGAGTGGGATGATATGAGCTCATCTTCCATCCCAAAATCAAAGCGACTATCTATTGTGACTAAATTGACCATATCCCGTATACCGTCAAAAGCGCGGTAAGCTGGATAGGTGATGTCCTGGGTCGCTCCTAATATAATCGGAATGATGTTTTCTTCTAGTAATCCTGCCACTATTTCCTTGACCACGAAATAGGTGTCATCAACTGTTTCCCCTTCTTCGATATCACCCATATCAACAATGGTGGAATTCCAATTGCCAAGCAATAACTTGTACAGTTGTATTCGAATTGAGGAAACATCCAATTTTTCAGGTTTCTTTTCAAATGCATTTCTAGATTCCCTGACCCCTAGAAGGGCAATGGTCGCATTGGCCAAAACCGGCAGACCATCGTTTTTGGTGTGGGCATATATATGTTTACCGAGGGCCTGAGGGGGTAATAATTCGGAATGGGCCAAAACCCTATCTTCTACAGGAACCAAAAAATCGTACGCCATTCTTATTTTTTAGCTTTAGGTTTAGCTTTTGCCTTTGGTTTTTTCTTTGGGGATTTCTTCTCTATTAATGCCTTTGCTTCTTCCAAGGTCATTTTTCCGGCATCAACGGTTTTAGCCAACTCTACTTTAGTTCTCCCTTTTATAATTGTATGTCGTCCCCATCTGGCCTTTTCAATACGGATTCCTTCTTCTGGCCATACTTGGACAATCTTATCGATTTCCTTCTGTTTTTTGGCCTCTATCAACTCCTCGATAGCTGCTTGGTCCAGGTTGTCGTAATCATATTTCTTGTTCACGTTTATGAATATACCGTCCCATTTGATAAAGGGTCCAAATCGTCCAACTCCTTTTATCACATCCTTACCTTCATACTTCGCAATAGGCGCATCGGCTTTCTGTTTTTCCTTTATCAATTCTATGGCCCGCTCCAAAGAAACATCCATAGCGCTTTCCCCTTTGGACAACGAAACGAACTTTTTGCCAAATTTTACATAAGGCCCAAATCTACCTACGTTAGCCTCGATTTCCTCACCTTCAAATTGCCCTAATTTCCTAGGGAGTTTAAAAAGGTCCATGGCCTCTTCAAAGGTTATCGTATTCAAGGATTGGTCGGGCGATAAACTAGCAAACTGTGGCTTTTCCTCATCGTCAACAGTACCTATCTGTACCATTGGACCAAATCTGCCCAATCGTACCGCAACCTGTTTGCCGGTCTTTGGATCCTTGCCCAATATCCTTTCACCACTTGCGCGATCGGCATTTTCCTCAACATGCAAGACCATAGGATGAAAGTCCGCATAAAAATCTTTCATCACTTTTTGCCAATCCTCATCGCCTTCTGCAATCTCATCAAAATCTTCTTCAACCTTGGCCGTGAAGTTATAGTCCAAAATATTTGAAAAATGATCGACCAGAAAATCGGTGACGATCATTCCAATATCTGTGGGCACCATCTTGCCTTTATCCGAACCTACGGTTTCTTTTAAGTGTTTTTCCTTGACATTCCCAGCCTGTAGTATAAATTGGGTATATTTTCTATCGACTCCCTCAACCGTACCTTTTTCCACATAACCTCTATTCTGAATCGTTGAGATAGTCGGCGCATATGTAGAGGGTCTGCCTATGCCCAGCTCCTCCAATTTTTTAACCAAGGAGGCTTCCGTAAATCGATATGGTGGTCTTGAGAAACGCTCAGTAGCCGTTATGAAATTGTTATGGAGTACATCTCCCACCTTCATTGGAGGCAACATGCCTTCTTGTTCTTCGGACATATCCTCATCATCAAGCCCTTCCATATAAACCTTTAGAAAGCCATCGAATTTGATTACCTCACCATTAGCCAAGAATTCATACGTATGGGAACTGGCTTTGATCTTGACATTGGTCCGTTCCAATTGGGCATCGCTCATCTGTGAGGCAATGGTTCTTTTCCAGATCAAATCGTAGAGTTTGGACTGGTCTCGCTCCAAGGAAGGGGATTGCATTGTCATATCCGTTGGGCGAATCGCCTCATGGGCTTCTTGCGCCCCTTTGGATTTTCCCTTGAAATTACGAACGGTACTATATTTTTTGCCATAATTATCTATAATGGCATCTTTTGTGGCATTAATGGCTTCACTTGAAAGGTTAACACTATCCGTTCTCATATAGGTAATGAGTCCGGCCTCATATAACCGCTGTGCCACTTGCATGGTCCTGGCTACCGAAAAATACAATTTGCGGGAAGCTTCTTGCTGTAACGTCGAGGTGGTAAATGGTGCTGATGGGGATTTTTTCGCGGGTTTCTTATCCAAGTTCCCGATTGAAAACCCAGCACCTATATTTTTCCTTAAAAAAGCTTCAGCTTCCTCCTTGGTCGTAAAGCTCGTATCTAACTTTGCCGTGAACACACCACCACTTTCCGTTTTAAATTCGGCCGAAACCCTAAACGAGGCTATTGGGGTAAATGCATCGATTTCACGTTCTCGCTCCACGATCAATCGTACCGCAACGGACTGTACCCTACCGGCAGAGAGTCCTGGTTTGATTTTTTTCCAAAGTACTGGCGACAACTCATACCCTACCAAACGATCTAACACCCTTCTTGCCTGTTGGGCATTAACCAAATCGTAGTTTATTTCACGGGGATTTTCTATGGCCTTCTGAATAGCCGATTTAGTAATCGAATTAAAGACGATTCTTTTTGTCTTTGTCTTATCCAATCCTAGGGTCTCGGAAAGATGCCATGAAATTGCTTCCCCTTCCCGATCCTCATCACTGGCCAACCAAATGGTCTCCGCTTTATTTGCCAGGTCCTTAAGCTTTTTTACAAGTGCTTTTTTCTCTTTATCGACAATATATTTGGGTTTGAAACCATTGTCTACATCAACACCTAGTTCTTTTGAAGGTAAATCGGCAATATGGCCAAAACTGGATTCTACCTTGAAATCCTTACCTAAAAATTTCTCTATGGTTTTTGCCTTAGCGGGTGACTCAACAATTACTAAATTCTTTGCCATTCATCAGTTTTTCAAGTCACAAAAGTAGTTGATTTTTTTAATTACCGATTATACCATAATATATATGTATAAAAAACACCTTTTAAAATAAGGTGCTTTTTGTGGCCGTAACCAGTAACGATTTATTAAGTTTATTATGGATACCCTATTGATATCGTTGGTATTACCAAAGCCTTTATTGACTCAGACAATCCATACAATCCTCAATAGTTTCAAAGGGAACTACGCCCCCACATCCTCCCCATATGAATTCCTTGCATCTTTGTTCTTCCTTGTCGTAGAAATATCTTAGAATGGCCGCTTCGCAATCACCTGGATCCGGTTCTAAAGCACATCTCCCACTTAGGGAATCATCATTATCCGTGCATGAGTAAAAATTCATGGCAAGCAAACAAATAATCAAATGGTTTCGATTGCACATTACCACCTAATCCAATTCCAAAGTGCTCAACAGCTTGATTTCATTGTCCAAGTACTCATATTGATATAGGACATCCTCGCCTACCATAAGCAATGAATTTTCCAAAGGAATAACATCAAAAGTATTGATGTTCTTAAAATGATTCAGGGCTACTAACTCCTCAACATTGGTTTTATCATATACCTTTAAACCGGAATCACCATCACAAACGAACAGTTTTTCGTCTTTTACCCCGAGGCCATAAGGGCCATCCATCGGATAACTTATGGTCAATTCCGGATTCGCGATATCCGAGATATCCACTATGAACAAACCACTCTCGGTCGCACCACACCAATTACCACCTCTCAGTGTCACGAAGGCATAGTCCCCATCGACCACGACGGGGTCACAGGCAGTACCATGTTGAAATTCGGATACGAATGTCGGTGTAGCTGGAGATGAGATGTCATAAATATACATGCCCCGCATACTTCCTAAAAAAAGGTATTGGTCCTTACTGAAAATAGTCTCGATGTCAAAACCTGCGTAAACATCTTCCAGATCTTTAGGATCCTCCAAATTCTGAATATTGAAAATATTTATATTATGACTATCAACGGCATATAAATATTCCCCGACAATCTTAAAGCGGGCCAAAGACCCTCCTTGGCCAACAGATGCATCATTGGCGGCTTCAGCCAAGGCAAAGATTTCACCGTCCCTTGTAAATCTTTCCTCATATTCCGATATAAGCCTGCGTTCGGTGACCGTCTCCCAACCCAGTAATATTTCATTGTCATAATCAACGCCTTCATATTCATAAAAATCAGCATTGGCCGGCCAGACGATATTGTCCCTCAACACATTATCCAAACGGTTTACGATTTTAATATTGGTAACATCGGAAATATCGAGAACTACCAAATCCATTAGGCTATCGGCATATAAATAATCATCCTTTATTGAGATATCCACATTGCCCGCAATCTTAATAAACGAAATCTTAATTGGGGCATTCGGATTACTATTATCGATTACGTGGACACCCCTGTATTTGTCATTTACAAAAATGTAATCTTGGTACGCATAGATTTTACCAGACTCTTTAATAGGTAATGGGGCGATGATATCCACGCCATTCTTAAACTCGGCCTTACTTATGGTCAAAGGCCTGGCCACCAAATAATCGGCATATTTACCATCGTCTGATTTTTCACAGGAAACCAAGCCCAATGATGCTACGAACAGAAGTAATAACAAATTCTTTTTCATAATTTTTTTTTATGGGGTTATACCATTAAGATGCACGCACCTCATTAGCGTTGCGTTAAAAAAATCAGGGATGAATCTAATCACGGTTCAGAAGAAAATCCAACTGCATCCTTGTACATAAAATAAACCGGTATTTTAGCCAACATAGCCGTGAAAAATACCCCAATAAAGCAAAGCAATATGCCCAATTCCGTCACCAATCCCATGATAACTATAAGGCCAAAAATCACCAACCAATTTTTATTGCCCAATGAAAAACTGGATTTCACTATCTCCTTAGCCGATAATTCCTGATCAAAGGCCAAAAAAGCCGGTATCAAGGAAATGGGCACTACCAAGTAAAAAATCCCTAATCCACATGCCAATAACCCTAGCACCATTAATCCCAAAATCATTAACGAAAGTAAAAACGCTTTCGATGCATATTTCTTATTGAAATAATGAAAATAATCGTCTGACTTGGATAGGTTCAAATCTTTGTTCCTACAAATTCGTAAGAATGCCGCATTGAGTAGAAGACTTACGGTCATAACCCCTAAAAACACCAAGGGTATCAAAATCACCATAGGTATCACAATCTCTGGAGGAACCTCTTCGCTTTTCAACATTTTAGGGTCGGTCACCCCAGCAATAAGTAGGGGTATGTAAATTAGAACATAAAAAGGAATAATGGTCAAAAAGGTCAAAATGACAATAATAAAGCCTTGTAACCATACTTGTTTGAATAAATCTATGGATTTACTGAAAATTGATCCAAAATCTAATGGATTACTGTTTTCTATACGATTCGATAATGCTTTGAAGTTCATTGTTCCCTTGATTTTATGGCCGTAAAATTAACGTCCTATTCCCTAAAATAGTACTAAAATATACTGTCAACTTGTCATTAAATTGGAATAAGCACTATCTTTGCTGCCCCCTTTCCCAAGTTAGGGGTCTATATATGGAGAAAATCATTGATGAATCGATCCAGGGCAAAACTCTTTCCCTGGAAAAAGACAATAAAAATAAACGCAACCTCTACATAGAGAGTTATGGATGCGCCATGAATTTTTCCGATAGTGAAATCGTAGCATCTATATTGGCCACTGAAGGCTTTAATACCACACATGAATTAGAGGATGCCGATCTGGTTTTGGTAAACACCTGTTCTATTCGTGAAAAGGCTGAGACGACGGTACGTAAACGCCTCGAAAAATACAACGCCATAAAAAAGAAAAGGCCACATATGAAAGTCGGGGTCCTTGGCTGTATGGCAGAACGCTTAAAAAGCAAACTACTCGAAGAAGAAAAAATTGTGGATATGGTCGTCGGCCCTGATGCCTACAAGGACTTGCCCAATCTTATCCAAGAGGTAGATGAAGGTCGTGAAGCCGTTAATGTTGTATTGTCGAAAGAAGAAACCTATGGTGACATATCACCTGTGCGTTTAAATAGTAATGGGGTAAGTGCATTCGTGTCAATAACAAGGGGTTGTGACAATATGTGCACGTTTTGTGTGGTACCTTTTACAAGAGGGCGAGAACGAAGTCGGGATCCTCAATCGATTATAGATGAGGTAAACGACCTATGGGATAAGGGATTTAAGGAGGTTACGCTGCTCGGACAGAATGTCGATAGTTATCTGTGGTATGGTGGAGGGCTAAAAAAAGATTTTGACAAGGCCACCAAAATGCAAATTGCCACAGCGATCGATTTTGCGGACCTTTTGGATATGGTAGCCCGGGCAGAACCTAAAATGCGAATTCGATTTTCAACTTCGAACCCTCAGGATATGAGTTTGGAGGTGATCAAAACGATGGCAAAACACGATAATATCTGTAAACATATCCATTTGCCGGTCCAGAGTGGAAGCAATCGCATCTTAAAAGCCATGAATCGGCTGCATACCATTGAGGAGTATTTTATACTCATAGACAATATCAAAAAAATAATTCCTGATTGTGCCTTTTCACATGATATGATCTCCGGCTTTCCGACAGAGACCGAAGAAGACCATAGGGCTACTTTGGCTGTGCTCGATTATGTCAAGTATGATTATGGGTATATGTTCGCTTATTCAGAGCGTCCAGGAACCATGGCTGCTCGGAAAATGAAAGACGATGTGCCCATCGAGGTAAAACAGCGTCGGCTAACGGAAATTATTGCCTTACAACGCGAGCATTGTATGTTGCGAACAAGGGAACATGTGGGTAAGGTTGAAGAAATCTTGATCGAAGGCAGCTCAAAAAAGGATGATTCCATGTGGATGGGTCGTAATTCCCAAAATGTAGTCGCGGTTTTCCCAAAAGCATCCTATAAGTTGGGCGATTTTGTCAATGTAAGGATACATGACTGCACCTCTGCCACTTTGATTGGCGAGGGGGTAGGATTAAGCCACACAAATTAAATTATACTTGAAGTCACAAAATAACATGGAAGGTGTACAAGCAATAAAACAGCGTTTTGAAATCATTGGGAATGACCCTAAGCTCAACCGGGCTTTGGAGAAGGCAGTTCAAGTTGCCCCAACCGATATTTCTGTCCTGGTCACAGGGGAAAGTGGAGTCGGTAAAGAATCAATACCTAAGATAATCCATTCGCTTTCCCATCGAAAACATGCTAAATATATTGCCGTAAACTGCGGAGCAATCCCAGAGGGTACCATTGATAGTGAGCTTTTTGGGCACGAAAAAGGATCGTTTACAGGGGCAACCTCAACCCGTAGTGGTTATTTTGAAGTTGCGGATGGTGGTACGATTTTTTTGGATGAAGTCGGGGAACTGCCCTTGACAACACAGGTACGTCTTTTAAGGGTGCTCGAAAATGGTGAGTTTTTGAAAGTGGGTTCCTCCCAGGTTCAAAAGACCGACGTTCGTATTGTCGCGGCCACCAACATGAATATGATCGAAGCCATAAAAAAGGAAAAATTCAGGGAAGACCTTTATTATAGGCTTAGTACTGTCGAAATCAACATACCACCACTTCGTGAACGCAAGGAAGATATCCATTTATTGTTCAGGAAATTCGCCTCTGATTTCGGACAGAAGTATAAAATGCCCACAATACGTCTACAGGACAATGCCGTTCAATTGCTACTTAAATACCGATGGCCGGGCAATATTAGACAATTAAGGAATATAGCTGAACAGATATCGGTATTGGAAGAGGAGCGAAACATCTCTGCCACCACTTTGAACAGCTACCTGCCCGCTACTGGAGGCACGAATTTGCCTGCTGTAATCGGACAAAGTAAAAGGGATAGCGATTTTAGCAACGAACGTGAAATTCTCTATAAGGTGCTGTTCGATATGAAAAGTGACCTTACCGACTTGAAAAAATTGACCTTGGAATTATTGAAGAATAAAGATACCCGAAAAGTGCAGGAAGAGAATGAAGGGCTTATCCAAAAAATCTATGGCACCAATGAGGAAGAATACGAAGAGGAAGAAAACGAAACCATGGAGGTATTGCAACTTCCCGAACCCCCGATAGAACAAAATGGCTATGAACCGACACAAGGGGATAAGTACCATTTTGCAGAGGAAATAGAAGAGGAAGAAACCCTATCTTTACAGGAAAAGGAAGTGGAGTTGATTAAAAAATCATTGGAAAGGAACCGAGGCAAAAGAAAAGCCGCCGCCGCTGAACTTGGTATTTCGGAACGTACACTTTACCGTAAAATAAAACAATACGATCTTTGAACATGAAGCGCTTAAGTAAAGCATTGTTGGTTGTGGCCATTTTTTCCACTTTTGTGGGTTGTGGTATCTATAATTTTACCGGTGGTGATGTTGGTACCGCCACCACATTTCAGGTGAATTACTTTCAGAACTATGCGACCCAAAGTCCGGGTTCTACCTTTGAACCTGGAATGGACCGTGACTTCACCTTAGCACTTCAGGATAGGATCTTGAACCAAACAAGTTTGGATCTCGTTAATACTAACAATGCCGATTTATTGTATGAAGGGGAAATTGTGGAATATCGCATCTCCCCAATGAGTGCCACAGCACAGCAAACTGCCGCACAGAATCGATTGTCTATAGGGGTTAATGTTCGCTTCTATAACAAAACAAAAGAAGATGCCGATTTTGAAAAACGATTTTCTTTTTTTTATGATTACGATGGTGATGCACAATTATCATCTGTTAAATCGGAAGCCCATGAGGTGATCTTTGAACGAATTACCCAGGATATTTTCAATGAATCACTAGCAGATTGGTAAAAAAGCTAAGAAAAAAGAGTACAATGATCAGTAATCTTATATTTGAACTTTTAGTTGATCTTTGAATTTCAACTGTAATAATTGGAAGTTACGATTTAAAAGATTCCAACCTTTAACAATATATGAACGTACAGGATTTTACCTATTTATTACAAAACCCTGACAAGGTCGTTAACCCAATACAGACCAAACAATTGGAGGATGTATTAGAGGAATACCCCTATTTTCAAACTGCTAGGGCACTTCATTTAAAAGGCCTTAGAAATCTTAATAGTTTTAAATACAATAACGCACTCAAGAAAACAGCTGCCTATACCACAGATCGTGATGTTCTGTTCGACTTTATTACTTCCAAGGATTTCTTACAGAATACGATTGCCGATACCATTTCGGGAAAGACCCTACGCTCTAATAAAGTGGAAAAAGCCCAGGAAGAAAAAATATCAGATACGGAAGAACCCGTTGTTATGATAGATGATTCACAGGACAGACCCCTTCCGCAAGACCTTTCTGATGCCGATCATATTCTTGATCCACAACTTTTTATATCAAAAGATCCCGAAATTGACAAAGCCCTAAAGGCTGAAAGAAAAAAAGCGGAAAAAGAGCTTGAAATCGGCCAACCACTCCCTTTTACGAAGCAAGAGAAACATTCTTTTAGTGAATGGCTGCAATTGGCTTCTTCAAAAAAAATTGAGCGCAATCAAGGGCAAGCTGTAAAAAATGAATCTCAGGAGGAGGAAGTTGATTTCCCGCTGGAAAAAGAAGTCATTAAGAAGAAAAAGTTTGAACTAATCGATCGGTTCATTGAAAACAACCCGAAAATTGCCCCTGCCTCTTCGACCACCAAAAGAATCAATATTAAAGAGTCCATAAAATTGGACAAAAATGAATTGATGACCGAGACGCTGGCAAAGGTATATCTGGAACAGAAAAAGTATAAAAAAGCCATCCAGGCATACAAAATTTTAAGTTTGAAATATCCAGAAAAAAGTGGTTTCTTTGCAGACCGAATTAAAGCGGTAGAAAAAATTCAACAAGAAAATACATAGTACGAATGAGCACATTTACAATATTCTTGGTTCTTATCATCGCAGTTTGCTTCCTATTGGTGTTGGTGATCATGGTTCAAAACCCTAAAGGGGGCGGATTGTCGTCTTCTTTCGGTGGTGGGGGCAGCCAGGTTGTTGGTGGTGTTAAAAAAACCGGTGATTTTTTAGATAAAAGTACTTGGACACTGGCCACATTGTTGATAGTGTTGATCTTAGCATCCAATATTGCCCTTAAGGGAAATTTCGGTGATGCGGATTCAAAGTTGCTACAAGGCGATGATATTGAAGAAACCGTTCCAGAAACGGTTCCTGAAGAGGTGCCTGCACCTATATCAAATACCAATAGCGCCACAGATAGTCTATAATTTATTTTTCTGCTATATAAAAGCACAAATGCCAGCCTGAATGACAAGCTGGCATTTTTGCTTTACATTATGTCAGGTTTTAAGAAATGGCATAATTTCTGCCCAATACAACCAGTAATATAAAAATCAATTTAAAATTATAAATATGGCTAAAGTTAAGATTAAACCATTGGCAGACCGAGTTCTAATTGAACCAATGGCAGCAGAAACCAAAACCGCATCTGGTATTTACATTCCTGATACCGCTAAAGAAAAACCTCAAAAAGGAAAAGTAATTGCTGTAGGCCCAGGAACAAAGGATGAGCAGATTACCGTAAAGATTGGTGATACCGTTCTTTATGGAAAATATGCTGGTACCGAGTTGAAATTGGAAGGCAAGGATTACTTGATGATGAGGGAAAGTGACATTTTAGCAATAATCTAAACTAATAGTACCATTCCTGTGCAAATGGGAATCCAAAAAATTATTAATTAAACAATTAATCAGATTCCTGCGCAAGCGGGAATGACAAAATTAAATAGTATGGCAAAAGATATAAAATTTGATATTGAAGCACGTGATGGGCTTCGAAGAGGTGTTGATGCCTTGGCCAATGCGGTGAAGGTAACCTTAGGACCCAAAGGTAGAAATGTGATTATCAGCAAATCTTTCGGTGCTCCCATTGTAACCAAGGATGGGGTTACCGTGGCTAAAGAAATTGAATTGGAAGATGCATTGGAAAACATGGGTGCACAAATGGTCAAAGAAGTAGCTTCCAAGACCAATGACCTTGCAGGTGACGGTACCACCACGGCAACAGTTCTTGCCCAGGCCATTGTTAAAGAAGGATTGAAGAATGTTGCTGCCGGTGCAAATCCAATGGATTTGAAACGGGGAATCGATAAAGCGGTAGAAGCCATAATCGCCGACTTAACGAAACAATCTAAAAAAGTAGGTGATTCATCAGAAAAAATAAAACAAGTTGCCTCAATTTCATCGAATAACGATGAGTCTATAGGTGAATTGATTGCCCAGGCCTTCGGAAAGGTCGGCAAAGAAGGTGTCATCACTGTTGAAGAATCAAAGGGTACGGATACCTATGTAGATATCGTAGAAGGTATGCAATTTGATAGGGGATATCTTTCTCCCTATTTTGTTACCGATTCAGAAAAAATGATCGCGGATTTAGAAAACCCATACATTCTTTTATTCGACAAGAAAATCTCCTCAATGAAGGATCTTCTTCCTGTATTGGAGCCGGTTGCACAATCAGGAAAACCGCTTTTGATCATTGCAGAAGATGTTGATGGCGAAGCCTTGGCCACCTTGGTTGTAAACAAACTTAGAGGTTCCTTAAAAATTGCCGCGGTAAAAGCCCCAGGGTTTGGCGATAGAAGAAAAGCTATGTTAGAGGATATTGCTATCTTGACTAAAGGCACGGTAATTTCTGAAGAAAGAGGTTTCTCCTTGGATAATACCACCTTGGATATGTTAGGTACCTGTGAGAAAGTTACCATAGATAAAGACAACACTACTATTGTCAATGGAGGTGGGGTTGCTAAAGACATAAAAACAAGGGTAAATCAAATAAAATCTCAAATTGAGACTACAACTTCGGACTATGACAAGGAAAAATTGCAAGAACGCCTGGCCAAATTGGCAGGTGGGGTAGCAGTTCTTTATGTTGGTGCTGCCTCTGAGGTTGAAATGAAAGAGAAAAAAGATAGGGTTGATGATGCATTACATGCAACTAGAGCTGCCGTAGAAGAAGGTATCGTAGCTGGTGGAGGTGTTGCTTTAGTTCGTGCCAAAGCTACCCTATCAAAAATTAAAGCTGAAAATGCCGATGAGGAAACCGGTCTACAGATAGTAGCCAGAGCTATTGAATCCCCACTGAGGACCATTGTTGAAAATGCAGGTGGAGAGGGTTCTGTTGTGGTAGCAAAAGTACACGACGGCAAAGGTGACTTCGGTTACGATGCAAAATCAGAGAAATATGTTGAAATGTTCAAGGCAGGAATCATAGACCCTACTAAAGTAACAAGGATTGCATTGGAAAATGCTGCTTCTGTTGCGGGTATGATCTTGACTACCGAATGTGCCTTGACCGATATTAAGGAAGATGCCCCAGCCATGCCACCAATGGGAGGCGGTGGAATGCCTGGAATGATGTAGTGCGTTTGACATAATTTCGGGATATCATATGAAAAGCCTCACTTCAAGAAACCAAGTGAGGCTTTTCCTTTACCTTTTTTATAAATAAAAAACCATCTTTTTAAAAAGATGGTTTCATTGTTCGATGTACTAGGCTTATCCTATAAACCCAGAATCATTTACTTCTTTTTTGGAGCGGCTTTTATTGCAACCTTTTTCACAGCTTTGGCTGATGGTTTTGCAACAGGTTTCCCTACCGGTTTCTTTTGTGCCATTTATTTAAAATTTAAATCATAGGCTAATTTATCCTGTATTTTGATCGATAGTATATCCGTTGGGAAAAAATTAACCAAAATCCAAATTAACATGAATTACATGGTTGACTATCCTTAGTTTCAACCTTGCAAATCAATGCTCATCACTATCATCAGCGTCATCATCCCGGTACTTACAACAAGGATGTATAGCCTCATAGGCCTCATGCGTGGCTTTGAGTTCTTTCGTATCATGACCAACAGCTACCAAAGCTGATTTTATTTTCATGGGGTCTGTTTTTCGCTCATCAATAATCAATGAAAGTTCGTGAGAGGGAATATCCCATAAGGCATATTTGACACCTTTAACACCCAATGCCGCCTTTTCAATACGGGCTTTGCACATCTCACATTTACCATCGACCTCAAAAGAAATCTTTTTGTTCTTTTCTTGGGCGAAGACCATTGTCGTAATAAGCAAAAGGGCTACTCCTAAAATCGTTCTTTTCATTTCTTTTCTATTTAGTTGTTATAAATTAATTCTAAATCCGCCATAAAACATTCTTCCCATAATCGGTGCATACACGATACTGGTATCAAAATGTACGCCAAAAGGATCATCAGCGGCCAAAACAGGATTTTCCTGTGTAATATCACTTAAATTCTCTCCCCCTACATAAACCTCAAAATTTTTATTGAAAACTTTGGTGATTTGGGCATTCATTAAACTATAAGGATTAACATAGGCATCCAATTGATAATCCATTGGATTTATTGAGGTGTTTGGCAATCGTTGTTCCCCTAAGGTATGCAGGGTATAATCAAAACGCCATTGGGAGCCATCTTCCTTAGCCGTTGTTTCATAACCCAAGTTTACGAAAAAACGGTGTTTGGCCTGCAAGGGCTTCTGCAAACGACCGGCTTTATAATCGGTCTGCACAGCGTAATATTTGTACGCGGTTCGCAAATCCAAATTTTTTAAGACCTCGTAATTCACTTCCAATTGAAAACTATTCGCCTCACTTTTTCCTACTAAATTATAAAATGAAATTTCTCTAGGGTTTTCCCAATCTACTACGATCTGGTTTTTGAAATCCGTCCGATAATAATCCACCGACACATTACCCTTACGTTCGAACAAATTGAAACCTTGTAAAAAACTGACCCCATAATTCCACGCATCTTCAGGATCCAATCCATATACAGTACCTCCTTCATCCTCTAAACGTATCTGCCTGGAAGAACCGAATAATTGCTGGTTTTCCGCATAGATATTTGCAGCCCGTTTGCCTCGACCGAACGAACCCCTTAAACTTGCTTTTTCCCAAGGGGTATACCGCAAGTGAAATCTTGGCGTAATAAAGGTTCCCAATCGATTATGAGTATCTATACGTAGACCAGCCGTAAGATTCAATTTCTCCAAATTATCAAAACTATATTCAAAAAAGGCCCCTACGGAATTGTCGTCCCTATCAAAATTCTGGGAATTGACCAATTCATCATAAACGTCATAGGCCAATGTTGCCCCGGTTTTAAATTTGTTCTGGGTATCCCCTATTATGGAATTGAAAATTATGTTGGAATACATGCTTTTATGGGTGATGTCATAGCGGTTGAATCCAAAATATGAATCCTGTTTGTGATGGCTGTAGGAGGCCTGAAACCCAAAGCTCTGAAAAGGCAATTCAGGAAAAACATAGCCTAATTTTAAGGAAGAATCAAAACGGCGCGTATTGATTTCGCTACCCCATACCTGCGTTGTAAACTTATGTATGGAAGGATCAAAATCAGTCTGTCCTACTTGTTTTTCATCATTTAGAAACCTTATATTGATAAAACTGACCCATCCGGTTCGGGGGTTCTGGTATTGCCATCGGTTCATAATATTAATCTGATTCGCCAGTGGTGCATCCAAGAATCCATCTTTATTTTTATCTTCCTTACGATCCCTGCGGTTGGCATGTACATACAAACCTGAACTCCAGGTGTCGGACAACTTTCGATTCAAGTGGGTATTGAGTTCCAATCTACCATTTAAATTCGCGTAGCCATTTATAAAAATAGGCTTATCTGTAAAGGGCTTTACAAGTTCGGTGTTAATCTGTCCTGATATACTTTCGTACCCATTGACCACACTACCCGCCCCCTTTGTTATCTGGATACTCTCTACCCATGTACCAGGAGTGAATGTAAGCCCAAAGGCCTGGGAGGCACCACGAACCATAGGGATATTTTCTTGGGTAATCATAAGATACGGACTCGTTAGCCCCAGCATTTGTATCTGCTTGGTCCCGGTTAGGGCATCCGAAAAATTCACGTCAATTGCCGGATTTGTTTCAAAACTTTCTGATAGATTACAACAAGCCGCTTTTAACAATTCAGCGCTATTGACCACAACCACGTTCTGTGCACTGAAATACGTTTTCTGCATCGCATCACGTTCTTGGGAAACCACAACCTCATCCAAAGTGTTTGAGGGCTGCAACCTATGTAAGACCTTTTGCGGAGCCCTAATGGTCAATGTATCCGATTCGAAACCTACATAACTGATAATCAATTGGTCATATTTCTCAGAAAATGGAATGGTAAAAGTCCCATCCTCCTTGGTAATAGTTCCTAATTGGGAATCCATCCAATAGACACTTGCGCCTGCAAGACCTTGCCGTTCGTCTGTGGAATCAGCTTGCATTACCATGCCCTCGACCTTTTCCTGGGAAATCGATATCAATGGAAGCAAGCTTATATAAAGCAGTATTTTATATTTTATCATGATTTTATTTGATTTAATTCAAATTTTCGATTTAACCGAAAACATTATTCATTTCCCAAAAAACATGTTTCGGGAAATACAATCAAAAAACTAAATCAAATTAAGAAAACCTGGTCAAGCACATAAATATCCTTGACCAATAGAGGAGGTGGATACTGCTCATTTGGAACCACTTGTTCCTTTAATCCAATGAACAAATCAATATAGGAACTCGTGAAGGTAACAAGGAACAATTGCTGCTCAAGATCCAAATCATTAATTGCTAATTTCAGGTCATCCTGACCATCGATAACTATAATTTCATTGCTACAACATGAATTCTCCGATTCATTTGATCTATTTGAATCCATATTCATGGCCATACCACAATCCTGAGCAGATGAAAAGAAGGCTATATCTATTAAGTGCCCCATGCAAAAATGTTTTTCAACTTTCCATGAGGTCGTCGATGCCAAAAGCAACAATACCATTGAAATAGATGCTATTTTGTGGGCCAGTTCTTTCACAATTGTAAAAATACAATTATTTGCATTGGGCCGATTTCCCAGGTCCATAATTAACGAAATTTAAGTCTTAAAATTGCTACATGAATTCATTGTAAGAATTAAAATCGTAATTTAATATCTTAGCCAAAAAAACGATGTTAAGCGACCTACAGCCAAAAATCAACGCACTACTTTCGGATCAGACAAAAAAAAAAGAGGAGCTATTACAAGGCATATGTGAATTATTGAAAGAAAATGTCCGCTATTATGATTGGGTAGGATTTTATTTTCATAATGGCGATAAGGATGAATTGATACTTGGCCCCTATGCGGGTGCGCCCACTGACCATACAATAATTCCCTTTGGTAAAGGTATTTGCGGCCAAGTGGCATTGAGCAATCAAAACTTCGTTGTGCCCGATGTACAAGCACAAGATAATTACATTGCGTGCAGCCTTAATGTAAAAGCGGAAATCGTTGTGCCTATATTTATCAATGGTAAAAACATTGGTCAAATCGATATCGATTCCAATACGGCGGACCCTTTTACGAAAGAGGATGAAAAACTACTGGAATATGTCACTGCCCAGGTGGCTAAATTCATTTGAATACACAGAAACCATATCACCGAATGATTAAGAGGCCATATTCAGGTAAACCATGACCGGGACTATGTCAGAAAGTAATCCATGAAACACATACGTAAGGTGTTTTAAAGTCCTCGAATTGACCAGAGGTGCAACGGTTGAACAATTTTGGTTAAAACTTTAGTTCTTTTGTTGATAACCTGCGTCGTTTATTAATCCCAAAAAAATTACTTTTGTTTGCTACTAAACATAATTCCAGCAACCTATAATGAGCACCAAAAAAGCCACCTCAGCACTAATTTCCGTATTTCATAAAGATGGTCTTGAACCTATCGTTAAAAAATTCAATGAACTTGGTATTACTATCTATTCTACAGGTGGTACTGAAAAATTCATTAAGGATTTGGGCATTGATGTTGTGCCCGTTGAAGAGGTGACCAGTTATCCTTCTATCCTAGGAGGAAGGGTAAAAACCCTACATCCCAAAGTTTTTGGAGGAATTCTGAACCGTCAGGACCATGAGGGTGATGTGGCCCAGCTGGAAGAATTTGAAATTCCCCAACTGGATATTGTCATTGTAGACCTCTATCCTTTTGAAAAAACCGTCGCAAGTGGAGCTTCCGAGCAGGATATCATTGAAAAAATAGATATAGGTGGCATTTCCTTGATCCGTGCCGCTGCAAAGAATTATAAAGATGTGCTTTGTGTTTCTTCCATGGAAGATTATCGTGAGGTATTAGACATCATTTCTTCGGGGAATGGAAGCACCACATTGCAAGAGCGTAGAAAATTTGCTACCAAAGCCTTTAATGTTTCCTCCCATTACGATTCGGCAATTTTCAACTATTTCAATCAAAAACACAAAGAACCGGTATTAAAAATCAGTGAGACCAAAGGGCAGATTTTACGTTACGGCGAAAACCCGCATCAAAAAGGGTTCTTCTTTGGCGATTTTGATGCCATGTTCACAAAACTACATGGCAAAGAGCTTTCATACAACAACCTACTCGATGTTGATGCAGCAGTTAACTTGATGAACGAATTCCGCAAAGAGGACCCTACCTTCGCTATTTTAAAACATAACAATGCCTGTGGACTGGCCACGCGAAAGACCATTCACCAGGCCTATGTAGACGCCCTTGCCGGCGACCCCGTATCTGCCTTTGGAGGAATATTGATCAGCAATGTTGAAATTGACAAACCCACAGCGAAAGAAATCCATACACTTTTCTGTGAAGTGGTCATTGCTCCAAGCTATTCTGATGAGGCCTTGGAAATTCTAAAAGGAAAGAAAAACAGAATCATATTGATTCAAAAGGAAGTTGATTTACCTGAAACCATTGTAAGAACATGTTTGAATGGTATTTTGGTCCAAGACAAAGACCATAAAACCGATACGGTGGCCGATTTGAACTATGTGACCGGAAAAGAACCTTCTTCCAAGGAACTGGAAGATCTGATTTTTGCTTCTAAATTGTGTAAACACACAAAAAGTAACACCATTGTATTGGCCAAAAACAAGCAATTATGTGCAAGCGGCACAGGACAGACCTCACGCGTAGATGCCCTGAACCAAGCAATTCACAAAGCAAAATCATTCCAATTCGACCTTAATGGGGCTGTTATGGCAAGTGATGCGTTTTTCCCTTTCCCTGATTGTGTGGAAATTGCGCATAAAAGTGGCATTACATGCGTTATACAGCCAGGAGGTTCTATAAAGGACCAACTGAGTATCGATTATTGTAATGAAAATAATATTGCGATGGTAATGACGGGCACACGTCATTTTAAGCATTAATTTTACTACTTTTGTCGACGAAATGCACCTTTTGATTTACAACCTAATAACATAAAATGGGATTTTTTGATTTCTTGACCGAGGAAATTGCTATTGACTTAGGTACGGCAAATACCCTCATCATTCACGATGGCAAGGTCGTTGTTGACAGTCCGTCTATTGTTGCCAGAGATCGTATTTCTGGTAAAATCATTGCAGTTGGTAAGGAAGCCAGCATGATGCAAGGAAAAACACATGAAAACATAAAAACCATTAGACCCTTGAAAGATGGGGTTATTGCGGATTTTGATGCATCAGAAAAGATGATCAATATGTTCATCAAGAACATTCCCGCCCTAAAGAAAAAATGGTTTCCACCAGCATTACGAATGGTTATATGCATTCCTTCAGGAATTACCGAAGTTGAGATGCGAGCTGTTAAGGAATCGGCCGAACGTGTAAATGGCAAGGAGGTTTATTTGATCCATGAGCCTATGGCCGCTGCAATTGGTATTGGCCTTGATATTATGCAGCCCAAAGGGAACATGATCGTTGATATTGGGGGTGGTACCACTGAAATCGCTGTTATAGCCCTTGGTGGAATCGTTTGCGACAAGTCAGTAAAAATTGCAGGGGATGTATTCACCAACGACATTATCTATTACATGCGGACCCAGCACAACCTTTATGTGGGGGAAACGACGGCAGAAGCTATAAAAATTGAAATAGGTTCGGCGACTGAAGACCTTCAAACACCTCCGGATGATAAATCCGTACAAGGACGTGACCTTCTTACAGGTAAACCTAAGCAGGTACAGATATCGTACAGGGAAATTGCCAAAGCATTGGACAAATCAATCCTAAGGGTCGAGGATGCCGTTATGGAAACCTTATCGCAAACCCCTCCGGAATTGGCTGCCGACATATATAATACGGGTATCTACCTTGCTGGGGGAGGCTCTATGTTGCGAGGGTTGGATCGTAGGCTTTCACAAAAAACGGATTTACCAGTGTACATCGCAGAAGATCCATTGCGAGCGGTTGTTAGGGGAACCGGTATCGCGTTGAAGAATTTAGAACGCTACAAGAACATTTTAATCAAATAAAGTCCTCATAAGAACAAAATAGTTTCCGTAGGTACGTTGGAGGTTTTTTAAAATATAAAAAATACCTTTATCGGCTTCACAAAATAAAAAGTGAATGCAGCAGATAATAAACTTTATAATTCGATATAAGAATTTTTTGCTTTATATCTTATTGTTGATTATCTCTTTGGCGTTCACCGTTCAATCCCATTCATTCCATCAATCACGGTTCTTTAATTCTTCGAATTGGATAACGGGGAATATCTTTGGCATATCCCAAGGCATAACTACGTATTTCGACCTAGATGACGAAAATGAAAGATTGCTCAAGGAAAACGAAAGACTACACAATAGATTACTTAATATTGAAGCCGATTCCCTCATAAAAATGGATACGACCAATATAGGTTATACGGTTGTTTCAGGACAGGTAATAAAGAATAGCTATGCCAATAATAGAAATTACATTACCATAAATCGTGGCAAAAAAGATAGTGTAAGTCAGGATATGGGTGTCATTACAGATTTAGGCATATTGGGAATCGTTGAAAATACATCCAACAAATTTGCCACAGTACAAAGCATCCTTAACACAAAATCGAATATCAATGCAAAACTTAAAAATACGAATCATTTCGGTTCCTTGATTTGGGATGCCAAAGCCTATAATGTGGTCCAATTGATAGACATTCCCCGTTTGGTACCTTTAAATGTGGGAGATACCATTGTAACAGGAGCCATGAGCAGTATCTTTCCTGAGAATATTCCTATAGGAACCATTAGAAAGTTCGATTTGGACATTGCTAAGAGTTTTTATCGCATAGATGTAGATCTATTCAACGATATGACCAATATTAAGAATGTATATATCATTAATAATTTAAATCGGGAGGAAATCTTAGAGTTGGAAAAAACCACAGCTAATGAATAAGGGTCTTTTCATAAATATAATCCGCTTTGTATTGCTGGTGCTTGTTCAAGTATTGGTTTTCAATAGGTTGAATTTCTTTGGATATATCAACCCTATGGTCTATATTTTGTTTCTGTACTGGTACCCTATCAAAGAAAATAGGCCCGCGTTTTTAGGATTAAGCTTCCTACTTGGGCTTTCAATCGACTTTTTTTCAGATACCATGGCCCTGCATGCTGCCGCTACCGTAACAATCGCCTATTTGAGACCGGCCATAATGCGATTTGTATTTGGTATTAATTATGAATTTCAAAGTTTTAAGTTAAGTAATAGTACTAAGGCACAACAATTTACATTTTTGGCGTTATTAATATTGGTACACCATTCGGTCTACTTTTCACTGGAGTTTTTCAGTGTTGCCAATTTGTTGTTAATTGTGAAAAAAGTATTGGCCATTGGCCTTGCCTCGCTAATTTTGTGTTTATTGTTCGGATCGTTGTTTAGTGTTAACAAAGAATAACGTGTATATTGGTATTTAGATCACCTTGTAAGAACATTAAGCGAAGGTGGGTGAACAATTAACTATTGAATATTTAATGAATCAAGGATTGATTTCCTAAAGTCAAAAATCATCTTCAATGAAGAAGGTTCTTTTATCATCGATTATCCTGATTATAGGAATAACGTTTATCGGCAGGCTCTCTTACTTGCAGATATTCAGTTTTTCCCCCGACCAGGTATTGGAAGATCCAGCGATAAAAGCTATTTATGACTACCCTGAAAGAGGTTATATTTATGATCGTAATGGCAAATTATTGGTGGGTAATGATCCGGCTTATGATGTAATGGTCATCCCTAGGGAGGTTAAGCCATTAGATACTTTGGAGTTCTGCAACCTAATAGGTATGGATAAGGAAGTTTTTATCTATAAACTTAAAAAAGCGAAGGTATATTCTCCACGATTACCCTCTGTATTAGTGCCCCAACTTTCAAAAGAAGACTACGCAAAGCTTCAAGAAAAAATGCGCCATTTTGAAGGTTTTTATATCCAAAAAAGATCATTACGTTATTACGATACTAAAAGTGCGGCAAACGTCCTTGGCTATATCAGTGAGGTCAATGAGCGGGATTTGGCCGAAAATCCGTATTATGTTCAAGGAGAGCTTAAGGGTAGAACAGGAGTTGAAAAAACCTATGAGGACACCTTAAGGGGAAAAAAAGGAGTGCAGTACATTCAAAAAGACAGATTCAATAGGGACATTGGTCCTTATAAAGACGGTGCCTTGGACACACCACCTGAACAAGGAAAGGAAATCAGTATTACCATAGACAAGGATCTTCAGGAGTACGGTGAATTGCTCATGCATGGCAAACGTGGTGGCATCGTCGCCATTGAACCTTCCACTGGTGAATTATTGTCCATGATTTCTGGGCCAACTTATGACCCTTCTCTGCTCGTAGGTCGAAAACGATCCAAGAACTATACTGTACTTTATAATGATTCCATCGCAAATCCGACATGGGATCGTTCTCTTTTAGCCGAGCCATCCCCAGGCTCCCCATTTAAGACACTTAATGCATTGATTGCCTTACAAGAGGGCGTTATCACACCCGAAACCAAAATGAAATGCTATAATGGTTTTTATGTAGGTAGAACCAAACGCGGATGTCACTGCGGAGGAGGAGTCCGTGATTTGAATGTGGGCATTTACAAGTCGTGTAATGCCTATTTTGCAGGAACTTTCAGAAAAATATACGATAAATTCGAAACTATGGATGAGGCCATGGATGTTTGGGAAAAACACATGCGAAGTTTTGGCCTCGGGGGTTACTTGGGATCTGACTTACATACGGGAAGACCTGGTCGCATACCTTCCAAGGAATATTATGACAAATGGTATGGAGACAACCGATGGAGTTCCTCATTCATTATTTCAAATTCAATCGGGCAAGGGGAAGTCGCGGTAACTCCAATACAATTGGCCAATATGACGGCGGCCATTGCAAATCGTGGTCATTATTTTACACCGCATATTCTTAAGAAGGTCAATGGCAAGGAAATTACGATTCCAGAATTCACAGAATTGAAACAAACGACCATAGATCGCAAGCATTTTGAACCCGTAATACAAGGTATGGCCGAAGTATATCGTCGTGGCACTGCAAGATGGGTGCAGATTCCCGGCATTGAAATCGCTGGTAAAACCGGGACTGTGGAAAATTTCACTGTAATAGACAGTGTTAAAACCCAATTGACCGACCATTCTATTTTTGTGGCGTTCGCTCCTGTGAACAAACCTAAAATAGCGATAGCCGTCTATATTGAAAACGGGTATTATGGATCACGCTATGCCGGACATATTGCGTCTTTAATGATTGAAAAATATATCAAAGGTAAAATTACACGGAAAGATCTGGAAAAAAGGATGTTAGAGAAAACCTTGGATCATGAATACGCAAAACCCTATAGCGGTGAGGAATTCAAGATAAACGAGTATGTCTGGTAAAAGTCTCTTTAAACGCATAGATTGGCTTACCATTTTCATTTACATCGCTTTAGTGGTCATAGGCTGGGTAAACATTTATTCAAGTACCTTTACCGATACCGACCCATCCATCTTCAATTTTTCTTCCTTGCATGGAAAACAATTGTTCTTTTTTGGAGTAAGTATTCTCGCCATTATCCTAATTATGGCTCTTGAGGCCAACTTCTATGAACGGTTCTCAAGCTTATTGTATGTGATTGCCATAGTCTTGTTATTGGGCTTATTTGTCTTTGGTAAGACTATCGCCGGTGCAACCTCATGGTATAATTTAGGATTTTTTAACCTACAGCCTTCCGAATTTGCGAAAGTCGCTACTGCCCTGGCCTTAGCAAAATTCCTAAGCGATATTCAAACAGACATCAAAAGACGAAAGGACCAACTCTTTGCCCTGGGTATCATATTATTGCCGGCAATTTTGATCGTTCCCCAACCCGATCCGGGTAGTGCCCTGGTTTTTTTCGCGCTCTTGTTTGTGATATTCCGTGAAGGTCTTCCGCTATCTTATTTGGTCATTGGGATATTGACCATAGTCGTATTTATTGCAACTTTGATGTTTGGCACTATATGGGTCGCGATTATTTTAGGCCTGCTTATCGTCATTTTCTTTCTGCTAAAGAAAAAGACTTTTAAGGTCCCTGTTTTTCCTGTGATATCGATTGTAGTGGCAACCATATTGTTTTCACTATCCGTTGATTTAGTCTTTAACAATGTTTTTGAACAAAGGCACAGAGATCGTTTTAGTCTATGGTTACGTCTTGAAAAAGATCCGCAAAAACTAGAACAAATACGAAAGACCATTGGGTACAATACCTATCAATCTGAAAAGGCGATAGAATCTGGTGGTTTTTTTGGAAAAGGGTTTCTGGAAGGCACACGGACCAAAGGTGATTTTGTACCTGAACAACACACAGATTATATTTTTAGTACCGTCGGTGAAGAATGGGGATTCGTAGGTACAGCAACCGTAATTCTTCTTTTCACCTTTTTGTTTTTAAGATTGGTTTTCTTGGCCGAAAGGCAAAAGAATCCATTTTCGCGTATGTATGGATACGGTGTAATTTCTATCCTTTTCATCCATTACTTTATCAACATAGGCATGGTAATCGGTGTTTTACCTACCATTGGTATACCTCTACCATTTTTTAGTTATGGGGGCTCAGGTCTGCTCTTTTTTACCATCTTACTATTTGTTTTTCTCAAGCTAGATTCGAACAGATTGAAAGAAGGGTTCTAAAACTTCCATCCGGCCAAGGTAGATACACTCTCCAATTTGGCTTCTTCCAAATCCGGTAATTCATTAAAAAAATCCAGACCAGTTACCTGCTCAACTCGGTCTACAGGCACAACGAAATTTTGTAAAGGCTCTGCACTTTCTTCATTACGCATTAAAAAAGCGATGACCTCGAGGTTTTTTTGGTTCCCCTTCGCAATAATTTTATAAAAATAATTGGGCACATCAACATCTTCTTCACCAATTTCTTCAAGGTCATTGTCCAAAACGCCCCCAGTAACCACATAGAGGTCCCCATAACGTTTTGCCCATCGCCTAACTTGGATTTCCAACCGATTCCAAATCCCGGCATTGAATTCCCGATTTTGTGGGCTAATATTGCTGGTATAGAAAGTTTCATTATATGCATATTCAGAGAAACGGCGATCCCCTGCAGGGCATAAGTGTCCTCGGTCAAAACCAGACCCTTTATAATTGCGCCAATCCGCAGATTTGGTTTTCACCTTAGGGTCCTCAATAAAATATGGTCGTTTTCGATCATCAAAGGTCAAATGGCTCTTTTTTAGCCTATACGCCACCCATTCAGCCTGTTCAAAGGGCTCGTTATAGGATAGCATAAAATGATCATGGATTACAATGTCACCTGTAGATGAACTGGGCAATAGATAAGAGGGTATGGTGGATTCAAATCCATCGTCACTCTTCGAAGTATAGGTATCAGGAGTATAAAAGTTTTCGAACCACCAAAAGCCAATAATACACAGTACTAATAAAACAGTATATAGGATTCTATTTTTTTTCCTTTTGTCCACTGGCCAAAAATAGTTTAATTTAGGTTTAAATCATATTGTGGGGTTTGTAAGTTCTTTACTCTTAGAAGGTCTAAAAAGGGATTTTTAGATTTAATGCATTACGATAGTTTACCGAGCTTAAATCAATTCAATAAAAAGGAAAGAAAACAAACATGCTAACTTGGAAAGATGTCATTAATTATACGGTAAAAGGCAACCTAAAGCCCTCTCGAAGGGTTGAAAAAACCGATGCGCAATGGCGCGATTTGTTAAGTCCTGAACAATTTAGGATTACTCGGGAAAAAGGCACCGAGGCACCGCATTCAGGTGCACTTTGTAGTGTTCACGAAGCAGGCCAATATAACTGCATATGTTGTGACACCTCGCTTTTTGATTCTACAATAAAATTTGAATCCGGTTCTGGCTGGCCTAGCTTTACACAGCCGGTTACAGCAAATGCGATCAAATACAAAAAAGACGGTAGCTATGGTATGATTCGGGTCGAGGTTTTATGCAACACCTGTGATGCCCATTTGGGACACGTCTTTCCTGATGGACCGGAACCAAGTGGATTACGGTATTGTATTAATTCAGAATCATTGAAATTGGAAACTTCGAAGGAAATAGGAAAATAGAATACATTATGGTGATAACCATCTATAATTCACCTCTTAGGGTTTTGGTTTTTTTTGATATATTGAAGCTGTTATTATTGAGACCAAGGTTTTAATAGGCGGCTCCTTGCGATTACCTTCGATAAGCAAATTGTTCATTATCGAAATCTAGTGCTTATCATTATGATTATTCCCGAATATTGTCCTCAGAATTATGGCATAAAATTTTAAGGGAATCCCGAGGTCTGTTCCAGAACAAAAAAGTATCTTTGGAAGATTATTTTTTTTTACTGAATAGTAATAGTGAAATATTACCTTATTCCAAGCAAATAACCTAGTTTGGTAGGATGCGCATGTGTAAGGGCCTAGGCAGATCTAAACGACCTGCCTTTATTATGCCTGCAAATGCGCTTTCGTTTGATGACAGGCATTGCTGATTAACAAAATAACTTAAACCAATTAAACCATGGGTAAAACATCAACAACAAAAATCAATATTTATTTTATAACCATAGTGATCACCCTTGGGGGATTGTTGTTTGGTTATGATACAGGCGTAATCAATGGTACGCAATTCTACTTTTCAAAATATTTTGAACTTACTGGAGCCCTAAAAGGTTTTATTGTAAGTAGCGCCCTATTGGGAGCCTTGGCTGGTGCAGCCTCAGCAGGTATTATAAGTAAGGCCATAGGTCGAAAAAATTCCTTGATCATTGCCGCCATCCTTTTTACAATTTCAGCATGGGGGTCAGGTTTACCTAGTATGTTGCCAGAATCAACCACTTTATTGGTCATTTTTAGGCTTATTGGTGGGGTTGCCATTGGTATTGCATCAATGAACGCTCCGATGTATATCGCTGAGATTGCACCTGCAAAAAATAGGGGAATACTAGTAACGTTTTATCAATTGGCCGTGGTAATCGGCTTCTTCGTAGTTTTCTTGGTCACCTATTTTATAGGGTCAGATCTAAGTGAGAGTGAGAATATCGCTTTTGGATGGCGAAATATGTTCTGGTCAGAATTGGTGCCAGCCGGTCTTTTCTTGGTCTTGTTGTTCTTTGTACCCAAGAGTCCACGTTGGCTTATGATCAAGGGAAGAGAAGATGAAGCTGCAAATATATTGATTAGAATACATGGTGAGGAAATTGCAGCTAAGGAAATTAAGGAAATAAGGGACAATATTAAAGCGGAAAGCACGAAGAAAAAAGCCTCGATATTCAACAAAACCATGCTTCCGATTGTAATTATAGGTACGGTATTATCTGTATTGCAACAATTTACGGGAATAAATGCGGTACTATATTACGGTGCCGATATTTTTGAGCAAGCCCTTGGTTTTGGACAAGATGATGTTCTCTTGCAACAAATCTTGCTGGCAACGGTAAACTTGTTATTCACGTTTATAGCGATGTTCACGGTTGACAAATTGGGTAGAAAACCTCTATTGATCATTGGTGGTTTTGGAATGCTAGTTGGATTTTTACTGATGGGCTTTACACTGTATTTTAGCGATTATGCAGGTGTAAATTCAGCCGGATTACCAACCATTTCAACTACTGAAGGTATCATTAGTCTCATCGGAATCCTCATTTTCATCGGTTCGTTTGCCATGTCAATGGGTCCTATTGTATGGGTACTTTTATCTGAAATATTCCCTAATAAGATAAGAAGTGCGGCGATGGCAGTCGCAGTTGCCGCTCAGTGGCTGGCAAATTATTTTGTCTCTCAAACCTTTCCAATGGTGGTTGAGAGTGATGCCAATAGATTGATTATGGATGGAGGTACTTGGAACAATGCCCTACCCTATTTTCTATTCTCGGTCTTTATTGTGATTATCATCTTATTTGTGTACAAATATATCCCTGAAACCAAAGGGAAGACCTTGGAGGAAATGGAAGCCTTGTTCGAAAGGAAATAAAGATCCTTAGAACGAATACTTTCCGATGCTTGGATAATGAACGATGAAGTGCCCCGCATTTTGCAATGCGGGGCACTTTTCTTTTTAGGCCGATTGGGTACTTATAGTCTATTTTACATGGGGCTGTCAAATGCACGACCGTATTTTCATATACTATTTAGCCACCAAACGGGTCTAAAAATTACCTTGATGTCCGCTTTCCCGAAGTTTTGATATTATACAGATACAATTAATAAACCCTGCCTTTAAGGGGCAGGGTTCATTCATGTTTTATGTACAAAGGTGCTATCCCTTTAAACTAGCTAATTTAGCTTGCTTTAGATTGTTGATTTTAAGGTCCTGCAACACATTGACAGCCTCTTCAATATAGACATCCTTGGCCAGATTTTTATGCCATCGATCTCTTTTTTCCCTTAAATCCATATCTTGTGTAAACAATTCCTCCTCATACTTCAACGACTTGAAAGTCAATTTGGAATCATATTCCGTCATTGATTTGAAATAATCTGATTTGGTCTTGTCTTTCTTCTCTTCCGATTTATAAATGTTATAATTTAGAGAAATAACATTCTCGTCCTGCTCTTCTTTGATCCATTTGGCATTTTCTTCGATTAATTTTATTTGATTGTTCTCTGCCATTCGTTTTTTACTATTTGCGATGGTTTGCTCGTAATCGATATAACCATCCCAAATCTTATACTCTGCTGGGGAAATCTTATCCCATTTCAATGGGTTCGACTGATCTCGTTCCCCCAAATCGATATAACTGTATTTATCGGGAACCACAACATCACTTTTAACCCCTTCCAATTGAGTAGAGCCACCATTGATCCTATAAAACTTCTGGGTGGTCAGTTTAATGGCTCCCAAATCACCATGTTCATTACTCCGAACAATATTGTCTAATGGGATTACATTTTGTACGGTTCCCTTACCAAAGGTTTGTTTACTTCCGATTACAATAGCGCGTTTATAATCTTGCATAGCGGCAGCCAAAATTTCCGAAGCCGAGGCTGAAAGCTCATTGACCAGAATTACAAGTGGACCATCCCACTGAATACGCTCATCCTTATCATCATAAACATCTTTTCCTTTTCCATTAGATCGTACTTGTACAATTGGACCATCTTTTATGAACAGTCCGGCCATTTCAACCACTGTTTTTAATGATCCTCCACCGTTATCACGAAGATCTAGAATTAAACCTTCGGCACCTTCCTGTTTTAATCGTTCAACCTCCTTGGCAACATCGGTTGCCGCATTTCGTTCTGAATAATCATTAAAATCGACATAGAATTTAGGTAGGTTAATCAGTCCGAATTTTTGGTCCCCTTTAATGATATTAGCCGATTTGGCATATGATTCCTCCAGTTCTACAACGTCCCTGGTCAAAGAGATAACCTCGATTGAGCCATCGACTTTTCTGACCGTTAAATCGACTACGGTACCTTCTGGCCCTTTGATCAATTTAATAGCGTCATCCAATCGCATACCAACAATATCTATAGGGTCTTCCCCATCTTGGCCAACTCTGATAATCTCATCCCCAACTTCCAATCGTTGGTCCCTCCAAACCGGTCCCCCGGAAATAATCTCAACAATCTTGGCCCCTTCGGGTTTCTTTTGTAAGCGTGCACCAATGCCCTCGAACTTACCAGACATACTTACATCGAACTTCTCCTTGTCATCAGGTGCAAAATAAAATGTATGTGGGTCAAATTCGTCTACAATGGTATTGATATACTGTACAAACCAATCCTTTCGTTCCAAATCGTCAATGAAATCGAAAAATTCGTCTAAGGTTTTCTTGGTGCTTTCCCTAGCCGCCTTTTCAGCTTCTTCTGGTGTTAATGCCTTAATGACTTCTTCATCTACAGTTTCGGGAACTTCTATGTTCGTAATAACTTGGTCATTCTTCATTTCCCTTTTAACCTTAGGCGACTTAACAGATTGTGTCAGCTTGGAGTCATAGGTGCCCAAGGTAGCGTACTTCAATTGTTTTCTCCATCGTTCTTTAAGTTCGGTTTTTGATCTCGCAAATGGTTCCTCCTCATATTTAATGCTTATGCTTTCATCCAAAGAATAATCAAATGGGTCCTCCAATACCTCCTTATATATATTCTTCGCATCGTTCATTCGTTCCATGAGGCGATCGTAGACCACATTGAAAAAGGTGATATCGGTATTATTGATTTGGTCATCGATTTGAAATTTATATTTTTCAAACTCCATGATATCACTCTCTAAGAAATATCTTTTGGTGGGATCGAGAACATCTATAAAATCCTCAAATACTTGCACTGAAAAATCATCATCGATAGACTTGGGTTCGTAGTGGCCTCTTTCCAAAACATAAGTAATCAGGTCTAACAATAATTTATCCTTGTCATCATTCTCAAAAGACTGTTTGGTAAAACTGCAAGATGCGACCGCAACAAGCATTACAATTAGGGCATAGGCTAGATTCCTTTTCATATAATATTCTTTGCTATTTAATACTAATCCTTTCTAATTAATAATCCTGGATTCCCTATTGTCTTGACAAAGGGTATATCCAATTCCCTAATATACAGAAAAAACCGTGCCAGCACTCAAGCCTCGGGCATTAAATTTTTGTTAAACGCCATTGGGGAACATCTGTTTTTTTAAACGTATTTTTGCCCAATAAAGTATATTTTATGGAAAAACCACTGATCTTGGTTACCAATGATGACGGAATTACAGCTCCAGGACTTAGGGCCTTGATTCGTTTTATGTCCGAAATTGGGAAGGTCGTAGTGGTGGCACCTGACAGTCCGCAATCCGGGATGGGCCATGCAATTACCGTTGACAATACTTTATATTCTTCGAAAGTCGATATAGATCTTACCGATGGTGCTTTTGAGGAATACAGTTGTAGTGGTACTCCTGCAGATTGTGTTAAACTGGCGCTTCAAGAAATATTGGATCGAAGGCCGGATATTTGTATTAGTGGTATCAATCATGGGTCCAACGCATCGATAAATGTCATCTATTCTGGGACTATGAGCGCTGCCATAGAAGCTGGTATTGAAGGCGTGCCTGCGATTGGTTTCTCGTTATGCGACTATGCCTGGGATGCTAATTTCGAAATAGCCGGTGAGGCCATTGAAAGTATCGTAAGTGAAGCACTAAAAAACAAGCTGCCCAAAGGGGTGGTGCTTAACGTGAACATCCCTAAAATAGAAAATGGATTGCCTAAAGGGATAAAAATATGTAGGCAAGCCCGAGCGAATTGGAAGGAGAAATTCGATAAACGTACAAATCCCAGAGGAAAGGAGTACTATTGGCTGACCGGTGAATTTGAGCTTTTGGACAAAGGAGAGGATACAGATGAATGGGCCCTCGCCAATGGCTATGTTTCCGTCGTACCCACCCAATTTGATCTAACGGCACACCATGCCATACAAGAACTTAATACTTGGGATTTGTAATGGTAACAAATCATTGAAAAACATCTTGAAAATTGAACTTAGAAATTGAAACTCGACCCATGAATACAAAAAAAGAACTTATCATTGGATTTATTGTTGGCGTTATCGCAAATACCATCGGCACTTTGGCCTATATCTTATTATTCTCGGATTTTGGCATTGCAGATACCTTTGAAGCTGCCATACAGCATGGACATGTGGGAAGTTTGCTTGCACTTGGGGCAATTTTGAATTTAGTGGTCTTTTTTGGATTTTTGAAAATACGAAGAGATCAACGGGCAAAAGGGGTTTTAATCGCCACGCTTCTTACTGCACTGGTGATTCTATATTATAAGGTGTTTTGAAATGAAATACTACATTATCGCAGGGGAAGCATCCGGGGACCTTCATGGGGCCAACTTGATCAAAGCGTTGAAACAAAATGATTCGGATGCCCAGATCAGATGCTGGGGTGGTGATCTTATGCAGGCAGCAGGAGGTACATTGGCGAAACACTATAAAGAAATGGCCTTTATGGGTTTTCTTGAAGTGATCATGAACCTAGGAAGTATTTTTAAAAATATTAAATTCTGCAAGAAAGATATTAGCGCTTATCATCCGGATGTTATCATATTTATTGATTTTTCCGGCTTTAACCTAAGAATCGCCGAATGGGCCAAAGCGAGAAACTACAAGACCAATTATTATATATCTCCGCAAATTTGGGCTTCCCGGGAAAGCCGTATCCATAGGATAAAGAAGAATATCGATGCTATGTACGTCATTCTTCCTTTTGAAAAGTCATTCTACGAAAAAAAACATGGCTTTCCTGTACATTTTGTGGGCCATCCGTTAATCGACGCCATCGAGAATCGGGGTGATTTCGACGAGAAGATTTTTAGGATAGAAAACAATTTGGATAACGGAAAACCGATTATTGCCCTCTTACCAGGTAGCCGTAAACAAGAAGTGAAAAAAATGCTAAAGATTATGTTATCCGTAACGGGGTACTTTCCCGAATACCATTTTGTCATTGGCGGGGCCCCGAGTATGGATTATGGGTTTTATGCCCCATTTTTAAAGGATTCCAATGTTGGTTTTTTAGCGAATAGAACCTATGGGCTTTTGAGCATCGCCCACGCAGCGTTGGTCACTAGTGGCACAGCCACTCTGGAAACCGCACTTTTCAAAGTTCCCCAAGTGGTTTGTTACAAGGCCAGTTGGTTGTCTTATCAAATCGCAAAACGCATTATTACTTTGGAGTATATTTCTTTAGTGAACCTTGTCATGGAAAAGGAAGTGGTCAAAGAATTGATCCAGAACGACCTGAACAGCAAAAACTTAAGAAACGAGCTCGCTAAAATATTAAAAGGCACTAGTCGTGAAAATCAACTAAAAGCCTATGAACTACTTGAAAAAAAGCTGGGAGGCAAAGGTGCGAGCGCCAAAACTGCAGAGCTAATTGTAGAAAATGTTTAAATTTGATATCCAAAGGCCATTTGCGAACTTTGGATGAAAAGAACATACCCATTTATTATTCTCCTTATTTTTTTAGGCGGTTGTATTGCCAAAAAGAAAACTACATATGCCAAAGAGCGTAAAATTACCGTTGAAGCCTCACCGGAGAATCAAAGCTCTGAAGAAAGTTATGAGGGGACCGATGGCCTGGATGCCCATTCATCGCCATCGAAAGTCAATGACATTATCAATACAGCCCTAACATACTCTGGAGTACGATATAAATATGGAGGCACGACAAAAAAAGGTATGGACTGCTCCGGGCTTTTGTATGTTGCTTTTAAAGAAAATGACGTTGCATTTCCAAGGGTTTCGTCCGCAATGGCCAACCAAGGAAAGCGCATACATGTGAACCAGGTTGAAAAAGGTGACCTCCTATTTTTTAAAACCTCACGTAGAGGCAAAAAAATAAATCATGTCGGCTTAGTGGTCGCAGTCGAAAATGACGAAATAAAATTCATACATGCTTCAACTTCGAGGGGGGTCATCGTTTCGTCACTGAGGGAGGGTTATTGGAATTATTCTTTTGTTAAAGCAACCCGCGTTCTATAAATGAAGCTGCTGGAATTCATTCCTATAAAGCTAACACTACTTTTGGTATTGGGAATCCTTACAGGGTACTTTATAAATACCGGGATTCGACTTCCTTTTATGCTTACTTTAGTTTCGTTATCGATTCTTGGTATTCTCCTTTTTAAACAAAAAAAAGCCATTGGCGTGACTTTCGGAATCATCGCCGCATGCACGACAATATTCCTTGGCATACTGATTTTTACCTTGGCCCAACCTAAAAATGCAACGGACCATTATTCCCATATCACATCAAAAGGGTCAGAGACCTGGAAATTGAAAATCACTGAAGTTTTAAAACCTACGTCATTCTCGCATCGCTTTATCGCGGAAGTAATGCATTATCAAACCAAAAAAGCCTCTGGAAGAATCATATTGAATCTGGCCATTGACCCGATCTATGGAAAATTTAATGTTGATGACGAACTGATTGTACTTGCGGATAAAGTAGACATCAAACCTCCATTAAATCCTCACCAATTTGACTACAAAAATTATTTGGAACAACAAGGAGTCTACCATCAAATATATTTGAATAGGCATAATTTCCTTAGATATGACCATCCGGTAAGAACCCTCAATGGTTATACCGCCCATTTAAGGGATAAAATCAGTGCCCAATTAGCGCAAGCTAATTTCGGGGAGGACGAGTTCGGAATAATCCAGGCCTTGTTTCTGGGCCAAAGGGATGACATAACAGAAGAAACATATACCGCTTTTAAAAAAGCTGGGGCTGTTCATATCCTCGCGATATCTGGCCTACATATCGGTATTATCCTCTTATTTTTGGAATTTCTTTTGCGTCCGATGGAACTACTACCCAAAGGAAAGGTCCTAAAACTTATTGCAATTGTATTCTTACTATGGGGGTTTGCCGTTTTGGCCGGATTATCGGCTTCAGTAGTTCGGGCCGTAACCATGTTCAGTTTTGTGGCTTATGCCCTATACTTAAATAGGCCTAGTAATACGTTCAATATCCTGGCTTTATCCATGTTCTTCATCTTGCTTGTAATCGATCCTATGCTTTTGTTCAACGTTGGGTTCCAAATGAGTTACGCTGCTGTTTTTGCCATTGTTTGGATTTATCCCCTTTTGCAGAAATTCTATAATCCAAAACCATGGGTGGTTAAAAAAGTATGGCAATTGCTTTCAGTAAGTATTGCCGCACAAGTCGGGGTCCTACCGATTAGTTTATACTATTTTCATCAATTTCCCGGACTGTTCTTTGTGTCGAATTTATTGATTGTCCCCTTTTTAGGGCTAATACTCGGAATGGGTATCATCGTTATCGTACTAGTGTTAATGAATCTGGCTCCTGATAGTCTGATTGGTCTTTACAATTCAGTAATCGGTCTTATGAATACGCTCATCGATTGGGTAGCACAACAAGAAATCTTTATTTTTCAAAATATTCCTTTCGATTCCATTCAAATGGTTTTGACCTATACCTTTATGATTGCATTGATTTGGATGATTCATACCTTCACTTTCAAAAGATTGGTTTCGGTACTGCTCTGTATTATTTGTCTTCAAATTTGGTCGTTGTACAAACAAGACAGCACCCAAAACAAAGAACAACTATGGATTGCCCATCAAACCAAGAATTCAATTTTAATGCACCAATCCGGAGCACATCTTACGATATACACTCCTGATAGTGCTTCATCAACAAGGATTATTTCTGATTATAGTATAAAGGAGAATATTCATACCACAACGTACCAACCCCTTGCAAATGCTTTTAGCTTGAACCATAGTAGATTGATCATTATTGATAGTTCGAGCGTGTTTCTTGAATCGGATGAGTATCCTGATTTTGTGTTATTGACCCAATCCCCAAAACTTAATCTTGAACGACTCATAGACTCATTACACCCAGGGGTATTGATCGCTGATGGCAGTAATTATCGTAGTTATATAAAACGCTGGGCAGTGACCTGCGACCACAAAAAGATTCCCTTTCACTATACGGGCGAACAGGGAGCCTTTGTCCTGAAACTCGAATAAGATGTTTAGGCTAGCGCACCCCGTGCATTAATTTTTTTAACACAGGATTTAGCAATAACGCGATTATTCCGATAATTATTGGAACGAAGGTGAAAATTAAGAAAAATGTAGAAATATCATATTTTGCTGTAATATCATCGATCATAGCACCCATTTTTCCAGATGTTTTATTCCCAATTGCCAATGCCAAATACCAAACACCGAACATAAAAGCGATCATTCTTGGAGGTACCAATTTACTAACATAAGATAGACCTACAGGAGAAACACAAAGCTCTCCTAAGGTATGGAATAAATATGCGAAAATTAACCAAACCATACTTATAGAGGCTGTCTTTGCTCCTTGTGGTATTCCAGCAGATCCGAATGCCAAAAATGCAAAACCGATACCCAAGAAAAATAAACCAATGGCATATTTATGTGCTGGTTTAGGATTGTATTTGCTTTCCCACCATTTTGAGAATAAAGGTGCAAATGCAATTATGAATAATGAGTTTAAAATAAGAAACCATGTTGCTGGTATTTGAATTTCATTATCCTTTTTCTGTACGATAGTTGCATTAATTTTATTAGTCACAGATTTAGATTGTTCATCTGTTAAATATTTATAATTGACACCTTTTTTATCTATATCAATAATTGAAATTTTATCATTAGCAACAAAATCTGTTGAAGATCTGATAACAGTTGTATTTGTTCCGAGAACCGCTCCTTGAGGTAATTCTACATTAGCAATTAATGCAATCTTTTTAGCTCCTTCCTCTTCCGATAATTGATACACGGGGTAGTTTATCTCATAAGAATAGGTGTTAAAGTTGTTATTTATTTTCCAAATAACTATGGCCCAAATCAGAACAAAACTGATTCCAAGTATCATATTCGAAACTAAATACTTTTTGAAAGTTTGTTTGAAAAATAAAAATAACACCCAAGTTATAATTGCTATAGGAACTACAGTAATTACGACATCTACAATATTGAAGATCAAGGCTGAATCTCCAGATAATATTCTATTGGTATAATCCTTAGCAAAAATACTCATGGAACCTCCAGCCTGTTCAAATGAAGCCCAAAAAAAGATGATAAAAAATGCAAAAACAACCACAGCAAACATTTTGTCCCTGGTTATTTTGCTATATCTAACTATTCGTGACCCTAATAAATAAACGAATAAAATAAGGGTAATTAATATGGAATGTCCTGAATAATCAGTATCACCAAACTTTAAAACATTATAATTAATGATCTTTGATAGCGGATCATTAATTATCCATATCAATCCGGAAACCGCAACAAAGAAAATTAATATTTTATCTACTTGAGTAAAGGGATTTAACTTATCTTCAATTTTAGTATGATCATCGGTTTCAATGGTTTTATCTTCCTTATTTGGCTTGTTACCTTTATCTCCAAATATGCCCTGAGCTAAAGTAAACTGTAATAAACCCAACAGCATAAAAATTCCGGCCAATCCAAAGCCCCAACTCCATCCAAGAATCTCTCCCAGATAGCCACAAAGCATAATACCTAAAAAAGCCCCAGCATTAACGCCCATGTAAAAAATGGTATAAGCACCATCTTTTTTTTCTGGAAATTCTTCATAAAGAATTGATATGAATGAGCTCATGTTAGGTTTAAAAAAACCTGTTCCAACTACCAATAAAAATAATCCTAAATATAGAAAGAAAGGAATATTCTCTATCGCCATACTTGCATGACCAAAGGTCATTATTAAAGCACCAATGATGATCGCTTTTCTATTCCCTAAATATTTATCGGCAAGGGTCCCACCTATAATTGGTGTTAAATAAAGTAAAGCAAGATAGGTTCCATATAGGGCCAAAGCATTTTCACGAGGCCAATCCCACCCACCAATTCCAAATGAACTTACCAAAAACAGAACCAATAAGGCACGCATTCCGTAAAAAGAAAAACGTTCCCACATTTCTGTAAAGAAAAGCACAAAAAGTCCGGCAGGATGACCTAGAACCTGGGTTTTAAAGAATTCATTGGAAGATCCTTTCATGGCCGATCAATTTCCATTTGCCTTGGCCTCTCTTGGTCGAATGACCATTTTGTCATATACGGCCAAAGCTAAAATCGTAACTACACCAATACCCACAATGACATACCAAATTTTATTTGGATTATAATTATCCCATAACATTCTGGTCATTTCCCACTTTTCCATATTCAATTTTTGAGCAGCTAAATCATAATACTGGTTTTTACTAAAATCAGTAGTAACTTCAGGCATTTTAATTCCTCTAGATGTCATTTCATTTTGTAAAAGACTTAATTTATCAGACCAAGCCTCGTAAAGATTCCCTGAAACAAAGGCAGTAAAAAAGTTACCTGCTGCAACAGGAAGAAAATAGGTGCCTTGGTATAGTGCCTCTTTACCCCTTGGAGAAATTAGCGCAATAAAGGATGAAAATGTTGGATTAGTTGCCATTTCACCAATTGCAAAGATGACTGTACCTATTACCGTAAACCAAACATTTTGAGTATAGAATGTAATACCAATACCAATAGTTGCAATTATAAACCCCCGTATCATAGCACTTACATGTCTAATTTTTAACACGAAGTATGATACAAATATTTGCAGGAACACAATCATAAGTGCATCGATTTGAGTAAACCACTCAGGTTTTACTTGCCCCCCATCACTAATTAAATTACCTAACCATGGCCAAAAATCTGTAACTGCATTACTAACTTTAGAAGAATCTACCCAATCTTCAATAAAATTTGGTAACGTATTGAATAATTGATTGAATAATGTCCAAAAACCAACCATAATAATAAGTAATACGGTTAGTTTGACGTCTTTTACTGCTTCCCATATCTTTTTTAAGGAATTTAAAATAGCCTCACTTACGGATTCTTTAGAGATTTGTCTGTAAGGTTCTTTAAAGAAAAATATTACAATCAATAAGTTGATAAAGATAACGACAGCTGCTTGAATAAAAATAAGCTTCCATCCATAAGTACTTCGCAAACCAGAAGACATGGCAGGACCAATAAATCCACCAATATTAACCATCATGTAAAATATTCCGAAACCAAGGGTTCCATTGGATTTATCAGTCGATTTAGTGATAATGGCTGAAGCCACTGGTTTAAACATGGCAGCACCAAGAGCGACAAAAAGGAAAACAAAAAATACACTCCAATAACTTGAAACTGTGCCCATCAAATAATAACCGACAATAAGCATTGAATACGCTATAATTAGCGAAAGTTTGTAGCCTATTTTATCTGCTATTACACCTGTAAACAAAGGCAATAAATATAAAATAGCAGGAATAAATCCCATTAGTTGCCCTTTTTCAGTATGTGAAAACCCCAATCCACCCGTGTCTGTAGATCCTACCAAATAGATTGCCAATAACGTAAAAATCCCATACCATGCCCATCGTTCCATAAGTTCCATAACACTGGCAACCCAAAACGTTTTATTGAAGGATCCTAAAGTTTTTACGAATGATCTTTTTTCTGTACCCATTATTTAAGTTTATTAATGAAAAAGCCCAAGTCATGCAACTTGAGCTTTTTTTATTTATTATGTATTTACCATATTACCATGAGGTATTGTACTAATGTGCTTGGTTATTCAACACCATGCATAAGTTTTTTAAGTGGCTTGTTAAAAATAGCAATCAATAATGCAATTCCCAGAAGTACTATACCGATAGTAGCAAAAATTGAAGTGTATTTATCTAAGCCTTCAGATACTGTTAAAGCAACTTCACCATCATGCCCTCCGGTTAATGCTGCAATTTTACCCCCAAGATAATTGGCTATTGCAAAACTTAAAAACCATGCTCCCATAGCGGTACCGGCAATGTTCTTTGGAGCTAATTTTGTTACCATGGACAAGCCAATTGGTGATAAAAACAACTCACCTGTCGTATGTAATAGATATAAGAAAAGTAACGTTAAAAGCGGTACTTGAAATGACTCGTTGACAAACTGTAACCCAACTTGGGTAACTAAAAATCCTAAGCCCAATTGAAAGATCCCTAAAGCAAATTTCATTGGAAGACTCGGGTTCTTACCTATAGCCGATAATTTCACCCACATGACTGAAAAGATTGACCCGAAAACAATGATGAAGAACGGATTAAAGAACTGCGTCATAGAAGCAGGCATTTCCCAGCCTAAAATACTTCGATCCACATTCCTGTCGGCAAACAATGTCAAAGATGTTCCTGCCTGTTCAAAACAAGCCCAGAAGGTAATGTTGATTATCATGAAAATCAATAAGGCTATCATTCGGTCTCTCCAGATAGATACTTTTTCTAAGTTATCTGCATCTTTTCCTGCTTTAATCAGGGAAAAAGAAATGAATATAAACAACCCTAATAGAAGATAATCCAACCAACTGTTGTTGGTAATAAGCCAATAACTAATTGGAATAATCAGCAGTGAGAGTATCCCAACAATTTGAGCTTTATTTAAACCGGCAAATCCTTTTTTCCTTCCTTCTTCTGTTATTCCCAAACCAGGTGCAAGAGCATAATTTTTTCTTCCCGTCCAGAAAATTATCAATCCCATTAGCATCCCAAATCCAGCGAGACCAAATCCATATTTAAAACCATAGGTTTCTCCAACATAGGCCACAACTGTAGTAGCCAATAAGGCTCCGATATTAATACCGATATAAAAAATGGTGAATCCGGAATCCCGCCTTGGATCATTGTCATCATATAATTTCCCTACAATAGTAGAGATATTCGCTTTAAAATAACCATTACCAACAATCAATGCCCCCATCCCAATCATTAAAAATTGTTCTGTACCGCCAAGAATCAAAAACTCACCAAGAGACATTAGGATTGCACCAAGAAGTACTGCATTTCTATAACCAAGGTATTTATCGGCTAATTTACCACCTATTATTGGTGCTGCATAAATTAGTCCTGTATAGGCCCCATAAATCAGTGCTGCATCGGCATCTCCTTTCATTAAGGACTTTACCAGATATAATGTCAAAAGGACTCGCATTCCGTAGTAACAAAATCGTTCCCACATTTCTGAAAAAAACAGGGTCATCAGACCCTTTGGATGCCCTTGTATTGATGTTTTTTTATCGCTCATAATGAAAAAATAAGTTAGTTAATTGTTAGTTGTTTTTGCTAATTCCAATTGCTATTTTTTTAACCCCTTGGCTTGTTCTATATTATTACGTTTTAATCCTTTTCTGTACGTTTTTTTGGACTCTCCTTTTTTGCTCCAATTTGCTTTGTAATCGCTTCCTTCTGAAAGTTACTTACGTCAGTATCAGTTTTCGAATTTGAAGTTGAAATTTTTGTCGATTCCTTAACTAAACTAGATTTATTCGCAGTAACAGTGCTATTAAATTTAGTTGACGAAGATGTATTGGCATACATACTTTTATTTTTATCACCTAAATGTTGATGAATGAAATTCGTCATTTTATTAAATAAATGAATGCGGGTATTTCCCCCACTTATCCCATGATTCTTATCAGGATATATGGCCCAATCGAACTGTTTGTTGGCTTGTATCAGTGCCTCTATCATTCGCATGGTGTTTTGTACATGAACGTTGTCATCGCCTGAACCATGAGCCAACAGGTAGTTTCCTTTTAGCATTCCAGCATAGTTGAAAGGGGAATTATCATCATAACCGCTTGCGTTCTCCTGAGGTGTCTGCATATAACGTTCAGTATAAATAGTATCATAAAACCGCCATGAAGTTACTGGAGCCACGGCGATCGCAGTCTCAAAGACATCATTACCCTTTAAGATACAATTGGTCGACATGAAACCCCCATAGCTCCAACCCCAAATACCGGTTCGGTGTGCATCGATATAAGGCAGTTCGCTTAATTTTTTGGCGGCCGAAATTTGATCTTCTACCTCATATTTCCCCAATTCCTTATGAGTGATTTTTTTAAAGTCCCTTCCTTTAAAACCGGTTCCCCTACCATCAATACAAGCAATGATATACCCTTCGGAAGCTAACATAAAATGCCAATAATCATTTGTGCCTGCCCAACTATTGGCAACCGATTGGGAACCCGGGCCACTGTATTGAAACAACAGTAAAGGATATTGTTTTGAGCTATCGAAGTCAGATGGTTTGATCATGTACATGTTCAGTTCATTACCATTGACGGCCATTGTAGAAAATTCTTTAGGCGATATATCATATTCCTTCAGCTTTTCAACAAGTGCCCTATTGTCCTTTATGTCCTTTAATTTCATTCCTGTTAGTGCTTGGTGCAAGGTATACCGATAGGGTGCTGTGGCGCTGGAATAGGAATTTATAAAATAGGTGAAATTTGCACTGAAATCAGCGGTATTGGTGCCATTTTCGTTGGCCAACCCCTTTTTCCGTTTTCCATTACTTTCTATGCTATAAACCCCTCTATTAATTGAACCATTTTCCGTGGATTGGTAATAGATCCTATCCTCGTTTTGGTCATATCCATAGTAATCGGTCACCTCCCAATTTCCTTTGGTGATTTGGTTCATCAACTTGCCATTGGAGCTGTAAAGGTATAAATGATTATACCCGTCCCTTTCACTAGTCCATATAAAACTATCATCAGCCAAAAAGGTAAGATGATCATGGATAGCGACATACGCCTTATCACTCTCTTCCAATAGCAGTTTTGCAGTATTATTATCTGCGTTGACGGCATATAATTTCAGATGATCCTGATGTCGATTCAGGGTTGTTGCACTTAAATAATCTGGATGGTTCATCCATTTAATCCGAGGAATATAGTCGGGGTCATCCAAAGCTATTTTAGAGGTATTCCCAGAATCCATATCATACAGATGTAGTTCAACCAAGGCATTGTTTTCCCCTGCTTTAGGGTATTTGAAAACTTGTTGTTTTTGATAAAGGTCGGTGCCGTAGACATCCATAGAAAATTCGGGAACGTCGGTCTCATCAAAACGCAAAAAGGCAATTTTAGTGCCGTTAGAGTTCCATTCAAATGCCCTTACAAATGCAAATTCCTCTTCGTAGACCCAATCGGTGATCCCATTGATCACTTTATTCTTCTCACCATCCTTGGTAAGTTGTGTCGTAATGCCGCTATCGATGTTAAAAATATATAGGTTATTGTCCAAAGCATAGGCAACTTGACTCCCATTTGGGGAAAATAACGGTTCTTGGATCTTCTTTTCCGAAACCTTTATGATCGATTTGGAGGCGATATCATAGACATAAAAAATACCCATTGTGGAATGTCTATAGATAGATTCCAATTCAGTGGCCAAAAGAACCTTGTTCTCATCCCCACTAAAGGTATATGAGCTGAAAGAAGGTATTTTATCGCTATCGGCAGAATTAACGACCGATCCTACCATTTCCAAGGTCTTATAATCATATATGTCAATACTTGCCGACTTCTTATATCTGTCAACGTTCAACAAGGTATACTGTTCCCCGTTTTTCATGGACCGAAGCTCGTCCATACCACTTGTCCTGAAGCCTCCCCTATAGATCTCTTCAACGGTGATTTTCTTCCCTTGCCCAAATGTGAAGGCCAAAAAACCAAATGAAAGGAGGAGGAACAAACGGCTTTTTATCATGTTTTTTGTTAAATCTGTTTAAATTCAGTCAAGTTTAGTGATTATTTTACAATTAATTAAACTTTAACGACAAAAAGCAACGGGGCCTTGAGGGATCTTTGCCTACCTGCGAATATCGGCGTAATCACTATCTTTGCTGCCACAAACCAAATATGTCATGATCGATCCTATTTTGGGCTTCTCCAAATTATCAAAACAAGAAAAAATAGACTGGGTGGCCGAGCAATATACCCAGAACCCTGCCCAAACCAAGAAATTATTGAAGCGGTACTGGAATATAGAAAGTAAGGTGCAAAAATTACACGATGAATTCATAGAAAATACGATAACGAATTACTATTTACCTTTGGGAATAGCCCCAAATTATCTGATCAATGGCAAATTGTATGCCATCCCCATGGCCATTGAAGAGAGCTCGGTGGTTGCCGCAGCCAGCAAGGCAGCAAAGTTCTGGTTTGATCGTGGTGGATTCAAAGCTGAAGTCATTGGGACCGAAAAAATTGGTCAGGTACATTTTATGTACGATGGAGACCCCGATCATCTGGAAAATTTCTTTCGAGAAGTGAAACCTAAACTTTTTGAAGATGCCAAACCATTGACTACGAACATGGAAAAAAGGGGAGGTGGCGTAACCCAGATAGAACTTCGCAATAAAACATCACAACTCGAGGGCTATTACCAATTACATTGCACATTTGAGACCTTGGATGCCATGGGTGCCAATTTTATCAATTCCTGTTTAGAGCAATTTGCCGATACCTTTAAAAGAGAGGCACAAGAACATATTCTTTTTACTAAAAAGGAAAAACAGATTGAGGTCGTCATGAGCATTCTGTCCAATTACGTCCCAAATTGTTTGGTCAGGGCAGAAGTTTCGTGCCCTATAGAGGAATTAAAATTAAACGAGCAAATAACTCCAGAAGAATGTGCCAAGAAAATGATAAGGGCAATACATATAGCCGATGTTGAACCTCATAGGGCGGTTACCCATAACAAAGGTATAATGAACGGTATAGATGCCGTAGTCCTGGCCACCGGAAATGACTTTAGGGCTGTTGAAGCCGGAGTGCATGCCTTTGCCGCCAAGGACGGGCATTATAAAAGTCTCACCCATGCCAGTATTGATAATGGGGTATTTAAGTTTTGGATAGAAATACCCTTGGCCCTGGGCACTGTAGGTGGTTTAACAACCTTACATCCCTTGGTAGGATTAGCCTTGGAAATACTTCATAAACCTACGGCTGAAGAACTCATGAAGATTGTGGCCGTCGCCGGATTGGCACAAAACTTCGCAGCCGTAAGTTCGCTCGTCACTACCGGTATACAGGAGGGCCATATGAAAATGCATTTATTGAATATACTCAACCAACTAGGGGCTACAGATCAAGAAAAAACCGTAATAGTGGACCATTTTAAGAGCCACACCGTTACCCATAGCGCCGTGGTAGCAATATTCAACAAATTAAGGGGTAAGTGATGAAACAAGAATTCTATAGTAATGGGAAATTATTGCTTACGGGTGAATATGCCGTCCTTGATGGGGCAAAAGCCTTGGCCTTACCTACGACATTCGGTCAAGTTTTAACCGTGGAGCCTACCAAGACCAATACCCTTACTTGGAAAAGTTTGGATAGGGAAGGAAATATCTGGTTTGAGATGGCTATAGATTTAGGGTCCATGAACCTAGATGCTTTGATCAATACCGAAATCGCAAGAACGGCACTTAAAATACTCATTGAGGCCCAACGATTAAATGCTGATTTTTTAAAGAATGGAAGAGGCTGCAATATAACTGCCCAATTGACATTTCCCAAAGATTGGGGACTAGGTTCATCATCGACACTAATCAGCAATATTGCACAATGGGCTAAAATAGATCCTTATAAATTATTGCAAAACACTTTTGGGGGAAGTGGTTACGACATTGCCTGCGCAATACACAACACCCCGATAACCTATCAACTTAACAACGGCATTCCTATGGTGGAAGCCGTAGTATTCGACCCCACATTCAAGAACGAACTGTTTTTTGTTCATCTCAATAAAAAACAAAACAGTAGGGATGGTATTATGCAATACAGAAAACAGACGTTCAATAAAAAAGAGTTAGTCAGTGTTATCGGGAATATAACCACTAAAATAATGTCATGTTCCGATCTCGGCACTTTCGAAAGCCTATTAAATCTTCACGAATCGGTTATTTCTAATACTTTGGGTGTACCAACAATAAAAGAGCAACTTTTTTCCGATTACCCAAGGGCCATCAAAAGCCTGGGCGCATGGGGAGGTGATTTCATTTTGGCCATTGGGGATGAATCATCGATGGCCTATTTTCGACAAGGGGGCTACGAAACGATTATCCCTTACACCGAGATGATTTTAAAAAAAAAGTCCTAACAAAAATGTTAGGACTTTTTTAAACCATTACTTTTTTAGTAAAATAAGGATCTATTATCCTCTATTTTCGATGCTTTCTTTAAGGCATTGTATACTGTATTGTTTACGTTGCCAGCATTCGATGTTTTAATCGAATTTGCGAATGTGCTGTAGTTATCCAATTTTGGAGCCTCCTGTTTATTGGTCACAGTAATAAGGTAAACGCCGGTTTCGCCTATAAGAAAATCGGAGGTATCCCCGACATTCATTGCAAAAGCAGTTCCTACGACCTTAGGCTCCCTTCCTGCACCAGGAATGGTCGGAGCTTTAACACTCAAAGCAGAGGCATTGGAAACGGAAACACTATTGTCTTTTGCAACCTCTTCCATCGACTTACCCTTGTTGGCAGTGATCAATTTTTCCGCTTTTCTTTCTTTCCTTAAAATCGGAAGTACGGTTGTAGATGCATCCTCAACGGTTTTCAACCCTTCTTCATATTTGCCGGTCATCTGGGCAATAACATAACCATTGTTCACATTGAACCTTTTTATCTCACCCACCTTCGTTTCTTCATTAAAGGCCCATTGCACGATTCCCCTCTGTGAACCTAAACCTGGTAAATTTTCATCCATAGCCATGATCTTATTCACAGGGCGTACTTCATAATCACTTTCCTTGGCCAAGTCTGGAAATGCCTTTTCCCCTGAAATAGCATCCATCTCAAACTTGGTCGCATCTTGGAACAAGTTATTTACAGTCGTTTCAGAGGGTTCAATTTCCCGGGCCAAAGTGGCTATGCGATATATCTCTTGCTTGTCATCGATCTTAATCACATGAAAACCGAATTCGGTTTCTACTAGTCCAATTGTTCCTACATTATTACCAAAGACAAAATCATTAAAATCGGCAACCATGGCACCTTCCTGAAAATATCCCAAATCCCCACCGTTCGGTGCAGAAGGACCATCTGAATTATCACGGGCCAATTGCACAAATACAGCGTCCTCTTTTCTAGCCTCTGCCAAAAGCTCTTTGGCCTTAGCCTCGGCCTCCTCTTTAGTTCTGGTAATGTTTTCTCCTGCCCTCTCGGCCCCTTTCCATGAAATCAAAATATGGCTGGCCTTCGCAGTTCCGTTTATCTTTTTATCGACCATTTTAGAAACCTTAAAATAATTTCCGTCGCGGTAGGGTCCAAAGAGTTCCCCCACTTTAAGCGTTACCAAGGTGTCGGCAAAACTAGAAGGCAAATCTTTCTTCGCCTTGTAAATGGTATCATATTTCATGTCTGATCTGCGATCAAGAAAATCAGCTAGGTCTGTGGCATTCCTAAATCCTGGAATGGTATCCATTCGATCGGTTTGTTCCCTATATTCAATGGTATCGTCCAATAATTTAAGGGTTTCTTCCTTTATGGCATTCTCATCGGCAGCAGACGCTTTTTCCTCAAAATAGACATATTGGATGTCACGGGCTTTCTCTTGTTTAAACTCGTCTTTATGCTTATTGATATATGACTGTATTTCACTTTTGCTAATGCTAATAGTGCTATCGGGTATTGCAGTATAAGGTACCCGTACATATTTGATATCTATCTTATCATTAGCCAATTTATAATCCAATTCCCCTTCTTTCAACGTTGCACCGACTCCGGCCTTAACCAAATTAAAGTACGTCTGTTGCTTTGCATTTTGAATAATGGATTGCTCATCTTGCAACCATAGATTATATTGAGAAGGACTGTTGACTTTTAAGTCTGCAATAAAATCACGAAACTTGTTTTCATCAAAAATCCCATCTTCATTCATAAATTGTGGATTTTGATTATAAGCAGGAATAGTTTTGATATAGTTCATGATCTGATCTCTTTCTATATCGATTCCCAAATCCTCAAATTGCTGTCCTAAAATCGAATTTCTGACTTCTTGGTCCCATACTTGGTTTACCACCATCATAGATGAAGCGGAAGGACCAAATCTGTTCGAGGCAACTTCAACTTTTCGTCGAAACTCGTCTATTGGGATTTCATTGCCGTTGACTTCAGCGACTGAAGAACCAACCTTACCTCCGGCAAAGCTACTATTTGTAAATACGCCTGATATGACAAACGCAAAAAGTGCTAAACCTATGATTAAAATCAATATGGTCGTTCTCTTTCTTATATTCTCTAAAATCGCCATTATATGGTATGTTTAAAATCAGTTTGCGAAATTACCATTTTCTTTTGAATTATTAAAAAGTAAATCGGTCCTAAAATAAGGTTATAAAGGGTTTATTCGTCTTCTAATACAACAAGTTTTACCAAATCGATTTTTGTGCTTGAAACTTCCAAAATCGTGAAAAGGTAATTCCCGATTCTTATTTCGGATTCCTTTTCGGGTATTTCGCCCATTTCATTAACGAGTAGTCCTCCCAAAGTTTCATATTCATCCGTTTCAGGTAGTTGTATTTTGTAGGTTTCATTAATATAATCCACTTCCAAGCGGGCCGAAAATTTGTAATTTTTTTCATCTATTTGCTCTTCGATCAAATCGGTAGAGTCATGCTCATCCTCAATTTCCCCAAACAATTCCTCAACGATATCCTCCACGGTCATTAAACCTGACGTACCACCATATTCATCCAATACGACTGCGATACTTTTCCGTTTTTTGGTCAATACATTCAAAATATCATGAATGAGCATGGTCTCTGGAACGAATTCTACAGGCCTTAGGATGCTTTTAATGGTTTTAGGTTTTTTAAACAATTCGTATGAATGTACATAACCAATTACATTATCGATAGTATCCTTATAGACCAATATTTTGGAATAGCCAGTATCGGAAAACAATTTTGTGAGGTTCTTTGTATTCTCGTGCAGTTCAACAGCGGTAATTTCGGTCCTTGGCACCATTACCTCACGCGCCTTTACCAATGTAAACTCTAGGGCATTTTGAAAAATCTGTATTTCGGAGTCGACCGTATCCTCTTCCTCAACAGACCCCATTTGCTCGGAAATGTAATCGCCAAGCTCTACCTTGCTAAAGGCAAGTTGTGTTTCATCACCATCGGTCCTGAAAAAGGTCCTAAGGATGAAGTCGGAAACCTTGATAATAAACTCGGAAATAATTGAAAAAACCAGGTAGAAGAAATAAGCGGGCAAAGCCAAGATCTTTAGAAGACTATTGGCATATATCTGGAATAAGACCTTTGGAAGGAATTCTGCAGTGATCAAAATAACCAATGTAGATATCATCGTTTGGGTCAACAAACTAAAATCGGTCAAAATAAGGTCCAGAAAACCACTATTTACGGGTAACATTCCCGTAAACCAATTCATCAAAAGTTCACCCATGAACAATCCATAGATGACCAAAGCAATATTGTTGCCAATAAGCATAGTCGCGATGAATTTTGATGGCCTTTTAGTTAGGCGCGTCAACACCTTCGCTAAAAAGTCATTTTGCTTTTTTTCTATTTCGATATGGATTTTATTCGCCGAAATAAAAGCTATCTCCATACCTGAAAAAAAGGCTGAAAATACCAAGGAGAATATGATTATGATTATGGATGTATCCACGATTACTTTTGGTTATCCTTTTTTCTTTGTTCGAATTTTTTCCTATAGTTTCTTCTAAAAGCGAACATTGCTATAGAAACCACGGCAAAGAATATAAAAATATAGGTGCCTTCACGGTTTACATTCCAATCTGTAAATATCCTGTAAAGCGAAAAAATGGCAACTGCCAGGTAAAGATACTCTGTATATCTTAAAATCTTAATCATTGATTTTTTCTTTAATGGTCATTAGACCAAAGGTTTTATGTGCATATAAATAACTAAAGTCCTTATTAAAATCCATACCCTCCCCGTCCATAATAGTGCCTTCCTCGGGATTGGTATATTTAAATTTGTTTTCGGTAAAGGCCCATTCATTTGTCTGATCATAGTACAATTGAGGAGTCTCCAGTTTTTTGCCATCGTGTGTCTCCAAAATTACATTCCCTTGCAAATCTATGAGTCCTGTCGATGAATACCGAATACAATAATCCGCGGTAATTGTATTTTTATTATTATTCTCATCATAGATATCTACAACAATCCCTTCAGGAAAGGTGCGATAAGGAAATTCGAGATTCTCGTAATCCTTCATAGCAGGCCCAGACAATACCGATATTACCCTTGTCGTATCCACGGCCTCGTTGGCCATTTGATTTTTAGTTTCTGTATACGTAAATGTAAAATTTCCGGCGACACCTTGGGGAAAAACCAATGGTAAGGCTTCCTCACCCACCCTTTTATAATTATCCGCACATGAAAAAAAAAGCATTGCCCCGGAAAACACCAGGGCAATGCCATATAGATAATTTCGAAAAGGTCGTTTCATTCTACAAATTAGGTACCTTAACACTACCACCGACCCAGCAATTGAATGATACGGTTTTACCGGCCATTCCAGAATTGAAGATATCTGTTTTTGATGGTGCCTTGGCAGAGTAACTTGCAGCTGATTGATTGGCCCTACCACTCAATGAGGGGTCGACCCTACCAGCCTTTCTTGCCATTTCCGCAGCTTTCCAGTAAATTGCCCTTTTCTCAAAAGGTGTTTCCCCACAATCATTAGCACTTGTTGCATACAAATTGGCAATTAACAAATATGCCTTACCATTTGATGGGTTGGCATCAATTGCTTTTTGGGCATAGTTTCTTGCAGTTGACTTACTACCTCTTCTAAAAACCGTAGCAACTTTATAGGCGATATTCGATTTTTTCCTGGCATTGGTTTCCAATTCCAAGGCTTTGTTGAAATCCGCTACCGCACCATTACTATCACCAGCTTTTAATTTTAAATTGCCTCCATAAACATAAGCATCGGCGGATGGATCCAAGGCCATCTGTGCTTCGAATAATTTTTTGAACATGGGGTCATCGGTACATTCTTTGTCGAACATTCTACCAACCGCTCTTTTCACCCAATTGATGTCACCCTTTTTAGCGTCGAAACTTTTTTGATATAATGGCACCAAATTAGCACAGTCTGCCAAATCACCTAATTTAGAATCTATACTACCTGCAATCTTTCCAAAGGATTCTGAATTAGTCGTTGCTGCCTTCAATTGTTTTTTCTCTTTTGAAGTCAATGTCCCATCTTCTTCCTTGGGTAAAAGTTTTGAAATCCTATCCGTTAAAAGAACATTCTCATCTTCGATTTTTTCCGTAACATCATCATATACATCAAAAACCTCTTGCAGGTCCTTGCTGCCATCTTTGTGCAAATCGACCAAACTTGAGAAATAAAGGTATAGCGCCTTTGGGTTCTTAAAGTTGGATTTATCTTCGTGAAAAGCTTTGCTCAATTCACTGAAAATATCATCATTGGAAATCATTTTATTGTCATACTTCAGCAAAACCTTATCTATGATCACAGGGGCCAAAGATGCCTTTTTGGGGAAATACTTACGGCTATTATCATACAATGCCAATAAATCCTGAATATTGCCATCTTTCTCAGCCCCCGAGGATTTTTCAACTCGATCTTTTAAAATCCGCTCGCCATAGGCGAAATTGGCCCAGTTGATATCAGGACAATTGTCGTAAACCATTTTCCATGGGGTATATGCAGCTTCATAATTCTTAACTTTGGCATGTTCAACGTAAATAGAAAGATTAGTCATGCACTCTTGATTTTGAGCCTGCGCATTACTTACTCCAATGCACCCTAAAAGCATTATCGCTGTGAAGTAAAGTTTCGTTTTCATAATATTTATTTTAGATGTGGTTAATGTACAAATTTTTCTTAATTAATTCGTCGCTTACGGAACCAAATATCGTTAAAGGAAAGACCCACGTTGACTTTAAAGTAGTTCTCCTCTATCAAATTATCATATTTTGTGCCTTTTCTACCCACCTCAAAACCAAGGTTAAGGTTAGAAAAACTTCCGCGCATTGGCAAACCAAATCCAAAAGTTATGCCAAAGTTATTTATCTCACGATTATTTAGGAGCATCCCTGTTTTATCCAAACGTAATCCAGCCCTGTAGGTCACCCTTTTGTGATATCCCGAAAATGCGGAATAATCAGGTATAAAAAATCCCCCAAATGCAAATGAGCTTGCGTCTTTATACTCCAAATTAACAGCCTCGATAAAATCATTCGAAAAAGAGCCCATTTCTTGAAAACTGTACTCCGCCCCTAAAAACCATTTCCTTTCTTCCCCAAAACCGATCCCTAATGTTGTTGTGGTCGGAATTTTCAATTCGGTGTTCCTCAAGTTCAAGGCATCTAAATTTACATCTATGATTTCTATATTCTGACCTGTACTTGCTGAAAAAGAACCGATTTCTTTAGTATTTTTAGATACGAGGTTTGCCTGGGTATTAACCCGTAATGAAGCAAACAATCGATATTTATCATTGATCGTAGGGGTATAGTCCAGGGCATAATTAAAATCCATTCCGTTTACTTTCGAAATTCTATTGTCCAATGTACCGAACTGTACATTCTCGACACTCTGAATTCGATTGTTCTCCAAAGTTCCAAAATTAAAACCCGCGGTCACGCCTAAACTTAAGTCCTTTATTAATTCATACCCAGCAGAAAAATACACTTTGTTTAATCCGCCCTCTCCATAAAATCGATTGGTTACCGTAGCACCATTATCATTAACGCTTTCAGAAAGCATATTATAGCCCACGGAAGAATAAGGCATGATTCCAAATCCTATTCCCAACCCTTTTTTTAGAGCCATACCTACTGAAATATACTCGAGGTTAGTAATATGGTTACTTTGACTCTCGATATTATTCTTAAAACTTAACCTTTTGTGCGATATTCCTGCTGTATAGGTGGTATTTCCGAAATCTTCACCGTATTGGATACCCATTTTGCTGTATGCTGCAGGATTTTTAAGGTTAACATGTATGCTATCGCCATACATCCCAATGCCACCCATCATTTGGTTTTCCATTGTTCCCTTTGATTGTAATTCGCCGATACCAAAATAAGAGTATGGGGAAACAGAACCATTTTGAGCATATAGTCCCGTTGACGCAATGCATACTAATGCAATTACAATTTTTTTGATCATTTAAAGCTTATTGTAGTCCAGCAAATAATTTAATCCTTCAAGTAGAAAATTGGAAAGCGCAAATATGGTATTTTTTAATCGTTTAGACAAAAATAGGGTATCACCGCCTGTTAAAATAACTGTTAAATCTTTGAATTCAGACCTATATTGATCGATTATACCATCCAATTCTGCACAAACCCCATTGACAACGCCACTATGGATACTGGATTCCGTCGTATTTCCGATTAACTTATCCGGGGCCTGTAGGGACAAAAGCGGCAGTTTTGAAGTAAATTGTTTAAGGGCGTTGTATCGCATTTGAAGCCCAGGGGATATGGCCCCTCCCAAATATTCCCCTTTCTCTGTAATCAGATCATAGGTAATACAGGTTCCCGCATCGATGACCAGGGTGTTTTTATGTGCGGTATAATAATATGCCGCAGTAGCAAGCGCTATGCGATCTACCCCCAATGTTTTGGGCGTGGCATAGCGGTTTATAAATGGTGTTTTGGTATGCTGATTTAGAACATGCACTTTGAAAAAAACGGTCAAGGCATCAATATCATTCTCGTCAAGGGAAACAACTGAAGATACTATGGCCCAATCGATTTGGGGATATTTATGATATATTTCTTTTGCCTTTTCAATCAAATCAACAACCGCTGAACTACTATTATAAACTATGGACCCATTTTTGAAAACGGCAAGCTTCACATGTGTATTACCAGCATCAATGATAAGATTCATGACGCAAAGATCTACAATTGAAAAAAAACAATCACCTTTTTTTTTGATTTTGTTTGTATATCCTAAATTTGAAATTATATTTGCACCCTCCTAAGCCATACCTGTTACAGGGCTTTGATGGGCAAGTAAGATACTATTGTAAAGCTTGTTTATTTTGAAATATTGGTGCCTTAGCTCAGTTGGTAGAGCAATGGACTGAAAATCCATGTGTCCCTGGTTCGATTCCTGGAGGCACCACTTAGAAAACCGCAACAGGATTTGTTGTGGTTTTTTTTGTTTAAGTACACTTTTTCATTCTTTCTAAATCATCAACTGTAATCTGGTAAATCGATTTTATTTCGGGAAATCGACCGGAGATATATTGAAATGCACATAGGCCCCACCCTTAAAATCATACAAACCATTTCGTTAGAGTCCATGATCAATTTACCCCGAGTTGAGAAAAGGTATCCGATCTTCGTAAGTTTCCCGATACCTGACCGACCAAAAACCGGTTACCCAAAGATCCTTTTTATTTCGTTGCCTTGAAGGAATCCGATGCTATGCTATTCATAAAAAGCGAATTACCGATAGCAGGTAAACGTCATTTATTTGCCATGTTAAATAAACAAAACATCGATATTATAGTATCTTTACGATTAGCATTTTTTTGAACATGAAAACCATTTTCCCATTCTGCATGCTACTTTTTCTAACCTTTTCCGGGCAAGCCCAAAAGAAAATAGACAGGACTCTAAGACTGTTGAATAACGAATCGGTACCATATATCCAAGTGTCCGAAGCTAGTTCCAAAGACAACCTTCTTTACTTGGATGCCCGTAAAAAGGCAGAGTATGAGGTAAGCCACTTAAAAGATGCCATTTGGGTAGGTTACGACGAATTTGACCCCCAACGACTAATGGAATTTGTAAGGGATACTTCTACCACGATCGTCGTTTATTGCTCCGTTGGGGTTCGTTCCGAGGATATAGGTGAAAAACTTCAGGCTTTGGGATACACGAATGTTTATAACTTATATGGTGGTATTTTCAAATGGAAGAATTCAGGTTTAGCCGTTTTTGATACTGTAGGCAAGGAAACCAATAGAGTACATGCCTATAATAGGCTTTGGGGTAAATTGTTGACCAAAGGTGAAAAGGTTTACAACTAAGCAAGTCCGAGTCTATGAGCATAATTTTATCTAACTCTCAAAAAAAAGACGCTAAGGCCATTCACTTCCATTTGGTCAATTCAAAAGAGCTCTTGATCATATTTACTAGAAATCCAGTTCTGGGAAAGTGCAAAACACGGTTGGCGGCCAAGGTGGGGAACCAAGTAGCCTTGGATATCTATAAATTTTTGCTGAATCACACTGCCAGCATTACGAAAGAGCTCAAGGTGCACAAACAAGTATATTATTCAGATGGGATTTGGGAGGATGATATTTGGGATAACCTTATTTTTGACAAACATTTGCAACAAGGTGCAGATTTAGGTGAACGAATGTCAAATGCCTTTCTACATGGTTTTGAACAGGGATTCGAGAAAATCATTATCATCGGAAGTGATATGTTTGATTTGAGCAAAAATGACTTGGAGGATGCCTTTAGTGCCCTAGACCATCATGATTATGTTATAGGTCCGGCTCATGATGGCGGCTATTATCTTTTAGGCATGAAGTCCCACACTGTTACTGTATTCCAAAATAAAGATTGGGGAAAAGACAGTGTGTTTAAAGAAACCATGCTAAATCTCAAAAATAAAAAAGTGTTCCAGTTGGAAACCAGGAATGATATAGACCGTTTCGAAGATCTAAAAAATAACAAAGCTTTTCAACCCTATTTAAAGAATATATGAGATTATCTGAACAACAGTTAGAAGAATCGACAGCTTATCTAAAGGAAAAAGGGTTCGATAATCCTGAAATCGGTATTGTTCTTGGCACTGGCTTGGGGCAGTTAGTAAAAGCCATCGAAGACCCCATTACAGCACATTACAACCACATTCCTTATTTTCCACTGGCAACCGTAGAATTCCATTCAGGGAAGCTTATTTATGGCACCATTGAAGGCAAGAAAACCGTTATCATGGAAGGTCGTTTTCATTTGTATGAAGGTTATGATTTTGTCGATGTCACTTATCCCATTAGGATTATGCACAGACTAGGGGTAGGGAAGCTTTTTGTTTCAAATGCCGCCGGGGCGATTAATCTAGACTATAAAAAAGGGGATATCATGTTGATTGAAGACCATATCAACCTTCAAGGCGGATCACCATTGGCATTTGGCAATGTAGCTGAATTCGGTAATCGATTTGTGGATATGAGTGAGCCTTACGACCTAGCGATGCGTCTGAAATTGATCAACATTGCAGAGCGTGAGAACATAAATCTACAAAAAGGGGTTTATGCAGCCGTGGTCGGGCCTCAATTGGAAACCAAGGCAGAATATAGAATGTTGAAAATAATTGGTGCCGATGCCGTGGGTATGAGTACCGTTCCCGAAGCAATTGTTGCCAACCACCTACAACTACCTATTGTCGCAGTTTCTGTATTGACTGATGAATGTGACCCCGATAACCTAGAACCTGTAGACATTCAGGAGATTATAAAAATCGCCAATGAAACAGAGCCCAAGATGATAAAACTATTTACAGAATTAATAAAAGAACTATGAGCTATTTAGAAGCTACTAATGATTTGTATAAAGAAGCTGCGTTAACCCCTGAGGTTGGTCTGTGTTGCACTACCAATCCCATTTGGCAATTCCCGGGACTGTCCATCCCCAAGATCATGCAAGAAATGAACTATGGGTGCGGGAGTACGGTCTCGGCCCAGGATCTGGTGAACAACCCCAAAGTGCTCTACGTAGGTGTGGGTGGCGGCATGGAACTATTGCAGTTTTCCTATTTCTCCAGACAAGAAGGAGGTGTTACGGGTGTAGATGTGGTAGACGAAATGTTGGAAGCGTCAAGACAGAATTTCAAGATAGCTGAAGTAGAAAACGATTGGTTTCGAAGTGAGTATGTAAATCTTATCAAAGGCGATGCCCTAAACTTGCCCATCGAGGATGAGAGTATTGACGTGGCGGCCCAAAACTGCCTTTTTAATATATTCAAGGCCGAGGACCTAAAGAAGGCGATCAGCGAAATGTACCGTGTCTTAAAACCTTATGGACGTTTAGTGATGAGCGACCCTATCTGCGAGCAGCCAATGAACGATGAATTGCGCAATGATGATAGACTGAGAGCCCTTTGTCTAAGTGGTAGCATCCCCATGAAAGACTATATAAAAGCATTGACCGATGCAGGTTTTGGGACCATTGAGATTAGGGCGCGTAAGTCATACCGTGTTCTGTCGCCCAATCATTACCCCACCGATGAATTGATTCATATCGAATCTATTGAAATCGCTGCCATCAAAGACCCTATGCCAGTAGATGGCCCCTGTATTTTTACAGGTAAAACAGCAATTTACTACGGAGATGCTGACTATTTTGATGACAATGAAGGACATGTTTTAATGCAAAACCAACCTTTGGCCATATGTGATAAAACTGCCGCTGTATTGGCAAAAAAAGGGGAATCCATCCATATTAGCGAAAGTACCTGGCATTATAATGGTGGAGGTTGTTGTTGATTTTTGTAAGGTATGATAGCATCCTTTTACTAAAGAAACATACTTGTTGCTAATATAAGACCATGCTTAAACTTAAATCTATCTTTTGTATAGCTATGCCTTTTTTCTTATTATCGAATTGTTTTGGCCAAAAACCAACCCATGATAATATCGAAAAAGGGGTTGAAACCATTGACCATACGTCATGGGACCATTTGCTAAAAAAGTATGTCGACAACCATGGCAATGTCGATTACAAAGAATTTAAACAAGATCGTCAACGTCTTGACGACTACCTTGTTTATCTGGCCGAAAATCCCATTGCGGACACTGCTTCAGCGGAAGAACAATTAGCGTTCTATATCAATCTGTATAATGCAGGGACCGTGCAATTGATTTTGGATCACTACCCGTTGAAGAGTATAAAGGATATTTTCAGGCCCTGGGGCAAAGATCGGATTAAGATTGGAAGTGAAACTTATTCCCTTGGTGAAATAGAGCATGATATACTTCGGAATATGGATGAGCCTCGTATTCATTTTGCCATCAATTGCGCATCCTATTCTTGCCCTAGACTATTGAATGAAGCCTTTTCGGCCTCGAAAATTGAGAAACAATTGGAAAAGGCCACTTCCCAATTCATAAATGATCCGTCAAAAAATAATATTAAGCGTAATGCCGTTGCATTATCTAAAATATTCAAATGGTACAATGACGATTTTACCAATAAAAATTCATTGATCGATTTTGTGAACAAATATGCCGATATTGAAATTTTACAGGATGTGGATATCGATTATTTAACCTATGATTGGGGATTGAATGAAAAAAGATAATGCGACAATCAGTATTATAATTCCGACTCTCAATGAGGAAAATCAAATTGGGACACTTATAGACTACCTTAGAAAAAATAGTTCTGAGAGGAATATTTCCGAGATTTTGGTTATTGATGGGGGCAGTCAAGACCTTACCGTTTCAATTGCCGAAAATGTCGGGGCAACAGTACTTCAAACCAGGAAAGGAAGGGCCCGACAAATGAACTTTGGGGCCCATTTGGCCATTGGGGATATTCTCTATTTTCTTCATGCCGATACTTTTCCTCCCAAAGACTTTGACAACCATATCATCACGGCGATCTCAGACAACCATGAATCGGGGTGCTTTCAAATGCGCTTTGATAGTGATAATTGGATACTTCGTTTCTTTGCTTGGTTCACTAAATACAATCATAAAATTTGCAGGGGAGGTGACCAATCCCTTTTTATCACTAAAGAACTATTTACCAAAACCAAAGGCTTCAATGAGGATTATATGATATTTGAAGACAATGAGTTTATTGGTCGTTTATACCGAAAAACCGATTTTAAGATACTTCCGCACCATGTTAAAACCTCAGCCCGAAAGTATAGGGAGCATGGCGTTATACGGCTACAATATCATTTTGGGATCATTCACCTAAAAAGCTATTTGGGTGCAGGACCGGAACAACTCTACGATTATTATAAAAGAAAAATTGTCCTTTAACGAATAGGTCCGATTTCACCTTCCTCAAAATCCGATATAACGCCCTCGCTTATCCATTTGGCCAAAGCTTGACGGTTATCGGGCTCCAATATTCTTTTTTGGTCTTTTTTGTTTTTGATATTCCCTATCTCGATAAAGGTCATTGCCGGATGGGTTTTTTTTACGAGATAAAGTGAGGTCCTATCTACGAAAGTACCCGAATAGGTACGGTTAGGTTGGTACTTCCTGTACTTTTTGGCAAACGTTGAGTGGATGTTCTCTGCCAGTTTTTTTCCGTTCTTACTTTCTGCATGATGGTAGAAAAAAACATCGATATTCTGACCCTTACTACGACTATCAACATGGGTTACAATGAGTCGTTGGAATTGGCCGCTATGTTTTTTGTGAAGTTCGTTTACAATATCTACCCGTTGTTTTAACCGGGCAACCTGATTTAACGGAATCGTCTTGTCTGGAAAGGCAACCTCATCCTTATCCATTTCCAAAATGCGATCATCGCGAATGCCATCATCCTCATCCCGAATTATGACATATACCAAAGCACCATGGGCGATGAGTTCCCTAGCTAATCGTAACGTAATATCATAGGCATATTCATCTTCAGAAATATAGACATTTCCGAATTTGGTCATCGCTCCGGGATCCGGTCCCCCATGTCCAGAGATCAAATAATAGACAGTACCCTTTAATTTTGAGCTTTTTGTCGTGACTTCGGCATATTTATTCCCAAAAATGGGATATGATATTGCATTTTCCGATTTGGGTTTTGCTTCTTTTAAATCCTCAACCACAGGAATTGAGTCGGTACTTGGCATAAAATAGGTACGCCCCTCATAGAGATGAATACTGTCACGAAGATTTTCATGGTTCAAGGCAATAAAATCATCAAAAGTCTCATAAGGGTCTACTCCTTGTTTTCGCAAAAGGGAGTACACGCCATCACCTTTCTCCGCGGTGACGGAAATATATGGACTTTGCCCGCTGGCAATAACCGCCATGAAAAGCATTGCCCAGATAACACTATTTTTAATTTTCATTTCACCTTTTTTACTAATTATCTCCAAACTCGGTATTGGAATAATCCGACAGAATTCCGTTGGTAATTAGGTTGGCTATATTATTTTTATTTCCGTTGACCTTTAAGGTTTTATCGTCACTAACAGAATTTGAACCCATAACAATAAAAGTAATAGGAGGTAAACTATTTTTGGCAAACGCAATGTCCTCGAAATCTGTGAACATCTTGGAATAATCGTTCAAAGCTTCACGTTTGACAGTATTCTTACTAAAAACCCTTAACATGTTGTCTGCGAATCTTTTGCTTTCCCTGCTTTCCGCATAATGATACACCGCAATATCGGTCCTAGTGTTTGAAGTTATTCCACCATTATCGATGACCACGAACCTCTGATAATCACCATTATGTCTTAAATATTTTTTATTCACTATGCCTACATAATCTATTAAATCCAGGGAATCTTTCAGACTGCTGTCTAACAGATATACCCTTGCACCGCTTTGAAGCAATTTTCTTGCCATTGATACAGTTATACCATTATCTACATTATTCGAAATCACTTTCTTATTTCCACTAGTATGCTCCATCAAATAATATACCGTATTGGCCAAGGAGCTGTCCTTTAGCTTCAAGGATGCCAATTCCCTTTCAAAGATCGGTCGTTCTCCTCCATCGCTTACGCTAATGATTAATCCCCTATTTTTGAATGAGTCAGGAGCATTTGGAATACGATAGGTTTCCCCAACCACCAAATCGCTACCATTCATTAATTTATCTTGGTTCAATTCAAGAAAGGCCTCATAGTATTTTGCGATTTCGATGCCCTCGTTCCTTAAGATTGAGAAAATGCCGTCCCCGTTCTGAGCAACAACCGTTTTTAGGGCTTCCTGCGAAATGGCTCCTTGGCAAGAGATTATGGTTAGGGTGATTAGTAGTATATTCTTTGTAAAGCTCAATTGGAAAGTATTTTCGCAAAGTTTATCAAAAATACTTACAAATTCCAAATACAATATACTTGTAAGATTAATTAAAAAGTACCAATGGTACATTATTCGTGAAGATCTAGGCGAATAGAATATATGCCGAATAAATCGCAAAATCAAACCTGGTCTTTAAAAATAGGCTGTTGGTTCTTGTCAGACTTTGGCTTCGGAATAAGTCAATTCATTTCATTTTATAGAAATCCCGAATAACCAGCTGTGCGGGTTTATTTTGGGGGGTAAACCTATTGTCCTTTCCGCCACCCGCTTTTTCATGGTTTATGAACCATTTCCAGACATAACCGCCGGCAAACCAATCTTCTTTCCAGAATTCCTCAAAAATTGCTTTTTTGGCATTTACTTGTCCGTCCAAGTTTACTTTATCCTCATTTCTATCTACTAACCAAGGCTTTTTAGCGGTATAGTCCATACTGCGATACCCATATTCCGTAAATAAAATGGGCTTGCCTTTTTCAATGGAAAAGCCCATCATTTTTTCCTTATGTTTTTGCCAACCGTTTTTTAATTGCTCAACTGAAGGGGTACGCTCGTCTGATAATGGAAAATAAGCATCAATTCCAATATAATCCAAATGCTCCCAAAAAGTGGTTCTTGGATATTCATCCCAATTTGCAGCGTAGGTTAATTTACCTTTGTATACTTCTTTGATTTTTACAATGAGTTTTTTCCAGAATTCAGGTCTGTTTTTTACAAATTGTTCCAATTCCGTGCCGATACATAAAATAGAAACTTTGGTGTCCTGGGCTAAACCGGCATAGGCCAGCATAAATTTTTCATACGAATTTTCCAAGGTCTGCCAGTCTTCCTCGGATTGCATCTTTAAGGTTCCGGTAAATTCGCCCCGCCAAATCCAGATTTGGGGTTTGAGCATTACCTGAACACCATTTTTATGCAACATTTCAATATACTGTTTGGCACCACTTTTTGTTTCCCCATACCATTGTCGTTCGGTATCGAAGATGATATCGGGAGAATTGATCTCCCGAATAAAACCAAAAGGCATTACCGCAGCATGATTGGCATTGACCTTCAGAATCTCATCGACATGTTGTTGCCCAACCTTCTCACGTGAGGCCACAAAGCTGACCCCATTGATTTTTTCCTTGACCTGACTCGTACAGGAAAACTGCAATAAACATAAAATCAACAATCCTAAATGCCTCATTCTTCAAAGATTATAATTTAAATGTACAGCATTTCATACTAATTCGCTAAAAATTTAGATGTCTAGCCGCTTAAAACTCCAACCCAATATATTGTTCATAAATATAATGTACTCAAGGAACGTTTGGTTTTGATACAGCTCTTAATTTCAGCAATAACAATCAGCTTGAAAATTAAGTTCCTATATTTAGTTACGACTTATTGTAAGACAACCGACAAAAATCATATGGAACACATCGTTATTATAGGCAATGGTATCTCTGGGGTTACTGCGGCCAGGCATATTAGAAAGCTTTCCAATAAACGAATTACCATCATCTCAGCAGAAGCGGACTATTTCTTTTCACGTACCGCCCTGATGTATGTATATATGGGCCATATGAAATTTGAACATACCCAACCCTACGAAAAATGGTTTTGGAAAAAGAACAGGATCGAACTTGTGAATGCATATGTAGAACGAATACAGCCCAAAGACAAAAAGTTACAATTAAAAGGAGGTGAAGACATTGCTTATGATGAGCTAATCATCGCAACAGGGTCTCAACCCAACAAATTTGGATGGCCAGGCCAGGATCTGAAGGGCGTGCAAGGACTATATTCCAAACAGGATTTAGACGGAGTTGAAAAATACGCCCCGAACAACAAGGTTTGTAATCGAGCTGTAATCGTTGGTGGTGGGTTGATAGGAATTGAATTGGCTGAAATGCTTCTAAGCAGGGATATTCCAGTCACCTTTTTAGTAAGGGAGGATAGTTTTTGGAACGGCGTGTTACCATCCGGTGAATCCGAAATGATCAATGAACACATACGCGAACACCATATCGATCTGCGATTATCGACCAATTTGGCTGAAATCATCCCTGATGAAGATGGAAGGGCAAAAGCTGTCAAAACAGACAAAGGCGATACCATAGCCTGCAATTTTGTAGGACTAACTGCGGGTGTTTCCCCGAATATCGAATTTTTAAAAGATAGCGGTATCGCTACCGGCCGAGGGGTGATGGTCAATCGATATCTTGAAACAAACATTGATAATATCTATGCGATTGGCGACTGTGCCGAACAAAAAGAGGCCATCGGAAATAGAAGACCCATTGAGGCGGTTTGGTACACAGGACGAATGATGGGGGAAACTATCGCCCAAACCCTCTGTGGGAACAAAACCGAATATAAACCGGGGCACTGGTTCAATTCTGCAAAATTTTTGGATGTGGAATACCAAACCTACGGATGGGTATTCAGTGAAAAATCTAAAAAAGAGGTTGAAAAACACTTTCACTGGCGCCATCCTAAAGAAAAAATATGCATTACGGTCGCCTATCATGGCGACACCCGTAAATTCTTGGGCATCAACACCTTTGGAATACGCATGCGTCATGACATTTTTGACCGATGGCTTACTGAAGAACGTGGGGTGGATTTTGTAATGGCCTATTTGAAGGATGCCAATTTTGACCCTGAATTCTATGCTACTTACGAAGCGGATATTTTAGCGGAATACAATAAAGTCATGGGAACAGCAATAACATTGCAAAACAAAAGTTGGAATCGAATTTTTAAAACGGCCTAAGTCCCTATGAAAACAATAAAAAATATAGGCCTCGTACTCTTTTTGATAGGTTTGGCAATATTTACCGCATTACCGGTCTTAGGCACCTTTGATCTCTCCCCGAAGGACCTTGATGATTTTATCAATCATAAAGGGATTAAAAGTGAAGTGTATATTTCGGATTTACGGCAAAATGTTGTGGGTAAATCTTTCGATGGAATGCCTGCATTCGCTCCGAAAGTGACTAGTGCCCTGGAGCAGGCCAATGCGCAACATCGAAATAACAGGGAATACGAAAAAGTAGTCTATGCCAAACCCCATGATATGGCCGCTGAACTTGGCAAGATAGCAGGAAGCGGTTTTATCGTGAACCATAAAGGACTCGTATGGTTTTTAACCTTTGGATTGGGTATTTTAGGCGCGCTACTATTTATTGTACCCAATGTGGTCTTATTAGGCAAGAAAGGTATTAAGAATAATGGCATTTATCACGAAAATGCCACGAATAGGGGTTGGATAGCTTGGTTGGTCTTTATCTTCCTGACCTCTTTTTACCTCATCCTATATTTTCGACCCGAATATGCGGTAAATTGGACTTTTCTCGTTGACCCTATTAGTGAAAGCCTAAGTGGTAATCCAGCAGGTCAATGGTTTGTATACGGATTCATGTACTGCGTGGTTATGGTGGTTATGGCCATACGTATGTACATAAAGTACCGCCACAATATGTACCAGATGATTCGTACAACCTCTGTGCTTTTCTTTCAGATCGTATTTGCTTTTTTGATTCCCGAAATAATGGTACGCCTTCAAATGCCCTACTATGATTTTAAAAATGCCTTTCCACTCGATTATGATTTTTTCTTTAGCTGGAATATCAAAGAGCTTATGGCCAGTGGCAGCATTGGATTGTTTATTCTTATATGGGGTATCGTATTAACCTTGGTCATCGTTCCTGTAATGGTATACTTCTTTGGAAAGCGATGGTATTGTTCCTGGGTTTGTGGTTGTGGTGGTCTTGCTGAAACGTTGGGTGACCCTTATCGACAACATTCGAGCAAGTCGCTTTTTTCATGGCAGGTTGAGCGTTGGCTCGTACACGGGGTCTTACTTTTCGCCATAGTGATGACGGGGATGACGCTGTACAGCTTTTTTACAGAATCGGCAACCATTTTGGGCATCAAAACACAAAGTGTACAGAATACATATAGTCTATTGATCGGTGCTATTTTCGCAGGTGTTATCGGCACAGGGTTATATCCGATCTTTGGCAATAGGGTATGGTGTCGTTTTGGTTGTCCTTTGGCCGCTTATTTAGGCTTTGTACAAAGATTCAAATCACGTTTTCGAATTACGACCAATGGCGGACAATGCATCTCTTGTGGCAATTGCTCTACCTATTGTGAACAAGGAATAGATGTAAGGGCCTATGCCCAAAAAGGGGAGAATATCGTTCGTTCAAGCTGCGTAGGCTGTGGTATTTGTTCGGCTGTTTGCCCACGTGGGGTACTGAAGTTGGAAAACGGGCCTGAAAAAGGTCGGATCAATCCAACTCAAGTTTTGTTGGGTAATGATGTGGATTTAATGGACTTGATGAATAAATAATCGCATACAAAGAAGTCAAAACGATTTTTGAATCCAAGTTTGCGCATGCTCTTGATAGACTTTTTATATAGAAAATACGTCCCACTTCCAGTACCTGATTTATATTTATATTTTTGCCACGAATCGGTATTTTCCCTTACCAAAGAATATGACCAATATAAAAGTTATTATCCCGGCCCATAATGAAGCAGATTCCATAGCCCAGGTAATCCATGAAATACCGAAGACGGTTTCAGAAATTGTGGTGGTCAATAATAATTCGACCGATGATACCGCCATAACTGCCAAAAAAGCGGGCGCTACTGTTTTAAATGAAACCAAAATGGGATATGGCTATGCCTGTCTTTGTGGTATGGAATATGTGGCCAAACAATCCGATCGGCCTGATATTATCGTATTTATCGATGGGGACTATTCGGACTATCCGAAGGAACTGACAAAATTAGTACAACCTATTATTGAACAAAATATTGATTTTGTCATAGGGGCCCGGGTAAAAGACAAGCGGGAAGCTGGTAGTATGACGCCCCAACAAATTTTCGGGAATTGGCTGGCGACCTTCTTGATGAAGTTGTTCTTTGGGGCAACATTTACTGACTTAGGACCCTTTAGAGCAATAAAATATGAAAAGTTGTTAGCCTTGGAGATGGAGGACAAAACATATGGTTGGACAGTGGAAATGCAACTAAAAGCCCTTAAAGAGAAGTTGACATATATCGAAGTACCAGTACGTTACAAAAAAAGAATTGGTATTTCAAAGGTGTCCGGTACGATAAAAGGTAGTATATTTGCGGGCATAAAAATTCTAGGTTGGATTTTTAAATACAGTATCAAATAATATGGGTCTAATAATATCTTATTTAATCATTGGCATTTATAGTATTGCATTGTTGTTGATCTTTTTTTACAGTCTAGCACAATTGAACCTCTTGGTCAATTACTTGGGCAATAAAAGGCAGAATCAAACAGCTCCTAAATTCAATTTGCTAGACCCAAAGGAAATTCCCTACGTAACCATTCAACTGCCAGTGTACAACGAGGAGTATGTGATGGAGCGTTTGTTGGAAAATATCGCAAAAATCGAATACCCAAAAAGCAAACTTGAAATCCAAGTTCTGGATGATTCCACAGATGAAACGGTATTAGAAACTGCCGAAAGGATCAAGGCGCTACAAGACAGCGGGTTGGATATTCAGCATATACGTCGGGAAAACCGCCAAGGTTTTAAAGCAGGCGCTTTAAAAGAGGGCTTGTTGACGGCAAAAGGCGATTTCATTGCCATTTTCGATGCCGACTTTTTGCCAGATTCCGATTGGTTGAAAAAAACGGTTATCTATTTCAAAGATGAGGAAATCGGGGTAGTACAGACGCGTTGGGGCCATATAAATCGCGATTATTCCACATTGACGAAAATTCAGGCTTTTGCCTTGGATGCGCATTTTACTTTAGAACAAGTTGGCAGGAATTCTAAAGGCCATTTTATCAATTTTAACGGTACCGCCGGTATTTGGCGCAAGGAATGTATCCTGGATGCCGGGAACTGGGAAGGTGACACCCTAACTGAAGATCTTGATTTAAGCTATAGGGCACAGTTGAAAAATTGGAAATTCAAATATTTGGAGGATGTTGAAACACCTGCGGAATTACCAGTTGTGATCAGTGCTGCCAGATCCCAACAATTTCGATGGAACAAAGGAGGTGCCGAGAACTTCAGAAAATCCGTTTGGAGTGTCTTAAGTGCAAAGAACATTTCATTAAAGACAAAATTTCATGGGGTGATGCATTTATTGAACAGTTCAATGTTCTTATGTGTTTTTATCGTCTCTTTCTTAAGTATTCCAGCAATGTATATCAAGGCAATATATCCTCAGTTCGATTGGGTGTTCAGTGTGTTGAGTTTCTTTGTTCTAAGTACTATAATACTTTTTATTTGTTATTGGTTCACCTATAAGAGTATTCAAGGCAGCAGTTTTGACAATTTTGTGGATTATATCAAAATCTTTTTTACATTTTTCTCCGTTGCCTTAGGATTCTCATTACATAATTCCATTGCTGTCCTAGAAGGGCATATGGGTAAACGAAGTGAATTTGTTAGAACCCCTAAATTCAACCTTAATAGTATAACCGATAGTTGGAAAGGCAATAAATACCTTGCCAAAAAACTCTCGCCTAACATGATCTTGGAATTCGCATTAATGCTCTATTTCATGTTCGGAATGTATAGCGCGGTTCCCTTGAACGATTTTGGTTTGTTCCCATTCCATTTAATGTTGTTCTTAGGTTTCGGTTTCGTATTCTTTAAATCGCTTACTGCTAGGGCTTAGTCCAATAAATCCATCCCGTATTAGGTAGTAATGGGAATAGTGATTTTAATTGCTCTTTTTTTCGGTTATTTGTAATATCCTAATTTCAAATACCAATGCCCCAACAAATCATTACATATTGGAAACTGCATAAGATTCCGATACTGTTGGTAATTTTGAGTTCGGTATTTTACTTCGTATTTGCATATCATTTAGAACGTACCGATTTCATTAAGTTGATCACGCTATTTGCGGCACTATTTTTCCTCTGCTATAAACTTATCCAATTTGAGAAATGGAACTTCAAATTTCTTTTAGTAATTGGCATTCTTTTCCGCTTGATTTTCCTATTTACCGAACCAAATCTCTCCCAGGACTATTACCGTTTTATCTGGGATGGTGAATTGGTCCGAAATTTTATCAATCCATATCTCTATGTCCCCAATTCTTTCATGGAAAATCAGGATATTGTCATTGCCAACGCCCAGGAGCTTCATCGAGGAATGAGTGAATTAAGTACAAAACACTTTAGTAATTACCCTCCGCTGAATCAATTGATATTTGGGCTGTCCGCCTTGTTAGGTGGAAAAAGCATTTTGGGATCCCTCGTCGTAATGCGAACGATCATTGTACTTTCCGATATTGGCATTTTTTACTTTGGGCGTAAATTACTTAAAAATCTCAACCTCTCACCCCACCTTATTTTTTGGTATTTCTTAAACCCTCTCATTATTGTCGAACTTTGTGGCAACCTTCATTTTGAAGGTGTAATGCTCTTCTTTTTTGTGACATCGCTATATCTATTATCTATAAATAAATGGCAATTGGCCGCGGTAATTTATGCCCTTTCCATATCAATTAAATTGATGCCATTGATTTTCCTACCGCTATTCTTAAAACACTTGGGCGTTAAGAAGAGTATGGTTTTTTACCTATTGGTCATAATTGTGACGGTTTTACTTTTAATACCTTTTTGGTCTCCCGAATTTATTTCGAATTATTCCCAAACCGTTGGGCTTTGGTTCTCTAACTTCGAGTTCAATGCGGGCTTTTACAATATCATAAAGGATATTGCGATTCGGTTTGAGGTGAAACCTTGGGAATTGATCAAAACGTACGGTAAGACTATACCATATACCGTTGTATTAATAGTAATTCTATTGACCTTCGTTAGGAAAAACCAGAGTCTCTCTGTCATGATCTCCTCTATGCTCTGGATTCTTACCTTCTATTACCTTTTGGCAACAACCGTTCATCCTTGGTATATTGTATTCTTGGTTTTACTGACCATTTTTACCAAATATAGATTCTCCTTGGTTTGGTCATTTGTGATCATTCTAAGTTATTATGCGTATTCGCAAACCGATTTTAAGGAGCATTTAGGGATTCTTTCAATTGAATATATTATTGTATATGGATTTTTATTTTTCGAAATTTTCAGGCTTTACGCTCAAAAGTTGCTATTTCGCAAAAATTAAAGTCTAGATGATCCCTTTTCATTTTTATTTGTACTTTTGACCTCTAATGAAGAACGAAACACATTTTACTACAGCTATTTGGGCACTTGGCCCAAATCGTTCTTTCACACCTACACGTCGTCGCCCGTAAGGGTGCATTCTATTATGGAAATAGGTGAGTCCATTTCCGCAAAATACCAAAGAAGATTATTTTCAATTTATAGTACTAAAAACAAGTAACAATGGAAATTGTTATTGCGAACGAATCCCATTTTAAATACGCGGAGATCATCTGTGATACCATTGACGAATCAGCCAAGGTTCGGGGAACCGGTATTGCTAAAAGAACGCCCGAATATATTCTCAAAAAATTAGAGAATGGTAATGCTGTCATCGCTTTGGACGATGGTAAATTTGCGGGTTTCTGTTATATTGAGGTTTGGGGGCATGATAAGTTCGTGGCAAATTCGGGCTTGATCGTACATCCAGATTATAGAAATCAAGGTCTAGCCAAAAAAATAAAAAAAGCCATTTTTGAGCTTTCAACCAAAAAATTCCCGACGGCAAAGATTTTTGGTATTACAACAGGATTGGCTGTAATGAAAATAAATTACGAGTTAGGTTACCAGCCCGTAACATTTTCAGAGCTAACAGATGACCCGCAGTTCTGGAAAGGTTGCCAAACCTGTAAAAACTTCGATATTCTTACACGTACCGAACAGAAGATGTGCCTGTGTACCGGTATGTTATATGACCCTGCCAAAAAACAAAAACCCACAGGGAAAGAGAAAGTGAACAGCAAGGCTTTCCAAAGATTAAAAAGTATAAAGGAGCAATTATTCCTTAAGAAAAATAATGGAAAAAAATAGGTTTCCTAACGACGGAAATATAAAATAATCAATAATGGAAAAATTAGTTTTAGCGTATAGTGGAGGACTCGATACTTCTTATTGCGCAAAGTACCTTTCAAAGGAAGAAGGATATGAAGTGCATGCGGTAAGCGTAAATACCGGTGGATTTTCCGATGAAGAAATTACAAACATAAAAACGAAGGCATTGGCATTGGGGGCCTGCTCCTACACTTCGATAGATGCGGTACAGACCTTTTATGAAAAGGTGGTTAAATTTTTGATTTTTGGCAACGTGCTAAAAAATAACACCTACCCTCTATCCGTTAGTGCCGAACGTATAGTACAAGCCCTTGAGATTGTAAGCCATGCCAAGAAAATAGGGGCCAAATACATTGCCCATGGTAGTACTGGGGCGGGAAACGATCAGGTTCGTTTCGATATGATCTTTCAAATCATCGCACCGGATATTGAAATAATAACCCCGATCAGAGATGATAAACTCTCCCGGGAATTTGAAATTGGATATCTCCAAAAAAATGGGGTCGACTATCCTTGGGAAAAGGCCAAGTATTCTATCAACAAAGGTCTATGGGGCACATCAGTTGGAGGGGCGGAGACCCTCACCTCGAATTTACCTTTACCCGATAGTGCCTATCCCAGTCAATTGGAGGAAAAAAAACCTTCTGAGGTTACCTTGACCTTTGAAAAAGGGGAATTGGTGGCCATTGATGGGAAAAAAGACAAGCCTGTGGCCAATATTGAAAAATTAGAGGCAATGGCCTCGAAATATGCAATTGGTAGGGATATCCACGTTGGGGATACCATTATTGGGATAAAAGGTAGGGTTGGTTTTGAGGCCCCCGCAGCCCTCATTATTATTAAAGCCCATCATTTATTGGAAAAACATACGCTGAGTAAATGGCAGCAGTATCAAAAAGAACAAATGGGGAACTTCTATGGCATGTTGCTGCACGAAGGCAATTATCTTGATGAGGTAATGCGGAATATCGAAGCTTTCTTGACCGACACCCAAAAGAACGTTTCTGGCGATGTGTACGTGAGCCTGTACCCCTTCCAATTTAGATTGAATGGAATATCATCTGAACACGATTTGATGAATGCATCCTTCGGTAGTTATGGTGAAATGCATAAGGGATGGACAGCCGATGAGGCCAAAGGATTCATCAAAATAATGTCGAATCCAGGAAAAATATATAATCACGTAAATCACGATTATGATTAGGGCAGGGATTATTGGAGGTTCTGGATATACGGGTGGCGAATTGATCCGAATCTTATTGAACCACCCCAATGTGGAAATTGATTTTGTTTATAGCACAACAAGGGCCGGTACCCGGGTCACCGCGACTCATCCTGATCTATTGGGTGTAACGGAATTGCAATTTACCGGTGAGGTGAACTTGGAAGTAGATGTGGTCTTTCTTTGCTTGGGACATGGCAATTCGACCAAATTCCTTAACAATAATCAATTTTCAGAAGCTACAGGAATCATCGATTTAAGCAATGATTTTAGATTGAAAAAGGATGCTGACCATAATGGGAAGGAATTTGTATATGGCCTCCCGGAATTGAACAAAAAGAGAATAACATCCGCTAGATATATAGCGAATCCCGGTTGCTTTGCCACGGCAATCGAATTGGCACTTTTGCCATTGGCCAATGCCCATTTATTACATTCACAGGTACACGTGAATGCCGTAACAGGGAGCACGGGAGCAGGTGTGAGTCCATCTGCGACCACCCATTTTAGTTGGCGAAATGGCAATGTTTCCTGGTACAAGCCCTTTACCCATCAGCATTTGGGCGAAATCAATGAGAGCGTAAAAACTCTTCAGGCGAATTCGGGAGAAATACTATTCTTGCCCATGCGCGGTAATTTTACCAGGGGTATTTTAGCAACGGCTTACACTAATTTTAAGGGTACAATAGAAGATGCCCTACAATTGTACCAAGATTTTTATTCGGAAGCAGAATTTACACAGATAGCCACAGAGCCCATCAATCTGAAACAAGTTGTCAATACAAATCAATGCCATATCCATTTGCACAAACATGACGAGGTTCTATTGATTACCTCGGCCATTGACAATTTATTAAAGGGGGCCTCAGGTCAAGCCATTCAGAATATGAACCTGATGTTCGGGTTTAAGGAAAATGAAGGGTTGCGATTAAAAGCCGGTGTTTATTAAAAATACGAACTAGAAAAAGTGAAATGAAGGCGTTAAGCCCTTAGTAAATAGAGATCATGAAAATAGCCATTATAGGAGCTGGGAATTTAGGAATATCCATTGCAAAGGGAATCTTGCAAAGCAATGGGGCCACAAAAATGTACCTGACAAAAAGAAATACCACAGATATCCAACATTTTGAAAAATACGGCAATGTTACGGTTACCCCCGACAACAAGGAAGCTGTTAAAAATTCGGATATCTTGATTTTTGCAGTTCAGCCTCTGCACATCGCGGAATTATTGAAAGATCTTAAAGCCCTGCTCACAGAAAAACATGTGATCATCTCAACCATTACCGGTTATAGTATTGAACAGATGGAAAGCATTTTGGGGAAAGATCACAATATCATTCGAAGTATGCCCAATACGGCAATCTCGGTTGGTAAATCCATGACCTGCATTTGTTCGAATGAAAAAGGCAAGAAACGTGTAGCATTGGCCAAGGCTATCTTTAATCGAATGGGGCATTCCATGGAAATCCCAGAAGTGCAAATGCAAGCCGCAACGGTTATCTGTGCCAGTGGTATCGCTTTTTGGATGCGTTTGATCAGGGCCACAACCCAAGGCGCCATTCAATTGGGTTTTGATGCCAAGGAAGCACAAGAACTGGCCATGTACACCTGTGATGGGGCTGCAGAACTCTTGATTGCATCTGGACAGCATCCCGAGGAAGAAATAGATAAGGTGACCACCCCCATGGGTTGCACCATACAAGGACTGAATGAAATGGAACACCAAGGGTTGAGTTCATCACTCATTCAGGGCATTGTTGCTTCGTTCGAAAAAATAAGTGAGTTTAAAAAAACAAACCAATGAAATTATTCGACGTCTACCCCCTATATGATGTGACCCCCATTTCTGCAAAGGGTATAGTGGTCACCGATGACAAAGGACAGGAATACCTCGATTTTTATGGGGGCCATGCTGTAATATCCATTGGACATTCACATCCCCATTATATTAAACGACTTAAAGACCAGTTGGATAATATCGGGTTTTACAGCAATGCCGTACAAAATCCGTTACAAGTGAAATTGGCAACAAAGCTCGGTAAGCTTTCCCATTGTGATGACTATAATCTGTTCCTATGCAATACTGGGGCCGAAGCCAATGAAAATGCCTTGAAATTGGCCTCTTTCCAAACGGGAAAGTCAAGGGTCATTGCCTTTAAAAACAGCTTTCATGGAAGAACCTCGGCCGCTGTGGCAACAACCGATAATGAAAAAATAAATGCCCCTTTAAACAAGCAGCAAAAAGTTACCTTTTTACCGTTCGATAATATCACCGCTTTTAAAATTGAAATTGAAAAAGGGGATGTCTGTGCCGTGATTATTGAATCCATTCAAGGCGTGGGTGGTCTGGACGAACCGACCACTGAATTCTACCAACAAATTTCGAAAATCTGTAAGGAAAACAAGGTTGTCCTAATTGCCGATGAAGTACAGTCAGGTTTTGGTCGAAGTGGTAAATTCTTTGCCTTTCAGCACCATAACATACAACCCGATATTATCACCATCGCCAAAGGAATGGGGAACGGTTTTCCCGTAGCAGGTGTTTTAATCCATGAAAAGATCAAAGCATCCTATGGTCTGTTGGGTACTACCTTTGGGGGTAATCATCTTGCTTGTGTGGCTACCCTAGCCGTGCTTGAAGTTATGGAAAATGAAAACCTCATGGAAAATGTAAATCAGTTAGGCGCCTATTTCATGGAGAAGGCCAAAGAAATCACCCAAGTAAAAAGAACCAAAGGAAAGGGATTGATGCTGGGACTGGAATTCGATTTTGAAGTTGCCGAACTACGCAAGAAATTGATTTACGAACACCATTTATTTACAGGTGGGGCCAGCAACAAACATATATTACGCATTCTTCCTGCCTTGAATATTACCAAAGCCCAAATGGATGTGTTTTTCGATAAATTGAAAATTGCCTTATCATGAGTACACCCTTGAATATCAAGCATCGAAATGCAGTACTGAAGTCCATGATAAAATGGTTGAAAGAGGACAAAGTCGCCCTTTTAGATGCCAATAAAAAGGATATGGAAAGTTACCTGGGCGACGACATTGCCATGTACGATCGTCTTAAGGTCGATGACGCCAAAATAAACGGTATGATCCGGTCCCTCCAGGAATTAGAACAACAAAAGGACCCATTGAACATTGAGCGATTTCATTTTGAACATGAAAATGGAATGTTGGTCAGTAACAGAACGGCCCCTTTTGGTACCGTGCTGATCATTTACGAATCCCGACCAGATGTCACAGTCGAAGCAGCAGGAATCGCTTTTAAATCGGGCAATAAGATACTATTGAAAGGAGGCAAGGAATCTTTGAACAGCAACTTGGTCCTGGTAGAAATGTGGCATAAAGCTTTATCAGAAAACCAGGTTTCAACGGCATGGGTCGAATATTTAGAATATGACCGGAATGAAACCCAAGATTTTTTGGAAAATCCGACCCAGAAATTAGATCTGATCGTACCTCGGGGAGGCGAAAAACTGATTGCCTTTGTAAAGCAACATGCAACATGCCCCGTAATCGTAAGTGGTAGGGGCAATAATTTTGTGTTTGTTGATGTTGATGCCGATCAACAAATGGCCATGGACATTATCATCAACGCAAAGACGACTAAAATATCGGCATGCAATGCTTTGGACAAGGTGCTGATCCATGATCGGTTAAAAAACAAATCCGATTTTATTGGGAACCTGATCTCGAAATTATTGGAAAGTAATGTGACTATTTGGGTTGATGATCATTTGGAAGGTTTTGAAAACACTACCAAAATCAAAAATGACGCCATTTGGTACGAAGAATTTTTGGATTATAAGATTCTATTAGGTGCGGTAAACCATTTGGAAGAAGCCATCGGGAAAATAAATACCTATGGCGGTGGTCATTCTGCAGCCATAATAACGAAAAATGAAGCTGCCGCCAATGAGTTTATGAACCGAGTGGATACTGCAGCCGTCTACCATAATGCATCGACCCGATTTACAGATGGAGGCCAATTTGGCTTGGGGGGTGAATTGGCCATAAGTACGGATAAATTGCACCAGAGGGGCCCAATTGGTTTACAACATTTGGTAACCAATAAATGGTATATAAAGGGAAATGGACAAGTTCGCTACTAAAGTTTTACAAGGTGTGTGAAAACTGTTAGGTCTTAAAGGACAACAATAATGACTAAAAAAAGAATTTTATTAAAAATTGGTAGCAATACCTTGACCAAGGAAACCAATCAGATTTCCAGGGGTAAAATCGAGGATATTGCCAGACAAATTGCGACCCTGAAAGATGATTACGAATTCATTATTGTGAGTTCCGGGGCCATTGCCGCTGCGAAACAATTTGTGAAATTAGAACATCATGGAGCCGAAATCAATGTAAAGCAAGCGCTCGCGGCCATAGGGCAACCTCATTTAATGCGTATCTACCAAGAGAATTTCAGGGAATTGGGGCTGCTCACCTCCCAATGTCTACTCTCCTATTCCGATTTTGAAAATGTAGATGCCAAGGCTAATATCAAAAACACCATCAATGTTTTGGTGGCCAATAATTTCATCCCTATTATCAATGAGAATGACACTGTAGCGACAGATGAGATCCAATTTGGTGATAATGATAAATTGGCAGCCCTTACCGCTGCTTTATTGCAAGTAGACCTATTGGTTATCGCTACGAATACAGATGGTATCTATACCAAGGAATCCCTTGCTGTGAATACCCCTAAAACGATTGAATCGGTCATAGGAACCCAAAGTTTACAACAAGAAATCAGCACTTTAAAGTCTTCCCATGGCACAGGGGGTATGCAATCTAAAATAGAAGCCGCTACCATTGCCCAATCTGCAGGGATTGAAACTTGGATCGTGAATGGTCTGAGGGATAATTTTATCACAGACGCAATAAAGGGTATTAGCAAGCATACCAAAATTAAACATTGAAAATTCATCCATGAAGCACTTCCTCTCTATTAATGATATCGACTCACTACCGAATTGGGTGAATGAGGCCCGATCACTGAAAAAGAATCCTCATAATCATAAAGCCCTGGGTGCTGAGAAGACCATCGGACTTCTTTTCTTTAATAACAGTTTAAGAACCCGATTAAGCACCCAAAAGGCGGCCATGAACTTAGGAATGGAAGTCATGGTCATGAACTTCGGCAACGAAGGTTGGGCATTGGAATATGCCGATGGTACCATCATGGACCAAGGTGCTTCCGAACATATCAAAGAAGCAGCCCAGGTGGTTTCCCAATATTGCGACATTATAGGAATAAGGGCCTTTGCCTCATTAAATGACAAAGCGAAGGATGAAGCGGAAGTGGTACTTAACGGGTTTAAAAAATACGCCACCGTACCAATCGTGAATATGGAAAGTTCGGTAGGCCATCCGTTACAAGCTTTTACAGATGCAATTACCTTAGCTGAAAATACGTCCAAGGTGAATCCGAAAGTGGTACTGTCATGGGCTCCCCATCCAAAAGCCTTGCCCCATGCGGTCGCCAATTCGTTTATTCAAATGATGCAAATGCAGGAAGTCGATTTTGTTATTACACACCCTAAGGGGTATGAGTTGGACCCCAATATAACCAAGGGTGTACGAGTAGAATATAATCAAAGGAAAGCATGCGAAAATGCTGATTTCATATACGTAAAAAATTGGAGCAGCTATTCCAATTACGGTATGGTTTTAAACCAAGACCCCCAATGGATGATTACCAAGGCAAAATTGGGAAATGCCAAATTCATGCATTGCTTGCCCGTACGTAGAAATGTGATTGTTGAAGATGAAGTACTGGATAGTGACCAATCTTTGGTGATAGAACAAGCCAACAACAGGACCTTTGCAGCACAATTGGTTCTGAAAAAGATGTTAGAAAATTTAAAATGAAAGAAATCCTGTCCATAGTAAAAATTGGAGGTAATGTCATCGAAAATGCAGATGAACTTGACCAATTTCTGTTGAATTTCTCTCAACTGGAAGGGCCTAAGATCTTAGTCCATGGGGGTGGAAAATTGGCTACCAAGTTAGCCTCGAGATTGGGAATCGAATCGCAATTGGCCAATGGAAGACGCATTACCGATGCTAAAAGCCTCGAGATCATAACCATGGTATATGGTGGACTCTCCAATAAGAATATCGTTGCAAAATTACAGGCTTTGGATACCAATGCTTTAGGACTTAGTGGAGCGGACGGCAATGCCATTCAAGCCCATAAAAGACCTGTAAAGAATATTGATTTTGGATTTGTCGGCGATATTGACGGTATAAATTCAAAACTTTTAGATACCTTACTACAAGCTGGAATCACCCCGGTATTCTGTGCAATATCACATGATGGCAAAGGACAGCTCTTAAATACCAATGCAGATACTATTGCCTCTGAAATAGCCATTGGAATGAGTTCGATCTATGATACCACCTTATACTATTGCTTTGAGAAGAAAGGTGTTTTAATGGATGTGGAAGATGGTGAGTCGGTTATACAATATATCAATACAAAAACGTACTCCGATTTATTGGAAAAAGAGGTCATTGCGGATGGTATGCTACCAAAAATGGAAAATTGTTTTCATGCACTCCAGAATAATGTTGGCAAAGTATGTATCGGTGATATTTCTATGCTCCAACCCAATGCGAAACTCTTTACGACCCTCACTTTATGAAAATAAATCAAGAAACCCTTACCAAAAAAGCCGTCGATTTATTGAAGGAACTAATTTCTATCCCGTCATTTTCCGGGGAAGAGCACCATACGGCAGATGCCATTGAAAATTGGTTCAAGTCATTTGATATTCCGTTCCAACGAGAAAACAACAATGTATTTGCCAAGAACAAACATTGGGACAAAGCCAAGCCAACTTTACTTTTAAACTCCCACCATGATACGGTACAACCGAACAAAGCCTATACCCGGAATCCTTTTGAACCGCAGGTCGATGATGGCAAACTATATGGTCTAGGCAGTAATGATGCCGGTGGTGCCTTGGTATCCTTGTTGGCGACATTCACCCATTTCTATGATTCTGAAAACCTGAGTCACAATCTATTGATTGCCGCCACGGCAGAAGAAGAGAGTGCCGGTCCCAAAAGTCTTAGGGGATTACTCCCCAGTTTGCCGAAAATAGATGTTGCCATTGTCGGGGAACCTACCCTTATGAATTTGGCCATAGCCGAAAAAGGATTGTTGGTTTTTGATGCTGTTGTAAAGGGCACGCCTTCGCATGCCGCCCATCCGAACGATAACAATTCGATCTACAACACCATTAAGGTATTGGAATGGTTTAAAAATTATAAATTCAAAAATGTTTCAAAAGCCTTAGGTGAAGTAAAACTTACAGTAACACAGATCAATGCGGGAGATCAACATAATGTGGTTCCTTCGCATACCGATCTGGTTATAGACGTCAGAGTCAATGATTGTTACAGCAATAAGGAAATAGCCGATATATTGAAAGCCGAAGCGCCCTGCGAATTACAGGAACGTTCCCTAAGATTGAATTCTTCCGCTATCGATATTAACCATCCACTCGTACAGTCAGGTGTTAAGTTAGGTCGTAAAACCTATGGTTCACCTACCCTATCAGATCAGGCCGCACTTACATGTCAATCGATGAAAATAGGACCAGGTGATAGCACCCGTTCCCATTCAGCGGATGAGTATATTTACATTCACGAAATAGAAGAAGGGATTGATTTGTATATTAAAATATTAAACGGGTTTTTGGTGATATAAAAAACCATTGGGTATCCAAGGTTTTACAAAAGATGGCTAAAGTACCTTTATAAATATAGATTACTGCTATGGCAGGAATGACAAAAACGAAGAATTATGAAACTCTGGGACAAAGGATTCAGCACCGACCAAAAAATAGACCATTTTACCGTAGGTAATGATCGGGAATTGGATCTACAATTGGTTAAATATGATGTTATCGCCTCGAAAGCCCATGCCAAAATGCTGGGTAAAATCGGCTTATTGACCAAGGAGGAGACCACGGCGTTGATCAATGCATTGAACGATATATCCAACACCATCGAAAAGAATTCATTTACCATTGAAGATTCTTTTGAGGACATGCATTCTAAAATCGAGTTTTTACTCATTGAGAAATTAGGAGATACCGGAAAAAAGATACACACGGCACGTTCAAGAAATGACCAAGTATTGGTGGCCATGCATCTATATTTGAAAAATGAATTGCTGGAGATCAAAAGTGGGACACTTACACTTTTTGATCTGCTCATGGATTTGGCAGAAGAACATAAAGAGGTGCTATTACCAGGGTACACCCACTTACAGATTGCCATGCCTTCCTCATTCGGACTATGGTTTTCGGCCTACGCAGAAAGTATGATCGATGATCTATACTTTATCGACGCCGCTTATAAGGTGGCTGACCAAAATCCATTGGGTAGTGCTGCAGGTTATGGAAGTTCCTTTCCCATCGACAGGGAATTTTCTACAAAGGAAATGGGCTTTGAGACCCTAAAATACAATGTCGTAGCCGCACAAATGAGCCGTGGTAAGGTTGAAAAAGCAACTGCTTTTGGTATGGCCAGTATTGGTGCTACCCTATCCAAAATGGCTATGGACATCTGCCTTTATATGAGCCAGAATTTCGATTTCATCTCCTTTCCCGATGAATTGACCACCGGCAGCAGTATTATGCCCCATAAGAAGAATCCGGATGTATTCGAATTGGTCCGTGCCAAATGCAACAAACTTCAGGCCGTACCAACCCAGTTGACGATGATCACCAACAACCTGCCCAGTGGGTACCATAGAGACCTACAATTGGTTAAGGAAGTCATTGTTCCCGCCATTCAAGACATGAAGGCTTGTCTGGAAATCCTCACTTTCAGTTTAAAGGAAATCCGTGTGAACAAGAACATTCTTGAAGATCCCAAATACGATTACCTGTTTAGCGTAGACACTTTGAATGAATTGGTTCAAAATGGTATGCCATTCCGTGATGCCTATAAAAAAATGGGAATGGAAATCAATGCGGGTACCTTCACTCCCAAACGCGATATTCAGCATACCCACGAGGGAAGTTTGGGCAATTTATGTTTAAAGGAGATTCGTGGTAAGATGAAGAAACTTATTTAATCATCCCCAAGTTGATCACTTCTTGATCGGTCAAATATCGCCAATGACCTCGTGGTAGATCCTTCTTGGTCAATCCGGCGTAGGCAACGCGGTCTATTTTAACAACCTCATATTCCAAATGTTCAAAAAGACGTTCAACGATTCTATGCTTTGAACTATAGATCTCAATCCCGACTTCGTGCTTGGGTGCGTTATCAATAAAACTTATGTCCTGTACACGTACAGGTTTTTCATCCAAAATTATCCCCTCTTGTATTTTCTTTAGATCGGCGCTACGAAGCTCCCGGTTCAATACCACATGATAAATTTTACGAAGTCCATTTTTAGGACTTTTCAATCGCCTGGTCATCTCGCTATCATTGGTGAATAATAAAAGGCCAGTGGCCTCTTTACCCATCTTATCTATAGGCAACAATGTTGATTTTGAAGCACTAGAAATTAAACCGTTCACATTGCGTTTTCCACTCTCATCACGAATCGTAGTCGAAAAATCCTTAGGCTTGTTCAACAATACATATTCCTTCTTTTCAGGATTCAGCAAACGCCCATCGAACTTTATAACATCGGTTTTTTTAACCTTATATCCCATTTCGGTGATGGGCTTCCCATTAACGGTAATATTCCCTGCAGCGATATAGATATCGGCATCCCTTCGCGAGCACACACCCGAATTGGCTACATATTTATTTAAACGTATCAGATTGGGATCCGCTTGCTTTTGGGGCTCACTTTTCCCCCTAATAGGTGCATTGCCCCTAGCGTAACTCTTCTTTCTAAATGTGCCTCCTTGTCGCCCTGATGCCTTGCTGCCCTTATTTGAATCTGACCTACCCATATCCTTCCAATTTTTGCAAAGGTAACTAAATGAATTTCGGACTTCATAGGAATAACCTATAAATATTGGCAGTACACTTTTTTCCTTACCCCTGGGATTGCTTATTCCTTATAAAATACGATTCAATACAAGGTCGACATTGATCAATAAAATACTAAAAACTCCGAGTACAATAATCAATTTTAGGATATTGTGCAGCCAGACATAATGAAACTTTGTTCTCGATTTCCACAGGAGGACAAGAAAAATGCCCAAAAGTGCGATACAGGCGATGAAATAGAGGTACATATAACCAACATCGAAATAATTAATAAGCAATAATGAGGGTATAAGGGTCGTTGCTATCAATACCGTAATACCTATTTTGGAAATTTTAGCACCATACAAAATGGGGATTGTCTTATAATTCTGGGCTATGTCCCCGGCAATATTCTCTAAATCCTTGATCATTTCCCGAGCTAGGATCAATAGGAAAAGGAAAAGGGCATGAACAAATATGACCGTGTCAAAGTTTTTGTAATAAACAAAAACTGCAAAAAATGGAGCTATGGCCAAGGTAGCTGAAACAAAATTACCAAGAAATGGTACTTTTTTCAGTTTGTGGGAATAAAACCATATTCCAAAAATATAGGCCGAAAAGAAAAAAACCGCCCTAAATGAAACATAACTTGCAAAAAACGCGGCCAGAAAATTCATGGTGAAATAAGCTGAAAGCTTTGTCTGTTGCCCCACAAGGCGGTCTAGCATACTTTTCCTGGGTTTATTGATCAGGTCCTTTTCGGAATCATAAAAGCTATTAATGATGTAACCTCCTGCAATGACCAAGGTTGATGAGAGTACGATGCAAAAAAGATTGAGATCGAAAACCACTTTCCGCAATGGTAAATCAGGGGCTAGAATATAAATGGAAGCCAAATATTGGGCGAGGGCAATTACCAAGATATTATAACCCCGCACAATAGAGAACAGGCTCAACATCTTAAGTAGTAAGAGCTTGTTTTTTCTGCTCAGCATTTGAGGGATCTTAGAAGTTGTAAACTACTTCCAATTTGTAATCCTTGAGTATATTTTTGGCTTTGTCAATATCTTGGGTAAACCCTAAGATATAACCACCGCCCCCAGAGCCACAAAGTTTTAAATAGTAGTCATTCGTATCGATACCTTGTTTCCATAATTTATGGAATTTCGCAGGGATCATGGGTTTGAAGTTATCCAAAACCACATGGGACAACTCTTTTAAGTTCCCAAAAAGGGATTTCATGTTTCCATTGATAAAATCCTCAACGCAGGCATCGGTATGTTTAATAAACTGGTTTTTCAACATTTGCCGAAAACCTTCCTGCTTCATTTTTTCCATAAACAAGTGTACCATAGGTGCCGTCTCCCCGGTTGCGCCACTATCCAATAAAAACACTGCTCCTTTACCCTCTTTGTTTTGGGAAGGAATACTGGTAGATTCTATATTATCCTGGGAATTGATAAGGATCGGCAAGCTTAAATAACTGTTCAACGGATCCAAACCAGAGGATTTACCATGAAAGAAAGATTCCATCTTCCCGAAAACAGCTTTTAAATGCAATAGTTTTTCACGGGTTAAATTCTCTAAAACGGTAATTTTATCCTGGGCATATTTATCATAGACCGCGGCCACCAAAGCACCACTACTACCTACTCCGTATCCTTGTGGAATTGAACTGTCAAAATACATCCCTCCATCCACATCGTTCTTTAATTTTTTAAAGTCAAAAGAGACCAATTCCGAATCGTTGGCCGCAAGTTCTTCTAAATAATAAACAAAGTTCTTTAAATACCCATTTGACTTAAGCGCCTCGTCCGATAAATTTCCATCTTTTTTCAAAGCGCCCTTAAAAAAATTATAAGGTATGGAAAGTCCTTTGGAATCCTTAATGATCCCATACTCCCCAAAAAGTAGGATTTTAGAATAAAACAATGGTCCTTTCATAGCAATTTTAAAGTATTAACCTCAAAGACGTAAAAACTACGCAATGCTCATTTAAGTTTTAGTTCAATTTGTCACTCATTACAAGGATGTGAATTTAACATCACAACTTGTTTTTGTTCAATTAAATAATTATAAAGATAAACAAAATATTCAATCCTATCAAAAACTCTTCTACCTAACCCTGTAGGTGCTACCTATCAAACGTCACTTTATCCCTATAAATTATACCTATGAAGGTATTAATCTTTTAGCTCCGAAACCAATTCTGTCGCAAATATACTGTCCGTTTTCGCAATATGCAACCAACTCATCCTTAATAAATTGGAATACTTTTTCTTTCTCATCTTCAGGATACAGGATATGTACGTTCGCGCCGGCATCCAAGGTGAAGCAAAGATGGGTATTAGAAGTGTCGCGAAATTCCCAAATCTTTTGAATTATGCTCAGCGTATTCGGTTTCATCAAAATATAATAAGGCATACTGGTCATCATCATGGCATGCAAGGTCAATGCCTCACTTTCAACAATCTGAATAAACTCCTTTAAGTTTCCTGTGGCGAATACATCGATAAGTTTTGAAATATGATCATGGGCTTGTATAAAACGCCGTTCCGCAAAAGGATGACCATGCATAAGATCATGGCCCACCGTGCTACTGACCTGCTTTTGACCTTTATCAACCAAAAGAATAGTATCATGATATTTATGGAATACATCATGTACAGTAAAGGGATATTTGATGGCGAATAGGTCTGAGCTACCCGGAATATCCTTATGGCTCCCCCATTGTATCAAGTCACCTTCGATGCTTCGACATGCACTGCCGGAACCTAAACGGGCCAAAAATGAGGCTTTTCTTAAAAAGAACTCATGGGTGATCGTTGGGTCCAATTCTTTTTCGACATGCATAAGTCCCAACGCCAAAGCCGCCATGCTGCTTGCCGATGAAGCTATGCCACTACTATGGGGGAATGAATTCGAGGTTTCGATCGTTAAATGATACTCCCTTAAAAAAGGAAGATAGGTATCAATACGCTTAAAAAAAGACTCGATTTTAGGTTTAAAATCTTGTTTGGGTTTTCCTTCGAACAACAACTCAAAAGAGAATCCAATTCTTTTTTCCTTTAACCTTGAATAGGTTAATGAAGTTGTCGTGGAACAGGCATCCAACGTAAAACTAATGGATGGATTTGCAGGAATCTGATTTTCTTTCTTACCCCAATATTTTACCAAAGCAATATTACTTGGAGCTTTATAGGTCACCTTCCCTTCCTCTGCGATTCGGGTATATTTTGAGGGAAGGAATTCAGAGTGCGTCATTATACTGAAATTTATGCAAAGATAGTTTTTATGTAGATCGTACACCACCAATAGATTTAATCCTTATTTTAGAGGATAATAATCAACCCAGTGAAAAAAAAATTAACCTATATTGCCCTTGCGGTGGGTGTTTGTCTGGTCGTTGGATTTTTATCCGGTTTTGCCACCCAGAGTTCGGTAAATGATTGGTATCTGACTTTGAACAAACCCGATTTCAACCCTCCTAATTGGGTATTTGCCCCCGTATGGACAGTGCTATACATAATGATGGGCGTGGCTGCCGGGCTTGTCTGGGCCAAAGGTTTCCATCATTTATGGGTAAAGACCGCCTTGTACCATTTTGCTTTTCAATTGCTATTGAATGCTACGTGGAGTATTGTATTCTTTGGCTTTAGAGAACCTTTTTGGGGTCTTGTCGTCATTATAACCTTACTCATTCTAATTGTCTTGACCTTTCGTTGGTTCAGGATCGTGAGCAAAATTGCGGCCTGGTTACTTGTCCCTTATTTTTTGTGGGTATGTTTTGCAACAGTTTTGAATTACAACATATGGGAACTGAACTAATCCGACGATAAATCCAACAATTTCAATAGGGTCTTAGGGTTACGTGTTGTTGCTTCGACTTGAAGTTTGCGCTCAATAAGGTTGTTATCGCATTTTGCCTTACCAGCACCTAAAGCACATTTTAAATAAACACATTTCGGTGTAATTACGAGTTCTTCGTTCTCAAATTTAAGAGCGGATAAGGCCTTTATCTTTTCAGCTTTGGGTTCAGTTTTCAGCAATACAAAATAGACCTTATTTTCATCGATGTCCTTTGGGTCAGTAAAAGGATTATTGGCCATAATACCCTCTATTTCGCTTCTCTGCTTCACAATGACAGGAATTTCAAAACCATACTGGTCCAAAATAGTATTGGATATTATATTTTCTAGTTTGGTCGGTAGTTGAACGGCGCTTTTAAAAACTATATTCCCACTTTGAATATAGGTTAAAACATCTTGGAATCCCACATCTTCCAATAGGCTTCGCAAGTCGGCCATCTTTATTATCTTATGGCCACTTACATTAATACCTCTTAAAAAAGCGATATAGATCATTTTTCCTTCGTCAGTTCTGTTGCGATAGCCTGGGCGGCAATATAGCTGCTTGTCCAGGCATTTTGAAAATTAAACCCACCAGTAATCGCATCCACATTGATAATTTCCCCAGCAAAATAAAGGTTTTTATGGATTTTGCTTTCATAGGTCTTGAAATTGATTTCCTTAAGGTCAAGGCCGCCTGCGGTAACGAATTCATCTTTAAAGGTGCTTTTGCCTTCCACCAAAAATCTTCCATTTGTCAATTGAGCGGAAAGGTTTTGTAATTGCTCCTTAGTAACATCTGCCCACCTTTCATCTTTGGCAATTCCCGAAGCCTTGACCAAATTCGTCCAAAGTCGTCTTGGGATTTCAACGACTTTGGTCCGTAGCACCGTTTTCTTGGCTTCCACCTCCTTAACTTCCATCAACAAAGCTAATACGGAGCTTTGATGGTACTCAGGAAGCCAATTGACACGAATAGGAAAACGATAATTATAGTCGTGCAAGGTGAGGGCACCCCAAGCGGAAAGTCTTAATATAACCGGACCACTTAGTCCCCAATGCGTAACGAGCAATGGGCCCTCGGCGCTATAAAGGGTTTTCTCCTTTCCCTTACTTTTAAGATTGAGAGTAATCTCTGGCCTATAGGTATGTTTTGGAAGTACCTCAACCCTGGCTGGTGTACTTACACCTTGTATCCCCTTAATTCGTTCGTCGGTAATGTTAAAGGTAAATAGTGATGGTACTGGTGGTACAATTGTATGTCCAAGGTTTTCCAAAAGTTTCCAGACTTTCGGATTGCTGCCGGCCGCAACCAACACCTTTTTGCAGAAATAATGGTTTTTTACTGTGGTTATTTTCCATTTAGTACCGGAATCTTCCTCTGGCATCGCTTCAATGGCAACTACAGAACTCTGTCTGAAGACCTGAATTCCCAATCGCACTATCTCATTTAAGAAAAAATCTACAATGGTTTGGGAAGAGTTCGATACGGGAAACACCCTGCCATCGTCTTCAACTTTTAGAGGAACTCCCCTATCGATGAAGAATTGCATAGTGTCTTGCGTGCCATGGGTATACAATGGCCCTAACAACTCTTTGGCACCTCGGGGGTAATTGCGTGTCAATGCACTTGGATCAGTTTCGCTGTTGGTTACATTGCAACGTCCTCCACCAGAAATCCTCACCTTCTTAAGAACCTCTTTACCCCTTTCCAAAATCGCAATCTCAAGGTCAGGATTTATTTCGGCCAAATGGACCGCAGCGTAGAAACCAGCTGCCCCACCTCCAATAATGATTACATCGAACATCAATTGATTCTTTCAGGGTAGTTGGTTATGATACCATCCACAGCCCATGATTTGGCCATTTCGATATCGGTCGGTTCATCAATCGTCCATGGATAGATTTTAAACCCTGCCCCCTTTATTTTATGAACCTTCTCCTTATCCAGTTTTACAAAATCGGGGTTAATGGCCACGGCATTGAGTTCTTGGGCAATGGGCAGACTTTCGAGAGGTTCGTCTTCGGTCAAAATGGCAATGGGTATATCGGCATTGAGCTTTCTCATCGTACGTAATTCATCCCATTTAAAACTTGAAATAAGAAAGTCAACTTTTGACCATCCGTTTTGATTAATATACCTCCTTACAATTGAGTCGACATCAGTTGCTGTGCCTGCCCCTTTCAATTCTATATTCAACGTGACCTTTTTATCGATAAGGTTAAGTACCTCGACCAAAAGTGGAATTGCATGCCCCCCTTCGACATTCACGTTCCTTAATTGCTGATAATCAAATTCCTCTATTTTACCCGTAGTGTCGGTCAATCTATCAAGATATACGTCATGGAAAACAACAATTTCACCACTTTTGATTTTAAACACATCGATTTCAATCATATCAACGCCAAGATCCATAGCTTTTTGCACAGAGGCTAAGGTGTTTTCAGTTTCGTGACCCATCGCACCACGATGACCAATGACCAAAGGTTTTTTATCCATAATGCAGTTTTGAACCAAAACTAAAGATAAGAGTAGTAATAAGTATATGGTATGTTTTCTCATTTCTTGTTTAATGAAAACAAATATAATTGTGAATTCGCTCGACTTGTGTTGTAGGTATGAACTTCAATTGATCCAACTTTTAATCAAGTTCCAATTTAAATATGAAAGACTCCAAGGATTTTATCTTGACATCCATTTTCCCCAAACCATCTTCTACGATAAGTTTTAATTCCTTATTTGAGGTCAATTGGTCCCTCATAAGGTAAACCCCATCCTTGAGCAACCACATTGAAATAAGATCTTCCGGAATTTTTAATTCAAATCCGTATGTATCATTGGCATCAAAATTAGAGACGATTACCAACTTTTCTTTGGCCGACCACCGCGCATATGACAATACCCTATGATTATAGTTCTCGGTGTGCTCTCGATTATAATAATGGATATCCTTATAATTGCCCATTAAGGCTTCGCTGCCTATGGTAAAATTCAACAAGGTCTTATAAAAATTCCGAAGTGCCTTTTCCTCGTTAGACAATTGTCCGCCATCGAATTTTTTGTCGTTCACCCAGCGCTGATGGTGGGGCACCCCGATATAGTCAAAAATAGAAGTTCGGGAAGGTTGTCCAAACCCTGCGTTTTCCTTTCCGGGTTCGCCTACTTCTTGACCAAAATAGATCATGGTAGGGGACGTGCTAATCGTTGCAGAAACCACCATGGCCGGTTTACCTCTTTGGGCATCGCCAGCAAAATCAGGGCTTGCAATACGTTGCTCATCATGGTTCTCAAGAAAATGGAGCATATGATGCTCAATATCGCTTAAATTCTTTTTTACGACAGGGATATGGTCAGTCCACCCATGACCCTGCATAATATGTTTTAAAGAATCGTACATCTCCACTTTGTCGTAGAGATAATCCATTTTACCCTTGAAGATATAATCCCGATACAATCCAGGATTATAAACCTCAGCCAAAAGAAATGCTTCCGGATTGCTCATTTTAATATGTGAATTCATATAGCTCCAGAATTCCACAGGAACCATCTCGGCCATATCGAAACGGAAGCCATCAACACCCTTTGCTATCCAGTACAAGGCGATATCCTTGAATTTGACCCAAGAACTAGGCACCGATTTGGTGGACCAAAACTCATAATGCTCAGGATACTTCTTAAACTCGAAGCCTTCCGGGAGCCTATCAAAATCATATGACCCATCTGGTCGCACCCCATAATTTATCTTTACGGTCTCATACCAATCATTCATATCGGGTTGTGCCATTCGAGACCCATTGCCTGTCCATTTTGCAGGGTCTTCCATGAACTTGCCATCCGCCAAAACATGATCTTCGCCACCCAAAGGCAAATAACCATTACGCCATTCGGGGACTTTGAAAGTCTGGGAAGGAATGTAATAGAAATTATTATCCCTCTTATACTCATTTGTTTTATCGTCTGAAGCCCCAAATGGTTCGTGACCTTCCGGAGTGGATCCACCTTCATAATTTCGGGCAACATGATTCGGAACAATATCGATCAGTACCTTGAGACCTGTCCGGTGTGTCCGGGAGATCAAATCCTTGAACTCGGCCAACCTATTCTTTGGGTCCTCGGCCAAATCAGGATTTACATTATAATAATCCTTAACCGCATACGGTGACCCTGCCCTTCCTTTAACAATATCAGGGTCATCATTGGAAATGCCATAGACGCTATAATCAGTGATGACATCATGATGGGGCACCCCTGTATACCAAATATAGGTTACGCCGAGATCCTTAATTTCCTTAAGGGCCTTATCTGAAAAATCAGAAAACTTACCCACGCCATTCTCTTCTAGGGTCCCCCAGGGTTTATTGGTCGTATTCGTATTGCCAAAAAGGCGGGTGAAGACCTGAAAGACAACTTCTTTTCTCGCTTTGATCCGGGATTCCATTGGGTTATTTTCTTTTTGTTTCGTACACGCTTGAATCATCGAAATTATAAGCAATATCACTATGATTCTAAAACCGTTCATTTAAGCTGAAATTTCTTCATTTGGATTCAACTCCAGCCGTTTACCGTTTAGGCGTATTGACATTTGTTCCCTGCCTTCCAGATTAAATAGGGTATCGGTAGCCGTAACGGTCACTTTTAGTATTCTATTCCTAAAGTTTATCTTGAAGGAATAGGATTTCCAATTTTTAGGAATTCTAGGGGTAAATGATAATTTATCATCAATAACCCGTAACCCACCAAAACCTTCAACGATACTCATCCAAGTCCCTGCCATCGATGTTATATGAAGGCCTTCCTCCACTTCCTTATTATAATCATCAAGATCTAGTCTTGATGTTCTTAGGTAGAACCGATACGCCTGGTCCATACGGTCCAATTTGGCCGCCTGTATGCTATGTACACAAGGCGAGAGCGATGATTCATGAACAGTGAAGGGTTCATAAAAATCGAAATGTTTCTGCAGATCCTCCAAGGGGAAATGATCTTCGAAGAAATAAAAACATTGGAGTACATCGGCCTGCTTAATATATGGAGACCTTAAAATACGGTCCCAGCTCCATTTCTGATTTATGGGTCGGTCCAATTTATCCAAATGCTCTACCGTAATCAGTTCTTTATCCAAAAAGCCATCTTGTTGTAGATAAACTCCATACTTTTCAGAATAGGGGAAGTACATATTTTTGGCAACTCCTTTCCATTTATCGGTTTCGTTCGAGGTTAACTGGGTATGGCCGATGATACGTTGATAGTCATCAGGATATCCATCCTTTACCTTTTGCAACTGTTCCAAGGTGTATTCAATACACCATTTGGCCAAATAATTCGTATACCAATTGTTGTTCACATTGTTCTCATACTCATTTGGGCCTGTTACCCCTAGGATGACATACTTGTTCTTGGCCTCTGAATAATTGGCCCTTTGATACCAAAAACGGGCGATTCCGATCAAGACTTCAAGCCCCATTTCCGGAATGTAAGAGTAATCCCCAGTAAAACGGTAGTAATTAAAAATCGCAAATGCAATGGCCCCATTTCTATGGATTTCCTCAAAGGTGATCTCCCATTCATTATGGCATTCCTCCCCGTTCATCGTAACCATGGGATAAAGGGCTGCACCGTTCTTAAAACCTAATTTCCGGGCATTCTCTATGGCTTTCTCTAAATGTGCATAGCGATACTTCAATAAATTCCTCGCCACTTTTTGGTCTTTTGTTGCCATATAAAAAGGGATGCAATAAGCCTCGGTATCCCAATAGGTGCTTCCGCCGTATTTCTCCCCTGTAAATCCCTTCGGACCTATATTTAATCTGGAATCGGTACCCAAATAGGTTTGATTCAACTGGAATATATTGAAACGGATTCCTTGTTGGGCCTTTATATCCCCGTCGATAGTAATATCGCTCATTTGCCAAATGGATGCCCAAGCTTTTTTCTGTTTTTCCAACAAAACATCAAAACCTAATTCAAGGGCTTGGTCTAATACGCTATCGGCAGCTTCTACCAAAGAACCTGTTTTATGGTATCGGGATACGGTATAGCCACCGAACTTGTGTAAGGATATAGGTTCACCTTGCTTTACCTTTTGGGTATAGGTATGGCCCACCCAGGTATCTTTCTTGCTAAGCCCGGGAGCAACATTCAATTTTTTCCCTGCATGATATAATTCCGCATGCATGAAGGTGCAAGTCTTAAAATTCGTCTTCATGGTATGCGCTTCGATATAGGCCCTACTGCCTTTTGAATCAACTGCAGTGGTATTCCAGAATTTGTCGTCCCAATTGCTATCCTCATTGGTAATGCCACTATCGAGGTAAGGGATGAAAGTGACTTCGGCATCTTGATCCAATAAGGTAATATTGTAATCGATGGCCCCTAGTTCATTTAGATCAAGGCTTAAAAATCGGGTTATTTCAACTTGTACTTTTATCGAATTGGGTAAGGTCGCCTTGAACTTACGTTTATACCACCCTTCTTTCATATTCAATTCCCGACGAAAATCGGTCACTGAGGAACAGGTAAATAAATCTAGCGGTTCGTTATTGATTAGCACATCAATACCTATCCAGTTAGGTGCGTTCAACACCTTGGCAAAATATTCGGGATACCCGTTTTTCCACCAACCTACTCGTGTTTTATCGGGATAATAGACCCCTGCGATATAACTGCCTTGAAAAGTAGGTCCGGTATACCGTTCCTCAAAGTTGGCGCGTTGCCCCATCGCCCCATTTCCCAAACTGAAAAGGCTTTCTGATGATTTTACTGTTTCTTGGTCATAACCTTCTTCGATAATCGACCAAACGTCCGCTTTTATATATTCTTGATTCATTTAGTGTTCATTAGATTTTCAAAAAAACTCAAATCGATTTCGGTGAAATCTTTAAAATTATAATCCGCACCTGACAAAACACGGGCATCACCAATACCTATACTCGTCATTTCCGCATTGTTTGCGGCTTCTATGCCAGCAACCGCATCTTCAAAAACAACACAATCCTTTGCTCTTACTCCTAATTTACGAGCTGCAATCAGAAAAACCTCAGGATCTGGTTTTGCTTTGGTAACACTATTACCATCTACGATTGCGTCAAAATACGGCAAAAGTCCCACTTTTTCCAGAATGGGTTTGGCGTTCTTACTTGCAGAACCCAACGCTATCGGAACTTCCTTAGATTTTAAATATTTCAAAACCTTAGTGACATCCGGTAATATTTCCGAAGCGTCCATGTTTTCGATATATCTAAGATAATCTTCATTTTTCTCGACCATCCAAGCATCGAATTGTTCTTGTGTGGCCTTTACCTTGCCAATATCCAATAAAATTTCGAGACAACGTTTTCGGCTTACCCCTTTGAACAGTTCGTTTTGCTCATCGGTAAAATCAAAACCCAATTCATTGGCGAGTTTCTTCCATGCCAAATAATGGTATTTGGCAGTGTCTACAATAACGCCGTCCAAATCGAAAATAAATCCAATTTTGTTCATTAATTCTTCATTATGTTAATTGATTGTTGAGCCTCGTTCGATGATATTGGACCGTATGATCTCTGTATGGTAGGTTTCCTCTTCTTCCTCCCCCAAATCGTCCTCAATTTTCCCGATCAGCATTTTGGCGGCTATCTCACCCATTCGAAAACCATGTTGCGCTATTGAGGTAAGTCCCGGATTGGCATATTTTGATAAAATACCGTCTGTAAAGCCAATAAACGATATCTCTTCAGGTACCTTTATGCCCTTTTGTTGCACAAGGTTCATACAGTGTATGGCGAATATCTCATTGACGCATAAAACGGCGTCAACCTCCTGCGTACTAAAAAACATATTGATGGCGCTTTCGTCCAATGCCATAAAGGGTAATTTTAAAATAAGATCTTCATCTAAGGGCAATCCAAATTGTAGAAGGGCTTGCCGATACCCTGCTTCTCGATCCCGACTCACGCTAAAGTAATCCTCGGTTGTGATCAGTGCAATTTTTTTTCTACCATTGTCAATAAATTTCTTAACCCCTAGAAACGCGGCCTCCTGATCATTGATCATAACCTTGTCGCATTCAATTTCATCGGTTACGCGATCGAATAATACAAGTGGGATACCTTGATCCAATATTTCCCTTAAATGATCGAACTCATTCTTTTTTTGGGTTTCGGCAGACAAGGCCAGTATAAAGCCATCGACACTGCCATTTGCCAGCATCTCCATATTTATAATCTCTTTTTCCAGGGATTCATCGGAAACACAGGCAATTATATTATAGCCATGTTCCTGGGAGTAATGCTCTATTCCCCTAAAAACCGTAGTGAAAAAATAATGTACGATATCAGGAATGATTACCCCAATATTTTTGGTACGCCTGTTTTTAAGGCTTATGGCCAGGTTATTTGGCCTGTAGTGGTACAATTTCGCGAAAGCCTTGATTTTTTGTTTGGTATCCTCACTTATTTCCGCGCTGTCTTTCAAGGCTTTTGATACGGTAGATATCGAAACTTCCAACTCACGCGCAATCTGTTTTAAGGTAATCTTCCTTTTCATAACCTAGTTCTCACATCTTGTTTCTTCCACTGAATACGAAGGTAATATTCCTTCATTGAATGTTAAGACATTTTGGCAAAAATAAAGGTACTTCATAATAAAAATATAAAGTTTATATTTGTAGACCATTTCCACATCCCCACTTTTTTCATTTAGATTTTATGAAAAAACCATTTTAACAAGCATTCAATTATCAGTATCCTAAATTTGGGAAGTTATCAACACGAAACCGTTTTCGTAGTATTTAACACCTTATAATATGGGACATTAACAAAATTTTATATATTTTTAACCCTTGAATAAAATTAACTCAAACTTAAATCAAGTCTTTATGAAGATTACTTTGTTAAGAAGCTTCCTGCTTGTCGGGGCATTTATTTGCTTTGGATGGGCACAGGCTCAAGAGGTATCTGGAACTGTTTCAGATGCCAATGGTCCCTTACCAGGGGCAAGTGTTGTCGAAAAAGGGACAACGAATGGAACACAAACCGATTTTGATGGTAATTTTACCATCACCGTTGGAGAAAATGCCACTTTGGTTATCAGTTATATTGGCTACAGTACAACTGAGATTCCGGTAGGCGGACAAACAAATATTACAGTTACCTTAGCGGAAGACGCTCAGGCCTTGGATGAAGTGGTCATCGTGGGGTATGGTTCTTCCACTAAAAAGGAGATTACCTCCGCAGTTACCGTTGTTGGTGAGGAAGAATTCAACCAAGGTACGGTAAATGATGCCTCCCAATTGCTACAAGGTAAGGTAGCGGGTTTAAGTATCTACAATAAAGGGGGCAACCCGAATGAAGATGCCGTTATCCGTTTAAGGGGTATTTCTACCGTAGGTGCGAACTCCGAACCCTTAGTGGTTATCGATGGGGTCGTTGGGGCTTCGTTGAACAACGTGGATCCTAACGATATCGCAAGTGTCAACGTACTTAAAGATGGTTCGGCGGCTGCGATTTACGGAACAAGGGGTTCATCTGGGGTTATTCTAGTTACTACCAAACGAGGTACTTCAGGCAAAACCAGTGTCGACTATAATGGTTCTTTGGCGTTATCTACGATAGCTAACAATGTAGATGTGATGTCGCCAGACGAATTTGCTGCTGCAGGTGGTGTCGATTTGGGCTCACGTACGGATTGGTTGGATCTGGTAACCATGGATGCTTCTACCAAAATAAATAACGTGGCCATTTCCGGTGGGGATGAGAACACGAACTACCGTATTTCCGGAAACTTCAGAGATGCTCAAGGTATATTGAAGAACTCCGGTTTTAAACAATACAATACCCGGGCCAGTGTTACCACCTATACCTTTAATGACAAATTGAAAATCGATTTTAATATGTCATATACCAAAAGAAAGAGCAGGTACGGATTTAACGAAGCATTGCGATATGCGTTGTTGTATAACCCAACAGCTCCCGTATATGGTGTTGATTCTCCTTTCCAATTTGATTCCCCGACCTTCGGTGGGTATTTTGAGACCTTGGGATTGTTTGATAGTTTCAACCCGGTATCCATAATACAGCAGAATTCGAACAACGGTGATAAAAGCGAATTTACCTATAGCGCGAATTTCAATTACAAGATCATGGACAATTGGGATTTGAACGCTTTGGTTTCGCAACAGACGAGCAAGTTAACCAATAAGGAATACTATAGGACTACCTCTTTATGGAGAGGGAATGCCACCAGCCCTAACCGTAAAGGTTTGGCCCGACTGTACAATGAAGACACAGATTTTAAATTGTTCGAATTGTATTCTACCTATAAAGCAAGCATAGGTGCAGCCGATTTAACCTTTACCGGAGGTTACTCCTGGCAACAGAACAATCGATATGACTACTTTTTGTCCTTGGGCGATTTCCCGAATGACAACATTGATTATATCAATGCGTTGGAATGGTCCCAGGATTTGGAAAATGCCGGTTTTATCGATGCGAACAGTGGTGCATCTCCAGACGATCGCATTATAGCCTTCTTTGGTAGGGCTAGTGCCACCTTTGACAATGCCATTTTCTTTAATGCCTCAGTTCGACGTGAGGGTTCTACCAAGTTTGGTAAGGACAATCAATGGGCCACCTTCCCTGCAGTAGGTATCGGGGCCGACTTGAACCATTATTTGGAATTGAACAATGTGGACCTATTGAAAGTTCGTGTAGGGTATGGGGTAACAGGTGCTTTGCCTAGTTCAAATGGGCTCTCTCGATCTTTATATGAACCAGCAGATGGTAAGTTAAGTAGTAACCAACTTACTGATGCCAATCCTGACTTGAAATGGGAGGAAAAAGCCGAAACCAACTTTGGTCTTGAATTCGCCTCCGGTAGATTGGGTGCCACACTTGACATCTATACCAGAAATATAAGCGATTTTATACTGGAACGGGATGTAGACGTAACTATATTCCCTACTGGACGACGATGGGAAAATGCTGGGGAAATGAAATCTTCAGGTTTTGAATTGGCCGTAAACTATGATGTGGTCAAATCCGAAGATTTGAACTACAATACCGGTATTGTATTGTCACGAAACAAGACAACGTTAGAGAAATACACCATTCCCCAAGAAATGAGAGGTTCTTTAGGAGCGCCTGGTCAGAACGATACGGATATGATCCTTGTTAGGGAAGGTGAGGAAATCGGCCAGATTTGGGGGCCCGTCTTTACCGGTGAAGTGGTAGATGGCAGTCAAGTACTGGAAGATCTTAACGGAGACGGTCAACTTCTGACTGCACAGAATAATGCATTAGATCCTGATGGGGACTTTGCCGTATTGGGTAAAGGTACCCCTGATTTTGAATTAGGATGGACCAACCGACTCACCTATAAAAGGTGGGATTTAAATGCGTTCTTCAGAGGAGCTTTTGGTCATAGTTTGATCAATACATACCGTGCCTTCTACGAGCCACGTGTAGGTAGCCAGGGTTCATACAACTTTGTGAATACCGAATTCGCCGATCCTGCCATCACGAATGCAAAGTTCAGCTCACTATATGTTGAAAAAGCCGATTTCGTTAAATTGGACAACCTGTCTATAGGATATACGTTCGACCTTGGGGAGAATAAATACATAAAAGGCGTACGGGTAACCGCAAGTGGACAGAACTTGTTTACCATTACCAATTATACAGGGTCTGATCCTGAACCTGCATTACAGGATAGAGGTTCGGAAGCGGATAATGCAGGTTTTACCACCACCGATTCCCCTGACCCACTTATTCCCGGTATAGACCGAAGAAGCAATTATTTTTCGGCCACCACGTTCACGCTGGGACTAAACATAAACTTTTAAAAAAATAAGCAATGAAAAAAAATATATTTAAACTACTCATGATGTGCAGCGGGGTCTTTTTGGCTTCCTGTACCGATTTGGAAGAAGATCTGATCGGGGAGATCGATCAGGCCGTAAGTATCGATGAACCAAGCACTAATTTTGCAGGCGGTGGTAACGGAGGTAATGACGCCTTGAGCGTGGCCTTTAGCCAATTGCGTGACGCGGGAAGTGCCAACCACGGCGGTTACTGGTCCGTACAATCCGTTTCAACGGATGAAATGGCCGTAACCCAAAAAGGGGGGGACTGGTACGATGGTGGTATTTGGATCGATATGCACCGCCATACTTTTGGTCCATCCAATGGCCCGATTGAAGGCACTTGGAATCAGCAATATACAGCTATTGCAGCCTGTAACGATTTATTGGCCACTTCCTTGGATGCCAACCAGACTGCACAGGTCAAGGTCTTACGGGCTTTGTTCTATTTTAGGTTATTGGATCTTTATGGTAGGGTAAAATTGATTACCGCAACAGGTACCGATGCACCCCAATCAACAAGACAGCAAGTGTTCAACTTTGTTGAAACCGAGTTGTTAACCGCTTTGGGCATACCTGCAGTAACCGGTGCTATGGACTTGTCAGCAAGTCCACTTGGTGTTGAGGTCAATCCATATCGGGTTAACCAATATGCAGCATTAGGGTTATTGGCTAAATTATATTTGAATGCCGAAGTTTATACAGGTACGCCTAGATACTTGGAGGCTGCCAATGCGGCTTCCTATGTGATCGATAATTCCGGTTATGTACTTTGTGGAGTTGGTTGTAGTGTACCTAACCCTGGAAAAAGACCAGCTGTTGATACTGATCCAGAAACCTTGGAAGGCTATGCAGCCGTTTTTGCACCGAACAATCAAGATAACCCGGAAATTATTTGGTCAGTTGCCTATGATGGGGTAACTGGAGGCGGAATGAATTTCCATGTAATGTCCTTACACTATTCAAGTCAGTTCACTTGGAATTTTGTAGATCAACCATGGAACGGATATTCGGCTCTTGAGGATTTTTACAATTCGTATGACAATGCCGATGCGAGAAAAGAGGCCAGTTTTATTGTAGGTCCACAATTTGATTATAATGGATCGGCCATTTTGGATTACGCCGCTACCGACGGACAATTGGAATTGAATTACACACCTGAAATTAATGAGTTAGAGCCCAATGCCTCAAGAAAAGGTGGGGCCCGTTTAGGTAAATTCAGCCATCGTCTTTTCCAAAGATCTGAAATGGACAATGATATGCCGATTATCCGTTTGGGTGAAATGTACTTGATTCGTGCCGAAGGATTGGCAAGGGCAGCAGGCGATTGGTCATTGGCCGGTCCTGATGTGAATACTATTCGCGCCAGAGCAGGTCTTGGTGCCATGCCTACTTTAGATGCCGATTCTTTCTTGGCAGAACGCGGACGTGAAATGTTCATGGAAGCGACTAGAAGACAAGATTTGATTCGTTTTGGTAAATTTGATGACCCATGGTGGGAAAAAACAAATAATGATGCCTATAAATCATTGTTCCCGATTCCACAGCCTCAAATTGATGCTGCGAACGGTACTTTAACACAAAATCCTGGGTACTAAACCATATACATTTTGAAAAAAGGGTTACTTTTGGTAACCCTTTTTTAATTTAGGTAAACCGCATGAAAGCTTATATTTTATTGATTGTAAGCCTAGTCATTATCTCTTCATGTAATCGGGAAATAAAGAACGAGACAGCCCGTAACAAAACCACCTTATTTGAACTTAAGGAAGACTGTGGAGTCGATTTTCAGAACCACCTTACATACACCGAGGATTTCAATCCCTACACGTATCGCAATTTTTACAATGGGGGGGGTATCGCCATTGGGGACGTTAATAATGATGGACTTCTAGACCTTTACTTTACTGGTAATATTGTAGACAATCGCTTGTATTTGAACAAGGGCAATTGGCAGTTCGAAGACATAACTGATAAAGCCGGGGTGGCCTGTTCAAATATTTGGTCTTCCGGGGCAACCTTCGTAGACATCAACTATGATGGGTATATTGATCTTTACGTCTGTAAATCAGGGAAACCTGAAGGTGAGAACCGGCATAATGAGCTTTTTATCAATAATGGTGATTTAACGTTTACCGAAAAATCCAAGGAATATGGTTTAGACATCACGGGCTTGTCGGTACAAGCGGCATTTTTCGATTATGACAAGGATGGCGATCTGGATTGCTACCTTCTTAATAATTCGATACGCTCGGTAGGGGCTTATGATTTGATCAAGGATCAACGGAATATACCTAGTGAAAGTGGGAACAAATTTTTAAAAAATGAAAACGATAAATTTATTGACTTCTCCTCTGAAGTCGGCATATATACCAGTAATATAGGTTTTGGTCTTGGTATAACACTGAGTGATTTCAACGACGATTCGTGGCCCGATCTATTCATCTCCAATGATTTTTTTGAGCGCGACTATCTCTATATCAACAATCAAAAAGGTGGTTTCGAAGAAACTGCCGAAAATACAATTTCCTCATTTTCAATGGGATCTATGGGTGCCGATGCGGCAGATCTGGACAACGACCTTAGGCCCGACCTAATGGTAACCGAAATGTTGCCCACCAACATAGAACGCCAACGTACCAAGGCGCTCTATGAATCCTGGGACAAATACAGCCTCGGGGTCAGACAAGGGTATGCACATCAGTTCCCAAGGAACGTATTGCAACGTAATATGGGTGAGAACGGGTTTTTGGAAATCGGCCGTTTTTCTGGCATATACGCCACGGAATGGAGCTGGGCCTCTCTGATTTTTGATATGGACAATGATGGCCTACGCGATATTTTTATCAGCAACGGAATATTTAAAGACCTATTAGATCGGGATTATCTAACCTATATGGCCAATGAGGAAAAGGTCAGGAATATGATGAAGACCCAAGATGAGGTTATCATGAAACTCATAGATCTTATGCCTTCCCAAGCGATACCCAATGTCGCCTATAAGAACAAAGGGGAATTCAACTTTGAAAACAAAACAACCGATTTTGGCTTAGCCACACCGAGTTTTAGTAACGGAAGTGCCTACGGTGACCTCGATAATGATGGCGACCTCGATTTGGTAGTGAACAATGTAAATATGCCTTCCTTCATTTATGAGAACAAAACCGATACGCTAAAGCAAAAGAGTTTGTTCGTCAAATTTACTTCAACTTCAAAAAATACGCAGGCTATTGGTACCAAAGCAACCATATTCTATGGTGATAGTCAGACTGCCATGGCGGAGAATTATACAAGTAGGGGGTTTCAAAGTTCCGTTAGCGATGGCATCCATTTTGGTTTAGGTACCACCGATGTGATCGATAGCTTGATTATTGTATGGCCCAATGGAGCCATTTCCAAGGAACAAAACCTATCTGCCAATCAGACCTATACGTTTGGTGAACCAGAGAAATCAGGTACAGTTTCGTTGAAAAACAACCGCAAAATTTCAAATATGGTTTTTCAGGAATTAGCGCCCTTATTTCATTTTAAACACAAAGAAAACACCTATGTGGATTTTAATCGTGAACGCCTCTTGCCCTATATGTCGAACAATGAAGGTCCGGCTTTGGCGGTTGGGGATGTGAATAATGATGGCTTCAAGGATGTTTATGTGGGCGGAGCCAAAAACCAATCAGGAAGCCTTTTTATGTCCGGAGACAATGGGTATAATGAGGTGAGAATTCCCTTTGAGGCTGATTCGAGATCCGAGGATACCGATGCGCTATTTTTTGACAGTGACAATGATGGGGACCTCGACCTTTATGTTTGTAGTGGCGGAAAGGCATTCTCAAAATACGATGCCTTGTTAAATGATCGGCTATACATAAATAACCATGGTGTTTTTTCAAAGGCGGAAGAACCATTGCCCTTTTCGGCGCCATTAAGTTCAGCAACTGTGGCCGCGTCCGACTTCGACAAGGATGGGGATGTGGATCTATTTGTTGGTGGCCGATTCGATCCCGAACTCTATGGAACTGCCGTTTCTAGTTATTTACTTTTAAATAAAGGCGAAAACCGTTTTGAAATAGCGGACCAAAAGGAACTTATCGACTTAGGTATGGTTACCGATGCCACATGGGGTGATATCAATGGGGATGGATGGCAAGATTTGATCGTGTTGGGTGAATGGATGCCTATAAAGATTTTCATCAACAAACTAGGAACCTTGTTCGACGAAACAGCATCCTTTGATCTTGACAATACAAACGGTATGTGGTCTTCCTTGATCGTATCAGACCTGGACAATGATGGGGATTTGGATATTCTCGGGGGCAACATAGGAAAAAACACTTATTATAAGTCAGGCCTTCGAATGTACCTAAAGGATTTTGATGGTAACGGATTTGCCGAACAGATCATTTGCCATAACATCGATGGTAAATATTATCCCATAGTTGATCGGGACGAACTCATTTCACAACTACCGGCTCTAAAAAACAAATTCCTCTATTTTAAAGATTATGCAACCGCAACAATAGAAGATCTTTTTACAAAGGATGAACTCATGGATGCCAAGGTTTTGGATGTGGATTTGGTAGAGACCACCTTGTTCATAAATACAAATGGAAAGTTTATCAAGCATCACCTTCCCTCTGAGGTGCAATATTCGAATATTTCGGCAATTGAAATTTTAGATGCCGACCATGACGGGGTAAAAGATTTTATTTTGGGCGGCAATCAATATCTCATAAAACCACAATTCGGAAGACAGGATGCCTCTAAGGGATGGTTGGTCTTAGGCCAATTGGACCAGGCGCAAAAATATAGTACTAAAAACGTTAAAAGTCTTGGAATTCAAGGCCAGATTCGGAACTTTGCCCTACTTCCTTTTAAGAATAAAACGATTCTGCTAACAGCAATAAACAATGAAGAAATCATATTTCGTGAAATACAATAAATTACACTTACTTTTCCTTTTAACAGTGTTAACTATAACGATTATCTCCTGCGAATCGGAATATACCAAAACGGTAAAAAGAGAAGCCGAAAAAGGGATATCGAATGATAATATGATTTTAGGGATGTCCTTTGGGGATACCAAGCAATCCTTTTTTGATAAATGCTGGCAATTGAACAATAAGGGATTGGTTACCCAAGGCCCGAACAATAGGTCGGTTCAATATTTGCTTAGCTCCAACGATGAGGACCAAAACCTTACCGCGATAAACATGCTATTTTATGGCGATTTCAATGAAAATAATATCATGACCGGTATGGACCTGGAGTTTTCTTATAAGGCTTGGGCGCCCTGGAATGAAAATCTTACCAGTAAGCAGCTTCTCCCTGCAATAAAGGATACCTTGATGAATTGGTTTCCAGGGAACAGTTTTATCCCTGTCAAATCCAGTAAATTAAATAAGGAAACCCATGTAAAGGTAGATGGTAACCGACAAATTGTAGTTTATCACAAAGACACGAAAGACGTTGTTGTAAAAATCGAAGATCTGAAATACAAATACCCTGAAAAATTCAAATAAACTATATGTTCAAAAATAATTATCCCATAATCCTCTCGATACTAATTAGCATCCTGATTTCCTCATGTACAGGCAAAGATGCCGAACATAAAGATTCTATCGCCTTATTTGAATTATTGGATAGTACCGAGACCGGTGTAAATTTTGTCAACGACCTGAATTACAACCATGATTTCAATGTGTATAAGTACCGCAATTTTTATAACGGAGGAGGGGTAGCGCTGGGCGACATCAATAATGATGGACTTGTCGATATCTATTTTTCGTCAAATTTAAAATCGAATCGACTTTACCTCAACAAAGGAGGCTTCAAATTTGAGGATATTACCGACAAAGCCAAAGTAGGAGGTACCAAAGCTTGGTCTACAGGAGTTACTATGGCCGATATCAATGCCGATGGCTATTTGGATATTTATGTCTGTAATTCCGGGGATATTGCAGGTGACAATAAACAGAACGAATTGTTCATCAATAATGGCCCTGACGATACGGGCCAGGTAACATTCACAGAGGCCGCAGAAAAATATGGTCTTGATGATCAGGGATTTTCAACACATGCCTCATTTTTTGATTATGATAAAGATGGTGATCTTGACGTTTACTTATTGAACAATTCCTACCGATCCATAGGTAGCTTCAATTTACAGCGTAATGAACGATTTGAACGTGACGTCCTAGGAGGTGACAAGTTATTACGAAATGATGGGGAATCCTTTGTTGATGTCAGTGAAGAAGCCGGCATATATGGCAGTGTAATAGGTTTCGGCCTAGGGGTTACCGTAGGTGACCTCAATAACGACGACTGGGAAGATATTTATGTCTCTAACGACTTTTTTGAACGCGATTATATCTACATCAATCAAAAAGATGGCACCTTTAAAGAGACCTTGACCGAACAAATCCAATCTTTAAGCGGTGCATCGATGGGAGCCGATGTGGCCGATATCAACAATGATGGACAAATCGACCTTTTCGTTACAGAAATGCTGCCATCTGAGTATGATAGGTTGAAAACCGTGACCACGTTTGAGGATTGGAACAAATACCAACATAATCTCAAGAATGGCTATTACCATCAATTCACTAGGAATATGTTGCAATTGAACAATGGCAATTCCACCTTTAGTGAAATAGGTAGGTTTAGCGGTGTCGAAGCTTCTGATTGGAGTTGGGGCGCCCTGTTTTTCGACATGGATAATGATGGCCTCAAGGATCTATTTATTGCCAATGGTATTTATAAGGATTTAACCAATCAGGATTACCTACAATACGTTTCAAGCGATGCGGCCATTCAATCGATTGTTTCGGGCAATCAAGTCGATTACGATAAATTGATAGCTATCATTCCTTCGAACAAAGTTCGCAACCACGCCTACAAGAATATGGGGGACCTAAAATTCGAACGCAATTGGAATTCTGGTCTGGATACACCTAGTTTCTCAAACGGTTCGGCCTATGGTGATCTGGATAATGATGGGGATTATGACTTGGTAGTGAATAATGTGAATATGTCTTCTTTTGTCTATCGCAATAATGCCGATTCAAACTTGAACCACAATTATCTCAAATTAGTGCTTCATGGCCAAGGTAAGAATACCTACGCCATAGGCGCCAAAATAAAAGTAGAGACCAAGGAACAATCATTATATCAAGAGCAACAACCTATTCGAGGCTTTCAATCGAGTATGGATCTTCGACCCAATTTTGGACTTTCAAACAATGATTCCGTGAATGTGCAAGTGCTATGGCCATCTGGTAAAATCACCCGTATTGAAAACGTAAAAGCGAACCAAACCCTAGAGCTCAAAGAAATCGACGGTGTTGAATTTATCAAAATCCCGGAATCAGCACCACCAGTCCAGTTTACCAGAAGCAAATTAAATATTCCTTTCAAGCATATTGAAAATCGATTCGTTGATTTTGATCGGGATCGTTTATTGCCACATATGCTCAGTACCGAAGGTCCAAAAATATCCGTAGCGGATATAAACAACGATGGCTGGGAAGATCTTTTTATCGGAGGCTCAAAAGGCCATCCTTCAACCCTATTGTTAGGCAAGGAAGAGGGTTTTATTGAAAGTTCAATCCCAGACTTTCAAAAAAATAGCAACTCCGAGGATGGTGGCAGCCTATTTTTTGATGCAGATAATGATGGCGACCAAGATCTGTATGTTTGTAGTGGCGGTGTTGAATTCTCCCAATTTTCAAGTTATTTGAAAGACCGATTATATTTTAATGATGGGCAAGGTAATTTTTCACTTTCCCCACAACAATTACCCTCGGCTACCGGAAATCATAGCACCTCTACCGTACTTGCGGAAGATATCGATGGCGATGGGGATTTGGACCTCTTCGTAGGTGAGCGAAGCGTTCCAACACAATATGGAATGCCTGGATCCGGTTTTATTCTACAAAATGATGGCCAAGGTAATTTCACAGATATTACAGCCAAAGTAGCCCCTGAACTTCAAGATTTGGGAATGATCACCGATGCAAGGTTTGAAAATCTCGATGCTGATGGTAAGAAGGAATTGATTGTAGTGGGCGAATTTATGGGCATAGAAATTTTCCGGAACGAGAACGGTAGATTTGTCAAGGTCACCAATGCCGCCTTGGCCGATCTAAAAGGTTGGTGGAGAGTAGTACATCCTGTGGACCTTGATAATGATGGAGACCTGGATTTGGTCTTAGGAAACCACGGTGAGAATTCCCGCTTTCGGGCTAGCGTCGAACGACCTATCAGTCTTTATGTCAAGGATTTTGACCAAAATGGATTTATTGACCCCATTATGACCTTTACGGCCGAAAATGGGAAACAATATCCATACAATCTAAGACATAATCTGATTGAACAACTTAAAGACCTTAAAAAGAAATACCCCGATTTCAATTCATTTAAAGATGCCGGTATCAAGGATATGTTTACGGAAACGGAATTAGAGGGAGCACAAAAATTACAGGCGACTACACTTTCCTCCATGATACTCATCAATGAAGGGAATCTTAATTTTAAACCGGTAAAACTTCCCATAGAGGCACAGTTCACCCCCATTTATGCCATAGGTTCCGGGGATTTTGATCAAGACGGGGATATGGATCTGGTCATGGGTGGTAACCTCTATAATACTAAACCCGAGGTAGGGCGTTACGATGCTTCTTTTGGTATATATCTGGAAAACATCGACGGTTCAAATTTTAAATATCGCAATGGGGGCGCCGGTTTTTCACTTTTAGGTGAAATACGCGATATAAAAATAAGTAAGCAGGGATTGATTGTTTCCAGGAACAATGATTCACTGGCAATCTTTAACTACAAAAGTCAATGAGATATTTAAAAGAATTAGTACTACTGTTGGTCATTTCATTGACAGCTTGTTCGGAAAAAAAAGACATTTCGATCGAAAAAGCAGCTATCTATTTTGATTCGATCTCCCCAGAAAAAAGTGGATTGGATTTTTCGAATACCCTGCATCCTAAAGATAATTTGAATATCATTGAGTATCTCTACTACTACAATGGTGGTGGGGTTGCCGTTGGTGATATTAATAATGATGGGTTAGATGATGTATATTTCACTGCGAACCAATCTCCCGACAGGCTCTATTTGAATCTTGGAGACCTAAAGTTCAAGGACATCACCGAATCGGCCGGTATAGCTATAGACTCCACTTGGTCTTCCGGGGTAACTATGGAAGATGTAAACAACGATGGTCTTCTGGACATATATGTCTCCAAAGTTGGGAATTACAAAGGATTAAAAGCGCATAACCTACTTTATCTCAATAAAGGTGATGAGACCTTTGAAGAAGTTTCAAAAGGTGTTGGTCTAGCTTTTTCAGGATTTTCGACACAAGCCGCATTTTTAGACTATGACAAGGATGGCGATATGGACATGTATCTTATGAACTGCTCAATACATACGCCAAGGAGTTATGGCAGGGTAGACAAAAGAAAGGATCAGGATTCGTTGGCTGGCGATCGCTTTTTTGAAAATAAATTGGAAGAAGGTACACTTTCGTTTGTCGATGTCACTGAGGCATCCGGCATCTACAGTAGTCCTTTAGGCTATGGTTTGGCCTTGGTTACCTCGGACATCAATCAAGACGGATATTTAGATCTTTATGTCGGCAATGATTTTCATGAAAATGATTACCTCTATATCAATCAAGGAGATAAAACTTTTAAGGAAGTAGGTTCGGAGTGGTTCAACCATACCACCCGCTTTACGATGGGGGCCGATATCGGTGATTTGAACAATGATGGCCTTCAAGATGTGTTCACCTTGGATATGATGCCCTTTAACCACGAGGTATTTTTGAAATCAGGAGGTGAGGATTCTGATAAGGTAAGCCTTATCAAGGAAAATTTCGGATATGGCTTACAATATGCCCGTAATAATTTTCAGCTCAACACTGGCCATGGCACTTTTTCTGACATTGCCCCAATGACCAATACCCATGCCACCGATTGGAGCTGGTCGGTATTGATCGAGGATTATGATAATGACGGGCTGAATGACCTTTATATTACCAATGGTATTTATAAAAGACCTAACGACCTAGACTACATCAATTATCTCAGCAACACCAATTTCAGCGATTATAACCAAAATCAGGCTAATGAAATCGAAAAAAAATTAATTGAACAAATGCCTACCCTCAAACTCTCGAATATTATTTTCAGGAACAAGGGGGATTTTGAATTTGACAGATTGACCACCGAAGCCGGTTTAGAGCCCTCCTTTTCAAATGGGTCTGCATATAGCGATTTGGACCTTGATGGGGATTTGGATGTTGTAGTGAATAATATCAATCAGAAGGCATTTCTTTTGGAAAATAAAAGTATCGTTGACCCTCAGCATAACTTCATTGCTTTTAATCTCGAAGATCATCCTAGAAGTACCACGGGCTCTAAAATAATGGTATATGCCAAAGACCAAGTTATGGTAAAGGAATTGACAGTTACCCGGGGATTTCAATCGGCTTCAACGCGAAAGTTGCATTTTGGTCTAGGAGGAGTTTCGAAAATAGATTCCATCTTGGTCATTTGGCCCGATAACACCTTTCAGACCCAAAAAGACTTGGCCGTCAATAAATTTCATAAGATTTCCAAAAAAACAGATTTACCATCATATGCGTATTCAATTACCACTGCATCCAATAAGTTGTCCAAATTTGGATATAGGCACACAGAAAACAGCTATTTGGACTATGAGCGGGAAAGCTTGATCCCTGAAAAACTATCTGTTGAAGGCCCTGCTGTCGTAACAGGTGATTTTAATGGGGATGACCTTATCGATATTTTTATTGGTGGTGCCAAATACCAGTCCGCAGCCCTCTACCTTAAAGATAAAAATGGGGATTACCAACTTAAAAAAACCGAACCTTTCGAAAAGGATCAGGTCTTTGAGGATGTAGATGCCGAAGTATTCGATCTTGAAAATGATGGTGACCTTGACCTTTATGTGATAAGTGGTGGTAATGACCTTATGGAAGGAAATCCAAATCTGGAAGATCGGGTATATCTCAATGACGGCCAAGGGAATTTTGAACGGTTGAATGCGGTATTGCCTATGACGAATGGTGGCAGTATATCTTCAGGGGACTTCAATTCAGATGGATTTGCCGATCTGTTCATTGGTAGCCGGTCCATGCCCGGGGTTTATGGATTACCCCCAACGAGTATGATCTTAAAAAACACTTCAAAAGGTAATTTTGAAGCTATTGCTAGTGAAAGATATGGAATGGTTACCGATAGCCAATGGTCAGACATCAATAATGATGGGCAACTCGATTTGATCATAGTTGGTGATTGGATGCCGGTTACCCTTATGATCAATACCGGTAATAACCATTTTGAGGACCAAACCGAAAAATACGGACTCCATAAGACCAATGGGATGTGGAATACCATCATTATCGAAGATTTGGATGGGAATGGCTTTAAGGATATAATTGCGGGCAATGCAGGCCTTAATTTAAAATGGAAAGCTTCTAAAGAAAAACCTATAAAACTCTATATTGATGATTTTGATGGGAATGGCCAGCCCGATCCCCTGATTTTCTATGACTTCTTTGATCATTATGTCCCATTTGCCTCCAAAGACAACCTAATGGGTCAATTGCCTTATTTAAAAAAACGGTTTTTAAGTTATTCCGATTTTTCCAAAATAAAGGGCATTGAAGATCTGACCGGCAGGTCTGAACAGGACATTCCCGTATTGGCTGAAATTCACGAATTACGTTCCATGGTGTATTTAAATGATGGATTTTCATTTAAGGGGATTGCATTGCCAAAGGAGGCGCAGATGAGTAGTATTGAGGATATTCTTTTGGATATGGAGGGCACTCAAAGGCAATTGTACTTTGTTGGTAATTATATGGATTATGTAAATGAATTAGGCCGAAGCGATGCCAATCCCGGGGGCGTTCTAACCGATTTTAATGGAACGGACTTTAAAGGGTACCATTCTTTGGGCTTGCCCAAGGATTTAAGTGCTCGAAAATTAATTAAACTGGGGGATAAAAAGTTTTTGGTGATTGCCAACAATGATGATGCCCTAGTAATCGATTTACAATGAACCGGCAAATGGGTTTTTCACTAGCCTAAATATCCTCTAATATGACCATTACCAAACCTTTTTAGTCCAATGGAATATTCCCAGTCTTATGCCAAAAAATAAAATAAATCGGTTACTTTAGCCCAGTTTCGTAGTTTATAAACATATCCTAACTACCAACCACTATCAACATGACAGCAGCCTTCGGATTTTGGGATTATTTTATTTTCATTACGTACGCCTTTTTAATCTTGGGTGTTGGCTTATGGGTGTCAAGGGATAAGAAAGGGCATCAAAAAAATGCGGAAGATTATTTTCTAGCCAGTAAATCCCTACCCTGGTGGGCAATCGGGGCCTCATTGATTGCTGCCAATATTTCCGCCGAGCAGTTCATAGGCATGTCCGGTTCTGGTTTTGCTTCTGGTTTGGCCATAGCCTCTTATGAATGGATGGGGGCACTCACCTTGATCATTGTCGGTAAATATTTCCTTCCTATTTTTATTGAAAAAGGGTTATATACCATCCCAGAGTTCGTCGAAAAAAGATTTTCCACCAATTTAAAAACTATTTTGGCCGTCTTTTGGATAGGACTTTATGTCTTTGTAAATCTAGCCTCGGTACTCTATCTGGGAGCCTTGGCACTCGAAACGATTATGGGTATTCCCATGCTCTATGGAGTGATCGGTCTTGCGTTGTTCGCAGCGGCATATTCTCTTTATGGAGGGCTTTCGGCCGTTGCCTGGACCGATGTTATACAGGTGGTCTTTTTAATTCTTGGTGGCTTGGTCACCACTTATTTGGCCCTCAATACGGTTTCAGGAGGGGAAGGTATTATCGCCGGTTTTAAAAAGGTTTATGAGACCGCCCCGGATCGATTTGTTATGATTTTGGATGAATCCCATCCAGAGTACAGGAATTTACCTGGAATTGCAGTTCTAGTAGGAGGCCTTTGGGTAGCCAACCTTTATTATTGGGGATTTAATCAATATATCATACAACGAACCCTTGCTGCCAAATCATTGAAAGAAGCTCAGAAAGGAATATTATTGGCCGCTTTCTTAAAATTGATACTCCCAGTGATTGTGGTCGTTCCAGGAATCGCCGCCTATGTCATCATTAACGACCCTGAGGTCATGGCCAGCCTTGGTGAGGTAGGCCTGAAAAACCTTCCTTCCCTTGAACAAGCGGACAAGGCCTATCCATGGTTACTGCAATTTTTACCCACAGGCTTAAAAGGTATTGCATTTGCTGCGTTGGCCGCCGCCATTGTATCGTCTTTGGCCTCGATGCTTAACTCCACTTCGACTATTTTTACCATGGATATATATCGTCAATATATTAACAAAAATGCCAGCGACAAAGCGACCGTGACCACAGGAAGGATTTCCGCTGGAGTTGCCTTGGTGATTGCAGGTATTATGGCGCCATTATTAGGGGGTATCGATCAGGCCTTTCAATTTATACAAGAGTATACCGGCGTTGTAAGTCCAGGTATTTTAGCTGTCTTCTTATTGGGGCTTTTTTGGAAAAAAACCACCAACAAAGGGGCCATCATAGGCGCTTTGGTATCCATACCCATTGCCATGTATTTTAAAATAGCTCCCAAAGGATGGTCGACAAGTCCGCTATTCGTCGATGTACCCTTTATGGATCAAATGGGATATACGCTTATTTTGACCATGATCGTCATCATAGTGGTAAGTCTTCTTCAGCTGAAAGGAAAAGATGACCAAAAAGGCATCCCATTAACCAAGGCATTGTTCAAAACCAATGCGGTGTTCAACATTGGTTCCTTTGCGGTAATGCTGATTTTAGTAGTCTTGTACAGCCTATTCTGGAAATAATAAGAAATATAGAATTTGTATTGGCCTTTTTGTGTCCTTACCAATCTATCCTTATTGTTTCAAAACATATTTATGTTAATAATTTTGTGCCTCTGGGAATTCTTACAGGAGGTGTTGAATAAAAATATTAACACTTTCTTTTAATCCAGTCCCTTTGGTTTTTTTAAATTGCCAACCTATTCCTGAACACTTTTATATTGGTAGGCATGTTATTGGAAATTATATATAAAATGAAGAAAATCATATCCTCACTATGCGTGATCATACTACTTTCGTCTTGCGGTGATAAAACGATAGAAGAACCTTTGGTGATAAGTCCCGAAGAACTGCACGCATCGGTTGACAAGGTCACTGAAATCATGATACATGATATTTTCTCGCCCCCGGTGGCCAGCAGGGTCTTTGTGTATCCCAATATAGCCGCCTATGAGATCGTTGCATTAAACAACGATGATTACCTATCCTTGGCAGGGCAGGTACATGGACTTACGGCCATACCTGAACCAGATGCTTCCCGGCCCATAAACTATCAACTGGCAGCCCTTGTGGCCCATATGGAGTTGAGTAAGAAATTGATTTTTTCAGAAAATAAATTAGAGGCATTCAGGGATAGTCTTTACGGACGATGGGATAGTAAAAACCACACTTTATTCAATGCCTCGAAAGACTATGGGTTAAAAGTGGCCGAACATATCGGTAATTGGATGAAAGAGGATAATTATAACCAGACCCGGACGATGCCGAAATATACTGTAGACACGTATGATCCAGGAAGATGGCAACCAACACCCCCAGCCTATATGGATGGTATTGAACCCCACTGGGACAAAATACGGCCATTTGTCATAGATTCCGCCAATCAATTTAAACCCGCTCCTCCTCCAGACTTCTCCTTAGACGAGAACTCTGATTTCTATAAGGAGCTGAAAGAGGTTTATGATATAAGCAACGACATCACAAAAAAAGGCGATGATTCGGAAGAAATTAAGATTGCCCAATTTTGGGACTGCAATCCATATGTTTCTGTTAGCAGGGGGCATTTAATGTTCGCTACAAAAAAAATAAGCCCTGGTGCACATTGGATCGGTATTGCCCAAGTAGCTAGTAAAAAATCTAAAAGTGATTTTGACAAAACCGTATATGGGCTTACCAAAACGTCAATTGCCATAGCGGATGCCTTTATCAGTTGTTGGGCAGAAAAATATAGAAGTAACCTGATTCGTCCGGAAACATTGATCAATCAACATATCGATGAAGATTGGCTGCCCGTTCTACAGACCCCTCCCTTTCCTGAATATACAAGCGGACATAGTGTGGTCTCGGGTGCAGCAGCCATAGCATTGACCGATGTTTTTGGGGACAATTTCTCTTTTGATGATGACGTTGAAGTCCCTTACGGTCTGCCTGTCAGAAGCTTTAATTCGTTTAATGAGGCGGCCCAAGAAGCAGCTATTAGCCGGGTCTATGGTGGAATACATTATCGGTCAGCAGTTGAAGTGGGCATCACCCAAGGTCGAAATCTCGGTAATTTTATTATTCAAAATGTAAAAATGACCAAGAACAAGGACTTGGTTTCGAACCAAACGGAATGAAAAATTTTGCGGTAGTCATACTCACATTCTTTTTACTTTCATCATGTTCAAATTTTGGCCAACTATCCTATGTCACCAAACTTCCAAAAAAGTTGGACGAAAACTCCGGAATCGTATACTATGCCGATTCAACAGCATGGTTCATTGAGGACAATGGCAACCCTGACGAATTATACCAAGTTGACTTTAAGGGCAACCTATTAAAAGAAATAAAAGTAAAAAATGCCAAAAATGGTGATTGGGAGGATTTGACCAAGGATGAAAATGGCAACCTATATATTGGGGATTTCGGAAATAATGTGAACGATAGAAAAAACCTGGTTATCTATAAGGTTCCTAACCCTCAAAATGATTTGGGTAACAAGATAGAAGCCGAACAAATCCGATTCAACTACCCTGAGCAAAAAGAGTTTCCTCCTGGGAGGGAAAAGTTATTTTACGATGCAGAAGCTTTTTTTTATCATTCCGAATTCCTGTACATCATTACAAAGAATAGGGCCAATCCGTTTCCCGGAAATGCCTTGCTCTACAAAGTACCCGCCCAAAAAGGGGAATTTAATGCCGAATTCATTGGAAACATCAAGACTTGTGGGGATTGGGAAACCTGTCAGATCACATCCGCCGACATATCCCCCGACGGTAAGACCATCGTACTTTTAAGTTATGGAAAACTATGGGTCATTGAAAATTTCACATTCGATGATTTTACAAAAGGGAAAATGAAAGAAATAGATCTAGGAGTACGTACGCAATTGGAATCTGTTTGTTTTTTGGATGAAAACACCTTATTGCTTTCTGATGAGAAACGTGCGAATACGGGAGGCAATCTCTATTCCTTAAAAATACCAAAGTAATACTATTTTATCCTTATAGGAGATACTAACAGCACCGTATAAACCTTTATTTATAATATCTCAATATAGGATGTTAAAATCCGAAGCCCATTCCAAAAGTAAAACGGAGTCCATCCACACTATCAAATAAAGCGAAGTTCAACGACATCAAATCGGCCGCATTTAAGAAAAAGCCGCCGCCATAGGAAGTGTGCCATGTATCGGAATCCATTTCCGGTGTCCAAACCCGACCATAATCATAACCCCCATAAATACCCATGTTAACTGGCAAAAATCCTGTTTTCACCCGTTTAAAACTATACCTTAAATCCGTGTTTTGGTAAAACGATTTTTTGCCTGAAAACCGTTGGTTCCTATAACCACGCAAACCATCCAATCCACCAATGCTAGCAGCTTGGTAAAATTCGTAACCATCGCCTAAATTAAAATGTGCCTTCCATTTTGTCCCAAGCACCAATTTACCGCTGGGCACCAACTGATAATCAAAAGACAAACTAGGAATGATATAACCATAGTTTTGTTTCCCATCACCCATATTGGTTTTATAGCCAATATGTAAAGAGGTAGCCATGCCCATTGTGGGGTAGGCTATGTTATCGCTATTTGAAAAGGAATATGCGATATCGGCTCCAATAAAACTTTTTTGATTCTCTTCACCACTGGCCACATAGAAAGTATTGATAAACCTTGCATCCGTTTCTTCGACCTCAACGCTTTCAAAATTCAATCCTATTCGCAATCTTGCCCCCAGATCACCGCGCCAAATCAGAGAAGGGTTCAGTGTTATCGTCTGCAGTTTTACACGGTTGTAATCCTTGCCCAAAGTAGCATCTAAATTTTCGGTTTCATTGCCCCAGCCAAAGAAATTAATGCTGTAATTAGGGCTTGTAAATCGTGTATCCAAGAGAAAATTGGCTTTACCAACAGCTCCGGAAAACTCGCCCCTATATCCTAAATCAAATCCATTGGTTGCAAAGTAATAAGCAGCAGCTATGGTATGTTGGCTTGTGAATGGATGCTGACGGAACCCATTAAAGGTGTATACATCAGTAAACCCGATTTTAAATCCGTCATCGGGATTAGATCCTATAGAAGGTATTATCTGATTGGAACTCGACTTATATTTTATGGGTTGATACGTATTGGTCTCATACTCATTGGATAACCGTAATTTCGCGGATGAAAGCTTTTTAACCGTGTTCTTTTTTGCTTTTTGGTCATAAATGAATACGCCTTTGCTATTTTGCACATCGTATATATCATTATTTTGGCCTCCCAACAATCGCAATCTTATTTGTCCCTTTTTTCCTTGCACCTCAAATTGGTCATCATCATCTAAGCCATAAATCCAAATCTCTTTGGTAATTTTGGGGTCAAAGGTCTTTTTGAAAAATTCATCGGCCTTATCCCCTTTTTTTATTCGCTGCCCAACAACTTGGAGGTCACCATTCGACATTTGGGAAATGGAGAAGAAATCATCTTTATCGGTACCGGTTACTATGGCATATTTATTAAGTAGCCTATAATATTCCTTTGCGGTTTTTTGTAGATCATCCTTTCGCATTAATAACACCTTTTTAATATTCGCCATAGTCTCATCACGAACCTCTTCTGGCAAAGCCTTGAAGGCCTCATCTATTACCGCTTCGGTTATATTATTTTGAATGGCTAAGGCCTGTTGCTGCCATTGATCCCAAGTGGTCTCAGTCAAAAGAGTCATATCGAGAGCATAGGTCCTTGGGGATCCGTTAAATCCTTTTATACTTCGTATTTCCTCGTTAAAGCCTTCCAATAACGTGAGTCCTGGAATAATCCGTGTAAGGATATCCATTAAGGGGCCATCGCCCATAATCGAAAACACCTGGTCTCTATCTCTCGGTACTGGTCTATAAATAATCTTTCCCTTTTCAATATCTTCGAACTGGGCCCAACGCCATTGGTCGGTATGCCGATCCCAATCCCCAATCATCATATCGAACAAACGCGCTTTGATATAAGCTTCCTGATCTACTTTATATTTTTCGTCCTTTCTAAGTTTTGTAAGCATGTCATCCGTACTATCCATGGTATTCGAATAACCAAAACTTTTTTGATTTCCATGTCCACTATCGGTGCGTTCTTCAATCATATAGAGTTCATCCCCAAACTCATCATCAAAGCCCAAAAGCGCGTTCTGTTTGGGAATGTAATAAAGTTTCGGATTTGTATGGTAAATACCTACGGCATCTGACATGGTTCCAACGGTCAAGGCAGCGTATGGATGGGATCCGGTATAAAAATCTTCCAATAGGTTTTCGGTATAGGTATCCTTAAATTCACCGACAATATATTGCTCTTTAAAAGCCATGGCTTGCAAATATATCTCGGCACTCTTCCTGAGGGCCCGCATTACAAATTCCCTACCTTCACTGTCGACCAACCTCAGTGACCTAGATTGGTGTCCTCCCCCTTTACGAACTACCTTTAGGCCCCCTAACAGCGTATCTAGATCTACGGTTAATGCACTTACTTTTTTTGCGTAAATATCTCGGTACCTATCGCCCCATATGGTTTTGAAAAATTTGCTTTTATCAACCTCTTCATCGGTATAGACCGAAGCTTTTACCTCCGCTGGAAACGTTTTGGGGTATTCTATTGACGAGATGTCTTTTTGCCCAGACAACACCTTGGTGGTAAAAATAAACTCTTCTTCCCCATTAGCTCCAATACCATAAAATCTAATCCTTGAGGAACCATCGGTATAGACCTCTAAAATGGCATAGCCCATTCTACCTGAAGAGAATTTACTCCCGTTAATTAATCTGGTGGCACCTTCCTTGGCCCCCGCGCCACTAACGATTTGAGGTGTATTATCTTCGACGATGTATTGAAGCGTATGCTCGTGCCCAGAAGCCAAAATCACTTTCTCAGAGTTTTGTGCCAGTGTAACGATTCGTTTTCTTAATTCGCGATACTTCTTATTGTTCAAGTCTTCGGGCGAAGCTCCCGTTGTTTTGCGTAAAACATTGATCAAACTGCCAATGATGGGTAATGGCAATTTACGACCAGTTGGGTACAATTGTCTTTTCATGGAGAACTGTCCGCCATGTTGACCATAACTGAACATTGGATGGTGTAAGGCGATGAGGGTGGTCTTATCTGTATTCTTTTTTATCAACCCTTCCAACTCCTCAAAAAACTTTTCCCTATCCTTTATTTCGCAATCATCGTTTATCGTAGGGTTTTTGTCCCAATTGGCAAGGTACCATTTAGTATCAATGGCAATGACCACAACATGATCATTAATTTCTATTTTTTGTAGGGCACAACCATTTTTTGGAAAGAATACCTTCTTACTATCAAGATTCTTTTCAATAAACTTTTGTTGTCTTTCCAAGCCTAAAATACCTTCATTATACCAATCATGATTACCTGGAATAAAAATGGGATTCCCCTTAAAATTCCCAAGAGTATTCAACTGGGCCATAATATTATTCTTGGCCTCCAAATAGGCGGCTGTAGAATCTTTCTTATCCGGCATCCCTGCAGGGTAGATATTGTCACCCAAGAATATGGCCGTACTATTTTCTTTTGCTTGATCCAGTCTTTTCTTAAAGGCCTTTAAAGCTTGGTTCATTTCACCCATGGGTGACTTTCCGGCATCCCCTATCAAATAAAAAGTATGGGAAACTGATTTTGTTGTGGGTATATCCTTACTAGCAGTTTCATCTGCATATTTGGACTTGTACGTAGCGCAACTGCTAGTTAAAAACAATAATAATAAAATCAGTAAGTAATATTCGCGCATATGGAATCAAGTAAAATCTAAATTTTGTAATTTGGTGTATATGTAAAACATTATATATGTCGGAAATAATAGAGAAAACTAAATCTTTTGTTACTGAATTACTGTCCCAATCATTGGACAATAAATATTTATACCATAATCTGACACATACCCGACGTGTAGTTAAAAGTACTAAAGAAATCCTAGATTCCCTTCACCTTGAAGTCCAGGAGAGTGAGCCTTTGATTTTAGCGGCTTGGTTGCATGATACCGGCTATACCCAAGGAAGTACCGACCATGAGGAAAAGAGTGTCTCAATTGCCAAGGAATTCCTTTCAAAAGAAGGGTACGACAAGAAGCGAACCCAAGAAGTCCTTGACCTTATTCTGGCCACAAAAAGATACCATAAGCCTACAAACTTAAAGGAAGAAATTCTTCGGGATGCCGATGCCTCCCATTTCGCCCAAAACAGTTATATGGAAACCTGTGAATTATTGCGGGAGGAACTCGCACTATTGAACATTGCCAAATATTCACAGAAAGATTGGTTAAGGACCAATATCAAAATGTTTGAAGTAGAACATGATTATAAGACCGAATACGCCAAAGAACACTGGCAACCTGGGAAGGATAAAAACCTAAAAAAACTTAAAAAAGAGTATAAATCGATAAAGACCATTACTAAAAAAGAAGCCCTTAAAGCGAAATATAAAAGTGAAAGTCCAGATCGTGGTATTCAAACCCTATTTAGGGTGACTTTAAGGAACCATTTGACCTTGAGTGATATTGCCGATACCAAAGCGAATATTCTACTATCGGTCAATGCCATCATTATTTCCTTGGCGTTATCGAACCTTATTCCCAAACTCGACAACCCTTCTAATCAATATTTGATCGTGCCCACGATCATTTTTGTCATCTTCGCGGTAGTATCTATGATTCTGGCGGTATTGGCTACAAGACCTAATGTTACCAGTGGTGAATTCACCAAGGAAGATGTAAAGAACAAAAAAGTGAACCTCTTGTTCTTTGGAAATTTCCATAAAATGAAATTATCGGAATACGAATGGGCCATCAATGAACTCGTAAAAGATAAGGATTATATCTACTCGAGCTTAACCAAGGATTTGTATTACTTAGGATTGGTCTTGAACCGAAAATACAAGATATTGCGATGGACCTACACCATTTTTATTATAGGTACCGTTCTTTCGGTCATAGCCTTTGCTGTCGCTTTTCAAATGTATGGCCTGCACAAATAAATAATAAGGATTAAGCGTTTAGCTCCTCCATTAAATCATCGTAAGTAAAAGTTTTTTGGGGTTCCTCATCTTTTTTGTAAAGTATTTCAGCCCGAATTGCTTTAAGCCCGGTGACACCTTGTAATCCCTCCAATTCAACGATTTCAATATTATTTGTAAAATAACCTTTTGATTTTAGAAAGCTGATATACCTAAGATATTCCAATTCTTCCTTCTTTTGTGAATATACGATGGAAAGTTTTCCCGTTTGGGTCAAACGTTCATTGGTACCTTTGATAAAGGATTTATCGATGCGTTTTTTAATCACCTCATAGCGGGCATTATAGGTCCCGTCTACATCAAACCGTTTTTCGTCCATACGGAAACGTATGGATAATGAAGTACTATAAACCAATAAAAGCGAAGCCACATCCAAGGCAATGGGTAATCTTGATTTTAGCCCGTAGTGGGCATTTTCCATCTCGCACATTACCTGCAATTGCCATAATCGCAGATTGTTCAAATACAAGGTATTGAAAGGCAATGCACCAGCAATAGATTGGCCTATATACATGTTATGTTCAACCCCATCGGTTTTATAACGCTCAAAATAATGTGGGAACATCGCTTGGGCATCTTCCTGTTTCTTATCGATGACCGCCGCTAGCTTTTTGTTAATGGCCATTACGCTGTCATCATAATTTCTACGATGGTTGTAATGCGATTCGGTTGTGCTATCAATCATCTCCTCATAGGCCATAATCATCTTTTTTAGACGCCCATCTAAACTTTTTAAGTGTTCAAAAACCGGTAGAACTTCTTCCTTTACAAAATCAAATATCGCCTGTTCGCTATTGGTGTTCAAGGTTTCTTCGATTTCTTCAAGTAGATTGTTTACCCGGAAAGCCAACTCTTCATATATGGGTAATTCTTGCTTTTCCAAAGCCATTGTGATTATCTTACGGATGGTCGATAGTTGAACAATGAGATCCTTTTGTATGGCTGAATTCCTAGCCTTTGAAGAATCCTTGATGTCTATTTGCCCATATAAGGGGTGTACATCCTTGAATACTATTTCATTAAAGGAAGCCTGTTTCCCATCCAATCCATCCCCAATAAAACGTTTCGCCTCTTCTTTGAATTTCCAATAAACCGATGAATGTACCGTGGTACATTCATTTTGGATTATAGCATCTATTAAATTTGCCTCTTCAGCTGCTGAACGCAATACGGCAGAAACGATATACGGCATTATATGCTCCAGTTTTTGGGCATTTACACTGTTTAAGGCATTCACCTTTGTGGAAACCAACTCCAAAATACCCAAAAGTTTTCCATCTGTGGAAATTGGTGCGAAAATGGCACTTTTAATCCCCTGCTTCTTTAGGCCTTTATAGGGTGGTTGCCCTTCACATAAATTATAAAACTTCTCCACATTCGCAATCGCAAAATAATGGTGTTGATCCAGTAATTTGCTATACGAACGTGGGCAAAGGGTCTCGTTACAGGATTCCATTTCCTTATCCTGAAGTAGGTAACTTGCCATTTCTTTTCCATGTACCCTTTCAAACTTGTCCTTGTCAGAATTATAGGTCACAAAACCTACCTTGATATCCTTAATATTAAAGAAAGACCTGAAAACATCTTGCAGATTCGTGATAAAACTGTCACTTGACCTTTTATCATTGGAAATAAGGCTCGATTTAATCTCTGATATGGCATGTTCGGTTGTGGCGTCGAACATATTCGATATTACAAATCCTTTGGCGATAAAACTTGCGGGAGGGATTTTTTCTTTCCAAACTTCGATATCATCAAAATTCTCGAGCAACTCATCTACATCTTCTTGAGTCAAATCCTTAGCCTTATCGGTAGGGATCAATTCCATGAAATCGGCATTATAAAGAATGCGATAATGCTTCATTACCCCATTTTCATCAGGGATATCGTAAAAAAGTGGACGTTTAAAATCCAGATTGAAACCATAATAAAAACTTAGGATTATGGTACAACCCATAATATAGGTAAGGTCATCTGTGCCTCCCCGTACCTTCAACTCGAAATCATCACCAGCGGCTGCAAGTATTCTCTTAAACCGCTCTGAAGCATTGAAAATAACATCATAATAAGGTAAGGAACCAACTTTGATCTCGTTGTTGGTTAATACTTCGGAGAACGAATCCTGCAAAATGATATTAATAACGCCCTCATGCTTTTTTAGTAGGGTAAGGTCTTTAAAACCATCCCTTAGCTCTGGATAAGGTGCTTGGGCCTCCAAGACATATTTCGCTTTTTGGGCAACAAACTTATCTTCACTTTTGGCCATGCGATCATAAACTTCCAGCACTTTATGAAAGCTTATCAGGCGGTCTAAGGGAAATTCATCTTGGTAATGTTGTTCCATACGCAGGCTTTAGTCTCTATTGAACCTATAAAATTACAAAATACTTCAAAACTTTTTATCATCCCCTATCCTTGGTATTCCCTGTTTTTTAAAGATATTTATAGAAATTTTGGATATGTCGTCGAATTTCAGGTTATCAAGAGCATATGAGAATGCCAAAGTGGTTGCATTTGACGATAGTTCAAAGTTTATCCTATTTAGCGATTGCCATAGGGGCGATAATAGTTTTGCCGATGATTTCGCCAACAATAGAAATATATATTTCCATGCTTTAAAGCACTATTACAACAACGGTTTCGAATATTGCGAGATCGGTGATGGGGATGAGCTATGGGAGAACCGATCCTTTGAACCCATTTTTGAAGCGCATAAAAATGTTTTTCAATTGCTTCGACAATTCCATCTTGAAAATCGATTGCACATGCTATGGGGTAACCATGATATGGTCTACAAAGACGAAGCTTATGTCAAAAAACATCTTTCAAGTTACTTTGAGCCCATAGACAATAAGGATAAAGAACTTTTTGAGGGAATTACCTATCATGAAGGCCTGATCTTAAAGCATAAAGACACCCAACAAGAACTCTTTTTAACCCATGGGCACCAGGCCGATTGGTGGAATTATACATTCTGGCGTTGGGGCCGTTTTCTGGTTCGCGTTTTATGGCAACCCCTCCAGGTTTGGGGAATTGCGGACCCTACGAGTCCGGCAAAGAACTATAAAGAATTGATAAAGGTCGAAAGGCGAATTAAAAAGTGGATTCTAAACAACGAGTTGATTATCACCATTGTGGGTCACACCCACAGACCCCGCTTTCCAGAGCCGGGTGATATTCCTTTTTTCAATGATGGTAGCTGTGTACATCCACGTAGCATTACGGGGATTGAAATAGAAAATGGAACCATCTCCCTTATTAAATGGCAAATTGCCACCAAGGATGATGGCACTTTGCAAATTGTACGAATACTGCTGGAAGGGCCTCAAAAATTAATCGAGTATAAAAAAGCTGTCGACCATTGACACTTCCAACAGGTCCGTATTGTTTAGGGGGAACTTTTAATAATTTATTTCTTACTGACTTGCCAATTTAAAGTTTACAGGAATGCTGTAAGGAACGGTAACCGCTCTACCCCGCTGCATTCCAGGGGTCATTTTTGGCAAGGAAGCTACGATTCTTGCGGCTTCTTTTTCCAATCCTGGGTCTGGACCCCGGGTTCTAATACCATCTATAAGCCCTTTGGAGTTTATGGCAAATTGCACAAATACCCTACCTTGAATACCCATTTCTGCGGCTATTTGCGGATATCTGAACTCCTTTATAATATGATCCTGTATTTTTTGTTGGAAACATGCCTTGCGTTCTGCATTTCCCTTTGCGCTTTCACAACCAGGAAAAATTGGTACATTTTCGATAATCGCAAAAGGCACTGAAATCTCTTCCTCTTCTTCTCCAACCTCAACATCATCGACCTCAACAACCTCTTCGATGATTTGTTCTTGGCTAGATTCGGTGCTCTCGATGACTGTCTCCTCGATTTCCGCGGCATCCTCGACGATTTCTATTATCTCAGGTGCTGATGGAGGTGGTGGTGGTGGTGGGGTTTTGATCTGTTCTGTAATGGGCACATCTTCTTTCAGATCCTCAACTACATTCATCATTTCCACAATCTTATCCTGTTTAGGATAGGATTTATATTCCAAAGCCCTCCAGGTAAGAAAAAGGACAAGGGTTAAGCCAATGACGAAGTAGAGGCCACTATTTCGATTTAAATCTGCACTTGGGTTCTTCTTGACTTGCATGACGTTAGTATTATAAATTACTCAAAAGTACGTTTGATTGCTAGGTTTAAATATGATATTTATCAGTTTTAGGCTCTATATTTTTTAAATTCATAATCTAAATCGATTTTATTAAGGATGCCTAAATTCATGATGGGATAATAGGGTGGGAAGCCAGCCCTTTGTAATTGGTCAATAGTATTAGGTTACCTAAGGAAATGCTACAAAACAAACAAACAACGATATAATTAAGAATATCAGGTACCCGAATCAATTCGATTAATTATGAATCATGAATACAGTCATAACAATCGAATAGGTAAGTAACACTTGGCTTGCTGTATTGGCAACCGCCACCTTATACCAGTAAAACAATAGCGGGCACAAAGGCCCGCCATTATTCAATCTAACAAAAATCATAATAAATTTACCTGCCTTCTACATCGAAGCAAGTAACGCTTCATCAAAATCAATACCTTCAATAGGTTTTAGTTGTTCCTGCTCGGAATCCCATTCGATACGTCTTCCCAATTTATAGGAAAGTCCCGCCATATGCGATGAAATTGCTTCTTCAAAACCTTCTTGTATTCCACAACTCACCTTGCCCCCATTACGCGCACTACTTAACCATTCGCGCATATGCAGGAATGTTGAATCTACACGGGCACCGTTAATATACGTCCACATTAAACCCTTATCGGCAAAGTACTGGGATGTGGCCGAGGCAACTCCATCTGGGGTTGAAGCTCCAGGATTGTACTGGTATATGGGTACTCCAGGATTCATTTTTTTGGCTTCGATCATATCGGTATAGCGTGTTGAACCGCCATCGGGCCATATTGTCAATTGGTTCCCCAATTCAAGGGTTCCATCATGACCCATTAATATGGTTGGGCGGTTAAAACCGTTGCCCAAGGTAGCACTATAGACAAAGGTCATCCCTTTTTCCTTTCCTTTGGGCTGACTGCTTCCGGTATTAAAATTGGGGTACTCCATATTCACTTGCAAAACATCGGGTACATTGCGTCCATCCCTGTGGGTATAAATACCGCCAGAAGCCATTACCGAATCGGGGATCCCCATATTCAAGACACAGTTTAAACGGTCGTAATCATGGGATAGCAGATCACCTGAAAGTCCGGAACCATAAGACCACCATTTTCGCCATCTAAAGAAATGGTTTTTATTGAAAGGCACTTTGGGTGCCGAACCTAAGAACATATCCCAATCTATGGTTTGAGGGCTCGCATCGGGGTGAATATCATACATCCAGGCCCCATTATCGTCATTTCTATTGGTATTGGTCTGTATCAGGGACACATGGCCAATCGTCCCTTTTTGAATAATATCCTTGGCCGTTTGAAAACTCAAGGTCTGTCGGTGTTGGTGCCCTAACTGAAAAACAGCTTTTGAATTTCGGGCCGCTTCCCGTAAACGATAGGTTTCCTCCACAGTATGTGTCATTGGCTTTTCAAGATACACATGAATATTGTTTTCTAAGGCATCGATGGCCATTGGGGCATGCCAATGATCCGGTGTCGCAATGACCACCGCATCGACCTTACCCGAACGATTCATCTCCTGAAAAGTTCTAAAGCGCTCCATTTTGTTATCGGGAGTGTTGAAAGAATTTAATGCCTTGTTCGCCTGATAATCGAATATGTCGCAGATCCCTGCTAATTGTACATTGAGCTTGTCTTGAGCCTCAAAATCGGCCAAGGCGGTATGCTTGGGATCTTCCTCAGCGGCCAAACGCATTTCCTCTTTCCATTCGTTGGTGGCAAAACCTAAGGCACGGCAGAGCTGTTCACCTCGAATACCAAAACCTATGATGCCTATGCGTATCGGGTTGCCCCCAATACCGGGAACGGCCGATGGTAAAGAAGGTTGTATGTTCAATTGTTCCAAAATAGCGGAACGTTCCTTTTTCTCGGCTACGGTATTGGCGGCCCCCGCCCACCAAACGGCTCCCATAAGGGGTATACCACCTAAACCTTTTAATGCATCTCTTCTTGTAAATTTCATTTGTGGATTATTATTGCTTTAAGGGTGAAAGGTATTTCAACATGTGACCTTTTCGTTTCAACTTGTCATTGGAAAAGGTCCCATTTCATCTATTTTATTTTGTATGGGTCATTACTTCTTTCTTGCTGAATATGCGTTGAAGCCCAAAATAACGAGAAGTAGGCATTTGATAGATGACCACACAAGCAACAAGTTCGATTAAGTTTTTGTTTACAAACCAGTAGCTACCCTCTACATTGAGTTGGTCAACCCAAGGAAAGGAAGGGTGTGCCAAGTAATACAAGGCCAGTAATAAGGCCCCGACAATGGCGCCCCACTTTTCAAAAATGCCCAACAATAAGGTTAGTCCTACGAAAACCAAAGCGATCTTATTGCCCCAGTCGGCCATACCGATCATTGAATCGTTGGTCATCCAAATAAAAAAGGGACGGAAAGGGCCTTGGGCCGAAGCAAGATACCCGTAGGAAGTCCAGTCGGGATTGTATAGCTTAATGATGCCTTCATAGAGAAAATGCCAGCCAATAAATAGCCGTAGTAGTACCATACTATTGACCAAACATTTTTCATTTCTAATTGCTACCATATCCAAATGTTCTTTTAGATTATAATTTTGGTTGGACCCTAATGGGAAATAAAATCTTAAAAATATCGAAATTACCGCAGCATACCACTAATTAATATGATTTTTATCAGGTTTGAAACAGGTCTGGAAATAAAAAACCCCTCCGTTTGGAAGGGTCCTATGATATAGCTTTGGGGATATTACCATTTTCCCATGAGCACACGTAACCCTGAACGAACCAAATGGGACTCGCCATTGGTTTCTAAAAAAGTCTTCCAGGCTTTGTCATTGGCCGCATTTTGGGCATCAGTCCGTAGAATACTGGCGCCTCCCATAGCACCTTTAAAATCCTTGAACCCATTAAGCACCCAACGATTTTCTCCATCGGAAGATACTCCAGCCGTAATATTGCCCATCATATTTAGCATACCACCGGGCGTATTTTCATTCATATATTTAGTAAATGCTTTGTCCCAGGCATCACCGTCCTCCGCATGAACTATATAATACTTCTGTATAGGGTAGTTTTGGTTTAGGTCACCTGTGTGTGCCTTGCGAGTTCCCATGCGTGCACTAAAGCCCGATTTAATTTGTTGGTTCAATTTAACCAAGTACAATTCCCAGGTATCACCACCATCATTCGCGTACATATTACCCAAGGCATCTAATGACCCTGAAAAACCGATGACATGGGTAAAGTTATTACCAGGATCATTAAAATGGTTTTCGTATAATGTGACGGTTACACCCTCTGTTTTATGGGTCGAAAAATAGTCATTAGTCAATTTATAAAATGCATCCACATTTTGTGGTTCTACCACTACTTGGTAATTGGTCCAATAACTCTCTTGTGCGTTGAGTGCGCAGGCAATACATACGAGTACGCCAAAAAATACTTTTTTCATTGTTGTTGATTTAAGATTAGATATAAAGTTTAGAATTCAAAGCATCGAAGTATGATTGGCAAGACCCCTCCTATTACCTTGTATTTCTTATTCCCTATAATTTACCTTATACCGATCAATTTAAATCGTAGCGAAGGATAAAGCCCTGTTATTTCTGTCCCAAAGCGGGTAAAAATTGTCCTAATAAATTCCGTTGTGTTTTTAAATTTGATAGTGGTTTGCCTAAAATCGTTATTTTAGCGTTAATTCAATGTTACACTAAACCATGAAAAAAGTTTCCCTATTGGCCCTTATGGCCCTATTGTTTATTTCTTGTTGGAAGGATAAAAGCCCAGAGGACCTGATTCGTTTAAAAGAACAGTTTAAATCACAGGTAAAGTCTTTTGAGAAAAAGAAAGAGAATGCGAATAAGAATGTAAACAAAGGGTTGGAAACACTCAATGCCCTTAAAAGTGCCCTGGAAGACACCAAGAACGAGGATAAGGAATTTGCCAAGGTCTATGGAGATTGGGAACGGGTAAACAAACGTGTCGAAAACCTGAATAAAGAATATGAAGATCTGAAGGAAAAGGCCGCTAACCTTTTTACGGCCATGGAAACCCAAACCAATAGTCTTAGCGATGAAACGGCAAAAAAAACGTTGTCAAAGGCCATCAATAAGGCCCGCACGAAATATAATGGTACTTTGGCCAATACGTCAAAAGCCATCGATAAATTAAAATTGTTGCATGGCGATGCCGTAGAAGTCGTGAAGGCCTTAGAGGTAGCTGCCGCCCTGAATTCGTTCGACAACATCAACGACCAAATGAAGAGCATCGAAGGCCGGGTCGATGGTATTATGCAAGAACTGAATATAGCTGTTGTCGAAAGTAAAAAACTATATGAAAAGAAGATTACTGAATTGGGCAGTTAAAGACTTTTGGTCATTTCTTGGAATGTAAGAAACAGTATGCTTTTTATCACCCTCTTGTATAACGGGTTCTTAAAACGATCACGCATATTACCAAACGTAACACCAAGAGCAAAATACCAAGATTCGAGGTGTACTTCAAAACTCTTGGGTATTAAAAACAACCATGTATTCCAAGGACCATTAAATGCTAAAGGTAAGACCTACGTTGATCGTTGAGGAACGATCATTTTGTAGATCGGATGAAAAACCGGTATAGAAGTAATTATACAGAGCGGTAAGACCAATATGATTGGTTAAAGGTAATTCGGCCTTGAATTGACCCAGGACCCTATGGTTTTCAAGATCACGGTAAAGGGGCTGGAAATAAAGGGTAGCAATAAGGTCTAGATGTGCCTTTTCAAATGATTGGGTCAATGACAGGTAACTACTGTTCCTATGATTGTAAAACCATTGATCGATTCCGTTTAACTTTTCTATCTCGTACATGTACGAATTTCCGAAATAGGCTTTGGTTCTTTCTTTGTTGATGAGTTTAAAGCGAATGCCCGCACCAATGAGATTTCGGCTGATTATGGTCAATTGGGTATTGTTCTGGTTCTGTAAGAAGGCCTCCAATCGGAAGAAATCGGATAATTCTTGATTATACCGTGCATGGAGAAACCAAGAATTTTGAACATCCTTTTCATCTGTACGCACCAAATCGTAATTCCATACCAAAAAATAGATTTTGTTCAAATCCTTCGATTTAATTTGGGTCGTGATATTCGACCCAAACTTCAGTACGTAGGCCTCGTTCGTATCGGTATAATTAAAAAGAATATCACTTTTTAGAACAAAACGGACGGAATCGGTTTGCATGCGCTTCGCTTCGATATTCACCAATTGTGCATACGATGCAAAATGAAAAAAAAGGAAAATGGGTAATGTTAGTATACTTCGGAATTTCATAGATCTTAATATCTCCCTGCAAAGATATTCAAATCAAGGTAGCATCACTTAGGTAATTAAGAACATAGCTAGGTTCTGGTTGGGTCTTATAGACCTGTCATTGTTCTTAGGCAATAAAAAATGATGCGTGTTATTTTCTTCTTTGGCAGCCCTATCATCTATTAAGCCAATTTAGCTTTGTTTCTTTTTGTTGTAAAAGACAACGCTTTTTTTATTTTGGAATTTTTGAACTTGTACAAACGGGCAACGCTGTTCTCATTGGCAGTGGAGGCAACGATTGTCATTTCAACAGTTTCTACCTTAATATCAGACTTAGTATCCTGGGCTTGGGCCGTTACTCCGATCGTAAGAACAAATAGTAAAGTAAAGATTGTTTTCATGACTTGCGTTTTTATATAATAAAAACGCAGCAGAGCGTATCCCCAAGGGTTGTAAAACGTTCAAAAACCCTTATTTTTCGATAACTGACAGAAATCGGGATAAAGTGTAAAAAATGCTCGATAAACGAAACAAATACCAAGAACACCTTACCGAAAGTATGTGCATTTTATCGGAGTAAAACTTAGCCGACTAGCTTGCGAAGATCCATTTTATTTACGAAATATCTATGCCCCGATCAAAAGGTTCAAGGTTTCGCGTATTTTATCGCTGCTCCAATCCGTAGCACCTTGTTCCTTGATTACCACCTTGCCTGTTTTATCAATAACATAATTGGTGGGTATGGTGCGCTCCAACAAGGCGGCCGGCGTTTCCATTTGGGGTAGTACCACCGGAAGGGTGAACTGTTTTTTATTTAAAAACTTCCGAATAACATCGGGATTCTCATTGGTGATCAACACAAAATCGACCATTTGCCCATAATCGGTATACAATTCTTGAATGCTTGGCAGTTCAGCCCGACATGGGGGACACCACGTAGCCCAATAACTTATAAATGTCACTTTTCCCTTTCCTATTTCCACATCGGCCGGGGTACCATCCAAGGCAATCAATCGATATGTAAAGGGTTCCAATTGGGTTTGTTGGTCTTCGTCCAATGCCGAAGGTGAAAATAAGGCGACCCGTATCTTGCTTATACCCTCTTGAATGGGCATCCGGGTCTGTGGAACAATCATCAAAATGATGAAGATCGAAAAGAATATAGTACTTAGACTGGGCTTTTTCATTTTCATAGGATTAAATATAATGCTAGGTTACACAATGATCAAGGACACGCATGTCCAGGATTATGTCGTTGCAATACCTTATAACTTAACAGGGGTTAAAGATAAGCAACTTCGTTCCCTTGCAAATTCAAGTTTCAGAACGTAGGGGACAATCCACAACTTAGATAAGGATATGTTTCTTCAATGGAATACCGGGATTAGAAACAGCCCACTTACCAACTAAAAAAGTGTTCTATGTTATCTTATTATAATTTATGATATCTTTGATATTACACGTTTTAAATACCAAAAACACATGAATTCAAAAGTACTTTGGCTATGTTTAACGGCTATCGCCATGACTTCAACCATCAAAGCACAGGATTACCCGACTACCCCACCAGAAGTATCACCCATGCCTATGAAACCCGAAATGACTGAGATTTGGGAGCCCGAGGTACCAGTAGTGACCCCTGCCAAGGTGTTGGGAGATGCACCCTCCGATGCTATTATCTTATTTGATGGTTCCAACTTGGACCAGTGGGTAAGTAAAAACGATCCCGACCAACCTGCCCCGTGGAAAATCGTTGACAACGATCATATGGAAGTAGTACCCGGTTCTGGTTTTATACAGACTAAAATGAAATTTGGGGACTGCCAATTGCATTTAGAATTCAGTGCACCGGATAAAGTGGAAAGTGTTGGCCAAGGTAGAGGCAATAGCGGGGTATTCTTTCAAGATCGCTATGAACTTCAGATTTTGGATTCTTATAACAGCCGTACATACCGAAATGGGCAGGCAGGGAGTATTTACAAAGATCATGCTCCTTTGGTCAATGCCATGCGAAGTCCATTGGAATGGAACACCTATGATGTTATCTATACTGCACCACGTTTTAAAGCAGATGGACGATTGGATTACCCGGCCCGAATTACGGTAATGCATAATGGAGTGGTGGTCCAAAATAATGTTACTATCAATGGCTTAACAAGTTATATAGGTTTGCACATGTATCCTGATGCCCATGGCGATGATGTGATTTCCTTGCAAGACCATGGCAACAAGACCCAGTTCCGGAATATCTGGATACGAAAATTATAGTGCACTTATTGTAAGGATATAGGAATTTGACTTAGCCTTACAAACGATTAGTCATCAGATTCAACTATCTTGTTTCATAACGATATAATAACTATAAAAAATCAAAGCATGAAAACAGTACAAGCCTATGCTGCCCAGGAACAAGGTGGAAAATTAATACCATTCACTTATGAACTTCCTGAATTAGGGAGCGAAGAGGTAGATATCAAAATCCATTATTGTGGCATTTGCCACTCAGACCTGAGTATGCTCAACAATGAATGGGGCATGACACAATATCCCCTTGTTCCCGGTCATGAAATTGTTGGGGAAATTATTGCGGTCGGCAGTGAAGTAAAAAATCTGGAACCAGGAAATTTAGTGGGATTAGGCTGGAATTCCGCTTCCTGTATGCATTGTCATCAATGTATGAATGGTAGTCATCATTTGTGCAATACCGTAGAAGGAACCATCGTTGGGCGCCATGGAGGTTTTGCCGATAAGGTTAGGGGTCACTGGTCATGGGCCATTCCATTACCAGAAGGCATTGACCTTAAAAAAGCCGGGCCTTTACTTTGTGGGGGCATTACTGTTTTTAATCCCATTATATTGGCGGGAGTAAAGGCCACGGACCGAGTGGGTGTCATCGGTATTGGGGGCTTGGGTCATATGGCCTTAAAATTCCTGAACAAATGGGGCTGTGAAGTGATTGCTTTCAGTTCTAACCCTGATAAGAAAGAACAGATACTGGCGATGGGTGCGACCAAGGTCATAAATTCCAGGGATCCGAAAGAATTGGAAAGTATTGCTGGTAGTTTAGATTTTATCCTGAACACTACCAACGTAACGTTAGACTGGAATTCATATTTAACCACACTTGGTCCACAAGGTAAATTCCATACGGTTGGGGCGGTATTGGAACCCATGGCTATACCTGCCTTCTCGCTCATCATGGGGGAAAAAACGGTTGGTGGAAGTCCCTTGGGAAGTCCGGCCTTAACGCGAACCATGTTGGAATTCTGTGTGCGCCACAATATATATCCTATGGTAGAGGAATTTCCGTTGGCAGAGGTAAATAAGGCTATGGAACATTTGGAAAAAGGGAAAGCACGATATCGTATTGTTTTAAAGGTTTCATAATCGATCATTAATGGATCTGATTGAAAATTGGACTTCAATAAGGAGGCATTTTAGCCAGAGTTTTGGTTCAAGCCTGCATGTTTCGATAGCATCTGTCGATGAGGATAACACACCAACAGTAACCCCGGTAGGCACGGTATTCCTGAACAAGGACCGGACAGGTTTTTATTTCGAAAAATTCGTTTCCACCTTGCCCAGACATGCAAAAAGAAACAATTCCATTTGCATCCTCGCCGTGAACAGCAGTAAACTTTTTTGGCTGAAATCGCTCTTTCAGGGTCGATTTGACAGATATCCCGCCTTTAGATTATGGGGCACCTTAGGTAAAAGAAGGGACGCCACCGAAACGGAACTCCGCGCCTTGAAAAAAAGATTAAAAAGTACACGAAGCCTTAAGGGGCATCGCTATTTATGGGGTGATATGACCGTAGTTAGGGAAATCAACTTTCATAAAGGCGAAAAAATCAACATAGGGAAAATGACCGAAACACTCTAAGTGGCCACTGTTCATATTCTTGGTATAAAACCAAAAGGGGCAACAAAAGATAGGGAATTACAACGCCTATTTTAATAGGCGGAAAACCTTAAAACCTTATATTTGGTTGAGCCATATGCATTATCACAGCATACCAATAGAAATACGAAATGACCCTTATGAAAAACTCAAATACCGTTCTTAGAATTCCTTTACTTATTTTTATCTTTTTAATAGGTCAAACAGGTATGACACAAATACAATCCACCGATACCTATGAGGCTTTTTTGCGGTTATTCAAGGAGTGGCGTGCTTTTGAGGCACCCCCGCTTCGAGAAGGAGCCCCGGATTATACGATGACCACTTTTGAAAATCGGTGGCCAACGTTTAAAAAACTTCAGTCTAAATTGCTCGCAATGGACATCACGGGATGGACGGTGGCAGAACAGGTCGATTGGAACCTTGTGAAGGCCGAAATGAACGGGTACGACTTTAACCATCGTATACTTCGTCCTTGGGCCAGGGATCCTGCCTTTTACAAATCACTCTGGATGGCTCGTAGCGATGTGCCTGCACATGAAGGCCCTACGCACCATACCACAACCGAAATATGGACCTATGACTTCCCATTGAGTAAGTCTGAAAAAATAAGATTATTGGGTGACCTCAAAGTCATTCCGCCTTTGAACGAACAAGCAAAATTAAACTTGAACGGAAATGCCAAAGAGCTCTGGATTGCGGGTATTCGTGAAATCGAATTCCAGAGTGAAAACCTTAAAAAAATACTGGATTGGCCCGATATTAAAAATAATAAAGAGTTGACAACTGCTGTAAAGTCCGCTCTCATATCTACCGATAGTTTGATTGCTTGGCTGGAAAAAGAAAGTGGAACAAAAACGGGACCTTCAGGCATAGGTAAGGAAAACTATACTTGGTACTTGCAAAATGTACATTTGGTCCCATTGACCTGGGACAATGAGGTAATGATTTTAAAACGTGAGCTCGCAAGAGCCTGGTCTTCCTTAAAATTGGAGGAACATAGAAATAGAAACCTGCCTGAACTCATGGATGCCAGCTCACCAGAGATGTACACTGAGATGGCCGAAAAATCGGCCCAAAGCCTGCTTACTTTCTTGGACAAAGGGGAAATGGTGACCGTTAAGGATTATTTTGCCCCAGCCCTCGAGCCTCATTTGGGGCAATACATCCCTAAGGAAAAACGGAATTTTTTCTGGATAGTTGCCCACTATGACCAACGCCCTTTGTATTCCCATTTTTACCATTGGTTTGAATTAGCACGTATGGATAGTGAGCCTCATAAGAGTGAGATTCGCCGTGGGCCTTTGCTCTACAATATTTTTGATTCCCGAAATGAAGGTACAGCTACAGCTGTAGAAGAAATGTTTATGCATGCTGGATTGTATGAGGACAACCCTCGGGCGAGGGAATTGGTCTATATCATGATCGCCCAGCGCGCAGCTAGAGGTTTGGGTTCCCTTTATGCCCACGCCAATGAAATGACCATGGAAGAGGCAGGGGGCATTCATTCAGAATATACCCCAAGAGGATGGATGAAAACCGAGAAGGAATTACTACTTTTTGAACAGCATCTGTATTTGCGCCAACCTGGATATGGAAGCAGTTACATTACAGGAAAATATCTACTGGAAAGTGCGATGGCCGATTATGCCAAATTCAAGGAATCGAAAAAAGAACCATTTTTAATGAAAGATTTTTTCGATCGGTTGAATGCCATAGGCAACATTCCCATATCAATGGGACATTGGGAAATGACGGGCAATACCGATCACTTACTAAAGGGAATGAAATAATGCCAAATATTTTCCTGATGACTATGAAGTCAACAAAACCTAAATATTCCGTGAATTTGAACAGAAAATGGGTAGGAGGGCGTTTTACCAAAACTGGGACCATTTAATCTGATGCCCTTACCGGTGGGTATCAAACCATGATAAGGCAGCACTTCATTATAGGCACATTGCCTTAGTGGTTGAATTGGAACCGTCCCATTAAGCTTCAACGATTGTCCGTAATAACCAATAAAACCTTGGCTTGGGATAAACCAATGCCAAGGTTTTATTTTATATAAATAACAAATTTTAATCCACGATAGGTGGTGCACCTGCATTCTGCAATAATTTTTCAACTCTGGGAACATCGGTATCCAAGAATTTTCTCAACTTAACCTCAAAGCCAGCATATTGTTGTTTCGCCAATTCAAGACTTTCCATCTGCATTTTAGTTGGTCCGTAGGAATTACCGAAAAATCCGCGTCGGGCGATCATCAAACGATCGCTAACTGTTGGGTCGTCTTTCTCTCCCACTTCGGCCTTTGCTGAATTTCCAGACAAAGCCACTTTTAGACTATTCATGGTTTCTTGTAATTTCACCACTTCATTTTCCAAAGATCCCGGTGTAGCATTGACATAATTCAAGGCCTTATCAAAAGCCTTTACTTTTTTACTGGCTTTTTCAAAATCATGTTCATCGACATCAACTTTTGTTGCAAATGATAAAAGTTCATTTTTAAAGGCTTCTATTTTATCGGCATTCGGGTTTTTCAGAACATTCGTGCGAATGCGTTCTACCATGAACGTTTGGGGAGTTCCCAATTGTATAATATTCCCGTCTAACGATTTGTATAATGTAACGGTATAGTTCCCGGGATCAACCGCAGCGGCTCTTCTAAACCACCGATTTTCACTTTCCTTTTCCGTTGTCAGCGTCGTTTTCAAGGATTCGGTCAAATCCCAGGAAACCTGCTGAAAGCCTTTTTTAAGCGGACCAGTAACGCGCGCCACTACTTTATCATCTGCATTTTTTACGACCAAAACGGCTATGGGCTTGCTTTGGTTTTTTTCATTTTCCAAGGCCTCCCATCCTGGGAAAGGAATATCCTTTTTATCTTTTTTCAGTTTTTTCTCGCTTTCCTTCCTGCTATCGGCAATCGTCTTGTCAACATCGGCCAGGTAATAGTTGAAAACCGCCCCATAGGGTGGGTTATCCGCCGTAAAGAAATCCCCCCCCTGACTACTGCTACCTCCTCTAACTTGGGTGTATTGCAATGCTTTTCGGGGTTTAAAAAGTACGGCTTTACTACGTAACATCTCCTCGGAAACATCGCGCAAGGGACTATAATCGTCAAAAATATAGAAGCCCCGTCCAAAGGAAGCCCCGATAAGATCGTTTTCCCGTTTTTGGATGGCCAAATCCCTAAATGAAATCGTAGGGATCCCGTTCGAAAATTTGATCCATTTCGCCCCTTGGTTAAAAGATACATAGATGCCATATTCGGTCGCCAGGAACAAAAGGTCCTTGTCTACATGGTCCTGTACCAATCGCCATGTCAACGTGCCCTTTGGTAAGCCATTGTTAATGGGAGTCCATGTTTTACCACCGTTCACTGTTTTATACACATAAGGATTGTAATCCCCGAACTTATGGTTGTCTAAAGCCACATAGGCAATATTGGTATTGTGCAAATCGGCCTTGATATCATTTACAAAGGCCGTACTTGGCACACCGGGCAGTGAATTTACATCCACTTGGGTCCAGTTACCGCCGCCATTGCTCGTATATTGAATATAGCCATCATCGGTTCCGGCAAAAATGATATTTTCATCAATAGGCGATTCAGAAAGTGATGTTATGGTATTATAGGTAGACATGGCATAGACATCCCATACGGCATCCCAACTCTGCTTTTTGCCCATGATAGGTAAGGTAAGGCGTTCTTGATTTTTTGTTAGGTCACTTGAGATGGGGATCCAACTATCACCCCTATCATCAGAGCGCCACACCCTCTGAGAGGCAAAATAGAGGCGTTTTGGATCATGGTTACTTACGAGAATAGGTGAATCCCAGTTATTACGCTCATAATCTTCCCCAGGTTTCGAATATGGTTTAATGAATACCGCTTCCCCAGTGGTTCGATCAATTCGATGTAGATTTCCTTGTTGTGACTGTGCGTAAACAATATCGGGATTTCCGGGTGTAGTGGCGGGCTGATGGCCATCGCCCCCTAAAAGAACAAACCAATCTTGGTTTGCAATGCCGATGGTATTAAAGGTTCTTGAGGGGCCCCCTTCGGAATTGTTATCTTGGGTGCCCCCAAAAACATTGTAGAAAGGTTCGGCATCATCAACCGCTACTTTGTAAAACTGGGTAACAGGCAGGTTACTGACATATTTCCAAGTTTCAGAATGGTCGAAACTCTCATAGATTCCTCCGTCAGAACCCATCAGTAGATAATTTGGGTCATTTTCCTTGAACGCCAAGGAATGGTTATCTCCATGCTTTTGTTCCTCTTTCATCCCTACAAAGGTTTTGCCCCCATCCTCGGAAATCAAGGCATTGTTGTTCATGAGATAAATACGGTCGAAAACATGGGGCGAAGCGATCAATTCTTGGTAATAGTGAGGTCCTGTCCCCCCAGAAACGGTATCCGACATTTTTGTCCAACTTCCCCCTTGATCGGTAGAGCGATAGACTGCACCCGTTCTTCGTTCCAACTCAATGGCAGCATAGAGAACATCGGGTTGCATGGGTGAAATAGCCAATCCAATTTTACCCATATCGCCTTTGGGAAGTCCTGTTTCCAGTTTGTTCCAGGTCTCACCCCCATCAGTACTTTTATAAAGCGCCGTTCCCGGACCACCTCCCATATAAGCCGCGACATTTCTATGTCGTTGCCATGATGCGGCATACAAAATATCCGGATTCCTCGGATCGATAACCAAATCGGTCACGCCTGTCCACTCATCAATTTTTAAGGGTTGGCTCCAGGTTATGCCCCCGTCTGTTGTTTTGTATAGACCCCTGTCCCCTCCTGAGCTCCATAAAGGCCCTTGGGAAGCTATCCAAACAATATCGGAATGTTCTGGGTGAACTATTATTTTTGAAATATGCTCGGAATTTTTCAATCCCATATTTTTCCACGAATCCCCTCCATCCATACTTTTATAGACTCCGTGTCCGACACCGATATGTCGACCGCCATTGTTCTCTCCAGTACCCAACCAGATAATGCCACTGTTATTTGAATCGATGGTCACACAACCCGTCGCATAGAACGATTCCTTATCGGTCAATGGTTTCCAAGTAGTACCTGCGTTGATGGTTTTCCAGAGTCCTCCGGAAGATACAGCGGCATACCAAACATTTTCATTGGCCGGATCTATTGCAATATCAGAAAGTCGACCCGACATAAAGGCGGGGCCAATACTTCTGAATTTTAGTCCTTCAAAGGTCTTTTCATCCCAAACAGATTCTTTTTTATCCTGTGAGAAGCCAAAAAAACTCCCCAAAACAAAACAGATTCCAAAAGTAAGCAGTGTAATTTTTCTCATTTTCCAAGTATAATTAATAGTTGTTCTTATAAATACTAAAAAGTCCATTCCAACGGCACATTTTAAAATTAATTCCCATTAAAATCACAAAATCAAATTAGCTTACAAGGTACTGAAAACTTCAGTATTCTCTTTAACGTAAACCAATTTATTGCATTGAAAAAGTTCCCCTTAAGTTATGTTAAACCCTTGGTGCAATAATAAACTTTTAGGACCACTGACAATTTTAAACTATTAGTATAACATTTAATATGAAAAAATTTGTGACAGAATCTATCGGTACCTTATAGTTGATATGGTTATTCCATGTCGCTCCGATTGTTGGGGCATTGTTGGCTGGAATGGTTTACATGTTATTATCCCCTGAAAAAGTTTAAAAAATTGGGACTTTCAATAGCCCCTCTTTTTATACAATTTGGTATATTTAAAAATTCGCTTTTTATAAACGCCACCTTATGCCATTATTCATTGTAATTATTGGAATAATACTACTCTTCATCCTTATTGCCCAATTTAAACTCAACGCCTTTATTTCCTTTATCATTGTTTCCCTAGTTGTCGGTGTCGCTGAAGGAATGGACTTCCTTAACGTATTGGATTCCATTCAAAAGGGGGTAGGAAAGACCTTGGGAGGCTTGATCATGATCCTGGGATTTGGGGCCATGCTCGGTAAATTGGTGGCGGATAGTGGTGCTGCCCAACGTATTACTACAAAATTGGTGGATAAATTCGGTAAGAAAAACATTCAATGGGCCGTGGTCCTCACGGGTTTTATTGTAGGTATTCCCATGTTCTATACCGTCGGTTTTGTAATTCTTATTCCCCTGGTTTTTACCGTCGCTGCTGCCACCGGACTGCCCTTGATCTACGTGGGGCTGCCTATGTTGGCATCCCTTTCCGTTACCCATGGATATTTACCCCCACATCCGGCACCGACGGGAATAGCAGTCATGTTCAATGCAGATATCGGCAAAACCCTTTTGTATGGTTTGGTCGTAGCGGTGCCAGCTATTGTCATCGCCGGACCTTTATTCTCAAGAACGATCAAGAACATAAAGGCAACTCCCTTAAAGGAATTTGTGAACCCCAGGGTCCTTACTGAGGACGAAATGCCCGGTATTACAATCAGTATCGTCACAGCACTTTTTCCGGTTATTCTTATAGGTATTAATGCCCTGACCAATGTATTCTTGCCCGAGGAAAATATCATGTCAAAAATTACTTCGGTCATAGGTGATCCTGTCATAGCCATGCTGCTTTCCGTACTCTTGGCGATTTTTACCTTAGGGTTAAACCGTGGTCGTACCATGACAGAGGTCATGGATTCGGTTTCCCATGCGGTGGCCGGTATTACTATGGTATTATTGATTATTGCTGGCGCCGGGGGACTAAAGGAAGTTTTAATCGACAGTGGCGTAAGTGATTATATCGGTAATCTATTGAAAGGCTCAACCATTTCACCATTGATCTTGGCCTGGTTGATTGCTACTGTCATTCGTGTCTGTGTAGGTTCCGCAACTGTAGCGGGCCTAACGGCAGCCGGCATTGCATTACCTCTTTTGTCAACCTCCGGAGTAAGCCCTGAACTGATGGTCTTAGCCATAGGTTCAGGAAGTTTAATGCTTTCCCATGTGAATGACGGAGGGTTTTGGTTGTATAAAGAGTATTTTAACCTATCGGTCAAAGATACCTTACGTACATGGACGGTTATGGAAACTATGGTAGGCATAATCGGTCTTTTGGGAGTGCTTGTTTTGGATATATTCATTTAAAAGATAACACATGGAAAATTTACCTTCAGAAAGAATAAAGGCCTTGGGATTACAACTGCCCCCTGCCCCACCCCCAGCTGGACTCTATAAACCAGTCTTGGTGGTCGACAATTTCCTATACGTTTCGGGCCAAGGGCCCATGAAGGCCGATGGTTCCCTCATGGTAGGCCGGGTCGGTGAGGACCTGAATTTGGGACAGGGTAAATTGGCCGCTGAACAAGTGGGCCTAACCATGCTTTCGACCATTATCACCCATTTTGGTTCTGTTGATAAGATAAAACGGATTGTCAAGGTTTTAGGGATGGTGAACTCCACTCCCGATTTTGGACAACAGCCCTTGGTCATCAATGGTTTTAGTGAACTCATGGCCGATGTTTTCGGAAATGATAACGGGGTCGGGGTACGCAGTGCCGTAGGCATGATGCTCCCAGGTAATATTCCCGTAGAGATAGAGGCAGTGTTCGAATTACATAAATAACAACTATGCAAGCCCCAAAATGGTATATCATACATGATACTTCAGATGTTATTTCCCCCTCTTTATTGGTTTATCCGAATAGGATAAAAAAGAATATCGAGCGTATGGTCAAGATTGCCGGTGATCCGGCGATTTTACGACCACATATTAAAACGCATAAAATGGCCGAAATTGTGAAAATGCAAATGGAAATGGGCATTCATAAATTCAAATGTGCCACCGTTGCCGAAGCCGAATTATTGGCTCAATGTGGTGCCCAGGATATTCTATTGGCCATGCAAATGGTCGGCGCGAATATGCGTCGATTTTTTAGATTGATGGCAACTTACCCCAAATCTAAATTCTCGACCCTGGTAGATAACCTTAAAACCTTGGAGGCCCTAAGCGATTTGGCTAGATCGAAAAACGCCAAAATACAGCTTTGGATAGATATCGACAACGGTATGAAACGTACGGGGATACCCGCGGGGAGGAATGCGGAGGACCTGTACAGGAACATGGCCATCAATACTAATATTAAGGCCAGAGGTTTCCATACGTACGATGGTCATATACACCATTCCGATATCAATAAACGCCAAAAAGCCTGCGATACAGCCCTTGAACCCGTTCTGGAATTAAAGCAGAAAATGGAAAAAAAGGGTTTGGGGCCTATTGAAATGGTCGTTGGGGGAAGCCCATCTTTTCCCATACATTCCAAAAGACCTAATACCGAAGTATCCCCGGGCACAACATTACTTTGGGATGAGCGTTATGGCAACCTATTCCCTGAAATGGGTTTTTTGCATGCGGCCATTTTAATGACCCGTATCATTAGTAAACCTGGTAAAAACCGGTTATGCTTCGATTTGGGCCACAAATCAATAGCTCCTGAAATGGATTTCCCGCGAATGAGAATACTAGGATTGGAACATAGCTTACAAATTGGGCAGAGCGAGGAACATCTAGTTGTTGAATGTGAAAATGCCCATGACCACGAAGTAGGGGATGTGTTTTATGCGATCCCCATGCATATTTGCCCAACGGTAGCAAAATATGACAGTGTCTTAACCGTTGAGGACCACAAGATAACTGGAACTTGGAAAGTGGCCGCCAGAAACCATAAAATCATAATCTGATATGTTCGTATTCGATGCCCACTTAGATCTTGCCATGAACGCCATGGAATGGAATAGGGACCTGACTTGGTCTGTAGAGGCCATTCGCACGAGTGAGATAGGCATGTCCGATAAACCCGATCGAAATAGAAATACCGTTTCCTTACAAGCGATGCGCCGTGGAAATGTTGGACTATGTGTCGCTACCCAAATCGCAAGGCATACTAAAAAGGGTAATCCCCTTCCAGGGTGGAAATCACCCCATCAAGCATGGGCACAGACCCAAGGACAATTAGCTTGGTACAAGGCCATGGAGGATGTTGGCGAAATGGTACAAATACGGAATCTTGTTCAACTAAAGGCCCATTTGAAACTCTGGGGAAATAAGGAAGGGAAAAAGCCTATAGGTTATATTTTAAGTTTGGAAGGTGCCGACTCCATTGTTACAGTGGGACATTTAGAAAAATCATACGAACAGGGTTTGCGGGCCATTGGACCTGCACATTATGGCCCTGGAACCTATGCACAAGGAACCAATGGTGAAGGGGGTATCGGGATAAAAGGAAAAGCTCTTTTAAAGGAAATCGAGCGTTTGGGATTGATATTGGATGCCACGCACTTGAACGACGAAAGTTTTTGGGAAACTCTGAAAATATATAACGGACCTATTTGGGCCAGCCACAACAACTGCCGGGCCCTTGTGGACCATAATAGGCAATTTTCCGATGAACAGATCAAGGAACTAATTGATAGAAAAGCTGTAGTAGGAATGGCCTTGGACGCATGGATGATGGCCCCAAATTGGATCAGGGGTATGTCAACCCCACGAGGACTTGGGGTTACCTTGCATGCAATGATCGATAATATCGACCATATCTGCCAATTGGCCGGAAACGCAAATCATGTGGGCATAGGAACCGATTTGGATGGTGGTTTTGGAACCGAACAGTGCCCTTATGACCTTGATACTATTGCCGATTTACAAAAAGTTCCCAAAATGCTTCAGCAAAGAGGATATTCTCCTGAAGATATTGAGAACATTATGCATAAAAATTTCATTAGGTTCCTGGAAAGAACCTGGAATTGAATTTTGGATATTGAAAATCTAACGTTAGCTGATAATCTTTTCGCGCCTCATGAAGGTATCCAAACTATCAGCAATGTCGAAACACCTGCTGAAACGTGTAGATTCATTACAGAATCTGGATTCGTCTTTATGCGCATTGCATTCAAAACCGGATAGATGCACTTCCGTAAAATTCTCATTGATCTCCTTACATTTCTCGTAAAGACTACTAATAGAATCCTCGAAATCGGATTCAATACCATTTTCAGCAAGAAATCCCCTTAAATAATTTGAAATAGCAGTTTGTGCGTTGCTACATACCAATTGTGCAACCACATCTTCTTCAGGCCTGCATAATTCATCGTTGGCTTCTTTTAATTTCTGTATAGCTTCTTCATACAGTTTTTTGGCTCTATCTTCCATAATAAATATGATTTTATGGTTGAACTACTCAACTTTGTCCCATACATCCTAGACCTAAATGATCCAGAATGTATGGTTTCAAAAAACAAAGTCAACTATTAAAGTACTTCTACTTTTTAAGATAAATTACATATCCCTGTAAATTTCCAATTTTTCCCATCTAGAGTCAACTTCCTCTTGTGCTTGTTTAAGAAGTTGCGCTCCTAATTCAGCATTATCCTTAACGACCCTAGAGAAACGGGTTTCCTTATACATAAAGTCCTCAAGAGGTGCAGCTGGTGCTTTAGAGTCCAATTTAAACTTCTTACCTTTTGGTTTCGAAGGATCGAATCTAAATAATGGCCAATATCCTGTTTCCACCGCTTTTTCTTGATGAAGGGCCCCATCCCTCAAATTGTAACCATGGTCACCACAATGTGAATAAGCAATGATCAATGAAGGCCCGTCATAAGCTTCTGCCTCTTCAATCGCTTTAAGTGTTTGCAAATCCTTGGCTCCAATAGCTACTTGGGCAACATATACATTTTCATAAGAAACAGCCTGTAACGCCAAACTCTTCTTACTGGTACGCTTACCGGAGACAGCGAATTTAGCACTTGCGCCTAAGGGTGTCGCTTTAGACATTTGTCCACCCGTATTCGAGTAAATCTCTGTATCCAACACCATAATGTTGATATTTTCCCCAGATGCCAATACGTGGTCAACACCACCAAAACCAATATCATAGGCCCAACCATCACCACCAAGTATCCACACGGATTTCTTACGTAAATATTCGGTTAGTTGTGATAGTTTTTTAGCTTCTGGTTTATCTATTGAAGCTAATATAGGTTTAAGCTTATCAAGATTGGCGAAGTTTTCTTCTTTCTGAGCTTCCGTTTTTTCCGGGTTGTTCAAAATAGCTTCTACCAATTCTTTTCCTACTTCTTTTTCCAATCCTTTTAATAGGTTAGTCGCAATTTCTTGTTTTTTAGAAAGTGCCAATTTCATACCAAGACCATATTCGGCATTGTCTTCAAATAATGAATTTGCCCAAGCCGGTCCTCTACCAAATTTATTGGTTTTATAAGGTGTTGTTGGTAAATTGCCCCCATAAATAGATGAACAACCTGTTGCATTGGCAATCAAAATACTGTCTCCGTATAATTGGGTCAATAATTTGATATATGGTGTCTCACCACAACCTTGGCAGGCCCCAGAGAACTCGAATAACGGTTCAAGGAATTGAGAACCTTTTACGTTGGTTATCTGTAATTCCGTTCTGTTATAATCTGGTAGTTCTATAAAGTAATCCCAGTTTGGATCCTCAACGGTCTCAACCTCAAGTTTATTATGCATGTTGATGGCCTTGAAGTTGGGGTCTTCTTTACTAATTGCAGGGCAAACAGCGACACAAAGATCACAACCGGTACAATCTTGTGGGGATACTTGCAACACATAGGATTCTTCCTTGTCATTAAACGGTCTTCCTTTTGCAGGAACCGATTTTAATGTTGATGGGGCTCCTACCATTTCTTCATTGGAAACCACTTTGGCCCTAATGGCGGCATGTGGGCAAATTACCACGCACTTATTACATTGTGTACATATGTCTTCACCATCCCATACCGGGACCTTATTGGCAATACCGCGTTTTTCAAACTGGGTAGTACCTGTTGGGAAAGTCCCATCAACGGGGAAAGCACTCACTGGGAGTTCATCTCCTTTTCCTGCCAATATTTTTCCTAATACCTCTTTTACAAATGGATCGGCATCCCCTGTCATCATTGGCTTAAATTCAGCATCACTGGTAATCTGTTTAGGATAATCCACTTTTTGGAGATTTTCCAATGATTTATCAACTGCCTTGAAATTCATTTTAACGATCTTTTCCCCTTTATGGGAATATGATTTTACAATGGCATCCTTGATTTTCTTAATCGCTTCTTCCTTAGGAAGTACTCCGGAAATTGCAAAGAAGCACGTTTGTAAGACGGTATTGGTACGCTTGCCCAAATTGGCTTCTTGAGCCACTTTGGTGGCGTCAATCACGAAAAATTCCACATCATTTTCAACAATCTCTTCCTGCATTTTTTTAGGAAGTATTTCCCAAACATCATTTTTAGCAAAAGGCGAGTTCAATAAGAAAGTACCACCCTTTTTAATGTTCTTCAGGATATCATATTTTTCAATGAAATTAAACTTATGACATGCTATAAAGTCTGCTTTATGAATTAAATAGGTAGAATATATGGGAGCAGGACCAAATCGCAAATGCGAAACTGTTTGGGAACCTGCTTTTTTGGAATCATAAACAAAATAACCTTGTACATAGTTATCCGTAGTTTCTCCAATAATCTTTATGGAATTCTTGTTAGCGCCTACCGTACCATCAGATCCTAATCCATAAAACATACAGTTAAAAGTAGTTTTGACGGTCTGTAATCTTTCCCCAATTTCCAGACTTCTAAAAGAGACATCATCATTGATACCAACGGTAAAGTGGTTCAACGGCTTTTTCTTATCCAGCTCGTCATAAACCGCTTTAACCATGGCAGGATCAAATTCTTTGGATGATAATCCGTAGCGTCCTCCGATAATTTGCGGCATGGTTCTTTCGCTTTCCATGAAAGCCGTTACCACATCTTGGTAAAGAGGCTCCCCAACGCTACCTGGTTCTTTTGTCCTATCCAAAACCGCAACTTTCTGAACGGTTTTTGGTAAGGCATCGACAAAATGGTTTATTGAGAATGGTCTGAACAGGCGGACAATAATTGCCCCGACTTTTTCGCCATTTTTAACCATGGTATCAACAGCTTCCATAACGGGACCTTGTCCTGAACCCATAATTACGATAACTTTTTCAGCTTCAGGATGACCTACATAATAGAACAAACTATATTTTCTTCCTGTGTGTTTGTAAAATTCTTCCATTGTCTTTTCAACAATCCCAGGAACCTTATCATAATAAAGGTTGGCCGCTTCCCTTGCTTGGAAAAATACATCCGGATTTTGGGAAGTACCTCTAATTACAGGGTTGTCTGGATCCAATGATCTTTTCTTATGAGCCATTATTTCATCTTCTGGCATCATGTCTTTTATAATGTCATCAGAAATACCATCGATTTTGGAAATCTCATGGGAGGTTCTAAATCCATCAAAAATATTCATGAAAGGTATTCTTGATTTTAAGGTCGCTACTTGGGAAATTAACGCAAAATCTTGAGCTTCCTGTACAGAACCGCCAAACAACATGGAGAATCCCGTTTGTCTTGCTGCCATAACATCAGAATGATCACCAAAAATGGATAATGCATGGGTTGCTATTGTTCTTGCCGCAACATGAATAACCGATGGCAATAACTCTCCCGCCATTTTGTACATGTTAGGAATCATTAACAATAAACCTTGGGAAGCTGTAAATGTAGTGGTTAAAGCACCGGCCTGAAGCGAGCCATGAACGGCTCCAGCAGCACCACCTTCACTTTGCATTTCAACTATCCTGGGAACATTGTCCCATATGTTCTTCTGTCCTTTGGAACTATACACATCAACATGCTCGCCCATGGGCGAAGCAGGGGTAATCGGATAAATGGCACAAACTTCATTGGTTTTGTGTGCCACTCTGGCAACGGCTTCATTAGCGTCACAAATTAACTTTTTGGATTTTTTTTCCATGATGATTTTCGCTTGTTTTAGATACCTATGCAAATTGGGAAAAAGAACCCTAACACGATTAACAGTAACGTATTGCCGAGGTATCGGTTTTAAATTTGCATAAAATTAAGTAGAGTTGAACGGGCAGACTATGACATTTGTCAGGTATTCATCGTTCTAAAATCGAATTAATGGCAGCAATGAAAATAAAGTAAAAATCAGTGGTTTTTAAAATGCCATCATAGGAGAAGCCCACCTTTTGATAAGGTATAAAAATACCCCTTCATAGATGAGGAAAAAGGAAAAAGATCTGAATTCTTGTAAAAAGAAAGAGAGGGGTATCTACAATGATTGAAAATACCCCGTTTTTAAATGATTATGGTAGAACGCTTTGTATTATTCCCCGTGTAACCAAGCTTTTTTAGCTAGTAAGGTCTCTTCGGACTCTACATGGTTCTCATCAGGAACACAACAGTCAACAGGACATACTGCAGCGCATTGTGGTTCATCATGGAATCCTTTACACTCGGTACACTTGTCTGTAACAATAAAATAGAATTCATCTGAAACAGGGTCATTTTCCGCATCAGCGTCAACTTCCCTACCGTCAAGTGTTGTTACCATACCGCTTAAAGCGGTTTCATCGGAATAGGACCATTCTTGGTCTGGTTCATAAATCGCATTGTTGGGACATTCAGAAACACAAGCATCACAATTTATGCATTCATCTGTTATTATTATAGCCATTTTGCTTAATTTTATTTAGAGAACGAAATTAATGTAATGTACATTACCTTTAAATGATAAATGTCATATTTCGAAACCTAAGGTAGATTTATTTTAGCGCCTAAATTTACCAAAATAATTAGTATAATTCATATAAAAATAAAATCAATCCATATGATTGCAGCCACAGAGAAGAAAAAGCAAGAAGTTTTAGAAGCCGTAGTCATCCGTTTTGTCGGTGATTCTGGAGACGGCATGCAATTGACAGGTACCCAGTTCTCTGATACTTCAGCTATGTTTGGCAATGATGTTGCCACATTTCCAAATTATCCAGCGGAAATTAGGGCACCCCAAGGAAGTTTATATGGTGTTTCAGGATTCCAAGTACATATAGGTAGTGTTGAAATCAGCACACCGGGTGACAATGTCGATCTATTGGTGGCCATGAACCCCGCTGGTTTAAAAACCAATCTACATGCCCTAAAGCCAGGCCACACTGTAATTGTCGACACGGATTCCTTTACCAAAAAGAATTTGGAAAAAGCCCTTTACGAAACTAATCCTTTAGAAGATGGGAGTCTGGAAAACTATAGGGTCATTGAGGTGGCCATGAGTTCTTTGACCAAAGAGACCTTAAAGGATGTTGAAGGGTTAGACAATAAAAGCATAACCCGAAGCAAGAATATGTTCGCCTTGGGTATGGTCTACTGGATGTATGATCGTTCGACAGAGTATACCGTCGACTTTTTCAACAAAAAATTCAAGAACAAACCTGAAATTATCGAGGCCAACACCAAAGTATTGAACGCTGGCTTCTATTTTGCAGAAACTTTGGAGTTGATTCCTAATGCCTATACCATTGCACCGGCTAAAATGGCACCGGGCACTTATAGAATCCTGATGGGGAACCAAGCCACGGCTTGGGGCTTTTTGGCCGCTGCAGAGAAATCAGGATTGGAATTGTTCTTGGGGTCATACCCCATTACACCTGCCTCCGATATATTACATGAATTGGTGAAACATAAACACTTTGGGGTTAAAACATTGCAGGCCGAAGATGAAATTGCAGGCATAAGCTCTGCTATCGGAGCTGCATTTGCCGGTGATTTGGCCATAACCACAACATCAGGTCCTGGGTTGGCCTTAAAAGGTGAAGCCCTCGGATTGGCCATGATGATCGAATTGCCATTGGTCATAGTAGATGTACAACGTGGTGGACCTTCTACTGGATTACCTACAAAAACAGAACAATCAGATCTTTTGCAGGCCATGTACGGTAGAAATGGCGAAAGCCCGATCATAGTCATCGCCGCCAGCACCCCTGCCAATTGTTTCGAGTATGCCTATATAGCGGCAAAATTGACTTTGGAGCATATGACACCCGTACTCTTGTTGACCGATGGGTATATCGCCAATGGATCGGCACCATGGAAAATAAAATCCGTAGCCAGCATGCCCGAAATAAAGAATACAATTGTCAAAGAGGCGAAAGCAGATTGGCATCCATATGATCGCGATAAGGATAGTTTAGCAAGAAATTGGGCTATTCCCGGCTCCCCGGGCTTGGAGCATAGGGTCGGGGGATTGGAAAAAGACCGAATTTCGGGCAATGTGTCGTACGTACCCGAAAATCACGAATACATGACGAAAATAAGGGCCGAAAAAGTAAAAAGGGTACAAAACTATATCCCGGAAATTATACCTGAATTTACCTCGGAAGGTGATTTATTGGTTATTGGATGGGGCGGCACCTATGGTAGTTTGCATTCCGCGGTTAAGGAATTAAATGATGAAGGATATGATACTATCGGATTCGCACATTTTAATTACATTAACCCCTTACCGAAAAATACCGAAGAAGTACTTAAAAAGTTCAAGAAAATCATTGTCTGTGAATTGAACAGCGGTCAATTCGTCAAGGTATTGAAAATCAATTATGACGGATACGATTTTCTACAATTCAATAAAATTCAAGGACTGCCTTTCGCGAACAATGAATTGGTAGAAAAGTTTAAATCTTTAGTGAAATAAATATGGAAGCAGCAGTAAAAGAGTATACATACAAGGATTTTGCAAGTGATCAAGAAGTCAGATGGTGTCCAGGATGTGACGACTATGTAATTCTTCGATCGATGCAAAAGGCACTTCCCGAAATGGGTGTCAAAAAAGAAGATGTAGTATTTATTTCAGGGATAGGGTGTTCCTCTAGATTTCCGTATTATATGGATACCTACGGTATGCACAGTATTCATGGCAGGGCTCCGGCCATAGCGTCTGGTGTAAAACTGGCCAATCCCAACTTAAGCGTTTGGGTCATTACGGGTGATGGGGACTCCATGGCCATTGGCGGCAATCATTTTATTCATGTGCTGCGTAGAAATATCAACCTGAACATTGTACTGTTCAATAATGAAATATATGGTCTTACAAAAGGCCAATTTTCCCCTACTTCCTTGGTGGGTCAAAAGACGAAGTCTTCTCCCTATGGAAATACACAACCCCCCTTCTCGGCAGGTGAGTTGGCTATAGGGGCAAAAGCTCGATTTTTCGGAAGAATATCAGGGAATACCCCAAAGGAAATGACACAGATCTTCATCGATGCCGAAAAGTTCAAAGGCACCTCGCTCATCGAAGTCTTGCAAAATTGCCCTATCTTTAATGATGGGGCCTATGACAAGTATACTGACAAAGCCGTTCGTGAAGACCGAATGCTTTTCGTTGAAGATGGTAAACCTATGATATTCGGCAAGGAACGTAACAAAGGTTTGGTGCTTAACGGATTGAAATTGGAAGTTGTCACCTTGGGCGAAAACGGAATTACCGAAGAAGATATATTGGTACACAATGCCAAGGAAGAAGACCCGACCTTACATCAAATGTTGGTACGTTTGGAATTTCCAATGGTCACCGGTATTATCAGAAGTTTTGATGACGTTACCTTGGAAGAAAGGGAGGACGCTCTTACGGCCCAGGTAAAAGCAGATTCGAATTTCAAGAAAACCGATGATTTGTTTTTTTCAGGGGATATTTATAATGTATTTTAATATTTAAGCAGATAGAAATAAAAATATGGGTTCTGAAGCTATTATTGTATTTTTAATTGCTGGAATTGTTTTGGTGGCGGGAGCTAACTTTTTGTCCAATTTAATTTCCCATAAATCCGACAACCCGCAAAAAAGGGAACCCTATGAAAGTGGAATGACGACCATTGGGCCCACATGGGTGCAATTCAAGGTCGGCTACTATTTATTTGCCATTCTATTTTTGATATTTGATGTTGAAGTGGCCTTTCTTATACCGTGGGCAGTGGTTTTTAAGGATTTTGGGGCCATAGCCTTTATCGAGGTTCTCATCTTTCTAGTGATTTTAGGATTGGGGTTAATGTATGCATGGAAGAAAGGAGCTTTAAAATGGGAATAGACAAACCTGAAATACCAGATGATTTTCCTGGAAAAGTTATTCCGGCAGGGAACGGTGCCAATGTTATCGTGACCTCTTTGGATAAGATCATCAATTGGGGACGTTCCAATTCACTTTGGTCCTTATATTTTGGAACGAGTTGTTGTGCTATAGAAATGATGCAGACCGGGGCAGCAAGGCATGATTATTCCAGATTTGGTTTCGAAGTTGCACGGCCCTCTCCAAGACAGGCCGATTTAATAATTATTGCCGGCACCATTGTCAATAAAATGGCACCGGTTCTACGTCGTTTGTACGATCAAATGGCAGAGCCTAGATATGTGATTGCGATGGGGGCATGCGCCATTTCAGGAGGACCATTTTTTTATAATACGTATTCAGTAGTAAAAGGGGCAGACCATGTTATTCCTGTGGATGTTTATGTCCCAGGGTGTCCTCCTCGACCAGAAGCCTTATTGGAAGGCATGTTAATGCTACAAGATAAAATAAGAACTGAGAGTTTAAAGCAAAAAAAGAACCCTATTGATGGGTTCGATGAAGGACTCTAAACCAACTGATATGACCAACCAAAAATTACAGGAATTAATCGGTAGCTGGTTTCCAAATCCAGAGGCAAAATCGATTCCAGATGTAATCGTAGAGGATGTCATTGAAGAAGGTTCGGACAAAAAACCAACGGCTGAAACGATAATTAACCCAAGTCTTTTGGAATTTAGTGAAGAAGGTTCCCAATTCCTGAACATTTTTGTTCAACCCGAACAGCTTCATACCTTAATGTCCGAGTTAAAAAAGAATAAAGAAACATATTTCGATTATCTTTTCTGTCTGTCAGGGGTGGATTGGGGCACTGAATTAGGAGTAGTATATCATTTGGAATCAACCACCTTCAGACATACCGTGGTTGTAAAAGTCAAAACCGCCGATAGGGAGAATCCGACATTCGATTCTGTTTACGATATATGGGCCACGGCTGAATTCCATGAACGGGAGGTATTTGATTTTTTTGGGATAAAATTCAATAATCACCCGAATCTAAAACGGCTTTTTCTTACCGAGGAATGGGAAGGATTCCCTTTAAGAAAGGATTATGTAGATGAAATAAATATGGTTATCAAATAAATGACCATGGATACAACCACCATAGAAACCAACTTTAGATCTGAGGAATATTTCATTAATATGGGGCCTCAGCATCCTGCGACCCATGGGGTTCTACGTCTTTTGTTGACCATAGATGGTGAAATCATAAAGAAAGTAGAGCCTGATCTGGGTTACATTCATCGTTCTATTGAAAAAATGTGTGAACGCGATACTTATCAGCAAATCGTTCACCTTACCGATCGTATGGATTATCTCTCTTCGAACATTAATAACGAGGCAGTCTGTCTAACCGTTGAAAATGCCCTCGAATTGGAAGTCCCAGACCGCGTAAAAGTGATTAGAACTATCATTGGAGAACTAACGAGGATTTCTTCCCACTGTTTATGGTGGGGGGTAATGGGAATGGACGTCGGTGCGTTGACCACCTATTTTTATGGATTTAGGGATCGGGAATTGATAAACGATATTTTTGAGGAAACCTGTGGTGCCCGTTTAACGATGAACTATAACGTTCCTGGAGGTTTAATGTTCGATATCCATCCGAATTTTGTTAAACGTACAAAAGATTTCATAGCTCACTTTAAAACCAAACTCCCCGAATACGATAAGTTATTGACCCATAATGTCATTTTTCAAAAAAGGACAAAAGGGATTGGTATATTGACAAAGGAAGATGCGATTTCTTTTGGAGCCTCCGGACCTGTTGGCCGAGCTTCAGGCTATTCTTGTGACGTACGGAAACACCATCCGTATAGTGCCTTGGACAAAGTGAAGTTCCAAGAAGCGCTCAAAACCGAGGGGGATACCTATGCACGTTATTTGGTACGGATTCAGGAAATGTGGGAATCATTATCAATCATAGAACAACTCATAGATAACATTCCCGAAGGTGAATACCGTGTGGCCACCAATGCAGTTATAAAATTACCCAAGGGAGAATTTTACCAAAGAGTGGAAACAGCAAGGGGTGAATTAGGGGTTTATATAATCAGTGATGGTGTAAAAAGTCCGTATCGTTTAAAATTCCGCTCCCCTGGATTTTCAAATTTATCGTTACTAAATCATATCGCAGTAGGGGGTAAAATAGGGGATTTGGTAGCCACCATGGCAACATTGGATCTTGTAATCCCTGACATTGACAGATAATACAATGATAAGAGCATTAAGTATAACAAGAAGTATCCACGATTGGCTTTACAGTTCAATGTCCGAAAATATGGCCTATTTTATTGAAATGGTCTTGATTGCAATCGTCTATCTCGCCATCTTTGCCGTAGCTGGATTGTTTTTGGTTTTAATAGAAAGAAGGGTTGCTGCTTGGTTCCAGTTGCGTATAGGCCCCAATAGAGTTGGATTTCAAGGATTATTACAAACCATGGCCGATGCTTTGAAATTACTTTCAAAAGAACTTACAGGAACAGAAAAAGCCGATAAGTTCCTATATAATTTAGCGCCTTATTTTGTAATCATCACTGCACTGATGGCCTTAGCTGTTATTCCATTCACCCAAGATTTTCAGGCTTTTGACATTAACATTGGAATACTTTTCCTTATCGCTATTTCTTCAATTGGAGTCATAGGTATTCTTTTAGGCGGATGGAGTAGTAATAACAAATTTGCATTGATAGGTGCGATGCGTAGTGGTGTTCAGACCATCAGTTATGAGCTATCTATCGGGTTATCCTTGCTCACAATGATTTTGATTACTGGCTCACTTCAACTTTCCGAAATTGTTGAAGTTCAGAAAAGTGGATGGTTGATCGTACAAGGACATATCCCAGCGATTATCGCCTTTATGATCTATATGATTGCTGGTACGGCCGAAACAAACAGGGCGCCATTTGATATGGCGGAAGCCGAATCGGAATTGGGTGCTGGTTTCCATACCGAATACTCAGGAATGAAGTTCGCCTATTTCTTTTTGGCCGAATTTATAAATATGTTCATCATTGCGGCCATAGCAACCACAGTATTTTTTGGAGCGTGGTTATCACCTTTTGGCATCACCGAGTCAATCCCAATTTTAGGTGTATTCTGGTTTTTAGCCAAAGCAATGGTGCTCGTATTCTTAATGATGTGGTTCAGGTGGACGTTCCCCAGATTGCGTGTGGATCAACTATTGACGTTGGAATGGAAATACCTGCTCCCGCTTAACCTTATGAATATTGTAATAATGGCCTTGATTGTTTGGCTAAACCTAACAATCCAATTTTAAGCCTATGAGTTATTTTTCAGACATATACAAAGGCATAAAAACACTCCTAACAGGAATGAGTGTTACAGGAAAATACTTTCTTACTTCAAGAAAAGGGGCTATTACACAGCAATACCCTGATAATAGGGCCACATTGAAAATGTTCGACCGTTTTCGAGGAGAGGTCATCATGCCCCATGATGAAGAAAACAGGCACCGTTGTACAGGTTGTCAAAAATGTGAAATTGCGTGTCCAAACGGCACCATAGAAATCATATGGGATAGGGGTATTGATGAGGAGACTGGGAAAAAGAAAAAAAAGATAGACAAATTCGTTTATCATCTCAGTATGTGCACCATGTGTGGACTTTGTATTGATGTCTGCCCTACGGATGCTATTGAATGGGGACAAAATTTCGAAAATTCGGTTTATGATCGTACCGCATTAACTAGAGTTTTAAACAAACCCGGTTCCAAACTGATGCCAGGAGTAGAAGATTAAAAGCATGGAAAGAATAATTTTTTACAGTATTGCACTGATTATGGTTGTTTTTGCAATCGCTTCGGTAACCAGTCGTAAAATGTTACGCTCGGTGATTTATCTGTTATTTGTACTCTGTGGGGTTGCTGGAATCTACTTCCTGATTGACTATAATTTTTTAGCGGCCATTCAATTGACCGTCTATGCAGGCGGCATTATTGTTTTGATCATTTTTTCGGTGTTGTTGGTCCACCATATAGAGATGCAATTGGAAATAGCCAAACTATCCAGACAGATACTCACTGCAGTTGCCTGTATGGTAGGATTAGGCATATTCTTGACGACCATTTATTCCCATGAATTCAATGTTGTGGAAAATTCAAGAACAACTACAACAGCTGATATAGGCTCCAAACTATTGAGTTATGAGGCAGGAGGGTTCATTCTGCCTTTTGAAGTAATCAGTGTTCTTCTGCTGGCGGCAATGATAGGTGCCATCATTATTGCCAAAGGAGCCAAATTAACCGGTAAAAATGATAAAGCCTTATGATTCCAGGAATCAGCATTTACGAAATCCTTACGATAACATCCATTTTGTTTTTCATAGGTGTATATGGATTTATCACCCGAAAAAATTTGATATCAATTTTGATTTCGGTTGAATTGATTTTGAATGCCTCGGTTATCAATTTCGTTATCATCAACAAATATCTATATCCAGATATGTTGCAAGGCGTATTGTTTTCGCTTTTCATTATTGCCGTGGCAGCAGCTGAAACGGCATTGGCAGTTTCAATCATTATCGGTCTTTACAGACAGATAAGTTCTGTTGAGGTCAAGGATGTAGAAACTATGAAATACTAAATTCTTAAAATATGAACTTTAGTTATATCATTCTAATTCCTTTGATTCCTTTAGTGGTTTTTCTACTATTGGGAATATTCAATCAGAGAATAAAACCTGCGGTATCTGGTTATGTGGGAGTATTAGGATTATTGACCTCAACCCTATTGTCTTTTTATACCGCTTATCAGTATTTCTTTGTTTATGGCAAAGCAAATGGGGTATATCAAACTTTTGTGGAAAAAACGGTTTGGATGAATTTCACGGAGACGTTAGCCATTGACATGGGCGTCCTGGTTGATCCCATTTCGGTGATGATGCTCATCGTGGTTTCCATAGTTTCCTTAATGGTGCACATCTACAGCAGAGGCTACATGAAAGGGGATGACGGTTATACTAAATTTTTTGCCTTTCTCTCCTTGTTTTCCTTTTCAATGTACGGTCTGGTTTTAGCAACGAACCTCTTCCAAATCTATATTTTCTGGGAATTGGTGGGTGTATCCTCCTATTTATTGATCGGTTACTACTACACAAAACCATCAGCCGTTTCCGCGGCCAAAAAAGCATTTATTGTGACGCGGTTTGCTGACTTGGGGTTTTTAATAGGAATACTAATTGTTGGCTATTATACAGGAACTTATGATTTTGAGATGTTGAACAATCCCGAAGGAAATGCTATTCTTAACTGGGCATCGACTTCATTTATGGGATTATCTGTATTGACATGGGCATTGATACTCATATTTATTGGTGGAGCTGGTAAATCGGCGATGTTCCCTTTGCATATTTGGTTACCAGATGCCATGGAAGGGCCCACCCCCGTTTCTGCCTTGATCCATGCCGCTACCATGGTGGTCGCCGGTGTATTTTTGGTTGCCCGATTGTTCCCCATGTACTACTTTGTAGAAAACGGATTTGCCCTGAATATTGTTGCCTATGTTGGTGCATTCTCGGCCTTATTTGCGGCTATAATAGCCGTTACCCAAACTGATATTAAACGGGTGTTGGCTTTTTCTACCATGTCCCAATTGGGGTATATGATGCTTGCCTTGGGTGTTTCTGGTTATGACGGCCATGAGGGTCTGGGTTATATGGCTTCGATGTTCCATTTATTTGCCCATGCCATGTTCAAGGCCTTGTTATTCCTATGTGCCGGTTCGGTTATACATGCGGTACATAGTAATTACCTGAAAGATATGGGCGGCTTAAGAAAGTACATGCCTATCACCAATATTACCTTTTTAATTGCTGCCCTGGCGATTGCAGGAGTTCCTCCCTTCGCAGGATTTTTTAGTAAGGATGAAATCTTGGTTGCCGCTTTTGAGCATAACAAACTCATCTATTTTGTAGGAGTGTTCGTCGCTGGTCTTACCGCTTTCTATATGTTCAGGATTTACTTTGGAATATTCTGGGGCAAGGAAACCAAGTATGAACATAAACCACATGAATCCCCAATTTCAATGACTTTTCCTTTAATGGTTTTGGCATTATTAAGTATTGTTGGTGGATTCATTCCCTTCAGCAAATTTGTCACAGCTGACAAAGCAGGTTTCGAAGCCCATTTGAACTATCCACTAGCGGCAGTAGCGGTTGGTGTTGGTTTATTAGGAATTGGTCTTGCTTGGGCTTTCTACAAAAATGAAAATAATCTCGCAGATAAAATGGTCAACTTTTTCGGTCCGTTTTACAAATGGACCAGTGATAAATTCTATTTCGATGAGATTTATCTATTTATAACCAAGAAAATTTTATTCAACCGGGTATCGGCACCTATAGCAAAATTCGATAAGAAATATGTTGATGGCACAATGGTGGGGATTGGCAATAAAACAGTTTGGACCTCAGAAAAGATAAAAAGTTTGCAATCTGGTAAAGTACAGGATTACGCATTCGCATTTATAGCCGGGGTCGTGGTACTAGTATTGGTTTTTATTTATATGTGGACGAACTAAACGATTAAGATGGATATACTAACTCTTTTTATCATTGTACCCATATTAACCATACTTGCCTTGGTTTTCACCAAAGGGTTGAAACAGGCGCGTATCGTTTCGTTGATTGGCAGTCTTGTACAATTTGGTATGGCCATTAATCTTGTTTTCGCTTATTTTAAGGAGCGTGCAGTGAATAGTGACATAATGGTCTTTACCAAAGATGTGGTATGGTTCAAAGAATTCAATATTCACTACAATATTGGTGTAGACGGCATTTCTGTAGCACTCCTATTATTGACGGCAATAGTCGTATTGGCAGGCGTATTCATTTCTTGGAAGATGAATGATCTACCTAAGGAGTTTTTTGTTTCTCTAATCGTACTTTCCATCGGGGTTTATGGATTCTTTATTTCCCTCGATCTGTTTACTATGTTCGTTTTCTTTGAGATCGCTGTAATTCCCATGTATTTATTAATTGGCATTTGGGGAACAGGACCAAAGGAATATTCCGCGATGAAATTGACTTTGATGTTGATGGGTGCGTCAGCGGTACTTTTGGTGGGTATTTTAGGCATCTATTTCAATTCAAATGCCGATGGCGGTGCTTTGACCTTCAATATCTTGGAGATTTCCAAAGTGAGCATTCCCATTGAGGCCCAAAAACTATTTTTCCCCTTAACATTTATTGGGTTTGCGGTCATAGGGGCTTTGTTTCCTTTCCATACTTGGTCTCCCGATGGTCACGCTTCCGCTCCAACTGCAGTTTCAATGCTCCATGCCGGGGTATTGATGAAATTAGGAGGCTATGGGGTATTCCGTGTGGCCATGTTCTTATTGCCCGAAGGCGCAATGCATTGGTCATGGTTCTTTATAATATTGGCAACTATTGGGGTAATTTACGGGGCCTTTGCCGCTATTAAACAAACCGATTTAAAGTACATAAACGCATATTCCTCGGTAAGTCATTTGGGTATGGTTTTATTCGCGCTTTTAATGCTCAATAAAACATCCTGGAACGGGGCCATTTTACAATCGCTTTCCCACGGATTTATGACGGCACTTTTCTTTGCCTTGATCGGGATGATCTATGAAAGAACCCATACAAGGGATGTTACCGAATTAGGAGGGCTACTTAAAGTAATTCCATTTATCTCGGCCATATATGTAATAGCCGGTTTGGCCTCATTAGGCCTTCCAGGTTTTAGCGGGTTCGTCGCGGAAATGAACATTTTCGTAGGTGCCTTCGAACATGAAGACATGTTCTACAGGGTAGCAACGATTATTTCTGTTTCAGCCATCGTGGTTACAGCTGTTTATATACTGCGCGTGGTGGGTATAATGCTCATGGGACCCGTAAAAAACAATGCCTTCTTAACCCTTGAAAAAGTAACATGGTATGAAAAATTAGGCATAATGTTATTGTTGATTCCCATTGTAGGGATGGGTGTTGCCCCACTTTGGTTAAGCGATATGATATTGGAAAGTTTACATCCTTTTATACAAGGGGTTTTATAAAATAAGGAATATGGAATTAAGTAGCTTTTTATCGATGCGTCACGAAATACTGCTTTTAGCAATAACCTTATTAGTGCTGATCGGTGAGATTTTTATTCCAGAGAACAAAAAGCACAGTATCGTACACATGGCCATCTTTTTATTCGGAATCCACACAATTACAGGGTTTTTACCTACGGTGGAGACTAGCCTATTTGGCGGTATGTTCAGAACAAATGGAATGATTCATTTCTTTAAGAACGTTTTAAATATTGGTGTGTTTATCCTTTTATTACAATCTGCTGATTGGTTGCAAGAAAAAGTTATGGTCCAAAATAAGGGTACGGAATTTTTTATACTCCTGTTTTCTTCCTTGTTGGGAATGTATTTTATGATTTCATCAGGTGATTTTTTGATGTTCTATTTGGGATTGGAATTATCGACCCTTCCAGTTGCCGCCTTGGCCGCTTATGAGACGACCAATAGAAAATCTAGTGAGGCGGGTATCAAATTAATTCTATCCTCGGCCTTGGCATCAGGGGTTTCATTATTCGGTATCTCGATGCTATATGCCACTTCAGGATCTATTTATTTCAATGATATTATCGAAATGATCACTTCTACAGATTTGACTATCCTAGGAATGATATTGTTCTTTGCCGGATTGGCCTTTAAAATTTCATTGGTTCCGTTCCATTTTTGGACGGCCGATGTATATGAAGGGGCACCCATTAGTATAGCATCCTATTTATCGGTCATTTCAAAAGGGGCAGCAGTCTTTATACTGATGATTTTATTATTTACCGTTATGAAACCTTTGATGCATGTTTGGGAAAATATGATTTACGTTATTGCTGTCCTGACCATGTTCATTGGTAATTTATTTGCATTGAGACAACAGAACATGAAACGATTTTTGGCTTTTTCATCAATTGCACAAGCCGGTTTTATTTTGTTGGGCTTAATTGCAGGCAACCAATTAGGAACGGCCACCATTGTTTACTTTGTATTGATCTATATTTTCTCGAATCTAGCAGCGTTTGGTGTGGTTCAAGCCATTTCATTACAAACGGGCAAGGAGAACATCAAAGATTACGAAGGTTTGTACCGCACTAATCCCAACCTGAGTTTAGTCATGATGTTGGCCTTGTTCTCCTTAGCGGGCATACCCCCTGTGGCAGGGTTCTTTGGCAAGTTCTTTCTATTTACCGCAGCGGCCAGTGAGGGGTATTATTTATTGGTATTCCTAGCTGTAGTAAACGTAACAATATCCCTATACTACTACTTAATCGTGGTACGCGCCATGTTCCTGAGAAAGAGCGATAATCCAATTCCCTTTTTCAAGAACAAAGTGTATATGCGCCTTGGTTTGTTGATTACCGTAATTGGCATATTGGTTCTTGGACTGTATAGTCCGCTATACGATTATATTTATAACCTTAGTGGAATTTTTAATTAGAAGTCATGGCACTCGAAGGAAAACATTCATTTGGTAGTATCGAAGATACCCGGGTAACTTTTGTTGAAAAGAAAGTTGACGAAAATCGCAAGGATTTTTTAAAAAAGTTATTGGAGCACAATGGTTTCGAAGTCATCGTACAAGAGGAAAAAAGACCTTCGGAAGAGGAGCCTCAATTATATACTGTTGCCGTTACAGATATGGTTTTCAACCCCACGATATGGGTTTTTCAACGTAGGCTAAAGACTTTTGATGGTCGAAAGGTGACCCAGGATTATTGGAACCAAATGACCAAGGATACCCATCCGCAATATTGGAATAACGGCTAGCACCTATTTTAGATTGATTTTAATTATCTTGGTAGGGTACTATTTTTAAATTTTTCAACGTTTTATTGGTAACTAGCTGAATCAAAGGCAATAAAACCGCTTTGGATGCGCAATATCCCGATATTCTTTTTTACTTGCTTTTCCCTTATTTTAGTTATTGGATATAGCCAAGATATCGATGGCCCTAATTCAAAGCATGAACGTTGGGAATATGTATTGGAGGACACAGGGGATGTACTTCAGATTGCGCTTCCGGTATCCGCTGGAATTATGACATTGATTCATAAGGATTATCAGGGCACTAAAAAATTAGCATTCTCCTATGGTACTACATTAGCCATAACCTATTCATTAAAATATTTGACCGATAAACAAAGGCCTGAAGGGAGGAACCATTTTGATTCATTCCCTTCTGGTCATACCTCATCTGCATTTTCTGGGGCTTCTTTTATTCAACGTAGATATGGCTGGAAGTATGGAACTCCAGCCTATATCTTGGCAACTTTGGTGGCAATTAGTAGGACTGAAGCTCCGGATGGATACCACGATGGTTGGGATGTTCTGGCGGGAGCAGCAATTGGGATAGGTAGCACTTATATTTTCACCAAACCTTATTTTAAGGAGCATATGGATGTTAGGTTTTCCACCGGAAAAAACACTTATGTCCTATCTTTTACCTACAGGTTCTAAGAGAATAATCCTGTGGCTTGATTACTTTTCGGGCTATTATTAAGTATCTTTGGAACTTGAAAAAATATAGGTATATTTTGGTTTGTTTTGAAATTGAAATCAAAAGGGTAAATCAAATCTTTTACCATGAGTTTCCCTCGCTATCCAAGTACCAACACTTATGAAGGTTTTTTTTCGTTTCCTACCCATTTTAGTTTTATTGATACTTCATATTTCCTGTAAAGAGGATAAAAAATCCGAATATGTAGATATACCTTCGGTAAATCTTAATGAAATATTCACATCGACCGATCAAATTCCAGATGCAAATTTTTTAGGTGATCAAGCCTGTAAAAAATGCCATGAGACCGAGTATAAGAACTGGGAAGGTTCCCATCACGACAAGGCTATGCAATTGGCCAACAGAAAAACCATATTGGCAGGGTTCAAAGGGGAAAAATTCATAAGCCAGGGCGTAACATCAATATTCTATACCAAAGAGGAGGAGTTCTTTGTCAATACGGAAGGTCCGGATGGGAAAAACCATGATTATAAGATTATTTATACCTTCGGAATTACGCCTTTACAGCAATACATCGTTAAATTTCCCGATGGAAGGTACCAATGCCTAAGAACGGCTTGGGATACCGAGAAAAACAAATGGTTTGATCTATACCCCGATTTCAAGGTAGTACATTCAGAATGGTTGCATTGGTCTAGAGGTGGGTTGAATTGGAATACGATGTGCTCTGATTGCCACTCCACAAATGTCAGGAAAAACTATGATCCAGAAACTAGGGGGTATGACACGAAATACGCACTGATCAATGTGAGTTGTGAAGCTTGTCACGGCCCTGGCAAACAACATGTTGATGAAGCCACCCGGTTGGGTACAGCTTACAAAGCATCCGGAACCATGCAAATGACCTTGAATACCGAACCAAAAGAATTGGTCGATCAATGTGCTAGATGTCATATGCGACGGGAACAGATTTCCGAACTTTTCAATTTTGAAGGTACGATGCTAGACCATTATTTTCCACAATTGATTACCGATAGGCTCTATTTCATTGACGGGCAGATCTTGGATGAAGATTATGTGTATGGCTCATTTGTACAAAGTAAAATGTATCAGAACAATGTTACTTGTTCTAACTGCCATAATCCGCATTCATTAGAACTAAAATTTCAAGGCAATACCTTGTGTGCCCAATGTCATATTCCCGAAGTATATGATACTCCAAAACACCATTTTCATGAAGTTGGTTCAGAAGCGGGCCAATGTATAAATTGCCATATGACCGGTCGCTATTATATGGGCAATGATTTTAGAAGGGACCATAGCTTTCGAATTCCAAGGCCAGATCTAAGCTTAAAATATGGTACCCCAAATGCCTGCTCCGAATGCCATAAGGACAAGAGTGACGAATGGGTATGGCAAGCCTTTAAGGAAAACCACGGGGTACCTGACAACCAGCACTTTTCAGAACTCTTGGCTCCTGGCCTTAATGGTGACCCTAATGGAAAGGAATCGTTGTTGAAATTGATCAGGGATACTATTCACCCCGAAATTGCCCGAGCGTCAGCCGTAGGTGGACTTCAATATTACATCGATGCCAATGACATAGCCAAATTAATGCCCTTTTTAGATGATTCCTCTCCTTTGGTCAAAGCTGCTACACTAGATGTCTTAGGTAATATCAATACTTCGGATTATTCAACATACTTGCTTCCCCTTTTAAAGGATGACAAACGATCGGTTAGGGTAAAAGCCTTTTACGCTTTGGGAGGAATGGATGAAGGTAAAATCCCAACCCAGTATAAGGAAGTGTACGATAAGGTAGAAAAAGAATTTTTTGCCTATTTGAATGCAACATCTGATTTTGCTGGAGGATTGGCCAGAAAGGCAAGTTACTACCTTAAAAAGGGTGACCTTGAAAAGGCCATAGGAAATTATGAAAAAGGGCTGGAAATAGATGATATGAACAACATCATCAGGACTAGCTTGGCCAATCTATATTACAGAACTGGTGCCTTGGACAAGGCGGAGGACGCCTTTAAGACCATCATAGAACAAGAGCCCGGGTACGGCCCAACATACTACTCTTTGGCATTATTATTAGCAGAGGAAGGAAGAAGCAAAGAGGCTATTGCCCAGCTGGAAAAAGCCATTGAACATATGCCAGAAAATATACGGGCGTATTACAATCTAAGCTTGCTGTATGACAATGCCAACGAACGGGTAAAAGCCAAAAACACATTGTTGAAAGGACTTAGCATATCACCTACCAATGAAGATCTTTTGTATACCTTGGCCTTTTTGTATTCAAAATATGGTGAAAAACAAAAGGCCAGGGAAATTGGGGAACAACTTGTGCAAATGCATCCGAACAATGGGAATTATGCAACATTTCTTCAACAAATAAAAGTCACAAACTAGTGCTGAACTACATATTGCTTTTGATAATGAATTGGACACGTTGTCGATATAGGAAAAAGTTCAAATGGACGATTCGTTATTCAATCAAAACTTTACCGTTTGCAATTGATAATATTACAACTGAATTCTCCAAAAACATCATATTTATTCGGCTTTGATTAAATAACCCTAATCGTTGGCATATAATCTAATCAATAATCATACAGGTTATTTTTGGGTCATCTCTCCCTTAAAATATTACTTTTCAATACGTTATGCACCCTCTTGACAAAAATCAATGTCAAGAATGATTCAAATCATTTCCTTTGTTTTTCTTAACCTCTAGTTTTGTTTTTATAAATTGTTTTATAGCATCAAATATTTAATTAAAAAACTAATTATGTCTCGTATACATGAATATGGAACTTTGTGCAAACTGCCGAAAAATTTATTGGTGTTCATCTTATTCTTATGTGGGGGCTTACTTTTAAGTAGTTGTAATGAGGAAGGACGAGGATTTGCATTGCCAGCAGGGGATATTGAAGAAGGAAAATCGACCTATAAGAGGTTATCCTGCAATGAATGTCATAGTATTTCAGATATCGAGTGGCAAGGAGGAAGTGATTCTCTAAAAATATATCTCGGCGGTGAAATATCTACTCAGAAAACCTACGGAGATCTAGTCACTTCAATTATCAATCCTTCTCACAAAATCGCACAGCGTTACAAACAAGAAACTTCGACTGAAGAAGGGCTTTCAAAGATGAAGAATTACAATGAAATTATGACTGTTCAGGAACTGGTTGATCTAGTTTCTTTTCTTCAATCGGAATATAAAGTAATAATACCAAGGACGGAGTACTATAATTATTATTATTGATTAGTAGTTTAGAAGTGCATAAAAGGTTCGGGGGGAACTTAAATATAGTAATCACCATACTCCTTATAGTGGTAGGATAACCAAACATGCATATTCGCCAAAAAATTTACACTGGCTAATTTTCGACCTTTTCAGACCAAAACGACCCATTATAACAGAACCTATGAAAAGCGGTAGTCCATCGTGACAATAATCAGGACTAAAAAGTTCAAATAAACGATCTTTACTTTAGTTCATTCCTATGAGGAACCATGATTCAAATCATCAAGTAAATCTTTATTTTATTGCACTCATCCCGCACCAAGAACTTAGAGAGCAAATAAAAGCTTTTAAAGAAGAAATAAAAGAGCGGTTTAATGCAACCCATGCCTTAAGGTCACCAGCGCATATTACCCTGCAAATGCCATTTAAAAGAAGTAAGAAAGACGAGCCTTACTTAATTAATACCTTGAAAGAGTTTACGGCACATCAAAAGATGTTTATGGTCAATTTATCGGGGTTTGACTGTTTTTTGCCCAAGGTCATTTTTGTAAAAATTATTGACCATAAACCAATAATTTCCATTCATACCCAACTTCAAAAAGTTTTGACCGAAAAAATGGCGTTTAAAGAAACTATCATATCCCAAAATTTCCACCCCCATATGACTATTGCTTCAGGTGATTTAAGTGTTGAGGCTTTTCGTGAAGCCTGGGTCGAATTTGAAAAAAGGGAATTCGAAGCCTCTTTTTTAACCAAGAGCCTGTTCCTTTTAAAACATAACGGGAAGTTCTGGGAAATTTACAGGGAATTTTTATTTAAAAAGTGAGCTAAACAACTTTTAAATTGTCTTCTTAAGAGGTTTATCAATAAACGTATAGTCTAGGAAACGCCAAATGACATCCACAGAGTCTGTTGTGCAAGCAAGCCTTTTTATCCACCCTCCTCCCATTAGACCTAACTGCGTAAATGTAGAATTCATTGATCATATATTCTGGCAAGCCATAATCCAAGGATAAGTGAGGACCTCATGCCAGCGGACCAGATCAATATCGAAAGTTCAGCGAAATTAACAGGTCTTTAAGTCCCTATGGCAGGGTAATTGCTATCTTTATTGCGAAATTTTATGGTTTAAGTATGTACCCAAGACCTGCATTGTTTTTTGCTTTTTTGTTTATGCTGTCCTTTATTGCGGCTGCGCAGACCGACTTGCCCAATACTACCCCTCTTGAAATTGGAACAATTGCCAATCCCGATGAAAACAACAATACTTCGCAAGGAGCTGCTTTGAATATCCCATCGGTAATCGACCTAAAACCGAATGCAAATCTCAGGGATTCCCTTACCAGTATACCGGTAAATATGAACCTTAATAACGGATTGCTCCAAGCCGGTCATGATTTAAAGTTGGATCCTAAAGTAGGAAGGTCTGAAAAACAGGGAGGTTCCCCAGAACGCTTCGGTGACCAGTACCTGGGCGATATTAAAAGCAATGGCAAATTTGTGGGCATCGTCTGTCGTGATCATGAATATGTAGACGGTGATCGGGTAAAAATTTCCTTGAATGGTAGGATTATCGACTATAATGTGATGCTTACAGGGAGCTTTAAAGGGGTTAATGTGGATTTGGAAAAAGGCTTTAACCGTTTAGATTTTGAGGCTCTTAATGAAGGTTCTTCCAGTCCAAACACGGCACAGGTGAATGTGTATGATGATAAAGGGGAATTGATTTATTCCAATAAATGGCTACTTTCCGAGGGTTCTATTGCCACTTTGATCATTACTAAGGAGTAGTTGATTGATGGTTTATGGTCGATTTTAAAACCTAAGACCCCCAAATTTTCAAAGCACCCATTTCCTTTGTCAAACCCTTATTCCCTTTCCCCCGGTTTATAGGTCCTTTTTGCCCTTTTCTGTACATCCTTCTTATAATACGGCACCTCCTTGAATTGCATATCGGCATAGCGCTGGGCTTGATCATTAAAGTGAGCCGAATTAGGATCTCCACTTTGTCCACCGGCCAAAATACTTTTGGCTTTTACTTTATCGCCAAATTCAACTACGGCCACAAAACTATTTCCACGTGTACCATAGATTTTTTTGGTATTGTTGGTATAACGTGCCCCATAGGCCGCCAAGGCACCCCAACGACCAGAGGCAAACCCTATTGGAATACTGGGCTTATCATCATCAAAAGGTTGTTGAATATCCCCGTTTAGGCGTTGGTATCGGTTTATCTCCCCCCAAGGTACATTCCAAGTGCCAAAATCGGCAACCAAATCAGATAGAACAGATGCTAAACAAGCAAGCATTTCTTCTCTTGAAAGGTAATTTTCGATATGGTTAAATAGTTCCATTTGTGTAGGTCTTTCATTCATCTGACCTGACGAACCCAATTCCCATACCCTGGTGCCATAAAAATGCGCCATAGTCATGGCCTCGGATTCTTTTGAAGTCTTAAAATCCCATTCCCGTAAAATATTAATTGCCTCCCCTAATTTTGGATTCTTATTAGGTTGTATATCAAAGGCTTTGACCAATTCCGGTATCAACTTTTCAAAAGCAGGCAAATAAGGGTCATGGGCCAGTTTGATCAAACTATCCAAGGTATACCCCTTTCTATCCTTCAGAAGGTTTATCGCATGTATTCCACGAAAATTCTCCTGGTCGATGGACATATAATCAGGATAGTTTTCCTTCTTTGGACTGTATTCCAAAGCTGCTGTAAATGGCGTTGAATTACAATTCTGCAACCAACCGTTAAGTGGATTTACCAGCAGGATATTTTCATTAACTGTATGCAACCCCTGCCAATCGGTTTCGGGGTTACTACCATCTACAGGTTGTGAATAATCGAAGGCTTCATCCCTTTTTGGTACAAAATTTCCATGAAAATAGGCAATGTTCCCTTCGGCATCGGCGTAAACCGTATTGTTGGAGGAGTTGGTTCGAAGATCCATCATTTTTCGAAACCCTTTATAACCCTCTTGCTTCGTACGAATATAGGATTGCTCCAAGGCCTTTATGGGTTCCCACATCATAGCGGAGGCCGTCCATTGCCCATCGACCAAATGGGTTATGGGACCGTGATGCGTGCGGTAAACAGGAAAAGTCTCTTCTTTCAATAGATCTTCTTCCTTATATTTTAATGTAATTTTTGATTCTTTAATGGGTCGTAGCTCTTGCCCATACCGATATAAGAGCTTGTCATCAACCCTAACAACGGTTTCCTTGAACTCATCCATAACATCGGTATAGGTCGAAGTGTGCATCCACCCGGTTTTTTCATTGAATCCCTGATAGACAAAAAACTGTCCCCAAGTGACCGCGCCGTAGGCATTGAGCCCCTCTTCACTTACGACATGTACTTCCCCTCGAAAATAAAATGACGTATGCGGATTGATCAAAAGCATAGCGCTACCCGATTCCGTTAATTTTCCTGATATCGCGATACCATTAGATCCTTGGGGTTCGACCATTTCTTTATCTTTTTTGATTTTTAGCTCCTCCATGGCAGGGATTTGGTGGCCACTTTGGTAAAATGCCTTGATTTTTGATGTTGAAATACGTTCAATATCCCCACCGATAGAACCTTCACTGAAATACATGGGCATCCAGGGTTCAAATCTGGTCAATAATCGAGGTTTTACTTCAGGATGTGTGTACAAATAGAAATTCACGCCATCAGCGAAAGCATCACACAACTTCTTAAGCCATTCAGGACTATTTTCATAATTGGCCATGGCTTCTTCCTCGGTCATGAACAATTTTACCCGTAAATCGCTGTATAGAGATTCATCCCCTTCCACCTCTGCCAGTCGACCAGTAGCCCAAATATAATTTTGTTCCACCCGATTAAAATCATCCTCACATTGGGCAAAAAGCAAACCGAAAACCGCATCAGCATCGGTTTTGCCATAAATATGTGGCACGCCAAAATCATCGCGGATTATGGTAATGTTTTCAGCTTGGGCTTTCCATTTTTCAACTTCTGTTAAATTCTTTGCCTCTGAACAGGAGAGCATTCCCAAAAACAAGAAAAAGCAAACAATCCTCATACCCTAAATTTTGACGTGGTTTTACATAGCCTTAGACTAGTATTGTGAAATTAATTGACTTGAAAATGATATGCTAATTTTTATACAAAAAACCTAACCGAAAAGGCCCAAGAAACGATTCCCGATATTTTTACAGTAACTTGCAACCTCCTAAATGAATCCCTCAAAATGTCAAACAAAAAAGTAAGCGTTCTAACTGCCTTTAAAACCATCATCTGGCCAAGAAGGAATCTGGTTTTCATAGGTTTGGTGTTGATTGTCATAAGTAGGGCGGCAAGTTTTGTGACTCCTGTGGCTTCCAAATATTTGATTGATGATGTTATTGCCAAGAAAGATGAGGAAATGCTAAAAATACTTGTTATCGTGGTTCTTTTGGCAATATTGGTTCAGGCAGTAACCTCATTCTTACTTACTAAAATCCTCAGCGTACAGGCACAATATATGATTTCGGAATTAAGGGCCCAAGTACAGCAAAAAGTACTTTCCCTGCCCATTCGCTTTTTCGACAATGCCAAATCGGGTGCCTTGGTCTCCCGGATCATGTCCGATGTTGAAGGTGTGAGGAATCTAATAGGAACAGGGCTTGTACAGCTTGTTGGGGGAACCCTAACAGCGATTGTTTCCCTAATCCTATTGCTACGAATAAGTGTCAGCATGACATTGTTCACCTTCGTGCCATTGGCTTTGTTTGGGATTATTGCCCTCAAGGCCTTTAAGATTATTCGTCCTATTTTTCGTAATCGCGGCAAAATCAATGCCGAAGTTAAAGGAAGGCTAACCGAGACGTTAGGCGGTATTCGTGTGATCAAAGGATTCAATGCGGAAGTACAAGAACATAAAGTATTCGAAGCTGGTGTTGAGGAGTTGTTCCAAAATGTAAAGAAAAGTTTGACCACCACGGCCTTTATGACAAGTTCTTCCACATTTCTTATAGGTGTTGCCACTACTGGGGTAATGGGTTTTGGGGGTTACAAAATAATGCAGGGTGAACTGACCATTGGCGATTTATTGATGTTTACAGTATTACTGGGTACTATGGTGGCCCCTATCGTACAAATGAGCAATATAGGCAGTCAATTGACGGAAGCTTTGGCCGGATTGGACCGTACTGAGGAATTAATGAATATGACCCCAGAGTCCGATGAGGAAGAGCGGGTAATAGTATTGGAACAAGTTAAAGGGGATATGGCCTTTGAAAATGTCTCCTTTGCCTATGAGGAAGAAAAAGAAGTATTGCACAACATCAGCTTTGAGGTTAAATCGGGATCGGTGGTCGCCTTGGTCGGGAGCTCGGGTTCTGGAAAAAGTACGATTGCAGGATTGGCAGCGAGCTTTTTGAATCCACAATCGGGCAAAATAACCATTGACGGACAAGATATGTCCAAAGTAAATCTCAACAGTTTTAGGCAACACTTGGGGGTGGTGCTACAAGATGATTTCTTATTCGAAGGTACGATTAGGGAGAACATACTATTTCCACGACCAAATGCCAGTGAAGAAGAATTGCTACAGGCCGTAAAAGCAGCTTATGTTGATGAGTTTACCGACCGCTTTGAAGAAGGTTTGGATACATTGATCGGGGAGCGCGGCATTAAGCTTTCGGGGGGGCAACGTCAAAGGATCGCCATTGCCAGGGCGGTTCTTGCAAATCCGAAAATATTGATATTGGACGAAGCCACATCGAATTTGGATACTGAAAGCGAAGCCTTGATTCAAAAAAGTTTGGCCAAACTAACTGAAGGGCGAACGACCTTTGTAATTGCCCACAGATTGAGCACCATTCGTAAGGCCAATCAAATCTTGGTCATAGAAAACGGTAGGATTGCCGAAGAAGGGACCCATGATGACCTTATTGCCAAAGAGGGTAGATACTATAATTTATTTACATATCAAGCAAGAATCTAATGTAACCGATTGATACGTGGCCAATGATAATTATATAGAGAAGGGACTTTTTAAGATAGTCGGCATTTTGTTGATTTTTATTTTCCTGTGCAATTGTAAAACCAACTATCCTAGAACATTCACCAAAGATCATGGAGCCCTAGTTCGAGGGGATAGTACCCGACAACAACTAACGCTGGTCTTCACAGGCCATGAGTTCGCCGATGGTTCGGAAACTATTCGGGATATCCTTAAAAAGTATAAAATCAAGGCCGCCTTCTTTTTTACGGGCACATTTTATAGGAATCCCAATTTTAAGAGGGTTATCGAAAATCTAATTGAAGATGGGCATTATTTAGGTGCTCACTCCTATGACCATCTTCTATATTGCGATTGGAATAATCGGGATAGTCTTTTGGTCACCTATCAAGAGTTTCTGGGCGATTTAAAATCCAATTATAAGGAAATGAAGCGTTTTGGGATAACCAAAAAGCAAGCCCCCTACTTTTTGCCTCCTTACGAATGGTACAATAATCACATCGCGGATTGGACATCGGATTATGGGCTTAAATTGATCAATATGACCCATGGCACCTTGTCCCACGCAGATTATACGACCCCAGCCTATTCGAATTATCGCAGTAGCGAAGCTATTTACAATAGCATTTTAGATTTTGAAGGAAAGAATACATCAGGTTTAAACGGATTTCTTCTTTTAATGCATGTAGGCACGGATCCTAATCGAGAGGACAAATTCTATAATCGTCTTGAAGAACTTATCCTCGAATTAAAATCTAGAAAATACGCCTTCGTCGGTTTGGAGGACATCCTTGCAAAGGAATGAGAATACCGTTATATTTATAGGTAAGCTTTAAACCTATAAAATGCCCCGACTACTATTTCTTCTCTATTTTGTTTCACAACTGGTCATAGCATCAAACCATCCAAACGATATCCATATTCGAATCAATCAGATGGGATATCTCCCAAATGAACCAAAAATTGCACTACTTTTTGCACATAGACCCATAAAAGAAAGAATTGTACTGGCCACGAAAGACGAAAGCCGTATCGTTGCTTCCTTTAGACCTAAAAAATCAGAAACGCAAGGATGGGGAACATTCGAATATTATTACGAAGTTGATTTTAGTACTGTTTCCGAGGAAGGGGAATATGTCTTACAAACGAAAAACAAGCAATTTACTTCCCAAACCATTAGAATTTCAAAAAATGCCTATGAATTCCAATCTGAAAAACTATTGGGATTCATGAGACAACAACGATGTGGGTACAATCCTTTTTTCGATGTTATTTGCCATCAGGGTGATGGCCGTTCATTTTATGGTCCTATGCCAGATTCAACTTTTGTAGATGCCACAGGAGGTTGGCACGACGCAGGGGATCAACTAAAATATCTGATAACCGGGAGTTATGCAACGGCCCATATGCTGAAGGCCTATGAATTGTTTCCCAATACATTCATGGATAGTGTTAACCATTTAGGGCAACCAGGATCTAATGGTATTGCCGATGTCCTGGATGAGGCCAAATGGGGATTGGATTGGATTTTAAAACTCCATTCCCAACCGGACCAATTGATCCACCAAATAGCCGACGACCGTGATCATCGCGGTTGGAAAATGCCCGACCAGGACAATGCTGATTATGGTTGGGGACCAAATAGTCATAGGGCAGCCTATTTTGCCACAGGCAAACCACAGGGTTTGAATAAATATAAAAGCGAAGCGACCGGGCTCTCGAATTTAGCAGGTCGTTCAGCGGCTGCCATGGCCATAGCCTCCCGTATCTGGAAGGAAGAATTACAGGATTCCATCTATGGAGCCCTTTATTTGAAAGCAGCCAAATCCCTTTATAAATTGGGAATTGACAAAGAGGGTTACCAACAAGGAAATTCTTATGGTGCCCCATATCGATATTCGGAAAAAACATGGGCAGATGATATGGAATGGGGTGCCGCAGAACTTTATAAATCCACGCGGAACAAGAAGTATCTTGAAGATGCCATAAAATATGCTAGACAGGCCAATACCATCTCCTGGATGCCCTATGACTCAGTACCTCACTACGAATACTACCCCTTTGTGAATATGGGTCACTATGCTTTATATGAACATGCCGATCCGGATTTCAAAAAGACCTTGGCCGCGTATTACAAAAGTGGCATCGAAGACAACGTAAAGAGGGGTAACACAAATCCCTATACGATTGGTGTGCCCTTTATTTGGTGTTCCAATAACTTATTGACAAGTTTGATCACACAGGGTATTCTTTATGAAAAAATGACTGGGGACAAAACATATAGAAAATTTATGGTCGAGCAGCGGGATTGGCTTTTTGGCAGAAATCCTTGGGGTACGAGTATGTTCACAATGATGCCAGAGCAGGGTGAATTCCCCTATGATGTCCACACAAGTACTTGGGCCTTGGGTAAAAAACAAGTCCCTGGTGGGTTGATCGATGGCCCTGTCTATAGTACCATCTACAATTCCCTTAAGGGATTACACCTGAGTGAACCCGATGAATTTGCAGAATATCAAAACAACTATGTGGTCTATCATGATGACCTAGGCGACTATTCAACAAATGAACCTACCATGGACGGTACGGCCGGCTCTATACTCATGATGGCCTATTGGGCGGATCAAAATTGAAAAAACAAAAAATAAGTACTAGAAGGAATCAATCTAAATTAATGACTTCCACTATTTGAGGTGCGTATTTCTTAATGGTCATTTCCACACCACTCTTCAAGGTCATTTGATTTACACTGCAGCCAACACAGGCCCCTTGTAATCTCACCTTCACGGAAGTGTCATTATCAATTGAAATAAGCTCAATATCACCCCCATCACTTTGTAGAAAAGGACGAATCTCATCAAGTGCTTTTTCTACATTGGTCCTTATGTCATCCGTTGTCATATGCATTATTTATTAACTGACGAACAACCTGCCATGGTTGTAATCTTTATAGCCTCGGTAGGAGGCATACTTTCATTTCTATTTACCATTTCCCGAACAACGTTCTTGGTAATATCCTCAAATGCCATTGCAATTGGGGTCGAATCCTGAAGTGCAGCGGGGCGGCCTACATCTCCAGCTTCACGAATGCTTTGTACCAAGGGCACTTCCCCTAAAAATGGAACATTGAGATTCTCAGCCAAATTTTTTGCCCCTTCCTTACCAAAGATATAATATTTATTGTCAGGTAATTCCCCAGGCGTAAAATAGGCCATATTTTCGATAATGCCCAATACCGGGACATTAATGGATTCTTGTTGGAACATGGCTACCCCCTTTCGCGCATCTGCCAATGCCACCTCTTGGGGCGTGCTAACGACCACCGCACCGGTGACGGGCATGGCCTGCATTATGCTTAAGTGAATATCGCCAGTTCCTGGAGGTAAATCGATCAATAAGAAGTCGAGGTTGCCCCAATGGGCATCAAAAATCATTTGATTCAATGCTTTGGCGGCCATAGGTCCTCTCCAGATTACAGCCTGGTTAGCTTCCGTGAAGAAACCAATGGACAATAATTGTACCCCATAATTTTCAACGGGCTTCATTTTTGACTTACCATTGATAGTAACGGCCATAGGTCGTTCTGCTACAACATCGAACATAATAGGCATTGAAGGGCCATAGATATCCGCATCCAACAACCCAACCTTAAAGCCCATTTTAGCCAAGGTTACGGCCAAATTTGCTGTTACCGTGGACTTACCTACACCCCCTTTACCCGAAGCAATCGCGATGATATTCTGGATTCCGGGTATAGGTTTTCCTTTAATTTCATTTACCTTGGGATTGGCGGGGGCTTCCACCTTCAGGTTTATTTTTATCTTGGCCTTTTCATATACTTCTTTATGAATGATCTTAAGAATCTCAACTTCGGTCTTTTTCCGTGCCTGAAGACTAGGGTTATTAATGGTAATATCAACTTCAACTTCATCACCGAATACCTGTATGTTCTTAACAGCACCACTTTCCACCATGTTCCGACCTTCTCCTGGAACGGTGATATGTTCAAGGGCTTTTAAGATATCTTGCTTATTCAATTTCATAGCGATTTTCGTTCTTAATATAAATTCATTCTAAACAACAAAGATACGTCTTAGGGCCGAGAAGCTAAAGTTATTGGATTGAAAAGTGGTATTTTGAAATAGATGTTCCCTATGGTATTAACTTAACTCTTTAAAAGGATCCCAAAAGTGTTTTTCAAAATCGATGATTTGATTGTCCACCACTTGGATTCCTTCACTTTCGAGAAGCTGTTGCATTAGGTTAGTGCCATCGAAATGATGCTTGCCAGTCAACAACCCTATTTTATTCACCACCCGATGTGCCGGTATACCTGGCATGTTATGGGACCCGTTCATGGCCCAACCTACCATCCTGGCACTCCGGGCAGCACCCAAATACTTGGCGATGGCACCATAAGTGGTTACCCTGCCATATGGAATGAGCTTGGCAACTTCATAAACCTTTTGAAAAAAGTTACTGTTTTCTTCGTTCATAGAATGAAATCCTAAATGATTTCCATTTGCAAATATTTTTATACACTTCCAAAATGCTTATTTCATCTGTTTAAAATCCTATATATAGTAATCATCAAAAGCACTACCATCAAGGCACTTAGAATATAGTTGGAGTTCTTAGAAAAACGTTTGGTCTTGTTTTCCAGTTTATTGAAATAAATAGTGTACATGTACAAGACCGAAAAAGTACCACATCCGGCGGCCAAAACAAACACCACGATATCCCAAACTTCAAACTTTATCCATCCCGTAGCGTTCCACATAATATTAAGCCCACTATAGTATGGTATGGTCAATAGATTAAGGGCCGCCAATAACATCCCTTTAAAAAAACTATTTCGCTTACTGATGTCCACGGCTTTTACCTTCTTTTTTTTATTACTTCTGGCCGCTATAAAAAAGTAGATGGCAAAAAATGCGAAAACAAGCACTGCAATCTTAAGCAGAACCTCAACAACGTCAGGATTCCTATGTAAGTATTTGGATATATAAACGGCGATTACAGCTTGTAGCATAATCATAGACGATACACCCAGGCTGAATATTATCCCGTTCAATTTCCCTTTCTCGACACTTGTCTTTGCCGCATTCATATTCAAAAGTCCAGGAGGTACCGTAGCCATAAACGCTGCAGAAAATGTTGCGAAAAATAGAATGAGCAAATGTTCCATACGCTAGTTGATCCTAAACTTGATATAGGTAATCGGTTTTCCTTTTTCAAGGTACTGTTTTTCGTAGAAAGTCTGGATATTCAATACCTCCAAGGGGCTTCCCTCGTTTTTATAAACATCATGATTTGCGTAGATTACCTCCCTTTTTGTGCCATGCAAGAGCCCTAAGGTATACCCATGCATAAACCCACTATCGGTCTTTAAATGTACTATCCCCTGATCAACCAATATATGCTCGTATTTTTTTAGAAATACCTCATTGGTCATCCTATGTTTTGTTCGTTTATATTTTATTTGGGGGTCAGGGAAGGTAATCCAAATTTCGGTCACTTCATTTTCCTTGAACAATCGATCTATCAATTCTATTTGGGTTCTTAGGAAGACTACATTGCCCATGTTCCCTTCCAATGCTGTTTTTGCGCCTCTCCACAATCGGGCACCCTTGATATCCACTCCGATAAAATTCTTTTGAGGATACATTCGCGCCAAGTCGATGGTATATTCCCCTTTGCCACAACCCAGTTCGAGCACTATAGGATTGTCGTTTCCGAAATGCGTGTTCCAATGTCCTTTAAGAGGAAAGAAGCCTTCTTCTATTTCGTTCCTATTAGGTTGTACCACATTCTTGAACGTAGCGTTTTCCTTAAACCTTTTAAGCTTGTTTTTGCTTCCCACAGCATTTTATATTATATCCTATGGCAAATCTAATGAAAACCTTCTAGGCAGAATCTACTTGCGGATTATTTTGGGGATGGGCTTTCTCTAAAGTAAAGGAAAATTCAGATCCTACTCCCTCCGCACTTTCAACATATATTTTTTCATTATGGGCTTCGATAATATGCTTTACAATGGAAAGGCCAAGACCGGAGCCACCTTCACTGCGGCTACCACTTTGGTCAACCCGGTAAAATCGCTCAAATAATCGTGGTATGTGGCGTTGGGCAATTCCTTCTCCATTATCGGTTACCCTTACAATTACTTTATTTTTAATCAAGTTCTCAACACTTACTTCCGTGGTTCCATTTTCTTGACCATATTTAATGGAGTTGACCAAGAGGTTGGTTAACACCTGTTGTATTTTATCGCGATCAGCATGAACAAGAATGGGGTATCTATACTCCATGTCGAATGTTAAGGCAATCTTATTCTTGGCAGCTTTCATTTCCAGTAATTCAAAAACATTTTCTATGAGCTCAATAATGTCGAAATCTACAAGTTCAAGATTTAAATCCCCGACTTCAAGTTTGGTGATCATATCAAGGTCCTTGACAATATAGATGAGGCGCTCAACCCCTTTATTTGCCCTTAGTAAATATTTTCTGCGTACATTTTTATCCTCCAAGGCCCCATCAAGCAAGGTTAATATATATCCTTGTACGGTAAAAAGGGGGGTTTTTAGTTCATGGGAGATGTTGCCGAGAAAGTCCTTTCTGTACGCTTCCCTAATATTCAAGGTGTCTATTTCAATTTTTTTATCCTGGGCGAATTTTTCAATTTCTGCAGTAAGTGTCTTCATATCCGTCGTTATGGGACCGGAAGAAAGATTTGTCGATTCAAGCAAAGCAACATCATCATATATTTTTTTTATTCTACGATAGATGAATTTTTCAATTCTAAGCTGCAGGATAATAAAAGAACTAGCGAAAGAAAGTGCGGCAAAAACCCCAAGAAAAAAAATATTTACATATTCAAAATACCAGGATAAACCCAACAATACCAATGTAGTAATAAAGCTGATTAAGAGCGCTGACCTAAGGGCAAACCTATAGGATTTTCTTAAATGAATCGCCATTATAGTACAAACTTATAGCCCACCCCTTTAACAGTCTTAAAATGATCGTCCCCTATTTTTTCACGTAATTTTCTAATATGAACGTCAATCGTACGACCACCTACAACGACTTCATTTCCCCAAACCCTATCCAGGATTACTTCCCGTTTAAATACCTTGTTGGGTTTAGACGTCAATAAAGACAATAATTCGAATTCCTTTCGGGGTAAAATTATTTCTTTGCCATTATTGATAATTTTATATTCCTCCCGATTAATTACAATCTTGCCCACCTTGAAGATCTCTTCATCAACGGCCGGATCTTCTTTAAACCTGCGAAGAAGGGCCTTTACTTTGCGGACTAGGACTTTAGGTTTAATAGGTTTTGTAATATAATCGTCCGCCCCGGCATCAAAACCTGCCATTTGGGAATAATCCTCTCCACGCGCGGTAAGAAAAGTGATAATCGTATTTTCAAAACTAGGGTTTTTACGGAGAATCCCACAAGCCTCAATTCCATCCATTTCAGGCATCATGACATCCAAAATAATCAAGTGGGGCAATTTTTTCTTGGCCATGGCCACACCTTCGATACCATTTTTGGCGGTAAAAACCTGATATCCTTCGGCAGTGAGATTATATCCGACGATTTCCAAAATATCAGGCTCATCATCTACCAGAAGTATTCTAATATCTTTCTTCTTCATGTAACTTTTAATTCATTATGAACATAAAGTAAAGATAACACTATTACAATGAAACGATTATGAAGCGCATTAATTGGTAACGTTATCATAACACTGAGCCCGTAAAAACATAACAATTACATCTGAACTGTTGATCAAACCTTGCATTTCATCGAATTTTTGGCCTAATCCAATGTACGCAACCCCCATCGAAGACAAATATTAGTATATTTGTGGCACACCTATTGCGTTAATTTTTTTATGAAGAAACTTTACTTTGTTTTCTTTTTATTTTTTGTTTCGCTAGGCTTTGCACAAGACGTAAAGTCTAATGGTGATATTGCTGATTTTAAGTTATATCCTAACCCGGTCACTAATGGCAAAGTCTATATTGTTACCGCGGATAAAGCCCCAAAAAAAATCTTTATTTTCGATGTCTTGGGAACCAGGGTTTTGGAAACCACGCTTTTCAGGGAAGAATTGAATGTTTCCGAATTGGATGCTGGGGTATATGTTCTTCGTGTATACCAAAAAGACAAAATCGCCACCAGAAAACTGATTATTAATTAGTTAATCCCGTTTTACGCTACTATATCAGCAATGATTCCTTCGATAATCGACCTAAAATATCGATGAAATGCATCATCGCGATTCTTCACCTACATTTTATCGAATTTCACAACATTTTCAACTTGTAACTATCGTCTTTCAGTATCTTTATATTGTTGATCCCAAATCAATACAATGAAGAAAATCTACTTTATCCTGCTTATGGTGTCCTCTATTGCGCTTTTTGCGCAAGAACCCGAGCATTTAGCAAACGCTCGAAACCATGATCTTCCAGGGTTTAAACTTTATCCGAACCCTGCGTTCAACGATGTAGTCTATATTACTACCGACAAAAATGCAAGGAAAGATATCATTGTGTATGATGTCTTTGGCGAAATCGTATTAACCGATCGGATCTTGAATAGTTCTTTAAACATTTCGAGACTGATTCCAGGGGTATATGTGCTACAGGTTTCAGAGAATAATAATACCATTACACGAAAACTTGTGGTAAAATAAGTGCAGTTTTAGAATTGTTCGATTTGTTGTATCATTACCTTTGTGGGAACAAATCCGATGATCGACACCACCAAAATAATAGCGAAATACTCAAAGGATGAATTTGAATCAAAGGCTTTGGATGTCTTTAGATTTCAATTTAAGAACAATCCCATTTACAATGAATTTTGCCATTATTTAGGCCGATCTTCCTCTAGTGTTAAAAAAGTTCAACAAATCCCTTTTTTACCCATTCACTTTTTTAAATCAAAGAAAGTAGTAGCAACCAATTCTGACGTGCAGACCGTATTCTCAAGTAGCGGAACAACGGGACAGGCGTTCAGTAAACACTATATTACCGACATAAAGTTATATGAACGAAGTTATACCAAAGGCTTTCAATATTTTTATGGGGATGTTGGCCAATATTGTATTATAGCCTTATTACCTTCTTATTTGGAGCGCAGTGGGTCCTCCTTGATTTACATGGTCAATGGCCTTATTGAAAAAAGCAATCACCCTGAAAGCGGTTTTTATCTGAATGGGATAGATAGGCTCATCGATACCTTGACCACCTTGGATGCCAAAGGCAATAAAGTATTACTCATTGGTGTTTCCTTTGCCTTACTCGATTTGGTTGAAAAGCACCAGCTTCGTCTAAAGAACACCATTGTTATGGAAACCGGCGGAATGAAAGGTCGTCGAAAGGAATTGATTCGTAAGGAATTGCACGATTATCTTAAAAAAGGATTTGGCATTGAAACAATTCATTCTGAATATGGGATGACCGAACTACTATCACAGGCCTACTCCAAGGGAAATGGCAGATTTAAAACGCCCCCTTGGATGAAGCTACTGATCCGGGATACTGAGGATCCACTGAATTTTGTGCCCTTTGGAAAAACGGGAGGAATTAATGTGATCGATTTGGCGAATATCTATTCGTGCTCGTTCATCGCTACCCAAGATTTGGGAAAGATGTATGAAGACGGGAGTTTCGAAATCCTAGGTCGTTTCGACCATTCGGATGTACGTGGGTGTAACCTTATGGTAATCTAATTGTCCCCATTTGGCAACCCTAAACCGCTACCATGACAAAATAATTCTTCTTGCCACGCTGCAATAAAACAAACGTATCGTTTATCAAATCCTTGGTCGTAATCAAGTAGTCTTCCTCGACTTTCTCCTTGTTTACCGAAATAGAATTTTGTTTCAATTCCCTTCTGGCCTCCCCATTGGAACCTAAAAATCCAGTTTTTGCGGCTAATGCACCAATCATATCAAGACCGGCATTCAATTCAGACCTAGGAATATTGGCTTGGGGCACCCCTTCAAAAACATCCAAAAAGGTCTTTTCGTCCAATTTTTTCAAATCTTCGGAAGAGGATTTCCCGAAAAGGATATTGCTTGCCTTCTGGGCATTTTCCAAATCTTCCTCGGAATGCACCAATGTTGTAATCTCATCGGCCAATCGCTTTTGGACTATTCTAAGATGAGGTGCCTCCAAATGCTCGGCAATCAAGCTATCGATCTCATCCTTACCAAGGAAGGTGAAAATTTTAATATATTTAGCTGCATCCTCATCGGAGGTATTCAACCAATACTGGTAGAATTTATAGGGTGAGGTTCTATTCGGGTCTAACCAGACATTGCCTCCCTCGGTTTTTCCAAACTTGGTACCATCGGCCTTGGTAATCAGAGGACAGGTCAACGCATATCCCTTTCCGCCACCGATTCGTCGTATAAGTTCGGTACCAGTGGTGATATTTCCCCATTGGTCACTCCCTCCCATTTGTAGCGTACAATTATAATGTTGGTAAAGATGTAGGAAATCGTATCCTTGCACCAATTGGTATGTGAATTCAGTGAAGGACATACCATCCTTGGATTCGGCAGATAACCGTTTTTTAACAGAATCCTTGGCCATCATATAATTTACGGTAATATGTTTTCCTATATCCCTGATGAATTCCAAAAACGAAAAGTTCTTCATCCAGTCATAATTATTGACTAGAATAGCGGCATTTTCAGCCTTGCTGTCAAAATCCAAGAACTTACTTAATTGGACTTTTAAGGCTTCTTGGTTCGAACGCAATGTATCCTCATCCAACAAATTGCGTTCTTCCGATTTGCCCGAAGGATCACCAATCATTCCAGTAGCCCCTCCCAATAAAGCATATGGTTTGTGTCCGGCCAATTGAAAGTGGCGCAGCATCATTACGCTTACCAGATGCCCTATATGAAGTGAATCCGCTGTGGGATCAATACCTACATAGGCAGATTGCATACCCGTCATTAAATGTTCTTCGGTGCCAGGCATGGCGTCGTGTATCATACCCCTCCATCCTAGTTCTTCGACAAAATTTGTGCGCATTTGAAGATTTATTTAATAATAGCTACAAATATATAAGGAATTACATTGCCTTTCCCTATTTGAAATTGGATTTATTAAGCTGCATTTACCTAAATTTGGCCCATGGTTTTGGTAACAGGTGGTACAGGATTGGTTGGGGCGCATCTTATGTTGCATTTACTAAAAAACAATACAACGGTACGTGCAACATATAGGAAAGGCAGTAATCTAAAACAGGTAGAAAAAGTATTTTCCTATTACACCAAAGAGGCTTCGGAACTTTATAATAAAATAGAATGGGTCTTGGCCGATATCAACGATATCCCTGCCTTGGAAATCGCATTTCAAAATGTGGACTATGTGTACCACGCTGCGGCCTTGATTTCATTTGACCCGAGGGATTACTACAAACTTAAGAAAGCAAATATCTTGGGAACGGAAAATATTGTAAACCTATGCTTGTCCCATTCCGTTAAAAAACTTTGTTATGTAAGTACAATCGGTGCCATAGGTAAAAGTACCGAGGGCCAAATGGCCACCGAAGAAAATGACTGGTCAAACCAGGATGTGAATGTGTATGCCCTTACAAAATATAGGGCAGAAATGGAAGTTTGGCGTGGTTCGCAGGAAGGTCTGGATATTGTTATAGTAAATCCGGGTCTGATTCTTGGTCCAGGATTCTGGGATACAGGTAGTGGTGCACTTTTTAACATAGCCCAAAAGGCAAAGGATTATTATCCTCCTGGAGGTACAGGTTTCATTACGGTGAACGATGTTATTCAAATGATGACCGAACTAATGGCTTCAGATATCGTAAACCAAAGGTTCATTGCGGTTACAGAGAATATCACCTACAAGGACATTTTGACCAGATTGGCTATAGCATTAGGCAAAAAACCGCCTTCGAAAATGTTGCGGTTATGGCAATTAAAGCTTGGTCGGCTAATTGATTTTCTAAAAAGCCTGACGACAGGAAGTAAGAGGAGAGTCACTCGAAAAACCATTGAATCTTTATTACATCCAGAAACTTATGATAACCGGAAAATCGTTGATGCCATTGGCTTTCAATTCGAACCCTTGCAGGCAACAATTGCCTTTTGTTGTGAAAAATTCAAAGAAGAGAATCCCTAGTTTTTGATTTATCCCTTTTTAGGGGACGATTCTTCAAGTTACTTTCCAAAAGTAAACTGTCACTTATCCTCTTTTCTTCCGTTATCCGACCTTTCTCCTTTTCTAGAAATGCCTCGATCTCTGTGTACATGGCCTCATATTCTTTAGGTATGGAAGCATAATAGGCATCGCTTGTCACAAATTGCAGACTATCGACCTCGTATTTTTGAAAAACGAAGCTGGTGGGTTCAATATTATGGTCTCGCAATATGTCCGCATTGGAATTCTTCGCGGCATTCAAAATGGCCAGATCACTAAGAATATTGATCATTTTATCCTTCGGGATTAAATCCTCAGGCTTTTTAAGCAACTTCTCGCCACAGGAAAACAGGAATAAAACAATTACGGTTGCTATCAGGTGTTTCATTATGGTCTATTGAAAGTTAGGCGTTTTGCATTCCTTTGGGCAGAAAATTTACCTTCTTCGTAAGCCAGATGTCCATTCACGAAAGTATGGGTCACTTTAGATTTAAATTCGATTCCTTCAAAAGGGGACCAACCGCATTTATAGGCAATATTTCCTTTGGTCACCTTCCAAGGGTAATCAAGATCGACCAGGACCAAATCGGCATAATACCCTTCCCTAACAAAACCCCTTTTTTTAATCTGAAATAACTTCGCCGGATTATGGCACATTTTTTCGACCAGCTTTTCCAAAGAAAGGGGACCATCATGGTACTTTTGTAGCATGGCGGGAAGCGCATGCTGTACCAACGGTCCACCGGATGGGGCCTGGGTATATACATTGCCCTTTTCCTGCAGAGTATGGGGGGCATGGTCCGTGGCAATGACATCAATTCGATCATCTAATAAAGCTTCCCAAAGTTTACTTCGGTCCCCGGCCGTTTTAACGGCAGGATTCCATTTTATCAAAGTACCCTTAATATCATAATCCGCATCTGAAAACCAAAGATGGTGTATGCAGACTTCCGCTGTAATTTTCTTCTGCTCTAAAGGAATGTCATTACGAAACAGATCAGTTTCTATCCCTGTTGATAAATGGAAAACATGAAACCTTGCACCGGTTTTCTTTGCAAGGGCAATCGCTTTCGAAGAAGAAAGATAACACGCCTCGGCACTGCGGATCAATGGGTGGTATTTTATAGGAATATCATCCCCAAATTTTGCTTTATAATTAGCTAAATTTCGAGTAATGGTGGTTTCGTCCTCGCAATGTGCCGAAATCACCATTTCTGTATTTCTGAATATTTTTTCAATAACTACTTCATCATCGACAAGCATATTCCCAGTAGAAGAACCTAAAAAAAGTTTAATTCCCGAACAGGCATTTCTATCCAAACGTTTTATTTCTTCGAGATTATCGTTGGTACCACCGAACAAAAACGAATAATTGGCAAAGGAAGATGCTGCGGCCCTTTCAAATTTTTCTTCCAATTTTTTTATGGTGGTGGTCTGCGGAATGGTATTTGGTTGTTCCATAAAGGAGGTTATACCTCCTGCTACGGCGGCCCTACTTTCCGAGGCAATATCGCCCTTATGGGTTAGTCCGGGTTCCCTAAAATGAACTTGGTCGTCTATCAATCCCGGAAGCAAGTATCTACCCCTTGCATCAATCACCTTGGCCTCTGAATCCCTGATGGCTTCATCGATCTTAACTATAAATTCACCATCAAGGAGAATATCGGATTCAAAAATCTTATTCTCGTTCACGATATTGGCATTCTTAATCAGTACACGGCCCATATTCAGAATTTGTTTTTTTGGAATATACTTTTTAGTTTCATTTTCATTACCCCAAAGACTGCTTCGCTAATGATCGAAGAGCTCATTTTAGACTTCCCCTTTTCCCTATCCCTGAAAATAATGGAAACTTCCTCTATTATATACTTTTTCAAATATGCCCTGAATTTCATCTCAATTTGGAAAGCATAACCTACGAACTTCACAGAATCCAAATTAATATTTTCAAGTACATGCCGTTTGTAACAAACGAAACCAGCAGTAGGGTCATGAACACGCATCCCGGTAATCAACTTTACGTAAAACGACGCTCCATAGGATAGCAGAATTCGATACAACGGCCAGTCAACCACATTTACCCCTTTCTTATAGCGCGAGCCCACAGCTACATCGGCTCCATTCTCACAAGCTTTTTGCAAACGTAAAAGATCTGTTGGGTTGTGTGAGAAATCGGCATCCATCTCAAAGATATAATCATAACTGCGGGCAATCGCCCATTTAAAACCATGGATATAGGCGGTTCCCAATCCGGATTTTTCATGACGTACCTCCACAAACAAGCGATCAGGAAATTCTTTTTGCATGACCATCACATGATCAGCTGTACCATCAGGTGAATTATCGTCAACAACGAGTATATGAAAATCTTTCTTTAACCCAAAAACAGCCCTTATTATGGCATCAATATTCTCAATTTCATTAAAGGTGGGGATAATGACCAAACTACCTGCCATAATCTTCTTCGAATTTCCACAAAAATAGTATTTTAAAAGCTGTAGAAGAATATGAACCTACTATTTATCATTTTTTTAAACCTTTGGATACCATGTAGAATTTGTAATTTTGCGACCGAATCAACAATCCACAATACCATTGAAATTACCTAAGCTTTTCTTATACCTATTAGGTTCTATATTAATTTTAAATCTATTTCAAGCCAATTTTACGGAGCTTATTTACGATGAGGCCTACTATTGGCATTATGCCAAGAACTTGGCTTGGGGGTATTTTGATCATCCATCTATGGTTGCTTTAATGATCAAGATCGGTGGTTTTTTGTTTGAAGGTGAACTAGGTGTTCGTTTTGTCAGTTGCCTGTTTTCTGTCGGGACGTTTGTTCTTTTATGGTTAGCTATTGATAATACTGAAAAAAAGAAGTATGTGCCCCATTTTTTTGTATTGGTCTTTTCAATGACCTTACTAAATGCTTATGGCTTTTTTACCTTGCCTGATACGCCCTTACTTTTCTTTACCGCCTTATTTCTGTTGATATACAAACGTTTTATACGAACACCCACGCTTGTCCTTGCCATTTTCCTAGGTATCATAATGGCCGCACTAATGTACAGTAAATACCACGCAGTACTCGTGATATTCTTTGTGTTGCTTTCAAACCTTAAGTTGGTTTCTGACAAATATGCCTGGATAGCGGTTATCACGGCCTTGCTGTGTTATACACCACATTTTGTATGGCTTTACGAACATGATTTCATATCTATAAAATATCATTTGTTTGAACGGCCTAATGCCCCGTATGATTTCAACAAATATACCTTGGGGTTTTTGGTAAATCTAGTGGCGATTTTCGGACTCACATTTCCATTTATGTATTATGCCCTTATCAAAAGCCGCTCGAAGGACCTATTCACCAAGGCCCTGCTCTATTTAACCTACGGCGTTCTGATATTCTTTTTTATATCCAGTTTTAATCGACGCGTGCAGACCCAATGGATCATCGTGGTTTCTATACCTATGGCAATTCTTGTTTATAGTTATTTGTTGGAGCATGCCAGCGTTCGTAAATGGCTATTCAGGCTTGGCTTGATCAACATTGCCATTATCTTATTTCTTAGGATAGGCTTGATATATGAACCTTTATTCCCCGTATATTATGAAACACATGGGAATAAGGCTTGGATGAAGGAAATACAATCCAAGGCTGGCACGAATCCGGTGGTTTTTGAAAACTCATACCGAAATGCCCCTATGTACGCATTTTATACAGGCGAAACTTCATACTCCTTGAACAATATTAATTATAGGCAAAATCAATATTCAATAGATAATTCGGAAGAAGCGGTTCAGCACAAAAAAGTTCTTTATGTTTCTAAATACTTGAATAAAAAGGAGTTTACTTTTCCAAAAGCAAGCGGTAGTATTTATTACGCCCATTTTATTGATGACTTTGAATCATTTAGAAAATTAAGGTGTATTGTGGAAGACGAAAAATTCAAATTGGATGATCAAACGCATACCGTTAAGGTGTTCAATCCCTATGCCACGAACATCCCTTTGGAAAAATTGCAATTTGCCATTGCTTATTTAAACGAATCCAAACAATTCGAGGAACTTGTACCTATTCAACTGGATACCGACAGAAAGAAATTAATGTATCTTTCATCAAATGATACAACACTTTTTACGTTTAGGTTACGAAAGCCGATAAAAACCGTGTCCCCCAAATATTTTAAAATTGTGATATCAGAAAATGGTTTGCGATACGGATTGAACAGCGAGACGATTAAATTAGACTAATGGAGCCCATACTTCGAAATACCCTAACAACCGATTGGATTACCTTTTTGGTTATCCTTAGTCTTATTTTCATGGTTTTGGCAAAGAATGTATTTTATTCGAGATTCTTAAATTTCATCATACTACCCTTTAATAACAAGTACATTTTCATGTACAATAAAAAGGAAAAAATAATGAATTGGTTTAATCTTTTTTGGGGATTGTTCCTGATCATTAACTTTTCGCTTTTTGTTTATTTGTTCTTGGATGTTTTTCATAAAACGGACCAAATATCAAGTACTTTGGCATTTCCTTGGATTATCATGGCATTGATACTCTATCTGTTTGTAAAATTGGGCATGCAGTTGGGCAATGGGTATATCTTTGGTATCCAAAAAATGGTCACCGAGATTGTGTTCAAAAAATTGTCCTATTTCAATTACAGCGGCATGATCATGTTTTTAGCCAATATCTTCTTGACCTATATTTTTGTCGGTTCAAAAGTTGTGGTTTATGTGGCAATTCTGCTAATTCTTTTGATAAATGTAATTGGCTGGATAACAATCCTAAGGAATTATCAAAAATTGATTACTAGCTACTTTTTCTATTTTATTTTGTACCTTTGCGCTCTTGAAATTGCACCGTTAATCCTCATCGGGAGCTATCTAAAAGACTAGGATTTATGAAAATAAAGACGATTTTGGTATCGCAGCCTGAGCCTAAAATGGAAAATTCCCCATATTCAAGACTCATTGACAAAGAAAAAGTTAAAGTTGATTTCAGGCCCTTCATTCATGTTGAAGGGGTCGATGCTAAAGGAGTTCGTCAACAAAAGATAGATTTACGCAATTATACGGCCATTATATTGACCAGTAGAAATGCCGTTGATCACTTTTTCAGGATAGCCGAGGAAATGCGTTTTAAAGTGCCTGACTCGATGAAATATTTTTGCCAGTCGGAAGCCGTTGCCTACTATTTGCAAAAATATGTGGTGTACCGTAAGCGAAAGATCTATGTAGGCAAAATGAATTTCAATGATCTTATCCCCGTATTCAAAAAATACAAGGACGAAAAATTTCTTTTACCCTCCTCCGATGTCTTAAAACCCCAGGTGCCTGAAATTCTTGATGATTTGGGCGTTGATTGGACTCGAGGTATATTCTACAAAACCGTTATCAGTGATTTGTCGGATTTAAGGGATGTGTATTATGATGTTTTGGTCTTCTTTAGCCCGTCAGGTATTGAATCATTACTGAAGAATTTCCCGGATTTTGAACAGAAGGATACGCGGATCGCAGTGTTTGGCAATTCCACGATTGATGCGGCCACAGAAGCTGGTTTGCGAATAGATATCAAAGCGCCGACACCAGAAACCCCATCAATGACGATGGCACTACAAAAGTATATTACTACGGTTAATAAAAAATAAACGTAAGGCCTCTTAAAAGGGGCCTTTTTTATTTCCCACCAACCTTCAAATCCCGAGCACGTATTTATCTGCTTCGGTAAGAAAACCAAGAAACCTTATTTTGATAAGCTTCGGTTATTAATAAACACCCTATATGCCAATAATATCCACCCAAAAATCAACAAGGTTCCTCCCAATGGGGTCAACAAAGCTATTTTTTTAAAATCGAAAGAGGTCAATGTATTGGTCGCTAGAAAATAGATTGAAAACGAGAACAGGATCGTACCCATAACGATTAAATAAAAGATAGCATTTTTTTGAAGTTCGGGCAAGAATTTGGTGTTCGCCAAGATAAGTAAGAACAAAGCGTGGTACATTTGGTACCTAACTCCGGTCTCGAAAGTCATTATGGCGTTTGCATCGATCAATTGCTCCAAACCATGTGCCCCAAAAGCACCAAGTATAACCGAAAGCACTCCAAATAAAATCCCTGTGCTAAAAATTGTTTTGTTCATAACTTAATACGTCTCTATTTTTATAAAAATAACAAATTGATACCTTCGTATTCCATTACAGTCATGTAAAAGTAATTAAACCTAATGTTACGAAAAATACTAGTTTTAGGTGCCGGGAAATCAACTTCTTATCTATTGGACTACTTCTTGGAAAAGTCCGATACCGAAAAACTGCACCTTTCTATCGGAGATATAAATCCAGATGCGATTCCGTCCTCAATAAAGGACCATCAAAATTGCAATGTCATACTTTTGGATATTTTCAAGGATAAGGACCGCAAAAAGGCTATCAAGGATAGTGATATTGTTGTCTCTATGCTGCCCGCCCGTTTTCATATAAAAGTAGCCGAGGATTGCGTTACTTTGGGCAAACATCTTGTTACCGCTTCCTACATCAGTGAGGAAATCAAAGCCCTTGATGAAGCTGTGCAAAAGAAAGGGCTGGTTTTTATGAACGAAATCGGTCTTGACCCGGGCATCGACCATATGAGTGCCATGCAGATTATTGACCGAATCAGAAACCAAGGGGGGAAAATGGTGCTGTTCGAATCGTTTACCGGCGGGCTGGTCGCCCCTGAAAGCGATAACAATTTATGGAACTACAAATTTACCTGGAATCCTAGAAATGTAGTCCTTGCCGGGCAAGGGGGCGCCGCAAAATTCATACAGGAAGGCACGTACAAATACATTCCATACCATAAACTATTTAGGCGTACTGAATTTTTTGAAATCGAGGGTTATGGCAAATTCGAAGGATATGCCAACCGGGACTCTCTAAAGTATCGTGAGGCTTATGGACTAGAGGATGCCCTCACCTTGTATAGGGGAACCATGCGTAGGGTCGGTTTTTCAAAAGCCTGGAATATGTTCGTTCAATTGGGAATGACCGATGATAGTTATACCGTTGAGAACTCCAAGGGAATGTCTTATCGGGAATTCACCAATTTGTTTCTGCCGTATTCCCCAACGGATTCCGTTGAATTGAAGTTGAGGCATTATTTGAAAATCGACCAAGATGACAGTAAATGGGAAATGCTTTCCGAACTGCATCTCTTCGATGCGAAAAAGACCATTCCCCTCGACCATGCTACCCCTGCCCAAATATTACAACTGATCCTGGAAGATAGTTGGACACTGGACGAAGAGGATAAGGACATGATTGTGATGTACCATAAGTTTGGTTATGAACTTCAAGGTAAAAAATTACAAATCGATGCCAATATGGTCGTGATAGGTGAAAACCGCACCCATACGGCCATGTCAAAGACCGTAGGACTACCGGTTGCCATTGCCACGCTGCTGATTCTGAACCAAAAAATAAAAACCCCAGGGGTACAAATTCCCATATCGAAAGAAGTTTATGATCCAATTTTGAAAGAGCTAAGACACTATGGAATCATTTTTAAGGAATATAAAGTACCTTATTTGGGGTATAACCCAGATAGCGTAGGAAATTAGATTTAAACAAGATTTCGTATTTTTGCTTTCATATTGAAATTTAAAAATGAAATCTGAAGATAAAAATGTAAAGATTGATGGGATTGACAAGAAAATCCTAAGGTTCCTCATGGAAGATGCCCGTAAGCCCGTCCTTGAAATTGCCCGGAACATAGGTATTTCAGGTGCCGCAATTCATCAACGTCTGCGTAAATTGGAAGCTTCAGGCCTATTATCAGGTTCAAAGTTCATTATCAATCCGAAAGTTTTGGGTTATACCACCATGGCATATATAGGAATCTATTTGGATAAGGCCATGAGCAATCCGATAGCCGTAAAACAACTGGAGAAAATCCCCGAAGTATTGGAATGTCATTATACGACGGGCAATTGGTCGATCCTTATCAAAGTACTATGCAGGGACAATGAACATTTAATGCATGTACTCAACAAAGAGATTCAACAGATCGAAGGGGTTTCACGTACAGAAACCTTTATATCGCTAAACCAACAAATCGACCGTCAGATAACGATATAAAAAAAGACGCCCTAGGACGTCTTTTTCTTTTTGTTTGAATAGCCCTTAATCCCTTCCTCCCAAGACTTGTAATCCCCAGTAGAAAAGGGTGGCCAAGGAACCAATGGCCGCTACCAAATAGGTGCGGGCAGCCCACTTTAAAGCATCTTCGGAACCTTTATATTCTTGATGTGTTACCATATTCTTGGCCTTCAACCAAGCCAAGGCTCTATTACTGGCATCATATTCAACGGGCAGGGTAATAAAACTGAACAAGGTCGCCATTCCCATCATCACCAAACCTGCAATGGCTACCCAATAGCCAAAGCCCACTCCTGCTGCTGCGCCCAGCATCAATCCTCCAAATACGACCCACATTGACATGCCCGAAGTAACACTGACCACGGGGACTAACTTAGACCTCAAGGTCAACCATTCATAGGCTTGTGCATGCTGCACGGCGTGACCACATTCATGGGCAGCCACGGCGGCCGCTGAAGCATTGCGTTGGCTATAAACCCCTTCACTCAGGTTAACCGTCTTGTTCTTCGGATTATAGTGATCCGATAACATTCCCGGGGTAGAGACAACCTTTACATCCCTAATCCCATGGTCGGCCAACATTTTCTCGGCAATCTCCGCACCGCTCATTCCATTTTGTAAATGCACCTTGGAATAGTGCTTGAACTTGCTTTTTAGTTTACTACTTACCAGCCAGCTTATCAAGGCAATGGCACCAATTAATATATAATATCCCATCATAATTTTTCTGTTTTAACTATTATCAACTAAAATACTAAAGTTTCCCATCTTTCTGGGATGATAATCAAAACAAAAACCCCGCCAAAATTGACAGGGTATATTTTACTGACAAAATGTACTATTTATGCCAATGCAGCGTCCCAACCGAAGGCCTCAATGATCTCTTTATAAATAACCTCACCTTCAACGATGTTCAGCCCCTTTCTCAAAGATGCATCTTCGGCACAAGCTTTTCTCCATCCTTTATTGGCCAAAGCCAAAACATAAGGTAAGGTTACATTGGTAAGGGCTACAGTAGAGGTGTAAGGCACCGCACCGGGCATATTGGCCACTGAGTAATGAACCACATCATCAATGATATAAATAGGATCCTCATGGGTGGTAGGCCTGGTGGTTTCCACACAACCCCCTTGATCCACGGCAACATCGACGATCACAGCTCCTGGGTGCATCGTCTTCAGCATATCCCTTGTAATCAAATTAGGGGCTTTGGCTCCTTTTACCAATACCCCACCAACGATTAAATCATGGGTTTTAACATGTTTTCTTATATTATATTCATTAGAAAACTCGGTCACCACATGGCTTGGCATTACATCATTAACATAACGCAAACGTTTCATGTTGATATCGAGAATAGTAACATGGGCCCCTAAACCAGCAGCCATTTTTGCGGCTTGTATACCAACGATACCAGCCCCTAAGATCAATACCCTACCTGGAGGAACACCTGGAACACCTCCTAGTAAAACACCACGCCCTTTTTTGGGCTTCTCTAAATATTTAGCACCTTGCTGAATAGCCATTCGGCCAGCTACTTCGGACATTGGAGTCAACAAAGGCAGGGTGCCCTCTTCATCTTCTACCGTTTCATACGCTATACATATAGCCTTCCTTTCGATCATCGCCTTGGTCAAAGGCTCACTGGATGCAAAATGAAAATAAGTAAATACGACTTGCCCTTTTTGAATGAGACCATATTCTTCCTCAATGGGTTCCTTGACCTTTATAATCATTTCACTTATACTATACACCTGACCAATTGTATCCAATATAATGGCACCAACCTGTTTATAATCATCATCGGAAAAGCCACTGCCTTCCCCTGCTCCGGATTGCACATACACCTTATGGTTCTTATGTGCCAATTCAAAAACACCAGCGGGTGTCATGCCCACCCGACTTTCGTTATTCTTAATCTCTTTTGGAATACCTACTTTCATTGGATATGATTTTTAGAATATGCAGGTAAAATTGTGACAATTGTTTGGATTAAAAAAATTATGTATTCAAAAATAGGGGGTTAATTCGTTATAATACATTATTTTTCGTTTTACACCCCTTATTTTTAGGGGTTGTAATTAGTTTATTAACTAATTAATTAGATATATTGCTTTTTACAGGGGGTTAATCGTTTAAAATGTAATAACTTCTTTTCTAAAAAAAAAAGCCGCCTTCCAAAAATGGAAAGCGGCTTAAATTATTTAATAGAAGGTAATTACCCCACAATATTTACGATTTTACCGGGCACCACAATTATTTTTTTAGGGGTCCTTCCCTCTAACTGTTGTTGGGTCTTTTCATGGGCCATTACCGCTGCTTCAATTCCGTCCCTATCCAAATCCAAGGGTAACTCTAACGTAAAACGCATTTTGCCATTGAAAGAAATAGGGTATTCCTTACTGTCTTCAACTAAATACGAGGCATCGAATATTGGGAAAGGTGCTGTGGAGATAGATTCTGTATGACCCAATTGTTCCCAAAGTTCCTCTGCGATATGCGGGGCATAGGGCGAAACCACTATGGCCAAAGGCTCTAAAATTGCCCGACTCGTACATTTTTGTGCGGATAACTCGTTCACACAGATCATAAAAGTAGAGACCGAGGTATTAAAACTAAAGTTTTCAATGTCCTCCTCGACCTTTTTAATGGTTTTATGAAGGGTCTTTAAATTTTCCTTAGTTGGTTCGGTGTCATTGAATTTGGCCCCATTAACATCAAAATACAAGCGCCATAATTTCTTCAAGAACGAATGTGTCCCTGTAATCCCTGCCGTGTTCCAAGGTTTGGACTGTTCCAATGGTCCGAGGAACATTTCATACAACCGCAAGGAATCGGCCCCATATTCCACACAAATACTATCCGGACTAACCACATTGTATTTGGATTTGGACATTTTTTCAACTTCGCGCCCAACGATGTATTTACCATCTTCAAGTACAAACTTGGCATCCTTATATTCTGGCTGCCATTTTTTAAAAGCCTCCACATCCAACTCGTCAGAAGCATTTACCATCGAAACATCCGCATGAATAGGAGTGACCGTTTTATTGCCGATTTTGCCTTTAGAGTAAACATTGCCTGTTTCCTCTTCCCGATATACAAAAGCACTCGTCCCCGTAATCATCCCTTGGTTGATCAATTTTTTCGCGTATTCATCCTTAGGTACCAAGCCCTTATCGAACATGAATTTTTGCCAAAACCGTGAATACAATAAATGCCCTGTGGCATGTTCGCTACCCCCAATGTAGAGATCCACATCTTGCCAATAGTTTATTGCTTCCTTCGAGAAGATTTCATCACCATTTAGGGGGTCCATATACCTATTAAAATACTGGGAACTTCCGGCCCAACCGGGCATCGTATTTAATTCCAATGGAAAAACATTCCCATTATCTATTAAATCATTACTAACTACCCTTGCTTTAAGACGATCCCACGCCCAGACCGTGGCATTTCCCAAGGGCGGTTCGCCGGTTTCGGTCGGAAGGTATTTTTCAACTTCGGGCAAGGTTATAGGCAAATGCTGTGCCTCGATCATTTGGGGTAATCCATCCACATAATATACAGGGAAAGGTTCTCCCCAATAGCGCTGGCGGCTGAATACGGCATCGCGTAGACGATAATTTATCTTTCCTTCACCCTGACCTATTTTCTCCAGTTCAAAAATGACCCGGTTTACCGCTTTTTTATAGGATAATCCATTTAGAAAATCCGAATTTGCGATAACCGTAGTTGCCTTATCCGCAAAGGCCTCCTCCGAAATATCAATACCCTCAAAAATGTTAGGGATAGGAATATTGAAATGTTTTGCAAAGTCATAATCGCGCTGATCCCCACAAGGGACAGACATAACGGCTCCTGTACCATAACCGGCCAATACATAATCGCCGATCCATATGGGTATGGGCTCCTTGGTAAACGGATGCTCTGCATATGCGCCTGTAAAGACCCCCGTTATGGTCTTGACATCAGCCATACGGTCGCGTTCCGAACGTTTGGCAGTAGCTTTGACATACGCATCGACCTTAGTTTGCTGTTCTGGGGTCGTTATTTTTGAAACCAATTGGTGTTCTGGGGCCAAGGTCATAAAGCTGACCCCGAAAATGGTGTCTGGTCTAGTTGTGAAAACCGGAATTCCGAATTCTGAATTCTGAACTCTGAATTCGACTGTGGCTCCTTCGGAACGTCCTATCCAATTGGTTTGGGAGTCCTTTAGGGGTTGTGGCCAATCTATCTTGTCCAAACCATCCAACAAGCGTTGGGCATAAGCAGTGATCCGCATGCTCCATTGCGTCATCTTTTTACGAACTACCGGATGACCTCCACGTTCAGAAACCCCGTTGACAATTTCATCATTGGCCAAAACCGTACCTAACGCGGGACACCAGTTCACCTCGGTTTCCGCCAGATAGGTTAATCGGTACTTCAATAAGATCTCTTGTTGTTTTTGGTTGGAAAATGCGTGCCATTCCTTGGCAGAAAACGCTGCTACATCATCGTCACAAACAGCATTTACCTTTGTATTTCCAACTTTTTCAAAAACAGCGATCAATGATTGAATATCCTCTGCTTTATCGACATCAACATTGTACCAAGAATTGAACAATTGAATGAAAATCCATTGGGTCCATTTATAATATTTGGGATCAGAGGTTCGTACCTCACGACTCCAATCGAAAGAGAAACCGATTTTATCCAATTGTTCACGATACCTTTTAATATTGGTTTCGGTCGTAATTGCCGGGTGTTGACCTGTTTGTATCGCATATTGTTCCGCCGGTAGACCAAAAGAATCATAACCCATGGGATGCAGCACATTAAATCCTTTATGCCGTTTATAACGTGCATAAATATCACTGGCGATATAACCTAACGGATGGCCAACATGAAGCCCGGCCCCTGATGGGTAAGGGAACATATCCAATACATAGAATTTTTCTTTTTTAGAATTGTTCTCCGCCTTAAAAGTTTGGTTTTTGGCCCAATATTTTTGCCATTTGGCCTCAATTTCATTGAAATTGTACTGCATTTTTGTCTTTCTTATCTCTATCGGGCAAAAATAAGTTTATTCAAATTACTTTCCTATTTTTACATATTGAAGTATACTACGCATGAGCAAATCTTTTGAACAGTACCAAAAACGAAAATTGATTTCTTCGTATTTCTCAGTGGTCTTAAGTATTGGGCTGGTACTTTTTCTATTGGGCATCCTTGGTTTATTGGTCTTGAACACCAAAAAAATGGCCGACCATTTTAAGGAACAAATTACGATTTCGGTATTTTTAAAGGAAAACGCCAAGGACGTCGAAGTAGATCAATTGCAAAAGAGCCTTGCCATGGCCGAATACACCAAAACGGCCACCTATGTTTCCAAAGAGGAGGCCGCCGAACAACACAGCAAGGAAATCGGGGAGAATTTTATCGATTTTCTGGGTTATAACCCATTAAAAAATTCTATCGATGTACAATTAAATGCTGATTTTGTTTCGCCCGAACAGATCGAAGAAATCGCCACTGGGATTTCAAAAAAGAATTATGTAGATGAAGTTAGTTATGACAAACCCTTGGTCGGTCTTCTTAGCGAAAATGTGAAAAAAATCAGTTTTTGGATCCTCGTGGCAAGTGCTATTTTTACATTTATTGCGGTTTTGCTCATTAACAGTTCTATAAGACTGTCGATATACTCCAAACGCTTTATCATAAAGACCATGCAAATGGTAGGGGCCACAAAAATATTCATTCGAAGGCCTTTTCTTTGGACAAACATCAAACTAGGCATGTTGGGTGCTGTCCTTGCCTTATTGGCCCTAGGGGGTGTGTTATACTATTTGGATGCGAATTTTACCGAATTCAATATTTTACAGGATAGCACGCTATTGATCATACTGTTCGTAAGTGTCTTTGTATTAGGTGTCTTGATCTCATTGATAAGTACCTATTTTGCAACCCAGCGCTTTTTAAACCTAAGGACTGACGAGCTATATTATTAATTGGAATACTCCTTTATGTGGATCACGTACCACTTTAAGTGCGTTACGCACATAGATCTGTTTTCAAGGCTTCGCCCCTCAAGTTTAAAAATTCCACCACATGTAATAAAAACATAAAATACCGTTTATATAAAAATAAATAGGCAGGACTTCATTACATTTGCGATATGGCCAAAAAGCAGCACAATTCAAATGGGCAACCGGTAAAACCTGAATTTATATTTCAGAAAAAAAATTATTTGTTCATGTTCGTGGGCATTGCCTTTATCGCCTTGGGTTTTATTCTTATGGTTGGCGGAGGTAGTGATGACCCCAATATTTTTAATCCGGATATTTTTAATTTTCGGAGAATCCGATTGGCTCCTACGCTAGTCTTGATAGGGCTTGGTATAGAGATATATGCGATTTTGTTGAATCCCCATAAGAAGCGAAACTAATTTGGAGACCTTAGACGCAATAATCCTTGGGATTATCCAAGGACTCACGGAATTTCTTCCAGTATCATCCAGCGGACATTTAGAATTAGGAAAAGCTATTTTAGGCGATAACTCGATCCCGGAAGAAAGCCTTTTATTTACGGTAGTACTCCATTTTGCAACGGCGCTGAGTACGATTGTTGTTTTCCGTAAAGATGTTTGGGAAATAATAAGCGGACTTTTTCAGTTTAAATGGAATGAGGAAACCCGATTTTCACTAAAGATCATCGTTTCAATGGTACCGGCCACATTAATCGGCCTGTTTTTTGAAGAACAATTGGAAGCTTTTTTCGGTGGCGACATACGGTTTGTGGGTTTTATGCTATTGATTACAGCTGTTCTTCTTTATTTTGCCGATAGAGCAAAGGACACCGATAGAAAGGTATCTTATAAAAATGCATTTGTAGTCGGTGTTTCACAAGCAATAGCCATGCTTCCAGGAATATCCCGAAGTGGAGCGACCATATCAACATCGGTCTTATTAGGTGTTGACAAAACCAAAGCTGCCCGTTTTTCATTTTTAATGGTGGTCCCCTTGATTTTCGGTAAAATGGCCAAAGATATTATGAGCGGGGAACTGAACTTCGAGAGCGAAAATACTTTTGCCATGGGTGCGGGATTTATTGCTGCGTTCATTGCGGGATTAGCAGCATGTACTTGGATGATCAAACTGGTAAAACAAAGCAAACTTACTTACTTTGCCATTTACTGTTTACTGGTAGGACTAATTGCAATCGCATATAGCTATTGGGGCTAATTGGCCCACCCCAAAAATGACCAATAAAAAGACCCTTTAATGAAGTCATTATCTAAAGAGGATTTTTTGGAAGGACAGTTGCTTTTGATTGATAAGCCTTTGGGCTGGTCTTCGTTTCAAGCTGTGAACAAACTAAAATGGGCCATACGTAAGAAATTCCACCTAAAAAAAATAAAGATTGGCCATGCAGGTACCTTGGATCCATTAGCTACTGGACTTTTGCTTATTTGTACGGGCAAGTTCACCAAAAAAATAAATGACCTTCAAGGGCAAGCGAAAGAGTATACAGGAACCATCACCTTGGGGGCAACCACACCCTCTTATGATCTTGAAACCGCTGTGGACGAAACCTTTTCCATAGCGCATATTTCGGATGCCTTGATCCTAAAAACCACAATAGATTTTATCGGGGATATTGAACAGACACCCCCTGTATTCTCCGCGCTTAAAAAGGATGGAAAACGATTGTATGAATACGCTAGGGAAGGCAAGGAGGTTGAAATAAGAAAAAGACAAGTAACCATTTCTGAATTTGAGATCACCAAGTTCAACTTACCAGAAATTGATTTCAGAGTGGTCTGCAGTAAAGGTACTTATATACGATCCTTGGCACATGATTTTGGAAAAGCATTACATTCTGGAGGCCATTTATCGGCATTAAGAAGAACCAAAATAGGTGATTACAACGTAAATAAAGCCATGGACCCCAACGTTTTTGCACAAATGTTGCTTGAATCAGGGAATATTTCAGGTTAAAATCGGAATATGATCCATTTCAAAGAGAAATTAAAATATTTCGACAAAATACAGGTTATAGCCTTATGCACCTAAACCGTCAACAATTATCATTACTCATTACCATCTTCTCTATGGCTATCATTGTCCTAGGGTTGTATAACATTCATCTTGGCGGACAACAAAAAGAAGATGAGTATGTGGTTGAATTGGTTTTAGATGAGGAAGTACTGGAAGAATTGATCAAAGAAGAGGAAAAGAAGTTGGAAGAATTGCAAGAGCAAGACCCTATAAAAAGCCATATGGCCTTTAATGAAACGGCTAAACCCAGTTTTGGGAGCCCTGAGCCCCTTAAGACCCTTGACGAAATATTGGAGGAAAAGGCCGCCAATGAATCTGATGAAATCCAACCATATGATGCTGAAGACTCGGATTATGCGGAAAAGGTAAAGAAGTTGGCTAAACAAAGGGAGGAGAAAAAGCAGTTGTTGGGTGAAAGGGAAGCCCAAAAAGAGGAACGAACCAATAATCTGGCAGCCAGAAGAACATCGGTCTCTTACTCGCTTATCGGAAGGAGAAATTACAAATTACCCCCACCAATCTATACTTGTATAGAAGGTGGAAAAGTGGTAATCAATATTGAAGTCGATGCGCTTGGAAATGTTATCGATGCAAGCTTTAATTCAAAAAGCTCTGGCACCTCGAATGGTTGTCTGGTCGACAACGCTATCACCTATGCCCTCAAGGCCAAGTTCGATGCCTCTTCAAAAGCACTTCAAAAAGGGACCATCACATACTTATTCCAAGGAAAGTAAGACTAAGAGATCCTTGAGTATGCTTTGCCCTTTGTCGGTATTGTACCAAACCTGTAGTTCTTCCTTGAAACTAGTCGTTAAAACTCCATGTTGATTTTTGAAATCAATAACCATTTGCTCCAGATTTTTAGGTCGGGAACCCCACTCTCCCAACACCTCACCCGAAATATTATCAATCATGACCAACTTAGGAATGCCCATGGCCCCGTCGATCAAAAAGCGGTTCATAATATCCAGATTTTCATCTCGCAGGATTATTTTCAAGGTAATCTTGTCATTGAGGGTTGCCACTTTGTTGATCATGGGCAAGGTTTGTGCTGCATCCCCACACCAACTTTCGGTCAACACCAACCAAGTCACATTTTTTTGATCATATCCCTTTATTTTCTTAGCGGAGTCTTCATTGATTTTCAACGTTTTGTCCAAACGTTTCATTCTGCGTTGGTTCAGAAGCGTATAATCAATCATTTCTTTGGATACATCTTGCCCGGTAGCTTTTCCTTCGCTCGACAAGTTGTCCATCAAAAGCCTATAATCCTGATATGATATTCCCTTGGCTATTCCGTTTTGTAACAGTTCTTCGGTGGTAAGCTCCGAATTCTCCACGACGATTGCGTCCATAAGTGTTATATTTTAAAATGGCAAAGTTACCGTAGGAAAACAATTCCATCGGTAACATAGGTGACATTAGTTACGAATTTATCCTAAAACCTTACATAAGCTATTTTTGATCATTCCCTCCCAGATGCCATATGACTTGTTCAGAATTACCAAGGCCTATTTAAGTGTCTTTTCAGAACTAATATTCATTCCTTAAAATGGGTTTCTGGGTTCCTGATGCCATTAAAATTAGATCGTCATAAATTCTGGGGGTTTACCGAAAGGCTTTTGAATAGGTTTGCCTTGGCCATGTAGTATTTGTTCCGTACTTCAATTCTTTTTAATTCGGCATCGATAAGTTTGCTTTCGCGTGAATTGATCAAAAACAATGAACTTTCCCCAAAACTGAATTTGCGTTCCTCGGCCGTTAATAGTGTACTATAATTTTGAACGATTTCATTAATAAGTAGGTTCTGTGATTCAAAGGATTCCAATTCACGATATACGGACAAGATTTTGTTCTTAACCTCTATTTGGGCATTATCTAGCTCATATTGCGCCTCCTGTAATTTGAACTTGGCCAACTGTAGATCTCCTCTTTCCTTTCTTAGAAAAAGTGGCAGTCGAAAACTAATCCCGCCTTTGTACTGCTCTGTTTCAAAGGAATTAATGAATTCCGGCGTTTCGGTCAAAAAATTATACTCCATATCTATTTTAGGCAATAATCGATTTGCCATTAAGCGTTTTTCTACGCGTAATCCATCAATTTTGTAACCCAATGATTTTAATTTCGGATGATTTTCAATAGTAAAACTATCGAGGGGCTTTCCTAAGATTTCAAGGGTAATGTCTATTTCAGCTTCAATTTCGGTTTCAGGGATGACATTGGGTTGCAACTCTATTGGGATGCCCTCATTAATCCATAAAAAATTCGATAGAACCAAGGTTTGTTTCATTAAACCCACATTTGCCTGTTCTAGACCCAATGCCCGAGATTGCATGGCAATTTTCGCCTCCACAGTATCGATTGCAGCAATATCGCCAGCATTAGCACTGCTTTTTATTCCTTCGAACCTAGTATTCGCATTATCCAAGAAGTTTCTAAAAATCAATGCTTCTTTATAGGCTTTCAACCAGTCAAAATAGGCCAATGAAGCTTCATAAAGTATCTGATTGACCAATAAGTCCCGGTCTGCTTTAGACCTATTCCTGAAATATTTCGCTTTTTTCAAGGTTGCCATGCGATCATTGATCCATAAACCTTGACCCACTGACATAGAGATTCCTGCACTATACAGACCCTCAGAGGGAAGCGTCTCCATAGGGTTCAAAAATTCACCATCATTCTGTTCAAAATTACCCTTGAGTTCAATACCATACCAAGTAGGGATCTTGAATGTGGCATTTAACCGGTCGTAGTATTCGGTGCCCTTGAATTTCTTTTGGTCATAATCAACCTCGATCTTCGGATCAAAACCTCCACGGGCTTTCATTAGATTTGCCTGACCGATCCCCAATTGTAAGTCGGCCTGTTTTGCTATGGGATGGTACTTTTTCACATAACCCAGATACTCGTTGAACCGCAATACCATTTGGTCCTCTTCTTGACCTTGTAATGCCAAACACGAGATAAAAAAAAGGAATATACCGTATTTATACATCACGATTTCTTTTTGGAGTCCGTATTGACCGTTTCAGGTTGATAATAATTTGGAGGGAAACCATTCAATTGTCGCCATAGTTCATACCAAATAGGCACATCTTCCAAAAGGGCAATGGTATTCGCTCCTGATCCAACACGAATAGCCTCTGGCCATGGATAATCATCGGGGTCAGGGGCCAACAAAACCCTATACAATCCATTTTCACTGATAAAGCTTTCTATGGCGACAACTTTTCCGCCATACGTACCATAAGAAACATTAGGCCAACCACTGAATACAATTGCAGGCCATCCGTCAAATTGGATCCGTACTTTTTCACCAAGATGCAATAAAGGTAGGTCCAAGGGTTCAACATAGGTCTCAACGGCCAAATCTATATCTGAAGGCATTATACCTACCAGACGATCACCTTCCTTGAAAGTTTCTCCTATTCCGCCTTGTATGGCCTTATTAATATAACCATTCTGTGGTGCCCGAATGTAATAGAGGTCATTTCGCATCTGGTAGTTCGTAAATTCGTTCTCTAATTTGGTAACCTGGGCTTCTGAGTCATACTGATTCGATTGTGCCGTGAACATATCACCTCTTGCCTTTGCTATTTTATCAGTGTATTCGGCCATGACTCGACTAATCTCAACTTGGGCATTTATAATCTCATTTCGGGCGGCCAATACCTTATTTTCCTGGGAAATCAATTTAGCTTGTGTTTCCTGAAGTTTTAGGCGTTTTTCTTCTACATCGGTCATGGCTTTCAGTCCCTCGGACTGTAATTGCAAAATACGGTCATACTGTCTTTGGGCAATTTCCATATTTGTTTTGGCCGCCTCAAAATCAATACTATCGCTTTTCACCTTAAGTTTTGATTGTAGCAATTTGTTTTTGGATTGTTCTAATTTTAATCCCCGCTCTTCGGCCAGCGCTGCGATTTGACTGTTTAATGCCTTTACTTTACCCTCATAGGAGGTGACAGAGGATTCCTTGGCCCTAATTTGCTGCCCTGTTCTTTCAACCAGTTTTGGATCGAGATATTCGTTCTTGATCTCTGAGATGAAAAGAATGGTGTCGCCTTTATCCACGTAGTCCCCTTCCTGTACATACCATTTTTCAATTCTTCCTGGGATTGGGGATTGAATCGTCTGGGGACGTTGATCGGGCTTTAGGGTAGTTAGGTAACCCTTGCTTGTGATGTTTTGTGTCCAAGGCAAAAAAAGGATTAGGAAACCTGTAATCGCAAAGGCCAATAAAAAGCGATTAAAATGCTTATAATGTCTTTGATGAAATACTTTTTTGGCTGAAGTAAATCGGTCTAAAGAAACCTTTTGATTTAATCTGTTATGTGAAATATTCAACATGCTAAATTACTTTTTCATCGATTATTCTTCCTTTCTCCATTGTAACGACATGGTTACAATGTTCGGTCCAAAGCTTATTTTCACTTACCACGATTAAAGACCAACCATTTTTCGGGTCACTTAAAAAGTCGATGATTTCAGTGACCTCTTCCTCATTGAATTGATCCAAAGGGTCTTTTAAAAGGAGTAATTTCGGATTTCTTACAATACTCCGGGCCAAAACTATTTTTTTGGCCACTGTAAACGGTATTTGTTGCCCTTCCGGATAAAGGATCGTTTGCAATCCTTGTGGTTGTTCCTTTACGAATTCGCTAAGCCCTAACTTATTAATGACCCAGTTTATCCGCTCTTGGGCAATGGAAGTATCCCCAAATGTAATATTGTTAAGGATAGACCCCTCGAAAGGCAATTCCCCGGGTAAGGTATGTCCTATTTGTGACCGGTAAAGGTTGAGGTTTAAAGCTTTTAACGAATTTCCATTTACATATACCCCGCCCGAATCAGGTTCCAAAATACCCGATATGATCCGGAGCAAGGTGGTTTTTAAAGATCCACTTTTGCCATTGATGAGCATTCTGGAGTTGGGGGGTATCTTTAAACTTATATTATCGATGACCGTCTTTTGACTTCCGGGAACTTTGTAGGAGACCTTCTCCAACTCCACGGAAAGGGGTTCGTTTTCCCCAAAGGAAATTTGACCCTCTTGGGATTCGAGTTCCTTATCTACTACTTGGCCCAATTTTTCCAATGATGTCAATAGGTCATAAAAAGTCTCCAATCCCAGGATCATTTTTTCTACCGAACTAATGACCAAAAGAATAATGATTTCCGCGGCAACGAACTGCCCAATGTTCATTTCCTGGTTTAAGACCAATAAGCCTCCGATCAAGAGCAAACCGGCAGTTACCAATACTTTGAACCCGATCATTTGGATAAATTGCAATACAAGGATATTGAAATGGCTTTCCCTTGCTTTTAGGTATTCGGTCACCAATTCATCGTTCTTATCCAAGGCGTGGGATGTTTTCCCTGAAAGTTTAAAACTTACCATAGACCGCGCAACCTCTTGCAACCAATGGGCTACCTTATATTTGTTTTTAGATTCGTTCAAGCTTGTATCCAGACCCTTTTGGGCCGTAAACTTGAACACCACATAAATCAATAAGAGCAATAAAATGCCATAAATAATAAAAAACGGATGGTAGAAAGAAAGCAGTAATAGTCCAAGAACTATCTGCAATAACGCAGCCGGAAAATCTACTAAAATCTTCGAAAGACCTTTCTGAACCGTAAGGGTATCGAAAAACCGGTTTGCCAACTCCGGTGGATAATAATTTCTTAGTTCACTCATCTTTATTTTGGGAAACCTGTACGCAAATTCAAATGAGGAACGTGTGAATATTTTCTGTTGCACATTTTCAATGATCCTAATTTGCATTAGCTGTAGCACCCCAACAAATGCCACTCCCAAAGTCACTAAGACAACCAATACGATCCAAGAAGTACTGATACGTGCACCTTGTAGCAAATTGATTATGGCTTGAATGCCCAGTGGAAGGGATAAGTTGACAATCCCTGCGAATATAGCGTAATAAAACACTTGGTAAATATCCCTTTTATCCAAGCGCAACAAGCCCATTAGGCGTTGCCATGAGGTCATAATGGTTTTGGTCATTCTTTCTATGGTTTAAGGACGCTGAAAACAAGGTTTTGAAAGTACACAGTAGGGTCATTGATTTGATGACAATCCGTCAAGGTGGGAAAATGGTCCATGAGAAAATATTGATGTAGTGACCCTTCCAAAATTGTACTGGCAAGACTTGAGGGATACGGATAATCCACATCAATTGCTCGTATCATATCACTTAGGCGTGTGACCAATCTTTTGTATATTACAAAATAACCCTCTTTATTCTCTGCATCGACCTCTTTGGTCAAATAGGATTTGGAATACTCATTAATTACGATCTTGTTCAACAACACCTCATTGATATGTGAAAATGCTGAATCTTCCTCAGTACCTTTGGTGACGATTTCAATGGCTTTTTTTAATTTTTCGGTAGAATTACCCATACTATTGGTGGCAAAAACCAATTGATACTCTAACCAACCCCAATACCAAGAAGTTAAGTATAAGAGTAGTTTATGCTTATTTTCGAAATAGCGGTAGATGGAACTTTCATTGGAAGCGATTTTGATTCCCAATTTCTTGAAGGTAAAACACTCAAAACCCATCTCATTGATCATAAGGATACTTTCCTTTACGATACGCTTTCCTAAAGCCGAAGATTCCGGGTCTTTGACATAGATATTATCGTTGATGTTGATTTTAACCGATTGCATCAAACGTTCCATAACATTATTTTGAAACACAAAATTAATAGCTTTACTATCATATACTAATAGTTTAACTATTTTTTAACGAAAGTTTTACTCTCTTTTTTTATTTTTGGTACCCAAAATATTACTTATTGGGTTTTAGTTGAATCTTTAAATATTTGATTTATGCGAAAATTTATTTTTATAACCACCTTCCTATGTTGTTTAGGATGGGTTAAAGCACAAGAAGATGTACCACTTATTGACAAAGGCACGGTGCTAATATTAGGGGAGCCCTCATCAGGAATTAACTATCAACATATTCATTTCCCTAAAAGGAATTTTATCCTTAAAAGAGGAGGGATAGCAGATTTTAAGCAACTCATCGGGGAAAAAGTTGAAGTCCATCAAATCGAATATGCCGGAACCGATAAGACTAAAATCGTGCTTAAACGAAAAGATGGGCGTCGTTTTTTTAGGTTTTTCCCAAATGTAAAAGCCGATTTTGAGAAAGCCTTGGCATTAGGTGAGTTAAAACTCGAATAAAAAATACAGAGCCTTTTAGAGCAGGTTAAGAAGTCGTTCTCAAACCACCAGTCATCGGTACATATTCTTCGCTAGTTATGTGAAAACCATGATACTGGTGGTTTTTAATGCTCAAAATTCATTAAATATGATTCTATCGCAAAGCAATACTTTAACACAGGACATCAATGCTGCCCGTAAAGCAGGGTATTTAATCGAATTTTATTTCAGGAATGGAAAACTGATTGGCAGAAACCCTAATCGAAGTTATAGCCCCAGCGATTGTTTTCTTGTAGAACATTGTAGACACGAAGGCATGAGCGACCCTGGGGATGCTTCAATTCTATTCTTGATTCAGTGTGCCGATGGCCAAAAAGGGTATTTGAGCAGTGCATACGGAATTTATGCGAATACCGAGCTTATCGATTTTATTCGTTCAATGAAAAAGATGAACAATCCTAAATAATCCCTTTATGGTTTTGACGCATATCCTTACTGATACAAGAGAGCAAGCTCTTAATTGCATTGAAATACTACTTAGTAAAAAATTATTGTTGGATGCAACGATTTCTGAAAAAACTACATATTCTAAAAACGAAACCTCAGGTAAATTGGAATCAAAGTCCAATGTATTGATAATAGGCAGGACCAAAGCCCTACTCTTTCAATCGATCGATCAAGAACTAAAAAAAAGTTATCCCAAGAATATGCCTGGCCTCTATGCGGTGCCCATTGTGTACATGAACGAGGATCAAAGCGATGAAATTCGCGATAAAACCGCAAAGATCTAAAATGGTTTGCCGTTCGATTCAAGTTTGAATTTATCCATATCTTTAAACTAAAGTTAATCATTATGGACAAACACAGATGTGGATGGTGCGTGGGAGATGATCTCTATGAATCATATCATGACAAGGAATGGGGCGTCCCGGTAAAGAATGATGCGATTTTATTTGAATTTCTTATTCTGGAAACCTTTCAAGCCGGATTGAGCTGGATTACCATTCTTCGAAAACGGGAAAATTTCAGGAAGGCTTTTGATCAATTTGACTATAAAAAAATCGCCACCTACGACGAATCTAAAATACAGGAATTACTTCAAAACAAAGGGATTATTAGAAATAATTTAAAAGTTAGGGCAACCGTTACCAATGCCCTTTCCTTCATGAAAATTCAGGAAGAATTTGGAAGTTTCAGTTCTTACATCTGGGGGTTTATCAATGGCAATCCTATTAAGAATGCCATAAAGAATCATAAAGAAGCACCTGCCCAAACCCAATTGTCAAACACCATTAGTAAAGACCTCAAAAAAAGGGGTTTTAAGTTTGTAGGGAGTACTGTGGTTTATGCACATATGCAAGCTACGGGTATGGTCAATGACCATGAAGTCGATTGTTTTAGATATAATGAGGTTTGATTTAATCCTCGATGATGTGTAAAGACGCTTGAATTTCAGCTTAGGATAAATCGTAAATTTACCGAGTAAAAAAAATAAGTCAGACATGGGATATGGTTTGTGGTTCGGATTGTTTGTGTTTATTGGCACCTCTTTGTGCCAAGGCCAGAATAGGGAAGAACGTGAACATCGTATAAGGAAATCACAATTTCCAACAGTGCAATTAGACAGCCTGGCAATTGGCCCCAGAATCAAACAAAAACGCTATTATAAGGAGGTAGATAGTCTGCAGACCACATATATCTTTAAATTCAAAAAAGATCGCTTACATTATTTTCTATCCTATGATGATACTGGCAATTTAATAACATCCGGATTTCGGGTTAATGAAATCGATATACCCGAAGAAACATACCAAAAAATAGAAGGTTATTTATCCGATACTTATGAAAAGTTTAGGATTAAGCGCATCTTTCACGAATATCCCGTAGTGAATACCGAAAGTGATACCCCTGATTTGTCGGACACATTTCAAAATCTCATGCTTCCTGGCAATGCATACAAACTCATCGTATTCGTTAAGAATAGCACAGGGAGGGGCGAACTTGATCTTTGGTTCAAAGCAGATGGAAGTCTTATTCGAAAACGGCCAGCATTACCAATGAACCACGACCGTATTTTATACTGAATATGATATCATAAAATGAACGAATTCATCCAAACTTTGGAACTTGAATTTCAGTCGAACTCAGATCCAAGTATTGCAGCTGGCCAAAAGGCCTATATGCGTAATCAATTTGAATTTTATGGTATAAAAAATCCAAAAAGAAGGGAAATTCAACGACCCTTCTTGGAGAAATCCTATTTGCCACCAAAAGTTGAATTGCAACTTATTGTGAAAACGCTTTGGCAAAAACCCCAACGTGAATATCAATATTTTGCCCAGGAATTGGTTTTTAAATATAGAACCCAATTCGATAAAAATGATATTGTTCTTCTGGAGTTTATGGCAACCCATAAATCGTGGTGGGATACCGTGGATTATATAGCGGTTAAATTGATAGGTCCGTATTTTGAATATTATCCTGGGCAATTAGACACCTACATCGAAAAGTGGTTGGCCTCGGACAACATTTGGTTACAACGTTGTTGTTTACTGTATCAATTGAAACGAAAGGATAAAATAGATGCCCAAAGATTGGAATACATTATAAAGAGACTTTTGGGATCCAAGGAATTCTTTATCAATAAGGCTATCGGCTGGGTATTACGGGAGTATAGTAAAACCAATCCCTCATGGGTAAAAAACTTTACCCAGCTAAATGATTTGTCAAGCTTAAGTCGGCGTGAAGCACTCCGGTTAATGGATTGAACTACCGCCTTGTTAGAATAGCAATGAATTCAGATCTTGGGATTTCCCTTGCCCCCAGACTTTCTAAATGCGTGGTATACAATTGACAGTCGATCAATCTGTATTTTTTTTGCTGAAGTTCTTGTGCCAACTTGATAAAAGCAAACTTCGAAGCGTTATTTACCAAACTGAACATGCTTTCACCACAGAAAACATGACCTTGGTCAATACCATAGAGCCCCCCTACCAATTCACCATCTTCCCAAACCTCATACGATTGTGCATGTCCCAGTAGGTGCAATTTCAAATAAGCTTGCTTCATTTCATGGGTTATCCAAGTACCATCTTGATGCTTTCTTTTTACTTTCGCACATTGATCGATGACCTCTTCAAAGCAGGTGTTTTTGGTCAACGTAAATTGATTGTCCTTCAAGACCTTTCGCATACTTTTCGCAATCTTGATTTGGTCAGGGAATAAGACCATCCTTGGATCCGGACTCCACCACAAAATCAAAGACCCCTCATTGAACCAAGGGAAAATACCACTTTTATACGCCAGCATTAATCGTTCAGGGGAAAGATCGCCACCCACGGCCAATAACCCTTCCGCATTTGCATCTTCGACCGGAGGAAAACAAATGGCATCGCTAAGAAAAGTCAAAGGTCTGTATGGACTATTTTTTTTCACTGATAAAGTTTAATTTAAAAATACATAATTCAAAAGAATATGGAGGTTCTAAAAAATATGGGCAAAAAAAAGACCCTTAAGGGTCTTTTTTATTCGATTATTAAGTTTCCCTAAAATGGAAGGTCATCATGGTCCTCATCGTTGATATTATCAGCAGGCTCAAAGGCATCCATTGGTGGCACGGGTGGTATATTGGGAGAACCTTCGGCAACTTGGAGATTCTCGATACGCCAACCCTGGATAGCATTGAAGTATTTTACCTCCCCTTGAGGGTTTGTCCATTCCCGGCCCCTTAGATTAATACTAATCTTTACATCCTGGCCAACCTGATAGCTATTCAGCAAATCACATTTATCCTGTACAAATTCTACGAGTATATGTTGTGGGTATTGTTCCTCAGTGGTCACGACCACTTCCCTCTTTCTAAAACCATTGTTCCCAAAAGTCTTTGTTTCATCAATCAGTTTGATTTTTCCTTGTATTTCCATGTTTCAATAATTATGCTATCTGCGTTTAATGTTTACTATATCCTATTTCTAATTAGGGAGCCCTAAAAGATATGTTCCCTGTTTTTTTCCGTTCTGCTTTTTTGCATGTCCTTTTTCCCACCTGTAGTTTTCAGAACCCAGACCATCTAACAAAAGCTCCAAATCCTTGAGTGTATACATTCTTGGCAACGAGGCCTGACCGTCCCAAGCATAACAGATCGGGATAATCGGAATCAGATAGGTAAAAACAATTTGCCGACAAGTTAAGGGTTTTACAAATGGTGTCATAAAAAGTACCATAATAATTAATAAAACCAATGAAATTGGCAGTAGTAACCACCAAATAAGCAGTGGAATGTTATTATCGCCCATCTCATAAATCAATAAGGGCTGGTGGGTTCTTTGGGCTGATTCCAAGATTGCCCTAGCCTTCGCTGGCCGCATATGATGAAAACTGTTCATCATGGTCTTAAGGCCTTTGGGAGCCGATGAAATATTGGTTGCATCAACCGAAGTTTCGAGATAACTGATATTGTCCGAAGTTTTCGAATTGAACTTTTTCAACATTTCAGGGCTGGGATACATATCGGTCATGATCAAGGAAACCTCTTCCAGACCATTGATTTTATGAAGCGAGGCTAAAACTTCCGGCATTGCCCCGCCTGATCCAGAACCTAAGTCAACAATCGTATTCAGGTTTTTGCTTTTTAATATATCCGCAATCATCTTGGCCAACAGTTCTGGAATCCCGATCATCTTTTGAAGGATTACGATTAAATTGGTCATACATACACGTAGCCATGCAGGAAACCATCCAAAATCCTCGAATTCGAATAATTGGATACGTTTTAGATTGCCAAAAGTAGTTTCCATGCCAAATCCACTTCTTTTCCGTTAATATACTCCTGGGCCCTGCGATGTATCCTTTCGGTGTCCTTTGATTCGACCAATGTGCTTAGTTCTCTGTTAGAAGCAATAAATTCATTGATTTCGGAGGATGTGGGTAGCTTTGCTACATTACCTAACATTCCGAGATCGTTACCGGTCAAAATACGGCTTAACCTAATTTTTTTGGGAATGGCATCTACACCAATTCCTAAACTTGACAAGGGTTTGGGCACTTCGAACAAGCCTTTGGCGGCCCTTGAATACCAATTGCCCCCCATACGGGCCACTTGGTCTATCTTTTTAGGGTCAATACTGCCATTAGCGTCCAAAATTTCGGAATCAATATGTATTTTAACCACCTTGGAAAAAATCAAATTCCCTGCGCCACCTTCATTCCCCAAAGGTTCGATTTTCGTCACCTTACATTCAAATTGCACGGGGGATTCCGCTACCCTAAATGGTTTTACAAAATCGGACTTCACCATGGTAAGTCCGGCTTTCACAAACTCATTTATCCCTTCGGGATATTCGGTACTCGAGAGCGACATTTGTTGTACCATATTATAATTAACCACATTGATAACCACCTCCTTGACTTTTTCCACGTTTTCCAAGGTATGCTTTGTGGTATTGTCCCTCACCCTACGGGCAGGCGAAAATATCAATATGGGCGGATTGGCACTGAACACATTAAAAAAACTATAGGGCGATAGATTGGGCCTGCCCATGGTATCAATGGTGCTCGCAAAGGCAATAGGTCTAGGTCCGATCGCCCCTAAAAGATATCCGTGTAATTCCGGTATGGTGATATCTTTTGGATCTATTGAGATTGTATTTGCCATAGTCTAACAAATGTAGTCAATTTGGTTACTATTAAAAATATATGGCCTTGCATGCCACACACCAATTATGCTCATTTTACGTTATCTTTAAAGCAACAAACCGGCCTGATGGATTTTAATCCCAAAAAGAAGACTTCGAACTTTGTTTTACTGGCAATTGCCTTTGCCATTGTGAGTTTGATTTTATGGAACACCAATAGTTTCTTTAAAAAGTTCAAGGAGGAGGAACGATTGAAAATGGAGATTTGGGCTACCGCCCAATCCGAGTTATTACAATATTCCGAGGACATGGATATGGGTAATCTTACCATAAAAGTACTTCAAAACAATACTTCTACCCCAATGATCCTAGTAAACAAGGATGGGTCTATCAAGACCAATAATATGCCGAAAGACAAAGTAGGGGACTCTCTGTATGTACAGCGAAATATTCGAAAATTCGAAAGTGAAAACATGCCAATATCCATAGACCAACAAGGCGAACATTTAGCTACTTTATACTATGGGAACTCAGAGATGTTGAACAAATTAAAATATTATCCCATAGCGCTCTTGTTGATTATTTTTCTCTTCGGGGCCGTTATTTTCTTTTTCTTTAAAACCAACAAAGCCTCGGAGCAAAACAAATTATGGGCCGGCATGGCGAAAGAGACAGCCCATCAGATCGGTACTCCATTGTCCTCACTTTTAGGATGGAACGAACTATTGAAGGCTGAAAAAATAAATCCGGAGATCACCAAGGAAATCCAAAAGGATATTTCGCGATTGGAAACCATTACGGAACGATTCTCCAAAATAGGATCCTTACCCGAGCTCAAAGAAGTTGATATCGTACATGAAACAAAGGAAGCCTATGATTACCTGAAACTTAGAAGTTCTAAATTGATCCATTTTTCGTTCAATACAAAGGTCGAAAAAATGCCTGTACTATTAAATCACGCTTTATATAATTGGACCATCGAGAACCTGGTCAAAAATGGCATCGATGCCATGAAGGGCAAGGGGAGTATCGCCATCGATATTGTGCCGGCAGGGAGATATGTAAATATTTTAATCGCCGATACTGGGAGTGGTATTCCGAAAAGTGATTACAAAACCATTTTCAATCCTGGGGTAACGACCAAAAAAAGAGGCTGGGGCCTAGGGTTGTCACTGGTCAAGAGAATAGTGGAAGAATATCATAAAGGAAAGATAAAAGTACTTTCTTCAGGTAAGGAGGGTACCATAATGCAAATTTCATTAAAAGTAAATAAATAAGCCATGTCGAAGGAGAAGTTAGTACTACTTAAAGAAGCGGATATTACCAATAACTGCCCTGAATGTTTCAATCAGGATATGAAAATAACCTTTAAACAAAAACATAAGTATGGGAAGTTATATGACCGAACGACCAATGAAGTGACCCATACCATCAAATGTAATAAATGCGAATCGATCATCTATCCCGTAAATTGGACCGATGATATAGAACGCATATTCAATTATTATCAAAAAATGGTCAAGCCAGAGAAGGCCTCGATTCGATTTACATCCCTATTCTATATTCTGGTGATTTCCCTGTTGGTAATACTAGGGGCGGTAATATACCTGTGGCAATCCGGGATTATTCAATTTTAGAACGGATTTTTGCTGCAATAGACTCAAAATCCTGTTTAGATAGGGAAACTTTATATTGAAAAGTAGCCTCTTTCATTTCATTCAAGGGGATCAAATGTACATGAACATGGGGCACTTCGAGACCGATTACCGTTATCCCTACGCGTTTACAATCGATGGTGGCTTCAATGGCCCTCCCTATCTTTCGTGAGAAAGCCATAAGTCCTAAATAAGTTTCCTCATCCAAATCCATGATCTTATCGACTTCTTTTTTGGGAATACATAAGGTATGTCCTTTGGCATTCGGATTAATGTCTAAAAAGGCAAAAAAATTATCATCTTCCGCTATTTTGTAACACGGGATTTCCCCATTGATGATTTTAGTAAAAATGCTGGCCATGGTTAGAACTTGTTTTATGAAAGGCAAAAAAAAATCCTATCGATATTGATAGGATTAAATATAAAGATTTATCGTTATCTATTCCCTTGTAATCTCTAAAATCTCAAAGGTGATTTTTCCGCTAGGCACTGATATTTCAGCAGTATCACCTACTTTTTTCCCCAACAGACCTTTACCGATTGGAGAGCTCACAGAAATCTTGCCGGATTTCAGATCCGCTTCGCTTTCAGCTACTAATTTATATTTCATTTCCATACCATTGGTTTGGTTCTTTAGTTTTACGGTAGACAGGACCAATGCCTTTGAAGTATCCAATTGGGACTCATCGATCAACCTGGCGTTGGCCAAAGTGCCTTCCAACTTAGCAATTTTCAATTCCAAAAGTCCCTGTGCTTCCTTGGCAGCGTCATACTCCGCATTTTCGGACAAATCCCCTTTGTCCCTAGCTTCGGCTATTGCTTGAGAAGCCTTAGGGCGTTCAACATCCCTAAGATGGTTCAGCTCGTCCTTTAGCTTTTTCAACCCTTCTGCCGTGTAATAAGATACGTTACTCATAGCTTCATCGTTTAATAAATAGGAAAATCCCCTTTTTTAAAGAGGATTTAACGCAAAGATACATATTTTTTGTTCAATTTTGTTGGTCTCTTCGTTATAGGAAACGTATTATGAATCGTATCTGTGGAATATTTTTGGTCATTTTGGCCTTTGGGTGTAGCAATGATACAACCAATCGAAATCCGTATTTGCAGGAAATTGGTTTTAGGTTCGACATGAACCTAAACCTTCCTTTATATAGTCCTCTGACCAATACCGGCTCAGCTATTTATGTGGGCACAAAAGGTGTGGGTACTGCCGGGATTTTCGTGATCAATACAGGTTTCAATGAATTTGTCGCCTCTGAAGCAAGTTGTCCCAACCATGCGCCCAATGATTGTTCGACCATGGTCCTCAATGGACAAACGGCCACCTGCGCTTGTGATGATTACGAATACAGTCTATACACGGGACAAATGTTGAACAGACCCGATGATGGTAAACGTTATTATGATATGCTGATTTATCGTACTGCCTTTAGCGGTAATATATTAAGTGTCTCGAATTAAGAATAACAATAGTATTGTATATGGCATGAAAATGAAAGGCATCATCATTTAATCTATTGCTACCTTATTTTCTTCATGCCAAGGCCCAATATCCCAATAGTTTATTTCATATAAAATCCACTGGATTAAATCCTTCTTTTACCTTAATTTAGTACCTGGAACATAGATTTTAGTGATAAACTAATCTGGTCACTCATACTAAAACCGGTTTGAAATGAAGTATCGAAGGCTTGGGAAAACCAATTTGAATGTCTCGGAAATATCACTTGGCACCTGGCAGGTAGGTGGCCCGTGGGGAAGTGGATTTGATTCGGCTTCGGCTATAAAAATCATCAATACAGCTATTGATCATGGTGTGAATTTTATTGATACTGCTGACGTCTATGAAGCTGGACTTAGTGAAGCGGCCGTCGGTAAAGTGGTTCGATCCCGAAAAGAGGAAGTCTTTGTCGGCACCAAATGCGGAAGGCAGATAACGCCCCATACAAACGAAAATTACCACCCAAAAGAACTGAGGAAATATGTTGAGGCCTCCCTGAAAAATACAGGTTTGGAATGTTTGGACCTCATTCAGTTGCATTGTCCACCTACGGAAGTATTCTACCGACCTGAAATTTTCGAATTATTCGATCGCTTAAAGGATGAAGGAAAAATAAAAAACCTGGGAATCAGTGTCGAAAAAATCGAGGAAGCCTTAAAGGGCATGGAATATGAAAATGTCGCTACGGTACAGATCATCTTCAATATGTTTCGGCAAAGGCCGAAAGAACTGTTTTTTGAACAGGTTAAAAAAAGGGATATCGGCGTTATTGTAAGGGTACCTTTGGCAAGTGGTTTATTGACGGGTAAATTCAGTGCGGCAAGCACTTTTGATGCAGATGACCATCGAAATTTTAATCGGGAGGGTGCGCAATTCGATAAGGGCGAGACTTTTTCGGGTATTCCCTACGATATAGGGCTTGAAGCTGTTGAACAACTTAAGGCCTTATTTCCAAACCAAAAGAATTTAGCACCTATCGCCTTACGGTGGATTTTGGATCATCCTGAAGTTGGATGCATTATCCCAGGAGCTTCCAAAGTGGAACACTTACTATCGAACATCACCGCAAGTGATCTTGCACCCCTCACGGACAAAGCAAGAAAAAAGGTGGATGCCATATACGACCGATGGGTTCGAAAGCATGTACACCACAGGTGGTAATTTAATTTATTGTTTCCCCAAAATACGATCCATCACCCAACTGGTATGTAGACCTGATTCTCCCAAAGAAGGATGTAAGCTTTTACCCAGTAAATGCTCCTTGATATTCGCCACATGGAACTTTTGAATATGTTTAGGATTCTCGATTTCAAGTTTTTCCTCGCCCAGGCTGTTTATTAGAACAATAGGAGCTTCATCAAAGACGGAAAACATGATTTTTCCTCGGCTTCCATATATTTCGACCTTGTCTTCCCGTTGATGACTGCCAAAATTCCAGCTTCCAGAGCCAGTAATGCTGTTCTTATGTATCCATTGCCCTAAAATGGCATCTTTCGCACTATACAACCCCATTTGATTTGTGGTAATGCCATAGGCCTCCTTTATTTCACCCAATAAAAATACAAAGAGGTCGAGCCCATGGCTGGCCAAATCATCGAAATACCCACCAGGCGCAATTTTGGCGTCTGTCCTCCAATTGGGCGTCCCACTCAAATCCAATTCATTGGGCGGTTTGGACAAATGCCATCGAATATGGCGAACCTCGCCAATAGCATCCTCATCCAACCATTGCTTTATTCGAAGAAAACGGGGCAATGAACGTCTGTAGTAGGCTATGAACAATGGCAGGTTCCTTTCATTGAAAGCCTTGTGGATTTCAAGGCTATCCAAATAATTAGGCGCCATTGGTTTTTCAACACAACAGGGCTTACCCGCATCGGCCACTTTTAGCGCATAGTATTTATGGGAATCTGGAGGGGTGGCTATATAGACCGCATCAACCTCCTTATCCCCAATCAAGTCCTCCGCACTGGTGTAAAACTTAGGAACGCTGTGCCGTTTCGCATAATCTGCGGCTTTTTCCTTATCGCGGCGCATAACGGCCACCACTTCGAAACCCCCGGTATTTTGATAGGCCGGACCGCTTTTAATTTCGGTTACCGAACCACAACCTAGTATGCCCCATCTAATTTTATTATTATTATTCATTTATAACGCTTGATTTATAGATCCTGACTTTTAATTTGCGTTTCATTTTCCACTACTTTCCGATCTTTTCCAATTAAAAAATAAAGCAAGGTACCCAAAGGGTTCAATAGTAAGACTACAGCTATCCAAATCAATCTATCATAATTTCCCTTAAACCTACCTTTAAATATATCGATAATGGCAACAACGGGAAAGATGGCCAAAACAGCGATGATAGCCAAAATCAAAATTTGCCAAATTCCGAATCCAATATCCATACGATGGCTTATTTTTCTATAAAACTACAAATATTCAACATGATACAAGACCTGAAATACCACCATTTTGGGTCCTACTTGACCCATGAATGAAATGTAGGGAACAACTTTATAATTCAAATGTGGCACCAAGTAGAAAATTCGTGCCTGCTTGTGGGTAATAACCGGCCCCTTCTATGGTTGTTGTTTGCCCTGGAGATGTCCAATTATCATCATAGGTAAAGAAATATCCATTAGAAACATACTCGGCATTGAAAATATTGTTCACCAATAACGATAATGTCAATCGTTTGATAAAGGTGTTGGTTTCTATCTCATATTGTGCATTGAAATCGGTTTGCGAATAGGCATCCAAAATTGATCCTTTGGCATCGATATTTCCCATATATTGTTTTCCCACATATTTACTCAACAACGCTAATTGAAACTTTTCATTTGGCAGATACGATATCTGGTTCCCAATAATGATATCGGGCGAAAAGGCAATATGTGTATCTCCCAGATTCTCCAGTACCCCATCACGCTGAAAAAGGAAGTCTTTGTTCTTATTGGAACTTAAGGCAATATTTGGACTTAGGGCAAACTTATCACCTATGGCAATTTGTGCATCGATTTCCAAACCAAATCGATAACTGTCCCCTACATTAGCCCGCAATGGGGCGCCTACATCATTCAGCTCACCGGTAAGCACCAATTGATCTTTATAATTCATATAATATACATTGGTATTGACTTGTACGTCTGAGGAAACATACCGCCAACCTAACTCCAAGTCGTTCAGTCTCTCTGGTTTTGGGCTCCCATTTTCATAGTCATTTCGATTGGGCTCCCGATTTGCCACGGCGAAGGACATATAAAAATTATTATTTGGATTCAGATTATATGTTGCCCCTAACTTTGGATTGAAAAAGTCAAATGTATCGTCTACTATTCCGGTATCTTCACCATTGGCCTCGTAACCAACAGTTCTATACTGTAAATCCCCGAAAAGACTCCAATGATCATTCAATCTATAATTGGCCTTTGCGAAAACATTAAAATCTTTCTTTTTCGAAGTATCATCATAATACCGATCCCTTATAAAACTGTTGGATGCATATGCTGCCCAAATCACTTCACCGAAATGTTTGCCTTCATAGGTATTCCACCCTCCACCTAAAATCAAATCAAGATTCCCTTTGTTGTAATTGGCCGAAAAAACGGTGCCATAGAAATCATTATCAAGCCACCTTCTTCGAATTAAATCCGTCGTGTTCACTTCTTCCCCATTGACCACTAAAGGCGTGAAACCATACGTATCAAAATCGTCATCCTCCCTAAATTGCTCAAAATATCCCCTTCCTTTTGTATAATGCAATGCAAGATTGGTGTTCCAATATCCATTCAATTTTTGGTTCCACAAGAGTTGGGCGTGGTTTTGTTTATAATTATCAACTTCATTATCGTAAAATTTTGTATTGCCGTTTTCATCAGTATAGATACCGGAAGGGTTGAAGGTTCTATCTATTTGCAATGTGGCGGCATCGATACCATTCCATGCTTGATAGGTAATTTCATGTCCTCCGAAAAGCACGGCCTTCAGTAAGGTTTGGTCATTTTTAAACGCTCCCTGTAAAAAATAGGAATCCAAGTCTGATGAAGCCCTATCTATATACCCATCCGAAATGATTCGGGATAATCGCCCTGATATCTCAAACTGATCATGCATGAGCCCCGTACTGAATTTAAGGTTATTTCGTAAGGTATTGTAACTACCAATTGAAGAGGAGATTCGTCCATAAGCCTCTTCGGACAAACCGTCTGTAGCAATATTAAGACTTGCCCCAAAAGCCCCAGCGCCATTTGTTGATGTTCCAACCCCACGCTGCAATTGCAGGCTTTCTGTAGAAGAGGCAAAATCGGGCATATTTACCCAAAAGGTGCCATGGGACTCGGAATCATTATAGGGTATCCCATTAATCGTGACATTTACCCTTGTCGCATCGCTGCCACGAACCCGGATACCCGTATAACCTACCCCTGCCCCGGCGTCGGAAGTTGTTACCACAGCAGGCATAAAGTTCAATAACACAGGTATATCTTGCCCAAGATTTCTTGGTTTTAATTGCGCTTTGGTCAGATTGGAAAAAGTGACCGGTGATTCCTTGGTTACCCTGATGGCAGAAACAAAAACCTCATCCAGGGTTATTTTTTCACCTACCAAAGAATCGGTTTGGATTTCTTGGGCAGTGAGCCACATACCCATGACCATAAAACCTATAATAGTGGTTAAAAGTTTAAAGCGACGGTGCTTTTTGGTCTTCTTAAATTGATTTGGATTGCAAGACGAATCCGGGATTTTGAAATTTGAAATTGAATAGTGCAGTTTCATCCGTAATACCATTATTACGAATAAAAGGGGCAATTATTCCTTGTTAACATTGATTTCTGTTTCGAATAGAAACATTGGCCTTTCCAAATGGCAACTTTTGCCTCCCTTGACAGCATTACCTGTCCAGGTTCGTTGGGTGTAATCTCAGCTTTTCCCGACCTTGTTTCAGAAACTGATCTTAACAAGTCCGGGGTTTTAGCACCCCTTTGAGATACGGCAAAGGTAGTACAGCCTTTTGATATTTCGTATAAAAAAAGAAAAAAATATAGCAATAAAAAAAGTGCATCTGAGTGATGCACTTTCTGATTATATTTCGCAGTCCCTACCCTATTATGAGACCTGATGCGAGGGTTTCAACAAGTCGTTCACGGTTTTAACGGGATTGAAGGTAGATAATGGCACCTCTACAAAAATCGTGTTCCAATATGCCATAGCCCCATTCCATAACCCAGGTAATTCCAAGGCCTTTAGGGCACGGCCTCCTTGTGTTTTTTCAGTAATAAAGCCTTGCTTATGATCAACAAAATTCAATAGATTGAATTTTTCCCCTTTATAATTTTTCACACCACAGACCAAATCTACCGGATTGAAGTGGGTAGCATTGTTAAGAATGTCCACTTGTTTTTCATCGGACATATCTATTTGAGCCGATTCAATGATCTGCAATGACACATGGTTATGGGCATTCCTAATCCAAAAAGGCCCACCTCCAGGCTCTCCCTCATTTTTAACCATTCCACAAATGCGGATAGGCCTATTTATTTTATCCTTCAAAATCTCAATTTGCTCCCCAATACTGAAACCCTGATATTTGTCCACAAAACGTACATTAAGCTTATCTTCTAGAAACTCCTTGATCTCTAACATAATATCGGCCGTCAAATTATTATCGTCGATTCTTTTGGCATATGCAAAAGCTTTCTCCTGTATCTTTAAAAGTAAGCCTGCCAACATTTTCTTGCTTTTAGCTAGTTCTTCCTGAGCCTTTGGAACTACAACATTATCAATGTTCTTGATAAAAATAACATCGGCTTCCTCTTCGTTCAGGTTCTCGATCAATGCGCCGTGACCACCGGGCCTAAAAAGAAGCGAACCATCGGAATTTCGGAAAGGATTATTATCCATATCAACAGCAATGGTATCGGTTGAACCCTTTTGGTAGGAATAGGCAACATTGAATTCGGTTTTTGTCGTTTGGGATAGTCTTTTATTGATTGCACTATATTCTTTGGTAAACATGCCAATATGTTGTTCGGAAATCGTGAAGTGCAAGTTGGCTTCGCCATCAACTTTGGCATAGTTAGACGCTTCCTTTAAATGTTCTTCAAAAGGGGTGGCGACATGATCTCCATAATCATGGAAAGGCAAAAGTCCTTTAGGATAGAAACCATAATTCAATGCATCTTCGGACATCATTTCCTTTACAAAAAGATACAGTTCCTCATCGCTATTCGATGCCTTGCCCTTTATTCTTTTTTGAACGGTTTTATAAAAGGGGAAATTTTTTAACCCTTTACTGAAAACCTTTAAATCGGAATCATTTGTTCGTTTAAAGTATTGTTCCAAGCTTTCTTTCTTGGGGTCATAAGCATCCAAGAAATTGAACAATGCCTTGAACATTCTTGATGCTGCCCCCGAGGCAGGAACAAATTTGAGAAGCGACAATCCGGCTTTGGTCTCTTCAAAAGTATTGATCAGGGAATTCTGTTCTCGTACGGTGAATTTAAGAATACCTTCGTCTATTACAGCGGCGTCGACCAAATTTACAAAGGGAATTCCCTCTTTGAAAATCTGAATCTGATTTCTTACTTTATCTTTTTCTATGCCTTTGGCAGCCAGTTGTTTTAAATCGTCTTCGGTAAATTGCATCATTTGTTCAATAGGTTATCAATATGTTCTACAGCGGTTTTTAAACGGGTTTTTTTATCCCCTTTCAAGATAACAAATTTCCTATCATATTTCTCTAACGTATCTTTAAAATATTGAAACATACGCTCACGTTCATCGGGCTTGTCCCTAAGATCATCCTTTTCCCAAGGTATATCTATATAGGTCAGGAAATAGAGGTCATACTGGTTTTCCAAGGCATACTTTTCAAGTACTGGATCACAATACCCAAGATAATAGGCTTCGGAATACACTTTTGTTTCCAATAAATCAGTATCACAAATAAGCAGATCTGTCGCCTTTTTGGCCAATTCATTCTCCAAGCGCATTTGTCCTTCGGCAATAGGCAGCAAATCTTTGGGCTCACAGGTTTTTCGTTCATTGTTCCATTTATCCTGAAGGTACTCCCTAGCATATTCAGGTACCCAGACGGAATTATAATGCCGGGCCAATTGTTCTGACAAGGTGGTTTTCCCTGTAGATTCAGGGCCGAACATGACTACTTTTATAATGTTTGCAGGTTGCTGCTTAAATTTTTCTTCCATAAAAGATATCCTTGGATGGCCAAGATGGTAAATATAATGTATTGTAATGACAGCATGCCCCATCCTCGATAGGCATACAAAGGAATTGTGATAATATCCGCAATTATCCAAAGTGTCCAGTTCTCCAATTTCTTCAAGGCCATATACCACATTGCGGTAAAGAATATGCCTGAAGTGAAAATATCGACATAGTTAGATGTTTCTATTTTATAATTGAAAATTCTGTACACTCCATAATTTATCATCATGGTTAGGATGAAGAGTCCAAAACCTATCCATTTTTCATTTGTGGTGGTTCTAGAAATCCGGACTACTTTTTTATTGTCCTTTTTCCTTGACCAATTCCACCACCCATATATACTCATGGCAGACCAATAGAAATTCATCATCATATCGCCGAGCAAGCCATCCCTTAAAAATAGAAATACCGTAATAATGGTGGCCACCAAACCTGTGGGATAGACCAGTATATTTTCTTTCTTCGCATACCAGACACTCAAGATTCCCGCAACCATCACGATAGACTCCAAGACAATGATATAGGTTTCCTTACCTTGATAGGTATCTAGAAAAAACTCAAAAATGTGGTTCATATCCGCTTCTGTCAGATTTAACCAATTTCATGTAAAGCAGTCCTTGATCCATAAGTTCAAAGGCCTTTTTTATCTCAGTGCCCAAAACTTCCATGACCTCATCATAAGGCCCGAACACCTGCGTACTTAAGGGATTCTCCAAAACCGTAAGGCCAGATGCCCTTAATTTTTTAATAAAATTGATGATATGCTCTTCAAAATCATCTTGCAGAGGGGAAAAAGTAAGTTCAACAGATATTTCCATGGTTCTAATTCATTCTTATTTCTTAACCGCATAAACGCAGGTAAAGCCTTCAAATTCCAAATATTTCAATTCATAATAGGTAGTGTCACCTTCATAATGTACCTCGCCTTCAATGATTTGGTCCGAAAATTCAAAATCATTTATGTAGATATGGTTTAAAAAACTCAGTCCGACAGTGGCATAGATTTTATACAGTGATTCCTTGCAACCCCAGACGATGGTATATTTTCGGACAAGGTCATTATTGTCACTAATATGGCCATAGGCTTCGGTAGGGGTGAATTTATGGGCTATGCGGGTAATTAATCCACGTTGCATTTCAATATCGATACCTACCTCACTGACCGCACTAACAATAATCCCCGTAAATTGATGTGAATGGGTAATACTGATATGCGCACCATCATGTAAATGGGGTTTCCCTGCTTTATCATAAAAAAGGTCCTTATCCTCGTACCCTGCCTCTGCCATTAAATGTCGAATACTTAAAAAGCCCTTCCGATGTAATTCGGATTTCATTCCGTCCATACGGTTTTGGCAGTGATCTGTAAGTTGAATTCCTTTTGAAAGTACCTTTTCAGATTCTTCGATTTTCCAAATATATACTTTAATGGTCTGGGTAACCTGTATTGTCTTATAAAGAGGCATGTTGTTATTTAGGATATTCGTAACTTTGCCAATCTAAAAAAAAGAGCAATAGTTAACAACGAAAGTAAAAAGAAAAAAGGATATGGCGACCAAAACTGTTTCATATGTACCTTATAAGGTCAAAGACATTACCCTAGCGGATTGGGGAAGAAAAGAAATTATATTGGCTGAGGCAGAAATGCCAGGTCTAATGGCACTGCGTGAAGAATATAAGGATGAACAACCCCTTAAAGGTGCCCGGATCGCTGGTTGTTTGCATATGACCATACAAACAGCGGTCTTGATCGAGACTTTAGTGGCCCTCGGCGCAGAGGTTACCTGGAGCTCATGTAATATCTTCTCGACCCAAGACCATGCCGCCGCCGCTATAGCTGCTGCTGGCATTCCTGTATATGCGTGGAAGGGAATGAGCGAAAAGGAATTTGATTGGTGCATTGAGCAAACCTTGTTTTTTGGTAAAGATCGCAAACCATTGAATATGATTTTGGACGATGGTGGGGATTTGACCAATATGGTTTTAGATCAGTTTCCTGAACTTACATCTGGGATAAAAGGGATTTCTGAAGAGACGACGACCGGGGTACACCGTTTGTATGAAAGGGTGAAAAAAGGCACCTTACCAATGCCGGTCATTAATGTGAATGATTCTGTCACCAAATCAAAATTTGACAATAAATATGGCTGTCGAGAGAGTGCCGTTGATGCTGTCCGTAGGGCTACTGACACCATGTTGGCAGGTAAACGCGTCGTGGTCGCCGGGTATGGTGATGTAGGCAAAGGTACGGCTGCCTCATTTAAAGGCGCTGGTTCTATCGTCACGGTTACAGAAATCGATCCCATTTGTGCCCTACAGGCTTGTATGGATGGCTTTGAGGTAAAACGGCTTGAGACCGTTGTTGGCAATGCCGATATCGTAATTACGACCACAGGAAACAAAGACATTATAAGATCAAAACATTTCAAAGCCATGCGTGATAAGGTAATCGTTTGTAATATCGGGCATTTTGACAATGAAATCGATATGGCCTGGTTAAATAAAAACTATGGCAATACGAAAGATGAGATAAAACCACAGGTTGATAAATACACCATTGATGGCAAAGACGTTATCATCCTGGCAGAAGGGCGTTTAGTAAATTTGGGCTGTGCCACGGGGCATCCAAGTTTTGTGATGAGCAACTCCTTTACCAACCAAACATTGGCACAGATTGAGCTTTGGAAAAACAGTGGTGCTTATGAAAACAAAGTATATATGCTACCCAAACACCTAGACGAAAAAGTGGCTAAATTGCACTTGTCACGATTGGGAGCCGAACTTACGGAACTTCGTGAAGACCAAGCGGAATATATCGGTGTTACCGTAAAAGGACCTTTTAAGCCAGACTATTATAGGTATTAACGTTATTACCTTAAGCGCCCACCTGACTCGGGCATGGCAGCCGAAGAGTAGACCGCTTTACTTTTGGATAAGAGAAGCAAGACAAAAGACCCTTACAGAGATGTAAGGGTCTTTTTGTTTTCGTTTTAATACAGAAAACTATACATATAGCACAATTGGCAAATTAATTAGAATACTAAAAGAAACCGCGTTCGGAACACTTTGTGATAAGGCCGGACAAGTTCTTAAATAAGAACTATAAAATGACCGTTTGAAGGGATATACATATGTCTTTTTAACTTTGTTAAGACGACGTTAGAATCTGAGAGTAACTCTCTATATTCAGTAGGAGGCTGACCGAATTTTTACTAAAGATCTTGGAAAAGTAGCTTCTACTCGCTAGGCCTATTGAATACACAATCCCTGAAATATTCTTGTTGCTATTTTCCAACATTTCCAAGGCTTTGTAAAATGGAATGTTTTTATCATAACTATTAAGGTCGTGTTGAAAAAGTATTTAAAGCCAACCTGAAATTTTTAAAACGTTTTTTGGGTTGGTAAATGACCAATAGGTTCCATTTTTTTGATTGAAGAATTGGTCAACCCAATGAAAACAGTATGGCTTGGTATGGTCTTAGGGTTATGCAAGTACCTTCAACAGCAGTACCTTCATAATTGTCGATGACAACTTTTTCAGATGTCAGCCCTTGCAGTTCAACTAACTCTATTTCGGATTCAGATTCGGAAAAATTAAGGAGTACCAATATTTTGTCCTCATCCAACTCGCGGGCAAAGGCATAGACCTGTTCGTGTTCCGGAAGCAACAGGGTATAATCTCCATAGACCAGGACCGGATTTTTTTTGCGTACTTCGGTCATACGTTTAAAGTGCGAAAGCACGGAATTAGGGTCTGTTTTCTGCTTGGCTACATTTATTTCAGTATAGTTCGGATTGACACGGCGCCATGGGTCGCCCGTGGTGAAACCTGCGTTTTCGGATGCATCCCACTGCATCGGCGTACGTCCGTTCTCTCGGGAATTGTAGTTGAGTGTATTTATGAACTCTTCCATATCGGCACCGGCCTTTAAGGCGCTCTGATATTTACCTTGGGCCTCAATGTCGGTATATTCTTCGATGTTGGGCATATCGATGTTGGTCATGCCGATTTCATCCCCGTAGTAGAGATAAGGCGTACCACGCATGCTCATTAAGAAAGTGTTCAATAATTGGGTGGATACCGTTCTAAAATCGTCACTGTCATTACCGAACCGGGATACCAAACGGGCATTGTCATGGTTGGATAGATAAATGGCTAACCACCCTTTTTCGGAAAACGCATTGTCCCATTTTGAAAAAACTCCCTTAAAATCCAATAGGGAGTATCCTTTAGGTGTTTGGGACAGATTCACGGCATCGAAGTGATAGGCCATTTGAAGTTCGTTGCGGTCTGAATCTACTAGATTATGGGCATCCTCGAAAGTGCTTCCAGTTCCTTCGGCAACCGCAAATACATTATATTTTCCTATGATTTTATTGTACATTTCATTTAAATACCCGTGCAATTCAGGACGTAGACCGTACCATTTGACATAATCTTTTTCGTGTCCTTCAGGAAACTCCGGCCAAGTAGTGTCCTTACTTACAAATTGAAAGGCATCCATACGAAAGCCGTCTACCCCTTTTTCGGCCCAAAATTTCATGATGTCATAGACTTCTTGACGAACTTTGGGGTTCTCCCAATTTAAGTCGGGCTGATTCCCCGTAAACGTGTGCAGATAATATGCGTCGACCGCTTCGACATAATCCCAACCGCCCTCAGGGTCGAACAAACTATGCCTATAAGGTGGTTCACCCTTTTCGGCAGGCCACCAATGGTAGTAGTCGTAGTACTCGTTGTCCCTTGAACTACTTGCCCCTTTAAACCATTTATGCTGATCGCTACTATGGTTTACGACCATATCGAGTACAAACTTGATTTCCCGTTCGTGCAGACCGTAAATCATCCTGTCAAAATCTTCCATAGTACCGTAACGGGGGTGTATGGCTTTGTAATCGCTCACGTCATAGCCATTGTCGACCATGGGGGATTCTAGGAAAGGGGTTATCCATACCATAGTGATGCCAATGCTTTTGAGATAGTCCAATTTCTCGACAACTCCATTAAGGTCACCAAAACCGTCACCGTCGGTATCCTTAAAACTCTGGAGGTAGATTTGGTAAAGGATACCCTCTTTCCACCAACTTTTATTCGATTGGGTAGTTTCCCCAGCAGTACTCGGCTTTTGCTTTTTATTGTATACACTATTTAGCATTCGAAGGAACGCTACAGGGGCCGTCCTACTTTTCATGGTTTTGGCGGATGCGTTGAATTTATGTTGATATTGTTTCTGTAAAATAAGGATTTTTGAAATAATATCAGAACGATTTCTTTTTATTGGTATAATAGTAGTTTAATAATACCATTTTTCAGAACTGAGGGTAGCAAAAAAGACGGTACAATAAAACGAACCTTATTTGGGATGCGATAAAAAAGTCGACAATCACTTATTTTAAATTCAGGAAGCCCACTTATTGACTCAAAAGTCTTTGGTTCCCATAAAAAACCGGTATTTGTTTATATCGTGCCTGCGTTCTAACTCTAAGTACAAAAGGAGCATTAGATATACACAATTCTATCTAAATATTTAGGATACAGCGAACATAAAACCCTTGTTCATTGAACAAGGGTTTTATTATGGACCTTTAAGTCGATACATTAAAATGGATGGTAGCTGAATTTTTGTCCTCCAACAGAGGCATCGGCCATTAAGCCCGCTTTGGGCAGTGCAAATACCGCGACGCCGTCTTTGTATTTCGCGTTAACGGCTATACCAGATTTTAAAGCGACCGCAGAGGCTTCCGCCGCGAATTCAAATTTACCGGCTTTAAACCGATCTAAATCCACCGACGTTTCAAAAAAGATGACTTCGATAATTGCCTGACCACCAGCTTGTAATCCTATATTCAATTTCTTAAGATCGGCCATTCCGATGGCCTTACTTTTTTCGTAGACCACCCCGTTACCAGAAGCACCACCTATAATGAACCCGCCTTTACCCACATTTGGAAAAATTACAAATCCCGCTGATTTTTTAAAAAACCGTTCAAGGGACGAATCCGTTTTTAATAAGGTCTCTTTTGCTGTTTTAGCATCCTCTATAAGTTTATTATCCTTTTGTGTTTGTCCTATTGCTGAAGAAACCAGCATTAATAGGCACAGAACCAATATCGATTTGAACACTTTCATATGATGTCTTTTTTATAATTATGGTACAAAGATATATCGCAATGTCCGCAATTTGATCTAGGCGAACTATAAGAATTTGTTAATATGTGGTACGGATTCTTCATCCTATTTTAAAGGGAGCATCTATTTTTTTACTATCCTTTTTCACTTAAAGTCTTTGAATACAAGCTAATTACTTCCCATAGCATATCATTTTGCGATTGCTATTTGTAACTTTAGACTTTTACTAATCGATGGTCTTACGAAAAATCATTTTCGGTTCAGGACATTTTTTTAGTACTTCGTAGAAAATTTTTGAATATGACAATATTTGTTGATATGGACGAGGTTATTGCGGACACCTACCTTGCCCATATAGAAATCTACAACGCGGAATTCAACCAAAATCTCAATACTGAAATATGTTTGGGCCATGAGGTTTGGCAGAAGGTTCCAAAGGAGCATCAAGAGAGTATTCGAAACCATGCAAGAAGAGAGGGCTTTTTTCGGAACTTAAAACCCATTATGGACAGTCAGACTATTTTAAAAGAACTGTCCGAGAAATATGAGGTTTATATCGCATCGGCAGCAATGCAGTTTCCAAACTCCCTAAAAGAGAAAAGCGAATGGCTGGATCTCTATTTTCCCTTTATACCATGGAGGAAAAGAATTTTATGTGGGGACAAACATATATTACAAGGCGATGTATTGATTGATGATCGCAGTTATAATTTGGAACATTTTAAAGGAAGGTCTATTTTATTTACCTCACCCCACAATGTTAATAGTAATGGATTTGAACGGGCGGATTCCTGGGTGGAAATTGGTGAAAGACTATTATAGGTTGTTTGACGTAAAATAAAAACCCCCTCCAATAACGGAAGGGGTTTTCTATATGATAAGGTAAAACTTTTTAAGCCTCGAAAGGTTCTATCGAAACGTAGGATTTTCCTCCTGATTTCTTTTCGAATTTTACCATCCCGTCTACTTTTGCGTGCAATGTATGATCTTTACCTGCATAAACATTATCTCCAGGATTATGTTTAGTACCGCGTTGTCTTACGATTATATTTCCTGCTATGGCAGCTTGGCCACCAAAAATCTTGACACCTAAGCGTTTCGATTCTGATTCCCTACCGTTTTTTGAACTACCTACACCTTTCTTGTGAGCCATTTTTTTCGGTTTTTATTTTGTTATACATAAGGGTATTGCAATTAAGCTTTACCACCGTCTAGTTCGTCTTGCCATTTCTTCAACTCATCCCATTTGCCATCGGCAGCCAATTTGGCTTGTGCTGGCCACGTATCGGTTACATGGTTGCCACGAACATCAGCTATTATCTCAGCGATCTTCGCTGGCTTTGATTTCGCCAATTCAGCAAAAGTGGAAATGCCTGCAGCGATTAAGGTTTCCGCTATTTTTGGTCCAATACCTTCAACCTTTTTTAAATCATCGGCTTTCTTGGGTGCTGCCTTCTTCGGTGCTGCTTCTTTAGGAGCTGCTTTCTTGGGTGCCTCTACTTTGACAGCAGTTTGTTTGGGTTCAGCTTTCACCTTTGCTTCAACCTTTGCTTTTGGTTCTGGCTTTGCTTTTGCCGGTGCCGATTTTTTAGCACCAGTAGCAATAATGCTTTCAACAATGATTTCAGTCAATGATTGACGATGGCCATTCTTTACAGTATATCCTTTACGTCTTTTCTTCTTGAAAACGATAACCTTGTCACCCTTCAGGTGTTTAATGACTTTTGCCTCTACAGCGGCTCCGTCTATAGCCGGGGCGCCAACAGTAACGTTCTTACCATCATCCAAAAGAAGTACATTATCAAAGGTTACCTTTTTTCCTTCTTCTGTCTGTAAACGGTGAACATATACTTTTTGGTCTTTCGCAACTTTGAATTGCTGCCCTGCCATCTCTACAATTGCATACATAGCGTATATATTAGTTTAATTTAGGCCCATTTTTTTAAATAGGCGGGTGCAAATATACTGCTAAATGCCAAATCTACAAGCGTTTTTAAAGGTTTTTAGGAAGATTTTTTCTTTAGGCCAGTACTGGATTTAAATAGTTGCATAAAAGCAAGGGTAAGTACTATGGTCGTAGAGAAACCCATGATGGCGACTGTGAAAAAAACTATGGCCTCGAAATTGTTGTACTCACCAAACCACGCTGCTGATAATTCCTTTAAAAAATCTGTGTTGATCTCTGTTGCATAAAATGCAAAAAAGATCGTAAAAATTATAGTTGCAACACTTCCTGTGACCAACCCTGCAGTAAATCCTCTGCCATAATTAAAATTAACCCCCTCTCTTATCTTAAAGATTTTTATAGTCTCATAGATGCCAAAACCTGTGATTACACTATTAAAAATGCTAAAAAAAACGTTGGTATGTAAAAAGAACAATGACAAAATCAAAAAATAAGCAATCAAGCAACCACTAGTCGCAATTCCAAATCGAATGGGCAAGGCATAATTCTTCATTGCACAAAATTCGTTTTTAATACCTTAAAATAAACAATATAATTTCAATCAGGCCTTAAATTCTTGTTAAAGACCAATCCGTTGTACTACGCTTATATTGAAAAATTTATATTAGCAAATCAAATTATAAAAAGGTAATACTTTTAAACTGAAGAAAATACTATCCTATGCGATTAAGAACTTCCCATATAATAGGCCTGTTTGCATTGTTATCTATGTCAACGACCTTAGCCCAAAAAGTTTCCTATGAGGAATACGATCTTGATAACGGACTCCATGTTATCTTACATCAAGACAATAATGCCCCCGTGGTTACCACATCGGTAATGTACCATGTTGGCGCTAAGGATGAGAATCCTGAAAAAACAGGATTTGCCCACTTTTTTGAGCATTTGTTATTTGAAGGCACCGAAAATATTGCAAGAGGTGAGTGGCGCAAAATAGTTTCTTCCAGAGGTGGCCAAATGAATGCAAATACCACTCAAGATCGAACTTATTATTATGTGTCTTTCCCTTCAAATAATTTGGAATTGGGATTATGGTTGGAATCTGAACGCTTAATGCATCCTGTAATTAATAAGATTGGGGTGGAAACCCAAAGTGAAGTGGTTCAGGAAGAACGCAGAATGCGCTATGATAATTCACCTTATGGTCGTTGGAGGGAACAAATGTACATTAACCTTTTCAAAAAACATCCTTATCGCTGGCAGACCATTGGTTCTTTGGAACATTTGGCAAATGCCTCTTTGGAGGATTTTAAAGAGTTTAACAAAAAATATTATGTTCCTAATAATGCGGTCTTAGTAGTTGCTGGGGATATCGAAATAGATAAGACCAAAAATAAGATCCAGGAATATTTTGGTGCCATCCCAAAAGGCAAAGAGATTCAAAGAAACACCTTTACAGAAGACCCTATCGTTTCTACCATTAAGGCCAAATATCACGACCCCAACATACAAATTCCAGCAATATTCTTAGGCTATCGCACCCCTGCGCAGACCGATAGGGAAGCCTATGTATTAGATATGATATCGACCTATTTAAGTGACGGCAAGAGCTCTAAACTCTATAAAAAATTGGTCGATGAAAAGAAAAAGGCACTTCAAGTATTTGCCTTTAACGGTTCTCAGGAAGACTACGGGGCATACGTGGTGGGCGCCCTACCAGTTGGCGAGACCACATTGGAAGATTTGAAGATGGAGATTGACGAGGAAATTAGCAAACTTCAATCTGAACTTATTACTGAAAAAGACCATCAAAAATTACTAAATAAGTTTGAAAATAATTTCGTCAATTCGAATAGTAGTATTTCTGGCATTGCCAATTCCCTGGCCAGATATCATATGCTTTATAATGATACTAGTCTGATTAATAATGAAATAGAGATCTATCAGTCGATTACTAGAGAGGAAATTTCCGCAGTTGCAAACAAATATTTAAAACCAAGTCAACGCGTGGAATTAGAATACTTACCCCAAGAAGCAACTGTAAACTAGAAACAATGAACAAAATTTTAATAACCCTAATACTGGGCTTTGTAGCTCTTAATTTACAAGCGCAGATCGACAGAAGTAAAATGCCGGAGGCTGGACCGACACCGGAAATAAACCTCAATGACCCGCAACGTTTTGAATTGAATAACGGCCTAAAAGTTTTGGTTGTTGAAAATCATAAACTACCACGGGTTTCCATTCAGTTACTCATAGACAATCCTCCAATACTCGAAGGCGATAAAGCGGGTGTCTCTAGCTTTACCGCTAGTCTATTAGGTAATGGTTCCAAATCTATCCCAAAAGATGATTTTAACGAGGAAGTGGATTTTCTTGGAGCACGTATCAGTTTTGGTTCCCAGAGTGCCTTTGCGAGTTCATTATCCAAATATTTTCCTAGAATATTGGAGTTAATGGCAGATGCTGCCATCAATCCGAATTTCATTGAGGAAGAATTCGAAAAAGAAAAACAAAAATTGCTTACAGCTTTAAAGGCAGAGGAAAAGGATGTTTCGGCAATTGCAAATAGAGTTCAAAACGCTTTAGTTTATGGTACCGACCATCCATATGGTGAATTTATTACTGAGGAATCCGTTAACAACGTTACCCTTTTCGATGTAATTCAGTTTTATGAAGACTATTTTGTTCCAGCAAATGCTTATTTGGTTGTAATTGGTGATGTCCGGTTTGACAATGTGAAAACTTTGGTAACCAAAAATTTCATGCCATGGACAAAGGCCGTTCCTCCCTCCTTTCAATTTTCAAAACCCTTAAATGCACAATACACCCAAATTAACTTCATAGATGTTCCCAATGCCGTACAATCTGAAATAGCTGTTGAAAGTTTGGTTGATCTTAAAATGAAAGAGGAGGATTATCTGCCATCGATAATGGCAAATTTTATTTTGGGAGGAGGTTCTGTAAGCAGATTGGAACAGAATATAAGGGAAGATAAGGCATATGCTTACTATTCTAGATCAAGATTAAGCGATGATAAATATGGGTTTGCAACTTTTAAGGCCTATACTGGCGTTCGAAACTCAGTAACTGATAGTTCTGTAGTAGAAATTCTAAAAGAAATGGATAAAATAATTAAAGAACCCGTCTCAAATGAAGAATTGATAAACGCAAAAGCTACATATGTCGGTAATTTTGTGATGGCTTTGGAACAACCTTCAACCATAGCTAGATATGCTTTGAATATAGAAACAGAAAGTTTGCCAAAAGATTTTTATAAAACCTATTTGGAGAAAATCGAGGCTATTTCCGTAGCTGATATTCAAAAAGCCGCGCAAAAATACTTTTCAACAAACAATGCTCGAATAGTGGTAACTGGCAAAGGAAGTGATGTTCTCAACAACTTGGAGCAACTAACCTTCAATGGCAAAAAAGTGCCAATCAAGTATTACGATAAATATGCGAATGAAATTGATAAACCCGACAATAGCGTTACCATCCCAGAGGGTATGACGGCCCATGACGTTTTGGAAAAATATATCGAGGCCATAGGAGGAAAAGAAAAATTATCGGAAGTGACCTCATATGCAATAAAAGCAGAAGCCGATATGCAGGGTACGAAATTAAATCTTGAAATAATGAAAACGTCAAAAAATCAATTTATGAAAGAAATAAAGTACATGGGGAATTCCATAAGCAAGGAAGTGGTTGATGGGGATAAGGGTTATACAATTCAGCAAAATCGACATAAGGATATGGGTGAAGAGTTGTTAAAAGACCTGAAAGAAGAATCAGCTCCTTTTGCGGAATTGAACTTACTTAAAACAAGTATGGAGGTAGAAGGTATAGAAGTGATAAATGGTAAAAAAGCCTATAAATTAAAACTGTCAGATGTAAAATCCACTTTCTACGATATTGAAACCGCACTTAAAGTTAGGGATGTCATGAGTGTTAATGTTGATGGAAAAATAATGGTAATGACAATGGATTATGATGACTATAAAGAAGTTGCTGGCATTAAATTCCCTTTTTCAATAACGGAGAGTATGGGGCCTCAAAAATGGAATTTTATAATTCAGGAAATCAAGGTGAACGAAGGGGTTTCGGATGTTGATTTCGAATAGTTAAAATAACGATTTTAAAATAAGGGAAAGGTTTCAAAAAACAGTGGTAATACGTACTTTTGAAACTTATATCCAGTAAAACAAAAGAGCCATATTCCCATTACGCAAAGTGATTGTAGTTAAACAAAACGCGGTGCTAAATGGACAATTGTCTAAATCGAAAATCTAGGATCAACATAATAATTTAAAGTAACAGATGAAAAAGATTTTAAGCATTTTAGCCGTAATAGCCGTATTTGCAAACACTTCATGTAAAGAGGAAAAAAAAGAGGATTCAAAAGTCAATAGTCAAATGGAGAGAGTCATGGCTATTCATGATGAGGTTATGCCTAAAATGGGCAGCATGGGCAAAATGGTCGGTGAATTAAGCGCAAAAGAAGATAGCACCGAATTGGGAATGCAATACGCCAACGCAAAAAAGGGACTACAAGACGCCCACAAAGCAATGATGGACTGGATGCAAGGATTCGGCAATCGTTTTGATGCCGATGAGATATTGAATGGAAAGGCCCTAACGGAACAAAAACAAACCTGGCTGGATGAGGAAGAAGAAAAGGTAAAAGCCTTGCGTGAACAAATCAATACCAGTATCGCCAACGCTAAAAAGCTTCTTGGCGAGGAATAGTGGGTAAAAAATCATTTTTGGAATTGGCTGTTATTGCCTTGGGTATACCACCCGCCTCAATATTATTTCCATCTAATACTTTCCATGAACTTCTTAATGTCGTTTTGTAAATACGTTGCCGCCGGGTAAATGGAGTCGTAATTGGGCCTAGTATAGAAATAAAGTGAGCCCGTTACAAAATGGTCCGTACTGTCGGTTACGTAAAATTGTGCTTGGGAGGCGGCATCACCCACAACCTCAAAAAACATTCCATATACCTTGTCCTTTTCATTTACGAAAGGATGGGGCAATATGCCATCAGCTTTAGAGGAGTGTTCTATGGACAGTCTTTGGGCATCGACCAATAGTTTGCCAATATTGTTGTCTACACCTTTATAGGTGATAAACAGGGAACCTTTCATTGTCGGATAATCCAAGGTTATCAAGTTGCCCTTCTGTTCTTTAATTTCACTTATTTGGTTCTTAAGAAATTTAAAATGGTCGGTTTCCATCAATTCGTATTCCGAAGCGGGGTATTCCAACCGCAACATGGCTTTAGGCTTTGGGATAACCTCTTCCTGGCAGCCTACGAAAAGCAATATCCAAATCCATAAAAAATAGCCGCTCTTATTTTTCATGTGGTAAGATCACTTTAATCTGTTTTAATCTTTTTTTGTCCAGACTTTCTACGATAAATTCATAATTCTTAAAAACGATTTTTTCCCCTTTCCTAGGAAAGCTTCCGGCAATCTCCAATACAAAACCGGCAATAGTCTCAGATTCACCTTTCTGTTCTTCAAAAACCTGCTCATCCTCCAATTTTACCACACGATAAAAATCCTTTAAAGTCGTCTTTCCCTCAAATACATATTTAAATTCATCCAATTTTGAATAAACCAAATCCTCATCATCGAATTCGTCACTGATATCACCAACAATTTCTTCGATAATATCCTCTAGGGTAACAATACCCGATGTGCCCCCATATTCATCGACAACCACCGCCAGATGGTTTTTCTTATCCTGAAACTCCAATAAAAGATCATCCAATTTCTTGTTTTCCGGTACAAAATAAGGTTCCCGAATCAATGATATCCAATTAAAGGTCTTTCGATCGATGTAAGGTAAAAGGTCTTTCACATAAAGAACACCCAATACATTGTCCATATTTTCAGAGAATACGGGTATTCGAGAATATCCCTGAATTTTTATTTCATTTAAAACCTCAGGAAACTTCATGTCTTCGCTCAATGCGAATAAATCGATACGTGGACGCATCACTTGCTTGGTATCGGTATTTCCAAAAGTCACTATACCTTCCAACAATTTTTGTTCTTCTTTGGTCGTATCGCCCTCGGAAGTCAGTTCCAAGGCCTGGGACAAATGGTCTACACTGAGGTTCGACTTGTATTTACCTAGTTTGTTGTTCAAGTAAATCGTACTTGAACGCATGGGCAAGCTTAATGGTGAAAAGATAAAATCGAGCACTTTCAGGGGATAGGCCATAAAATGGGAAAAACTATCCCGATTTCTATTGGCATATACCTTGGGTAAGATTTCACCAAACATCAAAATCAGGAAAGTGGCCACCACGACTTCCAAAAGGAATCGTACCGAAATAAAATTGAACAACACATAGGTGATATTCGAGAACAAGGTGTCGCCAATCACATTAAAAAGAAGGACCACCCCTATGTTTATTGCATTGTTGGCAATTAATATTGTCGCCAACAATTTTTTCGGACGATCTAACAATTTTATAATAATATTGCCTTTGGTCGTATTGTTTTGCGCAATGGTATTTACTTCGGTTGGGGACAAACCAAAAAAGGCCACCTCGGCACCGGAAACAAGTGCTGAACAAAATAATAATAATACAAGTATGGAAATATTGAGTGCCAAGGCACTCTCCACGGCAATAAAAGTTGGTAATAAACTAAGGGGTTCTGGGTCCAATAGTCAAATTTTAGGATTTTTGGGGTCAAAATGGTAAATCATCATCATCTTCGGGCTCATTCGAAATTGTAGGTTCAACGGTCTTTGTTGGTTCTTTTTGTTGTGCAGGCTGTGAAGGTTGGCTAGCTGACTGTGCGTTGGCCATACTTTCCTTTTTCGTGGTTAGGAAGGTGAAATCCTGGACATGTACTTCGGTCGTGTAACGCGCATTGCCATCTTCCCCTTGCCATTGTCTGTTTTTCAACCGGCCCTCTACGTAGATCTTATCCCCTTTGCTTAGATATTTTTCGCATATTTCAGCCGCCTTGTTGCGTACAACAATGTTATGCCAATCGGTATTGGTTACACGTTCACCTGTTTGCTTGTTGGTATAGGTCTCATTGGTGGCAATAGGGAACCTGCCTATGCTTCCACCTCCTTCAAAATAATGCATTTTTACTTCGTCTCCCAAATGCCCGATAAGCATCACCTTATTCAATGTTCCACTCATAATTTAAATCTTAGGCCCAAAAGTACTAAATTTTAAATGTTTTAATAAAATCTGCTATTAAAACCGGAACAGGAAAATCTACCAATGTTCTGAAATCAATCCCATTTTTTAAGGGGGCATTGGTTTTCACTACCCAAAACTTAGTGTAAAGATGCTGGTGCGATAGCTTATGTACAATAGCATCATGGTTAAATTGATATACTTCTGGACTATCTGGGAGGTCTATGACCTCATCATATCTTCGTTCCAATTCATCCCTCTCGATGATATCCTTCGTTTCCAATAAAGGAAATTCCCAAAGATTTTGCCAAATACCCCTTCCTTTTCGCTGTTGTAACAGGGTTTTGTCATCGGGATCAAGGATGACCAGATAATTAAAATATCGGTTCTTTATTTTGGCCTTTTTATTTTTAACAGGGAGTTCGTTAATCTCGTTTTTTTGAAGCGCTATGCATCCTTCGTTCAAGGGACAACCCTGGCAATCCGGGTTTTTTGGGGTACATTGAATGGCGCCAAATTCCATGATAGCCTGATTGTAATCCCTTATATGCCCTGAATTCATGACCTCCCGTGCCAACTGTTTGAAATATCGAATCCCTTGCGTGCTGTTTATGGGCAATTTCACGCCATAAAAACGTGAAAGCACCCTATAAACATTCCCATCGACCACGGGTTCGGGAATATTATAACTTATTGAGGCAATTGCACTGGCCGTATAGTCGCCAACACCTTTTAATTTTAAAAGCCCCTTATAGGTCTTGGGAAATTCGCCATCGTATTCATTAACAACCATTTTAGCGGTTTCGTGTAAGTTCCTGGCTCTTGAGTAATAACCCAATCCTTGCCATAATTTCAATACTTCATCTTCGGAGGCATTCGCTAAATCGCTAACTGTGGGAAACCGATCCGTAAACTTCAAATAATAGGGCAAACCTTGCGACACCCTAGTCTGTTGTAGAATAATTTCAGATAGCCAGACCTTATAAGGATCCTTGGTTTCCCTCCAAGGTAAGATCCGTTTATTTTTCGTATACCAATGAAGAATTTTGTGGGAAAAAGTCATGCGTATGAATACTATATAATAAAAGTAGGTGTTTATATACTTAAAATTAGTTCATTAGGACAAAAAGAATGAATTTAATTTATATATTTGCAAGCCGAAAAAAACATATAGAAAATTTAATACATAAGATGACGAAAGCGGAAATTGTATCGAAAATCTCAGACAAACTGGGAATTGAAAAAGGAGATGTGCAAGCAACTGTTGAATCCTTTATGGAAGAGGTAAAGACCTCTTTGGAGAGTGGTGACAATGTTTACCTAAGAGGATTTGGTAGTTTTATCATAAAGACCAGGGCGGAAAAAACTGGCAGAAACATTTCTAAAAATACCACTATTAAAATTCCGGCGCATAATATCCCGGCATTCAAGCCAGCCAAGGTTTTTGTAGAAGGGGTGAAAAGCAACGTTCAAGTAAAATAATATAATAATCTTTAAATAAGAACTTTATGCCGAGTGGTAAGAAAAGAAAAAGACATAAGGTAGCTACCCATAAGCGCAAGAAGCGTAGAAGAGCTAACCGACACAAGAAAAAGTAGTTGTATTCAACTACTTTTTCGTTTAATACGTTCATTGACATAGAAATTCGAAAAAAGAATTTCGACGGGTTTATAAAACCTGTAATAACTATTGTTTAATCTATTTGTTCACTCCTCAAATCTATAGGGGGAACAGATATAAATAAAATCAGGTGAATAGAGAATTAATCGTACGATCTAGTTCTAACGCCGTCGATTTTGCCTTACTAAAAGAAGGAAAACTCACTGAATTACACAAAGAGGAAGACAACAACGATTTTTCTGTTGGAGATGTATTTTTGGCCAAGGTCAGAAAACCTGTAACCGGTCTAAATGCAGCCTTTGTAAATGTAGGTTATGAAAAAGATGCTTTTCTGCATTACCATGATCTAGGGCCACAATTGTCTTCGATGTTGAAATTCATAAAACAAGTGAGTACCGGAAGGCTCAAGGATTATTCCTTGAAAAACTTCCCATTGGAAAAAGATATTGATAAACATGGCAGCATCAATGATGTCATAAAATCGAATCAATCCTTATTAGTACAGATTGTTAAGGAACCTATTTCCACCAAAGGACCACGAATCAGTTCTGAGCTTTCATTGGCCGGACGATATTTGGTCATGGTGCCATTTTCAGAACGCGTATCGGTCTCTCAGAAGATCGGTAGCAAGGAAGAGAAGGACAGGTTAAAAAGACTTGTAAAGAGCATTAAACCAAAAGGATTTGGTGTTATCATCCGGACAGTCGCCGAAGGCAAAAAAGTCGCCGAGTTAGATAAAGATCTAGAAAACTTGCTGAACAAGTGGTCAGCAATGTGTAAGAAATTGTATAAAGCTCCTACACCCTCAAAAGTATTAGTAGAGCTCAAGAGGGCTTCAAGTATTTTAAGGGATGTATTCAACGATTCCTTTACTGGAATACATGTTGATGATCCAACGCTTTATACCCAGATCAAGGATTATGTGCAAGAAATCGCTCCGGGCAAGGAATCTATAGTCAAACTATACAGTAATACTTCTGTCCCAATATTTGAAAAATTTGGGATTGAAAGGCAAATCAAAACTTCTTTCGGCCGTACGGCTACAATGAGTAAAGGAGCATACTTGATCATAGAACATACGGAGGCATTGCACGTCATAGATGTGAACAGTGGCAACCGTTCCAACAAAGCCAAAAATCAAGAAGATACGGCTTTGGAGGTCAATATGTTGGCAGCTTCGGAAATAGCAAGGCAGTTACGCCTTCGTGATATGGGAGGAATTATCGTTATCGATTTTATCGATATGGTAAAAGCCCCCCACAGAAGAAAGCTTTTTGATCATCTTCGCGATGAAATGAAAGATGATCGGGCCAAACATAAGATTTTGCCCCCGAGTAAATTTGGTCTTGTACAGATTACCAGACAACGGGTACGACCCGAAATGAATATTAAAACAACAGAAGTGGACCCAAATCGTGTGGGTCAAGAAATAGAAGCTCCGATTGTTTTGATAGACAAAATAAATTCAGACCTTGAAAAACTTGTAAAAGGCCCTAAAAAGGATAGTAAGATCACGTTGAACATACATCCCTTTATTGCGGCCTACCTTACCAAAGGTTTTCCATCTATGCGTTCCAAATGGTTTTTGGAGCATAAGAAATGGATAAAGATACAACCAAGGGATGCATACACATATCTAGAATACCGTTTTAAAGACAAGGACGGTAAAACGATATATTAGTACACCCACTTCCATTATCGTTTTAATAAAAGGGGAAATTAAAATTCAAAGGCGTCTTCGGAAACGGAGTCGCCTTTTTTGTTTATTGATTATTTTTATATGATGGATTACTCTACGAATCATACAATCACAGAAGCCACCAAAAAACTGGAAGGTTATTGTGCCTATCAGGAACGTTGCCATAAGGATGTGATTGCCAAATTGAAGCAAATGCGAATGATTCCAGAAGCCATAGATCAAATTGTGGGTCATTTGATCCAAGAAAATTATTTGAACGAGGAACGCTTTGCCCAAAGTTTTGCACGTGGTAAATTCAATATAAAAAAATGGGGCAGAAACAGGATCGTGAATGAGTTGAGACAACGGCACATTTCCAGCTATAATATAAAATCCGCGTTAGCGGAAATCGATGACCACATATATTTGGAAACCTTGGATAACCTTGCCAAAAAAAGATTGGATTCCATAAAGGACACCGACATTCAAAAACGAAGACGTAAACTGGCCGATTATCTACTCTATCGTGGTTGGGAGAGCCATTTGGTATATGACAAGATCACCGAATTGATTAAATAATAAAAGGACGACTGCCTAGACAATCGTCCTTTTCTACTATTTAGAACCTTATTATAAGTTAAAAGTAGCCCCTATGCTAAAGACAAATTGATTGTGTAATTCTTCTGCTAAAGTTAAATCATCTGATTTATATTTCGCAAAAGGTACTGACGCTTCTGCAAACAAACCAAAACCATCACTAAAGAAATAACGGGTACCCAAGTGACCTCCAAAATTCTTTAAACCTAAGTTTAAACCAGGATAAACATCAACGTTACTTGGCATTTGCATTACGCTTCCTAGGTTTGCATTAAACCGTACTTTAAGATCAAATCTATTGCCAAAATCAGCATCAATAGACTCCTCAACTCCCAGAAGATATGAAGATGCTGCGCCTATTGAGAAATTCTCTCCCATTCCGTAATCATACGTAACGACGATTCCGGTACCGTTTTCTTGAAAATTGGCTCCGATTTGAAATTTAGTGTCATCCTTCCCTTCAAAGGCTTGGGCATTTACAAGGGAAACTCCTAGAAGCATTGTTAAGGCAACTAATACTTTTTTCATTTAATTATCTATTTATTTAGTATACAATTTTTGAGGGGGCAAATATATCCAATCTTATTTGATTGTACTATGCATAATTCTATTTGTTCGTTGAACAGCTTGATCATTCTTCCAATCAATCCATTTTTGCCCCTGCAATTTGCGCATTAACCCATCGTAATTACGCATCACAATTACATTGTAAAAAGCGGAGAATAGGTTTTTAGGGTTTTTAGCGATAGAGCGCAAACTCATTGAAAACCCCGGGGTCACATATCGCATATAATGCCAATACCCCTCTGGTATATACAAAACCTCCCCATGATTCAAATGGGTCTTATAGCCCTTAGCCTGCTTTAAGGCCGGCCATTTTTCGAAATCAGGATTCGTAAAATCGATACTTTCATGGGTAATCAAGGAGTGGGGAACCTTATAAAGATGTTTGCTCTCCGTTTGCGGGAATAGGATACATTCCTTCTTACCCTCAAAATGAAAATGGAATATATTGGCCAAGTCAATATCGAAATGCATAAAAGTATATGAATCACGACCCCCAAAGAAAAGCATGGGTAGGGTTTTCATCAACCGTAATCCAAAATCGGGATAGGTAAAGTCCTTTTGCAGTTCGGGCACTTCCTTTAATATGTTCCACAGGAAAATACGGAATTTAGTGGGCTCTTTTTGAAGCAGGTCGATATAATCGGCCATCTTCATCTTGGCATGGGGCTCATTAAACCCATCCTTGTGATGCACGGGACGGTCATCGTACAAAGGCACTACCTTTTCCCCTGCAACCTTACGCATATACTCTAAGTTCCATTTGGAATAGGCAGGCCATTCCTCAATAAACCGTTCAATAACAACAGGCCTCTGAGGCTTAAAATAATCCTTGATAAATTGCTCCTTGGTAAGTGTTTTTACCCGAGGAATTTCACTTAAGTTCAAGTCTAATTGGGTTGAATTATCCCACAAATGTATGAAATCTATTAAAATGGGGCTTCAAAATCCCTTTGAGAAATCACATCTTGATAATGATCTTAAGAAGTATCTAAATTATGATTGCTATTTAAAACTATAACGCAATCCAAATAACACATTACTTGGCGGCATTGGAGTAAAACCAGACTCAATATATTCAGCATCAAAAATATTACTTGCCATAATTGATAATTCAACTTGTTTCAATGTCATTACAATAGAGGCATCCCAAACGTTATAAGTTTGTCCTGTGGTGCGTTCCGCATATTTATAAACGATATTTTGACGCACGTTTTTCAATAATTGGGTACTGAATCGAGTTGTAAAATGATGTTTCAATGTGTTTAGGGAGTAACGCGATAATTCTTCGTTTTGGTCTAAAATATTATCATCTAAAAAAGCATAACCGATTGCTAAGCTTTGGTTGAAGTCATCCAGTTTGAAATTATAGGCGACATCAATTTCCAATCCTTTCGTATTAACCTCGGCGATGTTGGTTGCGGTAAAGGTTTCTACCTCTGTATTTGGTCTGATATAATCAATAAGATTTGTGGCATCTCTATTAAAAACTGAAATACTTGCTCCAATTTTAGGACTGATATACTTAATTCCCAATTCTTGTGCAAAAGCTTCTTCAGGTTCCAAATCCGGATTTCCCGCACTTCCACCTCCGTTATAATATAAATCAGTATAGGTCGGAATTCTGTAAGTAAAGCCAATGTTTCCATAAGCTTTTAGGTTGTTGGCCATATCAAATCCAATATCCAAACCAGGAAAAGCATTAAATTTAAAATCCGAAAAATAGGTCATAGCAACTCCAGGTGTAATATCTAAACGATCGTCAGCAAATTGAAATCTATGTTCTAAAAACAAGGTTGTCATAAAACGATTACGATGGCCTAAATTATTACTTCGTAAATACACTTTAGACAAGTCGATTCCAAATCCTGTAATACCTAATTTAGAGGTGTAAGCCGCATTAGCTTCGGCTCCAAGTTTATCTGTAATATGAAAATTTCTAAAAAAGTTAGGGTCATCCCGTTGTAGTAAAAACATATCTTGATTCCGTTTCCAATACACACGCGGTCGAATTTTTAGTTTTTCAGACTTAAAAGTGGTTGTAAATGCAACTAAACTATTTTGAGTTTCTTCATATTCATTAAAACCCCAACTACTTGGCGTGTAAAAATTTTGAGCTCCGAATTTGCGTTCTAAGAACGTTGCAATCATCTCAATAGGTTGGTCTTTTTTATTGAATATGCTTTTTAGAAAAAAGTTCGAATTGTTATAATCTGAATTATTTCTATAACCTTCAGAAGTCATTTTTCCAGCATGGAAAATATGTGTTGAATTCCCTAATTCAGACCCAACAGTTAGGGAACCATTAAGCTGACCAAAAGAACCAGCTTCAAGATTTGCAGAAACGGAATTACTTAAATTGGATTTAGTGACAATATTAATTGCACCACTAAATGCATTTTGCCCAAAAACTCTAGCTGCAGGACCTTTTATGATTTCAATACGCTCAATAACTTCAAGTGGTAATGCCGCATTCATGATGTGATGGCCTGTTTGTGCATCGTCCATCTTAATACCATCAATTAACAAAAGGGTTTGGTCAAAACCACCTCCTCTAATAAATAAATCAGCCTGACTTCCGCCAGTGCCACGTCTTCTAATGTCTACACCAGCAACTTGCTGTAATAAATCTGCAATGGTAACGGCAGAACTATTTTTAATATCAGTTGCTGTAACAATATTTATAGTTCTAGAATTTTCTTTAAAGGGCAGATCAATTCGATTTGAAGTAACTACAACTTCACTTAAAGAATCGATTTTTATCATAGGTTCTTCTTGTTGAGCATGTAATCGAAATGCGCTAATTAACAAAAATGTAAATAGTAAGCCTATATGTTTCATCTATGTGAGTTTTGCTATGGTTGTTATGGCATCATTTAATTTTACTCTGCAAAAGTCGTAACTTTCCGGACGAGTAAACTAGTCCAGTTTTAAAACAATGAATAGTCCGGTTAGTGATATACTAAAACAACTGGTCACATTCGACAAAACGAATGTGCAACCTGTTTATATTCAAGTAGCACAACAAGTAATAAATGCGATACAACGTGGTTATTTAGAAAAAGGCAGTAAGTTACCCGGTACACGTGTATTAAGTCAGTTGTTAAATATTCATCGCAATACAGCGGTTGCTATTTATGAAGAATTGGTTTCACAAGGCTGGGTAGATATAATAGCCAATAAAGGGACTTTTGTTTTGGTGCCAGAGGAATCCACTGTAAAAATCAAAGCAACAGCCCACCATATTCAGCAGGCTTATACGTATCCAAAAGTGGCTGGTTTTCCTTTTCAACAGTCATTTCATTTGGCTTCAACATCAGAAGAAACTTCTTTAAAATATACGCTAAACGATGGTAAACCAGATTTACGTTTACATCCCGTACATCAATTTTCTAGATGGTATAGTGCAGCCATGAAACGAAAACCATTAATTAATAAATGGAATAGAACAAGTGCGTTGATTCCTTCGATTTTTAGCACACAACTTTGTAATTATCTAAACGCAACACGAGGATTTCATATAAAACCAAATAATTTAGTAAATACACGTAGTACGGAAATGAGTCTGTACATAGTCTCACAATTATTGATTAAACAAGATGATTTGGTGTTGGTCGGGCAGTTGAGCAATTATGCTGCTAACATGATTTTTCAACAAGCAGGTGCAACCATTCGAACGATTCCCACAGATAGTGAAGGCCTAAATGTTGAATATATAAAAAAGCATTTTGTTAAAGGAAGTATACGCTGTGTGTATGTTTGTGCCAATAGGGATTACCCCACAACTGTAACGTTGAGCGCAAAACGACGATTACAATTATTGCAATTAGCAAAAACGCATGGATTTGCTATTATAGAAGATGATTACGATTACGATTTTCAGTTTGAAGGATCTGCAATGTTACCTATGGCGAGTGCAGATGCCAATGGAATGGTTATTTATTTGGGCAAGTTAGGACAGTCGCTATTTCCAAGTTTTCACACGGGCTTTGTAGTAGCACCGGAAAACCTGATTTCTGAAGCTAAGAACTACTTGCAATTACTTGATAAACAAGGCGATTTAATACAAGAACAAATGCTTTCCGAACTTATTTCTGAAGGTGAAATTTATAGACTTAAGAAAAAAAATATAGTTACTTACAAAAAGCGTCGCGATAGTTTGTGCCATTTTTTGAACTATTATTTTGAAGGTATTACAACTTGGGAAAGGCCCTTAGGTGGTTTAGCAATATGGCTGCAATTTGCAGAAACAATATCATTAGTGAAACTTGCTGAGGAAGCCGGAAAATTAGATTTATTCCTACCAAAAACTATTTTATATCAAGATAAAAATACCTGTGCTATTCGTTTTGGTTTTGGGCATTTAAATGAAGAAGAAATCGAAATTGTAATCAAAAAGTTGAAAAGTGCTTATTATAAGGTCATTAATCTTTAATAGGAAATTCAGTTTTGCAATCTTCACATTTGTATTGTTAACCTGCGCTAAAAGCACAATGTAAATAAAATGAGACCAATAAGAATTGGCATTAAGAATTTAAAATGATTAAAGTTGCGTACATCTCAATATATTCATTTTTATCATTAGGACAAACAATAGGATTTCCTTCATCGTCTGTAGAATATGCTTTACTTGATTTTAAAATTGCTCCATCTTTTTCTTCGTCTTTAGTAAGTACTTTTTATTTAACGCCTCTAATGGCTTGGCTGACTAAAGGAACAATGACTATTGTCGGATAATTTCGTAATAAACTTCGATACCATCTGCTTCTAATCTTCTTTTTGCGAATGCTGTTTCTCTAGAATATAGAAATCTGGCACTATGATAATGAAGGTGTCTTGCCTAGTGTTTTCTATCGCGTTCGGAAAGTTTTTTTTATGGCCATTGAATTCAATACATCCGCATTTTATATATCTTGCGAAGATGGGAATTAATCCCAGTAAAATACATGTCCTATACCCTTATAAATTCGATTTTCAAGAACTATAACGACCTGAAGGATAGGATGGTAATTCTTCTGATTTTCTGTCTTTCTTTCATTATACGCCTCCCATTTTTCTTTAGGGATTATATTGATCGCGATGAAAGTACATTTATACTGATGGGACAATCCTGGGTCGAGGGTCATTTACCTTATACTGAACTTTGGGATTTAAAACCACCCCTAACTTTCCTTATTTTTGGTGGAATTATTTACGTATTCGGAAAAAGTTTTGTTGCGATCCGGGTATTCGGGGCCCTAATGGTCGCATTAACCGCATTTTTTGCATATAAGATCGGCCAAGAGGCCCATTCAAAGAAGATAGGTTTTTGGGCAGCGATTTCAACGGTTATAATGCTCTCGCTTTTCGGTAGTTTACAAGGGGTAATGTCCGAACATATTTGTATGGCCTTTTTTATGCCAGGATTATACCTCTTACTAAAGTCGAAAAAACCAAATTATCTTTTTCTATCCGGGTTGTTGATGGGAATGGCGGTGATGACCAAAATAAACATGGCCTATACCCTAGTGTTTTTGAGCATCTTTCTATCCTATACCGAGATGAGGAACCGAAAATGGGCCAAAGCTTTATTTCATACTTCCTTGTTTGGACTGGGTATTCTACTCATCATTATACTGACGCTCTTGCCCTATTATTTACAAGGAAATACGGAATTGTGGTATAAATCGGTTTTTCGGGCTCCCCTAGCATACATTGGCGCTCGAAGATACATGTGGTATGAGTTGGCCCCTTTATATATTGTTGTGGTCGACTTTTTGATCCTGACCTATAAAAAGAAACTCTTGGATTTTAAAAAGGTCCCAATCCTATATTTATCGGTAGCTATTTTAGGGGTAATGTACGCATTTTACAAAGGAGGAAGGATCAATGGGCATTACTTGATACAACTACACCCGCTGCTTTTGATTTTGGTGGTCATCGTAATAAGTAAGCTTCAATTTTTAAAAAATCTACAATGGAAACCCTATTTCCTTCTTTTGATATTATTGATTCCCATGGAATCTTATCTCGAGTACATCAATATCCTCGAGAACAAGATAGAACGTGGAACTTTCTTCAATGGCGAGGGTATTTCTGTTCCAAACTATATTCAAGAAAATGAGTTGGATACTGAAAATATCCTGTTTTTTGGATATCATATAGGGTATTGGGTCTTGGATACCAAGCCCCCGACTAAAGCGGCAACCCATCCCAGTAATATTTGTCGTGATGAATTATTTCCATTCTATGACAATCCTCGTAAAACGGCTATGGAAGAACTTCGATACATCATGGAAACCATTCAACCTAAAACTGTAGTGATCCGTAAGAACCGTCGGATCTTTGATAAAAAAGAAGTAGAGGAAAACGAATATATCAACGCCTATTTAGCGGAGCATTACCATGTACAGGCAACCGTTGAAAAAGCGGAAATATTACAACGGTTAGAGTGATTGTAACGTTAATCGGAACTGATCCGCATACTTTTTTATGACCGATGGATCAAAACTTGGTTCTTCCTTGATCCTTCCCAACGATTGCACGCCCGTCTTTTTAAGTATGATGCTTTCCGTGGAAGGGTTTTCATCCCCACTAAATATCAATGACACATCATACCCTTTAAGTTGAAGCCAGTTAACCGTCAATAGGGTATGGTTTATACTTCCTAAGTAATGTCGCGAAACAACGATCACTTTATAATTCGGCAATATTAAGTCCAGGACCGTATCGGTATCGTTCAAGGGAACAAGAAGTCCTCCTGCTCCTTCTATGACTAAATGGTTCGTGGTTTCCGGTTCAAAAATGTCATTAACATCAATCCTTATTCCGTCTATTTCCGCAGCAGCATGTGGACTCATCGGGGTTTTGAGTTCAAAATTACATGGATGTATTTTCGAGTTGCCGTTCGAAATCAAGCGGGCAACCTTATGACTATCGGTATTATCTAAATCACCCGCTTGTACCGGTTTCCAGTAATCGGCCTCCAATGCCTCCGCAATAATGGCCGAGACCATTGTTTTACCGACTCCGGTCGAAATCCCTGTAACAAAAAACCTATACATTTTGATCTGGTTTAGTAATTATTCCACAATTTAAACATTTGTATTTTTTCTCCTCAAAAAATGGAAAGAGTTTATAAAAAATTGTTTTTCGGTCGTAATAGGCTTCTGATTTTTGTGCTTTACAGTTTGGGCAAACAACGGGATTTCCTTTATTATCGATCGCATAGGCCCTAACCTCATTATATATTTCGAGAGCCCTTTCCTTGTCCTTGGTATATACTTGCAATTTGACCCCTCCAATCGCATGACTGATCAATGGATCCGAATTCAAAGTATTTTCATCCCGTAAGAACACGGGTATACCTTCAGACTCAAGCTTACCTTTCAAGATCTGGACATCAGCTGCAAATTCAAAAGATGCCACGATAAAGAACTTTTCTTTCATAGACTTATATCTCGCTTTTCAATACTTCTAAAACCATGCAGGCAAAATCGAAGACGCTTTTCCTCTTTTGGTACCCTAGGTTACGATATGGGGGTAAACCCCCAAACCATTATCCTGTATTTTTTTAGCCACTTTTCTCACATTACCATTTCCCATTGCTCGAATACTCTTCAATGAAGAATTTCCCTGCCTGAAGATTCCAAATTTTGAATATAGAACTTTCCTTGCCAAGAATTTTTTTTGATAAGCATTTTATCGATCTTATCCAAGATTTCCTGTTTTCTTACTCCACCCCATTTCGGGGCAATAAGTAGGTCCTTCGGAGCTTCACTAATAAACCGCTCAATACTGATATCATGTCTTAGATATCCAATGAAATCGGTAATAAAATCGACGTATTCCTCTAAGGCAAAAAGGTTGAAAATTTCGGGGTTTCGCTTGTATTGTACTGCCATTACGGAATTTTTGACGATCTGGAGGTGATGGATCTTCAAGGTATTTATAGGGAGTTTCGAGAGTTCTATGGCATGTAGCAGACCTTCTTCCCTGGTTTCACCGGGCAATCCGATAATAATATGTGCCCCCAAATGAAAGCCTTTATTCATACATTTTTGATAGGCATTTACGGTATCACTATACGTATGGCATCGATTCACAGTGAGTAGAGTGGCTTCATTGGTGCTTTCAACACCAAAATCAAGAGAAATGAAATACTTCTTGGAAAGTAATTCCAAAAAGTCAATAATTTCGTCAGAGATACAGTCCGGACGCGTGCCAATGACCAAACCAACCACGTTTGGAACCCTTAATGCTTCCAGATATAGTTCCTTCAGGGATTCAGAATCGGAATAGGTGTTGGTGTACGCTTGAAAATAGGCAAGATATTTATTGTTCTTCCCCCTTTTGGCAAAAAATTGCATACCCTGTTCCAATTGCCACCGAATGCTTTTCCTGGGTTTGCAATACTCCGGGTTGAAGGTGTTATTATTGCAATAGGTACAACCCCCAAATCCTTTAGATCCATCCCGATTAGGGCAAGAAAAACCGACATCCAAGGATATTTTTTGTACACGTTCCCCAAAATGCGACTTTATAAATGAATTATAATCGTAGTATCGTTTGCCTATAAACCCCATTTGGAATATTTGAACTATCAAAGGTATCGAATTCGATTCAAAACCTAAGATTCCCTGGCCAACTTGAAGGAGGTATATATTTCTATTTCCGGTTACTTGGAAGTAATCCAATAAAAATTACAAACACCCAGAATCTGTATTGTCCTTGAACTAACCTGCATATCAATAAAAATACCAGGAATAAAAAAAGCCATACTATTCGTATGGCTTTTACAGTATTACTTATGATATTTAATCTGCCAAAACGATGATTTTGTTATCCTTCATTTCTACGGTACCACTGATTATGGATAAAACCGTCTTGCCCTTGGCATTTTTTGTGAATTTATTTTCGTACTCCTCTTCTATGGTAATATCACCATCTACGATAACCTTTCCTTTTTGAAGCAATGAAACGATGGGTGCGTGATCATTTAGCATCTGAAACTCCCCATTAATTCCTGGAACTGTAACCGAATTTACCTCTCCGGCAAACAAGGTCGCTTCCGGCGATACTATTTCTAAATACATATTCTTTAATTGTTCGTTGCTAGTTCTTCGTTGATGGTATAATTACAAGCAACCATCAACTTTAAACCAATATCTAATTATGCTTCTGCCAACATTTTTTCCCCAGCTTCGATTGCCTCTTCTATAGTACCTTTAAGGTTAAACGCAGATTCTGGCAAGTGATCTAATTCACCATCCATAATCATGTTAAATCCTTTCATGGTTTCCTTAATATCTACCAATACCCCTGGGATACCAGTAAATTGTTCCGCTACATGGAATGGTTGTGAAAGAAAACGCTGTACACGCCTAGCCCTACCAACTGCCAATTTATCCTCTTCGGATAATTCTTCCATCCCTAAAATAGCGATGATGTCTTGCAATTCTTTATAGTGTTGTAATAACTCTTTTACCCTTTGGGCACAAGCATAATGGTCTTTACCCAAAATCTCAGGAGTTAAAATCCTTGACGTGGAATCTAATGGATCCACAGCAGGATAAATACCCAACTCTGCAATCTTACGTGAAAGTACGGTCGTAGCATCCAAGTGGGCAAATGTAGTTGCCGGTGCCGGATCCGTTAAATCATCCGCAGGCACGTAAACCGCCTGTACCGAAGTAATGGAACCTCTTTTGGTCGAAGTAATACGTTCTTGCATGGCACCCATTTCTGTTGCCAAGGTAGGTTGGTACCCCACCGCAGAAGGCATACGGCCCAATAATGCCGAAACTTCGGAACCTGCTTGAGTAAAACGGAAAATATTATCCACAAAGAACAAAACGTCTTTTCCTTGACCTTCACCTGATCCATCGCGGAAATACTCTGCAATGGTCAATCCAGAAAGTGCCACACGTGCACGGGCTCCGGGAGGTTCGTTCATTTGTCCGAAAACAAAGGTCGCCTTGGATTTCTTCATTGCCTTTTTATCGACCTTTGTTAAATCCCATCCACCTGCTTCCATAGAATGCAAAAAGTCATCGCCATATTTTATAATACCGGATTCCAACATTTCACGAAGCAGGTCGTTCCCTTCACGGGTACGTTCCCCAACCCCTGCGAAAACTGAAAGTCCACCATGGCCTTTGGCAATATTGTTGATCAATTCCTGGATCAGTACTGTTTTACCAACACCTGCACCACCGAATAACCCGATCTTACCTCCTTTAGCATAAGGCTCTATCAAATCAATAACCTTGATACCCGTAAAAAGTACTTCGGTAGAGGTAGAAAGATCTTCAAATTTTGGAGGATCACGGTGAATGGGCAATCCGTTTTTACCCGCTTTGGGCAAATTCCCAATGCCATCAATCGCATCACCGATCACATTAAACAAACGTCCGTAAATATCATCACCAACTGGCATTTGAATCGCACTTCCGGTGGCAAACACCTCTACCCCCCTACTCAAACCATCAGTAGAATCCATGGCAATAGTTTTAACCGTGTTCTCACCAATATGTGATTGAACTTCCAAAACCAAAATAGATCCATCTTCCCTTTTAATTTCCAGGGAATCATAAATCTTGGGAAGATCCGATTCAGATTGAAATTCAACATCTACAACTGGCCCAATGATCTGGGAAACTTTACCTGTAATTTTCGACATTAGTAACGTGTTTATGTTTTTGGCTTAAGACCACAAAGGATTTAAAAAACCGACAGGTCTTATCTCTAACTTTTAAGGCTGCAAAGATATGTTTTTACTGTTAAACTAAAAATAGTTTGGTATGATTTTGAACAAATAAAAAAGAGCAATCATATATTGCTCTTTTTTTATAGACTACCTTAAAGCTACTACTGTAATGTTGGTGAAAAATTTGTTGGATAATTACCAGCATCAACGAAATTCCCGGATTCCTCAAAATTTGAACCATAAGTAGCATCTATCGCCTTCATAAACTCATTTGCCATTACAGCATATCCCCTTGCGGTTAAATGAATACCATCTAGGCTGACTAATCCGCCAGTTACCAAATTCGTAGTTAATGTATAATTCCCTGTAGGTATACCAGTTGTTGATGCCTGTTCCAATATCGATTTAAAATCAACAAAAGCGAGACCATTTGTAGTAGCAGCATCCGCAATTGTACTATTAAAAGCATCGGTTGCTGTTTTAATTTCAAGTTGTTCTGAAGGAAGAAGTACCCATTTATCTTCTAATGGAAGTGTAATCCCTTCAACTGAAAATTGACCTGCTAATGCCGGTGGTAATGAAAATGGTGGTGACGATAACTGTGCAAAGGTATCTGTATTAACCTCACCGATTACATTACTACTTGGTAATACAAATAAATCGTCTTCGGTAGCTTGCCTAGCTTGACCATAAACCAATCCCAATAAACCTGCTACACCCGGAGCTGCCTGGGGTGGCAAATTAAATTGCCCAATAAAGGCTTCAAATGCGGGAAGATTTGATAATAATCCTCCAGAAATTATTGCTGAAATATCCGCTAGACTTTCATCTTTTATGACAACTGCACTTGCTTCTGTTTCAGAAAATAAAATAATACGCGAAGGGTCTACTTGCGCAAAAATCTGATTTAATGCACCAAATATTGAATTTAACAAAGGTATTTGTGGTCCAAAATCGGGGTTAGAAGGATCTAACGGATTATGGGGTACCGTTGTAAAATGAGGTAAATCTGTAATATAAGGGATATTTGCAATGACTCCATTTGCTCCATTGGATGTTAATGTAGTCACCGTAGCATTAAATGCTTGAGCAAAAACATTAGGGTCTGTAATATCATTAATACCATACGTAGCTGGATTAATATTACCTGTCTGATCTACACCAGTTCCTCCTGAAAGCGCATAAGATAGCACATCATTTCCTGCAATCTCAGACAAAGTAAAGAAACTAGGATTTTGTGCCATAACATCTCCCAATACACTTGCCGAAGGACTAGATGCCATTCTTATAAAATAAGGATTTGCATAAACCCCTAACCCCATGATATCCCCATATCCAGATCCAGGAATACCAAGATCCAGAAGGTGAAAACTTTTTGCACCAGGGATCCCCATATTGTTAAAAGGTCCTGTCGGATTGGCCGTTAAGTCTGTAGTAACCGTTACTGGGCCTATTAAAGATTCTAATGGCACAGGACCAGCACCACCAAAAACAAGCCTTGGCTCTGCTATTCGGGCTCCGTTGGCGGCAAGTCCGCCAAAATTATCGTTCATCAAAGGTTGTGTAAAAGCTCCTCCTCCAACTTTTGCGAATTGTTTTGATAGTATATTTGGAAAAGAATTTTCCTGTGCAGCTTTAAATAATGCTCCATCGGTATATCCTGCCGTAAAAGAAGCACCAATCGCTACATAATTAGAAAAATCGGCCGAACCAGATGATAAGGCAGGTAACTCTGCGACCACCTCTTCTTCGATCAGTGTAACATCTTCTGGGTCATTACATGCTGTAAATCCTATAAAGGCAACCAGCAATGCTATATATTTTATATTTATGATTTTCATATTCTTAAGATTATTAGTTATTGATTGTCCAGGACACATAATACATAGATCCTATGAAGCCAGTTCCGAAAGCGGTAAAATACTCATCGCCTAAAAGATTAGTTGCCCCTACCTTAAATGAAGATTTTATGCTGGGTACCGTATAATTTATTTGTGCATCAACAGTGTGGAATTCTGGAACAACACCATCTCCAAAGGTCGCCTCCCAGAAATAGTCATCGCTAAACCGGTACGCTATGTTGAATCCAAAATTTTCAAATAAATTGGCATTCCCAAAAAAGGCTTTGAATTTATGCTCGGGCGTATTAAAGTTAAGCACAACATCAGGGTTTGCCTCTCGATCAAAATCGAGCTTTGAATAGGTGTAACTTCCCCCTAAATCAAAATCACCAAAAACTTTTGCGGTCAATCCTAAGGCAGCTCCGTATGAGTTAACGTCTGCATCCGAGTTAGTATAAGCACTATAGCCCTGCCAGTCTCCATTAGCTATCGCTAAAACAGATAATGAGCCGTCTCCAGCAGTACCATAATAGGGTGAAGCAACTGCTTCCTGTGAAATAAAATCCTTATAGCTGTTATAATAAGCACTGAAATCTATGGTTAGTTTTTTTATTTTCCCTCTATATCCAACCTCTGCGGACGTAACTTGCTCTGGTTTTATTATATCTGGATTGGCAACTTCCAAAACAGAAGGGTCACTGGTTGCTGCAAAGGCTACCATTGAACTTTCAGTATATGAATTAGTATAGGGGGCAGCACCGGTTTGTGTAATGACTGCAGGTTGGCCTAACAATTGACCTGAACCACTAACATCAAGAGGTCTTGACCATCTCTCTAAATTATTAGGTGCAGAGCCTACTAAAAAACCTTGACCAGAATCCAATCCTATAAATAAATCCTGGGTTGTTGGGTTTCTGAAACCCGTTTGTAAAGAGGCTCTAATATTATGATCGCGATTTACAGTCAAACCAGCGGATATTCTAGGAGAAACGAAACCATCGAAAAATTCGGATTTATCGTAACGAACTGAACCCGTTAATTTCAAATCCATGGTTTCATTTAACTCAAAATTATTCTGAACCTGTGTATATATACCAAACTCAGAGTAATCAATAGGGCCATCATAATCCGTGTAAATGGTTCCAAAGGAGTTTAAACTATATCTTCTGTATGAACCACCAACTTGAATATCGGCAAAGTCTTTGGTTAAATGGCTAAAATTATAATTTCCATCAGCATGGTAATATTTTGATGCATCCTGGAATTTAGAACCTGTTAGCAAATTAGGATCGTTTATACTTCTGTTAAAAGCGGCTTTAAACCCGGGGCTTCCAGGCTCAAAACGTCCAGATTCTGCTTGTGCACGTCCAGCAGCATGTGCTTGGGTATCCGTGGCACCTCCAAGTGTGGCAGTTACATAGGCTCCTACATATTCTCCAAACCAAGTTCGGTGATCTTTCCAATCATTTAAAATATTAATCCCAGTAAACACCATGTCATATGAATCTCCCGCTTTATCGGCAACCAAATAGCCTCTTAGGAAGAAATTATCATGCTTCACCTCGAGTTTATGTTGTTCTTGGAAAAACCCATCAATATTGTATCTGTTTAAACCTTGATAAATGGTGGTACCTGTACCTACCTTCCCCACATAAGACAGTTCTAAACTATTATCGGTTATTGGTCGATAATATAAACCCCAATCTGCTTTTATGCTTTCTGCATTATAATTGGTCAAATCCCGTTCATTATATCCAATTCTACTAACATCAACTGAAGGCACTAAAGCACTCGCCCCAGCAGGTAAAAGGCCTAAATTTTCAAGTGTTACGGCAACCTCTGTTTTTATATTTCTTGATACTTCGTCACCATAAACATTAACACCATTGTAATTTAAGTCTGCCCGTGTACCACCTGGAGTTGTTTTATCAACCTCGCTAGTTGCTGCCCAATCTGTACCTTGTAAATACCCAAAATTAACTTTGACCGCAAATTTATCACTGAATTTGTGTGCCGCCCTAATTCCAATATCGGTATAGGCATTATCTCCCGAAGCTTTTTGCGAAGTTATACCTCTTTTTACAGAAACACTGATCCCTGCATGATCAAAAGGACTTTTACTTCTCATAAAAAGGATACCGTTAAAAGCATTTGCACCATAAAGGGCAGAAGAAGCTCCAGGTAGGAGTTCGACACTCTGAACATCTGTTTCAATCATACCTACTAAATTTCCTATTGGAAAATTAAGGGCAGGTGTTGAATTGTCCATGCCATCTACCAACTGCATAAAACGATTGTTCGCAAACGTGGCGAAGCCTCTGGTATTGACAGATTTAAAGGTTAAACTGTTTGTGTTCACATCGACTCCCTTTAGGTTTTCCAATCCATCATAGAAATCCACTGAAGCCGTATTCTTGATTTCTTGAATCCCAATGCGCTCAATTGTTACCGGGGATTCGAACAATCGTTCGGGCGTTCTTGATGCCGATATAACAATCTCATCAAGAATTGTAGATGCCTCGTTAAGAACAATCGTGATATTCTGATTGTTCGAAGTGACATCAAAAGTGGCATCGGTATAACCGATGCTTGAAATATTTAATTGAAAGGGGGGAGTTTCAGAAGTTTTCAAAGTAAAATTACCATCAAAATCCGATACCGCGCCTACTGCCTTTCCGACAATAACCACATTAGCCCCTGGAACAGGTTCGTTGTCAGGATCCACAACATTACCTGTAATAGTCGTTTGGGCAAACCCGAAGCCGCCCAACATCAACAAGGATAGAAAAAGTATCGCTCTCATTATAGTTTTAGTTAAATTAGTTCGCTGCCAATATACAGATTTTTTCATATTGAAAAATGAAAAAATAATAAAATTATGCATGCATAATATCTAATTCCTTAATATTTGGTGTAAATATTGCATAATCCCTAACTATTCAACAAAAAAGGCCATGATTAAATCATGGCCTTTTTTGATATTTTAAGTGATTATTGTTATTCCACCGTTACCGATTTTGCCAAATTTCGTGGCTGATCTACATTACAACCTCTCATTACGGCAATATGATAGGACAATAATTGTAAAGGAATTGTGGTTAAAAGTGGTGTTAAACTCTCGAAGGTTTCAGGGACTTCGATTACATGGTCGGCTAATTCCGTAACTTGTTCATCACCTTGGGTCACAATGGCGATAATCTTACCTTTACGGGACTTGATTTCCTGTATATTACTTACTACTTTTTCATAATGGCCTTTTTTGGTCGCTATGACAATTACAGGCATTTGCTCGTCTATCAAAGCGATTGGACCATGTTTCATTTCAGCAGCTGGATAGCCCTCGGCATGTATATAACTGATCTCCTTTAACTTCAATGCCCCTTCAAGAGCTACTGGGAAGTTGTACCCTCGGCCAAGATACAGGCAATTCGTAGAATCTTTATACACATCCGCTATAATCTCCACTAAAGGATTAGCTAACAAGGCCTTTTCTACCTTAGCAGGGATTGTTTCCAACTCGGTCAAGTATTCATGGAATCGGCTTTCTGAAAATACACCTTTTTCCTTTGCCAATTTCAAGGCCATTAATGTTAATACCGTAATTTGTGTGGTAAATGCTTTTGTAGAGGCAACTCCTATTTCCGGTCCTGCATGTGTGTAGGCACCGGCGTCGGTCTCCCTTGCAATTGATGAACCTACAACATTACAAACCCCAAAAACAAAGGCCCCTTTTTCCTTGGCCAGTTTAATTGCTGCCAAAGTATCGGCCGTTTCCCCCGATTGGGAAATCGCTATCAACACATCCTTATCGGTAATAACGGGATTTCTATATCTGAATTCAGAAGCATATTCCACTTCAACTGAAATACGGGCCAAATCCTCAAAGATATATTCAGCTACCAATCCAGCATGCCAGGAAGTACCGCAGGCAACTATTATTATTCTGTTGGCATTGAGGAATTTTTCAAGATTTTGATCGATTCCCGACATTTTTATCAAACCTTGATCCGCCAATAGACGTCCACGATAGGTGTCCTTTATGGCCCTGGGCTGCTCATAAATTTCCTTCAGCATAAAATGATCATACCCTCCTTTTTCAATTTCCTCCAAATTCAATTGAAGTTCCTTAATATTTGGATAAGCGATCGCATCATCCTTAATTTTTCTCAACTTTATTTCTTTCCCTAGTCGAATTATGGCCATTTCTTCATCTGCCAGATAAACCGCATTGTTAGTGAACTCAATAAATGGAGAGGCATCGGATGCGATAAAGAATTCATTTTCGCCTATACCAATGGCTAATGGGCTACCTAACTTTGCTACTACGATCTCATCAGGTTTTTTTCTGTCGAAAACGGCAATAGCATACGCGCCAACTGCTTGATTAAGCGCTATTTGAACCGCCTTTCCCAACATCACACCTTCCGTTTTCTGTACCTCTTCGATAAGGTTGATCAGTACCTCGGTATCCGTATCGGAAGTAAAGGTATACCCCCTATTCATCAATTCTTTTTTGAGGGATTCATAGTTTTCGATGATTCCATTATGGATAATCACCAAATCTCCAGAATTGGAGTAATGCGGATGCGAATTCACATCGTTCGGTACCCCATGTGTGGCCCAACGGGTGTGACCTATTCCCAAGGTCCCCTTCAACGAAATGTCAGCATTGGATTTTAGTTTTAAATCCTCAACCTTGCCTTTGGTCTTTGAAAGATTGATGTCCTTCCCATCATATAACGCTATTCCAGCACTATCATAACCTCGATACTCCAAGCGTTGTAGTCCTTTCATTATTATCGGATAGGCATCCCTGTGCCCAATATAACCTACAATTCCACACATAATTATTTTTATTAGATGGCTTAAATTATAATTATTGCAAATCTAGCCTAATGGCCGTAAAATCCTGTAACTCTTAGATGTAAAACGTTAAAACTCTGTAAGTGGTATATTACCGTTAAAAAACTGATTGCATCTTATACTCGGGGGAAGATATAATTTTATTGATTCGTTTCTGTATAGAATATTTCCAACTTTAATCTTTTTCCAGCATTATCTTCTGTAGTACCGTGCAGTACCGTACCTAAAGGACTCAATGTGGATGTAGCAGGAATATCCATCTCAATATCTTCAAAAATGGCCTTGCCAAATACTTGTAACACCTCAATGGTAATATCGGGTGTACTTGTAAGGCCCAAGGTGGCATTGGTGGCATCCCTGACAATCAAGTCATTGATATAATCCGTAATTCTTATTGTATATTTTTCGCCTATATCATCGGAAGATTTTTGTATAACACCGTCATAGTTAAGATATCTACCAAAAAGGGGTAAGGATAAATCGTCGTTGAACTCGGTACTTGTATTGATCAATGGAATACTTTCATCCAAATTATGCAAATACAACCGGGGTGGTTCTACAATGCCCCCTGGCACTTCAACGGCTTCACGATCTACATATAACACCAGATTGGCCTCATTGATAATCCAATTATTGCTTTTTATCTGATCGATGACGTCTTGGGCATCTTCCTCATCCTCGGCAAACAATTTAATTTCAGTATATGTGCCTGCACCGCCTTTTACATAAATCTTCGAGGCGTTTTCGCCGGTATCCAGTGCATTGGTGATCTCTGTGGGATAAGGTTCGTTCTCAAAAGTGTTCACCGCATTCCAATTGGTATTTTGACTTGATAAATTAAATACGAACTCCTTTTGTTCCTGAACTACCTCATCATCCGAAGTATCATCAGCGGTCCCATTGGTATCTACCCGATCATAATGATAATATATGGTAACAGAAGCCCCACTTAGTCCTAGTAGCAACATTACATCCTGCGTACTGGGTTCTAAGGATAAATGTAGTCCACGTATAAAATCATTGAAGTTAGCCTGGCTTAAAAGTTCGGACCCCCCTTCCTTGTCAAGTATATTTTCCTGGAAAAAACTAGCATCCAACGGCACCCTAATACCTGGATCTAATTTTACGAACAATAATGATTCATCTTCCTCGGTATCCGAATCATCTTGTTGACGCAATAAGAACTGTTCATCATTGATGACATAGTTCCCCTGAAACAATACATCGGAAACAAAATTGGGCGAAAACTTTTGTGATGAAAAATACTCCTGGGCTTCCTGAAAATTGGAATCTGGATCTAAATCCCTTAAAAAGTAGGTTGATCGTTCTACTTTTAAATCGAATGAGGTTTCAACGTCCCTATTGAAATTATTCCCATCGACATAAACACTATCGATATCAACTCTTTTTGCATAATTGTTCAAAGTGGTAGAGTCATCTTCCCCATCATTGATGCCATCCCCATCTGTATCTTGGTTCAATGGGTCTGTCCCAGTCTGATTTTCCTGCAAGTCAGTCAGTCCATCCCCATCAGTATCACTATTCGCGTCTTCTGGGTCTATATCAAAAGCATCCGCCAAACCGTCATTATCCAAATCCCCTTTGGGGTTTTTAAGGTATGGGATATATAAATAAACCGAATCTACCATTTCCACTTCCGGAATCGTATTTATACTAGAATCGGTATCGGCATTGTCCTCGATTTCTTGGGTATAAAACCCAAAAGTAGGCTTCGTCAGGGATAATAGGAGTTGAGCTGTTATACGTGCTTCCGACTTACCATAAATCGGGTCATTATATGTTCCCAATTGGTACAATGGTAATTTATTGGACCTTACGGCTTTTGTCTTTTTATTGTATGCAAATACATCGAACTCGGCCTTATCTGTTTTGAAAGGCTCACCTCCAATGACTTCCGAACCTATGGTCGTAATTTCTTCCGAGCAAGAAAAAACGGTGACAACCAATATAATGCCCGTTAAAGCGGGAAGATTAAATCGCTTAATAAAATTCATTTAGATTACTTTAAAACTTCAGTGTTATAGAAATTGGCATATGCTTCTTCAAAACCTTGTAAAGGAACATAGGGCAACACGGGTTTTTCTAGGTTGGAAATATGGTTTAATAAATCTTCAGGAATATCTTCCGCGGCTAAAATAATAGCATCGGAATAATCTACAGCCACTTTTAACAAATTATTATAGTTGGGTTTTTTTAGAGGACCTATACTATCTTCGGAAATACCATCAAAAGTTATTTTTTGGATCATATCCTTATCCAGTTCACCATCGAAACCTTTACCGTAAACCGAGGTCACGATCTTACTATCCCCGAATAGTGGTTCATCTTCATAGTATTTTTTCAAATACAAGGGCAAAAGCGATGCTAACCATCCGTGAACATGAATGATATCGGGGGACCAATTTAGTTTTTTTACGGTTTCGACAACACCTTTGGCAAAAAATATGGCCCTTTGATCGTTATCTTCAAAAAGATTACCATCGGTATCGGTAAATGTCGCTTTTCTTTTGAAGTACTCTTCGTTATCGATAAAATAAACCTGAATCCTCTCTTTGGGGATTGAAGCAACTTTTATGATCAAAGGCATATCCATATCATTGATGACAAGGTTCATGCCTGATAATCGAATAACCTCATGCAGTTGATGTCTGCGTTCATTGATGTTCCCATATCTGGGCATAAAAATCCTGATTTGGCCACCATTGCTATTGACCATCCTTGGGGATTCGTATGACATTAATGAAACTTCGTTCTCTGGGAGGTAGGGGACTAATTCTGAAGATACAAACAATATCTTTTTACCATTCATAAAAGCAATATTTTATTTATCTTGAAAAGATTGCTGCAAAATTACAAAAATTATGCAGATTAGCAGTATTTATAGTAAGTTTGCTGCCTTTTTAAATGAAACCTATGTTGCTGATCAAAACCAGAAAACAACTAAAGGAACATCTTACCTCATTGGACGAAAAGGACAGTATTGGGCTCGTGCCTACTATGGGGGCCTTGCATATAGGACATACGGCCTTGGTTAAAAGGGCAGTACAAGAGAATTCCGTGGTAGTGGTGACCATTTTTGTTAACCCAACACAGTTCAATAACCCAAAAGATCTCGAGAATTACCCACAACCCTTAACTACCGACTTAAAAATTCTTAGGGAGATAGCAGATCACATAATCGTTTTCGCCCCTAGCGTAGAAGTAATGTATGCTGAAAATGTCAAATCGGTTTCTTATGATTTTGATGGTCTGGATCAGGTCATGGAAGGTGCCTTCAGAGACGGGCATTTTAATGGTGTAGGCACTATTGTAGAAGCTTTATTGACCTTGGTCGAACCTACCCGTGCCTATTTTGGTGAAAAGGATTTTCAACAACTTCAAATCATAAAAAAGCTTACGGAAATCAGGAACATACCTGTAGAAATCATTGGCTGCCCCATTGTTAGGGAGGCTAACGGATTAGCATATAGTTCAAGAAACGAAAGACTGTCTAAAAACATTAGGAATGAAGCCTCTTTTATCTATAAAACCTTAAAGGCTGCCAAACAGAAATTTGGCACGAAAAGTGCTATAAAGGTTAAGGATTGGGTAACAAAACAATTTGAACAACATGAAGATCTGAAGCTTGAATACATTGAAATAGCCCAAGCCGACACATTGAAACCTATGATCCGAAAACATAAAAATATAAAATATAGGGCGTTTATTGCCGTTTATGCGGAAGACGTACGACTAATAGACAATATTGCCCTGAATTAATTAACTTTGTCCCATGCAAATAGAAGTTGTAAAATCTAAAATACACCGCGTGCGGGTTACCGGTGCGGACCTTAACTATATAGGCAGTATTACCATAGACGAGGATTTAATGGATGCTGCAAATATTATTCAAGGTGAAAAAATCCTGATTGTTAACAATAATAATGGGGAACGATTGGAAACCTACGTTATTCCAGGACCAAGGGGCAGCGGTGAACTTACCTTGAACGGGGCTGCAGCCCGAAAAGTCGCAGTTGGTGATATATTGATACTGATTACTTATGCCATAATGGATATCGAGGAAGCAAAAAAATTTAAACCGGCCTTGGTTTTTCCAAATGAGGCTACGAACCTGTTAAATTGATTTTTTGACGCTCTCATTAAAAAAGTCCTTAAAAAATATACTCCCGATTGCATTGGGAGTTTTTTTGGTTTGGTATCTATATAATTCAACCACGGCAGAACAAAGAACAGAGATACTGGATTACATTAAAGGAGCCGATCCATTATATATCGGCATTTCGATTGCAATAGGGATTTTAAGCCACGTTTCAAGGGCCATTCGTTGGAATTATCTCTTGCAACCTTTAGGATATAAACCTAGAACAATCAATAATGTTCTGATTATTTTAACTGCATATCTAACAAATTTAGGTATTCCGAGATCTGGTGAATTCCTTAGGGCTACGGCTTTGGCCACTTACGAGGATGTGCCTTTTGAAAAGGGATTCGGAACTATAGTTACAGAAAGGCTTGTTGATGTACTCATGTTATTGTTGATAATTCTAGTAGCCCTATTTCTACAAACCGATCTTATTTTTGGGTTCATTCGTGACACCGGCATAGGGCTTTTTGGCGGAATGATTTTTCTTCTTATCAGTATATTAGGTTTAATAATCGCTGTACGCTTGATAAAGAAATCTAAATCTGGCATTGTAATCAAAATAAGAGGTTTCCTTAAGAATTTACTGGATGGCGTTCTAAGTATATTTAAAATGGAGCATAAATGGCTTTTTATTTTCCATACGATACTTATCTGGTCCTGTTATGTAGCTATGTTTTGGGTCATAAAATTCACGGTATTAGAAACAGCAGACCTTTCCCTAGGGGCACTCCTTATTGCCTTTGTTGGTGGTGCCATAGCAATGACCACGACAAATGGAGGTTTTATTGCCTATCCGGCATTCGTGAGCAAATCATTGGAAATTTTTGGAGTGAGTATTGTTTCAGGAAATGCCTTTGGATGGATTATGTGGATTTCGCAAACCTTAATGGTTGTCGTTTTCGGGGCAATATCTTTTCTGTTATTGCCGTTATTGAACAGAAACCGGTAACAACTTAGGTTAAAGTTGCCATAATGCTGTTCTATGCGACGTATACCCTTACTTTTAGCTTTTCTTGCCTGTTATGCCCTAAATGCCCAGATAACCAAAGAGATATTCGAATCGTTTAAGCTTCAGGAAAGAAGGGATGTCAGTTATTATTTCCCTGAAGACTATGATAAGGAAAAAAAACACCCGCTTATTGTGGTTTTGGATGCCGATTATCTATTTGAACAAGTGGTGGCTACCGCCAAATATTACAGTAGGTTCCATGGTATGCCAGCGTCTATTATTGTTGGTATACACCAAAGCAAGGAAAGCATTCGATTGGATGATTGTGCCTTTGATAAGCAAACAGGCCTACCGGCTGAGAAGGGAAATAAGTTTTTTGAGTTCCTAGGGATGGAAATCATACCCTATCTCGACCTAAATTACAATACAGCCCCATTTAAAATGATCGTAGGATACGATATTACCGCCAATTTCGAAAACTATTGGTTGTTCAAGGATAGGTCACTTTTCAATGCGTATATCAATATTTCACCCACCTTGGCCCCTGATATGGAAACCAATATACCCCTAAGATTGGGAGCCTTGAATCAACAGATTTTCTATCAACTGATCCTCGAGGGGGAAAATAGCAGGGATACCCCCAGAATCCTGGCCATGGATAAGGCCATTAAGGCCATAGACAAAGAAACCTTGCACTACTATTTTGACGAGTACCCTAGTGCCGATCATATCTCCATTGCCACGTATGGTATAGGCAAAGCCTTCGATAATATCTTTGGAATGTTCAAACCCATTAGTCCCAAAGAATATAAAACGCAGATTTTAACCTCGGAAGAGCCGGTCTTCAGCTATTTGGAAACCAAATACAAAACCATTGAAAATCTATTCGGTATAAAAAAACCCGTTGACCTCAACGATATTATGGCCATCTATGCCGGTACCCGAAAAAAAGAGGATGTCGAATCCCTGAAACCATTATCCGATTTATGCAAGGCCGAATTTCCCGGAACCATGTTGGGCTTTTATTTTGAAGGGGAGTACTATGAGCAATTGGGAGAGCCGAAGAAAGCACTGCGTACTTTTGAAAAGGCCTTTGGAATGGAAGAAATAGATTTTCTTACCAAAGAAATGGCCTTGGAAAAAATCGATGCCTTAAAAGCGGATTTCGGGTATTGAAAAACTGGAATAGCCCAACTTTTTTAAAAGTTTACTTTATCTTTAGCCAAAACCAGAGAAGAGGTAATGGCCAAAACCAAAACTGCATTTTTTTGTCAAAATTGTGGCACCCAATATGCTAAATGGGTGGGACAATGTACTGCCTGCAAGGAGTGGAATACCGTTGTGGAAGAGGTATTACAAAAAGAAGAAAAAAAGGGGTGGAAAAGTCCCTCAAATTCTTCAAAAAAAATAGCCAAACCGTTACGGGTCAATGAAATAAGTATTGATCAAGAATTGCGTTTAAACACGTATGACCTCGAATTCAATCGTGTCTTGGGGGGCGGACTAGTTCCGGGGTCATTGGTCTTATTGGGTGGCGAACCTGGGGTGGGCAAGAGTACCTTAGTGCTCCAAATTGCTTTAAAACTACCTTATAGAACATTATATGTCTCAGGGGAGGAAAGCCAAAAACAAATCAAGATGCGGGCCGACCGCATTCTACCCCATAGTGAAAATTGTTATATCCTTACGGAGACCAAAACCCAGAATATTTTCCAACAGATCGAAGCCATGGAACCCGATATTGTGGTCATAGATTCTATACAAACGCTACATTCCGACTATATCGAATCGGCTGCGGGGAGCATTTCACAAATTCGGGAATGTGCTGCGGAACTCATCAAATTTGCCAAGGAAACCAATACGCCGGTAATCCTAATCGGGCACATTACCAAAGATGGATCTATCGCCGGGCCAAAAATCCTGGAACATATGGTAGATACCGTACTTCAGTTTGAGGGGGATCGAAATTATGTGTATCGTATACTTAGGGCGCTTAAAAACCGATTCGGATCTACAGCGGAACTCGGTATTTATGAAATGCAGGGCAGTGGTTTACGGGAAGTGAACAACCCCTCTGAAATCTTGATCTCTAAAAACGATGAAGGGCTTAGTGGTACTGCCATCGCCTCAACGGTAGAGGGCATGCGGCCTTTGATGATAGAAATACAAGCACTGGTCAGTACGGCAGTATATGGTACTCCCCAACGTTCTACAACAGGTTATAATGCCAAACGATTGAACATGCTCCTAGCCGTACTTGAGAAAAGGGCAGGATTTAAATTGGGGGCCAAAGATGTATTTCTGAACATTACAGGGGGAATATCAGTAGATGACCCGGCCATTGATCTAGCCGTAATCGCCGCCATTCTATCGAGCAATTCCGATATTCCCATAGAAAAAGGAGTCTGTTTTGCCGCTGAGGTTGGTTTGGCAGGGGAAATTAGGCCTGTACAGCGTGTAGAACAACGCATTCTTGAGGCAGAAAAATTGGGTTTCAATACCATTTATGTTTCCAAGAACAATAAAATAAGCCTAAAAAACCCAAAAATCGAGATTGTACTTGTTGCCAGGATAGAGGATGTGGTAAGCCGTTTGTTCGGCTAACGCCTATCCCGCATTATTCTGGCAAAGACAAGGATAATTATGATTACCAAGATGATAAGTACCAGCTGTCCGAATCCTACTTTAAGAAAATACATAGTTTGGTTTTATGGTGATGGATTTGGAATTTCATTGTGTATGGCATTAATCCCTTTTATCACTTCATCGCTCAATTGAACATCAATACTACCTATATTCTCCTTGAGTTGATCCATAGTAGTCGCCCCTATGATCGTGCTGGTTACAAAAGGTCTGGTATTTATAAATGCTAAAGCCATTTCTGTGAGTGATAAGCCATGTTCATGGGCGAGATCAAAATATTTTTGGGTCGCTTTAACGGCGGTTTCCCTATTGTATCGATTATAGGCCGGAAATAATACGATCCGTGATTTTTCGGGGCGTTTTCCTCCCAAATATTTACCGCTCAGTACGCCGAAACCTAAAGGGGAATAGGCCAATAAGCCTATTTGTTCCCTGATTGCTATCTCACTTAATCCTATTTCGAATATTCGATTTAGTAAATTAAATGGATTTTGAATGGTAATCATTTTTGGAAGACTTTCATGAACCTTGCCTTCTTCAAGACAACGCATGGCACCCCATGGGGTTTCATTTGAAATACCAACCTGCCGTATTTTGCCTTCACGTATCAAATCACGCAACGTTTCCAAAACCTGATGAAAATTGTCTTCCCAATGATCCCTAATGTCATGTTGATAATCCCTTTGTCCAAAATAATTCGTAGATCGTTCGGGCCAATGTAATTGGTACAAGTCAATATAATCGGTCTGCAATCGTTCCAAACTGCCTTCAACGGCACCAATAATCGCTTCCCTAGAAAAACCAGTGGTTCGTATGAATTTTGTATAATCGCCATTACCTGCAATTTTGGTCGCCAAAACTATTTGGTCACGGTTTTTGTTCTTTTTAAACCAATTACCAATGATCATTTCGGTATGGCCATAACGATCGGGATGCGCCGGAATGGGATATAATTCAGCAGTATCAAAAAAATTGATGCCTTGATCAATGGCATAATCCATCTGTGCATGACCATCTGCCTCGGTATTCTGATTACCCCAGGTCATGGTACCCAAACATATTTTACTTACTTCAATATCGGTATGCGGTAATTTTGTATAAATCATTCAATTTGTGCTTGTTCTATGCTTAAATCCAATTATTACAATTTATCAATACTTTAAAATTGTGTGCTTTGTTTATCCCAGTTCTACCAATATCGGGCAATGGTCACTGTGTTTGGCATCGGATAAAATAACCGACCGTTTTAACTTTTTTTCAAGGGGCTCACTCACCATTCCGTAGTCTAAACGCCAACCTTTGTTGTTATTTCTGGCATTGGCACGGTAGGTCCACCATGTATAATTATGGGGTTCCGTATTAAAATACCTGAAACTGTCTATAAACCCACTTTGTATAAAGTTCCCTATCCATTCCCTTTCTACCGGTAAAAATCCGGAAACATTCTTATTGCGGACAGGGTCATGAATATCAATGGCCTGATGGCAGATATTGTAATCGCCCAGGATAATCAAATTGGGATATTCATTTCTTAACTTGTCCACATATTTCTGAAACTCGGCCATATAATTCAACTTAAAGCCTAATCGATCCATATTCGTGCCCGAGGGCAAGTATAGGCTCATGACAGATACCCCGTTGAAATCGGCTCTCAGATTTCTTCCCTCAAAATCCATATAATCGATGCCGGTGCCGTACTCGACTTGCTCCGGTTTTTTCTTGCTCAATATGGCAACGCCACTATACCCTTTTTTTTTGGCACTAAACCAGTAATTATGCGAATATCCGGCTTCCTCGAATAACGAAAGATCCAATTGTTCTTTCATGGCCTTGATTTCCTGAAGACATAGAACATCGGGGTCTGCAGCTTTCAACCAGTCTAAGAAACCTTTGTTAATGGCTGCTCGAATGCCATTCACATTGTAGGATATTATTCTCACTAACTTAAATTTTGTCCAAAAATAACGAATGTTTTTCGTTCGCTAGCCCTACATTTAAAGTATCTAAAATATCGGGCGGATTCACTTAATTTGACAATAGATTTCTATTTTTACCGGTTTGGAACGGGATTTGATTCCTCTTGGAAGAAAAAACGGTGTAACATGAAAAAGATATTTTTGGCAATCGCATTGTTGAGTGTAGGTATGGCAAGTGCCCAGGCTTATCCTAGATTCAATAATAATAATGAATTGAAGTTCAATATTGGTCTTTTTTTGGCCAACAGCACCCTAGAAGGTTCCTATGAATATTATATCAATGAGGATATGAGTATCGGAGGAACCCTATATTTTGACAGCAATGCGACGGATTACAACGGTAATTTTGGCATAGGCCCAAATTTAAGGGCCTATTTTGGTTATATGCCGAGAAGTGGCTTCTTCGCTGAGGCCTTTGGTCTTTATTATACCGGGGAGGATGAAATACCGGATAACAATCTTGGTGTCAGAAATAACGATTATAGCACCACGGCACTGGGTTTAGGCATGGGCAATAAATGGGTGACGCAAAGTGAAAGATTCAGTTTGGAAGTAAGTGCCGGTATTGGACGGAATATTAATCCAGAGGATTTTCAAGATACCTTTATGTTTCGTGCGGGCCTTTCAATTGGTTTCCGGTTTTAAAGCTCCTACAGAGTATCATTTATTTTCTTAATCCACATCTTCGAATTTGGTATCCGCCATTCCTGTCTTCTCTATAAAATCGAATTTACGATTGGCGTGATCATTGAAACGCAAGGTCTTTTCCCCAACATCAAAAACAACGTAGTTTGCTTTATTTACCGATTTTTGAAATGTCACATCTACCCCTAGATTATTATTTTGCAATTGTAGCACCTTTAATTTTGGAAGTGAAAAAATAATCTTGGGTACGGAACCACTTAATTGATTTTCAGAAAGTACGAGGCGATTAAGGTTCAAAAGTTTTCCAAGGCTTAAGGGAATGGTCCCTTTCAATTTATTGCTTCCAAGTTCTAAGCCTACCAACCGTGCTAAATCACCAATAGTTTCTGGTATTTCCCCTTCAATTTCATTATTCGACAACACCAAAAATCTTAATTTGTGCAGCTTACCTATACTTAATGGTAGGTTACCAGTCAGTTTGTTCTCAAATAACTCCAAAATCATCAAAGATTGCAATTCCCCAATACATTCGGGAATTGACCCTGTTAACCTGTTTTTCCCCATACGTAGCACTTTTAATTCCTTGAGTGTTGTTATTTCAATGGGAATTTGTCCACTCAATTGGTTAAAGGCAACATTCAGGAACTTGAGCCGCTGTAACTTGTAAATGGAAAAAGGTAATTGGCCTACCAGGTTATTATTGAACAAATGAAGACCAACAATATGGTCATTCTCGATTTCAACACCGTGCCAAGTAGCAATGGGCTTATCCAATGACCATGTAATCGTCCAGTCCTCACCATGTGTTGCATTGAACAACTCTAGCAAGACCTCTTTTTCTGATTGGGGTACTGTAGCGTTCATGGCAAAACCCATCATTAAGAAAACAAAAAACCAAGTTCTATTTTTCAGTATCATGTATGGCGAACATTAAGGGAATAAAAAGTCTAATATATATGAACATCGTAGTCTTTTTACTACTTTTTAAGCTCAAAATAAGAAAGGTTGCCCTAATTAATGGTATTTACAATGAACAATGTTGTATAAAACCGTTTTATTGTGGTAATAAGCCCGAAATTTGATGTTCGTAATTAATTGCAGTGCATAGTTTTCAACTTTTCACCCTATGGATTTCCACCTTGAAAGACGGTATATATCCTTTTCGAAAACTGAATGCCTTTTTATTGTTATTCCTGCTTTTTGTTAGCTATCTTAGAGTTATGAGATATACTATTTTGGTTTGTTTTTTCATTTGCGCACACACCATTTCCTTTGCCCAAGAATCGCTGGTCAGGGATAGTATCACCCAATTGAAAGAAGTGGTGTTGATCGATTCTATAAAGATGAAACAAGCCACTGGAATACTGCCTTCCCAAATAATCGGCGTCAAGGTCTTCCAAAATTTCAGTCCGGTCGAAATGGTTTCTTCCCTAAACCAGGTTTCTGGAGTTTATGTTCTTTCGGGAGCCTTGAACACCAATCGAATCACTATTCGTGGTGTTGGGGCGAGAACGCCCTACGGTACCGATAAAATACGGCTTTATTACAACGATATTCCGGTAACCGACGGTTCTGGATTTTCTACCATTGAGGCTTATGATCTCGAGAATATGAATTCGATTGAAGTTATCAAAGGCCCCAAGGGTACGGCCTTTGGCACCAATTTAGGAGGAGCGATTATATTGAATCCAAAGGAAGCCTTGCAACATACGACCACGCTGCGCAATAATGTTACCGTGGGTTCTTATGGATTATTAAAAAACAGCCTTGGTTTTACACATGCCGATACCCAGTTTTCTTTGGAGCTTCGTTATGGCCATATGACCTTGGATGGCTATCGGGAAAACAGTCGTTTTGAACGCGATGGTTTTTTATTGAATACTTCCTACACTATAAACGATAAAAACAAGATCACACTTTTATTCAACCATATAGATTATTCAGCACAAATCGCTAGTTCAATAAGTCAAAGTGCATTTGATGGGGATCCCACCCAAGCAGCTTTTACCTGGAAGGCCGCCAAAGGGTATGAAGCCAACAAGTATACGTTGGCCGGACTCTCCTTTACCCATGGCTTCAATCAAAAACTCTCGAATACCTCCAGTGTTTTTTATAGCTATTTGGATCATTATGAACCTCGGCCTTTTAATATTTTGGATGAATTTACCAATGGCTATGGATTCAGAACCCGATTCTTGGGCGATTTTATAATTGGGGAACACCCAAGCCAATACTCTTTCGGTGCCGAGTTTTATAAAGATGAATACAACTGGGCTACCTATGAAAACCTTTATGAAACCAATAATGGCCAAGGAAGTCTACCTGGAGATCAGCTAAGCGACAACAAGGAATTTAGGACGCAAATCAATGCTTTTGGTACTTTTACCCTGCCCTTTGCCAGTTATTTTTCTGCCCAATTGGGCTTGAACATCAATAAGACGGATTATGATTTTAGGGATATGTATAATACAGGCGCGGAAGATACCAGCGGAAAACGCAGTTTTGACATCATCTTTTCTCCCAGCCTCACTTTGATGTATACGTTCTATCCCAAGCAACATGTGTATCTGAACATCAGTCGTGGTTACGCCAACCCCAGTTTGGAAGAGACCTTGACCCCAGGAGGCGTAATTAACCCGGATATCGCCCAAGAAACCGGTACCAATTATGAGTTGGGAAGCGAACTGTTTTTAGACAACAATAATTTAAGGATAAATCTTGCCCTATACCGAATGTCTATTAAAAATCTCTTGGTGGCCCAACGGGTGGGCGAAGACCAATATATCGGTAAGAATGCCGGAAGTACCAAACATCAAGGTGTTGAACTTGATATGGACTATAAACTTGACCTTATCCCAAAATTTATAATAACCCCTTTTATGAGCTATTCTTATAGCAACCATAAGTTTGTGGAGTTCATTGATGAGGGAAACGATTATTCGGGCAACCCATTGACCGGGGTTCCAAAACATCGATTGAATACCGGATTACAATTACAATGGCGAAACGGGCTCTATTGGAATACCTCCTATCAGTATGTAGGTGCCATTCCATTAACCGATGCGAATACGTTATCCAGTGCATCCTATAATCTGTTGAATACCAGAATAGGACTTAAAAGACAACTTTCACAGAAGTTCTCTATTGGCCTCGATATGGGGGTTAACAACATGACCAATACCAAATACGCCCAATCGGTATTGATAAATGCCGTCGGTTTCGGAGGTAGTGAACCACGATATTTCTATCCGGGAAATGACCGCAACTATTATGGCAGTTTACTTCTGAATTATACCTTATAACAATTCCTTTTATAACCCTATTTGTTATCTTAGTTTTTAGAATGGGAATATAGATACGCATATCTATTTTCGTATGTTGTACCTAATTAGAATAGAAAGTAAAATATTATATTGGCGAGCCCATTGTGAGGGCATAAAAACTGATTAACATGATAGCAGAAATTATTACGAAAATTTTCTTTTTAATAGCCGTAATTGATCCTCTTGGTTCTGTTCCAGTGTTTTTGGAAGCTACAAAACAATTAGACCAGAAGCACAAAAAAAAGGTGGCAATTAGAGCCTCGTTCATTGCATTTCTTATTCTATTGTTTTTTATCGTCGTAGGTCAACTAATCCTTGATGGAATGGATGTCACCTTGGATGCTTTTCAAATCTCAGGTGGTGTAATACTGTTCCTATTCGCATTGACAATGATTTTTGGGGAAGGCAAACCAGAGTCGGAAAAACATTTGATCCACGATTATAAACACGTCACTATTTTCCCAGTTGCAATTCCATCCATCGCTTCACCGGGAGCTATAATGGCCGTTGTTTTATTAACGGATAATAACATTTACTCAATCCAGCAGCAAGCTATTACCACGGGATTAGTCATAGTAGTAATTGTGATCACCATGTTGATCTTACTCGGAGCGAGTTTGGTGCAAAAAAGAATCGGCGATTATGGAATTACGGTAATCAGTAAGGTAATGGGCTTGATATTGGCCGCATATGCCGTTCAAAGCATACTGAGTGGACTAAAAGACTTCTTTGTAATACTGAAATAAAAAAACTAAGTGCACCAACCTATCCTATGAAAAGCTTTAGTTGAGTTCTCTATTGCTAATAACTATGGTATTTAAATCTCATATGATTTACTTTTCCCTGTAAAGGATATTCAGTAACTTACCCTTTAAATGATTAAAATCTTGTCTAGCATTGCCTTACAGAAAGAAGCCATGTGGGAGGAAAAATTAAAAATCTATGACCAGTTGGTGGCCAAGTGTCATCGGTTTAAGCGAAAAGGGAAAACGGTACCCTATACGTCAGCGAATGGATACATGTTTTCATTATTAAATAAAAACGGGGAAATCGGAATTCGATTTTCAAAAGAGGTCCAAGAAAAATACATTAAGGAATTCAATTCTAGTATTTACAGATCGCATAATGCCGTAATGAAAGGATATGTATTGATACCAGACGACATGCTTCATGATTTGGATAATGTAGCGAACTATTTGAATGAGGGTTATGACTACGTCATGGACTTGGAACCAAAATAAAGAACTCCCAAAATAAAAAAGGTGACCTGAGCATTTTCAGGTCACCTTTTAAACTTTAATTTCTCTGTATAATTTACACTATACGGTGCAACCAAGTCTTCATATCCACTTCTTTGTGAATAATACTTTTAAGGTCGGTAATGGCAACCCTTTGCTGTTCCATGCTATCGCGATGGCGAATGGTGACGGTTTCATCTTCTAATGACTGGTGATCTACCGTAATACAAAATGGAGTGCCGGCAGCATCTTGTCTTCGATATCGACGGCCGACCGCATCTTTTTCGTCATAGACAACATTGAAATCCCATTTTAAATCTTCGATGATCTTATGGGCTACTTCCGGTAGTCCATCTTTCTTGACCAAAGGCAAGACAGCCGCTTTTGTAGGCGCCAAAACTGCGGGTAATTTCAATACTGTTCGTGTGGTATCATTGTCGAGCTCCTCTTCCCGTAGGGAATGGGAAAATACGGCCAAGAACATACGATCCAATCCAATGGAAGTTTCCACAACATAAGGCACATAATTTTCCTTAAGTTCCGGGTCAAAATATTGTAGTTTCTTATTCGAATATTTTTCGTGCTGGCTTAAATCAAAATCGGTTCGGGAGTGTATCCCTTCCAGCTCTTTGAACCCGAAAGGGAACCTGAATTCGATATCGGCCGCTGCATCTGCATAATGGGCCAATTTTTCATGGTCATGAAACCGGTAGTTCTCTTTTCCCATGCCTAATGACAAATGCCATTTCATTCTATTATCTTTCCACTTTTCATACCACTCTTGCTGTGAACCGGGACGAATGAAAAATTGCATTTCCATTTGTTCAAATTCGCGCATACGAAAGATGAACTGTCGGGCAACGATTTCATTTCGAAAGGCCTTTCCCGTTTGTGCTATTCCAAACGGAATTTTCAAACGGCCTGTTTTCTGTACATTCAAGAAGTTCACAAAAATACCTTGGGCGGTTTCTGGTCGTAAATAGAGGTCCATCGCACTTTCCGCACTAGCCCCTAATTTAGTCCCGAACATTAGGTTGAACTGTTTTACTTCGGTCCAATTCTTTGAGCCCGACATAGGGCATGCAATATCCAACTCTTCGATAAGGTCTTTTACATCGGCCAAGTCCTCATTTTCCAATGACCTTCCCAATCTCTTTAGAATTTCATCTGCCTTTCCTTGATATTCGACCACGCGCTCATTGGTTGCCAAGAATTGATCCTGGTCAAAAGCAGTCCCGAAGCGTTTAGCGGCCTTGGCCACTTCCTTTTCTATCTTCGCTTCTATTTTGGCCACATAATCCTCGACCAAAACATCGGCCCGGTATCTTTTTTTAGAATCCTTATTGTCTATCAAAGGATCATTAAAGGCATCGACATGACCAGAGGCCTTCCAGGTAGTGGGATGCATAAAAATGGCAGCATCTATCCCAACGATGTTTTCATTGAGCTGTACCATGGCTTTCCACCAGTATTCCCTAATATTCTTTTTGAGTTCCGCACCGTTCTGCGCATAATCGTATACGGCGCTTAATCCGTCATAAATTTCACTGGATTGGAAAACATATCCATATTCCTTTGCATGTGAAATTACTCTTTTAAAATCGTCTTCTTGATTTGCCATTGGGCAAAAATAGAATATTCCAACAAAAGCCTGATGTTATTTTAACTGAAATTCTGCAGAGTCCAATAATCTTTCGTCCTCAAAGACATTAAGGGTATAACTTCCGGGTTGCAAGGAACCCTCTGGTATGGTAATGGCTTCACATAGCTGCATCTCATCACCCATAAAGTCAAACTCTAACCTTTTGCTGTAGACATTCCCATTCACCAAAATAGTATTGGCATTATCCTCGATAACTCCCATATTCGGCCCCAAGAACTGGAAATATAAAATTTTCTTTTTGTTGATCATCGTAAGATCTGCCTTTATGGTAACACAACCTCTTAACTTTTCTACGGTAGAGGCTTTGTTCGTCCTTAGGGGTTTACCTCCCCGTAACCTAAAACTAGTGCCTTCGGTATCCCTGAGTTCTAAATAACTTTTTATTTTAAGCTCCTTGTTCAGTTCCAAGATCTTTTGGCGCTGTAAGGCTTCCGCTTGCGCTATCGAATTACTTGCCTGTCTCAAGGCTTCCATCTGTGCTTGGGTTTCCTCAACCTTATTGGTAAGAAGCATATTGTTGTACCTGAGGAAATTATTCTTAAGCTTAAGACTATCGTTCTTGGCCTCAAGTCTTCGCAGTTCGGATTTGAATTCGCGTAATTTTTCTATGGTAAAGGTGAGCCTACCTACAGAATCCAAAAGCTGTTGTACTTCATATCGAGCCCCTTGGATCTCTATTTCATTTACCTCGTTCAAAGCGGTAAGTCTGTCAACATCAGCCTTCATTAAAGTAAGGTCTTTCACTAAAATCTCTTTTTCTTGCTCTAAAAAACTAATTTGATTTTCAGATTGGGCATAACTATAGTAAAATGCGATCAGTATACCTATGATTACAGCAACCAAAGCAGCAAGAATAATCTTGTAGTTGAATTTATTATCTTGTCCGTCCATTAATCCAAGTCGGCTTTAAGTAGGTTATTAATTGTAAGATTCGTGTATTCCAATCTATCAAAGATACTAAATGATATCAACTCGGTCCTGCTACCTAGGGTGTGTTTTGGATGTAATGCACGATTAAATAGAGGAGAGTATCACTTGTGTACCGTTTGTCGAAACCAGTTACCACTCACCGAATATGATTTTAACGTTGAAAATGCTGTTGACCGTATTTTTTATGGTAGAATTAACATCAAAAAAGCGAATTCTTTCCTTTTTTTCATCGAAAAAGGTATTGTAAAAAACCTTATCCATCATTTAAAGTATAAAAATCAAGAGCAAATCGGCACGTTTTTGGGTGATTGGCATGGCCAAATTATTGCAGGGAACAATTTCTTGGCAACTATAGATTACGTAATTCCCGTGCCCCTACATCGAAAAAAATTGAGAAAACGGGGATATAATCAAGTTTCGGCCTTTGGAAGGCGCTTGGCAAATCATTTAAATGCCGAATTTCTTGAGGACGCCTTGATCAAGACAGCCAATACCAAAACCCAGACTAAGAAAAGTAGAATTGGACGTTGGCAAAATAATAAGGCCCTGTACCTACTTAAGTACCCGAAGCTGTTGGAAAATAAGAATATACTCTTGGTCGATGATGTCATCACGACGGGCGCTACGATGGAAATCTGTGCCAAAACCTTGAACGGGGCAAAAGGAATAACCCTCTATATTACGAGTATGGCAGTAGTACCTTTAACACAATGACCTTTAAACGCCACTGCCAACCCTTATGCAATGTTAATTCTTGAAGGCAAGTTCCAAATTATGTGTTACTTTGCCCCATAGATCGGTAAATTTATGTTCAAACGTATTTTCGCTTACATTTTCCTCTTTTTGATCACCGCAGCCCTAATGCAATGTGCAAGACGTGGAAGACCTACAGGAGGACCTAAGGATGTTACCCCCCCTGTATTGTTGAAAGCGGAGCCCGAGAACATGACCATCAATTTCAACGCGAAAACGATAAGGCTGTATTTTGATGAATTGGTAAAACTGGAGGATGTCCAGGAACAACTAATTGTATCACCGCCCCTCAAGTATATGCCGAATATAACACCCCAGGGTGGCGCGAACAAATTCATCGAAATCACCATCAAGGATACACTTCTTGAAAATACCACGTATACCCTAAATTTTGGACAAAGTATCGTGGATAATAACGAAGGCAACGCCTATCGCTTTCTAACCTATGTATTCTCAACGGGAAGTTATATAGATTCGTTGCAAGTTCAAGGTGCGATAAAAGATGCCTACAATCGTAAAGCGGATGAATTCGTCAGTGTGATGCTATATGAAATCGATTCAGCCTACACCGATTCGACCATATACAGGAAACCCCCAAATTATATCACCAATACGTTAGACAGTGCCGTGATCTTTACCCTGCCCAACCTTAAGGAAGGGAAATATGCCATGTTCGCATTAAAAGATGAGAACAAAAACAATATGTTCAACCAAAATATGGATAAAATCGGGTTTATCGCCGATACTGTTGCAATACCTACCGATTCGACGTTCCTTTTGACCTTGTTCAAGGAAATTCCCGATTACAAAATATCAGTTCCCAGTCTAACGGCCCGCAATAAGATCATATTTGGTTATTATGGCGATGGAAAGGATTTGGATATAACGCTTTTAAGTGCTGTACCCGATACGGTTAAAACCACGATTACCAAAGAACGTGATAAGGATACATTGAATTTTTGGTTTACACCTTTTGAAATGGATTCCCTAATTTTTACCGTTAGAAATGACGCCCTCCAAGCCATTGATACCTTTACGGTTAAGAACAGAAAAGTAGGTATAGATTCATTGAACCTAAAAGCCAACCAAAGTGGAAACTTGGGTTTCAACACCCCATTCAATATACAGGCCAATACACCATTAACGGCTCTTGATACCAGTAAAATCAGCTTGATGAATAAGGATTCCCTTGCCATTGATTTCACCGTTGTGCTAGATAGTATCAGGAGTAAGATAGATTTTGACTTTGAAAGGCAGGCCATAGAAAACTATGAATTGGAACTGATGCCGGGTGCGGTCACCGATTTCTTTGGAAGCCAAAACGACACGATGAATATACGATTGCGAACCAAGGAATATGCGGATTATGGCAACCTGACAATGAACATTATCGCAAGTTTAGAGGACTATCCTTTGATTGTTCAATTGACCTCGGAAAAAGGGGAAATAAAACAAGAACTGTATGCCGAAGAACCCAAATTAATGGAGTTTAACTATATAGAACCTACAAATTACCTTGTGCGTGTAATCTTTGATGCCAATGGAAACGGTATTTGGGATACCGGAAACTACTTAAAACGCATTCAGCCTGAAAAGGTGAGCTATTATCCCGATGTCATTGAGATCAGGGCCAATTGGGAAAAGAACGAGACGTTTATAATTTCAAAGTGAATTCATCCCGATCTTCGAGAAATTTGAGTTTATCCCTTGTGGTGTCAATATGGTTTTTATTAAGCGTAGTAAAGCATATGGTTTCTTCTGTGGCAAATACCATCTGTTCCCCAAGGCAGTCATAAACGGCTGAATGCCCTGAATACACAAAACCCGCCTCATCCGTCCCACAGCGGTTAACACCAATGGCATAGGACATATTCTCAATGGCGCGTGCTTTTAATAAAATATCCCAAGCCCTTATTCTTGGCTTGGGCCAATTGGCGACATAGATCAATACATCATAATTTTGGGTGTTTCTGGCCCATACAGGGAATCGCAGGTCATAGCAGATCATGGGATTGATCCGGAACCCTTTGTAATCGATGATCAAAGATTCGGTTCCAGCCTTATATACCCGGTCTTCCCCGGCCAAGGTAAATGTATGGCGCTTATCATACTTTGAGATGGTGCCATTGGCTTCAACAAAAAACAAACGGTTAAAAAAGTGCCCATTCTCAAAAAAAAGAATGCTCCCAACTATTGCCGCATTTTGATTTTTTGCTTCCATAAGCATCCAATCCAAGGTTTTTTGGCCTTCTTCATACTTGATGTTCCCGGGTGACATGGTAAACCCGGTAGTGAACATTTCAGGTAATATTATAAGATCCACTTTCTCAGAAAGCGATTTGAATTTTTTAGAGAAATTCTCCCTATTGCGCTCCGGATTTTCCCAAACCAAACTGGTCTGTACTATAGCAATATTCAGTTCTTGTTGTTTCATGGATCAATCAAAATAAACGTTCATATTACCCTCAATTACCATTTTGTAAAGCTGATATAATTGCGACTCCAATATGCGGTCTATAGATATTTCAGGTAAGTTGTCGAGCTTGAAAAATGAGGCCCCATCCATGTCAAAACCATGTTCAAGTTTTCCTCCTTGTATCGTACATAAAAATACCAATTTATAAATATAGAATGGCTGTGGTGGGTGCGCATGCATACGTTTGTCATAGACCGCCAATAATCGATCTACGGAACATCTAAGTCCAGTTTCTTCCTCAATCTCCTTGACGACCACCTCTGATGGGGTATATCCAATATCGGCCCAACCTCCTGGAATGGTCCATTTACCATCTACCTGTTCCTTGGCAATAAGAATTTCATTGGCACTGTTTAAAACAAAACCCCTAACATCGACTTTTACCGTGGGATAATCCTTTTCGGGCATAAAAAAATCATGGAGTACCCGAAGCGGTTGACTAGACATGTGGGACAGTAGTTGCAGGCTTATCTCCCGGAGTTCTTCATAACGTTCCCTATGATACTCATCATCGGCATATACCAGACCAGTGTCTGCCAATGCTTTAATACGTTTGATCAATTCAAGATCCTGGTTATCTTTCATTGACCAATATTACATATTTTCCAGTAATTGGATGAGGGTTGGGTCACCCCCGCTTTTTGCATGGTCCAATGCGGTAAGACCCCGAGCATCCTTAAGAGAGACATCGGCACCATGCTCTATTAGTACCTTAGCAACATCGACCTTGCCAAAAGTTGCTGCATAGATAAGGCAGGTGGCCCCCACTGCATTTTGCTCATTGATATTTGCCCCCTTAGCTATCAATTTTTTAGCTACATCGGTATATCCTTTAAAACAAACCCCCAACAAGGCCGTATTACCCGATGCGTCCTTTGCATCGATTTTCGCTCCTTTTGCCAACAAGAGGTCGGTAATTTCCTGCTCATCGTAGTACGTAGCCATAATCAATGGTGTAGAACCTCGATCATCCTTACTATTCACAAGCATAGGATTCTTCTCTAACATGGCCTTTACAGCCTTAAAATCACCATTTCTAATTTCGCTAAAAAAGAATTCGTTCATAGTGTTTTCCAATGGTCATAATAAATGTATGAAAAAACCGTCACATCTTTTCATTTCAGATGTAACGGTTTGCAATGTTAACTGGTATTTTAATTTAGCAGTCGATCCAATACGTTGAAATCAACCCAAATCAAAACGATCCAGATCCATAACCTTATTCCAGGCTGCTACAAAATCCTTAACAAATTTTTCTTTATTATCATCTTGTGCATATACCTCGGCATAGGCTCTCAAAATAGAATTTGAACCAAAGACCAAGTCCATACGGGTAGCAGTCCATTTTAAATCCCCTGTTTTTCTATCCCTGATCTCATAGAGGTTTTTGTTCGTGGGTTTCCAAACATTGCCCATATCAGTGAGGTTTACGAAGAAATCATTGGTCAGCGCACCCTCATTATCGGTAAACACACCGTGTTTTGTGCCCCCGTGATTGGTTCCCATAACACGCATTCCGCCAACCAAAACGGTCATTTCCGGGGCTGTAAGTCCCATTAATTGTGTACGGTCTAACATCATTTCTTCTGGACTAACGACGTAGTCCTTTTTCATCCAATTGCGATACCCATCTGCCAATGGCTCAAGTGGGGCAAAAGAATCGGTATCGGTCATTTCATCTGTAGCATCGCCACGACCAGTACTAAAAGGAACTTTGATATTAAAGCCAGCTTCCTTAGCCGCTTGCTCTACTCCTAAATTTCCTGCCAAAACAATAGTATCTGCCACGCTTATGCCAAATTCCGCCGCAATGGGTTCCAGAACGGATAAAACACGTGCCAAACGCTTAGGTTCATTACCTGCCCAATCTTTTTGAGGGGCCAGTCTTATCCTTGCTCCGTTTGCCCCACCACGCATATCTGAACCTCGGAAGGTTCTAGTGCTATCCCAAGCGGTGGCCACCATATCTGAAATAGACAAACCGGTTGCTCTAATCTTTGCCTTTACAGCCTCTACATCATAACCCGTTTTTCCTGCAGGAACCGGGTCTTGCCAGATTAAATCTTCTTGAGGTGCATCTGGACCAATATAACGGGATTTAGGTCCCATGTCCCTATGTGTAAGTTTAAACCAAGCCCTAGCAAAAGTATCTGAGAAATAGTCTTGGTCTTCCATAAACTTTAAGCAGATTTTCTTGTAGATCGGATCCATTTTCATAGCCATATCCGCATCTGTCATAATTGGGTTTTGACGGATGGCTGGATCTTCCACATCTACAGGTCTATCCTCTTCCTTAATATTTACAGGTTCCCACTGCCAAGCCCCAGCCGGACTCTTACGGAGTTCCCAATCGTGATTAAATAGCATTTCAAAGTAACCCCCATCCCATTTTGTGGGATGCGTTGTCCAAGCACCTTCCAAACCAGAAGTTACGGTGTAGCGCCCTACTCCTGTTTTATGTGGATTAGCCCATCCCATGCCCTGAGCTTCTACTGGCGCGGCTTCTGGCTCTGGGCCTAAGATCGAAGCATCTCCATTGCCGTGGGTTTTACCAACCGTATGCCCACCTGCAGTCAATGCCGCTGTTTCTTCATCGTTCATGGCCATACGCGCGAAAGTTTCACGTACCTGAGCTGCGGTCTTTAATGGATCCGGCTTGCCGTTTACCCCTTCTGGGTTTACATAAATAAGTCCCATCTGTACGGCAGCCAATGGATTTTCCATAGTCTCTGGACTATCAACATCATCATAGCGTTCATCACTAGGTGCCAACCATTCTTTTTCTGCACCCCAGTACACGTCTTTCTCCGGGTGCCAAATATCTTTGCGCCCAAATGAAAAACCAAAGGTTTTAAGTCCCATACTTTCATAAGCAATGGTACCCGCCAGGATAATCAAATCTGCCCAGCTCACTTTATTGCCATATTTCTTTTTGATAGGCCAAAGTAAACGTCTCGCTTTATCCAAACTAACATTGTCTGGCCAGGAATTCAGTGGTGCAAAACGAAGGTTTCCTGTTCCTCCGCCCCCTCGACCATCCGATATTCTATAGGTTCCAGCAGCATGCCAAGACATACGGATCATAAGTCCACCGTAGTGTCCCCAATCTGCCGGCCACCAATCTTGGCTATGGGTCATCAATTCATGTAAATCTTTCTTTAGTGCCGCTACATCCAATTTCTTCAACTCTTCGTGATAATCAAAATCCTTTCCTAAAGGATTTGTTTTGGTATCATGCTGATGCAAAATATCCAAATTGAGTGCGTTTGGCCACCAATCCATTACCGATGTTCCGGTTACTGTGTTTCCCCCTTGGTGAAATGGGCATTTTCCACCTATTCCATTCTCATTGGGGGACGAATTTTGTTTGTTAGTATCCATAATTAATTTTTTTTAAGCTTTGCGAATGTGCAATAAACGGTTAGACTTATTCCTTTAAAGATACAAAATACAAAAGGTCTTGTTTTAGATTTATATCTATAATTATTATTAAATTATAGACTTTAATTATAATACCTCCAGTGCGTTATAGGGTCGATTACAAAATATCCCATTTTAAGTGTAAATTTCATGTAACTTGTACGTACTAAGGTATGTGAAACAACCATAAAAAAATATCAATTTAAATCTTTCGAAAATGAAAAAGTTTATTTTGCCTATTGTAGTCTTAGCAATTGTTGGTTTTGGTGTCGTAAACAAAGGGCTGACCGATGAAGAAAGGGAATTCGCGGCAAATCATATGCGCGACTCAAAAGAACATTTATTAACGGTTGTGAAAGGGCTTAGCGAGGCCCAACTCAATTTTAAAAGTTCACCTGAATCCTGGTCTATCGCTGAATGCGTGGAACATCTGGCTATTTCTGAGGAAATGATCGGAGGAATGCTTCAAGGTGCATTGAAAACCCCTGCAGATCCTTCAATGCGCGATTCCGTAAAAATATCCGACAACGATTTATTGGGGATCATCTCAAGTCGCGACAAAAAGGTTAAAACAGGGAAGGCTTTTGAACCTTCAGGTAAATTTGGCTCCTATGCCAATGCCTTGGTAGCCTTTATGACAAAACGTGCCGAACATATAGCGTATATCAGAACTACCAAGGACGATCTTAGAAACCATTATGGACAATTGCCATTTGGAACGATCGATGGGGTACAAATTCTATTATTCATGAGTGGTCATACCGAAAGGCATATACAGCAAATAGAGGAAGTCATGTCGCATACCGACTTCCCATAAACCTACATCCGGTAATTTAAGATCGTGCAAGCTGCTTTGGGCAGCCTGTACGATTTATACGCTTCTTGAACCTTTTTTTAACGCTTCGCTCCAGTGTTAAATCCGCTTGTATATGTGCATTGATTAGTGGTGTACAAAGCGCTCGTACAACATTAATTTCATAATCCATACCCATACACACGTCCCTCGAAGCCCTGTGCTAAATAAGGCATCCGTGAATCCAAGGATCTAGATTATAACATTCAGATAAACAATATTGGCTTATTGAACAAGGGCCCAAATTGAGTGTTCATATTTTAACTAATTTAGAGGCGATTCCTAAACAGAAAAATAGGTTACAGTTACTATACATTTGTTGTATCCCATTTATCAATGATTCCAGGAATCGACTAAACCCCAGATTACAAAGGAATAAAAAGCTATAAAAAAATGGATATTGGTGATTTCATTTCAAATATTTCAGCACATTTAAAAGTGGATAAAAATTCCTCCCCTTGGGAACTGACAACCAACTTAAAGGAAATTCTTGTGGGAATACTCCCGAATCTTGACGATAACTTCAAAATTTGCGATGGCATCGCCATTCATAAATCTACGGTCATCGAAAAGGGAGTTACCATTAAACCTCCGTTTATTGCCATGGAAAATTGCTATATCGGAGCGAACGCAAATTTTCGGGAAGGTGTGTTTTTAGACAAATCCGTTAAAATTGGACCCAGTTCTGAAATAAAAAGCAGCATTATTTGCTCTAGGACTGCAATTGCCCATTTAAACTATATCGGTAACAGTATAATAGGGCAGCATGTGAATTTTGAGGCAGGTTCAATTGCGGCCAACCATTACAACGAAAGAGTGGATAAAAGGATCTGGGTTAGATATAAGGATGAATTAATAGATACCGGAGTGGAAAAATTCGGGGCCTTGGTCGGTGATAATTCTAGAATTGGTGCAAATGGCGTTTTATCTCCCGGGACTATTCTGACAAAGAATTCCATAGTTAAAAGATTGGAATTAATTAACCAACAGCATGGAAATTAATACCCAAAATCGTATTGATTTTTAAGTGCGTCTGAAATAAATAGGCTTGCAAAACAAAGTTCTATATTGCACAACCATACCTCCAGTAAAAACCTTTGTTTAGTTCCCTTAATTTAATATAAGCGATTGAAATTTTGCTTAAATTAGGGGTGTTTTCTAGATAGAAAAATGGGATTTCGTTATCATACCTCGACCTTATACCCGCATGAAAAATGACTGGTGAAAAACTGAAAAATAATGAACTACATTTTGATCATTGGGATATTTCAGGCACTATTTCTAATTCTATTACTATTTAACAAAAAAGATAAGGTCAAATCTGACGTGTATTTGGGAATTATCATTGCATTGTATGCCCTAACCATTCTATTAGCATATATTGAATTACATAACATTCAAAACGATTTCCCCTTCCCACAAGCAATAAATCTAAATTGGCTCATATTGTTTTTACATGGGCCGGCATTATGGTTTTACATAAAATCATTAGGCAATCCAAAATTCACTTTTAAGCCTTTTTATATATTACATTTTTTGCCATTTATTATTTTTCTGGTAATACATTATATTCGCTTTATCAGCTTACCTGAAATTGAAAAAATAACTATTGTAAAAAATGAACTTTTCACAGATCAGGTTTTCTATAAAATTTCTATTCTGAGCATAGGGATTTCCACAATTACCTATAACCTGTGGGCCTTAAATCTGATTAAGACATATCAGCGAAAATTGAATGATTTTTTCTCAAAAACAGATAGTTTTGATTTAAAATGGTTGCGAATCCTTACTATAGCCTCATTATCGATCTACCTTGTGAATGTAGCTCTTTTCAATCTTGATATGATATTTCATATCGCACCTTATAAAACCTTAATGATTATTACTTACAGTTTTGCTTCTGTTTATGTTTTGATAATCGGATTTTTTGGTGTGCAGCAAAAAAGCATTTTTATCGGATTTCCGAATAAGGAACATCTTCTGCGTAATAATAAAAAATACGCCCACAATGATGAAAGGGGTTTTATTGAAAAATTACAACTCTTCATGAATGAAGAAAAACCGTTTTTAGAACCTGAGTTAAATCTATTAAAGCTTAGTAAATTATTAAATGTAAAAACTGAATACCTTTCCGAAATACTAAACTCGCATATGGATCAAACTTTTTTCGATTTTATCAACAAGTACCGGATAGAAGAGTTCAAAAAACAATGTATTTACGAAGAAAACAAACACTTTTCCATTATTGGAATTGCCTATAACTGTGGTTTCAATTCAAAAGCATCTTTCTACCGTGCCTTCAAAAAATTTGAAGGTGTATCCCCAAGCCTCTACATTCACAGTGTCTCATGAAAAAGTGAGACTTCATTTTTAGAAAACGAAACTACTGTACTTTTTAGTGAGACGTTATTCTTATGCCTTGCTATTAGGTTTGTATAAACTTTTAAAAATGAATAAATATGAAGTCTCGTGAATTAATAGTACTAGCAATGTGCGTACTGCTTTCGATAAGTAGTATCGCACAAGAAAACGAAAATCGCTTTGGTTTTGAATTAAGTAGTGGTTTATCTATCGCTACCGACAAACTCAGTGATGCAGAATTAAAGCTAGGTTTCGGGTATGAAGGTATTTTCCATTATCGCTTTATCCCACATTTAGGATTATATGGCGGTTGGGCTGGAACCAGTTCACTTCTGAAAATTCATTTGCTGGTAAAAATGTAAACTTTGAAGAAACAGGTTATGTATTCGGTTTACAATTCCAAGATGCGATAGGTAATTCTGCTATTTCCTATTACCTAAGGGGAGGCGGTTTATATAATCACATTGAAATTGAGGATGTCGACGGTGAGCTAATTAATGACAGTGGACATGGCTTCGGATGGCAGGCAGCTGGAGGAATCGACATCAAATTAGGTTCAAACTGGAGTCTGACACCCGGAGTAAAGTTCAATTCACTCTCTAGGGATACCGACTATGACAGTGTCGTAAGAAAGATGAACCTCGACTACTTTACACTTCGTATTGGAATTCTTAAATCTTTTTAGATGATATATGGATTTTGAGTGGGATACCTATGATAGCATTGTAACCAGCAACTATTTAAAACTATGTCGCTACTAAAGTTTTTTAATTCGAAAATCTATTGTTAAGTACCAATTCAATAAATAGTGAAAATGAAAGTCCTAATTGCCATACTGATCTTTATACACGGAAGTATTCACCTGTTTGGTTTCGCAAAAGCGTTTAAACTAACCCAGATTGAACAATTTAGTACTCATATATCAAAGCTCCAAGGGGTATTTTGGTTTATAACTTTCTTAATGTTCGCATACACAGGTGAGGCCCTCCTAGTAGAAAATGCTTTTTGGCCATGGACTGCATTTACCGCTGTTCTACTATCAACCCGTCTGATTTTCACCGTCTGGAAAGATGCAAAGTATGGGGTCATTCCGAATGTTATCATTCTTCTTGCAGCCTTGTTCCATTATTTATCATAAGGAAATTTTTACAAAATGAAACCAACACTTGATTATACAGCTAAAGTAACTTCAAAAGAACAGTTAAATAGTTTGCCATTTATAATGACACCTAGGCTAGATGTTTTTGATGATGCCATCGAAGAAATGCTACAAAATACCCCTGAGAAATTGGAAGCGGGTTTGGAAAATGAAGATAAAGACTGGTATGGATGCATTTGAAAATATAATAGAATAAATCAATCACTAAATAATTCGTATGAAAACGATAATAAATGGGGAAATGAAAAAGTGCATTCTTCTTTTCTGCTTGTTTTTTGCGGTAATAAATGTCCAATCGCAGGAAAAGATTGTTTTGACTTCCGATAATGTCGAACTGTACATAAACGTAAGGGGCAAAGGCCCGGCATGTTTGTATATTCATGGTGGGCCTGGCTCTGGTGGCTATTGGCTGGAAAAATTCATGGGTGACTCTCTCGAAAAACATTTTCAAATGATCTATCTGGATCAACGCGGTGTTGGCAGATCCTCAAGTCCGGTAGACAAAAATTATTCTATGGATAGAATAATCAAGGATTTTGAGGAGGTTCGTGAATCAATGGGGATAAAGCAATGGTTAACACTGGGGCATTCCGTTGGCGGCATTCTGCAAATGGGGTATGCAACAAATAATCCCAAGGCTATTTCTGGTATGATTTTTATTAATTGCACGCTATCCTATGAAGATAGTTTTGGAAAGAGTTGGTTGCCAAAGGCTATTGAATTGGCGAGCGATGAGGTACCGGCTATCTGTCTTGATACATCGGTATCATTGCATGAAAGAATGCTGGCCATTATGCCCATATTACAGAAGAAAGGGGTAATGTGGAAGCTATTCTTCGCTTCTGAGGAAGATAAAGATAAAATTAATGAAACATACAGCAATTTTGATAGTTGGAATAGCGATTATAGTGAAAATGCGATGGAGGTTTCCGACTACTGGAAAGATTTCAGTTTGCTCACTTCAAAAATTGAACAACCCGTTCTTTTTTACTACGGCACCAATGATTGGGCTATTGGACCTGAACATTATAAAAGAATGGCATTCCCCAATATCTTGCTATGGGGCAGTGATCTTGGGCATATGCCTTTTTTAGAGAATAAAGATGATTTAATGAAAGCAATACGCGCCTTTAAAAATAGATATCGCTCTATTTATTAAGGATGAAATGAAAATTCGAAAACTCGTGTATAATACTTTTAGATTATGAAAAAAATACTAATTAACCTTTTGAAAATTATACTGTTGACCATAATTTATGCTTTAACAGTTACATTAATATCGGGAATAATGATCTCAATTGGATTTGATTTTCCTGAAATGGAAATAGATGAGGGAAGTTCATTTATACAATTATTATTTGCAGGATTACTTAGCTCACTGTTCATTACATATGTATCACTTCGATATATTCAACTAAGCAAATCGCATTTCTTTATTATGGTTTTCTCTATACTGTTTTTATCGAATATATCTGTTGCCATTGAAGGAACGTTATTTACTCCAGAATTAATTACAAAAAGTGTCTTCTTAACGCTAAGTATTCAACAATTATTAATCAGCCTTGTATATTCCATGATAAGTTTATTTATGCTTAAAAGAAAAAATAGCATAAATCAAGCATCTTTTAGGCATTCGGAGAGGATAACAAATATTTCGAAATTGATTCCTAAATTGTTTTTGGGTGGATTGGTCTATATGATTATGTATTATACTTGGGGGTGGCTAAATTACAATTTGTTTACAAAGCCCTTCTATGATTCTGGGGTTGGTGGTCTTGATATACCGTCTACTTTTAAACTAATTGAAAGTATCTTATTTAGGGGAATTCTTATAACACTTTCAATAGTCCCATTTTTACTATTCGCCCTGCCAAACAACAGAACCAAAATGTACGAAGTTGGGATGATTCTATTTGTTTTTGGTGGACTCTTACCGCTTTCGCTTTTTGTTTCCGTTTTTCCTTTAGAGTTCATTGCTTATAGCTTAGTTGAAATATTTCTTCAAAACTTTATAACGGGTATGATTATCTACAGAATATATATTACGGATAAATTATTACTAACCACATAATGTTGAAAAAAATTGAGGTATAAAAGGGATTTCTGCCGTTACGTTTTCTTCAAACACCTTCAAGTGGTCAAGAACGTGTCGATGGAATGTTTGAATTAATAGATTAACGAATAAACCACATGAGCAGTTAAAAATTAAACCAAAACTCAACTATTGATCCGTTTTAGTACTTTAGAGCAAGACATTTTTTAAAAACAATGTGAAGTGGGAAAAGTCATAATTTTAGGAAGCGCGAGAAAAAATGGCGAAACGAAAAAAGTCGTTACCGAATTAATGCGAATATCCGATTGGGATTTGATCGACCTGAAAGATTATGATATCGGGCACTTTGATTACAAGCATTTGAATAGAAATGACGATTTCATTAAGCTAATAAAAAGAATAACCGACAATTATGATGTCTTGATTTTTGCAACGCCTGTGTATTGGTATTCGATGAGTGGTATCATGAAGGTCTTTTTTGATCGGCTGACCGACCTATTGCGTATAGAAAAAAAGTTGGGGCGAAAATTACGGAATAAATACATGGCCGTTATTAGTTGTTCTAATGGCGATAATCTAAAAGATGCTTTTTGGCTTCCCTTTAAAAAATCGGCTGAATATTTGGGAATGGAATACATTACCGATCTACATACGTTTCAGGATAAACTCGATATCGAAAAAATAGCCGAATTTGCCCAAATAATAGATAAAAAAACAACGCCATAAAAGGGTGTTTGGTAAAAAGCATTGGTCCAGGTCCTTTTAGTTGAAATAAACCATCACTTATCAATTAATTTATAACTTAGTTCTATACATGGGATAACATCATTGATGTTATCCTAATGTTGTATGCCATTTGCAAGCACAAACACCACTCTATACCCAAATAGACAACCTTTCCTTAAAAAGTATTCGCTTTCCCTTAAAATATATACATCTGAAAGTATTGGTTTTTAGAATTTTGCCCTATAATTTATTAAAAACCACAAAATGAACAATTCAAAAATTATAGTTATCACAGGCGCATCTTCCGGTATTGGTAAAGCAACAGCTCTTTATCTATTAGAAAAAGGACATAAAGTTTATGGCTTGGCCAGGAGAGTTGACAAAATGGGCGATATCATTAAAAAAGGTGGCGTTGCTAAAGAAATGGATGTAATCAAGCATCAACAAGTTAAAGAAGTAATCTCATCCATCATTAAAACAGAAGGTAGAATTGATGTTTTAATAAACAATGCAGGTTATTCCATTTACGGCCCAATAGAAGACACCAGTTATGAAATGGCAAAACAACAGTTTGAAGTAAACCTTTTTGGTTTAGTTGAAGTTACCAAAGCTGTACTTCCCATAATGAGAAAGCAAAAAGCAGGCATCATCTTTAATATGAGTTCTATGGGAGGAAAAATTTATATGCCACTTATGGGCTGGTATGGGGCTACAAAATGGGCCCTGGAAGGTTGGAGTGATGTATTGAGACTTGAAGTGAAACAATTTGGTATTAAAGTAGTCATCATTGAACCAGGCATGGTAAAAAGTGAACTTGCCGAAAACACCTTACTTCACGCGGCTGAGAGTAAAAACAGTGCGTATTCGGAACTTAAAAAAACAATTTTAGCCGGACTTGTTAATACATTTAACCCTGATGCATCGAGTGATCCTATTGTTGTGGCAAAAGTGATAGAAAAAGCTATGGATTCCGCAGATCCCGAAACTCGCTATCCGGTTGGAAATATGGCGAAAGAAAATATTGAAACCAGGGCTTCCATGAGTGATAAAGCATACGATGCGCTGGTAATGGAACAGTTGCAAACTGCGGCAAATCTATAAGGATCTAAGATTCAAAATATATTGAAATTCACGAAAAAGTATTCATTCTTCCTTAAAATGTGTACGTTAGAAAATACCTCTTTCTAGAATTTTGTACTATTAAAACAATATGAGACAGAAATGAATACAAATCAATTGGGCAATCAAGGGTGGACACCCGAAAGAATAGGGAATTTAAATGGCAAAACATACGTCATAACAGGTACTACAAGCGGAACAGGATTTGAAGCGGCGAAAATATTGTTGTCAAAGGGAGCAAAAGTGGTGATGCTTAATCGAAACCCAAAAAAAACAGCGGACACCATCGCTACTTTAAAGCAAGAGCTTAATAATAATATAAATGTATTGTCCATACAAATGGACTTGGCAGAACAAGCTTCTGTAAAAAGGGCCGCAGAAGAGGTTCTTAAGACAGTTCCTCAAATCGATGCGTTGCTATGTAATGCTGCCATTGCCCAAGTGCCAACACAAACGTTTACGGCTGATGGTTTTGAAAGTCAGCTGGGTGTAAACCACTACGGTAACTTTCTGCTACAGGGACTGCTCTACCCACTTATAGAAGAATCCAAAGGACGAATAGTAACCGTAGGTAGTATGGGCTATAATTTAGGTATTAAGACCATACAATTTGACGATATGAACTGGGATAAAAACTACAGTCCTAATAGTGTATATAGCCAGAGCAAATTGGCCCAGATCATGTGTGTCTATGAATTACAGGATAGACTAAAAAAGGAGGGCAAGGCCAATGTTAAAGTGTATGCTTGTCACCCTGGAGCTTCCTCAACATCGTTAATTAAGACCAGCGGGAGTTTAATGACCCGCTTCGTTTGGCAAATAATGAAGTTGACACCATTGGTGCAATCGGCTGAAAAAGGATCATACCCAGAATTGATGTGTGCCACAGAACCTGACTTAGATCAAAATGGATTCTATGGCCCTACAGGACGAAATTATTGGACTGGTCCAGTTGGCGAATGCAAATTAGAGCCACATGCAAAAGATAAACCTGTGATGGAGAGGTTGTGGGAAGTATCAGAAAAGGCTACTGGTTTTCAGTGGAATTTTTAAATTAGAAGATTCAAAATTAATAAGATATGGATATTTTAAAAACTGCAACAGAATGGGCAAGAGCCGAACTTTTTTCAACACCTTTCTTCATTCTGTTTGGAGTGCTATTTATGGCGGCAAGTCTAGGGTTTTGGCAATTGGGAAAAACTGATATGGCAAGAGCCTACATCATTCCCACCTTAGTGGCAGGAGCCTTACTAACAATCATTGGTCTTGGATTATTTTTTACCAATAAATCAAGAATAGCACAATTTGAAACGGCCTACAACACAGATTCCACGGCTTTTGTAATATCAGAAATTGAGCGTACAGAAGCAACATTAAAGGAATATAAAAACGTGGTTTTCACCGCCATTCCGTTGATTATCGTGGCATGTGCACTGGTTATTTTCTTTGTTAACACCCCAATTTGGCGGGCGAGCATGATTACAACTATTGCCATGCTTGTGGTTATTTTGTTGATAGACGGTACTGCCTATGCCAGAATTGAAGCCTATAATGAACAACTGCAATTAGCAGAAAAAAAGAACTGATTTTAAAATTATGAAAGACATCATTAACATAGATAGCATTAGTAGCATTCATAAAGCGCTTGGTTTATCAAGTCCTGCACACCCTTTAATCTCTGTTATTTCAACGAGGGAATTGAAGCAAAAACTACAAGTTTCTGCAGGCAAATTCAGTTTTGACTTATACATTATTAGCTTAAAAGAAATTGGTGTAGGCGCTTTTCAATATGGTCGAAAATCGTATGACTATCAAGACAGTAGCTTGATATTTACAGCACCAGGGCAGGTGATGCAATTTGAAGAGGACCAAAACCAACGAATACAAGATGGTGAAGGTTGGGATATTTTTTTTCACCCCGATTTTATAAGACACTCACCTTTGGCTAGTACAATTTCGGACTATTCTTTTTTTGAATATGAAAATAATGAAGCCTTACACGTTTCAGAAAAAGAAAAGAAAATTCTATTGGATTTTGTAACCAATATCGCCAACGAGATAGACCAAAATATTGATAAGCACACCCAAGAATTGATTATCATTAATTTGGAAAGTATTTTAAAATACAGCAAGCGATTTTATGACCGTCAATTCTATACGCGCAGTAACTATAACCATGACTATTTAGTTAAATTCGAGAAATTCTTAAAAAACTATTTTACTTCACATCTATTGGTCGAAAGCGGTTTGCCTACCGTGCAACAATGTGGGGAAGCACTGCATTTATCGGGCTATTATTTAAGTGATCTACTTAAGGTTGAAACAGGAAAAACGGCAAAAGAACATATTTTACTTCATATGGTTAAAGAAGCGAAAACCAAATTGTTGAACTCAAACTCTTCGGTAAGCGAAATTGCCTACGATTTTGGTTTTGAGTATCCGCAACACTTCAGTAAAGTGTTTAAATCAAAAACAGGGTTCAGTCCTTCTGAATACAGAAATTTAAATTAAAACTTTAATGAAAGTTATAATAACAGGATCAACGGGTATGGTTGGTAAAGGGGTGTTGTTGGAATGTATAGATGATGCAACCGTTGAAAATGTTTTACTAATCAATAGAAACCCAATTGATATTTCACATCCTAAAATAAAAGAGATTATACATCAAGATTTTACTGATTTTAGCCCTATCCAACATGAGTTTACAAATTATGACGCCTGTTTTCATTGTATGGGTGTAACATCGGCTGGTTTAAATGAGGAAGCCTACTACAAACTAACTTTTTCAATTTCAGAAGCCCTTGTAAATGCAACCTATAACGCAAATCCTAATATGCTTTTCACATACGTTTCAGGTGCGGGAACAGACGGCAGTGAACAAGGTAACTCGATGTGGGCACGAGTTAAAGGTAAAACCGAGAATATGATTTTAAACAAGGGGTTTAAAGATGCTTATGCTTTTAGACCAGGAGCTATTCTACCGGTACGTGGCGTAAAATCCAAAACCAAATTGTACAATTCCTTATATATCATAACCAAGCCGATTTTTCCTGTATTAAAAAGAATGAAATCGGTAACAACTACTTCAAACATAGGGCGTGCAATGATTAATTTGTACAGTAGCCCTCAACTCTTAAAACACCTTGCAGGAGCTGATATAAACAAGATTGCCCAATTATAAAGGATAAAAATGCGGATGCACAACAACGGCTCCTTTGTTAAGCCTTAGTCTAGTTCCTTAAAATTGTAATAATCGATGACCGGAATATTTTGGGTTTATAAAGTTTTGAGTTAGTTCCGAATTCCCGGCGTAAAATCAGCTGGGGCATTTTGGGGTTGGTTGATGGTTCCTGCAGCGCCCGTGTCATTATATAAAATCCATTCCTCGAAATTATAATTGGCATTTGCCTCAAAGATTTCTGGCTTTCTCAGCGCCCGCCCATCCTCGAATTCATGGTTGGTGCCCGAGCCATCTTCCCCTATAATCCCAAAAGTATCTATTACCGTACCAAAAGGATCTACCAGTTGTAGATTGTCATCCCCATTGGAATCTGCCGGACTATTGGTGCCAACAACAACATCAGGGGCAAACCCATAGACCGTTTCAAACTCAGTGGCATTGGGTGAAATAAGCAAGGTGCTTTCGGGCCCAATTTCAAAACCAGATAAATCGACTGTTGAGCTGATTTCCATATTATCGTTGGTGTATCGGTTCAAGTTCCAACCTTTTAGGGATACACCTTCCGTCCTGGCATTGTAAAGTTCTACAAATCGGGCGCCTGAATTGTTGTCGGGATCGGCCAATTCTGAAATGAACACTGCATTCGAGGTAAATTCATCGATAACCTCCGCACACCGCTCCTCTTGAAAATCGATATCGTTCAGGTCGCGAATGACGAGCATATATCGGCTAGTTTCCTTCAATAAAACGCCTACGACTGAACCACTCCCCTCTGGGAGTAGGGTGGATTGAAAATCGGAATACCCACTGTTCAACAATACGATTTCATTATCATCACAATCAATAAGGGTCCGCTCCGTTTCTTCCCGGACCTCGGCAAAAGGAAGCCCCAATTCATCGTCAATGATCTCTACATTCTTAAGTTCCACTATGGTGTTGACCATATGTTCTTCCAACGCATCTATACGTGCCTCTATAGGGGTTATGGAAACCGGATCGCTACACGATACATAGAGATGCTGGGAAACAACATTTGCAGGTAACCTGCCAACAGATAAGTTACCAAATGAGGTAAAAACCCCACCCAGTTTATAAACATCTTTTTGCTTTCCCAGATAGAGTCCTTTGAGTTTAACATAAATTTTACTGCCGATAGGATAGAACAAATGGGAGTCCCTTACGTCAAATTCCAATTGAAGTCCTTCTGCCGGATTTCCGGGATCATCTTGAAAGTGAAGGGTACTGAAAAAATTGCCTGCTTCATCCGATGAAATGACATACCCTTCTATAACCAGATCATCCTGTATCTGGACCGTACCATCTACATAAAGGTTCTTTACATCAGTAAATGTGGTATTGACCTCCAAATCCACCTCACAGCTTTTCTTGGGGGCATCAAAATTTTGGTCCTTGACGCAACCGATTAGGGCCGCCAATACAAAAATACCGGTTGTTGTTTTCAATGTAAAGGATGTTAAGGTCATTTCAATCTTTTTTCAGTAACCTGCAAGGAACCCAGCTTTCACCAGGATACCCTGTCGGATATTAAAAACTATAGGCCACATTCAAAAAATAGGTGCGCCCATAGCCATACCAATATTTTGGGGCAAAGGAAGGATTACCGCTAAGGTTGTCCTGTTTTAATTGTCCATAGTTTCCATTTCTGCTCTGTTCATATCCTCCCGTTCTAAAAACGGTATCGAATACATTATTGATGCTCGCAAAAACACTGATGTACTTCCCTTTTTTAAGCCAAGATTTACCCCCAACCAAATTCAATAGATAAAAATTATCCAACCGTTCCTGTTTTAATAATCGGGCCACGTTTTCTTCCGTAGCATCCGGAAATGCTTGTCCGGTTTCGGGGTCAATATAAAAACTTGGTGTTCTTGTGATCATTGAAATATTGGCGTAGTTATTGGCCAAATAATTCGCCGTACCACCTACCCACCAATATTTTGGGTCGCGATACTCAATCCCAACGGCAAATGCCTTTTGAGGGCCTTGGGCCAATTTATAGTCCTTGATTTTGGCTATTCCCAGGTCTTTAACGCCCTCAAGATTTATCAAATCTTCCTCGGCCCCTGCGGTATCGAAGTTGATGGTTACATTGGGGTCACTGGCATATAAATATTTGCCTAGGGCGGCCACAGCCGATAATTTTACCGACGATGATACTTCATATTCCAATCCCAGCTCTGTGCCCATATGCAGTTTATCGAGATCGGTGATAACCTCTTGCACAAAATCAGAGCCCACCCCGGCATCCACATAGAAATAATTTACATCGGTAGTATGTTGAAATCGGGTATAAAAACCGGTTAACCTACCTGTTAATTTCGGAAGACGAATAAAGTAGTTAATGTCTGTACTCGTAACGGTTTCACTTTGAAGGTTTGGAACAACATCATTATTTTCCCGAGGATTTACGAATGCGTTCTGTATAACCGCTGGCCTTTCGACCATGGCCCCATTTACGCTGAGCCAATGCCGTCCCGTAATTTGGTACGAGAGGCCCCCTTTATATCCAAAGTTGGAGAAAGTCAGGGATGCACTTTTGCCTTGCGAATTGTCGATATAACGTTCGTTTTTGAAAAGTCCGTTTCTTTGATATACCGAACTGGAAAATTGGGCAGCCATAAAAGCACGCCATTTCTTATGGGAATATTCAAGTTGGGAAAAAACATTCCAATAATCCGCAGTCAACGTATAATGATAATTGAAAATGTCATTTTCATATCGATCGGAACTTTCGTCCAGATTATTGGCGGTATTTGAGAATGGGTCTATATCTTCATGGAAATCAGCGCCAAATAGGTCTTTGATTTTGGCATAATTATCCGAACGTAATTGTTTAAAACTTAGACCAACATTCATTTTTATAGGGTCGGAGAATTTGATGTTCCCAACACTATTAACGGTCAATTGATCGTCTTCAACTACATCGTCGTATAATACATAGGCCGCCTTATCATTAAAATTGGCTGCATATATCGCCTCCCAACGCATTTGAGGGTTTTCCAAAAATCCCAGTCTGGCCATATCGGCGCTTATAAAATTTGCGCCGATGGGACTGTTGATATAAAAACTTGGCAAATATCGATAATAAACCGGATCCGGATTTGGGGCATTATAGTATCCTAATCTACTTTTTGAATGAATTCCTGATTGATAGGAAATTCCCGAATTCAAAGAGAACTTATCCGATTCAAAATAATGGTTCAACATGAACATCGGTTCCGCTATTTTGCGTTCCCTGGAATTTCGAATTTCCCCATTTTGGATTCCCCAGTAAGGGTTATAACCATTGCCGACCAGTTCCTGTACTTCTTCGGTAATGGCAGCTGAACGGCCACGTCGATTTGAAGCCCATATGGCCGTTGCCATTAAACTATTCTTAGCATCGATTTGATATTCCAATGCTCCAAAAACGGAATAGGCATCATAAAGCGTACCATCAATATAACCCTCCTTGGCCCATCTACGTGATGAGGAAATCGTATATTTTAATCCGTTACTTTTCGTTGGGGAGGTATAGGTAGCCATTAACCGACCTGCGTAGGTTCTATTGGAAGCCGAAGCCGAAAATCGAAATCCAGGCCTTAAACCAGAAGGTCTGGTATCTAAATTTGTGTTTCCTAAAATACCCCCAAAAGTATATCCCGAAGGGTCAAGTCCGTTCGAATATTCTTGGTTACGTGTTACATCGTTAAGTCCGCCCCAGTTGTTCCATTGTGGTCGGCCATCAAATAATTTATTCATTGGTAAGCCATTGATCATCACCGTCCCATTCCTAGAATCGTAACCCCTTACCCTAAAAAAGGCTTGGCCAAAATCGAAGGCCGCCCTTCTTAAAAATACATCCCTCGTAGCTTGCAACAATCCTGAGGTGACCATAGAACTTTCTTCATCAGAAAATTCGGCATCGGTAAGGGTGACGAGATTATCGGTCTGATCATACGCAATATCCCGTTCAAGTAAAATATTCCCTAAATCTATTCGGCTATCCTCCAAAAAAATAGGAATCCTTTTGACCAAATATCCTGAAGCTGTAATATTCAGTATAAAATTCCCAGAGTTAAAAATGGAAATCTCAAAAAAGCCCACTTGGTCCGTTTTTATGGAAGTAGCACTTCCTTCAAAGGTAATCAGTCCATCTGCTATAGGTTCTTTTGTATCGGATGTAAGCACGTATCCAGAAACCAAATTCGATTCCTGTCCATTGATAATCAGGCATATGCACATAGAGAAAAATGAAACTAAAAAAAATCGCATTACTAAGGCATGGTTGATGTACTTGTTAAATATATTAAGAATACTCTTTTTTTTGTAGCGTATTACCTATATTTTACTACTTTTTAGATGTATTACTAGGATTATCTATGAATAGGAGACTGTTTTTTCTGACCCTTTTTATTCCTTTTATCATATTTTCCCAGAAAGGAAACACTTATAAAATCAGGACAATAGCGTTTTACAATGTGGAGAATCTTTTTGACATTGAGAACGATTCCCTAACCTTTGACGATGACCGAACCCCGGAGGGCAAAGATCAGTGGACCAAAGAAAAGTATCATCGTAAAATTGAAAATATCGCCAAGGTCATTTCGGATATTGGCCGAACACATGTGCGAACATCACCCGATCTTATCGGTCTATGTGAAATAGAGAATATGACCGTTCTGGAGGATTTGATAAACCATCCCAGCCTACAAAAAATGGATTATCGCATAATACACTTTGATTCCCCGGATGAGCGAGGTATCGATGTAGCGTTAATTTATAAGCATTCAGCCTTTCTCCCAACAAGTTTTCAAAGCCGTAGATTACTTTTGCGGAATGAAGCTGGGGAACGTGACTATACCCGGGATCAATTGGTTGTCGGGGGTTTATTAGATGATGAACAGATCTATTGTATTGTGAACCATTGGCCATCGCGCAGTGGGGGTGAGCAAAGGAGTAAACCCAATCGTTTGGCAGCAGCAACCTTGAATAAAAAAATCATAGATTCGATTTTAAAACAGGATTCTTCGGCAAAGATCATTAGCATGGGCGATCTGAATGATGACCCGGTCGATGATAGTCTTAAAAAAATCCTGAATACCCAAGGGAAGAAAAGGAAATTAGAAGAAAATACCCTATTTAATCCTATGGAAAAACTATATAAAAAAGGTGTTGGATCTTTGGCCTATAGGGATAAATGGAATCTTTTTGACCAGCTATTTTTCACAGCCAACTTTTTGGACCAAAAACAAGAAGGCTACCGATTTTGGAAAGCGAATGTCTTTACAGCACCCTATCTATTTACCCAAAAGGGACCATACAAGGGCTATCCCTTTCGTACCTATGCGGGAGGCAATTATACGGGCGGGTATAGCGACCATTTTCCGGTGTACTTATTTCTAATTAAGCCCGTTCAATAATCGTTACTGGGGCAAGGCTACCTTGATGTTTCTCCATTTTACCTTTATACCGCCCCCATCATGTATTTGTAGGGCAATGGAGCCTTCACCTGCGCCTATTTTTTGATCGCGAATGGTGACCATCTCAACCCCATTGAGCCAAGAAGTAAGTTTGTCTCCGTAGACCCTTATTTTCATCTCGTTCCATTCACCCACTTTCAAGGCCTCGTCCTTTTCGGGATCCGGTTTTATCAACCAACCCCTACCGTACGATTCATAGACTCCACCTGTACTATGGCCCGCAGGGGCTACTTCTACTTGCCAACCACTTACTTTAGTGCCATCAACCGTAGAACGGATGAAAACTCCACTGTTGCCATCGGCCTCTTGTTTAAACTCTAGGGTTAGCGTAAAATCCTTATAGTGTTTATCGGTAGCCAGATACCCATATTGTTTGTCCGGTCCACTTTCACAAACCAACAGACCATCTTCTACATACCACTTTTCGGTGCCGTAGACGGTCCAACCCGTTAAATCGGTTCCATTGAATAAGGCTATTTCCTGGGCGAACGTTGCTGTGGTCGAAATTATCAGGATCGCAAGTGTCAACGTAAAAAGGTTTCTCATAATAAATTGTTATTGCTATTGTTTGTATTTTATAAAATCCATTGAGGGTTTATTCCATCGGGATACTTGCATAGGAATGTAAAACACCAATGTTTAATTAATTAAGCCATTGGCCCCAAGGGATCCTACTCAAGATAAGTACCAACCCAAGGCCATAAAAAATGGCGATACTTTTGAACTTTTTCTTCCCTTCCAAAAACTTCTTATGTCTTGACCACCCTACAGTAATAAGGATAACCGCAAGAATATTAACGAACGGATGCTCTACGGCCAATAAACGTGCTGCGGAATCCAATCCTCCCATGCCAAATTGCTGAATGGCATTCAACCCAGTCGGGGATAAAAAATAAAGGACAAGACCCGCCAATAACATCAAATGGGTCAAAATCAATGCGAAAAGACTAAGTCTATAATCTTTGCCTAGGGTAGCAAACATTTTATTACCGGCTAAACCCATAATCGCATTGGCGACCGCCAAGAATAGAACGGCCAATGCCACATAGGCTAAATACGAATGCAATTCCAAGGCCCACTGATAGGCTAGTCCAGCTTCTTCCATAGTTGTTTTGGTATTAGTGACTCAAAAATACTACTTTTTAACGATAAAAAAATAAGAACCGTGCCTGATGGTGCAAACCCTCAAAAACAGTAATTTTGCATTTCATTTCGCTTATCGATGAACGTCAAGGACAAGCTTAAACAAACCGCAGATCTTTTATTGGATATATCCTCCCTATTAATGGTGTCTGGAGCCAATACAAACAGGATTAATTTAAGTCTTACCCGATTTGCTTCAGCCTTAAATTGCCAAGCTTATAGTATGGTTACCCATATGTCCTTGGTTTTGACCGTTACGGATATTGAAACCGAGGAAACATTTACCAGGGTAAAGAAAATACCTAAGTACCAAATAAATTTTTCTACAATTTCCGCCATTAGCAAGGCGAGCTGGAGTGCATTGAGGGATGATTGGACCCTAACCCGGATTAAAGAAGAATTTGACGTTATAAAAACAAGAACCAGGTATCCCAAATATATTGTGCTTATAGCCGTGAGTTTTGCTGGAGCTGGGTTTTGCAATATTTTCGAGGGGGATTATATCAATATGCTCGTAGCATTTATTAGTACCTTATCTGGCCTATTTATTCTTCAAACTGCCCATGGCCGAAAAATCAATGGTCATATCGCGACTTTCCTGGCCTCTTTTTGTGCCTCCTTTTTAGCTTCAATAGGCGTGTTTTACAATTTAGGGGAGCACCCACAAGCTGCCTTGGCCACCTCAGTATTGTTTTTAGTGCCGGGTGTGGCCCTCATAAATTCTTTTACTGATTTTTTAGATAACAACATACTTAATGGGATGGTGAGATTCGCAAATGGGACGATGACCGTTCTATCTATTGCGCTAGGCCTTTTCGTTGCAATGTTACTATTTCAATTGAATTGATGGAAGAAGCTATAATTAAATTATTGGAAGTATCAATATGGTCGGGTATTGCGGCTGTTGGGTTTGGAATATTGTTCAATATTCCCCGAAAAACTATTTTAGTAGTGTTTTTCTTGGGTTTTGCTGCTGGACTAATAAAATTCCTGCTCATTGATTTTAAGGTCAATATCGTATTGTCAAGTTTAATAGCGGCCAGTTTTATTGGCATTATCAGTAGTCCATTGGCACATAAGGTGCATCATCCGCCTGTCGTTTTTTCGATTCCTCCTATTATCCCGATGATTCCGGGGTACTATGCCTATGAAACCATGTTGTCTATAATGAACTTTACTTTTATGGAAAAAGGGAATCCTGAAAGGGTTGTATTGATCGATGCCATATTCTTTAATGGTTTTACCATGTTGTTCATTCTTATTTCCATTACCATAGGCGTGTCTTTACCCCTTTTACTTTCAAGAAAGGAAACGGTTAAGAAAAACATTGGCAAATAATTCTTAGGTATCAGGTTATGATATTTAGATGAATTCTTTAAGCCTATCAAAAATCAGTGACTTTTAGGTATAAAAAAACCCCGACGATAACGTCGGGGTTCTTTCAAATCCTATATTTAATCTCTTACATTAGAAATCGTATCGTAAGGTAACATTCCAAGTTCTACCCCATCCAAAATAACCTTGATTGGAAACCGCAATGCCGTCATAAGTTTCATCGCCGGCTTCTACAAAATTAGCGGTAGTTAAATTTGAGAGATATTCCTTATCAAGAACGTTGTTCATATTAGCCCTAATTTTTAAGGATTTCATCTTGTTCGCACCCAAAGGAACCCTAAAGGTCACCCCTGCATCCAAAAGTCCATAAGAGGGTAATTCAAGATTTTCTTTAACCGCACCGACATCGGCATACAATTTATCATAGTATCTCCAATCGGAATCGACCGAAAACATATCATTGATCCTATAAGTGGCTCCAAGACCTCCTGAAAGTTGGGCAGCACCACCTACTTTACCACCATCAAAATCGTTGGTTTCGGTACTGAGTACATTACGGTCTTCATCGGTAACCTGGGTTACGGCTTCGCCTTTATATACCCAATCCCCAAGTGATGCAAAACCGTTAAAGGATAGCCCTGGTGCTGGTCTTAGTTTAAAGTCTAACTCAACACCGCTATGCAATTGCTCTGTTCCAAAATTAGTTTCAAAAGTAACCACATCATCAACAATATCAGAACTAGTAACAACCCTATCTTTCCATGAAGTCCTATATACATTGACATTCGCAGAGAAAATGGAGCTATTAAAACCATAACCGGCCTCTAAACCAAAAATCTTTTCATTTTCGGTTAAAGGATTAATTTGATTGGTAAAATTCAAATAGATGTTATCATGGTACGGTTGACGATCATAGTACCCCGTATTAAAATAAAAACTATGTGCCTCAGTGGGTTTGTAACTAAACCCTGCCTTGGCATTATAACCGAAATTATTCACTTTTTCAGAATCCACGCCGTCGGTAATTCCCGGAGGTAATGGTACCCCTGTATTTTGTGATGATGTACCATCGATTAAGGACTGATCGGCATATTGATAGAAATCGAATCTTTGATGATATTGGTTAGAAACCGAACCTTGGAAAAAAGCTGATACTTGATCCGTGGAATATTCCAATTGGGTAAATAACCCCCCATACGAAATTCGCTCATCGTTACTATAGGCAATTTTCTGATCTTCTGGGTAAGTATCAAAAGCAGCAGCCCAACCTGATGGTCTAAAACTTTCTGTCGCGGTTACAAATTTATACTCCCCGAAACCGCCGTAAGTGTCATGGTTATTGTTTTGATCTCTTAAACGGATATCCTCTGTCCATGAATTCAACCCATGAAAATCAGAGACCACCCTAAAGTGTTTGCCATAGTAGGTCCTTAAATCGAACCCTACATTCCAACTAAGATTATCAGTAAGCTGCTTTTCAAAATTGGTGATTAAACCGTACCAGCTATGTAGGTTCATTGAGGCACGTGTTACATAGGCGTCTTCTGATCCAAAATAAACACCGGCACCATCGGTTACTGCGGCATTTTGGGCGTAAATAGCGTCATAATCGATACGTCCTTCGTCGGTTCTAATCCTAACTCCACGATTCCCTGTTCCTCCACCATTACCCCATGAGGCATAAAGAACTGTTGATAAATCTGTAGTTTCATTGATGTTCCAATCCCAGTTCAAATTAGCCACAGGTTTATGGTAAAAGTTTCTTCGTTCCGTTTTATATTGACCATTATAAGTACCCCAGTTATTATTATAACGCAGACCATACTCTAAATAGTCGGAAATTGATTTCGTAAAGTTTTGATCATGGAACTGTGGGGCTCCAGTGATCAAGAAATTGAAATTGTGCTGATCGTTAGGTCTAAACCCTGCAGATATAAAATAGGTCTGACCTTCACCAAAATTCCCTTCATTATAACCATCCCCTTGCCAGTGAGAAAGCATAACGCTTAGACCCCATCCTTTTTCAGAAATACCTGTATTGTAGCCCGCTGAAGTTTTAATATAGTTGTCATTTGCTATGGTAGTGTAAGCAAACCCACCTTGATTCATGTCCGTGGCCTTGGTAACAAAGTTAACGGTACCTCCAACAGAGGAAATTGCTAATTTCGAAGAACCCAGACCCCTTTGAATCTGAACCCCGCTCGCGATATCGTTTAATCCCGACCAGTTAGACCAGTACATTAAACCATCTTCCATACCGTTAATTGGCTGACCGTTCAATAGGTATGCCGTATTATCCTGATCAAATCCCCTAACTCTCATGTTAGTGTCTCCGAACCCACCTGATTGCCCAGACACATATACAGAAGGCGTGTTCACCAAGGTCATCGTAACATCTTGGGTACCGATCTTTTCCTGAATGATCTTAATAGGTACAGAGGAAACAGCGATAGGTGTTCTTCTATCGCTGGCAAGGTCAATAATCCCTGAACCTACTACGACAACTTCTCCCAATTGTTCAGCATCCGGCTGCAACGAAATTGTTCCGACGCTTCCAGGACCTGTAAACTTAACATTGGTGCTAACATAACCGATATATGAAATAACCAATGTGCCTGAACTTTGAGATATGTTCACGGAAAAATTCCCGTCAAAATCCGTAGTTGCTCCTGTAGTTGTTCCTCTGACAACAATACTTGCACCCGGTAATGGAGTGCTAGTTTCACCGTCCACAATTGTACCGGTAATGGTTCCTTGGGAAAATGCCAGAATAGTCATTAAAAATGCCGCTAAGGCCATGTACATTTTTTTCATTTTTTGAGTGTTTAATTTGGATTAATACAAAGTGCAAATGTGATCTTTTTTAATGGACCTTACATTAAGCCTATGTTAAATTTAATTTGTTAAAATTAACATAAAAAAACACTAATGCCAGCTGATAAACAAGAAGTTATCAACCTTTATTAAGAAATGAAAACTAGATGGATTATTTCTTAAATAATTGCAAAAGTCGCAATGTAGAGGAGTCGTGATCAGTCAATCCTGAATCGTCTATGTCCTTGAGTATATTCGTTGCCAATTGTTTCCCGAGCTCAACACCCCATTGGTCATAACTGAAGATGTTCCAAACAACACCTTGGACAAATATCTTGTGTTCATAGGCCGCGATCAAAGCACCTAGACTTTTGGGCGTTAGTTGATCTATCAAAAAAGTATTTGTGGGTTTATTTCCCGTGAAAATCTTAAAAGGAAGTAAATTTGATATTTCAGCTTGGGACAGGTTTTTCTTTTTGAGTTCATAGAGCACCTCATCCCCAGTTTTACCATTCATAAGGGCTTCGGTCTGTGCAAAAAAATTGGCCATTAACTTGTTGTGGTGATCGGTATCGCCATGTAGCGATTTCTTGAAACCAATAAAATCAGCCGGTATCAATTTTGTTCCCTGATGGATCAATTGAAAAAAGGCATGTTGGGCATTGGTTCCAGGTTCGCCCCAGATTATCGTACCTGTTTGGTAATCGACAGGATTGCCATTACGATCAACACGCTTGCCATTACTCTCCATAATACCTTGTTGTAAATAGGCTGAAAACCTGCTTAAATATTGGGTGTAGGGAATAATAGCCTCGGTTTCGGCCTTATGGAAATTGTTGTACCAGATGCTCAACAATGCCATAATCACTGGAATATTACTATCGAATTCAGTGGTTTTGAAATGGTCATCCATGCTATTGGCTCCTTTTAAAAGAGCATCGAAATTCTCATAGCCCACGGCCAAAGCAATGGTAATACCCACGGCACTCCATAATGAAAATCGACCACCTACCCAATCCCACATAGGAAAGACATTATCGGCCGCAATTCCGAACTCCGCTATTTTTTCGGTATTCGTGGAAACGGCGGCAAAGTGTTTGGCTACATCTTCTTGTTTTGCGGTTTTAAGAAACCATTTCTTTATTGTTGTGGCATTACTCAAGGTTTCCTGGGTGGTAAATGTCTTCGAAACTACTACGAACAAGGTCGTTTCCGGATCCAGCTCTTTTAAAATTTCATGCACATGGTCACCATCGACATTACTTACAAAATGGGTTTTTAGATGATTCTTATAAAAACGCAAAGCCTCCACTACCATAGCCGGCCCAAGATCAGAACCTCCAATTCCAATATTGACAACATCGGTAAAAGCTTTACCGGTATATCCTTTTTTTGTGCCTGAAATAATGGCCTTTGAAAATGATTTGATATGTTCTTTTACCTTGTAGACCTCAGGGATCGCGTTTACACCATCTACAATAACCGAGTCGGTTTTCTTCGCCCGTAATGCAGTGTGTAATACTGCCCTATTTTCAGTTTGGTTAATGGCTTCCCCTCCAAAATATTTTGTGATGGCATCTTTTAAGTTCACCTCATCGGCCAACTCCAACAATAAGGAAAGGGTATCTTTTGTTACCCTGTTTTTGGAAAAATCAAACAAGAAATCATCCCAATGTATGCTTAAATCCTTGGCCCTTTCGCCATCCTCTGCGAACAACGCCTTTAAATGTACATCCTTCGTGGTCTTATAATGTTGTTCAAGTTTTTTCCAAGCTTGTGTTTTTGTGGGGTTAGTGCTCTCTAATGCCATATTACTCGTTAAGTGTTAACAATTCTTCTTCTTTTGGCTTCTCTATATATTCAATACAATCCAATTGTTCCTTTAAAGGGGAAATGAATTCAAAATAATCGGGCCTTAATGTTTCTGCCAATGGTTCTGCTTGCGGCAATTCTTCCCGTAGTGGATCAACCTGCCGTCCATTCTTCCAAAAACGGTAGCATACATGTGGGCCTCCCGTATTTCCGGTCATGCCCACCCAACCAATGACATCGCCCTGACGAACAAATTCACCTCTTTTCACATTTTGCTTTTTCATGTGAAGGTATTGGGTCGAATAGGTACCATTGTGCCTTATTTTTACGTATTTACCATTACCGCCCTTTCGTGTTGATTCTGTAACCGTACCATCGGCCGTTGCCATAATGGGTGTGCCGATAGGTGCGGCATAGTCGGTGCCTTTATGCGGACGTAATTTGTATCCGTAATACCGAATGCGTCTTTTAAGATTGTACCTTGAGGATATTCTACTGAATTTAACCGGTGCCCTAAGAAATGTTCTCCTTAGGTTATTGGCCTCTTCATCAAAATAATCAACGATGTTCTTTAGGGAGTCATTTTCATAGGCAAAGGCATATATGGGTTTCCCGTTATGCTCAAAGTAAGCTGCCTCTATAGGTTCTGCCCCGGCATAAATAGAATCATTGATATATTTTTCCTTATAAATAACCTTGAATTTATCACCTTTTTGAAGCCTGAAGAAATCGATAGTCCAAGCATAGATCTCAGATAGATTATTGGTGACATTATAATCGATACCTTGTTCGAGTATTGCCTCTGACAAAGAGGTTTCTATAATTCCGGAGGCTTCCCTCTCCACATATTTCACTTCTTTTTTATTCTTGTAGGCCACTACGCTGTCGCGTAAATCGACAACCGTATAGTTTATGGCATCATTTTCATATATAAAAACTTGGGCCTGTTGTGTGGTGTCTTTTGATTTCAGGATAACATAGGGTTTGCCTACGCGAATTTTCCTTACATCAAAGGTGTCTCTAAAGTCTTGGGAGATCTTGGCTATTTTCGGGTAGTCGACCTTGTTGTTCAGCATTAGTTCGCCAAAGCTATCACCATATCTTACGGTGTCGTGCTGTACCGTAAAATCATCAAAATTAAAACCATACCGTTTTACGATAATAGGTTCTAACACAACTGCCAAATCATCCTTGTTTTCTTCGTTTGAAGGTTTTGCATTATCCTCCTTGCAGGATGCGAGTAGGATCAATGCCATAAAAATGCCCCAATATTTATGCATTGCCTTTATTTATTTTATCTGGATTAAACATATGGTCAACCCATTGTTTCCCCCAGTCGTTCAACTCTTCTTTTGAATAGATTTCTGGAAAAAATACGACTTTTTGAAAACTTGGCGGCAAATATTCCTTCCAATTCGTGCCCCCTGTGGCCGCAACCTGCCCGCTTTCCCTTCCTAAATACCTATGGGCAGAACCCATATGTACCAACGGCCAATTTATGTTCGCATTGATATCCAATGTTCTTAACGCTTGGATGAGTATTTTATTATTCCTTTTATCTTCCGGTAACCCTAAATATTTATGGTATATAGTGTTGTTTTTCACTTGTTTTGCAATTCGAATTAATCTGGGTGTGTACCTATACTCAAATTGTTTTAGGGTCAAGGTTTTTTCCCCTGTGGAAATATCTGTGGCTCCTTTTTTCCAATAGATATGTTCGTAGAGCTCCTCAATGGCATTTTTTGATGAAAATTGTTTGCGCTCATCAAAGTGCACCAAATTCTCAAGTGGTGTTGCATATACTTCGATCATCCGGTACTGGACCGATTGAAATCCGCTTGCAGGCAACAGCGCCATCCTGTACTTTAGAAACTGTTCACGCTCCATACCCTTAATCATTATACTAAAGGAAGAAATCAAGGTTTCAAAATAACTATTGATGCGCCTGGCCTTTTCAATATAGAATTCGACCTCCTGTGCTTTATGGTCCACGAATTGCTTTAGTTCATGAAGTATGAGCTTAAAGTACAATTCGGTTATTTGGTGGTACATGATAAAGATTTCCTCATCGGGGAAATAGGTACGTGGTACTTGAAGGCTTAATAGTGTATCTAGGTGAATATAATCCCAATAGGTAAGATAACGTTGATAAAGCAATCCGTCTAAATAGGAGCTTAGATCTTGGCCAGAATCCTTATATTTTTCTTGTAGTTTTACTATCTGGGATTCAATCTGATCTTTATTCTCCATGGTGAAGTCAATCCATTAGTATTTTAAACTGGTGCTTTAGTCCATTAAACCCATCCAAATCGGCCTTTATTGAGCCTACGGCCAAGTCGGCCTTAATACGTATAGGTATCCTATTTTTATCTTTGGAAACCCATAGTGTAAGGCTTTCCTGTTCCTTGAACACCCTTCCGGATTGCACCAATGGTCTAAATTTATAACATTCAACCATACCATATTTGGTCTTGATTACCTCAGCGCCCAAATACTTGAGTTTAAAATTGAAAATACCATCATCATCGTATAGTAATTTCAAAGTTATGGCTTCCCCTTTCACCAAATCCTCAGGTTCATAATTGTTCCTTAGATAATAAAAGGCGGAAATAAGGTCCTGAATGCTATCTTGCAGTGCAAAATTAATCTTTTTCTTGTTTTTTTTGTCATTAAGGACGGCTTTATCCTTTTCATGGTAAAAATTGATTTCAACGTCCTTGGTATAACCTCCTTCATCTATTTTACGTACAAATCGATAAGGCTTTCCATCTTTTTTATCAAAATAACTCTCATACCTATCATCAACCTTAAAAAAGATACTTGCAAAGCCAGTGGTCTTGCCTGTACCTACGACATGATATACCTGTTTTCCATCAATATTGGCCGAATTTACTTGTAAGGTGGCATAGCTCGCATTCAACCAACCATAGTGCATTCGAAACTTCAACCATTCGCCTGGTTCAAAGACCGAATCACCGTTTTGGGCATTAACGCCAAGCACCATGATCAGAAACAATGTTGTAATCGATAACCTCATACCTAAGAGTAAAACTAATAAAAGAGAATCAATCTATTTTAAAATTTACAATTACTTAAACAATTTTTATTCCAAAGTATTGTGTAAAAAAAAAGCCCAGTCTAACAACTGGGCTTTTCCTAAATAACCAACCAAACTTTAAATTATGAAAAACCAATACTTAAAGTTGTAAGGGAACCACCCCTTACTTGAGTAAATTTAATACATACCAATGGTCTGGAAAACCCTTTTAACGTACTTTAACTAAACCCTTAACACTTATTAAGGGATGCCTAGTGAAAATTAGCAAATCCTTAAGAAAAAATGCCCCATGTTTAAAGCGTTCCCCGTGATTCCTGTTCTCTTTCTATGGCTTCGAATAATGCTTTAAAATTTCCTTTCCCAAATGACTTGGCCCCTTTTCTTTGTATAATTTCGATGAACATCGTAGGTCGATCCAATATGGGTTTTGTGAATATTTGCAGTAAATACCCCTCATCATCCCTATCTATAAGTATACTCAACTCTTTTAAGGGCATAAGATCTTCGTCGATTTCGCCGACCCGATCCAACACATCTTCATAATAACTGGCCGGTACGGTTAAGAATTCAATTCCCCGATTTTTAAGCGCGGTAACGGTTTCGATTATATTATCGGTAGCCATTGCCATATGTTGAACTCCTGCCCCATTATAAAATTCTATATATTCCTCTATTTGCGACTTTTTTCTGCCTTCTGCCGGTTCATTTATGGGAAACTTGATCCTTCCATTGCCATTGCTCATAACTTTACTCATCAATGCCGTGTATTCGGTCGAAATATCCTTATCATCGAAAGAGATTAATTGGGCAAAGCCCATTACCTTTTCATAAAACCGACACCATTTGTCCATTTCGTTCCACCCTACATTCCCGACCATATGGTCAATATATTTTAGGCCTACCTCAGGCGCTTTATAATGTGGGTTCCAACTAATGTATCCGGGCAAAAAGACGCCATTGTAATTACTTCTTTCGACAAAAATATGCACGGTTTCCCCATAGGTGTGAATGCCGGATAAAACCACTTCGCCATCTTTGTCCTTTAGCGTCTTGGGTTCCAAATAACTATCTGCGCCCCGTTTGGTGGTTTCATGATGGCTTTTTGTGGCATCATCAACCCAAAGGGCAATCGCCTTTACCCCATCGCCATGTGCATCGATATGTTTATTGATGGGTCCTCCCGATCGTAAGGGCGATGTAAGTACCAACCGTATTTTATCTTGTTGTAAAACGTAGGAAACCTTGTCCTTTAAACCAGTTTCCAAGCCTGCGTAGGCCAAGGGTTGAAAACCCCATGCGGATATATAATAATGAGCGGCCTGTTTGGCATTACCCACATACAGTTCTACATGATCCGTTCCCAACAGCGGTAAGAAATCTTCAGCTCCAGGGTTTTCTTTTGGTAATTGTAAGGAGGTATTATCTAAGATAGCCATGATGTTGTTTGTTAAGTTAAAAATTGAAATTGATATCGAAAGAGAGCTTTTCGTGAACTGAACATTTATAAAAACCTTACCACATTGCCCTATCGTGGGCAGTTATATCAATTCTTGATTTTATCATGTGCTTTGCTTTATAACAAATATCGTAAAAACCTATCTAAAAAACTGTTAAGACCTTCAAAACCAATAGCCTAAACTAATAAAGAACCTTCCTGATCCTTCTGGGGACCACGAATACATCATCTGTAATGGACCCATAAACGACTCTAGTCCGTATCCAATACCATAACCAGAATAATCGGGAGTGGTAAACCATTCGCCAGTCCTAAAAATATCATCATCGACATTTGCAATATTCGCGGTCAAGAGTAGATGGTTTTTAGGTGCAATCTCTAGGTCAAGTCGCCCGTATGCCTTTACATAACTGTTGCCTGGAAGTGACAAAAAATCATATCCGATAAAAGGGGTGAAATTATTGATCAGGTTATTACCATATCCTCCTAGCACAAAATCGAAGGTCGTTACGCCCGAAGTACCTAATTTGAACCCCCCTTCGGTCTCAAGATTCAACGATAGATTTTTTGCCAAGTGAAAAGCTGTGCCCATTCTCGCTTTCGCAATTGAAAACTCCTTGAAATTATCATTAAAATCGGAGGAAAACAGGTAAAAGTGAAAATCCCCATCAAAATACAATCCCCGGGTAGGAAAGTATTTGTCGTCATAGGTATCGAGCTTCAAGGTGCCATATGTACTGTAAAAATTACTTTTTTCAAAATAGGTGCGTTCATCAGTCGAATTATCATCGGCCAATGCCCCTAAAGTTCTAGTGCTATATCTCAAATACTTATGTTCAAGACCTATGCCAAAGGCGAACTCCTCTTGCAGAACGGTCTGTATATAGATTTGATTGGTCACGTCCAAAATATCCATATTTAAATTATTGATGTTGATCTCAGGTGGAAGTGGAAAATTACTTTCAATTAAATCATAATTTATTTCCTTTTCAAAAGCATTGAACCTTGAATCAAAACCGAAACTCCAATACGAACCTTTATCGATATAATATTGCATATTATAACGCACTTGATCCCCTAAAATCAAATCAAAAGAAGCCACATCATCGCGAAAAAACATGTTTTTACGGGTAAGATTTATTATAGCTGCACTTTTGTATAGATCATCATAATGGGCTCCTATTTTTAAAAACGTTTTATTTTGGGTTTCATTCAAATTTAGTATAAGATCTTCCCCATCACCGTCGGACAAAAGTTCATATCGTATCGTTTTGAAATTTCCGGTTGCTGCTAAATTACTAATGCCCCGTTGCAATTTTTCGAAACTGGTTTTATCGCCTAGTTTAAACCTCAATTTCCCTTTGACGTACCCTCGCGTGTAGTTTTCACTTTCCCCCCTAAGAATCAATCTTGTGATCAACAGGCTATCAACCGGTGTAATTGTTTTTTGTTGTTTGAAAACCTGGTTTTGTTTCAAGGCAATTTTTTCCAATTCCCCATATTTCTCCTCAGCCGCAGTTTTACCTTTTTGGATTATTTGATCTCCAAAAGAAAAATCCATAACAGAAAAGTCGGCCATATCAGGTTTAATATAGATATCGGTCATTAAAGATTTCTCGGTCATATCCTTAACCGTCCTGAAATTATTGATCTGTAATAAAATACCCGTGGCTGAGAGAAGTTCATTCCTATCCCTAAGTCCATGTTGTACATCAACACCAATGATAATATCGGCACCCATATTCCTAACCTCTTCTATGGGGTAATTATTTACAACCCCTCCATCTATCAACACCATACCATTGATTGTCGAAGGTTCAAATAAAGAGGGTAGGGTTCCCGAAGCCATAATGGCCTCTGGCAAATAGCCGCTTTCGAGTTTAACCTGTTTTCCTGTCTCTACATTGGTGGCTATACATACAAAAGGTATGGGCAGTTTGTTAAAATCTTCGATATCCTTAACATGATATAAGTGCTTCACCAGTTCGTGATAAATGTTCTGACCTCCAGAAAATCCTTGTGGTATGGAAATCCGGAAATTGTCAAAAGGAAGATTCAATGCGTATCTTTCGGAATCTTCTTTTTCATAAAAGGTCTTTGTCCCCCTGGGAAGAACATCCCCTATGAGTCTATTAAAGTTGATGTTTTTGAATATTGAATCGAGCTGGCTGGCCGAATAGCCCGAGGCATAAAGTGCCCCGACAATGGCTCCCATACTTGTGCCTCCAATATAATCGATTTTGACACCGGCCTCTTCAATAACCTTAAGCGCCCCAATATGGGCCATGCCCTTAGCACCACCCCCACTAAGCACCAATCCCACCTTTACCTCTTTTTCCTGCTCTGGATCTTGGGCATTGACCTGAACTACAAGGAATAGTACTAGAAGGAAAGGAATAATTCTCATAGTTATAATACGTCGTGATTTTCAATGAAAAGTTTCATATATTTTTTTTGCCTTTGCAATTCCTACCACCGCGCTCAAATTTTCAAGGGATGCTTCCTTGATCCTTTTCACCGATTTGAATTTTTTCAACAGTTCACCCGCAGTTTTTTCACCTATCCCATCGATATTCTCCAATTCTGAATTTATAGCCGCCTTGCTCCTCTTGTTCCTATGGAAGGTAATGCCAAATCGATGGGCCTCATTCCTAAGTTGTTGGATAATCTTAAGACTTTCGGATTTCTTATCCAAATATAAGGGTATGGAATCTTCCGGGAAATAAATCTCCTCTAATCTTTTGGCAATACCCACAATGGCAATCTTGCCCCTTAACCCAAGAAAATCCAAACTTTTCAAGGCAGAGGATAACTGACCCTTCCCCCCATCTATGATGATCAATTGTGGTAAAGGTTGCTCTTCGTTCAATAATCTTTTATAACGTCTTAGGACCACCTCCTCCATAGAGGCAAAATCATCAGGTCCTTCCACTGTTTTTATATTATAATGACGATACTCTTTCTTTGAAGGTTTTCCGTTCTTGAATACAACACAGGCAGCTACCGGGTTACTACCTTGCATATTACTGTTATCGAAGCATTCGATATGTCTGGGTTCTTCGGATAGCCGAAGGTCTTTTTTCATTTGGGCCATTATCCTTTTCGTATGCCGCTCAGGGTCTACGATCTTGATTTGATTGAATCTTTCCTGTCTAAAGTATTTGGCATTGCGAATGGAAAGATCAAGGATCTTACGTTTATCCCCTAGTTTTGGAACGGTAACTTTTATATCGGGCCCTACAGTTACCTTAAAGGGGAGATATACCTCCTTTGATTCCGAATTGAACCGTTGACGTAATTCAATAATCGCCAATTGCAACAAATCCCCGTCCTTTTCATCCAACTTCTTTTTTATTTCCATGGTATGTGACCTTATAATAGATCCATGCGAAAGTTGTAAGAAGTTGACATAAGCAAAAGTATCATCGGTAAGGATAGAGAAGACATCGACATTATTGATTTTCGGATTTACTATGGTCGTTTTCGATTGATAATTTTCAAGGATCTCGACCTTGTCCTTGATTTGTTGAGCCTCTTCAAAACGCATATCGTTAGCGAGGGCCTTCATCTGGTCCTTAAAGGATTGCAAGGACGATTTGAAATTACCTTTAAGGATCTCACGAATATCATTCACTTGTGTGTCATATGAAGTACTGCTTTGCAGCCCCTCACAAGGCCCTAAACAGTTCCCTAAATGATATTCAAGACATACCTTATATTTTCCTGCCTCGATCTTTTCCCGGGACAAATCGTAATTACAGGTTCGTATGGGATAGATATTACGGATAAGATCCAATAAGGTTTTGACCGTTCCCATACTTGTATAGGGGCCGAAATATTCAGAACCGTCCTTGATCATTTTACGGGTTGGGAATATTCTTGGGAAACGTTCTTTCTTGATACAGATCCATGGGTATGATTTATCATCTTTGAGCAGTACATTATAGCGGGGCCTGTATTTTTTTATCAGATTATTCTCCAACAATAGGGCGTCAGACTCCGTTGACACCACAATATGCCTTATACTTACTATTTTCTTAACCAGCATACGGGTTTTACCGTATTCATGGTTCTTGGTAAAATACGATGAGACCCGTTTTCTAAGGTTCTTGGCTTTGCCAACATATAAGATCTTATCCTCAGCATCATAAAACTGATAAACCCCGGGGCTGTTCGGCAATGTACTGATCTGTATTTTTAAAGGCAATTGGGGCATTGATGAAGTATGGGAATTTAACGGCTTATGCTCCCTGTTAAATTACTATGTTTTTGATCAAATGTAAGCAGTTTTCCATATTTTTTGCTTCCCTGTACGACTATTCGGCAATCGTAATGGCAAAGTTCATGCTAATAAGTTCAAGGAAATGAAATAATACTTATATTTAGGAAATTCATTTTATATTTTTCATTATATTTAGCCATATCCAGAGTAAATTGGGTTACTGCATCAACCAAAGTTTCCTTCCTAGTGACATACGTACTGTTACGTATTCCAAAGCAAAATTTCAACTTCTTATCGTTATCAAATTGTTAAAATTTCAATAAAAAGTGTATTTCATCGATAAAAAAGTGCACTTTATAGATTTTGTAATATTTTTTTCGTTACATTTAGAGCATCAAAATCGCATTACGCATGGACAATTATATTATAACCCTCGGCACCTACTTGATATTAATGTTGTTTTTTAAGATTTATATCGCAGTAGCTGCGAAAGAATAAGAATCACTTAGTATCTTTAATCGTAAATGTTCAACCTCCCCTCATGTTGAAGGCTGATTTACGATTGCTTTATTCCCAGCGAAGGAATCAAATACCCCCGGAAAAGATTTCTGATGCCAGTTTATTGATATCCAATAAAATATTGGATATACCTATTTGGGATTACGATTATTACCATATTTTCTTGCCAATTCTCCACAAAAAAGAAATCGACACAGTTTTTTTATTATCGATACTTCAAGGAAGGGATAAACATGTCATAATTCCAAAAATGGACGGGGATTCATTATCCCATTTTTTACTTACTGACAACACAAAGTTCAAAACCAACAAATGGGGGGTACCCGAGCCCGTTGATGGCATTGAGGTACAACCCGATAAGATTGACGTTGTGTTCGTTCCTTTACTTGCTTATGATAAAAGCGGAAACAGGGTAGGTTACGGCAAGGGATACTACGACAAATTTCTTTTGCAATGTAAGCCCGAGGTAATCAAAATAGGCCTTTCCTTATTTGATGCCGAAGAAGAAATCGAGGATGTCCTTGAAAGTGATATTCCTTTGGATTATTGTATCACACCAAATCAAATCTATAGGTTTTCCAAATCCTGATTTTCCCCTAATGGGTCTTCATCGGATTTTTGGCCAAATGCCTTTTTATTGAAAACCAATAATATACCTACACCGGTGCTTATGGCCGTGTCGGCTATATTGAAAACTGGATCGAAAAAACTAAAACTCTTTCCCCCAAAATAAGGTATCCACGCAGGCAAAATCGTATCGATCAAAGGGAAATAAAGCATGTCAACAACCTTACCGAAAAATAAACCTCCATAAGGTTCATCTGAAAAAAGGGTGGCAATCTCATTTATACTTTCATTGAATATCATCCCATAAAATACAGAATCGATGATATTGCCCAATGCGCCGGCAAAAATCAAAGAGACCGCAATTACCAATGTCCTGGACGCATGCTTTTTTATACTGTCATACAGCCAATACCCAATTCCCGCAACAGCAAACAAACGGAATATGGTCAATATGATTTTGCCCGTATTTTCTGAAATCGGTAAGAAATCATTCAACTTTGCGCCCCATGCAGCGCCGGAGTTCTCAATGAAATGTATTTTAAACCACTCAAAAACCTCATACGACTCCCCAAGGACAAAATGGGTTTTGATATAGATCTTACTGACTTGATCAACAAGCAATACCAAGACAATAAGCAATACAGATTTTTTTATACTCATTTTTTATTTACTATAGATGGGCAAAAATAGGGATATTATTCGGATGAAAGCACACACTTATTTCGAGTGAATTCCCCTAAATGCCGAATTTGGCCAATAGATCATTTGGATATTCACCATCAATATGGACCTGGAATACAACGCCCTTTGTTCCCAAAGTTGAAAGCTCGACTTATTAATAGTTCTGAGCATCTATTATACTATATGTTTAAGGGTAAGGAACTGATTTTTTAATTACTCTAAGGGCACTCAACAAACCAAACCGATTACGAATAAGACAATAAGTAGCCTTCTTCCCATGTGCATAAAAAAACGCCCTTTCGGGCGTTTGGTTTATTTTTGCATATTTTTCGCCTCTATGCTCAGCGTTGCATGGGGAACCAATTTTAATCGTTCCTTATTGATCAGTTTACCGGTTACCCGGCATATGCCATAGGTTTTGTTCTCTATGCGCAATAAAGCATTCTTTAAATCGCGAATGAACTTTTCTTGTCTGATCGCCAGTTGGGTATTGGCTTCCTTACTCATGGTTTGGGACCCTTCTTCAAAGGCCTTGAACGTAGGTGAAGTATCATCCGTTCCATTATTCCCGTCGTTCATATAGGAGCTCCTGAGCAAATCCAAATCACTTTTCGCTTTAACGATCTTGGCCTCTATCAAAGATTTGAATTCTGCCAAATCCTTATCCGAATATCTTACTTTTAAATCTTCTGCCATTTTTTTAATGTTTTTCAATAAATAATTTAGTGTTCACTTGGTCAAAGGCAATTGCCGTGCCATTTTCCAATATATCCTCAAAAACAAGTTCTGCTGTCAACGTTTCATCCTTAATATATGTAAGGTTGCTCTCAACGGCATTTTCCACGAGTCCGTCTTTTAGGATTTTTATGTCAATTTTATCGGTTACTTCATAACCTGATTCCTTTCTAATGTTCTGAATCCTGTTTACGAGTTCTCGAGCTATCCCTTCCTTTTTTAGATCTTCGCTTATAGTTACGTCCAAGGCGACTGTCAATGGCCCTTGGCTGGCGACCAACCACCCTTCAATGTCTTGGGAAGTGATCTCTACATCCTGTAACTGTAATTTAATAATTTTATTTTCGATGGGGAAAGAAATTTCGCCCTCTTGCTCAATTTTTTGGATATCTTCCTGTCCTAAGGCACTTACTCGCTGTGCTATCATTTTCATATCCTTACCAAATTTTGGGCCTAAAACCTTGAAATTCGGTTTAATTTGCTTCACTAGTATTCCCGAAGCATCATCCAATAATTCAATTTCCTTTACATTCACTTCTGTTTTGATCAGATCGGCAACAGCTTCGATTTCTTTCCGTTGTACTTCATCCAATACTGGGATCATTATCCTTTGCAAGGGTTGGCGCACCTTGATTTTTTCTTTTTGGCGTATGGACAATACCAAAGAGGAAATCGTTTGAGCTTTGGCCATCTTACTTTGCAAAGCCGAATCGATCATCGATTCGTCATACTTCGGAAAATGTGATAAATGCACACTTTCAAATTTGTCGATAGACGTCGTATTGGTCATATCCTTATACAAACGGTCCATAAAGAAAGGTGCAACCGGGGCCGATAATTTCGCTACGGTAATCAAACATGTGTACAATGTTTGATAGGCCGAAATCTTATCCCTTTGATAATCCCCTTTCCAGAAACGTCTTCTACACAATCGAACATACCAGTTACTCAGGTTTTCCTGAACATAATCGGAAATAGCCCGCGTGGCCTTGGTAGGTTCATAATCGGCATAGGCCTCATCGACTAATTTGATCAATGTATGTAATTCCGATAAGATCCAACGGTCAATTTCTGGCCGTTCATTTAAAGGAATATTTTCCTCGGCATAAGAGAATTCGTCTATATTCGCGTACAAAGCGAAAAACGAATAGGTATTATAGAGTGTCCCAAAAAACTTTCGTTTTACCTCAACGATTCCTTCGATGTCAAATTTGAGATTGTCCCATGGGTTGGCATTTGAAATCATGTACCAACGTGTGGCATCTGGCCCATGCTGGTCCATAGTCTCAAAAGGATCAACAGCATTCCCAAGGCGTTTCGACATTTTCTTACCATCCTTATCGAGTACCAGTCCATTCGAAACCACATTTTTATAGGCTACAGAATCAAATACCATGGTTGCAATGGCGTGTAAGGTATAAAACCAACCACGTGTTTGGTCAACACCCTCTGCAATAAAATCTGCAGGGAAACTCTCGCCCTTATCTATCAAATCCCGATTTTCAAAAGGATAGTGCCATTGGGCATAGGGCATGGACCCACTATCGAACCAAACATCTATCAAATCACTTTCCCGTTTCATCGGCTTTCCTGACGCTGATACCAAGATAATTTGATCCACGATGTTTTTATGAAGGTCTATTTTTTCATAATTCCCTTCACTCATATCGCCAACGACAAAATCGTTGAAAATATCCGCTTTCAAAACCCCAGCTTCAACAGCCTTGGCCATTTCTGCTTTTAGTTCCCCGACTGAACCGATGATCATTTCTTCAGAGCCATCCTCTGTACGCCAAATCGGTAATGGGACGCCCCAATATCGTGAACGGGAGAGGTTCCAATCATTGGCATTCGCCAACCAGTTCCCAAACCGACCCTCCCCTGTGGCCTTGGGCTTCCAGTTTATGGTCTGGTTCAATTCGAACATACGATCCTTAATGTCGGTAATCTTTATGAACCAAGAATCCAAAGGGTAATACAAAATAGGCTTATCTGTGCGCCAACAGTTGGGATAACTATGAACGTATTTTTCAACCTTAAAGGCCTTATTCTCTTCTTTTAGTTTAATCGCGATTTCAACATCGACAGAACGTTCGGGAGCCTCTCCATCTTCGTAATATTCGTTCTTAACGTATTTACCGCCCAACTCCTTCATTTCGGGCCTAAACCTGCCTTGCAAATCAACCAAGGGTACTGGGTTTTTATTCTCATCCAACACCAACATGGGTGGTACTTCCGGTTTCGCCTGTTTGGCTACCATGGCATCATCAGCACCAAAGGTTGGTGCCGTATGTACGATACCGGTACCGTCTTCCGTAGTAACAAAATCACCTGCGATGACCCTAAAGGCATTTTCTGGATTTTGATAAGGTAAGGTATAAGGCAGTAGTTGCTCGTACCGAATTCCGATCAGATCTTTCCCAGCTACTTTTTTGATGATCTTATATGGGATTTTCTTGTCATCACTGGAATAATTTAAAAAATCACTCTCCTCATTTGACTCAAAGAACTTTCCACTAAACTGTTTGGCCACCAGGTTTTTGGCCAATACCACATGTGTAGGCTCAAAGGTATATTGATTGAATGTCCTTACCAGAACATAATCGATTTTGGGGCCTATTGTCAAGGCGGTGTTTGAAGGAAGTGTCCAAGGTGTAGTGGTCCACGCCAATATATGGATATCACCTATTACATCATCCCATATGCCAGGCAAAGTCTCTTTGATTACCTTGAACTGGGCGGTCACGGTCGTATCGGTAATATCTTGGTAGGTGCCGGGTTGATTCAGTTCATGCGAACTTAATCCTGTTCCTGCCTTGGGGGAATATGGCTGTATGGTATATCCCTTATAAATCAAGCCTTTGTCATAGATCTGCTTTAAGAGCCACCAGACAGATTCCATATATTTGGACTTATAGGTAATATAGGGGTCTTCCATGTCTACCCAATAGCCAATTCGTTCGGTCATTTCGTTCCAAACATCGGTATATCGCATCACGGCTTTTTTACAGGCCTCATTATAGGCTTCCACAGAAATCTTTACTCCGATATCCTCTTTGGTGATACCCAATTCTTTCTCTACTCCCAATTCAATGGGAAGGCCATGGGTGTCCCAACCCGCTTTTCGTTTTACTTGGAAACCCTTCATGGTCTTATAGCGTGGAAAGATGTCCTTTATCGTTCTAGCGATCACATGATGAATACCGGGCATGCCATTTGCCGAAGGTGGTCCTTCATAAAATACATAGTTAGGATTACCTGCCCTACTGGATACACTTTTTTCGAAAATGGAGTGTTCTTTCCAGTATTGGAGTTCTTCCTTTGCGACTCTTGGTAGATCCAAACTTTTGTATCCTTCAAACTTCATCTTATCTCTAATATTGCATTTTTAATAAGGCTGCAAAATTATAAATTTAGATTGAATTAACTCCATATTATACCAAATGAAATACAGGTAGTTAGGGTGTTATGCGGCAAATGTTAAAATAAAGCATCCAAAAGTCACTATCGTACGTATATCTTAAGAATTGAAATTAAATACATAAAATCCAAAACAAAATGAAAAAATTAGTTTTAAGTGCAATTTTAATGATCGCCATGAGTGTATCATTCGTATCATGTAGGGAAACCGCTGAAAAAGCGCAGGATGCTACCGAAGAGGCTGGTGAGGCCATGGGTGAAGCTGCTGACGATATAATGGATAAAGCTGGTGAAGCTGCCGACGATGTTATGGAAGCCGGTGAAAATGCAGCTGAAGAGGTTAAGGACGCTGCCGATGAAGCCGCTGACAAAGTAAAAGCAGCTGGTGAGGACGTAAAAGACGCCGCTAACGAAGCTGCCGATAAAGTCAAAGAAACGGCTAAAGAAGTAAAAAAAGAGATTAAAAACTAGGTGTATAACCTAATCGTACAAAACCCTGACGTTACCGTCAGGGTTTTTTTTGTTAAAAACTATAGCTAACACCAATGATAAGATTGGTGCCCGGAGCTGCTATCCCCGAGGAATAGGATCTATATCGTTGATTGGTTATATTCTCTAGACTACAGCCGATACGCCATTCCTTGTTCAGCTCGTATTGGGTACGAAAATTCAAAGTGTACCATGACGGGGCATAGGGCAAGCCGTTAGCATCCTTGGCATAGATATAGGTTTTTTCCTGTTCAGAGGTAGCCAAATCATCATTCGTTATTTCACCATTATAATTCAAAAACAAATCTGTTTTTAGATTTTGATTTCTAAAAATAAGATGAACATCACCAAATGTAGGGGGCACATGCCTTGCAGGTGAATCGGTGCCATCCGCTTCCTCTTCGACACCTTCGGTCAATGTAAGGTTTGACACCAGGGATATATTTTCGGTCAAAACGGCTTCCAAACCAAATTCGAAACCATATACATACGCCTTGGCTGCATTTTGCATGGCCTGAACATTGCTCAATTCGCCATTGTACTCAATTTGGGGTTCCCCATTGAATAGGTAATCCCTTCTTACCAAGGCATCTACCAAATAGGTGTAAAATGCTGCCCCTTTAAAAACCAATTTGTCTTTATAATTCTTCTTTATTCCAAGCTCCATATTATAGGCATATTCGGGCTCCAAATCTGGGTTGGGAACCACAACAGAGCCCGGTTCAGAGTCGAAGACCTTTCCTATATCATCGATATTTGGGGACCGAAAACCAGTTGCCCCATTTAGCGTTATCTGCAAATTGGCCCTAGGAAACCAGCTAAAACCTATACTTCCTGTAAGAGCCCCTGTACTTAGATCGGCATCATCAAAAGGAAAAGGATAAAAGGTTTTGTCAAATTCGGCATCGATCCAAACATGGCTGTATCTCAATCCTGAAAGTAGGGAGAAATTGGGCATTGCCTTATATTCCCCAGTCAAATAAGCCGCAGCCGTTTGCCATGACGAACCATCGGGATAGCGGGAAGGTGCATCAGAAACCACATTCGTGCTAATGTCTTTCTGGCTCCCACCTGAATTCACATTGTTATAAATATAAGATGCTCCATAGTACAATCGAAGGTCACCTATTTTCTTGTTCTCAAAATCGACATTGGTCGAAAGGGCATTGACCATTTCCTTCGTAGAATATAAAATGGGGTCTTGAAATCCTCGATTGTTTCTGCTTTCCTCAAAATATTGATACGCAGTGGTAATTCTAAGTCCGTCATAAAACTTGCCCTTTCCTTTTTTGTTCAACTGTACATTTCCCATAAACCATTTCTGGGGTCCGTAGTACCATTCAGCAGAGTGGAGGCCATTGCCTTCACTGTTCGGTCCGATCAATCTGTCGTAGCGTGAATAGTCGGAAGTTTCAGAATAGAACAATCCTATATCCAGATCCCAATAATTGTTGGGCTTATGCGTGATTTTCTGCATAAGGTTCCACTGATCATATCCTGTAGGTACCTGTTTTTGAGGGTTGTTGTTTGTTACCAGGGCATCGACCCCGTCCTGGGTGCTAACATAAGCGTTTCTTAGATAAGCCTCCGGGCCATGGGATCCCATCTTCAAATCATCAAAAGTACTATAGGAAAAACTGGTTAAATAAGCCCATTTTCTTTTTCCTAAATTGAAATCTATATGTGTGGTTTTTTCATTATTGGCCGATGAATATCTTAAGTTGGTATTCCCTGTGAACAAAAGACTGTCTTTCGTGGATAGTGTTGCTTCTTTTGAATAAAAGTTCATGACCCCACCCAAGGCATCGCTTCCATAAATAACCGAACCGGGACCAAAAATAACTTCGGTTTTCTTTATAGTAAAGGGATCTATAGAGATGACATTTTGAAGATTTCCGCCACGGAAAATGGCATTGTTCATGCGCACACCATCGACGGTCAACAACAATCTATTGGTCGCAAAGCCCCTGATCATTGGGCTCCCCCCCCCTAGTTGGCTTTTCTGCACAAATACCTTTCCGCTATTCTGGAGTAAATCCGCAGAGGTTTGTGGGTTGGTAAATGCTATGGCCCTAGCATTTAAAGAAACTATTTTATGGGGAATGTCCTTTTTCTGCTGTTCCCATTTCGAAATTGACATGACTACTTCATCTAGCTGCTCAGGTTTTAAAACCATCAATACAAGGGAATTGTTCTTTAAAATCTGTGATTTGGTGACCTTATAAACCTCATAACTCAAATGTTTGAAGGTAATTCGTTCATTGGTGTCGAAATGTGAAATATCACATTTGCCATCAAGGTCTGAAAGTGCTGTTTTGGACTTGTCATTATTGAATACGGCAACGTTCACAATTGCCTCCTTGGAATAATAATCCAGAATCTCGACCTCTTGTGCTGAAACGGTAGTAAAAATCAAGAAAAACAAGATGTATACTACTTTGTTCATGCTAACTGAAAACTTGATTTAAAATAGCGAGTGACTTGGGTTTTCGAAAACCCTGCAAATGTAGTTCAAAATAAAGGACTATAGTCTGCAGTAACTGCTGTCTGTTGGCCTTCTTCATCTTTACTTTATGAATATCCTCAAAATTTATGCCTAAAAACCTTTTGAAGAAAATTAAATTTTCGCCAGTGATCATTGGGTTTAAGGTAGTGGTATCGGTGAATTCCCCCTCCAACAGGTCAAAATGAATCTTGGATAGGTTTGTAACATCAGGATAGAAGCCCAAATACTTCGTGAGATCTATCAAGAAATAAATGTGGAAGTTGGTGATTTCGATATTAGCATCAAGCCATTGAAGGGCACTTTCCACATAATGGAAAAGTCCCTCGTTACATTCTTCTTCCTGTATGCTGTTTGTCAACATTTCTGCTAAAAAAAGGGTTATGGCATTCTTTGAAATCTCGGAATGCAAGGTTTGATAGTGATAGGATACCCTAACTTCCCTTATCGATTCCAAAGTACCTTTGTTCTTATGGTTAGCGACTAATTCCAACTGCGTCAAGGGTTGAAAATAGGCCGATTTTAATTTTCCTCTTTTGGTTGTAAGCACCCCTTTGAGCAAGTATGTTTTTAGTCCATCGGATAGTGTAAAGGCCTTGACGATCAGGCTCGTGTCACCATATTTTAAGACCGATAAAACAATAGCTTTTGTAGTTACCTGCATGATGGGTTATTAGCAAAACCCAAAGATAAAGTTATCTAAATGAAATAGACATAAAAAAGACCTTCCAAAAATCACCATAGCAGGGATATGTAATATTATACTTAAAAATGTATTTCAAATAAAAAAGGGAAGTATCCTCACGGAAACTTCCCTTTTATCAATTGTTTTGGACTATGATTTAAATCACTCCTTGGGCTAGCATGGCATCGGCTACCTTAACGAAACCGGCGATGTTCGCTCCTTTGACGTAATTGCAATAACCATCGTCCTCTTTTCCGTATTCGATACAGGAATCGTGAATGTCTGACATAATCCCTTTTAAACGTTCATCGACCTCTTCGCGGGTCCAGCTGATACGCAATGAATTCTGTGACATTTCCAAACCTGAAGTAGCCACCCCGCCCGCATTGGAAGCTTTCCCTGGGGCAAATAAGATCTTGGCATCATGGAAGGCGTGGATCGCTTCGGCCGTTGAGGGCATATTGGCCCCTTCGGCAACACAGCGACATCCATTTTTCATGAGTTCTTTCGCGTGCTCAAGATTCAATTCGTTTTGGGTAGCACAAGGCAATGCGATATCGCATTTTACACTCCATGGTTTTTTACCCTTATGGAAGGTTGCCGATGAATATTTCTCAGTATATTCTGAGATACGTCCACGTCTGTTATTTTTTAAATCCATTATAAAGGCCAACTTATCCGCATCAATGCCCTCTTTATCATGAATATAACCACTAGAATCTGACATTGTAAGAACTTTACCTCCCAATTGTATCACTTTTTCAGCAGCATATTGGGCCACATTTCCAGAACCGGAAATAACTACGGTTTTTCCCTTTATATCATCATTCTTGGTATTTAACATACTTTGAGCAAAGTAAACCGTACCATAGCCTGTGGCCTCGGGACGAATTCTTGAACCTCCCCATGAAAGACCTTTGCCCGTCAATACACCAGTAAACTCATTTCTTATTTTCTTGTACATCCCGAAAAGGTATCCGACTTCCCTTGCGCCTACACCAATATCACCTGCAGGTACATCTGTGTTAGGGCCAATATGCCTATTCAATTCTAACATAAAGGCATGGCAAAAGCGCATTACCTCATCATCTGATTTTCCTTTAGGGTCAAAGTCAGAGCCTCCTTTACCTCCACCCATCGGAAGGGTGGTCAAACTGTTTTTGAAAACCTGTTCAAAGGCCAAAAACTTCAGGATACTTGCATTTACCGTTGGATGAAAACGCAACCCGCCCTTATATGGTCCGATTGCAGAGTTCATTTGAATTCGGTATCCCCTATTCACGTGGATTTCACCTTTATCGTCTACCCAAGCAACCCTAAAAGAAATCAGTCGTTCTGGTTCGACCATTCGCAAAAGAATGTTTTTACCGTGGTAAATCTCGTTATTCACGATGTACGGAATCACTGTTTCAGCAACTTCCTGAACAGCTTGTATGAACTCTGGTTCATGACCATTTCGGGTCTTTACCTCGTCCATGAATGTTTTGATTATTGCCTCCATATAGAATCAATTATACTTTTAGTTTTATTGAATTTAGAATATAACGGCAAAATTATAATATTCCTATAATTTAAACCCTGTTTTTTTAAAAATACTGTAAAAATGTTTTAGTTTGTCGGATGCCAATTGTATAATGTTCAATCCTTCTGGTTAATGAACGGTCTGTCGGTGTCTGAAAATTTATTAATACGTTACATCAAAGCCTGTTCTAGATCGGCTAAAAGGTCATCCTTGTCCTCAATACCCACACTCAAACGGATCAACTCATCTAAAACCCCAACTTTTTCACGTTCCTCCTTGGGAATACCGGCATGCGACATGCTAGCGGGATGACCGACCAGGCTTTCGACCCCTCCCAATGATTCTGCCAAGGTGAACAATTTCAATTTTTCCACAATTCTTATGGTTTCATCAATATTGCTTCCTTTGGGAATAAAGGAAATCATACCACCGAACTCCTTCATTTGTTCTTTGGCGATATCGTGGTTTTGATGATCTTTGAATCCGGGCCAGTAGACATGCTGAATTTTAGGATGCTTGTTTAGATAATTAGCAACATAACTGGCATTTTCACAATGTCTTTGCATACGAACATGCAATGTCTTTATTCCTCTCAGCACCAAAAAACTATCCATGGGGCCACAAACCGCTCCACTCGCATTTTGAATAAAATAAAGCCGATCTGCCAGAGCCTTCCCTTTTACTATAAGTCCCCCTGCAACAACATCACTATGCCCGCCAAGATACTTGGTTGCGGAGTGCATTACAATATCGGCTCCTAAGTCCAAAGGTTGCTGTAAATAGGGAGTAGCAAAGGTATTATCGACCACAAAGAGCATTTGGTATTTTTTCGCAATTGCCGCGACCGCCTTAATGTCTATGATTTTCATCATAGGGTTGGTCGGGGTTTCAACCCAAATCAGTTTTGTTCTTTTATTGATATAATGCTCCAAATTCCCAGGCACTTGCATATCCACAAAATGAAACACAATACCGTACTTCGAGAATATCCGTTTAAAAAGACGATAACTGCCTCCATAAAGATCATTTGTACACACTACTTCGTCCCCCGGATTTAGTAATTTAATTACGGCATCAATAGCAGCCAAGCCACTAGCAAAGGCAAGTCCGTATTGTCCGTTTTCAATACTGGCCAATGCGTTCTCCAATGCCGAACGGGTAGGATTTGCACTACGGGAATATACAAATCCTTTATGCCCTCCAGGCGTAGTTTGGGCATAGGTCGAAGTTTGGTATATCGGAGGCATTACCGCACCATAAGCCTTATCGGGGTATTGGCCCCCATGAATGGTTTTGCTATTGAATTTTAAATCTTTTGTTCCCATAGGTAATAATTTACTATATAAAAGTATCGTTATCTTTTGGAGATTGCAATGAAGCTGTAATTTAGCACCTTGAAACCCAAGACACTTATGAAAACCTCAATATCCTTAATACTTTGTATACTCCTTTTTCTAGGGTGCAAAGAGGAAAGTAAACTTACTTTCGAACCTTTGACAATTTCGGACGCTGCGTGCGAAAAATGCCCCCAGATAGTCATCGAGATTCCAAAAGCCATAGATCGTACGAGGCTTGCAGAAACCATAAATACGGCACTAGAGGAGGAATTGATTACCCTTTTGGTCTATGATGACGAAATCAAAGCATCAACCGTACCCGAAGCCATTCAATCCTTTAAAAACGGGTTTGACGAGTTGCAAAATTTATACCCGGATGAAACGGCGAAATGGGAGACCAAAATTACAGGTACTGTTTCCTATGAGGACAAAAATATTCTAACGGTTGCACTTAATTCATACCTATTCACCGGAGGTGCCCACGGGTATACGACCCGACGGTTCTTGAATTTCAACAAACGTAAGGGTTCTGAAATCGAAAATTGGGAACTTTTCAAAGACCGAAAGCACTTTGAACATTTTGCCGAGACTAAATTTAGAATCCAAGAAGCTATTCCCCAAGACGATGCCATAAACAGTACTGGATTTATGTTTGAGCAAGATACGTTTTACCTCCCCGAAAATATTGGTTTTACCCAAGAGGGTTTGGTTTTGCTATACAACCAATATGAAGTTGCTTCCTATGCCGATGGAGCCATTGAACTGATCTTGCCCTTTAACGAGGTGAAAAGCTATTTGACCACAAGAATCAAATCGTAATCCTAGGCCCCACCCAGCAGCATCTTTTCTAGCGATAGGATCACCCCTAAATGCAATCCTTCATGGAACATATTGAAGGCTATAGCATCGTCAATATCTTTTAAGGTGACATTCGCACTGGTAGTATACTCCGTGAAATTCTTGAAAATGCCTTTTTCATAATCTTCCTGTGCCCATTCGATGGTGGAAAACAAGAATCCTTTGATCAGATCCAATTCCTCTTTGGTAGCAGTACCATCGGGTACGGTACCCTTCCTGAATTTATCGACCAACACTTTCGGCACCTTCATAGGTAAACCACTCAAAGCATAGACCAATAGTTGTTGGGTTACCAAGACATGGGCAATATTCCACCAGATATTGTTCCGGTATCCGCTAGGGATTTTCAATAATTGCTCTTCAGGTGTATTGGTGAGGACCTTATATAATATTTTTCGATTCTCAAGCGTAATGTTGAATAACTTTTCCAATAGTAGATTTTTATATGGGCATAAAAATAGAACTTTTAAAGCGGAATGGGAATCCCATTTAATTGAATAATCAGTACTCGATTGCCTAAAGTAACCCAGCTTCAGCTACTTTTACAACTATCGTTACTTTTATCGTGTGGACCTGAAAAATTATAGACCCTTGAAACAAAGTCGTACGTCAAATTTGTTGTATTTTTCTACATATAAAAGTATAAAGCCCTTGAAAAGATTTTTTTTATTTACCGCGCCAATGGCCATGATGTTTTTCTTATTTCATTCATGTTCCAACGATACTACAATTGAAGTTGTAGGTGAAGTGGCCAATTGCTCCGATGGCATTCAGAATGGCAATGAAACGGGGATTGATTGTGGTTGGGCCTGTTCCAATACATGTGAAGCCAAAAACGGATTGGAAGGTCATATTGTTTCAAGGGTCATTCTTGACAATACGGTGGAATACAAGCTAATCGGCCCCTTGATCATTCGCGATGGTGGCGAGCTTGAAATAAGGGAAGGAACGGTAATTAAGGCCCATAAAGATGTTAACGCCTATATCGCGGTAGCACAAGGAGGTAAAATCTTTGTTTACGGAAAACCCAATGCACCCGTTGTCATTACTTCGGATGCCGATACTCCGGCCCCTGGGGATTGGGGAGGTCTTATTCTTTGCGGAAAGGCGCCAACCAATAAGGGAGGGAATGCGAGATCAGAATTAGGGGACCTGTTTTATGGGGGTAATGAAATTGAAGATTCTTCGGGTACCATCCAATACCTAAGGGTGGAATATACAGGGTCATCCTTTGAGGAAACAATGACTTTCAATGGGATTACCCTCTTTGGTACAGGAGCCTTAACGAGTCTGGAATATATACAGTCATTCAAGGGTAAGGGCAATGGTTTTGTTTTTTATGGTGGAAACGTGAATCCTGAACGGCTTATTGCCAGCGGGCACCAGGGGCATGGGGTTACCGTATCGGATGGATGGATGGGGAATGCAGATTCATTCCACCTATATAACAACGCGAAATCAGGTATTAAAACTTCCAATAATGCAACTGACGGATTAGTTGCTCCCATTACTGCGGGAACTATCAAAAATGTCTCCATCTTAGGCCCGGTAAGTGAAGGGGCATTGCTCTTTGACCATGGTGGCGGTATCGGGACTATCTACAGCCTATATACCAATAGCCTACCCTTGGGAATCAACATTGATGGCCCAGTGGCTACTTCAAGAATCGATAATGGGGAATGGCAGGTAAACACCATTCAATTTGATTCTATGGACGAAGGTTTTTCCGAGACAAACTATACAGGTCCCAATACTTCTTTCTATACCGAGGGTATAACATCGGGCTCGGGAAACAGGGCAGATTTTCCCGATTGGGCGAATGGTTGGGCCAGGGAAGAATAGTTTTGGGTCATTCCACAAAAAAAGTTTCCCGTATTGAAACCGGTTTACCACTATTCAAGAACCCCTCTAGGCATATTTCGAATTCGCCGGTAACATCCGAGGTGAAAAATTCAATGGTATTTGCATTTCCATTCATTATCATTTCGGGCATCCAAAGTAATTGCAACCGGTCATCGGGTAAACTGAACGCTGTCGAATCGCTTTCCGCGTTATACCGCTGTGTAAAATAATGCTTTCGTAGCTGAGGTTTGAGCATTTGAAACCGCTCAATGTATGGGTCATTGACATCTTGGGTATAATTCGATTTCTTGGTCTCGAAAACAAGGGCCCCTTGGAAGATTTGTGGTCCAAAAACATATTTATCCCTAAAGACCCGAATGGAACTCAAGTTTCTGGCATCATACTCCAATAACCTGCCATGATCCTGGACAATAAGTCCATCGACGATTACCAAAGGTAAAAGGTCAGGGTTAGAAACCAAATCCATACTCTTCACTTCGATCTCTTCCTCATTTTCGGTGTTTCGACGAACCCATGCAGCCTTGATAATCTCCAATAGCGCCTCCCGAACTGATTTAAAATCGGTATATTCAACCATATCATAGTTTCGAACATTTTGATCGGCAAATGGCAGAACATGGGTGGCAGGCAAAATCGAATCTGGCTTAAATTTAAAATAGGCACTCTCAATCTGATTATGAATACTTCTTTCTTGAATACTTGCGGCATTACCTTGATCTATTTTCAATTTTTTAAATTCCAATTGTGAATAATCCGGCGAACTAGGTTGGTACCACTCAACATCAAGCCCAAACCGGTCTTTGCCCAAAGCTTGGACAATCACCTGTTCACCAGGATAGGCTTTGTCAAGATTGATATAGAAAGCTCCAGTGGAATTTGTCTGGGCAATCTTGAATTGATAGTCCTTACCCGGTAAAGAGATGGCCACTTTTTGATTGGCAATCGATATTCCTTCCTTAGTAGCAATTACCCGACCGGAAATCAGTTCACCTCTTAATTCGGGCAAATGCAATTGCAATCGCCCGTCTAAGGAACCTGCAATGTCAGAGGTTGAAAACAACCCGGTATTCATATATATCCTGTCGTGCTGGGGTAAGTTTCCTATTTGTCGTACCGAAAGGGAATAATCCCCTGAGGCCATATCAATATTTTTATCCGTATTTAATACCAAGGTCACTTTTGAACGTTTGGTGTAAGTACGTTTCCCAAGCCTCAATTTTATTGGTCCGACTTTATTATGGACTGTATTGGAAAGATTCATGACACTCGTTTCTTCGATTGCTAATGAATTCTTCAAACTATCGATTTGTTTGACCGGTGGGGCCAAAATCGCTTTTTGATCCGATTGATAGGGATTGATGATGCTTATATCATTTTCGAAGAAATGCCCATTCCCAAAGTTTTTCATCCAGTTCGTATAGGCAATCAGTTTATAATTGCCCGATGGGAGTGAGACCGGGACAAAGAAATCACCTTGTCCAGCACCATTATGCAACCTCACCTTATGCTTAAAAACTGCCTTTTTATCTTCCCCAATCAGCTCAACATAAGCTACTTTACTTATCTCGCTTAACCGTTTCCTATCCAAATCAAAACAATAGACCTTATAGTACATGTATTCGGCCGGGAATAAGAGGGTGGTATTAAAATGGACATAAAGGTTTTCAGGGGCGATGTCAGCAAAACCCTGAGCCTCTTTCTTGCTTTTTGGAATAGACTGCCCATTGACCGGCAGACCGATCATATACAACAAAAACACTAAGGACACTACGCTCTTCATAATCTTATTATTCCTCCCAAAAATCAGGCACTTTATTACTTCCTAAAACGGTACAGTCGCCACATTCTGGACGAACCATTAGAAACGGACCCGAACCTATGGCCGGTGTCGGATTGCGATTGTAATCATAAAACCGTAACCGGTCTTCGTAAATGGCATTGAGCAATTCCCTTTCCCCCAACCTACCTGAAGTGGTGGGGGCTGCAAAAAGACATGCTGTTTTATGGGGTGGTTTTTCCTCCTCCAAATAAAAATCCTCATAATCAAAGAAAATCCGTTTCTGATTCACCGTAGATACCTCGAAAAAGCCTGCCACATTCTCCCCAGACCCATCGGTAGCTGAAATATTGCCCCCTAAAAAACCCGGTTGATCTTCTGAAAAAATATTCTCAGCTGATTTTGAGAGCCCTCTTAAGGTCTCATAATAAGCAAAAGACTCCGGATTCTGGACATGCTGCCTTACCAATATGCTATATCTATGTGATATGATATAATTATCACTTTTAATGAACCGTACATTGAAGCGTGTTATTCGATCTTCAGCTAAGCCTAATGTACTTTGGATCAATATTTCCTTGGCTGAGTCGGTTCCGTAACACACCTGCTCCTCACGCTCCCTTAGAATCACATTCAAAGAGAACGTATCCTCACCTTCACTAACGACTACGGCATCAAAAGGGCTCCAAAATGGAACTATGATCTTGTAGGTCTCCTCAAATTCAAACCGATAGAATTTCGACTGGGATCCGGGGTCGTAACTATCTACGAATATTCCAATGCCATCCTCCCCATCGTCATTGGTGGTAAGCTCGGCATACAAATTTTCTATGGTTGTCATGCTTGGTAATTGCATGGCATCAGAAGCATATGAATTTCCGTTTTCAGTCTCAATGGAAAGCGAATAGGCAATATCGGGTTGGGCCGCAAAAGTTTCCAAAGTAAGATAAGTTCCGGGGTCGGTTTCCTCAAAAGCAAACAGACTACCATCATCACCAATAATCATTACATTGGCATTGGATTCGGCACGGGGTCCGTCTTCCTCGAAACGATATGATCTAGTTAATCGCACTTCATGTCGAGTGAATTCATTCGTAAGGTTCGCATTTACCACCAGCACATCCTCATAATCGGCAACTTCCCCTTCATAAGGTTCAACACAGCCAATCAAGAACAGCAAAAATGAGAACAATATAATCTTGCTACTTAATTTACATGGGCGATATGTTGCGATCTTGGTCAATTGTGTATCAAAATTTAAAATTGTAGGTTATTGAAGGTACGGGAATGGCGAAAATAGAGCTTTGCAAAGCTTTGATCTCACCCGAATCCGAAACAAAAAATACCGAATACGGATTATTCCTGCCCAAGACATTATACACTGAAATATTCCAGAAACTATGTCCTGCCTTTTTAGCTTTGTGGTTTCCTTCTATGTTCAATCCAATATCCAACCGATAATAATCCGAGATACGGTATCGGTTGCGGTCGCTATATAGCACATACTCCGCCCCGTCAAAAGTATAATTGCCTACCGGAAACGTAACCGGCCGTCCGGTTTGGTACAGAAAGTTGGTCGATATGCTATAGCGTTTGGTAAACTTGTAGTTGAGCACAAGACTAAAATCATGAGGTTTATCAAAGTTGGAGGGAAAATACCGGCCATCGTTTACACGTTCTTCCCCAAATTCACTATCCAATTTCAATAAGGAACGTGAATACGTATACCCTAACCAACCGTTGAGCTTGCCTGCATTTTTACGAATAAAGAACTCCAAACCGTAGGCCTTACCTTTGCCTTGAAGTACTTCGGTTTCTATAGACTCGTTTAAAATCAACTTGGCCCCTGTCTTAAAGTCGAGTAGGTTTTTCTGTCTCTTATAAAACCCTTCCAAGCTCAGCTCATAGGTGTTGTTATCCAAGTTTTTATAGATTCCCAAGGCCCACTGATTGGCTTGTTGGGGTTTGATATTATAATCGGACAACTTCCATGTATCGATGGGCGAAACCGTAGTCGTATTTGATAAGGTATGAATGAATTGATAGGTATTATTATAACTGGCCTTTAGGGAGAAATCCTCCCCCAAGAAATAACGTGCCGAAACCCGTACTTCAGGTCCGCCGTAGGTCTTTATCGCTTCATTTTTATCAAATGTCAAGGTGTCGATTACCGTACCCGCACTTTTCGGCGATCCATCTTCATATACCCTTTGAGTACTTGCCCCCAAAGCGGTATAGAAAGAATACCGCAAACCGATATCGAGTAAAAGTCTCTTGTTTATCGTATAACTATCAGTAACAAAAATTGCCGATTCCAGACCCCTTTCCTTGGGAATACTCAAGGGTAAGATAATATCCTGGGAGCCTTTGGGTTCTATCTGTCCCGGAAGTACACCGTATAGCTTACCGGAAATTCCATAATCAATATTATGTTGCTCATTGAACAGATACTTCATGCGAACCTTCAGTTCGGTTTCATCGATTTGATATTGCTGTAAAAAATTGTCGTTTACACTCCCATCAAAATCAATATCGAATTTGTACTGGCTATTGGTCAAGATTAAACTTCCCGCATTTTTTTCATTGAACTTATGGTCATATTTTAATGAGAACAATCGATTACTATAACCGTAAAGCGAATCGGAGGTAATACTAAAGGCATCCTTGCTATAATATCCGGAGGCACTAACACTGTTATTTTCGTCGATCTGATGGTTGTATTTCATCATCACGTCATAAAAATTAGCACTACTATTTTTTAGTGAAACATCTTTCAATGAACGCAGCACCCAATCGGAATAGGCCCCTCGACCACCCAGCATAAGACCAGATTTTGTCTTGATTATTGGTATCTCGACCACAGCATTTGCCGTGACAGGGCCCAAAGAGACTTCCCCTTTAAATTTCTCGGTATCCGGATTTTTCGTACTGATATCGAAAACAGACGACAATCGCCCGCCAAATTGAGCCGGTATGGCACCTTTATAGATATTGACATCACTAATGGCAAATGGGTTCAAGGCCTGAAAAATTCCAAAAAAATGCGATGGATTATAAACAACAGCATTATCCAAAAGAATCAAGTTTTGGTCTGTTTTTCCGCCCCTGACATTAAAGCCCGCAGCCCCCTCACCGGCAGTGGTGACCCCTGGTAAAGTGGTCGCTACTTTCAAGAGATCACGTTCGCCCAAAACTAAAGGAATATTCTTCGATTCCTCGGCCCCTATTTTGGTATTTCCTGTGGTCGCATCATCAATATTGCTTATCGCATTGGCCTTTAGGACTACCTCATCCAAAAGCTCGTAATTCTCCTCCACGCTGAAATCATACGTACCATTGTTATAGATGATAATATTGGTCATGGTATTTTCATACCCTAGGGAACTGGTTTCTAAAACACTGAGGCCTATGGGTAGGTTTAATGTATACCTTCCTAAATTGTCGGTAGTTGTTCCGATTCCCAAGGCACGTACGATAAGTGCCATATTCGCTACCGGTTCGTTATTGGCTGCGTTTTTTATGGTTCCCGAAAGTTTAAACCTTTTTTGGGAATAGCTCTTTTGCTCCTTTCCGATACGAACGGTCTCCACCTTTATATTAGTTTCAGAAGCCTTATCCGATAAAAATATGTTCGGCCCGGTATCCGTTTCCTCAGGGTCACCCGAGATAATCTCTGTTTCCCCAAAATAGGTTTCAGGTAATTCTGGGTAAATTCGATTATTCTGGGTAATGATAATACGATCATCGGCGGAAATGAAAAAATTAAGTTGGGTATTGGCCAAAAGATCTGAAAGTATATCCTCAAGTAAAGTGTTCGAATACTGCTTGGTAACCTTTTTACCCTGTAGCCACTCATTAGCCACATATATCGAATGACTTGTTGATGCCTGTACTTGTTCCAATGCCTCCTCCAAACTTATATTCTGAAAATCAAATGAAAAGTTCTTTGCGTTTTCTTGTCCGTAGACAAGAAAGAGGGATAATAATGCAAGGATGTTCAGGCTACCCTTCATAGGTCTTTTTCCTTTTTGGGGTCAACCATCATATCCAAATCAGACAATACCGCGGTAAAATAATACTCTAGATCACTCTTTTTCAATTCCTTATATTTCACTGCAATATCATTCAACTGCTTTCTATACTCTGGAAAAAGTGCAACTATATGGACAAGCGACTTCACTTGGGTCAATTCATTATCCAAACTTATATAGTACGCACTGCGATCCTTGAACTCGTGATACAATAGTTTACGATCTGATTTTTTAAGAATCCTTTTTCTGTGCTTTTTATAAAAAGTGAAATGGTCCCCGACCAAGAGCACTTCCAAAAATCCTGAAACGGGCAATTCGTTACCCGTCTGCTTGGGAAGGTTCACAAACCTATGGCTTTCAATCTTAAAACTCGTCACCCTTTCCTTGATCAATTGAACAGCTTGAGAACCGTTTACCATAGGATGATACAGTAAAAGTTCGTCCCCATAGACATCATATTTCATTTCATAACCGAAATATGACTGTCCGTCATAGATTACCGAACCGAGGAGAAAATCGGGACTATAAAAGAACTTATGTTTGTGACCCAAAACCCTAAATTCCTCTTTATAAGCAAATCCGGCAAAAATCCCGGAATTGATAGGCCCTATGCTCATATCGAACTGGGAATATATGATGGCTTCTTCTGGTTCCTGACCTCTTAAACCACCTATACAGAAAATGCCCAAAACCAAGGCAGGAAATACAAGATATAGGCCTACTGAACGTCTTTTCAAAAGGAAGTTGTTTTACAAGTCTAACGTGTCGATTATAAATAACAAGATAGCTAAAAATAGCACAATTAAAAGGAATTGGGTTTCTTTGTAAGACAATCCATTATGGAACCTGAAACCTGCGTCCTATGAAAAAAATATATTATCTAAGCACCTGCGATACCTGCAAAAGGATTCTGAAAGAATTGGATCCGTTAGAGGATTTTCACCTACAGGATATTAAATCGGAACCGATCACAACTGCCCAACTTAAGGAAATGAAAGATTTGGCCGGCAGTCATGAATCCCTTTTTAGTAAAAGGGCTCGACTTTATAAAGAAAGAGGACTGGCCCTTAAAAAACTAGGCGAAGAGGATTTTAAAACGTTGATTCTAGAACATTACACCTTTTTAAAACGACCGGTAATACTGTTCAATGATAAGATCTTTATAGGCAATAGTAAAAAGGTGGTTGAAGCAGCGAAAGAAACAATCCACCCTTGAGCAAACGAACCTTAGCTATTCTTGCAGCCATTGGGGCGACCACCATATATGGACTAAACCATACCATCGCCAAAGGTGTTATGCCCAATTATGTAGGCGCTTTTGGCTTTGTGTTACTAAGGGTCTTGGGTGCATCGGCACTTTTTTGGCTTATTTCTCTTTGGGGACCCAAAGAGAAAATCGAAAAGAAAGATTATCTGCGGATATTCGTATGCGCAATCTTCGGTATGGGGGTAAATATGCTCGTGTTCTTTAAAGGTTTATCCCTTTCAACACCTATAAATAGTGCCGTACTAATAACCACCACCCCCATCATCGTCTTGATATTGTCTTCCGTATTGATCAAGGAAAAAATAGTTGGAAGAAAAGTATTTGGGATTTTTATCGGGCTTCTTGGGGCTTTGGGTTTGATTTTATTCAGTAATGAACTACGGCAGGATGCCCCGAATATTCCCCTCGGGAATTTTCTGATTTTATTAAATTCCTTTTTCTATGGCACCTATTTGATACTGGCCAAAATATTGATATCGAAATACCACCCATTCACATTTATGAAATGGTTGTTTTCATTAGGTATTCTTATTTGCCTCCCTTTTGGTTACCAGGAGTTTTTAGAAATCGAATGGTTGCTTTTACCCTTTGAAATCATTTGGCGTATTGCCTTTGTGGTTATCGGGACAACCTTTTTTACTTACCTGTTCAATGTGTTTGCACTAACCCAATTAAAGGCCTCTACCTTGAGCGCTTTTGTTTATCTGCAACCACTCATTGGCATTCTTTATGCGCTCGCTACGGGTAAGGATACGTTGACCACGATAAAAATTGTTGCAGCTTCATTGGTATTTATCGGAGTGTATTTGTCAAGTAGAAAAGTGAGGCAATAAAGCCTAGTTGTTTGTCATTCCGAGGCACGAGGAATCTAAACAATAACTTGCCAGAATTCTAATGATTGTTTGGGAAAGGAAATAGATACTCTAAAAAGTTTAAATTGGGGTTAATAGTTTTGATTAAATCCAATTTCTTTTGCCTACGCCACCCTTTAATTTCTTTCTCCCTGGCAATTGCATCTTGAATCCATGTAAATTTTTCATAATAGAGCAGATGTTTACATTTATATTTTGAGGCAAAAGATTCTCTTTTCAAAGTAATATTCTCTTTGTGCTGATAAAGTCTTTTTGCCAAATAATTGGTTACTCCAGTATACAACACGGATTTTGTAGAATTGGTAATTATATAAATATGATAAACATGATATCCCTCAGTATCCATCCTCAAAAATTACGAAAGATTCCTCGTGCCTCGGAATGACAAGCTATAAATCATTTGGTCTTTTCGCAAACTTACGAGTATCATCCTTGGTTAGAACACGAAAGCCTTCAGGCTTATCAACTTGTTTAAAGCGCTGTAACAACTCCTTCGAAAGGGGTATAAGCTGTCTTGACTCCAGACTGATCCATGCGCCCATCATTTCACAATGGGCGACGTTTTTGCCATTACTGTCATAAAAATTATGATGGAATTCGAAGAAACAACCATCCTCGCTCATCCCCTTAACCTCCAAGGATACCCTGATGGGTTTCCCAAGAAAAACCTCCTTGAAATAGTACATATGTTCATAAAAAACCACAGGCCCTATTTTGTTTTTGACCAGAACCCCAAGTCCTAAACCAAGTTCCATCAAAAAGGCCATTCTGGTATGACTCATAAAATTAGTATAAGCCGAATTGCCCAAATGGCCATTGGCATCAATATCGTTCCAACGTACTTCGAACTCTTTTAAAAACATCTTACAAAATTTAGTTCGGCAAAAATACCAATTCCGATAAACAAAGAGGGGAATCAATGAAATACTTCAACCTAAATCATTATGATCTGGATACCGAAAAAAATTAGGTAGAATTCTAAACAGTCTTTTAGGATAACATTACTTTTTTACCGGTTTCTGCAGATTCATTGATGGCTTCCAACAAAACGATATCTTTCATTCCCTCTTCACCGGGGACCATCATAGGGCGGTTTTCCATTATCGCCAGGGCATCGTCATCCATTTGTCGGGCTTGTTGGTTTTCAATATAAGTGTTTAATAAGGTCCCATCGGATGATCTTCCCTGCACCCCATTATATGCTTGAAAAGGCTCAAGCTCATACCATCCTTTCTCACAATCGGCGTGTAAAAGGTTCACACTTTGCGTTGCCGTTGTTTTGCCATCCCCTATACTTCCATTTGGAAAATCGAATTCGAAGATACTGGTTTCAGGGACTTCTTTATAAACTTCGGGCCTGGTGTTTTCATGCTTGCCCATTACGGCAATGGGTTCTTCCCCGAAGGTATATCGTAACGCATTTATGCAGTAGACGCCGACATCGTATAAAAGTCCACCCCCCAATTCCTTATCCATTCGCCAAGTATTTCCAGGATTAGTGATTTTAAACCCTACATGGGCCTTTACCTTCTTTATTTTCCCGTAAGGTAGTGTCTTGGACCATTCGATGATCTTTTTAGTATTGGGTTCATGTTGCATGCGATACCCAATTGAAAGGGTAACATTGTTTTGGATGCAGGCATCAATGATCGCCTGGCATTCCTTGGCCGATTTTGCCATAGGCTTTTCACACCATACGTGTTTGCCCGTATTAGCCGCTTTAATGGCATACAGCGCATGAAGTCCTGTCGGAAGAACAATATAAATTATATCAATATCGGGATTGTCGGCCATACGATCCATATTCTGGTAATTGTAGACGTTTTTGTCCGGAATACCATATCTTTTTTGCCATATTGGAATTTTTGAAGGGGTCCCCGTAACTATTCCCCTGAGTTCGCAGTACTGCGTCAGTTGTAGGGCCGGGGCTAAAAGGTTAGTGCTATAATTTCCAAGTCCAACCAAACAAACCCCTAACTTTTCCTTTAATGGCCTTTTCTTAAAGGCGTAATGTGGCCATAAACCGATACCCGCAAGTAATATCCCAGTCTGTTTTATAAAGGTTCTTCTTTTTTGCATAGAATTAATTTTTTCGATTTCGTGTAGGTTCCTTACAATATAGTTATAATTTAAAGCCCTCTATTGAACTTTAAGAGTTCCTTATGGATCAATTGCGTATCCCAGGAATACACTGTAGTTTTATGGATTGATATCCTATCCTTGAACTTAAAAAATATACTATGTCGCAAAAAGCACCATTTATAAATGACCTTTCCTTACCCGTAATAGCTGCCCCTATGTTCCTTATCTCTGGTCCCCAATTGGTGATTGAGTGTTGTAAAAACGGAATTGTGGGCACTTTTCCTGCCTTGAACCAACGCACCAGTGATGGGTTTGAGGAATGGCTCATTGAAATTAAAACCGCCCTAACCAAGTTCGAGAGCGAGACAGGGAAAAAGGCCGCCCCATTCGGAGTAAACCTCATCGTGCACCCCACTAATCCACGGCTTGAAGCCGATATAAAATTATGTGTAAAACATAAGGTACCCCTGATCATTACCTCCCTAGGTGCCGTTTCACAAGTAGTTGATGCTATTCACAGTTATGGGGGTCTTGTTTTTCACGATGTGATTAAAAAAAGACATGCCCAAAAGGCAGCTGGAGCCGGAGTAGACGGACTCATATTGGTAGCCGCCGGGGCAGGTGGTCATGCAGGGACTATAAATCCGATGACTCTGGTAGCCGAAATAAAGAAATTCTATGACAAGACCATTATTCTATCGGGTTGTATAAGTACTGGAAGGGATATCGCATCGGCCCTTCAAATGGGGGCAGATCTGGCCTATATGGGAACGCGATTCATTAATGTCCAAGAAAGCAAGGCTACCGATGCCTATAAAAAAATGATCATGGAAGCCGGTGCCAGCGATGTGGTCTATACAGCTGCCATTTCAGGAGTACATGCAAATTTCTTGGGGGCCAGTCTTAAAGCTGCTGGTATCACCGAGGAAGATCTGAAAAAAGATAGGAAGGTTGATTTCGGCAAAGAACTGGATACCGAAGCCAAGGCCTGGAAGACCATTTGGTCTGCGGGACAAGGGGTTGCGACCATCGAAAATGTATTGCCTGTTTCAGAATTGGTAAATTCGTTAAAATCGGAATTCAAATCGGCCATAGAGGAGCAAATCAAGGTGTTGAACATTTTTCCCAAATAGTTTTTTTTGAATTTTTCATGGAACAAAAATGCCAATTCTAGCATCGAATTATAATCCCCCAATCCCATTTAAGAATGGGCATTTTTCGACCCTTTATGCGGGTTTGGTACGAACCGTATCGGGCCTAACCCAAGAACGGGAAAGAATTTCACTGCCCGATGGGGATTTTCTGGATTTGGATTGGAGTTATACACCCCAACAAACCCGTAAAGTCATCATTCTTTTGCATGGACTGGAAGGTAATGCCCAAAGGCCCTATATCACCGGAAGTGCAAAACTGTCCAATGCTTATGGCTATGATGCTTGTGCCGTGAATTTTAGAAGCTGTAGTGGCGAGCCCAATGCTTTTTATCGTTCCTATCATTCAGGCGCAACGGAAGATCTGGAAGCTATTCTGCTACATATTCTGAATACGCGAAAATATGATGAAATCTTTTTGAAAGGTTTCAGTTTGGGCGGTAATCTCGCCCTAAAATATCTAGGCGAGGAACGAACTGTTCCCAAAGAAATCAGAGGGGTTGTAACTGTCTCCGTTCCCTGTAGCTTGTATAGTTCCTTAAAACAGCTCTTGCAACCCAAGAACTATTTATATGCCAAACGTTTCAAAAATCATTTAAAAGCCAAAATGAAAGAGAAACAACAATTGTTTCCTACAAAAATATCGGATGCCGATATCGACAAGGTAAAAACATTGAAAGACTTTGATGATATCTATACCAGCCGAGCACATGGTTTTAAAGATGCCTTGGACTATTACGAAAAGTGCAGTTCATTACAGTTCTTACCCCATATCACGATTCCTGCGCTCATTATGAATGCCAAAAACGATTCATTTTTAGGTCCAGAATGTTATCCTTACAAGGAAGCCGAGGAAAACAGTTCAGTCTTTTTGGAAGTGCCCAACTCCGGCGGACATGTAGGTTTTTATGGAAGAAATAATACCACCTATACCGAAAAGAGGGCTTTAAAGTTTTTTGATGGGGTATAAACCTTAAAGATTCCATTCATTATCCTAAGGGCTTAAAAATTAAAAACATGAAAAAAATAGTTGCTTTTTTAACCATCGCCGGACTTAATCTTGGTTGTGGCGAAAAAAAAGAGGAAAAGAAAAGTGGTTTTGAAATGAACCGCACAAAAAAGGAGGTCAAGGCAGAAACAATGGCCGAAGAAGTTCCCATTGACCTGAACAACAAAGGCGTAGGACCAATTACCTCTGTTGATTTTGGTGCTGAAATAGACGCTGAAATGGCCGCCCAAGGGGAAAAGACCTTTTGGACCATTTGTGTTGCTTGACATATAGCGGAACAACGTATGATCGGGCCAGCCTTGAAAGGAGTTTACGATCGCAGAAGTCCAGAATGGGTAATGAATATGATTTTGAATCCTGATGGCATGCTCAAGGAAGATCCAATAGCCAAAGCCCTGTTGAAAGAATATAATAATGCGGTAATGCTCAACCAAAATCTGAGCGAGGAAGATGCTAGGGCGATTGTAGAATATCTGCGAACACTATAAATTTATAAAACGAAGTATTCCATCGCTGTGATTCAATATTTTTAACTGGGATTACGGTATTTTTTGAAAGGAATAAGCATGTAACAGAACATTAATAAGTAATTCTGAGATTGATTGTGTTATTAATTGAAAAAAGACAATATTCGGTTTACCTCTTGTATAAGTTGTTTGGGATTTCCTTATTTTGGATACGGACATGTTAATCGTTGCTTTAAATAAGGACTCAAAACAGTGAAGGATAATTGGGCTGACCTGCCTAAATTTATATACGGATTGGAGGTCGACTTGTTAGAAATTAAAGTGATAAACGGAAGAATTGGATAAAAAATACCACGCTACAACAGAACCAAAAATCCGTTACATCCGATTTTTTAAACGGAAATTCGGTGTAAAAAGCTAACTTTAATTTCGGCTGGACTATGCTTTGCGAGAATTAAGGCAACCGACCAATGCCAGACCCATGGGTAAATTTCGAATTTCATGAAAAATAAGACTTTTAAAAAATACTTAGCTGAAGGTTTTCTTATTGTATTTAGCGTTTTATTTGCGCTCCTTATCAATAAACTATTTGATGATTACAAAACGCTGCAAAAAAAAGAAGTTGCAATAGAAAGTATTAAAAAGGAATTGAATAGAAACGCATTGATCATTCAGGATTGGAAAACGAAACACGTCATTATCAGGGATAAATTAGTGTCGATAAATAACGGAGATAATGACAGTATTAAAAGTGAGTTGCTAAAAAATAAAATTTTTGATCTAGGAATATTAACCAATCAAGAAGGTCTTATTGACAATACGCTTACAAAAACAGCATGGGAATCTGCTAAATCGACTGGAATAGTGGCAGAATTCGATTTCGAAACTACTGAAATTCTGACTCAGGTTTATTCCTTACAAGACTTAATCATCGATAAAACCATTAGCGAATTATTGAACTTTTATTTCGAAACAGAAACGCATAATTTGAATAATTTGGAGCAGACACTTATTCAATTTCAATTGCGCTTTTGGGAGCTAACAGGTCAAGAGGAACTTATGATCTATTTATACGCTGATAGTATTAAAAAAATAAAATAAAACCGAATCTGGCAAAGGGAAACCTTCCTCAAAAGACAAACTATAATCTGCGTAAATTTGCGCCAATCCCTGTCGTCTATAGCATAAAATGAATACGATATACCATGTCGCGCAACAATGAGCAATTAGAAATAGCAAAACTCTTCTTTAAGTTGGGCTGTATTTCTTTTGGTGGTCCAGCGGCCCATATTGCCATGATGGAAGACGAGGTCGTCACCAAAAGAAAATGGATGACCCAAGCCCATTTTTTGGACCTCATCGGGGCTACCAATTTAATTCCAGGTCCTAATTCTACCGAAATGACCATGCATTGCGGATATGAGCGCGGAGGGTGGAAAGGACTTTTTATAGCAGGTTTCAGCTTTATATTCCCCGCCGTGGTCATCACCTCCGTCTTTGCGTGGTTGTATGTAAAATATGGGCAATTGCCCGAAGTAGATCCCTTTATTTATGGAATAAAACCCGCCGTAATCTCCATCATTATCATGGCTGCCTATCGACTTGGTAAAAAAGCGGTGAAAAGTAATGAAATGGCCCTATTAGGGGTCAGCACCTTAGTGGCCTGTTTATGGGGATTAAATGAGATCATTGCACTTTTCGGTTGTGGTATACTAGGATTGATACTCTATTTGATTAAGAAGAGGGTCAAAACCATTCATAGTATTTTACCTCTAATAATTCTACAGGCCAGTGACCCACTAAAAATTGGTACTCTAAAAATATTCCTGACCTTTTTAAAAGTAGGGGCAATTCTTTATGGAAGCGGTTATGTATTATTTGCGTTTTTGGATTCGGAATTGGTGGCTAATGGTTGGTTAACACGACAAGCCTTGATCGATGCCGTAGCCGTAGGTCAGATGACCCCAGGGCCTGTTTTATCTACGGCAACTTTTATTGGCTGGCAAATGAATGGGGTAACCGGGGCATTGGCAGCAACTATAGGTATATTTCTCCCATCGTTTCTGTTCGTTCTGATATTGAACCCGTTATTCCCCAAAATGCGCAAGTCACAAATGATAGGTGCGCTTTTAGACGCCGTAAATGTGGCGGCCGTTGCCTTAATCATTGCTGTTTGTATAGTGATGGGGAAAGACACTTTGACCGATTGGCGCACCATCCTAATCGCTGTTGTAAGTTTGATAATCGTTTTCTATTTCAAAAAACTGAACAGTGCTTTTATTGTAATGGGGGGTGCATTTCTAGGGTATGTCCTGACTTTCATTTGATAGTGAAGCGACAAATCGATTCCTAAATCCATTTACACCCATCAAAACTTGTTGCCTTAACCATATTTGTTAGATCTTCAAGTTGGCTCCTTGGTTCAAAACAAGTATTATTTTTAACCACAAATAATAAACTCCTGAAAATTAAGTTTTTATAAATATCATGTTACAAAACCTTATAGTAATCGTCTTCATTACCAAACCACTTAATAGGTATAAAAAATTCTGTTTTGATCAATAAACACGATTAGGACCCCATAAATAGCTATTATACAAAAATAAACAGCCATGAGTTTACTCCCTTTCCAAAGAAGAATCGCAAATACGGTAGCACTTGTGATTTTTACCTTCATTTCTATGGGCGGATGTGTAACCCCTAAACCAGCAGGTGAAAGCCAAACCCAAACACCAATTGCAGCACCAACACACAATTCCATGGTCCATACCAAGGGTCTTCAAATCGTTGACGGCAACAACAAACCGATTAAATTGCGAGGTGTATTGTTGGAAGGTTGGTTAATGTGGAACGGTCCCCTTTGGGGAGCTGGATTGACTTCTGAAACCAAGATTGCAAGTCGTTTGGAAGAAATGGCGGGAAAAGCCAATGCCGAAAAGTTCCGTACGGCCGTTTATGATAATTTCATCACCGAAAAAGACATAGAAATGATTGCCGAATTAGGGCTTAATGTCGTGCGTGTACCCTTTAACCATACCATCTTGGAAGATGAAAATCCTTTGGGGAACTATTCTGCAAGAGGATGGAAATACATAGATAATTTACTTGATTGGTGCGAACGACACAAGGTCTATGTGGTACTGGATTTTCATTCAGTGCCCGGTGGGCAAGGTGCATTTGTTTCTGATCCCGAACTTATAAACGTATGGCATACCCCTAAGTATCAGCAAAGAACCGTAGAAATTTGGGGAGCCATTGCAAAACGCTATGCGAACCGAAAAATCATTGCCGGCTATGACCTGATCAATGAACCGGATCCACCAAAAGGAGAGAACCTGGTAGATTTACATCGTCGTATCATACAAGAAATACGTAAAGTTGATCCCTTACATATGATCATCCTTGAAGGAAGTCAATTTTCAAGTGATTTCAGTATGTACACTTCGCCCTTGGATGCCAACCAGGTATACAGTTTTCATTCTTATAACTTTTTCACAAATGATACCGATCAGGCCAATTTGCTCAAACTGGCCAATATTGCAAAAGCTCATAACGTTCCCCTTTGGAATGGCGAGTTTGGGGCACATAACGCTAAATGGATAAAAGAAGAAGTGGCATTGTATGAAAGCCCCCAATATCATGTCAATGGGTGGATTTTTTGGCCATGGAAACGAGTTTCCGAAAATAGTGAACGCTTTCGGGATTTAGCAGCAATCCGCCCTAGTGAGGAATGGAAACAACTGGCACTGAGTATCGCAGATTTGTTCGGGCCCAATAAAAAAATTACACAGGAAATGGCCATAAAGGCCATGAATGGCTTTATTGAATCATTAAAAGGAGAAAATCTTGTGATTGATGAGGAAATAAAACAAATACTTACCACGGGCTGGAACGATGAATCATCCTATGAGCCAATCGATACCTCAAATGAAGAAACCCATGTAAACCTCGAAATTACAACAGAACCTTTAGATTCGGTCACCGTAAATTATGAGACAAAACAACTGTTATACCTGCATAATTCTCCGGGGGCATGTATCGATAAAGAAGGAGAGATCTTTGAATATTGCAAAAGGGAATCAGGTAATCTCGTATTGCATAAGACACAGACCATAAATCATAACCTATGGGTATCTAAAGGAGGGGTGCAGAAAATACAATATAAACTAGAACCTACACGGGATGATTTGTCTGTAGATTTAACCAGTGAGATCAGGTCAAGTGATGGTGATTTGAAAAGCTTTATTAAAATCACCTGTCAGTTTGGCTCAATATGCAAAGCAGAAACCAGTGAAAAGGTAACCTTAGCCAAAGGAACGTACTATTTGGTAAATTCAAGTGCGAAGGCCAATGAAAAATGGATGGGCCCGATGGGAATATCAGGAAAAATAAGCATTGAATCCAGTATTGAAAGAATCAATAAATAAATAGGATACCCTTGATATAGCTTCAATCTTATCATCCATGCTGATATAGGCAGATGCTTTTAAAGCTCATCAACCACAACCTTATAGGTAGGATCTTCCAACACGTTCACATCGATAATATCATCGGCATTCTTTAAGAGTCGAATACAGTCTTTACTTAAATGTTTTAAATGCACTTTTTTACCGGCTTTGGCGTAGCGCTCGGTAAGTTTGTTCAAGGCTTCTATACCCGACATATCGGCTACACGGCTTTCTTGAAAATCGATGATGACTTCATCCGGATCACCTTGCACATCGAACTTTTCATTGAATAAGGTTGTAGAACCAAAGAACAAGGGTCCGAATATTTCATAATGCTTTACCCCATCTTCATCGATATATTTTCTGGCCCGAATCCGCTTTGCGTTCTCCCAAGAATAGGCCAAGGCGGAGATAATGACCCCGAACAGCACGGCGATGGCCAAATTATGGGTAATAGCAGTAATCAAGGTAACCAAGACCATGACGATAACATCGGAGTTCGGCATTTTCCTAAAGGTTTTAAAACTCGCCCATTCAAAAGTCCCTATCGCCACCATGAACATTAAGCCTACCAAAGCTGCCATAGGCAATTGTTCGATCAAGCTACTTCCAAACATGATGAACACTAAAAGCATAACCGCGGCAGTTATTCCAGACAGCCGCGCACGGGCTCCTGAAGAAGTGTTTATCAAACTCTGGCCTATCATGGCGCAGCCTCCCATTCCTGATAAGAATCCGGAAAGAATATTGGCCGTTCCTTGGGCTACACATTCCTTGTTACCACTACCCCGAGTGTCGGTGATTTCATCTATTATATTCAAGGTAAGTAAGCTTTCTGTTAAACCTACCACAGCTACGATCAATGCAAACGGAAAGATGATTTTCAGGTTTTCCCATGTAAAGGGTATTTCAGGAATTGACAGTGGTGGAAAGCCCCCTTGAATGGTTTGTCCTTCTTTCATAGTATCCGCTACGGTAAGCGTATCAACCCCAAAACCGATAACGATTGCCGAAACGACTACAATGGCCAATAAGGAAGACGGAATGGCCTTCGTCAGTTTTGGAAATCCCCAAATGATCAGCATGGTCAGCAAAGTAAGTCCGAGCATAGTATACATGGAAGCACCTGTCAAAAGTTCATCGGTTCCCTTTTGGTAAAAATTGGGAAACTGGGCCATAAAAATGATAATGGCCAATCCGTTTACAAATCCGAACATCACGGGATGCGGTACCAATCGAATGAATTTACCCAAACGCAAAACTCCTGCGATTATTTGTAAAAGTCCGGCTAAGATTACCGTGGCAAATACATAATGCAAAATGGTTTCCGGTTCAATTCCGGGGAAGGTAGTCTTAAGCTGCAATATCAATCCCACAAAAATCACGGCAACGGCCCCTGTGGCACCGGATATCATTCCTGGCCTACCCCCAAAAATAGAAGTGATCAATGCCAGTACAAAGGCAGCATATAACCCAGTCAAGGGTGAAAAGCCTGGAATCAAGGCAAATGCGATGGCTTCTGGCACTAATGCCAAAGCAACAGTAAGACCTGATAAAATCTCGGTTTTATAATCTACCTTCTGTTTAAAATCGAAAATATTTAAATACTTCTTCACGCCCTAGGATTTTAAGGGCGCAAAAATACTGTTTTTAAGTTGGTATGATCTTAAAACGCCTAATTATTAGGGAATTGGCAACTTACCACGGCTTTAAACCCAATAATTTCTCACCGAGGGGCGATAATTTGGCGGTTTCATATTTCTCTTGTTCCCAATTTCTAGGATCTCCAGGAAAAGCATAGCCTTCAGGAGCTATTCTGTTCTTCCAGGAATTAATACGCCAATTCTTTAAGGCCTTATTATCTTCTTCAGCAGGCATCATGGAAATGTACTGGGCAATGCGCACTTTATCCTTCGATTTGTTGGGCCGAATTCCATGGGGTTCGGTACTGTTGAATATCAACAAATCCCCAGCTTCCAATTTTACCTTTACGATTTTATCCTCGAGACCGGTAATATCGGGTTGAAAACGATCTCGGTCGTCGGGTTGGGTCAATTTCCAAGAATCATAATTTCTATACAACCAAGGAATACACTGAAACCCACCCATGTTTTCATCGGTCTGATCCGCAAGGGCCAAAACCCCTTGAACATTCTGTGGTCTGGTCTCTGGATCATAATCCCAATGAATAAATCCTTTTTGCTCATGACCCGGTCTGTTCGGAAAATTCAGATTGGCACGGTCAATGGTTACCCACAATTTATCTGTACCCCAGACATCTGAAAAGGCCTCATAAACGCGCTGCATTTGACGATTGTTCCATAGATGTTGGTGATTATAGACCTCAACCATTCCCGTTCCCGTTAACTCCTTCATTTTCATTTCTGCCCTTGGGGGTGCATACCAGGTCTCGGGATCATTGGGGTCTTTTTCCTCAAATTCCCATAAAAAATCAGCTGTTTTTTGTGCTTGGTCTTTTGCAACAGCATTCTTTATGACGATATACCCATTATGCCCCCAGAACTTCCAATCATCTTCACTCAAGACCTTTAACGGCTTCCCATTGGAACGGTCATTCAATTTTACTTTACTACTGGTGGCCGTTGACGGATTGCCAGGAATATCCTCATGCGCCTTATTGGCCATCTCCAACTTTGTGTTTGTATTTTTCATTCCCTAAAGTCTTTTAAAATGGTGTTCATGAATCTTTGATTTCGGATGCTTAATAAAAAATAAATTATCGATGTACCCAGTACAACTGGATATAATGATGAAAACTAGATTATAAAACTATACATCCAAACCGTACGGCTCTACCTTAATATTGATATTAATTTGAACTTTATTGATATATTTGTAGTTTTTTAATCCATATTGGGATAATTTTGTATTCCCAAAGGCAATGAAAATTCAACTTGAAACCTTCGACCAACAATCCAAAAGTCCATTTAGACTTTTGCATGACCCTAAGTTGAACCATCTTTTTTATTGGCATTTCCATCCTGAGATTGAATTGGTCTACATAGAAGGAGCTAGTGCCACCCGGCATGTGGGCGACCATATCTCCAATTATACGAACAGCGATCTTGTGCTCATTGGTTCGAATATTCCGCATCTAAATTTTGATTATGGTGTACATACTTTGTACCAGAAAGAGGTATTGCATATCAAACCATTCTTTAGAACGGATATTATTCAGAAAACGCCCGAACTACAATCCTTGGAACACCTGTTGGAACTCTCCAAATACGGAATCGCCTTCTCCGGGACAACGAAAACCGAGGTGGGCCAACTTTTAAAAACCCTGCATACCCTTCCGCCGTTTGATTTTTTTATGCAGGTCATCCATATCCTGAAAAGGCTTTCGCATAGCAAGGACTTTAAATTACTTCATAAAAAGCCCTTTGTCAACAAATACAGTAAAAAAGAACAAGACCGTATTCGTAAGATATATGCTTTGATCGATGAGCGATATCAAGAAAAGATTACGGTCGATGAGGTGGCATACCTATGCAACTTGACCAAACCCGCATTTTGTCGTTACTTTAAAAAAGCTACGGGTAGTACTTTTATCGGATTCCTGAACCAATATCGCATCAGTCAGGCCAAAAGACTGTTGTTGACTGGCAAGAACATCAGTGAGACCTGTTATGAATGTGGATTCGAAAGTTTGTCCTATTTTAATAGGACCTTCAAAAAGATTACAAATGAAAATCCTTCTGAATTTAAAAAGAAATTGACGCCAAATTTGATATGAAATTATTCGTACCAAAATCCAAACATGAGGGGATGAAACGTTCCCAATAAAATAATGGCCGAAAAGAAGGGTTCTTTTCGATGCTAATTTTTAACTTGGAGGGTAATCTTATTAAACGAAAGTTTTTTTTTCAGGCTAGGCTACTAACAAATATTGATACTTAATAAAAATCGTAATGCGTAATTTCTATATTTTTTTGCTTCTTTTTATTATCGGATATTCCTATCAAGGTTTGGCCCAAGATTCGAATAAGCCCAAGTTGGTTGTTGGGGTGATTATCGACCAAATGGGTTTTGACCAATTGTATAAATATCACGACAGATATGGCGAGACCGGATTTAAAAGACTGATAAGGGATGGATTCAATTTTAAAAACGCAAATGTCAATTATATTCCATCGGAAACTGCCCCTGGACATGCTTCAATTTACACGGGGACCACTCCTGCATATCATGGCATTATCGGCAATAGTTGGTATGACCGGGATTTAGGGAATTATGTGGGCAATGTAATCGATTCCAATGAAAAAATAGTTGGGTCAATAAATGAGAATCCAAACGGCACCTCTCCCAAAAATTTAGCAGCCACCACAATAACGGACGAGTTAAGGCTAAGGAGTAAATTTAAATCAAAAGTAATCAGTGTTTCCATAAAGGACAGAGCTGCTATACTCCCAGGAGGAAAGTCTGCAAATGCAGCTTATTGGTTCGATTGGGAATCCAGTCCTGGCTATTTTGTAAGTAGTTCTTTCTACATGAAAAAAGTACCTAAATGGGTTTCCAAGTTTAATGAATTAGGAAAATCCAACATTTATCTCAACCATTCCTGGAACACCTTATATCCTCTTTCTACGTACACAGCCAGCTCTCCTGATAACAATAAATATGAGCCTTCCCTAGGGGGCAAGTCGAGCCCTACCTTTCCGTACGACTTTAAAACCATGCGTGAAAAATATGTAAAAAGTGGATTGGAATATCAATTGCTTTTGGTATCTCCGGGAGGTAACTCTTTATTGACCGAGTTTGCCATTGCCGCGATTGAAAACGAAGAATTAGGTATGGATGAATATCCTGACATATTGAATGTGAGCTATTCAATTACCGACGTAATCGGGCACACTTTTGGGCCACAATCGGTTGAAATGGAAGATATTTATCTGCGTTTGGACAAAAACCTGGGGGAACTTTTTGCTACCCTAGATTCTAAGGTAGGAAAAGATGATTATTTGCTCTTTTTAACTTCTGACCATGCCGCGATACCTGTGGTTTCCTATCTAAGGGATAACAAACTTGATGGTGATATTGCAAGGATAGTAGAGTATAACAATCAACTAAAGTCATTTTTGGAAGCAAAATATGGTGCAGGTTCTTGGATCGATAATTTTGACGGGGACCAAGTTTACCTTAATAAGAATACAGTAGATGAAAAAAAATTAGTCTTACCAGTTATACAGCAGGAAGTAGCTGATTTTTTAATGACCCAGAAAGGGGTGTACTTGGCCCTTACCGCACATGAACTTCAAACCAAAACCTATGAAGAAGGCTTAAGAAAAACCATACAAAATGGATATCATCCCAAGAGGTCGGGCGATGTCTTGATTTCCTATAACTCCGGGACCATTCTAAACCCAGATCCACAAATGGTGGTTGAAAGGGTAAAAGGTACCGTGCATGGTTCAGGATATAGTTATGATACACATGTTCCCTTATTGTGGATGGGATCAGGAATTCCAAAGGGAGAGTCGGTTCGAAGTGTAAATCCGATAGACATTACCCCGAGCCTAGCAATGTTCTTGAACCTACAACTGCCAAGTGCTGTTCAAGGGAAGCCTTTAAGTGAATTATTTGATTAAATCTTTACCCAATCTGAAGATTTACTTCGTTCTAGCCCGATTTAAAATTTCTATTTCAAATTTTGAATCATTGGCAAGTACATCGAAAAAATCATTAATATATGTCGTACAGCGTGCGTATTCCTTTGGGTTCTCAAAATGACCCTTAAAAGCCTCAATAAGTGCCAACATTTTTGATTTATTCTCTAAAAACTGATTTCTTACCTCGAACATCACTTCGTTGTCCCTTTTGAACCCCCTATACATTCTTTGGGTTACTTCGGTAATCGGCAAAACATCGTTGCCAACCTGCGAGACTACTGAATAGCTCGTGTCGCATAATCCAGACATATCAAAATCATAGGGCACTGGAATGGAAGTATTATTCACAAACAATAACTTTTCATTATGTTGATAGGCCGTTGAAAAGTCGGTATTCCCAATCATAAACTGAAAAAATGCATTTTGAACAGAACAAATTGCGTCCTGTTGCATTGGGTGCACATTTCTTTTTAAGACATTCCCTCCATGTCGATTGGCCACTTTCTTGATGTCTTCTATAAAAAAACCTTTCATGTTATGCTCTCTGATATTCTTACCTTTTGGTTCCGAAAGCGTAATATTCAAAAGCCTAGTTTTAAAATGGTACGGGGAAACTAGCTCATATAACTTATAGGCCAGTAATTCCTTTAACAAATAATCGTCTCCAGCCTTTTCGGTAAGACAAGGCAATACCAGTTTCAGTTCCTTATTCCCTTTAAATAAACTTTCTTTGGTATCTTCTTTTTTCAATTTAATTTTTAAAGGGGCAAAATAGCAGTTCTTTAACCTGTTATTCCCTCGGGCACGTACTCTAACAGGGAGGTTTTTCCATGTATCACCTTCAACTTGATAGTTTAAATCAAGATTTAAATATGTACTGTCATTTGTGCTTTTCCTGATAACCTTGTTGGCATAATTCATTTTAATATGAACAATGGTATCGCTCGAGAATAGCTTAGATACCTTACCAATTTTCTTATTTACATTCTTTTCCTGGGAAAAACAGGATAAGGTGCACAAAAAATATAAAATAAGGAGATTGCTATTTATTTGATTATTACCCATATTCGGTTAACTTTATAATGTAATGTATTAAAAATCTAGTTATTAAGCTCTACCTGACCACATTAAATTATAGAACATTAGTGGTGATCCTTATATCGGGATTATCGGTTTTTGTATGTTATCGGTACCAAATATTTTTCAATGTTGATCTCACCTTATTAAGTATAGCTATAATATTCCCACTGGTTTTTACCATTAGAGGTTCATTCAGAAGAAGGGAAAAAGCCCTTGAACACCTAAGCCAATTTAGGAGTGCCATGAAAACCCTTTATTATTTTACTACCACCAGTAATTTAACGTTGGAAGAAAAAAATAAGTTGGAAATTATCCTTGAGGATGTGGGGAATAAAACCATGGAACGTCTTAAAAATCAGAATGAGGAAATTAAGGATTTGGATGATGAAATAGAAAAGGTTTATGATTTTATTCTTTCGAAGAACGGAATGATTTCCACAAAATTGAAAGATCGGGTTTTCAAGTACCTGAATGATCTACATGAAGCCATTGACAATCTTCACGCTATTCACGTGCATAGGACCCCTTTGAGCCTTAAAGCCTATTGTAAGGTGTTTATCTATATTTTCCCTTTTATGTATACCCCCACAATAATTTTCAACATTGGACAAAATTATAATCATGCAGCTGTATATTTTGTTGTAATTCTTACGGAATTTATACTTATTTCCCTTTACAACATACAGGATCATTTAGAATACCCATTTGATGACAAAGGGCTCGATGACATAAAACTGGATCATTTTAAAATAAAAAGAAAGTAATTGTACCTGGCCGTAATAAAAAACCGCCCCACTCTTAGCTGGTAGGGCGGTTCCTAACTAAATAACCAACCAAAAAAATACTTTTCAACTGTGTTTACGCCACCTCAGGTAATAAAGCGTACCTCAGTTTTGTATTATTATTTTTTACTTCGTTTTACCTGCATTACAGGGTTAGAAGTCTTTCTTCTCTTTTTAGAGACCGAGCCCTTGCCCGATTTCAAGTACTGCTGGTATCCCCTTCCTTTAAACTCATAGATCGTTTCACTACTAGGGTGATACAACTCAATGGTACTATCATTAATAACGTATAGTTCAAAGTAATCATTGCCCATAAAATCATACGCCAATGTTAAAGTTTTGAGCGTTTCATCGTTTTCTACATCATAGACCGTATAATCCCCTTCAAAATCCCATTGTAGGTAATTTACCGATGTTCCTATGGGATCGATTGATGATCTAAAAAAGTCGCCATCTCCACCTGAAATAAATTGGAGGAAATTCTCATCATCAAAATCATTCAATGCCCCTTGTTCACTGGTATAGGTTTTCTCCCATGCATCATACTCCTGCAAGAAATAATGTATGTTATCATAAAAGACCATATCAAAATCGAACCGGTTTAATTGAAACCCTTTTAGGAAATAAGAGGTGTTTGAATTGGAATCGTACAATTCCAAGGTATTTCCATTGACCGCAAATACATCTAAAAGCCAACGACCGTCCACATCATGATCTATTTCGATCGCTCCAGGGAAAACATCAAAATACCCTACATCTATACCATATCCATTTCCCGTTTTACCCAAACCCACCATATTATTGTTCGCATAGACCCTACCGTTCTCAAATGAAATTGTGAAAGCCCGCTCCAAGAAAGGCACCTCACCATTTCCTTTGGTCGCTTGTATGTCTATATACCAAAGATCAAAGGATTGTAATACTTGGGCCGTATTAAAACCTGATTCCTCTATAAATTCATCATCAAGAATCACTTCGGTATAACATGAAGTCATCAATAGACCTATAAGTAAAAATCCAAGGAGTAGTTTTGTTGCTTTCATAATTCAATGCTTTCGATTCGGTAGAAACAAAACAAGCACCATGCCATGATTTATAATTGCCTGTATATCAGCTATTAATGTGTTATGGTATTTTTATTTACATTTGATGTGAATTAATTTTCCGAATGGACAAGGAACTACGTTTTGCGGTATTGGGTGGAGGAAGTTGGGCAACGGCCATTGTTAAAATGCTAACCGAAAACCTGCAGAAGATTACCTGGTATATGCGAAACGAGGATGCGATTGCCCATATACGAAAGCAAAGACACAATCCCAATTACCTAAGTTCGGTTGAATTCGATACCTCTCAATTGGTCCTTACCGCTGATATTGATGAGGCCGTAAAAAACAATACTATTCTCATCTTTGCCATCCCCTCTGTATTTCTAGAATCTGAACTGAAAAAATTGACCGTTTCCTTAGAGGGTAAAATCATTTTTTCTGCAATAAAAGGTATCGTTCCCGAAACAGGGCTGATCGTTGGTGAGCATTTTCATGAGATCTACAATATACCTTTTGAGAACATAGGAGTCATTACGGGGCCTTGTCATGCAGAAGAAGTTGCCTTAGAACGACTTTCTTATCTAACCATTGCATGTGCCGACAAAACGAATGCCGTAAAAGTCGCAAATTCCTTAAAAAGCGACTACATCAAAACCAAAATTTCCGATGATATCATTGGAACGGAATATGCGGCCATGTTGAAGAATATTTACGCCATTGCCGCAGGTATATACCATGGCTTGGGTTATGGCGATAATTTTCAAAGTGTACTGATGAGCAATAGCATTCGCGAGATGAAGCGCTATATAAAACGAGTTCACAAAATGAAACGGAACATCAATAATTCCGCTTATCTAGGGGACTTATTGGTAACGGGATATTCCACTTTCAGCCGGAACCGTATGTTCGGAAATATGATCGGGAAAGGGTATACCGTAAAAAGTGCCATGATGGAAATGAGCATGGTGGCCGAAGGGTATTATGCCACCAAAAGCGCCTATGAACTAAAAACGAATTTTAAAAGCAAGGTTCGTACACCTATAATCGATGCCGTTTACGATGTGCTATATTTAGGTAAAAATGCCAAACATACTTTTGCTGCATTGACAAACAAGATAGATTAGTCATACCTCATAGACCTACAAGGTCTTGTAGACCCTTGCAGGATTTCAACCCAAACCATTCAACCCCTATCCAAAGAAAAATTCGAATGTGCTTCAATTTCGGCATGCAACCCATCTCTCCAAGCTGCGATTTGGGAATCATTAATGGCATAGACCTTCTTAAACACCAATAAAACAGGCTCCATAAGTTGACGGACACTTTCTATATCAAAATAAAGACGGCCTGTACGCCGAATGAAGAAATCCATAGGGTTTTGAACCATTTCAAATTCGATACCGAAATGAAGTTCGGCCAATGCCAACCGTATTTCGTTTGTATCCCCTTTCTGTTTCGAATAGTACCCTAGAATGGTTTCGGTCTGAATACCATAATTAGTCACCAGGAACCAAGCATTATACCTTTTAAAACCATCACCTTTGATACGCCCGTAAATCTCGCCAATGTACTTGTTAACGTGTTTGGCATTTTTAAAACCATTGCCACATAGGGGAATTTCAGCTGTAGTACATTCCCCTACCTCTTGGTCATAATCCTCCTCCATTTTCTTGGCAATTCGGTTTACGACCCGTTCGGCCATTTTTCGATACCCTGTAAGCTTGCCCCCTGCGATACTTATTAGACCTGAGTCTGAAACAAAAATTTCATCCTTTCTTGATAGTTCCGAGGCAGACTTTCCTTCTTCATGGATCAATGGGCGTAGTCCCGCCCAGGAAGATACAATATCATCCATTTCCAAGTTGATGCTCGGAAACATATTGTTGACGGCCGATATCAAATAAATGGCATCGGCGAGATCGGTTTCAACATGGTCTTTATCGTTCAGGTAATTTGTATCGGTGGTTCCTATATAGGTCACTTTGCCCCTTGGGATTGCGAACATCATACGACCATCTGGAATATCAAAATAAACGGATTGCTTTACCGGTAATTTTTCATAGGGGAACACCAAATGTACCCCCTTGGTCAAATGCAAGCGCTTGCCTTTTTTGGAATTGTTCAAACTTCGAAGATCATCGACCCAAGGCCCTGTCGCACTGATTACGTATTTCGATTTTATTTTGAATTCGGTTCCAGAGACTACATCTTTTACAATAACCCCGGCAACTTTTTCCTTATCATAGCTAAAATCTGTGACCTCGGCATAATTCAATGCTTTTGCTCCGAATTTCAAACTCGTTTTAATAATTTCAATGGTCAACCGGGCATCATCGGTTCTATACTCTGCATAATACCCAGCACCATTCAAAATCTTTTTTGGTAAAAGTGGTTCCAATTTCAACGCTTCCTTCTTCTCCAGCATTTTGCGTTTATCATCCCCCGTTACCTGTGCCAAAACATCATAGACCTTTAGTCCAATCGATGTTAACCATTTGCCATACGAACCATTTTCAATTAGGGGTAGGAGCATTTTTTCAGGTAGCACCAAATGGGGCGCCAAATTATGAACAATGGCACGTTCCGAACCTACTTCTTTGACCAACCAAAAATCAAATTGCTTTAAATACCGTAATCCCCCATGGATCAGTTTGGTCGACTTGCTACTGGTGCCCGAGGCGAAATCCCCTTTTTCAACCATTGCTACCTTTAATCCTCTTGAAGCGGCATCCAAAATTATACCCCCACCTGTAATTCCTCCACCGATGACCACAAGATCATAGTGCTCTTCGGATAATTCCTTAATGATTTTGGTTCTTTCAAGATTTGAGAACCGAATATTTTTTATCATACCTTATTATATTCTTTGATCTAGGAATTCTATACGCGAGGTTAGAACCATGACGCAGATCATATTTCATGCATCTTTTAACAACATCCTATTAATCAGGTAGTTTATCTTCCCATCCTTTGGTCCGATCAACTGCTTTTTGCCACCGGTCATATAAATGCTTTCGTTTAATACGATCGAATGTCGGTTTAAAAATTCGGTCCATGGGTCTATTTTGATTAATATCTTGCTGTGTCCATATTCCCACTTGAATACCAGCCAAAAATGCGGCACCCATGGCCGTAGACTCGATTACTGTAGGGCGATGGACCTCTGTTCCCAAAATATCGGCCTGAAACTGCATTAAATAGTTGTTCGCACAGGCACCTCCATCAACTTTTAAGTTCTGAAGTTCCACCCCGGAATCCTCTTCCATGGCGTCCAGGATATCTTTGGTTTGGTAGGCCAGTGATTCTAGGGTCGCTTTGGCCAAATGGGCCTTTCCTGTATCGCGGGTCAGTCCAAAAATAGCACCCCGGGCATACATATCCCAATAAGGTGCCCCCAATCCCGCGAAGGCAGGAACAACCACAACAGAGCTATCCTCTTCAATTGAGTTCGCTAGGGCTTCGGTTTCTTTGGCCTCCTTAATTAGTCCGAGTCCGTCACGTAACCATTGTATCGCGGCCCCGGCTATGAAAATGCTTCCTTCAAAGGCATAATTCACCTTTCCGTTCAATCCGTAAGCAATCGTTGTTAAGAGACCATTATCCGAAAACTGGGGGTTTTCGCCCGTGTTCATCAACATAAAACAACCCGTACCATAGGTATTCTTTGCTGTCCCTTTTTTAAAACAACCCTGGCCGAAAAGTGCTGCTTGTTGATCGCCGGCAATACCGGCGATCGGAATAGTCTTTCCATTTAATTCATAATCCCCAAAATGATAGGCCGATGGTTGAACCGTGGGCAACATTTGTTTTGGCACACCCAGTGTTTTTAATAATCGATCATCCCATTTAAGATTCACGATATCGTACATCATAGTTCTTGAAGCATTGGTATAATCGGTTACATGATTCTGGCCTCTGGTCATATTCCATACCAACCAAGTATCGACCGTTCCCATTATAAGATCTCCTTTCTCGGCTTTATTCCTCGCACCTTCCACGTTATCCAAAATCCATTTTACCTTGGTCCCTGAGAAATAGGAATCTATAACCAAGCCCGTCGTCATTTTTACGTAATCGACCAAGCCTTTGCGCTTTAGATCTTCACAGGTATTCGCCGTACGCCTATCTTGCCAAACGATGGCATTATAAACCGGTACTCCAGTATTTTTATCCCACACCAGGGTTGTTTCACGTTGATTGGTAATACCAATACCCTTAATAGAATCGATATTTATTTTTGATTCTTCCACCAATTGGTGCATGACACTCAACTGGGATTCCAGAATTTCTTTAGGATCATGCTCTACCCAACCTGGCTTAGGGAAAATCTGTTGGAATTCTTGTTGCACCATATGCACTATGACGCCATCTTGATCAACCAATAGGGCTCTAGAACTTGTAGTGCCTTGATCTAGGGAAATTATATATTGCTTCGACATGCCTATTATTGGGATTAGATATTAAAGATAGCCTTTACCCTTTCGAAATCAAAACACTTTCCTATTCTACCTGTATCGTAATATTTGCCTCGTTACCTACGGCGTCTACTGCGGTTATTCGATGTTGGCCTAGTGAAGGCAAAATCCCCATTTCATGAAAATTGGAGGTTTGACCCAAGTACCTATCATCTAAGTACCAATAGACCGGGGTGCGAGGTTCAATATGGGCCAATTTAAGTATCAATTCATTATAGTTGCCCGCAAAATTCTTGGTTAGACCAATCCGGTTGCCATTTTTAGGATAGATAAACTCCAAGGAAGGTTCTAACGGATTTTTGCAATTCGCTTTAAAAGAGGGTAAGGTTTTATACGTTGCATGGTTCTTTTTATAATAGAATTCCATCAATGGTGGCAGTACAAACCAAGATTCGGTATGGGCTTGGGATAAATCGGCACATGATGAATTGACCCTGAACTGCCTCTGTGGATCCAAAAGAATAGTCCTATGATATGCACATGCCTTTACATAATTGTTCTTTTTGGGAACACTAATGGTTTTTGTGGGACAACGATCCGTTGCCAAAAACCCACTGATTTGGCAAACTTCCATGGCAGCGAATTCATCCAAGGGTTTAGTGAACCATTTCGATCGTGGTAATACATCGAATACATCAAAAAGTATAGGGGCGGCACTCGATAATCCGGTTACATTGGGTCGACCTTCCCCATCGGCATTACCCACCCATATACCAACCACATGGTCTTTTGTTGTACCGATGGCCCAAGCGTCCTTATTTCCGAAGCTTGTCCCGGTTTTCCAGGCTATTTCCTTACTGCTGTCAAAGAACTCCCAAGATTCATTGCCTTCCGGACGGTTTACATCTTTCATGGCTTCGAAAGTGAGATAGATACTCCCCGCATCAAAAATGGTTTTTTCAATGGATTTTATTCCAAAATCGACCAACTTATCCTTAATCACGATCGGATTTGTAAATTCTTGCTTAAAATACTCGCTGGAAGTGGTATTGAAATGATTGATAGTCGATGCCATGGATGCATAGGTTTTAGAAAGATCCCAAAGACTGCTTTCGGCTCCACCAAGAATAAGGGTCAACCCATAATGATCGGCGGGTTTATCGATGCCCTCAAGTTGAAAGGCATTTAATTGATTACGGAATTTCTCCAATCCATATTCCTGTAATAACCTTACTGCGGGTATATTTAGGGAACGGGCCAATGCCTTATTTGCTTCGATAGCCCCAGTATAGTCCTCATTGAAATTTTCCGGAGTGTATCCGGCGATTTGAGTCGGCACATCGGGCACCAACATTTCTGGCAGTAATTCACCAGCATCCAACATAGCGGTATAAAGTAATGGTTTTAGGATACTTCCTGTACTTCGATTCGCCTGTACCATATCCACATCCTTCTGATGGTTCCGATCTGTTGGCGTATTACCCACATAAGCCAAAACCGCTCTAGTCTTTACATCCAATACCAATACGGCAGCATTATAGACTTGATTTTGTTTTAGATCCGTATAATGCTTCTTCAATATGGAATTCACATTGGCCTGCAAATTTTCATCAATGGTCGAGGTTATTCGCTTCCCTTTTTGCTCCTTAGCCAAAAACTGAACTGCATGAGGTGCCAATTGTGGTAGACGATACGGTTTTTGAGGTAATTTTTCCAATAGTGCCAATTCATAGGTCGTACGATCCAAAATACCCTTTTGGAATAACTTAAGTAATAAACGATTCCGTTTTTGAAGTAACTTTTCCTGGTTCTTCCCAGGATATATAAGACTTGGCGCATTAGGCAGTACAGCTAAGGTAGCTGATTCGGCCCAGGATAACTGATACGGTTGCAACCCAAAATAACGCCAAGCCGCGACATCAAGACCTACCACATTGCCCCCGAACGGGGCATAACTTGCATAATATTTTAGAATTTCCGCTTTGGAATGGCGAAGTTCTAGTCGTGTGGCCAATAATAATTCGATGGCCTTTTCCCAATAAGTACGTCTTTTTCCTTTTCGGGATAGTCGAATCACCTGTTGGGTCAGTGTACTTCCCCCACGAACCGATTTACCAGCCTTAATATTGGTGCCTATGGCCTTGATCATCGAAACAGGATTAAAACCCGGATGTTTTTGAAAGTAAGCATCCTCAAACTGTATAATACAGGTCTTGAACTTTTTAGGCACACTATCAACCAGAGGAAATCGCCATTGTCCATCATCGGCGATAATAGCGCCCAATAGTCTCCCGTTTCTACTTTCAACAACCGTAGCAGTGGGTGCTACGAAAAGATGTTTAGGCAAACAGAAGTAATAGGCTATCAGTAATCCCAAGAGAACAAATAGGGTTATGGGGTGGGATTTGCCCCATAGTTTTATTTTCAAAAGAATGCGCTCCCTTTTTGATTGGGGATTTTCATTTACTGAACCCATATTCCCTTTCTACAAAACAAATTCTCACCTTATACCATGCATACCATTCTGATTTCCCTTTTTCCTGGGCGAATAAGCGGTCGGTATTTGCCTTCCAATCGGCAATGTCTTGCAGGCTTTTCCAATAACTGACCGAGATACCTATTTCTCCCCTTGCTCTTTCAAAATCCACGAACCCAGGTTGTTGTCGTGCCAAGTCTTCCATTTTTCGGGCCATTTCAGAATATCCATGGTCTTCCTCGGTTCTTTGATTCGTGAAAATAACAGCATAATAAGGTGCTTTCATATTTTTTTCCATCATTCCAGTAAGGTCTGGAATCCTAGTGATGCAAATGGATTACTTCTTTCGCAAAAAAAATTATTACCCATTAATTTATATATTCCTTCTCCAAAAAATACCCTACGATCGCCTCTTTCATCAACACGGATTGCTCCCCTGACTTTAAAGCTGGCAATTCCTCTTTTATCGTATAATGTGGCCAACCTTCTTCATCGAAAAAATCGAATTCGTAATATCCATAAGGTTCCAATAATCTACAAATGGCAATATGCATAAGATTCAATTTCTCTTCTTTTTTAAAGGTCCTGTGATATTGCCCCAATTCCTGAACCCCGACCAAATATATAATGGCATCCAACTCCATGGGGTCACCATCGGCGAATTGTACCGATAGCTTTTTAACCAAAAGCTCCCAGCGTTCCTTTAGTAGTAGGTCTCTAGACATAGTCCTGTTTTCTGTTCCAAAGGTACAAATCAATGTTCTATCTTTGTTCAGTTATTTGTTTTGGTAATTTGACCCCATACCAACACTGAGCGTAGCGTTAATCCCAAGTTTTTCTTGGGACATCATTTTAAAATGTAAGAAAATGGGAATTTTGGATATTGTTTTAGGTCTTTTGCTTTTGTATGGCCTTTACACCGGTTTTAAAAATGGATTATTTGTTGAAATCGCCTCAATTATTGCCTTGATAGCCGGACTATATGGGGCCATCCACTTTTCTTATATCGCAGGGGAATACCTCTCACAAAACATGCAGTGGAACGAGCGTTATATAAATATTACGGCATTCATCATTACCTTTGCTATCATCGTTCTTGTAGTGCAATTAGCCGCAAAATTCTTAACTAAAATAGCCGACTTTGCTATGTTGGGCCTGTTGAATAAATTAGCGGGAGCCATTTTTGGGACCCTTAAAGTGGCCGTGATTATCGGTGCTCTTTTGATTTTCTTTGAACGAGCCAATTCTTCGGTGAATTTGGTACATAGTGATACGCTTGAAAAATCTATTCTTTACGAACCTATAAAAGAGATTGGGGCATTGGTATTTTCCAAGGTCCTTAAAGGGACGGATAAGGATAATAAGAACGAAGAAGAGTAATTAGAACATCATTTTAAAACGCTTTCTTAAATACAGGTTTTTTTAATCATACAGTATTAAACGAATTCCATCAAAGACAAGCCAATACCTAGACCTTTCGACCTTACTACATACCAACACCCGATTTCTTAAAATAGGTGTTCACTGATCGTCATCTATAAATACCCTAAGTTATAGTCTAGGAAAACCTTATTTTAATTCAAGAATCGACCCAGAAAAAATAGTATTTGCAGCACTGTTTATTTCAACGAATAGAATTAAATTGGTCATAAGCCAAGTAATCTGGGAATCGTAGAGGCGAAAAATAATCATTCTTGAGGATTGGTTCAATTGGCTCAAAAAATGTAATCCGATTCGCATAACAACTTGTAGAACAATAACTTGTAAAGTATTGATTCGGCATTTTAGAGATTAAAACGGCTATTTAACGATTTATGACCTGCAATTGTATTGGTTTTTATTCTTTTGTAGGTGAGAACGAGAAAATGAGGGCGCATTGAAAAAGTTGAGGGATACACCATATTATTACAGGGCAATTCACGAAATCAATTATAGTTTCGGTGATTTCTATCTATTCGATACTTTTATTGTGGGCGAATTCCATGAGGATGTCCATATTTCGTGGAATGAGCATGGAAAGACGATTGCTGAGGAGTTATCTAACCTTTATGATAATAATGGAAAGGACTTAGTCTATATATCCAATAGGGTGAACGATTACTCATTGGTCCCAACAGATTGGAAGAAATTCTTTAAACTAAGTTACAACCTTAAAGCCTATGGCATCGTAAGCTATACCAAGACAGGGTATTTTAATGCCATGCTCGAAAGAATGTTCGTAAATACGAAGTTACGATGGTTCAATTCCTTGGAAGACGCCATTGCTTGGGTCGACCACATTTCTAACACAGAAGTTTTGGTTCTTAAAGCCAAAAAGGCTTCGCTTTAACGTTTACCTACCCTAATAGTTTTCGATTATTGTACCACTTCTACCCATCTTCCTTTGGTTCGTACTGCATAGTCATTGTCATACATGGCCTCTGCCTGTACTCCTGGCAAATAGTACGTGCCCAAATAAGATGCATTCAGTAACAATCTTAAAGTCTTAGTCTCATTCTTCTTCAACGTAAAATAGAAATTAACACGGTCGTCCCGAAGGTCGGTGTGGTCAACTTCATTTTGTGCGAAGTCGCCGAAATCGGTAAATCGAGTGTTGACAATTTCCCATCCGCTAGGGAAAATTTCGGTCAATGCCACATTTTCAATTTTGTTACCCGACGTATTGGTCAATGTAACCTCAGCAACAAAATCGGTACCTTGCATCACTTTGGCCACATCCATTGATGATCCATCCCTACTTTTGAATACGGAACTGACCTTAAGGTTTCTTTGAAACTCCTTCTCTTTCCCAACAGGCAATATTCCACTGTTGACAATCGTCACATAAAGCGTATTCTGTTCCATATTGCTTAAAGTAATACGATTGTTACCTGCCTTGATTCCGAGCTCATGATTTGCCAATGTTTTGGGTGTATTTACATCAAACGAAGTACCATTTAGGATAACTTTCGCCTTGATTCCTTTTCCGCCCACCATTTCAGCAAATTTGGCCATCGCCAAAAGACAATAGGCCGTGCTCTGGGTACTCATCCATTGCTTTTCGCCCAATTGCCGGGCTACAGTCTTGGCCATTTCTTGAGCTTTGACCTTGTCTTGCATCAAAATCAATGTTTCAAGGGCCATCGCCCTATTTCTAGCTTCCGAACCATAGGTATAGTAATTATGTTCATTGTCGTCAAAATCGTACGTAGTAGTCGACAGCAACTGATCTGCAACACGTTTTTGACCTATTAAAGCATAGGTGGCCGCTAAGCGGAATTTGGATTCATTGGATAGGTTATTGATCTCCCTTAATCTATTCATAGAAGCCACGTCGGCATTCCCCGACACCGCTAATGTATATAAGCGATAGGCCTGTGCCAAATCAGAATTTCCAGAACCGCTTCGCCACTGTTTCGCAATCTGTTGCTGATAACTTACCCAACTCGATTTAAACCCGATAGGTAGTACATAACCCTTATTTTCGGCTTCCAACAAGAAATGTCCGGCATAAGAAGTGCCCCAATCGTTGACGCTACCTTGACCTGGCCAATAGGAGAATCCTCCATTTGGCAATTGATAACCTCCCAACCGTTGAATGGCATTTTCCACGTGTTTTTGAATCTGTTTTTTTTGATTGCCATCCAAATCAAAGATATCGGACAAATATAGTTGAGGAAAGGCGGCAGAAGTTGCCTGTTCTATACATCCATGGGGGTAACGGATCAAATATTTCATACGGCCATTGAAATTCATGGGGGGTAAGGTTGAAAATTCGACTTGGGCCGAATTGCTGCCGGTAATTCCAAAAGTTTGTAGGTCTATGGTTTGGCTTCCTTGGGCGTCAAGAACCAAATCTTCAACAGTGGATGTCATAGGATTGGGATTCACCACGTCTATAGGGATCTCAAAAGAAGCTTTTTCACCATTCCCAGAGGCTTCTACAATTACTTTTCCTATGCCTATGAAATCGGTCACATTCAAATTGAAATAGACCATTTTCTCATCGGGTTGGGTAAACGAAATCGTCTGTGAATTAGCACCATCGATGGTAAAAGCTTGATTTTCCTTGATTTTAACTGTGACACTCTTCACTTTATTTTCCATGGCAAATACCGTAACAGGAAGGGTTACTTTTTCACCAGGCGTAATCTTTCGTGGTAAGGATGCCAATACCATTAATGGCTTGCGAACAGGAGTGGTCTTTTCGGCACTTCCATAGGCCCCGCTCGTGTTTTCCCCGGCTATGATCATAGTCCGGACCGAACCTACGTATTTGGGTATTTTAATTTGGTGTGTTCGGGATTGACCTTCCTTCAATTCAAATGGTCCCAAATAAATGACCATGGGTTCAAAACGATTTGCTTTTTTGTTTTTTGCACCTGCCAATTCACTATCACCCCCTATAGCAAACACCTGATCAATACGCCCGCCGAAGGCACCGATTACATCATCATAGACATCCCATGTCTTTACCCCTAAAGCCTCCCGTGCATAGAAGGTATTCCATGGGTCTGGGGTTTTGAATCGCGTCAGGTCCAATAGCCCTTCATCGACTATGGCGACACTATAGGTCATCGCTTTCCCTTTTGCCTCACTTACCTTTAGGTTTATGATTTCCTCGGGTTGCAACACCTCTGGCATCGTAATAACAGGTTGCAATTTCGTTTTTGGATTTTCAACCGCAATCGGAATTACCCCATACAAGCGAATAGGAGAATCATTGAGCGTTGAAGCGTGTGGTTGCAGAAGTGAAATATGAATATAGACATTTGGTGTATAAAGTGCCTTTATAGGCAGTTCGAATTGGGTTTCTCCCTTTGTGGTCGAAACCCAAAGAGATTCTAGCACTTCACTTCCATTTTCCACAGTGACCAAAGCACTTCCGCCCTCGGAACTAGGGAAGGTCACTTTGGCCGTTTCCCCTACCTTATAATTTTCCTTGTCTGCCGTAAAAACAAGCATCGTAGCTGCTGAGGGATCATTTTTTCTGGATTTTCCTGCCCAACCCGGCCAATCTATATAAATGGTCTCTCCTGTGGCATGGCCTCCATTTGGATCCTCAACAAGTACCAAGTACCGGCCCCAATCAGGATATTTCAATTCAAAATCAAAAGTTGCTTTTCCATTGGCATTCGTACTCAAGTTGACATCGAATACCTTCTCGCGGTAATTGCTACCGCTAAAGTTACTGAGGTTATCGGCAGACGTATCCCACCACCACCTCCAATTGACTTTATATATGGCCGCCTTTAGGTTTTTAACCGCTTTGGGATTTCCTTTTTCATCCACGGAAACCACCTCAAAACGATGTTGGGTATCGGTCAACAACATCCCTCTGGTTTTATCGCCTTTAGGGGTGTTCAACCCTATATATGTTTTATAGGGGGAATACGGTTTAACAAATACATCCGTGCTAAAATCGCCACCATTTTCATATACTTTTGTAATAAACGCAGCATTGAGCATCCCGGGTGCCCTGTTAGTAAGTTGTGGCTTCATACTAAAATCGACCTTACCTTCGGTATTCAATCTACCTTCAAGAACACGCTGTTCCTCAGCGGTGAAAGTCCTAGTCGGGTCATCAAAAACAAAACCCGGGAAGGACTCAAAACTTGTTTTGTGGGCATTAAACTTCGCTGTGAGGTCAACTTTCAAGTTTTTTGCAGTGGCTCCATGAAGCCATTTCACTTCCAAAGACCCATTGATCGGATTGGAACCCGAAAGAACTTCCTGTTCAAACTCCGTTTTTATTTTCAATCGATTGGGTTTGATGGTTTCTATCTTAATGGTTTTGGTAAATGAAGCCCCACCGACCGATACTTTTGCCAACCAATTGCCCGTAGGGGCATTCTCCTCGGTCTTAATGGCAAAGTGATAAAAATTATTCAATCCTGCCTTTTGAATTTCACGTAAGACGACTTTATTGTAGGGATCCAACAATTCAAGTTTCACGGGATGGTCTGGGGGAAGTTTGTTAGCGTTATCATTTAATAAAAAGGAAAGAAAGATTTGATCACCTGGACGCCAAACACCACGTTCCCCAAAGAGGAAACCTTTGATCCCTTTTTGCAGTTGTACCCCTGCAACATTGAATTTGCTTACCGAAAGCGCATTGCCATCGTTGAGTTTAACATAGGTCTTTTGTCCGTTATTCTCCACTATGGCGAAGTATGCCACCTTTTGGGCATCAAAAATCGACGTGCCTTCGACATTCGTAGTGACATTGCCTATGGCTTGTTGTTGGTAATTATAGAACGTAACCTTTGCACCGGCAACGGGATTCGTGTTCAAAATATCATTTACAGCGATAAAATAGCTATTGTTCACCCCTTTCTTTATGGTGACACCAAGGTCGCTGGCCAATACATTAATGCCGATTACCTTGTTATAGTAATAGGAAGTATGGCAAGGATTCTCACGCTCGTTCCAATCATAATTATAATAATAATCCTCATAATAGGTTTCCATGTCGTCCCAAGAACTATCTTCCTGGTCCTCATCAAAATTTTCTTCGATATCGGTCACAGTCCCAAAATTTGTCGCCTCACATTGATAGGAACTGAAAGAAGGGTCAATATCGAATTCTACCCTATAAATGGCTCCAACATCAGGGGTAATCAAGGTTTTGAGATCCAAAGCGTGTGCCGACCATTTACCGTTGGTGTTAGACAATCGATTCTCTAAGACGATTCTTTTTTTGGCAATTGGTCGGGCAACGGAACGCAAATTATAATTGCCGTCGATTGTATTACCTTGAAGGAATTGTAGGATATTATTTTCATATATCTTCAAAACAGAAACATTAACTGCTTTTAGATTTACGGTTTCGAAATTAATCTTCAAGTTGTTTGAAGAGGGTAAAATCGTACCATTGGATAAAAGCCGAACCTCGGGTTTTATCTGTTCAAAGGCCATGCGTTCCTCGAATTTCGATTTTAATTTATAGCCATCTACACTTTCAATTCCTTCAAAAACCTCTAGTTGGGCAGTACCTTTCATATCAGTGTTAGGATATACCTTCAAAGTATTCCCATCAATTGAGAATTTAGGACTATCAACACCTTCCAAAACAACCAATCCCTTAAAATTTTGGCCTTTCTTAATAGGATCTGAAAAATTAATCAATACCAGTTGCTCTTCCCCAGTTTGCACCAAGGCTTCCAAAACCGTGAAATTGTTCTTTCCCGGTATTTTGATTACATTCTTTCCAAAACTGTCAATATTATACTTAGATCCGTCCCAAGAAATTTCAAGTTCGGTATCGTCTTCATACCGTTGTATGCTATCGATCTTAAAAAAAAACTGGTTGCCTTCGCTCACGGCAGCGTCAAACTGCAGTTCGAGGATTTTTCCGTTTCGCTTGACAACAATAAGCTCCTTCAATATAGACAATGACATTACATCAGAACTTCGCACTTGCCCATTGATATACTGCAGGTTTTTTGAATGCGATTGCACAGGTTCGGTATAGACATTATACTGTTGTTTTTGGGTTCGTACACCAAAGACCATCGTTCTAAGGTCTTTGGGAATATCGTCTATGATGTTCTTTAAAACCAATGTAAACGTATAATCGGTATCCTGTCTAAAACTTTTTTCCGGAACAAATGCAATGGTCCTATTATTCAAGGCGACCACCTTTCCTTTTACCTTTGGCTCGACCACAAGTAGATCACTATCAAGCTCATCGCCATTATTCCAGGATTCAATGGGTTGATTGAGCACTACCCGAACATCGCTTTTTGCCGAAATAATACCGTGACTCACTTCTGAAATATATTCTTGGTATTTGTTCAATTCGTCAAATTTTCCAATTGAAGATTCTTTTTTTGAAGTACATCCGATAAGAAATATGAAGATGAAAGACAGGCGCAATATTTGGATAATTTTCATGGACGAATAATTTGATTATAAAAGTAGTGGAGATTGTTCAAAAATCCATTCTGGTATAGCATGAAATTGAAATTCCAAAATACCTTTCTTTTTAGGGCTGGGATATAAAATCGATGATGTATCGTTGGTTTAAGCCACTTAAATAAGAAAAATAAAGGGTTCTTATTGCTGATTTTGAAATGTTGGATGCATTTCATCGAAAAAAAAGTATCTTTCATATGATTATACGGCAAATTTCTCTATCATTACAGCAGTTGAACAACCCCATTCAACTTTTAATCAGAGACTCCCAATTCTCCTCCTACTTATTTTATAGTCTACCTACTTGCAATTTAGAACATTGTATGAAGATGAGATTGCCACATGCATTCCTCATTTTATTTGTTGCTATTTTAGGTTCATGTTCAAAGGAATCATTGGATAAGACAAATATAATAGAGGCCAAGAATGCCCTCGAAGTTGAGAATGAACTGTTGGACATTGTTAATGTCCATCGCGTTTCATTGGGCTACACTTCTTTGGAATTGAGCCTTGTTGCCTATGAATATGCGAATGACCATAATGACTATATGATCACTACCGGTAATATCAGCCATGATGGATTTAGTTCAAGGGCCTCGAGCATAGCTTCTGCGGTCAATGCCGAATTTGTCGCCGAAAATGTTGCCAAGGATTATGTCTCCGCGGTGGAAGCTTTTGAAAATTGGCTGGCAAGTTCCGATCATAAGAAAACAATGGAAGGCAATTTTACCCACACTGCGGTTAGCGTTAAGAAAGACCCCCAGGGAAATTTGTACTTTACGCAGCTCTTCTATCGTTAAATCCGAAGTCCCGCTTTCTTTTCTTACATTTGAATCACTGGCCATATAAAAAGGCTAGAATCGGTTGTTTTACCAAACTGTAAACATTCAAATAGTTACTATGTCTATATCACCCCCTTTTAATTTAAATAAATGGATCGAGGAAAACAGGGAATTGTTGAAGCCCCCTGTAGGCAATAAAAACCTATATAAAGAATCTGGGGATTATATCGTTATGATCGTGGCAGGGCCCAATGCCCGCAAGGATTATCATTATAATGAGACCGAAGAACTTTTTTACCAGTTGGAAGGTAATATCGAAGTCCATATCCAGGAAAATCGTCAGAAGAAGACGATGAAACTTGGCCCTGGCGACATGTATCTGCACCCCGCCAAGGTACCCCATTCGCCGGTTCGTCACAAAGGGTCTATTGGGTTAGTCATCGAGCGAAAAAGATCTGATATGAAAGTTGATGATGGGCTCCTTTGGTTTTGTGATAATTGTAATCACAAACTATATGAGGTGTATTTTACCTTGAATGATATTGAAAAAGATTTTTTAAGCCATTTTAAACATTTTTACGGGTCTGAAGACTTGCGAACCTGTGATAATTGTGGAACGGTTATGCCAGTTGACGAACGCTTTACAACAGATGACTAGCTTATGCAAATTACCATCGATATACTTATAGGCTTGGTTGCAATATTGCACCTTTATTTTTTATGGTTCGAAATGTTCGCTTGGACCACTAGAGGCCGAAAGGTGTTCAAGAACTTTCCGCCAGAACTATTCGAACCTACCAAACCACTAGCTGCCAATCAAGGCCTTTACAATGGGTTTTTGGCTGCCGGACTTATTTGGACCTTTTTTATCACAGACCCTTACTGGAAATCGAATATTGCACTTTTCTTTTTAGGCTGTGTGGCCATTGCCGGAATCTATGGTGCCCTTTCAGCAGATAAGAAAATATTCTTCGTTCAGGCTTTGCCGGCGATTATTGCGATTATACTGCTTTTTTTACGATAGTTAATTTTATTTACTTATTTGAAACCCTAGACAAACCAAAGCCCGATTATTTGTAGCTTTGTCTAAAATTTAACAATAAACGCCCTAAAAGTTATAAAATGTCAAAAATAGCAACGGATTTCGGCATCATGGATGCCTTAAAAAAATTAGGAATAGAAGAAGTCAACAAGGGCACCTCAACAGGCAGTCAATGCTTTGGCTCTGGAGAAACCATTGCTTCGTATTCCCCAGTAGATGGGACATTGATCGGAAAGGTCAACAGTACTACCAAAGCCGATTATGAAAAGTTGATGTCAACGGCTACCCAAGCTTTTAATACGTGGAGAACCACACCTGCACCCCAACGCGGTGAAATTGTACGACAATTTGGTGACAAACTTCGTGAATTAAAAGAACCTTTAGGAAAATTGGTTTCGTATGAAATGGGTAAAAGTTACCAAGAGGGCTTGGGTGAGGTTCAAGAGATGATCGATATCTGTGATTTCGCCGTTGGTCTTTCAAGACAACTCCACGGACTTACTATGCACTCCGAACGTCCAGGGCACCGAATGTACGAGCAATACCATCCTCTAGGTGTAGTAGGTATCATTTCAGCTTTTAACTTCCCTGTAGCTGTATGGGCATGGAATACCGCTTTGGCATGGGTTTGTGGGGATGTCTGTGTTTGGAAACCATCGGAAAAAACACCTTTATGTGGCATAGCCTGTCAGAATATTGCAGCTGAGGTTTTTAAAGCCAATAATTTACCCGAAGGCATTTCTTGCTTGATCAATGGTGATTACAAAGTCGGTGAATTGATGACCAATGATAAACGAGTGCCATTGATTTCGGCAACAGGGTCAATACGAATGGGTAAAATAGTTGCCCAAGCTGTAGCGGCCAGATTGGGAAAATCATTATTGGAACTTGGTGGCAATAATGCCATAATAGTCACACCCGACGCCGATATTAAAATGACGGTGATTGGCGCCGTTTTCGGCGCTGTAGGTACTGCAGGACAACGTTGTACATCAACTAGAAGGCTAATCATTCACGAATCGATTTATGATACCGTTAAAGATGCTGTAGTAAATGCTTACGAACAATTACGAATTGGTAATCCTCTGGATGAAAACAATCACGTTGGTCCATTAATTGACACTGATGCCGTTAAAATGTACCAAGGTGCATTGAGAAAGGTTGTTGAAGAAGGTGGGAAAATTATTGTGGAAGGCGGGGTATTAGAAGGAAACGGATATGAAAGTGATTGTTATGTAAAACCGGCAATAGCCGAAGCAAAGAATGAATATGAAATTGTACAACATGAAACCTTTGCGCCTATCCTGTATTTGCTTAAATATTCGGGTGATGTCCAAAACGCCATAGCACTTCAAAACGGGGTGGTTCAAGGACTTTCCTCTGCCATTATGACCAACAATCTGCGAGAGGCGGAACAATTCCTTTCCTGTGCAGGTAGCGACTGTGGCATTGCCAATGTAAACATTGGGACTTCAGGTGCTGAAATCGGTGGCGCTTTTGGAGGGGAAAAGGAAACTGGTGGCGGACGTGAATCAGGTTCTGATGCTTGGAAAATCTATATGCGAAGACAAACGAACACGATTAACTATACTACTGAATTGCCATTGGCACAAGGTATTAAATTTGATTTCTAATCCAAAAAGAAACCCGCTGACCCTTTAGCTCCTTCGTCATGCCAAAAGCTTGACTGGCTCAAACGGTCAGCGGGTTTACCCTACCAACTAATCTAACTAACTAACTCAAACTATAAAGAAATTACTGTCTTCCATCCCTTTGAATGCCCTGTTAAAAATCAAGCCTTTACCCTTTTGCTTTTAGAAGGTTCTACTTTCCAACTACCTTCTAGCAAAGCTTGGGTGCCCAGAACAATGACCATACAACAAAACATCAACAAATTTTTAATTTTCGCTTTCATACGATTGGGTTCTATTATGTTCTTGAATAATTAAACTTACATCATATTTCAGGTGAAATCAAGTTTTTCTGTACCACTGGTCTTAACTAGTGTATAGATGTACATATTTACCCTTTTTATAGCAATGCTTCAAGGCAAACTACTTATTTCCTTTCCTAAAGGTTATACTTAGAACCATTACCTCTCTTATTGAACTAGGTTCAAAACGACTTGGGTGTACACTTCTTCTTTCGTCTTTTTATTGAAATAGCATACATGTACTCAAATATTAAAGATCGCGTGGAAAAAGGGTTCGAACAGCAAAACGAGCAATACTATACCGTCTTGATTTAGAGGATTTAAAAGGTAGTTTTTAACAAAATATAAGTTTTTTTTAATACATTGTAAACTCAACACTAAATCATTATAGTCTATGACAAAAAAAACAACCAACCTGCTTGGAATAATCATAACCATCCTGGCGGGGACTTATTTCTTCATCACATGTTGCAGTGAATGTGGGATGTGATCAAAGAAGGAGCCCGAAAAGAAGTTATGGCTCTTATAGCGCTTGAATCCGTCTCGTAAAATTTTCTTTTTTACGTTAGGGAATTTATCTACAACGCAAACTTAAAAAGGTCCTGATAAACCCATGACAAGTAATGCAACGAAAAAGGGTAGGGACCAAAACAGACGAACCGTAATCACTTTAAATTAAATAACTAATATAATAAAACGTATAAAAAATGGATTTTTCAACAATGAATATTTGGTGCTGGTTAATTCCGCTATTAGTAGGTTTACTTTGTGCGTATTTCGGATACCTTATAGGGAAAGGTAAAAGCAAGACCATAGACAATTCTGGCGATTTGAAACTCTTACAAGATAAGAATGCGAAACTTCAGGCCGATTTGGATGCCTGTAAAGGCAAGCTATCCACGGGCGCTGCCGTAACCGGTGTAAGTAGTGCAGTTGCGGCCACTTCCTTTACAAAAGAAGAAAAGGTAATTTCGTTTGATGCGGAAGCGGCGAAAGCTGCCTTGGGTAAGGCGATTAAAAAGGATGATTTAAAGGTTGTTGAGGGAATTGGTCCTAAAATTGCCGGAATGTTCAATGACGCTGGGATAAAGACTTGGAAAGCCCTTTCTGAAACCGCAGTCTCCGATTGTCAAAAAATACTTGATAGCGGTGGCAATCGTTATAAAGTTCATGATCCAGCCTCATGGCCTATGCAAGCCAAAATGTGCTACGAAAACAAATGGAAGGAACTTGCAAAATGGCAAGACAAACATGACCATGGAAAGTTATAATCCATTCATATAATAAAAAACCGGTTTAAAAATGAACCGGTTTTTTATTATAATGTTCCATTGGCCTCTACCCATTTAAAATGGTATTGATCTTTTGGAAAGGACATCCGATCAGAAATGCGGTGTAATCTGTCTGGAAGTTTCATTAAATAATCACGTGCCTTTTCGGCTTCGTCAGTAAGATTTCGCACCGTATCCAATTCCCAATAGGAATTCAATTTCTTAAGAATATCAATATAATCATTAGCCGTATAAACGCCCAGGCGCTGCGCACAGTTAGAAAAATTCTCAAAGGCGGTCCCTATAGTTCCACCTGATTCCCGTAAAAAATGTGCAGGCATTACGATTTTTTTCTTCATCATATCGGCAAAAGCCAACATCATCCCAGAGGGATCTTCCCCGAATATGGATTTCACAAACTCCCGATACGCCAAATGATGCCTCATTTCATCCCCAGCAATGATCGTACACATTTTTCCCAAGAGGGCATTGCCTTTCTTTTTGGCCATTTGCCCAACCCGTTTGTGGGAAATATTCGTAGCCAATTCCTGGAATGAAGTATAAACAAAATTCTTGTAGGGATCCCTATCTGTCCCAATATCAAATCCGTCGGCAATCAAATGCTGTGTAGTGATTTCAACTTCACGCATATTAACCCTCCCGGATAAATATAAATACTTGTTTAGGACATCGCCATGTCGGTTTTCTTCCGCTGTCCATGCCCGTACCCATTTAGACCAACCATTATCCTTGCCCTCATGCTGATTTATTCCCTCTACATCCATTAACCATGCCTCATAAGTTGGTAACGCTTCCTCGGTAATAGTATCCGCCACCATAGTCACCCAAAAGTCATAGCCCAATTCCTTCGATTCTTCCCGTAATTGTTCAATGTCATTTAAAAACCCATTACTATCAGGGTCGGGAAGAAAATCAGAGGGTTGCCAAATATCTTCAATGGGTATCAAATAGGAGTCCATAAATTCCCCCACTTTTGGCTCAATGGCCTGCATAACCTCTAATCGTATATTCTTCTTAACCATACACTTGTTTTTATTAAAGTACAATTATATCCATAAAATTTAGATAAAGTTGTGCTAAATTTTAGTTTCTGCCCTTTTCACCGGGATAGAAGGTATGAACCGGGTCACTTTGCCAAATCTCCTTTGAATGCACATCCATTATTGATAGCGGGCCTAAAAATGCAGCTCCTGTATCCATGTTCCAAACGTTGGCAGCCTTTTGTGGGGTGATTTTGCCTATGCGGGTAACAGGGGTATGGCCGATGAATATCTCATTATAATGTAAAAGCCTTTTCGGAAAATGTTCATGGTCTTCCTGTAAGCTAGGATTCAATGATAGGGCTAATTCCCATAGCGTTCTGTCCCAATAAAAAGTTTTAGGGAAGTATTCATGTTCAACACCCTTAACATTGGTGAAACCCGCATGAAGATATAATCGATTGTCGGAATCCTTGTGATAATTTATCAATGCATTGTAAAATCGAATGTGTTTTTCAATGGTCGAAGTATCTGCTTTTTTATATGAACGCACACTTGATACCCCGCCATGTTGAAGCCACATTGGGTTATCCTCCCCTGTAAGTAGCCAATTGGAACAGAGTTCGTCATGGTTGCCGCGTAAAAATAGACAATTGTGGGTTTGTTCGAGTTCGATCAAAAAATCCACGGTTTCCACCGCAGTACTCCAACCGTCTACATAATCGCCAAGAAAAATCAGTCTGTCACTCTGTGAAACCCCAGCTTTGTGCATAACCTGTTCAAGTGCTTTCAAACCTGCATGAATATCGCCTATGACCAATGTTCTACTTGTAATCATTTTGCAAAAATCGATATTAGGGCAATTATAACCACAATAAAAAGCACAAAAAAGAAAATTTTCCAGAAAGAATAAGGTCTTGTACCGCTCAACACCCCTGTTTGCCCATTGATATAAAAGAGGTATTCCTTTCCGCCGTACCTATATGCACTAATATATACCGGGAGTAAAATATGCTTAAACGTTTCATCTGATAATTTAATATCGGCATGGTTGATACGCTGGGTGTCCCCTCCGATATCCCTCCGGATCCAAGTATAAGCTATATGTTTGGCTTCTTGAAAAGATTGATGGTGCCCCTCTTTCAAGGATATGGTATATTTTTCAGTCACAAAACCTGCTAAGTATTTTGAATTGAAAACAACCAATTCCTTTAAATTCCAATGGGCTATTTTATTCGGAATCTCCCTTCGTTTTTTTTCCGATGCGTTGATCAGGATATCATCGACAAAACCTTCGACCGTTCCAGAGGCGGGTGACCATCTTGTTTTGCGAACCTGTCGGGTCTGCATCCCATTTTTGGTACGTACCCTTTGGGTTTCATAATAATAATCCCCACGTTGCCCTTGATATGTCGCGAATAAATTGGAATCAAACGTCCAGTAAGGTACATACAAACCATGGAGGCCTTCCGGATCCAAAGCTGCCCGTTTTAAATTATTTGGGGCAAACCAAATACTTCGGACCCAATTCTTAAAGATCGTTCTTGCTTTTTTGGCATCCAATTTAAATGGAACCAAAGCCCCTGGCAAGATCCACCCCTCTTTCTCAATATCTTCACGAATCAAAGGTTCCCCGCAGTAGACACAATCAAGGGATTTATAATTCTCCTCAACATGTTGATTTGCCCCACAGTTTTTACAGTGGAGTAGATCTATGGTTTCCGTATAGGCATTTTCCCCAACGATTTTAAGGTAGTGTTGCAGTTCAAGCTCCTCAAAACTGCTTTTGGCCTGTTCAATAAATTCCTCGTAACCGCAATATGCACATATAAGTTGGTGCGAACCTGGTTTGAATTTAAGTTCGGCACCGCAATTGGCACAGGGCTTATTTACTTCTGAATTAAGGGTTTCTTCCATACACAAATGATGCCTTTTCCAAATTGAAGTGGAAATTCAAAAAACAGTTATATGGTCACTTATGCCGATGGTAATGGTGGTGGTGTGCTACCCCCAAGGAATACCTTTAATTCTTCAATATCCTTTAGAGCTGTCCAATTGGCCATGCCTTGTTTCCATATTAGGGAATCCCTATTGATGGTTCTACTTGCGAATAGCTCTTTTAATTTATCGAAAGTCACCGGTCCGGCTTGTTGCCCGTTAACCGCATAATGATAGTATACCTGTGCGGGCATTGGCGGAGGTACAGCTGCCACTTGTTGCGGTTGCCCACCAAAAGGCTGTTGGGTTCCTGGTTGGCTCATCATATTACCCATTTGTTGGGCTAGAACAAAGCCCATACCCATACCCATGCCTGCACCAGCAGTTCCTCCCTCGTTTTTGGCCGCTGCCTCCATGGCCTTTGCGGCTTTGAACTGAGAAAGCTTGGTCATATCCAATTTATCAAGTCGACTATATTCAAATATTTCTTTTTTAAGCTCTTCGGGCATGGAAACATTCTCGATATAGAATTTTTCCAATTCGATACCCACACGACCAAATTCAGGTTGCATAACCTCTTGACAGGTTTCAGAAAGCTCACTGGTATTGGCCGCATACAATTCGATAGGTAAATTGGCCTCCCCTACAGTATCGGTAAACCGGGTCACAATCAAACTCTTTAAGTGCTCATTAATTTCATAGTTCGTAAAATTACCATCGGTTCCCACGACATCGACCACAAATTTACCAGGATCATTAATCCGAAAACTATAGGTGCCGAATGCCCTAATCTCAACCAAGCCAAAACGTTCATCGCTCAGCATAAACGGGTTTTTAGTCCCCCATTTCTCATCGGTGAACAAACGTGTGCTCACAAAATAAACTTCTGCTTTAAAGGGGCTGTCGAAACCATATTTCCATCCTTTTAAGGTTGTAAGTATAGGTAGGTTTTTCGTATTCAAGGTATAAGTGCCCGGTTTAAAGACATCCGCCAATTGTCCTTCATTGACAAATACGGCCGTTTGCCCTTCTCGAACGATCAATTTCGCGTTGTTCTTGATCTCATTCTGATATCTTTCAAACCTATGGACAATGGTATCATTTGAAGTGTCCAACCATTCGATAATATCAATAAATTCGTGACTCAGTTTGTTTTTTATTTCATCAAATAAGTTCATGTTGCCAATTTTTTAATTTGTTAAAAGGTAAGGAATTCTTTATATGTTCCAAAGTGGAAAACCCAATAAATTATTGGTCTGACCATGATTTGGATTGTTACGGAATCAAAATGAACACTTAAATAAATTTGTTAACTTTATTTTGTTGATAATTTTTTATTTACCTGATTATCTGTGTTTTAAGTATATTTTCTTGTATACTTTATGACATTTGTCATAAATCAATTCTTTTCTTTTTGTCTACTTTTATACTTTCTTACTAAGCACTTAAAACCATATTATTCACAAATGCAATTAAAAACAATCCAATCCCAAAGGAAAACATTTTCCCAAGAAGAAGCTTATCAATCCAGTTTGGCCTATTTCAAAGGCGACGATTTAGCGGCCCAAGTATGGGTAAACAAATATGCCCTTAAAGATTCTGAAGGGAATATCTATGAACTCAACCCCGATGATATGCATCATCGGATAGCAAAGGAAATTGCCCGCGTTGAGCAAAAATACCCCAATCCCCTATCTGAAAAGGAGATATATGATTTGATCAAGTACTTTAAATATATTGTACCCCAAGGCAGCCCTATGGCAGGTATAGGCAACCCCTATCAGATAGCCTCGTTATCCAATTGTTTTGTCATAGGAAATGACGGTAATTCAGATTCTTATGGGGGAATCATGAAAATAGATCAAGAGCAAGTACAATTAATGAAACGTCGTGGTGGTGTAGGCCATGACCTTTCCCATATACGACCAAAAGGCTCGCCCGTAAAAAATTCGGCATTGACCTCGACAGGTCTTGTGCCCTTTATGGAACGCTATTCAAATTCGACTAGGGAAGTGGCCCAAGATGGTCGCCGTGGAGCTTTAATGTTATCAGTTTCCATCAATCATCCCGACGCCGAGGATTTTATTGATGCCAAAATGGAACAAGGTAAGGTTACGGGAGCCAACGTTTCTGTGCGAATAGATGATGACTTCATGAAGTCGGTGGAGAACAATACCAATTACACCCAAAAGTTTCCCATACATAGTGCTGATCCAAGATTTTCGAAGGAAATCGAAGCGAATAAATTATGGAGTAAGATTGTACACAATGCTTGGCAATCCGCAGAACCTGGGATTTTGTTCTGGGATACGATTATCAATGAATCAGTGCCCGATTGCTATGCTGATCTTGGTTACAAAACGGTATCGACCAACCCCTGCGGTGAAATTCCCTTATGCCCCTACGATTCCTGTAGATTATTGGCCATAAACCTATTCTCCTATGTGGAAGAACCGTTCACTGAAAAAGCAGCATTCAACTTCCCACTATTTAAAAAACATATTGCAGCAGCCCAGCGCATTATGGATGATATTATCGACTTGGAATTGGAAAAGGTCGATGGTATTCTAGCGAAGATCATTGCTGATCCGGAATTGGAAGAAACCAAGGCCGTGGAAATACGGTTATGGCAAAAAATAAAGGAAAAGGCCATTAATGGTCGGCGAACCGGAATCGGTATAACTGCCGAAGGTGATATGTTGGCGGCTTTAGGATTACGGTACGGTAGTGAAAAAGCCAACGAATTTTCGGTCGAAGTACATAAAACAATTGCCCTGGAAGCTTACCGAGCTTCAGTGCATGCTGCCAAGGATCGCGGAGCGTTCGAGATTTTTGATGCCGAAAGGGAAAAGGATAATCCTTTTATTCTGCGACTCAAAGAAGCCGATGAAAAATTATATTACGAAATGTTGGAATACGGTCGTCGTAATATTGCATTATTGACCATTGCCCCGACCGGTACAACAAGCCTAATGACACAGACCACATCGGGGATAGAACCTGTTTTTCTTCCCATTTATAAACGTAGGCGAAAAGTTAATCCCAACGATAAGAATGCGAAAGTGACTTTCGTTGACGAAGTTGGCGATTCATGGGAGGAATATGTGGTTTTCCACCATGGATTCAAACAATGGATGGAGGCCAATAACCTGGACACGGAAAAATCGTACAGCCAAGCCGCTCTTGATAAAATCGTAAAGAAATCCCCTTATTTCAAGGCAACCTCCAATGATGTTGATTGGTTGAGCAAGGTACGTTTACAGGGGGCGGTACAAAAATGGGTAGACCACTCTATCAGTGTCACCATTAACTTGCCTAATGATGCCCCGGAAGAATTAGTGGGTACCTTATATTTGGAAGCTTGGAAAGCGGGTTGTAAAGGGGTGACGGTTTACCGTGATGGTTCTCGATCTGGGGTATTGCTTTCCAATGAACCCGAGGCCGAAGAAAAATTGACCTTATTCCCAACAAAACGACCTGAAGTATTGGAGGCCGATGTTGTTCGTTTTCAAAACAATAAGGAAAAGTGGATTGCCTTTATTGGTCTAATTGATGATAAACCCTACGAAATCTTCACCGGATTGGCCGATGATGAGGACGGTATCTTAATACCTCGTTGGGTCGAAGGAGGCTTGATCATTAAAAATAGGAATGAAGATGGTACCTCACGCTACGATTTTCAATACGAGAACAAAAGGGGATACAAGACGACCATCGAAGGACTTTCACATAAATTCAATCCAGAATTTTGGAATTACGCTAAACTGATTTCGAGCACCTTACGCCACGGGATGCCGATTGAAAAAATAGTGGATTTGATCAATAGCCTTCAATTGGAAGGTGAATCGATAAATACCTGGAAAAATGGGGTAGCACGAGCTTTAAAACGGTTCGTTGAAGATGGTACCATGGCCAAAGGACAAAAATGTGACAATTGCAAATCAACCAATTTAATCTACCAAGAAGGCTGTCTTACCTGTACGGATTGCGGTTCGTCCAAGTGTGGTTAAAAATGTAAGGGGTTTCAGATAGTAATGCGCCAAAGCGTGTTGGAATATAGTAGTGTCTTCAGCCACTATGCTATATTTTAATGCGCTTTTTGCATTCCATTAATTTTATAATGATGGATGCGATAAATCGTGGATTGAATTGCTCGACCAAAACAAAATTCGAATGTAACAAAAGTAGCCTCTTCCGAAGTATAAAACGAAACAATTACCACACCACAACAAAGAATTCATCCAGGAGAGATTGCCAATAAAGCAAGAATTTTGGACATCTACGATTCAACCAACAATATGTGCGGTATGTCAAGCTAAAATGTCATCCTGATAGAAGTCTGCGAAATAGTAAAAAGGTGTACTGCCTTTTGACCGAATGGTGAGACGCCTTTCAGACTTACTTCACTAGAAATTCATATAAAATTTTGGAATAAGTCCCATTTTGTAATTACCTTGGGCTCTACAAGTACATAAAATAATGAAGAAAGTTTATTGTATTGGGGAATTATTGATCGATTTTGTAGCTGAAAATCAAGGGAACGATCTCGCGAAAGCTGAAGTGTTCACAAAAAAACCAGGTGGAGCCCCTGCAAATGTGGCCTGCGCTATTGCCAAACTGGGCGGCTTAAGCAAATTCATCGGTTGTGTGGGAGAAGATCAATTCGGATCCTTTTTACTAGGTGTTTTAGAGGACAACCATGTTGATATTAGCCTGGCACAACGCTCTAAAAACTTTACAACACTTGCTTTTGTTTCTATCGCGGAAGATGGGGAACGTGATTTTGTGTTTAGTCGTGGAGCGGATAAGAAATTGAAATATGATTCTAAGATTAAAAAATCGTTCCAAAACAATATAGTGCATCTTGGTGCCGCCACGGCCCTATTAGGTGGGGATTTGGAAGATGCTTATGGGCGGTACTTTTTTGATGCCCTGACCCAAAATGCCTTTATTAGTTTTGATCCCAATTTTCGAAGTGACCTTTGGAAGGGTGATGAAAATATCTTTGTAAAAAAATGCATGCCTTTTGTGCAGAAAGCGCATTTATGCAAATTTAGTTTGGAAGAGGCCCGTCTAATATCGGGCAAGGTAAATTTAGAGGAATGTTGTGAGTTTTTGCACGAAGTAGGTACGAAGGTCATAACCATAACCCTAGGTGGTGAAGGTACTTTACTAAGCACCGAAACCACCAAACACACCATCCCAAGCATACCGGTAAATCCGGTAGATACAACAGGGGCTGGGGATGCCTTTATCGGTTGCTTACTCTACCAAATAGCCGGTTTACATGACCCTTTGGAAATTCTTGAAAATATTGATTTGTTAATTGATTTTGTTAAGATAGCCAATAAGGCCGGTGCATTGACAACCACTAACTTTGGCGCAATTCCGTCCTTGCCCAATCTGGAACAACTTCTTGCCATCGAATGAATCAAGCATCCCTTCATAAATATCTCGCTTTTGAAACCAAAAAAAAGCGAACTAGCGATGTAGAAGCACTCTTTGAACAGAGGATGGCCACCAATCTCACTTTGATCAAGGATTTGTTTTTTTCGCTTTATCCAGAAAAAGAATTCGAGAACTCATTTAAGCAACTTTTGGACACGCTTCCTGTTCTGTTTAAGCAAAGGCCTTCTTCGCTTAAATCACTTGACATAATGCGTTTGAAGCAGGAAAATTGGTATCAGTCCGAACAGTTGGTCGGTATGCAGTTATACGTTGATCATTTCAATGAAAACCTAAAGGGGTTGGAAAACAAACTAGGGTATCTTGAAAAATTAGGGGTGAATTTTATTCACCTGATGCCCATTACACCGCGCCCCAAGGGTGAGAATGACGGAGGATATGCAGTAAACAGTTACTACGAGGTAGACCAAAAGTTTGGCACAAAAAATGACCTTTTAAGGCTTACCGAAAAAATGCGCGACAAGAATATGTTCCTAATGTTGGATTTTGTCGCCAATCATACTTCCAACGAATTCCCTTGGGCAAAAAAAGCCATGGCGGGCGAGAAAAAATACCAAGGATATTACCATATTTACCCAGACCGTACCCTTCCCGATGCATATGAGAATACGCTTCCTGAAATATTCCCAATGACCTCCCCAGGTAATTTCACCTTCAACCCCGAAATGCAAAAATGGGTTATGACCGTCTTTAACCAATACCAATGGGATCTTAATTATTCGAATCCCTTGGTCTTTATCGAAATGTTGGCCAATTTGGTAAAGCTGGTGAATCTTGGTGTGGATGTGGTGCGTTTGGATGCCCTGGCGTTTATGTGGAAAAAACTGGATACCCTGTCCCAAAACCTGCCCGAGGCACATATATTGATTTCGTTGTTCAGGATGTGCCTGCAGGTAATCGCTCCAGGAGTCGTTTTTTTGGCAGAGGCCATCGTCGCCCCGAAAGAAATCATAAAATATTTCGGTACGGGGAATTTGAAGGGAAACGAGTGTGAAATTGCCTACAATGCTACCCTAATGGCCTTGTTATGGGATGCTATCGCCACAAAAAAAACGGTATTACTGTATAAAAACATACTTAATCTGCCGAAAAAGCCTAAGGAAACCACCTGGATCAATTATATACGATGCCATGATGATATAGGTCTTGGGTTCGAAGATCATCATATCCACGATATTGGCTGGGATGCCCAATCGCACCGCAAATTTCTTTTGGATTATTATTGTCAAAATATCGATTGGTCTCCAGCGAAAGGTCAAATGTTCATGTACAATCCGAAAACAGGTGATGGAAGGATAACCGGAAGCGCTGCCTCCTTATTGGGATTGGAAAAGGCCCTTGAACAAAAGAACCAGGCTAAAATAGACCAAGCCATTGATAAAATAATCATGATGCATGGTCTTGTGCTATCCTATGGTGGCATACCCCTAATTTATGCAGGGGATGAAATAGGAACCTTGAACGACTATACGTATACAACGGATTCGGATAAAAAAGAAGATAGTCGATGGATCAACCGGCCCCACCAAGATTGGAGGACTATTGACCAACTCGATGTTTTAAAAAACCATCAATCCAAGATATTCTTTACTCTGCAGCATTTGATTCGCATACGCAAAGAACACGAAGTGTTCGCTGATAATAATAACTTGGTTTTGTACGATACCAACAATGCGCACATTTTGGTCTACGAAAGACCCTCAGTCAATGACAAAGGTGTACTGGTGGTATGTAATTTTGACGAAGTTCCTCAGACCGTAGATGAAATTTCCCTTAAGTCCTATGGGTCAAAATCGAACCCCATTAATCTTATTTCGGGGTCAAAGGTGAAGTTCGTAAATGGCAAATTGGTAGTAAGGCCTTACGAATTGTTCTGGTTATCGAAAACCAGCTAAACATCGACATAACATTAATTCCGTAGTAGATATTATAGATAAGACTCCAAGGCTTGTCACACCACCAAAAAGGGTATGATGGCACTCCTATTCCTTATCATTCTATCCGTTTTCCTTGTGTGGCGAACGAAAGTCCTTGCTGTCCCATGGTCGAATTCATTATCCCTTCAAATAAAGGTTCCGAACAACCCTTTGGGATTTTCCATTCAAAAATAAAATTTGAACCCGTTCCTCCTGAAACATCGATTTCATCGATGATTATTTCCGCAGTTTCCAAGGGCCTCAAATAAATCGGGGTATTAAAATAAGTTCTAACGTGTTCGCCATGGGTATCATAATAATTGGCCTTTAGCACATAAATAGTATCCTTATCGCTGGTATTCCTTAAACTTATCATGGAAGTAAGGTTGTGGGTTTTGTGCTCAGAAATACTGTATATCTGCGAATAGATCGAAAGATATGTTTTACCATATTCCAAACTATCCTTTTTACTAATGTCAATGCCTCGTTTTGACCAGTTTTCAGGATTGATGGAACTGATCTCTTTTTCCTCATGACAACTGAGAAGAACCAATGTGCCTAAAATCATTACTAAAGATAGTCTCATATCGGTTGAATTTATTGATTAAAGCGAATTTCCTTTTTCATACGGATTTTTCAAGTCAACATTTGTTACAAAATACGCATTTTGTTTGATTGCTTTTCAAACAAGTGGTTATCTTTTTAATGTACATTAAAAAATACAGGTAATTAGTCAATGTATTCCAATCTAACCCCCTAATTAACCTTTCGAACAAGAGTATTGCTTTTCTACTTCGAAAAACTCTAGCAAGTATGGCTAATTGTACTTTACCTTCCTTAAAATACGCAAGGTTTCCTTTAGTGAATTATAAATTTTTTGGTCTGTTCTTTTTAAAAATGTACGTGCTTTTTCCATTTGGTCCTTCGCCTCTTCAAAACCATTAAAGAAACAAATAAGATAGGTGGCCGGTAACTGGGCCAAATCCGTCTTTTCGGCAGCCCTTAATACAAGACCTTTCTCCAGCTTCATGAGTAAGGCGTTGTTCGTATTGAAAATATGGTGCAAAGTTTTGGTATCGTACTTGGGGGGGTCAAAAATCATCTGCCCTTGGATCTGATAGGTACCTTTATCTTCAAAAATGATCTTTACCTCCTCTAATGGATAATATTTTTGGCTTTTACCAAGGCCTAACCGAACATACTCGGTGATGGTGAAGCTGTCTTCATTGTAATCGACTATGACCTCATCCAAGGTGGAATAAAACAGTTTTACTTGTTCGTTGATCAGTTCAATATCAACCCTTGATAAATAGGTCTTGGATTTCACCTTTTTGGCAAGGCCTGCCCAACAAACCACAAATTGTTCTTTAAACACCTTATAATTACTCTCCAGGTCTTTATGCCTATTATTGATAAAGTCGATGACCCCATCCAATGTTAACTCAATATTGTTTCGAGCATGTTGTTCAATAGTGGCAACGACCTCAGAGTTAATGTCCTTCAACTCAATATCATAGGCCTTGGGCATACTTATACTCCCCTCCCTGAAAAAAACGGAACCACCATAATATTTCCAGATATTCTTTTTCAAGGAACACACACGCCCATTAGACTTTATCGTGACCAAGCCTATAACCTTACCCTCTGGCAGATGCGGAAAGGGAATATTCTCATAGGATATCAAGGGTGGGTTCTCCAAATAGGCATTGACGAGATTCTGGATTTTGCTGTCATCGAAAAAATCAACTCCAACAAGGGCGTTGTCCCCATCCTCAACACCGATTACAATGAACGAATGGTTTTTTGGATTACTGTTGGCCAAGGCACATACATGTTTAAGGAATTTGGCCTTGCCTTCTTTATGACCAATAGCGATAAAACGCTTTTTATCGTAAAAGCTATTCTCGTCGTTATGTGCGAGAAGATTTTTTACCAATAAGCGTTTGTTGATCATAGCTCTTTTTTGACAATTGTGGAAGATGCTTGGGCCGTCGGCATTACCACTAAATCGGCAATGTTCACATGATAGGGCCGGGTAACAACAAAAAGAATAATATCGGCAATGTCTTCGGGCCGCAAGGGTTGAAATCCTTCATAGACCTTTGACGCCTTACTATTATCCCCTTTAAAGCGCACCTGGCTAAATTCGGTCTCTACTAGTCCTGGGTTCACCGCCCCTACCCGTATGCCATATTGGTTGAGATCTATACGCATGCCTTGGTTAATGGCATCAACGGCATGTTTACTGGCACAATACACATTACCCCTCGGATACACTTCCTTGCCTGCGGTTGATCCGATATTAATGATATGCCCGGCCTTCTTCGAGACCATGATGGGCAATGCCGCCTTTGATACATAGAGCAACCCTTTTACATTGATGTCGATCATGGCATCCCAATCATCAAGGCTGCCCTCCTCAATGGGATCCAACCCATGGGCATTCCCTGCATTGTTTACCAAAACATCAATATCCGAAAATTCAGGAGGTAATGAACTGATCTGTCGGGAGACATCTTCCTTGTTCCTGATATCAAATTTTAGGATATGTACTTTGGTCAATGTCCCAAGTTCTTTCTGTAACTCGCCCAAGCGTTTTTGGCGTCTCCCACAGAGGACCAAGTTGAAATTATTTTTAGCGAAAAGTTGTGCGGTTGCACGACCTATGCCGCTAGTTGCTCCAGTTATTAAAGCTATTTTGCCCATAATGTTAGTGTCTCTAGAACTATGAACTTCTTTGCCCATATTTCACTTGAAAATTAGTTTTTACTCTTGGGAACTAATATCAGTTCATAGGATATATTTAAAAAAAGAAGTTATGTTTGCCACAAGTGTGTGAATTTAAAAAGAAATCACTTAAAAACTTCATAAAAATAAGGGCTTTCGTGAATTTTTAACCAATCATTAACAGCGATACAGTGAATTAATTTTCAATTTGCACCCCTGTTTGGATCAAAGATGGCCAATACCCAAAAATGCAATTAAATATATGGAAGAAAATACTTTAGTAGACATAAGCGCGGTGAATGAAAAAATTGCCAAAGACAGCGCTTTTATAGACTTATTGATGTTGGAAATGAACAAAGTGATCGTAGGCCAAAAACACATGGTCGAAAGGTTGCTAATCGGTCTGTTGGGACAAGGGCATATTTTATTGGAAGGAGTTCCCGGACTGGCAAAAACACTTGCGATCAACACCTTGGCCAAAGCAGTAAAAGGAAGTTTTAGCAGAATACAGTTTACACCCGATCTTTTACCTGCCGATGTGGTGGGTACTATGATCTACAATATCAAAGAAAACGACTTTTCCATAAAAAAAGGCCCCATATTCGCCAACTTCGTCTTGGCCGACGAAATCAATAGGGCCCCGGCAAAAGTACAATCGGCCCTTTTGGAAGCTATGCAAGAAAGGCAAGTGACCATTGGCGATGAAACCTTTATACTGGATCAACCTTTTTTGGTTATGGCTACCCAAAACCCAGTGGAACAAGAAGGTACATATCCTCTGCCAGAGGCCCAGGTCGATCGATTTATGCTGAAGACCGTGATCGATTATCCTAAAATGAACGAAGAACAACTAATCATGCGCCAGAATTTAATGGGAGCATACGATCAGGTAAATCCCGTTATTACCACCAAACAGATCTTAAGTGCCCAAAAGGCGGTAAGAGAGGTCTATATGGATGAAAAAATAGAAAAATATATATTGGATATCGTTTTTGCCACACGCTATCCTGAAAAGTACAATCTGGCAAATCTAAAACCCCTGATCAGCTTTGGAGCTTCCCCTCGTGGTAGTATAAATCTTGGGAATGCAGCCAAATGTTATGCTTTCATTAAACGTCGGGGCTATGTAGTTCCTGAGGACGTAAGAGCTGTGGTTCACGATGTACTGCGACATAGGATAGGCCTTACTTACGAGGCCGAGGCAGAGAATATTACTTCTGAGGAAATCATAAATAAAATTGTGAATGAGGTTGAAGTACCATAAAAAAGGTCGGTAGTAAACAGTAAGCAGTAACCAGTGTACTGCACAAAAGTGATACTGAATACTGAATTCTGTTTACTTAAAAAGATGGACACCAAAGAATTACTAAAGAAAGTTCGTAAGATCGAGATCAAGACCCGTCGTCTTTCCGATCATATTTTTGGAGGGGAGTATCATTCTACTTTCAAAGGTAGGGGTATGACTTTCAGTGAGGTACGGCAGTACCAGTTCGGCGATGATGTACGCAGTATCGATTGGAATGTTACGGCTCGTTACAACGAACCTTATGTAAAGGTCTTTGAAGAAGAAAGGGAACTTACAATGATGTTGATGGTCGATGTGAGTGGCTCTGAACTTTTTGGCACCACCAATCAATTTAAAAAAGAAATTATCACCGAAATTTCTGCAACATTGGCATTCTCTGCCATGCAAAACAATGATAAAGTAGGACTCTTATTATTTTCAGATAAGGCCGAGCTTTATATTCCACCTAAAAAAGGAAAATCGCACGTTTTACTGATTATTAGGGAATTATTGGAGTTTAAGCCCAAAAGCAATCAAACGAATATTGCCGAAGCACTGAAATACCTAACCAATATAATGAAGAAGAAAGCCATTGTCTTTGTGCTTTCCGATTTCATTGACGAGGGGTATGAAAAAACCCTTAAGATTACGGGAAACAAACATGATGTAACCGGTATTCGTGTCTATGATGAACGTGAGGAAAATATTCCTAACCTAGGAATGGTGCAGATGCAGGATTCAGAAACCGGAACCTTGCGGTTGGTGAACACCCAATCGAAGAAGGTGCGTATGGCATATGGGGAACATCATCGCCAAAGGGTCAAATATTTTCAGGAAACCTTTACCAAATCCGGGTGTGGGGTTTTAAGTTGCAGGGTTGATGAGAGTTATGTAAAAAAGCTATTGGGCTATTTTAAAAGAAGAGGGTAATGAAATTCAGTTTTAACGAAATACGAATTTGGAGTTCGCGCACAATTTTTATGTGCGGTCTTTTCCTATCTTCGTTTTGTATTTCTAGTATCGGGTTTGCCCAAACCCTCCCGAGTGTGTCCTCGGAGGTTGACACCACCTTTATTAAAATAGGCGATCAACTGAATTTCAAGGTAACAGTGGAAGTTGATTCTACTGATAACGTCATCTTTCCAGAGGGACAAACATTCTCTCCCTTAGAAACTGTGGAGGCCTTTGCTACGGACACCACACGTAAAAAGGATAGGATTATGCTAATGAAAACCTATGCCTTGACCCAATTTGACTCCGGTTCTTACACATTGCCGACCCAACGTATCGAAATCAACGGAAAAGGATATTTTACAGACTCTTTACGTATTGATGTGGCCACCGTTCCCGTCGATACCATGGCCCAAAAGATGTACGATATAAAACCATTGATCCAGGTAGAGAAAAGCAACTCTGGATGGTGGAAAATTCTATTGGGCGTCTTAGTAATCTTGGCTATTGTTGCAGGACTAGTGTACTGGTTCGTATTTCGAAAAAAAAACCTGTCCGAAGCGGAAAAGGAAGCCTTACTGCCCCCTTATGACCGTGCGTTATTGGAATTAAAAAAATTGGACAATTCAAAATACCTCATCCAAGATGAATACAAACAATACTATTCCGAACTCACCGATATTGTACGTTCTTACTTAGAGGAAGATGTCAATGTTTCGGCCCTTGAAAGTACGACCGATGAATTGATCCTTAAGTTGGAGATGATGAAGGATGCTGGGGAGCTTAATCTCGACAGGGACACAATAAATCAATTTAAAAGTATTTTACAGACCGCCGATTTGGTTAAATTCGCCAAATCAAAACCGGCTACCAATGTTGCCCTGCAGGATAGAAAAGCAGTGGAACAAATTGTAGTAAAAACCCATGAGGCTATTCCTGAACCTACCCTTGAGGAACTAATGGCCCAAGAGGAATACCAAGAAGAGTTGACCCAAAAACTTCAACGTAAAAAATGGGTAATGGCAGGCTCCGCTGCTCTAGGTGCAATTTTGATTTCCGCAATCGCCCTTATAAGTTATTATGGTGTTACCCAAGTTTGGGATACGGTTACAGGACACCCCACCAAAAATCTTCTGGATAGTGATTGGGTGGCTAGTTCCTATGGGTATCCGCCCATACATTTGGAATCGCCAGAGGTCTTGGTTCGCCAGAAAGTGAATATCCCTGCAGAGGCCAAAGCGAATATAAAGGAACTTCAATCCTTTATGTTCAGGGATGACAAATCCTTGTTGACCTTGGCAACGACCTCAACCACATTTACACAGCCTGCCGAACCTGAATTCGAAAAGACCATAGATCAACTCTTAAAAGGATTTGAAGCAAAAGGGGCCAAAAATATAGTTACGAAACAAGAGGAGTTTGTAACGGTAACAGGAGTTAAGGGAATAAAAACCTATGGCAACGGAAAATTCAAAATCCCCGAATCCGAAGAACTTGTCAGAGGAAAATATGTTATCCTTAGTTTCGGTGGTAAAGGGTTTCAACAACAAGTATTACTAACCTGGCAAGATGGGGATCCCTATGCGGAAGAAATCATAAATCGCGTATTAAGTACTATAGAGGTTAAAACAGAAGTTTAAATGTTAGAGAATATATCATTTGCGAATCCAGAATTTTTTTGGTTGCTTTTATTGCTTCCACTGGCAATCCTATGGTATTTTTTTAAGCGCAATGAATTATCGGCTTCCCTTAAAATATCGAGTATAAATGGTTTTTCGGATCGTGGATTCCTCCCTAAGTTAAAACCGGTATTGTACGCTTTCAGACTATTGGCCTTGGCCGCGATTATCGTTGCCATGGCACGACCACAGACCGAGGATATCTCCACCAGGACCAAAACAACAAAAGGGATCGATATAGTCATGGCAATCGATGTTTCCTCGAGTATGTTGGCAAGGGATTTAAAACCAAATCGATTGTCGGCGCTTAAAGAGGTGGCCTCTGATTTTATCAAAGAACGGCCAAACGATAGGATCGGTCTTGTCGCATATGCCGGGGAAGCCTATACCAAAACCCCAATTACCAGCGATAAAGCGATAATATTGAATTCGCTTCGTGAAATTACCTATGGGCAATTGAACGATGGTACGGCGATTGGTATGGGATTGGCGACTTCGGTCAACCGATTGAAAGAAAGCAAGGCGATCAGCAAGATAATTATTCTCTTGACCGATGGTGTAAATAATTCCGGTTTTATTGAACCCCAAACTGCCGCGGACCTAGCCGTGGAATATGGCATAAAAACCTATACCATTGGGCTTGGCACAAATGGCAATGCCCTATCTCCCATCGCCTATAATGCAGATGGTTCTTTTAGATACGGTATGCGGCAAGTAGAGATCGATGAGAAGTTGTTACAGGATATTGCAAAGGCCACTGGAGGGCAGTACTTTAGGGCTACTGACAATGAGAAATTGGAGGCCATTTATGAGGAAATCAATAAATTGGAAAAAACAGAAATAGAGGAATTCAAATATTACAAATACGAAGAAAAATTTCGGCCATGGGTACTCTTTGCAGGCGCTTTACTATTGCTGGAATGGTTACTGCGCAATACTCTTTTTAGAAGTTTTATATAGCTTATGATCCAATTAGACGAAAAAATATATTTTTATCTTCTTGCCATTATTCCTGTAATGGTGGTACTGTTCATATTCCAACACATCTGGAAAAAACGAACCCAGAAAAAATTTGCCGAATCCGCCCTGTTTCAACGTTTGACCCCTTCAAAATCGAACTTCAAATCGGTTCTTAAGTTACTGTTCTTCCTATTGGGATTAACATTCTTAACCCTAGGGCTCGTGAATCCTAAAATCGGCACCAAATTAGAGACCGTAAAACGGGAAGGGGTCGATATTGTATTTGCGGTTGATGTTTCGAAAAGCATGTTGGCCGAGGACATAGCGCCAAACCGATTGGAAAAAGCCAAGCGATTGGTTTCAGAAATCATAAACCAACTCGCCAGTGATCGTATCGGTATCATCGCTTATGCCGGTCAGGCATTTCCCCAATTACCCATAACCACGGATTATGGTGCCGCCAAAATGTTCTTACAAAATATGAATACCGATATGCTTACTTCCCAAGGAACAGCCATAAATGAAGCTTTGGAATTGGCTACAACTTATTATGATGATGAAGAGCAGACCAATCGGGTGCTGTTCATTGTTTCTGACGGGGAAGACCATTCGGAAGATACCACTTTAAAAGCCGTTGATGATGCCGTGGAAGCAGGTATACGAATTTTCACCATTGGTGTGGGTAAAAGCAAAGGTTCCCCTATACCTATAAAAAGAAATGGTATCGTCGAAAGCCTCAAAAAAGATGCACAAGGTGAAGTCGTGATCACCAAACTCAATGAGGCCGTATTGCTTGAAATTGCCAGTGAGGGCAATGGGGAATATATAGACGGGGCCAATACAGGTGATGCCGTAGAACGCATAAAGGAAATCCTTTTGCAAATGGATAAAACCGAATTTGAAGCCAAACAATTTGCCGAATTTAAAGATCAATTTCAATGGTTTTTAGGAGCAGGGCTTTTATTTCTTTTTTTAGACATTTTTATTCTGGATAAAAAGACCAAATGGCTTAAAAAGTTAAATCTTTTCAATGAAAATCATAAAGAAGCAGCATAATATGAACAAGATTGTACTTTTATTGTTTTTCGTCACTCTGTCCAGTTTTGCACAAGATAGGAAAGAGGAAAAACGGAAAGAAAAAGCACAAATCGAATCTACTGACCTGACCTGGGAGGGAAATAAGGACTTGTCCGAGAATGACTTCGTCTCAGCCGAAGTGGATTACCGAAAAGCCATTGCAAAAAGTGGTGAGAATAATGCAGCCCCCTATAATTTGGGAAATGCCTATTACAATAAAGAAACCTATAGTGAAGCCTTTGGAAGGTATAAGCAGGCAGGGGAAGTGGCCACTGCCAAGGAGGATAAGCACAAGGCTTACCATAATATGGGTAATGTCTTCATGAAACAAAAAGAATATGAAAAGGCTGTCGAAGCCTATAAAGAGGCCTTACGAAACAATCCCAAAGATGAGGAAACCCGTTACAATCTGGCATTGGCCAAAGAACTTTTGAAAAAACAACAAGACGAGCAACAAAAGAACGACGATAATAAAGACGACCAAGACCAAAAAGACAAACAAGACCAGGAACAGGACCAAAAGAACGAAGGGGATAATAAGGAGGACCAAAAAGATCAGGACGACAGTGATAAAAATGATCAAGGTGATAAAGGGGACGAAAAGAAAGAGGACAACAAAGAAGGTGATGGGGATAAAAAAGAGGAAGATAAAAAGCAACCTGAACAAGGTGATAAACCCCAAGAACAACAACAGCAACAACCAAGACCCAATCAACTGTCGAAACAACAAATTCAAAATCTGTTAGAGGCCATGCAAAACGAGGAAAAGAAAGTACAGGAAAAGATCGATGCTAAAAAAGTCAAGGGAGCTAAAGTCAAAAATGAAAAGGATTGGTAATTCAAATGGGATTTAAATATTATATATCATTACTGCCATTATTGTTCATAGCGCTCACAATGGGTGCTCAGGACAATGCCGTAACTTTTGAAGCGAATTTGAGCAAGGAAAAGTTGGGCATCAATGAAAGGCTACGCATCGAATTTACGATGAATAGGGATGGTGATGATTTTTCACCCCCCGATTTTGATGGATTTCGCGTCATATCGGGTCCATTGCAGGCCATAAGCTCTTCTTGGGTAAATGGGGTACGTTCCTATTCAAAAACCTACTCCTATACCTTGGCCCCTACGGGACGGGGCAAATTCACTATTAAACAAGCCTCGATAGTTATCGATGGAAAGGTGTATAAATCCTTGGCCAAAACTGTAGAGGTAACCGCCGCGGTAGAAAAGCCTAACGACGATATGACCGTCGATGATTATGCGGACAATAACCTCCACTTAGTGGCAGAAGTGTCAAAAACAAATCCATATTTGAACGAAGAAATAAGTGTGGTCTACAAACTTTATGTGAGTCCCTCTATACGTGTTTCAAATTATCGCCCATTGGATAATCCGAAATACAATAACTTTTGGAGCCAAGATATTCCCGTACAACGATTGAATACCGAAAATGGCACCTATAAAGGCAAGGCATACCGTTATGTAGTCTTAAAACGGGTGGTACTCTTCCCCCAAAAATCGGGTAAATTGGACATAGAACCCCTCTCACTCGATGTAACGGTTGACGTTCCCACAAATAAACGTGACTTTTTCGGTGGAAGAATTTATAGCCAGACTAATAAAACGGTATCTGCTGGTAATCGCACCATCAATGTTAAAGCATTGCCGACAGCTGGGAAACCTACCGATTTTGGAGGTGCTGTCGGTGAATTCGATTTTTCGGTCACTACTAGTAAAACCCATTTAAATGCCTCAGAATCACTTCAAGCCATAGTTGAAGTGCGTGGAAAAGGGAATCTTAAATTGTTTCAATTACCAACACCGGAATTGCCAAGTTCGCTAGAGGTCTATGATCCGGAACACAATGAAAATGTACGTACTACTTTGTCGGGAATGCAGGGTAAGGTAAGTGATAGCTATACGATTGTCCCTTCTTTCAAGGGAAAATACCCTGTGCCCAGTATTTCGTTCAGTTATTTTAATCCAAAATCCGAAACCTATCATACCATTAATTCTGAAGAAATAATGATCAATGTGATTGAAGGTCCTGCCAATTCTTCAGGAACCATGGCCAACAATCCCATAAATTCCAAACAAAGAGTGGTGACCACAGGAAACCAGTTCAATTTTATTAAACTCAATCCAGAACTTACTGCCAAAAACAGCGATTATTTCTTTAGTTCCAAGTATTTTTATTTATGGTGGTTATTACCTTTAGCCCTAATACCTTTAGCTATCATATTCAGAAAAAAACGTGAAGCCATAGCGAGTGATGTTGAAGGAAATAAAATTAAAAAAGCCAATAAATTGGCTAGGAAATATTTGTCAGAGGCCAAAAAAACCTTGGGGAAGAAGGATGCATTCTATATCGCTTTGGAAAAAGCTCTACATAATTATCTAAAGGCCAAATTAAAGATCGAGACTTCTGAATTCAGTAAAGATAAAATTGCCAGCCTATTGACCGAGAAAGAAGTTGAAGTGGAAACCAAGGAAGGCTTTATCGGCTTATTGAAAAATTGTGAGATGGCACGTTACAGTCCATTTTCAGATGTACAGATGCATCAGGATTATGATAAGGCAAGTGAAGTCATCTCTAATCTTGATAAACAACTATAAGCAATGAAAAAGTTACTTTACATCATTGTATTATTGACCGCCTTTATAGGGAATGCACAAAATATAGCGCTTTTCGATAAGGCTACCGATGCTTATAATAATGGCGACTTTCTAAAAGCCATCGAATATTATAACGGGATTTTGGATAATGGACAGCATTCCGCTGCCCTTTATTTTAATTTGGGTAATGCCTACTATAAATTAAACCAGATTGCCCCAAGTATATACAACTATGAAAAGGCACTCTTACTTTCCCCAAATGATCCTGAAATAAAGAACAATCTTTCCTATGCAAGAAATATGACACTCGATGCCATTGAGGTTATTCCCGAAACCGGACTTGCAAGGATATACAATACCATAACGGGGGTTCTTTCCTTCGACCAATGGAGCTATGTAGGGATTGCATTCATGATTCTTTTTGTTTTGTTATACATCGCCTTTTATTATTTTAAATACGCGATGCGCAAAAGAATTGCTTTCGTTGCCAGCATCGTATCTTTAATGATATCGGTAATGGCGGTGGTATTCGCCCTTGTGCAATACAATGATTATATGACCGATCAACCTGCGATTGTTTTCGATAGTGAAGTGCAGATAAAGATGGAGCCCAATATAAGAAGTGAACCCCTGTTCGTGCTACATGAAGGCACTAAGGTGAATGTTCTCGATGAACTTAATGATTGGAAAAAAATCAAGATCGCAGATGGCAAATCGGGTTGGGTAACCTCAGAAAGTATAAGATTGTTGAAAGATTTTTAGTATTTCGTTAACAGACAATCAAAGCTATACTTTTATATTTGTGCAAAACCAGTATTCCATGAAAAGGACGAACATCCTTTCTACTTTACTATTCGTATGGATTTTTGCCATATTCACACCGTCGGTCATTACACTGTTCAATAACGACGGGAACTCTGTCCTTACCACTAATTTAACCGAAGAAGAGCAGCCAGAGCAAGGGAAAAATAATATTGATGAGAAACTGATATTGGAAAGTAATACCTCGGATTTTTCCATGTTAGCCCATCTACAAAGCCTAGGTTTATATGATTTCTATATATTAGGACTTTACGACCTTACCCCTGATATTGTTCTACCTCCTCCTGAACAATCCATCTAGTTCATGATAATTTCCTAATAACCAGGTATTTGTGCCAAGGAAATAATATCCTAGGATTCTGCATCCTAGGGTGAAATCGTATAATCATTGACTATTTATCGAATGTGTGTCTTTTTGATAGGACTCCTAATTCGATATTGGTTATCTGTAGAATGAGTAACTTAACATCTTAAAACTAAATAATATGCAAGTGGATAACGTCTTTAAAAATAACGAGAAGTGGATAAAAGAAAAACTAGCTACCGACCCTAAATTCTTTGACGAATTGGGTAAAGGTCAAAACCCTGAATTACTCTATATCGGTTGCTCCGATAGTAGGGTGACCGCTGAGGATTTAATGGGAATGGGGCCTGGCGAAGTATTTGTACATCGTAATATTGCCAATATGGTCATCAGTATAGATTTGAATGTCATGTCCGTTGTCAACTATGCCGTTGAACATTTAAAAGTGAATCATGTAGTGGTCTGTGGCCATTATTCATGCGGAGGTGTAAAAGCGGCCATGCAATCTGCTGATCTAGGTATTTTGAATCCTTGGCTACGTAACATTCGTGATGTATTTCGAATTCATAAAGATGAACTGAACGCCATCGAAGATGAAGATAAAAAATATGACAGATTGGTTGAACTCAATGTACAAGAGCAATGTGTAAATCTAATTAAGACCGCGGCAGTTCAAAAGGCATACCGAGATCGAGGACTTAAAGTGCACGGTTGGGTCTTTGATATACACACCGGCAAGCTTATAGACCTAAAAATAGATTTTGAAGGTATACTCAAGAATATAATGGAAATATATCATTTGGATTAATATGGTGATGGCATCCTACTTATTTTTTAATACATCACCTTTCAGACGGACATTAACCAATGAAAATAAATATTCAAGCCCTTTGAGATTTATTTATCTAAAAAATAGATTCATACAGGCCAAATAACTTATATAAATAACTTTATGAAAAACTTTTTCGCTCATTTTAAAGGAGACCTCTTAGGGGGAATCACAGCAGGCATCGTTGCATTACCATTGGCACTTGCCTTTGGGGTAAGTTCAGGGTTAGGACCAAGTGCCGGACTGTATGGTGCAATATTCATCAGTTTTTTCGCTGCACTTTTTGGGGGTACCAACACCCAAATTTCTGGACCAACAGCCCCTATGACCGCCGTGAGTATGGTCATCATTGCAGGCATCATCGCTGTCTATGACGGTAGTGTGGAAAAAGCACTCCCAGCTATTTTAACTGTATTTTTATTGGCTGGCCTCATGCAAATTGGATTAGGCTTTATAGGCGTTGGAAGATACATCAGGTACATCCCGTATCCCGTAGTTTCTGGGTTTATGACGGCTATTGGGGTCATTATCCTAGTTACACAGATATTACCTGCATTAGGCTATTACCCCAAAGAGGATGAATCCTGGGTAGAACCTTTTAAACCTCAAGCCGAGGAGTTGATATTGGAGAATATTTTGAGGGAAGAGGCCGGAGAGGGTATCTTGGTATTGGAAAACTTCAAAGAAACCATTGAAAGGTCTAATGAAGTAACCGAAAAGACAATTTTGCAAGAGGCCAGTACCTTGGCGGCCAAAGAAGCCTCAGGGGTTATCGGTGCCGTCAAGGTTTTACCAAATGCCTTGAAAAACATCAATTGGCTGGAACTTGGCCTTGCCTTGGCTACCATTTTTATCATTTACGGGTTTAAGCGCATTACTACCGCTGTTCCCAGTACATTAGTGGCACTTCTGGTTGTATCCGGTATCGCCTATGGCTTTGGGCTTGATTATAGGACGATAGAAAAAATTCCCGAAGGCTTTCCTATGCCCAATCTTGAAATTATTACCGAATTCAAACTTGGGGCTATATCCCCCTATATTTTTACGGCATTAACCCTGGCCTTATTGGGGGCCATTGATTCCCTGTTGACCTCTGTTGTTGCCGATAACATGACCAAAACCAAACATAATCCGAACAAGGAATTGGTAGGGCAAGGAATTGGAAATACCATAGCGGCCATTTTTGGAGGGTTACCTGGGGCAGGTGCGACCATACGAACAGTTGTAAATATCAAATCTGGAGGTAAGACCAAATTGTCAGGGATGATAGCCGGTATATTACTGTTGTTCATTTTACTTGCGATGGGGCCAATTGCCTCCCAGATCCCGGCTGCAGTTTTAGCGGGTATCCTAATTACCGTGGGTATCGCCGTAATGGATTATAAAGGCCTTAAAGCAATTCCCAATCTTCCGAAAGACATTGAATTCGGTCCCTTGAAACTAAGCTCCGAGGTGGTAGTGATGTTGGTTGTTTTGGTATTATCAACGGTTTGGAACCTGGTATATGCAGTAGGTATTGGTTTGGTAATTGCTTCTTTGATGTTCATGAAAAAAATTGGTGATCTCACTGCAGAACGATCAGATGTGAAATCCCTGAATAAGGAAAAGGCATGGGCCGATGAAAGCATTTTCCCAGAAGAATTTAAAGAAGAAGTCTTTATAAAGCATATAAAGGGGCCGTTATTCTTTGGTACGACCAGCGACTTTCAAATACTCGCCGACCAAATTCCTAAAACAGCCTCTTACGTCATCATCCGGCTAGATCGAATGCAGTATATGGATCAGTCAGGTCTTTATGCCATGGAAGATGTTCTTCAGGAACTGAATAAGAACAATATTACCGTTCTCTTTGTTGATTTACAAAGCCAGCCAAGATATATGATGGAACGTATCGATATCATTCCCGACTTTATTCCAGAGGAACATATCTTTAAAAATTTCAAAGAGTGCACGAGGTGGATAAAATCGCATGTAGAAAATAAACATCTACCGAAGAGTTAGGCAAAAAAAAGCCGTGCTTTCGATTAAGGCACGGTTTTTTATTGGTTCTATTTTGATTGTACTTTGGTATATTGTTTTAAATTTGTCTTCTTAGTTCAGTACCATGATCGATAAGATAAAGGAACATATTGCGGAAGTCGAAAACTTCACAGCCGAATCCAAAGAAGCTATTGAGGCTTTCCGAATAAAATATTTAGGGAAAAAAGGGTTGTTGAATGATTTTTTTGTAGCCTTTAAAAACGTGCCCAATGATCAAAAGAAGGTATTTGGCCAGTCGATCAATCAGTTGAAATTAGCTGCTACCGAAAAAGTGAGCGAACTAAAGGAATCACTTGAAAGCAAAACGGAAGATACAGGGAAGTATGGCGATTTAACCCGTCCTGGGGAAGCTATGGCCCTTGGGGCAAGACATCCTATTTCCATTGTGAAAAACCAGATTATCGATATCTTCTCAAGAATTGGTTTCAATGTCTCCGAAGGTCCCGAGATTGAGGATGATTGGCATAATTTCACCGCTTTGAACCTGCCTGAATATCATCCTGCAAGGGATATGCAGGACACTTTTTTTATCCAAACTGATCCTGATATCTTATTGCGTACGCACACCTCATCGGTTCAAGTACGTTATATGGAAAACAACAAACCTCCCATACGAACCATTTCGCCAGGCAGGGTATATCGAAACGAGGCCATCTCCGCCCGTTCACATTGCTTTTTCCATCAGGTGGAAGGATTATATATTGATAAGGATGTTTCTTTTGCCGATTTAAAACAAACCCTACAATTTTTTACCACCGAGCTTTTTGGCAAATCAAAAATCAGGCTTCGTCCTTCCTATTTTCCTTTTACCGAACCCAGTGCCGAAGTTGATGTCTATTGGGGCTTGGAAACGGAAACCGATTATAAAATGACCAAGGGCACGGGTTGGTTAGAGATTATGGGATGCGGTATGGTAGACCCCAATGTACTTGAAAATTGCAACATCGATTCCAAGGAATACTCAGGCTTTGCTTTCGGAATGGGAATTGATCGCATTGCCCTATTGCTCCATCAAATATCGGATATTCGATTGTTGAGTGAAAATGATGTTCGCTTTTTGGAACAATTCAAAAGTACCCTATAGACTTCCCTTTTGAAAAAAGACATTGAAATCCCGGTCGTCAAAGATGTTTATGTCGCAATGCTATACGAATGGAATGACGACTTCCGCTCTAAAGAATGGAATGCGTACCTAATAAATGATGGAAGTTTCCCTATTGAAATGGTTTTCGTTGTTTCAAAAGGATACCATGGCGATATAAAAACCGCCACGATGAGACATCGTATGGAGGCGTTAGAGTCCAAATCCTATCAAAAACTGGAATTCGTTCTGAAAGAAGTTCTTGATTTGAACAATGAGTTTTATGTTACATACTACTTACATGGCCAACTCTACGAAAAGCGGTTTATCTTTAAAAAAGAATCGATTTCAGAAAAGAATCTGACCCAAATTCCACTACTTAAAATTAAGGGTATTCTTGCCCGCTGATGAAAATCAACGCAAGGGGAACCCTTTAGCAGCCCACCATGGGTGAATTTCAATTACTAGTCTTCCGGCTTTTACCATGGGATCCATATTGGCCAGGCTATCTGCCATTTCCAATGTTGGGGTGTTATAAATGGTAATACCACGGATATCGCCATCATCACCAAAGGGTCCGGATATATCTGCATAACCTTCGTTGTACATTCGGCCAAGATGTTCTAGATGCAAGGCTTGTAGGCTATCGGCTTCCGTTTTGTTCTGCGAACGAATTGGCCCCCTTTTTAGAAAGGCAATAAAATATTGTTGCATGAGAATGGTGTCCTTTGTGGTTTCATCAACAAAATCGAAGGTTTTATATCCTTTTAGAACCAGTTCTTCATTGATTTGCCTGATGGATTTTTCTTTTACGACCTCCTCGATTTTTTGGGGTACTTTTTGTTGCTCCTGACATGCTAATAAACTCAACAGCGCCAATATACACGTTAAATACTTCATTTTACCATGACTTATAAGGTTGTTTACTTAATATCGAATTATAATATTTTAGATCGCCGGTTACTTCTTCCCCAAGCCATTCAGGGCGTTCAAACACCTCCTTTTCGTCTTGCAGTTCAATCTCTGCGATAACAAGCCCCTCGTTTGCCCCTAGAAATTCGTCTACTTCAAAAATGTAATTCCCCAGAGGGATTTCATACCTATTTTTTTTAATCACGGTTTCTTCACACAATTGGAGCAAAGCTTCTGCCTCATTAAGGTCGATCTCTTTTTCCCATTCAAATCGGGATGTGCCAGATCCATTCGATATTCCCTTCACCGTTATAAAGCCTAAATCCCCTTTCACTCTTACACGAACAGTCCGGTTAGGGTGTGTGTTCAAAAAACCTTGGACTATTCTGGTTTTTGAGGATGCTTCCTTTCTATAGGTATCCCCTTTAACCAAGAATTTGCGCTCTATTTCAACCATAATCGAAAGGTATTCAAAACTAAAAGTATATAAATGAAAGCAATAATCCCCATAAAAAATATGGGGATTCTTGAAAACTATAAATGCTTCAATTTTTTTATGCCATATCTGGCTTATCCTTCTTTGTTGAAAAAGGGATGATCAACATATACGCAAAACACAGAACAAGTACCACGAGGCTTCCTATGATTCCAGAAGTAGAGCTTACATAGCCCATAATCGGTGGAATAATAGCCCCACCTACGATAGCCATGATCAATAGGCCCGATATCTCATTGGATCTAGAGGGCATTTTGTTTATGGCTATTGAAAATACCAAAGGAAACAGATTGCCCGCCCCAAGACCTACAATGAAAATAGCGATATAGGCCATCATTTCAGTTGCGGAAAACATAATCATCAGCGTTCCAATAATCGCAAGAACCGTAGTGGTCACCAAAAAAAATACAGGCTTTAAAAACTGTAATAAAATGGCCCCAACAAACCTACTGATCATAAGTGCCGTAAAATAAATGCTAATCCCATAGGAGGCATTTTCCAAAGTAAGTCCGTGAAGTTTCATTAAAAACCCTTGAATGTTGGAGTTCATTCCTACATCGGCGCCAACGATAAGAAAAATGGCAATAACCATGGTAAGTACAAATCTATTGGTCAATAATTTCATACAAGAACTAAAGGTGGCCGGCGTTTCGGATTTGATATTCTCTTCGATCTTTGTAGTTGAAAGCCATAGCACATTCGCCACTGATATAATGGCGTATACAAGGAACACTAAAATCCATTTGTCATAGGTGATTGCCAAATACGTGGCAATAATAGGTCCTGTCAACGAAGTAATGGCTTTTATAAACTGGGAAAGGCTTAAAAAACTTGAAAGTTTTTCCTTTGGTGTAACCTCTTGTAAAAGTGGACTTGCCGCCACCTGAACTATGGTATTCCCTATGCCCATAAAAACAAAGGCAATCAATATTACTGCGAAAGAATAATAAATAAAAGGAATCAACAACCCTATAATGGTAATGATGATCCCAAGGTTCATCATTTTCTTTTTGCCGATTTTGTCCTGAAGGATACCTACTGGTATAGAAAAAACAAAAAACCATAGGAACACCATGGATGGAATAAACTGGGCCATTGAATCGGAAAGACCAAAATCTTTCTGTACATATCCGGTCGAAACCCCAACGATATCGACAAAGCCCATCACAATAAAGGTCAGGAATACCGGAAATAATTTACTGGGTTGAATTTTTTTAGAAACCATATAGTATAATTTAAAGTTTAGGAAGTTCATTTTTAACCATGTCCCAAAAGTCGGGCACAAAGAGTTTGGCACTACCGATAATAGCTGCATCCTCCATTAATGGCGATACCTCAAATTGCAATTGCAATCCTGCTTTGTGTAATTCGCTCTTTAAGGTGGGCAGGAATAGTTGGCTTGCCTTGGAAATATTTCCACCCATGACAATGATTTCAGCTTGAAAATTCGCAATATATGGAATCATAAATTCGGCCATATTGGCCCCGAATTCCCTAAATACGGTTTTTGAACCCTCAGAATCGGCCTCAGCAATTTCCTTTACGCCCTTCACTCTTTTTTTTGTGATTTCAAAATAGCGTTCAATACACCACCGCGTAGAGAAATAATCATCGCTTATGCCTGATTTATAGGGTTTGTCCCATAGACAACCATCTTTTGGAACATCATTGGAATTGACCTGAGGGACCCCATTATTAATAAATGCCGATCCAAAACCTGTTCCTAAGGTCACAACAATAACCTTACGGCAATTCTTGGCTTTCCCCTGTGTGGAGACCCCTACACCAAAAGCGGTGGCATCATTAAGAAATCTAAGGTTCACTTGGTCACTATTAATGAATTTTGGCAATTCATGGGGAATCGAGACCTTGTACAGGCTTTCATATTTATCATTATCCCCCTCGAATAAGGCCACCCCTGTCTTATAGTTAAAAGGGCCAGGTATGGCAAATCCGATATCTACTTTACGCTGCATTGAAGTACTTTCAATGGTCTTATTTATAGCCTTACTCCAATCTTGAAGCACCACATCCTTTGATGCCTTATTGTTTATATGGGCAGAAAAAGTGGTGTTTTCAAGAATTTCAAACGTTCTTAAATCAACCGCTGCACTAGTAACATGACTTCCGCCTATATCCACTCCAATGGCAATTTGATCATTCATAAAATCTGTATTTAAAGTTCTCTTTTTATTTCAATGTCGTACGTAAAGTAATCGGTATGATAATACACTATATTGAATTCAACAGGCCTATCCCCTGGATCACATACCAACCGTTCCCTCCTTAAAATAGGAGCTTTAGAAGGGACTTCTAGGATGGAAACCAGTTTTTTGTCCGCTTTTATCGCGCTGATTCGTTCCTTGGAAGTGGCCACAATGGTATCATGGGTGTCTTCAAGCAATTCGTACAATGGCGTCTTAAAATTTTCATTCCCTGTTATACCCACTCTCGGATGAAAATAAGATACGGAATACAAATATTTAGCATTTTTGGATCCCCTAATTTTTTCAAGTTTCCATATTTTTTTGGATTTCGGAGTAGCTAAGGCCTCATAAACTTCATCCGGTGCAATTTCAAGGGAAATAGTAACCAAATAATCGACCACTTCGATGCCCTGTTTTCGCATTTCCTTGGTGAAACTGATCCAATTGTCGAGCCGTGTTGCGATTTTATTGTTGACCACCTTGGTGCCCACCCCTTTTTTGCGTTCAATGAGCTGCTCATTTACCAAGGTATTGACCGCCTGACGTACGGTATTCCTGGAAACCCCTAATTTTTTGGCCAAGGTTACTTCCTTTGGCAAAAAACACTTTCCACTTAGATATGCATCCTGAACGATCAGCGACCTGAGATATCCCTCTATTTGTGCGTGGAGTGGAACAGGGCTGTTATGGTCTAATTTAAAGTCCATCCTCAAACTGTTCCCCTATTGTTCTTTTGATATTTTCCCATTTATTCCTTAATGGAATTAGCCCATTCTTCAAATGTACGTATTGCAGTATAAAGTACACCTGCCGAACCTCGAAAAGTACCAGATCCTTTCGGTTTATTATCCACGGTATACCATTCATAGAACCCATCGTTCTTGATTACCCTATCGGTCATCGGTAATATTTGTGCATAGGCATCGGCAACAAAACCATAATTCACCATTTGCTGGATCATACGTGCCCCGAACCAGGTCCAATCACCTCCATTTTGGTAATTGTATTCGGGATTCATGATTTGGTTCTCAAAGTATCCTGCGGGATAAGGAGGGTATAAGGTCAGCCCAATTGAGGGGGCACCTGCCTGCTTTACCCTCGAAACCATTTCATCAATAGATGTTTTTATTTCCTCCTTGGTCAGCAACCCTGCCTCTATAGCTACTGCCGTGCCTCCAAAGTAATAAATTTCATTCTCATTAAAATCTTCCGGAAATGGCGAACCATCCAAATAAATATGAGGTATGAATTTTTTGGCTTCGCTATCCCAAAGCCATTTTTTTGCATTTTTCGCCAATTGATTGCGGATGGGAAGCCATTTAGTTCTTGTTTGTGGTAACAATTCCACCAAATTGTCCAAGGCTATAACTAACATGGCATTGTCATAGATATCAATGGCCCTATGGGTATTCGCATCTATATCGACCCCCCAGCCGTGCTCTGGTTGCACATCGCCCCAATCGGCTGTTGTTGCACCCCAAATTAACCCATGTTCGGTGGAGAAGCGTTTGTCTATTAAAAATTGCATGGCCCATTCCATACGTTCGGCGACGGTTTTATCCCCAATTTCAACATCTAGAATAGTGGTATCCCCAGTAACTTTTACATACTTATACACGGTCTGTATCAAAGAGGTTTCCTGGTCTGTTTCCACGGTGTTCTTATGACCGGCATAACGTGGTTCCAAATCTGAATAACTAAAATCGGTTTCTTCTTTGGAAATTGCTTCCGCAGGGGTAAACCCGTCAATAATATTCCCATCATCGCCTTGCATTCTAAAAAACACCAAAAGGTTTTCCTTTAATTCCTTGGGAGGATATACTTCTGCTGATAGCTCAATAAAGGTGTTATAATCCCGAATCCAAACCTCGCGATAGCCATCCCCTGCGTTGAATCCGGTTTTGACAACGGCCAGTGCCCTTTCTTTTACTTCAGTGAATTGCTTATCGGCCAGTATTTTATCGGCAAGTTCCTTTTTCTCATTTTTGGTTGAGCAGCCAAGTAATACTAGGCTTAAGATAAAAGCCATCGATCTTTTCATTTTCTATTTATTTTTCGTTAGACATTGAGGGTGGAGGGGTATCGGTACCCCAATCTAGATTAGGTTGGGGGCCAAGGTCAAAAACGAGCTTTCCTCCTTGCGTCAATTCCTTATGGTACATCCAATTTTTAGCAATTGGTTCCCCGTTAAAGCTGAGGGATTGTATGTATAGATTATCCGGATGTTGGTTTTTGGTTTCGATAATCAGTTCCCTACCCCCATAATAGTTTTCATCGAGTTGTATGGTTATTTTTTCAAATAAGGGACTCCCAAATTGTAAAGAGGGTTTTGCCGAAGTATGACCCTGCACATCGAACAAACCCATGGATGCCATGACATACCAAGCTCCAAGTTGACCTTGGTCCTCGTCCTGGCCAACCCCATAACCATGTAGAGGCTCCGTTCCATAGAATTCATTACAAATGGTACGTACCCATTTTTGGGTAAGCCATGGCTTACCGGAATAGTTGAATAACCAAGGGTTATGTAAACAAGGCTGGTTGCCATGGTTGTACAATTTTTCAACCCCCGAAAAACTATGTATTTCTTCAGAACCACCACCGAACATGCTTTTTTGGGCATCGGTGAACATGGTCTCCAAACGTTCATTGAATAATGGTTTACCCATTAAGGCAATGAGTCCAGCAGGATCATGGGGTACATACCAGGTATATTGGTAGGCATTTCCTTCTTGAAAGCCATCCCAACCTTTCATAGGGTCGAATTCCTTAATAAACGAACCATCCTCAAGTTTGGGTCGCATGAATTTAGTTTCAGAATCAAATAGATTTTTATAATAATCCGACTGCGCTATCAACTTGTCATAACTGGTTTTGTCATTTCTGCCTTTCGCCATTTGGGCCACGGCATAGGAGCTAAAACTATACTCCAACGTATGGGAAGCCCCGAAATTGAAAACCCAACCATTAGAGATTATCGTATCCTTGTAAGGCACATAACCATTCTTTACAAAATAACTTAGATCGTATTTGCCATTACCCAAATTACGACCATGGTACTCCAATTCATTCTTAAGGGCCGCTTTATATCCGGTTCTGATATCGAAATCACGAATTCCCACATTATAGGCCGAAGCCAATAACAAACCTTGAAAATTGGTCTGAACCCCATTCGTAAAAACACCGTTCGCGACCCCATCGTGAAGCCATCCGCGATCTTTATAAAAATCGATATTCGATTGTATGTAGTCACTAAAGTAATCAGGATAAGCCAACGCCCATAATTGGCTTAAATTCCAAAACCCTCCCCAAATACCATCGGTATTATAATGCTGATACTTTGGATTACCTGATTCGTCCAATTCGGTACGGCCTATTTTTCCATCAATCAAAGGATAATCCCCATTAACATCGCTTGACAGGCCCCGACCCAATAAGGCATGGTACAGCCCTGTGTAAAACTTGATCCTATCCTTTTTTTGACCACCTTCAACTACAATGCGGTTCAATCTTTCATTCCATATCTCCTGGGACTCCTTTGCTACCGTATCAAATGTTTTACCCAAAGACTCCGTCTCTAAATTAAAACGGGCATTGGCAATTGAGGTATGGCTTAAACCGGTCTGTATTTCCAGCACTTCATCCTGTTCCATGGCAAAGGTCAGGTACAAACCATTGTTAACGCCTTTAGTATCTATAGCATCCTTTTTTTGTAAACTGTCCACAAAACTTCCGGTTCGTAATGGTTCTTTGTTGAGTTTGGCCACAAAGTACATTTTTACCCTTTTTCCTGGATCGCAAAATTTCACATACTCGGGATATGTTTCAATATACCCCTCTATTTCGTTGGGGTTCACGATTTGGGCAAAGGCATCGGTAACATCGCTGCTTTCCCCTTGTTTATGGCCTATATCGATTATTAAATGGGCTTCCTCTGACTTGGGAAAGGTATACCGTTGATATCCTACCCTTTCGGTCGAGGTCAGTTCGGCCGTTATTCCATAATCATCCAAAAAGACCGAATAATAACCTGGCTTGGCAGATTCATTGGACTTATTGAATCGAGATCGATAGCCACTGTCCGGATCCTCCAAAGTACCGGGAACGGTTTTTAAATCTCCTACGATTGGCATATATACCAATCCGCCAATTTGAAATTCATGAAAATGGCCAAAACCCTCAATAGAGGTGTGACGATCATCATAGCCAGTTGGCCCCCAACTGCCCAAACTATTATAGGCATTGGTATGTGGCGCCAATTTTGCCATTCCGAAAGGCCGTGCTGCGGGGGTATAAAAAAACCATCGCCCATGTACCGATCCTATTTGGGGGTCTACATATTGTGTCAGGTCAAGTAACGGCCTTTCCAACGCCATATCTTCATTACAGCCTACAAGACATAAGAAAACGAAAAGTGATGTTGCTAGATATCTCATTTTTCAATTTGTTTTGAACTTTTCGGCAATTCTTGTATGCCCCAATCAAAATTGGGTTCGGGACCCATGATCAACTCTAATTCCCCACCTTTCAACAACTCACTTGACGGAAACCAAAAATTCTTCAGTTCCCTACCATTCAAAGTGGCTTTTTGTATATATTTATTGTTGAACGATGTATTTTTCGCTTCAATAACAAATGAATTACCTCTTTCGTATCGCCCTCCCAAATCTATCTCGACCTTTTCAAAAATTGGACTTCCTATTTCATAGATAGGGTCTACACGAACCCCACCATCGGTTTGGAAAAGACCTAAAGAGGCCATCAAGAACCATGCGCTCATTTGGCCTTGATCCTCATCGCCTAAATAAGCATTGGATAACCCAAAACCGTAATACCGATCTACAATATCCCTGCTCCACTTCTGTGTTAACCACGGTTTTTTAACCCAATTAAACAAGAATGAAAAATGCATGGATTGTTGATTGCCTTGTGTAACCGGAAAATCCCAATACAACTCGTTGGGTGCATTGTATCGCCATGGACTACTCACCATAAAACCATCGTCCAAACGATTTGCAAATTCCCCCTCACCAACAATGGCCGCCAGTGCAGGCACATCTTGTGGAACAAAAAAGGTTAACTGCCACGCATTACCTTCAACATACTGAAAATTACCTGCCGTTTTAATAGGGTCGAAATCTGGGAACCACGAACCATCAGAATGCCTTAAATGGGCAAACCCGCTATCTGGATTTATCGCATTTTTCCACCAATACCCTCTTTGTATAAATTCTTCATATTCCTTATTCTTACCCAAAGCTTTGGCTAGTTGGGAAACCGCAAAGTCATCAAAGGAGTATTCCAGGGTATTTGAAAAACGCCCTTTGTTATACGGCACATAATGGTATTTTAGATAAGGCTCCAAATCCCTATTCCCTGCATAACCATTCCCGACCTTTTGCCCTAAAGTGGTCTGCATTTTATAAACAGCTTTAAAGGCTTTTTCTGAATCGATATTGCCAACGCCCATTTGATAGGCCCCCACAATCAGTGGAATCTCATGTTCTGCTACCATTACCGGAATATATTCCATCCCAGCAGGTCCTTTGGCCAACCAGCCATTGGCATCATACATTCCTAACTGTGAATTCACCCATTTCGATGACCAATCCGGTGTTACCAAATTCCAAAATTGGTTTAAATTCCAAAACGTATTCCAAAAGGCATCACACCCTAAAGCCACTCCATTGGGGTCTTCGATTTTTTGAACCTGCTCCTCGGCATCGACCCAACTACCATCGATATCACTGAATATATTCCTACTTACCAAAGCACGGTACATGTTTGAATAAAACCGTGTTTTTTCCAATCGGTCATTCGATGTAATCAGGACCCTCTCGAATAAATCGTTCCATGCATTTTCTTGATTCTCACGAACTTTGTCAAAGCGCCAACCAAAAGGTTTAGTTATTTCTTCCTCTAAATTGAGGGCAGCATTATCTATACTTACATAGGAAATTGCGGTTCTTATCTGTACAACTTGATTATCCTTGGTATCAAATTCAACAAAGGCCACTACATCTTCCGGATTTTCAACTTTAAATTCCACAGTATTCGTAATGGCGACATCATCCTTTCCTTCTTTTTCGCCATCCACCCAGACACCAAAATCCTTGATTGGGGCATCAAACTCCATCACAAAATGTACGGTATACTCTTGTGCTATATCGTCCCATTCCTTGGGTTGATCACCATCTTCCACATATTGTTTCCTATAATAACCTTCTCCCCAAACTGAAGGGGATATTTGCTTACTATAACCTACAAGCTTATAATCGTTTACCTTCTTAAAATAAGCTTCTTCAATCTTATAGTTGTATTCCGAAGGTGTTTGTAAATCGACTAGTATTCTGGAATTGGGCTTATCTTTTGGATAGGTGTACCGCTGAAAACTAGCGCGTGTTGTAGCGGTAAGTTCCGCCTTGATCTTATAATCACTTAAAAAAACGGAATAGTACCCCAACGGCGCCTGCTCGGTATTTTTGTCAACACGTGAACGATAACCGGAATCGGGGTCTCCGGGGTTCCCTACCTCGGTAACCAAAGGGCCATTGGTTGGAAAAGTCCCCAAACCGGCCATAGTCCATTCGTGGATATGGCTAAATGTGCCCACACTTTCAAATGAAGGTTGATACCCTGCTTGCCAGCCACTTTTTTGGTTGTCCGGACTTATTTTTACCATCCCGAATGGCATCCATGGTCCAGGTGCGATCATCCATCTGGAATGCCCTGTGCCTATTTTGGTGTCAACATAGTCCGAAAGCATGTTTAGTTTTTGTGGACTTCTTTCCACTGTTCCTTCTTCTATAACTTTGGCGTCTACTAAAACAGTATATCTACTGGTTTTTGATGTCTTTACCGCTGTCATGGGTGCTTCATAAATGCTTCGCCCATGCTCCACGGTTTCTTTGAATATCACTTGACCATCTAACTGCACTTGAAGCAATGGATTTCCTGAAAGATGCTGGACATCCAATAGCAAAGGCTGAATTTCTTTCCTATTTATCTTCAATTCATAATCTGCGGCGGTTACACTTCTTAAGAATGCGTTTTGGGGCTTTATCAACTTCACGTTTTCAGGTCCTTCCAAACGAACTTGATCGAAAACCAACCAACTGCCTTCCAGAGTTGTTAATTGTATTCTATTACCCCCACTTTTTATCAATCCTTCCGGAATAGGGATACTCAATTTTTGTTCCTTGGTATCCTTATTAACCCCTTTTAAGGCTTCAGCATTCTGTCCTTTATCGAGCTTGAACTTCCATGATTCATCATTGACGCTTACTTTAAATAAGGGTGGTGTTTCAGGGTTACAATCCAAAACATCAACAACCAATCTCCAAGAGGCATTGCTCGGTTTTTCGCTGATTCCAAACAGAATATTTATTTCATGTGGGCGTATACCTGCCAGTCCTGAAGTACCCCCCCAATAATCCGTTGCCCCTGGCAAGACGAACGGAAAGTCATTCTTTTCATCAGAGAAGCCGATTAAAAAAAAACGGTCTTCCCAGCCAAAATCATACTCTAAAAACTTCGTATACCCAGAATTTGCCAAAGCGAACTCCGAGCTGCTATCATTGGATTTTCCAATTTGCCAAACCGTTGATTCTTGCGCTTGGAAAGAAGTGAACCATACAAGCGTGACAATTAAAATTTGAAATCTAGGGTAAATCATATGTTTTGGTTTTAGCAAGCTTCATCCTTTACAAAAGAAACAACGACCTTTGCCTTTTTATCTCCCTTATTTATAAGCAGATATTTTTCAGCGGCTGCAGGAACAGCAAACGTTTCGGCATAATGGAAGATTTGAGGGCTAAATCCCTCAACAACCAATTCAATGGATTGTCCCTCGACCAACATCAATACATGGCATTGATTGTTGGTAGCGACAGATACTTCATTGTTGAACTCATACCTATAGATATCATAAAAATGATCTTGGTGTGTTTCTAAGTGGATCATCTCCCAATCCTCTCCCGATGCTTCAATTTCCGGTTTGGCTATAAGGGTTGCGGGCACCTTTTCCCCTTGTCTTTCAAAATTGAGGTTTTCAAAGGCCCTTTCAATATTCATAGGTCTTGGGTTACCATCTAGGTCCAAGCGTTGCCAATCATACATCTTAAAGGTGAAAATGTAAGGTGTTGCACTGATTTCCAAGACCATGTTATTAGTACCCGAGCAATGGATGGTGCCATAGGGAATTAAAAAAAGGTCGTGTTTTTTAGATGGGAATTTCTGTACGTATTTCTCAACATCCAATTCCTCTTTGGTTCTATAACTGTGAACTAAGGCGCTTTTGAAATCCGATTTATTAATTCCTTCCTGAAAACCCAAATACACTTCGGCATCCTCTTCGGCATCCAAAATATAGTAGGTTTCATCCTGTGTAAAATTTTCCCCGAACTCCTTTTTGATATACTCCGGTTTCGGGTGGCATTGCACCGATAGGTTTCCTCCATCGAATGTATCCAAAAAGTCGAATCGTATAGGAAATTCGTCTCCGAATCGTTTCCCTGCTTTTCCCAAAATATTCGCACTGTTCTGGAACATCAGCATGTCAAACGAAACCTCTAATAAAGTTCCGTCACTTTCAAATAGCAAACCGTTCTCAGGTACGATCATCTCAAAAGACCAGGCGTAATTGGGCACATCCGGATTCAGGTCTTTAAACCTTTCTTTCATCCATTGTCCGCCCCAAACCCCAGGCTCGAACCAAGGCCTGACCCTGAAATAGGATCTTGACATTCTTTTTAGGACATCCCTCAGTTCTTCCCCATCCATCCACACCGGATTTCCCGGTCTTTGTTGATCTACTATGATTGAAATGTTGGGTAGCAGTCTCTTTTTCTCCCTGTTGAGCATAGGCCAATCGACAAAGTAAAAATGCTTATACATTTGTTTATGGTCTTTTGACAAACTAAAACCAAAATTTGTTATGGCATCGGCACGCATGCGAAATTGTAGTTCATTTTTAGGTAGATCAAAATAGACCAACTTGCCTTCTACACCAAGTGTACTTGCCCCTGTACCATATATTATGTTGACATTGGCTTTTGGGTCTATTTTGAAATGACCCATTTTTTCATGCACGAAATAATCGCCGATCTCTACAGTGGTTATATAACCGAAAATAGGGTCATTGCCCCCTAAAAACGGAGTTATTAAGGATGAAATATCATCCTCAGTTTTCAAGAAAGTGCTTATATTTTGGAATGACGTTCGTAGTCCCTTTTTTTCAAATGCTTCCCTCAAAGAGGCAATTACCTCATCCCAATCGACGCCAACATATCCATCTAAAATCACTGTTTCTTCACTGGCCAATTCTTCCGCCAAAGTGGCATACCCTTTTTTGATAACTCCATTTTCAAGTGGAAACGAAGGATAAATATCATAAGATGATTCATCGTGATTTTTCTTTTTAATAGGAATTAAATATTGGGACGTTCTTCTTTTCATGGGTCAGTATGCGCTAACGTCCTACGAAGATAAAAATTAATATGTTCATATGTCTATACATATTAAAATAAATTTACTTTTGCTGACTGTTTTTAACCAATTATTAATGCCTTTGGGCCAAATCCTGGATGACATCGGAAGGTATCCTTACCCTTTCGTATTCATTATTGGCGATCCAAACCATGGCCTTGGCAATACTGATAGGGTGAATTGATTTATACTTCTTCAACGGTCCAGCCATGACCAGATTGGCCACTTTCATCAATTGTTTAAAGATCCATTCGCCGATTCTCCGTTCCTCGCGTTTACCTCCTATCAGTGAAGGTTGAAGAATATGTGTTTTAGGTATTTGCATTTGCAAAACCGCTTCTTCCATTTGGCCCTTTATCCTATTATAAAAAATTGGGCTCTTCGCATTGGCGCCCAATGCGGAAATAACGATAAATGTCTTTATTCCATTCTCTTTTGCAAGTAGGGCTGCACTTTTAGCAATACCGAAATCGATTTTTTTATAAAACTCCTTGTTAGGGGTTTTCGACTTTGTTGTGCCAATGCAACAGAAAACTTCTTCGCCCGTGAATTGAGCCTTAAAGTCATTCAAATTGAACATATCGCCAAGATATTCCTCTATTTTAGGGTCAGAAATGCCGACAGAACTTCTAGAGAACAGTTTAATTTTAGTATAGTTCGGGTCATTCAACAAAAGTTCTAACAATTTTCCTCCTGTCAACCCGGTAGCCCCTAAAATTATCGCTGTTTTCACCTAAACTAAAATTGTTAAAAGTTATTATAAATTTACAATATGAAATGAGCCATAACAAATTTTGACATCAATCATTATAGACGTTTGCGATTTACCTCTGACTTATAAAAAAATAATCATCATCAGATGAAAACGGATTTCCCAACACGAAAGATCATTCATGTAGACATGGATGCCTTCTATGCTTCCGTGGAAGAACTTGATAATCCCGATCTCAAGGGAAAACCTCTGGCCGTAGGAGGCAATGAAATAAGGGGTGTTGTTTCAGCAGCAAATTATGAGGCTCGCAAGTATGGGGTCCGCAGTGCGATGAGTGGTTATTTGGCTAAGAAAAACTGTCCCCAACTGACATTCGTAAAACCCCGATTCATTAGATACAAAGAAATATCGAAACAAATACGTAACATATTCTTCGATTACACCGTTTTGGTAGAACCCCTTTCGCTCGATGAGGCCTACTTGGATGTCACGGTAAACAAAAAGGGGAATCCATCCGCAACTTTAATTGCCCAGGAAATTCGACAACGTATTTTTGATGAAGTTGGCCTAAAGGCATCGGCCGGAATATCTATAAACAAATTCATTGCCAAGGTCGCCAGTGACTTCAACAAACCCAACGGTCAGAAAACCGTAAATCCTGAAGAGGTATTGCAATTTTTAGAAGATTTGGAAATACGTAAATTTTATGGCGTAGGGAAAGTCACTGCAGATAAAATGTACAAGTTGGGCATATTTACAGGAAAAGAGCTTAAAGAAAAACCGCTCGAATTTTTAGAAGCTAATTTTGGGAAGAGCGGTTCTTATTATTTTGATGTGGTTCGGGGCATTCACCATAGTGAGGTTAAACCACATCGAATTCCAAAATCCGTAGGCGCGGAACGTACATTCAACGAGAATCTGAGCAGCGAGATCTTTATGTTGGAGCGTTTGGAGCACATTGCCAATGAACTTGAAAAACGTTTGAAAAAATCGAACATAGCAGGAAAGACTCTAACCCTAAAAATCAAATACAGCGATTTTACATTACAGACTCGAAGTAAAACCCTTCCTTATTTTATAGCGGAAAAAGCATTAATCCTGGAAAACGCCAAGGAATTACTCTATCAGGAAAAAATGGAAAACTCGGTACGCCTGTTGGGAATTTCTCTGGCAAACCTTAATAACGAGAAAAAGAAAACCGAATCTAAAGAAGACTCGGTTTCGGTACAATTGCAGTTCGATTTTTAAGGGCATCAGTCATAGTAACATACCTAAACGGTTTACGTTCAGCAACGAACTATCCATCAGAACCATCTTCTTTAAATTCATCAAATTCAGATTGGTAACGTTCCAAAAACTTTCGCTGCATATTTTCCATTCGTTCCCTAACCCGGTCAATATCCATAAAATCTTGACCGAATTCACTTTCAAAAAAATCGTCGGTAAAAAACCGTCTGGTAAATAGAGAATCCCTCACAAATATATCTGGGAACCCTTCGCTATTAAAATCGGAAAAACTCCTATAGAACCTTGATTGCATCGATTTCAGGACACTATCCTTATTCATGGAAGCCAGATCATTTAAATCTGTATTTGAGGACCATGAATAGATGGAGTCGTAACGTATAAGGTTGCCGTCCTCATCGAATTCCCTATTGACCTTCCAACTACCCTTTGGGGTTTCTGCAATTTCTTCTTTACCCTTTATTTCGTCTTTATCCTCATTTTTCTTTTCCTGGCTATTGCAACTCAGGGTTACTAGTGCAGATAGAACCAGTAGGCCATATTTTTTCATAGTACCATAATTTTAAGATTAAAAAATATTTAGGGCTCTAGCACATCGTTTTCGAAAATAGTTGGGATCTCTTCTATTCTTCCTGCTTACTACTATATCCGATTCCGATATGTTCACAACAAAAAACCGATTAGGTGTGTGTTGCAATTTTAATTAAAACTTACTTTCTTCATGAACACCGCAAGGACAAACGTTCATTGTAAAAAAAAATCAACGTAGATCGTCAAAGACGATCTACGTTGATAATGATTATGAAATTTTAATATTTCGAGGCGGTTTTTGAATGGCCTCCTCTTTCTTGGGAAGATGAATGCTTAGAATACCATCGGTATACGCTGCTTTTATCTTCTCCTCTTTGATGGTTTCCGGCAGCGAAAATGTACGTTTAAACGAGGCATATCCAAATTCCCTTCGGGTGTAATTTTCCATCTCCTTTTCATCCCTTTCATTCAATTCAGTTGAAATAGATAACACTTTATTGTCTAAATCGATATGGAAATCAGATTTTTTCATTCCTGGTACGGCCATATCAACAAAATAGGCGTCCTTGGTTTCCCTGATGTTCACCTTTGGGAGCGTTATCCCTGTATTGAAGTTGGAAGTGAAAACAGAAGGTAAATCCCGATTGAATAGTTCATCCATCCAAGTAGACCACGTTGGGAAAGTTTGGCCACTGGTAGTTGTTTTTGCCAAACTCCCATTTCCAGTTTTTACTAAAGTACCCATAAATACAAAAATTTAGTTAGACAATCAATTTTTACATTTAAAACATAATCATCTAGGCAAAATGAATGCCGAAACCGAACTTGGGATACAACCATAATCAGTTTTATAAATTCCTTAAGATTTATACCTCTTGATTATTAAAAAAGTCCTAATGGGAAATGTCAGAATGGCATATGAACAGTGCCTCGATATGCCAAGATTTCATTTGTCATATCCTTTCGAGAAGTGGCGTAAAGCTGATGAAAATTCCAAATAATCTTGACCATTCCAAAAAAAAACCGTTTTATGGCATCCGAACGAATTTGGAGAGGATTAGATATTGCACGTCTGGATTTCTGTGACCCTAAGCGTGTTCACCATTCCTTTATCTTTAATGGGCATAGCTGCCAAACTGATCAACATATCGCCAACTTCCAAATACCCTTTTTTGCACGCAATGCCATTCACATCCTCAATGGTCTCATCAGTTGAAACATACTTATCGTAATAAAAGGCCTTAACTCCCCAAAGTAAATTAAGTTGGGTTAAAATTCTCCTATTTGAGGTAAACACCAGAATAAGGGCACTGGGTCTCCATGCAGAGATTTGAAAAGCCGTATAGCCACTATTGGTTAAAGTAGAGATGGCCTTGGCTTTTATCTCATTGGCCATGATGGCCGCATGGTAACATACCGATTTGGTGATATATCTATTGGTTCTAATATGTGGTGGTTCTTGTGGAACTGAAATCAGCTCTGAATTCTCAACACTTGATAAGATACTCGCCATTTTTTGAATAACCTGTACAGGGTAATTGCCGACTGAGGTCTCCCCTGAAAGCATTACCGCATCTGCGCCGTCCATAACTGAATTCGCCACATCATTTACTTCTGCCCTTGTTGGGGTTAGACTGGTAATCATGGTCTCCATCATTTGGGTGGCAATAATAACCGGTATCCTGGCCTTTTTGGCGCGCAAAACCAGTTTTTTCTGAATCAAGGGTACCTCATGGGCAGGAACTTCAACACCCAAATCGCCACGGGCGACCATTAAGCCGTCACAATAAGAGACAATCTTATCTATATTTTCAACCGCTTCCGGTTTTTCGATTTTAGCAATAATCGGGATTTTCTGTTTTGCATGCTCCTTGATGATATTTTGAAGGTCGATAATGTCTTGACTATGTCTAACAAAGGACAAAGCAATCCAATCGACATCCAAGGAAATGGCAAAAATGGCATCCTCAATGTCTTTTTCGGTAAGGGCGGGCAATGAAATATTGGTATTCGGTAAATTTACTCCCTTTTTGGATTTCAATGGTCCTCCTTGAACCACCTTGGCCTTTACTTGGTCTTTTTTATTCGTTGAAACCACTTCGAACATCAATTTCCCATCATCCAACAAGATTCTCTCCCCGGGATTTACATCTTTTGGAAAAGCGGTATAGTTCATATATACCCTTTCAGAATTTCCTTCAAATGGTTCCCCGGTTACAAAGGTGATTTCGTCACCTGGAGCAACAACCACTTCTTCAGCCATGACTCCAACCCTAAGTTTAGGTCCTTGCAAGTCCCCTAAAATGGCAATATTGGTATCCATTTCAGTATTGATCTCACGAATCATATTTACACGTTCCTTTACATCTTCATAGTCGGCATGGGAGAAATTAATCCTAAAGACATCAACACCGGCTTCTATCATGTCAATTATAACTTCCTTTGTGCTTGTAGCAGGACCCAGCGTTGCAACTATTTTCGTCTTTTTTTTATTTGACATTAACTAAAAAATTAAGTTGTTTCTTGATTTCAAAATATCCGCATTTAAACTATATGCGGTGATTATTCTTGGTATGGTCATTAATTTTTTTAACAAAAGTGCTTCATTTAAGTCATCATCGTGTTCAATCTTGATAAAATAATCGACATCCTTGTATTCCGGAATCAAATGGCGTTTAGCATATGAGGGCTCATTTTGAAAAAGGTCATCTCGCATCAAACGCTCTTTCTTCAAGCTTTCATTGGAGATTAATGTCCAATACCTGTCATGTTTATCATCTTGCCATTCAAAAAATGGAAATGCCTCATATTCGGACAATTCCAGATCTTTTGATACCCTTACAAATGAGGACATGAGTGCCTCATTAATAGCGTACACTATCGAAAAATCGGGCATAGTACTATGTAATGCGATTAGGGTAAAGGATTCCTCGTAAAAATCCCCGCTAATTTTATGCACTGTCGCCATATGCCTTCAAAAACGTAAATATAGGATTAATAAAATATATTGCCTAAGCCCCTAAAGGCTAAAGCTATTTTTGTTCAAACAAAAATGCTGTTTTTTCAATTAATTGATATTGTGCTACCCTATTCTATCTTGAAGGGCGAAAAATGCGCGTTTTGAAGCGCGTTCCTCTGCTTTCTTTTTAGAAGTTGCCCGTGCTTTTGCCACCACTTTATCCCCTATGGATAGCTTTACCGCAAAATGCTTTAATTCATCGTTCCCGGTATCTTCATATACATCGAAGTGAAAGGTCTTTTTTTGTTTTTGGCACCATTCAATAATCAAACTCTTATAGCTTATGACCTTACCTTCCAATTGTTCTATATCAACATAAGGCACGATTACCCTTTCATGAATGAATTTTTCACAATACTTGTAGCCCCGATCCAAATAAATGGCCCCTACCAAGGCTTCAAATACATTGCCATGGATGTTATCGCCGAAATGGGTTTTGGGAATTCTACTCTCTACAAATTTAATCAAGTTCAGATCTTTGCCCAATTCGTTCAAATGTTCCCTACTTACGATTTTCGAACGCATTTTGGTAAGATAACCCTCATCGCCTTCGGGAACTTCATTGTATAGATGTCTCGAAATAATGGTCCCTAGCATGGAATCGCCTAAAAACTCAAGGCGTTCATAATTCATTGGGTTGCCTTTTTTGTCTTTTTTATTCAACGACCTATGCAAAAAGGCCTTTTTATAAATTTCCAGTTTCTTCGGCTTAAAGCCCAGAATTTCGGTAATCCCCAAAAAAAAATCCCCATCCTGTTTGGAATGGGAATTGAATATATTGGATGCAAAATTCATAAAATGATTAACTGATTTTCTTAAAAACAACACATGCATTATGACCACCAAACCCAAAGGTATTGCTCATCGCTATTTTAACATCCCTTTTTTGTGCCTTATTTAAGGTAAGGTTGAGCTTTGGGTCAATATTTTCATCAACCGTCGTATGGTTTATCGTAGGAGGAACAATACCATGTTCCATAGACAATATGGATGCTATGGCCTCAATCGCACCTGCTGCACCTAACAAATGGCCGGTCATTGATTTTGTAGAATTGATATTGATTTTTGGTGCATGCGCTCCAAAAACCTCGGATATGGCCAATAGTTCGGCAACATCTCCCAAGGGTGTTGAAGTACCGTGTGTGTTGATGGTATCAATATCCTCAGGTTGTAACCCTGCATCCCTTAAGCAGTTTTTCATAACCTGGACTACTCCTATACCCTCAGGATGTGGTGCGGTCATATGATAGGCATCACTGGACATTCCCCCACCAAGTACCTCTGCATATATTTTAGCACCTCTTGCCTTGGCATGCTCATATTCCTCTAATACAAGCGCTCCAGCGCCCTCTCCCAAAACAAAGCCATCCCTAGTGGCATCGAATGGTCTTGAAGCTGTTTCAGGACTCTCATTTCTGGTTGAAAGTGCATGCATGGCATTGAATCCTCCCATACCAGCCAAGGTAACGGCAGCTTCACTACCACCAGAAACAATAACATCGCAATGGCCCAAACGAATATAGTTCAACGCATCGATCATCGCATTGGCCGATGAAGCACAGGCAGATACTGTTGTATAATTAGGACCCATAAATCCATGCTTGATCGATATATTGCCGGGGGCGATATCCGCAATCATTTTAGGGATAAAAAAAGGATTGAACCTTGGGGTACCATCACCTTGTGCAAAGTTTATTACCTCGTTTTGAAAGGTCTCTAAACCACCAATACCTGCGCCCCAGATTACACCTACCCGGAATTTGTCGATAACATTAAGGTCCAAATTGGAATCAAGTATCGCCTCATCAGAGGAAACCAGGGCATATTGTGCAAAGCGGTCTAGTTTACGTGCTTCCTTTCTGTCAAAAAAATCTTCGGCATTGAAGTTTTTAAGTTCACAGGCAAACTTGGTCTTGAACTTTTCGGTATCGAAGTAAGTTATAGGCGCAGAACCACTTTTACCATTAACCAAACCGTCCCAGTACTCACTGATAGTATTGCCAATAGGTGTTAACGCACCCAATCCTGTAACTACAACTCGCTTTAATTGCATTGAACTAACTTTAGTATTAAGCCAAGTGAAATTAAATAAAAATATCCATGCAGCATATTTACCGCATGGATAATTATCAACGTATTCAAGAAATCATAGGATTACTTTGCTTCTTCTATATAGCTTATGGCCTGGCCAACTGTTGCGATATTTTCAGCTTGATCATCAGGGATTTGAATATCGAATTCTTTCTCGAACTCCATAATCAACTCAACCGTATCCAGTGAATCTGCCCCTAAGTCGTTGGTAAAGCTAGCTTCTGATACAACTTCGTTTTCATCAACTCCTAACTTATCAACGATGATAGCCTTAACTCTTGATGCAATGTCTGACATAATAATATTGGTTTTAAAAATTTAAATTGTTGGCAAAAATAAAAAACTTTGGTATTAATATTACCTTTTAAGGTTAAAATGTCTAGTAATTTAAGAAATTTAAACACAAGAGTATTAATTTAGCCCAAAATAATTTCTTAGGTAACGTTTTAAGGAAAAGTACATAGATCGTCAATTATAGCCCTTTTTTATTACAATGTGCCTGCTATGTTCTATAATCCGGGTTCTTTTTCTTTACGGAATACTGAAAACAACAACACTATTTTTCATATTAAAATCCATTATTTTTGAAAACCAAACAAATTGTTCTATTTGCCTCTGGTTCTGGATCCAACGTTGAAAATATAATTCGGTATTTTCAGGATAAGCCAAAAGTTACTATAGCCATGGTACTGACTAACAAAAGGGATGCCAAAGTTTTAGACCGATGTAACAAATTGAATGTCAGTGCTTTGTATTTTAATAAAATTGCTTTTCAAGAAACCGATTGCATACTTGACATTCTTAAAGGTGTAAATCCCAATCTAATCGTCCTTGCGGGTTTTTTATGGAAAATACCCGAAAAGATCATAGAGGCCTTCCCGAATAAAATTATCAACATACATCCCGCCTTGCTACCAAAATATGGAGGTAAGGGTATGTATGGCCCAAAGGTCCACAATGCCGTAAAAGAAAATAATGAAACGGAAACTGGAATTACCATTCACTTTGTAAATGAGCATTACGATGAAGGGGCCATCATACATCAAGCGAAAACAGCAATACTTCCTGAAGACAGTGCCGACGATATTGCAGAGAAAGTACATACACTGGAATATGAACATTTTCCAAGAATCATAGCCCAACTATTATTGGACCAATAATGGCAAAAAAGGATAAATTCTATGTCGTCTGGAAAGGAAAAAGACCCGGGGTCTACACCACCTGGGAAGATTGTAAGGCAGCGATAACAGGTTATAAAGGGGCCCAATATAAATCGTTCCCCACCTTTGACCAGGCCAAAAAAGCCTATAACTCCAACTATGAGGAATATAAGGGGAAAAAGAATACGGCCCCAAGCTTAACCCAAGAACAACTTCTTATAATCGGGGAGCCTGATTTTCATTCCATCGCTGTTGATGCCGCTTCGAGTGGAAATCCCGGTATTATGGAATACCAAGGGGTCGATACGAAAACCGGCAAAAAACTGTTCAAGCAAGGGCCGTTTAAACAGGGAACCAATAATATTGGGGAATTTTTGGCCATTGTACATGGGTTGGCCTTTTTAAAGCAGAAGAAGAGTGATCGTATTATCTATACCGACTCGAGAACTGCTATGAGTTGGGTTCGAAAAAAGACCTGTAACACTAAATTACAGGAAACAGCTGAAAACAAAACCCTTTTTGATTTGGTGCGGAGGGCCATAACGTGGTTAAAAACCAACTCTTATGACACACCTATCGTAAAATGGGAAACCAAGGCCTGGGGGGAAATTCCCGCTGATTTTGGGAGGAAGTAAAATATACCACTTACTAATCAATCAATCCTTTTGTCTATTATGGGCACAGAGCAAGCAATAGGTAACATATATTAGGATGCTCTTTTAGCCTTTATAACAAAAAAATATCCCTGTCAACAAATTTAATGATTTGATATCAACAGGGGTGGGTATTGGAATTCCAATACTGTATATTTGCACCAAAATTTCAATTGATGGGAAAATTGTTGATTGTCGGTACCGTTGCCTTCGATGCTATTGAAACTCCTTTTGGGAAGACAGATAAGATTTTGGGTGGTGCAGCAACCTTTATTGGCCTCGCAGCCTCCCAATTTGACGTGCAATCAGCAATTGTATCTATCGTTGGCGATGATTTTCCGCAAGAATATATCGATTTGCTTAAGAATAAGAATATCGATATTACATCACTCGAAGTGGTAAAAGGGGGTAAAACCTTTTTCTGGAAAGGCAAATACCACAACGATTTGAATTCTAGGGATACATTGGTGACCGAATTGAACACCTTGGCCGATTTCAAACCAGTGGTGCCCCAAAATTTTACAACCGCCGATGTTGTCATGTTGGGTAATTTACACCCGGACATTCAAATGAGTGTTATTGATCAAATGACAAAAAGGCCCAAGTTGGTTATTCTTGACACCATGAATTTTTGGATGGATAATACCCTCGAAGAGTTGATGCGCGTTATTAAACATACCGATATTATTACCATCAATGATGGGGAAGCCCGTCAACTCACACATGAGTATTCCTTGGTAAAGGCGGCAGAGGAAATCCAGAAAATGGGACCTAAATATGTGGTGATCAAAAAAGGCGAACATGGCGCATTGTTGTTTCATAAAGACGATGTTTTCTTTGCGCCAGCGCTACCTTTGGAAGAAGTGTTCGATCCCACAGGGGCTGGTGATACCTTTGCAGGTGGATTTGCCGGATATTTGGCGGCAACCGGGAATGCATCATTCAACAATATAAAAAATGCGGTAATCCATGGGTCCAACTTGGCTTCTTTCTGTGTAGAACGTTTCGGCACAGAAAGAATGGTAGATCTTAAGCGGGATGAAATAAACAAGAGGTTGCATCAATTTAAAGCCTTGACCCAATTTGATATTGAATTACAATAATGATACGCCCTGCAATAATTGCCAGGGCTTTTTTAATCTAGAGAAGCGATGAGCGACGCAATTAAGCATGAATGTGGAATTTCGGTAATCCGTTTACTTAAACCCTTATCATACTATAAAGAAAAATACGGAACTGCTTTTTACGGGGTAAATAAGATGTACCTGATGATGGAGAAACAGCACAATCGCGGACAGGATGGCGCCGGTTTTGCGAGCATAAAGCTGGATATGAACCCCGGGGAAAGATATATGAGCCGGGTTCGTTCCGTAGAACAACAGCCGATACAAGATATTTTCGACCAAATCAATGACCGAATCAATGTGGCATTTCAAGAACATCCTGAATACAAGGATGATGTTGTGGCCCAGAAAAAAAACATTCCATATATCGGTGAGGTACTTTTGGGGCATGTTCGTTATGGGACGTTCGGAAAGAACAGTATAGAAAATGTACACCCTTTCCTAAGACAGAACAATTGGATGCACCGTAACCTTATTGTTGCCGGTAATTTTAATATGACCAATGTTCATGAGCTTTTCGATAACCTTGTGCAAATCGGGCAACATCCCAAGGAAATGGCCGACACCGTAACCGTAATGGAGAAAATAGGTCATTTTTTAGATGATGCTGTTGCCAAATTATACAAACAGATCAAAAAAGAAGGTTATAACAAATTAGAGGCTTCCCCATTGATAGCCAAAAGATTAAAACTGAATAAGATCCTTAAGAGGGCCGCGAAAAATTGGGATGGAGGTTATGCGATGGCCGGAATGTTGGGCCATGGGGATGCGTTTGTTCTTAGAGATCCTTCGGGCATTAGACCTACGTACTACTATAAGGATGATGAAGTTGTAGTAGTGGCTTCTGAAAGACCGGCGATACAAACCGTATTCAATGTTCCTTATGAAGAAGTCAAAGAACTTACTCCTGGCAGCGCGATCATCATTAAAAAAGACGGCAGTTCCGCCATCAAGGAAATTTTAAAACCCAAAGAAAGAAAAGCCTGTTCGTTTGAACGTATTTATTTTTCTCGGGGAAGCGATAAGGAAATCTATCAGGAACGCAAGGAATTGGGTAAACTTCTCTTCCCTCAAATCCTGAAGGCTATAGACCATGATATTAAGAATACGGTTTTCTCGTACATACCGAATACGGCAGAAACTTCCTTTTTCGGTTTGGTCAAAGAAGCCCAGAATTATTTAAATTCAAGGAAGGAAGAACAAATCCTTTCAATCGGCTCAAAGATAACCCAAAAAGAACTGCATGAAATTCTTGAAATACGGCCAAGAATCGAAAAGGTAGCCATAAAGGATGCGAAACTCAGAACGTTCATTACCCAGGACAGCAGTAGGGATGACCTTGTCGCCCATGTATATGATATTTCTTATGGTTCTGTCGAAAAGGACGATAATCTTGTCATAATCGATGATAGCATAGTTAGGGGTACAACCCTTAAAAAAAGTATCCTAAGAATATTAGATCGGTTGTCGCCTAAAAAAATAATTGTGGTTTCCTCGGCACCTCAGATCAGGTATCCGGACTGTTACGGCATAGATATGGCCAAACTAGAGGATTTTGTGGCATTCAAAGCTGCACTTGCGTTACATGAGGATAACAACTCATTGGATAAGGTCGAATTGATTTACAACAAATGCGTTGAGCAAGTCACTTCAAAGGACCATGAAATCGTGAACTATGTGAAGGATTTTTATGCGCCTTTTACAGCAAATCAGATTTCCGATAAAATCGGGGAACTTCTAAGTCCTGAAGACATTAAGGCCGAAGTCAAGATCATATACCAAACCATAGAAAGTCTTCATGAAGCCTGCCCCCATAATCTAGGGGACTGGTACTTTACAGGAAACTATCCTACGCCAGGAGGCAATAAAGTAGTAAACAGGGCATTTATCAACTTTTACGAAGGAAAGAACGAAAGGGCATATTAATAGTTTTATCGATGAAATACATAAAATTGTGCATTTCATCGATAATTTCCGCAGTTCATCGTGTTTATAGCCTTTAAGGGAGTATGCCCGCCTACTTTAGACTTGCCATAGCATAAGTAGGTTAAGTTCATGGTAAGATTTGGGGCAAAAAAGGTGGAGACTTCTCCACCTTTTTTATTTATATAAGCCTCCAAATTTTAACCTCCTAAGACAGAAAATCTAAAAAGTAAGGGGCTCAAAATCTTTTTAATCCTTTCTTAAATAGTTACACCCTTCCCATCGATATTCATCCATGGCCAATTTAAATTTCAACCAAGTAAACAGAATTAAATCATGGGCTAAAAACCTGTTTTTTTGTCGATCTTCGCACTTCAACCAAGTATATGGGTTTTCATCTAAAACCTTTCCTCACTTTTAAGTTTAACCCTATGTTTGGAGGACCATAGCATAAGTAGGTTAAGTTCATGGTAAGATTTGGGGAAAAAGGTGGGGCAATGCCCCACCTTTTTATTTTAATGAGACCCTATTTTGCAACGACCGTAAGCGGATTTTAAAATAGTTGGTAGAATTAACCCCGCCATTGGGCTGGATCTCCCTCTCGATTTACTCTTTTTCCTAAAAAGACACACCCTTCCTACATCATATGTAACCATAAACCTGGTAATACGCATTTCAACTAGAGATCAGGGAGTTTGTCTAAAACCTTTCCCCACATTTTAGTTATACACTATGTTTGCTGGACCATAGCATAAGTAGGTTAAGTTCATGGTAAGATTTGGGGAAAAAAGGTAGGACATTGTCCTGCCTTTTTTATTATGGAAACCTCAGTAATTAACAGGGGTAACCTTACCTTTTGAAGGTTGTATACCACACAAACTATAGAATATAAACCTAAAATTTGTTAAAATTTCTTTTTTATTTACCACAATACCAGTATTTTAGTGTTGCCATAGCATAAGTAGGTTAAGTTTATGGTAAGATTTGGGACGAAAAGGGTGGAGGCTTCTCCGCCCTTTTCTATTATATGAAACAAAAAAACCCCCTTAAATCGTCGATTTAAGGGGGTTTTTTTGAATTGATCTCTATTATTTATTGGCAAGATAACGTTCCGCAACTTTGTCCCAATTGATTACATTGAAAAAAGCATTTATGTAATCCGGTCTTCTGTTTTGGTAATTTAAGTAATAGGCATGTTCCCAAACATCCAAGCCAAGAATCGGGTAGCCCCCACAGCCTGTATTCGGCATTAGGGAATTGTCTTGGTTAGGGGTAGAGCATACCTCAACCTTACCGCCTTTATGAACGCAAAGCCAAGCCCATCCCGAACCAAATCGAGTACCAGCGGCCTTGCTGAATTTTTCCTTGAAAGCATCAAATGAACCAAAAGCTTCTTTTATGGCATTCGCCAATTCACCCTTGGGTTGACCCCCACCATTCGGGGACATGATTTCCCAAAATAGGGAATGGTTGTAAAAACCACCTCCATTGTTCCGGACCGCAGAATTGGCCATGTCTAACTTGGTCAAAATATCCTCAATGGATTTCTTCGCCAAATCGGTGCCCTCGATGGCGGCATTTAGATTATTCGTATAACCATTATGGTGCTTAGTATGGTGTATTTCCATGGTCCTTGCATCAATATGTGGTTCTAATGCATCGTATGCGTAAGGTAATTTAGGTAATTCAAAAGCCATAATTTATAATTTTTATGTTAGGTAAAATGTTGTCCAAATTTACATTTTTTAACAGACTAATTCAGCCAATAAATTGTTAAGAACAATTATAGATTATGTAATTTGCAGATAAAAATCAGTGTCAGGATATCCCTTTAAAATATATAATGCATCTGCAGGTTCGGGAAAAACCCATACCCTGACCAAGGAATATCTAAAAACAGTCCTTTCATCGAACCAAACATTCAGTCAAATTCTGGCCGTTACTTTTACCAATAAGGCGGTCAACGAGATGAAAGAGCGGATCCTAAGCAGTCTTTTTGAATTTTCATCGGTCAAATCAGCTGACGAAGCTTCTGTTATGTTTAATGAACTGAAAGAGGAATTGGGAATTGATCCCGAAACTTTGCGACAAAAGGCCAAAACAACCTTAAAACTGATTTTACATAATTATGGGTTCTTCGATATTTCGACCATAGATAAGTTTAACCATAGGCTCATTAGAACATTTGCCAAGGACCTGAAGATAGCCCAGAATTTTGAGGTTATTCTTGATACCGAACTATTATTGAATGAGGCAATCGACAATTTATTGGAAAAAGTAGGCCAAGATAAAGCGTTGACGGAAGTACTAATGGAGTTTGCCTTGGATAAGATAGACGAGGACAAAAGTTGGGATATTTCGTTCGATCTGAACAAAATAGGGAAATTGCTCTTTGACGAAAACAATACAGACCATCTATTTCTTCTAAAAGAAAAAAAAATAAATGACTTCCTAGCCTTGAGGGAACTGCTTCGGGCTAAAACCAGCAGTATTGAGACAAAGGTAACAGTGCTTGCAAAGCGAGCCTTAAATCTCATCGATGAAAATAAAGTTGACTTTAAATCCTTTTCCAGAGAAACCCTTCCCAATCATTTCAAGAAAATTATCAATAAGGAATTTTCACTTTCAAAATTGTACAATAACAAATTGTCTGAAGACCTCTATGAAAATAAAGTCTTAAAAGCCGGTATTACCGTTCCTAACGATAATCTAATCCCCGATTTGCGCACTATATATCTGGATATAAAAGAAAATTTGGTTCAACGGGCATATCTCGCAAATGTTTTGACGAATATTGTTCCCCTTACGGTATTGAATGCCATTCAAAAAGAAGTGAAAGCCCTACAGGAAGAAAGGGGCCAGCTTTTAATATCGGAATTCAACACCTTGATTTCCAATGAAATAAAAAATCAACCTGCCCCATTTATCTATGAACGCCTAGGTGAGAAATACCGTCATTATTTAATCGACGAATTTCAGGACACTTCCCAATTGCAATGGAACAACCTTATACCCCTGATAAGCAATGCCTTGGAAGGGGAAGATCATCAAGGGAACAAAGGTTCCTTGTTTTTGGTCGGTGATGCCAAACAGGCCATTTATCGCTGGCGGGGAGGAAATGCAGAACAATTCCTGAACTTGGTCAATGAAAATACCAATCCTTTTGTTATTCAACCAAAAACCTACAATCTACCATCGAATTATCGAAGCCATGAAGAAATCATAAATTTCAATAATGACTTTTTTACGGTTACCTGTCCGTTTTTGAACAATCAACTTTACCAAGAATTATTCGAACAGGGCAATCGACAAAAAATCAATATGAAAAAGGGGGGGCATGTACAAATCACCTTTCTTGAAGCACAGGAAGATCAAGACTTGAATGACCTTTATTGCGAAGAAGTGCTCAATACTATCCAAAATATTCTTCGGGAAGATTTTACATTTAATGATATCGCCATTTTGGTCAGGGACAATAAGCATAGCGTTATCCTTGCAGATTACTTGACTGTCAACAAAATTCCGATTATTTCTCCGGACTCCCTTTTGATCGCCAACAATGAAAAAGTTCAATTTTTAATGAATCTTTTGCATTACAGTCTACACCCAGAAGATTTGGAAGCGAGTTACAATATTTTGTATTTCCTTTTAGGGAAAGGTCAAAATGTGCATTCGGTCTTAAGTGACCATCTATCTTATTTGGAAAGTTTCTTGGAGGAGAAATATGGATTTAGATTATCTAACTTAAGGAATATGTCCGTATATGACGGTTTGGAACTTGCCATCAAAAAGTTTGATTTGGTCAAGGACTCAGACGCTTACCTCATTTTCCTATTGGATATCGTCCTGGAAGTAGAACAGAAAGAGGGAACAGGCTTGGTCACCTTCTTAACTTATTGGGAAAAGAAAAAAAACAAACATAGCATTGCCGCTCCTGACAATTTGAATGCCGTGAAAATCATGAGCATTCACAAGTCTAAGGGACTGGAGTTCCCCATCGTTATTTTTCCATATGCCAATTCAAATATATACAAAGAGATCGACCCAAAATTATGGCTCCCCGTCGATTCATCGCAGTTCATGGGTTTTACAGAGGCATTGATCAATAAGAAGAAAGAAGTGGTTGATTACAATCAAAATGCGTTACTTGCTTATGAGGAAGAACAACATAAATTGGAATTGGACGCCTTTAATATACTATATGTAGCATTGACAAGGGCGGAAAGAGCCTTGTATATTATATCCCTAAAAGAAACCGGCGCTTTAAAATCTGACAGGAAAACGCATTATTCCGATGTTTTTGTACACTATTTAAAAGAAAAACACCTTTGGAGCGATACCCAGACTGTCTATTCTTTTGGGAAGTTAGTGAACCATATCCCAAAGAATAAGAACGCTACTAAAGAAAGACCCGTCCATTATCAGTATTCCAATAAGGAAAATCCAAGGTTTAAGATAATCACTAAAGCAGGAATGCTATGGGATACGGCTCAAGAGGAGGCTATCACTCAAGGAAATTTGATCCATCATATCTTGGGGCTTATCGAAACGGAGGACAATGTTGATTCTGTTTTTACGGATTTGGAACGAAAGGGCATAATCGATATGGAATCGGTTCCTCTCCTGAAAAAGAAGATTAGGACCGTAGTAAGCCATGATGCCTTAAAAGGATATTTTTCTAAAGGAAATATCATAAGGAATGAAAAAGAAATCATTACTGGAAAAGGTGAGATTCTTCGACCTGATCGTATTGTAATCAAAAATAATCATGCCACCATCATAGATTATAAAACCGGAAAGCAAAACAATACCTATAAAGAACAGGTAAACACCTATGCCCAAGTTTTGGAGCATATGGGGTATACCATAGAAAATAAGATAATAACCTATATCAATGACGATATAAATATCGAATATGTTTAAAACTATTGACTATGTACGGAAAAATAAAACAGTTTCTGACTGACGAACTGGAGTCCATTAAAAATGACGGACTATTTAAGAGTGAAAGGATCATCACATCCCCACAAGCGGCAGTAATAAAACTATCGACAGGGGAAGAGGTGATCAATTTCTGCGCCAATAATTATTTAGGGCTCTCATCGCACCCGGAAGTGATTCAAGCCGCCAAGGATACGATGGACACCCATGGTTTTGGTATGTCATCGGTTCGCTTTATATGTGGAACCCAAGACATACATAAACAACTGGAACAAAAGATAGCGGCCTTCTATGAAACTGAGGATACCATATTATATGCTGCCGCCTTCGATGCCAACGGGGGTGTTTTCGAACCTTTGCTGGGCCCCGAGGATGCCATAATTTCGGATGCATTGAACCATGCCTCTATTATTGATGGGGTTCGTTTATGCAAGGCAAAAAGATATCGATATGCCAATGGGGATATGTCAGATCTTGAGCAACAGTTGATCCAGGCGCAAAAAGACAATGCCCGATTTAAATTAATCGTAACCGATGGGGTATTCTCTATGGACGGTGTATTGGCACCTTTGGATACAATATGTGACCTAGCCGATACGTACGATGCCTTGGTAATGGTCGACGAATGCCACGCGGCTGGCTTTATTGGGGCAACTGGCAAAGGAACATTGGAAGAAAAAGGGGTAATGGGTCGTGTCGATATAATCACAGGCACATTGGGCAAGGCCCTCGGCGGTGCCATGGGCGGTTATACGACTGGGAAAAAAGAAATCATTGAACTACTAAGACAGCGGTCAAGGCCTTACCTCTTTTCAAATTCCTTAGCACCATCGATTGTTGGGGCTTCCTTAAAGGTTTTCGATATGCTTGCCAATGACAATTCATTACGCGATAAACTTCAATCGAATACGGAATATTTCAAAAAAGGAATGAAAGAAGCAGGTTTTGACTTCATCGACGGGGATTCGGCCATAGTTCCCGTGATGCTATATGACGCAAAATTATCACAACAAATGGCCAATATGTTATTAGATAGAGGCATCTATGTCATCGGATTTTTCTATCCTGTGGTCCCTAAAGGAAAAGCCCGTATTCGCGTGCAGCTATCGGCTGCCCATGAAACGGACCATATCGATAAGGCCATTAAGGCGTTCGTCGAAGTAGGCAAAATATTGAAAATCGTTTAAATGCATCATTATTCCTTTAAATTACGTTAAAAAAAATAGGAATATATTTTTGTTAATAATATTTAACAACTTACATTTGCAGCTAATAAACACTTAAACTTAAAATTTTGAACATGAAACATCTTAGCAAATTATTGGTTGTTGCCCTACTTGTTGTAGGCTTTAACAACATACAAGCGCAAGACGAGAATAACCCTTGGCAAATCAGTTTTGGGGTAAATGCCGTTGACGTATATCCAACCGGTGATGTAAGTTCTTTCGGTAATGAGTTCTTTAACGCGACTGACCATTGGAACATTCTTCCTTCTATTTCTTACGTAGGCGTATCTAGATCTGTAGGAGATGGTTTCTCTGTAGGTGCTAGAGGTTCTTTAAATAAAATAAGCAATTTTGGAGATACCGAAGTTGATGATTTATCACATTATGCCATTGATGGTACTATTAAGTACAACTTTCTTAAAGATAGGGTAATCGATCCGTTTATTGAAATCGGTGGTGGTTACACTTGGGTTGATGAAATTGGTGCTGGAACCATTAATGGAGGTTTGGGACTTAATTTCTGGTTTACAGAAAACATTGGTCTTACCGTTCAGTCTTCTTATAAGCATGCTTTTGAGGATTATGGTGTTAAGCACATGCAGCATTTAGCTGGTATTTCCGTGAAATTCGGTGGTACCGACACTGATGGTGACGGCATTTATGACAAAGATGATGCTTGTCCTGAAGTTGCTGGTCTAGAGGCTTTCAATGGTTGTCCTGATTCTGATGGTGATGGTATCGAAGATAGCAAAGATAGCTGTCCTAACGCTGCCGGTTCTAAAGAAATGAACGGTTGTCCTGATGCTGATGGTGACGGTGTTGCTGATAAAGACGATGCTTGTCCTAATGAAGCTGGTGTAGCTGCTCTTGCTGGTTGTCCTGATGCTGACGGTGACGGTGTTGCTGATAAAGATGACGCATGTCCTAACGAAGCAGGTCCTGCAGAAAACAAAGGATGTCCTTGGGCTGATAAAGACGGAGATGGTGTATTAGACAAAGATGACCAATGTCCAGACGTTGCTGGTACTGTGGCCAACAAAGGTTGCCCAGAAGTAACTGCTGAAGTTCAAAAACAATTGAATGATTATGCTAGAACTATCTTGTTCGATACTGGTAGAGCAACTTTAAAAACTGAAACTGTATCTGTCTTTGTAGATATCATTAAGATCTTGAATGAATATCCTACTGCTAAATTTACGGTTGAAGGGCATACAGACAGCGTTGGTAGCGAAAAATTGAACCAATCATTATCTGAAAAGCGTGCTAACTCTGTTAGAGACTTCTTGATCAAAGAAGGAATCTCAGCAGACAGGTTAACTGCTATTGGTTACGGTGAGGCTAAGCCTATCGCCACTAACAACACAAGAGCTGGTAGAACTCAAAACAGAAGAGTTGAAATCAACTTAGTGAAATAAGTAGATTTAAAATCTCATAATATTTTAAAAGCCCTGACGATTTGGTCAGGGCTTTTTTTATTTTTGGCCATGGACAGTTTTCTTGAACACGTAGTGCATACTTATTATAATGAACACGGTTCATTTGAAAATACCGTATTTGTTCTCCCCAGTAAAAGGGCAGGTTCCTATCTAAAAAAAGGAATTTCGAAAATTACCCTAAAACCCATATTCTCGCCTGAAATATATAGTATCGAAGAATTCGTATGTAAGATCTCAGGGCTTTCGACCGCGACAAATACCCAACAACTTTTTGAGCTTTACTATGCCTACCTTGAACATTGTGAAAATGGACAGGAAACTTTCCTTGATTTTTCCAAATGGGGGCAGACCTTATTACAAGATTTCAATGAAATCGATAGATATCTTATAGATACGGGACGCTTATTCTCCAACTTATCGGCCATTCAAGAAATAAACCACTGGTATTTGGCAGCGGAAAAAACCAAAATGGTGAAGGAATATATCGCATTTTGGAATTCCTTGGAAAATCTTTATACCACGTTCAATACACAATTGCTGGCTAAAGGTATCGGACATCAGGGACTTATTTATCGGAAAGCCTATGAGGAATTAGAAGCCTTTCTAAAATCCCACAACGAAAATCGCTATGTTTTTATTGGTTTCAATGCACTTAATACAGCTGAAAGTAACATAATCCAAAGCATATTGCAAACGGAGAATGCCGATATCTATTGGGATTTGGATTCTTATTTTTTGAATGACCCAATTCATGATGCGGGATTCTTTATACGGAACCATCAAAAAACATGGCCCTACTTTAATCAAAATAAGCTTAAGGGAATAAGTTCATATTTTACACAAGAAAAGAAGATTGAGGTAATCGGTGTGCCCAAAAGTGTGTCCCAATCAAAATATATTGGTACACTACTTAAAAAGATGGCCCTTGAACACAACGGAACCTTGACCCGAACAGCAGTGGTCCTAAATGATGAATCATTGCTCAATGCATTACTCAATTCATTGCCAGATGAAATCGAAAAGGTAAATATTACCATGGGTTTTCCTTTGAACAAGACCTCCTTTGATAATTTCTTTAACCAGTTCCTTGAACTTTATGTGAATAAACAAGCCCATGGTTGGTATTATAAAAATCTTTTGGCATTCTTATCCGATCCTTACACCCATATGTTCTTGGATGAAGATGGTTTACCTTCGTCCGAAGTACTGACCCATACTATTTTAACCCATAATCTGACATTTTTAACGAAAAGTCAATTAGTATCCTTTGTAAAGGATAATCATCCCTACTTGGAAAAGTTGTTTTTTGAGCAAATACCTTCGCCCATTCAGTTTGTTCAATGCTGTTTGGCCATAATCCCCATTTTAAGATCAAAACTCCAAGCTTCGGGCAACTCCGTTGCTTTGGAGGAACTAAATCGATTTTATGGTATTTTCAACCAAATGGCATCATTAATCGGGGAACACGACTTTATTAATGATCTAAAATCGCTGAAAGCCCTTTTTAACGAACTAGTTTCCTTGGATACGCTCGACTTTAAAGGAGATCCCATAGAGGGTTTACAGATTATGGGCATGCTTGAAAGCCGGAATCTCGACTTTGATACCGTAATACTTGCCACGGTGAATGAAGGGATCATTCCTTCGGGCAAGTCCAACAACTCCTTCCTCCCTTATGACCTAAAAAGAAATTTCGGACTTCCCACCTTTAAGGAAAAGGATGCGGTTTATACCTATCATTTCTATCGTCTTCTACAACGTGCAAAGCATATATACCTCGTTTATAATACTGAACCGGACGTTTTGGAAGGAGGGGAAAAAAGCCGCCTTATTACCCAATTACTGACCGATGAAAATTTAAAAAACCCCATCACGGAATACATTGCCGTCCCGGAAATAAAAGTGGACCCCAAAACAGAGGTTCGCGTTCAAAAGGACGAAGCGCTTATACAGCTTATTCAAGGGAAAGCACTAAAGGGATTCTCCCCTTCATCCCTCAGTAATTATATCAGGAATCCTTTGGATTTCTACAAGCAAAACCTCTTGGGCATCGATGACTTACCAGAAGTTGAGGAAACAGTCGCCGCCAATACGTTCGGCACAATCATACACGATACCTTGGAAGACCTATATAGACCCTTGGTCGGTAATTTTTTGACCAAGCAAATTCTTATAGATATGAAGGGCAATATTGAAAGGTTGGTTCAAAAGCATTTTGCCGAGACCTATGCCGCCCTCGATGTGCTACGTGGTAAAAACCTCATTGCCTACCAAGTGATTATCAAGTATATAACGAATTTTATAGATCTCGAGGTCGAACAAGTTGAAAGACATCGGGTAAAGATCCTAGGGTTGGAGGAAAAAATGGAAATTGCACTCGATATTCCGGAGCTAAGCTTTCCGGTGCATCTGAAAGGAAAATTAGATCGAATTGATGAAATTGACGGAACACTTCGAATCATCGACTACAAATCGGGCAACGTACTGGCAAATGAAGTGGAGTTATTCGACTGGTCGATAATTACCCAGGACTATAAATATAGCAAGGCCTTTCAATTATTATGCTATTCGCTCATGTACACCAAAGGAAAAAATAACAATCCAATTGAAGCAGGAATCATCTCGTTTAAGAATTTAAGTGCCGGTTTGCTGAATTTTGCCACTAAGCCCAGTAAGAATGCCCGCACCAAAGACAGATCGATTACCCCAGATATCCTTGCGGATTTCACGGTGGAGCTGAAAAAGCTCGTACTCGAAATTTGCGATCCTGGGATTCCCTTTATCGAAAAAGAGGTTTGATCCTATTTTTTGTCCGGTCTGCTAGGCCTTACCTCTATTTTACTCGGTAACGTTCTTGGGTGCATTTTCAAAAGATCCAATACCAATTCCCCAATATCCTCTGGCTGTATCTTCCAGGCATCTTTTTCTGAAGGCTCGTTGTTGTTAAAATGAGTGGCCACTGAGCCTGGCATTATGGTGGAGACCTTTATATCATATTTCCGTAAATCGAGCATGGCTGCTTGGGTAAAACCGACTACGCCGTACTTTGAGGCATTGTATCCCGCTCCCGTGGCAAAGAAATTGGTGCCTGCAAGACTTGCTAGGGTAATGTAATACCCTTTTGATTTTTTCAACGCATCCAAAGACGCTTTTAAGGTATGGAAAACACCATTTAAGTTCGTATCGATCAGCATATGCCATTGTTCGTCACTCATCTCGTCAATCGGAGCAAAAATCCCTACCCCAGCATTGGCCAAAACCACATCCAAGGTTCCCCAGGTATCGAGAATGGTCTTTATGGCGTTCTCCTCATCCTTATGTTTCGTAACATCGGACTCAATGGCCAAAACATTCTTGTTATTCCCCAATTTCCGGGCCGCAGCCTCAACAGATTTTAAACTTCTACCACTTATGGCCACCCTCATACCTGCCTTAAGCAATGATTGGGCCACTCCGTAACCAATACCTTTGGATCCCCCTGTTATATAAGCTACTTTACCTTGTAAATTCACCATTTTTTAGGGTAAAGATAATTAGATAAAAGAAAACGATACCAGTATTTTGATACTTGAACAAAAAGTATTTCCTTTGAACTTCCTAAAAAGGGGGATTAGCTCAGCTGGCTAGAGCGCTTGCCTGGCAGGCAAGAGGTCACCGGTTCGACTCCGGTATTCTCCACATAAAGCAGAAAAGCTGTACAAAAAGTACAGCTTTTTTTATGGAGAAATGAGAAAAGCCATTTTTTCATTTTGACAGAAATAAAGAGACTGCGTTAGCAGAAGTTTTTCTATTTACATAAGGGCGCGAACAAAGGAGCAACTCAGTTACTCCGGTATTCTCCACATTAAGCAGTAATGTTGTACGGATAGTACACGTTTTTTCAAAATAATAGGTGCCTCTAATCTTGCCGAGACAATACGTGCTGCATCATCCGTCTCGGGTATTTTCATCATCAATGGGCCGTCAATTGGCCTTTTGCCTGAGGATATCGTCATCAGCATAACAACTAACAAAAAGGGCTCTTGGGGCTTCATCGACCTTTATTTTGTGCGCTAACACAATAAACATATTTCACGTCAGAAAAAATAGGGCCGTTAATACCATGCTATCATTATGGTCACCTACCTAAGATCACCCTTAAAAGTATGTTATGCAGAAGCTAGGCTGCCTTTTTTCCAAAAGGTTTCGCTGATAGTTGGCCAATGAGTATGGCCTTCCATTTTTGAATCCTTTGAAGTTCGAAATCTTCTTGAAGCATTTGATCGATATCATAAAAATTCATGAGTATTGGTTCGCTGTTTTTTAACAAGACTTCTAGGTCAAGTCTTTCGAGCAACAGTTCTTTTTTCCCCTTTCTTTTTATCCCCTTTCTTTTTTCTATTATTTGAAATCCATTCAAAGTGTTTAGATCTACTAGCTGTTCTAGACATTCTGACGCTGTAATTTTAAGGAATAAGAATTTTTTCTGATTAGTATCCAATCCAATATATGTATTACCCCAGTTTTCTGCCTGAGTGATGTTCAAACTATTATTACCAATTGCTTGTTTAATTTTGGCGCTTTTTCTTTTTCTTTCCCTTTTCCCCTCTGATATAAATAAAAAGTAGGGTAAGAACACGCTAACCATTACGATTAGGTCTACTATAATCAATGAAATATCCATTTCTATACGATTTATTATTACTAAAAATTGATTTTGTTAATTCCTCAATACATGTTGATGTTCGTACCCCTTGCCTGAAATTGGGATGCATGATATATGGAAAAGTCAAAACTCTTCCTACCCGCATCGCGTACGATTTTAAGATTTATGGAAAGGAATGAAAAGGATAGGAAATTGAAAAACTAGTAAGTCTTAAGTCAATTGTGTGGCTATACCTGAGATATAGGAGATGAAAAATATTTTGGTGCGAAGCCAAGACTATTTTCTTAAGTTCTTTTAGAAGATAATCTACTTTCGGTTTTGGAAGGTAGTTTTGGGGTGAAAAAACTTCAATCCCTACGTTTGTTAAATTTACGAACGGGTTATTATTATTATGAAAAATAATATCTGCACTATTGTCAGCGTATGTTGTAGTATCGCTAAAAGTTTTGGTCAATGGAAATGACGAATCATTGTAGCCAATAAATGCGATAAAAAGTATTAGTCGAAAATAAAACATTGTTTTACCTTAATTCCTTATCAAATGTAGTAACATATTTAGTTAACCCCGTGTTAAAAATCATCGCTTTTTATTTTTTTAAGAGCAACCTTTTGCCCAAGTATTTCATCTATTTTCACATGGTTTTAAGTACAATAGACTAGAGGGGTTATAAAATAAATGGATTGTTTTTTTAGATGGCCGAACTCATATTATATGCCATGTTTTAAACGACGTCCATGTCTTAATTGCGAACGATGTCAAACAAACCCTGGGACCTAATAGTTGGAATGCCAGATTAAATGGTATTTCCTTTGGTTATTTGCGAGCTCCATACCGACCGCTCCCCTTTTTTTGGTATGCAATTGCAATAGACGTTTCAAATGGGGGGTTGTCCGATACTTCGTTGCCGGATCCCATGCCGACAGGAATGGACCATTACATTTGCAAGACGGGATAGCTCTCGGAGCAACAAAGTTACTCCGGTATTCTCCATTCCTTTCCCACGATGCTCAATTTGTAAAAACTTTTGTTTGAAATATTTTAGGTCTCCCCGGTCACAAACCAAAAATAGCGCTACTTCATCCCCTCATGTACTTCATGACCCGTAGTCGTTTTTTCACCACCTTGATTCATCATCGATTTTTTACCCTGCAATTGTGCTGCCGCATCAACGGTAAAAGTGCCATTGGTAACGATTTCATCCCCATTTTGCAAACCGGACAATACCACATATCCTCCATTGATCGCGTCGCCCAAAGCGATTTCCCTTAGTTCAAAAACGGGATTGTCCGGGTCGGTCTTTAGATAGATAACCGAGCGTTCCCCTGTCCACAATACAGCACTTTCGGGAATTATTATCGTATCGTCTTTCGTCCTTGAGGCGAGCCTTAATGAACCAGATACGAACATTCCTGGTTTTAATTCCCCTTTTGGGTTATTTAAGACAGCCCTGACCTCAACGGTTCTAGTCGCTGAATTCAACACGGGATTAATAAATGAAATTTTGGCATTGAACTTTTTATCGGGATACGCCTTGGTCATAATTTCGATATTTTGGCCTTCCTTTAAAAGCGAGACCTGATTTTCATAGGCATCGAAAACTGCCCAAACCGTATTTAGATCGGCAATCTTGAACAATGGCGAGCCTTGTTTTATATAGTCGCCAGCTTCTACCATGATTTCAGAAACCGTTCCGGATACATTGGCATACACGGGGAAATTTTCCCGAACCTTACCTGATTTTTCAATCTCGCCTATCTGCTTTTCGGAAAGTTTCCAAAGCTTAAGTTTATTACGGACGGCGGTATACAAAGCGGGCTGGGATTCCTTTAAACTTGCCGCCGTTATCAATTCCTGTTGGGCCGAAACGAGTTCAGGGGAATATATGGTTGCCAATTGTTGCCCAATGCTAACCTCCTCGCCCTCATAGTTCACGAACAGTTTTTCTATCCGTCCGTCAAAATAGGATGCTTGGGTCGCAACGGCCTTTTCATTTTCTTCTATAGTTCCTGAAAGCTTCAAGGAGTTGTCGCCAGAAGTACTGTAACCTACTTTTGTGGTTCTGATATCGGCCAGAGCCAATGCATTTTTGGACATTTTGAACTGATCTTCTGCCAAACCATCGGCCCCGGATTCCATTGGAATCAAATCCATGCCACAGATAGGGCAGTCCCCCGGTTCGGGTTGCAGAATCTGGGGATGCATTGAACACGTCCACATTTCACCCGATTTGGATTCTTGGTTGTGATCATGTGTTGCGCTCGTAGTGGTGTCGTTGTAATTACCCCCAAAAATCAGGTATCCGGCCATAAGACCTCCGATCAACGCTATTCCGATATAAAGAATATTTTTTTTCATTTCTTCTGATTACATTTTTATATAATTAATAAATTATTCTCTTTCTAATCCTAGGGGAACTTACGAACCATAGCATAAAACCACTCAATACGGTTAATAGTCCCAAAAAGGAGAAAGCCCTTAAAACAATGGTATTAAAGTTATCCCTGCCCTGATAATCCATCGTATGGGTCATCCAAAGAAAATCGAACCATCGCCACTTCCGATGTCTAACGGTCTGAAAAGCACCATTTTCAATGGCAACATAGGCCTTTAGATTTTCCGCTGTTCGATAGGAGATTTCATAAGCCGGTAAAGGTCTTCCCCTATACTCGTGGTGTTCGTTAACACCTGCTATTCTCTTTATTTGGTCGAATTCCAAATCAGGACGCATATAACGCTGGGCAACTTTAATGGCTTCCTGTTCGGTAACTTCTTCCTTAATAACTCCCGAACGGGCATTAATAAGTGTCGATTCATTGATCCAATAATATGGCTCATCGGCAATTTCAAGAAGTTCCAAGGACGTAATGGGCTGTTTATAATCTAATTGGGAAGTGCCCACTAAATCTACAAAAGCCGTTCGGCCCGGTGTTGCCTGTTTAAAATGATCCCCGTGGATTTCATCGATATCCGTCCAACTAAAATATAGCCCACTTATCGTCCATAGCAGAAATTGGATCCCCAGAAAAATTCCCAGGTATCGATGTATTTTACGAATCTTAATGGCTGTTTCACGCTTTACCATTGTTTATGTATTATTTTGTTTACATTTTTAAAAACCTACAAGATTTTAGAAACCTTGTAGTTAGGTCCTAAAGACCGTGCTGCTTAATCGATTTTAGTTGTTCGTAATCTCAAGGCATTGGCTATTACCGAAACGGAGCTAAAACTCATTGCGGCAGCGGCTATCATCGGGGAGAGCAATAGCCCGAAAAAGGGATAGAGTACCCCTGCGGCAATAGGCACCCCAAGGGTATTGTACACCAACGCAAAGAATAGGTTCTGTTTAATGTTCTTCATAACCTTATCGCTTAGGTTCCTTGCCTTGACAATGCCATGCAGATCGCCCTTTACCAAGGTAATGGTTGCACTCTCGATGGCGACATCCGTACCTGTGCCCATGGCGATACCCACATCGCTTTTGGCCAATGCGGGGGCATCGTTGATGCCATCTCCTGCCATCGCAACTATTTTCCCATTTTCTTGCAATTTCTCGACCTCCTTGAGTTTGTCCTCCGGAAGCATTCCTGCTTTATAATCGGCCAAGTCCAGTTCACTGGCCACAGCCCGTGCCGTATCATAGTTGTCCCCCGTTAGCATGATGACGGCAATACCTTTGTCCTGTAATTCCTTGATGGCCTTTGCACTTGTCCCCTTTATTTTGTCGCCGATAACCACATAACCAACCGCATTTCCATCTATGGTCAGATATGAAACCGTTTTGCCTTGTTTTTGATAGTTCAGTGCCTCATCCCGAAGGTTGGTGGTCATCGCTGCATCTGCATGTTCCATCATTTTAAAATTCCCCAACGAAACCTTTTTTCCATTTACAGTGCCTTCAACACCCTTACCCGTAACGGCATTGAATAAGTCCACTTTTAATAGGGATATCCCTTGTGCTTTACCATAGTTGACCGTTGCCTCTGCCAAGGGATGTTCGCTCAATTGATTTAGGGAAACGATATACTGTAGTACTTCTGTCTCCGAGTAGGAATCCCGAGAAGTCCCGATGGCCTCCACCGTGGGTTTTCCTTCGGTCAAGGTCCCGGTCTTATCGACGATAAGGGTATCTACTTTATGCATCTTTTCCAAGGCTTCCGCATTTTTGATAAGGACGCCATTCTGTGCCCCCTTGCCTACACCCACCATAACCGACATGGGCGTAGCCAGACCCAAGGCACAAGGACACGCAATAATGAGAACAGCTATGGCATTGACCAAGGCATAAACATAAGCCGGTTCCGGTCCCCAAATGGCCCAAACCGCAAAGGTTATCATAGCAACCAACACCACTACCGGAACAAAATACCCCGAAACCTTATCTGCCAAGTTTTGAATAGGCGCTTTGCTACGACTGGCCTCGTTGACCATACGTACAATCTGTGAGAGCAAAGTGTCGGAACCTATCTTTTCCGCAATCATCAAAAAGGATTGGTTACCATTGATGGTTCCGCTGCTGACTTTATCGCCCACGGACTTGTTTACGGGAATGGGTTCGCCGGTAATCATGGATTCATCCAATGAAGTATTTCCTTCGGTAATCGCCCCATCTACTGGAATCTTATCCCCTGGTTTTACCCGAAGGATATCACCCAATTCAATGTCATCAATGCCGATTTCTTCTTCCTTTCCATCCTTGACCCGAATCGCTTTGTTCGGTGCAAGTTTCAGCAATTCCTTAACAGCGGTATTTGTTTTGCTGTGTGCACGGGCCTCCAATACCTGTCCCAACAACACCAAGGTCAAGATGACCGTGGCCGCCTCAAAATAGACATGTACGCTACCCGTTTCCGTTTTAAACTGGGCAGGGAAGAAATCGGGTAATAACATCCCGAAAACGCTAAAAATCCAAGCAACACCAGCACCGATCCCAATAAGCGTGAACATATTGAGATTCCATGTTTTGATAGAGCGATAAGCGCGTTCAAAGAACATCCATGTAGCATAGAATACGACAGGAATGGATAGTGCCAATTGTATCCAGTTCCAGTTTTTTTGCTTCATTACAACGTAAAGTGGATTGTTCGGAATCATTTCACTCATCGCGATCAAGAAAATCGGCAAGGTGAAAGCAGCGGCAATCCACAATTTTTTGAGCAGCTTTTTATAGGTCTTTTCCTCAGCGGATAGGTCGGGTTGCATGGGTACGAGGTCCATTCCACAGATGGGGCAGCTTCCCGGTTCGTCCCTAACGATTTCTGGATGCATGGGGCAAGTGAATTGCGTCTGGGAATTGGATGCAACGTTTTGCTCCTCGACCAAATCCATTCCGCAGACCGGACAATCCCCAGGTTTATCATAGGTCTTGTCGCCTTCACAATGCATCGGACAATAGAAGGTGCCGTTTCCATGGGCTTTTGGTTTTTCCGTCTTCTTTTCTGGCGAATGATGATGCTCGCCTTGTTTATGAATTGTATAGTGCCCTCCATCTTTTTTCAGGGCTTCCTGAAATGTCTCGAAAGGAATATGCTCTTCCATTTCAATGGTCGCCTCGGCCTTTTCCAAATCGACCGAAACCAAGGTCACACCTTCTACTTTTGAGAGTGTTTCTTCCACATAGTTTCGACAACCGTTGCAAGTCATTCCGTGTATATGATACGTATGTTTCATCTGTTCAAATTTTTTTGTTCTTTAAAGGTCAGATGTGATTCGACATTGAACATTTAGTTCATTAGTTATTATTTGTTTTTTAAAGGTATTCATGAATCTGCGATTTCGGTTGGTATTGCCAACGCGCAAGCTGGCTTCTTCACTAAAAATGTCCACCGGACATTTTCTTAACGCTCGACCCTATGGCTCATTTCATGTGTTTTCTTATAATGCCTGTCAAAGGAAGGGTTAAACACTAACCATTAACTATAACTTCCCTTCCTAAAACAGGACTTTATCTTACTGGATCTTTTCTACTACCTTCCCGCATTTCAACATCTTATCTCCGTAATATGGATTTCTGATTTCCTCCATATTGGAAATCCAATAACCCCCTTTTCCGTCAAAGGCCATCGGACAAAACTGCTTGAAAATGGCCCCATCTGAAATGGATTCTTTGAACAAAGGTTCTATCTTTTCAGTTAATTTGGAGAAAAGTTCCCGTTGCTTTTCAATATCATCGGTTTCTTCCATAGCCAAGGCCATCAACTTCATCTCTTCACTTTCCTCGGTAAAACTTTCGGCCAAGTTTTCGGCTGCTTCGTTCACTTCTTCAGCTTCCGAATTGACCAACGCCATTCTAATCTGTTGATAATCATCGAATACCTTTCCGGTCATCCTGTCCGAAAAGGAGGCATCGGCAATTTCTGGCGTATTTTCTTTAATAGCCTCCATTTCGTCAGGAGTACTTATTTTAGTATCCTGTTTGTTCTTTTTGTCGCCACATGAGGCCAAAGAGATAAGCATTATTGTTGCGATTGTCAAGTTAGCGGTTCTTTTCATTTTTTTTAGGTTTAGAAATTGATAGTCAAATAATTATATTGCGATTTTTATTGATTCGTTAAGTAATTGATAACAGCGGATTGCACATAATAACTTTTTACGGCTTCTACTCCGTTCAACTGAAACCTCAGTTGCAATTCTTGAATGTCTAACACCTCATTGAAGTCGATAGTACCTGTTTCGTAGTTTTTGGTCAGGATTTCTTCTGCATCCCTGGCCTGTTTTAGATTTTTTTCTTGTGTATTGATATTTATCCGTGCTTGGTTTTGCATCGCTATCGCTTTTGCAAAGGTGGTTTTCAACACATTTAGGCGTTCCATCTTTTGTAATTCGATTTCTTTTTGGCGCAGTTCATTCTGTTTGGTAATCGATTTGAATCGGTTATTGAAAATTGGAATGGAAAGTGAAACCATAGGCATCACAATATCCTTCCCATTGTCGCTAAAATCCATGTCAGTTCGTTCAGAAACGGGAACATAATCCAATCCAAAACCGATATCTGGTGCACTTTGTTTCTGATTAATTAATTCAGACTGGGTTATGGATTCATAAAGTCTATCATATTTGATCAGTTCAGGATTAAGCTCTAAACTGTCTTGTAGATAAACAGGTTCTTCCAATGGCAATAACAAGTCGGAAACGACCTTGACAGCTATACTTTGTTTTCGGTTTAAGAGATTATTGAAATTAGACTGCTCCGCCAGGAATTCTTGACCCAAAACCGCTTTTAGTTGATGCAGTTCATTCTGTCTAATCTGTAAGCGGAGGACATCTACAGCGGAGGCCTTCCCCACTTCTACTGAAGTCAATGCTAACCGTTCATAGGTTTTAAGCAATTGCGTATTTTCATCCAATACACTTTGTTTGGCATTAATCGCATACAATTCGTAGTACGATTGGGCAATCGACAACGCGAGTTTACGTTTGGCGATGGCAATTTCAACGAAATCTGTTTCCGCCATTGAACTAGCATAATTCTCTCGAGCTGTAATCGTACCAAACCAAGGTAACATTTGGGAAACTGAAAATCGGGCACGTTGCGCGCCAGTTCGTGTTTCAGGCTCACTCACAAAATAGCCTGCACTTACGGTGGTGTTAGGCAAAGAATTCGCTTCCCTAACTTTTTCTTGGGCAATGTTATAGCGGAGTTCATAAGCCTGTATTTGAGGGTTGTTTAGCTCAGCTTCCTGAATGTAAGATTGTAATTGTTGTGCATTTATTGAGAGACTCAAGAAACTAGTAACAAAAAACAGGTATGTATGTAATTTTAAGGTTTTCATAGTTTATGCTTTTAAAGTCTTATCTAGCTTTCGTGAAAGCAAAATCTCTTGCTGCCAGCTATAGAGAACAGGAACTAAAAAGTAGGATGTAATATCGATCAGCATCCCACCAAAAATAGGTATGGCCATCGGTATCATAATATCGCTTCCTTTTCCCGTTGATGTAAGAACGGGCAATAGGGCCAAGACGGTAGTGACCGTGGTCATCAAACAAGGTCTGATTCGTTTTTCAGCGGCTTCCAAAGTTGCGGAACGAATCCCCTTTCTGTTCGTGGGTGCTTCCCTATTAAAGGTTTGTGTTAAGTAGGTGGCCATGACAACCCCGTCGTCTGTAGCGATACCGAACAAGGCAATAAAACCTACCCAAACCGCAACACTCAGGTTAATGGTCTTCATATTGAAAAGCTCACGCATATTCTCCCCGAACAAATTAAAATTGAAGAACCAATCTTGACCGTAAAGCCAAATCATAATAAACCCCCCGGCGAATGCAACCGCAATACCCGTAAATACCATTAAGGAAGTGGTTACTGAACGGAACTGAAAATAAAGGATCAAAAAGATAATCATCAGTGCCAAGGGCACCACCACCGAGAGGGTTTTTTCAGCCCGCAATTGATTTTCATAGGTGCCGGTAAATCGATAGCTCATTCCTTTTGGTACTACCAATTCACCCTTTTTGATTTTTTGCTGTATCAGCGCTTGCGCATCTTCTACCACATCTACCTCAGCATAGCCATCCATCTTGTCAAAGAGCACATAACCGACCAGGAACGTATCCTCGCTTTTAATAACCTGCGGCCCTTGCTCATATCGGATGGTTACCAATTCACCCAATGGTACGGGACTGCCTTTTGCAACAGGCACATAAATATTATTAATATCCCCAGGATTTTCCCTAAGTTCCCTCGGGTAGCGTACCCGAACCCCATAGCGTTCCCTGCCTTCGACGGTTTGGGTCAAGGTCATGCCGCCAACGGCAACCTCTAACACCTGTTGTACATCCTCCACAAGAATGCCATATCGTGCCAAAGCCTCCCGATCGATATCGATCAACAGATAAGGTTTTCCAACGATCCGATCGGCAAATACCGCCTCGTCCTTAACTCCCTCGGACTCTTTAAGGATATTTTCAAGGGCTATTCCGAAAGCTTCAATTTGTCGTAAATCCTGGCCCTTGACTTTAATCCCCATTGGAGCTCGCATCCCGGTCTGTAACATGACCAATCGCGTTTCAATCGGCTGTAGTTTTGGTGCGGAAGTAACGCCAGGCAATTTCGTTACCCGAACGATTTCGTTCCAGATGTCGTCGGGCGAATGAATTTCCGGGCGCCAGTTTCGGTAATATTCCCCTTTGGTATCGGGAATCAGGTTTTCATGGGTTATATCAGAAAAATCCTGAATGTCGCTTCCTTCATACTCGGACTTTTTTTCTTCTATAACGGTATTGGGATTCAAAAAGAAACTTCCATCCTTTAACTCAAAAAATCCATTTTCATCGACCTTATAGCGCTGTCGTTTACCTTCCTTATTGCGCATATACTCCGGTTTGTAGAGGATTACGTTTTCATACATAGAAAGCGGAGCGGGATCTAACGCAGATTCCGTTCTACCCGACTTGCCAACCACGGTCTTTATTTCGGGAATACTGGCCACGGCCATATCCAACTGTTGTAAAACCCTTTTGTTTTCGGCTACCCCTGCATGCGGAAGCGAAGTGGGCATCAATAAAAAAGAACCTTCATTCAAAGCGGGCATAAACTCTTTACCCGTATTGTTCATTATTACGATGCCTAGAGTCAAAACGGTAGCGGGTACAATTAAAAACAATACCCTGTTCTGTAATGCCCAGCGGAGTATCCTGGCATAGTAGCTCTTGAACAGGGAAAATGAACCGAGTAGGCCAAAGCAGACCATGGATACGAAAATTAGATTCATCACGATACTTCGGTCAAATCCCAAGGGGCGCCAATACCCGGCCAGTAGAAAAACAAGGGCAATAACGGAAAGAATAATGTTGATCGCGTTCTTGTTCAGCGAAAATTGAACATTGAAAATGGCCAGGTTATACTTATCGCGTTGTTTGGCGGTAAACCAGAATCCAGTACTGCCGAAAGCTATCAAGAGTAGTCCCAACCAGTATCCATATATAAGCGCTGCGATTCCCAAAGCGATTAATATCCCATTGACAACGTATTTTGAACGTTCCCTGACATCACTTTTTCTAAACAAGTAAGCGGCAAATGGTGGTATTAGAAAGAGTGCGATGAACAGAGATGCAGAAAGCGCCATCGTTTTGGTAAAGGCAAGTGGGCGAAAGAGTTTGCCTTCGGCCCCTATCATCGTAAATACGGGAATAAAGCTGATTATAGTGGTCATTACCGCGGTAACTATGGCGCCTGAAACTTCTGCTGTGGCGTTGTAAATTACCTCATTAATAGTTAATACAGTCCCATTCTCACCAAGGCGTAATTTTTCATCTTCTAAATGCCGTATCATATTCTCGGCCAGTATCACGCCCATATCGACCATGGTGCCAATGGCAATGGCAATACCAGAAAGCGCAACGATATTGGCGTCAACATTGAACAATTTCATGGTGACAAAAACCATCAATACAGCGACTGGCAACAATCCTGAAATAAGGATGGATGCCCTCAGGTTGAAAACCATGATAATGATGACCAAAATAGTTATCAGTATCTCCAAGGTCAAGGCTTCGTTCAAGGTCCCCAAGGTTTCTTGGATCAGTTCGGTACGGTCGTAAAACGGTACAATGGTCAGTTGGGAAGTGCGCCCATCGCTAAGTAGTTTAGAAGGGAGTCCAGTACTTAACTCCGCGATTTGGTCTTTTACATTATTGATGACCTCCAACGGGTTTGCCCCATATCTGGCTACCACAACACCACCGACCACCTCGGCGCCTTCCTTGTCGAGAATACCTCGTCGCACGGCTGGGCCGATTGAAACATTGGCGATATCCTTAACCCGGATGGAAGTATAATCTTCTGAGGTAACCACCGCATTTTTAATATCTTCCAAAGATTCTACATACCCTAGGCCACGTACCAAATATTCGGCCTGGTTGATTTCCAAGGTCTGCGCACCAATATCGCGATTGCTTTGTTTAACAGCATTGACCACCTGATGAAGTCCAATATTGTATTGCTTCATCAATTCAGGGTCCACATCGATCTGGTATTCTTGCACATACCCCCCGATTGAAGCCACTTCTGAAACACCACTTGCGGCGGCCAGTCCGTATTTTACATAGTAGTCCTGAATACTTCTCAGTTCTTGTAGGTCCCAACCGCCTGTTACATTTCCTTCTTCATCCCTGCCTTCCAAGGTATACCAGAAAATCTGACCCAATGCCGTCGCATCCGGGCCCAAAGCAGGATTAACCCCCTCTGGAAGCAAATTACTTGGGAGGGAGTTCAGTTTTTCTAGGATTCGACTACGACTCCAATAGAATTCCACATCCTCTTCAAAAATGATATAGATGCTCGAAAACCCGAACATGGACGAACTTCGAATGGTTCGAACGCCAGGGATGCCTAGCAAAGAAGTCGTCAACGGATAGGAAATCTGGTCTTCGATATCCTGTGGAGATCTGCCAGGCCATTTGGTAAAAACGATTTGTTGGTTCTCTCCAATATCGGGGATGGCGTCCACAGCGACGGGATTGCTGGGCAAGAAGCCTGTGTCCCAATTAAACGGTGCATTTACGGTACCCCATCCTACAAAAAGTAGGAGCATAAGTACCGCCACAAGTTTATTCTCGATAAGAAATTTGATGCCTTTGTTTAGCATAGGAATTGATTATTAAACAATTAGAAACCGCATGGAGGAAACCATGCGTACAACAGAACAAGCCCAATAACAGCGTTTGCCGTTGGGCTAATTTTCCAAAGTTTAAAAATCAAATGAGGAACGTCTGATCTAGGATCTGTATATCCCGTATCAGCGGTGGCGGAGCATAATCTTTAAAGGGGACAATATTTTCGTCAATCCCTTCGAATAAATTGATATACGAATACACAAAAGAAACAACGAATGCGTGTTGATCAAAAGTAATTTGATCGAATGAAATCTTCAGGTCATCCTGTCCTTGTTGAATAACTTCCACATCGGTACAGCAGTCCATTTCCGTTTCCATCATAGCGCAATCCTTGGATGATGTGGACATTTTTGCCTTCATCGTGCACGTATCCACATTTTCGAACAGGCTAAAATCCACTAAATGATCGCCACAAAAATGCATATCCAAAGAGAAGGACATGGTGGAAAATAGCACGATAAGTGCCATAACCGAGGACATTATTTTTTGAAACGTTTCTTTCATTCGTCTAGCAAAGCTACAAAATTCTAAAATGGTAGACATTTGTTTAACAGAAGTTTAAAAGGAATATTGTGATCATGTGACGACCTTGAAGAATGGCTCACCTTAAAATATTCGCAAAATTATAGCTTGCATTTACTAGATTATCGTAACTCTTATGAATGGCTTGTTGAAGGTTTGAAACACCTCTTACAATAGAGACAACATAGGTAAGTCCAAAATCTTGTTGTTGCTTTATCGAAATATTCACAGACCCACATAAGGCGGCAACGGGGATATTTTTTGAAACTGCGGATGTGATGACCCCGTCAATGGTTTTGCCTGCGAGTGTCTGTTCGTCCAACTGCCCTTCGCCCGTAATAATCCAATCAGCACGTTCTATCGCCGTATCGAAATTCGCCAGCTCTTTGATTAGATGGATACCTGAAGTCAAAACCCCTCTTAGGAAAACATGGGCGCCTCCTCCTATACCTCCTGCTGCTCCTGCGCCAGATACTTGCTGTACATCTATACCGTATTGTTTTAAAATAATCCCGGTAAAATTTTGCAACCCTTGATCTAACAAGGTGATTTCCGCTTCCGAAGCCCCTTTTTGGTTCGCATAAACATGGGCCGCACCATTTTTGCCATAAAACGGGTTGGTAACGTCACAGGCGACTTTAAACTTTGCTTCGTTAAGTTTAGGGTGAAGGTTTGATGCATCGATTTTTTTTACATCCAAAAGATGGTTCCCTACGGGTTTCAATTCCTGATTGTCCCCATTTAAAAAACGATACCCCAAGGCGTGCGCCATGCCCATTCCCCCGTCATTGGTAGCACTTCCACCGATTCCAAGAATAATTTCCTGAGCGCCTTTCTGTAACGCGTCGGCAATTAGCTCTCCCGTACCCAATGAGGTGGTGTTCATGCAATTGCGTTCCTCATCTTTGAGCAATTTAAGCCCTGAGGCCTCCGCCATTTCGATATAAGCGATTTTTGTTTTTTCCGAATATAAGTAAGAGGCTTGAATAGATCGAAAAAGGGGGTCGTGGACCATAACCGATACCTTACCGCCATTTATATAGTGCTGTACTACGTCCATGGTGCCGTCGCCACCATCGGCCAAAGGCATTTTGAGTATCGTTGCCTCCTTAAAGACCATTCGTAATCCTTCTTCGACCGCATCGCAGAATTCGAATGCGCTAAGCGAACCTTTAAATTTATCTGGGGCGATTACGAATTTCATTGCATACTCATATTTAGGTTAGCAATTGAGGTAGAAAAATACTAAATAGTACAATGAAAATGAAGGATTCGGTCAGGAGTATCACGTCTTTTCTGCCAGAATAGAAACCTCCTTCATGCCTCCGTCACCTTTTTTAGCAGATTCCATCATCAGGAACCATTATACGGGCTATACGCATTCCATCTAAAATCAGAATATGTCAGATACATATAGTTATAAAACTATAATATGGACTCTAACCATTCCTTTGCTTTTGTAGACAGGTTGCGTGTGCTTTTAGCAAGTATGTGTCGTCAAAGGACCCCATTACTAAATAAGCCTACAAGATAAAATATCGGAACTATTTTAGTACGTAAAAAATTAACTTGGAGCGTTTATGGGAATTCAATCCTTTTTAACACTCAATACCAATACCGGAATCGGTACGGAAAATTCCGATTTGCTAATTGTGTTCCTTTCCCAAAGTTTAACGAAAAACCCTCTTTTTCTTCTGAAAACACACAACAGATCGGGGTGTTTCGATTGAAAATGTTCCATAACCCCAAGATAGGTCGTCGGATTTTCTGTTATCGTCAATTTTGAGCAAAGATCCAATAACGCCGTGTTTATCTTAAGGTCATCATCGGTATACCCAGGTGTTTTTACAAGAAGTAAATTCACTTTTGCGTTATGCTTTTTCTTTATCGTAAGTAAGGGGTCTAAAACACGTTTGCGCTTTAAAACCCCTGACTTAAATGCGGTAAGGATATTTTTAAAGGGCTTATATTTTGTTCCTTTAGGCACTATTAAAGCCGGGATATCGGTCCTCTTGATTATTTTGCCTGAAGTATTTCCCAGATATAGATCTTCTTGGATATCGTTGCTCCTTGGTGCAAGTATGATCAAATCAATACCCAATTCTTTGTCTATTGTATTTATACCATCGACCAACTCACCATTATAAGTCGCGATTTTGATATCTACATTTTTGGCATCTATCTTCTCGATAATGCCTTTAAGTCGTTCCTTGCCACTTTTGGCCAGTTTTTCGGATATGTTGGCCAAACTTCCTGCCTTCGCGCTTACATTATAAACATCCATAACGAAAACCTTAGCCGTAAAATCGGAGGCGAAATCCACTGCATACTGCAACGTTTCGTTTGCGTCAGGCGAAATACCAATGGGGACAAGAATCTTTAACATATCGGTCAATATTGATTAATACTTTAAATTTACAATTAAAACAAATCCTATTCGTGATTCGTCATGCAAAGATATCTGAAATTCGTGACATTCTAAGCGTTACCCGAGATTGTGCGGAATTTATGATCAAAAACGGCATTTATCAATGGAACCAATTTTATCCGTCGAGAACGATTTTTGAAAAAGATATTGCACGTTCAGAGTTGTTTGTACTTGAAAAAGATAACCGGATTATCGGCACCTTGGTTGTTTCATCCCTTATGGATAAAGAATACCTTCCTGTTCAATGGCTTACACCAAATTCCCAAAACATATATGTTCACAGGTTATCCGTACTACCCAAGCATCAAGGGCAGGGCTATGCCCGAAAACTGATGGATTTTGCCGAGAACTTTGCCAAGGAGCATGGCTATATTTCCATTCGTCTGGATACCTTTAGCCAAAACAAGCGCAACCAAAAATTTTATGAATCCAGAGGGTATCAGAAACTTGGCGATATTTATTTCCCTAAACAGAGTGAACATCCCTTTCATTGTTATGAACTGGTGCTATAATCCCAAAAAGTACAATTGAAGACAGCCGTAAGTTTTAAAACGATCAACAAATTGGCCATTCCGGCAACCATAGCTGGTATTGCCGAACCCGTACTTTCTATTACCGACACGGCAATTGTTGGGAATATAGCTGTTGACGGGATGGAATCATTGGCCGCAGCAGGGATTGTAGGTTCGTTTCTATCGATGTTGATTTGGATATTAGGGCAAACCCGCAGTGCCATTTCCGCGATTATATCGCAATATTTGGGTGCGGGTAAATTGGACGAGGTAAAAACATTGCCCGCCCAGGCAATTTTTTTGAATATACTCCTCAGCATTATCATTCTCTTATCGACCATCTTTGTTGTTGAAGGGATTTTTACATTGATGAATGCATCCGGCAAAATTCTAGCGTATTGTATTTCCTATTATTCCATTCGTGTTTGGGGGTTTCCATTAACGTTATTCGTCTTTGCGGTCATGGGCATATTCCGGGGATTGCAAAACACGTATTATCCCATGTTGATAGCCCTTGTAGGGGCCTTTCTCAATATAGGGCTGGATTTCATTTTAGTGTATGGTATTGAAGGGGTCATTGACCCTATGTATCTTGAAGGGGCTGCCTGGGCCAGTCTGATTGCCCAAGGTGTCATGGCCATTATGGCCTTTGTCCTCTTGGTTTCAAAAACCGATATCAGTTTAAAAATACAGTTGCCCTTGCATAAGGAATTAGGTCGGTTGGTCGTGATGAGCCTCAATCTGTTTGTACGGGCCATCGCCTTGAATGTCGCCTTGATCCTGGCCGTAAGGGAAGCTGCAGATCTTGGGGATAAATATATCAGCGCACATACCATTGCTATAAATCTATGGCTTTTTACGGCCTTTTTTATCGATGGGTATGGGGCTGCTGGGAATATAATGGGAGGCAGATTGCTTGGGGCAAAGGATTATGATGGGCTATGGAAACTTGCAAAGAAAATAATGCTATACGGAGCTGTGGTGAGTTTGGTTCTGATGCTGGTGGGATTCGCTTTCTACAGGCCTATCGGACAAATATTCTCAAATGAAATTGAGGTGCTTACTACCTTTAATAGCATCTTTTTCATTGTGATCTTAGGTCTTCCCATGAATACTATGGCTTTTGTTTTTGATGGTATTTTCAAAGGCTTGGGCGAGATGAAGTATTTAAGGAACGTATTGCTCGTAGCCACATTTGTCGGTTTCGTACCTACCCTGTATTTAACTAAAACGGTACACTTGGGCTTATACGGCATTTGGATAGCACTTACCGTTTGGATGGCCATTCGTGGTGGTGCCCTGGTGTGGAAGTTCAGAAGAAAGTTTCGTCCCTTATTACAAAACACCTAATTTTGGGATAAATTCAAAATTTATGGGCACGAATAGGGAAAATGGTAGCCTTTATACCACAATAGACAACAAAGTGGCCACCGTTGAATTTGGCCACCCGGCGGGGAATTCATTCGTTGCCGAGTTATTGGATCGCCTCACCAATGAAATCAATACGCTCTCCGAGAATAAAGACATTACGGTAATCGTTTTGAGATCGGAAGGCGATCGGGCGTTCTGCGGTGGCGCTTCCATTGATGAATTGATGGCCATACAAAACTTGGAAGAAGGTACGTTGTTCTTTAGTGGCTTTGCCCATGTGATCAATGCCATGCGAACCTGTGAAAAAATCATTGTAGGCCGTGTTCAAGGGAAAACCGTTGGGGGCGGCGTTGGCCTTGCGGCAGCCTGTGACTATGTTTTTGCCACGGTCGATGCCTCGGTACGTCTTTCTGAATTGACCCTTGGTATTGCCCCTTTGGTGATTGCCCCAGCCGTAAAACGTAAAATGGGAATCGCAGCCCTGTCAGAAATGTCATTATCCCCTACCGAATGGAAAAATGCTTATTGGGCCAAAGAGAAAGGGTTGTTCGCCAAGGTTTTCGATTCTAGAAAGGAAATGGATAAAGAGCTGGATTATTTCTCCCAACAACTATCCACCTATAATCCGGAAGCGCTGCAAAAATGGAAAAAAGTACTCTGGGAAGACACAGACCATTGGGATGGGCTATTGACCGACCGTGCTGGGATAACGGGAACATTGGTACTATCCGATTTCACTAAAAAGGCATTGGCCAAGTTCAAGAAATAATAATCCCAAAGCAATTCCGTTTTATATATCAAAAAAAAACGAGATGGACATACTGAACTTCTTAAATAGCGACCTTGTTTTTCCGGTACTGGCGCTGCTTGTTGTGGTTATCTACTTTGTGAACCGTGTTCGTACCAGACGGAAATTCAAGCGGTAATTGGCCATAGGGTTTTCGTTTTAGTAAATAATGCCTAAGGCAAGAAGGCGCCTGCAGTGGATTTTGGTATTATCAGCAAATGCCTATATTTTTATAAAAATCCAGCCCTTCTATTCAGAATACATGTTCAAAATACGTAAGCCTTGTTTTGAATGCCACGTCTTAAAATCCGGCAACAGATGTATACTTCGTTTTAAGCGGTATTTTGGTGTTAATTTTAAATCAAGGGTTGTTACTGATTACTATCGAGAACGCTTTTGACGGATTGACGGAAATCAATAATTTAAATTCATCATCCGTGAATCCATGTGATTTAAGCTCTGGATAAAGTTTCTTGAAAATGGCTGTATACGGCTTAATAGTTTGATTTTCCTTTTGCGGATCATACCAACCAGAATCGTGCGAAATTAAAATTCTATCTAAAATCCCATTTCTTTTTGCAAATACTATTTTTTCAACATGTTTTTCAAGATCCCAGCCTAAACCATCAAGGCTTATCCAACAGCCCATTTCCGCTGCTTTAAGATAATTGTCATTATTGTTTTCCTCTTGGGCATGTACCCAAATAAAAGATGTCGGTGAAACTCCCATTTCTTTAAGAATGTTCAATTGTGGCCATAAACCTATAGCTTCTCCGGTGTGTGATGCAATGGTCAACCCTGTTTTTAAATTAGTTAATGCAGCAGCTTTTACTAACTTTTGATGTATAGGATGCAAGGAATCGGAATTATCAATACCAATCTTGATAAAGCCCGGTCTAATAGGCGTTTTATCTATCCCATTCCGATATTCATTAATCCACATTTCAGCAAGATCTTCCGCTGTTGTTTTTTTTACATATTCAGGTATGAACTTATTATATCGAGCACCATAAAGTCCCGTATTCGTGATTATCCTAATACCTGTTATATTGGCGATTTTTTCAAGAAGCAATACATCCCTTCCCAAGAAATTAGGCGTAGCATCAACAAAATACGCTACGCTGAATTCTTTGAGTTCTTCGAAAAAAGGCAATACTTCATTAAGAATTGCATCATGGTTGTAACTATTAGGTTGTATACTGTCTGCTCCTATAAAATCAACTAAAATATGCTCATGTGACAACCATATTTGATTGGAGTCTGTTGGGTGGGTCCCCTTGACATCTTGTATCAATGGGTGTTGTGTAGTTTGTGAGCGGCCCACTCCTATGGCCAAAATAAAAATTAATACAATAAATTTTAGTTGCCCATTCATTGATTTAAGCTCTAATTATTTTTAGAAATATCCATAATAAGTATAAATAAATGGTTTCAAACAGAATCTATATTTTCGAGGCATAACAATGGGATGTAGTTATCGATACTAACCCACTTATATCAACTAAGATACTAAATCCCCGATTTTCATAGAACGATTTATATGCGAATTAACCCTATTAAGGAACATTTTGTTGGTATGGCCAACATTGTATATTTTATATTAATAAAAGTATGGCACTACATACTTCCTTATATTTGAGTATCCATCTAATTCAACGAATATGCATTCTCCGAAAACTGTAATACCCTTCGCTATACTAATTTGTTTTGCTTTGATACGCTGCGAATCCCAACAAAAAAAAGAGAATACTATGGCGACAGAAGAAACCAAGGAAACTACTTCAAATGCACCAGAATACGAATACAAGGGTGACCCATTGCGCGTAGCGATCATAGGTTTAACACATGATCATGTCCATTGGATTTTGGGAAGGGAAAAGTTCAGGGATATCGAAATTGTGGGTATTGTAGAGCCTAATCGAGCTTTGGCGGAAAAGCACAGCAAGCAATATAAATACTCCATGGATTTGGTGCACAATTCGATGGAAGACATGATGAAGATCGTGCAACCAGAGGCCGTGATGGCTTTCAATGATATTTATGGGCATTTGGAGGTTGTGGAATTCTTTGTGCCGAAAGGTATCCATGTCATGGTTGAAAAACCATTGGCCGTCAATGTAGACCACGCCCATAAAATGATAGCCCTGGCAAAAAAGCATAAGGTACATCTTATGACCAATTATGAAACATCCTGGTATGGAAGCAATGCCAAGGCCTTTGAGCTGATCGACGATGGGAAGACTATTGGGGATATCGGAAAAATCGTATTCAATACAGGGCATCCTGGACCCAAGGAAATCGGTTGTAGCAAAGAATTTTTAGAATGGTTGACCGACCCTGTATTGAACGGAGGCGGGGCCTTGACCGATTTTGGTTGTTATGGTGCAAATATCGCAACTTATATTATGGAAGGGGAAACCCCCAAAACGGTAACCTGTGTTACCCAACAAACCAAACCTGACATTTACCCAAATGTTGATGATGATGCAACGATAATCCTTACCTACCCCAAAACACAGGTCGTGATCCAAGCTTCCTGGAATTGGTCACACAGCAGAAAAGATATGGCCGTCTATGGCAAACACGGTTATGTAATCTGTGAGAATGGTCAGGATATGCAAATCATGACCAATGAGAAGGATGGCCCAAAACCATTGAAGGCAGATCCCCTGCCCAACGGTATACACGATCCATTCGCCTATTTTACAAAGTTGGTCAAGGAAGATTATCCCATAATGCCATTCGATCTAGGCGCCATGGATAATAATCTCATCGTTGTTCGGATTTTGGAAGCGGCGAAACATTCTGCGAAAACGGGACAAACCGTAGTTTGGGATGATTTTTTTGAACAGGAATAAAAATGTTGGATAAATTACGACGATTTCTATCACAACCCTATCCCTTTTACTTTGAAGGAAAAACCTTCTACACCCTTTTACTCCTGATATTCCTTATGTCTTTTGGTTTCAATTATTTCTTTGAGCCATTTAATGTATACGTACCAGAGCACAAAATGAGTTATTTTCTTATCTCTTTGGTTCATGCCTTGGTTACAGTCATTGCGTTTTTCATCATGTTCCTATGCCTTAAACTCTTACCTCAACAGGTTGAAAAATGGAATGTCTTGAAAGAAATTCTGTTTTTAAGCTCGTTTTTGATGTTGGTAGGCATTGGACAGTTTTTGATCCGCGATGTTATTTATGACAACCCCAATAATTGGTCGTGGACGTACTTAATCGAGGAAATAAGGAATACCTTTTTGGTCGGTATTCTTTTTGTGGCCATTTTGGTGCCATTGAATTTTAGCCATCTGTACCGTAAAAACCAAAATAGGGCCAGTTTCTTATCCCCTCGGGCCAAAAAATCGGAAGACGCTGAAATCCATATTGTGACCGATGTAAAAGGTGATGATTTCAATTTAGATATATCCCAATTTCTGTACGCCAAGGCCGATCGGAATTATGCCGAAATATTCATGCAGACCGATGCCGGCATGGACAAAAAGCTCAAAAGGATCTCGATAAAAAATCTGGAATCCCAACTAGATCCGTTTGCGAATATCATAAGAACCCACCGTTCCTATATGGTCAACCTCAACCACATTGTAAAAATAAATGGCAATGCACAAGGGTATAAATTAGATCTAAATGCTCCTGGAAGTGCTGTTCCTGTTTCTAGATCTTATATCCCAAAACTTGAGGAAAGTCTAAAAGCGTAAACGTTTACCTTGTTCGTTGTACCAAAGGTTTGTTACTCGTCCCAAGTTTTTGGGTTGCGCTTTTATTGCCCTTAAATTTGTCCTTAAAGATTTCTATTATGCGTAGACACGATCTGGATTGGCTTAGGGTGTTGGTTTTTGCGTTGTTGATTTTTTATCATGTAGGGATGTTTTTTGTCCCTTGGGGATGGCATATCAAAAACAATGTGATTTGCGAATGGCTTACTTATCCCATGTCGTTCATCAACCAATGGCGATTACCCATTTTGTTCGTTATTTCCGGTATGGGCACCTACTATGCCTTGAACAAACGAACAGGGAAGCAATTTGTATTCGAAAGAATTATACGGCTATACATCCCGTTGACCGTAGGGATGCTACTTATCGTTCCACCACAGGTATATATAGAACGCTTGGTCAATAATGAATTTCAAGGCATGTATTTTGACTTTTGGCCCTCACATGCCTTCAATGGCATTTACCCAGAAGGGAATTTCAGTTGGCACCATCTATGGTTCTTGCCGTACTTACTTGCTTTCTCATTGCTCTTGATTCCACTGTTCCTCTATCTTAGAAAACATCCATCGAATGCTTTTACACTACGGCTAAAAAAAATGGCAACCCAACCAACAGGTCTATTTTGGTTCATTATCCCACTCTATCTATGCGAAGCTTTGTTGGAACCTTTCTTCCCAGTTACCCATGCCTTGGTCGATGATTGGTTTAACTTCATTAGCTCTATGCTCCTTTTCTTTTATGGCTTTATGTTGATATCGGTCAAAGAGGAATTTTGGAAAACGGTTGAACAAAATCGCAGGTTTTATCTTTATTGCGGTCTATTAGGATTTACCCTTTATATGACCATAATTCTGAGCTTCGAGGATTCTATCTTTATCCATTTTGCAGAAGCCCTGATAAAAGTATTTAACCTCTGGGCGTGGATTCTGGCCTTATTTGGGTACGCAGTCAAATATTTGAACAAAGCTAGCAAAGCATTGTCATACGCTAATGAAGCGGTCTATCCCTTTTATATAGTGCACCAAACCATCATTATCATAATTGGGTATTATATAATGGACCTGGATTGGGGGGTTGTACCAAAACTTGCCATAATGCTCATACTTACCTTTCTTTTTACATGGATATTTTATGAATTCGGAATCCGGAGGTGGAAATTCATGCGTCCATTGTTCGGATTGAAGTTAAAGAAGGGCTGATTTGGCGCTCTCGTTTTAAAGAAAAACTATCTTTGCAGGGTAATACAAAGCAATGGGCAAAATTAGAATCACCAAGCAATTTACTTTTGAAACAGGCCATGCCCTTTATGGGTATGATGGTAAATGCAGAAATGTACATGGACACAGCTATAAACTCTCCGTCACGGTAATCGGAACCCCGATATCGGATACCTCCCATGTAAAATTGGGCATGGTCATCGATTTTGGCGATTTGAAGAAAATCGTTAAGGAAGAAATCGTAGATCCATATGATCACGCCACCATCTTTAATAAAAACACCCCGCATATTGAACTGGCCAAGGAATTAATGGGTCGCGACCACAAGGTAATCTTGGCAGATTATCAACCGACGAGTGAGAATATGGTCATTGATTTTGCCGGCAAAATCAATGCCAGGCTTCCCAAGACCATTGTGCTCCATTCTTTGAAACTTCAGGAAACAGCGACCTCCTTTGCCGAGTGGTATGCCGCTGACAATTAACTGAAGAAGGGGATTTTCCTATATTTACGTTACCAATGAAATCTATCGACATACCAGAAGGCAAAAAAATTTACTTCGCCAGTGATAACCATCTGGGAGCCCCTACCATGGAAAAAAGTCTGTCGCGGGAAAAGCATTTCGTGGCTTGGTTGGATACCGTTCAAAAGGATGCGGCCGCCATCTTTCTCCTAGGGGATCTGTTCGATTTTTGGTTTGAATACAAAACCGTTGTTCCCAAAGGTTTTACCCGAACGTTGGGCAAGCTTGCTGAAATCACCGATGCAGGAATCCCCATCTATTATTTTGTGGGCAATCACGATCTATGGATGAACGGCTATTTTGAAGCCGAATTGAATATTCCCGTTTTTCACGAGCCCCAACAATTTAAATTGAACAAAACTTCCTTTTTTATAGGCCATGGTGACGGCTTGGGACCCGATGACAAAGGGTTTAAACGTATGAAAAAAGTATTTACCAATCCATTGTCCAAGTGGTTATACCGATGGTTACATCCAGATTTGGGTGTAAAATTGGCCCAATACCTTTCCGTTAAAAATAAATTGATTTCGGGGGATGACGACATCAAATTCCTAGGGGAGGATAAAGAGTGGTTGGTGCAATACAGCCGACGAAAACTGGAAGGGGAGCATTATGATTATTTTATATTCGGGCATCGCCACCTTCCTTTGGAAATCGATTTGAACGAAAAATCGAAATACATAAACCTAGGGGATTGGGTTTCCTATTTTACCTATGGTGTTTTTGATGGTGAACTGTTTTCATTGAAAAAATACTAGCTTATTCAGTTACTGCATACTCGTCAATATCCTTTCGTAGATCCAATCTCCTAAATGAGGGTAAGGCAAAGGTTGTGATTCCTACCGTTAATATGGTCATACATCCACCAAAAACCACAGCAGTAACCGTTCCCATTAACTTGGCCGTAGCCCCGCTTTCAAAGGCCCCAAGTTCATTTGAGGACCCAACGAACATAGAATTTACCGAAGCTACCCTGCCCCTCATATGATCAGGGGTCTTTAATTGTAGTATTGTTTGTCGAATGATCATTGAAATACCATCTACGGCCCCACTAATAAATAAGGCCCCAACCGACAACCAAAAAGAAGTGGATAACCCAAAAACGATAATACAGACCCCAAAAAAGAAAATGGCGAACAATAATTTCTTACCTGCATTTTTATAAAGTGGAAATCGGGTTGAACCCACCATGGTCAATGCCGCCCCTACCGCAGGCGCCGCCCTTAGAATACCAAACCCTTCAGCACCTACGTGAAGAATATCCTGTGCATAAATAGGAAGCAGTGCAACAGCCCCGCCAAAAAGTACGGCAATCATATCAAGGGTTAGTGCACCCAAAATAGCCTTTGTTTTAAAAACGAATTGAATGCCTTCTTTTAAGCTTTGAAAAACCGGTTCCCCTATTTTTGGATTTAAGATCGGTTTCCGGGAAATCTTGGAAATTGCCGTTAGGGCAATTAAAGTACAACAGAAAATCAGGCACATAGACCAATGAACACCTATGAGACTGATTGAAAACCCTGCCGTGGCAGGTCCCAGTACCGAGGCCAGTTGCCAGGTGGTACTGCTCCAAGTAGCAGCGTTCGGATATAACTTCTTGGGGACAAGCAAAGCCATTAAAGAGAAAATCGTTGGGCCCAAAAATGCCCTCACTATTCCCCCAAAAAAGACTAAAACATATATAGACCAGAGTATGGTTTTTGAGGAAACCTTCGTTGAGAGATCAGGCCAACTTAAAACAAATAGCCCTAGACTTATTACCGAAAAACCAAAAAGACACTTGATCAATAAATTTCGTTTCTCTCTTTGATCAACGATATGGCCTGCAAATAACGCCATTGAAACGGCGGGAATTACTTCCATAAGACCGATAATCCCAAGTGAGAGAGGGTCTTTAGTAAGGGAATACACTTGCCACTCAATTACAATAAATTGCATGGCCCACGCGAAAACCATGGCAAAACGGGCCCCTAAAAAAATATTGAACTCCCTGATTCTTAATGCCGCGTACGGATCCATTTACAAAACCTATTGCTGCTTATTCAGTGATTTCAATTCTATTGTTTTCGGGATCCAAAACGACACTTTCATAATACCCATCCCCTGTGGTTCTTGGTTCACCGACGATTTCGTGTCCTGCTTCCCTTATCTGTTCTGTCAATCGATCTACTTGCTTCTTGGTACCAACGGAAATCGCAAAGTGGGTAATCCCTAAGTGTTCCTCTTTATCATTAGGTCTATGAACAACATCCGGACGGTGCATCAATTCCAATTTTGGACCGTCTTTAAACCTTAAAAAATAGGACGTGAACTCGGTGTTGGGGTTCTGATATTTTTCTCCGGAAATGGTCCCGAAAAATGTCGAATAAAAGGTTTTCATGCCTTCTAGGTCCTTTACCCAAATAGCCAAATGTTCTATTTTCATTGAATTATCCTATTTGATATCCTTAAATTTTAATTGGATACTCACATTGCCGTTCCATTCATTTTCCTCAATGGTAAAGACTGCGCTGAACCGATTTCCATCTTGTACTACGGATAGTTTATCCCCCAAATTAAAGCCTATGGCGTCAAAGGACTTTTCGCCCTTGCCCATAGTGGCTGTCGTGCTTTGTGAAACCCTACATTTCAAATGTTTGCCATCTTCCCCAACCCCTTTTGCATAGCCCGTATCGTGCAACCCTTCCGCCATAAAAACGGGAGTCATATTTCCGGGACCAAAGGGAGCAAACTGATTGATGATCCTTAAGAATTTTGGGGTTATCTTCTTCAATGAAATTAAACTATCTACCTTGATTTCCGGTGTTAATAGATGGGGTTCAATGGTTTCTGTCACCACTTTTTCGAACTTTGCCTTAAAAGGACCATACTGTTCTGGCAACAGGGTCAATCCTGCAGCATATTTATGGCCCCCAAACTGCTCAATGCAATCCGAACATTCCTGCAAGGCATTATAAACATCAAAACCTTTAACCGAACGTGCCGAAGCGGCCAACTTTTCACCGCTTTTCGTGAAAACCAAGGTCGGTCGATAATAAGTTTCGGTCAATCGGGAAGCCACAATGCCGATTACCCCTTTATGCCAGCTCTCTTTGTATACTACAGAGGTAAATCGTTCTTCTTCTTGGTTTTCTATAATCTGCACCAAGGCTTCTGCTGTGATTTCCTGATCCAGATTTCTTCGTTCAAAGTTAAACTGTTCTATTTCCTTCGCGAAAACGTCAGCTTGGTTAATATCGGTTTCTATAAGCAAGTTCACGGCATGCTGCCCATGTTTCATACGCCCGGCTGCATTTATTCGCGGTGCTATGATAAATACCACATCGGTAATGGTCAGCGTCTGTTTCTTGATCTGATTGATGATGGCCTTGAATCCAATTCTTGGATCTGTATTGATTACTTGTAATCCAAAATAGGCCAAAACCCGATTTTCCCCCGTAATCGGAACAATATCGGCCCCTATCGCCGTTGCCACCAGATCAAGATAAGGTAGTAGATCCTCTATGGTATCCCCATAATTCAGGGCTAACGCTTGCACCAGTTTAAACCCCACGCCACAACCACAAAGCTCGTCATAGGGATAGGAGCAGTCGTCCCTTTTTGGGTCTAAAACCGCAATGGCATCGGGTAAATGGTTGCCCGGGCGGTGATGGTCACAGATAATAAAATCGATTCCTTTCGCCTTGGCATAAGCTACTTTATCAATAGCCTTTACCCCACAATCCAGGGCGATGATCAACGAAAAACCATTATCCTCTGCAAAATCCACGCCCTTATATGAAATGCCATACCCCTCATCATATCGATCCGGAATGTAGGTAGCCACATTGGGATAATGTTGTACTAAATAAGAGGATACCAAAGCTACTGCCGTGGTGCCATCGACATCGTAATCGCCAAACACCAAAATATTCTCACCATTCGTCATGGCCTTCTCGATGCGTGCCGTGGCCACATCCATATCCTTCATTAAAAAAGGGTCATGTAAATCGGTTAATTCTGGACGGAAGAACTTTTTGGCTTCCTCGTACGTGGTAATTCCACGCTGAAGCAACAATTGCGCCACCAACCCATCTACCTTCAGCACATCGGCAAGTTGTTTTATTTGCTGTGGTTCCGGCTTAGGTTTTATGGTCCAACGCATACTACTATTTGGGTTCAAGTAAAAAATCAAGTTCAATAAAACAAATCACTTTATATTTCCTACTTTTTATTTTTAATTATTGTTGCTTTGATTCGAATCAATTGTTCTATTTCATCTAATAAATCAGTTCGTTTTAAATCTATTCCATAATCAACTTCATGCAATATCTTCAGATTTACCCTTGATTCCTTTAGTTCCTTCAGGCAAATACTAGCTTTGTTGCTATAATCCCTACTAGTGTTGGTTCCTTAGGCTTCTCCAAAATTTAAGGTAGCGCTTCCACAAGAACGAAGCAATTGGTTGCCATAATACTGCCCGGTTAGATCTTGTGGCAAATTTTTAAAAAGAGTATTGCAATTGTGGCCATGTTCACCAACCTATTTTCTATGTCATACTTTTTGTTTGAAACCACTCCAGATTTAAATTGAACTTGATACTTGTTCTTGAACTTGATACTTAATGATGAAAAATAGTCTTTATATCCAATTTTGCAAACTGCCGAAACATCTCCATAACCCCACAATACTTTTCCACGGAGAGATCAACAGCCCGCTGTAACTTCTTTTCATCCAGTTCCTTCCCGTGAAAATGAAATTCCATGGTTACCGCATCATAAAATTTCGGATGTTCGTCAGTTAGATTGGCTATGGTATCGATCTGAAAACTATCAACATTCAATTTCATCTTTTTAATGAGTGAGGCCACATCTAAACCGGAACATCCTGCCAAGGACGATAACATTAGCGCTTTGGGGCGAAATCCACTGCCTTCACCTCCGTCATCCAGGCCCGCATCGATTCGAAGATCATGCCCTGAGGGATTATTGCTTTCAAAGGCCATTCCGCCCAACCATTTGGTGGTAATATGATTTGTAGTGCCCATAATATTTCGTTACTTGTGAAATGTAAAAATACAATTTTAATACAAAAATATGCCTCTAGTAACACCCCTTGATCCGCAACATGACTTAGAAACCCAAAAGCTGGCGGAGTTCTTTAATGAGACGTTGGGCTTCTGTCCCAATTCGGTTTTGACCATGCAACATAGGCCCGCCATTTCAAAAGCATTCATCACCTTGAACAAAGCCGTAATGGCCAATGAAGGAAGGGTAACTTCTTCCTTGAAACGACTGATCGCCTGGGTGAGCAGCAATGCCACAGGTTGCCGATATTGTCAGGCCCATGCCATAAGGGCTGCGGAGCGGTATGGGGCTGAAAAGGAACAATTGGATAATATTTGGTCGTACCGGACCCATCCTGCTTTTTCAGAGGCCGAACGTGTTGCATTGGACTTTTCCTTAGCAGCTTCCCAAGTGCCGAATGCTGTTGATGCGGAAATAAAGGAACGCCTGTACAATCACTGGAATGAAGGTGAGATTGTGGAAATGTTGGGTGTTATTTCCCTTTTTGGCTATTTAAACCGCTGGAACGATTCTATGGGTACCACCATCGAAGATGGGGCTGTTGAAAGCGGTAAACAGTATTTGGGGAAACATGGTTGGGAGAAAGGGAAACATGACGGATCAAAGTATTAAATTAAAAAAGTTTTCAATAAATAAATGGTCAGCATGCCCCAAAAAGTGCCTGTGGCCATACTAAGAATAGCCAATACTATGGCATGGGGCATCCATTTTTTCTTATAGGCAGCGGTGACCGCCGGTGCAGTGGCAATACCCCCAACATTAGCCATACTTGCAATAGGTACCCAAGCCATATTGATGTTCAAAAGTTTGGCAATTAGCATCATAAAAACAAAATGCCCAACCAACCATACAATCAAAAACCATAGGAAATAGGAGTTAAAGCCCAGGGTAGCAAATTGAAGTTTTAGCCCTAAAACGGCCATCACCAGAATTATTAGGATTCCGCCAGCCTTAAGGGCAAACTGGCAATTCCATTTGGGCAATAGATTGCTCAAGGCCAAACCTAGAAATGATAGGGCCACGATTCTTCCCACGAAACTCTCAATTGTCCAGTTACATAGAAAAACCATCCCTAGTAGTATCAACACACTGACCCATATGGGAATCGCTTTCCCTTTATCAACCCTAATATCCTCAGGAATACCCACATCGGTAATCTTGAGTTTTAGGTTCATCATTCCACTTTTTTTGATGAACTGAAACATGAGTATGGTCCAAATATTGACCAAAATATTATCCATCACCAGAACAGACAAAAAGATATTCTCAGGACATTCCACCAATTCTTTTAAAACTAATTGACTGGTACTGCCCCCGATCCAACTGCCTACAATAGGCGGAATTCCCATCCAATATTCCTCGGTAATCAATGTATTGGAAACCAAATCCGTTTCAATTAATCCCAATCCCAATAGTACGGGAAATATAGCGATGAACATTGACCCTGCTATGAATAGTACAATAGGTTTCCACCCTATGGCCTTTAGTTGTCCCAAAGACAAACTGCTCATTACCGCAATTATGGCCAGGGGAATAAAATAATCTTTGCTTGCATTATGGATAGGGGCTTGGGAATAATCCGCATCCTGGATAAATGAAATAATAGCGGGAATAATATAGGCCAATAAGATGGCCGGAATCCAATCGAAAAGGGATTTTATATGCTTGTTTTCCCAACGGTCTAAATAATAAACCGATAGCACGGTAAACAAAACGATGACCCATGGTGTTACCATCAGGTCAAATTAAGGTATTTCCTTTTACGAAACCCAATTAATTTTTTCCTTTGACCACAATTACGATTTCCCCTTTAGGGGGTTTCTCGGTATAATATTCCAACACATGTTTGACGGTTCCGCGAACGGTCTCTTCATAGAGCTTGGTCAATTCCCTGGAAACCGAGATCGCCCTATCTTCCCCAAAGAATTCCGAAAAATGGGCTAAGGTCTTTACCAATTTATGGGGGGATTCATAAAAAATCATAGTTCGTGTTTCTTCGGCCAAAAGTTTTAAGCGGGTCTGTCTTCCTTTTTTTACGGGTAGGAAACCTTCAAAGACAAATCGGTCATTAGGGAAACCACTATTTACCAAAGCAGGTACAAATGCCGTTGCCCCAGGAAGACATTCTACTTCAATACCATTTTCAATACAGGCCCTAGTGAGCAAAAAACCCGGATCAGAGATTGCGGGTGTACCTGCATCTGAAATCAAGGCGATGTCCTCAACCCTATTTTGTAACCGTTTTACAAGGCCATCGACCGTTTTATGCTCATTGTGCATATGGTGGCTTTGCATCGGGGTGTTGATCTCAAAATGGTGGAGAAGTTTGCCACTGGTCCGGGTGTCCTCGGCCAAGATCAGCGCCACTTCCTTTAAGATGCGAATAGCACGTAAGGTAATGTCCTCAAGATTACCAATAGGGGTTGGCACAATATATAATTTACCCATACACTACAAATAAGAGACCGGAAGATGGTAAACCACTTCCGGCCAAATTATACTTCTTACATAGAAAAACTTAAGAAAACCTTCGGGCAATCAACCCCAGAAGGCGTTCTTCATATTCTTCTTTACCCTCCCAATTATTGTAATCCGGTTTAACCATGTTCTCAATAAACGCTATAGATCGTTCCTCTGTATCAATTGTATTCAATTGTGACATAACGCGATTATAATCTTCCGTATTATCATTGAAAAGATGCTTAACGAAGGCCAAACGGTTATTCAAATCGATCTTCAGCTCCTTTTCAACCAATTTATCGTTCAAAGATTTCGTCTTTGTGTCTTTTTGTGTGTCATCACCTCCTTTAGGTTTAAATAACTCCTTGTCATTCTTCATTAAGTTAGGTTTGGCCATAAATTCTGCCAAGACTTCATCGATGATGGCTGTATTCGGCATTTCGGAAACCATATCCCTAATGGTCTGCATTCCAGGGGTGATAATATCCTCGTCATGGGGATTGCTTTCAGGAACTGAAGAATCCACATTTAAGACGGCATTCGCCATAGTCTCGAATCTCGCCGCAATTACATTCTTTGTAACATCGACCTCTATATCGTATAACTTTTCCTCGATGAATTTCAATACGGCCAATTTTTCATATAAATTTTTGGCGGTCTCGTACAATTCGCCGATTTCGTTCATATCGTTGGACTTGATAATGTCCTTCGACAACTTTACCAATTCCTCTTTTAATTTTCTTTTCATTTCCTTTATTTTTTCTTTCGGAAAAAGATGGGTCTTTTTTGAATAACTTTATATTTCTATAAACTAAGAACGAAAAAAGACCTTATTTTCGTCTTAAAATTACAAAATGTTTCTCGAAAATACCGTTAATCATAAGGAACAATTCGGCTGGATAGAGGTTATCTGCGGCTCTATGTTCTCCGGAAAGACCGAGGAACTCATCCGTAGGCTGAAACGCGCCCAATTTGCAAGACAAAAGGTTGAGATTTTCAAACCTATGGTAGATACGCGATACCATGAGGAAATGGTCGTCTCGCACGACGCCAACGAAATACGTTCTACACCGGTGCCTGCCGCGGCGAATATTCGAATATTGGCAGACACTTGCGATGTTATAGGCATTGATGAAGCCCAATTTTTTGATGATGAAATCGTAACGGTATGTAATGACCTTGCCAATAAAGGGGTTCGTGTAATCGTTGCTGGTCTGGATATGGATTTTAAGGGAAATCCCTTTGGGCCTATGCCGGCATTAATGGCAACTGCCGAGTACGTGACCAAAGTACATGCGGTATGTACACGGACCGGGAATTTAGCGAATTATAGCTTTAGAAAAGCCCTTAACGACGATTTGGTCTTGTTGGGCGAGACCGAAGAATATGAACCTTTGAGTAGGGCCGCCTATTACAAGGCAATGCTCAAGGAAAGGGTCAAGGAAATTGATGTGGATGTAGAGGAAATCCCTAAAACCAAAAAAGATACCAATGCCTAAAACCTCTGAAACCACACTTGAAATCGACTTAGGTGCCCTAGAACATAATTATCATTTCTTACGTTCCCGATTAAAACCCAAAACCATGTTTTTGGCGGTTGTCAAGGCCTATGCCTATGGTTCTGATGCCGTGATAATAGCTAAAAAATTGGAAGGTTTAGGGGTCGATTATTTTGCCGTCGCCTACGTAAAAGAAGGGGTTGCATTACGAAAAGCAGGCATAGAGAAACCTATTCTGGTATTGCATCCCCAAGTCCTTAATTTTGATGAGCTAATTGAAAATTGCCTGGAACCAAGCCTATATTCCCCGAAGGTACTTCGGGAGTTTTTGGAAGCTGCAAAACGAAACCACCAAAAAGAATATCCAGTTCATCTCAAGTTCAATACGGGTCTAAATCGATTGGGTTTCTGGGAGAACGATATCGATTATATCGTTGAGCTTTTGACGGGAAGAAAGGAATTAAAGGTAGCTTCGATCTTTTCCCATTTGGCCGCATCGGAAGATATGAAAGAACAGGAATTTACAGCGCAACAGATAAAATCATTCAAGAAAATTGCCGGACAAGTAGATAAAAAACTAGGTTTTCGATCCTTCAGACATTTGTTGAATACATCAGGTATCCTAAATTTTCCCGAGGCACAGTTTGATATGGTCCGTAGTGGTATCGGTCTCTATGGCTTCGGAAACGACAAAGAATTTGATGCTGAACTAAAACCTGTGGTTGCCTTAAAAACCATTATTTCCCAAATGCATAAAATTGAACCCCATGAAAGCGTAGGTTATAACAGGGCATACACTTCGGATCGTAACAGAATTACAGCTACCCTACCATTGGGGCACGCAGATGGCATCGGCAGGCAATATGGCAATGGCAAAGCCTGGGTAAACGTAAATGGAAAAATGGCCCCAATAATCGGTAACGTATGTATGGATATGATCATGGTCGACGTCACCGGTATAGAATGTCAGGAAGGTGACGAAGTGATCATTTTTGGGGAAAAACCCAATGCTGAGGAGTTTGCTTCTTTTGCCAACACCATTTCCTATGAACTTATTACCGGCATTTCACAGCGGGTAACTAGAAAACTTAAGGGTCATTAAAACCTATTTAACATTTTGTTGGGAAACCTTTTTTTAACTACATTGCGGTACATTAATTATTAACTATAAAAAACACGTAAAATGTTAAAAGAATTCAAGAATTTTATTATGACCGGCAATGTGATTGATTTCGCAGTTGCTGTTATCTTGGCCGGTGCCGTTGGCCTAGTTGTGAATGGTTTCGTTGCCGATATCATTATGCCGATTGTTGGGCATTTTGCTGGGGGAATGGATTTTGCCAACCTAAAAGTTGTACTTACCGAAGCGTCGGGCGTTGCAGGTGAACCAGGTTATGTTGCTGAAAATGCGATTCGTTGGGGAGCTTGGGTCAATACTATTGTCAACTTGATTATCGTAGGTTTTGTGATGTTCATCATCGTCAAGGCGTATAACAAAACAAAGAAACCACCCGCACCAGCAGCACCAGCAGGCCCTAGTCAAGAAGATCTTTTGGCCGAGATTCGGGATCTTTTGAGAAAGAAGTAATAAAATACATGCCAGGATAGTTTCTGGTGACCGCTACACAAAAACCAATCAAACCGGCTCTTTATTTAGGAGCCGGTTTTTCTTTTATATTTATCCCAGTGGGTTTGCAATAAGGGTTCAATGAAGATCGTAACAACATATTGTTATATATTTAACAAAATGTTATATTTTAATTATTCGATGTGATTTGTCTTGCCCGATCCCCTCTCTTGAACTACATTTGCGCTCTAAATTAATAAAGTTATGAAAATTGCAGTTGTCGGGGCCACAGGAATGGTTGGCGAAGTAATGCTAAAAGTCTTGGCTGAACGAAATTTCCCTGTTACGGAACTATTATTGGTTGCATCAGAACGTTCTGTAGGCAAAAAAATAAAATTTAAGGGGAAAGACCATACCGTTATAGGTCTTTCCGATGCCGTTGCCGCAAAACCGGATATAGCCATATTTTCGGCTGGTGGGGATACTTCCTTGGTATGGGCTCCTAAATTTGCTGAAGTTGGTACGACCGTTGTGGACAATTCTTCCGCATGGCGTATGGACCCCACCAAGAAATTGGTTGTCCCAGAGATCAATGCCAATGAGCTGACTGCCGAGGACAAGATTATTGCCAATCCCAATTGCTCCACCATACAAATGGTCATGGCCCTAGCGCCTTTGCATGACAAATACAAAATGAAACGTGTTGTGGTTTCCACGTACCAATCCGTTTCAGGAACTGGTGTAAAAGCGGTTAAACAATTGGAAAATGAGATAGCCGGTGTGCAGGGCGAGATGGCTTATCCGTATCCCATTGGTCGAAACGCACTACCCCATTGCGATACTTTTCTTGAAAATGGGTATACCAAGGAAGAAATGAAGTTGGCCCGTGAACCACAAAAAATCTTCAATGATAATACCTTTTCCGTTACGGCAACCGCAGTCCGTATCCCTACGTCTGGTGGCCATTCAGAATCTGTGAATGTTGAATTCCTCAATGATTTTGACCTGAACGAAGTACGCCAATTATTGAATAATACTCCAGGAGTTACCGTACAGGACAACCCTATTACCAACACCTATCCCATGCCCATATATGCGCATGATAAGGATGAGGTCTTCGTAGGACGCATACGAAGGGACGAGACCCAAAGAAACACTTTGAATATGTGGATCGTAGCCGATAATCTTAGAAAAGGGGCGGCTACCAATGCCATTCAAATCGCCGAATACCTTGTTCAGAATAAATTGGTATAGGGCGGGCACCAGAAATAATTTTAATCCCTTAAAACCTTTGGACGTATATTGGTTCCAAAGGTTTTTTTATGCTATTTTTGAGGCCGAAAAAACTCTTCGGACATGAATAGAAATGTACTAATTCCCTTGGCTGCGATATTCTTTATCGCTTGCGACTCTTCAACAAAAAATGAACCTATTGCCGTGAATTACCCGATAACCCAAAAAGTTGACTCAGCTGATATATATTTTGGCACCGAAGTAAAAGACCCCTATCGTTGGCTTGAAGATGACCGCAGTACGGAAACCGAAGCGTGGGTCAAAGAACAGAACCTAACCACGTTTGGGTATTTGGAAAAAATCCCATTCCGTGAAGATTTAAAGAAACGTCTTGAAAAATTATGGGACTACGAAAAATTGGGTTCCCCTTTCAAAGAGGGTGACTATACTTATTTTTATAAAAACGACGGATTACAAAACCAATACGTGATCTATCGCCAAAAGGATGATGCGGAACCTGAGGTGTTTCTAGACCCCAATACCTTCTCAGAGGATGGTACAACCTCGTTATCGGGACTTGTTTTTACTAAGGACGGTTCAATGGCCGCATATCTTATCTCAGAAGGCGGCAGTGATTGGCGCAAGGCAATCGTTATGAATCCGGAAACAAAGGAAATAGTTGAAGACACACTGGTCGATATTAAGTTCAGCGGGGTCTCTTGGAAAGGTAATGAAGGATTTTATTATTCAAGTTATGATAAACCAAAAGGCAGCGAACTTTCCGCTAAAACAGACCAACATAAGGTGTATTATCACAAATTAGGAACTTCCCAAAAAGATGACGACCTAGTTTTTGGCGCTACGCCCGAAGAAAAACATAGGTACGTATTTGGGCGTGTGACCGAGGATAGTAGATATTTAATTATTTCAGCATCCAATTCTACATCTGGCAACAAACTTTATATTAAAGAGTTGACTGATCCAAATAGTAAATTAGTGACAATTCTTGACCATGAGGATACAGATAGTTCCATTATGGAAAATGTGGATTCCAAACTCTATATCGTAACGAATATGGATGCGCCCAACCAGAAAATCGTAACGGTGGATGCCTCTAACCCCACCCCGGAACACTGGGTCGATTTTATCCCGGAAACAGAAAACGTACTCTCCCCCAATACTGGCGGAGGATACTTCTTTGCCGAATATATGGTAGATGCTATTTCAAAGGTATTCCAGTATGACTATGATGGCAAATTGGTTAGGGAGGTGAAATTACCCGGTGTTGGTAGCGCCTCAGGTTTTGGAGGAAAAAAGGAGGATAAGGAGTTTTATTTTTCCTTCACCAATTACAACACTCCTGGTTCGTCCTATAAATACAACGTCGAAACGGGTGAATATGAACAATATTGGAAGCCTGAAATTGATTTTAATCCAGAGGATTATGAATCACAACAAATATTTTATAATTCAAAGGACGGTACAAAAATACCCATGATCATCACCCATAAAAAAGGCTTGGAAATGAACGGGAGAAATCCGACGATTCTCTATGGCTATGGCGGATTCAATATAAGCCTTACCCCTTCTTTCAGTATAGCAAATGCCATATGGATGGAGCAAGGGGGCATCTATGCCGTTCCCAATCTTAGAGGTGGAGGTGAATATGGCAAAAAATGGCACGATGCGGGCATAAAGACCAAAAAACAGAATGTTTTTGACGATTTTATTGCAGCAGCGGAATACTTGATTGAAAACAAGTACACTTCCAAAGACTATTTGGCCATTCGCGGGGGGAGTAATGGAGGACTATTGGTAGGTGCCACCATGACCCAGCGCCCTGATTTGATGAAAGTGGCCTTACCCGCTGTTGGAGTTTTAGATATGTTACGTTACCATACCTTTACCTCTGGCGCAGGATGGGCCTATGATTATGGCACCTCTGAAGAGAGTCAGGAAATGTTCGAATATCTTAAAGGCTATTCCCCTGTTCACAATGTAAGGGAAGGAACAGAATATCCCGCCACTTTGATTACCACAGGCGATCATGATGATCGCGTCGTACCTGCCCATAGTTTTAAATTCGCGGCAGAACTTCAGGAAAAACAGGCTGGTACAAACCCGATCCTGATCCGCATAGAGACCAATGCCGGCCATGGGGCTGGAACACCTGTGAGCAAGACCATTGAACAGTACGCCGATATTTTCGGATTTACCTTGTACAATATGGGATATGAAACATTGCCCAATCAATCGGTGTTAAAAGAATTTAAAGAATAAAGCGAGCTTTCATCAATATTTTAAAGTAAAGTCCGTTTCTAATTGAAACGGACTTTTTTATCCTTACAAAGAACTGTTTCCCATGTTGCATGTAGACCATGTTTTCTTTAGCTATGATAAAACCCCGGTACTCGAAGACATCGATCTTAAAGTGCCAAAGGGAGAACATGTTTCCGTTATCGGTGAAAGCGGATGTGGTAAGAGTACATTGTTAAAGATCATTTATGGCCTCTTACATGTTGACAAGGGTAACGTGTATTGGGATGACACCCAAATTTTAGGTCCGAATTATAATTTGGTCCCGGGGGAGCCTTACATGAAGTATCTTTCCCAGGATTTTGACCTTATGCCATTTACAAAGGTGGAAGAAAATGTGAGTCAGTTTCTTTCGGTTTTTGAGCCGGAACGGTTAAAAAAACGAACCCAGGAGCTATTGGAAATGATTGAATTAACCGATTTCGCCAAGGTCAAGATCAAACATTTAAGTGGTGGCCAGCAACAACGAGTGGCACTTGCTCGTGTACTGGCAGAACGTCCCCAAGTTTTATTGCTTGATGAACCCTTTAGTCATATTGATAATTTTAGAAAGAATAGTCTTAGAAGAAATCTATTCGGTTATTTAAAGGAGAAAGAGGTTACCGTCATTACAGCGACCCATGACCATCACGATATGCTGCCTTTTGCCGATACGGTGGTGGTTCTCAAAGATGGAAAAATTATTGCCAAAGACACTCCCAAGAATTTATTCGAGCACCCTAAAGACCTATATATTGCCGGATTGTTTGGTGAGGCAAATAAAATTCCCATAAATATCGTGAAGACCTATGCCGATACAAAACGCAGGATTATTGTTTATGCCCATGAGTTCAGAGTATCCCAAAAATCGGGCTTGGAAGTTGAGGTATTGCGATCGTTTTATCAAGGCGGGCACTATATGATCGAGGGTATCTATGAAGGTCAAAGCATTTATTTCAATCACCATACGGCCCTTGAGCCTCATATGAAGGTGTTTTTGAATATCTCTATAGAAACCATTAACCAACGCTTGAACCTATTGCCTGATGGATGAAAAAGGGCTTCTTCAGGAGATAAGACTAAAAGCGGTCAGAAGCGGCGGAGCGGGCGGACAACATGTAAATAAAGTTTCCACCAAGGCTGAACTGACTTTTGATGTTTCCAATTCTGCCGCACTTACTTCGATTGAAAAAGACCGACTTTTACTTAAACTATCCCATAGGTTGACCAAGGATGGTGTCTTGATCCTTCAGGCTGATGACACTCGAAGCCAACATAGAAATAAGGAGCTGGTGAAACAACGGTTTTTAGCATTGGTATCCGGTGCCCTCAAGGTTCAAAAGAAACGCAGAAAATCACGTCCCACAAGATCATCTATAGAGAAAAGATTGAAAAGAAAGAAAAGGGATGCCCTTAAAAAGGCTTATCGTAAAAAACCGAATCTAGACTGATTCTCTAGAAAATAGCCCTAAAAGCCGATGCAAAAGTTCATCGGTTACCCTGTTCAAATCATGAAGGTAAGTCCGTTAATTTTTCATTACTTCAATTACCTCCCCTGTCATTATTGCCGAATCGATTTTAACTCCGAGAAGTCTTAGTATCGTTGGTGCTATTTGATTGCTGTATAACTGTTCATCATCATCAACCTCACCAATTGCCTTGATTCCATCACCAAAGACTAGAAGCCAAACTTGTCCCGCACCCTTCACTTTACTACCGTGATGTTGCCAGGTTTCCAAAGGGTCGGTTCCACGACCATGGTCGGTTGTTACGATAAAAATGGTATTGTCTTTATAAAAATCATCCTGCTGAATAAATCCCCAAAGTTCTTGTATAAGAGTATCCGTGTTGTTGGCGGACTTCAAATAGGCTTCATAATTTCCATCATGGGCAAAATCATCGGTTTCACCATAGGCGATGTACATGAATTTAGGGTGTTTCCTTTTCATATATTCCAGGGCGTAGTGATGGGTGAACGCATCCAAACGAACAGTACCCCATGGACTTGGAACCTGTACCTGCAATTGGTTTAAAAACTTTTCCCGTTCTGTTATGTCATTTTCCTTGGCCATTTCAAAACCTGCATTCACCGGAACACCCGATCGTTCTTCATTCACAATAAAAGGGAATACGTCCCAACTGCCGAATGCCGCAACTTTTCCTTTATATCTTGGGTCTGAATTGGCAATTTCCAATATTGTGGTATTGGGGTTATCTATTTTATCGTTACTGTCAATTCTTGAATCGTCTGCCCGCCCTGACAATATCTCATTATAACCCGGATAGGAAAACCACATGGCATTGGTTAGGTCAACTTTACTGCCAAGAGTCCTATGCCCATGAAGTTGGCCCATTTTGGCAGCTTCTTGCCACAGGAATGGCATAAGGGCTTCCCTTCTTTCCGTTGGTGTAGTTCTCCAAAAACTTGCCTTTAGCGCAGTGGTATCATCAACATATTCGGTATTGGTAATCAAAAGCGGATCAGCCCCCGTAAACAATTCTTGCCATCGAAGTCCGTCCAACGTTATTAAAACAATTTTAGGAGGGATATTTCCTTGCCCATTGGATTTCGATACAAAGAGGCTAAGGATAAGTATAGTTAAAAGTAATCGTGTTCTCTTCATAATGAATGCACTCTTGAATTATTTAGTCCACTTTAAACGATGGGTTCCTAATTCCGACAGATACATACTAGCCATTGCTCTATGGGAATAGGTTTCATTTGTTTTTACAATTAGTGATATAGTATGGAAAACATGGTTGTCAAATAATTTCCAAAATTTCAATTGCACTAGCATTAAACCTTATGGTATCGCCAACAGACTTGCCCAATAACATGATGCCTATTGGGGTATTCAATGAAATACAATAATACTTTTCAAGATCGGTCTTATATTCCCCAGCGGAAATGGCCAAAAAGTAATTGGCCCCTGTGGTCTTCACCAAGCTGCCCAAACAAGCTGTGCGCTTCTTTGATAAAACATCGACCGTATGCAGCAATTGCATCATATTCTCGGCATCGGCCAATTGCCGTCCTAAATTTTCCCGTTCCAATTGAAGCATGGCCCTTCCCGTTTCGTGTTTGTCACCGGCACTACTTTTTGTTTCTGTAGCCAAAGCTGTTTGAACCTCTTTCATTTGGGATTGGACGCGCTTGATCCTATCCTCGGCAAAAGTTTTACAAAATGTATAAAGTTCTTGTTTAACAGTCATTTATAGGGTCGGGAAAATGAACAAAGCCTTAAATTAAGTATAATTCATTAGACGAACAATATTTTAAAATCCATATAGGGCCTACTTTTACATTACACGTCGTGCATTACACCAGTTCGGCCAATTCTTTCCCTACATGGCTACCAATTGCGACCCCCATACCTCCCAAACGTACACCGCAATACACATGGTTCGACACTTGTTTTATAATTGGCTTTTTAACAGTTCCAACCCCCATGATACCGCTCCACCTTAAATCGACCTGAAAAGGGGTATTGGGCAAAATAATCTCGGCCAACATACCTTCCAGTTGGTTTTGAATCAGCGATGAAGATCCCTGTTCAAAGGTTTCTTCCCCTTGAAAATCCAAATTACGCCCTCCTCCAAAAAGAATTCGATTATCAATATTCCTGAAATAATAATACCCTTCATCCAAATGAAAAGTCCCCTTGATGTGAAGACCGGGGATGGGTTTCGTCACAAGGACCTGTGCTCGGGCAGGCTTAACTTTTTCAGCTATGAGTTGGGAAGCAAATCCATTGGTGGCAATCAATAACTTCTTTGTTTTGAAGTCGAATGCATGCGTACTAACCTCCACTAGCTCCACGGTGTCTTGGAATTGAGTTACATTAATTGAATTCAATATTCGGATATTGCTTTTCGTAGCCTCCTGGAGTAATGCTGCCATCATTTTACCCGTATTGATCTGTGCCTCAAAGACATTTGCAATGTACCGCCCTTTAATACGCTTAAAATTGAAACGGTTTTGTTGTTCTTCAAAAGCAGACGTTCCGAAAACGGGTTCCAATAGTGTATTCACCTTATTAAGGTTTTCACAGCATTGCGTATATAATTCTTCCTTTGATTCCAAAAACAGTTCATGTCCCCCGAGTTGTTGATAATCGATTGTGGTATCGCCCAAGGTATTTCGCAACTGTTGTATTCCTTTCCATCGTTGCTCAACCAACTGGATCACTTCTTGCTCAGTATGGCACTTTAAATCAGAAAGAATCTCGGAAATACTTCCAAAACAGGCGAACCCTGCATTTTTGGTGCTTGCCCCTTGGGGCAAAATCCCTTTCTCCAAAACCAATATCTTAGCCCGTGGAAATTTTTGACGTAAAACCAAAGCGCAATTCAACCCAACGATACCACTTCCTATAATGGTATAATCAATGTTGGATAACCAGGTTTTGTATTCCCAATAACTAAAGTTCATATGGTAAGATAAAAAAACCCTAACGTTTAAGTTAGGGCTTGGTATTTTATTATTCCATCGGGGGATCCATTTTAAAATCCTCCATGAACTTGGTGGTATAATTCCCTGCCAAATAATCGGGGTGCACCATAAGTTGTCGATGAAAAGGTATTGTGGTTTTTATTCCCTCGATAACAAATTCATCCAATGCCCGTTTCATTTTATTAATGGCCTCTTCGCGGGTCTGGGCCGTTGTGATCAACTTTGCGATCATGGAATCGTAATTTGGAGGTATGGTATACCCGCTATATACGTGGGTGTCCATTCGAACCCCATGGCCTCCAGGCGTGTGTAGTGTTGTAATTTTTCCTGGGGAAGGTCTAAAGCCATTATACGGATCTTCGGCATTTATCCTGCATTCAATGGAATGAAGTTTAGGGAAATAATTCTTTCCAGAGATGGGTACGCCCCCAGCCACCAAGATCTGCTCCCGAATCAGGTCATAATCCACCACCTGTTCTGTAATCGGGTGCTCAACCTGTATACGGGTGTTCATTTCCATAAAATAGAAGTTCCGGTGTTTATCCACTAGAAATTCTATTGTCCCTGCACCTTCGTATTTAATATATTCAGCAGCTTTTACCGCAGCATTGCCCATATCTTCACGAAGCTTATCGGTCATATAAGGTGATGGGGTTTCCTCGGTCAACTTTTGATGCCGCCGTTGTATGGAACAATCACGTTCCGATAAATGACATGCTTTACCATATTGATCACCAATAATCTGAATTTCGATATGACGTGGTTCTTCGATCAACTTTTCCATGTACATAGCCCCATTACCAAAGGCAGCTGTTGCCTCCTGAACGGCGCTCTCGAAAAGGGCTTCCATATTCTCTTCTTTCCAAACGGCTCTCATTCCCTTTCCTCCACCACCGGCAGTCGCCTTGATCATAACGGGATAACCCATTTTTTTTGCCACTTTCTTGGCATCAGCAACATCTTTCAACAAACCATCCGAACCCGGAACTATGGGAACACCGGCTTTTTTCATGGTTTCCTTGGCGGAAGCCTTATCTCCCATGCGGTCAATATGCTCGCCAGAGGCACCGATAAATTTTATGTCGTGTTCGGCACAGATTTTTGAAAACTTGGAATTTTCAGATAGAAAACCATATCCCGGATGAATTGCATCGGCATTGGTTATCTCAGCCGCGGCTATGATATTGGGTATTTTAAGATAGGATTCGCTACTCGGTGCAGGACCAATACAAACAGCCTCATCTGCAAACCTTACGTGTAAACTTTCCTCATCAGCTTTTGAATACACAGCTACGGTCTTGATCCCCATTTCCTTACAGGTACGAATAATTCGTAGTGCGATTTCGCCCCTATTTGCTATAAGTATTTTTTTGAACATCTCTTGAAGTTTTAAATTTTAAGCATTGCGTTTTGAATGGTGTCGGGCACCAATTTTCAACTTAAAATCCACTAAGATGGGTCAACCATGAACAAAGGTTGGTCAAACTCCACAGGGGATGAGTCATCGACCAAGATCTTAACGATCTTACCAGAGACTTCTGACTCGATGTCATTGAACAATTTCATCGCTTCAATTACACAAAGCACATCTCCCTTGGCAATAGTTGAGCCAACTTCGACAAATGCTGGTTTATCGGGTGAAGGTTTTCTATAGAAGGTACCTATAATCGGTGATTTGATGGTAATAAGCTTAGAGTCGGCCTCAGCTTCTTTTTGTGCAGGGGTTTCAGGGGCCGAAGCCACCGGAGCTGCGGCTGGTGTAATCGGAGCCTGTGCCATGGGCACTTGTTGAACATAAGTGGTCTCATGACCGCCTGTTGCCGAACCCGTTCTAATGGTTATCTTAATTTCATCAGTCTCTAACTTTACCTCGGTAGCACCTGATTTGGCGACAAATTTGATGAGGCTTTGAATTTCCTTAATATCCATTGAAAGTAATTTATAAGGTTGATTGTTAATTAGTTATATGCCCATTTTAAATATATAGATCCCCAGGTAAAACCACCTCCGAAGGCAGCAAAAACCAAGTTGTCCCCTTTTTTTAACCGATCTTCATAATCATGCAGCAATAAAGGTAACGTGGCCGAGGTCGTATTGCCATATTTATGGATGTTCGTCATAACCTTGGAGTGATCCAATCCCATTCTATTGGCCGTGGCATCGATAATACGTCTATTGGCCTGATGGGGAACCAACCATGATACATCCTGATCGCTGAGGTCATTACGTTCCATAATCAAGGCTGCAACATCGGCCATATTGGAAACTGCAAATTTAAAGACGTTTTTGCCATCTTGATAAATATAGTGCTTTCTATTCCTTACTGTTTCCTCTGTTGCCGGCATTAAAGATCCCCCCGCGTCCATACCTAAAAATTTTCTGCCACTACCATCCGCTCTCAAATACTCATCCTGTAGTCCAAAACCTTCGGTATTGGGTTCAAAAAGAACGGCACCGGCACCATCGCCGAATATGATACATGTGGTTCTATCCGTATAGTCGATTATTGATGACATTTTATCCGCTCCAATCAATAATATCTTCTTGTATTTACCTGATTGAATAAAACTTGAAGCTGTTGACATGCCGAACAAAAAACTGGAACAAGCGGCCAACAAATCAAATGCAAAGGCATTTTTAGCGCCAATTTCCGATGCTACAAAAGCAGCTGTCGAAGCCACCATGCTATCTGGGGTTGCGGTGGCCACAATAACCAAATCTATCTCCTCCGGGTCAATATTTCCTTTTTGGATAAGATCTTGGGCTGCCTTTATCCCTAAGTATGATGACCCTTGACCTTCCTCGTCCTTTAGAATCCTTCTCTCCTTTATGCCCGTTCGTGTGGTTATCCATTCATCATTGGTGTCAACCATACCCTCAAGCATTTCATTGGTCAAGACAAACTTGGGAACATAGCCCCCAACAGCCGTAATGGCCGCATTGATTTTACTCATATTAGATTTTTTTTGGGTCAAAAACCATCAAAAATGCATCAAAAGTTGGGAAAATTAATGATTTTCTGTGACTTTTTGTCTAAAAAGCGATTGTTTCTGGTTTTTTTGGAAGTCGAAGTCAAAAGAAAAATAGAATCCCTTTTATTATTCCACGCGTTCAGCGTTCAAATCCCCCATTAGCAATTTGGTATAAAAAAACCCTGCTTTTTCAAACAGGGGGTTGTACTATTCTTCTTAAAAATCGAATTAAGCCTCGGCTTCCTCGGTTTTATCGATAAGAACTTGTCCTTTATAGTATAATTTACCTTCATGCCAGTGTGCCCTGTGGTACAAATGCATTTCGCCTGTTGTTGGGTCTTTAGCAATTGTTGGGGCCACTGCCTTGTAATGCGTTCTTCGCTTATCTCTCCTCGTTCTGGAAATTTTTCTTTTAGGATGTGCCATTATTAATTATTTATCCGTTTGTAACTTCTTTAATTCATCCCACCGGGGATCAAAATCTTCACTGTCTTTTTTCTCTTCTTTTGGACTAAGTTCAGCCAATCTATCAAGTACCTCAGATTGTAAAGTTCCATCCAGAACACCCGGATGAATTCTTTTTTGGGGTACGGCCAACACCAACATTTCATAAACGTATTGAGCAATATTCAGCTGATGTTCCGCATGGGGAAGAATCAAAATATCATCATTTTCATCATTGAACTCATCGCCAAATTTGACCACTAACTCCAAATCGCCCAAAACTTCTTGGTCGTAGGGTTCGCTGGTTGTATCGCAATCTACATTTACCGAGCCTTCTGCATGCATCCCCAATTCGAGCATGGTGCTCATTTTATTGAGAACCACTTGCAAATTTAACGTTGCACCATTAAACTCATTATATCCAAAAGACTCAAAGAACGTACTATCAATTTTATAAGCAAACTCGTGTTTTCCTTGCTTCAATCCAGAGAAAGGAATATTGAACTCCTTTTGCTTCATCACTTCAACACTTGTTTTTTAATTCACTAGCCCACATTAAGGCGGGTGCAAAGATACTTTTTTTTTGATAAATGCCAATAAACTGCACCAAACTTTTACGAATAGGGCAACATTGATTGAAATGAACTATCTTTAGATAAGGCCATTGAGGTATTAGGGAGAGGATTACCGTACCTTGAAAAGCATGGCAAGTACGCTATGGGATTTGGAATTTAAGCTCATTTTTACCTTTTCCCTTCCTTCCCACGGTCCTTTTATCACAAAAAGAAACTTGGGCTACAAGAGACGTAGTGCTTCGGGGAGGTGTAATAAAAAAGTGTAAGATCTAAAATCAAAGGATGTTATGAGTGGTGCTGGGCACGTTCAAGATATGAACAACCGGATAAAACAAAACCGGGCACAACGGGCGTCGAAGCGACCAAGATTTAAGGAACACCTGCGCGATACCGGTTATTTGTCTTCCAGTGACCATCGGCAACCTTTAAAATTTATAACGGTATCTGAAGTAACACTTACCGCCATAAAAAACGGATTAGGGAACGTGCAAGAAAAGACCGTAAAAAAGAAGGGATGGTTTTAGTGGTTCTAGCAATTATTGTACTATTAATGGCGGCATTAATCTTTTGAAAGGATTGCCCTATATTCGAATATCAGTAATACATCAATTCGGCCAATTAACGTCTGATTTTCTGCTTTTGTAACGGGTTCTCTGTCAACTGGGCATACTCTTGTCTGTTCTTGAAAATATGGATCGCCTTAAAAACGGCTTCCTTGAACGAATTGTGGTCGGCAATTCCTTTTCCGGCTATTTCATAAGCCGTACCGTGGTCTGGAGAAGTGCGTATTTTCGAGAGTCCTGCTGTAAAATTCACCCCATTTCCGAAAGACAGGGTCTTAAAAGGTATTAGGCCTTGGTCGTGGTATGCAGCCAGAATAGCATCGAATTTTTTGTATTCATCGGAACCAAAGAAACTATCCGCTGAATAAGGGCCAAAAACCAAATGGCCGGCCTCTGACATTTCCTTGATTACAGGTTTCATTATTTCTTCATCTTCCTTGCCTATGACACCATGATCCCCACTATGCGGATTTATTCCCAAAAGTGCAATTTTAGGCCGCTGTACACCAAAATCCATTTGCAACGATTTCTCGATGATACGTACTTTAGTCCTAATCAATATGGGATTTATCGCATTTGGAACATCCTTGACCGCGATATGATCCGTGAGTAGTCCGACCTTTAAATCGTCGGTGACCATGAACATAAGGCTTTCCCCTTCCAATGCCTGGGCTAGATAATCGGTGTGGCCAGGGAATTTAAAATCATCGGCTTGTATGTTTTTCTTGTTGATAGGTGCGGTGACCAATACATCGATTTTATCCTCTTTTAGGGCTTTTACCGCAGCTCTTAATGACTTTATGGCATAAGCTCCCCCTTCTTGGGTCTCTTCCCCAAACTCGATTTTTGGGGTTTCTTTCCATACGTTAACGACGTTGACCTTGCCATCCAATGCTTTGGATGCATCATGAACACCATTATAGTTTATGGTTATGCCCAAGGCATTTTTTTGGTGTGTTATGGTCTTGTTGGAAGCGAATATTACCGGGGTACAAAATTCCAACATCCGGGCATCCTCAAAAGTCTTGAGCATGACTTCGCACCCAATTCCGTTTAAATCGCCTATTGATATTCCTACCCTTATTTCTCGGCTTTCCTGCATTATATAATTACCTTTGTGTGTAGCACCTATTATTAAATATGCGGCTCATTTTATAACACAAAACTACTTAATTTAAACGACACATGTTTACGGGAATAATCGAATCTTTAGGGGAAGTAAAACAACTGGAAAAAGAAGGTGGAAATTTACATATTAGCATCAATTCCTCCATAACCCCTGAACTGAAAATAGATCAAAGTGTTGCGCACAATGGCGTCTGTTTAACCGTGGTGGCCATCGATGGTCCTACCTATACGGTCACTGCAATTGACGAAACCCTGCAAAAATCGAATCTTGGGGAATTAAAGGTCGGGGATAAGGTCAATTTGGAAAGGGCCATGGTGCTAGGTGCCCGATTGGACGGCCATATGGTACAGGGCCATGTTGATCAAACGGGCAAATGTACTGCCATTTCTGAAATGGATGGAAGCTGGTTCTTTACATTTGAATACGACACTTCGTATAACAATGTAACCATAGAAAAGGGATCTATATCCATAGATGGGGTTAGCCTTACTGTTGTTAATTCCGATACCAATACTTTTAGTGTCGCGATAATACCGTATACGTATGAACACACGAGGTTTGGTACTTATAAAGTCGGAGACACAGTGAATTTGGAATTTGATGTGATCGGTAAATATGTTGCAAGATTGATAGCCTTGCAAACTTAAAAACCAACTTCCTTATCTACACTTTTATAAATATTTTCTTTCTATACATAACATACGCCAGTAGCATGTAGAAACTTACTACAGTAAGCGCATACAAAAGAGAGGAGAGCTTCATGGGCATAAAGTCATGAACATAAATATGCTGGAACAGCCAGCCATGTAGCGATGTTTCACCGTCCACTTTTATAGAATAAAATAATTTGCTCACAAAACTTGAAAGAAAGTAAACGGTAATTGCATTTGCCCCGGCATATTTGAAAATACTTCCGAATTTCATCCCTCTTATGTCCGATAAATAGTAAATCAAAGCCAGGAATATATTGGCCCATCCAGCGGTGACCATGACAAAACTACTGCTCCATAAGGCTTTATTGATTGGGAAAAAAGTATCCCAAATATAGCCTAAAACAAGCATGACCACCCCTAAGCCAACCAGTACGAATACTTTATTTTCCCTTTTGGAGGTTAAGATCAAACCGGTAAAAATGCCCAATAAAGAAGATGCTATGGAAGGGAGCGTACTCAACAATCCCTCGGGATCATAATCCGGCTTATAATTGTGGGTCCCGAAAACCTTGACATCCAAGTAGTTTGCTAAATTATTCGGTGCTCGATCAAAGGTAGATTCCATACCTTCAACAGGTACATATCCCATTAACAACCAATAGCCGATCAAAATGACGGCACAAATACCGACCAAGGTTTTCCAATTGAAGTTTATGAACATAATGGCCGCGAAAAAGAATACGACCCCAATACGCTGTAAAACCCCAGGAAACCTGATATCGGCAAAATCCTTTATAAAAGGGAAACTGATGGTAAACGCCCCCAGAAATAACCCTAGTCCGATCAATTTTAAACTCCGAATCGAGATTTTTCTATAGGTCGATGCCGACGGAGTCTTTTTTTGATAGGCGAAGGCAATGGATGTGCCCACAATAAATAGGAAAAACGGAAAGACCAGATCGGTAGGGGTGTACCCGTGCCATTCGGCATGCAAAAAAGGAGCATATACACTAGACCATGTTCCTGGGGTGTTGACCAAAATCATCAATACAATGGTTAATCCCCTAAAAATATCGACTGAAATTATCCTGTTTTTCATATTATTAATTTGCCTTTAAATGATTTAATAAAAAGATATATTGTTTTCATGGTATACCGGTTATTTCGTTCCATCTTCATCTATTCGGGATTCCCGAGTATCAACTCCGCAAAAAAATCAGGTTGATGAAAATCGGGCTGAGGTGTGGAAATCGGTTGCCAGCTCAAAAAGTGTGGTACTTTACATTTATCCCCACACTTATAAAAATTAGCGCGAATAGTTTGCCCTTTGGTAACCCCGAGTATTTCGAAGGGAATTGCAAGCTGCAACCACCAGTCTCCATGTACATGCTCCTTTCCAATAATCTCCTTTCCAAGCGAAGAAACCCTTTTGATTGTTTTCATCCGATCATCATCCAGATGGGTTCTGTTATCCCGTTCCTTGCCATAACCAACTAGAACAGTGCCGATGCAGTTGGCTTCAATGTTGAAATACCCTTTGTTTATATCCGTTGCGAAAAAGGCTTCCACACAGCTATCTTCCCAAACGGCATCGTTATCCTTTACCACTGTAGCACGAACATTCTCCTCATTGACTTTGTAAAGTATACATAGCACCTCATTGTTATGTGCCAGATAGAAGCTTACCGTGGGCTTATAACCAAATGCTTTCCAATTGACTTGGTCTATCTTGCCCATGAACCCGTTGGAAACCATGGTGTTGTTCAACTCTTCATGGGATAAGTGACTTACATTATCAATAAAGGGGATTATCTTTGATTCCTTCATTTCCTTGGCATTTACAAGAACGATTCAACGACCTTTTGCATCTCCTGAAACTGGGCTTCCATGCTTTGCAACAATTTGTATTGTGCATGGGTGCGTACCAGGTTGTGCTTAGGGTATTTGATCTTATAATACGTATCCCCGGCAATGTAATCCATTAAAAAACGAAGCACTTGTTCGTAGGTAATATACTTGGCTGAAAAGGCCAGATAGTCCAGTTCCGATTGTACCAGAAACGATTTGGCCTCTTCGAGATAGCCTTTAGTATACGCCGTGAATATTCCCATATCCATCGACACATTATCCAAGTCAGTGTCATCTTCAAGTCCGGTATTGGTGTAGGAACGCATGGCATCACCATAGTCGTTAAGGGCGGTACTGCTCAGCACCGTATCGAGGTCGATCATGCACAAAACGTCTCCCTGCTTGTCGAACAAAATATTGTTGATTTTGGTATCGTTGTGGGTTACACGGGTGGGAATGGTACCCTCTTCAACTAACGACCAGAAGTTAAGCATCTCTTCACGCCGGTCTTCCACCCATGATATTTCTTCCTTTAAAGCGCTTTTTCGGCCAACAGGGTCTTTTGCCAAAACCTCATCCCATTGTTCAAAGCGAAAGCGGATATTATGAAACCCAGGCAAGATATCCACGAGCTGACCTTGATAATCGGAGGTCATACGCTGAAATTTTCCAATCCCCTTGCCGCCCGAGTAAGCCAGCTCTGGTGTATCGGCCGATTCGTAGGATATACTGTCATCGATAAACAGGCACATGGTCCAGAATTCCCCCTCCTCATCTTGGTAATAAAGCCCCCCATCATGGGTTTTGATCAAGGTCATGGTTTCCCGCAGGGGATCACCCCCATTGGCAATAATTTTCGCTTTTAGATGGGTTGTTATGTTTTGGATATTATCCATCATCGATGGCACATCCTTAAAAATTGTTTTGTTCTTACGTTGAAACAAATAATTGGGCGAAGCTTCACCCACGGTTTTTACAATATAGGTGTCATTGATAAATCCTTCCCCAAGGGGTTTTATGGACGCAATTCCGCCTTCAACTTGGAACTGTTTGGCTATATCAGTTAATTCCACTGCCATATCCTTGAGCTTTCAAGACCGTTATTTTCTGATCTTATTCCCTTTTACCGCAAAATAAAGTATGTACAGGTAGGCAGGGATAAATATCCAATATGCATTCTGATAATCCGATACGGTGGCTAGTTCGGTAGTTTTGATCAGATCGATCAAATAACCGAAGATAAGGGGAATAATGGCCCCACCCACAATACCCATGACCAACAAGGACGCCCCGGTCTTTGTAAATTTGCCTAAATCGGCAATGGCCAATGGCCAAATCGCAGGCCACATTAAGGAGTTGGAAAATCCAACTAGTGCCATACAGTAAATACCATATTCACCAGGAAGGAAAATCATTAACAATACTGAAACAATTCCTAACCAAGAAAACAACCTCAATGCAGCGGTTTGGGAAATAAAGTTAGGGATCATCAGTACCCCAAAGATATACCCAATGACTAGCCCTAAGGGGACATAGATGGCAAAACTATCCAAATTCTGGGCGGTATCGCCAAAAATGGCTTTTGCAAAACCGATAATCGATACCATGGGCAAGGTTTCCACGCCCACGTAAATGAATAGGGCAACTACCCCCAACAATAAATGTGGAAATTGAAAAATACTTGTTTTACCTGCAGCATAGCCCGATGTGGCCGCCTCGTCCGATTCATCTTCACCTTCGGCCTTCACCTCTGGTAATGGGGCAAATATCATGAAGACACCCAAGGCCACAAGAATACCTGTTACTATGTAGAAGGGTAGAATGACATCATCGAGTACAACGTTGTTCAAATCCATGAACAATCCAAGGAACAACGATGATAACCACCATGCCGATTTATTCATGATACCCATAAGGCTCATACGCATGGCAGCACTTTCTTTGGGACCAATAATAGTGACATAAGGGTTGACCGATGCCTGCAAAATGGTGTTTCCAATTCCCCCGATAAATAGGGCGATAAGGAACAAGGGGAAGCTAAGCATGTTTGATGATGGTACAAAAAGTACCATACCTAGGGCCATTACAAAAAAGGCGATGACCATACCGTACTTGTAGCCCACTTTTTTAATAATCCATCCGGCAGGGGCGCCGAATACCACGAATGCCGAGAAAATGGCGGCGGTTACCAGATACGACTGTGAGGTGGAAAGGTCGAAAGCATCCTGAAGAAAGGGAGTCAAGAAACCACTGATTCCCACACCAAAACCTATGACAAAAAATAGGATACTAATAATTGCCAAGGGGATAATGTAGTTCGATTTTTTTAAATTACTCATACGATGATTTTTGGTTGTTTAGAAATAGTTAGGCATTGTAATATAGTCCGGCAGCCCCGAGAATCGCGATGTCCTCAAGGTCCGATTGCTCAATGGCAATGACGTCTATCATGATATCAAAGGGAAAATCAGCAATTTCCTCGTGAATTCCGGCTTTAAAAAGGGGAAATGATTTGCTTATGGAACCTCCGAAGATAATGGCCTCTGGAGCGAGGATATATAAAATGGTCTTAATAAGTTTCCCTAAATGATGCCCAAATTCGTTAAAGAGTTCCAGGGCACGCTTGTCCCCTGCCATGGCTTTGTCATATAATGCTTTACCCGTCGTATTGTTGATCTTGGTAAAGAAAGCACTACCGCAATACACTTCAAGAATATCGTCTTTGTAGGGTAAGTGACCTACCTCTCCTGCACCGCCAAACATACCGGAGTGTAATTTATTGTTGATTATAATGCCCCCACCAACACCGGTTCCAAGGGCAACGGCGACCATGTTGTCGTATTTTTGTCCTTTGCCAAAATGCTTTTCGCCCAAGGCAAAACAGTTGGCATCATTTTCTATATACACCGGCATATTGAATCGGGCAGATAGTTTTTCAACAAGGCGTAGACCATTCCATGAAGGGATATTGGCTATTTTAACAATCTCTCCCTTATCAGCATTGATCAACCCGGGAACACCAACACCGATAGCTTTTGTTTCGGGCAGCATTACCTTTTCAATAACCTCATATAGCGTTTCGAGTATTTCCTCTGTCGATCTCTGGGCGCCAGTAGGTAACGAGTGCGTTTTCTCTATTTTCTTGCCAACAATACAACCGGCACCAATAGATGTGCCCCCTATGTCAACACCTACAATTACATCTGTTTTCATACGCTTAAATCTTAATAATTATCTGAAAATAAACTTTTTAAATATTTGTCATTGCCCAGGTCATATTTCCGCCAGGTTTTGACATCCATACTATCGATAGTCCTAAAAATAGAATAAAACCAGATTCCCAATTGCCTAAAACCCCTTGGGAACCTAAAACATCCGTAGCCAGATTCAGGGTGTCAGTGTAAAACATGGTTACAACCATTAAAACCCCCAACAACCAGGGAATTTTTTTTCCGGAAAGAAAAAGTTTGGCAGGATCCTTGCCCGATTTTTTGGAAACGCAAGCCCTTATCCCTAAAACGATTAAAAAGAATACAACAATATAGCTATAATCGGGCGTTCTTAATTCCAAGGGATGGTTTGTTGGTTTCGAGCTAAAGATATAATTTTTTAAGATACATTTGCCCTTTGTTCGCTAAACGACCTTTGTGCTTCTATCAATACAATCAGAAATCACCACTTTGTCATGGTTAATGGCTCTGACCGCCACTTTTGTGGTCGGTATTTCCAAGGCAGGGATAAAAGGAGTCGCTGTAGTAAGTGTTACTTTAATGGCCTTGGCTTTTGGGGCCAAGGAATCTACCGGACTTGTTGTGCCCTTACTGATTTTGGCCGATATATTTGCCGTTGTTTATTACAACCGACACACCCAATGGAAGTACATCATTCGTTTTCTACCTTGGATTCTTGCTGGGATACTAATCGGTGTAATTATTGGGAAGGATCTCGATGAGGATACTTTTAAAATTGGGATGGCCATCATCATTCTGTGCAGTGTGGCGATGATGTATTGGTGGGACCGAAAAAAGTCAAAAAATGTGCCATCTCATTGGTCATTTGCTGGGTTTATCGGTATTTTGGCCGGTATTACCACAATGATCGGAAATTTGGCCGGGGCCTTCAGCAATATATTCTTTTTGGCTATGCGTTTGCCTAAAAATGAATTCATAGGAACCGCGGCATGGTTGTTTTTGATCATCAATGTTTTTAAGTTACCTTTTCATATATGGTCTTGGGAGACCATAACCCCAGAAACCCTATTGGTCAATTTAAAATTGGCCCCTGCTATTTTCCTAGGGCTTTTCGTGGGCGTGCGTTTGGTGAAAATCATCAAGGAAGATTTTTATCGAAAAATGATCTTGGTCTTGACCGCCATAGGGGCCATATTGATTTTGGTAAAATAGATCCAACAAGCAACGGAAAAGGACTTTTATCGATATAACAACTCTTTAGCGAATACTTTATTCGATCGAACCTTTTGTTTCTATGGCCTTGTTATTAACCCTTACAAATTGAAGGGAATCATTATTTTTGGCAACGATGATATAGGACGTGTCCCGAACTTTGATGGTGGCCATATCTTTTACATCCCCAGGCGCAAAAAACCCACTTTCATAAGTTGGTAAAGGTTCAAAGTTACCCTTGCCATCCCCCTTTAAAAATAAACCGTAACCGGCATCATTCCTTGGCGTTTCAATTTCCGACCCGTATAAATTCCCTGCCACTAAAGCATCCAAATTCCCGTCACGATCATAATCCTCTATCAAAATTTGGTTTATACTTGAGATCTGTGCCTCTGTTGGTAATTTATGGATCGCAAAAGTTTCCCCATTATTTTCCAAATAAATACTGGCAAAGGATTTAACTTGATAATGCAAGGAAGAATCCAATCCTTTTTTGGTATAAACGTCTTCTAGAGTCGCATGGGAAAAGGCTTCAGAGGTTTTATATTTAAATTTGATGGCATGGATCTGCCGGGAAGATGGTAACCTGCCCCTAAGTGGATATTGCACCCCATTTTCAAAATACCCCAATACAATATCTTTTTTACCATTCTCATCAAAATCATGGTAATACATATCGAAAGTTTCATTTTCAGTTGCCTTGTATTTATAATTTAGGCCATTATTTCCCAGCAAATAATCCATATCCCCATCGTTGTCAAAGTCCCCCTGATTTATACTCCACCACCACCCGTTCGTATCAGAAAGTCCCATCTGACCTGAAACATCCTTGAAACCCGTTTGACCGTTTTCGAACACTTTTATGGGCATCCATTCCCCGACAATAATGATATCCATCCACCCATCGTTATTGAAATCGGTAATGGTCGCGCTAGTCGCCATACCGAGATCATGGAACTGGTCCTCTATATTGGCTGAATAATTTTCAAATTTGACGGTCCCGTTGCTGCTCTTATTCCTTAATAGAAAACTTTTGGCAGGTAATGGGTAATTCCAAGGGACTTGTCTGCCCAAAACCAAAAGATCCTCTTTGCCGTCCTTATCAAAATCTGTATGGTAGGCTCTTGAACCACTGACCAACATTTCTGGTAAGGTCCCTTCTTCCGCTTTTGAAAACTGTCCTTTGCCATTATTAATATACAACCTGTCCTGTAGTTCTTGGGATTTTGGGTCAAATTCGTACCCGCCACTAACCACGTACAGGTCATTATCCCCGTCTTGATCCGCATCAAAGATTACGGCACCAAGATCTTCACTTGCCTTATCTTGCTCAAAGGGTTCTTGCTTATCTAGTAAAAAACCATCCTGGGTTTGTATGAAAATAGTTCCGGAATAACCATGGGCGCCTCCAACGAAATAGTCATCCAAACCATCGTTGTTAAGGTCTCCGATAGCCAAGGCAGGGCCATAGGCTGACATTTTATGGGGTAGCAATACCTGTTTTAAATAGTCATCGTACAAATTCTCCTGATGTTTGAATTCTGGAAATACTTTCTTCGCATCTGTGAATAAGCACTCCTCTTTTTTCGGCGATTCTTCTACAATCTTTGACGCATCGTTATAATTCACGATCAATGTTTGATTTACGCCCACATCCCTTAAAATTTGTGAGGTGCCATTGGTCCAAATCACCTTTAATTCATCGATTTTCTCCTCTTTGTTCAATCCAAAATGCAGTTCAGGAGCCACGGAAGATTGAAAGCCGCGTGTTAATGTTAATTCCTGCAACTGGGTTTGCCCACCTGTTTTTACATAAACCCTGTTCCCTAATCCAAATCTATTCTTCGGAGTTCCTTCAAATTTGATTTTGATGTAATTATTGAGGGTTGAACTTTTGTTCTCGAAGATAGAGGCAGGGTCATCGATGTTGTTGGTTATAATATCCAAATCACCATCATTGTCCAAATCGGCATAGGTGGACCCATTGGAATATCCTTCGAAACTAATACCCCATTCTTTGTTGATGTGTTCAAAATTGAGATCCCCATTGTTTCTATACATGAAATTATCCAATTTCACTGATGGGATCATTAAACTGTTTTGTAGTAAATTACTTTTTTTAAGTTTATTTGACCTCATTTCGTCAAAGTAATCATTGTTGTTTACTTCCCTTCGGGTGCCATTCGCTATGAAAAGGTCTTTGTCCCCGTCATTATCGAAATCTGCCATTAGCGGGCCCCAACTCCAATCTGTCGAAGACGTACCGGTTAGTCTAGACACATTTGAAAAATAGGGATTTCCGTCTTTATAGGCTCCGGTGTTCAACTGCAAATTATTCTGCACATATTGGTGATGAAAACCAGCTTCTACCATTTCTTCAAAATGGGCCTGAATGGTATTGCCCATGTTGGCCTTTCGTCGTTGATTTGATTTGCCGTCCATATCCGCTTGACTAATATCCAAATAGCCATCGTTGTTGATGTCCGCAATGTCGGCGCCCATACCATAGTATGCCGTTTGTGCCGTTGCACTTAGAACTACTTCCCTAAAGGTGCCATCTTGATTGTTGATATACATGAAATCGGGTGACACAAAATCGTTCGAGATATATAAATCTGGCCAGGTGTCGTTGTTCAAATCCCCAACGGTGGCACTAAGGGTCAATCCGAAATTCCTAAGTTTTGCCTCGGTGGTCACATCGGTAAATACGCCATCGTCATTACGATAAAGATGATCGCTAAGTATGTCTTTACCTTCTTTCATATAATGGGTAAATAAGAAAACAGGGGTGTTAAAGCTTGTTGGTGGATAGTTTGCCACATATAAATCCAAATCGCCATCCTTGTCATAATCAAAAAAAGTGCCTTGTACAGAATCCCCGGCATCTTGTATACCAACCTCTAAAGCTTTTTCTTCGAATGTGCCATCCGTCTTATTTATAAATAGTTGGTTCAATCTAGGTTCATGCGGCCCACCAACAGAGCAATAAATGTCCAAAAAACCATCACTATTAACATCTGCCATGGTTACTCCGGTATACCATCGGTCATCACCTTCGACCCCGGCTTTCCCACTAATGTCCTCAAATTGAAGGTTTCCCTTGTTGAGATATAACTTGTTAGGGACCTGATTACCCGTAAAATAAAGGTCTATTAATCCGTCATTGTTGATATCCCCAGCGGCAACACCCCCGCCTTCATACATATACGGAAAGGTAAAATAGTTTACGGTGTCGTTTTCGGTTAGTACATTGTTAAATGTAATTCCCGTTCTTGAAGCATCTAGGCTTTCAAAAATCTTGTTTTTATTTGTGCAGGAAGAGTTTAGAATCAATAAGCAGATCACAAATTGGAATACACGATTCTCCATCATTTAATTAGCTTCTTTTGGCGTATAAATTTACGACTAAATGCTGTATTGCTATTAGTAATTAGTGCAGTTTATATTGATTGTGCCCAACAAGATCAACAGGGTTGGGTAATCTTGAACAGGTTAAACAATAGACCATATTTTTCCCATAAGTAACCCATATGCATCACCTATGTATTTTATAAGGTTAAGATGATTTCCTTATCCTAACGTTTATTCGTGTTGTTCACAGGCGCAAGAAACCCTTTTGCCTATTTTTTGGGTCAAATTCATCAAATCTAATCTTTTGGTTCTTGCTTCAAAACAAAGGTCACAATTGGAGAAGATGGAAAGATCCCAAAGATCGACAAAGACCCGACCTGATTGAAGCTGTATCCCGTATTCCAAAACCGTTTCCAAGGATTGGATTTTGGGAACCTCAAATTTCCCTTGGTTATGTAAAAGTTCCATCACCCCATTGCCGCCCCTAACGGGAATCACAGTACAGCAACCCACCCCGCATTCAAAAGCAAAATCAATGGACTTTTTGGCCCAATACACCCCTTCATCTTCTGATAAGTAGGGCGGTCGCAGCAGTATAAATGCTCTTGACGGTATATTATGTCGGGACAAAAATCTTATGGCACCGCAAAAATCCTCGGTGGTCATTTGTTTATTTAATTTTTCAAGAACATCAGGGTTTGCCGTCTCCAAGCCCACAGCTACTTCTAATGCGGGTTTAAGCATGTCCCGAAAGCGAAGGCATTTTTGGGTTATGAATTTGGGGTGTGATTCGACGATAACAGTTTCGAAATTTTCCAATAATAACGCTATCGCTTCATAATCCGCCACCGGTATGGCCTTTTCATCAAAAAAACTCCCGCTGTTATATAATTTAATATGTTTAGCCTTTGGCATTTGGGCCAAGGCCCACGCTATCTGCTTTGGAATAGCCCCAATTTCCACAGATTGATCAGTCGTATTTTTCCATAAGTCGCACATGAGGCACTTAAAAGGGCACTCCTTATTGGTAAGGAAAATTATGGCCGTATCCTCCGCTTTACCTGATAACCCACGTTCTTTTTCAACCAACCAAGCATAGGGTCGATTTTGATCTACCTGGTTTTTCTTGCCACGTTCAGAAACTATCCTTTTGTTATTGGAAACAGTTACCGAACCTCTACTCATATTTTGACAAAAACTGTTTTCTATACGTTATTTCCTTTTCTGGAAAATGCTTGTCAAAATCATTCTTTGAAGCAGCGCCGTGTTGAAATCTTCGTTTCTCAAAAACGGGCATTTCCATACCGGTAATCGCCTTGACCCCTTCAAATACGATTTGGCCTTTTAAATCATACAGTTTTTGATGGTCCCAATCCGTCATATCGATATAGGGGATGCCTTCGGATATTTCGATGACATTAGGTAAAGTATATGGACTAAAACTTTCAAAGCCCAATAGGTCCGCTGGAGAAAATGTTCTCATATACCCCCTACTTAGACCTCCGGAATAGGTCAATGAATGCTTTATTGAATCGACACCCCAACCCTCATGGTACAACATTAAATTATTTAAAACACTTCGTATCGTCAGTTCAGGATTTTCTTCGATAGGATAGTCTTTGAGGTTCTCATCCCCACCGTCACCATCAATGATGAACTTCCATTCGGGATAACGGCTTCTTATGCCTTTTAACAAGGCTAGGTTCATTGTGGCCGATTGAATATCCAAAGGTTTGTAGTCCTCAACCACCTGAATTGCCTCTTTCCAGTCTAAGGCGTTATAATCCAATTCTATGGGTTCCAAAAAAAGTTCAAGATTAAGTTTTCGTAAAAACTCCCGGGCTTGAATCAAATCGTCCCCATCACCATCTATTGATAAGGTAAATGCCTTTAGCCGAGATGGACTTTCGCCTAGTTCTTTAAGGGCATGGTATGTTAGAAGAAATACCGAACCGCTATCAATCCCCGCCGAGAAAGTTACCCCTATAGGTCCTGATTTGGCCCTGAATTGCAGCCATTTCTTAATCTCATTATAAACGGCAGCGATATAATCTTTGCCTATTTGTTCTAAACTTCCCGATTTATAGGCGTTACGTTGGGGTGTAAAGAATCGGGTATATACCGGATTGGGATCCGGACAACCTAACAGTTCAATTTTAGTGATATAATGGGCAGGAACCATGCGTGTATATGAAGGATGAAATTGGTCATCCATGCCTTCTTCCTTGAGATAATCAAAGATGGTATCTATACGTTCGGCGATAACCAATTGGGGGCCAACGGCACGTTTTGCAATAAAATATCGCAATGGACGCCCAATTGACCGTGCCATTCTTATTGTTTTGCCTTCTACGGAAACTAAGGAAAACTGACCGTCAATATTGCGAACAGCCTCCACATCGCCGGATTTGACAACCTCAACTGCTTCTTCATAAGACATGTTGTAGATTATATTTTTATCGTGATTGGTGAGATCTACCACCTTACTAACATACATACTGTTCATTTTTATACGTTTTATGTTCTTATTTTATTTTTTTTCGATGCCCTTCCCTTGGCGTATGGTCAGGTATTGATTTGGTTCTAAAGTACTATAAATTTCGGTTTTCCCATTGGGCCATTTAATTTCCAATTCCTTTATTCGCCCCGTTTTGCCAATGCCAAAGTGGGTTCGGGGCTCATTATTCGATAAATATCCCGTAGTCCATTGATTTATCCGTACCAGATCTTTGTCCGTTGTACACAGGGTGAGTTTGGCGCCAATTCCGGATGCCAGACCGTTTTCCCCAATTAGTGTTATCCCAAGCCAGTTATTGCGGTTGCCCCCTGCGTTTTGAAGAAGTGTTGGGGTCGCTATTAAATCGACATGGGAAATAATGACATCCAAATCGCCATCATTGTCATAATCCCAAGTTGCCAACCCCCTTCCTGAACGCTTGGTGGAAAAATAGGGGCTAATTTGTTGGCCTACATCTTTGTAATGGGCCTTGCCATCATTTTCCAACAATACCGGATATTGCAAAATCAATTCTTCGGCTGTTCCATTGGCCGAAATAATATCAAGATCCCCATCATTGTCATAATCGAAAAACGCCGTACCCCAACTCCCCTTTCCGGCTAATGCCTTAGCCACACCACTGGATTCGGTTATGTCTTGATACAAACCATTCCCTAAATTTCGGTACAACGCACCATATTTTAAATCGGATACCAATATATCGACCAAACCATCGCCATCCACATCACCAAGTGTACCGTGCATTGAGCCTGTAACTTGCCCTTGACTGTTTACGGCCACACCGCTGGCAACGCCAACCTCCTTAAAGGTGCCATCTTCATATTTAAACAAAAAATTCATCTGGTGGTCGTTGGCTTGAAAAATATCCATATCACCATCCTCATCATAATCGTAAACTGTTAACCCCATGCATTTTGAATCTGGAAAGTACAGGTTTTCCTCTTTGGTAACATCTTCAAACGTGCCATCGTCCCTTTGTTTATATAATATGGATGCTTGGCCCTTATATTCTGAGGGGTGTGGCATCATACCAGGGGTTTGGGTTGAGATGTAGTTGGGATCAAAGGCTAGAAAATTACCTACCATGGCATCCAACCTTCCATCGGTATCATAATCCCAAAAGGAAACCCCTATACTCCATTTCGTAAAACCATTCAACTTTTCAGGGCCGGCAAGACCTAGTGTACGTGTTTGGTCACCAAAGGTACCGTCCCCATTATTGTGATAAAATACATTTGGACCATAATTCAAGAGATAAAGATCCTGAAACCCATCATTATCCAAATCAATGGCACCGGCCGCCATACTCCAAGTTCGATTGTCAACTCCTGCCGTTTTTGAAACATCGGAAAAAGTTCCGTTACCGTTATTTTTATACAACTTGTTCGCAGTGTCTTTGAAGGCAACACCCTCCGTTTGGGAAATGCCCTCCAAGTACGTTCCGTTCATTAGGTACAGGTCCATGAGCCCATCATTGTTGTAATCAAAAACCGTAATTCCCGAACCACTGCTTTCCAAAATATTTTCATAGGTATAGTCCCCAAAAGTGTATCTGAAATCAATTCCGGCCTCCTTGGTAACTTCCTTTAGTTTAACACCTTGGTTTTGAGCACCAAGTACTAGTGGGATACCACCACATAGAATGAAAGCTATTATTTTTCCGATCCTTTGTCTCATTGTAGGTTATTATTCTTTACGCCATTGCGATAGTCCTCATCGGTTATGGTTCTGGTATTATACTCGGCATGATATTTTTGTAGTTCAGGGGTATTGGGATATTTATCATTTTCCATAGGAGGATAACTGGTAATGCCATGGTACGGCAGTGGTAGTACGGTATTACCGTAAGCCGTATTTAAATCACCATCCTTAACCCAGCCTACACTATGTATTAAGAAATCCCTTTTCCACCCTTTTTCCAATTTTGGCAGCGCATTCGCGTTGAATTTAAGCGTCGTCTCGTCCCCCGCATTCGAAATTATGTATTTATTGTCAGCATCGGTGAGAAGGGGTAACACATCGCCATAGCGCGTATAGTTGCCGGTTAAATCACGCCATTTTGCAGTTGTGTCAACTTCATCATAATCGAACCAATGAGGTCCATATCGGCCTCCTTTTCTATAGGTCCGCGAAAATCCTCGGTAGTGCAAATCTGCAGCGATCGGGTTAAGTGCCGTCGTCCTTACGGCAACATTAGGGTTGTTCTTCGCCAAGAAGACCTCATCCCAATAAATCTCCATATTGGTCTGGATCCTTACCCTATGATCATTGCTTAAAAATTTACCCGATAGGTCTGCAATTACGTTTTTATCTTTCCCCATAGGAAAGCCAAGGTTCGAAATGACGGTTTCCCATTCCCCTTTTGCATTGATAACTTGAATATTTGGGGATTTTACCTGTATCTCGTTGGATTGTGACAAGGCTACATTAATACTGGCGTCCGTCGGGAAAATCCATCCGTTCAATATCAATAACACATTATCGGTTGGTATAGATTCCCCAAAATCAAGAATCAGGTCGTGCATTTCGGTTACGCCTTGATATTTATCCGGTTTAAAATTGGAAATGTATCGGTCATCTTTCTTCGTTATGAATGACAGTAAATCAGTGCCTTTATGATCGGTAGCTGAGAGAGGATATAGTTTTTGTTCCACTTGAAGCAGGTCTAATCCCGGGAACGGTGGAGGGGAAAACTGTTCCGGCACGAAAATATCCACTGATTCAGGATGGTCCACTAACACCAATTGCATTTGGTCCATATAGATGGTTTCCCATAATTCAGAGGTCATTTGCATTATATAGGTCCCGTCTTTCTCTTTTAACATTTCGCCCGGAATTTTAATAAAATCATCCGAGGCATCCGCAAAAGCGTATTTTGCCTTTCCTCCCATGATTCCCAAAGGCATACCCAATGCACTCCGCCAAGTAATATCCTTTGCAAATACAAATTTATCGCCGTTCCATGTATATAAGAATGGACAGGAACCTTTTAGGGATTGCGATTCAATCAGGGATTGGTCTCCTTCTGGCATTAGAATATTTTGTGGCACTCCATTGGTCCAAGTAATACGGATAATATCCGCTTTTGTTCTATCGCCCAATCCAAAATGTAAATTTGGCTTATTGACTACTTTGGTTTGATATAGGTCCCCTGCCCGCATTTCTACTTTGGCCCCTATTCCAAAATAATTGTTTTTTGCACTCCCGGTCCTTAGCCCTACAAGTTTTATGTTTACATAGTGGTTAAGATTACCGCCGTCATTGCGCAATAAAAATACGCCTCCCTGCAAGCCAGCGATCAAAAGGTCCAGATCACCATCGCCATCATAATCTATCAATTCGATTTTTTCACCTGCTTTCCGATTTTTAGGTAAAAGATGGGATACATTGGTAAATCTACCTTCCCCCTCATTATGAAAAAGCATAATTCCCCTGCCGTTGGCTTTTTTTGGCTTACCGACAATGGCAATGTCCAGAAAACCATCATTGTCAAAATCAAAAAATTCCGAATCCAAAACGGTTATTCCATTTAAATCCTTAAATATTTCCTGGTTGTTCCCGAGCAATTCAAAACTGCCATCACCTTTATTGACCATTAAAGCGTTAGAATCCGTACTTTTTGATCCATGGGTTAGAAGATCTAAAAAACCATCATTGTTCCAATCGGCCACAGTGACCGTTGTACTTCCCTTGTTATTGGCAGGTAGGTTGTTTTGGGAAATATCATTGAATACACCTTGTCTTTGATTGGTATATAGGTTGTTCGCTGCATTATCATTGGCTACGAAAAGATCTATATCCCCGTCATCATCAAAATCCCCAAAGGCTGCATCGTTACCCTTGATAGCACTTCCGGCCAATCCCATTTTTTCAGCTTGTTCTACAAAAGTACCATCACCATTGTTGCGAAAGACATAGTTTGGTCCAGGCCCGGTCTCGAAAATATCCAAGTCCCCATCATGGTCTAAATCAAGAAACAGTGCATTTGTACTTTCCCGTTCGGCATCCAATAATGCTTCTTTGGTAACATCATTGAACTTTCCTTCCCCAGCATTTTTATAAAGAATATTGCCTCCTTCTTTTACCACATAAAGGTCAAGGAAGCCATCATTGTCGTAGTCGGTAAAAACTGCCGATGATTCCTTTCCGGAATGGGTAATTCCAACATCCATTGAAATATCCCAAAACAGACTTAGATCATTGTTGAAAAGAAAATGTTCATAGGTTTCGTTTTCGGTATTGTAACTTCCTACATAGATATCCAAATCGCCATCACTATCGTAATCTGCAGCAGTTACATGTGTTATGTATTGTTTCTCGAGATCGGAATGGTTTTCGAATATCGGAACGGCGTCTAAACCGACTGCACTTGTGGCATCGGTAAACTTAATGACCTCCAGAATGGATGTATTATCATCTTTAAGGGCTGAATGATTCAGGTCATAGGTAATCAAGGGAAGGCCAATCAACGAACCTTGGGACCCTTTTAATTCCTTGATTCCGCCTTGATAAGGGAAAGTCACCTTTAAATAGTTATGAAAAATCATAAATGAGGTCAACGCCTTTTCCGCATCGGGTATTCTTAAAAAGTCAATCGTATCACTATAGTAATCAACCGCCTCTTTCGGAAACTCGGGGAACCGTTTTTTTATGGTTTCCAATTGCTCAATGGCCTTATCTGCCTCCGAATTACGTATATAAATGGCGGTCAATTCCAAAATGGGAACAATATTGTCAGGTGCCTTTCGTACCAAATCAATCAAACATTTCTTTCTTTTACTTTGGAAGGCGTCATCTCCTTCCGAAACGTATATCTCCGAGAGCATGTATAATGATTTTTCGTGCTCAGGGTCAAAATCAAGCGAACGGTTCAAGATAGAGATCGCTTTGTCTTTCTGTTCGTTCATTTGATAAACGGTGGCCAAAATCAAATTGATATCCGCATCTTTGGCATCTATGTCTATGGCCTTTAAGAGCTGTTCCTCGGCTTCTGCATACTTGCCCATTCGTAGATAAACCAATCCCAAATTTGCATATCCCATTTTCCTGTCGGGGGCTAGCGATATGTATTTTATAAACGATTCTTCAGCCTCTTCAAGTTTGAACAATTCCAGATAGGCAAGGCCCATGGTTTGGGTGGAAATCATTTCTATTTCTTTTTCCTTAATTTCCTCTGCGGTTTCCTTACACCTCGAAAAGATGATGGCAATCAGAAATAGTGAGAGAAAAATACAAGTGCGTTTCATGGAATGAAAGTTTAAGAAAGAGGAAGGTGTCGGCATTTAAAATTTTTTGGAAATAGGGTTGTTCGCGATTTTTACCAAATTTAATGTATTCATCCGATTCCCGTTTTTATCGAATTGGATATTCCCTGTTATACCATTTTTATTGGTTTTGGCCATGGTTTCGTTAAATGTATCCCGATTGAACCCAGAAGATTTTATTGCGTCTATAAGTACGTTGGTGCCATCAAAGGCATAGGCCGCTATGGCATTCGAAATACTAACGGAACCTGATGGCCCTTTTTGCGAATCTAAGGTATTTGATTTCATCCAGTTTCCCGAACTCAATACTGTTAAATTTAATGGGGTTTCAGATTCCACTTGTCTTAAATTTTGGGCTCCAAGCATCGAAATAGTCCCAAAGACGGGAATCCCTAATCCTTTCTTTCGTAGTAGGTGCAATAACTCCCATGATGATTCCCCATCGCCTAGAAGTATTAAAGCTTCATGGGCATCATCCTGTATATCTTTAATGCACGCTTGTGGATGTTCGGAACAGAAGGTATACGTTGAGACATTTGGATCAGGATGACTAAGACGTTGTAGTTGGTCTTTTACGGATTTCAACGCTTTTGCCGCATCGTAATTTTCTTGTACAATTACGGCTATTTTCTGGATTTTTCTGTTTAGGACCATTTCTTGGATCAAGACTTCCGCTTGTTGAATGTCGTTTGGGACACAGTTGTAGAACCAAGGGATAAAAGCTTGGGAAAGGGTAGGGTCACTGGCCCATGCTGACAAAAAAACCACTTTGGTCTTGGCAATAACCTGTTCTACCAAATGCGCATTCCTACTATCATGGGATCCTAGGATTACCCATACCTTTTCTTCGAAGACCAGGTTTACAGCTTCATTCGAGCCTGTGCCCCAAGCACCTTCCATGGATCGTGTAATTAATTGAAAATGGGTGCCGTTCGCACCTGCCTTTTCATTGGCAAGAAATATGGCCAATTCGGCTGCATTCTGTGCTTCACGACTGGTTTGGTCGTTCACCAATAACCCGATTTTTACGGTTTTTACTTTTCCGGTATGCGATTGTTGTGCCAAGCCAGGTTGAAAGAGCAGGACAAAAAAAGCGGTGCAAAGGAAAAAAACCTTGTTCATAAGGCATGACTTAACGGTTAATTCTTTTGCCTTTTCGTGCGTAATTTTTTTCTTGCGTCGTTGGACTGGCCGTGTAATGGAACTCCCCATTTTCAACCTTGGTCATCCAAATCTTCCCTATATCGTTCCAACTTTCGTCCAATCGTATTTCCCCAGTAACCCCTTCATATCCCTGGAAAGTTTTCAAATCGGTGAGGACATCGCGGATGAGCACCCGATTTAGGCCCTTTTTCCTTATGGCGGCAATAATCAGGTTCATTCCATCATAGGCATGTGCCGCGAAAACATCCGGTTCAATTCCAAACCGTTTCAAATAATCCGATTGGAATTGCTTCAATTTGGGATTGTCCGCTTTCGGATTGTATTGGCATGTACTCACAATTGATTCGGCATCTTCACCTGCTATCTCCAAAAACTCGGCTGAAACCACTCTGTCGGATGCGTAAATTGGTTGTTTCATGCCCAAGGCCCTGATCTGTTTTACAATCAACGCCGATTCCTTGGCATTGCCCCAAATCAAGATCCCATCAGGATTAGCTTCTTTGATATTTTCCAATTGCATGGAGAAATCGGTTTCCCCCACTTCAAATCGTTCTTCGATCATCATCGGATGCCCCATTCGCACGGCAACCCCCGCATACTCCATAATACCTACGCGACCGTAGCGGTTGTTCGCCCGTATCACAGCAACACGTTCATGTTGCATGGTATTGAAAATGTAGGATGCCAAGGCATATCCGCTTTGGCGATCATCACTGATGACGCGTATGGCCCAAGGGATGTTAGTCTCGGTAAAGGTAGGGTCCGGGTCCCCGGTATTCACCATCATGATTTCCATTTTTAAGGTGGCCCTTAATGCAACATGGGAAACGATATCGTCGATAGAACCCAACCACGCCCATACTTTTTCATCATCCATTTGTACCACTTCATTCGCGGCGGCCCCCCATAGACCGACATCATTATGGATCATTAACTTATATGGAATCCCTTGATAGCCTCCATTGGCATTGGCCTGCTCAAGGGCCAACATGGATCCGTTCAGCATTTGCTTGCCGAGAGGTACCAGCGGGGAGCCTTCCAATGGGCCTAAGAAGCCAATACGGATTTCCGTAAGGTCCGAGGGTGGTTTCTTATCACGACCCGCACCATAAAACTCTATGGGTTCAATAAAATGATATTTGTAGGCTTTTTGAAAATTGTGATATGGAAAGATACTGTCAGGTGTATTGCCATACATCAAATCATCCTGACCATTCACCAGCTTGGGATGAAAAATCAGAACCAGTAAAATCAACCCAATGAACCTATAATTACGTGTCGCCATGGTTTCGTATTTTAATTTGCCTTACAGATCGCGTAAACTTCAATTTCTACAAGTAAGGTTTCCCAGCATAATCTGGCCTGGATTCCGGTGGCAGCAGGTAGGGGGTCAAGGCCTAACCAAGTGTAGAAAGACGTTCTGATCTTATTGAATTCCCCATAATCCCTTTCAATGTCCCTAAGGTAGTTGGTTGTGCGTACCACATCGTGCCAAGTCATACCTTCAGCTGCCAATAAATTCGTGATATTCACATAGGTACGCCATAATTGCGCTTTAAAGTCCCCTATATGTTCAGGAAGCCCTTTCTCGTTTACACTGGCGGTGCCTGAAACCAATAATACCTTATACCCTCCAAGATCCAAGCGTAACGCCCTTGAAAAGGAAGATGGTTTTTGATAGTTGTAGGCTTCGTTAATCGTATGTGGGGCGTGTACAACATGTTTTTCGATCGGAGGCCTTTCCAAATGTATTGGAGGATAAACCGTTTCACTGATTTGATGGTCCTCTGTTAAAATCCCAAGTTTTCTCATTTCCACCACTTCACCTTCTGTAAGTTTTGAAAGATCTATCAGCATTTTCTTATTCCCTTTGCGTTCCATTGTGCTTTCCATAATCTCTTTTTATAATTGTTAGTTTTAATTTTATTTTTACTGTAACGGTTGTTTTAATAATTCGCCCTGACTAACGCCTTTCGAGGTAGCCACCCATATTTGTTCCCCCTCAACATCGACCCCTATGGTATAATTATGGGAAATCGAGGGCGTCATGGTCATTTCTGTACTATGGGTATCCGTAAGCAATACAGCCTTCCCATTGGTATTGGTTTCATTTTTTGTATAGGTAATCCAATTGTTACCGTCCGTAGTGCTTAAACCTTTGTCGGTGCAAATAAATACCACATCACCAGATGCTTTGATAAAGTTGATGAAATTGCTTGCCAAGCCGCTATCATGATCGAAATAGCCTTTCCAGTGTACACCGTCATATCGACTCAACCCGAAATATGTGCCGACCCATAAAATTCCGTTAGACCAAGATGTGCCTGTAGTTATATCATGGACAATGCCATCATCTGGGAAAAGATCGATTTCCATATTACCATCGGGATCAACATAATCCCTGAATTTTTTTGTTTTTTTGGTATACTCCACTACGCCACCTCCCCATGCGGCAATGAAGATTTTACCATCACCGGCACATACGCCATAGGTCCATGGTTCGTGCATCGGTGCATTTTCCTCTGTGAAAATCTGCCATTTTTTGGCATAGGTATCATAGTGCCCGGCACCACCTCCTGTGGCTACCCAGACATCCTTCCCATCGCAGGTAACGGCATAGATTAGATTATTGGGCATTCCACTGTTCATTTGGGTGAAATTCTCAAAAGTGCCAGTCGACCATCTTGTTAACCCGCCCATGGTGCCCAACCACACATCCCCGGTTTGCTTGCTTACATCTATGGCCAAAACGCCGTTATGCGCAAGCCCGTCCTCAGTGGTATAGGTTTTCCATTTCCCGTCCTGATAGACGGCCAAACCTTCATGCGTGCCGACCAAGACCCTATCACCATCTATCTTGACACAATAGGCCTTATCGCCCGGCAACCCGTTTTTTGAAGTGAAATTTTTCCAGTTGCCATAAATTGGCATAGGGTTATCCGCTTTTATTCGTGTTGGTTCTATTTCTTTTTTTGCGGATGACCCTGCGTTCACGACGCTTTGTTTATGGTCGTTAGTAAATGTGTCGGGTAGTACAAAACCTAAGGATCCAATGACCAAAACAATCAGTAGCGATGCAATGGATCCAGAATTTTTAAAAAATGCTTTTTTAGCCATAATGATGTGTGTTAATCGGTTTTTACAAATGAGGCCTGTTGTTCGGTTTCTTCCTCTTGATAATATTCTGATGCCCGAATCGATTTCAAATATTCGATCAGGTCGTTCAATTGCATTTTGGTCATATCGTTTACATAGCCATGTTTATCATCCTGACCATATATGGTCCAAATTTCCTCCAGAGTTTTTGCGCGACCATCGTGCAAATAAGGGGCTGAAGCATAGATATTGTTTAGATGAGGTGTGTCGAATAAGATGGAGTCATCGGTTACCGCCAAAGTGCTTACGTCGAAAGCTTTTAAATTGGTATAGAATGGTGGAGGATGGCAGGTTATACATCGATTGTTCTCGGGAATAACGTTGCCTAAATTATCCTCACTTCTATTGAATAATTCCCTGCCCCGAAGTTGTGCTTCGGACAATTCGCCATGGGGATTGTACATCAGATTGGGAGGATACTTTATCCCCCTTTTGATATAGGCCACTAGGGCATCAAGATCGTCGTAACTAAATTGCTCCGTTCTTGTCAATACGGTTGAAAATCGCATACCATCTTGCTTATAAATGGTTTGGTTCTTACCGTTCCATTTAAAAGGCGGTGTATCCCCTATCTCCCTTAAAGATTGGGTATTGGTAACATTGCGGCCCATATCTTTCCCTGCCATGTTATACACTAGGCCATCCTCATGGTTGTCGGGGTGGCAGGTGTAGCAGGCATATTGGTTCTGAAACGTATGTCCGGCATTGTTAAATAACCTACGCCCCTGTCGGGCAACTGTTATCCTATCCGGTCCTCCTAAATCAATAGACTTCTCCTTGATCAGCGTTTCGGTATCTATAACCCCGATCCTATCTTCTAACTGTTCTGCGATGTACAGCTTTTTACCATCGGGGGAGAGCGTAAGCCCTTTGGGGTTCGCGCCGGTCTTGATCCGTTTAAGGACAAACCGACTACTCATTCCCAAGTCATTGGCAATGGTCTCCAATCTTTTTGTAGAGGTGGATTTTATAATAGCCCTTATGGAATCTATGGAAATCACGGAGATGCAATCGACCCCTGAATTTGATACATATGCCATTTTTCCGTCAGGGGAAATAACGATATCGAAAGGGTCTGAATAATAGGAATTGGGTTCGTCTAACAGCAACTGAACGATTCTTCCATCTTCATTTTGTTCGATGACCCCAATGCCATGGGTCATCATCCAACCACCTTCCACTTGTACCGTAGGCACTAGATTCTTGGGTCGGATCAACGTCATCAATGCCAGATCGCCTGATGGGGTAAAGGCTATATTCTCCATCAAGTAGGCCTCTTCGACATCCATATGTTTAGTTATCAACTGGGTGCTATCATTGATCAGGGTCAGGTCACTGACCAAAGGTTCACCATACGGCACCATTCTGGCCCTTCTGCTGGTTACCATCAATGTTTTGCCGTCAGGGGACAATGCCGTTCCCGTCGGATCGCTGCCCGTAACCAATCGCTTGATCTCCTTCTTGGAGGTTAGGTCAATAATCGATAGGTCGGAACCAAAGGTATTGACCACATGTAAAAATCGGCCGTCGGCACTTAAAACCAATCCGGATGGACCGTTCCCTGTATCGAGCGTATCGACAACCTTTGAGGTAGCCAAATCGATTACGGAGACATTGTCTGACCATTGATTGCTAACATAGGCCAAGCTGTTATCCTGATCAAGAATCACGCTATGCGGGTGAACCCCCACCATGATGTGATCTAAAACCGTTTTCTCTTTGGTGTCAACGACCAATAGTTGATCCAAATCCTGTGAAACCACATATAAACGGCTTCCATCCTTGGAGACGGCACTATTGAAAGGGGAAAAATAATCCTCATTCAACATTTTAACAATGAAGGCGTTTTTTGAGGTGCTCAAATGGCACGAAGTACATTTTAGTGGATGGTCTGTGACTGCCGTCATATAATTTACATGCTTTCTTGCCCATTTGTGTCCTGGGAAATAAATCAGCAAACCTAGAACGACTAGCGCACCGAATAATAGTAATAATCTAGTTTTCTTCATGACCTACTCTATCACATACTTTTCTATATCATTTCCATTTTTTGCAAAACCGATTTGAATGGGATCTTTCCTTACGGCAAGTGGTTGCCTATTCTTTGGTGCCATCTCATTGTTCTGATGGCATCCGACACAACCCCTGCGTTCATTGGGACGTAAATACAGCCAACTGCCTGGGCCATTTACAATTTGGTTGTTTCCATCGATGGTTTGGATTCGAAATGGGGTATCCGCTGGCATCTTTAGATAAAAAGAGCCATCCTTTTCTGTATCCCAAATTCCTAAGGAAGCATCTATTCCCAATATTTCGAATCGGGTTGCCCCTTCTACTGTTTTGTCGTTTCCTTCATCTTCCATGGCCGTAATATTGATATCCTGGCACATCAATAATGCGGTTTCTACCTCTGGATTAACTTCACTAGGTAATTTTTTGGGCCTATGTCGACTTTTTATGGCAACTGCTTCCAATATTTGGTATGTTTCGTCTTGATATATAGGCTTGCCTAAGGTTTTGGCCTCAGCATCAAATTCATATAGTGAGAATAAATTGTCCTTATTTGCCCTATATGAGGTCAATAGTTTTTCGTCCTGAAGCGTACTGACCCCATAAAAATCCCCTTGTAAACCTTCCGTTAAATTGGTCATGCTATGAAGGGGCCGATTGTAATCAATAGAGATAATACTGTTTTGGTTTTGCCCATTGGAGGCCGCGAAAACGATTTTGCCGCTACCCATCTCCCAGGCTGGGCTATGTATACTAGTTGTAGGGTCCCCTTTAAAAAACAATTCCTGTTTGGTACCATCGGGTCGCATCACCTTAAATGCGCCCTTCTTCTCATTTGGCAAAAGTTGTTTTCCAATGGTCAATACGCGACCATCTTGTAATATTGTGGATGCTAAGTAGGTACTTGGGTCAAATGTGATTTGGCTGATTTTCGACCCATCAAGATTACACGTAAAAAGCATATGTCCTGATTTTAATGTGCCCTTGTCCATTAATTTGCTAAAAACCAATTTGTTGCCTGGTAAGTAATCCGGATCAATACAATTTTCACTTGAGGCGGTTACCTGTCTTGTTTTTTTATTCGATAAATCCATTTCCCAAATCTGCCAAGTATCATTTTCGTTTTTTTGCCCTGCAAAGAGCAGAAAACGACCATCGTAGGCTATTTTTGGTCCACAGGCCGAATAAAAGTCCGGGGTCAATACCTGAAGGGTTCCTTTAGGGTTATCGGGCTGAAGAGTTACCAATCTAGCCGTGGGAAGATACCTCCACATCTTTCCGGAGGTATAGTCTCCGGCTGGCACATCCCCTTTCATTTGGGTTAAAACAAGCATGCCTTCTTTGGACTTTTGATTGCACGAAATAAAAAATGTGCTGAAACATAAAATGGTCAGTAGCGTAAAAAGGGTTTGTCTCATTCCATTATCAGCCATTAGGAACTTATTATGGTTCTACAATCGTAAGTATTTGGTTGGCTTTGATCTGTTCCAAAACCTGGTTTTTGCCTGAAGGCCATTTAATCTCGATGCTTTCAACAAGGTCGTTATTTAGAAGTCCGAAGTGAAGCCGTGGGTCGTTCTGGCTTAAGTATCCTGTGGTGCTTTTTTTCTGGGTGGTTTGCACCTTACCCCCAGATGTGAGTTTTATTCGTGCCCCAATGCCATCCCGATTGCTGGTTTTACCGACCAATTTCAAAGTGAGCCAATTATTTTGGTTCCCTTTGTTATTGCGTAGAAATACACCGATACTATCTAAATTCACGATATAGATATCGATATCCCCGTCATTATCATAATCCCCTAGACAGGCTCCCCTGCCAACATGTTCTTCCTTGAAATACCCACTTCGCTCTACGGATACATCCTTGAATCTACCTTTTTCGGTATTTTCAAATAATTGATCCTCCTGGCCATATAGGTGTTTTAATTCTCCGTTGGTTTTAAAAATATCGGCATCGCCATCATTATCGTAATCGAAAAAAGAGGAAGACCACCCTACAAATTGGCCAGATGCCACAGAAATACCGGAATAGTACGATTGGTCGTTAAAAACGCCCTTTCCCAAATTCTCATAAAGGGAACAGTAGTTGTCGTCAGAAATGAAAATATCCAACAATCCATCCCCGTTATAATCGGCGAAATCAACCGACATACTTACCGTTGCCTCCCCCGATTGGCTAAACCCAGTGCCGGACATGGTACCCCGATCTGTAAATCCCTTGCCGCCCTCATTGTGCCAGAGGTAATTTACCGTATGGTCATTTGCGACATAAATGTCAACAAAACCATCATCATCATAATCCGCGGCACCAACGCCCATTGCCCTACCATCGATATCTGTTATTCCCATCGCTTGGGTCACGTCCTCAAAAGTGCCATTCCCCTTATTGTGATATAAAATATCGGGTTGGCTATCATAGGCCAGGGGGCCTGGGAAGCCATCTGGCGCATAGTAATATTTATAATCGGGGTCGAAATTCAGGTAATTCCCTACGTAAAGATCTAGAAAACCATCATTGTCATAATCCATCCAAACGGCACCTACACTGCAATACTTGCCCCCACCGACCGATGCTTTCTCCGTTTCATTTGAAAAAGTACCGTTACCATTATTTCTGTATAAGGTATTCGGCCCATTATTACTTACATATATATCGGGAAAGCCATCATTGTCGTAATCCCCAACCGTAACCCCCATACTATACCAAGGGCCACCAACTTTAGCTTTTTGGGTCACATCTTCATAAGTGCCATCCTGATTATTCCGATACAGATGGTTGGTCGCTGTACTTTTTGGTTTTTCACTTTTACTGAACCCTTTTACCCAAGTGCCGCTACACACATATATATCCATATACCCATCTTGGTCATAATCCAAAAAAGCAGCCCCACCGCCAACAGATTCTATAATGTTCTCCATATGATCCGCTCCGATGGAATGCATAAAATCCAAACCGATATCTTCTCCGATGGATTGAAAAAACTCATCATTTGCAGCAGGTGGTTTCTTTATGGATGTTTTTTGAGTGGAAGCGGTCGATTTATTTTCAGAATTACAACCTACAAAGGAGCTTATTATTAAGAATGTAACTAGAAGATTCTTGGTTACATAAGTAGCCCTAAGGTATGCTTTACCTGATAATACGGCGTTTCTTTTCGTAGGGATAGTTCTTTTTCGATTGTCGGTCATGCTGTTTTATTAAAATAGGAACGAACCCTTTTAAACAATAAGGGAATGTTCGAAATTCATTGTGGATAATAAACAATCGTGCATCAAATTGACAGCAATAGACCTGGTAACAATCTAATATCCAATATTTTAACTTTGATTATAAGTCAAGTCAGTAGGGTTTTACCCTAATTTATGGAAGGCAAAAATACAATAAGGTAAAAACCGAAATAATGATAAAAGTCATATAATTCAATTTTTTTCGTCGATTTTTATGGCTACACAAAGACCTGTGACGAACAGAAGAATTTTAAGAATAGACCCCAATAATTTGGTGAGATCATTATACAAATTGAGTATAAGACCCCTAAGAATTCATGTTTTAGAGGTTAGAGCATTTTCATGCGCTTTTATTGGGGAAGATTCATGAAGGCATTTGTGTTCAATTCCTTTACCTAAGCCCGGATAAATAAACCTTCAAATAAAAATGGCCATTCCCTAAATTGAAATGGCCGATAACTTTAGTAGTTGTCACGAAAGCACTTTTAAAAAACCGAGCCTGTATGGTACCTGCACATCCAAGCGATCCAGGCAAGGCCCAAACAAATAAGAAACTTTCCTATCTCAATATAATTTATCCTTGTTCGCATCATAAGGGTTAATAATTTAATGCAGCAATAGTACGATGGAAACAGAACGTATATTCCTGTTTTAGACGAAGAACGGTTTTACCCGACAAAGCAGATCCTTGTCGTATTTCGACCGAAATGTATTGCACTACAAGGAGTAGGAGCTTTAGGTGCCCATCAGTTGAATTACGATTAAAGAAGTTGAAAGGAGAAAAATAAATGCATTCATCGGGCGGGTACTGGACTAATATAGTTGGCTTGAGGTTTTGGAGGGTTTGGAAATTACCACAATCCCAGGATAAACAATTTGGGCCATCGCTTAATTGAACTTTTCCCATGCACAAAATCTTCCAGTAGAATCCCAAAAACTTATTTTAACATGGTCATTCGCCGGGTTTGGATAAATATTTATGGCCATTCGGACATCATAGACCATGTTTCGTCCTTTTTGGTTTGTGTTTACCCCGCAGAATAAGTTCTTTCATGGAAAATAATCTAACAATTTAAAACGTAACGTAATGCTTAAAAAAACACTTTCATTTGCTCTCCTGACCGCAATGGTCTTTGGGGCTTTAGTTACCGTAGAGGCCCAAGAAGGCACTATGGAAGAACCTATATGGGAATCGATTATGTTAACGCCTGATAATACCAAACTCAAGGTATTTGGCGAAAATATGAGGAAGCACAACCAGAAATATCATAGTGAAGGCGCCCATAGTGTCACTGTATACACTATAAATTCTGGCCCCAATACTGGTAAATTGATTTGGATGATGGGTCCTTTAAAATTTGCCGACTTGGATACAAGGCCTGCGGCAGGAGGTCATGATGAGGATTGGCGTGATAATGTGATGCCCTATGTCAAAAAAATAGAAAGCGGGGAATATTGGGAACAAGACGATAAAGTTTCAAATACAAGTATGCTTACGCCAGATTCTTCCGTCTATCCTATTTTGCATGTTAGATACTGGGAAGTTAATTCAGAACACGGCCACAGTGTTGATCGCGTCCTTAAACAAATAAGCGATGCGGTTAAATCCATGGAAGGGGAAAACCCATGGGGCGTTTATGATAACCTATTCCGGCAGGGTAATCTTGGAAGGCATTTGGCCACCGTTGGATTCAGCAAGAAATGGGCAGAATATGATGAGGACCCAAAATTCAAAGCTGCCTTTCTAAAGGTCCATGGGAATGAATCCTGGGATACCTTTATCCTTGATTATGACCAGGTATTAGATAATAGCTGGGATGAAATTTGGGTATATGACAAAAACCTAAGCGGTAATTAACCTTCAAATTATTTTATAAGGAACCCCTGGAAACAGGGGTTTTTTTATTGTCCTTATTGCTTGTTAAAAACAACGATCATTAAAATGCCACAGTTTGGTTATATACCATGTCCAGCTGTTGTTGAACCAATGTTTGTATCATCGGGCTGAAAATAGCAGCCTAAAACCTAATATGTCGCATTTCCAATTGATCGCCTTTTTTTTGATGAATATGCTTTCGAAATGAAAAGTCATCGATCCACTATTGCCAGAATAAGATCACACCACAAGGTTTAAGGCCTGGTCCTTTCATCGGTTGTTCAATGTAGTGAACATAGAAAACCCAAGTCACCTTTACTTTTCACCCTTTAACATGGTCAGTACCATTTTAAAACGCTCTACCGCATATAAGGCATGGGGGACTTTGGCCGGCATGATGATGCTTTCGCCAGCTTTAACGATATGGGAAACCCCAGCTATTTGTATATCGGCCTTGCCATCTACAATAAAAACCAAGGCATCGAACGGGGTGGTATGTTCACTCAGGCCCTCGCCCTTGTCAAAAGCGAACAAGGAGATGTTTCCGGTTTCTTTTTTTAAGATGTGTTTGCTTACCACCGCCTTATCGGCGTAGGCGATACTGTTGTTGAAGGAAAATAGTGTTCCTTTTTCAAATTCATTTGACATCGTAGTTTCTCTTTAGAAGTTAAACAATTCATTGTATAGACCAGATCGCTCATCGCTCATCGGAAAAGGCCGCCAAGGAGTTGGCAAGATACCACCTATTATAGAAACATTGCCTGAAAAAAGTCATGGAAATTAGCAAGGCAGGCCTTGATTATTTGGCCTTTTACAAGGGTAAAATCCTTCGCATAGACCTCCACCATAGCCGTAGCCTTGCCAACATTACTATGACTTGTACCCGCCAAATTCTCGATAAAATGCAGCTCAAAGGCGATCAAACCACACCTTTTGGCGATTTCACAACAAATTTGCTGCAGTTCACCACACAAATTTGTATCTTATTATAAAGAAAATTGTTCATTTAAATACATACACTATGGAACCTTATTTTAATACAGATGGAGTGATCAATACCATACTTTCGGTATTGAACGTAGGTTTGGAAATTATTTTGGGGTTGATCGCCCTTGGGGCCATTATTGGTCTTTATGAGCTTATTACCTGATTCCTGAATCTTTTTGGGAACCGAAACGACTTATTTATTTTTATAACTAATCGCCAACCCGCCGCCGGAATTATCTACGGTGGTGGTGTAGTTGGCCAGCCCTTGCACGTACTCCAAATAGGTTTGTGTTCCCGACATTCCGCGACCTTGCCCTCTTGGTAGCTAGGGTGTACTCCGCTTAAACCTGTCTGCCGGCATACAGGCTTTTCGCCCAGGTATCTTCCTCTTTCCTCTAGTAATGACATACACCTGCAAATGACCCAGACTACCAAAAAAGGAGCCCGCAATTAGCAGGCTCCAAAAAGTTTAGTCGAACAATGGTATTCTTTTAACCCATTACATCCCTTCCTTTTCAGGCATGGTAGTTAGGGACATATCGCGTACACATTCATATTTACCGTCGCGTTTCTCGAAATACGACATATAATATCCGTTCTCGGTTTCTGTACCCTCGGTATTAAATTCTGTCCAGGAGCCAATCTCCACGGCGGAATTACCTTCTGCAAACAGGTCTACGACTTTGTAAACATTATAATTACCCAAAGTGTCATTGGCAATACGTTCTGCGATTCTGTCCCTAATAGCTGCCCTACCTGAAACAGGTTGGGTATTGCGGCTATAACTTATGGCGTCTTCACTGTAATAAGCTGCAACCGCATCGGCATCTTTGGCCTTTTCCGCAGCGGCATAGGCGTCTTCCATAGCCTGTATCTCAGCCTTAACAGCCACCATATCCAAGGGTTCAGGTTTTTCGGCGGTGGAACAAGCACTGAACGCGAAGATAATAATCGCTAAAAAGCTCAATAATCGAATGTTTTTTTTCATCATTTTAGTATTTAGATTTTGCAACGGAAATGTAACCCTTACATTCCTTTAAATGGTAATATGGTCAGATGATTAACTTGAATGATCTGATCTTGTTTGTAATAAACTAAAGGTCCGCTTTTCTAGTAATCGATGAGGAGATAAGGGATGAACTACATCCTTTAGTGTCCGAAGGCGTATTATTAATTACCGAGGGCAGTCCCCCAGCCTATTCTTTTCTTAACTATCTTCCTATAGTAGGCTTGGTCGATCTTTGTGCAAGTTCGTCTCAAAAGAAAAAGTCCACCCTCCTTATGGAACGTGGACTTTGAAATTTTTGTGGTCCCACCTGGGCTCGAACCAGGGACCCCCTGATTATGAGTCAGGTGCTCTAACCAGCTGAGCTATAGGACCAATTTTGCAGTATTTAGCGCTATCTGGTTTAATAGCGACATTTGTGCCAAAACGAGGGCAAATTTAAGTAATAACCCGAACTACACAAAATATTGAGCTTCCATTTTAGGTGAAAAAGAACCTGAAATCAATTATACCCGTAATTCTGCGTATTTTTGCCCTATGGAAACACAACGACAGAAAAAGATTGGGGGCGTCATTCAAAAAGATATCGTTGATATTTTGCAACGTGCAGCCATCGATGGGGGGTTGACCGGGGTCCTGATATCAGTATCCAAGGTCAATGTAACCACCGACCTGTCAATCGCCAAGGTCTATCTCAGTATTTTCCCGAACAAGAAGGCCAAGGAGCTCATGGAAGGTATACGGTCGAACCAACCCCTGATCAAACACGAATTGTCCCAGCGTACCAAACACCAACTGCGAAGGGTGCCCGAACTTTTGTTCTATTTGGATGATTCCTTGGACTATATCGAGAATATTGAAAAGTCCTTAAAAGGGGAGGAAAACCCTATAGTGAACAGAGATCTACTTCCGAAACGAAAAAAATCCTAGGCTTTGATTTGAATTTTCCCTTCTACATAGCACAACGATACCTGCGCTCAAAAAGCAGCCAAAACGCAGTGAACATCATTAACTTTGTGACGTTTGTTGTAATCGTCATTGGATCGGCATCCTTGTTTATTGTACTTTCGGGTTTTGCCGGATTAAAGACCTTTAGCCTCTCCTATACCACTATCTTCGACCCCGATCTTAAAGCGACCCCGACAACGGGAAAGTTTTTTAGCATCACCCCTGAACAGGAAGATAAATTGGCCCAAATTAACGGTATTGCCTCTTTTTCAAAGGAATTGGAGGAAAAGGTTGCCTTTACCCATAAGGGCAAGAATCATTTTGCCTTTATCAAAGGGGTAGACCAAGGGTATACGACGACCACCGAAATCGATAGTGCCCTTATTTTTGGAAATTGGTTTTTCTCGGACCAACAAGGGGTGGCCGGAATTGGGTTGACCAATAAATTGGGGCTGACCATTAACCAAACCCGAAACCCTTTGGTCGTTCTTGCCCCCAAACCGGGTAAGGGTTCAATTTCACAAACCAAGCCCTACAATGAGCTGCCCCTGATCATTAGTGGCGTATATTCGGTGGAAGAGGGGTTGGATAAAAAATATGTGTTTACCGATCTGGCTTTGGTACAGGCTCTCTTGGAAAAAGACACCACACAGGTCTCAGGCATTAACTTCAAATTGCTACCCGATGCCGATAGTGCTGAATTACGGACCAAAATTGCCGCGATTTTCGATAACACCATACGATTAAAGAACCGTGAAGAACAGAACAGTTCGTTATATCGCATGCTGAATACCGAAAACCTGGCTACCTATCTTATTTTTACTTTGGTGTTGGTCATTGCCCTATTTAATGTGGTAGGGGCGATTATCATGATGATCTTGGATAAGCAGCAAAATTCCAAAACCCTCTACAGTCTGGGTTCCACCATTAAAGATCTTCGAAGGATCTATTTTGTTCAGGGGGTCATCGTCACAGGGGCAGGAGGCCTCATCGGAGTGCTCTTGGCCTCCTTATTGATCTGGTCACAGCTCGTCTTTGGTTGGTTGAAGATTACCCCTACCTTGGCCTATCCGGTCGAATATCAGTGGATGAATATTTTGATTGTCCTGGCTACGATTATTGTACTGGGCATCATCGCCTCGAAAATTGCCAGTAGTCGAATTACCAAAAAGTTGATTTCGGCTTAATGGGCCTCAAAAACATGGTCCCCGAATTTTTGCAAAACCTCATCAAACGCATCAAAAACATCGCTAGCGGCATCGCTCGTGACCATTTTCATTCGATATTCTTTGAAATTGGGAATGCCTTTAAAATAATTAGTGTAATGTCGACGGGTTTCAAAAACCCCTAATTTCTCACCTTTCCAATCAATGGCCATTTGTAAGTGTCTTCGGGCAGCCTCTACCCTTTCTTCCATAGTGGGAGGGGCCAAATGTTTGCCGGTGGCTAAAAAATACTTCACTTCCTTGAAGAACCAGGGATAGCCTATACTGGCCCTCCCGATCATCGCGCCATCCAAACCATATTCATTTCGCATTTTCATGGCTGCTTCTGGGGTATCAACATCCCCATTACCAAAAATAGGGATATGCATACGTGAATTGTTTTTCACGGCAGCGATGGGAGCCCAATCCGCTACGCCCTTATACATTTGTACCCGGGTTCTTCCATGAATGGAAATTGCCTTACAGCCCACATCCTGCAAACGTTCTGCCACCTCAACGATCCGAATGGAATCATGGTCCCATCCCAATCGTGTTTTCACGGTAATAGGCAAATGGGTACGTTCTACCATGGCCTTGGTCAAGGATACCATCAGGTCGATGTCCTTTAAAATACCTGCGCCGGCCCCTTTGCTGACCACTTTCTTTACCGGGCACCCAAAATTGATATCGATAATATCCGGATTGGATTTTTCCACGATCTCAACAGATTGTAACATCGATTCGAGGTTAGCACCGAAAATCTGGATTCCTACGGGGCGTTCTTTTTCATAAATGTCAAGTTTCATGACACTTTTGGCCGCATCACGGATCAACCCCTCCGAAGAGATAAATTCGGTATACACCACATCGGCCCCTTGCTCTTTGCACAAAGCACGAAAAGGAGGGTCGCTCACGTCCTCCATAGGGGCAAGTAACAAGGGGAATTCGGGTAACTCAATGTCTCCGATTTTGGGCATCTAATTGATTTAGATGGCAAAATTACGGGAATTGAGGCCCAATCCAAAAAAAAATAAACACGCCGGAATGCACACCATATCAAAATGGCTTAGTTATAAACTATACTGTGTGGTTTTAAAGGTGATGCTTCGGCCCGGGATAATAATCCTTAAAGGCTTGGGGCCTTTCATTGCTTATTAAAATCCTTTTTTAAACGCAAGGGGATGTCCGCATCCCTATTGATCAATTTCTTTTTTCCGTTCTTGTCCTTGATCAGGTCAAAAGCGTCGTACAAGCCGCCTAGGGGTGTATATGAACCATATTTTAAAGTGTCCTTCGTTACGGTGATGATTTGGAACAATTGTGTGTATTCTCCTCGTTTTATCATCCAATCCTGGTCTTGGGAGGTATACATTTTGGGTCCGCTTACTGATACGGCATATATTGTACCGGCATCTTCTACTACTGTTAAACCTTGGCCTTTGTTTTGGTCATACCCCCTTGCATAGGTGTGGTCATGACCCTGAAGTACCAGATCCACCTTGTATTTGTCTATAAGCGGTTTTAAGGCTTCTCGCAAAACAATATTATCACGCCCTTCCGCTGTTGAATATATGGGATAGTGCATTGTTAGGGCCGTCCATTTTTTCGTATTCGAGGCCAAAACCGAATCTACCCATTTCACTTGGGCCTGCTTCGATATACTGTCGCGCTCAAAACTAATGGCATCTATAGAAATTAATTTCATGTTCTGATAATCGAGGGCATAACAGGTTTCCATAACCGCTTCTATGGGTCCGTTTCTGGGGAGGTTGAACTGAGGCCTCCAAAGGGTCGATAACGTCGTTTTGTCGTACTCATGGTTTCCTGGGGTCATAATGCTAGGAACCGTCGCGTGGATATATCCGCCGGCATGGAACCATTCGCCCCATTCGAGATTGGCCTCGCTATGATTGATAAGATCCCCGGCATGAAGCATAAAATCTACTTCTGGCATCATCTTATAGGATTTACGTATTACCCGGGACCACATAGATTTTACATTATTCTGGGCATCCCCAAAATAGATGAAACTAAAAGGATCATTTTCGTCGGCACTAGGGGTCTCAATCTGAAACCACTCGCTCCAAAAACTATCTTCCACGGACCCATCACCAACGCGATACACATATATAGTGCCCGGCTCTAAACTATCTACTACAGCGGAATGGAAGGCCGCGTTGACCAAAGGTTCTTTAGCATTAGTATCGCCTTTCTCGAGAATTTGGGAGTTGGCCACAATTCGCCGGATATGGCCTTCCACAAGAAAATCAGGGCCATGGGTTTCTTTTGCAATCTCAACATATCCTTTAGTGGTCTCTTGGTCGGTACGCCAGTTGACCGCAAAGCTATGGACAGGATCCTCAGTTAAGTTGACAATAATCCTATCTGGGACTTTAGAAGGGAATATCAGTTTATAGTCGGAAATATTACCAATCGTAGAATAATGGGGGTGCCCATGTGCTGTTTCCGTAGTAGAAACCGGTTGGGACTTACTTTTACACCCAAAAGCGATAAGTAATATGAATACCAAAAAATAGATGCCATTGATTCTCATATACAAGTATGTTTTAGATTTCATAATACAGCTTTCAATAATCCAAAATAAGATTCATGGACAGCCATTTCAAAATGGATTGACCTAAAATTCATGTTGGAAAATTAAAAGGTAATGTCTACGGTGATCTTTTCTCCTTTTCGGTCTACGACTACCTTGGTGGTATTGCCTTTTTCAAAGGCCGATAAAGCCCGCATATAGCTCATCATATCCACGACGGTGCTATCGCCCATTTGAACAACAATATCACCTTTCATAAGTCCAGCTTTTTGGGCAGGTTTATCTTCGCTCACACCGTCGATCCGCATACCCTCGCCATCGAAAAGATAATCGGGCACCACGCCTAAAGCCACTTTAAAACGAGGAACTTCCTCGCTCTCGTTCTTGGTCTTTTTAAAGGTCAATTTCGGGTCGTCATCAAGTTCGGAAATCACATCGGTGATGAAACCTACAATTTGCTGCATACCTTCATAGTTCAGTTTTTCGGCATCATCCGAAGGTTTATGATAATCCTCATGTTGTCCCGTGAAAAAATGCAATACCGGAATGTCTTGCAAATAAAATGACGTATGGTCCGAAGGCCCTACCCCTGATTCCTTAAGTACCAATTTAAATCCTGGATTCGTGGCATTCAACACCTGGTTCCATATGGGGGCGGTTCCTGTGCCGCTTATCGAGAGGGTTTTGTCTTCCCTGAGCCTACCCACCATATCCATATTGATCATATAGGTAACATCGGATAAGTCGATCGTAGGGTTTTTGGAAAAATAATTACTGCCCAACAAACCAATTTCCTCCCCAGAGAAAGCCATAAACAGATAATTGTTGCTTTTAGGGCCTTTCTTTTGAAGGCTGTCGGCAACTTGAAGGAGTACGGCTACCCCACTGGCATTGTCGTCCGCTCCATTGTGTATTGCGGCACCTTCGCGATACAAAGAACCGGCACCCCCCATTCCCAAATGATCATAATGGGCTCCTATGATGACCGTATGCGCCGCCTTATTATCTAGAAAGCCGATGACGTTCGTACCTGTTATAGTGCTATCCCCGCGACCATATATCACTTCCTGATGCGGGTCTTTCTTCGGTGTAAAGGAAAACGTTTGATAGAATTTTCCGGAATCCCCAGCAGGATTCAATTGTAAGTCCTTCATTCTTCCCATAAGATATTCCGCAGCCATAAGTTCCTCCGCCGAGCCTGTAGCTCGACCCTTTAGACTGTCACTGGCCAAAAAATAGACATCATCCTGAAGCGTGAAAGCGTTTGTTTTTTCTTTTTTGCAGGAAACGATTAACACCAAAATCAATGGTAATACTATCTTTTTTATCATTTTTGTACCTAGTTTTTACCAAAAATAAACAACCTATGAGAACTTTTCTGTGTTTTGTCTTTGTAATCCTATTCATTAATTGTAAAAATGAACCCAAAAAAGATATGGGCGAAAAGGAAAACCCTACCTCGCTTATGGCAGGTGCGGACACCTTGATCTATGATGGGGAAAAACATTTTAAATCTATTCGCCAAATCACTTTTGGGGGGGACAATGCCGAAGCATATTGGAGTTTTGACGACAAGCAAATCATTTTTCAATCGAACAACGAGGATTGGGGTTTGCAATGCGACCAAATGTTCTTGATGGATGTTACCGAGAACTTCAAAGATAAAAAACCTCCTATGATAAGTACGGGTATGGGTCGTACCACATGTGCCTATTTTCTACCCGACAACGAACATTTTGTATATGGATCTACCCACTTGGCAGATGCGGCATGTCCTGAAGTGCCTTTGCGGAAGAATGGTAAATATGTTTGGCCCGTCTACGATTCCTTCGACATATTTGTGTCTGACCTAAAAGGGAATATCACTGCCCAATTGACTAATGAACCAGGGTATGATGCGGAAGCTACCGTATCACCTAAGGGGGATAAAATCGTGTTCACCTCTACCCGAAGTGGCGATCTTGAACTCTATACCATGAACTTGGACGGAAGCGATGTAAAACAGATTACGAACGAACTTGGGTATGACGGAGGTGCTTTTTTCTCGCCTGATGGAAGCAAACTTATTTTTAGGGCATCACGTCCGAAAACTCCAGAGGCCATTAAGGAATATAAAGATCTGTTGGCCCAAGGCCTCGTACAACCGACCGAAATGGAGCTCTTTATCTGTAATGCCGATGGTAGTGGCCTAAAACAATTGACCTTCTTGGGAAATGCCAATTGGAGTCCGTTTTTTCATCCCTCGGGAGAAAAAATCCTTTTTTCAAGTAATTTTGAGGCTGAGAAAGGATTTCCGTTTAATTTATACCTGATCGATCTCGATGGAAAGAATTTAGAGCGGGTAACCCACGGCCAAACATTTGACGCCTTTCCCGTTTTCTCCAATGACGGAAGGTATTTGGCTTTTTCGAGCAATCGGAACAATGGAGGAGGAAGGGATACCAATCTGTTCATCGCAGAGTGGCAAGACTAGAGCCTATTGGGGTATGACAAGATTCTGACCAAAATTATATACGTCCACGCTCATCAACATTCTTAGACTTTTCATTAGAGCGTATTTTTGTATTCCCGAAGTTATATCTAAAACCCACGACCAGCAATCTGCTTTCCGGTCTGTAATAGGAGGTGTTGTTTTGATTTAAATACTTTCTTGTAGTAAATAGACTAGCCTCATTGAAAACATCATCGATACCCAAGGAAATGCTTCCATTTTTATTGAAAATGGTTTTGCGTAAAGCAAGTCCAAATTTAAAATAGTCATCCTGTCTTGAGTTCCCCAAAATAACGGGGGAAGAATAAAGGATGCTGATATCGGCCTTAAGACTTTTATCGGTTAAGAACGAAAATCCGCTATTGGACCTAATATAGGTATTCCATAACCCATTTTTGACCAATTGCCCCGAATCCAAATCGGTAAATCGACTCTCGATGTAGGAGGTGGATGCCATAAAGTAAAAATGCCAAAAACTGGTAAGGTTCTTACTTATCGAAAAATTGAAACCATAGGCAATATCCTTATCCACATTAGAACTGATAAACCGTAAAATCTCATTTTCGTTATCCTGGAAAACAAGAAGTTGATAGTTGTTCATTCGGTTCTTATAGAACGCCTCAAACGTATAGGCGCGATTTAACGTATACCCACCGGCCATATAGTGCCGAGAAGAAGGCAAGAGCTCCGGATTGCCCTCGATAACGGAATTGAAGCTTTGAAAAATCTGAAACGGATTTAAACTGTTGTAACGAGGACGGGTTATCCTTCGATAATAATAATAATGGAAATCATGGTTCTTATTAGGGGTATATTGTAACGACAAGGATGGGAAAACCTTGAAATAATCATTCTTCTTAATTGCATTGTCGATATCTAAGGATCCTATTGTGGAGGTATATTCCCCTCTAAGTCCGGCTTTGAAGTTCCATTTATCCCATTTCGTATCAAAGCTGCCATACCCTGCGAAAATACTTTCATCATAATCGAACTCTGCAGACCCTGTTGGATCGATCCCTGCTTGATCACGATCGAATCCCGATTGTTCAATAAAACTCTTAGAATGGATTCCCGCGAACCGGATGCCTGTCTCTAATTTAGAGGTAGTGCCCATTGGGGTGACAAAATCGCCCTGTATACTAAATAGATTAATGTTCTGTATGGAATTGGTCAAGAAATCATCTTGATCCGAAACGGTGCCATCTACATCGAAGAACTCGGTATTCAGATCTTGGTCACGTTCATAATCATAATACGTGTAATGGGTATTCAATGATAGTTCAGCGCCCTTTTTTTTGAATTTATGCACAAAATCGAGGTAAAGTGACGTATTAATCTGATTTTCCTCAGAATCGTTCAATGTGATAAAACTGGAAACATCGGCCCCATCGGGGTCACTGATACGGGTTTCGGTATCATAAAGTCTCGATACCTTCGGGTTCCATTGATTCAGGGTAGATACTGACAAGGCGTTACGGTCATCGAAAACATAATCGAAAAACGCATTGAAATTATGCCGTTTGCGCCGACGAATGTAATTTTCATCAGCTTTCCAAGTCGATGTAACCACGCCCTCTTCAATAAAGTTGGTGATATCGGTATATCGTGTGAGCCATTTTTCCCTATTAAAACTGTAATTTAATGATAAACTGGCTTTTTTACCTTTGAAATAATGATCCGTACCAAGGGTATGTTTGGGATAAACCCCTTGGGTATAGCGATTGAAAATGGCCCCATTGTATCCCGAAATAAGGTTTTTCTTCATATTGATGTTTATCAACATACCGTCTTCCGCGCTATACTTGGAGGGAGGATTGGTAATTACCTCGATCGATTCTACATTGCTGGCAGAAGTCCCGGAAAGGAGATTTATTACATCGGTCCTAGGAAGGTTCACTTTCCTTCCGTTGATCATAATTCCAATATCCTTGTTCCCATTCACCGAAAGCTGGTTGTTGATCACTACAACACCTGGAGCCCGTTTTAAGGCTTCCCAAATATCACTGTCAGATAGAGCCGTATTGCCGATGTTGAACACCAAGCGGTCAACCTTGCGTTCGATCCTTGGCTTTTGGGTCGACACGATGACCTCATCCAAGGTCTGCGCGTAGTTAGAGATTGAGATTTCCCCAATGTCGGAATCTGAGGCCACATCGATTTCCAAATAGTCCGATTCATTTTCAAGATAACTGGCTTTAAGAAGGTATTTGCCGGGTGGTACATTGGTAATCTTGAACATCCCCTTTTCGTCAGAGGATGAGCCATTGATCAAGAGCGTATCCAAAGGACTTAATAATAGCACGTTCGCCAACCAGATGGTTTCCCTTTCACTACTTAGTACCTTTCCTTGAATAGAAAATTCTTGGGCACGTAAGAGATAAGAACAGGATATTAGGCTAATAAAAATTAAGGTCGGTACTCGATAATTCACGTAAACTTTCGATTGGCGCGTAAATTTAACAATTATAAACCGTATTATCCTACAAAAATATGTGCGTTTCAACGATTATCCTCTAAAAAACGGCCCCATCCATAAAATCCATCCCTTAAATTAACCTAGGTTTATTTTACATTATATTTGCACTTTTAAAAGATGATGTCCTTTAAGCATTTAAGGCCCTTAATCACTTACATTTAATCTGAAGAGTAGTTGAAGAACATACGAAACTTTTGCATTATCGCCCATATTGACCATGGTAAAAGCACCTTGGCCGATCGGTTGCTCGATTTTACGGGTTCTGTGACGGAACGTGAAAAAAAGGAACAACTACTCGATAATATGGACCTCGAGCGTGAGCGTGGTATTACGATTAAAAGCCATGCCATACAAATGGACTATACCTATAAAGGCGAACAATATACCCTAAACCTGATCGATACTCCGGGACATGTTGATTTTTCCTACGAGGTTTCCCGCTCTATAGCGGCCTGTGAAGGAGCCCTCTTGGTGGTCGATGCAGCCCAAAGTATTCAGGCCCAAACCATAAGCAATTTATATCTTGCATTGGAGAATGACTTGACGATCATTCCCATACTGAACAAAATAGATCTGCCCAGTGCCAATCCAGAGGAAGTAACCGATGATATTGTTGACCTTTTAGGTTGCGACGCTGACGAGGTCATCCCTGCCAGTGCCAAAACCGGTATTGGAATCGGGGAGATACTTGAAGCTATTATAGAACGCATTCCGGCTCCCACAGGTGTAGCTGACCAACCCTTACAGGCATTGGTATTCGACTCTGTTTACAACCCGTTTAGAGGGGTGGAAACTTATTTTAGGGTCATCAATGGGGAAATAAAAAAAGGTCAGAAAATAAAATTTGTCGCTACGAACAAAAGCTATTTCGCCGACGAAGTAGGTACCCTAAAATTAACCCAGCATCCCAAACAGGTCATAAAAACTGGTGATGTAGGCTATTTGATAACCGGAATCAAGGATGCTAGGGAAGTGAAGGTCGGGGATACGATCACTGACGCGAACAACCCTACCAAAAACCCCATTGGAGGATTCGAAGACGTAAAGCCCATGGTTTTCGCGGGCATCTACCCCGTGGATACTGAAGACTTTGAAGAGCTGCGTTCCTCGATGGAAAAACTTCAGCTTAACGATGCCTCTTTGGTTTTTACCCCGGAAAGTAGTGCTGCCCTAGGTTTTGGATTTCGTTGCGGTTTCTTGGGCATGCTGCATATGGAAATCATCCAGGAACGATTAGAGCGCGAATTTGACATGACCGTCATTACCACCGTGCCCAACGTTAGTTACCATGCGTATACACGAAAGGACCCGGATGTTCCGTTGATCGTGAACAATCCTTCCGATCTTCCCGATCCATCAACGATCGATCGCGTAGAGGAGCCTTACATCAAGGCCACAATTATAACGAAGGCCGATTTCGTTGGAAACGTTATGTCGTTATGTATTGATAAAAGGGGACTTATCACCAATCAGACTTATTTGACTACCGAAAGGGTAGAATTGAGCTTTGATATGCCTTTGGCTGAAATTGTATTTGATTTCTACGATCGGCTAAAAACGGTTTCAAAAGGGTATGCCTCTTTTGATTATACGCCCATAGGAATGCGTGTCTCTAAATTGGTGCGTGTCGATATTTTATTGAATTCCCAGCCTGTTGATGCACTATCTGCCTTGATTCATTCCGATAATGCAGCCAATATTGGAAAGAAAATGTGCGAAAAATTAAAGGAACTTATTCCACGGCAACAATTTGATATTCCCATACAGGCCGCAATAGGAGCGAAAATAATATCAAGGGAGACGATCAAGGCCCTTCGAAAGGATGTTACCGCCAAATGTTATGGAGGAGATATCTCACGTAAACGTAAACTTCTGGAAAAGCAGAAAAAAGGAAAAAAACGGATGCGCCAAGTCGGTAATGTGGAAATTCCCCAGCAAGCGTTTATGGCCGTCCTTAAACTGAACGACTAGCGTCAAAAACCAATTCCTGGGTACCCCTTTTATCCGATCCTGATTCTCTGCCCTATCGCACCTGGTCGTATCATCGGCCATATCGATAAAACTTCGCTGTTCCTGTGTTCCATTGGTGTCGGGGCAATTGTATTGTTAATCGGTCTTTATAAATAAAGCGTTGTTTCTTGAACAATTTATTCAAAATTACACACTACATTTACACTAAACTTTCCCTTATAATGACACTTTATATTGCTCAGTTTACGGCTAAACACCGTATCATACAAGTAGAGGAAAATTCGATTTTCATATGGCGACAGGATGGTGGGGAAATAGACACCTCTATGCTGGCCAATAAAATAAAAAGAGAGTCCTCGATCCACTTCTTCAGCATGGTGGCCGGCAAGAATTATGAAATCGACCTTGAAGATATCACCGTGACCATATGGCAAGCGGAACCATTTTCAGGATAGGTTGCCTTGCCCTTAAATCAAAGATTTTTAAACAAGTGTCTGCAGAACACAGAGGCGGTGGAAGCCTACTAGTGAAATTTTGTATCTTTCTCCAACGCCTATAATATGCCATGAAAAATCTATTGATAATAACTGTATTGATGTTATATTGGGTTTATCCATCTTGCCAGGAAAACCCCGATGAATTTCCCCAATGGAGCACCGTTGAGATTTCTCTATCCTCCACAATGGAATACGCGAATCCCTATACCGAAGTTGAAGTATGGGGTGCTTTTACAAACCAAAAAGGGGATTCCTTGATAAGGCCCGCATTCTGGGATGGTGAAAATACTTGGAAAATTCGTTTCGCCCCTATCGATGATGATCAAACCTGGACATGGACATCTTTTTCTTCTAATACAAGCGATTCGGGCCTGAACGGGCAAACTGGAACCTTTAGGTCAATCCCCTATTCCGGTAGCAATACATTGATTTCAAATGGACTACTGAAGATGACCAAGGGCCATAGAAATGTTAGGCACTACTCCGGTAAGTCCTTTTTAGTGGTGGGCGATACCCCATGGGCAATACCCTTTAGGGCTACCGAGGAACAGGTTAATGCTTATGCCAATGACCGACAACAAAAAGGGTTTAATGCTGCACTTATGATGACCCTACAGCCAGACACCAAGGCAGAAGGTCCGAACGAGCGCAATACCGTTTTGGGTTTTAAGAGGGCCTTTGCAGATTTATCGGATGGGCATATAAATAAGATGAACGTTGACTACTTTCAATATTATGATTCCTTGGTAAAAATTCTTATCGATTACGAAATTGTACCGGTTTATCAACCCGTTTTCCATGGTTTTGGATGGAAAGGATTACAAGTATTGGGAAGCAACATCAACCCCCAGGAATATGTACGTTATACCAAATATCTTTTAGCACGATATGGGAGTATGCCGGCAATATGGCTCATAGCCGGAGATCACAACGGGAAAGATCCCGGAGTTAAGGAGAGTGGGGAAATGCTACAAAAATGGGATTGTTACCAGCAACCTGTTGGTATACATTACAACCCTTGTGATGATTATTTGGCCTCATGGGCCAGTGGGGACCGTTCGCATTGTTTTCACAACAACAAATCCTATCAAGATGAAGAGTGGTTGGACTTTCAATGGGCGCAAACCGGACATGACGCTAAACATCTATACCATAAGGTAGAACGAATGTATGACAACCAACCCATAAAGGCCGTGGCCAATGGGGAACCCACATATGAAGGCATGGACAATGGTCAAAATGCACTCGGTTGGTGGCAGGGGGAAGAGGCATGGATGCAATTAATGCATGGGGGCACAATGGGCGTGGTTTACGGAGCCGCAAGTCTTTGGCAATGGAAAATTACACCGGACGAAAAAGGATGGGAAGCTTGGACCGATCAACCCCTTTCTTGGGATGGGGCGTTGCATTTGGAGGGATCGAGCTTTGTGGGCCTGATTGGCAAGATTACCAAGAACTTGGATATAAGCGATATCGAAAAAAGATGGGATTTGGCCGAAGGTAAGCCCCTATTGGTAAAAGAAGATCAACTCTATATTTCCTTTTTAAAAAATGGGGGTGAACTTAATATCAAAGGTTTACCGAAAAACATGAAATATACATGGATAGACCCTAAAACAGGTCTCCCCAAACAGATAGGAAAAGTAACAAAGAATAACTTCAAGGCACCGAATAATGGCCCTTGGGTTTTGCTTTTGACCAAATAAAAGGAATCACTCCCCAGCGACTTTGGTTTTTAACGCGGACTGATCAATGTCGAACATTTTTCCGAGATAGACCAAGCTATAGCCATTTTTAATATCCTTGAATTGATCACTATGGGAAGAAATGATCTTTAATTCACCCTCAGGGGTTTTTATGAATATAGGTATGATATCTTCATCGGCCTCGGTAATCTTGATCAAGTCTAGATAATGCTCCTGACTATTCAATGCTATCTCATGTATCGCAGGATATTTTCTGGCCGCCTCCATAAGCTTAATGAAGTCATCCGTATGGGAAAACAAGCCTTCGGTAGGGTTGTTCTCCGGATCGATCATTTCATCGGTGTCCACCAAACGAAAAGAACCGTTTTCCCCGAATTGTTTTCCGAATTTTTTGATGGCGAATTTATTGATGTCCGAGTTTCCTGTCAGGGCCATCAAATAACCTACATCGTTCAATTCGATATTATCGGTAAGGGAGTCTGAAAATATATTGGCCGTAAAAGCTTCCAAGCCAATTTTTTTTGCCTTGTTGATATTGGTCTCATTATTGTCTATAAGGACGACATGTCTTCCGTTATTCATTAAATAATGGCCTATTAAACGGGATATCTTTGATGCCCCAATGATAACTATCCCTTCTGATTTTGTAAGGAATACGCCTACGGCCTTTGCAAACAATCGTGCTGTTGTGGCATTGAGTAATACCGTTCCCAATACGATCATAAAAACCAAGGGGGTTATATATTCTGCTCCAGGCTCCCCCCGCAACATCAATTTTGAACCAAAGAGTGAGGCGATACCAGCTGCTACGATACCTCGTGGACCCACCCAACCAATAAACAATTTTTCTTTAAATTTTAAATTTGATCCCAATGCACTTAGAAATACCCCCAAAGGCCGTATCAAAAAGACAACAATAGCAAAAAGGACAACGGTATTCCAATTGTATATCAACTCCAGATCAGCGATATTGATATTGGCGGCCAACAAAATAAAAAGAATGGAGATTAGGAGTACGCTCAGTGACTCTTTAAAATATAATAGTTCCTTAATATTGGGTAGGTCCATATTACCAATGACCATTCCCATAACTACAACTGCCAAAAGACCTGACTCATGGGCAAAAATATCGGACTCAATAAAGACCAATAAGACCACCGATAAGGAAACCACATTAAGCAAGTAGTGGGGAATAAGGTCTTTCTTTATAGCAAACGCCAACCCGTGTGCAAAGGTAAACCCGAACGTAAAGCCAAAGAGTAGTATTTTACCGAAATCGATCAGGGCTGTCATGGTATAAGCCTGACCCTCGCCTACACTGATAAACTCGAATATCAATACCGCCACTAATGCACCAATGGGGTCGATAAGGATGCCTTCCCACTTTAAAACCGCCGAAACATCTTTCTTTAAGGGAATATTCCTTAGGATTGGTGTGATTACTGTTGGCCCAGTTACTATAATCAAAGCCGAGAATAGAAATGATATTTGCCAGCTTAACCCAAAAATATAATGTGCAGATAAACCAGCACCAAAAAATGTGACCAAGGAACCGACCGTGATCAATTTTGTAATTACAGGTCCTACATTCTTTATTTCAGAACGCTTTAGGGTCAATCCACCTTCAAAAAGAATAATGCTAATAGCCAATGAAACGAAATAATATAGGCCCTCCCCAGGGAAAAGCCCTTTTCGACCATTCCAAATAGGCTCTATCAATTTACTTCCGTCCTCGGTGAATAATGTAGCAAAAGGCCCTACAAGTAATCCTATCAAAATAAGCGGTAAAATAGCCGGTAATTTTAGGCGCCAAGCTACCCATTGCGCAATGATTCCAAGTATTACGATTCCTGCTAATTCAATCATTCATTAAAATTTTAACGAAAAATACCTTTTTATTACCTAATCTACAATTTATGCTGCTTGCATTTTGCTTAAATATTATTATGTTACCCTGGGCATTCATACCAAACAGCTGCAGACCAAAATGCATCCTTTTAAAACCATATATTTGGTTTTTCATATACTCCGAGATTATTGGATTGGATAAACATGAAACCGATTCACATCACCCCTTGCTAAACGTAAATTACTTCCGTTGGCTAAGTTAAAACCAATAGAGCGTTGTTTTACGAAAAGACAAGGGCTCCTAGAGGATCCCGCAATTGATTTTGGATTGCCTTATGCCGCCAAAAAAATACCAAAACTGGCTTTTAAATAAATTTGTGTGCTTCAGGATCAATGAAATACCCTATATCTGTAATAGAATAGATTAACTGAAAAAGACAATAGGCATATGTTATTCGATGTTGAATTCACCAAAGCAATAGTGGTTTTGTTAAAAACTAGTTATAAAACACCACATAAGACCAATAATACTCCATGCTTTTCTTAAATTTGCGGTCTTTTCATCATTCCAATGACATTATATCCTATTGAAACCGGTAATTTTAAGTTAGATGGTGGTGCTATGTTCGGCGTCGTTCCCAAATCCATCTGGAACAATACCAATCCCGCCGATAGTAATAATATGATCGATATGGCTGCGCGTAGTCTGTTGATCGAGGATGGCGCAAAATTGATTCTCATCGATACGGGTATGGGAAACAAGCAATCCGATAAATTTTTTGGGTATTACTATCAATGGGGAGACCACACCCTTGACAAATCATTAGCGAAATTCGGATTTCATCGCGATGATATCACCGATGTTTTTATGACCCATCTTCATTTTGACCACTGTGGTGGAAGTATACAATGGAACAAAGACCGGACTGGCTACGAACCGGCATTCAAAAACGCGCACTTTTGGACCAATGAAGACCATTGGCAATGGGCTATCGAACCCAATTTACGGGAAAAGGCCTCTTTCTTGGATGAAAACCTAAGACCCATGCAAGAGAGTGGACAGTTAAAATTTATCGCCAGAGGTGAAAATTCCTTTCTACAAAAATCAGAATTGGGCTTTGGCATATTATTTGTCGACGGACATACGGATAAGCAAATGTTGCCCCATATTAAATATAAGGGGAAAACCTTGGTTTTTGCTGCTGATCTGGTGCCGACAGTGGGCCATATACCCGTCCCTTATGTCATGGGGTATGACACACGGCCATTATTGAGTTTGGAAGAAAAACAAATATTTATGAACGAGGCGGTTGCCGAGAACTACTATCTATTCTTCGAACATGATGCCCAAAACCAAATCTGTACCCTTAAAAACACGGCCAAGGGAGTGCGTTTGAACGAAATATACACCTTTGATGAAGTATTCAATTAATAGTGATAAATGATCCTAGAATTTCCTTACCTGACAACCACGATATATAGACATTAATTTAATTATTTATAGATGATAGAGAAATTTTACAAGCCCGTTATGGGGATGATAGCAGCAAGTATCTTAATGGGTTGTGGGGCAACGACAATAGTTACCACCCCAATCGAAAATATTGATACGATCCCGCTTAAGGTTAGCGAATTAACCGATAGTCAAAAAAAGTCCTGGGGACATGCCGATTTGATAACAGATACCATTCCTGGAATGAGTGTTGACAAAGCGTATAGCGATATTATTGGAAATAAAAAGGGAACCAAAGTCATTGTTGCTGTCCTGGATTCGGGTATTGACCTTGAACATGAAGATTTAGACGATGTTTTATGGACCAATAAAAAAGAAAAACCTGGCAACAACATAGATGATGACAATAATGGCTTTATCGATGATATTCATGGATACAACTTGTTAGGTGAATCCTATAATGAGCAATTGGAGTATACGAGGATCCTTCGTTTAAAAATCGGTGATGCCGGTTTTCAGGCCAAAGCTAAAGCCGAGCTTGACAAAAAACGTCCCGAGGCCTTGGCCAATAAGCAACAATACGAACAAATATTACAGGCTGTAAAAAATGCGGATGCTGCCGTAAAAAAGCATTTGGATAAAACAGACTATACCAAAAAAGACCTTTCTGGCATTAAAGCCGAAAGCGAGGAAATGCAAAGAAATGTTGCTATTCTAACCCAGATGTACTCCTACGCAGATAGCATTCCTGAATTAATGGAGAACTTGGAGGATGGTATAAAACATTTTACAGAACAATTGAATTACCACCTAAACGTTGATTTCGATGGAAGAAAAGTGGTGGGTGACGATCCCTATGACCTTATGGACACTAAATATGGTAACGGTAATCCCCAAAATAGGGTTGAAGATGAAAGTCATGGCACCCATGTTGCGGGTATTATTGCAGCGGAAAGAAATAACGGTCTCGGGGCCAACGGGGTTGCGAATAATGTCGAAATAATGAGCATTCGTGCGGTGCCGAATGGCGATGAGTATGACAAGGATATCGCCTTGGGTATACGATATGCCGTTGATAATGGTGCGAAGATCATTAATTGTAGCTTTGGCAAATCATTTTCGCCCAATGCTGATTGGGTGTATGATGCAATAAAATATGCGGCCTCCAAAGACGTTTTGATTGTTCATGCCGCCGGTAACGATGGTGTTGATTTGGATAATCCCAAAAATCCCAATTACCCAAATGACCAAATAAACAATGGTCCGGAATTTGCCGATAATGTAATCACGGTTGGGGCTCTAGACCCTGAGTATGGTTCAGAAATGTTAGCTTCTTACTCTAATTACGGGGCAATTAATGTCGATATTTTTGCGCCGGGTACCGATATTTATTCAACGATACCTCGAAATAAATATGAGTTCATGCCCGGGACATCAATGGCTTCGCCAGCGGTAGCAGGTGTTGCGGCCTTGGTTAGATCCCAATATCCTAGTTTAAGCGCGCCTCAGGTGAAGAAGATCATACTTGAATCAGGTCTTAGTACCAAAGCTGCTGTTATTTTAGGTGGAGATACCTCCAAAAGCAGTACATTGGATAAAATAAGTAAGTCAGGTAAAATTGTAAATGCCTATAACGCATTGCTCATGGCCAGAACTATGGCCCATGGAAAATAAAAACCATACCCTTTTTATGCAGTTGAAAAAAACAGTTCTTTATTTTGCCCTATTGGGCTTTGGGGTATTCATACAGGCACAAAATTCCAAGATGTACTGGCAACAACATGTCGACTATTCGATGGAAGTTGATATGGATGTTAAAACCTACCAATATACAGGGACACAGGATTTGATATATACCAACAATTCCCCAGATGAATTATCCCGTGTGTATTTTCACTTATTCTTCAATGCCTTTCAACCTGGCAGCGAAATGGATATTCGCCTGCAGAGTACAAAAGACCCCGATGGGAGGATGATGAAGGAAGGTAAAAGTAGAATAGCGACTTTATTGCCAAATGAAATAGGGTATTTACATGTTGAATCCTTAACACAGGATGGTGAAAATGCAACATATAACGAGGAGGGCACTATTCTGGTTGTTGATTTGGCCAAGCCAATTCCTATAGGGGGCAAAACCACTTTTAAAATGGATTTCAAGGGCCAAGTTCCGGTTCAAATCCGTCGCTCGGGACGCAATAATGATGAGGGGGTAGCACTCTCAATGAGCCAATGGTATCCGAAAATGGCTGAATATGATTTTGAAGGATGGCATGCAGACCCTTACATTTCACGTGAATTCCATGGAGTTTGGGGTGATTTTGACGTAAAACTGACCCTGGATAAGGATTATGTGGTTGGCGGAACAGGGTATCTTCAAAATCCCCAAGAAATAGGGCATGGGTACGAAATGTCGGGAACAAAGGTCAAAAAACCAAAAGGAAAGACGCTTACCTGGCACTTTAAGGCCCCAATGGTGCATGATTTTATGTGGGCCGCGGATCCTGATTATCTTCATGACACTTTAAAAATGGAAAATGGCCCCACACTTCATTTCCTTTATAAAAACGACCCGGAAATTATAGATAACTGGAAGAAACTTCAGCCTAAAACGGTTGAGGCCATGGAATTCTTTAGTAAAAATATTGGAGAATATCCTTATGAACAATATTCTATAGTCCATGGAGGCGATGGTGGTATGGAATATGCCATGAGCACCCTGATTACAGGAGGTCGAAAATTTGGTAGTTTGGTCGGCGTCATGTCCCACGAATTGGCACACTCCTGGTTTCAACAAGTGTTGGCCACCAATGAGGCCAAACACGAGTGGATGGATGAGGGATTTACTTCTTTCATCTCCGCTTTATGTATGAACGAGATTATGGATAGGAATAATGATAACCCTTTTGAAAACTCGTATAATGGATATCGCCGATTGGCACTTTCCGGGCAAGAACAGCCCCAAACAACCCATGCCGACCGGTATGACAGCAATTTTGCATATAGTACCTCTGCCTATAGTAAAGGAGCCGTATTCATTGCCCAATTGGGATATGTCATAGGACAGGATAAACTAATGCAATCTTTGAGAAAATACTACGACGATTTTAAATTTAAACATCCGACGCCCAACGATTTCAAAAGAACTGCCGAGAAGGTGTCTGGAATGGAGTTGGATTGGTATTTAATCGATTGGACACAAACAACCAATACCATTGATTATGGCATAAAAGAGGTTACGGCTCAGGGGACTGGAACTAAGGTTGCTTTAGAAAGAATTGGTTTAATGCCAATGCCTTTGGATATTCTGGTCGTTTATAATGATGGTACACGTGAAACGTATTATGCCCCATTGCGCATGATGCGTGGCGAAAAAGCCAATCCGTACCCAGGTATTAATAGAACTATCTTACCCGATTGGCCATGGGCATACCCCTCTTTCGATTTTATGGTAGATAAACCCATAGATACCATAAGGGCAATCGTGATAGACCCTTCACAACTTATGGCTGATATTGATCTTGAAAACAACATCTGGCAAGCCTTGGATTAAATCTGGGTAAGTCTTTCGTGAATTAGTCTGTTTTACGTGTAATAATCCTATGCCACCACGAGTTTTGGTACATCTCATTTTTGGCGGTAAGTTCCCTATTGTTCATAATAAAATAAGTCTTGTCAAGCACCCGGTTTCTATATCCCAATAAGTGGAAAAAGGGCTTTGTGAAAAATTGGGCAACTTTGGTGTTGACAAGAAGTGATTCTTTTTCTTTATTGGCCCACGAAACGCCGGGTAAAAAATGCAGCAAGGAACCAAACCTGGTTCTTCGTAAAAAAGTAGAGAGGACAAGCACCCTGATGGATAGTTTTCGAATCAGGAAAAATCCCTCCTCACCTTGTTCCTGATACAAGGGCATAAAGATAATTGCATCTTTTTCCGCTAAAACAAACTCCTCTTTCTCTAGGGCCAATGGGGTCCCTTGAACTACTTCCTCAAAACTTCTAAATCCTTCCATCATCTTGAATTCGTTGATATCATCAATCGGATGGCGGTATGTAATTTCGTAAAAATTGGAGTTGTTCGCCGCTGATTTTTGAAGTTGCTGGTAGTATTTATTGAAATCCTTAATATCGGACTTTTTCAGGAAACCACTATAAACCATAGCCAACCAAGTAAAGGCAATACTGTTCTTGATGGCCATTTCCTCGGTGTGTTGACCAGACTCAAATCCCAAGGAAACATAACCTCTTTCGTTAATGTAACTTAGCAATGGCCCTTCTAAATATTCCTCTATCCCTAAAATAATGGGGACAGGGAAAAGCCTCGAAAACCTTCTATTGATCAGCGCATCATTGATAGTGATAAAAGGTAGGGTCTTGCTTGAAGTCGTATGGTAATCGATAAAGTAATAAGGGCCGCTTTCATGTTCCAAAATACTTTGGATGAGCGAATAGATCTCTAACAATTCCTTTTCTTCGACTAACAGGTCACTTTCATTCCTACTTTTAATACTGTTGATTTTAGACGTTGTCCAAATCCGATTTAAATCCTTCTCCAGATATCTTTTCCCTTTTAATAGGGCTGGGAGATTGCCCTTTAATCCATAAACACTACCATGATAGGTAAAGGCTTTTTTTTCCAGTTCTTTGAAGACGTTTTGGAGTGCGGTTACACCGGATTTTTCGTTTCCATGGATTCCTCCGAAAAAAATCAAGGTAGGTCCGGGATGCTTGCCTCGAATATGACCAATGAAACGTTTGGTCCTTACATCTATTTTTGGATTCGGGGTTTCTATCATATATTAAAAATCCTTGGAGGTAATTATACCGACGAGCTTTTTCTCGATGACAACGGGTAAGCAATTGATCTTATGATTTTGCATCATATTCCGGGCCTCCTCCAAAGGCGTGCTTGGGGTTACGGTCACCAATTTGCGCTTCATAATGTTCGTTATATTTTCCCCATGGTCTTCAGTACTATCCAAATACTTGCCAACATCGGTCCAGGTTAGTAGGCCGATCAAATCCATATGGTTATCCAGAATAGGAACATGATGTATGTTTTTCCATTGCATCATTCGCAATACCAGCTCAAGACTGTCATTTTCCTGTGCGGTAATGGTCCTGATATTCATGCGTTCCCCCACTGTCCTGTTCTCCTTGGGGATTTTGAACTCATCCCCCCTTGGCAATCGCCATGCATCAACAGTATACCCTTTTTGTTGCCGCTCATATATGGTTGCGGTCAATATTTTTAAAGCATCTGTAGTCTTAAAGTCTTTCTGTAATTTTCTATACGCCTCGACCATCCATCGTGATCCATTGGCCGATCGTACACGGCGTTTAATAATCCTTAAGTAATGTTCTGCGTCTTTTGGGGCAACATTCATGCTATACAACCCCCTATAGGCCATTGGAAGTAAATGATCCAAAATAAGGTCATGACTTGATATTAAGGTTTCGCCCCAATAAAACTGGGCGGCCATTCCATATCGGGCCGCATTGAAAAAGTTGCTCTTTGCATCCTTGAAGTCCATTTTTTTATGGATATTATCGAACTCCTTGGGCCTTCCTTTCATAACGCCGACCCAGAACATCATGTTTGCGATCTCATCGGCCGTTGATGGTCCTGAAGGTAAGTATCTGTTTTCCAGGCGCATATGGGGCCTGCCATTTGAAGTCCCATAACATAACCTATTCCATTTATACACAGTCCCGTTATGCAGTTTCAATGCTTTTAATTTAGGAATATTCCCTTTTTCCAATTCCGTAATACTATCGGTCTTGAAATCAGAAGTGACCAAGCTTCTGAATCGAATTACCGAATCCTTGAAGAAATCAACTACGCTGCCTTGGGCCCATTCATTGCCAAAACCTACCCTGGATTCCCTTTCGTTCAGGATAAAAGTACTGGCCCTGGTATCTACGCTTTGTGCAAAAAGGGCAATCCGGGATTCTTCCCAAAGTTCGCGTCCCATCAACATTGGGGAGTTGGTGCAAATTGACAAGATCGGTCCGGCAATAGCCTGTGCCCAATTATAGGTATCCGCAAAATTATCAGGGTCTATCTGCAAATGCGATTGGAAACTTGTATTACAACCTTCGTAAAGAATGGAATCATGCTTAAGGTTCAGCTCATCAACACCCTTTATATGCAGTTCAATGTCATTTTTCCGAATCTCTTTAATAGCTTCGTTCAATACTTGATATCGTTTTAAAGGCGTCATATAATCAAGGCTCAAGTGCCTTGTTTGAATCGTAGGTAAAATTCCCGTAAGTACAAGTTTAGTGTCAAATTCTTTGGCGACTTCCTGAACCTGATCCAATAGCTCGTTTAAGTTCTTATGCAATTTCGAAAAGCACTCCCCTTTAAATTCCAAAGGCTCTAAATTGATCTCAAGGTTATACAAGGCCAGTTCAGAGGTGAAATGTCTCCCGCTTAATTTTTTCAATATCTTATCCGCATTATTGGCCGGCTCCCATTCCTGGTTCACCAAACAAAACTCTTGCTCAACCCCAATCCTTGAAATGTCTTTCTCGAACATGTCGTTTTCGAGCATTAGTTCCAAAGCCTTGATATCAGCCATAAGCTGCTTTAAGTACAAAGCTTTATTTGGATTGCCAATTAATTTTTCAACATTCAATTCTCCCATTTCAATTGTATTAAGGTCTGCAAGTTATTGTAAAATAGATTTTAATCCATACAAGATAGAACCTTTTTATGCTGTGGACAAATGACAATTGTCATAAAATCCATGCAATGAATTTTCTTTACTTTTACACTAGAAAACAAAAAGAGCCTTTTTGCATATTTTTAACTGGGAATTATCCGCTTCGGGGATAATATCATAATGACGGACAGCGTAGAAAAACACAGCTTTACATTTCCAAAAAAAGAAAAACTAAAAAGCAAGAAATTGATCGAACGGCTTTTTAGCGAAGGGAAGCACCTAACGGTATTTCCTTTGAAGCTCATCTATTTAGCTATAGACGCCCCAATGGATGCACGGATAAAAACCAGTGTGGCCGTTCCAAAAAAGAACATTAAAAGTGCCGTTAAAAGGAACCGTGTAAAAAGGTTGCTACGCGAAGCTTATCGACTAAACAAACATCTTGTTTTTAACAATAGTGAGGGAAACTTTGCGTTTCTAATTTTATATCTTGGTAAGGAAATGCCAAGTTTTGATTCGATAGATAAATGTACAAAGGCAATTCTTCAAAAATTTCTAAAAAAAATTGATAATGCAAAAGTTGATTAAGAAAAAGGTATTGATCCCTATCTTGGCGATTACCTTTTTATTCGTTGGTAGTGCTTTTAAAAGTGACTTTTTCGAAATAGCCAAACAAATTGAGATATTCACCACCCTTTTCAAGGAACTCAACATGAACTATGTGGATGAAACCAATCCCGCTGAATTGATGGACACCGCGATCAAGAACATGTTGAACGAATTGGATCCCTACACCAAATTCTTGAATGAACAGGATGTAGAGGCCTATAAGATGAACAATGCCGGTGAATACTCGGGCATCGGGGCCTTGGTTCGATCATATAATGATCGTTTGTTGGTCATTGAGCCCTATAAGAATTACCCAGCCGATAAGGCCGGATTAAAGGCTGGTGATGAGATAATTAAAATAGGGAATATCAATGTAGCTGATTTTGACGACAATGCCAGTGAACTTCTTAAAGGTGCGAATAATTCTGAAATAGCGATTACCTATAAAAGACAGGGTAAGACCCATATCACATCGATAAAACGTGAAGCCATAGAAGTCGATGCCGTACCTTACTATGATATGGTCGATGACAAAACAGGGTTTATCGTTCTTGCAAAATTCAATGCGAAGGCCACCTCACAAACAAAAGCAGCGCTTCTTGACCTAAAAGGCAGAGGGGCTGAAAAAATTATTTTAGACTTACGCGGAAATCCCGGCGGGTTATTGTCGGAAGCCATTGATGTAACCAATCTATTCGTTCCCAAAGGTGAATTGATAGTGACCACAAAATCGAAGGTCAAAAAATTCAACTCAGAATATAGGACCAAACACAAACCTGAGGACACGGAAATTCCTTTGGTGATTTTGGTCAATGGCAATAGTGCCTCGGCAAGTGAGATCGTTTCTGGAAGCTTGCAGGACTTGGACCGCGCTGTTATTATGGGGGCTCGGAGTTTTGGAAAAGGACTGGTGCAAAGGCCTTTGAAGCTTACCTATGGCACCCAATTAAAAGTTACCATTAGCCGCTATTATACCTCATCGGGTAGATGTATTCAATCACTTGACTATTGGAATAGGGATGAAAATGGAAATGCCGTTCGTCAGACCCAATTTAACGAGTTTAAAACAAGAAATGGTCGTAAAGTAAAAGATGGCGGAGGGGTTTTGCCTGATATTTTGATCGATGAGCTTGGCACCAATACCTTGATGAAAGCCTTGGAAGAAAACAATGTTATTTTTGACTATGCCACGAATTACCATTATGAAAATTCACTTGAAAGCTTAAGCGATTTCACTTTTTCGGATGCTGATTTCAACGAATTCAAAACCTTTGTCGCCCAAAGTGACTTTGCTTTTGAGACAAAAACCGAAAAGGCCATCAAAGAAGCTATGTCAGGTGAAAATGATGATGTTTTAGGGGCTTCGGTACAGGAGAACTATAAATCCCTGTTGAGTGAAATCGACAAAAGTAAGGTCATCGCCCTGGATCGGTACCATAATGAAATTAAAAAGAAGTTGGAGGATGAAATTATTAAAAGGTATTTTTATAGGGAAGGGCTATTTGAACATTATTTAACCCATGACGAAGCCATTCTGGCCGCAAAGGAACTGTTGGCCAACACTGCTAAATACGCTAGTATATTGAACTAGTATAACCACTCTTTATTGATATAACGTCCCGAATCCGATTTTATAGAATACGTTCCAAATATCGGCCTTGGAATTCATATGGCCTTATACATTCCGAATTTCAATATTTCTTGAATCCATAGATGGACTTTACCCAGTGAATTACCGTTAGTTTTAATCTGTCGTTGTGCAAATGATGGTATAGATAAACATTTTTCTATTTTTATATGGATTTGGGAAATGCTAAAATTTAGTACCGGGCATCGTACCAATCCATTGCTGAATCATATAAAAAAGGAATCCAATTAGGTATTGGCCAAAGGTTACAATATTACAAGAATCAATGCTGTCTTCTAACTTCAATTCACATATTCGTAAGGTTTTGGATTGTCCGATCAAGAAGGTCGAACCTTTATCCGGTGGGGACATTTCGAATGCCTATTGTATCTATACACAAACTCATCGCTTCTTTTGTAAGGTGAACGACAGTGATACCGCCTTGGATATGTTCTATACTGAAAAGGCCGGATTGGAATGTATTCAACACACGAAAACCATCAGGGTCCCAGAAATATTGGGTTGTGGAAAATACGAAGGGTACTCTTTTTTATTGATGGAATTCATAGAACCCAAAAATCCTGACCCAAAGGATATGGAAACTTTTGGACATCAATTGGCAGAAATGCATTCTTATGTTGGTCAGGAATCGTTTGGATGGAAAATGGATAATTATATTGGAACCCTTCCTCAATCAAACAAAACCTATACCGATTGGTCTCAATTTTATATACGGGAACGATTGTTACCACAATTGAAAATGGCAAGGGATGAAAAATTGCTTTCTTCAGAAGAAATTCCGTCCATAAATCGGATGGAAAGCGTATGCCAAATGCACTTTCCTAAAACCATTCCTTCGCTACTTCATGGCGACTTATGGGGCGGCAACTATCTCATTGGTGTGCAAGGCGACCCTTATTTAATAGACCCTTCGGTATATTTTGGGGATGCTGAGGTCGATTTGGCTATGACAAGACTTTTTGGCGGGTTTTCCTCAAGGTTTTATGACGCTTACAGTGAACAAATTCCCATTAAAGCCCTTGAAAAGGAACGAGTGGGTATCTATCAATTGTATTATCTTTTAGTGCATCTTAACTTGTTCGGTAAATCGTATTACCCATCTGTCTCACGATTGCTAAAAACATACTTCGGCCAACGATAAGCCAACATATAATTTTATAACTTTAGGGCAACCAATCCCGCTACAGAAAGTGCATTGCAACAAAACCCTAAGCAAATTGATTGCGGTTAGTTTTCTATTCATTTCTTTTATCAGTTGTGAGAATACAAACCCAAAGACCCTATCCTATACCAGTTGGTCGACTTATTTAGGGGATTCGGGCCGAAGCCATTATTCCACCCTTTCACAAATAACTAAGGAAAACGTAAAGGATTTAAAAGTAGTTTGGTCTTACGAGTCTCCGGATTGGGGGCAAATGCAAATGAATCCTATCGTAATTGATACAATGCTTTATGGGGTTTCAGCCGCTTTACGTGCTTTTGCCTTACATGCTGCAACGGGTGAGGAAATATGGCGGTTCGGCGATTCATTGCAAGTATGGCATTCCACAAGTCGTGGGGTTTCTTATTGGGAAAATGGGGATGATAGGCGCATTTTTTTTACAAGGGGTCCGGATTTGTATGCTTTGGATGCCTTGTCGGGCCAACCTATATCTACTTTTGGTAATCAAGGGAAAATAGATCTCCGATCTGGTTTGCCCGAGGAAGATAAAGACAAGTTTGTGATCTCAAATACCCCTGGAACAATTTACAAGGATTTGATCGTTATGCCGCTCCGAATTTCGGAGGATATTGATGCTGCCCGAGGGGATATCATGGCGTTCAATGTGATTACCGGGGCTTTGGAATGGGTATTTCACACGATTCCCTATCCAACTGAGGAGGGATATGATACTTGGAAAGACATAAAGGCTTACCAAAATAAGTGGGTGGGTGCGGCGAATAATTGGGCAGGAATGGCACTGGATAAAAGGTTGGGCATTATTTATGTCCCTACGGGATCGGCGGCCCCTGATTTTTATGGCGGAATGCGTAAGGGCAGTAATTTATATTCGGATTGTTTGTTGGCTTTGGATGCGAATACTGGGGAACGCATCTGGCATTTTCAGTTTACCCATCACGATATCTGGGATAGGGATCCCCCAGCCCCACCAAATCTTTTGATGGTTGAACGCAAAGGAAAAAAGATTCCAGCAGTAGCCCAGGTGACCAAGCAGGGATATGTCTATGTTTTTGACCGAAGAACCGGAAAGCCCCTATTCGATATAGCCGAAAAAACAGTTCCCTCCTCAAAATTGGAAGGAGAGGAAGCCTGGCCTACACAACCTTTTCCTGTCGAACCAAAGCCATTCGCAAGACAATCGAATGTGTTAACGGCAGATGACATTAGTCCGTTTGCCGAAAACAAAGAGGAATTAAAGGAAATACTTGCCAAGTCCGATAAACGCATATATGCGCCGCCAAGCCTAGGTCCGGTTTTACTTTTGCCCGGATACGACGGGGCGGCCGAATGGGGTGGCGCGGCAACGAATCCGTACGAGGGCATCATTTATGTGAATTCAAACGAAATGGCCTGGATATTGCAAATGGAAGAGGTAGTTCGAAATAGTGAAGACATCTCTTTAGGGGAACAAGTTTACCTCAACAATTGTGTAATTTGCCATAAAGTAGACCGTTCTGGCATGGCGGCCAGTGGATTCCCATCACTCATCGATATAAAGGCAAGAAAAACCAGAGAGGAAGTGTCCGTTCAAATCGTTAATGGGAAAGGGATGATGACCGGTTTTCCCCAAATTCCAGATAAGGAAAAGGAAGCTTTGGTTGATTTTCTATTTGATGAAAATGTTGGAAAGGAAGTGAAATCCGGGGAATCGAACCATTATCCCCTGCCTTACAAACATGCAGGATACAACAAATTTTTGGATAATAAAGGCCTTCCGGGCATCTCGCCTCCATGGGGGACCCTGCATGCCATCGATTTAAATACCGGTAAGTATATTTGGTCCGTCCCGTTTGGAGACACTCCGGAATTGGGGGCAGAAGGCAAGGGTACGGGAACTGAGAATTATGGGGGTCCCATCGTTACAGAGAACGGATTGTTGTTTATTGGAGCCACGAAAGTTGGTTATTTCAGGGTGTTCGATAAATATACCGGTAAGTTGCTGTGGGAATATAAACTGCCTGCAGCGGCATTCGCCACGCCGGCTATGTATGAAGTCAACGGCAAACAATACATTACCATCGCTTGCGGAGGGGAAAAGTTAGGAACGGTAAAAGGGAATCGGATTGTTGCGTTTGCCTTAAAATAAACTCAAATGGAAAAACTAAAGATACTTGTCGTCGGCTGCGGAAATATGGGTGCCGCCCATGCCAGGGCCTATCACCAAATGAATGGTTTTGAAATCGTAGGACTCGTAAGCCGAAATCCGGAAAGCCGTGAAAAGCTAAGCAAAGCCTTGGGAGGATATCCTACGTTCAGCAACTATGAATCGGCCTTGAAGCATACCAAACCCGATGCCGTTTCCATTAATACCTATCCCGACACCCATGCCGATTATATAAGGTCAGCCTTACATGCCCATGCCCATGTTTTTGTGGAAAAACCCTTGGCCTTAACCGTTGAAGAAGCTGAAGACCTGGTGGCATTGGCCATGGGTAAGAATAGAAAAATGATGGTCGGGTATATTCTAAGGGTACATCCTGCCTGGACCAAATTCGTTGACATTGCCCGTACCCTTGGCAAACCATTGGTTATGCGAATGAACCTGAACCAACAAAGCTATGGAGACCATTGGTATACCCACAAGCAATTAATGCATTCTATGTCGCCTATAGTGGATTGTGGGGTACACTATGTAGATATTATGTGTCTAATGACCCAATCGGTTCCTGTTAGTGTGAGTGCCATTGGCGCTAACCTTTCAGATGAAATTGCAGACACCATGTACAATTATGGCCAATTACAAGTGCGTTTCGAAGATGGTTCTGTGGGTTGGTACGAAGCTGGCTGGGGGCCAATGATAAGTGAAACCGCTGTTTTTATCAAGGATGTCATCGGACCAAAGGGTTCGGTTTCGATTTCGGACAGCCCCGTAAATGAATCACAGGATATAGAAGGGCATACCAAAACCGGAGGACTAAAATTGCACCACAGTGCTTTGGATACGGCAGGTAGGTTTGTAAAAAAGGATGAATGGATCAGTACGGCCGATGAGCCCGATCACGACGGCCTATGTCTTTTAGAACAGATGTATTTTCTGAAAACGATTCAAGAAGATCTTGATATGGAAAATCATCTCCAAGATGCCGTGAATAGCCTTCGCATAGTTTTGGCGGCGGACGAATCTTTTCGAACAGGGAAAACGGTTGAACTGTAATCCTCTAAATGAAAAACATGATTACCTTACTTGAAAGGGCAAAGCTCTTTAAAGGCAAGACCGCCTTAGTCTCAAACGGAAAATCCTATACTTACGAGCAACTTCTTACCTCCTCCAAATATATTGCCGCTAATCTATTACACGGTGAAAGAGACCTTAATGAAGCCCGGATCACATTTTTGGTGCCCCCATCATTCGAATATACAACCCTTCAATGGGGAATCTGGGCCGCAGGGGGAATCGCTGTTCCACTTTGCGAGTTGCACCCATTGCCGTCCATCCAGTATGTTATGGAAGATACGAAAGCGGATATTGTCATCGCGCATAATGACTTTGTTGATTTTTTAAAACCGTTGGAAAAGACTCTCGGTATTTCAGTACTCCCTTTAGAAACCTTTCTTAAAGAAAACCACGCCGAATTGCCTGAGGTTGATTCCGCTCGTAGGGCTATGATACTTTATACCAGCGGTACCACCAGTAAACCAAAGGGCGTTGTGACCAGCCATGCGAATATCGAAGCCCAGATTACAACCTTGGTCACTGCATGGGAATGGCAACAAGATGACTATATTTTGAATGTTTTACCCATGCATCATGTACATGGAATCATCAATGTAATGAGCTGTGCCCTTTGGTGTGGGGCATGTTGTGAATTCTTGCCCATTTTCGATGCCCATAAAGTATGGGAGGTTATAAAATCCGGTCGCTTAACGCTATTTATGGCCGTGCCTACCATCTACTTCAAATTGATTTCCTATTGGGACGATGCGTCTTCCGACGATCGACAACTACTGTCTAATGCGGCCTCAAAATTGCGTTTAATGGTTTCTGGATCTGCAGCATTGCCCGTATCGGTCATGGAAAAATGGCGAAGTATAACCCACCAAACATTATTGGAACGCTACGGTATGACTGAAATTGGAATGGGATTATCGAACTCCTATCTTGGGGAACGACGACCGGGGCATGTGGGCTTGCCCCTTCCTTCAGTTGAAATACGCTTGGTTGATGCAAACAATAACCCTGTTGGGGAAAATGAACCGGGGGAATTCCAGTTTAAGGGGCCCAGTGTTTTTATGGAATACTGGCAAAATCCCGAGGCTACCCAAAAAGCCTTTACCGATGACGGTTGGTTCATTACGGGTGATATTGGATTGTTAAACAATGGCCTATATAAAATTCTTGGCCGCGATAGTGTAGATATCATCAAATCCGGTGGATATAAAATATCGGCCTTGGAAATTGAGGATGCGCTTAGAAAACATGAAGGGATTAAGGACTGTGCGGTAGTCGGACTTCCCGATTTGGAATGGGGCGAAGTGGTTTCCGCCTGTTTGGTTACCGATTTGGACATCTTGGATACCAGGAAAATCTCAGAATGGCTTAAAGGGTATTTGCCGCCATACAAAATACCTCGCAACTACATCCTTCGAAAGGAATTGCCCCGAAACGTGCTGGGCAAGGTCACTAAAAACGAATTGAAAAAGATGTTTTAAATAAGCATCGGTTTGATTTTATGGACAGAATTTAGACAGATTAATCGTTGAAAATTGGCGTATGAACCAGATTGATAAGGTCTTTATCTTCTTCTTTTAGAATTCGCTGAGTACGTAAATATCGGTTCAGGTTCCACTCATCGAAATTAGGCGCTTTGGGGTCCATACTGCTGACGCGAACCATCTCAGAAGCGTGGATAAACTCATTGTTACCGATCCACATGCCTACATGTACTACCTTCTCTTCGGTAGAATCTGTAGCTTTTTGGCCAAAAAACAGTAAATCACCTTCAATGAGATTTTTAAAGTTTTTTATTGAATCTATGGGTTTGCCCGTATGCACTTGTTGGGATGCATCGCGGGGAATGACCAGGCCATTAAGGAAATAAATGGTTTTGGTAAACCCGCTACAATCAACGCCTTTGGTCGAGGTGCCGCCCCAAAGATAGGGCACTCCCATAAGTTGTTTTGAAGTAGCGACCAAAGACCCCGTGGTCAAATCCAAATCTTGCAACCATTGACCGTATTCCTCTGCCTCGTTCTTATCGATATAGGCGATTCGGCCATCGGGATATTTCACCTTAAAGTACCCTACAACTTCATTTACCTTTTCTAAGATTCCTCCGGCAGCGATATCAGAAACCACTTGGGCATTCTTATCAGGAGCGGAATAGGTATGTCCGTAGGTTTTCGTAAATATGACCTTTTCGGAAGATTTCCAATGGTTTGCCGCTACAGAGTCCATCAATTCAACGCCTCCACTATCTACCCATGAGATATACTTGTCTGGCGTTTGGATCAAATACCAATTTTCCGATTTTTTATAGACCTTTACAGGTGTTCCAAGAATGGCTTGGGTAGCCAATTCAGCCGCGTGTTTAGGATTACTTCGTAGGTTAGCTACGGAATTTTTAATGACTCCCCGATTTTTTCCCATAAGATCTGCGGATGGCAATATCTGGATACTATCAATAAAATCAACGTTTTTGGACTCTAACCTCATTTTTAAGGCTTCGACAGCTTGGGGTAGATTGCTTTCGCCTTTTAAAACATACCTTTCGTTATATTTTAATATGTTTATAGTGAACAGCGCTACGCGCTTGTCCGGGGCGAACTTGGATGCTACGTGATTTATCTCTTCTTGGATTGTATTTTCCTTAGTTTCTCCATCCCTACAGGAAATATTGATCAGAAGGACTATAAAAAAACCATAAACAGCGTTTTTCAGATTCATATCAAGCATATTTTGTGTAAAAATAGCCATTAATATGGTTTTTCCTTGCTACCCCATTCCCTTCAAAGTTGCCAAGTGCAGTATGTCCCGCACTACTATTTTTATTATTTTCGCCCTGAATGAAAAAACTTAAGGTCATAGAGCTTTTTGCAGGTGTTGGCGGTTTTCGCCTGGGACTTGAAAAATCCGGAAATTATGAGGTGATTTGGTCCAATCAATGGGAGCCATCGACAAAGACCCAACATGCTTCCATGGTCTATGAGGCCCGTTTCGGCGACAAAAACCATAGCAATACCGATATTTCGGAAGTGCCAATATCTGAAATTCCGGACGCGGATATTTTGGTAGGCGGCTTTCCTTGTCAGGATTATTCGGTAGCTACCACCCTGCAGAATTCCAAAGGTCTGATTGGTAAAAAGGGCGTCTTATGGTGGTCTATTCATCATATTTTATCGGAGAAAGAAACACCTCCCAAATATCTATTGCTTGAAAATGTGGATCGTCTTTTAAAATCCCCCTCAACACAACGGGGGCGTGATTTTGCCATTATGCTAAAAAGTTTGAGCAATTTGGGCTATGCGGTCGAATGGCGTGTTATCAATGCAGCGGATTATGGGATGCCACAGCGCCGAAGACGGATATTTTTCTTGGGGTATCATAAATCCACCCCCTTATATAAATCTTTGAAAAAAGCGGACAAAAAAGATTGGATTACCCAACAAGGCACTATGGCAAATGCCTTTTCAATTCAAAATTCGTTCGAAAAATACAATCACTTTACCCTAGATGGGGATTTGGTTGAAATTTCCGAACAATTCAATCATGGGGAAAAGTTATCTCCTTTTGCCAATACTGGGGTAAGCATCAATAACGAGGTGTTTACCGCAAAGTCCCATCCGAATTACGATGGCCCTCGAACACTGCTTGCCGATGTGCTGCAAAATGGGGAAGTAACCAAGGATTTCTTTATTCCCTCACAAGAATATCCAAAATGGGAATATTTAAAAGGAGCAAAAAAAGAGGTGCGAACGGCAAAAAATGGCTATGAATACAACTATAGTGAGGGGGCTATGGTCTTTCCCGATGCCTTGGACAATGCTTCGCGTACCATTATCACTGGTGAAGGAGGCAAAAGCCCTTCGAGGTTCAAGCATGTGGTTCAAACTTCAAAAGGATTGCGCCGTTTGACCCCTGTTGAACTGGAACGATTGAACATGTTTCCTGATAACCATACCCAATTAGAGGGCATTTCGGACGCAAAACGCGCTTTTTTTATGGGTAATGCCCTTGTGGTCGGGGTAGTTGAAAAAATTGGAGCGGCTTTGTTCAAAAAAATCAGCAACTAAGGCGTGGGGCTGACAAGCAACTTTAAGACAGATTTACAAAAAGAACAGCACCTAGCGATTCTCCTGGATTCACTTTACAAAAAACATCTTAATCATTATCGATTTAAACGCATATCCGATTTAAAAAAGCAACTTAAAGGAATTGATTTGATATTAACCCATCGAGTTACCAAAAAAGAGTTTTTGGTAGATGAAAAGGCCCAATTGGATTATGTGAACGACGATCTACCAACTTTTGCCTTTGAGCTTAGCTATCAAAAAAAAGGGGCGTTAAAAAAAGGCTGGCTTTTTGATGCTTCGAAGAAGACCGATTTTTATGCTTTGATTACAGGCATCTATTCTGATGAACCCAATAAATTTACTAGCTGTAAAATAACATTTGTGAACCGGGGAAAACTTATTTCTTTTTTAAAATCCAGAACTATTACCCAAAAAAGTTTGGTGGGTTTTCTAGAGGGCTCGCTGCCTAGGCATGGAAAAATAAAAGTGCCGGAACTTGATTCGAAAACAGAGGGATACCTTTATCGCTCTAGTTATAATAAGGCCGAAAAACCAATAAATCTGATTTTAAAACTTGGTTTTTTAATTGATAATGGCCTCGCAAAGCGTTTCATATAATTGATAATACAAACCCACCGGTCTATACGATTTAAAGTTATTATTCCAGATTGTGTTATTCATGTATTTAATCGACAGACTACTACCGGATATGGGTTTTAAGGCTGTTGAGGCAAGTTTGGTCATTCTATTAACCGACCAATGGGTCGGTGCCATCAACTTAAGCATCTTAAAAGCCAGTTGCGCTGTCGGATATAATTCCTTGCCTCGTATAAAGGATAAATCGTTACTTTTAATCCTTGCTAAATTCTCGGTTCAACAATATAATTCACCTTCTCGAAATCATGGGATATAAATTCAGAATGCCAATGCCTTTCATCCAATCGATCACTAAGTGGGTTCTTGGTTTAGGTATGATTACCGTTTGCTTTGCGCAAAACCATGTTTTGCCCTATAAAAATAATTCCCTTGATGTTGAGCTCCGGGTAAAAGACCTTTTGGGCAGAATGACCCTAGAGGAAAAGATTTCCCAAATGAATATGATGAGTCTATCTGATTTGGAGCTAGACAAAAACGAAGAGGTGAGTGTTGCCTCCTTGGAAAAATTGTTCCAAGGAAAAAGTATCGGCTGTTTGGAAAGTCCGTTTGTAGGGGTAGATCAAATCGCAAAACTATCGGAAGCTGCTGACAACTATCTTAGGAATAATACAAGACTTGGCATACCGGCAATACAAATCGCAGAGTGCCTGCATGGGCAATTAGCCTTTGGTGCCACTATTTTTCCACAGGCCATTGCACAGGGAAGTACTTGGAATCCTGATCTGATACAGAAAATGAGCTCGGTGATTGCGCACGAAGCAAGCCTATCCGGAGTAGACCAAGCATTATCCCCTTTGTTCGATTTGGCAAGGGATCCAAGATACGGGAGGGTTGAAGAGTGTTATGGGGAAGACCCTTTCCATGTGGCCGAAATGGGAAAGGCCTTTGTCATAGGAATGCAGGGTGACCCTGATGTCACAAAAAATCGGATTCCGGACAACAAACTAATGTGCACGGCAAAACATTTTGTAGCCTATAGTACACCAATTGCCGGCATTAATCTTGGCCCAAATAATGTAGGTCCCAGGGATTTAAGGGATTTACATATATATCCGTTCAAAAAAGTTATTCAAGAAGCCAATATTTATGCGGTAATGCCTGCTTACAATGAAGTAAATGGGATTCCGTTACATAGTGATGAATACTTAATGAAAGATATTTTACGTAAAGAATTAGGTTTTAAGGGCTATGTATTTTCGGATTATGAAGCCATATGGATGTTGGAGCACTTTCATAAGGTGACCCATAATCGGGCCGAAACAGCCATTCAGTCAATAAGGGCGGGGATTGATCTAGAGGCGCCAAAACCATATGCGTTTTCAGAATTGGCGGAATTGGTTAAGACGGGAAAAGTCGATAGCTCCCTAATCGATCTGGCTGCACAAAACATCCTAACCGCAAAATTCAAGGCTGGCCTATTCGATAAACCCTATACTGCCCCGAATAAGGTGTCTGATCTCATTCATACCCAAGAAAACAAGACCTTAGCGCGTGAAATTGCTGAAGAGTCGATTATCCTGCTAAAGAACGAGGCCAATCTCTTGCCCTTGGACGTGTCCAAACTCAATTCAATCGCAGTTATTGGGCCCAATGCCGATCAAGTGCAATATGGCGATTACAGCGCAACAAAGGATAATGCTTCCGGGGTAACCCTTTTAGAGGGTATAAAGAATTATGTTAATGGGAATATCAAGGTGAATTATGCCCAAGGGTGCACCATTACGGGTCTCGACACTAGTAATATACCGGCTGCCGTATCGGCTGCAGAACAAAGCGATATAGTGATACTGGTTATAGGCGGAACCAGTATGACCCTTTCGGGCATCGGTTGGGGAAAGGACATTCCCGGCGATTTCGCAACTTGCGGTGAGGGGTTTGATCGAACAACCTTGACGCCTCCTGGTGTTCAACCTGAATTGATCAAAGCGATATATGAAACAGGAAAGCCTATCGTTTTGGTTATGGTGCATGGGAGGGCGTATTCGATTGCTTGGGAAAAAGAACATATCCCTGCCATTGTAGAGGCCTGGTATCCAGGGGAGGAAGGCGGCAATGCCTTAACCCGTATTTTATTTGGGGAAGTGAATCCTTCCGGGAAACTGCCAGTAACCGTTCCAACAAGTGTTGGGCACCTCCCCGTTTTCTACAATACTAAACCTTCTGGAAAAGGCTTTTATAACCAAAGGGGAACAGAAGAAAAACCGGGTAGGGATTATGTGTTCTCCTCACCGGATCCACTTTTCCCATTCGGACACGGGTTGAGTTATACACAGTTCGAATATTCTGATTTAAAGGTTGGGGATACGATGTTGGATGTGGATGGATTCGTCCATATTTCCATGAATGTAAAGAACATAGGGGAAATGACCGGGAAAGAAGTCGTGCAGGTGTATATCAATGATAAAATAAGTTCGGTGACCACCCCGGTTAAAGTCCTTAAAGAATTTAGAAAAATAGAACTTCGGCCCTCCCAAACTGTCGCTCTGGATTTTGATATCCCTATCGAAGAATTGGGTCTCTGGGACAAGGACATGCAGTATAAGGTTGAGCCAGGGGAATTTGAAATTATGGTAGGTAGTTCTTCGGCAGATATACGACTTACAAAAACGATTTTTGTGCGTTGACCCTTTTGCATAGAACCAAAAAAATCAATGGGTTTGTCATTAAATGAAACGGTTTGTTTTTGGCAAGGGTACCACCTCGACAAAATTACTTTTTAGTACCAATATTGATTAACATAAAACATTGTTAATCAACACTTAAAATTTGTTTTTGTTATATTTTTACCTTACTTTATGAGAATGGTCAAAGTAGATAAAAAAGACAATAAAGAATTCCTGGAAAAATCAATCCATCATTTAGAAGCCACTGGTTTTGAAAATATCAAAGCTGATATGGAGGGCTACGAAACTCCAAAATCATATATAAGTAAAGAAAGCGGTACGAAAATCACACCTGATATTGTGGCGTTAAAAAATGGGATTAAGTATATTTTTGAAATAAGCCTTAAATCCGAAAAACCGTTGCTTTTAAAATCAAAGTGGTTGTTTTTAGATACCTTGAGCCGATTAAAATCAAATCGCTTTCGAATTATTACAACAAAGGGGCATTATAAGTTTACGGATAATATGTTGGAGGACATCAACCTTTCGAACAAATCACCTATTCGTATTTAAGAACCTGGTAATTGGTTTTTCACCATTCCGATGTGCGGAATACCATCTTCCAGATATTCCTCCCCAATCGCTTTAAACCCGAGGGAATTGTAAAATTTTTTAAGGTAGGTTTGTGCGGATATCTTAATGGTGGTTTCGTTCAAGTGTTCTCGAACGGCTTTTATGGAAGCGATCATGATTTCATGACCATATCCATATTTACGTTCCGATTTTTTAACCACAACACGGCCAATACTGGCTTGTTCAAAATAATCCCCTGATTTGAATAGTCGTGTATAAGCGATTACGACGCCTTCCTTTTTTCCTATAACATGAAGTGCTTTTTGATCCTTTCCATCCAAATCCTGATATACACAATCTTGCTCAACTACAAAAACTTCAGAACGAAGTCGCAGTATAGCGTATAACTCTTCCAAGGTAAGTGCTTCGAACTTTTTTATTGTAATGTGCATCTTCAATCCTGTACAATGATTTGTTTAACATCACACTTGCCGAATTCAGGTTGAATATTGACATGGTTTATCCCGAATTTATGAAAGACCTCCTCCTCTATCTGGTCAAGGATTAAATCGAATTCGGAAAGTTTTATATCCTGTAGAAAGTCTATATGGGCTTCAAGATGTATTTCATCTTCATTCAATTGCCAAATGTGCACATGATGCACATTTTTAATGGAGTCGATCTTACTTATGGTCTCCACAATATGTTGGACTTGTATGGTGTTAGGGGTGAATAACATAAGAACCCTTGTGGATTCCTTTAAAAGATCATAGCCCATGTAAATCAGATACAGGGCAATCGCCAAGGTCAATGTGGCATCGACCCAGTACATTTGATAGAATTTCATTAATAGACCACCAATCAAAACGGCGACGGAAGCCATCATATCCGTCATTAAATGGAGGTAGGCGGATTTCATGTTCATATTGCGCCCTGCATCCTTTTTTAATAATAAGACACTAAAACCATTTGCTGCTATCCCTAGAATTGATAACCAAATGACCAAGTTCGATTCAATTTCCATAGGTTCTATAAACCGCTCAATGGCTTCCTTTATCAAAATGATCGCAACCACTATCAAAGTAGCGGCATTGACAAAAGCAGCAATAATCTCGGCCCGTTTGTAGCCAAAGGTCTTATTGGTCGAGGCTTTCTTTTTTGAAAGGACGGTTGCAATATAACTGACAATCAAAGACAGTACATCACTGAAATTATGCAGAGCATCCGATAGCAGGGCTAAACTTCCAGAAACCAATCCTCCTATTACCTGGGAAACAGTAATAAGAATATTAAGAAGTATGGATATGATTAAATTTTTTCCTTTTAAGTCGGTATGGGAATGGGAATGATGGTGATTATGTGCCATAGGTCAATACAGGGTAAGATGGGCTAAAGCATCCGTTTAAATACAATAAGAACAATGTATTAATTACATGGTATCTTTTCTATGCGCCGTTCATGCCTACCGCCTTCGAACGCGGTCGATAAAAACACCTTTACCATTTCCAAAGCTTGTGGTAAGGAAATATAACGTGCCGGTAAACTCAACACGTTGGCATCGTTGTGTTCACGTGCCAATTGAACTATCTCCTTGTTCCAACAAAGGGCGCATCTAATTTTTTGATGTTTATTGGCAGTCATTGCAGCACCATTGCCACTACCACAAATAATAATACCGAAGTCTACTTTTTCTTCTTCGATATCCTTGGCAACCGGATGTATAAAATCAGCATAATCAACACTATCGGTGCCATCGGTGCCATAATTGATGACCTCTATGTTCAATGACTTTAATAGACCTATAATAGCTAGTTTATATTCAGTACCGGCATGATCGTTACCTATTGAAATCTTCATCGTTATAAGAGTGGGTTTACTACAAATGTACAAATACATTACCATTCACAACAATTGTATGTTAAAGACGTTATTCGTTTAGAATGTATTTTTATACATTGTTATTATCCCACCTATTTTACTTGTTAACTTGTTTACAAATAAGTGGAAAAAAATAGTAATTAAATTTTGTTTTTACTATTCCTTTTTGTTGTACAAAACTACCGGGTAAGAAAAGAATTTACTTCTAAAAAAATAACAGCAAGTTATTAAGTCCATTTTCTAAATAGTTAACAATAAATCAACCAATACTTATTAAAAATATACTGTTGAAATAGGTTATCACTATACGTTGATAAAAAAGGTAATGCATTGATAAAGAATGGAAAAAGGGAATGATAAAATGTAGACAATCTGTTTAAGTGGTATAAAGGTATATTTTTGGGATTTTTTTATTACCACTATTAACAACCCATCATAAACATCATTTGTTTTTAAAATAATAATAGAAAAAAATAGTATATAGTATATATGTTGATAACCTTTCGAAATGTGAAATAAAACATAAGAGGGGGTATTGGGATATAGCTAATGGATTATAATTTGTAATTTTCCGACCAAATAAAATTTTTAATGTCAAAGAACAAAAAGAAAGCAAAAAATCATAGAAAAAACGAGATAACTAAAGGGATATTTACCGTACTTGAAAAAGAACCAGAGAAAAGCTTTACCTATAAACAAATAGCCGCAAGAATAGGTGTAATAGATGCGAACGAACGTAATCAATTGATAAAAAGGCTTACCGAACTTAAAGAGAAAAAGAGGATATTGGAAGAAACCAGGGGGCATTTCAAAGCCATACCCTCTACAAAAACATACCACACTGGAAGAGTTGATATCACCGGAAGGGGCAATGCCTATATCGTGGTAGAAGGAATTGACGATGATGTTTTCGTTCCTTTCAATAAATTAAAAAAGGCTTTTCATAAAGATACGGTAGAAGTATATATTTTTCCGAGAAGAAAAGGAAAGAAGTTAGAAGGGGAAATCACTCGGATCATCGAAAGAAAAAAAAGCTCTTTCGTGGGTATTGTTGATATGCAAAAGACATTCGCTTTCGTAAGACCTTCCGATTTTAGAATGTACACCGATATATTTGTTCCAAAAGATAAAATCAATGGCGCTGAAGATGGGGATAAGGTGGTTGTTGAGATTACCGAATGGCCAGATAATGCGGATTCCCCTTTTGGAAAAATTACAGATGTCTTGGGTAAACCAGGAGAACATCAGACAGAAATACATTCCATTTTAGCGGAATATGGATTACCATATGAGTTTCCTTATGAAGTAGAAAAGTATGCCAATACGTTGGATACATCGATTAAACCAGAGGAAATTGCAAAGAGAAGGGATATGAGAAAAGACCTCACTTTTACCATAGATCCCAAGGATGCCAAGGATTTTGATGATGCCCTTTCTTTTAAAATCCTTAATAATGGAAATTATGAAATAGGTATACACATTGCCGATGTTTCACATTACGTAAAACCAGATACAGTTTTAGATGAACAAGCCTATGATAGGGCAACCTCGGTATATCTCGTAGATCGTGTGGTACCTATGTTGCCCGAAGTATTATCGAACAATGCCTGTTCATTACGTCCAAATGAAGAAAAATATACCTTTTCAGCTATATTCGAGTTGGACGATAAGGCACAAATAAGAAACCAATGGTTCGGAAGAACGGTAATAGATTCCAATGAACGTTTTGCGTATGAAGAGGCCCAGTATATTATAGAGAATGGTAATGGTAATATTCCAAGTGACATTTCCATTAGAAGTTCGGCATACACGGTTTCCGATGAGATTGTACAAGCTACCTTAACATTGGATAAATTAGCGAAGATAATGCGAGCCAAAAGAATGCAACAAGGGGCCATTTCTTTTGATAAGCTAGAGGTTCGTTTTAATCTGAATGAGAAAAATGAACCCGAAAGCGTATATTTCAAAGAGGCTAAGGATGCGAATAAGTTGATAGAGGAATTTATGTTATTGGCCAATCGTAAAGTAGCTGAGTTCATTGGAAGGCAAAAACCTAAAAAAACTTTTGTATACAGGGTACATGATGATCCCGATGAGGATAAATTAATAGCTTTAAACGCTATTATCTCACGGTTTGGACATAAGATTAGTTTTAAGGATAAAAAATCCATCAGTGCTTCTTTAAACCAGCTTTTAGAGGATGTTAAAGGTCAAAAAGAACAGAATTTAGTAGATACATTGGCCATTCGCAGTATGAGTAAGGCCATTTATACGACTGAAAACATAGGGCATTATGGGTTGGCTTTCGACTATTATACCCATTTTACCTCACCTATCCGTAGGTATCCCGATGTCATGGTGCATCGATTGTTGCAGCATTATTTAGACAATGGCAAATCGCCAAAAGAAGATGTGTATGAGGATAAATGCAAACATTCCTCTGATATGGAAGGATTAGCTGCCAATGCAGAAAGGGATTCTATAAAATACATGCAGATCAAGTTTATGCAAGACCACCAAGACCAAGAGTTTATTGGGGTTATCTCTGGGGTCACCGAATGGGGTATCTATGTTGAGATTATAGAGAATAAGTGTGAAGGTATGGTCCGAATACGGGATATAAAAGGTGATTATTATATCTTTGATGAAAAGGAGTACGCCCTTGTTGGTGAACGCACTAAAAAAACATATCAATTAGGGGATGAGGTAGTAGTAATGGTAAAAAGTACAGATCTTATTAAACGCCATCTCGACTTTACACTCATCGGAAAGAACGAATAAATACGTTTTTTGGAATAGATTTTGTTTAAGTTAGTAAGAAAATACCTAAAAACTGAAACAATGAAAAATTTGGTTTGCCTTGTGGTGCTCTTGTTTGTTTGTAAAGCGATATCAGCACAAGACGAAAGAATTACCCAAAATCTGCAACCATTTTCAGAATTGAAGGCTTTTGACGGTTTGTCGATAAATTTAATACAATCCACTGAAAACAAAGCTGTTATCACTGGGGTGAATACAAATAATGTCGTTATCGTCAACAATGAGGGCGTTTTGAAAATTCGAATGAAAATCACGAAGATTTTCAGTGGTTATAGAACATTCATAGATTTATACTACTCCGATAAGTTGGTGGTTATCGATGTCAATGAGGACGCAAGGATATCATCAAAAAAAGCGATATCCCAGGATGTTTTGGAATTAAAGGCGCAAGAAGGAGGTGAGTTGGAAATCAATGCCGATGTTGAGCAACTTTTGATAAAGGCGGTTACCGGTGGGATTATTAAGAGTTCTGGAACTTGCGATTTACAAGACGTGGTTATAAATACTGGAGGAATTTATGAAGGAAAGAACCTGCTTACCAAGTTTTCCACTATCAATGTAAATGCTGGATCAAAGGCCGAAATCCATGCCACGGATTATGTGAAAGCTTCCGTTAAAGCGGGTGGTGAGGTATTGGTTTATGGTAATCCAAAAAAAATGGACGAAAAAACAGTATTTGGAGGCATAATAAAAAGAATGTAAGCTACACATGTTAGACGATATTCAGGCAGCAATTCCGTTGGGCTTTTTGTTAAGTTTTATGATTGGCCCTGTTTTTTTTGTGCTTCTTGAAACTGGCGCTGTAAGAGGATTTAGGGCCGCAGTGATTTTTGACTTGGGTGTTATTCTTGCCGATATCCTTTTTTTGACCGTTGCGTATTTCAGTAGCTTCCAATTATTGGAAAATTTGAGCAATGAACCAGGGCTATATGTTTTCGGTGGCGTCATTTTGTTGGTCTACGGCATCACTACCTATTTTAAAACTGAAATCAAAAAGGATAAACCGGCCTTAAGAACAAAAAAAAATGATTACCTAAGTTTATTTGTCAAAGGGTTTTTACTGAATTTCATCAATATAGGTGTTCTCGTGTTCTGGTTAGGCATCATTATAGTGGTCGGGCCAAGTTTAAACAACGATCCCAATCGCATTATTGTATTCTTTGCGGCTATGCTTGGGGCTTATTTAACTACGGATATTTTTAAAATTTTATTGGCCAAACAATTAAAGCGTAAACTCACCTATAAAAGAATTTCCAGAATCAAGAAAGGATTGGGTATTATTCTAATTATCTGTGGTTTGGTGCTCATTACCAAAGGTTTTTTGCCCAAAGACCAATTCAATATTGAAAAGGGGATTGAAAAAATTGAAGAGATTAGGGATTAGTATCAAAATAAAAACCCCCTTGCAATATGGGGGTTTTTGATGAGGCATCGAACGGATTCGAACCGTTGTACAAGCTTTTGCAGAGCTGTGCCTAGCCACTCGGCCACGATGCCATTTGAAGGTGCAAATTTAGCACCTTATTTTTTGGTTTCAAAACTATTATTCATGATCTTTTTGAACCTAAAACCACGGTTACCATTTCCACATCACCACCAATTGGGGGATTTATTTTCGAAACGGCGACCTTTATTTTATATACACTTTGCAATTCTTCAAAAACCCGATCGATAATACGTTTGGCGACGTGTTCCAATAATTTGGAAGGCACGTTCATTTCCTCTTTTACAATATGGTTGATATGTACATAGTCCACGGTATCAGTAAGGTTGTCCGAAACAGAAGCTTTTTTCAGATCTGATTTTAACGAAATATCCACGCGATATTCGCTTCCTATGATACTCTCCTCGGCCAGGCATCCATGATGGGCATGAGTCCTAATGTTGGTTAATTTAATAACTCCCATTCCGTTTTAATAATTTTATGCAAACTTAAGACGATCTAACGAGAAAAGGGTTTTAATATTATGCTTCTTAACTATGACCAAACTTCCATAACCTATGACCAAAGCGGTCCTTCCTCTTACACCTTTCTAGTAGGTACACCGACAATTGCTGATTCCTTGAAAAAGATCTACCCCCAATGTTACGACATGGGTACCGGAACTATAGCCCAAAATTTCATTTAGAATTATCTGATAAGAGTAACCAAAGTAAAAATTATTCTTCTTTAGGCCTGCAATCGGAGCGATATATAAGGGACTCCCTATTTGATCGTTTAAAAAGCGATAAGTTGCGCCTATATAATAATAATCCTCAAATTCGTACCATCTGAATTTCACGTTCAAATCAGTAACCGATCTGCCATCACTCTCGAAAAGCTGGAAGAATATAGAAGGTTCAATTTCCAATTTACTGTTTTTGTTCTTGGTATATCGATACCCCGTGTAGGCATAATAGTTACGTAACGTATTTGGCTCAAATACAGGATTGAACCTGGTCAGGTCCTTGTTCAATAAATTGGAAGCGTTCAAGCTAAAATAAAATTTATCGAAGCGGTACATGACCCCCACGTCAAAGTTGTGGTTTGTGGTAGCCCTATCGTCGGTAACACTAGGATCTAGTGCATCGAAATTCTCTATATCTATCCTAAATTGGTTGAAGTTATAGGACAATCCGAAGGATAGAAATTCATCATCATACCTATCCAACGTCAAATGATGGGCAAACGACAGCCTTGCCCCTCTTTGTTTGGTTTCCCCATTACTATCATTATACAACAAAGCCCCAATCCCAGATCTTTCCCCTATACGCATATCGGCCGCCAAGGACTGGGTGTCTGGCGCATCTTTAATCCCTACCCATTGCGTTAGTCCGTTTACACGAATTTTAACGTGGTCGCCTATACCCGCATAGGTAGGTGACATCACAAAAGGGTTATCTGCCAAATACTGTGAAAGTTGTGGTATTGTAAGCTCCTGGCCATTTATGGCAATAGCGCTTACAACGAGCAGAAATGTCAATAATTTAGTACGCATTATCGTCTTAGGTTAAGTTTAGCGATATAGGGTAAAATGACCTACAAATTCGCGATCATCATTCTCTCCATTGAGTTGAATCACATACCAATAATCGCCAGTTGGTAGTTCAGAGCCATGGTAAACTCCGTCCCATCCATTTTTACTGACCACATCCTCTTCAACCACTCTACCATAACGATCATAAATTTTAATTAGTATTTCTGGGTATGGCTCAATGTTTAGTGGTAACCAGGTGTCATTTTGAAGATCGCCGTCAGGGGTAAAGAAGTTCGGAATTTCGATATCGATGAACTCCATTGCAATGCTGGCAACTACCTCACAACCGTTTTCATCAACTACCCTGACCATATAGGTATCGGTTCTGTTGATAATAAAGGTGTTATCCGTGCCATTGTTTCTGTCTCCGAAATAAAAGGTATATTCCCCACTTCCACCTGTTGCAATTGCCGTTATTTCATTAATACTGTTATTCTGCAATTCCAAGGTCAATGGTTCAAATCCTAGGATTTCAAAATCAATGGTATTTACACAGCCATTAGCATGGGCAATCGTCAATGAGTGCATACCAGGCGCGATGTTCGTATAGTCAGGAGACAACTGCATATCAGCAGGATCTGTTGAATCCAGAGCATACAATACATCCCCGGAAACCGTAGGGTCTTCCAATGTTACTAAAATATAGTTATCTGGGGTGTCACCCGTACATTCATATACTGGTTCAACTATAGCATTCAAGTTTTGCCCAGGAGCAACTTCAACCATGATATTATCTTCGCATCCTTGCGCATCCCTCACGAACAATAAATAACTACCTGCGGCAAGATCCGTGAAATCCATTTGGTCTTGTACAAAGTTCGACTTATCGTTCAAGCTTGTACTATACGGAGCTGTGCCTCCCGTAACTGTTACTGATATTGTACCATTCTCCTCACCGATACAAATTTCAGGCGTAGAGGTAGCAGATAGTTGTAACATCTCAGGTTGGTCAATTGTGTATTCCAACAGTTCAAAGCAACCATTCATATCCTGTGCAATGACCGTATAATCCCCTGGTGCCAAATCAGTAAAGGTATTAATCGTATCAAACTGATTTAAATTCGGTGAGATAGAGTATTGGTATCCACCGGATCCGCCAGAAAGAGTAACGGTAATACTACCATTGTCATCACCAAAACAACTAGCATTCACAACAGCTTCAGTATAGGTCAATGGCTCTGGTTGGGTAATGATTACTTCCTCGGCAGGTGTAACACAATCCTCGCTGGTTACATTCACGTAGTAAGTGCCAACGGTTAAACCGGTGAACTCACCCAAACTTTGTGGACCAGCTAGTCGAGTTGCAATAGTTAATGCCGGATCTGAATATAATTCAAATTGATAATTACCCAATCCGCCTGTGGCAGTCGCATAAATAACCGCAGTGGCATCTCCATTACAGTTGATCACAGCTGCAGAAGTGTCAACCGTCAAGACTAATGGCATTATTGCATTTTCAGTAATCGAGTTTGAGGCCACAGAGGTACAAGCGCCTCCTAAATCCCTCACATAATATTGATGTGATCCAGCACCCAATACGCCTGTTTCTGGTAACGGCATAGGGTTACTCGTCATTGGACTAAAAGTAACATTGTCCAAACTATATTCATAGGTTCCGCTTCCGCCCGTTGCGCTAAGTTCAAACTCCACACCCGATGCACAAGTCAACGGATCCGTACGAATCAAAGTGGCTTCAATTAGAGTTGGTTCTGTAATGGTAACCTGATTGGTTTCAACATCACAATTCCATCCGTCAGAAACCGTAATACTATAGATTCCCGCTCCTAGATTCGTAAAATCAGGACTGGCTTGCTGTCCAGACGTAAACGTAATAGTAGTCCCGGAAGTGTCGTAATAATTCAATTGATATTCGTACGAACCACTACCATTAACCACATTGGTCGCAGATACGTTTCCTGTGGTATCACCATAACAGCTTAAGGCGGTATTCGAAGGAATAGCATTTGCCGTAACCGCAATTGGCATGACCAAAAGATTTGAATAGTTGTTCGTGATGGAACATCCTCCCGCATCAACAACAGTAACGCTATAGTCCCCTGCCGATAAGCCAGAAAATACCGAGACCATTACATCAACTTCGGTGTCATACACCTCTGCTGTTGTTATATTCGTCAAGGTAATATCATAAGGCGCAAATCCTCCTGTTGGATTTACCCTAATCTCACCTTGATCATTAGTACAATAGACTTCACTAAGAACAGTGGTAGTTTCAGTTAAAGGCATATCAGGTGATGCTATGGTGACCATATTGGTATCATCCATACATAGTGGCGCTGCCGTTTCGGTAACCCTAACATAATAATTGCCGCCAGACAATCCTGAAATAGGGAACAGGTACGGATCCGTAGTTGCATTACCTGAACCAATCTGAACACTGGCACCGGCTTGGGTAAACACCTCGTAATCATAAGTTCCTGTATAACCACTTATATTGATTTCCAAAGAACCATTTCCATCGCCAAAGCAAATTACCGGGTCAACAGCTGTTGCCGTAACTTCAATTAAATCATAGGGTGCTATTTCGTAGGGTATAGTGTCAATATAACATCCAGTAGTTGTGTCGGTTATTCTAAAGGTATAGTTACCAACTGCGGATAATTCAAATTCAGCAGTCACATTGGTTGGTGTACCGGTTAAAGAGCCGTTCGGATTTCCGATTGGCAATAGTTCATAAGTATATGCGTTAGCAGGATTTCCATCATCGGTTACGGTAATTACAACCTCTTCTGGTCCCGCACATGAGATTGCCGTAGTTTGACTGACAACAGCAGTAAACGTATTCAACGGATCGATGGTAACGTTCGTTGTGTCCAAGCACCCGTTATCGTCCCTTACGGTGACGGTGATGGTCTGTGAGGCGCCGGTATCGGTTATGTTGAACGTATTGGAGGCAAAGAAGTCC
>NZ_JABTCG010000003.1 GCF_014610845.1 Maribacter arenosus | reverse complement strand
TCCAATATTCCTCACTGCTGCCTCCCGTAGGAGTCTGGTCCGTGTCTCAGTACCAGTGTGGGGGATCCCCCTCTCAGGGCCCCTACCCATCGTAGCCATGGTAAGCCGTTACCTTACCATCTAGCTAATGGGACGCATGGCCATCTCTTGCCGCCCGAAGGCTTTAACCAAAATGCAATGCTGCATAAGGGTACTACGGGGCATTAATCCAAGTTTCCCTGGGCTATTCCCCTGCAAAAGGCAGGTTCCATACGCGGTGCGCACCCGTGCGCCGGTCGCCATCAGATTGCAAGCAATCTATGCTGCCCCTCGACTTGCATGTGTTAGGCCTGCCGCTAGCGTTCATCCTGAGCCAGGATCAAACTCTTCATCGTTGATTCTTAAATATATTCCACCAACGACCAAAATGCCATCCCGGCCCCGTCTCTCGATTCAAATTCTTAATTTATATATGATGCAAAAAATATGCACCAAATACGCTGTCTTTACAATATTCCAATGAACTTCCTATACGTACGGGAATAACATCCTCCCCGCACATCGCCCCAAGACCATAGCCCCAAAGCGGGTGCAAATATAAGATGGTTTTTTAAATTGCCTCCTAATTTGCGGACTTTTTTTTTAAAAAAATTCTGTAAACTGTATAATCCCCTATTTCCTAAGGTCTTAAGGGAAAATAATTTTTAAAAAAGGGTCTTAAATTTAACTTATTCCATTGATCTGCGCAAGAAATACATTTGATTTTTTTGCGTTAGGGACAGCAATGACATCCCCGAACGCAGTAAGGGATATAATGAATGGCCCGACCCAGTACTTTTTAATGTACTGGGTAACGCCCTAAAAACATAACTATAAATTGCCCGCATGAATACAAGATACTATCTTTGCACACTTATTATCATAAAAGAAGCATGATCAAGATTACATTACCAGATGGAACCGTTAAGGAGTATAGCAAGGGCAGTACCCCAATGGAAATTGCAAAAAGCATTAGTGAGGGCTTGGCACGTAACGTTATATCGGCCAAGTACAAAGATACCATTGTTGAAACGGTCACCCCTTTGAATGAAGATGGATCTTTGACCTTATATACTTGGAACGATGATGAGGGTAAAAAGGCCTTTTGGCATTCTTCGTCCCATATTGTTGCCCAAGCCTTGGAAGAATTGTTCCCAGGGGCCAAGCTGACCATAGGACCTGCCATTGAAAACGGTTTCTATTATGATGTGGATTTCGGTGAACATAGTGTCTCGGAAAAAGACTTTCCCGCCATTGAAAAAAGGGCTTTGGAAATTGCGAGAGGTAAACATGATTTTAAAATGCACCCGGTAACCAAGGCCGACGCTTTAGAAAGATATCGTTCGCAAGGGAACGAATTTAAGGTTGAGCTTATTGAAAATCTGGAGGACGGCAGTATTACCTTTTGCGACCACGACACTTTTACCGATCTGTGCCGTGGTGGACATATACCCAATACCGGCATTGTCAAGGCCATTAAAATATTGAACGTCGCTGGTGCCTATTGGAGGGGTGATGAGAATAACAAACAACTCACCAGGGTCTATGGTATTTCATTCCCGAAACAAAAAGAGCTTACCGAGTACTTGCAACTTTTAGAGGAAGCCAAAAAACGGGACCATAGAAAATTAGGCAGGGAATTAGAGCTTTTTACATTTTCACAAAAGGTGGGGCAAGGACTTCCGTTATGGTTGCCCAAGGGCGCTGCGTTGCGTGAACGCCTGGAACAATTCTTGAAGAAGGCCCAGAAAAAAGCGGGGTACGAAATGGTGGTAACCCCCCATATTGGTCAAAAGGAACTCTATGTCACATCGGGACATTATGAAAAATACGGAGCCGATAGTTTTCAACCCATACATACTCCTAAGGAAGATGAGGAGTTTTTGTTGAAGCCAATGAACTGTCCGCATCATTGTGAAATATATAATGCGCGTCCTTTCAGTTATCGGGAACTACCGAAGCGTTACGCTGAGTTTGGCACCGTATATAGATATGAACAAAGTGGGGAGCTTCATGGGTTAACAAGGGTGCGAGGATTCACACAGGATGATGCCCATATATTTTGCACCCACGATCAATTGGATGCGGAATTCAAGAATGTAATCGACCTGTCTTTATATGTATTGGGTTCTTTAGGATTTGATAATTTTAAAGCCCAAGTCTCTGTGAGGGATCTTGATACCCCTGAAAAATATATAGGATCTGTTGAAAATTGGGAGAAAGCAGAGCATGCCATCATCAATGCAGCTAAGGCAAAAGGCCTCGATTTTGTCATTGAAAGTGGGGAAGCTGCTTTTTATGGCCCCAAACTTGATTTTATGGTAAAGGATGCCTTGGGAAGGAACTGGCAATTGGGAACCATTCAAGTGGATTACAATCTACCGGAGCGTTTTGACCTAACTTATAAAGGCAGTGATAACGAACTGCATAGACCCGTCATGATCCATCGTGCCCCTTTTGGCAGTATGGAACGCTTCATCGCCTTATTATTGGAACATACCGGTGGGAATTTCCCCCTATGGTTGACCCCGGAACAGGCTATAGTACTGCCCGTAAGCGAGAAACATGAAAAATATGCGGAAAAAGTTTTAAAATCCTTGGAAAATCACGAAATTCGCGCCCTCATTGATAACCGTAACGAAACTGTTGGAAAGAAAATACGGGAGGCAGAAATGAACAAAACACCGTTTATGCTTATCGTAGGTGAAAGTGAGGAGGAGCATAATACCGTTGCCATACGTAGACACGGCGGTGAGGATTTAGGCTCTATCGGCATTCAGGATTTCGTTGACTTGGTCGCTAAAGAAATAAATAGTACCTTAAAGTCGTTTAAAAATTGAAGTTTAACTAAAATAACGCAGTCATAGCAATACGAAAAAGATTTAGGCCCCAACCTAGAAGGGAAAACAAAAACCCTCACAAAATCAATGAAAGAATTATTTCACCCAATGTTCGATTGGTTGGTGATAATGTGGAAGTAGGTGTTTATACATTGCAACAGGCAATGGCAAAATCGGAGGAGTTAGGTTTGGACTTGGTTGAAATTTCGCCAAAAGCAGATCCCCCTGTTTGTAAGATCATAGATTATAAGAAATTTCTCTATGAACAAAAGAAGCGCGATAAGGCCATGAAGGCCAAAGCTTCTAAGGTGGTGGTGAAAGAGATACGGTTTGGTCCGAATACGGACGACCACGATTACGAGTTTAAGAAAAAACATGCGGAGAAGTTCTTAAAAGATGGTGCCAAGTTAAAGGCCTATGTTTTCTTTAAAGGACGATCCATAGTATATAAGGATCAAGGGGAGATATTATTGTTGCGCCTTGCCTCCGAATTGGAAGAGCTAGGTAAAGTTGAGCAAATGCCAAGATTGGAAGGAAAGCGTATGACGATGTTCATCGCTCCCAAAACGAAAAAATAAAATTACCGTAGCTTTTTGCTACGAGAAAAGTATTCTGTACCAAGCCCTGGATAGGGGCTTGTTCAGTATAACCCTCCTGCGCATGAAGCTACGGAGGATGAAAGAAAGTGAGATTAATATAAATAGGAAAAGATGCCTAAACAAAAAACAAAATCCAGTGCCAAAAAGCGTTTTAAGCTTACCGGTACCGGTAAAATCAAAAGAAAGCACGCTTTTAAGAGCCACATTCTTACGAAGAAGTCAAAAAAGCGTAAGCTTGCGTTAACACATTCTGGATTGGTACACGATGCAGACGTTAACAGTATTAAAGAACAATTACGTTTAAAATAATTGTCCTTTACGGTAATTAATCATTAACCCTGGAGTTGGGCAAAATATAAGAACATAATTAGAGTTCGAGTAAATTAAAAAGTGGCGTTTATCGCCCGCCTACTACAAAAACAATTTAAAATTATGCCAAGATCAGTAAATGCAGTAGCTTCAAGAGCACGAAGAAAAAAAGTGATGAAGCAGGCCAAAGGTTACTTTGGAAGACGTAAAAATGTCTGGACAGTAGCAAAAAATGCGGTTGAAAAAGCAATGTTATATGCTTATAGAGACCGTAGAAACAAAAAAAGAACGTTCCGCGCCCTATGGATTACCCGTATTAATGCAGGAGCAAGATTGCACGGAATGTCGTACTCACAGTTTATGGGTAAGGTAAAAGCCAATAATATAGAGTTGAACCGTAAGGTATTAGCCGATTTGGCCATGAACCACCCAGATGCTTTCAAGGCGATCGTTGACAAAGTAAAATAGATTTAACAACATATCTCACTTAAAAAAATCCGATTCCAACGAATCGGATTTTTTGTATCTTAAATTTAAATTCACTTGAGATGATCCGACATGTAGCGGGCCAATATATATTGGTGTTTTTACTATTTTTTTCTGTTGATACCTTCCCCCAACAGGACAGTCTTTCCTTTTTAGCCCTTGGGGACAGTTATACCGCTGGTACCAGTGAATTGACCATAAATAGTTGGCCTCTACAATTCGCACAGTTGATGGACAAAAAGGGGGTACCCCTAAAACCACCGACCATCCTAGCTGGAGCGGGGTGGACTACCGACGACTTATTATCGGAAATCAATACCTCCAATTTAGAGACCGAATATGATCTGGTATCCTTACTCATCGGTGTCAACAATCAATACCGCGGTTTGGATATCGACCAATTCAAAGACCAGTTCAAAGAGCTATTGGATAAAAGTGTGAAACTTGCCGGAAATAATACTTCCAGGGTTTTTGTACTCTCGATTCCAGATTGGGGTGTAACCCCTTTTGCACGATTTAAGGATAAGGACAAAATCCGTCGGGAATTGACCACGTATAATGCAATAATTGAAGTAGAAACCGAGAAACGTGGAATCCTGTTCATCGAAATCACCAAGTTATCGCAACAAGCCTTATGGAATAAGTCACTTATTGCCTCCGATAGTTTGCATCCATCTGCGAAAATGTACAAGGATTGGGCCAAAAAAATACAAAAAAAGGTACTAAAGCAATTCCCTTGAAAATTTTAAATGTTGTTTAATGTCCGAAAGCGGTGATCACCAAATTTCTTCCCGAAGCCTTGTTTCGATGTTCACATAAATAAATTCCTTGCCAAATTCCGAGGTTCAGATTTCCTTTGGTAATCGGTATTTGTACCGAAGCGCCCATTAATGAAGATTTAATATGGGCCGGCATATCATCGGGACCCTCATAGGTATGAATGTAATAAGGTGCATTCTCTGGAACCATAACATTCATATGACTTTCAAAATCTTCGCGTACCGAAGGATCGGCGTTTTCATTAATGGTCAAGCTCGCCGATGTATGTTTGATGAAAACTTGTAGCATACCATGTTCTATACTTTTGATTTCATGCAATCCTTGCAACACCTCATGCGTAATCAAATGATACCCCCTTGGGAAGGGTTTTGTACGAATTTCCTTTTGATAAAATTTCATTGAAGTCTTTTGAATAATTTAAAATGGAAATATAAACTTTATACATATAATTCCCATTATTTGTCACGAACAAATACCTTTGCACCTTATAATTTGTTAAGATGGACTTTTCCCAAATAAAAATGGTGGTAACCGATATGGATGGCACCTTGCTGAATTCGAATCATGAGGTCAGCGATCGCTTTTTTGAATTATTCCATGAATTAAAAAAGCGGGATATCCTATTTGTAGCCGCCAGTGGCCGTCAATACAACAGTATTGTTGATAAATTGTACCCCATCAAGGATGATATCGTGGTCGTGGCCGAAAATGGCGGCTATGTTATGCATAAAGAGGTGGAATTACTATCGACCTTGCTTCCAAAAGACAAACGAAATGGTGTGCTGAATGTACTTGATTCGGTCGAAAATATCCATCCAGTCCTCTGCGGAAAACAAAATGCATTTCTAACCGGGGATTCGGATTCTTTTGCCGATTTATTGAAACAATATTATTCGGCTTATGAGATCGTTGAGGACCTGACCCAAGTCGATGCTGAAATTTTAAAGGTGGCCATCTATCATTTTGAAAGTTCGGAACGCTTTATTTACCCCGCTGTGAAACATTTGGAAGGTGATTTAAAGGTAAAGGTCTCCGGGACAAACTGGGTCGATATATCAAGCCCTAATGCGAACAAGGGATTTGCATTGCAACAACTTCAAACACAGTATCGAATTAAACCGGCTGAGACCATGGTGTTCGGGGATTATAACAATGACCTTGAAATGCTAGCTCTTTCGGAATTTAGTTTTGCCATGGAAAATGCACATCCTGATGTAAAGCAAGTAGCCAAATACCAAACAGGCAGCAATGATGATTTTGGGGTGGAACGGATTTTGGAAGCGTTACTCAACGCTTAAATTATTAGGTCTTTTGCTTCTTTTTCTTAGCGGCCGGAAACAATACATTGTTCAATATCAATCGATAACCTGGTGAAGTTGGGTGCAACTCCAATTCTGTTTTCGGGTCCCCTACCCTATGTTGATAATCCTCGGGGTCGTGCCCCCCATAGAAGGTGAAGAATCCTTTTCCTTTAATCCCGTGGATGTAACGTGCTTCCCCATTGATTTTATTTTCTCCCAAGACCAACACCGTAGGTTTGATCTCATTTCGTGCAAATGCAGTGGTCTGCCCCATAAAACCCTTTACCAACGCCGTATGGTTCTGACATAACATCGTAGGCACCGGATCCCATTTGGCTGAAAAATCCATCAAGGTGAAATAATCCGATTCTTTGGGAACCGCTCCCCTTTTGTTGGTCATATCAATGGACGAAAATTCATAGCGCAATGGATTACGTTCCAAGGTGAAATTAGTAAAGGCAAACGTTTTATTGAAATCCAGCTTATTTTGGTAGTTGGCATCCGACGGATCATTATCGAACATAGGTTCACAGATATCAACCCCATCAGCAGCCAAGGCGATATCAAAACTGTCTGTTGCTGAGCACATTGCAAACATAAATCCGCCACCTATGACATAATTCCTGATTTTTAAGGCGACATCCCTTTTTTCCTCGGAAACTTTGGAATAACCCAATTTAGCGGCAAGGGCTTCAGCCTCCTTCTTGCCTTCAAGATACCAAGGTGCGGCCCTATAAGCACCGTAAAACTTACCATATTGTCCTGTGAAATCCTCGTGGTGTAGGTGCAGCCAATCATATAATACCAATTTATCGTCCAATACTTCCTCATCGTACACTGTGATATATGGAATCTCAGCATAGGTCAATACCATGGTTACGGCATCATCCCAAGGTTGATTCGTTTTCGGAGAGTATACGGCAATTTTTGGGGCCTTTTCAAGAATAACGGCTTCTTGGTTTTGTGAAGGGCTACTAATATCATCTAAAATACCTTGGGCCTGTCCGTCAGAAAGAATTTCAAAAGAGACCCCACGTATTTGGCATTCCCTTCGAATGTTCTCCCCATCTGGCAATAAAAAAGATCCACCCCTATAATTCAATAACCATTGCACCTTTTGTTGTTTAGTAAGTACCCAATAGGTAATTCCATACGCTTTTAAATGATTGTTTTGGCTATCTGCATCCATAGGGATTAAAATGGAAGAAGCTTTCAATTGAAGTGAAAAGGAGGCTAGAATGAGGGCGATATAAAAACCATTTCCCGACTTGCCGGGGGCAAGAAACCTAATGAAGCTAAAAAGGTACGTCGTTATCATCGGGATTAAAATCATCATTCATTGAACTGCCAAAGGCCTCATCGGCATCAGGCAGGTTTTTGGTCAAAAATGGGTTTTCATCGGCTGCGTTCATTTTCGATTGAAACTCAAAAGGCGAATCGAAATCATCTAAATTATCGAATTTACCTAGTTGACCAATGAACTTTAACCTAATATTATCCAATCCTCCATTCCTGTGCTTCGCCACAATGAATTCAGCCTGGCCTTGAGTCGGAGTTCGTTCTTCATCATCCCACTCCTCTATTTTATAATATTCAGGCCTATATATGAAGGAAACAATATCGGCATCCTGCTCAATAGCCCCCGATTCCCTTAGATCTGAAAGAATAGGTCGTTTGCTACCCCCTCTAGTTTCAACCGCCCTGGATAACTGGGATAGTGCAATGACAGGAACATTCAATTCTTTTGCCAGTGCTTTCAGGTTCCTTGAAATCGTGGAAATTTCCTGTTCACGGTTGCCGCCTTTTTGGCTTCCCCCTGCGGTCATCAATTGTAAATAATCGATAATGACCATTTTTATGCCATGTTGGGAGGCCAAACGTCTTGCCTTTGCCCTTAGGTCAAAAATAGACAAGGACGGGGTGTCATCTATAAATAATGGAGCTTTTTCAAGGGTTTTTACTTTTACATTGAGTTGTTCCCATTCATGCTTCTCCAACCTTCCGGTACGCAATTTTTCTGAGGACAGTCCCGTTTCGGATGAGATCAATCTTGTGATCAACTGTACAGAAGACATTTCCAATGAAAAGAACGCCACAGGTATATCGGAATTTACGGCTATATTACGCGCCATTGACAAGGTCAGGGCCGTTTTACCCATACCGGGACGGGCTGCCACGATTATCAAGTCACTAGGTTGCCAGCCAGAAGTAAGCCTGTCTACTTTATCAAAACCAGAAGGTATACCGCTCAATCCCTCCTTATTGGCAATTTCCTCGATTCTCTTCTTGGCCTGGATGACCAAATTTTGTGCAGTCTCGGCAGAGCGTTTTAAATTCCCCTGGGTAACATCATATAATTTGGATTCTGCCTCATCCAACAAGTCAAAAACATCGGTTCCATCATCATAGGCATCCTCAATGATCTCACTGGATATTTTTATCAGGCTTCGCTGGATATATTTTTGGAGAATTATACGCGCATGAAATTCGATGTGGGCCGAAGATGCTACTTTTTGCGTGAGTTTTATCAGGTAAAAATCACCTCCAACTGCCTCTAATTTCCCATCTTTCTTTAATTGTGAAGAAACGGTTAATAAATCGACAGGTTCAGAAGTTTCAAATAGTTTGAAAATAGCTTCGTAGATGTACCTATGTGCATCTTTATAAAAAACTTCGGGATGTAAGATATCTATTACTTCGTCGACCCCTTTCTTGTCTATCATCATCGCTCCAAGCACAACTTCCTCTAAATCAATAGCTTGTGGAGGTATTTTACCTCTTTCCAAGTTAATGATAGTGGTCTTGTCTATCTTATGGCCAATTAGTGGCTTGGGTTTCTCCATGAATGCGAAAGTATGTAATTAACCTTAAGTTAACATGTGTTTACAGGCTAACTATTTCAACGGTTCATTAACAATTTACCTGTTGATAAGTTACAAAAACTGTTGATAACAGAAAAAAGTAGGGAAAGGAAAAAGCAAAGATTTATGAACGGTACTAAAAATGAGGATTAACCATTGAAAACACCCATATTTACATATTTATCCATACGTGAATCCACCAATTCCTTTGGTGATAACTTTTCCAATTCCTCGTAATGTGCAGTTATTTTATTCTTTACGATTTCAAAAGTCTTCTCTCGATTCCTATGGGCACCACCCACTGGTTCACGGACAATTTCATCGATCAACTTCAATTTTTTCATGTCAGGGGCAGTCAGTTTAAGTGCATCTGCCGCTTGTTCTTTGTACTCCCAACTTCTCCATAAAATCGAGGAGCACGATTCGGGAGAAATTACTGAATACCAGGTATTCTCCAACATCAGAACACGATCCCCAACACCAATACCCAAAGCACCACCTGAAGCGCCTTCTCCGATTATGGTAACGATAATGGGCACTTTTAATCGTGTCATTTCCAAAATGTTCCTGGCTATGGCCTCCCCTTGTCCACGTTCTTCGGCCTCAATACCAGGATAAGCACCTGGGGTATCGATAAAACAAACAACTGGAATCCCGAACTTTTCAGCCGATTTCATTAGTCGTAAAGCCTTTCTATAGCCTTCAGGGTTGGCCATACCAAAATTCCGGAATTGTCTTGTTTTGGTATTATACCCTTTCTGTTGGCCTATGAACATATAGCTTTGATCTCCTATCTTGCCCAAGCCACCGATCATGGCCTTATCATCCTTTACCGTACGATCGCCATGTAGTTCCAAGAAAGTATCCCCACAAATCGCCTTGATATAATCCAAGGTATATGGTCTATTTGGATGTCTAGAAAGCTGAACGCGTTGCCATGCGGTAAGGTTTTTGTAAATATCCTTACGCATTTCGGCCAACTTTATTTCAATCTGCTTACAGGTTTCGGTGACATCCACATCACTTTCCTCTCCAATGATCATACATTTATCAAGCTGATCTTCGAGCTCTTTTATGGGAAGTTCAAAATCCAAATATTCCATGAATTAGGTAGGTTTAGTTAGTTTGACTGGACAAATATAAAATAATATCGGGGAACCCTATACCTTAAATCTTACCTATTTTCTTAACGCCCATTTGTTTCAATACACCATTAGCAATGACGGTTAGAATAATGACAAGAGCCCCAACATAGAAAAGCGGTTGCATTCTCTCATCATCCCCCAAAATAATAAAAGCCAATACAATTCCATAGATAGGTTCCATATTAACGGTCAGCACCACCGTATAAGGAGTGATATAGCGCATTATCTTTACCGAAGCGATAAAGGCATACGCCGTACAGATAGAAGCTAGTATTCCGATATACACCCAATCGGAACCCGATAGTTTAAAAAATTCCAATGAAAAATCATTCTGTAGTGCCAAGAATCCCGTTAAAAGCAATACACCGGTCCCAAGTTCAAAAAAGGAAATGACCGATGGTTTTTGATATGTGGTCAATTTGCCATTGATCAAGGTAAAAACAACGGATAAAAAGGACGAAATCAACGCAAGGAGTATGCCGTAGAGATAATCGGTTTCTACCTGAAATATAATATACAACCCAAAAATGATGATGATGCCAAATACAATTTCGTACACAATGATCTTTCTGCCATACCATATGGGCTCAAGAATTGCCGTGAAAAACGAGGCCGTAGACATGGTTGCCAAAGTAACCGATACATTCGATACTTTGATCGCCTGAAAGAAGGTGACCCAATGCAGGGCAATGGTTATGCCCCCGACAATCATCCAAATCAGCCCTTTTTTAGAAATTTTAAGCGAATATTTCCGCGTACCGATATAGAGATAAATAAGTATGGTGGCTATAAGCATTCGGTACCAAACCAAAGGAATTGCATCGATGGTGATCAACTTACCCAATACGGCAGTAAAGCCCCAGATAAAAACGATCAGATGAAGGTGAAGGTAATTCTTAAGTTTAACGCTTGGCATTTTGCAATAGGTAAAAGGCTAGAATACCAAAAACTATATTGGGAATGATCACGGCCAATAAGGGTGAAAAACCGGCCTGTTCCGCCAAGGTACCGAAAACCCTGTCGAAAAAGATATAGATGAATGCTACCCCAATACCGAAGGCTAGGTTTACTCCCATACCTCCCCTTCTTTTTACGGAAGACACCGCCACCGCAATTATCGTTAGTATAAACGCGGTCAAGGGCAATGCCCACCTTCTATATTTGACCAGGAGATAACTATTAATGTTCGAGGCCCCCTTCCTTTTTTGGTCCTTGATGAACTTATTGAGTTCATAGAGGTTTTTGGTTTCCGCGATATAGGAAACCGGGGTTAGATCATCGATCTTGAAAGCAAACAACGTATCCAACCTGTTCTTGGTTTCCATAATGGCAGAATCCCCTACCATCTTTCGTTTGGAATATTTGACAAGCCTATAGATACTATCCTTTTCAACCCATCGGATACTATTGGCCGACATCTTGAAATCCAACGTATTATCATCATTAAAGCGCTCAAAGGTAAACTTATTGGCATTTTGGCGTGCAGGATCAAAACTGCTTACATACAGAAAATCATTTTCATTCAATTGATTGAAGATGTTACTCGTTATTCGATCCTGTTTTCCTTTTTTCAGGTATTTGAATTTGAATTCATTATAACCCTTACTGGCATTGGGAACAATGAACATGGCCATGACCAACATTGTTACTGCTATTATCGTAGCCCCGATCAAATACGGACGCAAAAAACGATTATACGAAACACCCGAACTTAAAATGGCCACGATTTCGGTGTTACTAGCCAATTTGGAGGTAAAGAAGATAATCGATAAAAACAGGAAAATCGGAAATAACAGACTGCCGATATAAATCGTGAAATTCAGGTAGTAAATGATAATCTCATTGGTCGGTGCGTCGTTATCGATCATTTTACCGATTTGCTCGGCAAGATTCGCCATGATTCCGATAGGGATAAAGAGCAATAACATCACTGCAAAGGTGACCAAATACCGTTTTAGTATGTATTTGTCTAAAATGTTCACGGTTAAAGTCTTTTATCCATTTGTTTGACCATGGTGTTCTTCCAAGAGGTAAAATCCCCCGCTAAAATATGCCTTCTTGCCTCACGAACCAACCACAAGTAAAATCCAAGATTATGTATTGTCGCAATCTGCTTCCCAAGATATTCATTGGCCGCGAACAAATGTCGTAAATAGGCCTTTGAATATTCCTTATCCACAAAGGTAAATCCCATTTCGTCTATGGGCGAAAAATCATCTTCCCACTTTTTATTCTTGATGTTTATCGTGCCATTTGCCGTAAAAAGCATTCCATTCCTGGCATTGCGTGTAGGCATTACACAGTCGAACATATCGATACCCAGGGCAATATTCTCCAAAATATTGATAGGCGTACCCACGCCCATTAAATATCTTGGTTTATCCTCGGGCAAGATATCACATACCACCTCGGTCATGGCATACATTTCCTCGGCCGGTTCCCCAACTGAAAGCCCTCCTATAGCATTCCCCTCTGCTCCGGCATTGGCTATATACTCCGCCGATTGTTGACGCAGATCTTTATAGGTTGACCCTTGGACGATCGGAAAGAACGATTGCGAATAATCATAGGCATAGGGTGTTTTCTCTAAATGTGCAATACAGCGGTCTAACCATCGATGTGTCATATGCATCGATCGCTGGGCATACTTATAATCACAGGGATAAGGCGTACATTCATCAAAGGCCATGATAATATCGGCCCCGATCACCCGTTGGATCTCCATCACATTTTCCGGGGTGAACATGTGCATGGATCCATCGATGTGCGATTTGAACTTTACCCCCTCTTCCTTGATCTTTCGGTTCGCTGACAATGAATACACCTGATAACCTCCGCTATCGGTCAAAATATTACGGTCCCAGCCCATAAATTTATGCAATCCCCCTGCTTGTTGCAGAATATGAATTTTAGGACGAAGGAACAAATGGTACGTATTCCCCAGAATAACATCGGGATTTATCTCTTCCTTCAACTCCTTTTGATGAACCCCTTTTACCGATGCCACTGTACCTACAGGCATAAAAATAGGGGTTTCAATAACCCCATGATCAGTAACCATTTTACCTGCACGTGCTTTACTCTGAGGGTCTGTATGTTTTAGTGTGAACCGCAATTTCTATTTAAAAAGGCAAATATAATCAACTACCCCTCATAAAGTCCTTAACGAAAAAATAAAGTTTTCGATTAATCAGACTTCATAATAGCGAATAGAATCCCCTTTTTACATGGCTTATTGTATTCTTCGGCATATCTGCTAAAAACATTATTTTTTTTTAAATGACAATACCTGTAACAATAAAGAAAAAGCCTTGTCGTTCTTTTTGTTAGATAACAAGAACGATTGGTATCGTTCTTGATTCCAAAACAATATTAAATAAGAGCATTATGAAAAAAACGATTTTATTGGTAGTTTTTGCTTTAGGTAGCATGACAGCATTTGCACAAAGTGATTCAGGTTTCGGTATAAAAGCTGGACTTAACTACAACAAGAACGGTGATCTCATTGGTTCTGTGGCTGATGCTGGAGAGGATATTATTCAAGGTTCGGATGGGAAGGTAGGCTTCCACGTTGGTGTCTTTGGAAAATTGGATTTGCCAAAAATCTATCTCAGACCCGAATTGGTCTATACCATGACAAAAAGTAGTTATGATTTTGATGGTAGCACCAATGATTATGATATTTCCAAAATAGATCTTCCTGTACTTCTAGGTTATAAGATTATAGGGCCATTGCACATTTTTGCCGGTCCCGCATTTCAGTATACATTAAACAACGATCTTGGCGATGTAGAAATAGAGGATGTTCAAAATGATTTTACAGTTGGGTTACATCTTGGTGCCGGGGTAAACTTAGGTAAAATTGGATTGGATGTTCGCTATGAAAGGGGCTTCTCTGAAAATGAGGCCAACTTTATCGGAAATAATGTTACCGATATTTCAGGAAGGGTAGATTCAAGACCCTCCCAGGTTATTTTCGGGCTATCGTTAAAACTATAATTTAAGTCGGATAAACATTAAAAAGCCCTGACGGTACCGTCAGGGCTTTTTGTGTTATTACGATGCTCTAATTATCAGGATCCAAATAATCCGGAGTGCCGTCATTATCGGTATCTGGATATGGAATTATGATATTCCCGTCCTCATCCGAAATTTCCGTTATTGTGGCTATCCCGTCCCCATCATCGTCCGGGTCAAAATAATTGGGGAAATTATCACCATCCGTATTGTCGTTACCAACGTTTTTATCCCCATCCAAATCTTCAAGGATCGACGGGACCCCATCTTGATCATGATCGGACTCCTCTACCCTCAATAAATCAATCTTAAAGATCAATGGGGCGTAAGAAGCCCCTGGTGTACTACTGGAAAAATAGCCTAAACCCGATGGCATTATAATGATTCCTACCCCGGTGTCAAGGACTTCAAAAGTTCCATCCTCATTTTCAACAACCTCCCCTCCTGCTTTGAACAAGGACATACCGTTCTTGAATCCAGAAATGGAATTCACCAAATCGAACCAAACAGGACTACCTGTTTGCGCATCGAAGACTTTACCGTTTAGCCTTAATCCCTCATAATTCAAATAGGTTGAATCGGCTACCGAGGGTGATGTGCCTATTCCCTGTCTTGCCACTAAATAATATAAGGTATGTTCAATATCTTCTTCATCGGTACTCAAGCTAAAGTTTACTGAGGATACATTTATTTTTAAAGATTCCACCTGATCGATCAAGGGGGTCTTATCCGCATTATCACCAGCTATGGTATCCAAGGTAATCGTATAGTCAAAACCTTCAGGGTTTGCAGCAAACTCTTCATAGTTGTAAAAATGGGTCTCCAAGTACTCTCTTATATCGGCATCGTTTTCTACGGCCACTTCACTCAAAGTTCGGGAAGCTACTACTATAGTTTCCTCTTCATCATCTTTCTTGCACGACCATACAACGAATAGCACTAAAAGAACTACAACACTATTTTTCATTTTCAACAATTAGCAATTTAAGGTCGCAAGATACAATTTTATGTATTTTTGTAGAGCTCCTTAACAAAGAATTTTGACAGAACATGCGTATTGACAAATACTTGTGGCATACCCGTTATTTCAAAACCCGGAATATTGCCACAACCGCCTGTAAAAAGGGTCAGGTAAAAATAAACGGCCAGGTATCGAAACCATCTAGGGAGGTTTACCCAACTGATGAAATTACCGTACGTAAGAACCAGATTAATTATCAATGCATCGTTTTGGATATTCCAAAAAATCGCATTGGTGCCAAATTGGTGGATATTTATAGGAAAGATACCACCCCTAAGGAAGCTTTTGAAAATGATGAGCTATTGAAGTATTCAAAAGCATATTATCGTAAAAAAGGGACCGGCAGACCCACCAAAAAAGATCGGAGGGAAATAAATGAATACCTAGATGAGGAATCTGAATAAAGAGTACTGGGACGACAAATACGCCCAAAATACCACGGGATGGGATATTGGATATGTCTCAACACCCCTTAAGGAGTATATTGATCAGTTAAAAGATAAAAACAGTAAAATACTTATTCCTGGTGCGGGTAATGGTCATGAGGTTGAATATCTTTTCAAGAAAGGATTTACCAATATTTATGTCATCGATATTGCCTTACAGCCTTTACAAAACCTAAAAGCAAGAATTCCTTCTTTCCCTGATAATCATTTGATCCATATGGATTTTTTTGATCTAACGATTTCTGATTTCGACCTGATTCTGGAACAAACTTTTTTTTGTGCCCTTGACCCTTCGTTACGGGAAGCCTATGCCATGAAGATGCATGGCCTACTGGGACCAAACGGGAAATTATCAGGTCTGCTTTTTGACTTCCCACTTACTGAAGATGGCCCGCCCTTTGGAGGAAGTGTAGCGGAATATAGATCCATTTTTAGCCAATACTTTACCATCAAGGTGCTTGAACCGGCATATAATTCAATCAAACCAAGAAAAGATAATGAACTGTTCTTTATCTTTGAAAAGTAAACCGATACCCATGGATAATAAAATACTATCGCATCAAAAGATACAGCATAAAGTACGTAGAATTGCCTATCAGATCCTTGAGGCCAATGTTGCGGAAAAGGAAATCATTCTTGCCGGTATAGAAGGGGGTGGACTAAAATTCGCAAAGAAAATACAACATGTACTTCGAAGTATTACAGATGCTGAAATTACGCTCTGCAAGGTATCGATGAATAAGAGCAATCCGTTGGAAGGTGAAGTAAAAACTTCCATTGCCGCGGAAGATTATAAAAACAAATCGATTGTTTTGGTCGATGACGTCCTTAATTCGGGTACCACGTTGATCTATGGTGTACATCATTTTTTAAGAACGCCGTTGAAGCAATTGAAAACCGCTGTATTGGTAAATAGGAATCACAAAAAATACCCTGTTAAAGCGGATTATAAGGGTATATCGCTATCAACATCCCTTCAGGAACATGTACATGTGCATTTTGAAGCGAAAAACGATATGGTCTATTTAGACTAAAAGACCTTGGATTTCTGTGACAAGTGTTCCAACTTCCTTACCATTACTGTTTATGGTATGCTTGGCTTTAGCATAAAAAAAGCTGCGTTCAAATAGATGTTTGCCAATAAAATCGGGCAATTCCCGATCGGGTATGTTGGCTATCAATGGCCTTTCCGCTTTCTCCAGAGCCAGTCTCTCTATAAGTGCGGCAATAGTGACTTGTAGGTAAAAAACATTGGATGTGGCCTTGTTGATCGCATTCATGTTTTCACCATAACAGGGCGTCCCACCACCTGTAGACAGGACAAAGTTCTTTTGATCATTCAAAATTTCCCCTAGGTATTCATATTCTTTTTTTCTAAAATAAACCTCCCCTTTGGTTTTGAATATTTTAGGAATACCCATGTCTTCCGATTCCTCGATATATTCATCCAGGTCTATAAACGCTATCCCCAACTTCTTGGCAAGCATTTTACCGATTGTAGATTTACCACTTCCCATATAACCGACCAAGACTATTTTCACGATATACTGTTTATATTAAAATGAACCGATTGCAATTGATTTCAAAGAAAACCAAAATTTCTATATAAATAGGCTTGTTAAATAAATTAATGATCTTATATTTGCAGCCGCTAAGGAAGAAACATCCTTGGTATTTTTATCATTTTGACCTGGTAGCTCAGTTGGTAGAGCATCTCCCTTTTAAGGAGAGGGTCCTGGGTTCGAGCCCCAGCCAGGTCACTAAAAAGTGCAAAACCCGTCTCATATGAGACGGGTTTTTTTGTTTGTGAGAATCACCGAGCTTGTTCGAGTGATTCGATGAAATAAAAAATTGGCAACCGAAGGTTGTGCTGGTTTTGCATTTGCAATATGGGAGTGCTGGGTCAGGGAAGCGAAGCGAGCCAACCCCAGCCAGGTCACTTTTTAAATACTTGATTATAAATGAGTTAGCAATTTTAATAATTGCTGACTTTTTTTATACAATTGATTTTCAATTACTTACAACTTTTTATATTTCCTCAATTCAGTTAAAGCAAACGTAATCCCAAAAGTATTGAGTTTAGAATAATGTCCAAGACGTTTTTAATGAAACTCTTTCCCCGAAATGGAGAGTAACGCAATGAAGTGGCAATTTGCTGAGTGGGTCTAAAATATCCAGTCCTCTAAGAATTTCGAAAAATCTTCAGGTTTTAGTGACCCATAAAAGGTCCAATTAACGAAACTACTAAAAGAGACGTCGAACGGGTCACGTTACTCCAAAGTTGTCCAGACTAGGCAAAGTGTCCAATAAATTGGCAGTATTATGGGACTGATAATTGCTATTTATAATAGTATTCAAGATTACTATCACCGAAAAAGTATCCTAAATTCATCCCCAGATAAGTCCGAGATTATTGTGGTTCCAAAATTTGCTTCGTAACGAACTTCTGGACTAGGCATAAAATATGAATGGTTTTGTTTCTCAAAATAATTGCCGTCCCACTTGAAAAATTCAAGTGTTTAAATATTGACTAATGAAATAAGCGACTCCATCCTCCGTATTGTTCAATGTTATGTAATCTGAAATTGCTTTTACTTCATCTCTCGCATTCCCGACAGCCACAGCATAACCAACTCCACGTAGCATTTCAATATCATTGTAATTGTCTCCGAAAGCAATGATGTCATCCATAGTTTGATTAGGCTTTAACAACTTTTGAATACCCATAAGTTTTGAAGTATGTTGTGGTGCAACTTCAATTAGTTCTTCGTTCGAACGGTACATTATTACCTGTGCATCAAATGCCTTACGAAGTTCTTCATAGATTAAATCGATTGATTCCATTCTACCCATAAGCATCAGTTTATGTGCTCCTAATTTTATCTCTTCCCATTTATTTAAAGTATCCGGGACAGGCCTAAAAAAAGGACAGGTTTTGGTATATAGAATTTCTTTTTGAATTACTTCCGTGTTTTCCTCTGCATACCACTCATTACCATGATAAAGTCCTATCTTAATACCGAGCTCTTTGGCTATTTTGTAAATATCCTTAACGAGTTCCAACCCTATAACAATCGAAGAAATTTCATTCTTTCCTTCCATGACCAGGGCCCCGTTATAACATATTATGGGCTCATTTTTAAGTCCCATTCGTTCTTGTAAGTAGGTGATTGCCGTTGGCATTCTGGCTGAGACCAGGACCACCTTAAGATATTGCTTTATTCTAGAAATTTCCGATATAGTAAAATCAGATACATCACTCATCGAGGAGAGCAACGTACCATCCAAATCAGAACATAGAATTTTATACTTCATCCAAAAAATGTAAATCCTAATTTGACTTTGGGCTAATCAGATTTTATAACCGAAATAAAACAAATTTAAACAGATAAATTTTTTCTAAATACTTAAACCCATACCTAAGGATTCATAAACTTGGCTATTTTCTGTTTAGTTAGAATGGGATTCGCCCCTTTACTACAAGCTACCATTGCCCCAACAGCACATCCAAAATCGATGGCCTCTTGTGGTTCTTCGTCATTGAACAATTTATAAATTATGGATGCTAAAAACGAGTCTCCAGATCCGACAGTATCCAATACTTTAATTCGAAAACCACTATTATAATAAAACTTCCCATCTTTAAATAGCACAGCCCCAAAAGCCCCTTTGGTAACGCATACTGTTTTGGTATTTGTAGCTTTAGCGATAAATACAATTATTTGTTCCATAGAAAGGTATTTGCATCCTAGATACCCTGCAATTTCATATAATTCATCGTCATTGAATTTTATGAAGTCTGCTTCTTTCATGAGTTCTAGAAGTAATTCTTTGGTATAGTGGGGTACTCTTAGATTAACATCGAAAACCTTATAAGTGGCATGTTTTAAAAGCTCCTTCAAGGTGTTTTGGGATACTTTGTCTCGACAGACCAAACTTCCGAACAAAAAAACATCCGATTTTTGTACCCTTGCTATATCTAGTTTTGCTAATTGAATTTTATCCCAAGCAACGGGATAGGAAATGTCATAAGAAGCGACACCCTTATCGTTCAAAATCACATTCACTTCCCCTGTTGGATAATTTTTGTTTACTTGTATTCCCGATAAGTCTAACCCGATATTTTTGAGATAACTTTTGATCTTCTTTCCTTGCGAATCATCGCCAACACTACTAATAAGTGAAACGTCAACTCCAAAAGCCTGCAATCTACCTGAAACATTCAAGGGTGCACCCCCAATTTTTGATTGCGTGGGGAAATTGTCAATTAAAACTTCGCCAAAACCAACTGCTTTTATGTTTTCCTTCATTTTATATGGATAAATAACAATTTCAAAAATTAAAATAGCAGGCCCGAAGCCTTATTTAATCGAATCCGCTAACTAGTATTATTTTTTTAAGGCCATTTTTAACTAATAGTTCTTCTTTATTCAGCGTTTTCCCATATGGAATTCAGCTGATGGACTTCTAAAGAATGGATCTTAATATTCTTATTTTCTAAAAACGCCAATCCGCCGTTAGTTTTGGCTTCTTTAAGAGAGCTCACTACTGTAAAGGCACCACCATCGGCGAATATCTCAACCGATGTCCGATCTATTAATATCTCCAATCCAATGCTACGACTTCCTGCATCACCATTTTCATAAAAAGCATCATTTAGGGTATTGAAATTCATATCATATTCTACAATACTATTCCCATGATAAAGAAAATTAAACCTTGTGCCATCATTGATGGTTACTTTCATCTTGATGTGAAAAATATCTCCATCAATAGTTTTAAGGTTTTCATTTGCGCCTTGAGTTGTTAGATTTTTCCAGGAATAGCTTTTTTTATGTAATTGTTCAATTTCCTTTATTGGCTCGTTAAATAATCTAACACCATTTATCGTAGTCCTTAGAGTGAGTTCAGTAGGAAAAAGCATGAGTTGACTGAACGGCATTCCTTTGTGCCACATATCTTGTCCCCAGCCCAATTGAATGCGCCTTCCATCAGCGGCAGGAATATTGTTGTATGTCTGTGCAGCATACAATTGACCGTGTACATATTGATGTTTTCCAGAAGTTGGCGTGAATTTTATGCCATCAAAATCACCTACCATATAGGTGCCTGAGGCCCCATATATTACCCATTTTGTGTTGTTCTTATCCCCATCAATTGGTAACTCAAATAATTCCGGGCATTCCCAAAAACCAACGATATGGCTTTGGTACGTCCATTCTTTAAAATCATCAGAATTGTAAAAGGAATGTCCATCCTTTTCAAAAAGTACCATTACCCATTTTTGGGTGGGTTCATACCAGAAAATCTTCGGGTCACGGGTGTTAGAACTATTCCATTTAGCCTTGCTATCGATGACCGGATTACCTTCGTATTTTGTGAAAGTTCGCCCACCGTCGTTACTATAGGCAATACACTGTGTTTCCAAGGCACCTTTCCCTTCACCTAGATCTTTATGAGCAGTGTAAGCAGCCACCAAAGCAGGTTTATCTCCTTTTTGAAAGCCCGCCGTATTCTTATGGTCAATGGCCGCAGTTCCGGAAAACATCGCTCCGAGTTCATCTGGATATAAAACTTCACCCAACTCTTCCCAATGCAATAAATCCTTACTTACGGCATGTCCCCAATGCATATTGCCCCAATGGGTTTCGTAAGGATTATGTTGGTAAAATAGGTGGTATTCACTATCGTAATACACCAAACCATTTGGGTCGTTATTCCAACCTCTTCGGCTGGAAAAATGAATTTGAGGACGATTGGTTTCCCGGTAAACACTATCTTGGCCGGCCCAGATATCAGATTGGTATATTTTAGAAAGACCTGTGATGGACTTCGGATATTCAACTATTATCTTTTTGCCTTTAAATGCAGATACATCGGCAAATACCCAATAGTCCGGTTCACCATTGCTGATGCGAATATCGAAATACCTGACCAATTCATCACCCGAGGTAAAGGTCATTTGGTTTCTATCTTCTAACATTTGAATAGGAAGATTAAGGTATTTTTTGTCTATGTCAAAAGTAAGGTGTTGTAGAGTATCCTGTGCGGATAGATATATTCCACAGACCATAAATGACAGTAAAAGTGTATTTTTCATAAAATCATTTAAATTATCTGAATAAAAAAATTTACAATTAGCTCATAGCCAGCACTTCGTTCTACTTTACTACTTTATAAACTTGATTATATTTTTTTCAATTACACAATATGTATTAATGCGCTTACTTGATTACTAAATGTAAACCCGGGCTTTTACACCCGGGTTTTTAAAAAAACTAACTCAAACTAACTCAGATCACTGAATTTTCATAAATAAGGGAGTAGTCTAATATCCGGGGTTTTGGACATAAAGACCACCCGTAAAATCTATTTCCCGTTGTGGGATAGGATAATACTCATCCCTGCCTGCTGTAAATTGCGCATTGGCTAAAAAGTCCCTTTTCGTTTTTTCTTCGGCCAAATATGCATTTAAGGTTTCGGCAGCAATTCCCCAACGAACCAAATCATACCAACGATGTCCCTCCATCGCAAATTCCAATCTTCTTTCGAACATTAAAGCGTTCCATGCAAACTCCTTGTTTGGAAATGTGGTATAGGTGCCTAAATTGTAAATATCAGTAGCACCAGCATCCAAAGGACGTTGCGTACTGTTAGCGGCACGGTTACGTATTTGGTTGATCAAAGGAAGGGCTTCGTCCCATCTATCCAATTGAATCAAAGCTTCTGCTTTAAACAACAATACGTCAGCGTAACGAATAAAATCAACATTCTTAGAAGTGCCTACAAAAGGCCCTTCTTTTACGTAACATGAACAATCGGGAGCCTGCTGTTCTTTCATGTTTCCGAAATACCCATACACTCCGGGGTCCCTTGCCCAGCTAAAATTATAGACCATGTCCCCCGTCTCATTTAACGTATTTCTATATTTATATGGCCTACCTGGTATACCCACTGTATGATCGATACGGGGATCTAACGTCAACCCGGTATCTGGAGGTGTCTCCCCATTTCCATCGACGTTTGTAAAAATATCAGTATCGTTAAAGGTGTCCAGTAAGGGAAGCCCATTTGGATCGGTCTTAAATGCATTCACCATATTCTGACTTGCTAAATGAAAACCACAACAGCCGTACAGTCCAGTACCATGTGGAGAATTTAATCCGGTAACAAAACTTACCCTTCCAACGGTTGTTCCATCATTAATTGAAAACTGTGCTGCCCAAATCGATTCAGGCCCATTATCAAAACCATCCAGAAAATTTTCCCCATAATCAGGTTGTAAGCTCCCTGTTACATCATCAGCATAGTCAATGACCTCTTGAAGAAGCGTTGTGTTGATATTAACCACTTGATGCTGATCATTTTGCTCATATGCTTGATAAAGACGTAATTTTGCCAAATAAGCAGCGGCGGCATTTCGGTCTGCCCTACCTACCTGATCTTGAGCCTGGGGAAGATTGTTGTAGGCAAACAGAAAATCTTCGGCTATGGTATTCCATAGCACATCGTTATCAACATCATTTGTAACCTGTGCTATTTCCTCTTGGGTCAATTCTTCAGTGATGTAGGGAATCTTCTTGAAAATCAACTTGAGCATAAAATGGGAATGCGCCCTAAGAAAACGAAGTTCTGCCTGGCGTAACGTTTTTTCGGCATAATCCGCATCGGGAATATCATTTATCACTGACAATGCAAAATTGGCCCTTGAAATCGCTTTGTAGAAATCTGTCCATGTTCTTGGTGCCATCCAATCGCCCATATCAGCAATAGTGAGGTTATACTGTTCATATTTGTCGACTACATCGACATCACCTCGACCACCTCCCCCTTTGTAGGCATCATCCGAGCGTACACTACCATACACCCATTGATGGGTCAATGGCCCGATCATCTCATCGTTAGCAATCCCTGCATATGCAGCAATAACCAGCGCTTCGGCATTTTCTGCGGTTGCCACATTTTCACTGGATAATACACCTTCCGGTTCATATTCCAAATATTCGTCAGAACAGGATGCGAAAAACAATCCAGCCCAAATTCCTATTGCAATTAGTTTATATTTTTTCATGATTTACAATTTTTTAATTAGAAGTTTACGTTAAGTCCGATAGAATATACCGTAGGAACTGGAATCCTATTTACATCAATGCGCTCTGGATCAGAACCAATATAACCTTGGGGAGTGAACCAGAACAAGTTCTCCCCTTGAAGGTAAATTCTTAATCCTGTCATTCCTCCGATTTTGCTTATGATATCCGTTGGCAATGAATAACCGACCTGCATATTTCTAATCTTAAAATAAGAGTTGTTTCTAAAGAGATAATCGGAATTATCGGTAAAATTATTGACTAGGGAAAGTGATGGTATATCTGAACTGGTATTCAGAGGGTTCCAAGCATTCAGCACCCCTAAGCCTGCATTATCCCTTCCTTGTACATAGTTGTTCCAAAAGATGTAAGAATCAACCCCGATTCGTCCAGCTACTCCTGAGCCGAAAACAGAAAAATCAAAGTTCTTGTAACCAAGATCTATTCGTACACCATACTCTAAATCAGGTAACGTATTACCAATAAAATCCCGATCATCGCTATCAATAACACCGTCATTGTTCAAGTCAACGATTTTAATTCCCCCAGGCCTGGCGTTACCAGTCTGTACACCACCCGTAGGATGCGAATCAACATCTGCTTGACTCTGAAAAAGTCCGTCAGTACGATAACCAAAAACGGCGGATTGGGATTGTCCTAAAATCGAGTTCTGTGCGGTTCCGGGAAAGGCCGCCCTAACTTCTTCTGGAAGAAATGTAATCTCATCCTTAAAAGAACCAAAATTGGTAGAAATACCAAAAGAAAGCCCGTTAACCCATACATTGGAATATCCTAAAGCAAGTTCCCAACCTTTTGTCGATGTTGCCGCACCATTCAAAACACGCTGCTGACCCTCGCCAATAACCGATGCAATAGGTGGAGTGGTCAAGATATCCGTTGTCTCTCTTGTAAAATAGTCAAAGGAACCACTTATTTTGTTATTCAAAAATCCGAAATCTATACCATAGTTCCATTCCTTTGTGGTTTCCCATTTTAGGTCTGGGTTAGGGGCTTGTGTCGATACAAATCCCGAAGGCAAAGTACCCGTATTGTTACCGTTGATGTCGTAGGCCGTACCAACATTATAATAAATCTCGAAGAATCCCCCTGTTAATTCGGCCTGGTTTTGACCATATCGGGATTCATACAAACCAAAACGAGCTGTATTACCAATTTCCTGATTTCCCACTTCACCATAGCCACCTCTTAGCTTTAATTCGGAAAGAATATCGTTGTCCTTTAAAAATTCTTCCTGACTTATTCTCCAACCCAAAGTAGCGGCAGGAAAAATTCCGTATCGGTTGTTGGCACCAAACCTTGAGGAACCATCCCTACGAACTGTAAAGGAGGCCAAATACTTATTATCGAAGGAATAATTCAATTTACCAAATTGCGATGCTAGGCTATATTGGGTTGATATCCCATTTGTTGTTCGCGATCCTGTTGCCGCTGAAAGTACAAAATAGGATTCTTGCTCCACAGCAAAATCGTCAGCTTGGGAAAATATAGTATCAAAATCTTCACGTATTGATTCAATCCCCAATAAAGCTCCAAATCGATGTTTGCCAATTTCTAGTTTATAATTCAAGGTATTCGAGAAAGTCAATGTGGTAAACTTATTAGTATCAAATATCAGCCTGTTATTACTTCGAGTTACAAAACCGTTAAAAACTTTTGGCTCGATATTTTTCTTCTTATAGTCGCTGAAGTCAATACCCAAGCTAGAACGGAATGTAAGATTGTCCAAAACCTCTAATTCTGCATACACATTACCAAAGAAATTATTCTTAGTGGCATTGTCCCAACGGTTCAAATATTGCATCAGCACGGGGTTGTTCCTGTCTGAATATCCGGCCCCCAAAGGTCCTCCAAATTCGCCATTGCTATCGTAAAGTGGAATAGTGGGCGCCAAAGTTATTGCTAATCCGGTTGTTGGAGCTCCACCGACGTCGCTGGCGACCAAGGTTTCATTGGATGTAGAAAACTGGGTATTAACGCCAAACTTTAATTTGTCGTTGAATAGATTAGTCGAACCATTGATTTTAGCGGTATATCTGTCATAACCAGTGTATTTTAACATACCTGTATTTTTTAAATATCCTAAATTGACCAAAAGAGAGGATTTATCCGAACTTGCAGAAACCGTTACCTCATTGTTAAAGACATATCCCGTTTCGTAAACCTCGTCTTGCCAATTTGTGTCCCCGGCCGGGACATCCGTATTGCCCCCTACATAAGGTTGAACTGTAACTCCATTGAGTACCGGACTGGTGTAATCACCGTTCCAATCGAAATTATAAATCTCTCCATAGCCCCCATTGGGATCTGCTCCATCGTTTACCGAAGCTCTCCATAAAGCCTCACCGCGTTGCTGGGCATTAAGCATATCGTATCGTTGTTTTCTTTCTGATTGAACTGAGAGGTTTGAATTTATGGTCACGGAAATACGTTCCTCTTTTGCACCACTTTTGGTACTTACAACAATGACACCATTTGCAGCTCTTGACCCATATATAGAGGAAGCAGAGGCATCTTTCAGTACTTGAATGGATTCTATGGCCTCGGGATTAAGCGAAGCAAAAACTTCCTGCCGCTTGGTAGGAACACCATCAATAACATAAAGGGGATCATTGTTACCCAAAGTGGTAATACCCCGAATCAAAATTCTACTGTTCAGCCCTGTTGGATCACCTGATTTTTCGATAAATAGACCTGGAACACGACCCTGTAAAGCTTGCATAGCATTACCTGAGCTAAGGCTCTGACCCTCGATGGGCGCTACATCAACTACGGTAACTGCACCTGTCAAATCAACCTTACGCTCCGTAGAATAACCCGTTAACACGATTTCTTCCAATTGTTGTGCGTCTTCCTGCATTGCCAAATTCACAACCGATTGTCCGTTTACTGCTACTTCAGCCTTTAAAAAGCCTATATAACTAAATATAAGAGTGGCATCGGAAGCCACATTATCCAAGGTATAATTACCATCAAAATCAGAGGTAGTACCCGTTGTTGTTCCTTTGATGACCACAGAGGCCCCAGGAAGTGGCATACCATCTTCGGCAGCCGTAACCGTACCTGTTATTTGTCCTTGGGCAAGTAGACCTATTGGGACAAAAGTTAGTAATAAGAATAAGAGTTTTACTTTCATAATTGAGTAATTTAGTTAAAGTTTAATTCATGTATTTCGAGATTGTTGATTGTGAATTTTTCGTTATCCGATTCTATGGATAATGTTTCAAAAGGTGCATTAGGAAAGAAAATTTCGGTCATCACCGTTTGACCATTATCATAGAACAATTCAATAGAGGTCTTATCCAACAATATTTTTCCGGTCAATTTCGATGAACTTTCCATTCTCGGAGCTTTTGCTATTCTATCGGTAAACTTATCGGAGAAATCGGTTTTACCCGATTTGTTTCGGTCTACAAAAAACTCTTTTTCGGTTGCGTCGTACCCAAAAGTCAACTCATCTCCTTGACTGTTAGATAGGATAAACGTATACCCTTCTTCTGCGACATCGGGAATTTCGAAATTGATTTCGGTCATCGATAGACTAACGGTTTTGGAGGTGGTCAAAACGGTTTCTCCTTCTACCGAAATGTCCGTAACAATAAATTTCTGTGCGCGGTAACGATTAAGTTCCTTTACTGGATTGGATATCAATTGATATGTTTTGGTTCCCTTGATCAATCCCAGTTCTCGCGCTATGGTACTAGTACTCCGCCACTTCTCCGTGGGTACTTCGTTGGCATAGAGCCAATTCGACATCCATCCTATGAATAATTTGCCTCCCTCTGCCGTGGTTACATTCGACCAGGTAACACCTGCATAGTTATCACGCCCATGGTCTACCCAAAAACTGTGTTCCTTCGCTAGTTCATTTTGAAAATTCTTATCAATAGTAAATGTCTTTCCATCAAAATCGCCTACAAAATACTGTGTGGCAGAACCACTGTTAGGGCCACCTGGGTTAATGCTAACGAACAATACCCATTTGGTTTCATCGGTTCCTTTGACAGGTAATGGAAATAAATCAGGACATTCCCAAACACCGTCATGGTTACCAATGCCTTCTCCAAAAGTGGATAGTAATTTCCAGGTTTTTAAATCCTTTGAAGCATAGAACATGATTTCCTGACCAGCGGCCAGCACCATTGTCCATTGTTTTCGATTCTCGTCCCAAATGACTTTGGGATCCCTGAAATCGGGAATATTGGGATTCTTAATTACCGGGTTTCCCTCGTATTTGGTAAATGAAAGTCCCTCATCCAAAGAATATGCAATGGATTGTGTTTCGTCAATGATTTCACCAGCCTTATCGGCCTCCATATCGTGATGGGTAAACATTGCGATAACGGGAGTCTTACTCTCTACTGAAAAACCAGATGTGTTTTCTACGTCGACCACTGCACTGCCAGAAAATATAAATCCTAATTCGTCGGGATATAAGGCAATTGGCTGTTCTTTCCAACTAATCATATCTGTACTGATGGCATGACCCCAATGCATTGGCCCCCAAGTATTGCCGTCTGGGTAATGTTGGAAATAAAGATGATAATAACCATTATAATAGAACATACCATTGGGGTCGTTCATCCATCCCTTTTTTGGTGAGAAATGGAAATTGGGGCGATACATTTCTTCTTCATCGCTTGACGGAACTTTCTGTGCTACTGTAGCAGCTTCCTTTTTCTCGGTTTTACAAGAGCTTATTAAACTGATGCCTGCCAAGACCAGACCGAAACATAATAGAAAATTCTTCATTTTAAGGCTATATTTTTTTTTCATCTTCAGAGTTATGTTTTATTAAAATTTTACTCAATTCTTCTAGGGGAACCCCTTTGGTCTCCGGCATTATAAAGAATACGAAAAGCAATTGCAATACCATCATAAAGGCAAAGAACGAGAATACGACACCCGGACCTATGGTTGCAAACAACACCGGGATCAAAGAGGGTACCACTGCGGCCAAGATCCAATGTACCGAACTCCCGAATGATTGGCCGGAACCCCGTAAATGATTGGGGAAAATCTCTGAGATGAATACCCAGATCACGGTCCCTTGGCCAATAGCGTGCGCTGCGATGAACAGGAATAAAAATATGGGCATGGCCATTCCCTCCCAATCCAAAAAGAAGGCGCAGGCCACCAATGACAAAGACACGATGTAACCAAAGGACCCCACATACATCAATTGTTTTCTTCCCACCCTATCGATAAGGTAGATACCCAATAGTGTGAAAAGCATATTGGTGACCCCTATCCCGATACTGCTCAGTAGTGCCGAACTCTCGGCAAGGCCGGCCTCCGTCATTATCCTGGGGGCATAATACAGGAATGCGTTTATACCCGATAATTGGTTGAAAAAAGCAACGCAAAAAGCCAGTATCAAAGGGAAGCGGTATTTTTTTATGAAAATGGTCTCATGGGGTATGGTGTTTTCCATTTCCTCTTTGATCTCAAGCATCAACTTTTCGGGATTCAGCTCCGGATTGATTATCTTAAGAACCTTTTTGGCCTCATCATTCCTGAATTTGGTAAGAAGCCATCTTGGGCTCTTGGGTACCGTGAGTGCGAAGACGGTATATAACGCGGCAGGAATCGCCTCCACCCCGACCATCCAACGCCACGCATTCTCTCCGATACCATTCAGTAAATAGTTGGAAAAAAAGGCGATCAAGATTCCGAAAACAATGTTGAATTGATACAGCCCTACCAGCTTACCCCTATCCTTGGCAGGAGCGATCTCGGAGATATATGCCGGAGCGGCAATCGTAGATGCTCCCACACCGAGCCCCCCTAAAAATCGAAATACCGCAAAGGTAATCGGGTCATTGGCAAAGGCAGAACCCAAAGCGGAAACGGTGTAAAAAATTCCGATCCATATCAAGGTTTTCTTTCTTCCGATCTTATTGGTGGGAATACCGCCAAACAATGCTCCCACCACAGTGCCCCAAAGTGCCATTCCTACGACCACGACCCCATGAAACACATCGGAGGATTCCCATAAGGCCTGCAGTTTTTTATCGGCTCCTGAGATGACAACAGTATCGAACCCGAAAAGGAAGCCTGCTAACGCAGCTGTAATGGACCAGACCCATATTTTTTTCATAATCGTAATTTTCTAGTATTACGACTAAACTATTCTAAAAATTAAGACTTGTATTTTAATGATGTTGCAAACAGTTGTGTTTTTGTTAAGAAAATGTTACGAAATGATAATTAATTGATTTTCAAATCTTTAAAATAAATATTTAACATTCCAAGAATCAGATGATTTATACTGATGTTACGATAAATACAAAATTGATACGTCTAAATGATTAAGAAAAAAATTACGGGTATAGTGATCATGAAACGGACTTTCTATAGGTGCCAGGAGAAGTTCCATAACTGTTTTTAAAAGCCGTCGAGAAGTAATTCGGTGTAGAAAATCCAGTTTCATAAGCAACCTCAGCAATAGTCAGGGAAGTAGTTTCTATTAAGGATTTTGCCTTTGCCAAGCGAATATTAGCGATATAATCACTAATACTGATGCCCATCATGGCCTTTACCTTTCGGTATAATTGTACCCGTGAAATATGCAAGTCTTCTGCTAGGTTTTCCACGGAAAAATCAGAATCACCTAAATTTTTCTTGATCAATGAATTCAAATTATTTACAAATTGTTGCTCCATATTTCCGAATGCATCGGTCGGTTCAATCCTGTGGATATTACTCGTGTAATAATATCGGAGCTTTTCCCGATTATACAACAAGGACTTTATAGACTGTACCAAAATCGAATAACTGAAAGGTTTGGTCAAATACAAATCGGCCCCACTTTGTAAACCCTGCAAATAGGATTCCTTATTGTCCAAAGCTGTCAATATTATGGTAGGTATATGGGAGGTGCGTAAATCCTTTTTTAGAATTTCACAGATTTCGAATCCGTTTTTATCAGGAAGGTTAATATCGCATAAAATTATGTCTGGGATTACTTCGAAGGCCTTTTCAAGGACATCAGTGCCATCGGATAAATGAATCTCATACTCTAATTGTAATTTGTTCTTAAGAAATATAGAAAGATCCCTGTTGTCCTCAATTATTAAAATCGAATATTTCTCTTTACCCTTATTGGGAGCCTCTATTAGATAGTTGTCATCAACCAAATGTTCTGATGTAAAATCGATAATTTTAGTATCTACCAAATCTTGTTCTGTTATAATTTCAGCCTCATCAAAATGTGCCTGTCCTTTATAAAGTGTTACGGTAAATTTAGTGCCATGCACCGATTGGACCTCAATTTTACCCTTGTGCATTTCCACAAATTCCTTACTCAGGTGCAATCCAATTCCAGAACTGTTCTTACGATTGTTCGAACCCTTGAAAAAAGCTTGGAAGACCTCATCGATTTCGTTAGTTGGAATTCCAATCCCCGAATCCTCAAAACTGATGCGTACAACGTTACCACTGACATTATCCTCAATTTGTATTTTAATCTTCCCATTATCAGGAGTGAATTTAAAAGCATTTGAGAGGAGATTGAAATACACCTTATCCATCAAATTCCTATCTATAAAAACATCAAGTGTTTCATTGTTAGAGCTTAGTTTATAGTTAATATTCCTTTTCTTGGCCTCACGCTCAAAATCTTTAAAAATATTTTTTGAGAAGGCAAATAAATTAGTTTTTGATGCCTTGAGATTGAACTTTCTATCTTCGATTTTTCTAAAATCAAGTAATTGATTGATTAATCTAAGAAGTCGATTGGAGTTATTATATATCAACTCCACCTCGTTCATCATAGTAGAACCCTTTTCCCTTGCCACTTCGCTAATCGACTCAATTGAACTTAAAATCAAAGTGATAGGAGTCTTGAACTCATGTGACAGTCCCGTAAAAAAATTCAGTTTCGCCTCATTGCTCATTTTTACCTCCTCTGCGATTTTAACAATTTGGTTTCGTTGAATCGTAATTTTATTATTGGTAAGCTCAAGTTGTCTATTTTTCTTTCGAATCGCAAAAATGGAGTAGATACTGTAAATGGTCAGACTTAATATAATGCATAAAAGGGCTATTGAAATTTTTAGGAGGTTGTTTTGAGAAGAATAGAGTACCTCCTGTTCTTTTATAGCCTTCAATTGATCTTCAATTTCGGCCTGCTGTTCATTTATTTTTTCAAATTGATTGTTCATAATATCCGCATTCACCTCGTTGATGATAGTGGTCGATAGGATATTATTCTTAGAAATGGATTCTTTATCTAAGATTTTCAAGGCCAGTTTAATGGCTTCATCACCACCTGTAGGATAGAGAACAGTCGCCTTTAGAACACCATTCTTTACTGCTTGAATTCCTCCATTGGGCCCAGGTAGGCCGTCTACGCCAATAAAATCGATTTCCTTTTCCAATCCCAAATCGTGTGCGACTTCCCATGCTCCAATCGCCATTCTATCGTTATGTGCGAAAATATAATCTACTTTAATGCCTTTTTTTAGTAGTATAATCAATTGATCTTGAATAGACTCTTTTTCCCAGTTGCCTTCAATGGTCGCTACAATTCGTGCTTTACTGAACTGATTGATTATTTGTTGAAAGCCCATGCCTCTTTCCTCAGCTGGCGAAGATCCTGCCAAACCTCTTATTTCAATGAGTCGTATAGAGTCTCTAGTATTGGATGAAATAATTTCCTTTGCCGCATTTCTTCCTACTTCAATATTGTCTGCTCCCAAATAAGCGGTGTAATTTTGACCTTCGGTTTTTCTATCTACTACTAGCACAGGAATTCCAGCATTGAGGGCGTTTTGAACGACAGGAGTAATAGGTTTTGATTGAATTGGCGACACGATTAATACATCGAGGCTATCGGCGATAAGGCCCTCAATTTGCTTAATCTGCTTTTCAACATCATAATTTGCATCTCGAATTATCAAATCAATATTGGAATCTAAAGAAGCCTGTAGTTGCATAGCATCGTTCATCGAACGGCGCCAATCATCATTGGTCATTGCTTGTGAAAAGCCTATCCGAACCTTATCTTTTTCCTTATCTCTCGAGCAGGAGAGTGAAAACAAGATAAGTAATACAAATAACGAAGGATAAAACGATTTCATGATTAAACCTTTACTTCCATGTAAACTTAATGAAAATTGAATTACTTGACCTACTCTACTTAAGTTTGAAATATCTAAGTGAAAAAATGGATATTGTGCCAGGCACATAAAAAAAACTTTTAAGAAACATTAACCTTCTTCTTTATTCCTTTCTTTTATTTGAAATAATCAGTGATTAATTACTACTTGGATTTTTAGAATTATATTTACAGAAAGAAAGTTTTTTTAACATAATTTATATTATAATCAGTTCACAAATCGTCAACACGAGAAGTGAAAATTAGCAGAGTATCGACTTTCACTAGGCTAAGAGCCATAGGTTCCAACCCCAGCCAGGTCACTAAAAAGTGCAAAACCCGTCTCATATGAGACGGGTTTTTTTGTTTGTGAGAATCACCGAGCTTGCTCGGGTGATTCGATGAAATAAAAAAATTGGCAACCGAAGGTTGTGCTGGTTTTGCATTTGCAATATGGGAGTGCTGGGTCAGGGGAGCGAAGCGAGCCAACCCCAGCCAGGTCACTTTTTAAACACTTGATTATCTATGAGTTAGCAATTTTTAAAATTGCTAACTTTTTTATACACTTGATTTCCAATTACTTAAAGTTTTCAATAATTTCCCATTTCAGTTAAAGCGGAAGTAACCCCTAAGTATCGCATTTGGGTTGTGTCCAAGACCTTTGGTAGTGAAGCTCCTTCCCAGTAATGGAGAGCAAGGCAATGAAGTGGTAATGTGCTGAGTGGGTCTTAAATATCCAGACCTCTAAGGATTTCGAAAAATCTTCATGTTATAGTCTCCTATAAAAGGGTAATTAAAGAGAATACTAAAAAAGACCACAAATTTGATATTATGGGTTAAAGTTTTGTGGCTATTTAAAACTGTCTTATAAAACGACCGTTTTAGGGAACGGATATTTTTCCACTTCCAATTATTTGAAAGTTATGTTGAATCATCATAGTTGTATAAAACACTTATGTGTTTTATCCGGTATATTTGGTATATAATGAACATATGTTCATTATGCCTACGTTGTATACAAACTAGAAGCAATCACCAAGAAGATTATTTGTTTATCTTTAACTAATTCGTAAACAACTAAAAACAACAATATGAAAACACCAAACAACAACCCAATCTTAAGAACTGGATTAATCATTTGTGCGCTGCTTATTATTAGTTGTGCCGAAACCAAAAAAGAAGAGACCGTTGTAGAGGAACAAGAGATTCCGTTGCTGGAAGCAGCATCTCAAGAATATGCCAATATTGTTCAGAAAACATTGGAACTAATGTCAACCTTTGAACATGATGCATATGGAGAGCATATGGCCGATGACATTATTTGGTATTGGCCAGATGGTGATTCCAATACGCGTCATACTATTAAGGGGAAAAATGAACTTATATCCTGGTGGAAAAACTGGCAAGAGACGACGGGTGGAAAAATGACATTTACTAATACTACATTATTACCTATTAAAGTGAATAAACCTTCAAATTACTATAAGTTGGTTGGCACGGGCGTACTTTCCTATGCGGATTTGACTATTTCACTTCAAGATAAATCAACCTCGGTTAGACAACATATTGTCTTCATGTTCAATGATGATAAAAAAATAACCCATGCATTGTTATACTATGACAGAACCGGAATAATTGAATTAACAAATGTTGTTTTGGGGGAAACCGAGTAAAGACCCTGGACAAATAGTCTGTGTACGACAACGTTTATAAAAAATAGCCAATAAAGCGCAAGTAATTTAGCTTGCGCTTTTTTTAATACATTCTTTCTACCTGTAAGGTTGCATTTATTAAAACGCTACTTTTCATATACGAGATGTTATTTTAAAAGTCCCGCAAAACGAACCTTTTAAGAGGCATTAACCTTTTCCTACATTACTTTCTTTTATTTGAAATAATCTGTGACTATTTACTACTTGGATTTTTAGAATTATATTTACAGAACGAAAGTTACTTTGACATAATTCAAACTATATCAAGTTCACAAATCGTCAACATCGATATTGAAAATTAGCAAAGAGTCGATTCTGACTGACTTCAGAGCCATAGGTTCAGATTCCAGCCAGGTCACCAGAGAAAGCAAAACCCACCAAATCGGTGGGTTTTAATGTTACTAGGATATGCTACTTTCTTAATAGGTTATTTCTCCCACAACTTCCCAGGTAGATTTAGAACCTATAAAAGATGCATCAACAAAGACCATATTCCCTGTCGCACCTTCAAACCTTCCAGTGCCTCCAATAATCTCTATGGTGCCTTCAAATGTCCCTGTATTGAAAGTGGGGTCCTCAGGATTGAAAATAATTATGGTGTTTTCCCTAGTACGAATTTCATCGCCGTGGGCCCCTATATAATTCACTTCATAAACAGAAACGATTTTGCCTTCTGCAAGGAATGTCTCACATACTATAGGTCTCCCAAAACTTCCTGGCTGAATTTTACCCAAATGAGTCATATTACCATAAATAAAGTTCGTTGAAAGACCAATCTCCAATCCCGATGGATCATCACAAGGCACAGGAGCAACACTGGGATCGGCATCATTGTTGATTTTACCTCTTATCGCTCTCGTTGCTTTTTTAGCCTTACTTGATTTAGCAGAATGAGCTTCCAGACTTTCGGTAGGGTCCAGGCTTGTTTCCTGGCTACAGGAATAGGCGAACAATAACATGGCCAGCATGCTTGTTCCCAAAAGTACTTTTGACAGATAATGATTGATTGTTTTCATATTTAGAAAATTATTAAGGTTACAATGCTAGAAATAGATTATTCCAAACGAGAAATACCAGTAATAAATTGAAAACGCCTAGGGAACCGGGAATCCGGGGAAGTGTATCTAAGTTATAGCATTTATTAGGCAACCCAATTGTTTTAAGGACGAACTTGCTGTTTTTATGTCCTAAAGCAGGTATAAATTTATCTAGAATCTATTTTGAATTTCCCAAATTCAAATTATTAAGTCAAAAATGAATGCAATGGATGGGTAAGACAACCTTCGTAACCCAACCCCAGACAGGTCTCAAAGTGAATTAGAAATCCTGACAGAATCGTCAGGATTTTTTGTTTTGAAGAACATTCAGGGTTGTTTGGGCATTAACTATAGTTTTCTTTGTCTAACTACAGAAACGTTTATGTTGGCTTTCTAGATAGACACCTTTTCTGCTTACCAAGAAATTAGGCTGTAAATTCAGTGTTGGTTTTAATAACGACTTTTATGAGCTATTTATCTGATTTTTTCTTCAGGTGGGTATATACTTTTTTCATCACCTCTGTTTTACCTTCATCCTCAGCTACGGCAGTAGTTGTGAACATCATCACTCCGCTAGATTCACCTGCCAGTCCACCTTTCAGGACAATTTCAAATTCCCCACTGGAAATGACCCCTGGGTTATTATAAGCTTGGACAATAGGCCATACTTTTGGATAAGAATCCTTTTTGATATCAAGTCGATCACTAAACCATTGAATATTCCCTTCCACCCAGTCGGGCTCTCTTCCCATTCTCCTATGATATACCATAGGGGAAAACACATCGATCGTTTCTTTTAATAGATCATAGTCCAAGCCCAGTATGCGACGTCTTGCACCATTGAATTCCTGATCGTCCCATGGGCAATGATAAAGTCCCAGGAGCGCTTTGGGTTTAATTTCCTTGATTATGTTTTTTATTTCATAGGTCCAATCATATATCACCTTGCATCGCCAATTACGCCATGCTTCATTATGGGTATTGAGTATCCAGTTTGCCTTCTCTTGGGTGCTACCGTCAGGGATTTCGATTCCTGAAGCTTTTGAAAAATCAGCAAGACAATGCTCACAAAAACAGGTTTCGGGCAAGATGGGTTCAGGTTCTTCAAATTGGGCATGCCAATGCACGTAGTCCATCCAAATACCATCCAGATCGTACTCCAAAAGTAAATCCCGCAACTGACCAAAGCGATACTGACGGAAACCGGGTTCGGTAGGACAAACCCCCATAAACCAGGATGCAGCTTGCACTTTTTCACCTTTTTCATCTATTGCCCAGGCTTCAGGGTGTGTTTCCACATAATTTTTACCGTTCAAGGTGGCAAATTCAGCATATACCATTACACCCTCAGATCTGGCCCTCTCAACCATATCATGGTCGATCGACCCGCTATGCACAAAAATGGCATTAACCCCAAGCTTTTCAAGATTTAATCCTTTATCCCAAAAGGGTTTAGGGTTCCCATAGACTCCCCTTATTTCCACAGTTTCAGCGGATTTTTGGACGCAGGACATCAATAATAAGGGCCAAAGCGTAGCATAGCGTAAAATATATCGAGAACAAAATTTAATAATTGCATTCATGCTGATTTATTTTGATTTATATAAGCAAATAAAATACATGTCAATTTAATCATCTAGGGTATTATAAAACCAAATATTTATTGAAAAAGCACCTATTTTTTGACCCTTGTCTTTAGATTATTAATCGTCAATTCTTTCGAACGACATGGAGACCCCTATACTTCGATGACGTTCTGGTCAAACTTAATTCTTAACCCAAATTAAATTTAGTCAAAACTAATCCAATCGTGTTTTTAATTTCTTTTAGCCTAGCCAATTTAGGGTAAAAGGCAGAAATGTTGTTGATTTTACAATGTAGTTATTTTCTAAGGGTGATTTTACCACAATTTTCATACATTTCACTACTGAATCACTTGCAAAACATAATTGGCTACCATGTAATGTGAAAAACCTTTTATAGGTAATTGGGAACATGGTATATTTGCCACTAGAATAATTAAATATCCGAATGCAATAGGACTATTAACCGCTGAATGATCAGGAATTGAAAACAATGCTTTTCCAATAGAAATGGTTGTAATGTTGAATGGAACTCCCTTTGATGCCATAAAGCCGTTCTTTTCAACGTTAGAAAATGGAACAATCACTACATCTAGATGGTTAGATTATCAGGGAAATATTCCCATTTAAGAATTTCGTTCCCATGAACGTTTTAATTTTATACACCTATGTCAAATAATATACTTATTGAAAATCAATATAGGAGAACAAGTTTATTTGAAAAAGAAAATGTTAACTATCTAGTACGTGTTTTAAAAAGATTCAATACGGTACCCAAGATTAATAACATAAATATTATTACCTCCAATAGTGAGCCTAATAGTTTTAAAATTGTACCGAACAAATCGATTATAATTGGTTCATTATTTTTAACCAAACCAGTTTTAGCCTTAGTGTATTTAAGATATGGAATTGAATGGCAGCTATGGTATAAAGCCTTGGGTAGCGAAAAACAGGATACGGTGTTGTGTGATGTGGCGGCGCTTCAAGTGACCCGCATATTCTACGAATTATTGCCTAAGGATGATAAGGAAAAATTAAAATCATTAGATTATTTTTTAATTGATTTGATTAAAAATGAGGAAGATTTAAATCCAGAATCATTATTGAAATATGAAGCGTTACAAGCTTTTCATGGATTAAAGAACAGGAACAACGTATTTAAGGAATCTTGGAAACCTATTGTTGAAAATCTGGCAAAACCTACGGAGTATTTATTAATGGCAGGGGGAGATCTTAGGTTGAATATTGACGAAATCGATTTGTTGAACAAATATGGCTGCCGACCATTCCCAAGACCTGAAGCATTTACTTTTGCCTCATCTACCGCAACCAGCGTGTCGAATTTTGCTTTTGACAAAACAGACAAAGTTCGTAGTATCTTGATCAGAAATAGCTTGAAAAATGGTTTTAAAAACGCGACCATTGAGTTTTCTGAACTTCTAAAAAACAACCTCAGAAAGGCCTTTAAATTATTTAATGGGTGTGAGATCATATTTTCACCTTCTGGCACCGATTCCGCACTTCAAATCGCAGCCATTACACAAATTATTTCCAAGAATGATATTACGCATGTTCTGGTAGCTTCCGATGAAACCGGGAGTGGTGTTCCTGAGGCATTGAAAGGTTGTCATTTTGAAAACACGACTGCCTTAAACCATCCCGTAAAAAAGGGCGATCAAATCAAGGGCTTTAGAGCTGTCGATTTGATTAAAATTCCCTTTAGGGATGAAAATGGGGCCCTAAAATCGTCCAGTAAATTGGACAGGGAAGTTTTCAATGCCATTTCTAAAACCAATGAATTGGGCAGGCATGTGGTATTGCATACCATGGATCAATCGAAATTAGGCTATCAGTCACCCAGCGACGAATTAATTCGAAAACTGAATTCACTCGAAAAGTTATCAATGCAGATCATTGTAGATGGTTCACAACTTAGACTAGATCCCAAAGACATTAGAAATTATTTGGATAAAGGGTATATCGTGACTATAACGGGGAGTAAATACTTTACTGGCCCTCCCTATTCAGGTGCATTGATACTCCCCAAAAGTGTCACCAAATTGATCCATGCCTTAAAAAATAAGCTGCCGGAAGGCTTGACCCAATATTACAACCATTCCGATTGGCCAACTTCTTGGTCCTGTTCGAATGATTTATCCGATGGCTATAATTATGGTTCTTATATGCGTTGGAACGCGGCCATAGTTGAAATGGACAGGTACTACCGAACACCAATCCTATATAGAAATATGGGCATTGAGATGTTTTGCAATTTTGTTGAAGACTCAATAAAAGACGCTACTTTCCTAGAACCGATTTATGGGGATGAGAATAAAACGAATAGTTATAGCAGTAAAGAATTCGGAATTCGGAATATCCGTACCATTTTCCCTTTCTTTATCCTTAAAAATAATAAAGTATTATCTATAGATCAAGTGAAAAAGCTCTATACCTTATTGAACTCTGATTTATCGGAACATTTTCATGAATCATCTTTAGAAATTATTAGGCTTGCTGCCCAAAAATGCCATATAGGACAAGCAGTGAATGTCAAATATGGGAATGATATTGAAAGTGCTGTTTTAAGAATCAGTTTGGGTGCACGGGTTATTTCCGAAAGCTGGGTCAATAGGGATATTAGCCTCTTTTTTAGAAATATAGAACTACAAATGAATCAAATTACCGTCATTATAAAAAAAATAGAATTGATCCTCAATACTCCTGAATTGTTGAATTAGAAACAACTTCATTTAAATATGGGTGCGATTCGGTTCACGCTTTGAAAATAGGGGTTTTTAACCTTTTACTACTCATCAGGTTATGAAGATCCATGGCATCCCGACCCTAGTGTCGGGGTTTATTATTCGGGGCTAGAAGTTTATACCGATAACTTGATATTCCTATCGATCCAATCAAATACCTCTTGGTAGACCTTTTCCCTTACTGGTTCTCTTGAAAGGAACAAATCATGAATGCCGTTTTCAATCCCATATATCGTTACTGCGCCCTTAATTTTATGGGAATAGGTACGAATGTGGTCAACGTTCAATACCGCATCCCCTGCTTTGAATTTTTCTGACCAATGCTTTCCATAAATAGATGAATTGCTATGCAACACCACTATTGGAACATCGATTACGAGTCTGTTTTTTATATTATTTTGTGCCTTGTGAATAGCTCGAATGAAGCCCAAATTCACCTTCGGCTTTTCAAAGGGTTTCCAAGCAAGCGAATAGTTCCATTCACCATATTTGTCAATGTGTAAACTATATCCATATAGTTTTGAAAATCTACTTGAAATCATTCTATTGGGAAAATACCTACCGAGAATAGATAGTATAGGGATTCCTATTTTACGCTTGAAGTACCCTAAATTAAATTCAAAAAAGGGACTGTTACAGATTATACCATGAAATAGGTCACTATTTAAATGATTCCCGGCATAATTGGCAACAATAAGCCCTCCGGTAGAATGCCCCATCAAAATTACCTGATTGTTCATTTCCGATTTGATGATTTGCACAGCAAGATTTAATTCCTCATCGTATTCCGATAGGGACCGGACATTATTCAGTTTTTGATGGCTTCCGTATGATCGCCCATATTTTCGCAGATCGAGTGCATAAAAATTATATCCTATTAAGTTAAATCTTTTGGCCATTTGTCCTTGAAAGAAATAATCATTGAAACCGTGTACATATAAAATGGCCTTACTTGATGTGGTTTCTGATTTTCGACGAATCAAGGTTGCAACTACTTTTCCCTCATAATCGTCTTTAAGCGATAAGGTCGACTTTTTAAACCCATCACCAAGAACATCGGGAAGATAATCAATGTTGGTCCTATCTAATAATGTACCTTCTTGCATTTGATTTAATTTTGTATTGCGTTCAAAAGTCTTTTTTGTTTTTTACCGAACAAGTATATTTTTACCTGGAGTAATACAACCACGGCGATAAAGGCAACAAAGGTTATGAGTAGTAAAATGTTGATTTCAGTTTTAATGGATGATGAATCCCCCCCGTAAAAAGCTATTTTCCTGAATCCACTTAAAAACTGGGTCAATGGAATATATTGGGCCATATTCGTTATTGCATCTGGGAATGACAGTGTTGGCCATGTAAATCCGCTAAGTACAAAAGCAGGGGTCGAAATTACCATTAAAAGTTCCGTAGCTTTCAATTGGCTAGGGATTGCGATGGAAAACAGCATTCCGATACACATAGAAGCCAATGTTAATAGTGTTGCCAATAACAACATAGGGAAATTGTAGATGTCCGCATCAATTTTAAAAAAGGGAATAAACAAGCTTACAATGACCCACATTATGGGTAACATCAATAGAAATGGGGTCGATTTAAGTGCTATATGATATAGCGAAAACCTGCTCTTCTTTACAAGCTTTCCAAAATGGCCATCTTCAAAATCCCTGGCAAAAACCAATGCCATGGCCAAAAATATAATCTGTTGCATAATGGTTGCCAGTAAACCCGGCAGCATAAAAGTCAAATAGTTTCCGGTAGCATTGTAGAGTTTATTGAAATTGATTTTAAAGCTTTCATAGGTAGCCATAGCCTGACTTGTATGCAGACCCTGTTTTTTGAGCCCTTCTATTTCAATTCCGGCATTTAGGGTCATTAAAACCGATTGAATGTTCTTACTAGCTGTATTGGCATTCAATATATTCGCCATATTCAAGTCAACCCTTATTTCAGGATGTCTTTTTTGGAGAATATCCGCTTCAAAATCTGTTGGCAAAGTAACCACTGCAACATATTGCTCCGTGGGCATTTCAGCCAAAATATTTCCAGGAGTATAGCGTACATCGTTCACCAACAAGACTTCATTATCTACAAAAGCATCGATGATTTTGTCCGAAGTAGGGCTGTTGTCCTGGTCTACGATTACGATGGGCAGATCCACCACTTTTGCCTGCTGATAGACATAGCCAAATAAAATGCCGTAAAATATAGGTGCTCCGATAAAAATGGCAAGCAGTACATCATTTGAAAAAATACGGGTAAACTCTATTCGGAGTAATTTCAAAAAGTCTTTCATGCGCTAGCTATTTAATAAGAATGGTAGCATTGATATAAAATTTTTGTTTTGATATATCTGAAGTTGGAATTGCCTTCAACTCATAAATCGACTCCGATAGTTCAAATAAAGGGGCTGTGCTGGTAATATCGGCATACTCGGCGAGTTGCTTTATAGCTACGATTTTAACTTTAATCTCTTCTTTGGTATAAGGGTTAATGAGCGTAAGTGGTCCGTTTACCTCAAAATCGTACACCTTCGATTCTGGTACGGTAAATCGAAAATAAGGGCTGTTTTTTTTATACCCATTGAACAATGTATACCCAGGAGTAAGCAATTCCCCTTCTTGAAGGCTTATGGTTTCAATAGACATATCTGCAGGAGCGGTCACATATTTTTCATCGGCCGCGGTGAGCACTTCTTCTTTGGCGCCAATTGCCCTGTTTAATTGACCTTTCGCTTGATCGATTTGTTCAGTTCTGGCACTTTTGCTTACCTCATCGCGTTTGGCTTCAAGCGCTGCGACTTGTGCCTTTGCCATATCGCGTTTCATTTTTACTTCATCAAATTGTTGTAAACTAATCAAGGAGTCAGTATACATGGCCAACAATCTATTATAGGATTGTTGTGCAAATTCCAATTGTGCGTTGCCAGCATCGATTTGCCCATTGATTTGGTTTACTTGCTCTGCAGTTGCGCCGTTAAAAGCCATGTCTAACTGACCTTTCGCAGCTGTGACAGCCCCTTCTGCCTGCATCATTTTTGCATTTACCTCCGGAATATCGAGCAAGGCTAGTGTGTCCCCTTTTTTTACGGCTTGGCCTTCTGCAACATAAATTTTACCGATTCTTCCGGCCAACTTGCTACCTACTGAAATGGTTTCAAATTTTACCCTGCCCCTGTAGGGGGTGATCATTTTATCGTTTCCGCAAGAATTTAAAGCAACGATCGTGATGCAGCTAATAAATAGGTTTCTATAAACATTCATTTTTTTAGTTCTTTGTTGTGTTAGTAAGTAAGTATTCCTTTTGCATGAAGTTTTTCCGTGACCGCCCTTCGTTGATTGAAAAAAGAATCCTGCAATTTAAAATTGGCTTTTTCCAAATCGTTTAAGGCATCGAGCACGTCGTTTATTGAAGCTAGATCGTTTTTGTATTGTTTATCGATCATTGCATACGTATCGCTCGCCAGTTCAATTTCTTTTTGGACCATTTTCGTATTTTGAAGGGATGATTCATAAGCCAGTTCCGCCTTGATAATGCTTAGGGCGATCATTTCATCGGCATCTTCTATTTGTTCCCTATATTTCTTGCTTTCAATTATAGATTTTTTACTTTTTAACCGTGACTGATTCCCATCGAACACATTCCATTTTAAGCCCATCCCAACATACCATTTGGGGTCCAATAATGATAGATCATCTTCTATAAATTCATAATGTGCTTTTAGGGCTAGCTTGGGTATAAAATTGCTTTTTTCCATTTTGGATTTATATAGGGTCGCTTTTTCAGCCTCTTCCAAAGCTTTAATTTCGTTGCGCTTTTCTGTGCCCGATAGGGAGTCGTCGGTCGTAAAAGGTATTAATGACGGGGTGAGCGCACTTAAACGTTCCTTACTTTCTTTGGTGAGTTGGTGTAGTACCTCTATCAATAAGGTTTTATTATGATCAAACTCCAGTTGTTTTGTTGCCAACTGTTGTTGGGCCAATTCGATTTTTTTACGGTCAATGGGGGTTGCCAACCCATTTTCAATAGCTTTCTTTACATAATATATCTGTTCGTTCAAATATTCTTCGGAGGAAGATAGTACGCGTTTAGAGGCATATACCAAGGCAAGTTTATCATAGGTCTCTATGATTTTCAAAGCTATTTTATCCTTTTCGGCCAACCCGACGAAGTTCAATGAAGCCTCTTGGTGTTTGCTTGCTTTAAGGGCATTGCTGGCTTCCAGTCCACTGAACAAGACCCAATCTACGTCCATCGATGATTTCAGGATGTTTTTATTCTGTAAATTGGAAATGGATGTTAAGGGGATGCTTTCAGGAAAGGGGTCATTAAAAGGAATACCGACCGACTCTTTAATAAGAAGCTTCTGCGTTGCGATCAATAGACTTTGCGTGTCATCATCAAAGGAGATGTCATCATCAAGCCTAGTAAAACTTCCATTAAGCGTAACTTTTGGCAAAAAAACCGACTTTGCCAATTTTTGATCGACTATTGCTTGATCTTTATTAAAATTATCGATATTGACGCTGTGACTATTATCGAGCCCTTTGCCTATAAGTTCCCTGAGAACGGGATCCAATTGCTGTGCCAAGGTTGTTGATGGCCACAACCATGCAAAGGCAATCAATAGAATAATGAGCCTTGGTACGTTTATCTGCATTGTAAATGGTTTTATAATTACAATGCAAAGTTGCTGAGGATATGAAAATTTTCCTTTGACCTATGTCAAAAAGTAAGGCCCTAGTTCATTTAAGTTAATCGTTTCTTCTTATGCGACTCAAGGTTTCCTGGGTCATCCCGAGATAAGAAGCAATATGGCCTAAGGGTACGCGATGAGAGATATCCGGAAATTCGGTGAGCATATAATCATATCGCTCGCTCGCAGTCTGAAATTGGACGGCATTCAATTTATGCACAATTTTGGTAAGCATTTCTATGGACAATAATCTAACCAGTTTTTCCATTTTGTGGTATTTCACCAATAATAAGTCCATTTTTTCTTTGGAAATACTATATAGGATCGAATCCTCCAAAATCTCTAAATAGTAAAAGCTAGGGCTTTGCTGAAAGAAGCTATCCGCACTAGACATGAAATTGCCTACGCCGAAGAACCATTGCGTTATTTCCTTCCCGTCTTCTTTTAGGTAATAACTTCTTCCAATGCCCTGTTCTACGAAATACAATTTATCGCAAATCTGACCCTCTTTAATCAATACCTGATTTTTTTCGACGTATTCCTTGTCAAAATGGGAGAGTATGTCATTGAGCTCATCGTGGGAGAAGGGTACTAAGGATGTCAAGAAATCAGTAAGCATACATCTTTTTTTGCGAATGGACTATAAACCGAATATAGGTATTCGCTAATTTAGGACATATATTTAATACCTAGATCAAGTTTATACCAGCCGGGCACTACATGAAATTCCATGGAGTTTGTCAAAATGGGTGTTTCCTGGAACATTCATAGGTTATATACTTCATTTCCAGAGCGTATGTCCTCGTGGCGACCTTTCAACGTTTTAAATGCGGGACAGTCTTTACCTCGTTTGTAAAAGCTTATTATTTTAAGTTAAACGCGGTGGCGTACGGTTTCCGGTTTTCAAACCAAAAAATTGTCGTCCAAGTATTTTTGGAACATGGGTTTATATTGCTCACTTATAGGAATATAGACGTTCTTATCGAAAACAATGCGATTGCGTTCAATGGTGGTAATCTTATCCAGATTTACAATATAGGATCGATGCACACGCATAAAGTTAGTCTTCGCCAGAAATTCTTCCATCTTCTTCATGCTCATCAGGGTCATAATTGGTTTTTCTGACTGCAAATGAATGCGTAAATACTCCCGCATACCCTCAATATATTTAATATCGGCCAAATTAATACGCAATATTTTATACTCCGATTTAATAAAGAGGAATTTATCATCGCTATGGACTTCAGTGATAGACCCTTCTTTGGGTTGGATCCTTGTCTTTGCCTTTTCAGCAGCTTTCAGAAATTCGCTATACCCTATAGGTTTTAACAAATAATCAACGGCATCGACCTTAAACCCTTCCAAGGCATATTCACTGTAGGCCGTGGTAAAGATCACCCTGGGTGGATTGCTAAGCGATTTAACAAAATCCATTCCGCTTAGGTCGGGCATATTGATATCGACGAACATCAAATCGACCTCATTTTCCTGCAAAAAGGAAATCGCTTGTAATGCACTTTCAAATTGGCCTGTTAAAGCAAGAAATGGCGTTTTTCCAATGTAGGCGGCAATTTGCTTTAATGCCAAGGGTTCATCATCTATGGCGATACATCGGATCATAACGGAATATTTAAGTTTACGGCATATTTTTCAACAGTATCGGAAATGGCCAATTCATACTCATTTTTATACAACAGATCCAATCGTTTTCTTGTATTCTCGATACCAATACCCGAGGAGGCCCCTGCTTTTTTAGAATGATTGCTATTTTCAATCGTAAAGTTCAAATGATTTTTGGGAAAAGACATTGAGATATGTATGAACGATTCATTGTTATAACTAATCCCATGTTTAAAGGCATTTTCAAGGAGTGAAGTGAACAATAAGGGAGGGATCGATGCCTCGGGAATTGCGTCGGGAATATCAACATCGATGGTGACTTTTTCGGTAAATCGAAGCCGCATGAGTTCGATATAACTTTGTATGAATTCCACTTCCTTTTTAATGGGTGTCAAATTTTCTTCGGAATCGTACAGCAAATGCCGCATTAAACTGGAAAGTTTTATTATGGATTGTTTCGCTTCCTCAGCATCGATATCGACCAAGGCATGGATGTTGTTCAGCGTATTCATGAAAAAATGGGGACTCACCTGATTTTTTAAAAATGCCAACTGATTTTCGACATTTTCCTTTTGAAGTTTGAATTTTTCCTGTTCCAGATTTGACCAACGCATAGCGATTTGCAAGCCTGCATCGAAACCTACAATAAGTATCGCCAAAATAATAAAATTCGCATAGGCGGGAATTGGCCCTCGATTACTTTGTCTTGGCAGAGTATGGGGCGGAAATTCCCCTCCCAAAACTTCTTCAGGGGGTCCTTCAAATGGCCTTTCCATCCTTTCTGGTGGAGGTGGGTGCATCCCCGATCTATTTCCGATGTTATAAATGAGGGATGCTGCTACTAGAATTATTGTCAAAGTGACGATAAAATAGGCGAGTTTTTTATCTTTAAAAAAGAACAAGGGCATTAATAAAAATCGATGGACAAAAAACAGGCCTAGTAGCGGTAAATTGTTTTTCCAAACTTCAACAACATGAGTCCAGTCGATACCATCTTGAAACTGACCGAATAATAAGGGTGTTGTAAACAGTATGATCCAAAAAGTGATAATGATCAAGGGTTCAAAATATTTGAAACTATACCGTTGTATACTGGTTTTCATGAATGAAAATTACGTATTAAATCATCAAATGATTAAAAAAATATCTTTGCTTATAGCACTTGATATGTTACCACAAGCAAAGATATTAAGACTGGGGCATATTGTAACAGCTTAATCCAAATACTGACTGACCGCCGAAGCCCTGCTCGCAGCATGTTGATTTAGGGTTGATATAGCCTGATAAAAATCACTGCTGCTGTTTAAAAATGTATATCCTGAAACCTCTGTTGTTGCATAAGGCTCAACCAATGATGAATAGGTATCATAGACCGATTGTATATAGGAAGTTTCAAATGGACCATTAATGGTTTCCTGTACGTAATTATCGTAAATTGCCTTATACACCTCATCGTTGTATAAATACCCGATCAATGGCCATTCAGAGGCGTTCAATCCTGAAAAATCCAATGGTAATGAACCGCCCATATTACCTGTTTGCAATGCCTCATTATTATCCCAGGGAATCCATGTAAGTAGGCTATTATCAGGGTTATTATAAAGATAATAGTTATGTTCCATTCGGCCGTACGTATCCCAGTTTTGGATCACCGTGTTCACCGCCAAATAATGAAGGAACACATCGGTATCAAGGACAGCATCCAAACCTGCTCTCCATGCCTCGGGATCTGTGGTTCGGGAATCATTATGCAAAGCGGTAAACACAGACTGTATATCCGTCCAATCAGCATCGTCCTCATTTGTTTTCTTTTCAAAACCATCCTCATTGAATGTACCTTCAGCAAAACTTGCCCCGTAATCTTCGGGTTTGTAAAGATTTCCATCATCACTGGAGAATTGGGTGTCGATCACGGTGTTATCCACTTCCTCGACTAAAGTATACAATCCGAAGTACTCGGGCCCATCCCCATGATCTACATAAAGCGTATAAAAGGCGGTATTGGAAACTGCCAGACCCGCATTTGCAAATACGTCCGCAGCCACTTTTTCCCTTAAGAAAGATCGGTCAGCATAGTTATTCTTAAGGCTGAATTTTTTAAATCCATAAAAACGTTGGTTATCAATTTGTGGATAATCATCCTCATACTCATCAAAGTCCATTTTAAAGGCCAGTTTTAAGATACCGGCTTGCCAAGCACTTTGTAAGCTAGAATTTCCTTTAAAACGCAATCCCACTTTATACCATTGTTTTCCTTCATAGAATACATCACCTGGCACGAATATCGGGTCTTCATCAACATCAATCAATCCTCCGCCACCAGGGCCTCCGGATGAAGCACCAAAAGTGCCATAAAGATCGGTCATATCGTCCAACATGGCTTCCCAGTTATCTTCCGAGATCACAAAATCAAATCTTTTTACGGTGGTATTATCAAATACTTCCTCAAAGTTTGGATCAGCATCCTTACTATGGGTCTCTGTGGTCCAATCCGTTGCTACAAAATCGGCATCTTCAATTGTTGTGTCATCATCGTCTGTCGAAGTATCATCATCGACTACGGATGTATCGTCATCGGTTTCAATTGGGTCATCATCCGAACACCCAACAAATAAAAATGTTGACAGGAATAAAATAGTTAGAAAGGTCGAAAATTTTAATGCTACCTTTTTCATAATTACATTGTTTAACGTTATTGATCTCATTTTGATTAAATTATGAACCAAAGAAAGGATAGGATTGACCCAATAGAAATCGAAATCAACGTTTGCCCTTAATTTATCTATGGATTCATAGATTCTTTAAACAAGATTTTTCGCCAAATAGGGGTTTTTGAATCCATAGATCGATTAAAGTTCAATTAGTATATCACAAAATGGTCGGCCCAATTTTGGACCGACCATTTCATAACTAACTCGACAAACTATATTTTCTGTTAGACGGCTTCATTGGGCCATTGTCCAAAAGGCTGTTTTTCAAATTGCATGCTTCCATCCTCGCCCTTTTGGATATTGATCCATGCCTGCCAATTTTCGTTATCCATATCGGGATAATCCAGCCTGTAGTGGCTGCATCGGCTCTCGGTACGCATTAGGGAGGCCTTTAGCTTCATCTCGGCACTTATGATCATATTGGCCGTTTCATGTGCCAATCGCAATTCATGAAAATTAGCCGCCTTTAACATGGGCATATGATGGTCCCTTAATTCCTCTATATAGGCCAGTGCCCCTTTTAACATGGACTTTTTCTTGATGTACAGCACAAAATTCGGAATCATGATGCCCTGTAAGGTCTGTGTTACCCAAGCTGGACTATAGCCCGCTTCCCTTTTCATAGGCGCTAGGATTTCCGCTTTTAATTCCTTCATTTTAGATTTCGAAATAGAAATCGATTTTATGTTTTTACAATACGCGGCAGCAGCCTCACCTGCCACGCCTCCCTGAACGGCCGAACCTGCCAGTGAAGAACCGATTTGCGTATAGATAGCTCCCGACATATAGGATCCCAAGGCATCCCCGGCCGCATAAAGTCCCGGTATGTTCGACTCGCATTTATCATTGATGGGAACGAGACCTTCAGATTTGTGGATAGCCATACCTGCGGAAGAACCACCAACGATTCCACCTCCCATTCCCGGAGGTGCTCCATCCCCACCTTTTGGAGGTCTTCGTCCTTCTCCTTTTGGCGGTCTATTTCCATCTTTTTCGCCACCTCCTGGAGGGCCATCATCTGACAAAACCAAGCCTTCTGGTCTCTGTGGGCCATCGTTTTTACCGTTATTGCCCGCACTATTTTTCGAAGCTCCCGGAGGTCCCATTTTTAGTGGATTTCCATTTGCATAGGCCATATAATTCGCTTCCACACCTAGATCATGCCTAATTTCTATTCGTGTTGTGCTTGGTTTTTGTTCGAACATATCACCCCAGCCATCATAACAGGCTGCAGGGTTTTCAGATTTGCCTGGGTGCCCATCGTTCCACTCTTTTCCAGTGACCTTTGCCCCAATATTATAGGCCATGATCGTACCATCATGGGTGAGGTCACAAATGGGGAATCCATTGGGTTTAACCCCCCCTGCGCCAGTACATAGAATTACGCTTTTAGCCTCATAAAACAGCACTTTCTGCTCATCAATGCTAAATCCAGCTGCACCTACAACGCTCTCGTCTTCTTTTATTAAATGCGTAATGGTTACACGTTCGTGCACGGGAATATTTCGCTCTTCAATGGGCTTGCTAAAACTCTTGTTGTACAAGGAAGAATTAAAAAAGCCCCATTCCCTTAATTCGTTTACACGGGCAAGGGAATGTTCGGCAAGTTGTCTGGTATAAGCTTTATTGTTGGTGCCAATAGCCGAGAAAGAAACCTTTTCAACAAACTCGTCAATACCCACTATTTCATTTTCAGGGTCGTAGGCAAATATCCCTTTTGCAAAAGGGGTCTGTCCCGATGCGCCCAATCTACCTTTAGAGACCATTAAAACCTTTGCCCCAGCATCATGGGCCTTTACAGCTGCAAACAAACCTGCCATGCCGCTTCCTATCACCAAAACATCGGTGCTCAACTTGTCAACTCCCAATGTATCTATATCAACTTCAAGTTCATTTGATGCCCATTCTATGGGCATTCCCAACGCTGAAATTGCGGCAAAACTAGCGGCTCCACCTGCCAAGGCCATAAACTTACGTCGTGAAATGTTCTCTTTTTTGTCTTGCTTTTTCATGTGTTCATCTTTATTCCTTTTCAAGGGTTATAGGTAACCTTTGACGATTCAATACGCATTGTCTTGTATGTTTACATATTATTTTAATCTTGCCGGTTTCATTTGATTATTTTAAGGGTATTCCTATGTTCCTTGCTACTTTTAGTTGTTTTAAAAAGATAGGTTCTGAGTAAAGCATAAACCCCAGTTGCAACAATCAACACATAATAAACCGAGAATGAAGTATTACTATGGCGACCTATATCGATCACATGCCAGGTTGCAGTAATCACAAATAGTAGGGTTAAGACCCCATGTAAACTTCTCCATGTACTATATTTTAAATGAAGTTTAAACCTGAAAAATGCAGAAATCATAAGAATAAGCACACAGGAATAGGCAATTAATCCTAAAATGACGCCAAGGCCGCTAAAGGTGGTAATCAATTTTAGAAAAGCATCGGAAGGGGTTACCCCATTATCAAAGAATTTGGGAACGATAATAAAAAATGGATGAAACAATAAAATCGATATAAACAGGTAGCCAATGAACTTATGTATTTTCAAAACATTGACCATACGAATATCCTTGACCAATTTTTTATTGATTCGTGACAAAAAGAACTGGGACATCAGAATTGTAAACCCTAGAATGGTTGTAAGCGATAAGGTTTCCATTAGATAATTCCGTCTGGGAAAATCCCCGAGGGTATATAGCAGAACAGGCACACCGATGAAAGCGATCATCAATGGAACTAAATTTTTTATGTAGATTTCATTTTTCATGATCAACCCCATGATACGATTACAGGTATGGTTTTTTCCGGTGAAATGGTAATAGCATCAACCGGGCAATACATTCTACACAAATGACAGATCTGGCAATCTTCGGGATACAAAATCTCCGCTTTCTTACTATCAGGATTGAGCCTTAATACATCTGTTGGACAACTTTTAATGCACTCTTCACATCCTATACATCCGTTTATACTTTCAATGGCCATGATCTATTGTTTTTCAAGAACAAAGTAAAAGCACATAGTATTGATTCAAAAAAGCAATCAACGAGCTCAGGGAGTTTGTCTACCAAAGGCGGAATAGTCTCAATAAAAGAAATAAAAAAGACCCGCTGATCTTAAAAAACCAGCGGGTCTACAACTAACTCAAACTAACTCAACCAATCATTTTTATTTACCCATATTCATCATTTTAATTTGTGTCCCTTACCAATCGCACATAATTGTAATAACGTTCACCACCTTCACCTAAAGGCCCACCTTCCGCTTTGGTATCAAAACGTACCCCGCCTGCCCCATGGAAATCGTCACCATTACCGTCTACTGCCATTCCAAAAGCTACATACCAAGCATAATAGTACGGTTGCCCACTGGTGAAATTGGCCGAGGTACTTGTCCAATAATACCCATAGTCGTCATCACCACCTTCATTGATTATTGGTGTGCAAGAAAATATGGGGTCGATTGCGGGTCCGACTTTTGATGCATCGGTAGCGCTTGGCGAATAGGAATAATCCACAATTCCCTGAAGTTCTTTTACATTGGGCAACCTCCAATCGGTATAGCCTGCTTCTTCAGAGCTTTCGGCATAGGCCAATGCACTTTCCCAATCCAAACCTTCACCATTGTCACTTTGTGTCCACATTAAATCAGTGGCATTGTCAATTATAGTGCCATCACCATTATCGATATATTCATTGACCCCATAATCACCACCGCGAACGGCCCTTACATATTTACCGCCTACGGGTCCACTCGCATTCGCCGAATAGGCCTTGATATGTCCAGTTACGTGATTTACCCCAAAAGCGGCATTAGAACCCCCTTCCACGGTAACACCAACATAATAATCACTGGACCAATATTGTTCGTCTTTGGTCACCTGTCCACTCGCCAGTGTAAAATAGGTGGTGTTTAAATATGGCCAACCTAATCCAAAGTCGCTTATGGAATACAGTTCCTTGCAACTTGGAATGCGCCAATCATCATACCCGGCCAATTCCAGACTTTCACAATAATCAACCGCGTCTTGCCAAGAAAAGTCTTCCGATGTCGGTATTTGTTGCCACATTAAACCTGTATTATCATCGATGATGGTACCATCCCCATTGTCGGTGTACGACATGGCTTCCCCTTTTAGATAATTCGCATCCTGACCGTAAAAAGCATCCCCTTCATTAAGGCTGGCAACTTGATCCCCATCGGCATTGTACAAGTTGGTTTGCCCAGAAGCAATCATAAGATAGTTGTTGACGGTCAAATCATCGGCGGTGCTATCGTCATCGGTAGAATCATCTGCAGTTTCATCGGCAACCTGCTCTGTAATATCCTCATTATCATCACTACAACCAATATTAAATATCAGAAGCGTGATGATGAATATATATATACCAAACTGAATAAACGTTTCCTTTCTTGCCAAATTTTTCATGGTATTCGATTTTGTGTGATTAAACTCTGCCCAATTTTTGTTGTTATTTTCTTCCTTTGGGTTTTGGGGCCTTTTCCACTTCCTCTTTAGAAAGGAAACCATCTTCATCGGTATCTATTTTTGCGAAATTGTTTTTTAGGGGGCCTTTGATTTCCTTTTTGGAAAGTTTTCCATCCTCGTCCTTGTCCATCTGTTCAAAAATTTCGTCGACGGTCGGTGGTTCTTGCTTATTTTGTCGATTGTTCGAACTTTGAGCATTGCATGAAACTGCAAATAATGTGCTAGCCGTAATACTTAGTAAAATTGCTTTTGTTTTCATTTTGATTCTATTTTATGATTATGGGGTCAAAGAACCGTAAGAGAATGAATACGGAGAAAACAAATCAACCAATGATAGGTTTTAATCTATAGATGGGATGGTTTTGTAAATGGAGGCAATACTATAAGACTATAAACAAGAGGTTTCATTTTGTTTTCCTTGCTAAAGGCTCCACTTTAGGAACTCTTTTTTATGCTTTCTACTAGGCCCTATTGGTTTATGGATTGCAATTAGCCAGTCTTGGATTTTGATATTTCCATCCAAATTTCAAAGCATAAAGAGGCAATCCCACTAAAAAATCACGTCGAGAAAATAATCGTTTTGGTCTAGTCAATTCCACTATCTATCTATTTCAATATGTATTGTATGGTAAGCGATGGATATTTGAACCGTATTTCAATTTAATAGGATACACCATGAGAAAGACTATACTACTAATTCTTACCCTAATCGTGCAATTTGCACAGGCACAGCAATCAGCTAGTGCAAACGATAAAATTTGGTCCTTAGAGGATTGCATCTCCTATGCTTTGGAGAATAATATTACCGTAAAACAGGCGGTTTTGGAGAAAAACAGTACCCTTCAAAACTATAAGGCCGCAAAATCATCAAGATTGCCCAATTTATCAGGTTCGGCTTCACAGAACTTTACGAATGGGAATTCGATCGACCCTATAACCAGTGATTTTGTTTCCCAACAGATCAATTCTACGAGTTTAGGATTGAACACACAAGTAACCCTTTTTCAGGGTAACCAAATCAATAATGAGATAAAACAAAACAAACTTCTGGTCGACCAGTATTCCTTTTATGAGGAGCAGGCCAAAAATAATATCATTTTGAGTATAACAGATAGCTATATTCAACTACTCTATAGTAAAGAAAATATCACTATAGCCGAAAACAATCTAGTCGCTTCCCAAAAAGAAGAAGAACAGGCTAAGGCTCGGTTAGAAGCTGGCTCCATTGCCTTAAAGGATTATACAGATGCGCAATCAAATACGGCTACGAATGCCTATAATCTGATAACCGCTAAAAATGATTACGCCCAACAGTTATTGACCCTAAAACAGCTTTTAGAGCTTCCGAACGGCACTTCGTTTCAAATTGCCATTCCGACCGGCACAGGTGAGGAATTGATTCCCGATTTAAATCAAGTCTATAGTCAGGCTTTGGAAAAACTCCCCGAAATAAATGCAAGTAAGATAAATATATCAGTTTCAGAAAAGGAATTGGATATTGCCAAAGGAGGATTTCTACCCACACTTTCATTAACAGGAAGTCTTGGTTCGGGTTATACCTCAACACAGGATTTTAATTTTACCGACCAATTTGATTTGAACTTCAACCAAAGGGTCGGTCTCTCTTTGAACGTGCCTATTTTCAACCGGAACAAAACGAAAACTGAAGTTGAAAATGCCAAGATAAATATTGACATAGCCCAACTGCAATTGGCGCAAGAAGAAAAAGACTTATATCAAAAAATAGAAACCGCCTGGCAAAATGCCACTGCGGCCCAGAGCCAAATGGTAGCTGCCGATGTTGCAAAAAATGCCGCAAACGAATCGTACAGATTGGCTCAAAAACAATATGAACTGGGTGCTTTGAGCACCACCGATCTTGTAGTAAGCCAAAACACATATACCAATGCCCATCAAAACTACATTCAAGCAAAATATTTAAGCCTTTTGTATACCCAATTACTTCAATTTTATCAAGGAAACGACATCAAACTTTAATTTATACTATCATGAAAAAAAATAAAAAGAAAATAATAATAACAGGCCTTATCGTGGCAATACTTGTAATTGCAGGTTACTCTTTCCTAAAAGGTGGAGAGGCTATTATTGTTGAAGCAAAAACAGTACCTGCCAAAAAAGCAGATGTAACCACGATGGTTACGGCAACCGGAACCATTGAACCCATAAATCAAGTAGATGTCGGTACACAAGTATCCGGAGTTGTTGAAAAAATATATGTGGATTATAATAGCGAAGTAAGGGAAGGACAACTTATTGCAGAATTGGACAAAACCAATCTAAGGGCTGCTCTTACACAGGCACAAGCTTCCTATGACAATGCTATAAGTCAAAGAAACTATATGCAAACTATTTTCGATCGACAAAAAACCTTATTTGAAAATCAGGTCATCAGCAAATCCGATTATGATGATGCAGTATACAATTACGAAACTGCAAAAGGCACGGTAACCCAGCGCTATTCAGACTTACAAGAAGCAATCACAAATTTGGGATATGCCAATATTTATTCTCCTATCAACGGAGTAGTACTCTCAAGAGACATTGACGAAGGGCAAACCGTAGCGGCAAGTTATAGTACACCGACCCTATTTACAATCGCCCAAGATTTAAAGGAAATGCAAGTAGAAGCCGATGTGGATGAAGCGGACATAGGGAATGTAAAAGATGGCCAACGTGTTGAATTTACTGTTGATGCGTACATAGGCGAAACTTTTAATGGGGTTATTACCCAAGTTCGATTAGACCCAACGACCACTTCAAATGTTGTGACCTATACCGTGGTCATTAAAGCAGAAAATGAAGATTTAAAATTAAAACCGGGATTAACAGCAACCGTTTCCATTTACACCTTGGAATTGAATGATGTATTGACTGCAGAGGCCAAGGCCATCAACTTTAGTCCAGATACCACAACACTTACAACCTATAACCTGCATCATAATTTACCCGAAATCACAGATCTGCCAGCTAAGGATGATACTGTGATTTGGGTTTTAGGAAAGGATAGAAGCATATCACCAAAAGCGATAAAAATAGGGGCAAGTGATGGCGTAAACGTACAAATTCTAGAGGGCGTTTCAGAAGGTGAAAAGTTAGTATATAGTTTAAAAGGCGTGTCAAAATCCGAAGCTGGTCCAGCGGGCTCAAACGAAAGTCCATTTATGCCTAAACGACCAGGTAGTAACAAAAAAAAGTAACCCAACATGAGTAAAGAAATCATAAAAATAGAAGATTTAACTCGTGAATTTACTATGGGAGCCGAAACAGTACGCGCTTTACGAGGTGTCTCTTTTACTGTCAAGGAAGGAGAGTTTGTGACCATCATGGGATCGAGTGGTTCCGGGAAAAGTACCTTATTGAATATTTTAGGATGTTTAGATAACCCAACTTCAGGAACCTACAAAATTGATGGTGTAGAAATGAAGGATTTAAGTAAAAACCAATTGGCGACCATACGAAACGAAAAAATAGGCTTTATTTTTCAATCCTATAACTTATTGGCAAGAACATCAGCGTTGGAAAACGTAGAGTTGCCTTTATTCTATAACAGCAAAGTGTCTTCGGAAGTACGCAGGGAAAGCGCCTTAAAAGCCTTGAAAATGGTTGGTTTGGAAGAAAGAATGGATCACACCCCCTCCCAACTTTCCGGTGGACAACAACAACGCGTTGCCATAGCACGATCTTTGGTAAATAATCCTGTCATGATACTTGCGGATGAAGCTACAGGTAACCTGGACACGAGAACAGCCTACGAAATCATGTCTATTTTCCAAGAGTTGAACGAACAAGGCATCACCATTGTATTTGTAACCCACGAACCAGATATTGCAACGTTTAGTAGTAGAACAATTGTGTTAAAGGACGGCAATATTATACGGGATCAAAAAAATGACAAGGTACAATCTGCAGCATACGAATTAGCCAAATTACCAAAACAAGACCACTAGTTATGAGACTCTATAATTTATTAAAAATCGCATTTAAAGCCATTGTACTTAACAAGACCAGGACCTTGCTTACCATGTTAGGCATCATCATCGGTGTGGCTTCTGTTATTGCGATGTTGGCTATTGGAGAGGGTTCTAAAGAAAGTATTCGTGCTACCATTTCAAGTATGGGTTCTAATATGATAACCATTAGACCAGGAGCAGATGACAGAGGGCCTGCAAGAGGAAGCGGTGGTGATGTGCAAACCCTAATATTAGCCGATTATGAAGAAATAAAAGAACAAGCTTCTTTATTAAGCAATATTACGCCTGTTGTTAATGGTGGAGGACAAGTCATTAATGGTTCGAATAACTGGCCAAGTACCATATTTGGTGTTAATCCGGAGTATTTAGAAATAAAGGCCGTTGGTTTACAAAGCGGTAGCATGTTTACAGATGCCGAAGTAAAATCGGCTTCAAAAGTGGCTTTAATTGGGCAAACGGTTGTAGAAAATGTATTTCCAGATGGTCAAGACCCTGTTGGTCAAATGATTCGATTTAATAATATTCCGTTTAAAGTGATTGGTGTACTAGAGGAAAAAGGCGAAAACACTTTCGGACAGGATCAAGATGACGTGGTCATTGCGCCTTTTACCACTGTTCAGAAACGTATTTTGGCTATCGATTATTTAAATCAGATTATGGCTTCGGCTGTAAGTGAGGATGATGCCACGGAAGCAGTAGAGCAAGTGACCGAAATTTTACGTAAGCAACACAAATTAATGGACAATGAAGATGATGATTTTACGGTACGGTCTATGGAAGAATTGATTTCTACCTTTAGTTCCACAAGTGAAATGTTAACTATTCTATTAGTGGCGGTTGCAGGTATTTCGCTTTTAATTGGAGGTATTGGCATCATGAATATCATGTATGTTTCCGTAAAAGAACGTACCAAGGAAATAGGTTTACGAATGGCGGTAGGAGGTAAAGGAGCAGATATATTGATGCAATTTTTGATAGAAGCTATATTAATAAGTATCACTGGTGGAATTATCGGTGTAACCTTAGGCCTTGGTTCTACAATATTTATTGAGAAATTCTTACATTGGCCAACAAGTGTTGCCTTATACTCGATTATCATATCATTTGCAGTCTGTGCCATTACAGGAATATTCTTTGGATGGTATCCAGCAAGAAAGGCATCGGCTTTAGATCCGATTACGGCATTGCGATATGAGTGATAAAAATTGATAGATGGAATTGAAACGTAAAAAATACTTATTCCCCCTACTGCATGTTCTGGCATGGTTGATCTTGTTCAGCATGCCCTACTTATTGTCACAAGGGCAAAACCAGGATTCGCAGGTTGTGACCAGGACACTCGTACATACTTGGGTACCCTTATTTTTCTATGCCTTCATTTTCTATGTGAACTACTTCTTTTTAATACATAAGTTCCTCTTTAGGGAAAAAACCTTGCTTTTTTTTCTTATCAATGTGATTTTAATCGGTTCATTTGTGTGGGCGAACCACGTACTCAAAGGGTATCTTACCGAATTATTCGTAATAAACCATAATCCCATAAACAAGCCTCCCAGAAAGATTTTCTGGTATCTTGATTTTTTTGCTTCCCTTGTGCCTTTAGCTTTTTCGATCGCTTTAAAAACAACGGAAAGATGGTTGAAGAACGAGGCCGAACAAAAAGAGGCAAAGAATGTTAAACTACAGTCCGAGATCCAACATTTAAAGTACCAATTACAGCCACATTTCTTTTTCAATGCACTCAATAATATTTATTCGTTGGTAGATTACCAGCCCGAAACCGCAAAAAAAACCATTCATAGTTTGGGTAAATTAATGCGTTACCTTTTATATGATACCGAGACCGAAAAGGTCCCCTTAGAAAAAGAAATAGATTTCATGACCCAATACATTGAGCTTATGAAACTCCGATTTAGCGATAAGATCAAAATATCGTACACTTTCCCAAAGTCGGTACCAAATATTGAAATTGTACCATTGCTTTTCATTACTTTGGTAGAGAATGCCTTTAAACATGGTGTATCCGCAGGCAAATCGTCCGATTTATCATTTGGGTTAGAAGTTGAGGGAACCAATTTGACCTTCACCGCCTCGAATCCGAATACCCCCAAAAACACCAGTGATAAAAGTGGTTCCGGTATTGGTCTGGAAAATTTAGAAAAACGTTTACAATTATTATATCCAGATCAACATCATTTCGATTATAAGGTTGAAGATGGTATCTTTACAGCCATCCTAACCTTAGAAATCTGATATAGATGAAGCCTTTCCAAATTAGCTGTATTGTTGTTGATGATGAACCCATGGCACTGCAACTGATTGAAGGGTATGTATTGAAAACACCCTTTTTAGTCCTTAAAAAAAAATGTGACAGTGCCATAGAGGCTTTGACCTTTATGGAAAAGGAACCTGTTGATTTGGTTTTTCTTGATATACAGATGCCCGATCTCACTGGGATAGGGCTTTCCAAATTGATTCCAAAAAGTACTCGGGTCATCTTTACCACCGCTTTTTCTGAATATGCACTGGAAGGTTTTAAGGTAGAAGCTTTGGATTATTTGTTGAAACCTTTTGATTATGCCGAATTTTTATCTGCCGCTACGAAGGCCAAAGAATGGTTTTCTTTGACAAAGGCCAAAGCACAAACACCAACTATCAGCGAAAAGAAATTCCTTTTCGTTAAGTCCGATTATAAACAATTGAAGATACATTTGGATAATGTTCTCTATTTTGAAGGCCTTAAAGACTACATTAAAATATGGCTTAAAGACCGACCAAGACCTGTATTGACCTTAATGAGCCTAAAAAGTCTTCAAGAAGTACTACCAGCTGATAAATTCATGCGTATTCACCGTTCATTTATCGTCGCATTAGAGGCCGTTGATGTTATTGAACGAAGTCAGGTCATTATCGGAGACAAGCGCATCACGGTTTCGGAAAACTACAAACCGGAATTTTTGGCCTACATTTCTAAAAACAGCCTTGATTAAAACCATCCATAGAAACCTTAACAATCTCTATGAAAATAGGGTAGCAATAAAGACCTTATGGTTTAAACTACTACCCTACTATTTGTCCTGATCAATTTCTGTCTACATCCTAGTCCTCTACAATACCTACGACCTCATAGGCCCTGGTACCATCTACTTGTACCCTTTCATATAAAACGCCATTGGCTTCATAAAGCAATTGCCCATCATACTCTACTTTTTCATAATTGTAGGGCAACTCATAAATAAGGGTTCCTATCTCAGGATAAACCACTTCATATTCATCACCGATTTGGTCGTAATAAATACCGTCAAAATAAAAATAGCTTCTTCCGGCAAACACAACGGTTCTAAAACCAGAGGGCAAAAATCCTATGCGAAGACCAACCCTAGGTGCAACAGCTATATAACGACCATTATAAGATCTATAAAACCTATTGTTCGCATAATAATAATTCACACCCTTAGGGGAAACAACCACCCTTTTATTGGGAATCGACCTCGTTGCGACTACTTTTGCCTTTGGTTTTCTATATACCACCTTGGATCTTGGCACGCGTACCACTTTTTTGGTAGTTGTAACCCTATTTGTGGTGGTTACCTTCTTTGTTGCTGTCCTTCTTTGCGCGTTTACCTCATTTACAAATCCGGTTGTCAGTAATATACCTAAGATCATTATAACTACTTTTTTCATACTAATGGAATTTTAATTGATATCTATATTTTATCTTTTGACGGTTTATTTATTAAATGGTTTAGTGCCGTTCATTGAATTAACACTAATTTAAAAGACGGTGATGGGTTAAGACATACCGTTAATTGATCTTTCGTTTTTGAAACCATAAATCTGCCAGACTCAAATTCAAGGTAAGCATATGATAGTTTTCCTTGACCAGTATATTTTGAATTTGCCCCTTAGAGCCATAACTATATGCAATATTCAACATGGATCTTTGACCCTGACCAATAGGTAACCCAATACCTGCGGTAATGTTGTAACCATTTACTTTTACCCCGTTTATGGCGAGGTAACCATTGTCATAGTTGTAACCCACCCGGTATCTTATGCGCTGGGCGTATTTATAACTTATTGGGTTTTTTACATATTCAAGTCCCATAGCATAAATATCTTGATCTTCATAGGTTCCCAAGTTTTCAATCTGTCCGGTATCGCTCCAAAAGTTCTTTTTGTAATCGACACTTAAAGTCAATGATTCAATGAATTTGGCGCTAAATCCAAAACCAAGTTCCAAGGGCATATCGAAATCAGCGGCAGTATCACTTTCATCGGCTTCAACGGTTATTTCGGTGCCGTCTAGTAATTTGGTTGCCGAACGTTTTAGGCTACCTTCCAAGCTCGTAGGGAATTGTACCGTACTACCAATGGTGAAATTATCCGAAAAATCAAATTGCATTCCTAACCCCATTCGGAGCCCCGAGTAATTTGTGGTTTCGGTAGCACTAAAAGTGCTCTGGCTTACGGTAAAGGATTCTTCTTCTTCAATATTCCCAAACAAAAAAGAAGCACTGGCCCCAAATCGTAAATTATCGGTAACGGCGTATCCCAGGTTCAACTTAAGATCACTTAGCCCACCTACGCCCGATATATTACTTTCAAAAGTTTCGGTAGAACCTTCAATATTGGTTTTTATACCCACCAAAGAATAACCCATGTCGCTGTAAGGTACCATGGTTATTCCTGCTCCAAGACCTTCGGTGATACGAAAAGCGAGGGCTAGATTTGAAAAATTCAAAGTAGTCTTCGACTCGCTGCTTCCCTTGTTGCTATAGCTGTTGTAATCCCCTTTTAAACCTATATCATAGAAAAAGGCATTTTTTGGTATTAGACCAAAATTTGCGGCATTCAAATTGTTGATTTCGGTTTCCGTGCGAATTCCTATTCCGGAGTATCCCAAACCATTGGTGAATCCTATACTTGTTTGGTTAATGACCCCCAATCCATATAAAGAATATGGAGAACTAGTCAATCCTTCCGATTGTGCCCAGGAGTTATTCAATGCACATAGCATGACAATAATCGTAAAAAAGGGATTTCTAATCATTTTCATCATAAATGGCATATATAAATTCTAGTTGGGCACCATGGCTGCTAGGGTCGATATCTAGTATAAAGCGGTCGACCGTAGCATTGTAATCATAGGGCAAAAGAATAAGAGCATCGGTCGCCTCCAGGTCTGTTACCAAGAGCTCTTCCAAATAGCTGCTTATCGGAATTTCGTAAAAGATATTGTTGAATTCTTGATCGTCCCTGTTCAATATGGCCGTCATTGTGGTTTCTCCCGTAAGATCATTGTTTTGGTCAACGATATAGACCGAAAGGGTATCCCTTAGCATTAAAGCATCATTATACGTGGTTTCTTTTGGTTTTATCCGTAATGTCGCATCGAGTAAAGTCCCCTGTCCCTGAATGTCATACACAGATTTGATATAGGGAAATTCAATTCTAGTGGTAATACCAATACCCGATTGAATAAAACTTTGATCATTAGCGTCTTCACTGTATAAGCTTATCTCATTATGGATTAAACTTGAAAGATGTTCATTTGGTTCAGTGGCAGATATCTGATTAAAGAAAGGAATTGGGGAACTACTTGTGTTAATCGTGAAATCGGTATAATACTGTACTGATTCGGTTTCTCCGGCAATACTGTAATAGAGCCGCATTCCCGAGGTCAAGGAAAAACCGAGGACGGTCCCGTTATCGTTTTTGTCGGGTTGTATTGAAAGTCCATAAAAGTAATTTATGAACTCATCATAGTTGGTTAAATTTTTATCCTGAAGATTTTCGAACAGCTCCAATCCCAGAGTATCACTAATCCTAACATTCAGGGAATCCGCTCCCAAAGGTCTCGGAGCAAAGGAAACGGTGCCCAAATCCTCTTCGTTATAGCTTATGATACTGTTATTATAAAAATCACTGTCATCTGCAGGATTTAATTTTTCATTCAAAGATTTAATATGGATCGTATTTTGCGATAGGGTGTCATTGTAATAATACTCATCATATCTAAGTACAAAAAGTATACTATCGTATACCGCATCCGAATCTATGGTAAAACTTGAAGGGATCATTTCAATGAAACTTGAGCTTCTAACATGCCCGAAGACCGGGTCGCTATATTCCCCAACCAACATACGTGAACCTTGAGAGGTAATGATACTATCAAATTTCATGGTGGAAATTCTTGCGGTCAGGGTATCTATTTGCAATACTCGGATATTACTATCGGTAAATATTTCGCCAGCCTCAAAATCCGAGTCGTTTAAGGAATCGTCGCTACAGGAAGTGAACAATAAAAGGGAACAGAGCAGTCCCAAAATAGTCTTCATAATTTTTAATTTGAGCCTAAAAGTATATACAGTATCCAATGGCCAAAACCACAATAGACAAACCCCAATAGTTAGCAGATGAATACTGGTTTTTAGACGATCAAACTTAACATCTGATTGGTAGAGGAAATCGTAGGGTTCATATGTTAAATTGGCAACTTCATCTATTTCAGTTTTATGGCAATACGTCGAGTACTAGTTTTGGCCAAAATATTAATCCGTTTAAACGGCTAATCAAAAAAGACATGATAAAAGGACTGCAATACTACATTAAACAAACAACCTTAATTGGCGTATTGATCTGTACGTTATCCAGTTGTTCTAGCGATGACGATGATGAGGATTTGGGCAACTGGATAGACAGATCCGTTTTTGATGGCAGCGCCAGAAGTGGCATATCAGGTTTTACTATTGGCAATACTGGCTATATGGGTACCGGTTATGACGGTGATGATTATTTGAGTTCTTTTTGGTCATATGATATCGATGGGGATTATTGGTCGCAAAAGGCAGACTTTCCTGGAAGTGCCCGGAATGCAGCCGTAGGTTTTGAAATCGATGGCATAGGTTACATAGGTTCTGGATACGACGGTTTGAACGAACTGGCCGATTTTTATGCGTATAACCCAGGGTCGAATTCATGGACGGAAATAGCCCCATTTCCTTCCACGGCCAGGCGAAGTGCCGTAGCATTTGGTATTAACGGTCAAGGGTATTTCGGCACCGGTTACGACGGCGATAACGATCGTAAGGATTTTTGGAAATACGACCCCAGTACCGATACCTGGTCAGAATTGGTCGGTTTTGGAGGCGACAAAAGAAGATCTGCCACGACTTTTACCATAGGCGATAACGTTTATTTGGGAACAGGTGTTTCGAACGGAATATACTTGGATGATTTTTGGGTATTCGATTCCAATACAGAAAGTTGGACCGCAAAATTAGACCTGGATGAAGAAGACGATTATAGTATCATTAGAAGTAATGCAGTGGCATTTACCTTAAACGGCTACGGCTATATTGCTTGTGGTACTGTAGGGGGTACATTGTCAACGATATGGCAATACGACCAAAGTGACGATACATGGGAGGCCAAAACAAGTTTTGAGGGAACTTCACGACAGGATCCAATCGCCTTCTCTAACGGAACCCAGGCCTTTATTGGCCTTGGACGTACCAGTACCCTTTACTTGGATGACCTGTACGAATTTTACCCGTTTGATGAATATGATGATGAAGATTAACGAAAATTTATATGATAGTTGTTTAATCTAGTTTGGTAATGGGGCGATATTTGTTGGTACTATCGTCCCATTTCTTGGATAGAAAATTATGAATTCTACATTGATGAATAGAACTACTTTGATTATTCCTGGGCTCATGACCCTACTTTTATGTGGTATCATATACCTTACGTACCATCTTGAAGAAAGAGCAACCCTGAGAACCGAGATAATAGCCGTAGGCAAGGGTTATGGGTACCATATTGTGCATGACAATAAGGTGTTGATCAAACAAGTGAGTATTCCCGCGGTTCAAGGAAGCATCCCATTTTCTACTAAAAAAGATGCTGAAAAAACAGCTGGTTTAATCATTGATAAGATATTAAAAGCCGAAGATCCCAGGATTACCATTGCTGATCTTGAAGCGATGAAAATTGACATTCCCCAAGTCGAACATAATACTGAATGAACCTTAAAAAGCAGTATATACCACAAATACTCGTCCACGTTTTTATATGGTGTGTGCTTTACGGTTTATTGCTGTACCCCTTTTACACCCTATCTAGACCTGTGCCCATAGACTTATTGATAATGATCTTGGCAACAACGGTCATGTTTTATGTTAATTATTTTTACCTGGTACCATACTTTTTACTTAATGAAAGGAAAATACAATATATCACCGTCTCGGTACTGCTTTTGGGGCTTGTTATTTATGGAACGTATTTATTTTTTCCCCCATTGGTCCCGAGAGCTTTACCAAACCCGATGCACCCTTTTCAAATACATCAAAACGACTTGCTATCACCACGGTTCCGTATGATGCCCATTATTACTTTTGGTGTACCTTATCTCTTTTCAACCATGTTACGGGTATATGTCGGGTGGCAAAAAAACGAAAACCTCCGTAAATCGATAGAAAAAGAAAAAATCGAATCCGAACTTCAGTTTTTCAAAGCACAATTAAACCCCCATTTTCTTTTTAATTCTTTGAATACCATATACTCATTATCGGTAAAGCGATCAGACGATACCTCAGAGGCCATCATAAATCTATCCGAATTAATGCGATATATGTTGTATGAAGCGGATAAGGGCCTCGTGCCCATTCATAAAGAGATAGATTACATCAAAAACTATGTGGCTTTACAGCGCTTAAGGTTGGCCAATAGCGAAGATGTGACCTTGAAAATTTCGGGGGATGATAATGAAAAAAGAATACCCGCACTGTTGTTCATTTCATTTATTGAAAATGCCTTTAAATATGGAACGGATTATAATGGAAAAACCATGGTTAAAATAAACCTTTCAATCAATGAGGGGTCCATTCATTTTAGGGTAGTGAACAAAATCGGTAATCATAAGGCAAAATCTAAAAGCAGTGGACTTGGCTTAGAAAATGTAAAAAACCGGTTGAAATACCTATATCCTGAATTACATGTCTTACAAATTAACGACGACGGGAAGACCTATGAAGTCGATTTAACCATAAATCTATAAACTATGAAATGTATTATTATTGACGATGAACCTTTGGCGATAGAAGTATTGGAAAGTTATTGCCAAAAAATGGGTTTTATAGAAGTTGTAGGTGCTTTTACCAACCCATTGGATGCCATTTCGGTGATTAAGGAAAAAAAAGTAGATTTAATTTTTTGCGACATCGAAATGCCACAAATAAACGGACTGGAATTTATTGCCGCTTTGGAAAATCGCCCACTTTTCATTTTCACGACAGCCTATTCACAATATGCTGTTGAAGGTTTTGAACTTAACGCCATTGATTATCTTGTAAAGCCGATACCCTATCATCGTTTTATAAAGGCCATATCTAGGGTAAAAGAAATTTTGGCTTTTAAGGATCAACCGATCTTGGCCAATGTATTTCCTTCCAATGGGGAGGCCAATGAATTCCAAAAATTCATTTTTGTAAAGTCGGAACACGAAAGTGTAAAAATAAACTTGGATGACATTCAATACATTCAAGGACTTAAAGATTATTTGAAAATACATATTGTAAACTCCAATAAAACCATCCTAACATTGTTGAGTTTTAAGGAACTGATGGACAAATTACCCCCAAACCAATTTATCAGGGTACATAAATCTTTCGTGGTCAACGTTAATTTTAAACGAACCGTTCAAAGAAACCGCATAGTAATCGATGATATTCGGATTCCTATTGGGGATAGCCATAAAGCACAGTTTTTTAGCAGTTTGGGACTATAATCCTATTTGATTTAGACAAATCTACAACACATAAAAAACCAAGTAATCCCATCTTAGCTATCAAATTAATTCTTGGTGTTTTTATCCAATATTTCGTCCAATTTTTCTTGCGGTATCCCAAATATCCCTTTTTCTTCTATATCGCGAAGAAAAGTGTTTAAATACTGTTGGCTTAGTTCATTACTATCTCCATACTTTCTGCGAATCTCCTTTAATTCCCTATGTAGCATTTCTTTAATATCGGCATAGGCAGGATCATTATAAACGTTATGCAGTTCCTTTGGGTCTTTTTTACGATCGATGAGTTCCCAATAATCCAAATCAAAATAATAATGGATCAACTTGTACTCTTTGGTTATTATGGCATAGTGCCTATTTACCATATGTTCGGCAGGGTATTCGTAATAATGGTAATAAACCGCTTCCCTATGCCAATCATCCATACGTCCCGTTAATATCGGAAGTAAACTTTCGCCCTGCATATCATCTGGTTGGTCGATACCAGCCACATCTAAGAAGGTCTGGGCAAAATCCAGGTTCTGTACCATTTCATTAGATTTGGAACCGGCTTCGACCTGGCCCGGCCAAGCTATAAGTAATGGCGTTTTGAGGGATTCATCATAGACGAAACGTTTATCGAACCAACCGTGTTCACCAAGATAAAAGCCTTGATCTGAAGTATATACGATTATCGTATTCTCGAGCAAATCATTGGTTTCCAAATAATCTAGCATCCGACCCACATTTTCATCGACCGCTTTTATGGTTCCCAGATAATCCTGCATATACCGTTGATAACGCCATTTCATTTTTTCCTCCTCAGTCATAGTCGGATAATTGGCTTTGAACCTCTCATTTATATTTTGGTAGGCATTTTTAAAATTTGATAGTTGTGCGGAGTCCATTCGGTTTTGCGCCCCAAACTGATTTCTCATCTTGTCGGTACCAAACGGAGGAAGTTCCATTTCATCCATAACCTCGGGGAAAATCTTCGAATCCGCGATCCAGCTCATATGTCTTAAAATGCTCATTTCGGCGGCTTTGGCAGCAGGTCTACCTGCATAATCATCAAAAAGAGTCGCTGGTTCGGGGAAGGTTTTTTGGGTATACTCCGCCATATGTCGTTCGGCCATGACCCAGGACCGGTGGGGTGCTTTGTGCAGGTACATCAGCATAAAAGGTTTATTTGGATTACGTTCTTTTTCGAACCAATCCAAAGTCATATCCGTAATAATATCGGTAACATATCCCTTTACATTAATATTTCCTTCATTTTTCGTGATAAAGTCAGGATTGTAATAAGCCCCTTGTCCGGGTAAAATCTTAAACTGGTCAAAGCCCTTTGGATTATTGCCAAAATGCAGTTTCCCGAACATGGCGGTTTCATAACCAGACTTTTGTAGTAACTGCGGAAAAGTGACATTGGTCGTATCGAAAGGAAAGTGATTATCGATTTTCCCATTGATATGGGAGTGTTTTCCCGTAAGAATCGTAGCCCTTGAAGGTGCACAAATGGAGTTCGTGACCGTGGCATTGGTAAAGAGCATTCCCATTTCGGCAATACGGTCAATGTTCGGGGTCTTAATTAGACGGGTATCATAAGCCGAAATCGCTTGGTAGGCATGATCATCGGACATGATGAAAATAATATTAGGGCGTTTTGGGGCTTCCTTTCCGGGTATTTCGCAATTATAAAAAAGCGGGCCAATAAAAAGGGCTAACAGAAATGAATAATTTCTCATTGAATTTTAAAGTTTGATGTACATCTATAGCATAAATATTTATGTACATTTTTTAAAATTACAGGATTTCCCCGATGGAAGCTAATAATGTTTTCTCTTCCTATAAAAAAGTGTGCCAATGCGAAGCAATCTGGATGGCAAACCCTTATTCTAAAGAAATCCTGATACTTTTTTAAAATAACTTTGGCTTATCTTTATCCTGATAGTGAAGAAGAAGTACTATAAAATGAAGCCAATCTTAGCCCTTATTCTTACCATATGGTCTGCACCCCTTTGGATGAGTGCCCAAGAATTGTTGCCCCCCATTCATAACTATAAGATTTTTGAATACCAGGCAGATAGTAAGAATTGGGGACTATCGACAAATAGTGAGGGTGAATTATTTGTCGCCAACAATAGCGGATTACTTCACTTTAATGGTGAAAAATGGAAACTTTACAAGCTTCCCAATAAAACCACCATACGGTCGGTAGCACATATTGATGGCAAAATCTATACCGGATCATATGAAGAGTTTGGTTATTGGACCAAAAACAGATTCGGTGTGCTCCTTTACACTTCCCTGACCCATTTAATAAAGGACCATGTTTTTACAAGTGAGGAATTCTGGCAAATTTTGCCATACGGGGACTCAATAATATTTAGATCTTTTAACGGAATTTATATTTTAAAGAATGATGAAATCACCGTTATCGACCCTCCTTTTGTGGTAACATTTGTTTCAATTTATAAAAATAAGATTTTGGTCGCAGGAGGACATAAAAGACTTTATGAGCTTATTAACGATAGTCTTGATCCCTTGGAAGAGCACGAAATGTTATCGAATAAGGTAATCATTGCCATGACCGATATTAAGGAAGGTCTTCTTATTGGTACAAAAAGAAATGGTTGTTATTTAATGACGGAAGAAAAAATAATCCCATTCGAAATAGGTATTAATACACAATTAAAACAATATCAATTGAATCAAATCCTATCCCTATCGAGGAACAAGATAGCCTTTGGAACCATAAAGAATGGGATTTATTTATACGATAATGATAGTAAAACCAGCCAAAGGTTAAACCGGCAGGTTGGGCTACAGAACAACACCGTTCTATCTATGATGCAGTATAAAGAACAATTGTGGGTAGGTTTGGACAATGGCATAGACCGTGTTCAATTAAGCAACCCGTTAACCTATTATACCGATTATTCAGGGACTGTTGGAACCGTATATGATCTTGCGGTTCATGAAAATGTCCTCTATATGGGAAGCAATACAGGTATCTATTATTTTAATAACGATACTTTGGAATTTGTTGAAGGTTCCCAAGGACATGTTTGGGATTTGAATGTAACCCATGGTGAACTTTTTTGCGGCCATAACACAGGTACTTATAGGGTAAACAAAAATTCATTTGAAAAAATATCAAGCATTACCGGGGGCTATCAGATCGTAAAGGTACCCGAATCAAATACTTCCTTTATCCAAGGAACTTATATTGGCCTCGCCAAATATGAAAAAGATATTAATGGCACGTGGATTGTCACCTCAATAGTAGGCATGGACAAACCGGTAAAATACTTATGTTTTGAGGATACCCATACCCTTTGGGCCGCACACCCTTATAAAGGTTTGTTCAGGATCGTATTGAATGACGCCTATGATGAGGTAATTGAGAAGATCGAATTTACCACAGGAGTAATACCAACCAATTACAACGTAAAGGTATATAACATAAGAAATCAAATAGCGCTTTATATTGAGGGTATTTGGTACAGATATAACCCAATAGAAAAGAAAATTGAACTTTTTGAGGAATTCCAGGGCTATAACCATAAAAATCTCATTCACCACGACGATACATTTTTTTGGTTTATAGATAACGAGGGCTCAAAAGAAGTCCTATATACCGATTTAAAAGACGCTGATTTAGTGTTAGATGATATTCAGTTACAAGAACGTTTGGCCCCAGAATCGGAAAATATTATTAAGTTAAATGATTCCATTTATTACTTCACCTTAAATGATGGTTTTGGACAACTTGACCTATATAAATTCAATGAACGTCTTGAAGATTTTGAATTACCCAAACCAAAACTTGTTTCCTTTGAAGATGGGCAAAAAACATATCCATTGGAAAATGAAGTATTCCACGTACCCTATAACATGTCACATGATATACTAGTGAATGTATCATCGCCGAGTTTGGTAGAACCCAAGTATCATTTTGAATTGAAGGGTCCTATGGACCAAGCTGATGATATTGAGAACGGTGTCATTAAGCTTCAAAACCTGCCTTTCGGTAGTTATGAACTGGACGTTTCTACGATCCGAATAGATAATGAAAGATCCGACCCCAAAACCATCCGATTTGAAATCGCCCCTCCCTGGTATTTATCAAAGTTGAGTATGGCGATGTATCTCCTTGCCCTAATTGGAATGGTTTTCTTAATACGTTGGTACAACAGAAAAAAGTTGGATAAAAAACATCGTATACTAAAAGAAAGGTTTCATAGGGAACAGGAGGAAAGATTGGCCAAATTGGAAAAAGAAAAATTGGAAAGGGAAATTAGACAAAAACAGAAAGAACTGGCCAGGACAACGATGAATATGGCTGAAAAGAACAAAGTAATTCTTGAATTAAAGGAAATGCTATTGGTGAATAAAAGCCAATTCACCAACCAAAAGCGCTATGGATCATTTATCAAAAAATTGGACAACTCGATTAATGATGATGGTGATTGGAAGCATTTCGAAGTCAATTTCAAAGAACTCCATGAAGACTTTTTTGAAAACCTACTAAAGAAGTACCCAAATCTGACCCCAAAAGACCTGAAGTTATGCGCATATTTGAAAATGAACCTTTCGTCCAAAGAGATTGCTCCCTTAATGGCCATAACCAATAGAGGGGTTGAGATCCATCGTTACCGACTTCGGAAAAAGCTAAAAATCGATAGCTCACAAAATCTTTCAAACTTTTTGATCAAATTTAACTGACCTTTAGGATTATACAGGTTTCCTCTTCTATTCCTTGCACACCAACTACATCATTAGTACATCATTATGTTAAATTTAAGAATCAATTAATCAAATTCACTACTGCAAACACCCCTATTATAGGGTCTATGAAGCACTATTCATATGATGTAATTTTTATGTACCTGCCAGAGTGGGTTCAACCTTTGATTGTTAGTAATTTAGTAAATATTCAAACTAATTCTTAAACAATCTTTAAAATGAGAAATACAATTTTAACAATCTTGTTTTTTTTGTCCCAAATGGCAATTTATGCGCAAGGTGGTATTACGGTATCTGGGACGGTATCCGATACTGAGGGGCAACCCTTGCCGGGCGCCAGTGTTGTGGTTCAAGGAACTACTACAGGAACGCAAACAGATTTTGATGGTAATTTCACTTTGGACAATGTAGCCTCCGATGGGATTTTATCGATCAGTTACCTGGGGTTTGTCACCCAAAATATAGCCGTTGATGGTAGAAGTACTATTTCAGTGTCTTTGGCAGAGGACGCCCAAGCCCTGGATGAGGTCGTAGTGATCGGTTATGGTGAAATGAAATCCAAAGATCTTACTTCGTCGATTACCACCATCAAGTCGGAAGAGTTGGCAGGTACCCCTACAGGTCAGGCCATGCAAGCCTTACAAGGTAAGGTTGCCGGTTTGCAAGTGATAAATAGTGGAGGACCCGGACAATCGCCTGTGATACGTGTACGGGGTATTGGGTCTTACGGTACCGATACGAACGATACTGACACCTCTGCCCCTTTGTATGTTGTAGACGGAATGTTCTTTGATAATATAGATTTTCTGAATACTGCTGATATTACCTCTATTTCCGTCTTAAAGGATGCCTCTGCAGCAGCCATTTATGGTGTTCGGGCAGCCAATGGGGTCGTACTTATCGAAACCAAATCAGGTTCTTATAACCAAAAGGCCCAGATTACATATGATGGATATACGGGATATCAGGTAGCACAGAATATTTTAAAATTGGCCAATGCCGAACAATTCACGACGCTTGCCCTTGAATCGGGATCTGCACCCGATGCGGAATTCATATTAAATGCCATGCAACGTTATGGCCGTAGTAGGGTTAACCCTAACATTCCTGATGTTAATACAGATTGGTATGATCAAATAATACGGTCTGCATTGATTCGAAATCATAGTATTGGTGTTACAGGGGGAAGTGAAGATGCCACATATGCCATTGGGGCCAACTATTTTGGCCAAGAGGGTATCCTTAAAATGAAGAACGAATATGAACGATTTAATTTAAGGAGTAAGATCGATTTCAAGGCTTCGGAATGGCTTACCATAGGCGGTAATGCCGTAATCAGTAATGCTACGAGATATGATGCAGAGAATTCCGCATGGCGATTGGCGTATTATGCAGTACCGATCTTACCCGTTTACGATGATATATTGGCCAACGACCCTGCCGTCTTCCCAACAAACTATGCCAACGCACAGGATTTAGGGTATAGGGGCGGACAAAACCCATTTCCCACAATGGACAATAGCGAACAAAGGTCTAAAATTAGAAATGTGCTGGCCAATTTTTATGCCCAGATCAATATCGTTCCTGAAAAACTGACTTTCAAGACCGCTTATAACCATAATTTTCAAACCATAGATCGAAGAGAGGTAAGGCTTCCCTACTTTATTGGCAATAACTTCCAACGCGAAGATGCGAATTTATTTAAACGAAGTGAGACCTTCTCCAATCAGATTTGGGATAATACGCTTACCTATACCGATAGTTTTAATAAACATAATCTAACCGTATTGGCAGGAACCTCCTTCAGGGATGAGGCCTATGACATGCTCGAAGCCAGGGCCCTCAATTTCCCCTTGTCCGGCGAAGAAGCTTACTTTATAGACCAAGCACAGACCATAGTGGTAGAAGATGTTAAGGATGGGGGGGCAAGGGAATATGGATTTTCATATTTCAGCCGGGTTTCCTACAATTACGATAATCGTTATTTGCTATACGGTACTTTTAGGGCCGATGGCACGAATAAGTATCAAGAAAAATGGGGCTACTTTCCTACCATTGGTGCTGGTTGGGTCGTTACCGGCGAATCCTTTATGCAGGACAATGGAATTTTCGATTTCTTGAAATTACGTACCAGTTGGGGAAAATTGGGTAATGACAAGGTGGCCGCAAGTTCTGGATCTATAACTTCTTCTGTGGTAACGACCGCACTGGGCGACACCATGTTCAGTGGAGTGACCACCAGCAGTGATTTTACCGCTTTGAAATGGGAGGTCACGGAAGAAATCAACGCTGGTATCAGTGCCAGGCTATTGGACAATAATCTTTCCTTGGAAGCGGATTATTATGTCAGGGATACCAAGGATGCAGTCATACCCGTAGAACGGGCATTGATTCCAGGATCTACAAGACAGAACATTGGGGAAATCCGTAATTCAGGTCTGGAAATAGCTTTAAATTGGGATAAGAAAGTATCAGAGGACTTTAGCTATAATATCGGTGCTAACTTTTCTACTTTAAAGAATGAAGTGCTCGATCTTGGTGGGCAACCACACCTGGATGCAGGTACCGCGGAGTTTAGACAGCGATCCATCGTTGGGGAACCGATTTTTGCCTTCTATGGCAGGGAAATAGCTGGTGTGTACCAAAATGATGCCGAAATCCAAGCAGATCCCGTAGCCGTGGCCAATAATTTAGAGCCTGGTGATTTCAAATACAAGGACATTAATGGCGATGGGGACATCACAGATGATGATAGGGTCGTTTTAGGTTCTTTTTTACCTTCTTATACCTTTGGAATCAATTTAGGGGTCAATTATAAGAATTGGGACTTTTCGGCGGCCGGTACGGGTCAGGGAGGGAATAAAATCCTTAATCGTAAACGTGGGGAGGTGATCTTTACCAATGACACCAACTGGGACCGGGATTTTGCAGTTAATCGCTGGCATGGTGAAGGAACCACAAATAGTTATCCCTCCTCGGCAGGAGCCCGTAAAGGATGGAACCAGAGATTGAGCGATTATTGGGTAGAAGATGGTGACTTTTTTAGGATACAAAATCTTACCTTGGGATATACCATAAACAAAAACGGTAAACTCAAAGGAGTGCCAAGTACCCGCATTTATGTGACTGCGGAAAAACCACTGACCCTGTTCAGCTATAATGGTTTCAATCCAGAGGTGTCAAATGGCGTAGATAATGAGACCTATCCCATTCCCGCTACATATACGATTGGTGTAAACATTAAAATATAAAAAAAGCTATTATGAAACTAATTAAGAAAATTAACATAAAACGAGCCCTATACACCTTGTCGGCCTTGGTCGTTTTTATAGGGTGCTCGGAACAATTGGATGAACCTCAATTGAACAATAATTTTGCTGGAGGCACCGACTTTACAGATGCTTCTGGAATGCAATTATCCGTAGTTGGCGCATACGCAGCGTTTCAAAATCGTGGATGGGAGCAACCCCTCTTGATTTCCGTACGGGGCGATGATGTCAATGCCGGTGGTTTGGGCGATCAACAAGATTTTGCCGAGACCGATCTATTCAATTATAATAAGGACTATTGGATGTACAACTCCCTCTGGGAAAATGTATATAGAGATGTGATTTTGGCCCATACCGCCATGGAACAGATAGCAAGGTTCCAAGAATTTGGGGATGCCACCGATATTGCAAAAGGCGATCAGTATATTGCGGAGATCAAAGTACTACGTGCAATGATGCTCTTTCAAATTTCTGAAGTTTGGGGCGATGTATTCATACCAATGTCCTCAAATACTGATGAACTTTTGGATGTTGAAGTATTGCCCACCAAAGATGAAGTAATGCAGCATATCTCCGACCAGATGGACGAGGCCATACCATTACTACCAAACATGCGCCCCAATGAACGTACCGATTTTCCTGGTGGTGTAACTCGGTATTCCGCTCTGGCCATCAAAGCATTGGCCAATCAGGAACTGGAGAACTATCAAGCCGTTGCCGATGCCTCGGGACAAATTATCAGTTCAGGGAAATTCAGCTTGTTCCCTGATTTTTATGAACTGTTCAAAACTCCTGGCAAACTTAGTGATGAAAGTATCCTTGATTTCCAGTACTCCGATTTCGGTCAAGGCGAAGGTGATCGCTCGGGACATTTATATGCTCCCTATGGTCCACAAGGTTGGACTCCCGCCGTAGCAGGCGCTGCAAGTGGTTGGGGCTTTTACGAGCCCAGTATGAAGTTCATTAAGTTCATGCTGGATCGTGGGGAAACAGTACGATTGGAAACCAGTGTTCTATTTACCGACCGCGGTATAGCAGAACTTCAAACAGATGCGAATTATGCAACACTACCAAGTTTTGTCTCAAACACTACTAGGGATGGTGATGTTATTAATGACTATGCCAGGGCTTTGTTTGCAAGTGGTAAACACTATTTACCTTCCAATCAATTGATTCCTGGAAGAACCGCTTATGGAAGCAATAAAAATTATAATGTCATTCGTTATGGGGAAATCCTGTTGATGTATGCCGAAGCCCTTGCCCATGGTGCTTCAGGATCTGGAATGACTGCCGACCAAGCCGTCAATTTAGTTCGAGCAAGGGCAGGTATGCCGGCATTGAGTGGGGTTACCTTAGATCAGATTATTGATGAAAAATTTGCCGAACTGGGAATGGAATGGGGCAAACGATATTTTGACCTTCTTAGGTTGGAAAGGTATGACGAGTTAAACTATGACGGTAGGACATTCAGCCCTTCAAAAAGCTATTTGCCTTATCCACAAAGTCAAGTAGATCAATTCCCTATTTTGGGCAACTAAACAAACAACTAATATCAGAGAAAAGATGAAAACAATAAGATACATATTCGCAAGTTGGTTGGCCGTAATGCTTTTCTATGGCTGTGACCAAGGCATAGACGACATTACGCAGGTAGCTCCGGGAACCGATGCTTCAGCGCCTCAGATTACGGTCAATTCCCCGACTGAAGGGCAGGCCATTAAGGTTTTTGAAGAGGTAACCACTTTGGATATAGATATAGAGGTGACCGATGACATAGAAATTGCAAGTATAACGGTGCTTCTAAATGGAACGCAAATTGCCAAATTCAGCAGCTTTAAGGATTATCGTAGGGCCCTGGAGGAATTTACTTTTGATGATTTGGTTGACGGGGATCATACATTAACCGTAACAGCTACCGATATCGAAGGTAAGACAACCACCGTTGAAGTCAATTTTTCAAAACAACCACCATATATTTCCATGCTCGATGGAGAGTCTTTCTATATGCCATTTGATGGTGATTATAGAGACCAAATAGGATTTAAAACCGCTACCGAAATTGGCGCTCCAGGATTTGCAAGTTCTGGATATGCCGGAATAGGGGCCTATAAGGGAACTACAGATTCTTACTTGACCTTTCCATCAGATGGGTTGTTAAGTAATGAATTCAGTGGCGCGTTTTGGTATAAAGTCAATGCAAACCCAGATAGGGCTGGTATTTTGGTCGTGGGTGATGATGCCGATGATCGCTTCCAAGGCTTCCGTTTGTTTAGGGAGGGAAATGCAGATGAACAACGAATCAAATTGAATGTCGGAACTGGCGCAGGTGAAAGTTGGAATGATGGGGGTGTAATTGATGTTACTGCTGGTGAGTGGGTGCATGTTGCATTTACAATTTCACAAAACCAAAGTGTCATTTATTTCAACGGAAATCAAATAAACACAGCTGATATGGCGGCCCCCGTTGATTGGACGGGATGTGAGGAAATCACCATTGGTTCGGGAGGGGAAACATTTAGTTACTGGAATCACTTATCCGATGGCAGTGATATAGATGAATTGCGTTTTTTCGACAAGGCATTGACACAAACCGATATTCAGATTATGTTGAATTCGTTTAATCCATATACACCACAATTTGATGGAGAATCATTTTATATGCCATTCGAGGGTGGCTACATTAATTTAGTAGGCAGCACTGCCGCTACACAAGTAGGGTCACCTCAAATAACCGACGATGCCCGAGAGGGAGATGGTGCATATTTGGGGGCTATGGATGCATATCTTACACATCCTGCAGTGCCCTATTTAAGCAATCAATTTAGCGCCTCGCTCTGGTATAAAGTAAATGCTACCCCAGATAGGGCAGGTATTTTGGTTGTTGGTGATGATGCCGATGATCGTTTCCAAGGGTTCCGTTTATTCAGGGAAGGAAATGCGGATGAACAACGAATCAAATTGAATGTGGGTACAGGAGCAGGTGAGAGTTGGAACGATGGCGACATCATTGATGTTGCTGCCGGGGAATGGGTCCATATTACAATGACCATTTCAGATACCAAAAATAAAATTTATTTAAATGGTGTTGAAGTAAGGTCTTCCGATATGGCAGCTCCCGTCGATTGGACAGGCTGTGAGGAATTCACTATTGGTTCTGGTGGACCGACATTTGATTATTGGAATCATTTATCTGACGCTAGTATTATAGACGAGTTGCGGTTTTATAATAAAGAATTGTCGCCCGAAGAAGTAGCGGAAGTTGCCGGTGGTGAATTTACACCAAAAAACTTTGGTTCAACACTTTATATGCCTTTTGATGGTGCCAATACCGAAGTGAACAACAATACAGAGCCGACTGTAGTCGGGACTCCAGGATTTGCTGGGGAAAGTAGCGTGGGCACGGATGCCTATGCGGGTGCAGCAGACTCGTATCTAACCTTCCCAATAGATGGTTTGTTCAATAATCAATTCAGTGGTGCCTTCTGGTACAAGGTGAATGCCGATCCTGATAGGGCAGGTATTTTGACTGTTGGCCCCCCAATGAACGGAGCGGACAATGATCTATCTTCAGGCTTTAGATTGTTCAGGGAAGGAAATGCCGATGAGCAAAGAATAAAACTACATGTTGGAACCGACGCTGGCGATGTTTGGAATGATGGCGATGTCATCGATGTTACCGCTGGGGAATGGGTGCATGTCGCATTTACGGTTTCCGATACTGCCACCCAGATATATTTTAATGGGGAACCAGTGACTAATTCCGGTGATATGACAGGTAAAACCATAAGTTGGGTAAATTGTGAAATTTTGTCCATTGGATCAGGCGCCCCTAATTTCATAGGCTGGAACCACCTTTCTGATATCAGTTTTATTGACGAGCTCTATTTGTTCGACAGGGTTTTGACTTCTGAAGAAATACAAACCCTAATTGAATAGTATACCATATTTTAAAAAATTTAGTTGAGTTGTTTGAGTTAGTTTAATTTTTTAACATCATTTATGAGGTTAATAGTGTTTACAATGGCCGTTGCATCTTTGTTAGTTGGTTGTAACGGTCATTTTTCTAAAAAGAAATCTGTCGTATCTGCACCTGCTTCGAAAATGGCAGAGGTAACCGACATTGCCTTATTGGACTCCGTACAAAAGCAGACATTCGAATATTTTTGGGAAGGCGCCGAACCTATTTCAGGTCTGGCCCGGGAGCGTATCCACTTGGATAATATCTATCCTACACATGATAAGGATATCATTACCATCGGTGGATCGGGCTTCGGACTTATGGCGATTTTAGTCGGAGTGGAACGTGATTTCATAACCCGTGAACAAGCTCTGGAACGTTATGAAAAAGCAATAGCTTTTTTAACCAAAGCTGATCGTTTTCATGGAGCATGGCCCCATTGGCTGTTGCCAACAGGAAAGGTTGCCCCTTTTAGTACCAAGGACAATGGTGGCGATTTGGTCGAAACCGCATTTCTTATCCAAGGGTTACTTACCGTAAAAGAGTATTTTAAGGACGGCAATGAAAGGGAAAAACGCCTTGCAAATGCAATTCAACAATTATGGGAAGAAGTCGAATGGGATTGGTATACGCAAGAAGGTGAAGATGTATTGTTTTGGCATTGGTCACCTACCTTCGGCTGGGAAATGAACTTTCCGGTTGGCGGGTACAATGAAGCACTCATTATGTACGTTTTGGCGGCAGCCTCCCCTACCCATCCGATTAAGAAGGAAGTATACGAAAAAGGTTGGGCCCGTAATGGCGCCATAAAAAAAGATACGGTGTATTATGGTCTACCAACCGTACTGGACCATTACGAGCACGATAATTCCCCGGTTGGGCCTCTTTTTTGGGCACATTACTCCTATTTGGGATTGGATCCCAACGGATTATCCGATCAATACGCGGATTATTGGAAATTGAACCAAAACCATGCCTTGATACATTACAAGTATGCTGTAGAAAATCCCAATCATTTTAAAGGTTATGGGGAACAATGCTGGGGATTGACCTCTAGCTATTCCATAAAAGGATATGCCGGCCATCGCCCTGACAGAGACCTTGGGGTAATTTCCCCTACCGCAGCACTTTCATCAATGCCGTATACCCCCGAACAGAGTATTGCGTTTTTGCGGTTTATGTATACCGGGCAAGATTCGTTAATCGGTAAATATGGCCCTTACGATGCCTTTAGCATTGAACATAAATGGTATTTACCTCGATATTTGGCAATTGATCAAGGACCTATCCCAGTGATGATCGAAAATTATAGAAGTGGGTTGTTCTGGAAACTTTTTATGAAGAATTCCGATGTTCAGCGTGGATTACACAAATTAGGCTTTAAATCCACGAAATCCGAATCATGAAGAAGGTACTTGGACATTTATTTTACATTTTATTACTGTCGTCATGTTCTTCCAATGACGGTACAGGCCCTATTGGTGTTTCAGAACTACCTGAAGATTCCAAGGAGGAACCGATTGATGAAACACCACTGATTGCTGATGAAGACTTATTAGATCTTACCCAGGAAGAAACGTTCAAGTATTTTTGGGATTTTGCCGAAACCAATTCGGGTGCGGCCCGAGAAAGATATCATCCTTCCAATCCATCAAACGACCCCCTAACGGTTACCACAGGTGGTACGGGATTTGGCCTTATGGCTATTTTGGTAGGTGTTGAAAGAGGTTTTATCACTAAAGATCAAGCCGTAGTTAGACTCGGAAAAATATTGGGGTTTTTAGAATCAGCAGATCGTTTTCATGGGGCATGGCCACATTGGCTCGATGGCAGTTCCGGTCAAGTAAAACCATTTAGCGCCTTGGATGATGGCGGTGACTTGGTCGAAACCGCATTTTTGGCCCAAGGACTTATTTGTATAAAGGAATACTTTAAGAATGGATCTATTGATGAAAAAGCACTGGCCGACAAAGCTGACGAACTTTGGAAGGGCGTTGAATGGGACTGGTACACCCAAAATAAAAATGCGTTGTACTGGCACTGGAGCCCCAACCACAATTTTGAAATAAACTTTGAATTGAAAGGATACAATGAAGTTCTTATTGCTTATATCATGGCAGCAGCATCTCCGGATTATTCGATAACCAAGGAGGTGTATACTAACGGATGGGCCTCTAACGGGAATTTCACTTCGGCCGAAACCAAATACAACCTGCCTTTACTCGTAGACCATGCTGGCAATTCGCCTTACGGTGGGCCTCTATTTTGGGCCCATTACTCCTATTTGGGCTTAAACCCTAAATCACTGTCCGATGCGTATGTGGATTATTGGGACGTTAGTGTAAACCATTCTAAAATAAATTACCTGTATTGTGAAGAAAACCCTAAGAATTATACCGATTACGGGGAGGATTGCTGGGGACTTACAGCAAGTTATACCCGAAACAACGATGGTAGTTTAGGATATAACGCCCATAGTCCCTCTAATGATACTGGGGTAATTTCACCTACCGCCGCTATTAGTTCCATGCCCTACACTCCTGAAGAATCGATGCGGGCACTTCATTATTTTTATAAGAATAAGGATAAATTATTGGGTCCTGCAGGTTTCTATGATGCCTTCAGCCCTCAGAACAACTTTTGGGTGGCAGAAGCCTATTTGGCCATAGATCAAGGACCCCAAATTATTATGATTGAAAATTATAGGTCAGGTTTGTTATGGAACCTATTCATGCAAAACGAAGAAGTCCAAAATGGCCTTACCAAACTTGGCTTTTCATTTTTGTAAATTTTTAAAGACATAAAAATGAACCGATGAAACCTGACTTTAAAGATATTCTCTTTTTACTGCTACTCTGCTCTTTTTCCCTTGTTGCTCAGAAAAGAAAAAACACCACCTATTGCAATCCTTTAAATATTGACTATGGGTACACCCCCTTTGAGCGTTTTTCCGAGAAAGGAAAACACCGTACTACCGCCGATCCGGTAATCGTAAACTTTAAAAACAAGTACTTTCTTTTTTCGACCAATCAAGAAGGTTATTGGTGGAGTGATGATATGCTCAGCTGGCAATTCGTCTATCGTAAGTTTCTTCGTGATGATAAGTATATACACGATTTAAATGCCCCTGCTGCCTGGGCCATGTGTGACACTCTTTATGTATATGGATCTACGTGGGAATCCGATTTTCCTATTTATAAAAGCACGAATCCGACCGAGGATGATTGGCAAATTGCCGTTGATACCCTCAAAGTAGGTGCATGGGACCCAGCTTTTCACTATGACGAAGAGGATAACCGACTCTTTCTCTACTGGGGTTCCAGCAATGTAAATCCACTACTGGGCACTGAAATTAACACCAAGACCATGCAGTCTGAAGGGTATACCGTTGCACTTATGGGTTTGCACCCCGAAGATCATGGGTGGGAGCGCTTTGGGGAATATAACGACAATGTTTTTTTACCTCCTTTTATTGAAGGTGCCTGGATGACAAAACACAATGGTAAATACTATATGCAATATGCGGCTCCTGGTACGGAGTTCAGTGGTTATGCAGACGGGGTATATGTCAGTGACGACCCCCTTAGACGGTTTCAATACCAGAAGCACAACCCTTTTTCATATAAACCCGGCGGATTTGCAAGTGGTGCTGGCCATGGGGCCACCTTCCAAGATAACCATGAAAATTACTGGCACGTCTCAACAATGGTAATTTCGGTAAAAAACAATTTCGAACGCCGTATAGGTATTTGGCCTGCAGGTTTTGATGAAGACGATGTCATGTTCTGCAATACGGCTTATGGCGATTATCCAACCCTGCTGCCCGAACATGCAAAAGAAATGGATTTTTCAAAAGGACTCTTTGCGGGATGGATGCTACTGAATTACCAAAAACCGGTTCAAGTATCCTCGATCCTAGGAGGTTACCAACCTAATTTTGCAGTTGATGAAGACATCAAGACCTATTGGTGCGCCCAAACAGGGGAAAAAGGCGAATGGTTTAAGACCGACTTAGGGGAAGTATCATCTGTTTATGCCATTCAGATCAACTACGCGGATCAGGATGTTGAATTTATGGGAAAAAAATTAGGGACATTCCACCAATATAAAATTCATGCCTCCGAGGACGGTAAAACATGGAAGACTATAGTTGACAAAAGTAAGAATGATAAGGATGTACCCCATGATTATGTCGAAATGGGCACTCCCCTACGTGCGCGGTACCTCAAAATGGAAAATCTACATATGCCAACCGGAAAATTTGCCCTAAGTGGCTTTCGGGTTTTTGGTAAAGGCGGTGGACAACCACCCGAGGAGGTCCAGCAATTTACTGTTCTAAGGGCGAATCCTAAGAAATTTGGTGAACGACGCAGTATTTGGTTTAAATGGCAACAAAACCAATTGGCCGATGGCTATGTGATTTATTGGGGGAAATCGCCCGACAAACTCTATGGTAGTATAATGGTCTATGGCAAAAACGAGTATTACTTTACGGGTGCCGATAGAACCGATACCTATTATTTTCAGATCGAGGCTTTTAATAACAATGGCATTTCCAAAAAATCCCAAGTCATGGAAGTCGAATAAACAAAAAAGAACAAACGATGAAAATCCTTAAATCGATTATTTTACCGGTCTTAATGTTATGCTGCACTATCCTTCTCCAAGCACAGGAAACCAATCCGTTCGTAGAAGAACTCCTGGGTAAAATGACCTTGGAAGAAAAAATTGGGCAATTGAATTTACCTGGGTCCGGCGATGTGGTAACCGGTCAAGCACAGAATTCGGATATCGCTAAGAAAATTGAGGCGGGAATGGTAGGCGGGTTGCTGAACATCACATCGGTTGAAAAAATTAAGGAAGTCCAAAAAATCGCGGTTGAAAAAAGCCGTTTGAAGATCCCTTTATTGTTTGGCTTGGATGTTATTCATGGATATAGAACAACATTTCCGATACCCTTGGGGTTGTCGACTTCTTGGGATATGGGATTGATAGAAAAAACCGCTCGAATGGCTGCGACTGAAGCCAGTGCGGATGGCATCAACTGGACCTTTTCCCCTATGGTTGACATATCAAGAGATCCGCGCTGGGGCAGATTTTCTGAAGGTTCCGGGGAAGACCCTTATTTAGGAAGCGAAATAGCAAAGGCAATGGTTCGCGGATATCAAGGTGATGATTTGACCAAGAATAACACCATAATGTCCTGTGTTAAACATTTTGCTTTATACGGTGCTTCTGAGGCTGGAAGGGATTATAATACAGTTGATATGAGCAGAATACGTATGTATAATGAATATTTACCCCCATATAAAGCGGCTATTGACGCTGGCGTAGGTTCGGTTATGGCTTCTTTTAACGAAATAGACGGAATACCTGCCACTGGAAATAAATGGTTGTTGACAGATCTCTTACGAAAGCAATGGGGATTTAAAGGATTTGTGGTGAGTGATTACACCGGAGTTAATGAAATGATCGAGCATGGGATGGGTGATTTGCAAACCAGTTCGGCTTTAGCGTTAAATGCAGGTTTGGATATGGACATGATCGGTGAAGGATTTCTGACTACGTTGATGAAATCCGTAGAGGAAGGCAGTGTAAATATGATACAAATTGATAATGCCGTCAGAAGGATCTTAAAGGCCAAATATGATTTAGGATTATTCGATGATCCCTATAAATATTGCGATATAAACAGGGCACAAGCGGAAATATTCACAGAGGATAATCGCCATTTTTCAAGGGAAGTTGCCTCTCAATCAATGGTTCTATTGAAAAATGAAAATCAACTATTACCCTTAAAAAAATCGGGAACCATCGCTATAGTAGGACCGCTTGCCAATTCAAAGGAAAATATGGCAGGAACGTGGAGTGTGGCGACTGTTCAAAATAAGTCAATCGCCTTGTTGGAAGGCTTAAATACCGTTGTTGGCGATAAGGTGAAAATAGTATATGCCAAAGGAAGTAATCTTACATACGATGCCGAATTGGAGCAAAGAGCAACGATGTTTGGAAAGGAACTCAATAGGGATAATAGGTCTGATGCAGTGTTACTAAACGAGGCCCTGGAAATCGCATCAAAGGCAGACGTGATTGTTGCAGCACTTGGAGAGTCTGCTGAATTTAGTGGTGAAAGTAGCAGCAGAACCAATATTGAAATCCCTCAAGTTCAACAAGATTTGTTAAAAGCCTTACTAAAAACAGGGAAACCTGTGGTTATGGTATTATTTACCGGTAGGCCCCTAGTTTTAAAGGAAGAAAGCAAAACAGTGCCTGCCATTCTAAATGTTTGGTTCCCAGGAAGTGAAGCGGGTTTGGCAATTTCAGATGTGCTTTTTGGGGATGTTAATCCGTCAGGGAAATTAACTGCAACATTCCCACGAAGTATCGGACAGATTCCACTTTTTTATAATCATAAAAACACAGGTCGTCCCCTTCAAAATAAGGAAGGTAAGTTTGAAAAATTTACCTCCAATTATATCGATGAACGAAATGAACCCGTGTATCCCTTTGGATTTGGATTGAGTTATACCAACTTTACATATGATAATCTAAGGTTAAGCTCGGATAAAATGACTGAAAACGACACTATCAAAGTAACGGTTGATGTAACGAATACGGGTGATTTTGATGGTAAGGAAGTGGTCCAATTATATATACGTGATGTAATTGGCACCGTCACGAGACCTGTTAAGGAATTGAAGGGGTTTCAAAAGGTAGCATTGAATAAGGGTGAAACCAAATCTGTAACCTTTTCCATTACAATTGAAGATCTTAAGTTTTACAATTATGATTTAGATTACGTCGCGGAACCCGGGGAATTTGAAATTTTTATAGGTACAAATTCGGATGACACTCTGAAAACATCCTTCAGGTTAGAAATGAACTAGGAATGATCAATAAAGCACTGACAATACTTTTCTTAGGCCTTATTACCTTAGGTTGTAGGGATAAGTCACCTAAGCCTATAAAACAAACCGCTACCCCGAATATCATTTTTATCATGTCCGACGATCATGCCAGCCAGGCTATCAGTGCCTATGGGCACCCGATTGGTAAATTGGCACCTACCCCCAATATTGACCGTTTGGCTGCAAACGGGGCATTATTCAACCATAGTTTTGTGACCAACTCCATTTGTGGGCCTAGTAGGGCCGTAATCCTTACCGGAAAATATAGCCATATTAATGGTTTTAGGCAAAATGGGGACCACTTTGATGGTAATCAACCTACCCTTCCAAAAATGTTGAATGCTTCAGGGTATCAAACGGCTATTGTAGGTAAATGGCATTTACACGGTCATCCCCAGGGCTTTGACCATTGGAAAATCATTGTTGACCAGGGAAACTATTACAATCCGGATTTTATTGTAAACGGTGATACTACCCGCATTGAAGGCTATGCCACGGACATTATTACGAATGACGCCCTGGATTGGTTACAGCATAAAAGAAAGGATTCCATACCCTTCTTTTTAATGGTTCAACATAAAGCACCGCATAGAAATTGGATGCCGGCCTTACGCCATACCAACAAATATGACTCTGTACAATTCCCTTTACCTGAAACCTATTTCCCCACGTTTATAAACCAACAGGCGGCCCAAGAGCAATTACAGACCATCTATAAAGATATGTACGAAGGGCATGATCTCAAAATGACCAAAGCCTATGGTAGTACTGAATTGGCCCATAATCCTTGGACAACCGATTTTGAACGGATGACCTTGGAACAACGAAAACAATGGGACGAAAACTATCTGCCAAAAAACAACGCCTTTCACAAGGCGAATTTGACCGGTAATGAATTGGCTGCATGGAAAGGGCAACGGTATTTACAGGATTACCTAGCAACAATCAAAGCAGTGGACGAGGGTATAGGCAGTATTTTGGATTATTTGGAAGAAAGTGGATTGGATGAAAACACCTTGGTCGTTTACACTTCGGACCAAGGTTTTTATCTCGGGGAGAAAGGATGGTTCGACAAAAGGTTCATGTATGAGGAGTCCTTCGGAACTCCATTATTGATGCAATTACCAGGCATTATTGAACCTGGTACAAAAATAAATGCCATGGTACAAAACTTGGATTTCGCCCAAACATTCCTAGATTTTGCCAATCTTTCGGAATTAGGTCAGGACATGCAGGGAGAATCCTTTAAGGGACTGTTAGATGGAAGTATGAATGAATCCGATTTTAGGGATGTAGTGTATTATCATTACTACGATTATCCGGCCTTCCATATGGTAAAAAAACATTATGGTATTCGTACAAAACGTTACAAACTAATGCATTTCTACGATGACATAGACACTTGGGAGTTATACGACCTTGAAAAAGACTCTCTTGAGCTTTACAACGCCTATTCGGATGCAGCCTATACTGAAATCGTTACGACAATGCACAAAAAGTTGGATTCAATGCAAGCTGTCTATCAAGTAACGGATATAGAGTTTCAAAAAGCCCCAAAAGAAAAAGTGGATGCTGCCTATCAACTTTTCAAACGGTTAAGAGACTCCGGGAATCGCTGACCTATTCTATAAGCCTAAAGCGTTCGTTCATCTTTTCCATTATTCTATCGATTACGGTTTCTGGAACTTCAAGTATTTCGGAAATTTCAAAGTGACTGCGATTTCCAAAGGCATAGAGTTCTAAAACCGATTTAGTTCTTGGCGGTATATTAGTAAAGAGTGCGCCAAAAGTTGTACGACGTTCCAAAGAAGGCAAAAGGGAATCGTTCAAATCCAATTTCTTTATTAATTCCTGTTCCAAGGTTGTATCCAATATCACGTTGTTCGGCCTATCCGAAATTTGCTTATAGGAAATATCGTCCAACTCGGTATTGAGTATCAAATCACCATCGGCATCCATTGTGAATTGTTCGTCCAAGGCATTCAGCTCTTCCTTTAACATCTCCTCTGTACTGATATATTCAGGGGTTTCTTGCTCTATAATCTTTTTCTCCTCAATTTTTTGTACCGCCTTTGAAAACAAAATCGTTTTTATTTTTTCTTTATCCATATAATCCGCGAACTCTTCGAACATCTCCAAATAAATCTCATCTAAAAGTTCATCGGCATTATAAAACCCCCGATCAATGGCCCCTTGATTCTCCGCAGCCTTGAGGCTCCTCGTCATGAATTTCCGTAAATCAGGCTCCATTGCCGATATTTTATTATAGAATTGTTCAAAATCGTTCTCTTCCTTATGTCGGGCTAATTGTTTAATTACCATGGTGTTTATTTTTTTAATTAACAGTCCATTTTTATATACTTAAATCTACCATCAATTATTACCGATTAAAATGATAATTATCAGTAATGTAAAGTCTGACCTGACTGACCTACGTCATTTCATCAACCCTTACTAGCTAATAATTTTGGATTATAGCTAAGTATTATCTAAAGTTAACGAAATAGCCTAGTGATTGCTAGTGCTTAAATGCCCTCTTTCCTGATCCAAAAGCGTCCATGTATTGTAGGGGTTGGGATTGGGGGCATTGCATTATAAAACTCAATTCCCGGAACTCGGACCAGACGTTAGGTTAAAAAGGTTCGACTTGGTCAATTGTGTTTGGGCTGCCTGATATCCTAAATCAAATACAGCATCCATATCCTTAACAGAAAAAGTCCCTACTTTCTTTAATTCCTTAGGACAGATGATCAGATCACAGTCCTTAAATTTTGATATGGAATCGTAAGCCGACCTTATCTTATAGGCCCGTTCTAACACATTATATGAATGTTTCAAGTCCTGAATGCTCATTTTCTCGAATGGATTCACGTAAACTCCAATAATCTTCTCACAATAATCCGAAATTAAATCTACCGGGAAATTATTCAAAGTGCCCCCATCGATATAATGATCTTCCCCAATTTGAATGGGCGTGAAAACTGCCGGAAAAGCAGCTGAAGCCAAAATGGGTCTTATCAACTCCCCTTCACTGAAAATCTGCAAGGTACCCTCGAGAATATTTGTTGCCGTTATAAACAACCGTTTCTTGAGAACGCTAAAATTATCGGTCCCCAAGATTTCCTTGAAACTATCATAGAGTTTCTCGGTATCGATAAAACCGGGTTTATACATTGTAAAATTGTTGAAACTGAAAATATCGACCGACTTGAAAAAGTCAAGAATCTCTTGAGCGTTTTTACCATGGGCATACAATGCCCCTACAATGGCACCTGCACTAGTTCCTGCTATGTAATCAGGGGAAATTTGGTGCTCTTCCAGGGCTTTTATAACCCCTATATGGGCAATTCCCCGAAAACCTCCACCAGAAAGCGCCAAACCTATATGCATAACATTCCATTTTTACCAAAAATAAATTTACGGCCGTATTTTCACAAGGTCAATTTTTCATAAAGGTTTTTGCTAAAAAAAACGTAAAGTGCCGAACAATGGTGGTTTTATTCCTCAATTTGTTTTGTCCGCCATTTTTTAAGAAGTTTATTTAGAACAAAGGAGAGTAAAGTTTGTTGTATCACACCCTTAAAACCACCTAAAAGCTGAGTAGGGTACAAATCTGATTTTACACGATTCAGGTTGTATTTAAATCGCTCTAGATTTATCTCCCTTTGAAGTTTAAGTATTTTCAGCTGTTTATCAATCTCAGAAAAGGAAGCGTATTGTTTCATCTGTTCAAATTTATTTTTTTATAAGCTGCCGCACCTAATCATTCCCCGTCAAAATGACTTTGTCAGACTGGCATTCTTGTAGGCGCAATTATTCACCTATGGGTTATTTGGGTCAGCCACTGAACAACCCTATGGCGTATCACAAATTACCATAGCCCATTTCATACCTCATCAAAATAATACTTGGAAAATTTTCGTAATAATGGGCGATCTAATTTTTCACGGAACAGATAGCATAGTATGGCAATAATCACATAAAATCCCCCAACGACGATATAGCCATAATAGTCATTTCCTAAGGCCGTACCAATACCTTGGGCTAGTGCCAATGACAAAAAGAACAACGCCAAAAAAACAATAGCCCCTACAACGAGAAGTTGGGTGAATGAGGTCACCGCGCCCATTAGGGTTTTGAATACTCTAAGTTTAAAATACTCCTCGCTATTTTCGAGATAGGATCTAATTTCGACATCGGCCTCCATTAGATCCCTCTTTAATTCATCAAATGCCATACGACCTATTTCTGAAGTTGTGCGTTTTTCTTTTTCAATTCTTCCAACTTACGTTCCAAAGTGGCGATAATATCGTCTGCTTTGTAGCTCATATGGGAAAGCGTATCCTCTAACTTTTGTTCGAACTCAACTTTCTTTGCGTTGGCAGTTTTTGTGAGTTCATCTTTAGCATGGGAAACACGTTCTGTAATATCGTGTTTTGTTTCCAAAGCTTTCTCTTTGATTTTCTTTCGGGTTTTCTCACCTTTATCAGGTGCATAAAGTATTCCAAACCCAGCTCCTATTGCAGCTCCTGCCAATAAGGCCAACATGATGTTTCCACTATTGTTTGTCATGATCTAATTAATTAAGGTGAATATTGATTTATTATGACCAATGTAGCACTCTAATAAACAAAACGGTATGATTTAAATCATTCGCAACTACTTTCCTTGGGATATTCGAATGACGAGGGTCATTTCATACGTATGGCCCATGTTTTTATTTTACGATCTAAAAGCATCTAGTCATGAAAAAGTTGATCGTAGTATTGGGACTTTTACTTGTTGGAAGTTGTGGTCCCGTTGTTATATCGTCAAGGCCAAACCATAGGCCCCCTCCTTGGTTCTATCCAAACCGATTAGAGATAGTGCGCTATGTTTATTTTCCTGAATTCAGCATTTATTATGACCTCACGGCACAAACTTATGTATACCTGGATGGTGGGGTTTGGGTAAGGCGTAAGGTACTTCCTCCTCGATATAGTCATATCGATTTAAGACGCCATAGGTATGAACGTGTTAAAAACTACCAAGATGAGAATATACGAAGGTACCATGAGGAAAACAATGTAAACAGAGGTCGAAGTAATAAAACTATAAAAAAGAGGAGGTCCTAGTTAAAATCGACACCAATAGCGCTTATGAACTATTATTCAAATTGTACTATCTAGAGTTTATCCTTAAATCCATTTCGACGAGAGATCCCGAGCCTTCAGAAATATTCTACAAATAAAAAGGAGCCCTTAAAAGTTGTTTAGGGACTCCTTTTTTAAACCTTGAGCTACGATTACTCCATCAATGAAAATTGTTCGGTGATCACCGCTTCGATTTTTTCTTTAGGAATCGGAATGTTCGTTTGTTTCCTTAATTTCCTCATGATGCGATCGGTAACACATTTTATCTTTTGCGTATCGAACTCTTCAGAACTAGTATCGCATAAGTCCTGAATCCCTTTTTCTACAAGTATCTTGTGTTCCGCTAAAAACGCCCGTAACGGAGCTCTCTGTAACCATTCATTGTAAACCTGAAGTTCTTCTGTAATGATCGTACCCACTTCACCAATGGCGGCAAATCTTTTTTCCTTAGTTTCCTCTAAATCAACAGAAATCGTATCCAAATCATAGAATAAAATATTATTCTGATCGGCCAAATCCTTATCGATATTACTAGGCAGCGCCAAATCGATCAACAATACCTTATGATTCGTCAATGGCAAACTTTTAATGAGTTGTGGACAATTGCTGGCGGCACTGACGATAACATCAAAACCATCCAGGTTGTTCATCAACACTTCCTTCCACTCGAAAAAATTGCAATGGTTTATTCTGGCCAAAGTTTTTGCCGTTTGTTCCGTACGATTACTAATGTAAATAGAACTAAAATCGAACTTTGAATTATATTTGAACAACTGCTTAACAATATCCCCAGCTCCTATAAAAAGGATTTTTTTCGATTTCGCATCTTTTTCAAAAGTATCACTTATAACTTTCAAGGCTTTGTAGGCTACCGAAGTAGTGCCATCCCTAAAATGGGTCTCATTGCTTATCCGTTTATGACTTTTGAATACCGTTTGCATTGCACGCTCCAAAAGTGAACCTTGCATTTTATGTGCAATCGAAAATTGGTACGCCTTCTTTATTTGATGCACTATTTCTGCGTCACCAAGTACCGATGAGGCTAGACCGGAGGTCACCTTAAGCAGATGCCCTACGGTGTCCTCTGTAGAATTGGAAGTGTCAAATAATTTTCGTATTCCGGTTTTGTTATTCTTTGCTTTCAGATGAATTATAAAATCAAGAATGGCAGTAGTATCAGAACTTTCCGATTCAAAATAAATTTCGGTTCGGTTACAGGTAACCAATAACAATAATCCTGAAATATCGGGAAAAGTATCACAGATCTGAACTGACAATGCATGCTTTTCCCCATCAGGAATATGGAATTCTTCCCGTTGGGTAACAGAAGCTCTCCTATGCGAAATACTTATAAACCGTAGTGCCTTGCCCATTGTTAGATATTGACCGTAAAACTAAACTGATAATTTATTAATTTATTCCCCTAATGTTCTCATATAGTTAACAAGCAGCCAAACATCTTCTTCGTCTGGAATCTTCTTTTCGTAGTTGGGCATGTCATTTCTTCCTATATAGCTTTTATAAAATATCGCCCCATCGGATTGTGCTTGGAATTCGGCTGAAGAAAAATCACCTAAATCACCTTCTACTTCATCGGCTTTGGTTCCGTCGCCAAGTCCTTTAGAGCCATGACAGGATTTACAATGCTTAGAATACAAGGACTTACCTATATCCAAATCTACAGAAGGGTCGGTTGGGTTCTGCATTTTTTCATATTTGGCAGGTACAATCCATTCATCTTGATCAAACGAATTGAACGAGTACAATGCAAAAGACATGACTCCGATAATCATTACTAATTTAATTGTTTTCATTTTTCTTGTTGTTTTTAATTTGTAATTATTAATCTCAAAAACAATACCAAACTAGGTAAGCCGTTTACACTTCTTGTGATTTCAAAGCCTCTAGTTCCAACTGTTTTCCCTCTTTTTTAATTTTCAATAAATTGATAATCGTATATACATAATTGGCCCAAACACCTACCAATAAAATGGTCAAGACCACATACATCCAAATAGGAGCGGCTTCTGACCATAATGTATTGGTGTCTTTTTTTGATTGCGCATTAAATATACCCCAATTTGCGGTTTTCTTTTGAATTACATCACCAAATTCATCATTTTCCTTGATTATCGAATACACGGTAAGATCGCCGTTACGATCACCCGGAATATCATTGGGCATTTCAAGGATAAATTCCCCATCCTCTATGGTACCGTCCCCGATTGGCATTTTCGAGAGCATCCCTCCTACCGCTATTACTATATCCGTTTCCTCAACAGGCAACTTTGAACCTAAACTATCCAAGACAAATGCGTTGACCACTACAGTCCTTACACTGTCGATTTCCGTTAAATTCATTTCTAAATGTAAATCCTTTACACTTATTTCCTCTTCCTCTTCATCCAATGCTTCCGAACCATTAAAACGGGCGATTAAGTTAATACTCCCTTCGCTGTTCGACAAATAAGATTGATTTTCTGGCAATACTAATGTTGCTATGCCCTCTTTTGAAGTTTTTGATTTTCCGAGTGAAACCTCTTGATCATCAAGCGTATTCACAAATTCTATTTCGGCTTCGAATAATGGAATATTGTCTTTACGGTCTTTTTTATTCCTAGCGATAAGGCTTGCCTCTAATAGCCTTGTATTATCGGGGTTTTTTACTGTACTAAAATTAAAAAGCATCTTATAATCCTTGACATCGAATTCTTGATCCTGGGCTATACTCCCTGTGGTCATAAGTAACCCGATTACCAATACGAATATTGAATACCTTAAAAATGTTGTCTTCATTTTTTTCGATTTTGGGTTAATGCCTTTGGATGTTTTTTCTGTTCCCTTTCATAATCGATTATCCCGGACATGGGTATGATGGGCACCAGTCTCATAATCAATATAAAGAATAGGATAAATGCGGCTATTCCTGCAAAACTCAATGCCCATTCGATCCAAGTAGCTGAATAATGGATAAATTCAGGTCTGGTATCCTGAATGGGTATATAGGGGGTTTCCAACGTAGGGACAACGATCAAATATCTGTTCAACCATAAACCTAGAACCGCAATGACCGCAGCAAACGTAATCGATTTAATGGTCCTGAATTTTTTAAAGAATAAAATGGCGATAGGTACCAAAACCCCAATATAGTTTGCGAAAATGAATTCCCAGAAATATTTGTTGAACAAGGTATTCAACAAATTGATGTCCTGAACTTTATGGCTGAACCATCTTGAGAAATATTCACTAAAAGTGAAATAACCAAATAGCAAGGAAATGACCAAAAGTACGATGCCAGCACCTATAAAATGTATTTTTCGAATATAGTGGTCCAGCTTGAAATATTTACGAATAATATACATGGAGATGATGATGACACCTACCCCTGAATACAAACCTGCAATAATAAAGTAGGGTGCAAATATCGTACTGTTCCAACCGGGCTGAAGGGTTAAACTAAATATCCATGCTAAAACCGTATAGGCAACAATGGCAAGAACAATGATCATAGCAGACATGGTTCGAGTGATCTTATGCAAAGTTTCCCGCTGGGTGAGTGTATCTTGGTAGCCAATGGCCAAAAATTTGTACAACTTCCGTCTCCAATTCGAAGCACCTTCACTATTATCCCTTAACATGGCCAAATCAGGGATAAATGTTAAATACAAGTAGATAAAACAACCTATTAAATCGGTAATTATGGCAATAATATCCCATGTAATGGGCGATTGGATCCTTGGGTAAATAAACAAGTAATGTAATCTGTCCAGTCTTCCTATACACAACAAAATGAAGATGGGGCCTATTATCAATGAAAGGACGGTTATTATCTCGACGATCCTTGAAACCGAATTTTTCCAGGGTGTTTTGAAAAAATGAAGGATGCCCGAAATAAACGCCCCAGAATAACTTAGGCAAACGAAGAATATAAAATTGATAATGTATATTCCCCATACCACATTATCCCTCATTCCAGTAATCTCATGACCTTTTAACACTTGAAGGACAAATGCCACGAGCCCTATTAAAATGATAAGAACTAGAAGGCCGATCGAAATTTTTGAAAAAGGAGTTGATTTCCCTAACATTGGGGAAAACTCTTTTACCAATTCCCTTTTTCTACTAACTATATCCACGTCCATATCAAAAGTGATTAAAGTTCAGTTTTGTTTTGATTTTTAAATTCTTGGACTTCGGGTACATCCTTATATCGTTCCAAGATTTCTTCCTCTACATCAAATCCCCGTTCCAATGGAAACTGTCTATTAACCGCTGGTAAGTAGTATACATTGGGTTTGGTTCCCAGATGTTCTAAATGTCGATAACCAGCACGGTCTTTTATAAGCTCGGAAAAACGGACGGTCTCTTCACCGTTTGTTACTATATCCTCATTCTTGTCCCCAAAGTAAATAACACCCATTGGGCATGCTTTTGCACAATGTGGTAGTTTACCTTCCCTTAATAAATCGGGGCAAAAATCGCATTTCATAACCGTACCCTCAGCAGCCGGAACGCTGGTTTCCGGTGAATAAGGTTGGGAGGTGTCATCATACTTTGCTTTATGTCCCCAATTGAATTGACGAGCCGAATAGGGGCAACTTGTGATACAGAATTTACACCCTATACATCGATCATTGTCAATCAAAACGATACCATCATCACGTTTAAAAGTGGCTCCTGTAGGGCAGACGGTTACACAGGGTGGTTCGTCGCAATGAAAACATGGCTTTGGAAACCAGTAGGGTGATCCTTCTTCATTATCCTGAATGAGCTGCACTTTCATAAACTCTTCATGATGATCAAGTTTATGGGCTTTTTGGCAACTTTCAACACAGTTTCTGGCATTTTTACATTTGGCCAGATCTATCACCATTACAAAGCTTCTGTTGGGTATTCCCTTTCTAGATTCAGCGGGTGTTATATGGGCCTCCGGATAATTATTGATGTTGTCGGCATCAACTTCAACTACCTTACCATCAGGGGTCAACAACCTGATTTTTTCACCTGAGGATTTCAGTTCTTCCTCCGATGCCAAATTAGCCAACAATGATGCGCCCGTGACTGCAGTTACGCTAGACATCAATCCTAATTTCAAGAATTTCCGTCTGTTGTTATCCTTCTTATTAGTCATGTCGTTTTCCATAATACACCCAATTAAATAGAATCATTTAAAGCCTTTAGTCCTTAAAAAGAAAAATCCAATGTGTTAATTCTAAGTTTTTCCAGTACTTTTTACTTTTTTAAAAATTATAATTTCTGGTTATGTTGAATCCGAATAGAAAATCACCATAAAAGAAATCATTTGGATTTTTTACATAATTTTTTTGTGGTACAATTCCATTAAGATTGCTAATGAATAATTGGAAAGCATGACCTGAGGTTGAAAATTCAAAGCCTAAACTAAATCCCGGTTGGGGATCAATATCAAATTCGACATCATTTAGGTGATGTACAAAAGGATGGCTATAGTCGACCATTATCGCTGTTTGTTCGCTGATTTTATAGCGACCGCCTGCAGAAAGGGCGACAACGTCATTTCGCATCCTATGCTCTACAAGATTATAATGGGATACACTAGGGGCGATCTGTAAGGATAGCTTAGGACTAAATCTACGCGCAATGATCAATTGGTTAAAATAGGAATATCTGGATTGTTTGGTTGGAAAAAGACCATTACCCTTTTTACGGGCATCGATAACAAAATTACCGTAGTACGATACACTGACCGGTATTCTTCCCGAACGGGTCTGTCGAAGTATGCCGGCTTTCCAATTGAAATCCTGTAAACGATCGAACTTGGTAGTACCAAACCCAACGGTTAGCCTATCATGCACGGCATAGGAAAGGGCCATACGAATGTTTGAAGGCGCCCAAAATCCGGCAAGATCATTGGTGCCACCATTGACCAATCCAAACCTATGCTGCATCATTACCTCCAAGGTGTTTTTATCGAACAGCACATTGGTTTGGTTATCAATTAGCGTTGTACTCTCAAATGCAGGGCGTTCTGGTTTGTCAACTATTGAATCTTTGGCCTTTTCCTGAGAAAGCACAAAGAAGGGGGAACTTAATAAAGCAACAAATAATAATATATATTTTCTCATCTTAAAGATCTTAGTGGTTAGTTGTTCTCGCCTCCTCTATCTATCCAGGCTTTTATAATTCCTAATTCTTCACTGGTAAGTATAAAACCAACGTCTTGGGGGTGATCAATACCTGGTAATTTTTTGTAGAATTCGCTATTATCCGCATCGCCCGCAATTATAGATTCGGCAATGGCGTTGTAGGAGTTGCCTTCCCGTAAATCGGGGTTTGCGACATTACCATTGTGGCATGAGATACATTGCGCAAATATGGGTTGTACATCATCCTGAAATGAAACTACCACTTCGTCAGGTATTTCAACAACAAGATCTTGTTCTTCTGGTAATTCGTCATAGTAGCATGAAAAACAGAATAAACTTAAACTGCTAACTAGAACTATTTTGAATAGTCTTTTCATTTTGTTTTGTTTTGATATTTGATGTCCACTTTCATTTCAAGAACAAAAACCGAATAGGTTGTTATCACTTAAAAACTTTGGGATTTATTTTAATTTCAGGAGTAGGGTCAGCTACTCCTGAAATTATTTAATATCCAACTATGATTATTGTAAGGCCTCGATTGAGTTTTTGATCAATGCTTTGGCATATTTAGGATTGTGGACACCCTTACTGCCATCTTCCAAAATGAGCAGATAATTCCAGGCAGCTTCAGCTTCCAATATGCTATACGTACCAGGTACGGGATGATCTTCATGAACTATACCAATAGTTTCCAATAAGCCCGCTAACGTGGCCATATCCGATGCTAAGAAGTCATCTGATGGAATACCGTTGCTATGACATTCAACACATGAGGCTGATGAAGGTATCATTGTGTGTAAACCATCGGTACCATCTGTTGTTGCGCCCATATGGCAACTAACACAGGTAGATCCTGTTCTGTGCGCTGCGGATCCAACACCGGGATAGGCTTCTGCACCTGCGACCAACATTCCTTGTATACCTTCCAATAAGGTAGCTTGTGGTCCATGGTGAGGACCCCAATGGGTGCTTGTTACCCTGAACATACCAGCGCCATCATCAGTTGGCCCTGTCCTTCTTGGTTGGTGGCAATTGATACATGTATTACTACCATCCCCATAATCGATTACGGTACCATCGGTCATCAATGAGACTGGTTCAAGGGCCCTTAAGGCAAGATCGTTGCCATCATTTTCAAAGTCAAAGGATTTGTGATCACTATGACAAGTTGTACAAGTAATCGAGGTCACAAACGCTACCGGATTGTTTGAATAAATAGGTAAACCTCGATCATCCAGTTCTGGATAATCATCGGAATCATCATCAGGAGTACCGTTATCATTTATGACCAATTCTGGCTCTGTAAGTCCATAATATCCTGCAGGATTCACAAAACCTTTCGTAATATAATCCACAAAACCCTCATTGGAGTGGCATTGGGCACAACTAGCTCTCGCTCCTGCATACTCCACCGAACCTTCGGTAAGTCCTTTAGAATGGAAAGAAGTTTCATAGGCAGCATAAATAGGTGCCCTAAAGGTATTAGAGTGACAGGATATACATGACTCAGCAGAAGTATCTGCACCGTCAATACCGTCCACCCCATCTATACCGTCAATACCATCTCTACCAGCTGGTCCTTGAATCGGATCACTGGTACATTGAACAAACAATAAACTTGATGCGACTATCATCAAGAGGCTCAATAATCTTAAATTTTTCATAATGATTGGATATTAAATATGTACATGTATTAAATCTATGTTAAAAATACCCCCGAAACGAGTATTAAAACATGACAAATATCATATTTTGTAGACTTTATATTCTTGATTATCAATTAGTTATGATTTTTTAAAAAAAATGAGGCTCGATTTAAGTAACAATTGTTACAATAAATCATGTTCAAATGATTCAAAAAAATCAGCATTTAGCCCTTAGGCACTTTTACCAGATCATTTTATAATGAAGATGCAAAAAAATAATCGTACCTCGGGATGATACAAAAGGGAAGTTTTTAGTACATGCTCCGAGTAGGGTTTTATTAAAAGCTGTAGATATTTCAGTGGAGTAATCTATAGGCCTGATTGGCTATCTCAATTTCCTCATTGGTGGGGATGACCAAAATCTTGACCCGAGAGGCCTTTTGGTTTATTTCCCTTAGGTCTCTGGATTTAGATTCATTTTTGGCTTCATCCAATTCGATGCCCAAATAATCCATATCCGAGCATACCAAACGCCTTATCAGGCTTGAATTTTCACCCACTCCGGCAGTAAACAGCATGGCATCCAATCCGTTCATGGCGGCAGCATAGGCCCCAATATATTTTTTAATGCGATAGGCGTTCATATCAAGTGCCAATTTGCAATCTTCATTGCCTTTCTCAGCTTCGGCCTGTATATCCCTTAAATCGCTGTAACCGGTTAAGCCCAACATGCCGCTTTCCTTAATCAGCAGTTCATTGACTTCATCTAATTCGTAACCCAATTCGTTCACCAGATAGAAAATCAGGGCATGATCGATATCCCCACTACGCGAACCCATAATGAGTCCGTTACTGGGAGTGAAACCTAAACTGTGATCTATACTTTTACCCTCCTTTACGGCTGTGATACTACATCCATTGCCTAAATGGATCGAGATTATTTTGGCATTGGGATTATTGAGATAGGCGAGTGCTTTTTCACTAACATACTTGTGGCTGGTACCATGAAAACCATACATTTTTATACCAAAATCTGTAAAAAATTTATTAGGAATGGCGTATTTACGCGCTTTTGTGGGCATGGTTTGATGAAAGGCCGTATCGAAAACCGCTATTTGTTTCGCATGGGAAAAGATTTTTTCCGCTATCTCGATTCCTTTAAGATTATGGGGATTGTGCAGGGGTGCCAAACTCGTAAATTCCTTGATTTTATCGACAACCTCCGAATTGATCAAAGTAGTCGCGGAAAATGCATCCCCACCATGTACTACCCTATGCCCAACAGCATCAATCTCATTGGCATTTTTTACCACCCCTTTTTTGGGATCCATGATAAAACCCGAAATTATTTCCAAACCTATCTGATGTGTAGGTATGTCCAGGATTTCCTTATATTCATGGGATTGGGTTTTATAGATGAGTACAGCATCCTCAAATCCAATCCGTTCTATATGACCGGAACAAATTACTTCTTGTTGGGGCATTTCTATCAATTGGAACTTTATTGAAGAACTTCCCGAATTCAATATCAATACTTTCATTCTTTTTTCAACTAGTTTAATCTTGTGCTTGTATAGCTGTTATGATCACCGTATTGAAGATATCATCTACCGTACAACCCCTACTAAGATCATTCACAGGTTTGTTCAAGCCTTGTAGCACAGGCCCTATGGCCAAGGCCCCGGTTTCACGCTGTACGGCCTTGTACGTATTGTTCCCGGTATTCAGGTCTGGAAAAATGAAAACGGTCGCCTCGCCAGCCACTTGGGAATCGGGCATTTTTACCTTACCCACTTTTGCATCAACAGCTGCATCATACTGTATAGGTCCCTCTACTTTAAGTTCCGGGCATCTTTCCTTTACCAATTGGGTAGCTGTCCGTACCCGATCAACATCGGCCCCCTCACCAGAATCGCCTGATGAATAGGAAAGCATGGCGATTTTCGGTTCAATTCCGAACATTCTACTGGTATTGGCCGAGGAAATTGCAATTTCCGCCAATTGTTCCGCAGTCGGATTTGGGTTAATAGCACAATCCCCATATACGGTCACCCGATCCTCTAGACACATAAAAAATACCGATGAAACCACCGAAACCCCCGGACGGGTCTTAATAAAATGTAATGCGGGAAGGATGGTCTGCTTTGTTGTATGGACTGCTCCTGAAACCATGCCATCTGCATGCCCTTTGTGTACCATCATGGTACCAAAATGGGAAACATCCTCCATTAAGTCCTCGGCCATGGCCAAATTAACGTTCTTATGTTTTCTCAATTCGTATAGTTCCTGGGCGTATGCTTTAAAATGGGTCGATTCGGTCGGATTTTCAATATTGACCTTCGACAAATCCAAATCCAGGTCCATTTGGGAAACCTTTTCCTGTATCTTGACAGGGTCGCCTAAAAGAGTAATCTTTACGGCATTCGAATCTATTAGAAGTTTTGTGGCTTTTAAGATACGTTCATCGAGCCCTTCAGCAAGTACAATGTGTTTTATGTTGGTTTTAGCCCTTTTCAATAAGTTATACTGAAACATTCGTGGGGTAATACCTTTCGCCTCAAAGGTTATTAATCGTTCGGCAAGTTCATCTTCCGGCACATGTTTGGAAAAATCATGGATAGAAGTTGTTATCTTCTGGATGTTCTCGGCATATATACGGGGGCGTATGGCCCCGATTCTATTGGTGATCGAAAATGTACCCTCCTTGACCGAAACAATAGGGACCACATCCGAAAGTCCATCTATTAATTTGATTATAGAATCCTCGGGCACTAAATTACCCGTCAAAATTATCCCAGAAACATTAGGGTAATTTATAGAAAGATTCGCTTGAAGCGCTCCTAGAATAATATCTGCCCTATCTCCTGGAGTAATTACCAGGCCATCTTTTTGCAAATGGGTCAAATAATTACGAAGCTGCATCGCCCCTACCCCAAAATGACCAGCTTGGTTGTTTAAATACTCTTCGCCGAAAAGTACTTTACCGTCCAAAACCTCAACAATTTCCTTAATTGTCGGGTTTCCTAAGATTGGATTCTTGGGGATGACCCCAATGAGAATATTCTTGGGTAATTGTGCTTCAAGGCCTTTTCTAACCAATTCTAAATTCTCTGGCTGCACCTTATTGGCAACAACCATAAGAACCTCAACACCATTATCCGTAAAAGAATCGTAGGCCATGTAAATGTTGTTCACCAACTCATCCAAGGTCTTGCCTACCCCACTGGCTAACAAGATCGTAGGGATTCCTAAATTCTTCGCCATAAGGACATTGATATCCCATTCGATTATTGCACCTTCCCCCGAAAAATCTGTGCCCTCGACAAGAACAAAATCAAAACGTTCTTCGATGGCCTTATACTTATCGATGATCTTATCCAAGACCTCATCTTCCTTGTCTTGATTGTTCTTATGTATCACCTCGCTACGCGTAAAGGCATAGGCCTCTTCATATTGTAGTTGGAGATTGAAATAGGAGATTATCGTATTGATATGGTTGTCTTTGGCACCATTTGGATAATCATCGATTATGGGTCTGAAATAGCCCACTTTGGCAGCTTTTCCCAATAGCATTTGCATTAAACCTAGGGAAATTATTGATTTACCACTATTTGGCTCTGTAGTGGCAATATAAATGGCTTTGCTCATCGGCAATAATGAATTTCGTGCACAAATTTATGATTTCTTATGCCGTAAATGAAATTTATAAAAAGTATTATGTATTGTGTTGAAATTATATATATATCCTTACATTTTCTTAAAATAGCGTCCCATTAATTACCATATATTAAATTAAAAATCCGAACCCTTCAAATACTAAATATCCGGTAAAACGAGTAATGGTATTTTTGAATGAAATCCTATTTTCCGTATCACTGGCTCCCTGGTCAATTTTTCCATAAACGTATGGGGATAGTATACTAAGGCAATTAAATCGGCATCGGTCTTGGTGGCAAATTCAGTGGTCGCCTCAGCGATATTTTTCCACATTTCAACCTTATGGAAACTTTGATCTACGTTTTTAAGGCGTTTGTAAAGTATTTTCTTGTGTTGCTCTTGATCGTCTTGCAAAACGTAATCCTGTGCCACCTGAAGAATCAATATCTCCGCTTTCCATAACTTCACTAAGTCTATGAGTGGTTTTAATTCAATTTTATCATACGTATGCGTAAAATCCGTAGGAAAGACCACTTTTTTCAACGCCTTGAAATCATAATTTTGGGGTACGGCGATAATTGGTCGCGAACGAACCTTTTTGATTACCCGGACGGTATTACTACCCATGAATATCTCTTTAGCACCAGTGGCACCTTTAGTCCCCATGACTATTAGATCGATATCTTTCTCAACGATCATTTTTTTTATGGCATTTTCGAGGTCGCTGGAAATAGATTCGAACTCAAAGCTATGATTGCTCCTTGTATGGTTCTCATTTAGATATTCAAGGGTCTTGCCAAGTTGTACTTTTGAGTTTTTAGATAAGGAATCATAAATGACACCCAACCGTTCTTTGCTTTTATTTCCCAGTAGATTTGACATTTTGGGCTCATAGGAATTCAATAGGACAAAATTACAATCACTGGTTTCAAACAATTTGAGCGCTGTAAAAATGGCATTCCAGGCATTGTCTGAAAAATCGGTGGGCAATAAAATATTTTTCATTTTAATCTTGATTTTGATATTCATTCAGTATGGGGGATTACCAAGAAGGGTATCTGTACATAAAAACCAACTTGGTCTATATGTTGTCGTGTCATCAAGCGTTCAAAAAACGAATGTTTTCTGTTTATCATTACCAATAACCCATACTCATGTTTTTCCAAGTAATCAAAAATCCCCACGGGCATATGGGTTCCCCTTTCTTCTATGAATCTGTGGGGAATCTGCGCCAGACAGAGACCAAGGAACGCCTTGTTTTCCTCTTGCTTCGTTGTTAAATCATAGGCTTCCTTTATATGTAAAACCGTAATTTCGGCTTGGTACATTTTAGCAATTTCAATCGCTATGTTTACATCCTTACTTTTATATTTCGATTCGTAGTCCGCCGTGAATAGTATCTGCCCAATAGGCCTATATTTAAATCCGGAAGGAATTACCAGAACTGGAATTGCGGCTTTTCGGATTACATGAACGGTGTTGGTTCCTAAAAATATTTCTTTGACCCCTGAGGCACCTTGGGTACCCATGATTATCAAATCAATATCTTTTTTCTGGGTTAGGGAGTTGATTTCATCTGTCAAGAGATTAAAGGCAGAAACGGTTTCATAAATGTGCTTTGGATTGCCGAACTTGGATTTAACGGCTTCCAAGGTCTTTTCCAATCCTTCGATGGAAGCATCAACACCCTTATCAGGGATTGCACTGAACTCGGGTCCCCCCAATATATAATCCATTCTATAAAATGCGGGTGTATAGGTGTGTAGAAAATAAAAGGTACACCTTTCCCTTTCAAGGAATTGCATTGCGAATGAAATAGTGTTCCAAGCATTCTTTGAAAAATCGGTAGGTATAAGAATTGTTTTCATGGAAAGCGTCTTTAGTAGTATTTAAAATTATAGCCTTAATCAAAATTTAGCTATGATATAGATCAGCCCCGACCATAATTCACTTTACTGACGGATGTCATAAAAATACATGGCCCTTGTATTGTATCTTTGGGCCTTATTCCCAACAGGATCAATAAGCATTAAAACAATCCATCTTATGCAAATTCAAGATTATATAGACCATACGCTCCTGAAACCCACAGCGATACCCTCAGATATCGAAAAATTATGCCAAGAGGCAAAGGATTATAAATTCCAAGCTGTTTGTGTCAATGGATGTTATACCAAATTTGCAAAAGAACAATTGAAGAACAGTCAGGTCAAGTTGGCCGTAGTAGTAGGTTTCCCGTTAGGTGCCATGAGTACGGAATCCAAAGTTTTTGAGGCCAAGGACGGTGTAGCCAATGGTGCCGATGAAATCGACATGGTCATTAATTTGGGTTGGTTGAAATCGGGAAAGCTGGAATTGGTGGAACGGGAAATATCCGAAATCAAAAAAGCTATTGGCCAAAAGGTGCTCAAGGTCATTATTGAAACCTGTTATTTGACCCAAGATGAAAAAATAAAGGCTTGTGAATTGGCTGTCAAGGCCGGTGCGGATTTTGTAAAGACCTCAACGGGTTTCGGTGACGGCGGTGCAACGCTCGAAGATGTGAAATTAATGAAGAAAGTAGTCGGCGATAAAGCTAAAATAAAAGCGTCTGGTGGAATTAAAAATAGAGCCACCGCTTTAAAGTATATATCCCTTGGGGTTTCTCGAATCGGTACATCCTCAGGAATCGCAATCACAGCAACCAAATAAAAACTGTTATGAGTGTACATATTGAAGCCAAAAAAGGGGAAATAGCAGAAACCGTATTAATGCCTGGTGATCCCTTGCGTGCCAAATGGATTGCGGAGACTTTTTTAGAGGAGGTAATCTGTTATAACAAGGTTAGAGGAATGTTAGGTTTCACGGGCTATTATAAAGGCAAAAAGGTTTCTGTACAAGGCAGTGGAATGGGCATACCTTCTGCAATGATCTATTATCATGAGCTGATAAATGAATATGGCGCCAAAAACATTATCCGGGTGGGCTCGGCGGGTTCGTACCAAAAAAATATCAAGGTCAGGGACATCGTATTGGCCATGGCTGCCTCTACCACCTCAGGAATCAATAACTCCCGTTTTATAAATTCCGATTACTCACCCACTGCGGATTTTGATCTTTTATTGCGTGCAAGTCTTTATGCCCACAAAAAGGGCATACAAATAAAGGCTGGCAATGTACTATCCGCCGATGAGTTTTATGAAGACGATCGAGATGCCTATAAACTATGGGCCAAATATGGCGTACTCTGCGTTGAAATGGAAGCGGCAGGACTTTATACCATAGCCGCCAAGCACAATGTGAAGGCATTGGCCATCCTCACGATATCCGATTCTCTGGTAACTGGGGAACATTCTACCACTATTGAAAGGGAATCTTCCTTCAACGAGATGGTCGAAATTGCCCTGAATATAGCTTAAGTCGAAATCACAAAATGCATAGTATCTTCGAATTATTCGTGCTTACATGACCTAAATCATTTGTAATTAAAGTTTTAGTTGCCAAATTTAAGCTACACTTAAAACTAAAAATCATGGCACTAAATTTTAATCAATACGCAGCGGAAGGCAACACCTTTCTTAAGAATTATGCCAAGGAAATGAACCTTGGCAAGGATACAGATAAAGCAGGTAGAATATTATCTGCCATACTACATGCCCTCAGGGATATTATACCCACGGCGGAATCCCTACAGCTCATTGCCCAATTCCCAATGTTTTTAAAAGCTGTTTATGTCAACGGATGGACTATTAAAAAAGAACGGCCAAAAATTAAACAGATGGCAGACTTTGTGGATTTGGTCCGTAAACATGATGGGCCTGCGGCAATCAATGATTTTGAATATAACGATGAAGTAGCCGAGCAGTATATCGATACCACGTTCATTCTATTAAGAAAATACGTCTCCTTGGGAGAAATGGAAGATATAAGGGATGGCTTACCCAAAGATCTCAAAACCATGATCTATTCCAATATCATGTTCTAAGAACGTTTAACATAAAAAACAAAACGATGAAATATAGTATAAGTTGGCTTTTGCTGCTTTTATTCCTCCCCTTTGCGGCAAGTGCACAGACCGAGAATCCGGTCTATGATGAAATTGCCCCGTTTAATGAAGGCTTGGCCGCGGTTCGTGTTGGAAACCAATGGGGATTTATTAATGAAAATGCCCAAATGGTCATTGATTTCAGGGATGATTTGGTATGGAACCAAGATGCCGATACCAGTATTCCAGGAGTTTTGGGTATCCGCTATCCGCAATTCAAAAACGGACGATGTATGATCCAAAAATTAAAAGTGAACAACATTCCTTTCTATGGTTTTATAGATACTTCCGGTGAAATCGTCATTCAACCCGAGTATTTGAATATAACCGAATTTGATCAAGAAAACGCCATAGGCATTTATGTCCGTGAAATGTACCAAGGACAAAATGAAATTAAACTGGATATTGTTGAATACATCTTTACTGAAGTTGTTGTAAATATCAATGGTGAAATAGTCTGGCCGATCATGGAGAGGGAACATGCCTTAACGGCTAAACGGAGGTATGAAGTACCTAAATTGAGGGCCAAATTGATAGGTAAAGATCTTCTTGAATTCAAAACAGAGGATAATAAGTGGAGTGTAAAAAAATTGAACCTAAACCTTTAACAGTCCGCAGGCCATGCAACGCTTAAAGAACAAAGTTGCAATTATCACGGGTGGTGCTGGCGGTATAGGGTTGGCAACTAGCAGGTTGTTCTTGGATGAAGGTGCCAAAGTAATGCTGGTAGGCCGTACAGAAAGTACATTACGAAAGGCCGTAGCCTATCTAAATACCGATAATGCGCACTATTCCGTCGCAGATGTATCAAAATCGGCAGATACCATACACTACGTTCAGAAAACCATGGACCACTTTGGGAACATTGATATCCTCTTTGCCAATGCAGGTGTAGAGGGCCCATTCAGACCCATAGCGGATTACCCCGAAGATATGTTCGATTCGGTCATAGCCATCAACCTGAAAGGGGTTTGGTTGGGATGTAAATATGCTATTCCCAGAATGAATGAAGGTGGTAGTGTTATCATCACCTCCTCCGTTGCAGGATTAAAGGGTTTTTCAGGTTTAGGGGCCTTTACGACCAGCAAGCATGGTGTTATTGGCATTATGAGGGTTGCAGCCCTTGAGTCCGCCGTAAGAAACATACGCGTAAATACGATTCATCCGGGTCCCGTAAATACACGTATGATGCGCTCGATAGAAAAGGATATTTCACCGGATAATGCCCAAAAGGCGAAAAAAGGCTTTGAGGCAGGTGTACCCTTCGGACGCTATGCGGAAGTAGAGGAAATAGCTGATTTGGTACTATTCCTAGCTTCAGATGAGAGCAAATTTATCACCGGAAGCACTTACGTCATCGATGGCGGTATGGTTGCTTCCTGATTAACTTCTTAACCTAAAGCGGTGTAATTAAAAAATAGGAACTTAGAATAAGACATTTCCTTAAAAAGTACCAAGGTGGTAAGGGAAAATAGGGCAATTGTCTTTGTATTACCAAGTTCAGCTACAAGTGTTATTTGCGACAAGATAAACCGCAATCAGACAGTATATAAAATACAGAAAGGATAGAACTTCATCTAAAAAAAAAGTCGTAAACAATTTATAAATGGAAATAACAAAAATCAGAGAAGTAACACCTGAAAACGTAATGGAAGAAACGCTCTTTTGTGTCAAGGATATTACTAATCCTGGATTTACCTGCAAACGAATTTGGTTCGAAAAACGGTATAAAGAAGGATTGCGTATAAAAATACTTAAGGACGATAGTGGTAAAATGATTGGGTTTATAGAATATGTACCAATTGAATATGCATGGCGACCTGTAGATGCCGATACTTTCATGTTCATACATTGCATGTACGTATATTCAAAAAAAAATCGTCACAAGGGATACGGGTCATTGCTCATCAACGAAGCGGAAAAAGACGCCCAGGAATTAGGGTTCGCCGGCGTCTGTACAATGACCAGTAAAGGGGCTTGGATTGCCAATAAAAGCCTTTTTGAAAAGAACGGATTTATGGAAGTTGATGGCAAAGGTCGTTTTGAATTGTTATCTAAAAAATGGGATACGACAGCTCCCGATCCAAAATTGTTCGACTGGACAACCCAACAGAAGAAGTACCGTGGTTGGCATTTGCTTTATGCGGATCAGTGCCCATGGCACGAAAAATCTGTAGAAGCCCTTTTGAATGTTGCCACGGACAATGGGATTGAATTAAAGTTGGAAAAAATAAGCACGGCAGAGGAAGCAAAACGAGCGCCATCCGGCTATGGCGTTTTCAGTCTATTACATAACGGAAAATTGTTGGAGGACCATTACATCAGTGCTACCCGTTTCCGAAACATTCTAAAAAAAGAACTGCTTAGCTAGTTCCCATAACATTGTAAATACAAAAAATGATTGATAAAAAACAAAAAGAGATTCGGGAATTTTGTTTGAAAAATTCAAATCAAGAAATCATTCATAAATATTCCAGGTATTTCAAAGAGGGTTTTGATGGATATGGGATTGAAACTAAAATATTTGAAAACCAACGGGATATTTGGATGCGCGAATGGAATAAAGAGATGACACTTGAAAAATATCTGGATCTGGGGGATAGATTGATGCAAGTGGGAAGGTTTGAGGAAAAATCCCTTGCCATCGCCTTTGTGGCATCGCAAAGAGTGAAATTTACACCAGCAGCTTTTGACCGAATGGGAAAATGGTTTGAAATAGGCATCGATAATTGGGCAACCACCGATGTTTTATGCATGTTGGTGCTTTCCAATTTCTTGAAAGACAAGATTATTACGTACGAAAAACTAAAAGAATGGAACACTTCGGATTCGGAATGGAAAAGAAGGGCAGTACCTGTAACCTTGATAGAGATGGTAAAAGAAGGATTGGCGACAGAGACCGCACTACCGGTCATCGAACCATTGATGTTAGATGATTCCCAAAATGTACAGAAAGGCGTCGGGACCTTATTACGTGGGCTATGGAAAAAATGGCCCAACGAAATCAAGAATTTTTTGTTTAAATGGAAAGACCAATGTGGACGCCTAATCGTACAATATGCCACTGAAAAGATGGATAAGGAATACAGAAAGAAATTCAGAAAGACAAAAAATATAGTTTAAAAAGTTGTAAAAAAGAATCATGGAAGCAAAAATCAAAAAGGAAACAAAAGTCTTACGAAAAACGGAAGAATGCTGCCCTACATTTCATCCAGATAAGTGGGATGAAAAAACTTTTGTGTGGAACCAAAAGAAATTTATTAAAGAAACCATACCCGAATTATTTCATATCCCTTATCCACCTATGATCGGCAAAAAAGTGACCAAAATGATGAAACTGGCCCAAGATTCGGAAAAACTAAATCCCGATAGGACGGAAACATTGCTTTTGTTCACAGATCTTAGTCCATTTAAGGGGGAAATCTATTTGGCGGTTACCGGCACGGTTCCAGAGGCGAACAATACGACACTTTCGGGTACATTCATGACCAAGGTTTTCGATGGAGCGTATAAAAACATACCCAAATTCATTAAACAGATGGATGCCTATCTGGAACAGCGAAAAAAGAAGGCTAAAAACTATTTTGTCCATTATGCATATTGCCCAAAATGTGCAAAGGAGGTAGCGCACAATTACATGGTGCTATTTGCTGAGCTTGAGCGATGATAACGGCTTTGTTCTCAAGACAAAGGATATATGCACTCCTTTTGTTCCTAGGAGCTGGCATTTTGATGGCACGAACGATTATCATGCTATTTCAAGGTGCTTTAGAGGTGCTCGTTTGGTGGGTATCCGCATTGTTGATTCTTGAACTATTGATCGATCTGGCGTGTATGTTAACCTCGGTAAGATGGTTTATTGCCAATACTAAAAATGAAGACCGCATTCCATTACGCCTTGGGACCTCGGCCGCAATTTTACATGCCGTTCGAGTGCTCATTTTTGTAATCGGGCGTGCCGGTCCGTGGACTGATTTTGATGTTCGCCCTGGGAAGGAAGCATTGTATTGGAACTGGGAATTAGTCTACTTTGCCTCGGTGTTGTCAGCATTGGGGGTCATTGGGGTAATCGTCATTTGGACGTTACGAATAAATGCCAAAAAAAAGGCGAATGAAAACCATTGACACTATTAAGCCCATGACGGTATGAGTCGCGGTTATTACCGTGAATTCAAGATTAAATCGAAAATTGGCAAGGATAGCAAATTTATCTTTCATCAAATCGGAAATTTAAGACGAACGATTTTTGGATAATCTTGATGCTTGTTTACAAGAAAAGAAAAATGATTCCTTTTATTACTTGGCTAGCTTCCCATAGAAAACAATTTATAGCTCTTGGCATACTCATTATCCTAGTGCTATGCGGAGTCGGGTTTTTATCCAGTTTTAGCAATTCATTTTTTCAGCGATTTTTTGGGGAAATATCAGCCTTCAAAATCTTCTTGTTAAGCAGTATATTAAGTTTTTTAGCATTGTCGTATCTACTGTTCCAAGGATGGTTTGCAATCTACAAGAGGTATCCCATTAAAAGTTTGATTCCCTACAAAGTACTTACCTTGATATTTGCATCAATAGCAATAGGTGTAGATTTGCTGATTGTGTATCCGGAAGATATGAACATGTTGTTTCCGGAATCGCTTTTGTTTTATCCTACGATAGCTTTTCTAGTGGAAATTCTTTTTCATATCGTTCCTGTTTCCGTCTTTTTATTGGTTACTACAACTATCTTTAAAAATGTACCCTATTCAAAACTTCTTTTAATCTGTATTTTGATAGTGGCGATGTTCGAGCCTACGTATCAGGTCCTATTTATGGGTTCCTATCCAACATGGTCAATGGCTACGGTTTGGATCAATCTTTTCCTATTCAACACAATACAGCTTTTGGCTTTTAAGAATTTTGGTTTTATGAGCATGTATGCCTTAAGGTTATTGTACTATCTCGTTTGGCATATATGCTGGGGAAGTCTGCGTTTAGAATTTTTTTTTAATAATTAGATTCTATTTTTTATTATAGCCCATTCGTCTATTAATATTTACTTGAAGTCCCACGTAAATGATCCAAATCATTGCAAAAGGTCAGCGGTCACCCTAGTTTTAACAGTATTAAACCTCGGAAGTAATCCATAAAAACAATCCCATGAAAAATGTACATGTAAATTCGGTGAAACTTGTGATACCGTTGTTCGTGCTTTTAACGATTACCGGTCTTTTTTATTCCTGCAAAAGAGCAGCGGAAAAAACCCAGGAAAAATTGATAGAGAAATCCATTGGTGATAATGCCGATGTTGACATCGATGATGAAAAAATAGTCATCAAAACCGATGAGGGTACATTTACCACGGATGCGACCAAGCACGAATGGCCTAATGAAATACCCAACGATGTACCAGAATTCAAAGAAGGTAATATTGTAGTAGTAAACACCCAGGATATGGTGGATGGTAAAAATTGGGTAGTCATCTTTGAGGATGTAACACAGAAAGCAATTGAAAACTATAAAAAAGAACTTGAAGATAATAACTTCGAAATAAGCTTTACCACAACAGCAGGAACAGGCACGCACTTTGCCGCAGAAAAAGGCAAACTTGCGGTCATGCTCATGGGGGATGAAAAAGGCGCCTCAATTTCTGTTAATATTCAAAAATAAGGTTGATAAAAACAGGGGTGGGTTCCTCTTTACCAAAGCTCTTATTCACTGAACGTCTTGCTTTGCCTGATTAATCCTCTTTTTTCTTGGGCCGGGGCAAGACCTCTTCTGGGAATGGGAATAGAATGGTCGAATTCTTTTCCGCCGCTATATTCGATAGGGTCTGGTATAATCTCAGCTTAATGGCCGATGGTGATTTATCGATTTGAAGACCTGCCTCTAGAAGTTTGGCTGCCGCTTGGTTTTCGGCTTCCGCAAGAATGATCCTTGCCCTTCTGGATCTTTCGGCTTCGGCCTGATTGGCCATCATTCGTCTCATATTTTCAGGAAGTTGAATATCCTTGATCTTTACATCAATGATCTCAATGCCCCAATGATGGGTCTCGGTTTCCACAATACTTTTGATATTCTTACCCATTTCCTCCCGTTTTGATAGAATGGTATCCAATTCCACCTTACCACACACATCCCTAAGTGCGGCTTGGGAAAGTTGGGTAATAGCAAAGTTGTATTCCTCAACTTCGAGAACGGCCTTTTCAGGATCGCTGATTTTAAAAAATACCACCCCATCAATACTACATGGAACATTGTCCTCGGTCATTACCTCTTGGGATACTATATTGATAGTGATCACCCGAATATCGACCACCTGAATGGTCTCTACCAATGGAATAATCCATCGAAAACCGGGCTGAAGGGTTTTGACATACTTCCCAAAACGGAATTTCAATGCTCTTTTATACTCGAAAACAATTCGGATTCCTGCAAACAGGATCACAACTACGATAATGGTAAATAATGCTATTGGATTCATAATCTTGATATTACGTTACATTACTATTGAATTATTCTCAAACCAATTAATTGTTCTATAAAGATTTCTTTATACCCTAATTTACTATTGAAAATAAGTCTAAAAAGGTAGTATACACTTCAAAAAACCGATTGTAACACCTTCTCTTAAAGTTACAACAATTATATTCAGTAACAAAGCTGAAAAACCTCAATATCAAATCGCTGAAGCCCTTATTTTCATTTTTCATAAGGCCAGGCCTGTTTTGTTGTAAAGTATATGCTTTAGCTCTTTCGTTGTACTGGAATCTATCAAATTCAATGCTTTCACGTTACAAAGCCGCTCAACCATCGCAATTCCGGCCAAGGTATTTGAAGTAATGCCTGTGACAATATCGGGGATAATCCCAAATGCCTTCATAAGCCCGTGAACAGCATAAGGGTCAGAAGCCGCCAAAATTGTGCATTTTATGTTATCCTTTATAGCTTTAATGGCGATATCGCCATTGTAAGGTTCCAATGGCGAGGCTCCGATTTCGATAATCGCTATATCGGCTTTTTGAATTGCAATTCGACTCAATAATTGTTTCAATATAGCTTTATATTTTTCCTTAGGATAGATTGAGGAGGGTAGTCCCGCATCTACGAAATCCAATACCGTATCAGCGCCCACATCCTTTATGGCCAGGATATCTTTGTAACGGCCGGCCCCGGAAAGTTTGGCACCTGCCACTTTATAACCCGCCAACTTGAACAAATTAGTGACAATGCGGGCAGAGGTTGTTTTCCCTGCGGACATGGAAGTCCCGACAAAGAGTACCACTGGTGTTCTAAAGGGAATTTCCACAACAGGTTCTACAAAACTTGACATAGTGAGTTTTTTACCTTTTCGGAAACTGTGGCCCCTATAAACCACTTCCATCATGTTAGGTATGAAAGCCGATTTGGAGGTTAGCTTACCAAAAAGTCCAGCCCCAGTTAGTACGTGCATTTTCATGTCTTCACCGACTTTTTTCCAAGTCCCTGTTGCTTCCAAGGTCGCAAATCTTTCTCCCAGTGCACCAATGATTTTTTCCCCACCAATGATGCCCCGCATACGGCCATTTGGAAGTTCGAGCAGCAGGGTATTACTACCTGGGTCTGAAATCTTGGCCATTACATAATCACCAGTTTCCCAATATTTAAGGTCGATTTTTTTAAGATCGAATTCCTTTTCTGCCAAATCGGAAATTCGGGTTAGGGAAGTAAATATGAATTTATGGTTCATGATAATTCTTTTTAAATTTCCTTTGCATTTGAAACTACCAATAGGGTTAACAAGGCGGTTCTAAGTATCAAATGTTCCAAAAAAATGAATTCATGGGCCGCGTGTGCACCGTCCCCTGTGGTTCCCAGTCCATCCAAGGTGGCGGTGTACAGGCTTGTGGTGTTTCCATCAGATCCACCACCTGCCGTTGCCTCTTGCAACTCCAATCCCAATAACAGTGCCTTTGATTTTGCCAACTGCCATAGTTTTTGATTTCTGAGGGTACGTTCCATAGGAGGACGTCCCATTCCTCCTTCTACATGTACTTCAACATTAGGGATTGTTGGTCGTAAACCATAAATCTTCTTTGTGATTTTATAACCATCTTCATGATTTAAAACCCTAACATCAACCACCGCCTTACTTTCGGGTGCCACTACGTTTGGTGAGATACCCCCCTGAATGGTTCCGACATTTACGGTTATGCCTTTATCAAAATCGTTCATGGCATACAGTTGCTGTACTTGATGTGATAGTTCCACAATAGCATTTACCCCTTTACCGGGATCTAATCCCGCATGGGCCGCTTTTCCTTTCACAGTGATAGTAAAACGTCCCAAGCCTTTTCTAGCCGTCTTAAGTTTTCCTTCAAAGCCTAAAGGCGGCTCCATCACAAAAGTCCTATCAGCAATTTTCGCCAGCCGCTTAATGGCTGCCCGCGATTCTCTGCTCCCAATTTCTTCGTCCGAATTGATGAGTACAACGGGGCTTATTGGCATAGGAAGTGAAAGCTCCTTTATAGCTTTTAAAGCGTAAACAAGTTGGGTTAAACCCGCCTTCATATCGTAAATTCCCGGGCCGGTCATTTTGCCGCCTGTTTCAACAATTGGCATTGATTTTAATGTTTCCGATTTCCATACCGTATCACAATGACCCAACAATAATTGTCGAGGATTTTTCCTCTTCCTGTGATTGGGACGTGCATAGAGATACCCTCCTGTTTCCATTCCTGGAACATGCAGTACATAATAGTCGAGGTCCCGCAAGGTATCGCCTAATATTTTTAATATTTTGAACTGGGATTCGACATCTTTGGATGGGGTTTCCAGGGTCACCAATCCTTTGAGAAATTCGACCATCTGATTTTCATTTGCCTTGAGATAGTCCATGATTGCGGTGGCGGTTAAGCTATCTCCAGACGTCATCGCTTAAAGTCTTTAGGAAATGGAAAATTGTAGGTATCTGAAACTTTGGCGAAACGTCCGTTTGCGATATAGGCCAGTAATGGATTCTGTTTGAGCTGCAATTGATCATCGCCTTCGGAAACCCGAAGGTAATCCCGATGCACATACACTGCCTTTATGGTACCGGTAATCAAAGCATACCCGTCAAAACCATCTATAATCTTAAAAAGTTTACACTCAAAATACAAATAGGAATCTCTTAGCAGTGGGGCATTCATGGTGGTGGCCTTAACAATGGGAAGGGCTTCGATAATTCCCAATGATTTTGGAGTCTCCCCCTTACGCGGGGAAGCACTAATGGAAGTGGCAATAATTTGTTCGGCCCTTGGAAAACTTACGGTAAACTCCTTAGTCTTCTTTACATTATGATATGTACTGTGTCGTGATGTGCAAACAAAACCAAAAAAATTTCCAAACCCTAAAGGCGTCACCATATGTTTTGGCGCAAGGTCATACCCCTCATCTTCCTTGGTACCGACTACCACCAAAGGAGCAACGGTAAAAAAACGTTCCCAGATGGGCAAATCTAAATCCAAGGATATAAAACCATCCTGCTTCAAGGTATCCATGTGGTGTATAATTGTATTTGCATATAGTTAAAAATACAACCATGGAGAAAAGTATGTAATGATTTGGGTCAGTCCATTAAGAGCGGTTAACCACAATAAATTCAATCAGGTAATCAGCCATTCCACCGTCTAAAGTCTGTTGACGGCTCTTCTTAACTTATCCCTTACTTCCTCGGCTATACCTGCTAATTTTTCGTTTTTAACACCCATCATAGAAGCTATTGGGTCGACTGCTGCGACCTCTATGGATCCATCATCCACCTCACGGACAATAACATTACAGGGGAGCATTGTACCGATTTTGTTTTCAGCTTTAAGGGCTTTGTAGGCAAATGGTGCATTACAGGCGCCTAAGATCTTATAGTTTGGAAAATCAACATCGAGCTTTTTCTTAAAGGTGGTTTTGATGTCTATTTCAGTGAGTATACCAAAACCCTCTTCTTTTAAGGCTTCAGTTATTTTCGATATGACCTCATCAAAAGTCGAATTCTTCAGTGTTTTGTTAAAATAGTAGTTCATCTTTTCCATGTTTTTATGTTTTATTAATCTAGAAAGCCAAATTTTCTTTCCCTATAAAATAATCAAATCCATTATATTTCCATAATTCATACTTCAAGGCACCCTTACTCTCGAAGGTCAATAAATACAGGTTAGGGATTATAAAAATATATCCCACCAAATCACGATATGAAATATGTGATCTGTGGTATTGAATTAAGGTTATTTGCACATCCCATTGTCACTTATTCCCTTGTCGTTTCCTTTTCTTCCTTTTTCTCCAACTTCCTAAAATATCGTCTAGTTAGGAAATTATGTTTCAAAGCCTCCATATTCTCATTGAATTTAATCGACCCCTCCTCAATATTTTTTATGGTAGCATCCAAGCTGTTCACCAAAACCGTGTCTTTGGTCAAGTAATCAATTGCACCCTTCCCTTTCTTGAAATCACCGATTATGGTATCTAAATTTTGGGTCATTTTCGCTATTTCGTTTCCCGATTCTTCCATATTAGCAAGTAGATTTTGCATTTTCGATCCATTTATAGAATCGTTCAAAAGAACACCCGCTACACTTTTTTCAAAATCGACCTGATCTAACATGGTGTTCAATTTCCGAATCGTAACATCGGTATTTCGGCTTGCATTTTTTAGGTTGGTAAGGGTCTTCATCAAATCGTTCGCCATGAGGGTGTCGTTCAACAACCTGCCCAGTGTACCCTTTCCTTTTGTCATCGCTTGGGTCACTTTTAGTAAATCAGAGGTTAAAATAGCAGCATTCTCATTTGTTGTATTCAGCGTGCTCAACATATCCTGCGTTGCTATTCTACTGTAGGATTGTAGTTCATCGCCCTCTAAAATGGTGGAGGCCGTGCCTTTTCCCGGAAGGATATTCAGGATCATACTACCCACCAACCCATCGGAGCCAATTGTAGCAACAGCATCTTTTTTGATATGCGGTTGCATATTTTTTTCGATGACCATATATACCCGAATGGTCGTATCATTCACCATTTCCATATTTCTCACCGTACCCACGTTAATACCTGAGAAGCGAACGTTGTTACCCTTTTGGAGGCCGTTGGCATTTTGAAATACTGCGCTTATAGTGATTGTCTCACCAAACATGTTTTGTCGATTACCAATCAAATAAGCGGCCAAGACGAGCAAGGCTGTTCCTAATACCACGAAAATCCCAAGTTTCAAATTTTCCAATGTTGTTTTTGCCATGATCTTATTTTTTAAAGAATGCTTCTACCTTTGGATCGGTTGATTTCGACAGCTCGGCATAAGAACCTTCCGCATAATTAATCCCATCTACCAAAAGTACCATGCGTTCTGAAATTACCCTGGCACAGTCCACATCATGGGTAATGATCAAAGAGGAAGTGCCGTACATTTTTTGAATACTACGCATTAGTTCAATAATCTCCTTAGCTGTTATTGGATCCAAGCCACTGGTCGGTTCGTCATACAATATGATTTTTGGTTTTAAAATCAGGGTCCTGGCCAAGGCTACCCGTCTTTTCATTCCCCCGGAAAGTTCAGAGGGCATGAGGTCCATGGTGTGTGCCAGTCCCACATTTTCCAAAGCTTCCAATACCAAAGGCGTAGTATCCTCTATGTTTCCCAACTTTTCCTTATGCCTTCGCATAGGAAATTCCAGGTTCTCACGAACCGTCATGGAATCATAAAGCGCACTACCCTGGAATAAAAATCCGATATCCGATCTCAGGGCATCCAAGGTTTTGCGATCCAAGGTTTTGATCTCCTTGCCCATGACCGAAAGAAAACCGCTATCGGGCTGCATCAGTCCTACCAAACATTTGATCATCACCGATTTTCCGGAACCTGATTTGCCCATGACCACAAGATTCTCACCTTTATAAAGCGTCATTGAGAAACCGTTCAGCACATGGTTATCACCAAAGCTCTTGCGCAAGTCTCGAATTTCGATAACCATTTCCTTGGTTGCGACCTGTTCATTTTGTTTTAAAATGTGCTGTTGATCGTTCATGCTATAATTCATAAAAAATATCCGATACGAAAACGGCAATGAAGTCAACTACAAAAAGTAGTAGCGATGCCGTGACCACTGCGGTATTTGCCGCAACGCCGACCCCTGCCGTTCCTTTTTTACAATAGTACCCCTTGTAACACCCCACCAATCCTATGGTAAATCCAAAGAAAAACGACTTGATGGTCGCGGGAACGAGATCACCGAATTCCAAGGCATCGAAAACAGTATTGAAATACAGTTGGAATGACACATCGCCTTTAAGGTTTTCGACCAAGGCCGAACCATATAAAGCCACGGTATCCCCAAAAATCACCAATAATGGAAGCATTAGGGTGGTGGCCGTTATTCGGGTGACCACTAAGTATTTAAAAGGATTGGTTCCCGAGACTTCCATGGCATCGATCTGCTCCGTTACGCGCATGGAACCTAATTCCGCCCCTATCCCAGAGGCGATCCGGCCTGCACAAATCAATGCGGTAATGACCGGGCCAATCTCCCTGACTATGGATATGCCTACCATATTGGGCATCCATGAAACGGCACCAAATTCCATTAATGTGGGTCTCGATTGCAAAGTCAGTACCAAACCTATGATGAATCCCGTAACCCCAACAAGAACAAGAGATCTGTTGCCCATATGGTAACATTGTCGAATCAACTCCTTGAATTCCCATGGAGGTTTCAATGCTTCTTTAAAATACCGGATGGCAAAATAGGACAACTCCCCTATTTCAATAAAGAACTGCCTTATCTTCTTATACGATTGAATTACATAAGCCATGGCTAATGATGTTCTAAAAAGGTATACTTCAAATATAGTTGGATTGTCCTTTTTTATAAATGACCATGGTCATACCCCAAATGTATTCTTCGTTATTATAGACACCTATGATGTAGCTCATTTTCAGAGCAATCAACTTGAATTATCTTAGTGAAAAGAAATAGGATACCATGAAAACAACCTTTGAGGTACAACAGACGGCCCATAAAATGAATATTAAGGAAATCGTGGGCAGACTTCACACCCTAAAACAAGTGTGGAATGTAGAAGTCGACCGGGAAAATGGATTGATTTCTTTTGAATACGGGGAGTATCCTTCACTCGAAAAGGTCAGAAAAGAATTGATCGAAATGGGGTATTATGTAGTGAACGATACCCATCACCTCGATAAGAACACCAAACCTTAGTACAACACCATTCAATCAAATGTCTAAAAGACTTTTGCATACCTTAATGTTGCTTCTACTACTCTTGATTACCATCGCTTTAGCCAAATTGGTAGAAAGCCAATGGCAACCAAAAATCGAAGAGGTGACCCATACTGAAGTCTTTTTGGAAAAACCTAAATTGATCGGGCCTATTGTCATTACAGATACCATTCGAATTGGAAAATATTTCGATTTTATGGATTCCTTGATATCCACCTATGATAGTATGACAAATTATACACTCTCCGAACATGTACTGGTCAATGCAAATCCATGGATTATAGATACTTTGGTACGAACCGATTACTATAGTATGATGGCAAGGGACTCCTTTACGTTAGATCAACGGGAAATGATAGTTTTACGACCTTCCGACACACTGTTGGTCCCAGATTCATTGAATGCCCAATCAATTATGGAATCATTTAAAAAAACATGGATCGATATTAATCTGCCGGAATATAGGTTACGGATTTATAAAGATTCTTCATTACTGCATTCGTTTCCAATTAGAATTGGCCAAAACAATAGAAAGTACCTAAAAATGTCGGATAGGATTACAGATCTTAAAACCAAAACTGGGCAAGGGCAGATCGTCGGTTTTAAAAAAAATCCAGCCTTTTATAATCCCGTTACCGGCAGACGATTCCATTATACAAAAAGGGATGACGGCAATACTACTTTAATGCCTCAAATACCATGGATAGAAACGGAAATCAACGGAGTCAAAAATGGGCAATTGATCCACCCCACCACAAATCCTATAACGTTGGAAAAAGCCATTTCACATGGTTGTATCGGCGTTAAGGAAGCCCATGCCTGGATTATTTATTATCGGTGCCCATTAGGTACTCCGATACACATAAGATACGATTTAAAAATTCATGAATCAGATGGATCCTTGACCGAATTGAAAGACGTTTACCAACTGGGTACTTGACGCCCTTATCAGACGAAAAATAATTACGCCAATAAATTTTATCTTCAATAACGGCTTCCTATATTTGCAGACCAATTTTTGGCCCACGTGGTGGAATTGGTAGACACGCTACCTTGAGGGGGTAGTGTTCGTAAGGACGTGCTGGTTCGACTCCAGTCGTGGGCACATAAACCACTTTTGACCGCTTGGTCAAAGGTGGTTTTATTGTTTTGTATAAGAACTAAAACAACATTTTAACTTTACTTTTTAACATTCGAACAAAATATATTCTATATTTGTTTAAACTTTTTTTTTAAAAGATGAACAATATAAAGAAGTATTTCAGTATCCGTGATTTGGAAAACCTTACAGGAATAAAGGCCCATACCATTCGTATTTGGGAAAAAAGATACAATCTTCTTTCCCCGGAAAGAACCACTACCAATATAAGAACTTATAGTCTGGGAAGCCTTCAAAAACTATTGAACATTACACTTTTGTACAACAATGGCTTTAAAATATCCAAGATTGCCAAGTTGAAAGAAGATGAAATCCCAATTAAAGTGCAAGAAATCATGGCTATTCAGAATAGCAAAAGCCATGTGTTGAATGCCTTTAAATTGGCAATGATAAATTTTGATCAGAATCGCTTTGCTCAAACCTTTAATAGCCTCTTGGCCGACTACTCTTTCCGGGATATCTTCAAGGACTATTTTATTCCCTTACTCAATGAACTTGGTTTATTATGGCAGACCGATACGATAACTCCGGCCCATGAACATTTTATTACAGGATTGATCAAACAAAAAATTCAGGTTAATATTGAGAAGTTACAACTTAATGAGCCCACCAAAACTGACAAGACTTTTGTGTTATATTTACCCGAGGGAGAGATTCATGAAATAGGATTGCTTTACCTTAATTATGAAATAGTTCTACATGGATACAAATCCATTTATTTGGGGCAATCCATACCCTTGGATAATCTGGGCGAGATTATCGGTTTTGTGGACAATATCCATTTTGTATCTTATTTCACCGTAGCCCCGGAAAAGGAAAAAATAGACAAATATATTGAAGAGTTATCCCAAACGATTTCAAAACAAAAAGGCACAAAAGTTTTGCTTTTAGGAAGGCAAACACAATTATTGGATGTTCGGAACTTGCCGTCGAACATTCAAACATTTAATTCAATTGACCAATTGGTAGAAGAAGCAGTTCAATAGATAGACCTTATTATTAAAATGAGTAAAAAAGTTGTCATAATCGGTTCAGGGTTTTCTTCCCTATCAGCTTCGTGCTATTTGGCCAAATGGGGTTATGAGGTGTCTGTCTATGAAAAAAACGGCACCATAGGGGGTAGGGCAAGTCAAATGGTGAAAAAAGGATTCACTTTTGACCTTGGCCCAAGTTGGTATTGGATGCCCGATATTTTTGACAAATTCTTTGAAGATTTCGGGAAAAAGACCAGTGACTATTATACTTTACATAAGTTGGATCCAGCATATAAAATCTTTTTTTCCAAGGATACCATCACCATAGGGGACTCTATGGACAAGATTTGTAAAGAGTTTGAACGCATTGAGAAGGGAAGTGCCGTACATCTCAAGAAATTCATCTCCAAAGCCCAAAAAAATTATGATATCGCCATTAACAAAGTGGTACTCAAACCCGGGTTATCGCCTTTTGAATTGGTGACCAAGGATACTATAGCCAAGGTAGACCAGTTTTTCAAAACCATCAGTGGTGAGGTGAGGAAAAAGTTCAAGAACCCTAAACTGATTTCTACCTTAGAGTTCCCCGTTCTCTTTCTTGGCGCAAAGCCAAGTAACACCCCTTCATTTTATAGTTTTATGAATTTCGCGGATTTCGGACTAGGAACCTGGCATCCAGAAGGTGGAATGTATGAAATCATTAAGGCGATGCACCATTTAGCGGTGGAGTTAGGTGTTCAATTCCATACCGATAGTCCCGTAGAAAAGATTCGGGTTAAGGCCAGTAAAGCAATAGGTATTACCACGAATAACGAGGATATAAATGCCGATTTCGTATTAAGCGGGGCAGACTACCATCATTCAGAAACGTTGCTCGAAAAGAAATATCGACAGTACAGTGAAAACTACTGGGAAAGAAAGACCTTTGCACCATCTTCTTTATTGTTCTATGTAGGTCTTAACAAGAAATTGAAGAACGTTGAACATCATAACCTATTTTTCGATACCGATTTTGAGCAACACACCTATGATATTTATGACAACCCAAAATGGCCTGAAGAACCTTTGTTCTATGCTAATTTTCCATCAATTACAGATTTGACCATGGCGCCGGAAAATTGCGAAACCGGATTCTTTCTCATTCCTATTGCACCCGGCCTGGAAGACACCCCAGCGCTAAGAAAACAATATTTTGATCTCATCATGCACCGGCTAGAGACTAGAACAAAACAAAATGTCAAAGATGGGATTCTGTTTTATGAGTCGTTTTGTGTCAATGATTTTATCGAAAAATACAATTCATACAAAGGCAATGCCTACGGCATGGCGAACACCTTGTCACAAACGGCCTTTTTACGGCCTAAATTAAAAAGCAAAAAGGTGGAAAATCTATATTTTACTGGACAGTTGACTGTTCCAGGACCAGGAGTTCCGCCTTCCCTTATTTCGGGTAAATTGGTCTCAGAATTAATTAAAAACAAAAGGTAAAATAATCCATGAAGGCATTGTTCGACAAAGTATCCTATGATTGCAGCAAGCTTGTGACCAAGACGTATAGCACTTCATTTGCCCTAGCCACAAAAATGTTAGGGCCCTCCATACGTTACGATATTTACAATATCTACGGTTTCGTTCGTTTTGCTGATGAAATAGTGGACAGTTTCCACGATTATCACACCGAGGAACTTTTCAACGAATTCGAAAAAAATCTAGCAAATGCCTTAAAGCATAAAATCAGCCTAAACCCTATCTTAAATTCATTCCAACACACGTATCATAAATATGATATACCCTATCATTTGGTGGAATCTTTTATGAAAAGTATGCGTATGGATTTAACCAAAACCAAGTATACCACTGATAAAGAATTCAAGGAGTATATATATGGTTCTGCCGACGTGGTCGGCCTTATGTGTCTTATGGTCTTCGTCAAGGGGGACAAAGATGAATATGAGAGGTTGAAAGATTCGGCAATGTCCCTAGGTTCAGCATTTCAAAAAGTAAACTTTTTAAGGGATTTAAAAGCCGATTACGAGGAATTGCATCGTTCCTATTTTCCTAATACCGATTTAAACCAGCTGGACGAGGATTCCAAAAGGCGAATCATCGATGAAATAAAGGAAGATTTTCAAAAAAGCCTCAAGGGTATTCAACAACTACCGAGAGAAGCTAAATTTGGAGTATATACCGCCTATAAGTATTATACCAGATTATTGAAGAAACTGGAGCATACGCCATCTTCCTTAATACGACAAACCAGGATCAGGGTACCCGATTATCAAAAATTTGGTCTTTTGGCTAGGTCTTATGTCAAATTAAAATTAAATTTGGTATGATATGAATATAGTTTTTGGCATACTCATTTTTTTTCTTGTGTTTTTATTTATGGAATTCATGGCCTGGTTTACCCATAAATATATTATGCACGGTTTTTTATGGAATTTACACAGGGACCACCATAAAAAAGACCATGATTCATGGTTTGAACGTAACGATACTTTCTTTATTTTTTATGCTGTCGTGAGCATAACTTTTTTCTATCTTGGGGCCAATACCGATTTTTGGTATGGCTGGCCGATAGGTTTGGGCATTATGGCCTATGGGGCGACTTACTTCCTCGTCCATGATATTTTTATTCACCAACGATTCAAAATGTTCAGGAACGCAAACAACTGGTACGCAAGAGGTGTTAGAAGGGCCCATAAAATCCATCATAAGCATTTGGGCAAGGAAAAAGGTGAATGCTTTGGAATGCTGTTCGTTCCGTTTAAATACTTCAAAAAGTAATAGCTCATTGGGCAAGTAAGCCATCTAGGACCTTTCTTACTTTTTCACTGTTCCAATCGGCAGCTCCGGTTTGGGCAACTATGATTTTACCTTCCGTATCGATAATATATGTTGTAGGTATTGATTTTGCCGTAAGCAAACTTGGCGCTTCTGTTTTTGAATAATACACAGGCAAGTCATACCCCCTCTTATCTAAAAAAGATGACACCTTTTCAACTTTGTCCTGCGCTACGAAAATGAACACTACCTTGTCTCCATAATCATTGTACAAACTTTGAAGGCTTGGCATTTCGGCAACACATGGGGGGCACCAAGTAGCCCAAAAGTTAACAAAACCTACTTTGCCTTCTGCTTCTTCAAAATTGAAGGTATGCCCGTTGGCATCTACCAATTCCCAATCGTAACTTCCAACGTTCAACTGTAATTCGGTCTTCAAGACTAAGGCACTGGCAGAGAGCAACCTGCTAACAAACACACGGGCGTAAAATCCGACCGGCGTAAAAAGAATTAAAACAATGCCAATAATCAGGACAATATTTGTCCATTGTTTCTTGCCTAACTTCATTTGACCTTCAATTAACTAAATCATTTAACAATTCCTTTATTTTCTTTCTATCCCAATCTGAAATATCGTCTTCCTTTACAACGATATATCCGTTCCTATCTATGATATAAGTGCCTGGTGGATCCAAAATTTCGAATGGGGCAGGTTCCCCGATAATCAAATAGGTAACCGGGAAGGTGAATTTTTTAAGCTGCATGAATTCTTCAACGGGGGGCCGTTCCTCATTCGTGATGATATAAAAATCAACTTGCCCCTTATACTCCTCATATAGCTCCTGTATTCCTTTGAGTTCGGCCTCTGATGGTAATTTCCAAGAAGCCCAAAAATTAATGAACAACACTTTTCCACGAGATTTTTGCAAATTAAAAAAATCCCAATCAGCGTTTTTTAACTGCCAGTCATACGATGTCATTTGTTGTCTCGAAGGTTCATCTATAATATTCGGTGACGATGCAAAAAGTCGATTCAAAAAAACCTTGCTGAAATGGCCTAAGGGGGTCATGAAGAACGACAGCACAAAGGCAAAAAGTAAAATGTTAAGGACAGTTTTTCTTTTGATTTTCATTATATGGGGATTTATCCAAAACTAAAAAACTCCCGAGGAAAATCGAGAGTTTTTATGTATTAATATGAAGTATTTCTTAACTTATATATTGTACTACTTTTAGGCCGCGTTTTCCCTTTTTATAACATTCAATGCTGACCCTTCATTGAACCAGCCAATCTGCGATTCATTATAGGTATGGTTAGCCTTTATGGTATCTTTACTACCATCTGCATGCACAACTTCAATAGTCAAGGGTTTACCCGGTGCGAATTCCGCGATATCGACAAAGTTGAAGGTGTCATCTTCCTGGATCAGATCATAATCGTTTTCATTGGCAAAAGTCAATCCCAACATACCTTGTTTCTTAAGGTTGGTCTCATGGATTCTTGCAAATGATTTTACCAATACCGCAGCAACACCCAAATGTCTTGGTTGCATTGCGGCATGTTCCCTTGAAGAACCTTCACCATAATTATGATCCCCTACCACAATCGATTTTATTCCAGCAGCTTTATAGGCTCTTTGGGTATCCGGCACTCCTCCATATTCACCTGTCAATTGATTCTTGACAAAGTTGGTCTTCTTATTAAACGCATTGACGGCACCAATCAAGGTATTGTTGGCAATATTATCTAAATGGCCACGGAATCGCAACCAAGGTCCCGCCATTGAAATATGGTCGGTAGTACATTTACCGAAGGCTTTGATCAACAACTTCACCCCTTGCAATTGATCCGGCGTAATAGGCTCAAAAGGCTCTAACAACTGTAACCGTTCCGAAGTCGGACTCACTTTGACCTCAACCCCAGAACCATCTTCATCAGGTGCTAAATATCCAGCATCTTCTACTTCAAATCCTTTTGGCGGCAATTCCCACCCGGTGGGTTCATCGAATTTGACTTCTTCACCATTTTCGTTAATCAATGTATCGGTAATTGGATTGAAATCCAACCTTCCCGAAAATGCAATGGCAGCAGTAATCTCTGGAGAAGCTACAAAGGCATGGGTATTTGGGTTACCATCAGCCCGCTTGGCAAAGTTTCTGTTGAACGAATGAACAATACTGTTCTTAGGTGCGTTCTTAGGGTCACTATATCTTGCCCATTGGCCAATACATGGTCCACAAGCATTTGTAAATATCTTAGCACCTAATTGCTCGAAAGTATCCAAAATACCATCACGTTCGGCAGTGTATCTCACTTGTTCTGAGCCGGGGTTGATACCAAGTTCCGCTTTCATTTTCAACCCTTTTTTCTTGCCTTGTTCGGCGATGGAAGCCGCTCGTGATAAATCCTCATACGAAGAGTTCGTACAAGAGCCAATAAGACTCCATTCCACTTTTAAGGGCCAATCATTTGCCTTGGCTTTCTTGGTCATTTCGTCGCCCACTTGAGTAGATAAATCCGGTGTGAAAGGTCCGTTTAGCAAAGGTCCTAATTTAGACAGGTCAATATCGATCACTTGGTCAAAATACTGCTCTGGATTAGCGTATACCTCCGCGTCAGCTGTCAGATGGGATTTAATTACATTTGCGGCGTCGGCAACGTCGGCTCTGTCCGTAGCACGTAAATAACGTTCCATTGACTTGTCATACCCAAATGTTGATGTTGTTGCACCAATTTCAGCGCCCATATTACAAATTGTTCCTTTACCGGTACATGACAACGATAATGCACCTGGGCCGAAATATTCAACTATAGCCCCAGTCCCCCCTTTTACGGTAAGAATCTCGGCAACCTTCAGAATAACATCTTTTGGAGCTGTCCAACCAGAAATCGTTCCGGTCAATCGCACCCCGATCAGTTTAGGAAATTTCAATTCCCATGCCATACCGGCCATAACATCTACAGCATCAGCACCGCCTACCCCAATGGCCACCATGCCCAATCCTCCAGCATTTACGGTATGCGAATCGGTACCTATCATCATTCCACCAGGGAATGCGTAATTTTCCAAGACCACTTGATGGATAATCCCGGCACCTGGTTTCCAAAAACCGATCCCGTATTTATTAGAAACCGATTCCAGAAAATCGAATACCTCCGCACTGGTTGTATTTGCTACTTTTAAATCGGCAACCGCTCCGCTTTTAGCTTGAATCAAATGATCACAATGTACAGTCGTCGGTACGGCTACTTTTGACTTACCCGCCTGCATAAACTGCAATAACGCCATTTGGGCTGTTGCATCTTGACAAGCAATACGGTCTGGAGCAAAATCTACATAATCCTTACCTCGGACAAAAGCCTTGGAAGGCGTACCGTCCCAAAGGTGGGAATATAAAATTTTCTCAGACAGGGTAAGTGGTTTACCGACTATTTCACGCGCCTTGTCAACCCGGCTAGCCATCTTGGAGTAAACACTTTTGATCATCTCGATATCAAATGCCATTGTATAGAATATTAAGGATTATTGTAATTGCACGAATTTAAGAAAATCCATGTGGCAAATAAAATTTTTACACAAGGATTAGTATGATTTTCACAATTTGATAATTACAATGCCAACCTATTTCCAAAAAAGTAGAAAACCATTTAAAAACCTAGGGTTTGGAACGAATGAACATCAAAATAACCTTTTGATGATATCCTCTTCGGAAATGCCCTCAGCTTCTGCTTTGTAATTTTTGATAATTCGATGACGAAGAATTCCCATGGCCACGGCCTGCACATCCTCAATATCAGGGGAGAACTTGCCATGTACCCCAGCATGTGCCTTTGCTCCCAGAATTAAATTCTGTGACGCTCTGGGACCTGCGCCCCAATCGAGATACTGCTTTACAAAATCAGGTGCGGTATCAAGGTTCGGTCTAGTTTTATTCACGAGGGTAACCGCATAATTGACCACATTGTCGGGCACAGGAATCCGGCGTACCAAATGTTGTACCTCTAAGATTTCCTCCGCATTGAACAGTTCGTTTATCTTAACGGTCTCGTCTGAAGTAGTCGCTTTTACCACAGCTATCTCCTCTTCAATAGACGGATATTTTAATTCTATCGCAAACATAAAACGATCTAACTGGGCTTCTGGCAGTGGATATGTCCCTTCTTGTTCTATAGGGTTTTGGGTAGCCAAAACAAAATAGGGTAATTCGAGTTTATGCTGCTGGCCAGCTATGGTCACTGCCCTTTCCTGCATAGCTTCCAATAAGGCAGCCTGTGTTTTTGGGGGAGTCCTGTTAATTTCATCTGCGAGAATGATATTGGAGAATACCGGGCCCTTGATGAACTTGAAATGACGGTTTTGATCTAGAATTTCACTACCTAATATATCACTGGGCATTAAGTCGGGCGTAAATTGTATTCTTTTAAAATCGAGCCCCAATGTTTGGGCAATGGTATTGACCATCAAGGTTTTGGCCAACCCTGGAACACCGATCAACAAAGAATGCCCACCTGTATAAATAGACAATAAAATCAGGTCTATTACCTCTTCTTGGCCAATTATGATTTTGGCTATTTCCTTTTTTAGGGCAGCATGCTTTTGTACTAGATTTTTAATGGCGGTTACGTCTGACATGCCCTTTTACTCCTTTACCCAATTATTCGCGAAATCACAATCTTTATTAGAATCATTGACACTAATGTAGGTTTCATCGATATGTTCAGCCATCCATTTTTTAATGGCATTGTACTGTTTTTCGGTTAGGGCAATCTGTTGGATCCGTGTATAATCCTTAGCAAAATTGGCCACATGTTCGTCATACCTGTTGGTGACTTTGAGCAATTTATATTTAGGCCCACCACCTCTCGGGTCTTGTTCCAAGATCGGATAGGAAATCTCATCATCCTTTAGATTCCGTACTTGATTATAAAGCGCGGGATCCATATTGGTCAATTCGAACCTAGAGCCATAGTCGATTGGGTTTCTTAGCAGACCACCATCGAACTTCGTTTCCTTTTCATCGGAAAAGTTAAGGGCGGCTTCTGCGAAGGTATACTTACCTTCCATAATATGTTTGCGTATGGAATCCAATTCGGTTTTGGCCTCATCCAATGATTCTTGGGAAATTTCGGGTGTTATGAGTATATGTCTTAAATCGAGTTCTTGACCCCTGATCTTTTCTATGTAGATGAGATGATACCCAAACATCGTTTCAAAAGGATCTGACACTTCCCCTTCTTGAAGACTGAAGGCTACGTCCTTAAAAGTCTTATCAAAACCGGTATCCTTGGTAATGCTGTAAAATCCTCCTTTTGATTTTGAGCCAGGATCTTGGGAGTATAAAATGGCCTTTACACTGAATTTGGCATCATTATCCTCAACATCGGCCTTAATGGCATTTAGCTTATCTATGACCTTTTGCTTTTCGACTTCCGTGGCCTCTGGCTGTTTAATGATTTGTGAAATCTCTAATTCAGCACCAAAAACGGGCCGTTCGTCTTCTGGTATCTTATTGAAGAATTGTCGCACTTCCTCAGGGGTTATCTCTATTTCAGAGATAATGCTATTCTGCATTTTTTCTGAAAGCATTCGCAACTTGTTTATTTTATTGATGTCTTCCCGTAAACTTGCCTCACTTTCCTTTTTGTAAAATTTAAGAAGTTTCTCCATAGAGCCCATTTGGGCGACAAAGGATTGGATTTGTCTTTCGGTGGTCAGGTTCACCTCATCATCCGATACCAGCAAACTATCCTGTACAGCTTGATGGGCATATAAACGATCTTCCATCAATTTACCCAATAATCCGCATCGGGTTATATCCTCTGACATGGCACCTTGATTTTTTAAATCGATCAAAGTTTTCTCAATATCCGATTCCAAAATTACATAGTCCCCAACGACGGCAGCAATACCATCGAGTTTTACTTTTTTGAAATTGGTCGTTGAATCTTTGATTATACCTCGATCCGCCTCCAATTCAATTTGGGGTGGTTCTATTTGTGTATCCGGAATCTCATCAGGCGCCTGTGCAAGGGCAATACCTGAAATAAATAAATAGGATAGTAAAAAATTAAACTTAATTGTCTTTTGCATAGACTTCGAATTCTTTTTCTTTAATAGCTTCATCTATTATCTCTGTTTCCAATCTTCGTATATAGTCCAATTTCCTGCGGTTTAGGAGAACTTGTCGAATGGATGGTTTTATATAGGACAAGGGAGCAATGTCATTGATTTCGAGCACTCCCGTAATCTTTGCCAAATATACCCCTAATGAATCCTGCAATTCAAAAAATTGTGATTTTTTTAAGTATCTATCCTGATTTTCAAGGGTCAAAGATGGAATTTCCTCCCTGACCCTAGAGGCCGTTACCCATAATGAATCGTTAAAGTTCAATTTCTTGAATTGCACCCCGATTGAATCTAAATAACGGATATCTTCCTCCTTAAAACTCTTTAATTTATCCACAACTGTTTCCTTGTTCATAAATTGTGGCGGTAAATGGATAAACCGTAGTCTGATCAATTTTTCCTTGAGCTTAAAGTTCTCTTTTTCCTTCTCGTAGAATGCCTCCAATTGGTATTGGCTGATCACAGAATCGCTCCCTTGTTGCACCAAAGCCTCCTTATAGGCCCGGGTGTACAAATCGGTTCTGTAAGTATCTACCAAGGCATCGAATTCAGCTAATTTTTCTTCGGAAAGATTAATTTTTGCTTTGGAAAGCAATAACTGCTTTGAAGCCCAATTGTTTATATAATCGTTTACGAATGAAGCACTATCGGCCTTGCTCATGTTCGCTGTCAAAAGTGGCTTAATGTCCTCCTTATATAAATACAATTCCCCTACCCTGGCTATCGGCTCTTCGTTCGAATTATCTTTCCAGAGCGAATCACATGATACAATCATGAGGGCCAAAACCAAGAAGGAAAATTTGAATGGGTACGAATTTTTGAATCTAAAAAACATCCCGCAAAAATAACAAATACTACATGTTAAACAAGTTATATAGGCTTTCATTAACACATTTTACAGTATCGCAATCCGTTACCCTAAAAAGCGGTGGCTAACCATGATTTTTACAATCGTTTCAAAGCAACACATATTATTTACAAAAAGAAGTAATTTAGGGTCATCTAACGAACCGTCAAGGAATAATCCAGTCAAATGAATCGTAAAATAAAACTTATATGGGACTTTCGAGGTCCGACCGCATCAAAAACCGCGGAACATCATGAGATACATCTAAAGGAATATATAAAGTTCAAAGACCTAGGACCCTCTATAACCGGTCATCAACAAATCGATGAAATGTATAGTTTTGCTTTTATGGTGGTGGAAGAAAAAAATATGATCATGATTCGTGATGTTTTGAAACCTCATCGCGCGGAACTCTACCAAGAATAATCCAACGTAAGATCTCTTAACAATCGATGTACAAGAAATTATTTTCTATCATTTTCATTTTTGGTTTTCTATACGCCTGTGATGGGGATCCCAAGGCTACAAGTGCCCTGGAATTTGCATTGGCTTCGAAAAATCCAAAAATAAGATCGGTGATCGACAGTATAGATCAATATGAAGTTCAGATAAAATTCACTAAAATAAAAAGAGGGAATAACCGTGTTGTTTTTGAAGATCATGAATTTCAAGTAGACGACCAAAACTATTTCTACCCAGCCAGTACGGTAAAATTACCCATTGCTTTATTGGCCTTGGAAAAACTAAACCAATTGGATTCGCTAAATATGGATACCCGATTCTATATCGAAGGGGATACTATCGAAACCACCTTCGCCTCGGACATCACCAAAATTTTTGCTGTCAGTGACAATAAGGCCAATAATCGATTATTTGAATTTCTAGGACAGGATGCGATTAATAAGGCACTTCAAAAAAAAGGCATTGAATCGGCCCGCATATCACACCGTCTATCAACCGACGATGCCTATGGGATTACCACTACACCTCTGGTTATATACCTGAACGATAGTACAACCACCATGCTCGAAGGCACAACAAATACTACACCTAAACCTTTGGAAATCAACAATACAATGAAAGGCATAGGTTATTATGAGGATGATATATTAATCCATGAACCTTTTGACTTTGCTTTAAAAAATCGATATTCAATAAACGCCCAACATGGGGTTTTGAAACGGATCATCTTTCCCGAATCCTTTAAGGAAAATGAACGTTTTAATTTAAATACTGCCCAACGGAAATTTATACTGGAAGCTATGCGAAAATTACCGAAGGAAGCGGGATATGACTCAAAAAAATACTATGATAGTTATGTGAAATTCTTTATGTTCGGTGATAATAAGAACGATATTCCCGATTACATCAAGATATTCAATAAAGTGGGATACGCCTATGGAACTATTACTGATTGTGCTTATATTCAGGACCGTAAGAACGATGTGGAATTTATGTTAACTGCGACAATCCTAGTAAACAAAGACGGGATTTTCAATGATGATGTCTATGAATACGATGACATCGGCATTCCTTTTTTAGCAGCATTGGGGTGGGAGATCTATAGCTATGAATTACAATTAAAAGGTAAATAATAAGGACAGTGCTTTAAAAATCAGGTCGCAAACCAATAAAATCACATCAATAAATTCTAGATCTGAACGTTTAAAGGATAGCTTAATACCAAAATCACACTTTTTCTTACCCTTAGGACCCGTAAACCATAGCTATGTCAGACCATCAACACCGCATTGAGCAACTTAATCAAAAATTAGAAGCACTTCTAAGCAAACAAGAGGGTTTTGCCAAAGAGCTTATGGCCCTATATCGTGAAATAGAAGACCTGAAAACAGGGAATGAAAGGTCCGCAATTGAACAAGTCATACAACCCCAAATTGAAAAAGAACAGCACCAACCAACAAGTGTCCCTAAAGAGGATGTAATAAAGGAAAATGCTAAAGAACCCATTGCTTCACCTCAAGCGAAAAATGACGTACTGATCGAAGTTCGTCCAAAGTCAAAAACAAAATCGAATTGGGAAAAGTTCATTGGGGAAAACCTAATCAATAAAATCGGGATCATAATTACGGTGCTAGGTGTTGCGATAGGAGCAAAATATTCTATAGAAAACAACTTGATAAGCCCCTTGACCCGAATCATATTAGGGTATTTGGTTGGCTTGGGCCTCATAGGTTTTGGCATCAAACTCAAAGCCAAGTATGAAAATTACAGCGCAGTTCTTGTTAGTGGAGCTTTGGCAATCTTGTATTTCATAACCTTTGCAGCCTATAGTTTTTATGATCTATTCCCGCAGCCTATGGCTTTTGTCCTAATGCCGATTTTTACCGCTTTTGGCGTAGTGGCTGCATTGAATTATAACAAGCAGGTCATCGCCCATATTGGATTGGTAGGAGCCTATGCCGTACCATTTCTTTTAAGTAATGATTCCGGTAACCCCCAAATCCTTTTCGGGTATATGGGTATCATCAATATTGGTATTTTGGTCATTGCCTATAAAAAATATTGGAAACCGCTTTATTATTCATCATTCATCTTTACTTGGTTGATCTATGGCAGTTGGATCGGATTTTCTTTTAACTATGAGGAGCATTACACAACAGCCTTGATATTCTTGAGTCTGTTCTTCCTGATTTTCTATGCCACTTTTTTATCCTATAAACTTAAGGCCTCCGAAAAATTCAAAAAGTCGGATATCGTACTATTATTGCTGAATTCATTCATTTTTTACGGGTTCGGCTACGGACTACTTTCACAAAATGAAACAGGAATGCAACTTTTAGGGGTCTTTACCCTATGTAATGCCATTTTGCATTTTATCGTTAGCCTGATGATCTTCAAGAGAAAATTGGCCGACCGCAATTTATATTATTTGGTCTCGGGATTGGTATTGGTATTTTTGACCATTGCCATTCCGGTTCAACTGGACGGCAATTGGGTTACCTTGTTATGGGCCTTTGAAGCAGCCTTGCTTTTCTGGATAGGTCGCAAAAAAAATGTTGTGGTCTACGAATACCTATCCTATCCCCTCATGATTTTGGCGCTTTTCGGTCTATTGCAGGATTGGACATCGAGCTACGCCTTTAACCAATTCACCGAAACCCCGATGAAGCCTATCCTGAATGTGACTTTCATGAGTTCTATGCTCTTTTTGGTCAGCTTTGGTTTCATCAATTGGATAAATACTATCCCGCACCAAGCGGAAGTAACCTCTGCTAAAACTACAATTGGAAAAATCATGTCTTTTGCAATTCCTAGTATTTTGCTATTTGGTCTTTATATGGGCTTCTTTTTGGAAATCCAGTTGTATTGGGATGCATTGTATTATGGTTCAGAAGTTGCCATAGCCGATGAAAACCAATATGAATATTTTAAGTACAACCCTGATCTTAAAAGTATGGGCAACATTTGGTTGTTTAATTATTCCCTCCTTTTTATAGCGATTTTGAACCTAGTGAATATCGGGAAAATACAAAATCGGGTTTTGGGCATCATATCATTGACCATTGGCTTATTCACTTTATATGCATTCCTCTCTTTGGGGTTATACGAATTGAGCGAACTAAGGGAGGGTTATATAGAACAAACCGATGCGGAATATTATGAAACAGGGTATCTTAATGTGGTAATTCGCTATATATCCTTTGCATTCTTAGGCTTCTTGCTTTTTAGCTTGTACCGTTTGATCCGACAGTCTTTTATGAAAATCAACTTTTCCAAACCGTTCGAAATTTTACTCCACATTTCTATCCTTTGGGTGGCGAGTAGCGAACTTTTGCATTGGATGGATATTTCTGGAGCCACCCAAGGTTACAAACTAGGGCTTAGCATACTTTGGGGCCTATATTCATTAGTATTGATCATCTTGGGAATTTGGAAAAATAAAAAGTATTTACGCCTAGGGGCCATTATCCTTTTTGGCATCACCTTGATCAAATTGTTTTTCTATGATATTGCTTCGCTCAACACGATTTCGAAAACCATTGTTTTCGTTTCTTTGGGCATATTATTACTGATCATTTCATTCCTTTACAACAAATACAAACTCAGAATATCAGATGAGGATGCCAACTAGATTAAATCTTATAACACTTCTTTTATTTAGTACCATTGCTTTGGCACAAATAGGTGATTACAATGCCAAAAGGGAAATCATGGGCGTGTCGGGACCATGGCATTCCTTGGAATTGCCCCCATCGGTATTTAAAAATAGTAAGGATAACCTCGCGGATATTCGAATATATAAAATCGCGCCTACAGACACTTTGGAAATTCCATACCTATTACGTATTGCCAAAGAAGAACAAATCCAAAGGACAATCGCCTTTAAATTGATCAATGTCTCAAACCAACAGGATACCCATTATTTCACCTTTGAGGTGCCTACCCAGGAAATTTTGAATAATGTGGAATTGGATTTCAAAAATGAAAATTTCGATTGGAACGTAAGGCTGGAAGGCAGTCAAGACCAATTAAAATGGTTTACGATTTTGGAAGATCACCGTATACTATCCATAAAGAACAGTCAAACCGATTACCGGTATACCCATTTGAATTTCCCGAATGCGAAATACCGCTATTATCGCATCTCAATTCGAAACGAGACCCTACCAGAACTAAAAGCAGCCAAAATATACTTGGTTGAAAACACCCCTGCCCATTATAATATCTCCAACGTCGCCAAACTGGAAAATGTGCACCAAAAGGACAAAAAGCAAACTGTACTCGAGATGGAATTGGAGGGGCGTGTACCTATTAGCTACCTTAGCTTGGATATACCGAATACGTTTGATTATTATCGTTCATTTCGATTACAATATGTCCATGATAGTGTCTCGACGGAGAAAGGGTGGAGATATAATTACCGAACCCTTTATCAAGGAACCTTAAACTCCATCGAAAAAAATGAATTCAAGTTCAATACGGTATTGGCAAAAAAACTAAAGCTCATTATCGAAGACCAGAATAACCAACCTTTGGAAATCAAGAACGTGAAGGTCAAAGGCTATATCCACGAGTTAATAGCCAGATTTCCAGATAAAGGGGGCTATTTTTTGGTCTATGGTAACCCGAACGCATATGTTCCTAAGTACGATATCGCCCATTCGGCCAATACTATCCCCAATTCCTTGACCAAAGTGGAACTAGGAAAAGAATTACAGATTCCTAAAAAACCAAAAGAGCTGAAAGCGCCCCTTTTTGAAAACAAAATGTGGCTGTGGGGGCTCATGGGAATCATCGTTGTGGTCTTGGGTGGGTTTACCTTAAAAATGATGTCAAAAAAATAAGGCCGTAATTTGCCATGGAAAATCCTAAATTTGGGATTTCAAAAAAGTATCGGCACAAATGTCAACACCAAAACAAACCCGAATCAATAAATATTTAAGTGAAGTCGGTTACTGTTCCCGTAGGGCAGCCGACAAACTTATAGATCAGGGTAGGGTTACTATTAATGGCATAATCCCTGAAATGGGCACTAAAATCATTCCAGGGGATGAAATACGTGTTGATGGGGAATTGATTTCCCCACCCGCAGAAAAACCGGTTTACTTGGCATTCAATAAACCCGTGGGCATAGTCTGTACCACGGATACAAGGGTAGAAAAAGATAATATCATCGACTTCATAAATTATCCCAAACGAATTTTTCCCATTGGTCGATTGGACAAGCCTAGTGAGGGCCTTATACTATTAACGAATGATGGGGATATTGTAAATAAGATACTTCGCGCGCGAAACCATCATGAAAAGGAGTATTTGGTTACTGTGGATAAACCCATTACTTCAGAGTTTCTTAATAAAATGCGAAACGGTGTCCCTATATTAGACACGGTTACCCGCAAATGCCAGGTTGAGGAAATTGGCAAATATCAGTTCAGGATTATCCTAACTCAAGGACTTAACAGGCAAATACGGCGTATGTGCGAATATTTGGGCTACAACGTAAAAAAATTGAAACGTATTCGAATCATGAATATTAGATTGGACATGCCCATTGGAAGGTGGAGGGATTTGACCAAGGAGGAACTAACGGAAATTAACAGATTGGTATCCGCCTCATCAAAGACCCATGATGACCAATACCCGGAATAAACCCCTGATTTAAATAGTGAATCATATTCCCCTATAAAAAGAGACATTCAAAAAAACGCCTTTTCATATCTTTATAACTACCTGTTAATGAAGGACATTTATGAACTGGATAATATTGTTGTTCCTTTTCTTCGCTTTTTTGGGCGTCGTTTTATCCCTTCTATTTTTTTTAAAACACAAGGGTAATCGATTTTCGAATACGGTATTAGGGGTATACACCTTGCTTTTTGCCTTTGAATTGCTGAATAACTGTCTGCGTTGGTCGGGTGATATCCAGAAAATTCCTTTCGTACATTTGAACCTCGCCCATTTTCCACTGTGGACGGCATATGGCGCATTGGTCTTTATTTACGTCAGAAACATCATAGACCAAAGCCGTTTTAAACGCTATGATATGCTGTTTTTGCTACCCCCGATGATCACTATCGGTATGTTATGGCCTTTTTATCGTTTATCGACCCAGGATAAACTCATGGCGGTAGAAGAGGGCAAAATCTTTGAAATCGCCATTTTTCCTGGTTATACCATCTGGATTGTCATCGCGATCATGTTCTTCTACGGGTTTCTCACCTACCTTACCTTTTGGAAAAAAAAGCGGATAGGGTTCCGTGAGAACGTATGGCTGAAGTGGTTTGTGGGTTCTTATCTTGGTTTTGTATTTGCTTTCGCCCTTTATATTTTTTTGGTGCGATTTCAACTTATGGATCCGAGTTATGACTACCTTGTAGATCTCGCCATTACTGCTTTCATTGCTATGTTGGCTTTTTTTGGTTTCGTTCAGCCAGATGTTTTCGAGGGCAAAAGTATCCATGAAGTTCTGCCATTCATTAAGTATAGGAAAACCGGGTTGTCGCCTGCCTTGTCACTTGAAATGAAGGAAAAGCTCTTGCAGACCATGCAATCGGAAAAACCCTATTTGAATCATGAGCTAAGATTGGATGATGTGGCCAAAACTCTCAATCTCTCAAGAAACCAAACCTCACAAATCATCAATGAACATTTTAACCTTTCATTTTTTGATTTTGTGAATCAATACCGGATCAAAGAAGCTAAAAACCTATTGCTGCAAAACACAGAGCGCAATAGGACCATTGACCATATTGCCTATGATGTTGGTTTCAACAATAGGGCTTCCTTTTATAAGGCATTCCGGAAGTTTACGAACAATACCCCGACCAATTATATCAAGCATATGGAGGCTTCCTGATAAAAATCATTGTCAACGACAAAAAAAATGTCGATGTTTATAAATTTACTGGAATCAATATTAATTTATAAGGGCTTCCTATAGTGGTTTAAAGCAATATTTAACAACGAATTAAGACTAATTATCACTAACTTGTAGAAGCTCAAAATAGGCTTAAACTTAAATCAAACAAACATGAAGAAGAATCGTTTTCCAAGGTCAATAAGGAGATTCAACTCCTTTTTATTCGTGCTGGTCTTCATCGGAGCGGTAGGTTTGCCAAAGGCATCTGCCTTTTATCAAGATGCACCGGAACAAGAAATAACCTACAAGCAATATAAGGGGAAAATAATGGATGCAGACACCAAAAAACCGTTGGTATTTGCCACCTTGGCGGTCGAAGGTACCAATATTAGCACGATTTCAAATACTGAAGGTGAATTTGCCCTTAAAGTTCCTTCATCTATAACCGAAGGCAACGTTACTATAGCTTTCCTAGGTTATAAGAACAAAACTTTGCCCCTCTCAGAATTTAAGGAAGAGGATACTAATATCTATATGGATGTTTTTGTAGAAGCTTTGGGGGAGGTAAGTTTAAGTATTCCTAAAAATGCAGAAGCCTTAGTGCGTGAAACCTTGAATAAAAGGGGACAGAACTATTTTCAGGACCCAACCGTGATGACGGCCTTTTATCGTGAAACGATAAAAAGAAGAAAGAAAAATGTCTCCCTTTCCGAAGCAGTTGTAAACATTTACAAAACCCCATATTCGTCTAACAGAAAGGATGGCGTAGAATTGTTCAAAGCACGGAAAAGTACGGACTACAGCAAACTTGATACCGTTGCCTTAAAATTGCAAGGGGGGCCTTTCAATGCCTTGTATGTAGATATCATGAAGTATCCTGAATATATTTTCGCAGAAAAATCCCTGGATAATTACAATTTTAGATTTGACCGTATGACCCGCGTAGGTGAACGGCAGATTTATATCGTTAATTTTAGCCAAAAACCCCATATAGAAGAACAATTATATCAAGGCAAGCTATATATCGATGCCGAACGAAAGATTCTTACCAGTGCTATTTATTCTTTGAACATCACCAATAGGTATGAGGCAGCTAGATTATTTGTCCGTAAAAAACCCGCTAATGCAAGAGTTTGGCCTACTGAAGTCGCCTATAGGGTAGATTATCGGGAAAAAGATGGCAAATGGTACTACGGATATAGTAACGTAATGTTGGAATTTAAGATCAATTGGGACAAAAAATTGTTCAACTCGGTCTATAGCCTATCCTGTGAAATGGCCGTTACCGATTGGGAAAAGAATCTCACTAACGAAATGCCCAAATCAAGGGAAAGAATCAAAACCTCCATAATTTTGGAAGATGAGGCTATTGGTTTTTCAGATCCTGACTTTTGGGGTGAGTATAACATTATTGAACCTGAAAAATCAATAGAATCGGCTATAAAAAAAATACAACGGCAACTTGAAAAGTCTAAGTCGAGTAGCGGTAATCCTGCTCCCTAGCCATATTGTGAAAAAAAAACGTCCTGACAGCATTGTCAGGACGTTTTTATTTGGGGGAAACTTTATTATTCAGGCATTACTACGGCGTCAATGGCATGTATAATCCCATTTGAAGCCTCTATATCGGCCATTACGACCGTAGAGCTGTTTCCTTTTTCATCGGTTAACATAACCTTTCCATCATTTAAAGAAATAATTATTTCCCCACCTTGAACGGTGTTTACAGTAAATTTTCCTCCATTTTCGGTAACAGCGGCAATAACACTAGCGGCATCGAAGTTACCGGCAACAACATGGTAGGTTAAAATACTGGTAAGTACTGCCTTACTTTCAGGTTTTAGAAGACTCTCTACGGTACCAGCAGGTAATTTAGAGAATGCATCGTTTGTTGGGGCAAAAACGGTAAAAGGCCCTTCACTGTTTAGCGTATCTACCAATTCTGCCGCTTTTACAGCGGTTACTAAGGTTGTAAAATTTTCGTTACTGGCGGCCACACCGACAATGGTATTAGCGTTTTCAAGACTTTTTGGCATTTCAACTACTGATTTTTCGGTAGCGTTTAGAGCTATCTCATCTTGGGCGTTAGCCGATGACATGAAACCAACAAAGGCAATAGCGGTAAAAATTTTAATCATTTTCATAACATTGTTTTTTTAGATTTCATCAAATGTAGGGGTAATTCGAACAGCCAAATCATAATTTTTGTTTAATTTTTTTGCTTTTTAGTTAAACAATATTAAAATTAGGGTGTCGCTTTGCATATAAAACAGGTTGAAAATAAATTGAAGTTGGGTATTAAGCTTTTAAAGAAAGCCTATGATCAGACTTTAACTTGCTAATCATCTTTATCTTTACGAATACTTTGTGGGGATAATTGAATAGCAAGGCCTAGTTGGCGACCTCACTGATAAATTTAAGTCGGTATAATCTCAAATCCTCCTCTTCATATTCCCCTTCAAATTCTTGCATTGCTTCTTCAAGATCGTCAGTTTCAGCCTCTAGAAAATATTCATGAATCTCTTCTTGTTGATCCTCGTCCAAAACTTCATCAATATAATAGCCGATATTGAGTTTAGTGCCACTATAAACTATCTGCTCCATTTCCTTGATCAATTCAGCTATTTCCAATCCCTTTGCCGAAGCAATATCCTCCAATCCTAATTTCCTATCCACATTTTGGATGATGTATAGCTTTAATCCCGAATTTGCCCCAGTACTTTTGACGACCAAATCATCGGGACGTATAATATCATTTTCTTCAACATAGGAGGCGATTGCCTCAATGAAGGGCTTCCCATATTTTTTGGCCTTGCCCTCTCCTACCCCGTAAATGTTCAGCATTTCCTCCATGGTTATGGGGTATTTTAAAGCCATATCTTCTAAAGAAGGATCTTGGAAAACCACAAACGGAGGCACACCTATATTATCAGCCTGCCTCTTACGAAGCGATTTTAGGAGCTTTAATAGTTTTTCATCGGCAACACCGCCTTTTGAGGCACTTACAATGGCCTCATCCCTTTCTTTGCTATATTCATGATCCTTGGTCATCATGAATGATTTTGGTTTGGCTAGAAAATCCTTCCCTTTTTTTGTTACATGTAAAATGCCATATAATTCTATTTCCTTTTTTAATAGCCCGGCCACCAACATTTGCCGTATCAAGGCCATCCAATAATTCTCACTTTGATCCGAGCCTATCCCGAACACCTCTTTACCATGGGCCTTATGCGATGAAACCAAAGCGTTCATTTGCCCGGTGATCGTTTTTACAATCTCTTTCGATTTGAATTTCTCATTGGTGTCCCGGACCGTTCGCAACAATTTCAGAACATCATCCTTGGCCTCCTGCTTTTCTTTTGGGTTTCGTGTATTATCATCCATATCGGCTCCCTGGCCATTGACCTCATCAAATTCTTCCCCGAAATAGTGAAGCATGAATTTTCTTCTTGACATTGACGTCTCTGCATATGCGACAACCTCTTGCAACAAGGCATTGCCTATTTCTTGTTCGGCCACTGGCTTACCCGACATAAATTTTTCCAACTTCTCGATGTCCTTATAAGAATAAAATGCCAAACAATGGCCTTCTCCACCATCCCTACCGGCCCGTCCGGTTTCTTGGTAATAACTTTCTATACTTTTCGGGATATCGTGGTGGATGACAAAGCGAACATCAGGTTTGTCAATACCCATTCCAAATGCAATGGTGGCAACCACAACATCCACGTCTTCCATAAGGAACATATCCTGATATTTTGAGCGGGTTTTGGCATCAAAACCAGCGTGATAGGGAACAGCACTTATTCCATTTACCTGTAAGACTTGTGCCAATTCCTCTACCCTTTTTCTACTCAAGCAATAGATAATACCTGATTTACCGGCATTTTGTTTGACGAAACGGATAATATCGCCATCTACGTTCGCAGTTTTTGGCCGTACTTCATAAAATAGGTTTGGCCTATTGAATGAGGCTTTAAACACCTTGGCATCGGTTATCCCCAAATTCTTGATGATATCTTCCTGAACCTTGGGTGTCGCCGTTGCCGTTAGCCCTATTATCGGTATATCGTCGCCCAGTCGGCTTACAATGGTTCTTAAGTTTCTGTATTCCGGTCTAAAATCATGGCCCCATTCGGAAATACAATGGGCCTCATCCACAGCTACGAAAGACACTTTTACCGATTGGAGAAAATCAATATATTCCTCTTTGGTCAATGACTCGGGAGCTACATATAACAACTTCGTTACGCCTTGTAGAATATCGGTTTTTACTTGTTTTACTTCCGTCTTATTCAAGGAGGAGTTAAGAACATGGGCAATACCATGTTCATCAGAAATGCCACGAATGGCATCGACCTGGTTTTTCATCAAAGCGATTAATGGAGAAACAATGATCGCTGTACCCTCTTGCATTAAAGCAGGCAATTGGTAGCACAATGATTTGCCTCCACCGGTTGGCATTATCACAAACGAATTTTTGCCTTGAACAACGTTTCTAACCACCTCTTCTTGAAGACCCTTGAATTGGGAAAAACCAAAATATTTTTTTAACGAGGCGTGTAGATCATTTTGGCTATGCCCCATTTTGTGTTCCACCATTTATTTTCTTAATTCAATGACCATGAGCCATCTACTTATATTTATTTAAGATAAGGCATTTTGTTTTATGAAACAAATACAACCTGAATATCGATAAAAACTTAACCTTTGTATAAAATTAAGTTTATGTAATTTTGTAATCTTAAATATAAGACATTCTTTTAGGATTACAATCCCTAACTTCAAATATACCTTGAACAATTCCGAAACCATACTTAAGATCGCCAGAAAGACCATTGAGACCGAAAGCAAGGCCATTGGAAACTTGGCCCACCTACTAGATGAGGATTTTACCTTAACGGTCAACAAAATTCTAAAATCAAAAGGAAGGGTTGTTATCACCGGTATTGGCAAAAGTGCCATCATTGCGACCAAGATCGTTGCCACTTTGAATTCTACCGGTACGCCGGCCATTTTTATGCATGCTGGCGATGCGATACATGGTGATCTTGGAACCATACAGGACGATGATGTGGTTATTTGTATTTCGAAAAGCGGAAGTACTCCAGAAATAAAAATGCTTGTCCCTCTGATTAAAAGAGGAAATAATCTACTGATAGGTATGACTGGCAATACAAAGTCTTTTTTGGCACAATATGCCGATTACGTCTTAAATACCTATATCGAGAAAGAGGCCTGCCCCAATAACCTAGCACCTACAACCAGTACTACTGCTCAATTGGTCATGGGTGATGCCTTGGCTATTTGTTTATTGGAGTTAAAAGGATTTAGTAGCAAGGATTTTGCAAAATATCACCCTGGAGGCTCTTTGGGCAAACGGTTATATCTTACCGTCGAAGACATTGTGCAAACCAATATGAAACCGCAGGTTGATGTTGATACCGATATTCGGAAGGTTATCGTGGAAATCTCTGAAAAAATGCTAGGGGTTTCGGCAGTCGTAAATAAGGGGAGGCTAATAGGTGTGGTTACCGATGGTGATATCCGTAGAATGTTGAATAAATATGAAAATATAAATGGTCTAACGGCCAAGGATGTCATGACCCTTGCCCCAAAGACCATCGAAACCGATAAACTGGCCATAAAGGCCTTAGAACTCATGCAGGATAATGGGATTTCACAGTTGTTGGCCGTGGATAAAGGAGAGTACAAAGGCGTGGTACATTTACATAACCTAATTAACGAAGGCATATTATAATGGCAAAAACCGAGATAAAGAGTCCCAATGAAATGTCTTTCTTGGACCATTTAGAAGAATTGAGATGGCATTTGATCCGTTCTACTTTCGCTATTGTCCTGATAGGAATCGTAGCCTTTGTCATGAGGGGGTTTATTTTTGATACGGTAATTTTTGGCCCTTCAAAAATGGATTTTCCTACCTATCGCTTTTTTTGTGATATTGCCACATTCTTTGGAATCGAATCGGCCTTTTGTGCGGAAAAGTTACCATTCACTATTCAAAGCCGCTTAATGTCAGGACAGTTTTCGGCCCATATATGGACCTCCATTTGGGCAGGTTTTATTGTCGGCTTTCCCTATGTCCTTTATGAAGTATGGAAATTCATAAGTCCAGGATTGTACGAAAAGGAACGTAAGAATTCAAGAGGATTCATATTGGTCGCCTCATTTTTGTTCTTTTTGGGAGTCTTGTTCGGCTATTACGTGGTCGCCCCCCTATCCATCAACTTTTTAGGCACTTATCAGGTAAGTGAAATGGTACTCAACGAATTTGATATAGGGTCCTATATCGCCACGGTACGTTCATCTGTAATCGCTTGTGGAATCTTGTTTGAATTACCCATACTTATTTACTTTTTAACCAAAATCGGTTTGGTGACTCCGGAAATCATGAAGAAGTACCGAAAAATTGCCTTGGTGATCGTACTTATTCTTTCCGCAGTGATCACGCCCCCTGATGTTGCCAGTCAGATCATTGTAGCTGTACCCGTATTGATATTATACCAAGTGAGTATCTCTATATCAAAAATGGTATTGAAATCGGAGGCGAAGAAAGAAGCTAAGGCAAAGGCGAAGCAAAATAAAAAAGGTTAAAAAACCGTGAAGAAGATTCCATCCCGATATATTTAGATTTAGATTTGAGGGATTTGTGTTTTTAATTGTTGAAATCCATGTATGAAGCTTAGAGCAGAAAATATTATGAAAGCCTATCGGGGGCGACAGGTGGTTAAAGGTATTTCCCTCGAAGTGAACCAAGGGGAGATAGTCGGCCTTCTAGGGCCAAACGGTGCCGGAAAAACTACATGTTTTTACATGATCGTAGGACTCATTAAGCCTAATGCAGGTCAAATATATCTCAACGATACGGAGATAACCAAATTCCCTATGTATAAAAGGGCACAGAACGGCATAGGTTATCTGGCCCAGGAAGCTTCCGTATTTCGAAAATTAAGTATCGAAAAGAATATTTTAAGTGTATTGCAGTTGACTAAAATGAGTAAAAAAGAGCAACACTTAAAAATGGAATCGCTGATTGAGGAATTTGGACTTGGCCATATACGAAAAAACAGGGGAGACCTACTTTCCGGCGGTGAACGTCGTAGAACCGAAATCGCCAGGGCCTTGGCCACGGATCCTAAGTTCATTCTTCTGGACGAACCCTTTGCCGGGGTAGATCCGGTTGCCGTTGAGGATATTCAGCGTATCGTGGCCCACTTAAAAGATAAAAATATCGGTATCCTTATAACGGACCATAATGTACAGGAAACCTTAGCGATTACCGAACGGTCGTATTTAATGTTCGAAGGTGGTATTTTAAAATCAGGTGTCCCAGAAGATCTTGCAGCGGATGAAATGGTTCGTAAGGTATATCTTGGTCAAAACTTCGAACTGCGTAAAAAGAAGTTGGATTTTTAGGAATACCTAAGTCCTGCTGGAAACATGCCCAACGGCCGAACTTAAAATGTAAAATGTGATTATGGCCGGAATGGCCAAAAACTTCATCGTCATAAGCAACACCAGACTCACGATAAGGAAAATATAACGTTGTGAATTGTCCTTAAAACTCCAATTATCGAATTTCAAAGCGAACAACTCGATTTTCGAATTCAACAAATAGGTGCTTAAAAGGGTAACACCGATCAAAAACCATTGATTTAGGATAATACTGTTGAGGATATCATTGTTCTGATATAGTAAAATCAAAGGCAAGGACATTATCAACAGCGCATTGGCGGGTGTGGGCAAACCTATAAAAGAATTTACCTGATTTTCATCAATATTGAACTTGGCAAGGCGATAGGCCGAAGCCAATGTAATCAAAAAACCCACAAAGGGTAAGGGAGCCAACTTCAATCCCACCCAAAAGGTATCATTGGCCGCTTCAGGGGAAATATCCATATTCCATCCGCCGCTCATAGACATACCCAATAATTGGAACATGATAATTCCTGGTACTAACCCACAAGTAATCACATCGGCCAAGGAATCTAACTGAAGGCCCAAATCACTTTTTACATCCAATATCCTTGCGGCCAATCCATCGAAAAAATCTAGGATAATCCCAAGGAATACAAAAAAAACAGCCAGTTCCAATTGGTTCATAACAGCGAATACCGCAGCAACACTGCCGCAGAATACATTCATTAAGGTGATAAAATTGGGGATATGGCGTCTCATGATGGGTTGTTTATGTAAAAATAAGACAATTTTCAAGAAAGTTTTAGGGCAAAGTGGCATTCAATAGGATAACGGCATCTAGCCTGACTCGGATATTAAAACAGGTAATTGAAGTGAATTTAAGTCAGTGTACCTAAAATAATTTTCATGCAATACTTTTCATTGTACGATCACGATTATAGATGCTGCAATAGCGATATGAATCCAATCATCATGATCGGTATACTTAATTCGAGACTATATTGACGGGATGGGATTTCAATCTTCGCTTTAATGAACTATTAACATTAAAACCCCTGCTAAGCAATTTATTCAGATATTTGCCACTGAAAATTTCTAACAAAACAATATGGGCCTAAAAAGGGCATTGGTTTTCATTTTGCTTTTGGTATCTAGGTTCGGCATTTCTCAAATTCCGGAGTTATCCCCATTATCAAAAATCAGCGTTTTGACCTGTGGGCCAGGAAACGAGCTTTATTCCACATTCGGGCACAGTGCATTTCGGGTTACAGACCCTGCCATTGGCATTGACGTAGTCTACAACTATGGCGTTTTTGACTTTACTTCAGATAACTTTTACATAAATTTTACGAAAGGTAAATTGGATTATATGCTTGCTAGACAGCAGTTCACGAATTTTATTCGGGAGTATAAATATGATAACCGCTGGGTGAAAGAACAAGTTTTACAGCTATCCCAAGACCAAAGAAATACCTTGTTTCAATTTTTAGAGAACAACTATCTTCCCGAAAATAGAGCTTATCCTTACGATTTCTTTTATAACAACTGTGCTACTAAAATCTGGGACGTACTTGCTTTGGTCTATGGCCAAAAGTTGAAGTTCGATGAAAATTACCTACAAGAGCAATTTACCCACCGTGAACTCATACGTCAAAATATGCCCACGAATTCGTGGTCCGCTTTTGGTATTGACCTAGCGCTTGGGGCGATTATTGATGATTTGGCAACGCCAAAAGAACATATGTTCTTGCCGATATACGTAATGAAGCAATTCAATACTTCGAAATTGGAAGCGAACCCATTGACGTTAAATGAAGTTACCCTATTTCAACCCGAACCCCTTGGGCAAAAAGGAATTTTTCTAGTAACGCCACTTTTTTGGTCATTGGTGTTCCTAACCATCGTATTGTTCATCACATTTATGGACAACAGGAACAATAAGAGAACCAAAGGACTGGATTTTGCCTTGTTCTTTATAACAGGGCTCGCAGGAATACTTATTTTCTATCTATGGTTTATGACAGATCATACCGCAACCGCCAATAACTTTAACATACTTTGGGCTTTTCCCTTAAACTTGTTGTTAGCATTTTGGGTAGGGAGAAAGAAGGCCATACCACGATGGATTGCCAAATATATCCTTATGTTGCAGGGTATGTTGTTGGCCGTAGTTCTCCTTTGGATTTTTAAGGTTCAGATATTTTCCCCAGTGATTATCCCCATACTATTGGCCCTAAGTGCCCGGTATGTCTACTTATATCGTTACAACCGAAAACAAATCCCTAATTCTTACGCATGAATCTTCTTTCTGTAGAAAATATAGCCAAATCCTATGGTGAACTGATTCTCTTTGAGGATATTTCCTTTGGGATCAACAAGGATCAAAAGATTGCATTGATCGCGAAGAATGGGGATGGTAAAACATCGATTTTGAATATTCTATCCGGCAAGGATGTACCCGACTCCGGACGCGTTAATTATCGTAAAGGAGTACGCGTATCTTTTTTGGAACAGGATCCCGAGTTAAATCCCGATCTGACTATAGAGGAAACTATTTTCGCTTCGGACAATGAAGTGCTCAAGGTTATTTTCGCCTATGAAAAGGCCTTGGAACAGCCTGAAGATATAGAAGCTTACCAAAAAGCCTTTGAGGCCATGGACCGGTATGATGCATGGGATTTTGAGACCCAATACAAACAGATTCTCTTTAAACTTAAATTAGAGGATATCCATGCTAAGGTGGGACTACTTTCAGGAGGGCAAAAAAAACGGTTGGCCTTGGCCAATGCCTTGATCAATAGACCCGATCTATTGATTCTTGATGAGCCTACGAACCATCTGGACCTTGAGATGATCGAATGGCTCGAACAATATTTTGTCAAGGAAAATATGACGTTGTTAATGGTTACCCACGATCGTTATTTCTTAGAACGGGTTTGTAATGAAATCATTGAACTGGACGGTGGCAAACTATATCCCTATAAAGGCAATTACTCTTACTATCTCGAAAAGAAGGAAGCTAGGATAGAGCAAGAGGCCGTAGAGCAGCATAAATCCAAACTACTTTTTAAAAAAGAACTCGACTGGATGCGGCGACAGCCTAAGGCCAGGACAACAAAATCTAAATCACGCATAGAAGATTTCAAGGTAATTAAAGAAAAGGCCCATCAGCGTCGTAAAGAACATGAGATACAGTTAGAGATCAATATGGAACGCGTAGGGAGTAAAATCCTTGAGCTACATAAAATATCCAAATCCTATCCTGGAAAGCTCCTCTTAGATCAGTTCGATTACACTTTTACCAAAGGTGAACGAGTAGGCATTATCGGGAAAAACGGTACGGGCAAATCAACCTTCCTGAATATCCTATCGGGAATAGACCAGCCCGATGCAGGTAAAGTGGTTCTTGGCGATACCATTAAAATAGGGTATTATACCCAAGAAGGCATAACCGTTAAACAAGGTCAAAAAGTAATTGATGTCATTCGCGAATTTGGGGATTTCATTCCGTTAAAAAAAGGAAAGCAAATTTCTGCCCAGCAATTGCTGGAACGCTTTTTATTTGACAGGAAGAAACAATATGATTTTGTCGAAAAACTAAGTGGTGGGGAAAGAAAACGTCTTTACCTGTGTACCGTACTTATACAAAATCCGAATTTCTTGATTTTGGACGAACCTACGAACGATCTTGATATTATGACCCTGAATGTCCTGGAAAGTTTTCTGTTGGATTTTCCAGGATGTCTCTTGGTGGTATCCCATGACCGATACTTTATGGACAAGATAGTTGATCACTTATTTGTTTTTAAGGGCGAAGGAATTATAGAGGACTTTCCGGGCAATTATTCCGATTTCAGGACCTATGAGGATAGTATGATTATTGAGCGAAGAGAAGAAAAAAATAAGAATCCGGACAATAGTAACCAAAAGGGTTCTTGGAAAGAATCAAGCAGTTCTGCCAAACTATCCTATTTGGAACAAAAGGAATATAAATCACTGGAAAGGGAAATACAGGTATTGGAGAGAGAAAAAGTAGAAATACAAAATCGATTTACGGCTAGCGATTTGTCCGGTGAGGATATTGATACCCTCTCAATAGAACTAAAAGAAATATCGGAAGCTATTGATTCAAAAACCGAGCGCTGGTTTAAGCTTTCGGCCATGATGGAAGAAAACTTATAACGTATCCATCAATCTATGTTGTACCACTTCCTCTCCTATTTAAGATTTTGGTTAAGCGCAACCAACCAACATGGGGTACACTCACCCTTCATTTATAATTTTGTCACAAAATGCCTAAATAAGAATTACGGTATTAAGGGCTCAAAAAGTGATAGGGTCTTACTTAAGTGCATAGCGTATTTCAATGCCCATAACATAGACATTGCCCCTCACCTTTTGAAGTTCAGGAATAAGGTCAAAGATTCCTATCCGTCTATTGAATTCAACCAATACCCGTCAGATATTATTTATATGGGTTCGCCCGATTCTGGTTTGTTTCATCGTATTTTAAGAGAAGGCTTATACCATAATAATACTATGGTGTTTATCCGGAATATTCACCACAATAAAGACACTACTCAGAACTGGGAATCTTTTAAAGGGAATGACAAAGTCACGGTGTCGGTGGATTTATTTTTTTGTGGCGTCCTTTTTTTTAGGAAAGAACAGGCTAAGGAACATTTTAAGATTAGAATATAATCCCGTAACTTTAAATTAGAAAGATTAAGTCCACGATTATGGAATACCCAATTTATACGGTTTTAGGTGTACTGGTAATAATATATCTCTTCTTCTTGATTTACAACAGGAACAAATCGAAAAGTAGAAAATCTAAAAAATTTATGGAGGATTATCGTCGCAAGGACAGAAATGAAAAAGAGAATTGAACCTATTACACTGTATTGATCAATGAAAATATATACAAAAACCGGTGACAAAGGCACTACGGCGCTCTTTGGGGGTACCAGAGTGTCAAAAAATAATATCAGAATAGATAGTTATGGCACCATAGATGAATTGAATGCCTGGTTAGGTCTTATACGTGACCAGGAGGTAGATACTTATTCCAAAAATCTACTTGTCTTAATTCAGGAAAAGCTTTTTACCGTGGGTGCCATTTTAGCCACAGATCCAAATAAAGCCATCTTAAAAAGTGGGAAAGAAAGGTTGAATATTCCGAAAATCAATGCCTCTGATATTGAATTGTTGGAAAACGAGATGGATTATATGAACGATTCACTTCCGCCCATGACCCATTTTATTCTTCCTGGAGGTCATACCACAGTGTCATACTGTCATATTGCCCGAACGGTTTGTCGCAGGGCAGAGCGTATGGCCACAGCGCTTTTTGAGGAAGCGCCTTTTGATGAAAACGTAATGTCGTATATAAATCGACTTTCGGACTTCCTCTTTGTCTTGGCACGAAAGTTGTCCAAGGATTTAAAAGCGGAAGAAATCAAATGGATTCCTGAAAAAAAGACTAATAAATCCTGATTTTCTTCGTTAAGAAATTATTAAAGCTAAATAATTGCAAAAAATCTTGGCTATGTCAAGATAAAAATTACTTTTGCAAAAATTATAAAATCAAACTACGACCATGTATTGGACATTAGAACTAGCATCTTATTTAAGTGATGCGCCTTGGCCTGCTACCAAAGACGAGTTAATCGATTATTCCATTAGAACAGGAGCCCCATTAGAGGTTGTTGAAAACTTACAGTCTATGGAAGAGGAAGGTGGCGAAATTTATGAGTCCATCGAGGAAATTTGGCCAGACTACCCAACAGAAGAAGATTACCTCTGGAACGAGGACGAATATTAATAGGTTAAGTAATTTAAAGTCTCTTCGGAGACTTTTTTTTATGATTTTATTATCATTAGAGCTAAAAGAAAAAGGGAGGAATTACTATTCAAAATGTTAACTTCGCAGGGTAAAGAAATACCATAGGCCTATTCTCGGTAAATTTGGCAGTAAAAAAGGTCTCTTTTTAGCGTATTAAAAACTGGAACGCCTTTTGCTCTACCCTTGCAACATGCCTATTAATGGTATTTTTAGATCATAGTGATAAAAAGTTGAAAGAAGCCAATTCCCTCAACTTTCAAAATAATATGAAGAAATTATGAGTTTTATAAATTCAGTGCTGAAGGCATTTGTTGGAGACAAATCAAAAAAAGATGTAAAAGAACTACAGCCTATTCTTAACCAAATAAAATCATTTGAAGCCGTTCTGGAAGGATTGAGTATTGATGAACTTAGGGCTAAAACGGAAGAATTCAAAGCTAGGATCAAGGCCGACCGTCAAGAATTGGACAACAAGATCGCCGAGTTGAGTGAGGAAGTACATGCCTCTACCGATATTGACAAGAATGAGGATACCTATGCCGAAATAGATAAGCTTCAGGAAGAGGCATATGCGATTACGGAAAATACCTTGAACGATATTCTACCCGAAGCATTTGCCGTGGTCAAGGAAACAACTAAAAGGTTCGTTGCCAATGAAACACTTGAAGTTACGGCAACCGAGTTCGATAGGAAGTTATCCGGCACTAAGGATTATGTAACCTTGGACGGTGACAAAGCCATTTGGAAAAACTCATGGGACGCGGCCGGAAAACCAGTTACCTGGGATATGGTGCATTACGATGTACAATTGATCGGGGGTATAGCCTTACATCAAGGTAAAATTGCCGAAATGCAGACGGGTGAAGGTAAGACCCTTGTTGCAACCCTTCCCATGTACCTCAATGCGCTTTCAGGAAATGGTGCCCATTTGGTAACCGTCAACGATTACCTGGCCAAAAGGGATAGTGCCTGGATGGGGCCCATTTTTGAGTTCCATGGACTATCTGTTGACTGTATTGACCATCACAAACCTAACTCCGAAGGTCGTAGGGCGGCTTATAATGCCGATATCACTTATGGCACAAACAACGAATTTGGTTTTGATTACCTACGTGATAATATGGCACACACACCGAAAGACTTGGTTCAAAGGCCACATCACTATGCAATTGTCGATGAGGTCGATTCCGTTTTGGTCGATGACGCGCGGACCCCATTGATTATTTCCGGACCTGTACCTGAAGGAGATCGTCATGAATTCAATGAGCTTAAACCCAAAGTAAGCGATATCGTTCAAAGGCAAAGACAACATTTGACCGGTGTTCTCGCAGAAGCCAAAAAAGCTATAGCTGAAGGTGATACCAAGGAAGGTGGGTTCTTGTTACTCCGTGTATTCAGAGGATTACCAAAAAACAAAGCATTGATCAAATACCTAAGTGAAGAAGGTGTAAAACAATTACTGCAGAAAACGGAGAATTTCTATATGCAAGATAACAACAGGGAAATGCCCAAGGTCGATGAAGACCTCCTATTCGTTATCGATGAAAAAAATAATCAAATTGAACTGACCGATAAAGGAGTGGACTATATCTCCGGAGAAAAGAACAGGGATTTCTTTGTAATGCCCGATATCGGCGGGGAAATTGCCAAGATAGAAAGCCAAGGCCTTGGCATTGAAAAAGAGGCCGAGCTTAAAGAGGAACTTTTTAAGGACTTTACGATAAAAAGTGAACGCATCCATACGATGAGCCAATTGTTGAAAGCGTATACCCTCTTTGAAAAAGATGTGGAATATGTGGTGATGGACAACAAAGTAATGATCGTTGATGAACAGACAGGACGTATCATGGATGGACGTCGGTATTCAGACGGATTACACCAAGCCATCGAAGCCAAGGAAAATGTAAAGATCGAGGCCTTGACCCAAACGTTTGCTACCGTTACGCTACAGAACTATTTTAGAATGTACAAAAAATTGGCGGGTATGACGGGTACGGCCATTACGGAAGCTGGGGAATTCTGGGAAATCTATAAATTGGATGTCATGGAAATCCCAACGAACCGTCCTATTGCCCGTGATGACAGAAATGACCTGATCTATAAGACCAAACGTGAAAAATATAATGCGATCATTGAAGAGGTTACTAAACTATCGGAATCCGGAAGGCCGGTCTTGATCGGTACCACCTCGGTTGAGATTTCAGAATTACTTTCCCGTATGTTGAACATTCGTAAAGTACCCCATAATGTACTTAATGCGAAACTGCACAAAAAAGAGGCCGATGTAGTTGCCGAAGCCGGAAAACCGGGTGTCGTGACCATAGCAACGAATATGGCAGGTCGTGGTACGGATATCAAGCTGTCCGATGAAGTTAAAAAAGCGGGTGGTTTAGCCATTGTAGGTACGGAACGTCACGATTCGAGACGTGTAGACAGGCAGCTAAGGGGTCGTGCTGGGCGTCAAGGAGATCCAGGAAGCTCTCAATTCTATGTCTCCTTGGAAGATAATCTTATGCGATTGTTCGGATCCGATCGTGTGGCTAAGATGATGGACAAAATGGGCTTGGAAGAAGGCGAGGTAATTCAGCACTCCATGATGACAAAATCCATTGAACGAGCACAGAAAAAAGTTGAAGAGAACAACTTTGGTGTTCGTAAGCGATTACTAGAATATGATGATGTAATGAACGCTCAGCGAGAGGTTGTCTATAAGAGGAGGCGACATGCATTACAGGGGGAACGGTTGAAAGTTGATATTGCCAACATGATCTATGACACCTGTGAAACCATTGCCGAGACCAATAAAGGAGCGATGGATTATAAGAATTTCGAATTCGAATTGATCAAATTTTTCTCGATTACCTCCCCGATTACCGAAGCAGAGTTCGGAAAAATGACGATTCCTGAAATTGCCAATTCAATTTATAAAACGTCTTTTGAGCACTATCAACGAAAGATAGAGCGTAATGCGGCAACCGCATTTCCTGTTATCAAAAAGGTTTATGAAGACAATTCGAACAAGTTCGAAAGGATTGTAGTTCCTTTTACCGATGGAATCAAAACCCTGAATGTGGTTACCAACCTAAAGGAAGCCTACGAATCTAATGGTAATCAATTGGTTACCGATTTTGAAAAGAACATAACGTTGGCGATTATAGATGATTCTTGGAAAACCCATTTGCGTAAGATGGATGAATTGAAACAATCTGTACAATTGGCGGTTCATGAGCAGAAAGATCCTTTATTGATCTATAAATTCGAAGCCTTCGAACTTTTCAAGAGTATGATCGACAAAGTGAACAAAGAGGTGGTCTCATTCTTGTTCAAAGGGGAGTTGCCTACCGAAAACCCCAATGAGATCCAAAATGCTGGTAACCTTAGAAAGCCCAAGGAAAATTTAAAAACCAGTAAGGAAGAAATTCCGAATAGCGACGAATTGGCCGCTCAAAATAGAGCCGCAGGGCAAACGCGAGGTCAAAGACCACAAGTTACCGAAACAATTGTTCGCGAACGTCCTAAAATTGGTAGAAATGAACGTGTGACCATTAAAAATGTAATGTCAGGAGAGAGCAAAACGGTAAAATACAAACAAGCCGAACCTCTTATCGATAAGGGGGATTGGGTTTTGACCGAGGATTAAAATCCATGAAAAATAGATAAAGGAAAGCGACTATATAGTCGCTTTCTTTTTTTTGGGGTTAAATTCAATATCTTTAATGAATACTAAGCCAATTTACCATGAAAATCGATAGACGTAAGTTTCTTACCTCCATAAGTATGTTGGCTGCCACAACGGCCTTCCCGGTTAACGCATTTGAATTTGGAAGTTCAAAAAAATTGAAAATAGCCCTCATAGGTACCGGAATTCGCGGAACATCGTTTTGGGGAAAACGACTAGTTGATGAATATTCCGATATTTTGGAATTTGTTGGCTTATGCGATAGCAACCCAGGTCGTTTGGCCTATGGCAAAACTTATATTGGTACCTCATGCCCTACATTCACCGATTTTGAAAAAATGGTGAAAACCACTAAACCTGATTTGATGATAGTCACCACCAAAGACTCCACCCATCACGAATTTATAATAAAGGGCTTGGAAATGGGTTGCGATGTGCTTACGGAAAAGCCCCTGACTACTGATGAAAGTAAATGTCAGGCCATCTTGGACGCAGAAAAAAAATCAAACAAAAACCTCATCGTAGGCTTTAATTATCGTTGGAGTCCTTATGCCACAAAAATCAAGGAACTCTTGGTTAACAAATCAATCGGTAAACTGGTATCCGTTGATTTTCACTGGTACTTGAATACCTTCCACGGAGCCTCTTATTTTAGACGTTGGCACGGGCTCATGAATGGGGGCGGATCACTTTGGGTTCATAAAGCCACCCACCATTTCGATCTTCTGAACTGGTGGATAAATTCAGAACCCAACGAAGTTTTTGCCTATGGCGATTTAGAATTCTATGGGAAAAATGGCCCGTTCCGCGGTACCAACTGCCGTAATTGTGAACATGCCCCAAAATGTGACTTCCATTGGGATATTACAAAGGACGAGCGTTCCATGGCTCTCTATGCCAATAATGAGCAATATGATGGTTATATCCGCGACAATTGTCTGTTTCGTGAAGAAATTGATATTTACGACAAAATGTCGGCCCAAGTAAAATATACCAACAATACCATTTTAAATTATTCGCTCACCACCTATTCCCCATTTGAAGGCTGGCGAGTAGCATTCAATGGTACGGAAGGTAGAATTGAAGCTTGGCAAGATATTCCGTACAACAAGGCCAATACCATTAGCGAGGTTGAAAAACATACCAAGGAAATGGAACAGACCAATATCGAGGAATTGCAGTATGAACCAATGATTTTGCATAAACTTTGGTCAGAACATGAAACCATTCAGGTTGAAATGGAAAAAACCGGGCATGGTGGGGGCGACAAAAGACTGCACGACAAGATATTCAGAAATCCAGAGATAGCCGACCCCTTTGGTAGGACTGCCGGTGTTCGGGATGGTGCGATGTCAATTCTAATAGGCATTGCAGCGAGAAGGAGTATTGAAAAAGGCACGCCAATCCGAATTAGCGACTTGACGGATTTGGTTCCCAAAACAGAAAGAAATTAAGGGAATTTATAACTAGCTAAAGCACCAGCCAAAACTTAATTTTTCGATTTGTTGTTGATTTAATAGTAAAACATATTTAGATTTACCGTAAATAACCCTGTATTTTAAGGAATTACCTTTCAATGCTACTATGTGATCTGTAATAATGAGCAATACCCATTTTACTATGAAAACGCCTGTTAAAGATGAATATCGCTTGAAGGATAAAGTAAAATTAACACTAAGGGTCAATTACTTTTCCTCATTATTTGCCATTATATTAGGATTCCTATGTCTTTATGTACTCGAGATTACAGAAATATTACCTTATGCTTTTTTTGTATTTGGTATCATTAACCTTCTAAATACCTTTGCCTATAGGGCCCATAAGAATTTAACGGTAACCTATAACATCACTTCGATCGTTGCTTTGATCAGTGCCACTTTTATTACCATGTACAGCGGAGGAATTAACAGTCCGTTTATTTTTGTTCTGGCCCTTATCGTATTCACTGGCTATGTGACCACAAAACTTTATGGTAAGATATACCTCTACATTAATATGCTCATCATTTGTTTATTATATATAGAGAGTCTTCCCGAATTCTCTATTGCCTATAATGTGGTTCCTGAAGCATCGCGTAACCTTTTCAGCTTCTTAAGCATTCTTTTTTCTGTCTATCTATTGGGCGGGGTATTGGGCAAGAATCTTTTAAAGGCACATCACAATCTGTATAAATCAAGGAATGAAATTGAAAAACGGATAAAGGAAAAAGAAACCTTACTTCGTGAAGTTCATCATCGGGTCAAGAACAATCTACAGACCGTATCAAGTCTATTGAGTCTTCAATCAAGGAACCTCGAGAATAAGGAAATGAAAAGCATCATTAAAAGCAGTCAAAATAGGGTGATTTCCATGGCCATGGTCCATGAAATGCTTTACATGCGTGAGGATCTTACCAAAATAGAGTATAAATCCTATGTAGAGGAATTGAGTGAATTCCTAATCCGTTCCTTAAAGGGATCGGATAGCAAGATCAAAGTGAATATTGATATTCCGGATATAAAATTGGGCATTGATACCGCTATTCCATTGGGACTTTTGATCAATGAAGCGATTACAAATGCCCTGAAATATGGGATTACGGATCAAAACGAGGGAGAGATAAGCATTGCCATTCACCAAGGTGAGAACAATGAATATGTCTTGAAGATCGGTGATAATGGTATAGGATTCCCTGATACGATCAACCACAAGACGACCAAATCGCTTGGGCTAAAATTGATTTATAACCTAGCCCGGCAATTGAAAGGGAGTATAAGTAAGGATATGACCAAGAAAGGCACCAATTACATTATAAAATTTTGTGAAGTTGGAAAGCAATTTCAATCGGTTGCTTAAGGGTTTTTCAATATTTCATTATACTATACATCTGATTTGAGTGAATCGGTTATGGAATGAAGTGCATATTTTAAATGCTTCGTTCTAAGGGGCAATTCTAGAGTGCCATCAAACTTCTAAGATTGTATCGCATAACCAACACATCCAAAAACAATGAATAGAACAAGTATTTTCATAGCGATTATTTTACTTTTAGGACTAAAGGGGTTTACGCAAACCGCTTCAGGAGACGGTCCATTTCCTCAATTGATCATTCGTGGGGTAATGCTTATCAACGGGAACGGGGCACCACCACAAGGACCCATCGATATCGTGGTCGAAAATAATATAATCAAAAAAATACAGGTTGTAGGGTACCCAGGGGTTGCTATTGATGATGCCAATCGACCCAAATTAATGGCTGGGGGAAAGGAACTCGATTGTACCGGCATGTATCTTTTACCTGGGTTTATCGATATGCATGGTCATATTGGCGGAAAGGCACAAGGCGCGGACCCCGATTATGTTTTTAGGTTATGGATGGCCCACGGAATTACCACGGTTCGTGAACCCAGTGGTCGCGGTGCGGAATTTACCCTAGATTTAAAACAAAAAAGTGCCCGGAACGAAATAGTGGCACCCCGAATTCTGGCCTATATAGGTTTTGGGGAAGGAAATGACACCCCTATTACCACCCCTGATATGGCTCGGGAATGGGTACGTAACAATGCCAAAAAAGGGGCCGATGGCATTAAATTCTTTGGGGCCGAACCCGAAATCATGGATGCCGCCCTACGGGAAAACAAAAAATTGGGATTGCGTTCTGCCTGTCATCATGCGCAATTGAATGTCGCCCGTTGGAATGTATTGCATTCTGCAAGGGCCGGACTTACCAGTATGGAACATTGGTATGGGCTTCCGGAAGCCTTATTTGAGGATAGAACCATTCAGGATTATCCGGTGGACTATAATTACAACAATGAACAACATCGGTTCGAAGAAGCCGGACGACTTTGGAAACAGGCTGCGAAACCCTATTCGGATCATTGGAATACGGTAATGGATGAGCTACTGGCCTTGGACTTTACCCTAGACCCCACCTTTAACATCTATGAGGCCAGTCGAGATCTGCAGCGTGCAAGACGTGCCGAATGGCATGAGGATTATACCCTGCCTTCATTATGGGAATTTTACCAGCCCAGTAAAATTTCACACGGTTCTTACTGGCACGACTGGGGTACGGAACAGGAAGTTGCATGGAAAGAAAACTACAAACTTTGGATGACCTTCGTGAACGAATACAAAAACCGTGGCGGTCGGGTAACCACCGGTTCTGATTCAGGCTTTATTTTCCAACTCTATGGATTTGCCTATATACGTGAATTGGAATTATTACGGGAAGCAGGATTTTATCCTTTAGAAATTATCCGTTCTGCAACCCTAAATGGTGCTGAAGCCTTAGGTATGGACAAAACGCTTGGAAGTGTTACCGTTGGTAAGCTTGCCGACTTTGTGGTGGTTGATCAAAATCCCTTGAAAAATCTTAAGGTGTTATACGGAACCGGCGCCATACGATTGACAGAAGACAACCAAGTGGTACGGGTCGGAGGTGTAAAATACACCATAAAAGACGGTATTATCTATGATGCCAAGGCTTTGCTGAAAGAAGTCAAGGATATGGTTGATGCCGAAAAGAATAAACAGGATTACAAAATCCTTCAACCCGGAATCAAACAATAAACCATAGTTTACTTGAATCGTATTGCCATTAGTACCTAATCAGAATACAACGCCAACTTCTTTTTGAAGTAAACGGCTTTAGCTTTATGGTTCCTAAAAAAAACTATTTATTTACCGGTACTTTTAAAGGTTGCAAAAAACCTTTGGTTTTAGGAAATAATACCATATTCAATATCAACAAGGCAACCGGAAGTAATAGAATAAAAAGTATCATAGTCTGTAGATTTTAGGTTAAAGTATGGGGGAACTTTATAATTTATATGATTAAGATAGTTTTGGTTTGTCTTTTTTGGTTGTAAAAGCCAAGGCTTTCTTTACTCGTGAGTTTTTGAATTTGTATAAACGCGCAATACCCTTCTCCGAAGCAATCCCAACTTCCTTATTAAGGTTAGAAGTGATAACCCCACTATCCAAAACAATATCCATTTTATTAGGCTCCATTGTATCATTGGTATTGGTGTTTTGCGCGAACGCGGTTAGACCGAAAAAAAGAACTAAGATCAAGGTTAAAACAGCTTTCATAATATCGACTTGGGTACTATAAAATTAACGCCAATCGAAGCTTGGTAACCCCTTCAAAACGTTGAAAAGCCCTTATTTTTCGGCTATCGGGAAAAGTTTGGATAAAGTGCGGAAAATGTTCGATGAAATAATCCAAGGCACATTTCACCTTATCGATAGTCTATGCATTTTATCGATTGGAAAGAGCGATGTTTACTTTGATTTTTGGGTAATCCTTGCTTTTGATTTAATCATATCACCTAGTAAGGATATTTTATTTTTTAGGTACTTTCAGGATGGTGTTATTTCAATATATACTAAAAGCACTTCAAATTAAGATTCCTATGAACCCATAGATTTAAATCTTTTAGATTCTGAATGTAAATAATACATTGAAAAGAGTGAAATATAAAGGTATCCATTGCCCTACAGAAGAAAACACGTACGCGAAAATCCCGTTAAATTGTTACGGTCTGCCTTGATTCTTTTTGCACAGTAATATTTAATACTGTTGATGGTGTTTATCCCGACCTGGGGACAAATCATAAATTGAAAACCTTGATTGAAGAAATATATTACGCCAATTTTGGCCTATGCCCTTTTGTGGTAAATGCCAAGGCTTTTTTGATTTTGGTATTCTTGAACTTATAGATACTTACCGCGTCATTATTTTTAGGACGTCTGCTTTTATAGGCATTACCAAGCTCCTTATTTGACTGAAGCGACAAAAAAATAGGCGTTAGTGCTGAACCCTTTTCTGATGTATTCATTTGTTTTCCAGAGCCATTATCACGGGCATATGACATAAGGCCAGTACACAAAAAGACAGTTACAATGAAAAGGGTTCGCATAGTTAATAGTTGGTTTGGTTACTATGAGAACCAGAAGTGATCGATTTCCTTCGTGATAATTCGATGAAATGTATTCTTTTACGGATAAAGTGTAATTCCATCGATGAAATGCACTATTTTATCGTGGAAATCCCATATCTACATATGTGTTTTATCGATGATTTAGGTATTTTGTCGACAAAACCCTCCCCCTACTACCTCATTCCAGAAAATTACAACGCTCAAATTCCTTATAGTGTTCTAAAGACAAAACGACCTAACCAACCACAATTTTAAAGGTACCGCAGTCGAAAACAACTAGCGTATACCTTTGCGCAATACTTGTAACGGAGGACTGCTGATAACACTCCTACTGTTCATTAAACCAATGCCAAGAACCAATAAGGTAATCCCTGGAATAAGGACCAAGAACGGGGCCATCGATGGGATAAAGGGTGTTTCAAAAACAAATACCGCCAGTAGTTGGGTACTAATGATAGAAAGTATAACCCCTATACCACTTCCAAAGAGACCTAAATACAAATATTCCAAAGCTGTAATCCTAAGTATCTGATAATTTTGGGCACCCAGGGTGCGCAACAGTACACTTTCCCTTAGTCTTTGATATTTACTGTTACGTACAGACCCGATTAAAACTATAATGCCCGTCAACATACTAAAAAATGCCATAAAGTTTATGGCCAAGGAAATCTTATCCAAAATACCCTCGATAATAGCTATAACCTGACGTAAATCAATAATCGATACATTAGGGAATTTACGCACCAATTCCCTTTGTAATCTTGCGGAACTTTCAGCATCTTTTACATGGGTCGTCAATACATGAAACTGGGGTGCGTTTTCAAGTATCCCCTTAGGAAAAATAATAGAAAAATTCAATTGTGCACGACCCCAATCCACCGCACGAATATTTCCCACCACGGTTTCCATTAAAACCCCTTGTACATTTAAAACCAGCGTGTCACCGACTACCACCATAGCATCATTCGCCACATTATCCGATAGGGAAATAGGTACTGGTCTATCGTTTGTCGCTTCAGGTACCCATTCCCCTTCAAGTAATTGCTCTGAGGCAATGAGGGAATCACGATAGGTCACCCGGAATTCATGGTTTAAAATCCATTGGTTCACTTGGGAAGTAGTATCTAACCGAATATCATTGACAGGTCTTCCCTTGATACTGTGCATTCGCAGGGTCACAATCGGAATATCATCCAACAACCGCAGTTTTCTTTCCGTAATACTGTTAGCGACTTTCTCCTTTTGAGGTGTCTGTACATCCAGTAAAATAATATTAGGCGTTTCTAAACTATTTTCCAAGTTGGTTTTGACTAGTAGAATGTCTTTTGTAAAATATAAGGTACTTACAAGAAAAGAACCCACCCCGATTGCCAATATCAAGACCATGGTCTGGTTGTTGGGCCGGTAAAGGTTCAATAAGCTCTGGCGGGCTGTAAATCCCCATGATAAAGGAAAGTGTTTTTTTATCAAGCCCATCAACAATTTTGCAAAACCGGCCAAAACGGCAAATGTGAGGACTATCCCCAGTACAAACGCCAATGCGTATCTCCAATTCTGGATAAGCCCATAGGCCAGTAATAATAGAGAAACCATAATACTAGTCAAAACCAAAATGGTCGCCTTCAGGGATTTGGAATTGTTCCCTTCTTGAATACGAAGTACTTGTAATGGTGAAACATACCATGTACCCAATAAGGGTAAAATGGCGAATAAAACCGACATAAAAATGCCTAAAAACAACCCAATTAATATGGGCGTAAGTGTCAGGGAAATCTTTACTTCAAAAGGGAGAAAATCCTGTAGGAACAATGGGAATACGTATTGTAACACCGCCCCTAAGGTCGTACCGATAAGTCCACCCACGAAACCCATTCCTGCTATCTGTATGAGAAAGATAGAAAACGTTTGCTTCCTAGAAGCGCCGAGGCATTTGAGTATGGCTACACTATGTAATTTTTCTTTGATATAGATATGCACAGAACTGGCAATACCCAAACAGCCTAATAAAAGCGCAACAAATGCGACCAAATTTAAGAACTTGCCCACATTTTCATAGCGCCGGCCCAGTCTTTGGCTTGTATCGGTATGCGTATCCAAATCCGCATTTTCCGCATCGAGTAAGGGATCGACTTCACGGTTGAGCTTTTCCAGATCAGTGTTGGCGTCCGCAGTAAAATAATAATTGTATTCCATTCTACTGCCGATTTGCAATAAACCCGTATCCTCAATAAAACGATAAGGTATCATAATTGGGGGTGCAACGGAACTTGTAAAAGCAGAACTCCCTGGTGCCGATTTCAAAGCTCCTGCAATGGGAAAGGTCAAAGCCCCAATCTTGACACTATCCCCAGGTTGTAAGTTGAACTGCAACATTATAGTAGCATCGACCAAGGCTGCACCCTGTTCTTGATAATCGTTCGCTACTATGGCGGGTTCTGTATCCAGTATACCGTATAAGGGAAAATTGCCTTCTATACCCCTTATTTGAACTAATTTAGTTGTATTGTTTTTCGGAAAAGAGGCCATGGAAGCAAATTTAACTTCCATAGCGGCGGCCCCACCTAAAGAATCAATGATCGCATGTACTTTGCGATTAGGCAATTGGTCACTATCGATGAGATAGTCCGCTCCCATGAGTTCCTTGGACTGCATCCCAATATTTTGTTTCAGGGTATCACCGAAGGACTGTATGGAGACTACCGCGGCAATACCTAAAACAATCGATGCCATAAAAAGGACCAATCTGCTTCCACTGGCCTTGCCATCCCGCCATGCCATCTTAAATAGCCAACCTATTCCCGCCTTTACTTTGTGATTAGATGAATCTTTCAAGTTTTCACTACCCTTTCGTTAGCCATTATCTTACCCCCTTTTAAGCGAAGTATCCGCTGGTTTCGTTGTGCCAAATCAAGATCATGGGTTACTATGACCAAAGTGGTGCCGGCTTCTTGATTTAAATCAAACAGTAATTGCACAACTTTTTCTCCGGTTTCCTCATCTAGATTTCCTGTGGGTTCATCAGCAAAAAGAATCGAAGGACCATTACTAAAAGCCCTTGCCAAGGCTACTCGCTGTTGTTCGCCGCCAGAAAGTTGTGAAGGATAATGGTTATAACGCTTAGACAAGCCGACCTTATCAAGCAATTCCATTGCCACCTTCCTGGCATTTTTAGCTCCTTGCAATTCCAATGGCACGCTTACATTCTCCATCGCCGTTAGTGTAGGGAGTAATTGAAAATCCTGAAAAATAAAACCTACCTTATTGTTACGCAACCTAGCACGTTCATCTTCATTGAGTTCATGGAGTTCCTTACCACATAATTCTATGGTGCCATTGTCGGGTTGGTCCAAGCCGGCGCAAAGTCCCAATAATGTGGTTTTGCCACTACCCGAAGGACCGACAATGGCAAATGTCTCACCTTCCGCGATCTCAAAAGAAATATCATCAAGAACCGTGATGGAACCAGCATCATTTTTATAAGTTTTCTTTAGGTTGTTTACGTTTAATATATTTGTCATAGTCCTCGAATAGGTATTCCTCGGTTTAAAAGAGGAAAAATAAGAAATGGAATTGATTAATAACCTAATGATTTATGCAAACCCTCTTAAAGTTTAGTTATTTTTTTGTGTTTATCCTTTTGATTTCTTGTGGTGAAAACAAGAGCAAACAAGAATCGGTTGACACAGAAGAGGTGAACATCCAAAGTGATACTGTTGCCCACGTCGCTAGTAAGACCATAGTATTTTTTGGGAATAGTCTAACGGCAGGCATGGGATTAGATCCAAACGAGGCTTTTCCGGCCTTGATACAGAAAAAATTGGATTCATTGCTACTTGATTATAAGGTGATTAACGCAGGTCTAAGTGGGGAAACCACAGCCAGTGGGAAAAACCGCTTGAATTGGGTGCTCAATCAAAAAGTGGATGTTTTTGTATTGGAATTGGGAGCCAATGACGGACTAAGGGGCATTCCCTTAACGGAGACACGAAACAATCTACAATCCATTATCGATATTGTTCTCCAGAAAAATCCTGGAACGGAAATCGTTCTGGCAGGAATGCAGATTCCACCAAATATGGGAAAAGCGTACACGACTGAATTTAGGAACATTTTTCCCGAATTGGCAGAAAAAAACAATGCTGCCCTCATACCCTTTTTATTAAAGGACGTTGCAGGCGTTCCTGCATTAAACCAAGAAGATGGCATTCACCCGACCACTGAAGGCCAGAAGATTGTTGCCAACAACGTATGGGAGACTTTGAAAGATCTAGTGATTTCAGAGTAAAAAAGTGTATAAACCCTTAAACTGAAAACCAGACCAATGAGAAAAATATTCATGGTATTGCTCATATTTATTGTATCTGCCTGTAAATCAGATAGAAGTACAAGGGATTCCCAAGAAACATGGATATCCCTGTGGAACGGAGAGGATCTTAAAGGCTGGCATACCTATCTGGGAACTCCTTATCGTATTGAAGTGGATAGTTTGGGTAATACTATTGCACCTTTTGGGGTGGATAATGATCCCTTAGGTGTAATAAGGGTAGTAGAAACCGAACAAGGTAACGCCATTCGAATCTCCGGGGTTGCATGGGGAATGATCTATACCGACAAGGACTATAAGAACTATCATTTAAAGCTGAAGGTTAAATGGGGTGAGGATATGCATGTCCCCAGGGAGAAAGGCCCTAGGGATAGTGGCCTATTGTACCACGGTTTTGGCCCTCCAGGGACCGCTGATGATTGGATGGCTTCACAAGAACTGCAGATCCAAGAAGGTGATATGGGCGATTATTGGCCCGTAGGAGATGTTGAAATCGATATTCCCAGTGTACCCATGGATGAGAAATACTTTAGGTATGGGAAAAATGCGCCTTTAAGGCGCTACTACTTGGCTGAAATCCTTCAGACCGCTGTAGAGGACAGCCTGGCAAAAAGAAGGGTAATAAAGGCCAAAGATGCTGAAAAAACACACGGTGAATGGAACGATATAGAATTGATTGCCTATGGAGACTCGAGTATCCATATCGTGAACGGTCAAGTGGTGATGCAACTCTTCAACTCACGTAAGGCTATAGATAATCAGCCCCTTGATTCGGGCAAGATTATACTACAATCCGAAGGGGCGGAAGTATACTATAAGGATATTTACCTGAGAAGTCTTACGGAAATCCCTGAAAAGTATAGGTAATACCTTTGGGTTGATTGTTGCGTATTAAGCCAATTTAGCTTTGTTTCTTTTTGTTGTAAAAGACAACGCTTTTTTTATTTTGGAATTTTTGAACTTGTACAAACGGGCAACGCTGTTCTCATTAACAGTAGAGGTAACGATTGTCATTTCAACAGTTTCTACCTTAATATCAGACTTAGTATCCTGGGCTTGGGCCGTTACTCCGATCGTAAGAACAAATAGTAAAGTAAAGATAGTTTTCATGACTTGCGTTTTTATATAATAAAAACGCAGCAGAGCGTATCCCAAAGGGTTGTAAAACGTTCAAAACCCCTTATTTTTCGATAACTGACAGAAATCGGGATAAAGTGTAAAAAATGCCCGATAAACGAAACATATACCAAAAACACCTTACCGGATCTTTGTGCTCCTTATAGGGAATAATTACACCATTACCTCATTAAAAAAGGGTGAAGTTTATCGGATTGGATGTCTAAAATCCAATTTGCATGAAATAATTAGAATTTATTTTACCGCCGTATCCAATATCTTTCCTTTCTTAACCTCGCCAATCATGACAACATCCTTTGATGCCTCATACTCTTTTATGGCCATGAGCATTTGTTCCTTGGTATCCCTTCGGATTTTAACACCACTCTTGGAACCTCTATTTCTAATTTCTATATAGTAACCGTCTCTTAATTCAGTCGGTTTTGTTGCGGGTCTACCCATAATTTCAAATCTAATCTATGTTAATGTTAATATTTTCTTTTTCAATAATTTCAAGCGTTATACAACAATAGTCGTAAAAACAAAGCCTAACCTACAGCAAAAAGTAGGTAAAACATAGCAATTACCAAAATAGTTATCAAGTAATCATGAACAAATGCCCGAATTGTCATAATTTTAAGATAGTTATAACATAATTTAAGCATAAAGTCTCTACTAAGAGATTGTTTTTATGGAATGTATTCCTGCATATAGTCCAAAAATTGAAGGCAATCCATTTCAATTTAGAGAATAAAAGTCCTTATTTATGATCATCAAGGAAAAAATTATATATCAAGACGCATCGGAAAATGAATTTGAGGGAGTCATTGTTTGGGATGATTCCGAAAACAGCACAAAACCGGGAATACTAGTTTCCCACATGTGGAGCGGACAATCCGAATTTGAAGTCGAAAAGGCTACTGAATTGGCCAAATTAGGCTATGTTGGATTTGCTGTTGACAATTATGGAAAAGGACGAAGGGCCAATGGCCCCGATGAGGCCCAACAACTCATGGATGAATTGGATAATGATAGACCCTTATTGCAATCGAGAATGTTACTGGCCGTTGATACCTTGAAAAATCACAGAGCCGTAAACAAATCAAAAATCGGGGCTATAGGTTTTTGTTTTGGAGGCAAATGTGTTTTAGATTTAGCCCGCTCTGGTGCCAAAATCGGTGGAGTGGTAAGTTTCCACGGGCTGTTAGACCCACCAAGTCCCCATCCGAATAAAGAAATTCAAAGCTCGGTACTCGTGTTACATGGTTGGGAAGATCCTATGGCACTACCCGAGGCTTTGGTAAAGATTTCCCATGAATTGAATGATTACAAAGCAGATTGGAATATCCACATTTATGGTCATACCGGTCATGCCTTTACCAATCCTAAAGCGAAGTTTCCCGAAAAAGGTTTGTTTTTTGAACCAAGATCGAACAAACGGGCATGGGATTCAATGATATATTTTTTCAAGGCAATTTTCAAATAACAACTTTTCAACATTGAGGAACTAAATTAACATAACATGTTGTAAGCCTTCCTTTCCATGGCCGACAATTAAATCAAAAAATATGAATCTTATTATTAAAATCACAACCCTAGCATGTGCCATTTTGTTTTCGGTCAGTTGTGAAAGTAGTGCAAAGAAAAATAAAAAGGAGGCCAATTCAAACGTAACGGATCAGTTGGTAAAACTCACCCATGAGGAATTACAGCATTATGAGGTTGCCTATTTTGCCAGCGGATGTTTTTGGTGTGTTGAAGCGATCTATGAAGATGTAATCGGGGTTAAAGAGGTAATTTCAGGGTATGCCGGTGGAAATGAGGTTAACCCCACTTACGAGCAAGTGGGACGGGGATTAACCACTCATGCCGAGGCGGTAAAAGTGTATTATGACCCAAAAGAGGTGGCTTTTGGTACCTTGGTAAAAGTTTTTTTTGGTTCCCATGATCCCACGACCTTAAACCGTCAAGGACCAGATCATGGTGCACAATACCGTTCAATTGCCTTCTATTCAAATGAGGGGGAGAAAAAAATCATTGAAGATTATATTGAACAATTGACGAAAGACAAGGTTTATGATGCCCCCATTGTTACCCAAGTTGAAAAAATAGAAAAATTTTATAAAGCCGAGGAGTATCATCAGGATTATGAACGGTTGAATCCGAACAACCCCTATATCATCAATATTTCAAAACCCAGATACAATAGGTTTAAGGCCAAATATCCGGATTTGCTTAAAAAGGGAACTCATTAGCGGCTATTGATAGCCATAAAATATACAAAAGCGTCTTTAACAGGTCGCTTTTTTTTATTTGTTGATGTAAGGGATTATCTTTATTTCTTCAAAATATAATATTCCTATGAGACCACAAAAATTCACTCCCTTGAACCTTCTTTACCTATTGATCGGCCTGCTCTTTTTCAATTGTAGTGAATCCGAAAAAGACAATACCCCATGGGTATCGCTCTTTGATGGCGAATCATTAAATGGGTGGACGCAAATCGGCGGGGAAGCAAATTACGTGGTGCGTGACGGTGCAATAGTGGGCAGCACGGTCAAGAACACCCCGAATTCCTTTATGGCCACGAATAAAATGTATGATGATTTTATTTTAGAATTGGATTATTTGGTTGATTCGACCATGAATTCGGGAATCCAAATCCGAAGTAATAGCTACCCACACTATATGGATGGCAGGGTTCACGGGTATCAAATTGAAATAGATCCATCCGAACGTGCGTGGAGCGCTGGAATTTATGATGAAGCAAGAAGAGGGTGGTTATATAATCTTGAGGGTAATCCAGAGGCCCAAAAGGCATTCAAGCAAAACGAATGGAACCATTATCGTATTGAAGCTATAGGCGATACCCTGAAAACATGGATCAATGGTATTCCTGCTGCCCATTTAATTGACGATAAAACGGGACGTGGCTTTATCGCACTTCAGGTACATAGTATTGGGAAAGAAAAAAAAGAGGGTACTGAGATTATCTGGAAGAACATAAAAATTCTGACCGATAGTTTATCCAAATATTCCAAGAAAACCCCATTAAAAGCCTTGATTACCAAAAACAATGTTGCTGTAGATGAAATTAAGAATGGTTGGAAAATGCTTTGGGATGGCAAAACGACCGAAGGTTGGCGAGGCGCAAGATTGGATGGCTTTCCGACCAATGGTTGGGAAATCTCCGAGGGTATGCTTACCGTCTTATCAACTGGAGGTGAAGAGTCTGCGGCAGGAGGGGATATTGTCACCACTGAGGTGTACGGTGATTTTGAATTGAAAGTGGACTTTAAGATTACCGAAGGTGCCAATAGTGGCATCAAATATTATGTAGATCCCGACCTTAACAAAGGTCCCGGGTCTTCCATTGGTCTGGAGTATCAGATTTTGGATGATGCACGGCATCCCGATGCGAAATTAGGTAACCACGAAGGAAGCCGCACACTTGCTTCTTTATATGATCTGATTGCAGCTGACCCTAATAAGCCAGTAAATCCGATTGGTGAATGGAATACCGCACATATCATTTCAAAGGACAATCATGTGGAGCACTGGCTCAACGGAATGAAAGTTTTGGAATATGAACGAAAAAGTGATGCCTATAGAAAATTGGTGTCAGAAAGTAAATATGTAAAGTGGCCCAAATTCGGGGAAGTCGAAAAAGGTGTTATTCTATTACAGGACCATGGAGATCGTGTAAGCTTTAAAAACATAAAAATCAGACCAATAACAAAGAATTAGTCTATTACCATAAGAAATAAGTCGGATACCAAAAGTAAGTCAATGAAACGAAGGGAATTTGTAGTAAAAAGTAGTTTGGCCACTGCGGCAGTGGCCACCTCAACATCCGTATTAGGCAATATCAATAGGTTTAGAGGTGCTAATGAAACGGTAAATGTTGGTGTTATTGGTACGGGGGATCGTGGTTCGGGATTAACTCCCTTTATCAATCAAATAGACAAGTTCAATGTAATTGCTTGTTGTGACACCTTACCTTTTCGTCTGGAAAACGGGATGAGCAAGGTTAAAGGAAAAGCCGAGGGATATACCGATTATAGAAAATTATTGGACAACCCAAATGTAGATGCCGTTTTGATCGCAACTCCTTTTAATACCCATTCAAAAATTGCCATGGATGCCTTGGATGCTGGCAAACACGTCTACTGCGAAAAAACGATGGCCAAGGGTTATGATGGTATACAACACTTAGCCGGTAAAGTTAAATCTTCAAGTAAGATCTTCCAGACGGGACACCAATATCATAGTTCCCGTTTATATTCACATGTCGTTAATATGATCAAAAACGGGACCATTGGGAAGATAACCGCTTTCGAGTGCCAATGGAACAGAAACGGGAACTGGCGAAGACCTGTTCCCAGTCCAGAACTGGAAAGGGCCGTAAATTGGCGTATGTATCGCGAATTTTCAGGTGGATTGGCCGCTGAACTATGCTCCCATCAACTCGATTTTGCGAACTGGGTGACCGAATCTACTCCCGAGAAGGTAATGGGTATGGGAGGAGTCGATTATTGGAAAGATGGTCGTGAAACCTATGACAACATCCATCTTCTTTATAGCTATCCTAATGGAGTAAAGGCCACTTTCACATGTTTGACCAGCAATTCAATGGACGATTATAAAATAAAGGTCATGGGAGACAAAGGCACTATTATCCTTGATTATGTAAAAGCGTGGTTCTATCCTGAAGGGAAGAATAACAAGGAAATGGGAGAGGTTGATGGGGTTTCTGGCGCAACGGTAAAATGGGACGAAGGTAAAGGGTATCCTTTGAATATCGACCATGAAGATCCCAGCAAACAGGCCTTGTATGACTTTAGGGAAAGTATTGTGAATAATACGGAACCTATCTCAAACATCACAACGGGTGCCAATGCCGCTATTTGCGTGCAAATGGGATTGGATGCCATGTATAATGAAGAGATTGTACATTGGAAAACACTTCCTAATGTATGACGACATAAAAAAATTGATACTTATTGGGAACTATTTATAAGGAAGATAACTGGTAGGTATTCTTTGTTCGGGACATGGAAAGACTAACTAGGCACTAATTTTTTAAGACTACTTCACTATATTTTGAATTAACTTCGATAGATTTATCACTATTCTTGTTGACGTTATACCCTGTGTGAACCGTCCTGTTGTTATGGGTAGTTTTAACCAATTTCAAATTGGGGGGCGAGGTGAGTTTGGACATTGACCCGTCAATCGCAATATTAAATGCGGTTTCCGGTAAGTTACAGGTTAATTCGGCATTTTGTAACGATATATCGATTTCCTTAAAATCATTGGAAACCCAATTGATCTTTAAGGGACCCATCCTATTGTGAATGACTGCCTGCTCCAAAAGCTTGTGTATGGTTACATCCGAGGATGTGGTGCTCAAGCGTAAGTTGAGCACCTCTTTCAAATCCACATGTTCCGAATAATCGGCCTGTAATAACCCATAGTTCCATTTTTGGACGCTTACAGGCGAATACGATGTTGTGATCGATGTTTCGTCACCATCAATAGTAGCGGCCAATAAAGTGGAATAGGTTAATCTTGCATTGATATTTTTGGTGTTCCCAGCTAATTTCACCTCTCCGTGGCGTACGTTCATTTTGATTTTGGTGCCTTTTGGCATTTTTATTTTAATGGTCTTTTTGATTTTGAATTTCTTGTTTTCACCGTCTGAAGAATAATAGAATATATTAGGCTCATTTTCATGATTTTCCCTTAACTCAAAAATATGTTCCCTGCGCTCTTCCATTTCCTCGGCCCGTCTGGCCATACTTTCGGCACGTTTTTCCATGGCCTCTGCCCTTTCCTCCATACGTTTCTCTTGAACTTCCATTCTTTTCTGCATCATGGCTTCATGCCTTTCAGCCATGACTTCGTGGCGTTTGGCCATCTCCTCTTGCTTAGCTTCCATTTTAGCACTCCAGGCTTCCATTTTCTGCTCATATTCCTTATCGAACCCCTTATCAAACTTTTTCTGCCATTTTTTTAGGTACTTATCCCCATCCTTTTTGTATGCCTCATAATCAAATTCAACAGCAGGTACCGGCGGCATGGGCATATCGGATAAATCAATATGCAATTCCTCCAAATGTATTTCGGGCATTTCCGGTATTTCGGGCATTTCAAAATGAAAATTTGGGATATCGATGTTCAGATTATGCAGTCCATCCATCGAATATGCAAACGACCATTTATTTTCAGGACCTGTATTGATCTCAACCTTTTTACTATTCCCAACGATTTCAATCCCACCATCCGAAAAATAATCCTCCGCCTCTTCGGGAGTTGCACCATCAACTTCAATGGTCGCTTCCACGGCAATCTGGTTCTTGTCCCAGGTCTCGAATTCAATATCCGTATTACTGGTATTGATATCAAGGACAGTCTGGGCGTTCACATTGAAAACCTCATTAAAGGTCTTGCTTTGTTTTTGACCATAAACCCCAACTACCATTAGGGCCACGATCATAGTGATTATTCTAAATCGCATTAGTTTCATACTGTTCGTTTTTTGATGATTGTACTTCGTTTAACTTCTTTTTTAATTTCTGTAATAATTGCAACCTAAACTGCAAATTCTTTATTAGGGCCGATATCGTTTGGTCATTAGGACCAATTTGATTGAGTTCTGTATTAAGGGTTTTATATTCCAGATTCAATTCGGACAATCGCTCCATATAGCTATCGACCAGCTCTTTGTTATCCCCAGAGATATTCAATTTTGATAATTCAAGATTAATATTGGCCACATAATAATTTTCCACTTTCTTTAAATCCGGTGAAAGATCTCCTAAGGAAATTCCTGTTTTTGTTTCGACAATCGGGCCTTTATCGACAATGGTTGTTTTGATGTCACCTTCTTTCCCGTTCATATACAGAAAAGTGCCAACGCCTACCAATACCAATAGGGCAGCGGCAATTCTCAAAATAAGAAATGACGGTTTCCTCTTGGCTGGGAATTCTTTCTCCAAAAGGTCCATAAATCGTTTTTCATGACCTTCGTTCATAACAAAATCCTCTTTCTTATGCTCTCCCTCGAATAATTTTCTAAGATCCTGTGCCATATACTTTTTCCTTTAACAACTCCTTTAAATAGCTTTTTCCTCTCAATAATCTTGTTCTACTGGTCGTTTCGGTCAATTTTAAAACCTGTGCGATCTCACGATGGTCATAACCCTCGATCAAAAACATCATAAGCACATATCTATACTTATCAGGCAGCTTTGTTATTGCCGTTTTAACTTGATCCAAGGTGATGTCGTTTTCTACCGTCCAATCATCATCCTCGGACACCTGCATATAATTCTCATCCAATGCCACCGTATGTTGTTTTTTTGCTTTTAAGAAATCGATGCTTTTATTGATCACAATCCGTTTAAGCCATGCTCCAAACGTTACCTCACCTTTAAATTGATGTAGTTTTTGGAACGCTTTTATAAAGGATTCCTGAACAACGTCTTCCGCATCATCCCCATTTTTCACATACCGCATGGCCACACAGAACATACCTCCACAATATTGTTTGTAAAGCTGTATTTGGGCCTGTCGATTGTTGGCCCTGCATTGTTCTACGACATCAATTTGAAACATTACGGGTTTCGTTGTTGGTTTTGTTGTTCTGTTATTCTAAGGACGACATAAATAGGCCAATGTTGCAAAAACGATTAATTTTACCCCTATTAAATCTTATTTCCTTGAAACAAGTTACGATTAGCAATCCATTCATTACCCTGATTGTTTTGGACTATGGTGCCATAATCCAAAAATTATTGGTAAAAGACGATGAAGGCAGGTATACGAACGTAGTTGTAGGGCATGATTATCCCAGAGAGTATCTTAACGATATGGTTTGTCTAGGAGCATGTGTTGGAAGGTATGCCGGGCGCATAGGCAATGGTGGTTTTACGTTAGACCGGAAAAACTACCCATTATTCAATAAAAAGGGTATTCATCTTCATGGAGGAAAGGAAGGTTTTGCAAAAAAATATTGGACCATAGAGGAAGTACGACATGGAGATGAACCTTTTGTACGGCTTTCTTATTTCAGTAAACATTTGGAGGAGGGTTACCCAGGCAATTTAAGGGCAACAGTAACGTATAAAATCAGTAATAACGAACTCCATGTCATTCATGAGGCAACCACTGACATGACCACTGTGGTGAATTTGACCAACCATTCCTATTTTAAGCTGGATAAAGAAAACAGCATAGACCATTACTACCTCAAATTGAATTGCCCAAAAATAGTGGAGACCCACCAGAACTTATTACCCACCGGCAAATTAATTCCGGTCGAAAATAGTCCCTATGACTATAGTTCCGAACGGCAAATTGGGCTTTCCCGCCTTAACACTCCTTTTGCCACGGATGACGATAGTAGTTTTGCGGCCATGGTTTATTCTACAAAGTCCGGAATTTCGATGGAGGTCAATACCAATCAAAGGGGAATGGTGGTCTATACCCCTCCCCATTTCCCGGCCATCTGCTTTGAAACCCAGAATTTTCCGGATGCACCAAATCAACCCGATTTTCCAAGCAGCATTCTAAGACCCTCTGAAACCTATCGCAATGCATCTACCTTTAAATTTGATTTGGTAACTTAGTCAAAACAACTCAAAACACAGAAGATGAAAAAATTAAAATGGATTTTACTTGTCGTAGTTGCCATAATTGCATTGGTCATGTTCGTTGGCATGCCCTATATGAAGGAACAAACTAAAAAAAATAGTCCACAAGTAACGAATGCCTATACTAAAAACGGAATGGACCTTTCGGTGACCTATTCGAGTCCGTCTAAGAAAGATAGGGTCATTTTTGGGGAATTGGTACCTTATGATGTGGTTTGGAGAACAGGGGCAAACGAACCAACAACATTCACGACCGGCTCAGATATCAAGGTAATTGACAAAACCCTTCCGGCTGGCACCTATTCTTTTTGGACAAAACCGGGGAAGGAAAGTTGGGAAGTAATCTTCAACTCCGAGATTGCCGATTGGGGCGTAACCATTTTAAGTGGTGGAAAGGAAACCACCAGAAACCCTGAAACAGACGTGGTCAATATACAAGTACCTGTTGAAAGAACTTCATCCATTCAAGAAAAACTAAATATTGGTTTTGAAGAAGGGGAACAAGTATACCTCATAGTATCCTGGGACCAAACCAAAATAAAGGTGCCCATTTCGAAATAAAAGTCAATGAAGAATTTTACCGAATCTCGAAATGACCATAAACTTCATTGGCAAGTGCATATGAATAAAAAATATACCTTTGCCAGACTAATTTAACTGGATGCAACCTTTAACAGATTCCTTACTATCAATAGTCGTTCCTTTGTACAATGAGGAGGAAAATGCCGTTTTATTGACCCAAAAAATCCACGAAAGTCTAAATGGATATAACTATCAGATCATTTATATCGACGATTTCTCTACGGATAATACCCGTAAAGTGGTTAAAAATATGGATGACGACAAGGTGCATCTCATTGAATTGAAGAAAAACTACGGCCAGAGCCTGGCCTTGGCAGCAGGTATTGATTACGCTGAAGGGGAATTTATAATTACTATGGATGGGGACTTGCAAAACGACCCCAGCGATATCCCACAAATGCTGGATTATGCCCTAAAAGACGACTATGATGTCGTTACCGGGATCCGACAGAAAAGAAAGGATTCCTTGGTTAAAAAGATTCCCTCTAAAATTGCCAATTTTCTGGTCCGCAGGGTTACCAAACTCGATATAAAGGACAACGGTTGTGCCTTAAAGGTCTTTAGCAAGGACATAGCGAAGGACTTGAACCTATATGGTGAAATGCATCGTTTTATCACCTTGCTTGCCTATTTGGAAGGTGCACAGATCAAGCAAGTACCGGTTAAACACCATGCCCGTAATGCGGGGGTTTCAAAATACGGTCTTGAACGCGTTTTTAAAGTAGTGGCGGATATGATGTTACTACTTTTTATCCGTAAATATTTTCAACGCCCCATTCACTTCTTTGGTATATTCGGATTTTTAATGATCCTTTTGGGGGTACTCATAAATATCTACCTCCTTATTATTAAATTCGGTTTTGGGCAAGATATAGGAACCCGACCCTTATTGATCTTTGGCCTAATGTTCATTTTGGCTGGCATTCAGGTGTTTACCATCGGGATTGTCATGGAACTCCTTATTCGAACCTATTACGAATCGCAGAAGAAAAGACCTTATAGAATTAAAAAAGTGACGATTGGAGACGGGATTACGTAAGAAACTCATCACGATAGCCAAGATTGCCATAAGCGCAGTCCTTATCTATTTTATCTTCACAAAGGTCGATTTCAAAGAAGTTATTCAAATTCTAAAAAAAACCGACCCGCTTTTCCTAATAGGGGCTATTTTGTTATTTGCTGGTTCCAAGGTATTGGCGGCTGTAAGGCTTAATTTATATTTTCATAACCTCGGGATAAGACTTACCCAAAAGAGTAATCTAAAGCTCTATCTATTGGGTATGTTCTACAATCTTTTCCTTCCAGGAGGTATCGGTGGGGATGCCTATAAGGGTTATCTTATAAAAAAAGAGTTCCAGGTAGAAACCAAAAAGGTGGTCTCCGTATTGGTTTTAGATAGACTTAGCGGACTGTTGTTATTATTTATGTATGCCTGTATTTTGGGACTGCTACTCAACAACCCTTGGTTGAATACCTATAATTTACCCATAGGCCTCCTTGGAGTACTCTCAATAGTTGTCTTTTGGTTCTTGAACAAAAGGTTCTTTAATTATGTGCTCCCGGTATTTTGGAAATCCGTTGCTTTGTCGGGTATGGTACAATTGGCCCAATTGATCTGTGCTTTGTTTATATTACAGGCATTGGGGATCCAAGCGAATGAAATCGCCTACCTCTTTATCTTTCTTATCTCCTCGATCGTATCGGTCTTGCCCTTGACCATAGGAGGCATAGGTAGCCGCGAAGTCACTTTCTTCTATGGGGCAACCCTTTTGACTTTAGACGCGAACACTTCAATAAGCATAAGTATGGTATTCTTCTTGATCACAGCATTGGTCTCTTTATTTGGTATAATATATCACTTTAAAAAAGTGAAACTTAAAACCGAAGTTTGAGACTATTTTGAACTACATAATCTGCCTCAAAACTTCCTAAAGGGAATATTCGTCTCCATAAAACCATTCGATTTGTGTTACATATGGAGAAATTACAATTCAAGTAAAATTTGATAAGAGGTTCAATTCATTGATTCATGCCTGACTTTATTTCGTGCCAGGCAACCAATTGAATATTGTTTTCCTTTAGCTTTCCCCTACAACTTTCACTTGTAGAATATTCGTAATCCAAGCCGCTATTCCGAACCAAAATTCGTGTGGTTACGGTAATCCCTCGCATTTCTCGGTCATCAAATGCCGGATGTATGATCAATATATTAAATCCAGTGGGTAGATCATCCAGAACATGGGCGTAGTGGTCAGCTAACCTGCCTCTTTCAAAACCTGCGAACTGTCCTAAAAAAAGGTGGTGAAAGATGATATCATCTTCAAAAATGCATTTGTCGGCATCCATTTCAAACGCTATGATTTTCTACGAATGCAAAATAAGTCGCCAATCTTTCTTGGCTACCATTTATCTTAAATACGCAATTAAGGAAAACGGGGGCATACTTTTTTCCGATAGTCGATTCAAGTCCTATCAAATATCCAAAGATTCGAGATATCCATTCATCAAGCCTATATACTTTTTGACTTCGGCTAGCGCTTTCGCTTTATCGCCCTTGTTGTCAGCACTTCTGGCGCGAAGACTGTTGACTTTTGCACGTATGTTGGCACGATAGCTTTTGTAGTAAACGAATAGTTTCCGATCGGCTTCATTTCCCATTGCCGGAAAATGGCGATTGTAATGTTCGATAAACAAATCGGAAAGATCGGTTCTTCCAAGAGCATCCAAATCCATACACAGAAAGGCCACCTCGTTCAAGATGTCGATCTGGCGATATGCATCATTGAATTCGATACAATCGAAAGGGAGGGGTTCGGGTAATAAGAAAATATTACGGGTATGCAGGTCGCCATGAACGTCCCTAAAGAATCCGGCATCTAACCTTTCACGCAGTAACTTTTCATAGGTATCAAGAAAACTATTTGAGGCTTTGATTGCCCATTCCAAAAGATGACCATAATCAGGGTTCAAGTTTTGGGCAATGAATTCCTTCTCCTTTCCGATATCGTTGAACTTATCTTTGATATCGAGCACAGCGTTTTCATAAATAATCGTTGCTCTTATGTGGAATTCCGCAATCCGTTCTGCTAATTTTTCGATGTTCGCCTCGCTTACTTCATTCTTCGCAACGAGCACGTCCATTTGTTTTTTGGTATCCAGTTTGCGCATCTTTAAAGCGTAGTCGATAATCTTACCCTTCTCCCCACCTATTCGGTATCGATTATTTGTTTCATGGATCGTTAACACCTCGAGGTATACATTTTCAGTAAATCTTCGGTTCAGTTCCAGTTCCCTTTCGCAAAAGTGTTTCCGAAGTTCGATCGTTGAAAAATCCAAGAAAGAATAGTGCATCGGCTTTTTGATCTTATAGACGTACTGATCGCAAAGTATTACCCAGGAGATATGGGTCTCGACCAATTTCCGTTCTTTGGGCGAACTAGGGAATACCCCATCGGAAATTAGTTTATCGATTTGATTTTGATTCATGGTTTAGATATTGTGCCGCTTCTTGAAGCATACTGTCGATATTATCATTTGTGGAGACCAAAGTCAAATGTGGAATTTGTAAAGGTTCCCATTGTTGTCGGATCAGTTGATGGACCTTAAAATCGGCCTCACTATAGGGTCGGCTCTTTTTTAAGCGTTCCTTGACGGTATTTTCTTCCGCTTGTATCTCGATAAAAAAAAGTAGTTCCTTTTCCTTTATACCATCCTTAAATCGTTTTCTCGATGCATTTTTATGGAAGGTGGCATCGAGCACCAAATTTTTTCCTTGGGCAATCGCCTCCTCCATTTTTTGAAACATGGTATCATAGACCTTTCCTTTTTCGGCATCGGAATAGGTTCTATTGGGGAACAGTTCTTTCCGTAACATATCGCTGTTCACATAGTTGGCATCCAACATTTGGGCAAGGCGGGAGGCAAAATAACTTTTACCGGAACCGGGAAGGCCAAAAACGATGATGATCATGGTATACTTTTTTTTAATTCATGAAACTATTGACTCCTAGCATTGAAAGACAGAATATTTTTTTTGTTATACTCTTAGAACAATATGTTCAGAATCCGGTTTTCATGCACCCAAAATTAATGGATAAAATCCTTTAATTCATTTAAGGCTTGCTTTCTTGATTTCCATCTTTTTTCTCTTCAAAAAAAACATGGAAAAAACGGTATTGGCTGCTATCAAATTCATCTAGAAAAACATTCGATTTTCTAGAAAGCCCATCCTCCATCAAATAGCTAAATGGGACCAGTACGTCAAAACTCCTAAATATTTCTTTTGAAATAGCGAGTATAGGCAAGGCCAAAATCATACCCGATACACCCCAAATGAATCCCCCTAAAAAAAGACCCATAATAATGAACAAAGGGTTGACCTTGATGCTCGATCCCATCACATTGGGCGAAATCAAATTACCTTCCAACTGCTGAACTATAATATACCATACCAGCACCGCCAATGGCTGCCAAAGGGAATCGGAAACCATAAGCATATAGGTTAAGGGCAAAAGACCACCGATAGTGGTGCCAACATAAGGAATAATCTCCAAAAAGCCTGCCAAAAACCCCCAAAAGAAAGGATATGGTACCCCGATCAACCACAAGCCCGATCCAATGAGGACACCGAGAATAACAACGATCAGCCCCTGACCGATCATATAGCGCTTCGTTAACTTTTGCAATTGGCTAAAAAGCTGCTCCGTTGTTTCCCTGTATTTGGGATTAACCTGTGACAGAAAAAAATTCTTGAATGCCGTACGATATAACAACATGAAATACGTGATTAATATAATCAATACGGTATTAGCGAGAATAGTAGTGCCCGATTGAAAACTTTCCTGCAACAAACCCAAAGGAATATCTAGTATAGAAAGTATATTCTCGGATATCCAGTTGAATGAAGTTTCGGGATCCAACTCGAACTGCTGATCGAACCATCCCATTGATCGCGTTGCCACATTATTTAACCTATCCCGGACAGAAGGGAGCTCACCAAATAAGATTCTGGATTGATTAAAAAAGAAAAAAAGCACACCCAATAAGGGTACTACAGCTACAAGGTATGCTGCCAAAATCGATACATATCTATTGCGAACTTTCGCTTCAAAAAAGCTTACAATAGGTTTTAGCATTAGGGCAAAAAAAAACTAAAAATCAACGGAACAAGAATAACCCGGCCTTCGATGAGCAAATAAACAATCAAAGCCGTTATGCCAAAAAAGTAAAAAACATTGGGCAAATTGATGGTATATCGCTTCATCGAAAATACATTTTTTCAAAAGTAAGACCCCTATGAAAAATATGGAATGACCAATATCAGTATATAGGCCTTTATTGAGTGAAGATGATATTGCTCATACCCCGCCAATTAATGATAGTCTATCTTTCCTAGTATGAAGAATTAAAACATCAACAATGAAAGCAGCCTACCTTGTAAAATACGGTCCTGCAGAAACTGCCTTTGAAATTAGGGAAGTAGAAAAACCAAAACCTGGGCCCAGCCAAGTGCTAATTAAGGTAGAAGCTTTCGGCCTGAATTTCGCGGATATCGCCGCCCGTTACGGCAAATATCGGGGTGCACCACCCTTACCTTCCCTACTGGGATACGATGTGGTCGGGCAGGTCGAAAAATGTGGGGCCAATGTCAAAAACCTAACTATCGGAGACCGGGTTACCGCTCTAACACTGTTTGGGGGATATGCGGAATTCGCGATTGCCGAAAACGGGGTGGCAAACAAAATACCTGAATCCATTTCTGCAGGTGTGGCCGTTGCTTTGGCCACACAATATTGTACTGCCTATTTTTTATCCGATAGGATAACGAATATTCAGGAAAATGAAAAGGTTTTGATCCATGCCGCCGCAGGAGGCGTTGGGACAGCCTTGGTACAGATGGCCCTACATAAAAAATGTATCGTGTACGGTACCTGCAGTTCCCCCGAAAAAATGGAATACCTTCAAATAAACGGGGTGCACCATCCTATAAACCATAGGAAAAAAGATTTTGCCGAAACCATACGGTCGCTCGTTGGCGATAAGGGACTTGATGTGGTTTTTAATCCTATTGGGGGCAAATCGCTCAAACAAGGGTATCGATTGTTGGGTGCGGGAGGTAGATTGGTCAGCTATGGGGTTTCCTCCCTGAACAGCCAAAAGACCATATTCGGAAAGCTGAAAGACTTATGGCAGTTCGGTATTTATCATCCTGTGCAGTTTTTAAGCAACTCAAAAGGGGTCATCGGGGTAAACATGCTAAAAATCGCCGAGGAGAAACCAAAAAAGATAGCCCGTGTAATGCAAGAAGTCATACAATTGCAACAAGAGGGTATACTTCGACCTCATGTCGGTGGAGAATATTCTATTAACCAATTGGCCGAGGCCCATACATTTTTAGAGTCCAGAAAATCAATGGGGAAAATTGTTGTACGATGGTAACTAAATCCCAATAATACCATGAATTCCGATCAATTGAAAAATAAAGTCGCCATTGTAACAGGTTCCAGCAGGGGTATTGGAAAGGCCATTGCCATTGAATTGGCGGAAAAAGGGGTCAAGGTCGTATTGAACGGTAGGGATAATAAAAGGTTACAGGATACGAACAATGAATTTCTAAAAAAGGGATATGACGTCTTATCGGTGGCCGCCGATGTAAGTAAGTTTACCCAATGCCAAACCCTGATAACCCGAGCAGTGAAACGTTTTGGAAAAATTGACATATTGATCAATAATGCGGGCGATAGTAGTCGAGGTACCGTGGAGAAAATGGCAGTCTCCAATTTCAAGAACCTAATGGAAACCAACTACAACGGAGGGGCCTACTTGAGTAAATACGTCGTTCCGCATCTTAAAAAAACCAAAGGCCATATTATTTTTATCAATAGTGTGGGCGGTTTTAGGGGTATGCCTTATAATTCGGCCTATACCGCATCTAAAATGGCGCAGGCCGCATTGGCCGATGCCCTTCGCATTGAACTCTATGATACCGGTATTCATGTTGGGCTAATGTATGTAGGCTTTACCGAGAACGATCCGAAAAAAAGTATACTCGACGTTGATGGCACTCGAACCTACCTGCCGAAAAGGGAAAACATTCGGTTGGCAAAACCGCAATCCGTAGCCAAGAGTGTTCGGTTTATGATCGAAAAAAGGAATGACAAAACCACATTGACCGAGCTGGGACTTCTAGCCAATTTCATGATTCGCTATTTGCCACGGTTAAGCAATTGGATCTTATTGGTAAATCGAGAGAGAATCGAGAAACAATTCACTTATATAGGAGGCGAAAAAGTAGTGCAAGAGGAATGATCAATGGTAGTCAGAAGGTTCATTACTAAATGGATTCTTAAAAATTACTGCTTGAATCCTTTTTAAATAACCTTCTTTCATCCTTTAAGGCCCAATACAAACCTTTTACATCCTCTACCCACACATCATACATAAAAATTAGGGTTATTTCTTCTATGGTCTCCAATACCCCTATGACGATCATGATATAAAACAGCCAATATATAGGGCCAAAAAACAAGGTCCAAAGAATAAACACACCTTGAATAAGCGCAGAGGTTTTCGCCAAGTAGGTATGAAAAGCAGTAGCCTTGCCATACTTCTTAAAAGCAATCATCATTTGAATAAAATAGGGTACAAACGCAATGGCTATAAGCAGCAAGTTATCCCTGATGAATTGATTCTCAAAAACCCATAATGCAATCAACCCAACGGCCAACGTTATCTGGTCTCCCATCGAATCTAATTGGGATCCCCGTGCACTGCTGATTTTTAATTTACGCGCCAAAAAACCGTCTATTGCATCAGTTGAATAGCTCACTAATAAAAACCACGTGAAAATCTCCCTTTCCTCCAACCATAACCAAACCAAAAGTATAGGTACCGCAACAATTCGATAAAACGAAAACCAATCGGCGATATTAAAATTTTTAAAAGTCAACATACTTATATTTCTTGGTTTTGACATTCGAACGTCAAGAAGGGTTGCAATTTCCTAAGACTCGATTTCATATGGGGTTATCCCAAACCTATTATGAAAATATTATTCCCTGGTCTTAGTTCAACTGTCCATTCGGACAGGGCATGAAAAGTATTCGTAAGAAGCAGAAAGTATTTCGTTAAATCATTTTCATGGTTATGATTACCCATTCAAAAGTATAAGGACCTATTAGAATATGATATGATATAGATCATGCCTACAGCCATGATCGATTATGGAACTATCAATTTTGATCTCCCATATATATGATTCCATATAACGATCTTATTTAAGGTTATTCTGAATTATATGAACACTTTTTACAAGAGGCCGCACCTAGAATCTAAAAGGGCAGTTTAGTTGATTCACATTAATGGAGTAACACTTTAATCCCTACAATTAAAAAAACCGAATTAAAGGGTAGATTGATGAGGAATCGATCAATGAATATGTACCAAGTGCATTTGGTTCAATACCTTTTTTCTTGTAGAAGGATCTAGGAATTTACCCTGCAATCGAGTGATCCGAAACTGTTTTTCGGTCAACTGTTGATTCCAATCAAAGCCAGCATCTTTTAGTGTTTTTAATTCTTTATCATTGACGTAGACCCAAATATCCTTTTTATCCATTAATTGCATTAAAGAAATGATCTTGACCGGTTTTTGATTGTAAAAATCCAACGCCCAGGTATGATTTTCGGATATCTTGTAAATATCATCCGTGGGAATATTGTTCTTATCGATGGTCTTGGCCATGCTTGAACCTGCCTGATATTGCAATAAACGAGGATAGAAATGGGTATTCAACACTCCATTCAAGAGTACGGAACTTAAGACCCCTATTGTAATGATTCTAAAATAGTAATCCTCTCGCTTTAAACAGTAATAAATAATAATTACGGACAAGACCACCTTCCAAATATAGTTGTAATAGGTATCGGTTTTAAAAACAAAAAAGCAAATGAACGTGACCGCTAGGAAGACTATTGCCAAAATAAAATACTGGAATCCCAAGAGTATTTTCTTCATCCTAAGATTTTCCTCCATATACAGCCCATGTAAATAACCTGCACCCAGCACAGCAAACAACGGTATGGTGATGTTCAAATAATGGGGTAATTTAAACTGGGCAAAACTGATGATGATAAAAATCAAGGTTATACCGCCTAACGTTAAGAACTCTTGGTTAGGCTCAAATTTGAACTTGGATTGTATTATTGATTTGGCCTTTTGCCAATAGGCTACCAAACCCAATACGGTCCAAGGTAAGAATACCCATAAAAAGGTATGGAAAAAGAAGAAATAATCACTGCTATTCTGCCCGACACCCTCACCGCTTAAACGTTCAAAGCTTTGCTCCCAAAAAATAAAGAAAATGCCGCTCCTTTCGCCTCTTCCCCGAATGATCTTCTCTGGATGCAGGTCAAATTGGGTATAGTATGCATAAAGCATGGGGGCAATGACCACCGCGAATACCAAAAGTCCTGTAAGTACCCTCCAATTTAGAAACAATTTCCATTTACGGGTATAAGCCAAATGACATAGTATGGGCAACCCTATGACCAAAAGGGCGATCTGACCTTTGGTCGAAAAGGCAATTCCTGCCCCAAAACAACCCAAAAGCATATGTTTTAGATAATTCTTTTCGATGTAAGCTGTCAAATGCCAGATGGCAAAGACGGCAAATCCGGTCAAAACCGCATCGGTTCGCACATCGATAGCACCTAAGACAATTGTCTGACTGGTCATGAAAATAAGTGCGGCCAGTTTGCCAACATTTTGGTTGTACAACAGTCTTCCCAGGCCAAAACAACTATAAGCCCCTAATAGTGTGGCCAGTACTCCTGGAATGCGATAAGCCCAATCATGAATTCCAAAAATCTTGTAGGATAGTGCGGCCAGCCAATAGTGCATATGGGGTTTGTCTAGATATTCTTCAGGTCCTTTAAAAAGGCTTAAAAAATCATTTTCCTGAACCATACGCATGGCCATAACCGCAAACTGGGCAGAATCATTTTCGAAAAGGGTTACGAACATTCCGGCGATATACACCAAAACAATAAGAAGGAACAAAAACCAATACCTGGTATTTGAAATCATAGTTGGAATTTGTGAAGTGTAAATATATATAACATTGCAAATATCCAGCCCATTCCCATACCGATAAGAGCCCCGGTAATTATATCCAATGGAAAGTGTACCCCTATATAAATACGACTATAGGCAACGATAATGGCCCAAAGGAACAATAGGAATCCAATATATTTGAAGCTTTTCCTCAACAATATGGTAAAGAATAAGACAATCGCGAATGAATTGGCGGCATGGGCCGAAAAATAGCCGAATTTACCTCCACATGAAGATTTAACCAAACGCATAAGTCCGCTTACTTGTGGATCATAACATGGTCGCAAGCGCTGAACCCCATATTTGAAGAAATTAGCCAGTTGATCGGTAACAAGGATTAAGATGGCCACGGTGGCCAATACCACCAGTGTCTTACGTAATCCCCATTGTCTATAGACTAAAACAAGCAATATGAAATAAATGGGGATCGAGCTCAATTTATTGGTTACGAACATCCAAAAGCCGTCCCAAGTGGGGCTCCCCAAACTATTTAGAAAAAGGAATGCATCCTTATCGAGCTGTAGGAGTTCTTCGAGCATACGTATCAATCTTCATATCGGGAGACTTCCCTATCATAAAAGGCTGTAGCTTGTTCAATAAGACTTTCTGCCTCGGATTCGAGTTCCTTTTCGTCCTCTTTGGTAAAATCCTCTAACCACTCCACCTCATCATCCTCCAGATTAATAATAAACCTGGGATATTCGGTATGTATTACAAAAATAGCGTTGGGCCAATCGGTATTATCGCCTAATATGAATTTTGGTAGTTCCATGTAGCTTTATAATTGCTCGGTAATTAATTTTTTGGTCAAATAATTAAATCGAATATACAACATAATCGCCGATGCACTCAATCCAGTTAGCAAACCTATCCAAATTCCTGTGCTCCCCAAATCGGTGTGTAGCCCAAGATAATAGGATATAGGGAAACCTATGACCCAATAGGCCACAAAGGTTATAAAGGTGGGGATCTTTACATCCTGTAACCCGCGCAAAGCGCCTAAGACTACCACTTGAATACCGTCGGAAATTTGAAAGAACGCCGCAACCAATAATAATTGGCCAGCTAGGTAAATCACTTCGGTATTATCGGCCATATTTTGCGCATGGTCCACATCAAGATAAATGGTTGGGAACCAATGCCTTCCCCATAAAAACAATATTGCAAAAACGATCTCGACCAGTAGGGTCAAAAAGAAAATAGATTGAGCAATTCGTCGTAATTCACTAAAATTCCTAGTCCCCTTTTGGTTGCCTACCCGTATCATGGCTGCTACCCCAAGACCCATTCCGAACATAAACGTCATACTGCTAAGGTTCAAAGCAATTTGGTTGGCCGCCTGGGCATTTTTACCCAATACTCCGCTCAGCCATATGGCAGCAGTAAAAATGGCCACTTCAAAGAACATTTGCAACGCCGAAGGAAATCCGAGGCTTATTATCTTCCGCATGACCTTTTTTTCAATCCGTTTGAAGTTGAATCCTGTTACATATTCATGGAATTTCTTTTTCCCTTTGAGTAAAATCCAAATATAAATGACCATTATAACTCGGGAAGTTAACGTACCGACAGCGGCACCTACTATACCAAGCTTGGGAAATCCAAAAGAACCAAAAATCAATAAATAATTCAACACGATGTTGACAACATTCGCAATAATCGTGGCATACATAGGGTATCTGGTCTGGGATAGCCCCTCGGAAAATTGTTTGAATGCCTGGAAAATTATCAAGGGCACTAATGAAAATGCTACTAAATCAAGATAGGGCATCGCCAACTCAACGACCTCAGGGGGTTGTTTCATGAGGTACATAATCGGCTTTAGCAAAAGAATTATCCCAAAAAGTGAAAATCCCAAAACCGTACACAAGACGAGTCCGTGCTTTAATGCATTCTTACCATCAGCCTTGTTACCTGCTCCATCGGCCTCAGCCACCAAGGGTGTAATCGCCGTAGAAAAACCAATACCCAAAGACATGGCAATAAAAACAAAGCTATTGCCCAAAGATACCGCCGCCAGTTCAGCTGTTCCCAATTGCCCCACCATGATATTATCGGCAAAGGCAACAAAGGTATGCCCGAGCATCCCTAATATGACCGGGACCGATAGCCTTATGTTATATTTAAATTCTTTGGTGTACTGCCTGAACAAGATTGGATGGTTTAACGGAAGCAAAGATAGAGGTCTTCCTAGGAATAGGATAAGTAAATAATAAAAGTTCTAGAATTATTGTTTAAATGGATTTGGCTTCCTCCCAGTAGACATCCATCTCCCTAAGGGTCATATCCTTTAAAGATTTACCCAGTTCTTTAGCTTTTGATTCCAGGTATTGAAACCGGTCTATGAATTTCTTATTGGTGCGCTCAAGGGCATTTTCAGGATTTATCTTTAAAAAACGGGCATAATTGATCATAGAAAACAGTACATCGCCAAATTCGGATTCCACCTTTTCGGCATTTCCCATCTTTATTTCTTCCTGTAATTCGGAAAGTTCTTCCTGTACTTTTTCAAAAACCTGTTCTGGTTTTTCCCAATCAAAGCCCACGCCTGCCACCTTATCCTGTATGCGATTGGCCTTCACCAATGCCGGTAATCCCTTGGGAACCCCTTCCAAAACACTTTTTTTCCCTTCTTTTAGCTTTATGTTTTCCCAATTTTGTTTTACCTCTTCCTCGTCCCTTACCTTAACATCGCTATAAATATGGGGATGCCTATTGATCAATTTCTCACAAATAGCATTGCACACATCGGTGATATCGAAATCATTCGTTTCGGAACCGATTTTGGCATAAAAAACGATATGTAACAATAGGTCGCCTAACTCATTCTTGACCTCGAGCAAATCTTCCTCTAAAATAGCATCACCAAGTTCATACGTCTCCTCTATGGTAAGGTGCCGTAGCGTTTGCATGGTTTGCTTTTTATCCCACGGACATTGTTCCCGGAGTTCGTCCATTATGGTCAATAAACGGTCGAATGCCTCTAATTGTAGTGCTCTGGATTTCATCGATTTGCTTTTGGCAAAAATACAAATACAAATAGGATAATTCCGTAGGTACTCTGTGCATTTTTTTCTATCTTATTTCGCTTAAAACCAATCGCAAAAAGTATGAAATACAAATTGATTTTTCCTGCGCTTATTATTGTCGCTGTATTTATATCATCGTGGCAAATACCTACAAACCCTAACTTGGGGATTTTCGATGGCAATGGTGATATTGGCAATGTTGGACTTGAAGGCTCTGCTGAGTTCAATCCATCGGACAACACTTATACCGTTTCGGGCGGCGGTACCAATATGTGGTTCAATACCGATGAATTCCATTTTGTTTGGAAAAAAATGTCGGGTGATGTATCCCTATCGGCCATTATAGAAATGGTAGGTGAAGGGGTTGACCCTCACCGAAAAGCCTGTTTAATGGTTCGACAAAGCCTTGAACCAGATGCCCCATACGTTGATGTCGCCGTACATGGTGATGGACTCACTTCCATGCAGTATAGGGATTCTAAAGGTGGAATTACCAAAGAAGTTAAATCGAATATTGTAGGTCCCAAGAAAGTTAAATTGAGAAAAGTTGGTGATCACTTCTCAATCTCTACCGCATTGGAAGATGAAGAAGAATTAAGTATTGCCGCTGGATCTTTACGCTTAGAATTTACTGAGCCTTTTTTTATTGGGCTTGGGGTATGTTCCCACAATAACGAGGTAATTGAAACCATAAAATTCAAAGACGTTGAAATTGAAAAAATCATGAAAAATACCGATTCCCCTATGAAGGTTGAAAGTAGTCTTGAAATCCTTGACATTTCCTCTTTAAACAGAAACGTAGTTTTCCATACCATAGACCATATCGAAGCTCCAAATTGGACATCAGATGGCAAGACATTGATCTATAACAGCCAAGGGTTGCTTTATAAAATTCCCGTAGAGGGCGGCACGCCGAAAATGATCCCAACTGATTTTGCGAATAAAATCAACAATGATCATGGTATCTCACCCGATGGCACCCAAATGGTTATCAGTGACCAGACAGAAACAGGCCAATCAATGATTTATTCTATTCCAATAGAAGGCGGTGTTCCAAAAAAGATAACGCCTCTTGCCCCTTCCTATTGGCATGGCTGGTCGCCAGATGGCAAAACACTAGCTTATTGTGCAGAACGAAATGGCAATTATGATATCTATACCATTCCCTTTGAAGGAGGCAAGGAGACTCGACTTACCAATGCTGAAGGTCTTGACGATGGTCCTGATTATTCCCCTGATGGCAAATACATCTATTTTAACTCTACCCGAACAGGTACGATGCAAATATGGCGGATGAAACCAGACGGTTCAGATCAGGAGCAAATTACAACCGATAAATATAACGATTGGTTTGCCCATCCATCACCGGATGGCAAGTGGCTAGTATATGTTACCTTTAATACCGATGTGCCTGCTGGAGATCATCCACCCAATAAAGATGTTATGCTTCGCCTGATGGATTTGGAAACCAAGGAGGTGACTGTACTTGCAAAACTATTTGGTGGTCAAGGCACTATCAATGTCCCTTCCTGGTCGCCTGATAGTCAGCAAATCGCTTTTGTAAGCTATACCTTGCTGTAACCTATGGGGAGCACTAATTCACCGTACTATTCGTTGCTGTTTTTATTAGTACTGGTTACATTTTATTGTACTGGTCAGGAGAATTCCTTAATCGCACCTGGGGCTACACTTGAATTGGTGGCTTCGGACTATGAATTCACCGAAGGCCCAGCCGCCGACCAAGAAGGAAACGTTTTCTTCACGGACCAACCAAATGACCGAATTATAAAATGGTCCGCGAAAGACAATTCAGTTTCGGTATATATGCAACCTTCAGGCCGCGCCAACGGGCTCCATTTTGACAATACAGGGAATCTGTTGGCCTGCGCCGATGAGAAAAACCAATTATGGCGCATTGATGCCCAAAAGAATGTGACGGTCCTTGTTGACGGTATTAAAGATAAAAAACTGAACGGCCCGAATGATCTATGGGTAGATAATAATGGCGGAATTTATTTCACTGATCCTTTTTATAAAAGACCATGGTGGAACCACGAAGAACCTGAACAGGAAGCCAAGCGAGTTTATTATCTAGCACCGGATGAAAAGACGGTCCAGGTTGTTGCTGATGAATTTGTACAACCCAATGGCATTATCGGCACGCCCGACGGTAAGACCCTTTATATCGCCGATATAGGGAACAAAAAGACCTATTCGTATTCCATAAATGAGGATGGGAGCCTTTCCAACAAAACACTTTTTACGACCATGGGTTCTGATGGAATGACCCTGGATAATCAAGGCAATGTTTATCTGACTGGAGATGGGGTAACCGTTTTCAATGAACAAGGGGATCAGATCTTACATATTCCCGTAGACCAAAAATGGACGGCCAATGTCACCTTTGGCGGTAATGATTATAAGAAGTTGTTCATTACTGCCATGAATTCGGTATATACACTGGATATGGAGGTGAGGGGGGCCGATACATATTGAAATCATTTTTTCATGATTAAGACAATAGCCTATGAAACGTTACGCTATAATGATTTTGCAATGCATCCTATTACAAGGTCTTTATGCACAACTTACCCTTGTTGACCCACTACAGGCCATCTACCCTGATCAAAACCACCTAAAACAGTACAGTGCTACTTGGGAGGCTGATTTTCCTATGGACACCGAAGCCGATGTACTTGTATTAGTAAAATTACCCGAAGGAACCCCTTTCAAATTAACAGCCAAATTGAACGGGGTAGTAATGAATGATGATGTGTGGAGTTCAATTATCGACGTACCCGTGGAACAAAACACAGGATTGGATAGTAGAACCGAACAGTTTATCGATAAAAAAAACCCGTATGTAATCCGAAGGGCGCCATTTAGGATTTTTGAGGTCATTCAACCCGTCGAGAAGAATCAATTTGTGACGAAGGCGAACTATTCAGCGTTCAGACTTGCCATACCTCCGAGTTTGATCAATAAGCCGGGGAAGCATACAATATACATAGAAGCCTATGCTGAAAACTTTAGTGGAAAAGGCGTTTTTAAAATTAATATCCACCCCGTAACCTTGCCAAAATTGGCCCAAAGTAACTTCTTCTATACAAATTGGTTCAGTCTAACCAATATAGAAACGTGTCATGATGTAGAAAGGTGGTCCCCATCGTGGTATAAAATGATGGACAATTATGCCAAACTTATGGCCCATGGCCGTCAAAACTCCATTACCATCCCAGGGGAACTCATATATTTTGAAAAGGATAGCGTGATTCTTAACGATGACAAGCTGTCGGCCTTCATCAATATTTTCAGAAAATATGGCATTCAATATTTTGAGGCTCCCCACTTGATGTATCGTGGGGATGATGATGATTGGGGAGATCCCGAACTGAAAGTTGTCTTGACCAAGAAAAGGTATCATTCAGAAAATGGCGATAAGGATATTGAAAAATTAATGCATCGAATAAAGGAATTCACAACCCGAAACAACCTAACCAATAACTGGCTGCAACATATTGCCGATGAACCTACCGAAGTGAACGCAAAGAGCTATAAAGAAGTGGCAAGGCAGGTTAAAGCAATATTTCCCGAAGTGAAGATTATGGAGGCCACCAATGATAAGGAGGGGATCGCAGGCGCCGTTGATATTTGGTGTCCTTTGATAAACGATTTTCAGGAAAATGAATCTTTTTTTAGGGAACGGGAAAAAAAGGGTGAAAAAGTCTTGGTTTATACCTGTCTTATTCCGGGAGGCAAATGGTTGAACAGAACTTTGGATATGGAAAAATTGCGTCAGGTTTATTTCGGTTGGGGGGCTGCTTTCTATAATACAGGTGGGTATCTGCATTGGGGCTTAAACCATTATCAAGCCGATCCCTTTGAACAAAGTGTGGTAAAACATCCATCCCCAGCGGCCAGTGACAACAACTACCTACCGGCAGGGGATACGCATATTATTTATCCAGGCAAGAAAGGACCACTATCCTCGCTACGTTTTGAAGCCCACCGTATTGGGTGTGAGGATTACGAATTACTACACGCATTAAAGGACGCAAAGCCATCTAAACAACATCGACTTGTCAGCAAGGTGTTCAAAAGCTATGCGGAGTATACCCTTGATTTGAAAAAGTATAGGAAGACTAGAAAAAAATTACTAAAATCCTTACATTGAAAAAAAGTACTATTAAATAACTAGCTCTTGAAGAAATTTCTAATCTTACAAATGCGCCCTGAAGATGAAACCGCAGAAAGTGAGTTTAGGGCTATTTTAAGGGTGGGTCAGTTGGCATCCGATGAGGTTCACCGTGTACGGTTGGAAAAGGGTATTCCAACGGTGGATTTAGAAGACTACTCGGCCATAATAGCAGGGGGTAGTCCATTTGACATAAGCACGCCAGAGCCTCTCAAAAGCCCAATCCAAAAAAATATTGAAGCCTTCTTCAATAGCCTATTCGATAAAGTCGTTGCCTGCGATTTTCCATTTTTGGGAGCTTGTTCGGGCAATGGGGCATTAGGCAGCTATTGCGGGGCATCGATTTCAACTACCTATGCAGAACCTATTGGGAGTGTTATGCTTCAAATCACGGGAGAAGGGGCAAAAGACCCCCTTTTAATGGATTTACCCCGAACTTTTTCTGCTCTGGTCGGTCACAAGGAAGCCTGTGACGATTTGCCTCCTGGTGCCGTTCTTTTAGCCACCTCAACATCCTGTCCGGTTCAAATGTTTCGCGTTAAACAACATATCTATGCAACACAGTTCCATCCTGAGGCCGATGCGGATGAGTTTATAGTGCGGGTACATACTTATAAGGATTATGGTTATTTTCCTCCGGAAGAAGCCGAATCCTTAATTGCCTCTATACGTAATTTGAAAGCCCCAATTCCCAAGGAAATCCTGAAGCGTTTTGTGGCGCAATATAAAAACCATGACTAAAACCAAGGAAATTCAATCAATTATTATAGCCAGAAAAAAACAATGTACATGATTAATAAATAGAAGTATATGGGTTACTTCAATAGTACCCATCAAAATCGATATTAGTCAAAAAAGTATGTTTTCCCTTTGAAGTGACATTCCGTAAGGCATAGCGTCCTTTTAATTTGTATTTTCAATCCATCTAAAAACGAAAAATCATGAGTTGGAAAAATCTGTTTAATGCCAAAGAGTGCCAGGAAACTATTGATAGAATCAATGCATTGACCCCTGAGACCCACAACCTTTGGGGAAAAATGAATGTCGCCCAAATGTTGGCCCATTGCAATGTAACCTATGAACTGGTCTATACGGATAAACATCCGAAACCAAAGGGTTTTCAAAAGTTTATGATCAAACTATTCGCCAAAAATGTGGTGGTAGGTCCAAAACCCTATAAAAGGAACACGCGAACAGCCCCCATGTTCCTGATTACTGATGAGCGCGAATTTGAAAAGGAAAAACAACGTTTGATCGGGTATTTACAAAAGACCCAGAAATTGGGCGAAGAACATTTTAACGGTAAAGAATCCCATGCCTTTGGCGCATTATCGACGAAGGAATGGAATACCCTATTTTCTAAACATCTCAATCATCATTTGCAGCAGTTCGGCGTTTGAACTGAGGATTAAAATATCCAACTAGATAATTTTAAAGGTGCAATTCCCGCAAAAATCAAAAATCCAAAATATACCAATAATGAAACGGATATTCCTGATGGTATACCTGATGTTGATCACTTCGACAATGACAGCACAAAAATTAGTGGTCAGTGAAAACCAACGGTTCTTAATGACCGAAGATGGTCGTCCATTTTTTTGGATGGCAGATACCGCTTGGGAACTTTTTCATAGATGCGACCGTGAACAGGCCGACTTTTATTTGGAGAAAAGGGCGGCTCAAGGGTTTAATGTCATTCAAGCTGTTGCCCTGGCCGAAATTGATGGACTTTTTACACCAAACCCCTATGGGGATTTGCCTTTAATAAACGCGGATCCCGATCGTCCGAACCCATCCTATTTTGAACATGTAGACTATATTATAAAAAAAGCGGATAGCCTTGATTTATATATCGCCCTATTACCGACTTGGGGTGACAAGGTGTTTAAAAACAGCTGGGGTATAGGTCCGGAAATTTTTACCACCGAAAACGCTCGAAGATTTGGGAATTGGATAGGCCATCGCTATAAAGACTACGACAATATCATTTGGGTCATCGGTGGGGATCGGAACCCGAGGCCCAATTCTGATGATGTTGAAATTTGGAATGAAATGGCCGAAGGCATAGCTGAGAAAGCGGGTGGATATGAGGGAACATTAATGGGCTATCATCCACAACCAAAGGAAAAAGGTGGGTCTTCTACCTGGTTCCATAACGAACCATGGTTAGATTTTAACATGCACCAGACCGGACATTGTGCCGATCGCGGAACGTACAAGCACATTACCCATGATTATGGTCTGAAACCAACAAAACCAGTCATCGATGCGGAACCGCTCTATGAAGACCATCCCAATTGTTTCAATGCCAAGGAATTGGGTTATAGTCTCCCAGAAGATATTCGAAGAATAATGTATTGGAATGTATTCGCAGGGGCTTTTGGCCAGACCTATGGGTGCCATGATGTATGGCAAATGTATTCCTTGGACAAGGAAGGAATCAATGGCCCGCTTAGGCCATGGACTTTAGCCCTTGACCTGCCCATGGCCAACCAGGTCAAACATCTTAAAAACCTATTCTTATCAAGGCCTTATATTACAAGGATTCCCGATCAATCAATGGTACTCGGGAAACAGGAAGAAAATAATGACTATGTTTCCGTAACTAGGGACGCCCTCGGCACCTATGCCCTATTTTATTTTCCAACCGGTAAAACCACAACCGTGGATATGTCCGCGCTAAAAGGCAGTGAATTTTTAAGCTGGTGGTACGACCCCAGGACTGGAAATGCCTATAAGGCAAGTCCTATTAAAAGTTCATCTACTCTGGTCATTGAACCGCCAACTTCAGGAAAAGGTCAGGATTGGATTTTGGTCATTGATGGCATGAACCAAAATTTTGGTGTCCCAGGAAAATCATTGTCGATCGATTGATTGAAAATTTTGAAAGTCCCTATCTTCGAAATAAGGGTATATAGCATTAAGTAACCATATTCGTCAAAGGAGCTGCATATCATTGACAAAATCTCAACGTAGAAATAATAATTTATAGAATCTAAAAAAGTAAGGAAATAAATTTTTATTTAAAATATTAATCGTAATATTGCAATGAACTAATATAATTGAAACATGGGACTTACCAAAACCGAAATGTTCACCGACCTACAAAACGAAATCGCGCTGTTCTCCAAAGCCTTTGGGCACCCTGCAAGAGTGGCCATTTTACAACATCTTTTTAAAATAGACGGATGTATTTGTGGAGATCTGGTAGATGAAATCGGACTAGCGCAACCCACTATATCCCAACATCTTAAAGAATTAAAACACATAGGATTGATTAAAGGCAATGTCGAGGGCACCAGCGTTTGTTATTGTATCAATGATGAAAATTGGACCTCTATGAAAAAGGTGATGCTCAAGTTTCTGGACCAGGATATTACAAAGGAAAACTGCTGCTGATTTTATACGCAAACTACGTATTATCCTCATATACATATTATAATCATGAAAAATGAACAAGAATTAAAAAACATCGTTAAAGAACGTTATACCAAAATCGCCGAGCAAGGTAAAGTTGAAAACGCCTCCTCATGCTGTGGTGCAACTACGCCCTCGACTAAAGTATATAATATTATGATGGACGACTACTCTGAAACCAATGGGTATGCCGAAGATGCCGATTTGGGATTGGGCTGTGGCCTTCCTACCCAATATGCGAAAATAAAAGAAGGGAATACCGTAATCGATTTAGGTTCAGGTGCCGGAAATGATTGCTTCGTTGCCCGACATGAAACTGGTGCCCAAGGCAAGGTTATAGGTATCGACTTTACACCCATCATGATTGAAAAAGCCCGTGCCAACGCCGACAAGTTGGGGTATAACAATGTAGAATTTAGAGAAGGGGATATAGATAAGATGCCGGTAGGTGATTCGAGCGCCGATGTTATCGTCAGTAATTGTGTACTGAACCTAGTCCCCAATAAGAAAAAAGTGTTCGGTGAAATGTTCAGGGTATTGAAATCTGGCGGACATTTTAGTGTTTCTGATATTGTTTTGGTAGGTGAACTTCCGGAAGCGTTAAAAACTGATGCCGAAATGTATGCAGGATGTGTTGCCGGAGCCATTCAAAAAGAGGAGTACCTGCAATTGATGTTGGATCAAGGTTTTGAGAATATAAAAATCCAAAAAGAAAAACCAATTGTTCTTCCTGATGATATCCTTGGTAAATACCTTTCTAGAGCGGAGATCAAGAATTTTAATATGGGAAGAACAGGAATATTCAGTATCACAGTTTATGCCGAAAAACCTGGTAAATTAGAAAAAAAAGCGAATAAAAAAGGTTCTGAAATTCAATCGAAAGCCCCTTGTACCTCAAATAATGGCTGTTGTTAACGTAAATAATGATAAAAATGACCAAAACTCCTGCACTCTTTGAAGAAATCGATAAACTCATTTCTACTTTTAACGTTGAAACTATTCCAAACGAGCGTAAGCAAACTTTACAACCCTTTATAGATTTTGTGCAATCAAAGGTAAATGATGATGAAAAAATCCGTATCAACTTTATCTGTACCCACAATTCAAGAAGGAGTCACCTATCACAGGTTTGGGCTCAGACCCTTGCCTACCATTTTAATATGAGAAATGTTTCTTGTTATTCGGGAGGCACAGAAGCTACTGCCCTTTTTCCGATGGTAGCCAAGACATTAGTAAACTCGGGTTTCAAAGTTCGAAAACTTTCAGAAGGCAATAACCCGATTTATAGCATAAAATATGCGGCCAATGAACATCCGATCATCGGGTTCTCAAAAAAGTTGGATAATGAATTTAACCCGCAATCGAAATTTGCGGCTATTATGACCTGTTCGCAAGCCGATGGCGGTTGTCCTTTTATCGCAGGAGCGGAAAAACGCATTCCAATAACCTTCGAAGACCCAAAAGCTTTTGATGGCACACCCCAACAAGCCGTAAAGTACAACGAAAGAAGCCTGCAAATCGCTACCGAACTGTTTTATGTATTCTCTCAAATTAAATCCTAGGTATGCCCTCAACTAAAAAATTAAGTTTTCTTGACAGTTATTTGACCCTGTGGATATTTTTGGCCATGGTTTTGGGCGTAGGTATTGGTTATTTTATTCCATCGTTCCCAACACTAATCAATTCATTCAGTAGCGGAACTACCAACATCCCCATAGCAATCGGGTTGATTTTAATGATGTATCCCCCTTTGGCAAAAGTCAATTATGCCTTGTTACCAAAAGTTTTTCGAAACACAAAGATATTATCGATCTCACTAATTCTAAATTGGATAATCGGCCCTGTTTTAATGTTTGTCCTGGCCATCACCTTTTTAAGGGATTACCCCGAATATATGGTCGGACTCATATTGATCGGTTTGGCTCGTTGTATAGCCATGGTACTTGTATGGAATGATCTTGCCGAAGGCAGCAGTGAATATGGAGCGGGATTAGTAGCCTTAAATAGCATTTTCCAAGTATTCGCATACAGTTTTTATGCGTGGATCTTTATAACCATACTACCTCCCTATTTCGGTTTTGAAGGGGCAATCGTCGACATTTCTATTGGGACCATTGCCGAAAGTGTGGCTATCTATTTAGGAATTCCGTTTGTTTTGGGAATCTTAAGTCGATTGATCTTAGTGAAATTAAAAGGCGAAACATGGTATGCGAACGTTTTTATTCCAGCTATTTCGCCATTGACCTTAATCGCACTGTTATTTACAATTGTGGTCATGTTCTCATTAAAAGGGGAATTGATCGTTCAAATTCCCATGGACGTTTTGATCATCGCCGTACCCCTACTGATTTATTTTACTTTGATGTTTATTATCGGTTTTTTCTTTACAAAGGCGACGGGTGCGGAATATGACAAAACAGCCTCGGTGGCCTTCACGGCTGCTGGTAATAATTTTGAATTGGCCATCGCAGTTGCCATTGCCGTTTTTGGTTTAAATTCAGGTCAGGCTTTCGCAGGTGTCATTGGGCCTTTGGTTGAAGTTCCGGCTTTAATTTTGTTAGTTCGGGTTTCGTTTTGGCTACGGAAAAGGTATTTCCAAAAAATCAGCGCATAATATCATACTTGCCTACAATTGAAGCGGCAAAATTATTTACTGGAAATAAATAAGGACTATTAAGACTAAGGACAGATAACGGAATAAAACTGTCCAAACACAATAGATATAATCCAATACAAAAGGGCAGCATAAAGTGCTGCCCTTTGCTTTTAAAATGAACATCGTCTTAACTTAATTCTTGTTGAACCAAATAGTAAAAAGCCGGCCTACTCTTCATTCGTATTCCTGACATCTTTTCAGCTACCTTGTGAATAGCTGCCATCGCCTTATCCCTATCGGTTATTCCAAGTTTCTTTTCCACAAAATTCCGGCGTACAGTCTCTAATTCAGAAGCATCCTGCCCAGAAACAAGGGCAGCATCCTTGTTGTCCACCATAGTACGTAAACGATTCACCAAGGTATCTAAAAGCTCTTGGTCGATTTTTGAAACACCACACTCCTTCAATTGATTCTCGGCAGTTTCCTTAAGTTTAGCCAGTTTTTCCGTTAAATCACTCATGATAATAGATTTTTAAGGTTAAAATTAGATTTGTTTTGATAACAGCAGTAAGTTATAGATTTCTTGAATAAAAAGATAAAAAGATCAAGGGAAATAAACCATATTATTTTTGCACGTACATTCGGTATTCCTGAAAAACACTATATTTAAGAGATTTATTAACGATTGTTCATAACCGTGAAACCTTCTGAAAAAACTTACTAGTTTTATTCTAAAAAATGCAACTAAAATGAGACACACCAAGATAATGATGCTACAGTTTATCCTTTTGTTTTTCATCCTATATGGCAATACCGCCCATTCACAATCGACCCATGAATTTTTTGATAACGAAGGGATGTCTAAGGAAAGACTTGCACGCTATGATGTCTTTTTACAAAATGAGGTAGATGAAGGACGTATTTCCGGGGCCGTGACGCTGATTTCCCGTAATAACAAGATTGTACATCAGGCGACCTATGGTTATAGCGATCTCTCATCAAGAAAAACCATGCAACACGATGGCATTTTCCATCTGATGTCAATGACCAAGCCAATTATTACCGCCGCCTTTATGATGCTCTATGAGGAAGGCCATTTTTTCTTGACCGATCCCGTTTCAACCTATTTGCCCCAATTCAAGAATATGAAGGTGGCCTTAGACGTAGAGGCAGGAAAAGAGGGGGCCACTATGGATACAAATAAGGAAATTACCATAGCCCATCTATTATCCCATACGGCCGGATTCTCACACGGACTTGGGGGAACCGCTTTGGACAATGATATTTCGAAAGCCCTCTATCAAGAAACCCATGCTAATTTGGAAAGCAGGGTAAATGCCCTTGCGAGACTACCCCTGATCGGTCAGCCAGGCGAACAATGGTATTATAGCGCCTCACCTGATGTATTGGCCATGCTTATTGAGAAATTCTCAGGAAAAACAGTGGCCGACTTTCTTCAAGAACGGATATTCGACCCTTTGGAGATGAAGGATACCGGGTACAATATCCCGATAGAAAAGCAGATGCGATGGGTACCCGTCCATAATTTCGACAGGGAAGGAAATTTGATAACCTCCGAACGACAACTGCCCATTATGGGTAATACCATTTTCGGGGGCACACATGGTTTGTTCTCCACAGCCACTGATTACATGAAATTTTGCCAAATGATGATTCATAAAGGAAAGTTCAAGGGTCGCAATTTATTGAGTCCAAAAACAGTAGAATTAATGACGATGAACCAAATAGGAAACCTACGACAAGGTCCTGGACAAGGATTTGGTTTTGGCTTTGGGGTGACCACAGATGTGGCTGATTCCAAAATTATAGGTTCTGAGGGGCAATATTACTGGGGTGGGGCCTATTGTACCTATTTCTTCATTGACCCCAAGGAACAACTGATTTCAATACTTATGCTTCAATTACAACCTTATAGCAACTATTATAGTCAACAAATGAGACAATTTGTCTATCAATCCATTACCGATTGATTAATTGATCTGCCTGTAAGAAAACCACTGGATTTCACCAACTAAACCATAAACTAGATGAACCCTTACATATTTGAATTTATAGGAACCGCTATGTTGATTTTACTAGGAAACGGCGTGGTTGCCAATGTTGTCCTGAAAAACACCAAAGGATCTAACGCCGGATGGACTGGGATTTCCTTGGCCTGGGGCATTGCGGTTTTTTGTGGTGTCTTTATCAGTGCGGATGTTTCAGGGGCACATCTGAACCCGGCAGTCACAATTGGCTTCGCACTTGCCGGAAAATTTAGTTGGACATTGGTACCTGGATATTTCATTTCCCAAGTACTCGGTGCCATGATGGGTAACCTCTTGGTTTGGTTGACCTATAAAAAACAGTACGATAACACGACCGACCCTTCCGCCATTTTGGCTACCTTCTCCACTTCACCTGCCGTGCGTAACCCTTTATGGAATTTTGTAACCGAAGTAATAGGTACGTTTACCCTTGTTTTTGGGGTGTTCTTCATTGCAGGTGGAAACTTTGCCAATGAACCTATATCCTTGGGATCCTTGGATGCCCTTCCGGTTGCCCTCTTGGTGATGGGAATTGGCTTTTCGCTTGGGGGACCAACGGGCTATGCTATAAACCCTGCCCGTGATTTGGGGCCAAGGATAATGCACATGTTGCTTCCTCTAAAAAATAAGGGAAAAAGTGATTGGGAATATGCCTGGATTCCAATCTTAGGACCCTTGTTGGGAGGTAGTATCGCTGCATTCGTATTCATGGGTATTGGGTTTTGATTTTTTAAAATAATGTTGATTTGTAAGTAAAGATGTATTGAACTTTTAAAAGAATAGAAGTATCTTTCAGCTTCAAATTTTAAGAATGAGGTTTTTGGTCCTACTCCCATTCATTTTTGTTGTACTTAAAGGAAATTCCCAAAGCCCTGAACGTTTCGCAAATGAAGTGGCCGAGATTCAAAAGAAGTACGATACCCTAAGGGAAGCTGTAAATGAAACCATAGTTTTCGTTGGGAGCTCAAGTATTAGAACATGGGAAGGGTTGGAAGAAAATTTCCCTGACCATGAAATCATAAATTCTGGATTTGGCGGGTCCCACGCTTCGGATCTCTTGGCATATTGCGATGAACTGATCCTAAAATATAACCCTAGCAAGGTATTTATCTATGAAGGGGACAATGACCTTGCAGAAGGAAAAAAACCTAAAGAAATCATTAACACGATTATGGAAATCAACCATAGGATACATGCCAAAAACAAGGATACACAAATCATCCTGATTTCTGTAAAACCTAGTATAGCCCGGTGGCCGTTAAAAAGAAAATACAAGCGCCTGAATCGCAAATTTCATAGATTGTCCCAACAGGATGACCGCTTATATTTTGCGAATATATGGAACCCTATGCTCCTTGGGCGAAAACTTAATCCAGATTTATATCTTGAAGACGGATTGCATATAAACATCAAAGGTTACGAAATTTGGCATACCGTTTTAAAACCTTTTGTCGATCATTAAATAAACCACAATTATACTGACATTATGATTAAATCTATTGTAACCAGAGCTACTACCTTACTTTTTATTGGGGCACTGATAGTGGCCTGCCAAGAAGTAAAGAAGAAACGCATTGATTTCCCGCCAACGGATTTGGCCAAGGAAAATCTGATTCCCAAACCCTTGAAGGTTATCCCCACGAATAAAGCATTCGGACTTGATAGATATACCGCCATTTACACCACCCTTAATTCGGAAGGGTATTCTGAGGTAGGACAATTTTTGGCAGACAAGATCAAAGCTAAACTGGATCTGGTTATTCCGGTAAATGAAAATAGCACTGAACTGGTAGAACGCATAATCTATATCAATAAATCGGACAGTCTGGAACTGGATTCGCCCGAGGCCTATCAGCTCTATATTACCCAGGATTCTGTTATTCTGAACTCCAATACTGCCGAGGGTGCTTTCCGTGGTATACAGACGTTACGTCAACTAATACCTGAGGAAAGTAATGATACCTTGGCCGAGCAACGCATATGGCCCATCGCATCCGGTAAGATCATTGATAATCCGAATTTTGGATTTCGTGGCGCTATGCTCGATGTGGCGCGCCATTTCTTCAGCGTAGAGGATGTAAAGAAATACATCGACCTCTTAGCGTACTATAAAATCAATGTGTTGCATTTACATTTGACCGATGACCAAGGTTGGAGGATCGAAATAAAGTCCTGGCCCAAGTTAACCGAAGTGGGCGGTAGTACCGAGGTCGGTGGTGAAGCCGGGGGATTCTATACGCAAGAAGATTACAAAGAAATAATAGCTTATGCCGCTAAACACTATATGACGGTGATACCCGAAGTAGATATGCCCGGACACACCAATGCCGCATCGGTATCCTATCCTTTTCTAAATGGAAATGGCAAGACGCCAAAACTATACGAAGGTACCCAAGTAGGGTTCAGCACTTTTGATACACGGAAAGATACGGTCTATGCCTTTATTGACGATGTAGTACGGGAAATTTCGGAAATTACACCAGGCCCTTATTTCCATATTGGGGGTGATGAAAGCCATGTTACTAAAAAGAACGATTATATCTATTTCGTTGAAAAAGTAGAGAAAATTGTACAGAAACATGGTAAGAAGATGATCGGGTGGGATGAAATTGCCACAGCCAAAGTAGACTCTAGCTCAATCTCACAATATTGGTCAAGCGGAGACAATGCCCAAAAAGCTGTAGCGAGAGGCATGAAGGTCATACTTTCTCCTGCTAAAAGAACCTATTTAGACATGAAATATGACACCCTTACAAAACTAGGTCTGACTTGGGCAGCCTATATCCCAGTTGATTCGGCATATGTCTGGACACCAGAAGAATACGAAGGCATTCCTATGGAAAATATTCTAGGTATAGAGGCACCTTTATGGTCAGAAACCATTAGCAATATCGATGAATTGGAACATCTGGCTTTTCCACGTGTTATAGGTTATTCCGAACTGAGCTGGACCATCAAGGAAAATCGGGATTGGGAAAACTACAAGGTACGGTTGGCCAATCAGGCACCTTTTTTAGATCGGATGAATGTCAAATACTACCCATCGCCATTGATCGATTGGAAAAAGAGCAAATATTCCTATAAGGAGATTAAAAAAGACTAAAGAACACCAGTCAGTCATTGAATCAAAATAACCACTCTAAGATGAAAAAAATCGTATTTCTGGTCTTCACATTAATAGGATGCACAACTTTTGCCCAAAATGCAAATGACACCATTCCTAAAGCGGAGATTTCAAAAACAATGCAAAGTGTCAACATTAATGGTAGAACGATCTATTTGACCGCGGAAGCAGGTACTTTCGAAGTTCGCGATGAAAACAATGACCCTATTGCTTTAATGGGACATACCTATTACACCAAGGGAGAGGATAAACGCTCAGCGGGATCTCGTAACAGGCCTATTGTTTTTGCTTATAATGGCGGTCCTGGTTCTTCCTCTTTTTGGTTGCATATGGGCGTCCTTGGACCAAAACGAATCGTTGTCAATGATCCTGTGGCAACCCCTGCGGCACCCTATAGAATAATGAACAATAACTATTCTATTTTGGATGTTGCCGATTTGGTTATGATAGATCCTGTAGGTACCGGACTTAGTATTCCCGTCGGCAAAGCTAAATTCAATGATTTTTGGGGAGTCGACCAAGATATAAGAAGTCTATCCTTGTTCATTACCCAATTTCTAATTGCTCATGACCGCATGAACAGTCCTAAATATCTGTTAGGGGAAAGTTATGGCACTTTTAGGAATGCAGGTGTTATGAATAAGCTATTGAACCAGGGTATAGCCATGAACGGTGTAATTATGGTCTCGGCGGTTTTCGATCTGAGAACGTTGTTGTTCCCTCCAAATGATGACCTACCTTATATCGTACATTTCCCTACCTATGCCGCAACTGCCTGGTATCATGATATGGTTGAGGACAAGCCTGAGGATGTCTATGCATATTTGGATGAAATTCGCAGTTTCACCGAGAATGAATATACCCCAGCCTTGTTCAAAGGAGATCGATTGGGTGATAGTGAAAAACAAGAAGTAGCTAACAAACTGGGAGCGTATACCGGAACTTCACCAGCTTACTGGGTAAAGGCTGATCTAAGAGTTACCGCAAGTGAGTTTTTTGCCGAATTTTTAAGGGATAAGGGTGAAATCGTCGGTCGTTTGGATTCTAGGTTCACCGGAATAAACCAAGATTTATTGGCTCAAGAAGGTAGTCATGACCCACAAAGTTCAGCAATTTCACCGGCCTATATTACAGGTTTTCTGGATTATCTCCACAGGACACTTAGAGTAAATAAAAAGCTTACGTATACTATTACAGCGGGTCGCCGTGAAGGCTTTAAATGGGATTGGTCACATGAAGGCAATAATCGATGGGGTACACAAGCGGCGATTAATACGGGGATAGACATGGCCGAAGCACTTTCAAGAGATCCCAATATGAAAGTCTTGGTGTTAAATGGCATTTATGATCTCGCCACGGTTTTCTACGGCGTTGAACATAGTATAAACCACCTTGGACTAACGAAGGATATCAAGAATAATATCATTATGAAATATTACGAAGCAGGACACATGATGTACACCCATGAACCATCCTTGGTAAAATTCAAGAACGATGTATCCGAATTCATAAGGACCACTTCGCAATAAAAATGCTTTTTTAATTTCTGGGTTGGGCATAAAAAAGTAATGGAAATTAGGGATAATTCATGACCAGTGGACAAAAAATTGAACCGTTTAAAATCATTGGAATAGCGGTCCAAAACACGAACTAAGGTAAATCCGTAAAAGATCTAGGTGATTTGTGGGGTCGGTTTTATTCAGAGGCTATTGCGTCCAAAATTCCAAATAAAATCGATGAAACCATTTATGCCATTTATACGGATTATGAATCGGACTATACCGGCAGGTATACAGCCATAATCGGAGTACGGGTAAATGAACTTAACGAAATTCCTATCGGTATGGTAGGGTGTGCTTTTGGAGGGGGTACCTATTAAAGATTCATCGCTGAAGGTGAAATGCCACATGCTATGGTGAAACAATGGCGATATATATAGAAAAATGACAAAAAACTCAATAGAAAGTATACAGCTGATTTTGAGGTATATAATCAGGATTCGGAAGTCGTTGAAATCCTAATTGCCATTTATTAAAATAGGATTATTCCTCTTCCAATGCATCCTCGGAATCCTTGACAAATTCAGTAATACCGTTATCTTGAAGAATATTGTACCATTGAATGACTTTCTTGATATCACTGGCATATACACGGTCTTCATCATAATTCGGCAAAACCTCAAAAAAATATTCCTCCAATTTTAGTTTGTCCTCTTTATGGCCTACGGAGGTCTTACCACCTTTCTCCTTGACCTGAATCTTTTGGAATACTTCCCCTAAAGGCATTTCCTCTTCTAAGGTGTAAATCGCGATTTCGGATAAAACACTTACATTGCTCTGTGCGCTAACAGTGGTGCGTTTTTTATCTAGTAGTGATTCCGCCACAAAACCTGAACGGGTTTGTGTCAATAATCTATAAAGACCAGGTTTACCTCCAATCGACAATATTTTCTCTAAACTCATTCCTTAAAATTTTTCAGTTGCAAAGATGCTATATTTCCCCTAATAACAGCGTTAAATTATCGGGCTTTTTTCATGTTTGGAAATCGCATGCGATAGTCCACACTTATCTTACCTTTCGAAATATTCGACAGTCTACCTTTTAATAATCGCCTTTTTAATGATGATAGCTTATCGGTAAACAAAATGCCTTCAATATGATCATATTCGTGCTGAATGATTCGGGCTAAGATACCATCATAGGTTTCGGTATGTTCTTTAAAGCACTCGTCCATAAAAGTGATGGTTACCGTATCTTTTCTGAAAACATCCTCACGAATATCCGGAATGCTTAGGCAACCTTCATTAAAAGCCCAATCCTTACCGGTCTCCTCTACTATTTTAGCATTTATAAATACTTGCTTGAATTCCTTCAGGGTATTTTGTTCCGCTTCAGTAAGTTCGTCATCTTCGGCAAATGGAGTGGCATCGACTATAAAAAGCCGCAGTGGCAATCCAATTTGGGGTGCTGCCAAACCAACCCCACTAGCATTATACATGCTTTCCCACATATTTTCGATCAATTCATCAAGCTTGGGAAAATCCTTTTCGATCTCTTTTCCAACTTTACGTAACACTGGGTCGCCATAAGCAACTATAGGTAATACCATCTATCTTCTATTTAAATAAGCCTGTAAAATCAGGGTTGCACTTATTTCATCCAACAACGCCTTATTTTTACGCTGCTTTTTCTTGATTCCCCCATCGATCATGGATTGAAATGCCATTTTAGAGGTGAACCGCTCATCCTGTCTTTCAATGGGAACTTCAGGGAAGGTCCTAGCCAAATGTTTCATGAATGGAATAATCAATTCCTCAGCCTGAGAAGGTGTATAATCCATTTGCTTGGGTTCCCCAATAACAAACCGTTCAACATTTTCCTCTGATACGTACTTCCTTAAAAATGAAATAAGGTCAACGGTCTTTACCGTTGTCAACCCGGAAGCAATGAGCTGCAATTCGTCTGTAACCGCAATCCCAGTTCGTACTTTTCCATAATCCAATGCGACAATTCTACCCAATTCCAATTTTTTGGCAAAAATAAAGCATAAATTGTTATAAGTATAAAAACACGGGATCAATTCAGGTTTCAGCCCTTATATTTGTCAAAATCTTAAGAAGAAAAATGACTGAACTTAGACAGATTATAGAAAAGGCATGGGACAATAGGGAACTATTGAAAGAGCAAAAAACGCAAAATGCCATCCGTGAAGTAATTGATTTACTGGATGCCGGAAAACTTCGTTGTGCCGAACCTACTGAAAAGGGATGGCAAATCAATGAATGGGTAAAAAAAGGGGTTGTACTTTATTTTCCCATTCAAAAAATGGAATCCATTGAAGTAGGCATCTTTGAGTATCACGATAAAATTCCTTTAAAAAGGGGATATAAAGAGAAAGGGATACGTGTGGTTCCCCATGCCGTGGCACGACATGGGTCCTATATCTCCCCAGGGACTATCCTTATGCCAAGCTATGTGAATATAGGGGCCTATGTAGACGAAGGTACCATGGTCGATACCTGGGCCACTGTTGGCAGTTGTGCCCAAATCGGCAAGAATGTCCATTTGAGTGGTGGTGTTGGTATAGGAGGCGTACTTGAACCACTACAGGCAGCACCGGTCATTATTGAGGACGGAGCCTTTATTGGTTCCCGATGTATTGTTGTCGAAGGAGTTCGGGTCGAAAAGGAAGCGGTTTTAGGTGCAAATGTTGTATTGACCATGAGTACCAAGATCATAGATGTAACCGGTGATGAACCTGTAGAAACAAAAGGTTTTGTTCCTGCCCGATCTGTAGTTATCCCAGGGAGTTATACCAAAAAATTCGCCGCAGGGGATTTTCAGGTACCTTGCGCATTGATTATTGGTAAAAGAAAGGAAAGTACCAACAAAAAGACATCATTGAACGATGCGTTGCGTGAATATGATGTAGCCGTTTAAAAATATTCAAATAGTCAATAGATTATTAAACCCTGCTTTTGAGTAGGGTTTTTGCATTTCAACTTGTTTATAATTTAAATTGGGGAATGGATAATGGATATATGATTGATTATCCTCTGTTATTTTAGAAGTAATCTTATATTCGATTCGAAATTTGTAGGAATTTTAAGTACAATACATACTTTTTTCGTTTTTTTTCTGTTACATAAAAACACCAATTGGTCTAACCATCCAATGAATTATAACCTATGCCACAAGCCAAAGAAAAAATAACCGCCCTAATTATTACCTTCAATGAAAAAGGATATATCGAAAAATGTATCGAGTCCGTTTCCTTTGCAGATGAGATTATTGTGGTTGATTCTTACAGCACGGATGGTACCTATGAATATCTTGTAAACCATCCTAAGGTAAAGGTCATTCAAAATCCGTTCAAAAACTTTACGGCCCAAAAATCATTTACCTTAAAACAAGCCACACATGATTGGGTATTGTTTTTGGATGCCGATGAGGTAGTCCCAGAAAATCTTCGGAAAGAAATAATAGACACGATAAATAATAATCCAAAACATGTAGCTTATTGGTTCTACAGAAAATTCATGTTCCAAAAAGAGCGCCTTCGTTTTAGTGGGTGGCAAACCGACAAAAATTACAGGTTATTTCGAAAAAGTAAAGTGAGCTTTTCTGATAAGCGTATTGTACACGAAACTTTGGATATAAACGGTACGACCGGAAAGTTCAAGAACAAGCTTACCCATTTTTGTTACAAGGATTATAGTATGTACAAGAACAAGATGGTGTTATACGGTAGGTTAAAAGCCAAAGAGGCCTTCAACAATAACAAAAGGTTCAGTTATGCCCTGCTTCTCATAAAACCCATGTGGAAATTCTTTTGCGGCTATATCATTAGACTTGGTTTCCTTGATGGTAGAAAAGGTATGGTCATCTGTCATCTTGACGCCCTGTGCGATGTGGAACGCTATCGCGAACTCCAACGGCTGGAGCGGGAAGAACAGTGGTCCGCTGTTTTCAAAACCATGCCCTAAGACCCCATTTCTTAGTCCATTTATACCGCTATACCTTGAAGCGATTTTAATCCATATTTTTTATAAGCTATAAATTGGTAGGTTTGCAGTGTTGTATTTCCAAATACTACGTTCAACCTTATTTATTTTATAAATGGCTTACGATATAACACTTGAAGGTGAAAATTTAATTGAGGCGGAAAAACTACTATCCGATGTTATAACACTATTCGAATCATGTAATGTTACATACTGGTTAGAGGGCGGCACGCTTTTGGGATTGCGTCGTGAAGGAAGATTATTGCCTTGGGACAATGATTTGGATATCTCGATCCATGAAAATGAAAGAGGTAAATTGGATAATCTTTTGGTAACACTTAAAAAAAAGGGCTTTAGGGTACGTACAAGAACCTTTGACAAAGATTCGGACGGCTTTAAGAAAGGGGAGCTGAGAATGATCAAAATACGTACCAAGCGTTTTTTTGGTTTAATAAAAGGTAACGTTTGCCTTGATGTTTTTATAAAATACACCAAGAACAAAAAGACATATTGGGAAATTGCGAATAAAGTAAAGAATGTTCCCTCTGAATATTATAATAGTTTCAAGACTTTGGATTTTAAAGGAAAACCCTATGCCATTCCTAAATTGACCGATGAATATCTTACTTATCGTTATGGTGACTGGCAAACACCTGTCAAAGACTGGGATACGGCCAAGGATGACCGAGCCTTGACCTAAGTTTTCTTTGAATTTAGTTTTAATGCGTCTTTCAAGATAGTACTGCTTACATTCTCAGTATACGGAAAATATTCCATGGCACAGCTCACTTTAGGGTATCTGCCACGCCAATCATCACCCACCGAAATAGCATCGATTTTATAGGTATCGACTATTTTTTGTTTGTCCTTATCCTCCTGGGCTATAACCTCATCAACGAACCCTATGGACTGTACCACTTTTATTCTTTCGTGAAAAGGAATAACAGGTCTTGTGCCTTTCTCCTTTTCGATAAGCTCATCCGTGGAAACCCCAACAATAAGATAGTCACAAAGTTCCTTAGATTTTATAAGGATGTTCAGATGACCATAATGGAAAATATCGAAACAACCTGAAGTATACATTCTATTGTACTTTGCGCGATGGTTCGGCTTTGCTATGATTTTAAATCCATCTATGTCAATCGTCCATTTTTTTCCAGGAACATGGGTGTATAGATAATCTATGATTTTTGGGATTTCGTTCTCATTGTCCATGGTTGTCGAAACTAAAACTATCCCTTTGGCCGAATGTTCTGAAACTCTCCAGTTCTTAAACTCGGTCTGTAGTTTATTCAAATCTAAATCAACCATATACTTTAAAATAAATTGACTGCAAAACTACAAAATCAAAATTCAAATGCGGGAATTGAATATTAAGGATCTTTTGTCCTACGCCAGTACTATGTCATTTATAAATAAAACAAGTAACTTTGCATATACGAAGGCGGTTCAAATAAAAATGGCCTATTACAACACCAACTTATGAAAATTGTTATCCTTGCAGCAGGTATAGGTTCCCGATTGGGCAACCCCTTTCCCAAACCTTTGACCCCTTTGAACAATGGCAAGAGTATCATGGGTATGCAAATAGATAATTTGTCCCAACATTTTAATATTGATGACATAAGCATTGTTGTAGGTTTTAAAAAAGATTTGATTATGGAACGTTTTCCTGAGGTCACGTACATCTACAATCCATTCTTTGATCGAACCAATACTTCAAAAAGTCTTTTACAGGCCCTTAAAAAGAATAAGGACAAATCGGTGCTTTGGTTAAATGGGGATGTTGTTTTTGATGTTGGATTATTGCAAGAATTAAATCCTTATATCAAAAATCAACAATCATTTGTAGCGGTAAACACGAGTAAGGTCGACGAAGAAGAAGTGAAATATACGTTGAAAAACAATTATATCGACCAACTTTCCAAATCGGTGATAAACGGTTTAGGTGAGGCCGTCGGAATAAATTTTATCGCTAAAAAAGACATTAAAAACTTCATTACAAGATTGGAGGAATGTGATGATAATGATTATTTTGAACGTGGTTTGGAGTTGGCGATTGCAAAAGACAATTTACAGATCAGTGCTGTGGACATTTCCGCCTTTGATTGTATGGAGGTAGATTTCAAAGAGGATTTGGAGAATGCAAATAACCTCTTCCGTTAATGAAAGTCATTCTTTTTTGTCAAAATGCCTATGCGTTTGGGATCATGGCGCCTATTCAGGACGTTTTGAAAGCGGCTTCCCATGATTATCTCTGGTATATTCCCAAAAAACTATTTTTTGATTTTCCGTTCAAAACGGAAAAATTCACTACCAGTATCCTGGATTTACAATTGTTTAGCAGTGACGCTATTTTCGTTCCGGGCAATGAGGTGCCCTATTACCTTAGAGGCCTCAAAGTCCAAATTTTTCATGGCTTGGCCGGGGAAAAAAAAGGGCATTTCCATATTCGAAACTACTTTGACCTTTATTTGACCCAAGGACCTTATTTCACGAGAAAGTTCGATACTCTGAGAGCGAAATACAAGAATTTCGATGTCATCGAGACGGGCTGGCCTAAATTGGACGTATATGGAAAAAACCGTAACGCATACGAAGCGGACAAGGAAAAAATACTGCAGCACTATGGCACGGACAAAATCGTGCTCTTCGCGCCTACATTTTCCCCGAGCCTTACATCAGCACCCTATTTGCTCAAGGAAATTGAAGAACTTGCCCTTAAAACGGGTTTCGTGGTCTTTATAAAATTCCATGATCTTATGGATCAGGAATGGATCGACGCCTATAAAGACCTGGATAAAAGAGTTCCAAATGTCATCTTCCAAGAAGAAAAGAACATTATCAAGTTTTTACTCCAGGCAGATGTCCTGATCAGCGATACCTCATCTGTGATTTATGAGTTTCTCCTTTTGGACAAACCTGCAATCTCTTATAAGAACATCGCCGATAACATTCAGTGGGACGATTCAAGATCCTATACCAACCTCACGGATAAAGTACTCGATAATCTAGAAAATGATCCTTTTAAATCACAGCGGGATATAATCAACCAGGAGTTCCATCCGTATAAGGACGGTAATTCCGCTCTTCGTATGGTAAAGGCCGTGGAAGCATACATTCAAAAAAATGGAGTACCGGAAAGCAGGGATTTGTCCTTGGCCCGAAAGTTGAAAATAAACAACATGTTCGGTAAACCCATTACTGACCTTTGGGACGGCAACAAAAAGCAAAAGATCACCGCATTACTGATTACTTTCAACGAATTGAATAATATTGAAGCGGTATTGGAGAATATCAGCTTTGCAGATGAAATAGTGGTGGTTGACTCCAATAGTACGGATGGTACCATTAAAAAAATCAAGGAACACCCTCATGTTAAACTTATTCAACGTCCATTTGTAAATTACACCGACCAGAAATCCTTTGCCATGGCACAAGCGACGAACGACTGGATATTGTTTATGGATGCCGATGAGCGATTGACCGATTCCTTAAAAAATGAAATCTTGAAAACGGTGAATTCCGACAACATAGAGCCAGTGGCATATCTATTTCTGAGAACCTTTATGTTCAAGGATAAGGTGTTACGGTTCAGCGGATGGCAAAGCGACAAGAATTACCGCCTCTTCAGAAAGAGTAAGGTTAAATTCGATAAAGAGCGCATCGTTCATGAAACATTATTGATAGATGGTAAATCAAGTGTTTTAGAGAACAAATTGATTCATTACTCTTATAGTAATTACGACGACTATAAAGGTAAGATGGTTAAATATGGTCAAATGAAGGCCTTGGAGGAATACAAAAAAGATAAGAAGGCCCATTTTTATCATTTTATTTTCAGACCCCTCTATAAGTTTTTAAACCATTATATTTTACGTTTGGGGTTCTTGGATGGGCAAAAAGGGATTATCATTTGTTATTTGAATGCCCTAGGGGTTTATTCCAGATACAAGGAGTTGAAGCGTCTAAGAAGTTTGGACAAGCATTCGAAAATATGAAAGATTTCTCAGCTGAAATAAATAAATGCATTGAAGTAATGGCTAAAGGTGGGTTGATCCTCTACCCTACCGATACGGTTTGGGGCATTGGCTGCGATGCCACGAACGAAGCCGCCGTCAAAAAAGTGTATGAATTAAAACAGCGTGAAGATTCAAAAGCACTGATCTGCCTGGTGGCTAATGATGCCATGTTGGAAAGACACGTAGCACAGGTACCTGAGCTTGCCTATGATATTTTAGATCTGGCAACCAAACCGACGACCATCATTTACGATAACCCCATCGGGTTGGCCAAAAATGCCATTGCCCATGATAATACCATGGCGATAAGGGTCGCCTCTGATAAGTTTTGTAGCTATTTGATAAACAAATATAAAAAGCCCATTATCTCAACTTCTGCAAATTTAGCGGGTAAGCCGACACCCACTCATTTTGGGAAAATAGAAGATCCTATTTTAAAAGGTGTGGACTATATCGTAAATTTGCACCACGATAAACAGAACGGACCACCCTCATCAATAATTAAATTAGGAAATGATGGTACAGTAAAAATTATCCGGGAGTAAGTTATAAACAGTATTCGCTATCCTATCGAGCGGAGTCGAGATGCCTTCATAAAATGCCACAGCAAAACCACAAGCAAGCACTCCAAGATCCGATTTTCAAAGTCCTTTCCGAAGCAGCTGAGCAGCTTGGGGTCGAAAGCTATGTAATCGGAGGTTTTGTACGCGACTATTTATTGAAAAGAGGCATCCCAAAGGATATCGATATAGTTGCAGTAGGTAGCGGTATTGAATTGGCCAAGGTAGTAGCCTCTAAGTTTCCCGGAGATCCTAAAATATCAATTTTCAAAAACTTTGGTACAGCCATGATAAAACATGGGGATATAGAGTTGGAGTTTGTAGGAGCCCGTAAGGAAAGCTATGATCGCAATAGTCGTAAGCCCTTTGTTGAGGATGGTACCTTACAAGAAGACCAAGAGCGCCGGGATTTCACAATAAATGCCTTGGCATTATCATTGAACAAATCAAATTTTGGGGATTTGTTGGACCCTTTTAATGGGATTTCGGATTTGAAAAATAAGATTATCAAAACGCCCTTAGCGCCCGATATCACTTATTCTGATGACCCTTTACGTATGATGCGTGCCATTCGTTTCGCCTCTCAATTGGAATTCACTATTGAGTTGAAATCACTACTGGCCATCACTGAAAATAAGGAACGAATTAATATCGTTTCCAAAGAACGTATTGTGGAAGAGCTCCACAAGATATTGGCAAGCAAAGAACCATCCATAGGTTTTTCCCTACTGCATAAAACAGGACTCCTGCAATATATACTTCCTGAACTTACCGCCTTGGAAGGCATTGAAGAAATAGAAGGCCAACGCCATAAGGACAACTTTTGGCACACACTTGAAGTCGTCGATAATATTGCTAAAACAACGGATGATCTATGGTTGCGCTGGGCTGCCTTATTACATGATATTGGCAAGGCACCAACAAAAAGATTCCATAAAAAAATCGGATGGACCTTTCATGGCCATGAATTTGTCGGTTCAAAAATGGTTTATAAACTCTTTAGAAGATTACGAATGCCTTTGAACGACAAAATGAAATTTGTCCAGAAAATGGTATTGATGAGTTCCAGACCTATTGTACTTTCGGAAGATTTTGTTACAGATTCGGCGGTTAGAAGGTTGGTTTTCGATGCCGGTGACCAAGTTGATGACCTCATGACCTTGTGTGAGGCTGATATTACTACGAAGAATCCCAAAAAACAAAAGCAGTACAAAAACAACTTTAAATTGGTACGTCAAAAAATCATTGAAGTCGAGGAACGTGACCATATCCGAAATTTTCAACCCCCGATTTCCGGTGAGGAAATTATGAAGACTTTCAATCTTCAGCCATCAAAGGAAATTGGAATCATAAAGGCAGCCATCAAAGAAGCCATTCTGGAAGGTGAAATCCCCAATGAATATGGTGCAGCCAAATCGTACATGTTAAAAAAAGGTGCTGAATTGGGCCTAGTATCTCAATAATAGGTATGCAGCGTTTAATTTGTTGTTTAGGCAAATAAATTAACAATGTTATCGATAAACAACATTTCTTGGGACTTTCACTTATACTTCAAAATAGTATTACCTATGAAAGAAAGGGTGAAAATAAACTGCCCAATGATTGTAGCAATGGCATGCCTTGTTTTAAAACAAACCACCAGAGCAATAGAAAATCGGGATTTATACACATTAAATGAAATACACAAACCTTAAATAAGGGCTTTATTAGCTCCTTTTTTTATGGTTTTATTCTTCTACATCCATTTGAATATTGGAAAAGAGTAGTAATTTTGCACGCATAATAAGACTACCATAGATGTTCAAAAATTTCCATACGATTGCCAAAACTTCCTTGGTTTTGGTTTACTTGGTGATTATTGCAGGAGCTGTTGTACGAATGACCGGAAGTGGCATGGGGTGCCCCGATTGGCCCAAGTGTTTTGGCCACCTTATTCCCCCTACCGACGAATCCGAGCTACAATGGAAACCTGATCACGTATATCAAAAAGGACAGGTCATCATCCTGAATGAATCACTTCAAGTGGCCAAAGATGATTTTGTAAGTGGGAATCAACTTGAACTCGAACATTGGGCACCCTATACAAAACACGATTATGCCGAATTTAACCCTTGGCATACCTGGATCGAGTTCATAAACCGACTCTTTGGTGCCTTGGCTGGTCTCGGCACATTGGTGCTAGCTATTGTTTCTATTGGGTATTGGAAAAAAAAGAAAAGTATCACACTATTGTCCTGGTTGGTAGTATTCGGCATGGGCTTTCAAGCCTGGCTCGGTGCTACTGTAGTCTATTCCGTATTGGATCCCTTTAGGATTACCTTGCACATGGTTATGGCATTATTGATCGTCGCCTTACTGCTTTACTTGGTTTTCATTTCCAAGAAAAAAAGAAAAAACTACAGATATAATGCTAAAACCGTTGTTTTTCTGTCCATTGTTTTTGGCCTGACTCTGGTCCAAATTGTTTTAGGTACACAGGTAAGACAGTTTGTCGATGAACAGATCACCGAGGTGGGCGAAATTGCTAAAAATCTTTGGTTACACCAACCCTCAATGTCCTTTTACATCCATCGGTCATTTTCTATAATCGTCGTCCTTTTCAATCTTTATTTAGCATATAGGATTTATAAATTGAATTTGGGACTCACTAAAATAAATTGGGTTCTACTCATTCTCCTAATTGAAATCATAACAGGCATGGCGATGTTCTACTGGGATTTCCCATTTATGAGCCAAACTATGCATTTGGTGTTGGCTTCACTACTCTTTGGTGTACAGTTCTATTTGGTGTTGGAATCTTACAATGCAGGTAGAAGTCATAAATCTTTGTAACTTTGCTTTCTCGCAAAAATAGAGTTAATGATATATAAGATCCGGATCATCTTGGATGCCGATGAGGATATCTTTCGGGATGTGGAAATTGAGGCGCATAATTCAATGGAGGAATTTCATAATACCATAGCCCAGTCCTTTGGTTTTTTGGGTAATGAAATGGCCTCATTTTACACCTGTGATGATGATTGGAAACAAGATGAGGAAATCGCCTTATTTGATATGGGCGAAAATGATTCTGATGTTCGAATGATGAATGAGACCAGCCTAGAGGATGTGCTTTCCAAGAAAACACCTAAACTTATTTATGTTTATGATTTTTTGAATATGTGGACGTTCTTTGTCGAATTGGCCGATATTGTATCGGAAGAACCCGGACGATCATACCCTAATGTACTTTTTAGTTTTGGGGAATTGCCAGAATTCCCCCCAGAACGTAAATTCGAAGCTGAAAATTCATCTTTGGATATTGATGACACTTTTGAAAACTACGACGATTTGGATTTTGATGAAAACTGGAACTGAAAATTAATTGGCAGGGGGCAGAAAAAATACGATGAAGAAAGCCCAATGTTTTTCGACCTGTTGAATTCATTGAATTTTTACTTTTACTCTTTTACTCTTTAGCTTTTTTACTTTTACAATTAACCCATGATTCCCACCTTTGCAGGAATGAAAAAAAAAGAACAAAATTAATGATCAATCTGTACCCCACCCATATCGAAAGTATATCGTTGCACCGTGTTGGCAATAAGAACAAAAACGAAGGCATATTCCTATCGACAGAACCATTTGGTCTTAATGACGAAACTACTGGACTGCTAAAAGAATATTTTCTTAAACCCTTTAGGGAAAAAGAAGAGAATTATTTCAAACTCACCCATGAGGTAGATGTAGAATTCAATGAAATCCATAAAATAGCTACCGATATATTCAAGGATCCCGATTGTATTCATGACCGATCAAAAAAAATAGCGACCCACCTTTTTGAACAATCCAACCATCCGCATATTAAAAGTGGGGAGGTTTATGTCGCCTATTTAACCGGCATTTTATTGAACAATGAAAAAGTAGACGCCATCGGTATTTTCAAGAGTGAAGTAAAACATGATTTTCTTCAGTTCGAGGAAAAAGGCAACAATTTGGACTTAGTGATCCAACAAGGTATCAACATCAACAAACTCGACAAAGGCTGTCTTATCTTCAATAGCAACCAAGAAGAAGGGTATAAAGTACTTTCTGTTGATAGCAATCGCTATGATGCTAAATATTGGCTAGAGAATTTCCTAGGTGTAGATGCTTTGGCCGATGAGAATTTCTACACCAAGAATTACCTGAAATTCTGTCAAAATTTTGCGAAAGATGTAGTTTTACCAGCGGAAGACAAACAACAGGAGGTTTTATTCATGAACAAGGCGGTAAACCATTTTGCCAAAAATGACGCTTTTGAAGAAAGTAATTTCTTGAACGAGGTCATGGAAAATCCTGAGTTAATCCCTGAATTTAAACACTACAAGGTTGAAAAAGGACCCAAATACAGCATTGAGGATGTCTCTTCTTTTGAAATTGCCAACAAAGCGGTCTCCGATGCCCGGAAAAAGATAAAAAATGTCATCAACCTAGATACCAACATCCAAATTAAATTAAACTTTATCAATTCGGATTCTGCTGAAAAATTCGTTGAAAAAGGATGGGACGAGGAAAAACAGATGTACTATTATCTGGTATATTTCAATAAAGAACAAAAAAGTTAGGTTGCCGATGATAGATTGAGAGTCTCGGGCACAAAATAACTATTCCCATATATTTATCTATATAGTTGGGAGTATCGCATATTGATCAACGCTTAAAACAGGGGATCTATCAACTGCAACTGCCGACTTAAAAACTAAATCTTGATCTTGTGCTCGATGATCTGTTTCATACTTACCCCTTGATAATTACGCTTAACAAAATCTAAGGCAAGGTCTAAGATTTCTCCCATCGTCTTGCATTTTTTGAATTGTACATCCTTGGTCAGCTCAAATATTTCGGATTTTAGTCGTTTCACATTTTCAGGTAATGATATATTATCTTTTTTACAGATTTTATCCAATAATTTTATGCGATCCCCAGAACTTAAGATCCGTTTTGCAATAATCGATCTTTCCTCTAATTTGTATTGGTCTATGGAATCTTTCATCAATTTCTTACGCACCAACTCCACCATTAAAAAATTCTCCTTGAAGAATTGTGGACGGTATACCTTCAATTTTCCTTCGAAACACTGTTGGTCAAAATCTATAGCCCTGATTTTATAAACCACATGGTCAAAATCGTGGGTAGCTACAATAACATAGTTGTAAGAGCGCATATCGCCCAATAAACGGATCATGCAGCGTTCATTGAATTTAACAAACTCCTTTGCCAATTGGGCTTTCTCGGTTTCAGAACACTTTGGCAACATCTCCTTGATGAAAAAGTCCCCTGGAATTCCTGCAATATGCTCTTCGATCAACGTATCCTTATACACCAAAAAATTCAGATTGTAGGGTGAAAGAATATGCTCTAACTCCAATCCGTAGATCCGGGAGGCGTCGGTTTTCTTTACATAGAAATACGTAAAATTATCATTTAGGATATTCCTGACCTTTATCCGAAAGGGTTTGGAATTCCCGAAAGTGCAATAATCAACGGCATCTACATTTAAATATTGATCTATATGGGCACTCCCATCGGAATGCAAGAGAGAGTAGACCCGTTTAAGACTGGTATCTATCTCTTTCCGGTCAAATTCATTATAATAAACCCTTACCCAAAGGGTATCCTCTTCATTGGAATCATAGACCACCACAGAACCAATAAAGCGCAATAAATCTTCATAAAAAATAGGAAGTTCTATTTTTCTGCTATACTGATCCAAATAAGCATCTAACGCATCACAAACCGGATAGGCCGGTTTTTTCTTTGACATAAGTTTCTCTTCCAACATGCCTCTGTTTTTTATTAAGTGGTTACCCCTGTAACAAATTTAAGGTTTATGCGTCAAGTTAGTATAAACCTCCTAAAAATATCGCCTATTTTGGAAAAGATACTCACGGTAAACAACCTCACTAAAAAATTCGGTTACCTCACCGCTGTCAAAGACCTTTCCTTCTCTATCGAAAAGGGTAATGTTTATGGTATTTTAGGACCTAACGGCAGTGGAAAATCGACTACTTTGGGTATTGTCCTCAATGTCGTGAACCGCTCAAGTGGGGAATTTTCATGGTTTAATGGTAATACCTCAACCCATGAGGCATTGAAGAAAGTTGGTGCAATCATCGAGCGTCCTAATTTTTATCCGTATATGACCGCCATTCAGAACTTGAAATTGGTCTGCAAAATCAAGGAGGTGTCTGATGATAAAATCGAGGAAAAACTGGCATTGGTTGGATTGCTAGATCGCAAAAACAGTAAATTCAGGACCTATTCCTTAGGAATGAAACAACGGTTGGCCATTGCATCTGCCTTATTGAACGACCCGGAAATATTGATTCTCGATGAACCTACCAACGGCCTGGATCCCCAAGGCATTCATCAAATTAGGGAAATCATAAAAAAAGTAGCCTCCCAGGGCACCACGATCTTATTGGCTTCCCACCTTTTGGACGAGGTGGAAAAAGTCTGTAGCCATGTAGTTATTCTAAGAAAAGGACAAAAATTATATTCGGGACGTGTCGACGGCTTGATGGCAAGTCATGGTTTTTTTGAATTAAAATCGGGAAACACCGATTCGTTGTTGGCTTTTTTAAAGAGCAACCCAAGTTTCAGTAAGGTAACTACCAATGGAAATGGACTCATCACCGCTTTCCTTAGTGAAGAAATGAACTCGGAAGTTTTAAATAGAACTCTGATGGAAAAGGGAATAGTTCTTTCACATTTAGTGAAGCGTAAGGAAAGTCTCGAGGAGCAATTCTTGGCATTGACTAAAAATGAAGCCAAATAAATTAAAATAGGTATGTTACGATTATTACATATAGAATTCATAAAACTTTGGAATAACAGGGTGAGCAGAATATTGATTATTTCATATTTTGTGCTGCTTACTTCCATTGCCTTAGTTGCTGCTATTAAGTTCGATATTGGTCCGATAAAATTTCATTTGGCAGAACAGGGTATTTTCAATTTTCCCTATATATGGCATTTTAACACGTTCGTTACGGCTTTCTTTAAATTGTTCTTGGCAATTGTCATTGTTTCCATGATGGCCAATGAATACAGTAATAAAACCATAAAACAGAACCTGATCGACGGGCTTTCAAAGAAAGAGTTCGTTCTTTCCAAATTTTTGACCGTGATATCGTTTTCGCTTATATCTACACTCTTTGTTTTTGTGGTCTCCATGGTCTTAGGACTAATTTATTCAGATTATAATGAGTTGAGTATCATCTTTTCAGACTTGGAATTTCTACTGGCGTTTTTTGTAAAACTGATGGGGTTTTTCTCCTTCTGCCTTTTTCTTGGCATTTTGGTGAAACGTTCGGCTTTCGCCTTGGGTTTTCTGATCTTATGGCAAGTCTTCGAAGGCTTTGTACGCGGTATGTTACGGTGGAAGGTTTTTGATGGGGACACCACCGATCTGGTCATGGGATTTTTCCCCCTCAATGCCATGTGGAAATTGATCGACGAACCATTTAGCCGCTTAGGTGCCGTTCAATCTGTTGCAGATCAAATCGGTGAGAAATTTGAAATGGACTATGGGGTACACTGGTACGAGATTTTGATCGTATTGGGCTGGACGTTCCTATTTGTATATTTCTCATACGTCTTGTTGAAAAGGAGAGATCTTTAGACTTGCCCTATAAATACAGCATAACCATAGGAATAATTCTTTCAGCCTATTAAGGTCCGTTGGGTTTCTTAATCGTGGTTGAATGTCTTTGATCTTTGAATAGTGGATGCTGATTGCCCATAGGGATAACAATAGGATTATTTTAAGATAACCTTACTCGATTTAATCGCCGTCCTTTTGTATTTTTAAAAAATGAAATTTAAGGTCGTATCCGAATTTAAGCCAACAGGCGATCAACCAGAAGCAATAAGGCAGTTGGTCAAGGGGATCAATACCCAGGAACCCTATCAAACGCTTTTGGGGGTAACGGGTTCTGGTAAAACGTTTACCGTTGCCAATGTAATTGAGGAAGTGCAACGCCCCACATTGGTCCTTGCCCATAACAAGACATTGGCCGCCCAATTATATTCCGAATTCAAGCAGTTTTTTCCTGAAAATGCTATAGAATATTTTGTTTCCTATTATGACTACTACCAACCTGAGGCTTATATTCCCACCTCAGGACTTTATATTGAAAAGGATTTGTCTATTAACGAGGACATTGAGAAACTTAGATTGAGTGCCACATCTTCCCTGCTTTCAGGCAGAAGGGATGTTCTTGTTGTGGCATCGGTATCTTGTTTATATGGGATTGGGAATCCGGTTGAATTCCAAAAGAATGTAATCAGTATTCAAAAAGATCAAGTTATCGCACGTACCAAGTTGTTGCACCTGTTGGTACAAAGCCTTTATTCAAGGACCTCGGCCGATTTTAGAAATGGGAATTTCAGGGTCAAAGGCGACGTTGTCGATATTTTTCCCAGTTATGCAGACCACGCCTTCAGGATCCATTTCTTTGGCGATGAGATTGAAGAGATAGAGGCTTTTGATCCATTCAACAACAACGTTATAGAAGCCTATGAAAATTTGAATATCTATCCGGCAAATATGTTCGTTACCTCGCCCGATATTCTTCAAAACGCTATTCATCAGATTCAAGATGATTTGGTACATCAAATCGAATACTTCAAGGAAATAGGAAAACCACTGGAAGCAAAAAGGTTGGAAGAACGTACCAATTTTGATCTGGAAATGATTCGGGAATTGGGGTATTGCTCCGGCATTGAAAACTACTCACGTTATTTGGATGGCCGTGAACCCGGAACCCGACCCTTTTGTCTCTTGGATTATTTTCCACAAGACTATCTCATGGTCATCGATGAAAGCCATGTCACCATTCCGCAAGTACATGCCATGTACGGTGGAGATAGGTCACGAAAAGAAAATTTGGTAGATTACGGTTTTCGTTTGCCAGCAGCCATGGACAATAGACCCTTAAAATTTGAGGAGTTCGAAGCACTTCAAAATCAGGTGATCTACGTCAGCGCTACCCCTGCCGATTACGAACTACAGCTTTGTCAAGGTGTTTATGTGGAACAGGTAATAAGACCCACTGGATTGTTAGACCCTGTTATAGAAGTAAAACCTAGTTTAAACCAAATCGACGACTTGATCGAGGAAATTCAACTAAGGGTTGAAAGGGACGAAAGAACCCTGGTCACGACCCTCACCAAACGAATGGCAGAGGAATTGACCAAATATTTATCGCGAATCAGTGTTCGCTGCAGGTATATTCATAGCGATGTGGATACCTTGGAACGTGTTGAGATCATGCAAGACCTTCGTAAGGGCATTTTCGATGTGCTCATTGGGGTTAATTTGCTGCGAGAGGGCCTCGACTTACCCGAAGTTTCATTAGTGGCCATTTTGGATGCCGATAAGGAAGGTTTTCTACGTAGCAACCGATCGTTGACCCAGACCGTTGGGAGAGCGGCAAGGCATTTACAAGGCAAGGCCATTATGTATGCCGATAAGATAACTGCCAGTATGCAGAGGACCATAGATGAAACCAATTACCGCCGGGAAAAACAAATTGCTTATAATACGGCCAACAACATTACCCCAAAGGCCTTGAACAAAAGTCTGGATAGCGCTTTGGCGAAGAATTCCGTCTCTACCTACCATTTTGAAAAAGAAGAATTAAGGGCTGCCGAACCGGATCTGGATTACTTGACCAAAGAACAAATTGAAAAATTGATTCGTGACAAGAGAAAGGCCATGGAAAAGGCCGCCAAGGAGTTGGACTTTATGCATGCCGCCAAATTGCGTGATGAGATTAAAATGTTACAAAAGCAAGACTAATTCCCCCTATCAATGGAATCCCAAAAATCTATGAATCTTATAAGTAGGTTAAAACACAATACAAACCCAAGAACGCACTTTTCTTTTTATATAGTGCTGCCGCTGCTGATGTGTTTACTTACAAGTCCAACAATATGGTCCCAACAGCTTACCAAAGATCAAATATCCGGATTGGCACGTAAAAAATTACCTGCCGCGGTTTTTGGTTTAAAAGAGTTTCTAGGACTAGCGAATGATGGCCATTTTCCGAAACAGGCCAAAAATAATGCCCATTGGTGCGATAGTGTTTTCAGGAACTTGGATTTTCGGACAGAAGTTTTGCACACAGAAGGAATACCCCTTTTATTCGCGGAAAGAAGGTATCACAAAAAGGCTAAAACCATACTCTTTTACCTCCAGATCGATGGCCAGCCGGTGGATAGTTCGCAATGGGACCAGATCAACCCATATAATGCAGTCCTAAAAGAAAAAAAGGGTGGGAGTTGGCTACCGATTGATTTTAAAAGGTTACAAAATGAATATAATCCGGAATGGCGGATTTTTGCCCGTTCCGCTTCCGATTCCAAAGGGCCGGCAATGGCTTTCATTACGGCTCTTGAAATTCTAAATGAACTTAAAACCAAGCCTCGGTTTAACGTTAAAGTCATCATGGACTTTCAAGAAGAAATGGGCTCTCCTTTTCTTGCGAAAACGGTAGCTAACAACAAGGAATTGTTGGAAGCCGATATGCTTCTTATTATGGACGGTACCCGCCACGTGTCGAACCTTCCAACCCTTACATACGGGGCTAGGGGAATAGCAACGGCCCAACTTCGGATTTTTGGGGCAAAACAAGACCTTCATAGTGGTCAATATGGAAATTTTGCACCAAATCCTGTTTTTAACGCCGCAAAACTTTTGGGAAGCCTAAAAGATAAAAATGGAAAGGTCATGATTCCTGGTTTTTATGATGGCATTGAGATAAGTGACTCCAAAAAATCATTGATCAATACGGTACCGGAAAATATTGACAGTATAAAACAACGATTGGGAATCGCGAACATTGATGCTATTGGGAATACGTATCAGGAAGCACTACAATTTCCCTCATTGAATATCAGGGGATTACGAGCAGGTTGGGTAGAAAAAGAGGTGCGTACCATCATTCCATCGGAAGTCATTGCTGAAATTGATATGCGACTGGTCCCCGAATCGGATGGCAAACGTTTAATGGAACTTCTAAAAACATATATTCAGGACCAAGGATATCATTTGGTCGATGCCATACCTACCGAACAAGAACGAAGCACTTTTCCCAAATTAGCTTCCTTTGCCTATAGGTTGGGGTCTTTGCCCTTCCAAACCCCTATGGAATCGGATATTGGGCAATTTTTGAATAGGGCCTTAAAAAAGGTCTTTGATGATCAGGTTGTTAATATGCAAACCACCGGGGGCTCACAACCGATTGCCCCATTCATCAATACGTTAGGTATTCCTGCTGTATCCATAAGAATCCCAAATCCGGATAACAATATACATGGACCGAATGAAAATTTGCGGATCGGTAATTATCTGGAAGGTATAATTACATGTTTGGCAGTTTTAGATGAAAAGCTATAAATGTGAAAAGCGTCCCAAGGGACGCTTTTCAATGCTGAAGACCCTACCACTGGTAGGTGTACAGCATCCTGACATCTGCTCGGCAGACACTCAGGACTAACCAACTAAACCAACCATTATGAAATTTCCCAGAACGGGAACTACATAAATTTTTTAGCCAATTACGACAATTCGATCATTCTTTTGGGCTTGGGCAATGCCTCTTCCTTTTTCGGTAATTTGAAAGTTAAAATCCCATCTACGTAAGTTGCCTTGATTTTGTCCTCATCAATCGTTTCCGGTAGGGTAAATGCCCGGTTAAAGGAAGCAAAGGAAAATTCCCTACGTGTAAAATTTTCATTTTCAACGTTTTCCTCTGATTTGGTTTCTGAAGAAATTGTCAAAACATTTTCATTGACCTCTATCTGAAAATCTTCTTTCTTTCGTCCAGGTACGGCCAATTGTAGTTCGAAATCTTTTTCGTTCTCCTTAATGTTTACGGCAGGTACATGCGCTTTAAAATTATCCATACCTCCGAACCAATCCGGTTTGAATATTTCGTTCATTAAAGTTGGGAACAAAACATCATTTCTCTTTATTAAACTCATAACTTCTATTTTTAACGGTTAAAACTTAAACTCGCTTATGAATAGACAAAAGATATACCAATGGATTAAATATGTCATTATGACGCTTATACTTGGCGGATATGCGTCAATATGTCATCTTTCTTGACCTCTTTCGAGTGATGAAGCGAAAAAGTTAGTGACTAGGAGATGTTTTAATTGTAATATGCCCTAAAAATATCCAATAATACTTGGGGAGGTACAATCTTGTTAGGATATTGATGCATGATGGATAGGACTTGTTCTATGGCAGATGGCGGTAATCCCATTCGTAAACCGATATTGTGTATTTGGTTTATTTCTGAAAGATCCTGCTCTTTATCGACATTCATAAGTAACACCAACCTGTGGAATTGCAAGATTCTATCGGCTTCGGATTTTGGAATAACATGTTCGGCCTCTTCTTGAAAAAGGGCCTCGAAAGCCTCTTGCCCGATCCCTAATTGTTCTGCAACACTTTGGAGAAAACCGTATTCTTCAGGCTTCACCTTATTATCCACCTTCGCAAAGGCGATCATTTCTGAAAGTATACTCAATTTTTCTTTATGTGTTCCCATAATCAATTCCTCATTTCGGTTACCTTATTATTATTCAATGGTTTCCTGGACTATACCGTCCTTTTCAATCTTTTTTATTTATAAATGGGTAAAGGTATAACTGAAAATACGTGCCTTTCGTATAATTAATCCTGGTTTTCCGCCAAAATACCAATAGCTATACTTAATTTGCATACGATTTAAAAAGTTGGGAATATGACAAATAACGATATCTTTAAAAAGCTCAGGGTAGCCCTGATGTTAAGGGATGACGAAATTGTAGAAATTCTGAAATTGGCAGATTTCAAAATAACCAAAAGCGAATTGGGCGCATTATTCAGAAAAGAAGACCACCCTAATTATATGGAATGTGGTGATCAAATCCTCCGAAATTTTTTAAACGGTCTTGTGATCCATTTAAGGGGCACCAAGGAAAATCCGAAAACCCCGGGTGAAGTGTTATCCCTGAAAAATGTCGAAACAAAGATTCCACCCAAGAAAAAACCAGGTTTTGAAACAAAACAGCGAAAAAAATTCTCACCAGATATTTCATCTGTAAAATATAAGAACAAAAAAAAATCCTGATTTCAACATGAATGTCAAAATCAGGATTCCATTAAGTCTTTAATGATTATGCGCCTGCAACCCTAATAGGTATGGTAAACTTCTCACCTTCCTTAAAATTCGCAATATTGACCTTTTTGTAGTTCAATCTATACTTTACAAAAGATTCTAATCTTTCATTATCCGTATCAACGGATAAAACCACAATCTCTCCCTGATTGTTCAATGTAAATCTTACTTGTGCCGTTAAATTAACATCGTCATTGGTAAAGGAAGTGTTCTCTAAAAGCTCTCCAATTTGAGAGGAAAGGTCTTTTAATGGATTGTCTTTTTCCACATTGTTGGCGAAAATGTTACCTGTCACTAGCAGCATTGCAGCCACGAATACTAAACTCAATTTTCTCATGATTTGATTGTTTAATGATTGATAAATAATTGATGATTACTTAAAAGACGGGCCACACGGATTATTGTTACAGGATTTTTATCAATTAACAAAATTTTAATCCTTGCTATGCTTGTATCGGAAGCCATAGAAAGATGAATTTGCAAATGATATTTGATTTGAAAGGATTGCAAAGGACCATATCAATGGGCCATTCATAAGACATAAAAAAAGAGCACAACGTATTGGCAGTGCCCTTTTTATATATTGCTTAATGGATTTTAATCAACTTAAGACTTCCTTTACCTTGTCAGCCGCCTCCTGAAATTGCACAGCAGAATGTACTGCCAATCCGGAATTATCGATAATCTCCTTGGCCAACTCCGCGTTGGTCCCCTGTAAACGGACGATTATTGGGACTTTAATGGTATCGCCCATATTTTTATAGGCATCAACGATGCCTTGGGCAACCCTATCACAACGAACAATGCCTCCGAAAATATTGACCAATATTGCTTTAACGGCAGGGTCTTTTAAAATAATTCGGAAAGCCTCCTCTACCCTTTTGGCATCGGCTGTACCGCCAACATCCAAAAAATTCGCAGGTTCGCCCCCGGCCATTTTAATTAGGTCCATGGTGGCCATTGCCAATCCGGCACCATTTACCATACAACCTACATTGCCATCCAAATCGACATAACTCAACCCTACGGCCCTTGCCTCAACTTCGATGGGATTCTCTTCACGCAGATCGCGCATCTCAGCATATTGTTTTCTTCGATACAAAGCATTGTCATCGATAGAAACCTTTGCATCGACCGCCAAAATCTTGTTATCCGAAGTTTTTAAAACCGGATTGATTTCGAACATATTTGAATCGCTCTCCACATAGGCCTTATAAAGGGAGGTAACAAATTTGGTCATTTCTTTAAATGCGGTTCCGGACAGACCTAGGTTAAATGCAATCTTACGCGCTTGAAAGGGAAGAAGCCCTGTTGCAGGATCTACCTCCTCTGTAAAGATCAAATGGGGTGTCTTTTCAGCTACCTCCTCTATATCCATTCCTCCTTCTGTAGAATACATAACCATATTACGCCCCTTGCCGCGGTCGAGCAATACAGACATATAGAACTCACTGGTTTCACTTTCACCAGGATAATATACATCCTCGGCGATCAATACCTTATGAACCTTCTTTCCTTCCGCCGATGTTTGGGGAGTAATAAGGTTCATCCCAATAATATTACCCGCAATTTCTTCAACTTCCTTTAGGTTCTTCGCCAATTTTACCCCACCGCCTTTTCCACGACCGCCAGCATGTACCTGTGCTTTTATAACAAACCAAGTTGTTCCTGTCTCCGCAGTTAATTGTTTGGCCGCAGCAACAGCTTCCTTGGGGTTATGTGCCACAATACCACGTTGTATACGCACACCAAAACTCGCTAAAATCTCTTTTCCTTGATATTCGTGAAGGTTCATATGGGTTTCTTAAAGGTTAGGTAGCAAAAATAGGAAACACACCCGATTTACCCTAATGTATTTAAAGTGTTTTATCGAATTTTAAAATCCTCAAAATCAAGGGGGTCGAAATTCTTGAAATCACCATTCATTTTAATGACTCCTTTGGCTTTGTCCACTGCCTTCAATACTCCTATGGTTGTGGACAAATGGGAATTTATATATGATAATCGCTCACTTTCCTTGGACATTTGTAATAACTGATACTCCTGCTCGAAAGAAAGCCCTATTTTATGGATTATACCATACATATTGAATTTGTCGATCGGCATGAACGTAAAAGGAACGTCCATGAGCTCATAAAGCACCTTGATTTTATTCAGAACGCCCATTTTCAACTCCTGAGTGGCATCACGAATGTTTTCGAGTAGTTCAACTTCGCCACCGGCATATAATTTACCCGGCAACTTGTTTTGAAAAGACATTACCTTGAATACCTGTCGCCCAACACAGACTACATCCATCTCCCCTCCTTCGTAGGTATTGACAACCTCTACAAGTTGTACCTCGGTACCATAGGCTATTTGATTATAGATATAGACAGGTATACCAAATGTGACTGCCTCGTTCCGGCAGTCTTGGATGAGTTGTTTGTACCTTTCCTCGAATATATGCAGTGGTACGGTCTCGCCCGGAAAAAAAATGGATTTAAGTGGGAATAATGGCAATAGCATGTTTGGATTTTTGTTAAAAATACAACGTGTTCGTGATTGCCGCAAATAAACCAAGAGCCTTAAAAGTTATATTTACAACATTTTGTTTCATTTATAAATCAAACCCTAATTTTCTTGTTCAAACCAATTTAGAATCCTAGTTTTGCCCAAACTCAAAAGGATTACAATGAAGAATGCTGATTTATTGAAGATCGCCAAAACATATGGCAACCCGGTCTATGTTTATGATTCGGACAAAATCATTTCCCAGTTCAATAGGTTGACCCACGCATTTAAAGGGGTTAAACATTTGCAATTGAACTACGCCGCCAAAGCCTTATCCAATATCGCTATTTTACGTTTGATGAATAGTTTGGGCAGTGGTCTGGATACGGTTTCTATACAGGAAGTACAACTCGGCCTATTGGCCGGTTTTAAACCCGAATCCATTATATTCACTCCCAATGGTGTTTCTTTAGAAGAGATTGAGGATGCGGCCAAATTAGGGGTTAAAATCAATATTGATAATTTATCTATACTTGAACAGTTTGGTAGCAAACATCCAGATATACCGGTATGCATTCGAATAAACCCCCATGTAATGGCGGGTGGCAATTCTAATATCTCAGTTGGCCATATAGATTCCAAGTTTGGAATCAGTATACATCAAATCCCCCATTTATTAAGAATCGTTGAATTGACCAAAATGAACATCAATGGCATTCACATGCATACGGGAAGTGATATTTTAGATATTGATGTTTTTCTTTACGCGTCCGAAATATTATTTGAAACCGCCAAAAATTTTAAAAATTTAAAATTCATCGATTTCGGCAGTGGTTTTAAAGTTCCTTATAAGGCTGGGGATATTGAGACCAATATAGAGGAGTTGGGCAAAAAGCTGACCGATAGGTTCAATGATTTTTGCAAGGAATACGGTCGAGAACTTACATTGGCGTTTGAGCCCGGTAAATTCCTCGTAAGCGAGGCAGGTTACTTTTTGGCCAAGGTAAACGTGGTCAAACAAACAACCTCAACGGTTTTTGCGAGTGTGGATTCCGGGTTTAACCACCTGATAAGGCCCATGTTGTATGGGGCCAACCATAGTATTGAGAATATTTCAAATCCCGAGGGTCGTGAGCGCTACTACTCAGTGGTAGGCTATATTTGTGAAACCGATACTTTTGCGAACAACCGAAGAATCAATGAAATTTCTGAAGGCGACATCCTATGCTTTAAGAATGCCGGCGCCTATTGCTTTACGATGGCGAGCAACTACAACTCAAGATTTCGACCTCCAGAGGTACTATGGCATAACGGAAAAGCAGTTTTAATACGAGAAAGGGAAACGTTCGATGACCTTATTAAGAATCAGGTAGATGTTAAAGACCTTTTTTTAGAGAAAAAGCAAAAAATAGTAGCGAAATAAAGCTTAAAAAAAATCGTTAGTTTTGGTACAGTTGTTGGACTAAACAGCAAAATCTATTTCTAATGAAACAAAATATGTCTTTTTTATATAAAACAATCCTATTTGTATTTGTTGGATTGATTTCTTTTATGGGTAATGCCCAGAAAGTGGAATGGTTGAGCTGGGATGAAGCTGTAAAACAATCCCAGACCGATGAGGTTCCCAAGAAAATCTTCATTGATGTGTATACCGATTGGTGCGGTTGGTGCAAGAAAATGGATAAAGACACTTTTCAAAACCCCGAGGTAGCGGCATATATGGCAATAAATTTTTATATGGTGAAGTTAGACGGGGAAGGTAAGGACCCCATTGAGTTTCGAGGTCAGACCTATAAATTTGTCCCTTCCGGAAGAAAAGGATACCATGAGTTCGCCGCTGCTTTGATGCAGGGCCGTATGAGTTATCCGACGACCATCTTCCTAGATGAAAAAATGAACATGTTATCCCCTGTCCCAGGTTACCAAAAACCAAAACCCTTTTTGAATATTGCCCGCTATTTTGGGGATAATATTTATTTAGAAAAAGATTGGCAGACCTATAGTGGAGAGGGTAAATAATCTAAAAAAGAGCCAATAAAAATGGCTCTTTTTTTATTCAATAAATATTTAACACTTTTTACCTACTGTAATTCGGGGACTCTTTTGTAATGGTGACATTATGGGGGTGGCTTTCATTTATGCCACTGGCAGTTATCTTAATGAATCTTCCGTTTTCCTTTAAAGCATCGATATCCTTTGCACCACAGTATCCCATTCCAGCGCGAAGTCCTCCGACAAATTGATGGATACTCTCGTAGAGTTCCCCCTTATAAGGAACCCTACCTACGATTCCCTCTGGAACCAATTTTTTGATATCATCCTCCACATCTTGGAAATAACGGTCTTTGGACCCCTTATTCATGGCCTCCACAGAACCCATTCCCCGATACGACTTAAACTTTCTTCCTTCGTAGATAATGGTTTCCCCAGGAGATTCTTTGGTACCTGCCAAAAGTGAACCTAACATTACTGTATCGGCCCCTGCAGCTATGGCCTTAGGAATATCACCCGTATAACGGATTCCACCATCTGCAATCACAGGAACACCGCTGCCTTTTATGGCCGCCGCAACTTCCAAAACAGCCGAAAACTGCGGGAAACCTACCCCTGCGACCACTCGGGTCGTACAAATAGATCCCGGTCCTATACCTACTTTTACGGCATCGGCCCCTGCTTCTACCAAATACTTGGCGGCCTCCCCAGTGGCGATATTGCCCACAATAACATCGAGTCGTGGGAATTTCTTTTTTATTTTTTTAAGCACATTAACCACTCCTTTGGTATGGCCATGTGCTGTATCAATAACTACAGCATCAACACCTGCGCCGACTAAAGCCTCGGCCCTCTCGACAGCATCTCCCGTAACCCCTAACGCGGCCGCAACCCGAAGACGACCATATTGATCCTTGTTCGCAACGGGTTTCTGTGTAAGTTTCGTAATATCCCGAAATGTAATTAACCCTATCAATTTATTGTCTGCATCTACAACGGGAAGTTTTTCTATTTTGTTTTCCTGTAAGATATCTTCAGCTTGTTCTAGGGAAGTACCTTCGCCAACGGTCACCAAGTTTTCTGTGGTCATTACCTCGGAAATAGGCCTTTCATTGTTTTTTTCAAATCGAAGGTCCCTATTAGTAACAATACCAATTAATTTACCGGCATCATCAACAATGGGTATACCACCAATACTGAATTCTTTCATATTGGCCTTCGCATCCTTGACCAAGGCGGTTGAAGGTAGTGTTACCGGGTCTAAGATCATACCACTTTCCGCACGTTTCACCTTTCGTACCTTCAATGCCTGTTGCTCAATGGTCATATTTTTATGCAATACCCCTATGCCTCCCTCTTGTGCCATGGCAATGGCCATTCGGGATTCTGTAACCGTATCCATAGCCGCTGAGACAATAGGTACATTTATCGTAATATTCCTTGTGAATTTGGTCTTGATACTAACCTCCCGAGGTAGTACTTCCGAAAAGGCGGGCACCAGTAGAACATCATCATATGTTAAACCTTCCCCGAGAATTTTATTTTGGTGAGCTTCCATGCAATTAAGGATTAATTGCGTGCAAATATACTACTTTTAAACCTATTTCTTAGTTAAGCTAACATTTATTGATTAGCAGGCGATTTTTGAGTCAATTGGTAAAGTACCGTAAAAGATGACACCATGAACGTCAAGGTCATCAATATACCCGAAAAAAGTACAATATACTTCATCCAAAGAACACCGCTCCACAAGAAATAGATTCCTCCAAACGTAAGTATAACCGAGAAAAACGGTTCAATAGTAAGAAACAGCTTTACACTTTTATTTAGCTTGGTCATCCATACCAGACAACCCAAAAGAAAAAAAATCATCGACATTGAAAGAATATGGGTATGGACAATGGTCAGCATTTCATGGTTACTTTTTTTAAATTTCATAATCCCTGCATCTTCAACTTCCTCATTTCCCAAATAGTTTTGTTCGATACCTTCAGGGGATGTCGAACTAGTTTCATTGACGAAGAGTAGACCCGTATAAAATCCTAAGGAAAGAATAACAACAAACGATGCAATAAATACTTTTATCTCCCTAGGAAAAGCAGAAAGGAGTCCGTTATAATGCATCATAAGACTTGATTTTTTTGCAATATCCCAATCGATTGTAAGAGTTCGTCTATTGCCATGGTCATTGACCGTACCGAAATCGTTGCCCCCGAAATACCGTCGATATTCGTTTTATAATTTACGCGATCACTTCCAGTTTTTCCTATGAATTGCCTCAACCAACGCTTGCTCCCGATTTCCCCTCCATATTCTTCACGGTATATCAACACCTTGGAATGAACAATGGCCAAATCTGTATTAAAAACAACCAAATAATCGAAATCAGCAGTTTTACTCATGGCTTTATCTACAAATAAATAACCCAAATGTTCAACACCATCTGTTATTTTCATAAAATTTTGGGTTGTTAATTGCATAGGTAGTTTAGCATTGATAGAAGGGGATAATTCCACGGGTATCAAGGAGAATCCATCGATTTGAAAGGTCTTCTGTAGTTCTTTCTCGACCTTTTTCTCAATATTCTTAGGAAGTCCAAAACCGAACAACAGAAAGCATATAATAAGAGATAATCCGATAATTGGATATGGCTTTTGCATAACGTAAAAATATCAATTTAGAATGAATCTCAATAGTATTGATAAATTATTTTTTTACATGCCTCAACTTCTATTTTAGATAGGGCTCACTTTTGACTTAAAACCAAACGCCTATACCGAAGTTCAATCGGTCTTGAACATCGCTATTATCCGCTGCATTGCTCCTAAATTGATAGTCGCCTTTCAAAACCACACCTGGAGCGATATGATAGGTCAACCCTGTGGTGAAATCCGTTCTATTGTAGGCATCATTCTTAACCAATGAACCCGAAGTTGATGCATGGGTATCGTACATTTCATAACGCGCAAAAGCATATAATCGCTGGTCATTATGTGTTGGAAGTATATTGAAAGCTCCCTCGATATACCATCCCTGTAAAGCACTGCCCAAGTCCGCCCCGGTTAACGTATTGTATTCGTCGGTATCAGATAAGGATGCATGAATAAATTGGGCACGGGCAGTAAAACGCTCATACGCATAACGTGCATCTAGCCCAACCATTGAAATTCCGATATTCGCTCCTTCTATAGCTTCGATATCGTCTGCAGCCTGTGTCTTGCCGAAATAGCCGGACAGCCCTAAACGTAATCCCGGTATACCGTAATAATCGAATTTCGTGGAGAAAGTCGGACTATCGATGGTTGATTTAATTCCTTTCTGACGACCGCCACGCAAACCATCAGATCCTCTTAAAACCCCGGAAACACCACCTTCACCATCACCTAAAGTAGATTTAAATCCGTTAAACAAATAGGCTTGGTAGCCTAAGGAAATTTCATTGAATCGACCATTGACGCCTATTCCCAATTCGCGCCAAGTAGTCGGTACGATAACATTGTCAAGCTCAGGCCTTTCTGTACCATTGAATGTTGTGGGTTCATGAAACTCATTTATGATGCCCATGGGTACCAACATTAGACCACCCCTAAGGCTAACATTATTCGCAATATTGTAATTGACAAATGCTTGCTCCACGAAAACCTCCTCAACGTGTTCCAGTTCTATTTCAGTGACAAACTGTGTTTTATCATTAAAGCGATATCCCATTAATAAGACCAATCGTTGAACATCCAATTCACCATTGTCTCCATTGGGTTGGTTATATAACATCTCACCATAGGCACCCATGGTTACCGCCGAAGCATAATTCCCGGATAATAAGCGTTGCGCAGCATTTAACTGTTTTTGTGGGTCTAAGGTGATGGAATCGGTTTTTGTTTGGGCTGATAATAAATTTGCGATCAGTATCGAAAATATCAATAGTGGCTTTTTCATTCTTGGTTGTTTTTATTTAGACTTATTATAAATTAAACAATAACTCGAATGCAAAATTACAACCAATTTTGACTTGTCCAAACTTTATTTAAAATAATTCTAAATAATTTTAAGTGCAGTCATCTTACTATAGCGTGAAATAAAAAAGGGGGCTAATCTCTTACTAATGGTATATCGAAAATAGTTCCGTTGCCTTATTATAAGCTGCTTCGAACGCCATCCAATGGACGTTTGAATCTACTTTTTGTGCAGTAAAATAGGAAAGCATTTTTTCTGTAGGCATATTACCGGTCAATTCATCCTTGGCCATGGGGCATCCGCCAAATCCCTGTATGGCCCCGTCAAACCTTCTACAACCCGACCGAAACGCCGCTTCGACTTTTTCATGCCATTTGGAAGGGGTAGTATGCAAATGTGCCCCAAATTCGATTTCAGGGTATTTAGGAATTAAATTAGAGAATAAGTATTCTATATTTTCGGGGGTTGACGTACCTACCGTATCAGACAGCGATAAAATACGTACGCCCATTTCGGCCAATTTTTCCGTCCACTCCCCTACGATATCCACATTCCAAGGGTCACCATAGGGATTTCCAAACCCCATGGAAATGTACGTCACTACTTCCTTATTATTGGCCTTAGCAATGTGCAATATCTCCCTCACTATTTCAACCGATTGCTCAATGGTCTTATGTGTATTACGCATTTGGAAATTTTCGGAGATCGAAAACGGGTAACCCAAATAATGGATCTCCTTATGCGCCACGGCAGTTTGGGCCCCTCTAACATTCGCTACAATGGCCAATAATTTGCTAGTGGTCCGGGAAAGATCGAGCATAGAAAGTACTTCTGCCGTATCTACCATTTGGGGTATTGCTTTTGGGGAAACAAAACTTCCAAAATCGACGGTATCAAACCCACATCCAAGCAAGGATTGAATGTACTTCGCTTTTAGCTCTGTAGGAATAAAGCTTTTAATGCCCTGCATGGCATCCCTGGGGCATTCGATTATTTTTACCTTATCGGACATTTTCATGGCTTTGAAAGCATCTCAAAATTACCATTATTTATTTGATAATAGTATATAGAGTCCGATACCAATAAAAACCAAAATCTGAAGCCATTTCAAATAAAAACCAAGATTGGCGTGGCCTTTTATGAAATTTGAAATTGAACCGGAAAGTAAAGCGATCAAAGCGAATATGATGAACGCCACACACATGAAAATAAGGCCTAGCACATAAAACTGGATGATCGGATTTAGCGTAGCGCTAAAAAGAAAACCTGGAAAAAAGGCCAAATAAAAAATGGTTACCTTAGGGTTAAGGACATTCATGATAAAGCCTTGTTTGAACAATTGTTTTAATCCTTTTTTCGGGACATTCCCGTTGCCTAGTTGTAATTCTCCGTCACTCTTGTACACTTTAATGGCCAAATAAAATAGATATATGGCACCCAATAGTTTGATCAAAAAGAAAATCCGGTCGCTTTCCTTTATAATCGCAGATACCCCAAAGGCCAATAAAGTAGTGTGTACTAAACAACCCGAAACCAAACCACCCACCGTTGCCAGACCATATTTTTTACCGTTTACCACACTTTGCATCAATACATAAATATTATCGGGACCTGGCGCTATGGCCAGGGCCGCTGATGCAATGATAAATGCTGAAAGAATCTCGTAATTCAATGGAGTAAGTAATTAAAATAGAAAAATACAAATTACCATGCAGTAACAGGTAATTAAAATATTTTATCGTTAATTAAAATATGCTCTGAACATAAGTAAAACTAGCTTTCTACTTATTGAATAATGGACATTTTGAATTCTAGGGTTGCCTTCCTTTTTTTGGACATATCAACGATATCGACTATGGATTTACCAGCACTAGGCTTTTCTACTTAAGGGCTAGAAGTGCCTTATTTATTCTCTTGATCAATGCGGGACCTTCGTACACAAAGCCCGTGTAAAGTTGTATTAAATCGGCACCGGCATCAAGTTTTTCCAAGGCATCTTCGGCAGAATGGATACCTCCGACCCCGATGATAGGAAATGCCTTGTTTCTCTTTTCCGCTAAAAACCTAATAACCTCCGTACTTCGATTCGTTAAGGGTTTTCCACTTAATCCACCTTTTTCTTCAACTAAATAGCATGAAGATTTCAACCCCTCCCTCGCAATGGTAGTATTCGTTGCAATCACCCCATCTATCTTGGTATGTTCTACGATTTTGATAATATCGAGTAATTGGTTATCCGTCAAATCGGGAGCGATTTTTAACAAAATTGGCTTCTCAGGAACACCCGGATGCTTTGCCGCAATTTTTGCGTTTTCATTCTTTAACTCCTTCAATAATGCTGTCAATGGCTCTTTATCTTGTAACGCCCTTAATCCTGGTGTATTCGGTGAACTAACATTCACCACGAAATAATCAACATAGGGAAAAAGCGCATCAAAACAAATAAGATAATCCTTAATGGCTTCCTCATTGGGGGTCACCTTGTTTTTGCCAATATTCCCACCGATAATCACCTTGTGTTTCTTTTTCAACCTTTCCACGGCATCAAAAACCCCCTTATTATTGAAGCCCATACGGTTAATGAGCGCTTGGTCAGCTTTCAACCTAAAAATTCGCTTCTTTGGGTTGCCACTTTGGGGTTTTGGCGTTAGGGTACCGATTTCAATAAAACCAAAACCAAAATCCGAAAGTTCATTGTATAAACAACCTTCCTTGTCCATGCCAGCTGCTAGACCAACTGGATTTTTGAATTTGAGTCCAAAAACTTCCCTTTCAAGAGCTTGGTTTTCAACAACGCAAGTTGATTTATATAAGCTGGTCAACCCTAATTTACCTAAAACACGAATGAGGGAAAATGTAAGATGGTGCACCTTTTCAGGGTCCATTAAAAAAAGAATTGGGCGAACTAATAGTTTGTACATGAATTACATAAAAATTTAGGCAAAAGTACAAACTCAAGGCCAGTAAACCGTACAAAGAACCTAAATTTGTCAACACATTTAAGTTAACGTCATTTCGGTGGAATACTGTCCCTATAAATTTTCGGAATTACGAAATATGGCCTCCGTAATGCCGCCTTACAAAGTGCCAAATAAAGTTCATATTGGTTCTCATTGAATAATTTCAACGTCTTTATATCCAACATGCGTTGTACCGTGCCCATACTGTCACGGATTACCTTGTATTTTTCAGCCAAAACCATTAATTCAGCTGCAGAGCTCTGGGGATGTCTTTTCAAAAGGTTTTCCGCTTGGTTGTTCAACAATTCATTCCTGTATTTCAATTCGGCACTCCAATTCATCAGCTTTTCCTTTTGTTCTTCATTAAGCTGAAAAACTTCGATCAAGGTAGAATCGGCCGTAATTCCCACGCCAAGGATACAATCTTCCTGGCCCATTACTTTGAAGGACAGCAATAATATAATCGATAATACTCTAAATCCGTTCTTTAACATACTTCCTAATATAGGAAAATCAGCTCTTTTTACATTAAATGTCGTAACCGATATTCTTGTTAAAAATAATAAACTGTATTCGTTTTTTGGGCTAATGACAAATAATAAAGGCTACTAATATAGTAGCCTTTACCAAACGTGTTATTTTCTTCGAATTATTTCAATGTAAAACTTAATCTTGCAAATAAAAATCTTCCTGCAATTCCGAATTGTTGTGCCCTACGGGACCAATCAAATCGGCCAGAACTTCTGTTTCCGAAGGCCTCTTCAGCCCTATCGGGATAAATATCGAACAAATTGTTTGCGCCCACAGTGAGCGTGAGTGCCTCCGAAGCTTTATACCCTATTGATAAATCAGTAACCACCTTGGTGCCAAAAACTTGTTGGTTCGCAACAGTGGTAGTAGCCTCGGTAACTTCACCAAAATATACATTTCTTAAAAAGAAATTAAACTTATCGACATTCATTATATGGGATAAATTAAGTTTGGTTCTCGGAACAGCTTCTTCAAGATAAACTCTACTATCTTCAGGAAAATAGGTACCCACCAAGCCAGCATCTTCCAATACTTGTGAAGCCTTAATGTCCCCAACCTGCTTTGTTTTGGAAAAGGTGGCAGACAGGGTATTTTTTAATCTTGCCTTATTGGCCACGGCAAGATCCCAAGTTACAACCGCATCAATTCCTTTTGATTCGGTATCAATGGCATTGGCAAAGAAAGATGCAGCAGTGGCATTGGCCTGTCGCAAAAGATTATCAAGTTCAGTTCCTGTTCCAGGCCCGCTGAACTGACCCGTATAAACAACCCTATCATCTATACCCACAAAGTACCCATCCAAGGAAACTGTTACATTAGCTTCTGGAAATTTAGCAGTTAATCCAACACTTATACTTCTTGAAGTTTCTTCTTTTAATTGAGGAATCCCTAACAATTTTGCGGCTCGACTATCGTTGGCAAACGTACCAACTTCCTGTGGGTTTCCGGCTTGATCAAAAATTGTTGAAGTAGAGTTAAAGTTCAACTGATGTAAGGAAGGTGCTCTAAATCCTGTATTTAAAGCTGCCCTAAAATTTAAATTTTCCGTTGCCTTAATCAACGTTGCTAATTTAAAATTAAGGGTTGATCCAAAATCCGAATAATCTTCAAAACGAGTGGCAAAACTTGCTAAAAATGTATCGGTTATATCCGCTTCCACATCAAAATATCCAGCTACACTACTTCTTCCTCTAGATAATTCATTACTTGGACTAAAACCTGGAAATACCTGGGAACCTCCTGGTCTTGAAGCTCCAAAAAAGTCCTGTGATGGTTGCTGTGAGGCAAGTGTTATTGCCTGTCCATTGGCTGTATATTGTGCATATGATGCCTGTTCACCTGCCTCGATTTCATAATTTTCCAATCGATATTCCGCTCCAAAAGCAATATTCAATCCAGACATTATATCGTCATGGAATTTAGAAATATCCAGATTAACCGTGTTTTGCATAAAGTTAAAACCACCAGCATCGAATGTTGTTGGTGAGGCATTTTGAAGGGAGGCGTTAAACGTATTCCCAATAATATACAAAAACGCATTCTTTCCGTAAGTGTTACTGAAATCGACATTCCAATCAGAAATCATTCCCTTTATTCCCATAGAAATTGACTTATCCGTGATCTGGGAGTTTATCTCAGGTAAAAATCCATTGATATAAGCTGGGGTATACGTTCTACTTTGATTAGGTAGTCTATAAAAACCGGCCGAATTACCTGTTCTTGAACTAATACCGGCAAAAGAATACAGTTCGGTACCATTATTATCCAAGGGCAATGCAAAATTCGCAAAGAAACGCCCTCCGCGTAAGGCAGATTGCCCAACCCGCATATTGAAATCACTTCTTTCAAGACCTCTCGCCGATAATTCTCCTTCCGTGTTATCCGCTGATAGAATGTCTTGTAATTCGGCTTTGGTCGCTGTAGGGCTTAAACCAAAACCTGCCTGATTTCCATAATTAATTACGTCGGCAACGTCGTCATCCAAGAGGTCTGCCAAATTATAATCATCAGCTGCTGCGAATCTCTCAATTGTATTATATTGATTGAACACATCACCTTCCCATTCTTTCATCCTACTATAGTCTTCCCTATAATCGAAGTCTCCTGTAAAATTTATAAAACCCCCTTTATCGCCTAATGCAAGACCATAATTAGCACTTACGTTCACTGTACCTCCATCAACCCCTCCGGTTTGATCGTTTGCATTTTTTGCAAAATTAGCCCCGGTAGTCACATTGAAACTTAATTCATTTACATTATCATTTAAAACAATATTAATAACACCTGCAATAGCATCAGACCCATATTGTGCCGCTGCACCATCCCGAAGTACTTCCAATCGTTTTATTGACGCAGCGGGTATGGCGTTCAAATCGGTGCCTACACTACCTCTACCAAAGGTACCATTGACATTGACCAATGATGAATTATGCCTCCGTTTCCCATTGATCAAAACCAGGACTTGATCCGGACCTAATCCTCTTAAAGAGGCAGGATCGATATGGTCCGTACCATCGGATATGGTCTGGGTATTCGAAGTAAAGGAAGGGGCAACATAATTAAGGATTTGGTTAAGATTGACTTGCGGTGCCACATCATTCAATTCTTTTACATCTATAACATCGACAGGGACAGCACTTTCCAAGGCAGTCCTATTTGGATTACGTGAACCAATAACAATTGCCTCGGCTAACTGAATACCCGAAGTCAAGGTAATGTTCATAATCGATGAATTGATTACGACTTCTTTTGCCGTATATCCGATATAGGAAACCACTAAGGTTTCCCCAATACTGGCATCAATGCTATAGTTACCATCAAAATCGGTTGTAGTACCCGTTGTGGTACCCTTTTTAACCAGTGAAGCTCCTGGAAGTGGTGCTCCGTCTTCATCTACTACCGTACCCGAGATCTGCGCACTGGCAAGACCAAAGGCACCTAATAATAGGACCATAAAAATTAAGTAATTTTTCTTCATAATAGTGTTGTTTGAGTTAAATTCTGTTCTATAAGGTAAGAAATATATTATAAGCTTGCATTTGAGGGTAATAATTTTGTACTTATATGGACATGAATAATAGTAATATCAATTCAACAAAATTGTATTTTTGAAAAAACTACATTGATGGAAACTCTCATTAATCGATTTCTCAGTTACGTTAAAATCGATACACAAAGCGACCCAAATTCAAAAACAACCCCGAGTACCGAAAAGCAGTGGAACTTGGCCACGGAATTGGCTTACGAACTGGAGCGCATAGGATTAAGGGATGTGACGATTGATGATCATGCCTATATTATGGCAACATTACCTAGCAATATCGAAAAAGAAGTTCCGGTCATAGGTTTTATTTCCCATTTCGATACCAGCCCTGATTTTAATGGCACAGATATAAATCCACGCATTATTAATAATTATGATGGTAAAGATATCATCTTGAACGAAGCTCAAAATATTATCCTCTCTCCAGATTATTTTGAAGACCTTTTACAGTACAAAGGTCAAACATTGATTACTACAGATGGTACGACCCTGCTTGGTGCGGACGATAAGGCTGGTATTACCGAAATTGTGACCGCCATGGAGTATTTGGTGCAGCATCCGGAAATTAAACATGGAAAAATAAGAGTGGCCTTTACCCCCGATGAGGAAATCGGTAGGGGGGCGCATAAATTTGATGTGGAGAAATTCGGTGCAGACTGGGCCTATACTATGGATGGTAGCCAAATCGGGGAATTGGAGTATGAGAATTTCAACGCGGCTAGTGCCAAAGTGGTCATCACCGGCAAAAGTGTTCATCCTGGATATGCAAAGGGAAAAATGGTCAATTCCATAACCATAGCCAATGAGTTCATAGGAATTCTGCCTCCTGAGGAAACACCCCAAAATACAACCGGAAGGGAAGGTTTTTTTCATGTACACCATATAAAAGGTGAAATTGAGCATACAGAATTTGAAATGATCATTCGAGACCATAACAAAGAGCGGTTCGAAGAACGAAAAAAACTACTGTTAAAAATAACCGAGAAATTAAATTCAATGTATGGGCCTTGTATTCACCTTGAACTTAAAGACCAATATTTTAATATGCGTGAAAAGGTAGAACCGGTCATGCATATCGTCGAAATTGCAAAGGAAGCTATGGTGGAAATAGGGATTACCCCAATCGTAAAACCCATACGGGGCGGCACCGATGGGTCGCAACTTAGTTTTATGGGGCTACCCTGTCCCAATATTTTCGCTGGAGGGCATAATTTTCATGGAAAGTATGAATATGTGCCTGTGGAGAGTATGCAGAAAGCCGTTGAAGTAATCATTAAAATCTGCGAATTAACAGCAACCAAAAAGTATGAAACATGAATGTTTCAACTAAAGTAGAAGCTTATTACGAAAAAGAACATCCCTTTAAAGAAGGTATTTCGGTGTTGCGGGCCTTGGCTGCAAAAACCAAAGCGGAAGAGGCCTATAAATGGTCAGCACCGGTATATACCTTGAATGGTAAAAACGTCTTTTGGATTGCTCGGTTCAAAAACCATTTTGGGGTTGGTTTTTTCAATGGCGTCTTCTTAAAAGACCCTAAAGGAATTCTCATTAATGTTCAAAAGGGAAAGACCCAGGCCATGCGGCACCTGAAATTCAAATCACTTGTCGAAATAGATTCCAAGGTCGTATTATCATTTATGAATGAGGCCCTTGAAAATCAAAAGAAGGGTATGCAGTTAATCCCTTCGATAAAGAAAAAACCTAAATTTATACTGCCTGAACTATTAGAACAGGTCTTTGAAAAACAACCCAACACAAAAAAAGCCTTTTCACAGTTGTCCCCTTACAAACAAAGGGAATATGCCGAGTATATTTTAAACGCCAAGCAAGAAAAAACCAAACTATCCCGATTGGAAAGAATAATACCTATGATCAATTCGGGTATTGGACTCAACGACACCTACCGCAATTGTTGAGTGCGAATGCCAAAACCCATTAAAATACTAAACCCGATTTATTATAAATTCGGCAGTTTCCAACCGTTGTGATAGGTGGACTTAGTGAATTCATTTGCGGCTTCCTCTTTAAAAGCACCTTTTTCGCCATCCCAATAAATACGGTTTCCGGTTTTAAAGGCCACATTGCCCATATGGGATACCAGAGCTGCATCATAACCCACTTCGATAGGCGCATGTAAAGCGGAAGCATCCCTACTTTTCACGGCTTCTATAAAATTAATAGTATGAAGATCCAAGCCGTTACCCTTATTGCTTTGTAAAGGAATCGCCTCCATGCGCTTACCAGGTTTTTTACCCCATCCTTTGAATATATTCTCGGGAATGACCTCCCAACCCCCTCTATCCAGAACCAAAGTACCTTTATTGCCAATAAAGGCAATACCATGGTTACGACCATAGTTACCACCATCGATACCCGTAGCATGCTCCCAAAGAATAGAGAAACCATCATACTCATAAACTGTTTGAAGGGTATCAGGGGTTTCGGAAGCATCATCGGGATAGGCGAATTTTCCTCCCAAGGCCATAACGGACTTTGGGGTACCTGCCTTCATTCCATACAGGGCATAATCTATTAAATGAACACCCCAATCGGTCATCAATCCCCCTGCATAATCCCAAAACCATCGAAAATTAAAATGGAACCTATTGGCATTGAAAGGGCGCATAGGTGCAGGCCCGAGCCACATATTATAATCAACCCCAGAAGGAACGGCCGTATCGGCTAAAATCGGAACAGGTTGCATCCATCCTTGATAGGCCCATGCCTTAGCCAAACGTATTTCGCCCAATTTACCTGAATGTACAAAATTGATCGCATCCACAAAATGGGGTTGGCTTCTTTGCCATTGACCGATCTGGACCATTCTATCACTGGTTTCTACGAATCGCTTCATAATATTGGCCTCCTCTATGGAATTCGCAATAGGTTTTTCACAATAAACGTCCTTACCTGCCTGAAGGGCATCTGTCAGTTGTAGGCAATGCCAATGATCAGGCGTACCTATGATGACCACATCAATATCCTTGTTCGCCAATAACTCCCTATAATCAGTATACCATTTGGGCTTTTTTATCCCAGCTTTCCCCAGTTCCGCTGTCTTCGCCCTTAATACATTTTCATCAACATCGCACAGCGCTATGATATAGGTTTCACTAATCTTGAGCATAGATGTAAGATCCGAAAAGCCCATACCATTGCAACCTACTAGCCCCACATTGATCCTGTCGTTGGGGGCCACTTTTTTTCGGACTGTGGCCAACAACTCCATTGGGAATAAAAATGCGGCTCCGGTACCGGCCAAAGCCAATGCGCCACCCTGTATAAAACTTCTTCTTGTGCGATTCATTATAGCTGGATTAATTGGTATGGAAGATAACAAATAACCCATAAAAAGACACAAAAAAGCCGATGGAATCCATCGGCTTTTTACTATATAATTTTAGGGTATAAATTTTAATTGGTAGCGGGAGTATTCAATTTTTTACTCATTTCCATGGAAATTGCCGATCGGTCGAATTTCAATTTACCAGCCATTGTTTCGATAATACAGGATGTATCCTTATCGCTCAATTCAACAATTTTACCATGTAATCCACTTTTAGTAATAATTCGATCCCCTCTTTTTAATTCCGAGGCGAATCTTTTTTCATCTTTTTGTCTTTTCATCTGTGGTCTGATCATAAAAAAATATGCCACCACAAAAATTAGGATCATCGGAAGAAAATCCATTATACTGCCACTTCCCATTTTATATCGTTCTAAATTAAATTTATTTTACAGGACCTAATGGCGCTGCGCCTTTTGGGTTCACAAATGCTTTTATCTTCAATTGTACTGAACCTTTGACCGTGTTCGCCACTACGGTAATAGTCTTTGTTACTTGGTTCTGACCAGTTCCATTGAATTTAACCAAAAGTTCTCCCTGTTCTCCTGGAGGAATTGGATCCTTTGGAGGATTTGGGACAGTACATCCGCAACTACTAGTAGCCTTGGTTATCACTAAAGGGGCGTCTCCGGTATTGGTAAACTTAAAAACGGTTTCTTGAGGTGTTCCTTGGGTAATTGTGCCAAAATCATGCTCGACCTTTTCAAATTCCATAACGGGTAGAAGTTTCGCCGCTTCATCACGCTCAGCGGCAACGGCCACATTATCGGTCTTAACTTTACTGGATGCGTTCTCCTTGCAGGCAACGAACGCCAACATGGTAAATAGGCTTAACCCTAAAATAGCTCTTTTCATTGTTAGTAATTTAAAATTCCACGCAAAATTAAAGAATTAATTTATAAAAGTCCCCTACCAGCCTTTTTAAGTTTTCCTTCGGATTTGTATTCTTTGACAAGTTTATCCAATATCCCATTAATGAAAATACTGCTTTTAGGGGTGGAGTATTCCTTTGCAATCTCTAAAAACTCATTGATAGTCACTTTTTCAGGAATTGAAGGGAAGTTAAGCAATTCACATATAGCCATTTTTAATAATATGGAGTCGATATCTGCAATGCGATCTTTATCCCAGTTCGGGGTCTTTCCTTCTATTTCGATTTCCCATTGGGTATTGTTCAATAAAGTCTTGGTCAATAATTCTTGTGCGAACAACATATCTTCGTCATCCTTCAATAATCTTGGCAAAAAGTAAGATTCACCTTGGTCCTCTTTTACCTTTTTCAATTGCTTAAACACAAAGGTGTTGACAATGGGAATATCATCTACCCAGGTTAACTTATCATCTTCAAGATATTCATAGATCTTTTCATTCGGAGCTATGATTTCCTTAAACAAAACGGCAATCAGTTCTTTGTCATCTTTGTAACTACTTGAAGGTGTCTTCATATACTCCAAGTATGCCTTACTCCCAACAATTTCTTTTAAGATCAGTTTAACATATTCTTCGTTTAGATACCAATCTTTTAATTTTCTTTTTTCCAGCGTGGCCTTTAGTCGCCCATTATTGGCCAGTTGCAATAGTAACCTATTATTTGCGAACTTTTTATTGTCCGGGAACTCATCTGTTCTATCGGACATATACTTTTTGGTGGAAAGCTTTACCCTATCTGCCGCCAATTGCCGGATTTCAATCAACAAACTGAGCATTAAGAGATAGAGGGTATACATGTTCTCAATACTTACTTTCAGAAATTTTTCCTGTTTTTCAAGGGAATCATCCTTTGATTGGGTGAGCGCATAGATGCACTGCATAACCTTTACCCTTATGTGCCTTCTTGTAAGCATGTCGAAGAACTTTTGTAAGATTGATTTTCTTTCTAAGGCTGCAAAAATAGGAATCATTTTCCAATCTATGTATGTCATGGCAACTATTCTCTTATTTATCGGTTTTATAACATACTGTTTTAAGTCAAACTTCTATCTTTGGCGAATGGTTTGATTTCAAATAAAACCACGAAGCTGACCGGCTATATGAAGGAACTTAGGCATCTTAATAAATACTTTAAAAAATACTGGTTGAAACTATTGGCGGGAATGGTCATTACGGTCATTGCTAAAATATTCCAATTGGTGATGCCATCCTACGTTCAAAAATCAATTTCAACCGTTGAAAATTTCTTAAATGGGGAAATCACCCAGGAGCTGGCTAAAGAAAGGCTTTTGGAATTTATTCTAATTATAGTCGGGGCGGCATTACTTTCCGGATTTTTTACATTCTTAATGCGACAAACCATCATATATGTCTCTCGATATATTGAATACGACTTAAAAAATGAGGTTTTTGATCATTACCAGTTATTAAGCCTGAATTTTTATAAAAAAAATAGGACAGGGGACCTAATGAACCGTATTAGCGAAGACGTCAGTGAAGTTCGCATGTATGCTGGCCCTGCACTAATGTATGGCATCAATACCATAACCCTGTTTATTTGCATAATCCCTATTATGTTTATTACAGCGCCTACTTTGGCAGCTTATACATTGATTCCCTTACCCATTCTTTCGATACTCATCTATCAAATAAGCAAGATAATACACAAGAGGAGCACGGTCGTGCAAGAATACCTTTCTACCCTTTCCACTTTTACACAAGAGGTATTTTCGGGGGTCTCGGTAATAAAAGCTTATGCCATTGAACCACAAATAAATACGGAATTACAAGTGTTGGCATTAGAAGGGAAACAGAAAAGTATGGCCCTAGCGAAGGTAAACGCATGGTTCTTTCCACTAATGATCCTTCTTATAGGCATCAGTAATATTTTTGTCATATATATCGGAGGCCAACAATATATAAAAGGCGAAATCGCCTCTGTGGGCGTTATTGCCGAATTCGTGCTTTATGTAAACATGTTGACTTGGCCGGTCGCCATAGTAGGATGGCTAACATCGATCGTACAACGGGCAGAAGCTTCACAGAAGAGAATCAATGAGTTCTTAAACCAACAACCTGATATCAAGAACGAAGTTACGGAAGATACTCCTATTAAGGGTAAAATAGAATTCAAAAACGTGGGTTATACCTACGAAGACACGAATATAGAGGCCTTGAAAAACTTGTCTTTTACTGTTGAAGAGGGACAAACTGTGGCTATCCTGGGAAAAACAGGTTCAGGTAAATCAACCATCTTGGATTTGATTGCCAGGCTTTATGATGTTAGCTCAGGGGAAATTCTAATCGATGATATCCCCATTAAAAAACTGAACTTATACAATTTACGAAAGTCTATGGGAGCGGTTCCCCAAGATGCATTTCTATTTTCCGATTCCATAAAGAACAATATTAAATTTGGTAACCATAATGCATCGGATGAAGAAGTGGTTGAAGTAGCCAAAAGTGCGGTGGTACACGAAAACATTATAGAATTTAAAAAGCAATATGATACGGTTTTGGGTGAACGTGGTATTACCCTAAGTGGCGGGCAAAAGCAACGCATTTCAATTGCCAGGGCCCTTCTAAAAAACCCCGAAGTTTATTTATTCGATGATTGTTTGTCAGCTGTCGATACGGAGACCGAAGAAACCATTTTAAACAATCTTCAGAGAGCGTCAAGTTCCAGAACGACGATTATTGTAAGCCATAGGGTATCTTCTGCCAAAAATGCGGATAAAATCTTGGTTTTGAGCGAAGGAAGGTTATTACAAGAGGGCACGCATGAAGAATTGAACAATGTAGATGGTTATTATAAAGAACTCTATTTACATCAACTCTCTGAGAAAGAAAACTAGGGATAATGTTGCTCGATACGCTTTTTTTTTACACTTTTGATGTATAGACACTATAATATATTAACTAGAAACTTGAAAAATGAGCGACAAAGACTTTATAGATCAGGAAGAGATACATTCGAAGGTATTAAGAGCCGGAAGACGTACGTATTTTTTTGATGTAAGGAGCACCAAGGCCGGCGATTACTATCTTACTATAACCGAGAGCAAGAAATTCACACATGACGACGGTTCGTTTCATTATAAAAAGCACAAAATCTATCTATATAAAGAAGATTTTGCCCCATTCAGGGAAAACGTCGAGGAAATGATGGATTTCATAATTGGGGAAAAAGGGACCGAAGTTATCTCGGAAAGGCATCAAAAGGATTTCAAGAAAGAGGAATTCCATGAAAACGGGGAAATGAAAGAAACCGAGAGTTTCACCGATGTTGATTTCGATGACATTTAATGAAAAAATTAATAATCTATGTAAAACGGCCCTGATAATACAGGGTCGTTTTTTATTTTTATCAAAGCTAATCCAATCGCGATGAAAAAACCACTTACCTTCCTTATCCTTCTAACTACTTGCAGCATTTTAGCTCAGTCCACCCTTGACCTAAACTATTATCTTCCCCAGAATGTCACCTACAACAAAGACATTCCTACACCCAAGCAGGTGATAGGGCACGAAGTCGGTGAATGGCACGTAACCCATGACAAGCTCATATTCTATATGCAAATCTTGGCCGAAAAAAGCGATAGGATAACTTTGGAGGACAGGGGTGAAACCTTCGAGGGGCGACCTATATTGCTCCTGACAATTACATCGCCAAATAATCATCAAAATATTGAAAAGATAAGGCAAGAACATATTGCCTTGACCGAAAGCAATGGTATTTCAATGAATACCGATTCCATGCCGGTAGTGGTCTATCAAGGATTCTCCATTCATGGTAATGAACCTAGTGGTTCCAATGCTGGTTTGGCCTATGCTTATTATTTGGCAGCTGCAGAAGGTCCGGAGATCAATGCCCTTTTAGACAACCTGGTTATTCTTATGGATCCTTCTTTCAATCCTGACGGATTGCAACGCTTTGCCTATTGGGCCAACACAAATAAGAGTATCAATTCGGTGCCTGACAAGAATGAAAGGGAATTTCACGAGGTTTGGCCTAACGGACGGACGAACCATTATTGGTTCGACATGAACCGTGATTGGTTACCTGTACAGTTGCCTGAAAGTAGGGCACGTATCAAGAGTTATCATAAATGGAAGCCAAATATCCTTACTGACCATCATGAAATGGGAACGAATTCCACCTTCTTTTTCCAACCGGGCGAACCCACCAGGGTACACCCATTGACCCCTAAAATGAATCAGGAGTTGACCGCTGAAATAGGTACCTACCATGCGAAAGCCTTGGACAAAATAGGTTCGCTCTATTATTCTGAGGAAAATTATGACGATTACTACTATGGCAAAGGTTCTACTTTCCCGGATGTCAACGGGGGAATAGGTATTTTGTTCGAACAAGGCAGTTCCCGGGGTCATGTTCAAGAATCGGAAAACGGCCTATTGACCTTCCCATTCACTATACGAAATCAGTTTACAACGGCCTTGTCTACCATTGAAGCTGCTAAAAACTTAAGGATTAAGCTATTGGATTATCAACGCGGGTTTTTTAAGGATTCACGAGCGGAAGCGTCCAAAAGCAAAGTTAGATCCATTGTTTTTGGCGACAGCAAAGATGCTTCTAAAAACTGGCATTTGGCAGAGATTTTGAATCGTCATCAAATAAAATTCCATGCCTTGTCGAATGATGCGACGATAAATGGAAAAAGTTATAAAAAAGAATCTAGCTACGTAATACCCCTAGATCAAAAAAACAATCGATTGATCAAGGCTATGTTTGAAAAACGTACCACGTTTACCGATAGCCTATTTTATGATATCTCGGCTTGGACATTGCCTTTGGCTTTCAATGTAGATTATGCTGAAGAAAATAATGTTTCACATTTAGGAAAAGAAATCATTGACCTTGAACCTTTGATAGGAAATATCAGTGGTAAGAGTACCTACGCCTATTTGTTCGAATGGAATGAATATTATACCCCAAAAGCCCTTAACAGCATAGTCGAAAAGGGGCTTAGGGCCAAAGTAGCAAAATCCCCTTTCGGCTTAGAGGGTAAGAACTATGATTATGGTACCATTATGATACCGGTTCAGAATCAGGATTTGAATCCAGAGGAGCTTTACGCTTTTCTAAAAGGAGTGGCCCAGGAAAGTCAATTGCAGATTACTGCCGTTGCAACGGGACTTTCAAAGGGTATCGATTTGGGAAGCAACCAATTCGATCCCATAAAAAAACAAAAGGTGGCCATATTGGTTGGTCAGGGCATTCGGCCCTATGACGCTGGTGAAATCTGGCATTTGTTCGATACGCGGTACAACATTCAATTGACAAAGTTGGATATGTCCTATTTCAGTAAGGTGGATTTAAGCAAGTACACTGATCTGATTATACCTGGTATGAGTTCTACGGGTAATAATGCTATCAGTAAAAAAGATGCTGAAAGATTAAAGGAATGGGTCAAAGATGGGGGTACCTTGATCGGCTATCGAAATGTTGCTGAATGGGTTGATAAAAATGAGATCATCACCTTGAAGTTCAGAAAAGACACGTTGGTCGCCAAGGATATTTCCTTTGCCATGAAAAATGATTTCAAAGGAGCCCAAGTCACAGGAGGGGCTATTTTCGAAGCAAAATTGGATAGATCACATCCGATAAATTATGGATATAAGAATGACAGATTGGCCTTGTTCAGAAACACGACCATCTATATTGAACCCGATAAGAATAGTTATAATAATCCCATCCAATATACCAACAACCCTTTATTAAGCGGGTACATCTCGGAGGAAAACCTAGAGCATTTAAAAGGTTCAGTTCCGTTCCAAGTAAAGCGGGTCGGTAAGGGTCGGGCAGTTATTTTTACGGACAATACGAATTTTAGGGCCTTTTGGTATGGCACCAATAAATTGCTAATGAATGCTATATTTTTTGGGGACATAATGTAAACTAGCCCAACTTTACAAACAAAAAGTTTAACAACAAAAGGGCCAAAAGGATTACCAAAGCCCATCCTTGGCCTAACAAATAGACAAAAACCATAAACACTATTAGGTAATATAATGGAAAAAGGATCAGACCTACGGCAAAACGTAAGGTAGTCCTGAATTCTATATCCAGGTCCAATGGCTTCACGAATTTGTTCCACAAGAGTATAATAGGAAAGTTGATCATAATAAAAATCCACTTTTTTAGTATTGAAAACCAATGGGTTTTCTCTTGAATCGAAGTCTTCGATAAAGTAGAATCGATTTCTTGGATGGCCCTATTAACCTTAGAGGGATTTAAATAATCAACGTTTTGGTTCCTCAGTTGTACCAACGTATTATCATAATCCATCTCCTTGGGTATATGGGTTGTAAGCAGCTTCAATCTGGCATAGACCTCATCTTTGAGTAGGGTTTCGGTGGCATCCAAATTTTTTGGATTATAAAAATCCTGTACCGCAAAATCCCTCCCAATATGCAACGCAACACTATCTGGAAAACCTTCTGCTTTAAGATAATTCAATCCTACAGGCACAATTCTAACATCCAGATCCGGATTCTTTTCCAAGGCACTGAAAATCATCTGTACAAAACCCTTTCGCATAGGCCATCTAACCCTTCTCTGAATCCCATGGTTTCCCTCAGGGAAAAGCATTATGGTTTTTTGTTTTGCTAGTAGCTCACCGCATTTTTGAAAAATGGCAGGATTATTCTTTAAAGTATCCCTACCATCCCTAATTCTATAAATGGGTATCATTTGCAGGTAATGCAAAAACGTACTTACCTGTCGATTTTTAAACAAATCAGATCGAGCTAAAAAATAGGGTGCAACCCTGACGTTCATCACAATCATCAATGCATCCATCAAGGCATTTTGATGGTTTGCCAATAATATTATGGGTTTGTCCTTGGGAATGTTTTCACGACCTTCAACCTTAATCTTTTTATAGTAAAAAAACAGACCGGTCCTGATATAAAACTTTAAAATGTTATATCCTATCTTCATGAAGCCAATTCCTCTTTCTCGATCGGCTTAAACCCCCAAATGCCAGAAAGAACCAAACCGGATACCAAATGCCAGATGCCCCAAAAGGCTGCTAGTAAGGCCATCCCTCCCAATCCATCGAAGAAGGTGAAAATCAATAGTAGTCCCAAACCTGAATTTTGGATTCCCGTTTCGATAGTAATAGAGCGCACATCCCTATTGGTAAGCCCTATAAGCTTGGCAATGGAAAAACCAGTTAAGAAAGCCAAAAGGTTATGGAAGATCACGATCCAAAAAACGTAAAAAACATAGTCCATAAATATTTCCCTGTTCTTGTAAAGTGCTAGGAAAATCAGAGAAATAAAAAAGAGCAGTGAGACCCATTTCAATACTTTGGCCATTCTTTTGGCCAAGACGGGACTAAGATAATTGACCCACATTCCCAAAACCAAAGGAATTGCCAGCAAAAGGGAAACTAATTTCACCATCTCAAAGGGTGATATGGCGACATCCCTCAAGATCGAAGCCGTTGGTCCGTACAAAGATCCCCAAAATTGTAGGTTTATAGGGGTCATGAAAACGGCCAGTAGGGTTGCCACCGCAGTAAGGCTTACTGATAATGCGGAATTACCTTTCGCCAAATGGGTAATAAAATTTGAAATATTCCCGCCTGGACATGCAGCTACCATGAACATACCCAATGCTATACTGGGAATGGGTTCGATTAACCATACCAACAGAAAGGTAATTAGAGGCAAGAGTAAAAACTGGCTAAAAATACCTGTAAATATAGATTTAGGGCTTTGGAACAGTCGTTTAAAATCTTCCACGGAAATCTCAAGGGCAATACCGAACATGACCAAGGCCAAGACCGCATTTAATATCCAAAGGGTTTGGCTATCAAAATTAATATGAATAGTATCAAGCACGGTATCGGTCAAACGGTCAGGTTATTTTAGTGTTGGGAACTGTTGGTTCTAACTAGTATAAAACAACATCAATTCCAGCATCGGATCCCAAGATAAGACATTCGCCTAAAAAATTCGCTATTTGTTTTTTGTGAAAAATAATTAAGGCAAACAATTCTTTAATTGAAAGCTCCTTTTTTTATACGATTTGGCATTTCTTGGCAAGTGTTTTTTCCAATCCTACTTCCAAAATCAGTTCTAGGTCATATCACTGTTGAACTGGCCATACGCATGGGTTCAATTTAAAAATATAAATGTACAACCGATAGTATTAACGAATTACTTTTAACTTTAAGTACTTTTTAAATGCGAAACTATGGCCGATACCCCAAGTAATATGTTGCCTTTGGGCACTAAAGCACCTCCCTTTGAGCTAATGGATACCGTTAGTGGCAAAACCTTGTCCTTGAATGGGCTTAAAGGAGAAATTGGAACAATAATTCTATTCATTTGCAACCACTGCCCTTTTGTAATCCATATTAATCCCGAAATCACAAAAATGGCTAAGGAATATCAGGAAAAGGGCATATCCTTTATTGCTATTTCCAGTAATGATATCATTAATTATCCGCAAGATGCGCCGCATTTAATGAAACAAAAAGCGAAAGAAGCGGGGTATGGTTTTCCGTATTTATATGATGAAACGCAGGAAGTAGCAAAGGCCTACCGCGCGGCATGTACGCCCGATATTTATCTATTCGACAAAGCATTGGGACTTGTTTATAGAGGGCAATTGGATGACTCACGCCCGGGGAATGACATTCCCGTTACCGGAAAGGATTTACGGGACGCCATTGAGGCGTTGATTGCGGGCAGGGAAATCAATCCTAACCAAAAACCCAGTATTGGATGTAGTATAAAATGGGCAGATCGTCGGTAGATCGTCAAAATGAAAATCGACAAAAACGATGCACTATTAAAACGAGCAGCAAGTGATACACCTTTATAACACTATTTGAGCAAGATACATAAACCGTTAAGGTGTATAAACCTGATAAGTGGATTTTCAACAACCCCATAGTCGGGATGAAGTTTACATGATTATTTCGAGTTCGGGGGCCTTTTGGAATAATGGACAACGAACGTCGTTCCAAGCCTGGGGATTTTCTCTTTATCCCCGCCGGTAATGAACATCGCTTTGAAAACATTACCGATGATTTTGTTACCTAGGTAATCTTTTACGGTTCAATGGGAGGCAAAAAACCGAAAACTTAGCACATTAGATGAGATCTACCAACCCTTTCTCGAAATTAATCCTTGGATATGGGCACAATGATGGCGGCTGTGCCATGCATACTTTCCAATATTCTCTTTAACTGAAATCTTAAGATTATTGTCAGGATGAACATAAGACTTGTCCATATCCTCTGGGGTCAAACCTTTTAAAAGAAATACCAATTTGGCATGCAATGCTGTTATATAGTCCAAGGAAAGGGCCGTGGGGGCCGTTTTTGCATCAATTAAATCACTCCAACTTTTCTCATCATAAGCCTTTATCACGGGGTCCTTCTCAGTCATTGCCCATTTAAATCGGGTATAGCTATGATGATGGCTATCTGCCAAATGATGTACGACTTGCCTTACGGTCCATCCGCCAGGCCGATAAGGAGTATCCAATTGCTCGCTGGTCAAAGGGTTTATCAAATTCTTCAAGGTATTCGGTAATTCTTCCAAGTCCTGAATCCAATTGTCAATGGTATCCTTCCCAACCATTGGCGAATATTCAAAATGCCCAATAGGGTATTTCAAAGCTTCCAACTTTGCGTCTTCCATGCAATAAAAATAGAAAAATTAATACAGTTTTAACCAAATATGAATGTTTGCAAACCAATTATCTACTATTTTTATCGGGTAAATAGTTTACTAATTTAAAAACAACCAAAATGGCAACAATTCGATTGGGGGATAAGGCCCCGGATTTTACAGCAGACAGTTCGATGGGAACTATTAATCTATATAATTACTTAGGGGACAGTTGGGGAATCCTATTTTCTCATCCCGCAGATTTTACACCCGTATGTACTACGGAATTGGGTACGGCGGCCAAGTTTAAGGGTGAATTCGATAAACGTAATGTAAAGATGCTCGCATTGAGTGTCGACGGGGCCGCATCGCACAATGAATGGATCAAAGACATCAACGAGGTTCAAAAAACCACGGTGAACTTTCCCATTATCGCGGATGAAGATAAAAAGGTTTCCGATTTGTACGATATGATCCATCCAAATGCGGACAATAACTTAACCGTTCGTTCTGTATTTATTATTGCTCCGGACAAAACGGTTAAACTGACCTTAACCTACCCTGCTTCGACAGGACGTAATTTTTATGAACTTTTAAGGGTTGTGGACTCGCTACAATTAACTGCCTATCATAAAGTGGCCACCCCAGCGAACTGGGAACATGGCCAAGATGTGGTTGTTAGCCCCGCCATACCAACCGATGAAGCGCGAAAAATGTTCAACAAAGGGGTGGTTGAAGTTAAACCCTATTTAAGAATGACCCCCGATCCAACCACTTAATGCAAGGATATGTAATCGCTACAGCAGATTATTCTTCCAGTATGAATAAGGTTTTTTATTAATTTAATAAAAGAGATAACATAAAGATAACTTACAAAATTTCACACATTTAAATAATTTAAACTACATTTGCCCTTTAATTAATATTTAATAATTTTTATTATGAGTAAAGGAACAGTTAAATTCTTCAATGATTCCAAAGGATATGGTTTTATCACTGAAGATGGTTCGAACGAAGATCATTTTGTACACATTTCTGGCTTAATCGACGAAGTTCGAGAAGGTGATGTTGTGGAATTTGAACTACAACAAGGTAAAAAAGGATTAAACGCCGTTAATGTGAAAGTAATTGACTAGGTAACGATTTTAACTTTTTTATAGTACCCCCAATGACAATTCATCGGGGGTTTTTTTTTAAAAGTTTTTTCCAACTCTAAGGTTTGTTAATTATTTTTGTTGAAGTATTAACGCAACCTTTACCGTTTTAGGGCATCATTAGTTAAACAAAACCATTCCCCACAATTACTAATAATCTATTTAGGCATGACTACCTTTGTATCCATTTTACTATCACTGGTCTTTATTAACATATTACTCTTATTGGTAAGCATTTTGGGAACCAAAAAATAGTAATGTCCCTACATTTTTGAAACCACAAAGTAGGGTTAGTAGTTTTATTGTTGTTATATATTAACAACACCTATTAATTTCTGACCATGTCTACTTTCATCGCCGTCGTATCTATACTAATATTGATCAATATTGCTCTATTGCTAGCGAGTTTTGGCCAGCAGTTGAAGAAATGAACTCTGGAACAAAAAAGCCCCGGTATGTACCGAGGCCAAATAATATCACAAAACTAGGTATTTCTTACTTAGTACCCATCAACTCCACATCGAAGATCAATGTAGCGTCTGGAGGGATCACCCCACCAGCACCAGCACTTCCATAACCCAAATTCGATGGAATCACAAATCGAGCTTTATCACCGACCTGCAATAAGGCGATACCTTCATCCCATCCTGGAATGACCTGACCAACCCCTAACTGAAAATCGATAGGTTGATTTCTTTTATAGGAAGAATCAAAAACTTGACCATTCAAAAGGGAGCCTTCATAATGTACCGAAACAGTCTGCCCGACCTTGGCCTTTTCCCCATTTCCTTTTTGAATTATTTTGTACCGAAGTCCACTTTCGGTTTCGTCGAAACCCGCTGCTACCTTGTCCAATGCCCTAGCCTGTTTGGCCTTTTCCTCTGCCAATCTTTGCGTTTTGGAACTTTCAAAAGTTTTAAAAGCAGCCACAGCATCCCAATTTTCAGCTTCAATGCCGACCCTTACGATTTCCAAACTTTCAATAGTATCAGATTGGCCAATGGCATCGACCACCTCTTGTCCGGCTTCCACACGACCGAAGACCGTATGCTTGTTATCCAACCATGGTGTAGGCACATGGGTTATGAAGAATTGACTGCCATTGGTGCCAGGTCCAGCGTTTGCCATCGATAATATTCCGGGGACATCATGTACCAAATCTGGATGGAATTCATCATCGAACTTATAACCAGGATCTCCTGTGCCCGTACCCAATGGACATCCCCCTTGAATCATAAAATCCGGGATAACCCTATGGAATTTTAATCCATTATAATAAGGTACGCCAAGTGCCTTGGCGGTGTTTTCCCTAGCCCCCTCAGCCAAGGCCACGAAATTACCCACTGTTCCCGGGGTTTTATCATGAGTTAATTTTACAAGTATTTCTCCCTTTGAAGTATTGAATTTTGCGTAGATTCCTTCTTGCATTTTTCGCTTTTTTTAATGAGCTGCAAAGATATACAAATTAGTTAGGTAAAAGAATTTCGGCAGACATGTTCAAAAGGAAATACATCCACAATTCATTCTTAGTCGCTCTTATTATGGGGTGCGCCTTCTACTCTACCTTACTTCACCAGCCTATGGGGATTTTACAATCCCATACTTATCAAACAAATAGACCAAACTGGTCATTGCCGCTGCCCCAAGTTCCAATTCCCTTTTATTGACATGTTCAAAGGTGTCATTTTCAGCATGATGATGGGCAAAGTAGCGTTGTGAATCGGGGCGTAAACCTGCCAATACAATGCCGTCATCTTTCAAAAGTCCTACGTCTGCCCCACTACCACCACGGACAAACAGATGAATAAGATAGGGTTCAAAAAGATGTCGCCAATTATTGACTTGCTCGAAATGGGCATCTGTACAATCGAATGAAAAACCCCTAGGGGTAAAGCCTCCCGCATCACTTTCGAGGGCAAAAACATGGTTTTCCTTTTTATCTTTGGCGACTTCGGCATATTTTCTGCCACCTCGTAACCCATTTTCCTCATTCATAAAAAGCACCACCCTAATGGTACGTTGTGGTTTATAACCACTTGCTTTTAAAAGCCGCAGAACCTCCATGCTCTGCACACAACCTGCACCATCATCATGTGATCCATCTCCTAAATCCCAAGAATCCAAATGCCCACCAATCACCATAATTTCATCGGGATATTTACTACCACGTATTTCGCCAATGACGTTAAAGGATTCAACGTCATCGAATATTTTACAATTCTGTTTAAAATAGAACTTGGCATTGGGACTCAGTTTTAGGGTAGCACTTAAAAACTCTGCCCCTTTTGTGCTGATCGCTGCCGCAGGTATGCGCTTTGATGCCACGGTATTTCCATAATCCATAGCACCCGTATGGGGTAAATCATCCAATCTTAAATTCATTGAACGCACAATGACACCAATGGCACCGAATTTGGCAGCTTCCTTGGCGCCAGAATAGCGTTGATCCACACAACCTGAATAGGCTTCAAATGTGCTAATCAGTGTAGGGTCCATAGGTCTATTGTAAAACACGATTTTACCCGTTATTTTTTCCGCTCCCAAAGTCGCCAATTCCTCTATGCCGTTCACCTCAATAATATTTGCCTTAATACCTCCCAAGGGTGTGGCTACGGAACCACCCAATGCGCAAATAGGCAAGTTAGTGGTTAATCCTGGGGTAGTCTCGACATATGCAAATTCGGGAGTGCCCCTCACCCATTTAGGCACCATTACTGGCTGAAGCCAAACTCGGTCTATTCCCATAGAATCCAATAGTGATTTGGTATACTCCACGGCTTGCTGGGCCTGGACTGTCCCTGAGAGCCTGCCTCCAATCTGATTGGACAAATAATTGAGCCAATCGTACGATTTTCCTTTGGTCAACGCCAAATCATAAATAGCCTTTATCTGTTTCTCATCTTCAAATTGGGAATTCCCCTGATGCGCAGTAAATAAAATAAAAAAGATAATAATCAAAAACCTCATTCGCTTTGTAGTTGTTGTTTATAGCTGTCTAAATTAGCCTTTATTTTATCATCGAGTTCGGGCTCGGCGATATCTTTGTATTTTTTTAACTCTTGTATTAATATTTGGGCCACAATTAACCTTGCCGCTTTTTTATTGTCTGCAGGTATAACAAACCATGGTGCTTTTGGTTTCGAAGTCCTTTGTATGGCCTCTTGATAACACTGTTGATATTTTGACCATAATTTCCTTTCTTTTAAATCCCCAGGGGAAAATTTCCAATGCTTTTGTTTTAAACGTAATCTTCTTAGGAGCCTTTGCCGTTGTTCTTCCTTTGAGAGGTTTAGGAAAAATTTAAAGATAATGGTCCCATTTGCTGCCAAGTGATTTTCAAAGTTGATGATTTGATCAAATCGGGAATCCCAAAAATGCTGATCAATATCCGAAACTTCATTGATACCTGGTATATTCTCTCCTAGGATATATTCGGGATGTACCCGGGTAACCAACACGTTTTCGTAATGAGTTCGATTAAAAATCCCGAATTTACCTTTGGCGGGAAGGGCGATATAGTGCCTCCATAAGTAATCATGCTTCAATTCCAATTCGGTCGGTACCTTAAAACTATGCACGACCACGCCTCTAACATTAAAATCTTTGAATACTTCCCGAATAAGACTATCCTTGCCCGAAGTATCCATACCCTGTAAACAAATCAAAACGCTATACTTGCCGTGGGCATAAAGCATATCTTGAAATTCCCCAAGTTCTTTCCGAACCGTTCTTAGGTCTTTTTTCAATTGTTTGTCGGTAACCCCAAAATTCTCAATTGTGGGTATAATATCTAGATTTGTAGTTAAATCTGCCTTATAATTCTTTATATCGATATTCTTCATGCCTTGAATATAAAATATTTTTATCGTTGAAATGCATTAATTGTTAAAAATAAAGACCGTTTAACCCTGCAATTTCACTCCTTGTCCAAAATATGGGTGATACCCTGCGTTCTAACGAAAAAAATGGGTTGCAAAGGCATTTCGTGCGTAATTTTACCATGTAATATTCCCAAATTTTACAACGGACAAATTACCTATATTATGAAGAACTATTCACTAATAGCAATAGTACTACTGGTTTTGTTTTCTTCCTTCACAGTGGATAATGCTTGTGATTACGCAGGTTCAAATATAAACTATGTGAAATCGCAGACTGAGAAGGCCCTAGCGGTCGACGATATAAACCAAGCCAGGTTTTATACCTATAAGGCTGTGAATTCCATTGAAAAATCAAAAAAACAACTCAAGGATTGTGGTTGTAATTATGCAGAGGAAAGTATTACCGATGGACTATCAAATCTAATCCATGCCACTAAGGCAACTTCATTGAACGGTGCACGCATACTCCTGAACAGAGCTTTGGAACATATAATCGGAGCGATTGAATCTATCGAAGAACATGAATTGCACAACAGCAAATATGGTAGTGATTTATTGGCTATGAATACTATAGTTTCCAATGCGGAAAAGGTGGCCATGAAAAAACCTAGTGGGAAGGAATTTGAGGTTAAAATTGATACCTATTTGGAAAAATACCGCGAATCCCTTGACAAAATAGTGAATTCGGTGGATTGCGAATCGGCGCGTGCATTTGCAGAAAACATCTACTTTCATTGCGAACAACAATTGCTGCTTCCCAATCTTTCCGAGGGTAAAAAATATTATAATTTTAGGACTAAGGAAATTACCGCGGAAGCCTTGGAAAAACTCAAGGGCTGTAAATAAAATATGCTATTTGCTCGCAAATAACCTTACATCCTCTTCTGTAACTTCCTGACCTCCCAATATAATCAACCGTTCAACAACGTTTCGTAATTCTCGTATATTACCGGTCCAATCGTATCCTTTCAATAGTTTTATGGCTCCTTTGGAAAACGCTTTTGGCACAATACCCTGCTCATTTGCAATCTTATTGGCAAAATAATCGATCAATAAAGGAATATCGTCCCTCCGCTCATTTAAAGCAGGTACATTTATTAATATTACAGCAAGTCGGTGGTAAAGATCTTCCCTGAACCTATTCTTCTTTATTTCCTCGGCCAAATCCTTGTTGGTTGCCGCAATCACCCTCACATCGACCTTTATATCTTTATCCGAACCTACCCTTGAAATTTTATTCTCCTGTAGGGCCCGAAGTACCTTAGCCTGTGCAGAAAGGCTCATATCGCCGATTTCATCTAAAAACAGGGTTCCCTTATTGGCAGCTTCAAACCTACCAGCCCTATCTTTAACAGCAGAGGTAAATGCCCCCTTAACATGGCCAAAAAGTTCACTTTCTATTAGTTCGGAAGGTATGGCAGCACAATTTACTTCGATAAAAGGCGATGAGCTTCTTGGACTTTTTTCATGGATCCAATGGGCCACCAATTCTTTTCCCGTTCCATTTGAACCCGTAATCAAAACGCGGGCATCAGTCGGGGCCACTTTTTCGATTATATCCTTGATAGCCGTAATTTCTTTGCTTTCCCCGATCATTTCATAATTCTTGCTAACCTTCTTCTTTAGAATTTTATTCTCTACGACCAATTCCTTCCTATCCAAGGCATTTCTCACCGTAGTTAAAAGTCGATTTAAATCCGGGGGTTTCGAGATATAGTCAAACGCCCCTAAACGCATGGTATTTACAGCGGTATCAAGATCGCCATGACCCGATATCATAATAAATGGAATTTCTGGTTTGATCTTACGTGCAGCCTCAAGTACTTCAACACCATCCATTTTTGGCATCTTAATATCGCATAATACCAAATCATAATCATTGTTTTTTACGGCCTCCAAACCTTTTACCCCATCTTCAGCCTCTTCTACTTGATATGCTTCGTTCTCTTCGGAAAGTATTTTGACCAATACCCTTCGAATAGCCGATTCATCCTCTACCACCAAAATCTTTGACATAGTGCACTTTTTTTTAAATTCCTATTCTAAATCCTGTCCTAAAATACAGACTGGGTTCATCATTCAACGTAAAAATATCATTTCTATCTTGATCCCGTAACACCCCATCCTGAAAAATCGTATGTCCGGCATATCCGTAGAACGACATATTTTTTGATATGTTATATTGATACCCTATCGTTATCAATGCCGCCGATGACGAAATAGACGATGCGAACCCGGTATTTGGCAAGATGATGTTATTTTGAAGATTCACAAAATACCCATCCAATATGAACTCGGTCTGAATCATATGGTTCTCTTTCAGGTGGTGTTTCAATCCCATTTTTGGGACCCCAACCACGTAGGTCCATTTAGGATGAAATTTTTTTTCAAAATATATAATGGGCAATGGAACGCGCAAGGCAACCGTAGAATTATACGCAATGCCCAGAACCAAGCGTATGGGCTTATCAATCTGTTGTTTATCCTTAAAAGCACCAACGGTTACATTTACGGAAACATCCCCATTCTCAAGGGAATTGGTTAGCGTTGATGATAACCTTGGCGTCAAAACCCCAATAAATCGCCAATCGTCTTTATACTTATATACATATGCAAGATTAAGATCGATGATGTGAAGATTTTTGATTCCTTCATTATCAAAAGGAGCATTATCCCCTATATCGTAGGCCAAATAATTATATTCGGTCCCTACGATAATGTTATCCGTGTCACGAACCTTTAAAGGTACATTGGCAACGAGTTTGTAACGCGAAAGTTCGGCCTCGGCCTTATTCTTCGGCATGAGCATATACTCTAACCTGAAAATATCAGGGGATTGGGCAAAAGCCTGAAAACCACCAAAACCCCACATAAGCATCAGTGCTATTCCTATCCTCCCCATTTGAGTACCATCTTTCATGGCTTTGGAGAATGTTGAAAGAGATGAACATCTCTCTGAGGAAAAGGTATTGAAATTTGATGCTCCCTAAACTTGGCATCGATTTTATAGCGTACTTCACTCTTGATTCTTGGATCGGTAAAACTGTCATTTGTATAAAAATTCAATGAGAACAACAGGGCCGAATCCCCAAAATCATCAAATAGAACAAATGGTTTCGGATTTTTTAAAATACCTTTTTGACTTTGGGCTATTTCTTCCAATATACTGGTAACCAGTCTAACATCACTACCATAGGCTACACCGATTTTCACATTCTCCCTTGTGGTCTTATGATTTTGGGTGAAGTTGTATACTATATCACTGATAAATTTATGATTGGGTATGATCACGACCTTATCATCCCTGGTAATGGCCCTTACCGTTCGTAGTTTTATTTCGAAGACCTTCCCGACCTTACCATCTACCTCTATAATATCACCAACACTTAATGATTTGTCTATAATGATAAAAATGCCCCCGATAATATCTTGGAATAGCTCTTGCAGAGCCAATCCCAAACCAACGAAAAGGGCAGCGGATGCAGTTATCAAAATAGTTATGTCGACACCTGCCATGCTTAGGGTAATCAAAACAACCACTACGTAGACCGCATATTTGATAAACTTGAAAATACTGATGAATTTCAATTTATCGTCTTGAACCATATTCCTTGTAAAGATCTGGCGCATCCATTTCAATGCAAAACTGGTTATAATAAACGCAATGGTAATCAGTAAAAGTAGCCCTACCGTAACGTCTATGGCCTTAGCGCCCTCCCCAACATGTATTCCCAAATCCAAAAACTCCTTTATAGAACCCCAGATATCCTTTTCTATGATGTCTTTAATTTTTTCGGACTCGTCCTGACTCATAATCAATATTTTATCCATTTAAACAATTCCTTATAACTTGGCTTCTTGCCATACATAAGGATACCCACCCTATATATTTTTGCGGCCAACCACACAATCCCAATAAATGTAATGATCAACAATAATATAGAAGTCACTAATTCCCATACGGGCACGCCCCCTTCCCCAATGCCCCCTGGCAAACGCATAAGCATTACTATTGGCGATGTTAACGGAAACAGGGAAAAACCTACTGCTATCGGACCATGTGGATTACTGAAAACCGAAAAGAACCCTACGTAAATCGCCAACATCAGGGGTAGGATTACAGGGAATATGAATTGCTGTGTATCCGTCTCATTATCAACGGCTGCCCCAATGGCAGCATAAATAGAACTATAAATCAAATACCCAAGGATAAAATAAACCACAAAAAAACAGATTAGCATTAACCATGGTATTTTATAAAGTTCCTGGGCATATGCCTGAATGGTCTGGTTAGGTGTAGGTACGGGAGGTGCCATGTTTCCTGCCATGCCCGTTACATCAGCCCCATTGCTCAATGTTGCGGGATCTATATCAAAAATGGCGAATGCCACCATCAAAAGTAAGGAGGCAGAGACTATCCATATGGCGAATTGGGTGATACCGGCCAAGGATGTTCCAATGATCTTACCCATCATCAATTCAAATGGTTTTACCGAGGATATGATAACTTCGATAATTCTACTGGTCTTTTCCTCAATTACACTTCGCATTACAAAACCTCCATATATTATGATGAACATCATAATCAAATATCCAAATCCGCCGCCAATGATCGCTTTGATTTCGTTAATGCCCTTTAGATTTTGTTCCCCATCAAAGGTGGCGGTATTAATTTCATATTTCTTGTCCATCAAGGCAAATTCCTTAGAAGAAACGCCCATATCCTGCAATCTTCGTTCCCTTAACCTATCTAGGAAAACGTCCTCTAATCTATCCAAAACGGATGTGCTCGGCGCCTCCTTTGTATAAAAATAAGCATGCTCGGCCACTTTCTCCAATTCGTCTTCATGGGGAATATGCAATAATCCATAATACCCCATTTGGGTTGTAGAATCTTTTGCTTGCTTTAATGTAATATCCTTAAACTGAACATAGGAAGTACTCTCTGTCGGATTAAAATCATTTGAGAAATAATCACTTTCATTGAAAACCCCTATAATCCGTTTTTGATTATCATTTATTTTGGTTAAATACGCGATAAGAACGACCATACCAACCATTAGGATAGGACTGAGAAAAGTCATAATGACAAAGGACTTGTTTCGAACTTTTGCCAAATACTCCCGACGTATGATGATGGGCAGTTTATTCATTTGCATCTTTATCTTGAATGGTTTGAATGAATATCTCGTTGGCCGAGGGGATAATCTCTACAAATTGATGGATTTTGGACCGTTTTGCCAAAAAAGACAGGATTTCTCCCGAATCATTCGAAGGTAGCTGTATGGTGAAGTCCAAATGATTTTCCTTTGGATCGATTTCCGAAGCTATTAAATTGAACTTGTCGGACAATATTGGTAACAGTTCATCTACATTATCGGCTGTAAGCCCTACTTTGAATACATTATTTTTGTAGGTCTTTTTAATATCGGCCAATTTGCCATCGAGAAGTTTTTCCGATTGATGGATTAGGGCGATGTATTCGCACAATTCTTCAACGGATTCCATACGATGGGTAGAAAATATGATGGATGTTCCATTCTCCTTTAAATTGATAATTTCATCTTTAATGATATTGGCATTGATCGGATCAAAGCCGCTGAAAGGTTCATCGAAAATGAGCAATTTGGGTTCATGAAGCACGGTCACTATGAATTGGATCTTCTGGGCCATTCCTTTTGACAACTCTTGGACCTTCTTATTCCACCAATCCCCAATTTCCAACTTCTCAAACCAATACTTCAATCTTTTTTTGGCTTCCACTTTTGTCAATCCTTTCAATTGGGCCAAATACAGGGCTTGTTCGCCTACTTTCATTCCCTTGTACAAACCCCTTTCCTCTGGTAGATAACCAATGGTCGAAATATGTTTGGGCTTTAATAATTCCCCATCAAAATATACCTCACCCATATCGGGGTAAGTTATTTGGTTGATGATACGGATCAAGGTAGTCTTACCTGCTCCGTTAGGGCCCAATAGGCCATAGATACTATTTTTTGGGATTTCCAAGGAAACTTTATTCAAAGCGACATGATTTCCAAAGTGTTTGGTAACCTCCTTAGTGACCAAGATGTTATTCATTAAAGCAATTTTGCCAAAGATATAGAATTGCTTCAAAACACAATTCCAAAAACACAATTATACGCCACTTAAACCACTGTAGTAATTTTTAAAAAATAAAAAGGCAAGGAAACCGATCATTCCGGATGGCTCAAAAAACAAAAACGACCATATTTATTCGTTTTAATGGAATTGGTGTTTCCCTAAAAAACAAAACCCACCCTTAATTGAATTAAGGATGGGAAAAAAATTGCTATGAAAAAGAAAATTAATATTGGTTTCCCAATATTATCCCAAATATACGTTTTTTATTTTATACACAAATTGATATTTGTCACGAGAACATATCTTTCACTTTTTCAAAGAATGATTTGTCAGATTTCTCAGGTTTTGGTTCAAAATTATCAGAACCGTCCATTCGTTCAAAAAATTCTTTTTGTTCTTTATTGAGTTCTTTAGGGGTCCATACGTTTACATGCACCAAGAGATCTCCACTACCATAACCATTAATACTCGAAATACCTTTACCCCTTAACCGTAATATTTTGCCCGATTGTATGCCTGGTTCCAATTTAATACGGACTTTACCTCCGACAGCATCGATTTCCTTGGAGGTTCCCAAAACGGCTTCCGGAAAACTTATGTAAAGGTCATAGTGTAGATTGTCCCCTTCCCGTTTGAGCGTTTCGTGATCTACGGTCTCTATGGCAACCAAAAGGTCTCCTGGTATTCCATTTCCTGGAGCTTCATTACCTTTGCCCGGAACTTTCAATTGCATACCATCCTCTACCCCGGCAGGAATTTTTATGGAGACGGTCTCTTCGTTTATTTTTAAACCTTGGGCATCGGCATCAGACGGTCTTTTATCAATAATCTGACCACTTCCACCACAGGCTGTACATGCTGCTGCAGTTTGCATTCGGCCGAGTATGGTATTGGTTATTTTGGTTACTTGGCCTCTACCCCCACAGGTGCCACAGGTTTTATAGGTAACACCTGAAGCCTGTATTTTACGTCTAACCTTGACTTTCTTCTCAACACCATGTGCCACTTCATCCAAGGTCATTTTAACCCTTATCCTTAGGTTACTACCTTTGACCCGTCGTTGGCCACCACCACCAAAACCACCAAAACCACTGAAGCCACCACCACCAAAGGCACCACCGAAGATATCCCCAAATTGACTGAAAATATCATCCATATTCATTCCACCTCCACCGAAACCACCGGCACCATCAAATGCGGCATGTCCGAATTGGTCATAACGTGCCTTCTTATCAGGATTGCTAAGTACCTCATACGCTTCTGCTGATTTCTTAAAAAGCTCCTCCGCCTTTTTATCACCAGGGTTTTTATCCGGATGGTATTCCAACGCTTTTTTGCGATAGGCCTTTTTTATCTCTGCAGCTGTGGCACTTTTACTAATGCCCAGTATTTCGTAATAATCTTCCTTCATACTAGAATTTTAGTTTCCGACAACTACTTTTGGATGACGGATGATCCTATCTCCCATTTTATATCCACGCTCAACAACATCCAATATTTTGCCTTTCAACTTTTTTGTCGGAGCCGGTATTTGGGTAATGGCATCATGAATTTCAGCATCAAAAACATCACCCTGTTTTACACCTACCTCTTCCATGCCTTTAGATTTCAAGGTATCCCTTAGTTTACCATTTATCAACTCTATACCTTTGAACATTTCCTTGTCTTCTGACTTGGACAATTCCTTTAAAGCACGTTCAAAATCATCCAATACGGGAAGTAAGGAAATTATGACCTCTTGCCCAGCGGTTTTGAACAAATCCATTCGTTCCTTAGACGTACGTTTTTTATAATTTTCGAATTCAGCAAACAATCTTAGAAACTTATCTTTCTCTTTAGCCAGTTCATTTTGAAGCTGTTCTTCTACAGACTGAATCTCTTCGTTGTCCGCAGATTCATCCTGTTCATTCCCCGTGTGGTTTATGGGTTGCTCATCAAGGATAGGATCATTTACCTCTTCGGCTTTATTTTTCTCACTCATTTTCAATTTACAGTTTTGGTATTATTTCTTAGGATGGCAAAAGTACTGCCATTTATTTAAAAATGTCAAAATGTCACGAATCTTTAGCAAATTTTATTCGGTATTCGAGAAAATAAAGAAAAGCATATAACTATAAGTTGATGTTGGGAACATATGCCGTATGGCAATCACCTAAAGGAATATTTTAATCCCCGTTATAAAAAAATTGAAGGGCATTGGCTATATTGGGATAGTCAAAAACAAATCCTTCCTCGGCAATTTTTTTACTACTCACCCGTTGGCTCGCATATAACAAATGTGACATCTCACCAAGAATCGATTGCATTGCAAACTTTGGGATATTAGGTAATAGAAGGGGTGCTTTCAAGACCTTTGCCAATTCGCATACCATTTTTTTATGTGTTATAGGATTCGGGGCCACCCCATTGTATATACCCTCTAATTGGTTTTGTACAACAAATAAAAATAGCCGAGCCAAATCGTTTATATGAACCCACGATTGCCATTGCTTACCACTGCCGAAAGTAGCCCCAACATAATATGAAATCGGTTTGGCCAGTTTCGGCATTACACCACCATCCTTCGACAACACCAAGCCTACCCTTATTTTCGCGACTGGAAACCCAAAATGTGCCAAAGCATCGATCTCCTTTTCCCATTTGTCAACAACCTCACCTAAAAAACTATTGTCGATCGATTGTTCTTCTTCGGTATATAAATGGTCGATTGAACTTGGATAAATACCGACCGCTGAAGCCGAAACCAAAGAAGTAATCGCACTAGTATCGATTTTACCCAAAGCATAGCCCAGAGTATTCAATGAATTTATGCGACTATATAAAATCTCGTTCTTGTATTCGGCAGTCCACCTCTGTGAAATACTCGAACCAGCTAGATTGATGATTGCCGTGACCCCTTCAAAACAATCTAAATCAATTTCATTTTGCTTAGGATTCCAATAGTACCCTTCGAAATTTTCGTTAGAAACGATCTTCTCTTTACTCGTACTCAAATAATTTACAGGAATCCCCTGCTTATTGCTTAATTCAACAATAGCTCTTCCCACTAACCCAGTCGCACCCGTTATCAATAACTTCATGCGACAAAGGTATGGCATCTAAAATCCGTGTAAGCGTATTTTAATTTCGATTTAACAGTCTTAACAGCCTATTTTGAAGATATTCAATTAGATATCTGCTTTTTTATGTTAAGTGAAGAAAAATCAATCCTTTCTGGCCCTCAACATTTCCCTTTTTCCGGGCGGGCCGGGTAATCTTTCGACTTTAAAACCAACTGATTGCATGGCTCTTCTTACGCTACCCTTAGCCGCGTAGGTGACCAAGATTCCCCCTTTTTTCAGTGCCTTGAACATAATCTTAAACATGTCTTCTGTCCATAATTCCGGTTGTATCCGGGCACCAAAAGCATCAAAATAAATAAGATCTATGCAGTCTTTATAGGTGATTTCTGCAAACTTGCATTGATTTTTGTGTAATGTAAAACCATCGGATATAGTTACTTCCGTATGCCATGGGGCACTATGCATATTTTCAAAGTGCTTCTTAAAATAGGGTGCATTCAATTCAGAAACATAATTCAATTGGGTAACTTCCTCTGCGGAGACGGGATATGCCTCTACCCCATAATACATGATTTTTTTGGATAACTTGGTAGCCTCTAATAATGTGATCAAGGCATTGAGGCCAGTACCGAAACCTATTTCCAGAATATACAGATCCTGCTTTTTGAATAAATCCAGTCCATGTTTTATAAAAACATGGTAAGACTCTTGAATAGCACCATGTTTTGAATGGTACTGTTCGTCCCAATCCTTAATCCGAATAGTCTTTGATCCATCAGCCGTTGTTATGATTTCGCGTTGCATTACTCTTTTAAAAGAACGCCATCGGCTTCAAAGCCTAATGTTCTTTTTGGCTTTGTGATTTCTGCAATCTCGTCTGCCGATTTGCCAGCATCCTCTGCATAATGCTTTTGGTCGTCAACACTCATTTCTTCAACGAAAGCCAAACCATTGATGATCACCTCTTTCCCCGCAATATCTTTCGGCATAAAAAATCCGTAATCCTTAAAGCGCACCATGGCTTCTTCCCCATCCTCCAACTCTACCTTCATCCAACAACCTTTTGACTGGCAAACTTCCTTGACCACTCCAGTAAATTTTGACTGAACGGTATCGGCAACAACCATAACTTTGTATGTTTCCAACATTTGTAGACTGGTCATACTCCCACTAGCCTCAATTTCATCACCAAACGATATCAATCCCTCATTAATTTCCTGTCCAGAACACATAGCGATGAACAAGAAGAATGCAACAAATATGTTAAAACCTTTCATAATTATCAATTTTTGGATTTACGTTGTAAAATTGATCAATTTTAAAGAAAAAAGGGAAATCCCTAGGGATTATTTTCTAATTTTATTCCTTAAACCATATGCAATGGAGACAAAGACGATGAACATAAAAGTTGAAAAGGCAAAAACATCAAAAATAGATCAGGTAGATTTCGAAAATTTATCCTTTGGTACTGTATTTACAGATCATATGTTGATATGTAGATACAAAAAAGGTTCATGGAAAGTACCTGAAATCATTCCCTACCAACCCCTTACGCTTGACCCCTCTGCTAAAATATTCCATTATGGACAGTCGATCTTTGAGGGAATGAAAGCCTATAAAGATGATAATGACGATGTCTGGCTTTTTCGCCCATTGGATAATTGTAGGCGGTTGAATATCTCGGCTAAAAGAATGGCCATTCCAGAATTGCCGGAGGAGTATTTTATGGATGGACTGATTGCACTTTTAAAGCTGGAAAAGGATTGGATACCAAAAACCCCAGGAAGTTCATTATATATACGTCCTTTTATTTTTGCTTCTGGAACAGGGTTCCATGCCTCCCCTGCCGATGAATATACCTTCATTATTGCCTTTGCCCCATCTGGCGCTTATTTTTCAGGTAAGGTCAAAGTGCTGATTGAAGAGAAATATTCAAGATCTGCCAATGGTGGTGTAGGTTTTGCAAAAGCCGGTGGTAATTATGCCGGGCAGTTTTATCCGACCCAACTTGCGATTGAGAAAGGATATAACCAGGTCATCTGGACAGATGACAACACCCATGAATTTATTGAGGAAGCGGGAGCAATGAATATTTTTGTTCGAATCAATGACACTTTGATTACTGCACCAACGAGCGATAGAATTCTGGATGGAATTACACGAAAGAGCATATTGGATATTGCCAAGGACGAAGGCATTACTGTCGAAGTACGTAAAATAACCGTCTCTGAAATCGTGGAGGCCGCCAAGGATGGGTCTTTGAAAGAAATGTTCGGTGCAGGTACAGCGGCCGTCATTTCACCAATTGCAGCTTTTGGTTTCCGAGATGTCGATTACGACTTACCGCAATTGAGCCATAGCTATGCCTCACTGCTAAAAAAACGTATCACCGATATACAATATAATAGGGCCGAAGATAAATTTGGTTGGAGGTTCAAAGTATAACCTTGCCCATTAATTCATGCATATCGCTGGTCCTAAATTCCCAAAAAGAAAAAACGGACTTGAATATTTTTTTCCCAATACCATTGAAGAGGATGTTCAGCTATACAATTACTAATATTTAATTTAAAACCATGCGGAAAACATTGGTTCTGGTTGCGGTTATAATAATTGGACTTAGTTCGGCTTGTAAGTCGAAGGACAAGAGAACAACCTCCGAGGAGCAACAGCAAGAATCGCAAAACCCGGTGATAGAAAGAATAGCAACGTTAAAAAAAGCAGGATTTGAGATCGTTGATTACCACAGCCATTTAAAAGGTGGGCTCACCATGGAGGATTTATTGGCACATTCCAAAAAAACAGGTATCGATTATGGGGTTGCCTTTAATGCCGGCATTGGCTTTCCCATCACCGATGATTCCACCCTATTGGCCAACTACGAGCAGTATAAGGACTATCCTGTTTATATGGCCATGCAGGCCGAAGGAAGGGAATGGGTAGATATGTTCTCAGAGGAGAATATTGCTACATTTGATTATGTATTTACTGATGCCATGACTTGGACCGATCGTAAAGGTAGACGAATGCGTCTTTGGATACCCGAAGAAGTTTTCGTGGATGACAAAGACGACTTTATGGATCAATTGGTGGATAAAATTGTTGGGGTAATGACCAATGAGCCTATTGATCTGTACGTGAATTCTACTTACTTACCCGATATTCTACAACCGGATTATGATGTCTTGTGGACGGCGGAGAGGATGGACAAAGTAATAGATGCTGCTGTGACCAACAATATTGCCATCGAAATCAATGCGCGATATAAAATACCTTCGGCTACTTTTATTAAAAAGGGCAAGGCGGCAGGTGTAAAATTCAGTATGGGCACCAATAACACCGATAAAAATCTCGGAACCTTGGATTACGCTATTCAAATGATCGATGAGTGCGGTCTTGAGCCCGGTGACTTTTTTCAACCTTCAAAAAAATAAGGTTGTCCCTTTATATTAAATGCACTGGCCATGTAAGCGTATATGCCACGACATGACCATGCACCTAAAATAAATCTACACCGCTAAACACCGCATTACTTGTCTAACACTTGTCGAATATTGGGCTTAAAATAATTTGGGCCCTTAAGCACTTTCCCATCTTCCCTATAAATGGGTTTGCCATCAGCGCCCAACTTGCTCATATTGCTCTTCTGAATCTCTTCAAAAACCTCCTCTATTTTATATTGCATCCCATGCTCCAAGATCGTACCACATAATATATAAAGCATATCGCCCAATGCATCGGCAACCTCGACCAGATCATTATTATTTGCTGCCTCAAGATATTCCTTATTTTCCTCATCCATCAAATTAAACCGCAATCTGTTCTTTTCAAACCCTAAATTTGCCCTCATCTTTTCTGATACCCCTAATCCGAATGAATTATGGAACAACTCCACAGCACTTATTTTATGCTTCATATTTCTATAATTAAATTAGCTTTGTTAAAAATATAAAAGAAAGGTATATTTCTTGGATCATTTTATCCACAATCAGAGAACCGCTCTTGTGGGAAATACCAAAAAAATGATGTTAAGTATATCCAATTTTCATAAACAGAAAACCACTAATTCCCTTAGCTATTATGTTCAGTAACGGACAATTGATTTTTGCCATTCTATTTATCGTCGTATTCGCCACGGTCATTGCCTATACCTATAAAAAAGATAAAAAACTGCATTCCAAGAATTATAAAGGAGTTAAGTGGGTAGGAATAATCTTTATATTATTCTTGATTATCCTATTCTATATTAAGTATATGCTTAATAATTAAGATAAAATTTGCATTTACCACAAAAGTTAAGGCTTTCACAACAATTTAGGTATTTTGTCCCGTATATAATACCAAACAACGTAATTTTGCGTTGTTCTACTAAAGAATCCAACAAATGATAACATTTATTACCTTGGTTTTGATATTGGTTTGCATCAATGCGGTTATGATACTTACAAGCCTTTATGGCGCAAACAAGAGTAGAAGCACCTCAAATAAAAGTATTGCAGATTCTTCTATATCAAAAATCTACCCTTTGGATTTATTTTCTACAGACTACAAAAAAGCCGTTTAGTTTTTTACCTTTAAAGAAAATCTAGCCTTGCAAGAGTAGTATCTGCATTAGGTACCTGCTCTTCAGCGGTCTTCATATGAACGTAAAAACCAGATGAAACAATTGTTGCTTGTTTTTTTAGGAGGCGGTGTCGGTAGTATCTTAAGACACATTATCTCAAGAACGTTCAACAATTATTTTCAACACTTTTATCTCGGCACTTTTGTCGTCAATATTATCGGCTGCCTTATTATAGGATTGGTATTGGGCCTCTCCTTAAAAAATAATTTACTCACCCAAAATCAAACCCTATTATTGACAACCGGGTTTTGTGGTGGTTTTACTACCTTCTCTTCTTTCGCATTGGAAAACCACTCCTTGTTAAAAGCTGGTGATATCCTACATTTTTCACTTTACACGATTTCAAGTATTGCCGTTGGAATATTGGCGGTCGTAATCGGTTTTTGGCTATCCAAGCTTATCCATTAAATAAGAATCCATTTCATTTTTGAATTTTTAGGAGTAAGGCCAGGCCTTTTTCTTAAAATACATTCCTTTTTCAACCTACCCCACTCTGTTTTTGTATATAAATTAAAAATATTACTATTCTATTTAAACTATACCCCTATTTTTTTGGGGTATAATTTATTATAATCGTAATTATTTGCAATATACCCCCTTTTTTTTGTGGGTATCAAATGAAAAATTATACATTTGACGCCATAAACTAAAAATTATGAAGCAAATCGAAGCAATTATTAGAAAATCAAAATTTGATGAAGTAAAGGATGCTTTACATCAAATTGAGGTCAATTTTTTTAGTTACTGGGATGTAACCGGAGTTGGCAATGAGAAACAAGGGCATGTTTATAGAGGTATATCCTATAGCACCAGTGATATACAGCGAAGATATTTGTCCATAGTGGTTTCAGATGAATTTTTGGAAAGAACCGTAACTACAATTCTAGATGCTGCCTACACCGGTAATGTTGGGGATGGAAAGATATTCGTTTCTGAAGTTTTGGAAGCTTACAGAATACGAACCAAGGAAAACGGGCACGCCGGAATTAACTAAATTTTAAACAACTAAACTTTTACAAAATGGATGCAGGATTATTTACAGCGAACAATGTTTGGATGATGGTTTGTACGGCCCTCGTTTTCTTTATGCACACGGGGTTCTCCTTATTGGAAATTGGTCTTACCAGAGAAAAAAACACAATTAATATATTATTCAAGAATGTCTTTATTATATGTATAGGACTCTTGTTATACTACATCGGGGGGTTTAATTTAATGTACCCAGGTGATTTTAACGGTTTCATAGGTTTTGGCGGATTTGGCCTCCCTATTGGGGCTGATGGACTTACACCGGAATATGCGGATGGAGGATATACCTATTGGACAGATTTCTTGTTCCAAGCTATGTTTGCAGCTACGGCAGCGACTATCGTATCGGGTGCAGTTGCCGAACGGGTGAAGCTAGGTGCCTTTATGATTTTTGTTATCATCTACGTTGGCTTGGTATACCCTATTGTAGGATCATGGCAATGGGGCGGTGGATTCCTTTCCACCCTAGGTGGAGACGAAGGCGGATTCTATGATTTCGCAGGTTCTACCCTAGTACATTCCGTTGGAGGATGGGCCGCACTTGTCGCTATTTATCTATTAGGTGCACGTATTGGCAAATTTGGGAAAGATGGTAAACCAAAAGCGATACCGGGCCATAATATTCCCATGGCTACCGCTGGGGTATTTATACTTTGGTTAGGCTGGTTTGGGTTTAATGGAGGTTCGGTACTTTCAGCCGATCCCGCATTGACTTCATTGGTTCTAGTGACAACGTGTTTAGCCGCTGCCGCGGGAGGGGTTTCCGCTTTTATTACCTCTTCGTTGTTATACAAGAATTTTGACGTGACCATGTTTCTAAATGGTATTCTAGGTGGTCTTGTAGGAATTACTGCCGGTGCAGACCTAATGTCTCCCTTGGAAGCAATCGCCATTGGATTAATTGCCGGTGTAATCATTGTATTTGGGGTTGCCTTCATAGACAAAATGAAATTGGATGATCCTGTTGGTGCGGTAACCGTACACCTTATCTGTGGTATTTGGGGCACGTTGGCCGTAGGTCTCTTCGGCGATAAAGCTGGTTTAGACCAGTTGGGCTACCAATTGATCGGAATCGGGGCAGCTGCAGTGTTCTGTTGTTTAACCTCCTTTATCATAATCTTCGCCCTTAAGAAAACCATGGGTATTCGGGTATCAAAAGAAGAAGAAGTCGAAGGACTGGATATTCACGAACATGGAATGGATGCCTATCCTGATTTTAGAATGAACCAACAATCTTAAAATAAAGACGGAGCGTTGGGTAGAACGCTCCGTTAATTACGCTTTCAATAAACATCAAATTTAATCATTAAAAATCTCCAATAAAGGAGTTCTAAAACATTGAATTATGAAAACGATTTTCAATACAATTTACGTAAAATATTCATTTATTTTATCCCTTTTTTTCATGGCAACAGTAACTTTTGCCCAGGAAGAGGAAGAAGCTAAACCGAAATTTGCTCTGAGCGGTTCAATTGATGCCTATTACCGAGCCAACCTGAATTCTGCGAATTCAGGAGCCAATTACTCAGCACCAGGCAGTTCATTTGCAAACCTTCCCGGTTTTGCACTGGGCATGGCCAATGTGATTGCAGGGTACGAAGGAGAAAAAGTTGGGTTTGTGGCAGATTTGGTTTTCGGACCAAGGGGTACTGATGCTATTTTTGCTTCTCCAATGTATTCCGCTACAGGAAATATTGTAAATCAGCTATATGCTTACTGGAATGTAAGTGATAATGTAACCCTTACATTTGGTAATTTCAATACATTCCTCGGTTACGAGGTGATTTCGCCGGTGGCGAATTTCAACTATAGTACATCTTATCTATTCTCTTATGGACCCTTTAGCCATACCGGCTTAAAAGCGGATTTTGATTTGGGTAATGATTGGTCGGCCATGTTAGCGGTAATGAATCCAACTGATTTGACAGAGTTCAACCCAAATGGGAAATATGCCTACGGAGCACAATTAGGTTATAGTGGTCAATATTTGAATTTCTTGGCAGATGACGGGTCTTTTGAAGTGGACTTCACCGGTGGATTTGATGTTTCTGAAGATTTCTTTTTAGGAATCAATGCAGCCTATTTCGATGGTGCCGAAGGTATTGGTAGTTTTGCAGGAGCAGCAATCTATCCTCAATTGACAACTTCAGAAAACTTTACTATCGGGTTAAGAGGAGAATATTTTACTGAAACTGATTTCTTTGGAGCTATTGGAGCGACTGATACAGAAGGAGATGCCAGTGTATTTGCGGTTACATTAACCGGTAGTGCAACCATTGGTGATTTAATAATAAAACCGGAATTAAGGCTTGATAGTGCTTCTGAAGATGCATTTTTGGATGCCGATGGGGAACCTCTTGGAAGTCTTTCTTCTTTTGTTATAGCAGCGATTTATTCGTTCTAAAAATAGTTAGTTGATTTTTATTATAGTTTAAGCTTGGTACAAAACCCTGACATTACTGTCAGGGTTTTGCATTTATTAATAATGAATATTTTACCTTTATATGTACTTAAATCTAAAAAACCAATTATGAAAAAAATAGAAGCGATTATTCGGAAATCAAGGTTTAAGGAAGTTAAGAACGCATTACATGAAATCGAGGTAAATTTTTTTAGTTACTGGGATGTAACCGGGGTTGGAAATGAAAAACAAGGTCATGTCTATAGGGGAATTACCTATAGCACAAGTGACATTCAAAGAAGGTTTCTTACCATTGTGATCACCGATGAGTTCCTAGAAAGGACTGTAAAAGCTATACTTGATTCTGCCTATACGGGCCAAGTGGGCGATGGTAAAATTTTTGTTTCGGAAATCACGGAGGCCTATAGGATTCGAACCAAGGAAAATGGTCATGAAGGAATCAACTAAAATTTTGACAGCAAACCCTAAATTGGTCAATTGACAGGCATGCTTATTTGATATTTTCAATAAACCATTCATCTACCAAGTTTCAGGTATTATTCCTTGTCCTTCTTAAAATCCATCACTCCCGCCAAAACTCGGGTGTCCATGGTATTTACATTGGGTACGATGGGGCAGGAATATTTCTTGTTATAGGCACAATAGGGATTATAGGCCTTGTTAAAATCAATGATTATACTATCTCCATTAGGAATGGCAAGGTCGATATACCTACCTCCGGAATAGGTTTCTTCCCCGTTGGTCTTGTCGGTAAACGGAAGAAAAAGATAATCCTTATGTTCTTCCTGCTGCATTAATTCCTTGTTCTGGTAAATCTCTAACCGATGCTCTTTCCCATTGAGCTGAAAATGGGCAATGCCATAAACGACCTCCTCTGATTTCCTATCCGTGGTGGTCGGCATTAAAAAGGGTAAGGCTTCAGGTGTCAAGACCAACTTTGCCTTAACCACATAATCCGTATTAGGTTCAAAAAATGCAAGACCTTCAAAATCCTTCCGATACCTATCGGGCAAGGGGGAGGTTTCGGGATTTTTGAATTCTTCATTCATATTGTCCTGAAACTTTAAGATATCTTTCAAAACATCATCCACGGCACTTGCTTTAGCATCCTTGGTCTCATCATGGTACCTTTTGTCTTCCTTGCACCCTAATAAAACCAACACCATCAATGTCAACAAAAAAGTCTGTCTCATTACAACCTCTATTTATTCTCCAAAAATACAACATATCAGATTTTTACTTAGATTTATTGCTTGGAAGAATCAATTATGGGACAAAAGTCGATTACTAAGTATGTAACTCTGTATCTATTTGAATGGATCCAGTGCTCCTATGTTTGAAAGTCGATTGAAAATCAATAACATAATAAGCCTGGCAAATTTGCCAGGCTTTTTTTATGACAATCAACCAATGAAAAAGCTTTACCTCGGTTATATAAATTCCTTTAACGGACTTTCCAAAGAAGTTTGGTGGCTGGCTTTGATCACTTTGGTCAACCGTGCTGGTACTATGGTCATTCCATTTCTATCTTTATACCTCACCCAAAACCTAGGGTTTAGCTTGGAAAATGTCGGAGGTATTATGACCAGTTTTGGTTTGGGCTCACTGGCAGGCACATGGATTGGAGGTAGGTTAACAGATAAAATAGGGTATTATAAAGTAATGCTGAACAGTCTTACCGTAGCAGGATTTCTATTTATCGCGATTCAATTCCTTGAGGGTTTTTGGCCCATTTGCATCGGTATATTCGTGCTCATGGTTGTTGCGGATGCCTTTAGGCCAGCGGTATTTGTGGCATTGAATGCCTACAGTAAACCAGAAAACAGAACTCGTTCTGTCACTTTAATTCGATTGGCCATCAACTTGGGGTTTTCAGCAGGGCCAACACTTGGAGGCATAATTATAGTCTCGTTGGGTTATGGAGGTCTTTTTTGGGTCGATGGGTTAACCTGTATGATTGCCGGAGTTCTTTTGTTGATTATACTACATCCTAAAAAATCGAGAGTATCGGATAACGTACTAGTTGAATCACCGAAATCGGCCTATAAGGACCCACAATTTCTTTTGTTTATTGCGGCCATGGTTTTATTTGGGTTTGCCTTTGTACAATACTTTTCTACAATGCCTGTGTATTATAGTGAAATCCATTCGTTGAGTGAATTTCAAATAGGTATGTTATTGGGACTCAACGGTTTTTTCATATTTGTTTTTGAAATGCCCTTGATCAAGTACATGGAAAGTAGACCTTGGTCCAAAATTTCGAATGTAATCATTGGCCTCGGTTTAACCGCCCTGAGCTTTGTAATCTTGAATTTAACTACGTGGATTGGAGTATTGACCATCGGTATTTTGTTAATGACCCTTGGAGAAATGATCGCGTTTCCTTTTTCAAATGCATTTGCGATGGACCGTGCTAAAAGAGGAAACCAAGGTGAATATATGGCACTTTACAGCATTTCTTTCTCAATTGCACATGTTTTTGGTCATAATTCGGGCATGCAGGGTGTAGCTCATTTCGGTTATGAAATAACGTGGTATGCAATTACCATGGTCTGTATTTTAGGAATATTGCTACTTTTACTTTTAAGAAATGTGCTATTAAAAACCCCAATAGAAAACAAATGAGATATCTATGTATTTACCTATTAATATGTGTTTTTTCTATGGGATGTAATCCGAAGAAAGTGGAAACAAGTGCAATTGGAAAAAGTGGAAGATATCTTCCCGAATTAACACCCAACAATTATAATGTTGCTTTTTTAATTATGAACGGCACATACAATACAGAGTTCACGGCCCCCTTCGACATATTTCAGCATACACGGTTCAGGAAGGGAATAAAGGCAATGAATACATTCACGGTCGCCAACTCTTTAGACCCCATAACAACATTTGAAGGCGTACGGATTCTGCCTGATTTTGATTACACCCGGGATTCTATCCCAAATATAGATATATTGGTAGTACCTAGCGCTGAACATCATTTAGATTCGGATTTAAAGGATTCTTTACTATTGAATTTCGTTAGGAAAATTGATAAGAATGCGCTGTTTATGACTTCACATTGCGATGGCGCCTTTGTATTGGCGGCTGCCGGAATACTTGATAGTGTAACATCAACCACGTTTCCTGGCGATATCGAATTGTATCGAAAGACCTTTCCCCACATAAAGGTAGAGGATAGTATTCTATTCGTGCACGACCACAAATACATCACCTCGGCTGGCGGGGCCAAAAGCTTTGAAGCGGCACTTTATCTATGTGAATTGTTATATGGCAAGGAAATAGCAATGTCGATTGCCAAAGGATTGGTAATTGATTGGGATGTCACTAAAGTTCCCCATCTTATTCTTCAATAATATCGTACCTCGCTTTTTTAAGATATTTATCGACCAATGCATTGAATTCAGGAGTAATTCTCAATAGTGCGGTATTTTCCAAGGCATAAAGCTCATCGACATTGTCATATCCGATCTTTAGTAATTCCTCCAAATAAAACAGGGCAGTCCCAAAATCCTCGACCTTGGCATTCAGGGAGATTACCCTCAAATACGCAGAATAATCCTCTGGAGCCGTTATGGTTTTCAACATCCAAAGAAAATTCAGCGCTTCCTCATCAAGTGGGGAATGCGCATTTACCATATCGATATTATCAGCAATCAAGGCATTCAAGTAGCCTTCTAGGCGTATTCCCATTTGTCGTTGAAAAATATTGGCACTTTTTTTATGCTTTTTGAGTTCATCCATTTGATAATTCCACCAACCCAAATTATTATAATTATAGGTAAGCATATCTTCCTCCAAATAATAATTATAATCATCCCTGATCAGTTCTTCCTTGAATAATATTGAACTTTGATTACGCTTTTGGTTTTTATATCCACTACTTCTTTTCAAGGCCTTCAGACTGTTCTTAAGTGTGTCCACGGTAATCAATGGTTTATATATCTCGACTATTTCATTGAGCTTGCGATAGGCTTCCAAAGGCATATTATTAGATATGAGTCTATTGGTCCAATTCAAGTTTTTGGTATACGTTTCCATGATAAAAGCGGTATCCATTGGAATGACCCTTTTTTCCATGGCCTTAAGATCAAACAATTCCATGGCTTGTGTTAACAACTCCTGAGATGGCCATTGTTGTCCGCCATCAAAAACCAAAGTCTGATTCGGGAATTTTAAAAAATCAAAAACACTCTTAATCTTCAGCATATTGGGGTAGTTAAAATCCTCGACCCCTACGATACCTATAAAATGAAAGGGATTCTTGCTCGATAGGACCTCAGTATTTGCAATGCTAGACCCACAAGAAACAACACCTTCGATCTGGGATAGAAATGTAGGCAATACCGAAGCCATTCGTGCCCCACCGTTAAAACCAGCGGTATATACCCGCCCTTTTTGAATATTGAACAGCTTAAAAACGGTCTGGAACAAACGTTTTGAGACAAGTACGTTCTTACTTAATGAAAGGCTATCGTTAATACTGTTCGATGCGGCCAACACGTACTGGTTCTTTTCGGCCGCCGTTAAAAACATACGAATTACTTTTTCGCCCCTACCCTGCATATCGTAAATGAATAAAATAGGCGACGGCTTGGTAACTTCAAATTTGGTTGGGAGATAGAGGGCAAAACTTTCGGCAATGGTATCATTGACGCTTATAGAATCCATCACAACACCTTTTTTAAAGGTCAATTGCTGAGCATAGGTTGAAAATGAGGCAAGAAAGATAATTAGGAAAAGGTTCTTTTTCATACCAATGATTTCATCAAAAATCTCGCCAAAGAGACTTAACAAAGATACAAATAAGGGGATTTAAATCGAAAATATTCTCCTATATCGATCCCATACATTAAATATGCATTGATATGGTGGGCAAAAACTATAAGAAAATGATAGTTTTTAATATTGTTTAGTTGCAATAGGGGCGCTAGATATAACCTCCGAGAGAATGATATGCGTTCTTGTCTCCCCGTATTGGATCAACTTATCAATAAATCGTTCTAAATGAAACTGGTCTCTAAGCACAACCTCCATCACAATATTCTCATTGCCCGTAACCCTGTAGCAATTAACGACCTCCTCTAAATTTTTCACGGTTTCTAGAAAGGGTTTTAATTTACCCATAAACGCCCTTAATGTAATAATAGCTTTCATTTGATGACCTGTTAAAGTATGCGATAGAATCGTTTTATATCCCATGATTACACCGATATCCTCAAGTTTTTTCACCCGTTCTGCCACTGCAGGTGGGGTTAGCCCAACTTTTCTCCCTATGCTCGCAAAAGATTCCCTCGCATTCTCTTGAAGGCATGCCAGAATACGCCAATTTAAGTCATCTAAGGTATTATTTAAAGCATTCATCCTATATTATCTTTGATTGTAAAGTAAATATAAGTTTTTACTTTTGATTCAAAATAAGAATTTTAAAAATCGAACGTAACTTTATTATATATTAATTGCTATTTGAAAAATGTCACGTAATAATTTAGGTAGTATACCAGTGTACAGAAAAGCCCTTGATCTTTGCAATATGAGCAGGGCTATCGCCTCGTATGTGACATTCAATAAAGATTTGCTTAAGCTCTATACATCGAATAGCCTAAGGGATATCATAGCGGATGCACTTTTGACCGATGCCATATTGATTCCCCAAAAAATTGCCCAAACCGAATTCTCATTGTCAAATGATGAGAAAAATAAAAATATCTCGTTTATCAAAGTCATGATAAAGAATATAAATTCCTATTGTACAGGATTGGAACGGGATGGCGTTCAGGAAATCGAATACTTGAACCTACTGCGAAAAGAAATAAAGAGTTTTAGAAAGTTATTTAAAACATGGACGGGCACTTTGCCCCATAACGGTAATATTCAATTGCCATAGACCGGAAGAATCGCCTTGGTCAATAAAAAACCACATTTTCATACTATTTTGATGCTTTTTTAGTTCTAATTTTGGATTATATAAATTAGTTAGCTTGAAAACCACAATACTCATTCATTGTCCTGACCAATCGGGAATCATTAGCGCTGTTACGGGTTTTATCCATGCGAAAGGCGGAAATATCATTTACCTTGACCAACATGTTGATAAAGAGGCCGATGTGTTCTTTATGCGTTTGGAAAGTGATTTTGACCCTAATTCATTGGACTTGGACCAGTTTAAAAACGAATTTACGACTACCTTGTCCAAGCCATATCAAATGGATTGGAGTTTACACTTGGATACCGTACTGCCAAGAATGGCGATCTTTGTCTCCAAATACAACCATTGTCTTTACGATCTTTTAAGTAGGCATCATTCGGGTGAATTAAATGCCGAAATCCCATTTATAGTTAGTAACCATAATGATTTGGAGCACATTGCCGAACAATTCAATATTCCTTTTTACCATATTCCCTTCTCCAAGGCTGCTAAACTAAAGGCCGAAAACCAACAGTTGGCATTGTTGAAAGAACACAAGGTTGATTTTATTGTTTTGGCCAGGTATATGCAAATCGTTAGTGGTACGTTGATAGATGAATATCCAAATAGGATAATCAATATCCATCATTCATTCTTACCGGCTTTCGCTGGGGCCAAACCCTACCATGCCGCTTTCGAAAGAGGGGTAAAGATCATTGGCGCCACAAGTCATTATGTTACGGAGGAACTCGATGCAGGACCGATTATCGAACAGGATGTAACTACCGTCTCCCATGCGCATTCTATCCAGGATTTTATAGGAAAGGGCAGGGATTTGGAAAAAATAGTGTTATCAAGGGCCGTTAAATTACATGTAAAACGTAAAACAATGGTATATAACAATAAAACTGTAATCTTTTCTTGATTTTAAATGAATAGTCAAAAATAGGAAATGGAATTTTCAAGTAGCATTCAATTTCCATGAAAAGAATGTTTTAGACCTTAATTGTGGAGCATTGAGGTAAACCTGTTCTCGTTTTTTAGAAACCCTATTCAAATAATCATAAATATATTATCGTATGAAAAAAAAGATACTAATATTGCTTCTCTCTTTCAATTTTATAGCCTGCGGGGAATTGCAACAAGTTATCAACCAGTTACCCCAAGATGAAACAGGAATCAGCAATATTGAAATTGCACAGGGTCTTAGGGAAGCCTTAAATATGGGTATCGAAAAACAGGTAAGTAAGCTGACACTTACCGATGGTTTTTACAAAAATGATCTCGTCAAGATCTTATTGCCAGAGGAGTTACAAAAGGTTGATAATACCCTCAGGGATATTGGTTTGGGAAATTTGGCCGATGAAGGACTCAAAGTTTTGAACAGGGCTGCTGAAGATGCTGTTGGTGAAGCTACGCCTATATTCATTGATGCCGTAAAAGGCATCACCTTCAATGATGCCAAAAACATATTGATGGGCAGTGATGATGCAGCTACCCAATACCTGACAAATGCCACCCAGGCAGCCCTATATAACAAATTCAATCCGGTAATCAAAAGCTCTTTCCAAAAAGTAGGGGCTGATCAAATCTGGAATAATTTGATTACCAGATACAATGGTTTGCCATTTACCCAAAAAGTAAATCCAGATCTCACAGATTATGTCACGAACCAAGCCCTTAATGGGGTCTATACCATGATTGCCATCGAAGAAAAGGAAATTCGAACAAAAGTAGGCTCGCGAACCACAGATCTTTTACGGAAAGTTTTTACACTGCAGGATCGATAAAAATAATTCATACATCACCCATACTAAAATCTATTTGTTGCCGTTAATTTATTATAGGGCAATTTTAACATTTTGCTAATCTTTAATTAACTAAGTTCTATCGTTAATTAAGTTATTTTGTATACGAATTATTTGAGTTAGTATTTTTTTGAGTTAGTTAGTTTAAAACCGGTGGGAGCACCGGTTTTTTTTTGCAATTTCCGCAACTTTTGCCACTCCCTTCCATAAACAAAACATTCATACGATTAAGAATTTATATCCTAGATCTCCAGGGTAATATATTATCGGGGTTTACCTTTTTAATATTTTTTTAAGATTTAGACCTCATATTATGTTTAACTTCAAGCAAGCTAATTCATCGATCTAATGAAGAAAATAGGAATCTTAATCACATTCTTGCTCTTCTTTATAAAACTCTACCCAGCGCATTCTAAGGTTTATAAGGAAAATAATCACCTTCTAAAAGGCGCGATTTATAGTGGAATATTGTCTGGTCTCGAAAATCCAATGGGATTATTCCCAAACGAAAATCTACGTATAAAACCTGTTAATGACCTCATTCTTACGTACACTTTGATGGGCATTTCCCCATTATCCCAAATAGGGATTTATCCGATTTTGAATGGCTTTGCGCGGCATACGCCAAAGATATTATCCATAAATTCCGAGTGGGGATCACATGGTTCTTTTTTGGGCAATGAGGAGTCTGATTATGACACCCTATCAAGAATCAGTATTCCTGAAAAATATAGACCAAAATTAAATTTTTGGATAATCATCTACCTTTATGTGGCCATGATAGGGTTTTACATTTCGGCTATAATCAATTTTAATCGTAAAATTGATTTTTTAGCCAGGATCCTGATCAGCAGTTTCGTTTTTATTCATTCCTTTTTTATTTTTCACGTATGCGTAAGTATATCAAACTTTGAATTCGTCTACCCGCATGCTTATAGAATGTCGTTGCCGTTTTCATTGCTTTATGGACCCTTACTTTATTTTTATTTTAAACGGATTACAGAACAATATCGGTTTAAGAAAAGTGATCTTCTTCATTTGGCGCCTACGGTATTATTACTTATATACGTAATCCCAATCTATTTGATGCCAGCCGAAGAAAAGCTAGCCGATTTGTTGACCAGATACAATGGTGGATTCGAAGAGGCCAAACGCCTACATGTGGTAACCCTGGTTGCCCTAAAGTTATCTTCCCTGATTATCTATGGCTACTTCATAAGAAAACTATACCTAAAAAGTAGAGACCAGGAAAAGTTGAGTAAAGGAAATAAAATCTGGAACAGGAATCTTTATAGAATCCATTTTCTATATGTTATAGCTTACTCCTTCTATGGTTTTATGATAGTCAATAATCTAGGTCATAATCTTATTTTCAATTTACAAGTCTCGGCAATGGCCCTAATGGTATTGTATTTGGGATATTCGGCCAATATTCAGCCCCAATTGTTCAGTGGGCTTTACTCTTATGACAATCAACTTTTTTATAAGTATGAGAAATCGGGTCTGACCGATAGCTTATCATCAGAGCTCAAGGAACGGTTAAAATTCTTGTTTGATGAGGAGAAAATCTACAAAGAAAATGACATTAACCTGGAAACCATCGCTGACCGGCTGAATACTACCAGACATAATGCGTCGCAGGTAATCAACGAGCATTTTGATATGAACTTCCATAAATTAATCAATAAATATAGGATTCAGGAAGCGATGTCGATTCTCGATACAGACTATCAACGAAACCTCAATATCATCGACATTGCCTATGAGGTTGGTTATAATAATAAGGTGACCTTCAATAAGGCCTTCAAGGAATATGCCCATGTAACGCCAAGCGAATATCAGAGAATTTCGGTCGGGGCCCAAACGTAAAAGCCTCGTAAACGTTCGTCGGTAAAGGAAAGGTTTATAAGTCTTATCCTCCATTAACCCTAAAGTGTTTTTATTTGGGGTATTCATCAATCAAAGTGTAAAAAGCAGCTCTGAGGGTTATACTCTTTAAATAATTCTTCTATCTCATTTTTAGGGTAGTCATTTGAATTAGTCATCAAAATTGTTCAGGGCTGCGCTTTACATTTCATATTGCATACCATATTCAGTAACCATCATTACGTCAATCCTTCCCTACTTACTTCCCTCCCAATACTCCATTACTATAATGCTATCCATTGGCAACATCCAAGAAGTGAAAAAAATTCCAAGTACATGGGCTTATATTGATTACCCATAGACCAATGTTGATGACTCTCAGAATATACCTTTTAGCCGCAGATACGATATAAAAGGTAAAACAAGCGTAAGCTTTCGTCGGTTAAGTAAACGTTTATAAGGCTTTCCTAAAATTGTGTTAATAGCATGTTACTTTGTCCTTAATGACTAATTAATGGTAACAAAGCTCTAAAACAATTACTCCTCAAATAGTTGAAACGCACCTAGGAATTCCCAAACCTAAATCAAATACAGAGTAACTGTTTTGAATTAAAATTCTAAGTATGAAAAAAAAATGTAATTGGGTGATTATGCTCTTCCTTATTGGAATATCGTGGGCATATACACAAGAAAAAACGGTTGCCGGTAATGTAACCGATCAGACCGGCATTCCACTCCCAGGTGTGAACATCTTGGTTGCCGGTACAACTAATGGTACGCAAACCGATTTTGATGGCAACTATGCGATTCAAGTGAGTGAAGGTGATATTTTGGTGTTCTCATATATCGGCCAAAAAACAAAGCGAACAACCGTAACTTCATCGAATGTAGTGAACGTACAACTAGAGGATGACACACAGGCTTTGGAAGAAGTAGTGGTCACCGCTTTTGGCATAAAACGGAATCCAAAGAATTTGGGCTATGCCGTAAGTAAAGTAGAATCAGAGGATATCATCGAGAACTCCGAACCTGATTTGATACGCTCGTTATCCGGTAAGGTACCTGGGGTAAATGTGAATTTTTCCACCGGAGTTGCAGGAGCATCCAATCAAATAAATATAAGGGGTGCCACTACTTTCGGAAGTTCTTCCCAACCACTGATCATTGTCGATGGTATTGCCTATGACAATTCACAAACGACTACGGCAGACTTGGCACCATCGAGCAGCCAGTCTACAGGAGGTGGAGGTTACGAATCGGGACTATCCTCCCTGGATCCTAATGATATTGCCTCGGTAAATGTTTTAAAAAGTACAGCAGCTGCGGCTTTGTATGGTTCACGAGCCGCTGATGGTGTAATCGTTATCACTACCAAGGCTGGTGCAGGTGGCAATACGGCCAATAAATTAAACGTGACCTTTAATTCTGGTACTTATTTCGAAAAAATTGCTAACCTTCCAGAATATCAAAATACCTATGGAAATGGTGTGAATTTCGGCTATGTTAATGCCAATGGATCATGGGGGCCAAGGTTCGATTCCTTGGCAACAATTCCGACTTGGCCTAATCTATTGAACGCCTTTCCTGATCTATTTGGACCTACTGTTCCCTATGAGGCCCAGCCGAACAATGTGGAAAACTTGTTTAGGGTCGGAACGGTATATGATAATTCGGTCAACCTTTCTTATGGCGGTGAAGATGGAAACTTTAGTGTTACAGTTTCCGATCTTACCCAGGAAGGCTATATCCCCTACAATACTTTTGACAGGACTTCAGTTTCTGCCGGAGGTAATTTCAAACTGCAGAACGGTATTAATGTTGGGGCCTCACTCAGCTACTCAGACACCAAACAGGTTGGTGGCTTCTTTGGTGAAAACCAGTTTGCGGGTTCAGCTTCCTCATTTGCAAGAACATTATGGCTTGGAAGGGTTTGGGATACATCGCTACCTTTTGAACATCCGGTAACCGGCGCATCCGTAACCCCAAACAATGGTTGGGATCACCCACTTTGGTCCTGGAAACACGATCAGATTATCACCAATACAAATAGAACAGTTGCGAATGTCAATGCATCTTACGATTTCAATGATCACATATCCACATCATTACGTGTGGGAATCAATAAGTACAATTTGGACCGAAAGGAGATTCGTGATCTTGGATCACGGGCAAACAATGGTTTGGGAGCCGTGACTACCGATAATTTTACGAACGAAGATATAGAATCTACATTTTTGGTGAATTTTGACTATGACATTAATGAGGAAATTGGATTTACTTCCATTTTGGGCAGCAACGTGCTTCAAAGTACCTCCGATCGCCATGCTATTCTGGCCAATACATTTATATCTCCGGGAATCTATACCGTAGAAAACAATCTGAATGTCACTTTGGTAAACCCTACTCCGACCAATGGAATCGGGTTTGCAAGAAAAAGAAACGTTGGCGTATTTGCTGAGCTTGGTCTTTCGTATAAAGACTTCCTATTTCTTACCGCCACGGGAAGGAACGACTGGAGTTCAACACTTCCTAAAAACAACAATTCATATTTCTATCCATCTATATCCTCATCCTTTATATTCACGGATGCCTTTAACCTAGATAGCGATGTTCTGACTTTTGGTAAAATCAGGATTGGCTATGCTTCTGTAGGTAGGGATGCCGATCCAGAATTTTTAAACAGGACTTTTGCGGTGGGCAATGCCTTTTCAGGAGCCCCAGTCATAGCGAACCGATCAGCATTAGGGGATACCGAACTTACCCCTGAATTTACCGATGAAATCGAGGCCGGTCTTGATTTGGAATTTTTCAGAAGACGTATTGTACTGGATTTTAGCTGGTACAAAAAAACCACTACGGACTTAATTTCTCCCGTTAGTGTTCCTTCTTCCAGTGGATTTGCCACTTTTAATACCAACATTGGGGAAATTCAGAATACAGGGGTTGAAGTTGGACTTACCCTAGTGCCTATACAGACCGAAAATTTCAAATGGACTTCATTCACCACATTTACTAAAAATGAAAACGAAGTTACAGAGTTGGTAGAGGGATTGGAACGGATCCAATTTAATGCCAATGAAATAGCTCATGCCATCGTAGGGGAACCTTTCGGGGTGTTTTTTGGACAACGATTCGCCCGTGATGCCGATGGAAACTATCTCATTAACCAAGCCGGAGGCGGTATTGTGCAAGATTTGGAAAATGGTGTAATCGGCGATCCCAACCCAGATTTCAGGGTAGGTTTGATAAATACCTTTACCTATAAAAATCTGTCGTTAAGGGCACAATTCGATTGGAAGGAAGGTGGTGATATTCAATCCTCCAGTATTGTCGCTTTATTGGGACGAGGTGTTACCAAGGATACGGAAGATAGGGAACGTACTTTCATTATCCCCGGTTTCTATGGCGATAATGCCGGTAATCCCATTTTGGATGCCAGTGGAAACCAAATCCCGAATACCACTCAAATCGACATGAATGAATTGTATTTCTCCCCTGCAGGAGGTAATACGTTTGGAATTAATACCGTAGATGAAGGAGAAATATACGATGGCACTGTCTATCGTCTTAGGGAGATGAGCCTAACGTATGATTTCCCATCCAAATGGTTGGACAAAACACCTTTTGGCAAAATAAGTTTTAGTGTAATGGGCAACAACCTTTGGTACTTTGCCCCCAATGTTCCAAAATATACAAATTTTGACCCTGAGGTAACCAGTTTTGGTTCAACAAGACTACAGGGTATTGAGATTTCCGCCGCTCCTACGTCAAAACGATATGGGTTTAAACTTAATTTAACTTTCTAATAAAAAAGGCATGAAAAATATAAAATACACAAGATTTTTAACATACACCTTGGCTTGGTTGTTTCTGTCAGGTCCATTTATCAGTTGCGAGAAATACTTGGATGTCGATACGGATACCGATAGTCCAACAACCGCTCCTTTGGGCCAATTATTGACCAACATCGATATAGCGGTTGCAAACACGGCAGATTTTCGATTGTGGAGTGGGGATATGTTATCTGTTTATACCCACCAATTTACAGCAAGGGAAGAACAAGACCAATATGGTACTAAGGCAGACAATATTAACCTCAACAACGATTGGGACACCATATACCTCACCTTAACCGATATAGAAACACTTATTGCGCAGGCCACTGAAAGCGGGGACATGGTATATGTGGGTATTGCAGAGATATTGAAAGCTTACCTGATGTCGGTGGCAGTCGACCTTTGGGGCGATGTTCCTTTTTCGGAAGCGACCCTTTTGGAAGGGGGTACGGTTAGTCCTGTTTTTGATGATCAGGAAGCGGTGTATCAGGCTGTTTTGGATTTGCTCGATTCCGGAAAGGCAAAAGTATCAGGTGGGCAAGGATTGGCTTTTCCCTCCTCTGACGACTTGTATTACGGTGGATCTTCGAGCAAATGGGTGAAATTTGCCAATACGTTTAAATTGAAGTTATACAACCAAATACGATTGTCCTCATTATTCAATTCATCAGATTTTGATGCTTTGGTGGCCGAGAACAATTTTCTTTCTTCCATAGCTGACGACTTTCAATTTACCCATACGATAGCACAAGCCCCATCCGATGAGCGCAATCAACTTTTCATTGATGCTTATGGGGGGGCACAGGTGACCAAATATATCAGTCCTTGGTTTTATGAAATATTAATGGGTATGAACCCGAATATACATACAGGAAACAAAGACCCCAGGATTCCATATTATTGGGCCAACCAGTTAACTCCCGGACAATTTCCAAGAGATCAAGGGGATACTTCAACAGGGGACCCTAATGCAGACTATTGGGATTCTTCAACAGGATTTTTCACAATTCGCTTTGGCAGTATTGGACCCGACCGTGATCATGCCGTACAGACAGATGCGACCTTTCCCGGCATATTCCCTTGTGGAGGACGATATGATGACGGACAAGGGTTTGCAAGAACCATTGGCAGTGGTACTGGCGTGGCGCCAAGGAGAATACTAACCTATGATGAGTTTTTATATATCCAAGCCGAGCTAATACAAGTAGGATTGCTAAGTGGAAATGCCGGCACCAAACTCAGGGAAGCCATGGAGGCAAGTTTTGCGAAAGTAGATCAAGTGGTTGCCGGATCAGGTACTTCACAAACGGTTCCAACACTCGTAGGTTCCCCGGAAGTCATAGCCTTTATGGATAATATAGATGCCGAATTTGCCGCTGCCAGCGATGAAAAAAAACTGGAACTTATCTTAACCCAAAAATGGGTGGCCACTTTCGGTGATTCCATGGATCAATACAACGATTACAGAAGGACGGGTTATCCCGTTTTGGCGGATCCCAATGGAGCTTCTCCGGAATATCAGTTAGACAATGGTGACGGTTGGCCCTTATTGGACAATTTGACAGTGCTTAACAACGGTTTTCAACATTCATTTTTCTGGCCCCAGCCGGAGTTGAACCTCAATCAAAATGCACCGGCTCAAAAAGATCCAACAACTGTCAAAATATTTTGGGACAATTAATAAAGAAATCATGAAAAAAATCAAAACTATACTACTCCTAGTGTTGACCATTACATTCGCGATATCATGCGAGGATGATGGTGGAACTTCAGTAATCCCTTTAGATGAAGGTGCGGCACCTAACATGGTAAAAGCTGCGAGTGCCCCAGCATTCATCGACCTTGTAAAAGCGCAGAATGGCGAGCCGATAACTTTGCAATTCAACGCCTCTGTTGCTCAAGGAGAACCAGCATCAACTGATATTGTAGGTGTCTATACCACCTTTGCAGGGCCTGTTTATAATGCTGTCTTGTTCAGTAATGTAACCCTACCGGGAGATTTTAGCCTAACCGCGGCAGATGTGGTAGCTGCATTTTCCGAAATCAATAGCGGTGCTGATTTTCAGGTAGGGGATGTTCTGACCATTACCACCCGGTTTACTATGCCCAATGGTACCGTTCTCGACATTGTTAGTCCGGATGGAATAATAGGGGGTACAGGAACCAATATTCAAACAACGGTGCTTTTTACCACGGTAATCAATTATCCGGTTTCTTGTACCTCTAGCCTTGGCGGGACCCACTCCTTTGTGTCCTCCAATTTGCAGGCGATAACAGGTACCTGTCCTAGTGGGGAAGTAACCGGGACAGTTACATGGACAGATCAAGGGGGCGGTATCTATTTAACATCGGACCTTGGTTTTGGCCAATATGGAACGACTTGTTGGAGCGATTCCCCGGCAACAAGTGGAGGTGCAACGTTTACAGATGCCTGTAATCTTATCATTTCAGGTGGGCAAGACCAATACGGATTGACCTATACATGGGTCATTACCGATGTCAATGGCCCGGAAATGTCCCTTTCATGGTCCAACGATTATGGGGATTCAGGAGATGTTGTGATTACTAGGGAAGGAGGAGCCGATTGGCCTGATTTGTTTACTCAATAAATTTATTTAGACATCCGGAAAAGCAGCTTACTAACCATAAGCTGTTTTTCTTTTCGGACTAAATCCGTTCCTATTGCGTTTGGTTTTCATTCTATTTCGTATCCAATGAAAAAATTATCACTTCACATTCTTATCATCCTTTGGATATCATCTTTTTTAAGTTGTTCTGTTGATAGTGTTAACACCCAAATTACGAAACCGGTTTCTAAAGAACCAGATGCTATAGCGATTCCCGAATCAAACACTTTGGGAACATTATTAAATGACCCAAAAGCTTATGACGGCTATACCCTTTTCACCATTCATAAGACCACTTATCTTATCGATAATTGCGGGCGGGTCATTAAACAATGGACAAGTACTTATGACAGGGGTGGTGCATTCAGCCTCATGGAAGACGGTTCCTTGTTAAGGGCTGGCAAAATAGTCAATCCAGAGCTACCCTATGGCGGTATTGGTGGAATTATTGAGAAATTCAGTTGGGGCGGTGAACTAATTTGGAGTTTTCGATATTCCAATCCAATGTATAGCCAGCACCATGGATTGGTTCCATTACCCAATGGCAATATCCTATTTTTATCCGTACATAAAAAATCAAAGGAAGATGCCATTCATACCGGAAGGAACCCGGAAAACCTCTCGGAAGATGGACTCTATGATGAGCGTATTATTGAAATTGAACCCAGTGGTAGCAATGGTGGTAATGTTGTTTGGGAATGGAGAACATGGGACCATCTTGTTCAGGACTTTGACAACACCAAGGATAATTATGGGGTTGTTTCAGAAAATCCTCAACTATTGGATATCAATTACCTGGGAAGCTCAAACGGGGATTCTGATTGGTTGCACTTTAATTCAATACAATATCATGTCGACCTTGATCAAATTATTATAAGTTCCCAGAAACTTAGCGAGATATATATCATAGACCATTCAACCACCACCGAAGAGGCCAAATTTGACGATGGAGGGAATAGTGATATGGGTGGCGATTTTATTTTTAGATGGGGAAATCCTGAAGCATATCATCATGGGACGCCAGCCGATAGAAAACTATTTGGGCAGCACAATGCCTATTGGATACCAAATGAATATCCCGATGGGAGTAAGATAATGCTCTTTAATAATGGCTTGGGAAGAAAAACGGATTATTCCTCTATCGATATCATAAGTACACCAAAAGAAGGAATCTACAACTATGTTTATAACCTAGGGCAGCCATATGGTCCACAGGCTGCCGAATGGACCTATATCGACCCTGAGGAACCCACAAAGTTCTATTCAAAAATACTTTCCAGTGCCCAACGCCTGCCTAATGGCAATACCTTGATCTGTGAAGGTACCCAAGGTAAATTTTTCGAGATTGATGAAGACCTCACTATCGTTTGGAAATACATCAACCCGGTAACAAACCATGGCCAAAGGCTATCACAAGGGGATTCCGCTGCAAGCAACATTTTTCAAGCCATTAAGTATAGCCCTGATTATATCGGCCTGAACGATAAAGATCTTACCCCAGGAAACCCATTGGAACTAAACTTTGATATTGGTACCTGTGAGCAATGATAGTCATTTACTTAAATCACAGTGACTGCATATAGTCCTGGGTAAATAAAGAGTAATTTTTTGTCGGAAACGGAAACGTTTATAAGCCTTTCCTTTAAACAGGACGATAGTCTTTAAATTAGGGCATTAATCAATATGCTAAATGTATGGCAGTCCTGGGATCTACTTCTAAGAAAATCAAAAATCTCATTTTTAGAGGCATTATTTGAGTTAGCTATCAATTTTTCCAGGGCTGCAATTTACATCAAGATCTAACTTGTTTCATTCCAATAATGGATATCCTCTTAATCCTTAGTCCCCTCGACCCTCTCGTACAAACCATCAAAAGCAACACCTACAACTTTTTCGCCTTCCAATATTTCCCAAAGTTGACGTACCGTACCATCTTCATTCATGGTCCAGGTAATCCGGTTACGATTCAGCACACCCATCTTATTTTCAAATTCTTCCGAAGCCAAAATCATTTGATTACCGATTCGATTCCCCGAGAGCTTTAAATGTCCCCCAGTACTGTCGATCCACAATTGCTCCCATTGCTTGGTAATCTGATTATAAAAATTAGTGCTTATTCCTGTAAATCCTGCCTGTGTACTGGTCCAATTTTCCTGAATAACACAGTTATTTTCCGATTTTACAATGGTATTCCTTCCAGCAAGTGTGCCATCGGCATTAGAAACCAACCAGGAACCTACCCAGAAATCAAATGCTTTATGGTCCTCAGTACAGCAAGCGCATTTTTCTTCTTGGCCGAACGCATGGCCGGCCCAAAGCATACAACAAATCAATAATAAATATTTATGTGCTGCCATAAGTATAATATAGGATTATTTAATGAATCAATTACTGGTATCGGCCACATAACCGATGACCAAGTGATTAAAAAGCTGTGGTTGTTCCACATTGACTACGTGTCCGCAATATTCTATCGTCAATAAACTACAAGCTGTATGTTTCTGTACAAGTTTCTTTACCGCTGGTAGAAAAAGGTAGTCTTCTCCTCCCATGACGTACAATGTCGGTATTTTGGTGTCCACTGCCCTGAAGACGCGAAGCAAAGGGTTTATTTCCGAGGTCAATTTAAACCATCTTGTAAATTCCTTTTGATAGAGTTTCTTTGCTTCCCGAACAAACAAGAGCCTTGATTCTTTATGGTTTCTATGGGGCATTATTATAAATGCGAAAAACTTATATAACCATAAGTAGGGAACTATAGATTGGAATAAGATGCCTAATCGCATTAATATTTGTGAGCGAAAATCGAGTTGCATAATTGCTCCGCCCATGACCATACTCTCCACCCTATGGGGATATTTCTCTGCAAGGTTTCGTATAAGAATGGTCCCAAGGGAAATGCCAATAAAATGCGATTTTTTAATTTTTAGATGGTCAATAACCTCAACGATATCCTCCGTAATGGAATCAAAGGTATACTTGTCGTTAAAAGCATCTTTTAGACTAGGTTTTGAATTCCCATGTCCTCTTAAATCCAATAATAATATGTTGAAATGATTTTTGAATTCCCGCACTTGCTTATACCAAATGGAAGAGCTTCCCCCTGCTCCATGAACAAAGGTTACCCAAGTGGTCGAATCATTATGTAAATATGTGTAGTAACTTAACAATGGTGTTCTCTAAGTGTCCGATGTTTAGCAATCGCGCAATGTATTAAATCTTTTTTACTCTAACTGAATTGAATTTATTTTTAACAACCATTTTCATTTATTTTTATGAACAATATTAAGTTTTTGTTAATAATTGGATAAATAACCTGAAAATTAGTTGACTTACAAGGTTGTGAACGTCTAAAATGATAATTCGCCCGTATATTTGTTATAACACTTTAGTACTATGGATAAGCAATATTGTAAAGTCGGATCTGTAACTCCAATCACTTCTGGAAATCAAGCTATATCGATATTGGAATACCAGTATCAAAGCTTTATGGAAAAAGCCTCTAATCTAGAATATAACAATACGAAATTGGGGGAGTTTTTTGAGCAGAAAGCACAAAAAATAAAAAAAAGGTTGGAAGAACTAATATAGGTTAGATTAACCTAAAGCTTTTAATTCATCCTGCATCTGCAGCTGCAATTCTTTTGCTTTTTCGGCAGCTTTTAAGGCGAAATCCTGATTTTTTGAGGCATAAATGATTCCTCTGGAAGAGTTCACCAACAAACCTATATCCTGGTTCATTCCATAGTGGCAAACTTCTTTTAAACTACCTCCCTGAGCACCTACACCGGGAACCAATAAAAAACTTTCGGGAACGATCTTGCGAATATCCCCAAGGTAACTCGCCTTTGTCGCACCTACCACATACATTAAATTATGGGCATTTTTATAGGTAAGTGAGGTTTTAATTACTTTTTCATACAAAGCAGCCCCTTCCAGTATTTGGGTCTGGAAATCATAGGCCCCCTCATTGGATGTCAATGCCAATAATATCGTATGCTTATTTTCAAAGGCCAAAAATGGTTCAACGGAATCCTTTCCCATATATGGAGCTACAGTAATGGAATCAAAACCAAATTCCTCAAAAAATGCCTTGGCATATCTTGTTGACGTATTACCGATATCCCCTCTTTTGGCATCCGCAATGGTGAATATTTCTGGATGGTTTGTATTGAGATAATCGATTGTTTTCCCTAAGGCTTGCCAACCTTTGATTCCATACGCCTCATAGAAAGCGGTATTGGGCTTGTAGGCCACGCACAGATGATGGGTAGCATCGATGATTGCCTTATTGAAAGCAAATAGAGGATCTTTCTCCTGTAGTAGATAAGGAGGTATCTTTTCTAAATCAGTATCCAATCCGATGCAAAGAAAGGATTGTTTCTTGTAGATCTGTTCGATTAATTGTTGGGTAGTCATAAAATTTAAACCTACTCGATCGCAGTAGAGCGGTTAAAATTAATTTAATGTCCTTGAAGTTCTCGACTGCGCTCGAACGGACTTAAGGTTGTCATTTCTAAAAAATCTCCGATGCCTCTTTAAGTTTTTCTGTATTTTCAACCAGGCTAAGCTCATCGATGATTTTTTGAATATCACCATTAATAATATTTTGTAAATCATAAAGGGTCAACCCAATACGGTGGTCGGTTACTCGACCTTGAGCGTAATTATAGGTTCTTATTTTGGCCGATCTATCCCCACTACTTACCTGAGAATTTCTTTTGGCTGCATCTTCTTCTTGTTTCTTGGCCAACTCCATGTCATATAATCTCGAACGCAATACCTTAAAAGCCTTTTCCTTGTTCTTATGCTGGGATTTTTGGTCTTGACATTGGGCAACCAAACCTGTAGGGAGATGTGTAAGTCTTACCGCTGAATACGTGGTATTTACCGACTGACCCCCTGGTCCGGATGAGCAAAAGAAATCTATTCTTACATCCTTGGGGTCTACCTGCACATCAAAATCCTCGGCTTCTGGCAAGACCATGACCGTCGCCGCACTTGTATGCACACGGCCTTGTGTTTCGGTCTGTGGAACCCTTTGTACCCGGTGTACCCCAGCCTCAAATTTTAGGGTACCATATACATCCTCCCCAGTGACCTCAAACTGTATTTCTTTATAGCCACCACTTGTACCTTCACTTAGGTCGATGACATTGGTTTTCCAACCTTTACTTTCGCAATATTTGGTGTACATTCTAAAAAGGTCACCAGCAAAAATACTGGCCTCGTCTCCACCTGTACCCGCGCGAATCTCAACAACTACATCCTTTGCATCTTCTGGATCCTTGGGTATCAACATTAACTTTATCTCCTCTTCGAGTTGGGGCAGGGCCGCTTTAGCCTCTTCTAATTGAATCTTTGCCATTTCCAACATCTCGGCATCACTGCCATCCGCTATAATCTCTTCCGCTTCTTGGATATGGTTCAAAAGTTCTATGTACATTTCGCGTTTACCTATAAGTTTCTTAAGGTCCTTATACTCCTTCGTGAGCTGCACATATTGCTTTTGGTCGGCAATTATATCGGGTTGTATAATAAGGTCAGAAACCTCATCAAAACGCTGTTTAACAATATTCAATTTATCAATCATAATCTTTCCTCTAATCGACTACGAATTTACGATAAATTTGAACACAAGTGGTATGGCTACTTTTTGTAGGGTAATATTGTTGATGAACGATCATTAAGAAAAAACAAAGATTCCAAGTATTGCAATTTCAGCTTTAATCCCCAACAAAAGTAGTCCCTAGGCTGAAAATATAAGAGGAGAGTCCATCACTCCGATCATACTTATTGAAACGAAAATCAATCGTCTTTAATCCGAAAGTAAAGACCTTGGCACTTGTAAAGATATCCTTGTAACGCAGCCCCATGCCATATTGATGTGAATTGAATGCAGAAAGATCATAATCCGAAGTGTAGAAATCTAAACTGGAAACAGCCATTTCTTTTTCGTAAAAATAATCCGCCGAAGTTTGTTGATAAAAGCGATAATTAGGATATAGGGTGAATTTATCATTTAATTTAACGGGCACCTCCAAACTGGCGGTATGGCCGGTGATCCCCCAATCATCGGAATAATATCTGTAGTAACTACGCAGTACGACCAAATCGTTCAAATAATAATTTAAACGGGCACCTATCGGGATCTTAAACCGGTTTTTCGGTAATTGCTCTACCCCATCGGCCAACTGAAATTCCTCAATGAAAAAGTCATCGACATCACCAAAATAGACCCTTTGATGAGGAGTACCCAACAATCCCTTTTGGGACACAAGGTCCATAAAAATGGAACCTTGTATTCGTTTGCTTAAAATTTGGGAAACACTTAAGGAGAGGGAGTATGAATTTCTTGTTTCATCATTGAATTCGGTAAAATTTGGATTGTAGGTACCACTGCCCGTTATTCTTGTATCGAAAAAACCATTTCTTAATTCTATCGGATATTGAGGATTCCACTTGTCCAAAAAGACTTGAAAACTTGCAGCAACCTGAGTATTCTTTTCATTGAAAAAACGAGTATACCCACCACCAAAACCTACAGAAAAATAATCATATTCCGATGAAACATAGGCCTGAGCGGAATATACGGAATTACGGTCTTCCGAACTATGTTCATAGGAGGGATTGAAATGTACCAAGGCATCACTTTGGGAAGCCCCGGAGGAAGCACTGAAAGGACTAGCTAGCCTACTGCTTTTGTCAAAGGGATCGATATTGCTTGAAGAGGCCGAGGAATAAGCTGAAATACCCACATCGACCGTTAGGATGTCATCAGGGTTCAAGGGCATTTTTACCACAATACTAGACGTTGCATCTGTCAACTCTTCGGTACCTTCCCCACCCGTAACAGCAGCATTTTCCCCATCTTGGTTGTAAAAACTAAAGAGTAAATCTATTTCTGAGGTTTCCAAAACCCGCTTTTGATAGCTATTGGAGTTATCGTCTTGGGAAAAACCCCAATTAAACAGTAACACTATGAGTAGAACGCTAATTATTTTCAATGAAGTCTAAGCTATTTGTTACCAATAAAAATCTAATCCTTCTATTACAGAATTTCTCTGACAAAGGCTCGTTGCACCTAATTACAACCGCAGCCTCCGCCCGATTTACCACCATTGGCACCCGCAGCAGCCTCCCGGTATATCTGGAAGTTAGTCTCAAAACGCTCAGAACCTTTAGCGCTCAGGGCCATCTCTTCATCATTTAGGTAGATTTTGTCATATTCCTTTACTACGACACAAGAACTAGACAAAGCCGTAAAAACCATAAGTAGGAACAACTTTTTCATAGATTAAAATTAAGGATTATTATCGAACAGTATGCCACTACTTTTATGGATTTTATTCTCACTGTCGACCAATATTACCTCAGTACCCCCAAGTTGGTTGATCAACGAAAGACCAGCATCCTTTCCCATTATAAATACAGCTGTTGCCAAGGCATCGCAAAGTTCGGCGCTTTTAGCGAAAATTGAAACACTATTCACTCCTTGGGAAGGATACCCGGTTCTGGGGTCAATGATATGGGTATATTTCTTTCCATCGAAGATTACGAATTTCTCATAATTACCAGACGTTGCCACGGAAGATTCGACAATGGGCAACCAAGAAAAGATTTTATCCTTGCTTAAAGGATTGGCAATACCGATTAACCATTTTTCCCCACTGGCTTTTGTTCCCCAAGTGGTCAAATCCCCTGAAGCATTGATTATACCTGCCACCACTTGCTTTGAAACCAATAATTCCTTGGCCTTATCCGCCGCATAACCCTTGCCAATGGCCCCAAAAGATATTTTCATACCTTTCTGTTTTAAGAAAACGGTCCGATCATCCGAATTCAATATTATTTTTTGATAGCCTACCTTGGCAATTGACTTTCTAATGGCTTCTTTTGTTGGCATGTAGGTCATGCTACCGTCAAATTGCCAAATTTCATCCATTGATGAATACGAAATATCGAAAGCCCCATCGGTTATCTCCGATATCTGCTTGGTACGTTCAATAAGTTTAAAAAGCTCCATACTCACCTTTACAGGTCGTATGCCCGCATTCTTATTGATCAATGATGTTTCGGATTCGGGATTCCAGGAAGATATCAAGTTTTCAATACGGGTAATTTCCGCAATGGCTTCATCGATATTTATATAACCGATTTCCTCATTTGCGGCGACTACCGTAATTTCAAAGCGGCTGCCCATTAATTTTTGGGTCCGGTGAACGGTTACGTATTTGCGTTCTTGTCCAAATCCTGCTATGACGAAGAAGACAATAAACAGGGGGACAAGTTTTCTCACTTTAAAAATGAGTTTAACAGTGAAATGTAGGCGTCTGGGGTTATTTTTTTATAGCCAGTGGTACCTAGAACCTGTTCCTTGGAATTCATGACCACCACAAAAGGGAAAAAGCCATTAGGATTATAGGTTTTGGCCAATTCACCATTCTTATCGGCTATTTCGGCTGGCAATTGATTGCTTTTTTTTCTTGGGAAATCCGCTTTGTAAAGCACATAGTTTTCCTTTGCATAGCCAATGAATTCAGGTGACTGCCAAATACTTCTATCCAATTTTATACAAGGGGCACACCAATCCGATCCTGCAAAAACAAGGATGATGGGTTTATTCTCCTTTGCGGAAACCGACAACGCATCGGAATACGTAGGTCGCCAATCCTGGGCTGATACCAACACCGTACATAACATGGCCATTATGAAAGTCAACTTCTTCATTTTAAATTTTGAGGCACTAAAGATTATTCAAAAACGCGGAGCATATTCCCGTTGAGTTCGGTATTGTATATTTTCAATGGTTTGGCGGTCTTACTATCGACTTGATTTAAAGGGGCGCCATCCAAGGCAAAACGTGAACCATGTACATCACAGTAGAAAATACCACCATCATTGGATAGAAATCGCACTTGATCATACGATTCATGACTACATACTTGGGTAGCGGCTACAAAATTGCCATTCAAGTCCTTGACCACGACAACTAGATTCTTTAGAATAAAACTACCATTGTTGGCCAACTTTTGACCTTCCGTGGAGTTTAAGTCAATTGTAAAGTCGATACCTGTTGGTTGCTCCACTTTGTCCCCATTGACATCATCCTTTGAACATCCTTGTAAACAAGGAAAAGTCAATGCAAAGGCCGCACCTGCCCCTAAACTTCTGAGAAATTCCTTTCTTTCCATAGCATTGGTTTTATTATAAACAACGTGGTATTTAGGCTAATCGTATAACCAAAACAATAAAGTCGATTAACTCATGGATTATGATACTAGATTTAGTTACAATTTCAGGCCTTAAACCAAATTTTCAGAATTTGGGCTAACTCGAAACAAGTTAAACGCCTTTACGTAATTATTTGCTTTTTTACTCATAAACAAACGTGCCGAAACCACTTTTTATAGTAAGCTTTTTAGAGGCATTCCCCTCTACCCTTCCCACTATCCTGGCATCCACTCCAAAACTCTTGGAAATATCTATCAAATCCTGTGCCACGGTGGCGTTTGTATAGATTTCCATGCGATGCCCACAATTGAAAACCTGATACATTTCGCGCCAATCGGTATCTGATTGTTCCTGGATCAATTTGAATAATGGAGGTATGGGAAAAAGATTATCTTTTACGATATGAAGATTGTCGATAAAATGAAGGATCTTGGTTTGAGCACCACCACTGCAATGCACCATGCCATGAATATCCATCGCATTGTACTTCGACAAGATTTTCTTTATGATGGGTGCATAGGTACGGGTGGGTGATAGCACCAATTTACCCGCATCAATAGGGGAATCCGGGACCTTGTCGGTCAAACCTATATTCCCGGAATATACCAAGTCCTCAGGAACAGCTGAATCGAAACTTTCGGGATATTTTTCGGCTAAATATTTAGAAAAGACATCGTGTCTTGCAGATGTTAATCCATTACTACCCATACCCCCGTTATATTCCTTTTCATATACGGCCTTTCCAAAAGATTCCAGACCTACTATAACGTCACCTGCCTTAATATTGGCATTATCAATAACATTCTCACGCTTTAATCTAGCAGTCACCGTGGAGTCTACGATTATCGTTCGTACCAAATCACCTACATCGGCTGTCTCTCCGCCCGTGGAATGGATCACTATTCCGTGTTCGGCCAAATCGGCTATCAATTCCTCAGTACCATTAATAATGGCGGATATAACTTCTCCTGGAATCAAATTCTTATTACGACCAATGGTTGAGGACAATAAAATATTATCGGTCGCTCCTACACAGATCAAATCATCTATATTCATGATCAATGCATCTTGGGCTATTCCTTTCCAGACCGAAATATCCCCAGTTTCCTTCCAATACATGTAGGCCAAGGACGATTTGGTGCCTGCACCATCGGCATGCATAACCAGGCAATACGCTTCATCATCGGTCAAGTAATCCGGAACAATTTTACAGAAGGCTTTGGGAAAAAGCCCTTTATCGATATTCTTTATGGCATTATGAACATCTTCTTTTGAAGCTGAAACCCCTCTCTGTTTGTATCTTTCACTGTTTGATGTCCCCATTGACTCAAGTTTGAGGCAAAAATAATGGATTAGTTAAAAAAAGCCCACAAATTGTGAGCTTTTAAATTCTCTCGAACGTTAGAGGGCATTACTTTACAAACAATAACTCCCGATATTTGGTCAATGGCCAAAGTTGATCATCTACCAAACGTTCCAATTTATCACAATGATATCGTATTACTTCGAAGTAGGGTTTCACCCTATCGCAATAGGCATACGCTTTCGTATGCGTGTCGGTCATGATATTGGCCTTTTTCCGCTCCTCCACCATGGCATCGGTCTTCTCCTTTAAATATTCAAGATGACCAGATATTTCTTCAATAAGTACCAATTGACCTTTGGCTTTCTTTTGATAGGAAGCTCCATAAATCTCCTTTAGTCCACGAACGTTTTTGATAAGGCGGTTTTGGTATTCCACCACCGAGGGAATAACATAGCTATAAATAAGTTCATTAAACACCCTGCCTTCTATTTGAACGTGCATGATATAAGCTTCAAGCTCTACTTCTTGTCTTGCCCTTACTTCGACCTCGCTCATGACATTCATTGACCGGAATAGATCTAAACTTTCCTTTTTAACCAATACCTGAAGTGCATCTGGGGTGTTTTTATTATTACTTAGTTTTCTTTTTACCGCTTCTTTTTCCCAATCCGAGCTATACCCATCCCCATCGAACCGAATTCTTTTTGAGGTTTTGATGTACTCCCGTAAAACATTGAATATTGCTTCGTCCTTTTTAAGGTTTTTGTTATCGACCAAGAGATCAACTTCCTCTTTAAAGGCCTTCAACTGTTTGGCCACAATCGTGTTTAACACGGTCATGGGTTTGGCACAATTGGTTTTGGAACCCACCCCACGCATTTCGAATTTATTACCCGTAAAGGCAAAAGGCGAGGTCCTGTTCCTATCCGTATTGTCGAGCATAATCTCCGGAATCTTGCCGACCACGTTCAATTTTAATTCCGTTTTTTCTTCCGGGGATAATTTACCTTTTGAAACCCCTTCCAATTCATCAAGAACACTGCTCAATTGTTTACCAATAAATATGGAAATTATCGCCGGTGGTGCCTCGTTCGCCCCCAATCTGTAATCATTACTTGCAGAAGCGATCGAAGACCTTAAGAGTTCTTCATAGGTATCTACAGCCTTTATGGTATTCACAAAAAAGGTAAGGAACTGCAAATTCTTCATGGGTGTGGATCCCGGGCTCAATAAGTTTACTCCAGTGTCCGTTGACAATGACCAATTGTTATGTTTTCCCGAGCCATTGATTCCAGCAAAAGGTTTTTCATGAAAAAGAACCTTCATATGATGTTTCTCGGCCACTTTCTCCATCACATCCATCAATAAGAGATTATGGTCTACGGCCAAATTTGCTTCTTCAAAAATCGGGGCCAGTTCAAATTGGTTCGGCGCCACCTCATTATGTCGGGTTTTTACCGGGATACCCAATTTGGTACATTCCACTTCCAAATGACGCATAAAACTCAAGACACGACTCGGAATCACCCCGAAATAGTGATCATCCAATTGCTGCCCTTTAGCTGCGGTTTGGCCTATCAAGGTACGCCCTGTCATCACAATATCGGGTCGGGACATGGCCAATGACTTATCGATCAAGAAGTACTCTTGCTCCCAACCCAAAGTAGCATTTACTTTTGAAACATTTTTATCAAAATACTTGGCCACGGCGGTAGCCGCATCATCTACAGCAAGTAATGCCCGCAGCAACGGTGCCTTATTATCCAAGGCCTCTCCAGTATATGCAACAAATATCGTTGGGATACAAAGCGTTGTCCCGTAAACAAAAGCTGGTGACGTTGGATCCCATGCGGTATAACCCCTCGCTTCAAAAGTATTTCTGATTCCTCCATGTGGAAAACTTGATGCATCCGGTTCTTGTTGTACCAATTGCCCGCCCCCAAATTTTTCCAGGGCCTTGCCTTCAGGCAATAGGTCAAAAAACGCATCATGTTTTTCGGCCGTAGTACCTGTTAAAGGTTGAAACCAATGGGTATAGTGGGTTGCCCCTTTATGAATCGCCCATCCTTTCATAGCCTCGGCTACCTGATCGGCAATTTTCCGTTCTATTTTGGTGCCGGAATCAATAGCTCCTTTAACACTTGCCAAAGCATCCTTGGTCAAATGTTGAAGCATTTTATCCTCATTGAATACATTAGAGGCGAAAAACTCAGAACGCCTTCCTATTTCCTCAATTGGCAGAGGAACCCTTTTTTGACTTTCAAAAATTGCCTTAAATCTTAATCCAGACATATTGATAATTAATTTCGGTAAAAATAATGATTAACGAATTAATAATTTAAACTATACAATAATAACTTTTACACAAAATACCCCAAAAAAAACAGGGGTATGCTGAATTATTAACCAATTGTTGATAAATACCCCCTTAAATATTAGATATATACCCCAAAAAAACTATTTTTGTTCGACTTTAAAATTATATCAATTATATCCTATTATTATGAGCAAATCAAAATTAGAATACATCTGGTTAGATGGTCATGAGCCCACTCAGAACATGAGAAGTAAAACTAAAATCGAAAATGATTTTAGCGGCAAGTTAGAAGATTGTGAGATCTGGTCTTTTGATGGTTCTTCAACAGAACAAGCTGAAGGTGGTTCCTCTGACTGTTTGTTGAAACCTGTGGCCATATTTCCTGATCCATCGAGGGAAAATGGATACCTGATAATGTCCGAGGTCTTAAATGCCGATGGAACACCCCATGTTTCTAATGCGCGTGCCAAAATTGACGATGACGACAACGATTTTTGGTTTGGTTTTGAACAAGAATACTTCTTAATGGATACCCATACCGATTTACCCTTGGGATTCCCAAGAGGTGGATTCCCTGGGCCACAAGGTAAATATTATTGTTCCGTTGGTGGTCGATATACTTGGGGTAGGGATTTCGTTGAAGAGCATGCCGACCTTTGTCTAAAAGCTGGATTGAACTTTGAAGGTATTAACCAGGAAGTGGCTCCAGGACAGTGGGAATTTCAAATATTCGCCAAAGGTGCTAAAAAAGCAGGTGATGAAATTTGGGTCGCCAGATATTTATTGGATCGTTTAACTGAAAAATATGGCTATTATATTGAGTATCACCCAAAACCTGTAAAAGGAGATTGGAATGGATCGGGTATGCACGCCAATTTCTCAAACTCTGTATTAAGAACTTGTGGTTCCAAGGAAACATACGAAAAAATTTGTGAGGCCTTTAGACCTGTTACCGATGAACATATGGCGGTTTATGGCGCTTTCAACGATGAGCGTCTGACTGGTTTACATGAGACAGCTCATGTTTCCGACTTTAGTTATGGCGTATCTGATAGGGGGGCATCGATTAGGATACCGATTATTACTGTAGAAAAAGGTTGGAAAGGTTGGTTGGAAGACAGACGACCAGCTTCTAATGGTGATCCTTATAAGATTGCAGGAAGAATTGTTAAAACGGTTAAGAATGCCAAGATTTAAGTAGCGAGAATTAAATTAGTTGTTTTTATACAAAAGACCCTGACAATACTGTCAGGGTCTTTTTTAATTAGAATATCATAAGATAAATAAAAACCGCGTAGACCAAGAGTAGCACTATTCCGTCTCTCCACCCTAACCGAAGTCCTTTAGGAAAGAATACCAAGGGGAAAATCAGGAAAGAAATCCCCAACATCCAAAAAATATCATTGCTTAACAATCCTTGATCCATGACCCGAATTGGCGTAATAATGGAAGTTATGCCCAATACGGCCATAATGTTAAAGATATTCGATCCGAGCAAATTACCGACAGAAATGGCTTTTTCTTTCTTAATGATGGCTATTATAGAGGCAGCGAGTTCCGGAATGCTCGTGCCTATAGAAACGACGGTTATACCGATAATTCGTTCACTGACACCATAATAATCGGCAAGCCCCACTGCACCATTCACCAATAATTCGGAACCACCCCAAAGTGCGGTCCCTCCAAGTCCCAAATACAATACGGCCTGATATAGGGGTAAAGGAATATCATCTTCATGGGCCTCTTCAACAACCGCTATTTTCTGGTATTTCAAAAGGTAAACCAAAAATAGAAATAGGCCAACGACCATAATGATCCCCTCGTACCTCTGCAATGTCCCGTCAAAGAAAATAAACCCGAAAAAAAGCAAGGTGGCCAGCATCATCATGGGCCAATCGGTAGTATAAAAACTCTTTCGAATTTCAATACTTCCTAATAGCAATATTACGGCCAATACCAACCCTAGATTGGCAATATTCGAACCGACTACATTGCCCAAGGCCAAATCTGGAAAACCATCTGTGGCAGCTTTTATACTTACTATGAGCTCAGGTGCAGAAGTAGCGAAGGACACGACCGTCATACCAATCACTATTTTCGGAATGTTCAATCGTAGGGAAAGTGCCACTGCTGATTTTAGGAGCCAACTACCCCCCGAAATTAAGAGGATGAGTCCAAGAACAATAAAAACAAGGTTCTGCACTGATTTACTTTTAACAAATATAGACCAAGATTTTTGTTTTATGGGTCTTGGGAAAACATTTGAACCAAAGATTAACTACATATTTAGTTAAATAACTATTAATTTAGTTTTTCAACTAAATTAATAGTTTATCTTTGAAAGAACTAAAGATATATCATGATGTTTATTTTCAAGAACACTATTCACTATATAAAAATATCAAGGCAAAAAATGAGGCTCGCTTTGGTCGCAGTATTATGCCTGTTTTTAGCACAATGCAGTAATAAGCAGAAAAACAAACCACAAGACGATCACCGGCACGTTCAATTTATCGACAAGGTTGATGACGTAATCCGATCCTATATTGATCTGGATATATTTTCAGGTGTTGTTCTTATCGCACAAAAAGGAGAGGTTCTCTATCATAAGGCTTTTGGGCTTGCAGATCGGCAAAAAGGTATAAAGAATGAGTTAAATACCTTGTTCGATATTGGTTCAATGAACAAAACGTTCACTTCGATTGTCATCCATCAATTGGCGGCAGAAGGTAAATTGAAATTAACAGATAAACTAACCTCCTATATCAGTGGATTTTCTGATTCGAAAACAGAAAGCATAACCCTGAATCATTTACTTGAGCATAGCTCAGGTTTCGGTGATTACCACTCACAGGACTATTTCAACCTCAACGCTAGTGAGCAAGCCCTTCATGCCATCGTCGAACGAGCTAAATCCGTTACGCTAGATTTTGAACCTGGAACTGATGAACAATACTCAAATTTAGGGTATGTAATTTTAGGAGCGGTAATCGAAAAAGTCTCGGGCAAATCATATTTTGACAATGTACAAATGAGAATTGTAGATCCCTTACAACTGAATGACACATTTCTTAATGATTTTTCAGGCTTGGAACACCGTATTGCAAAAGGATATTACCAAACACCACTGGGTATATTGGAAGAAAATACAGGGCTTCAAGACACTCCTAATCCAGATGGCGGTTTTCTATCAACTACTCTTGATGTTATGAAATTTTACCGATCCTATTATTACGATGAACATTTACTATCCAAAGAAGCCAAAGAAGAACATTCATTTTTTCAATATCTCGCCAGTCTACCAGAAGGTAAGGCTACTGTTGCCGCTGGTGGTTTCGAAGGTTTCAATACAGCTTTGTTTCAAGTGTTAAGTGATGATTTAACGATTATAGTTTTCGCAAATATGGATGAACCGGTAGCTGAACGAATAGGGATGGATATACTAACCTTGTATCGAAATGATACCCCTGCAAAACCACAATTACCCGCAATTCAAAATATAAGGAAGAACTATGAAGAGCATGGTCTTTTATATCTTAAGGAGAATTTTGAGAAATTAACGACCAACTTCCATCCAACAGATCCAAAAGATATTATTTTAAATGATTTGGGTTACGCCTATCTTTATGGCGCGGGTGACAAGGTTAAGGCACTGGAAATTTTAAAGTTAAACACCGAACTTTTTCCCGACGTCGCCAATTGTTGGGATAGTTATGGGGAGGCCTTAGCTGCAAATGGAAATATCTTGGATGCTATAAAGGCATATAATAAGGCCTTAGAAATACAACCCAACTTGGCATCTGCCAAAAAAGCAATAGATGAATTGAGCAAATAAAATTTCTTATGCAAAAACTTACGAACAAAGAAGAACTGGTAATGAAAATTCTATGGAAGTTGGAAAAAGCCTTTGTAAAGGATATTCTTGCTAAAATGAAGGGTGTCAAGCCTCATTACAACACCATGTCGACCATAATAAGGAATTTAGAGGAAAAGAACTATGTTGGACATGAGGCATTTGGAAATACCCACCGTTATTATCCACTAATATCGAAAGAAGACTATCGCAAAAAATATATTAATTCTACTCTTGCAGCGTATTATGACAACTCCTACAAAAGCATGGTCTCATTTTTTGCCAAGGAAGAGAAAATCTCTGCTGATGAATTGAGGGAAATAATCGACCTAATAGAAAAGAAAAAATAATGGATGCACTTTTAATTTATTTATTGAAGGCTTCTGGGGTTCTTGCCATATTTTATTTGGCCTATCAATTATTTCTAAAAAAGGAAACCTTTTACTACGTAAACCGCCATTTTCTAATGGTAGGTATTGTGACTGCATTGACATTGCCTTTTGTTACTATTACCAATTATGTTGAAATCGCGGCTTTGCCTTTGAATTACACCCTTAGCGAATCGTCATTGGTTGGTGTACCGGTTACGACTCCCGATTGGAATATGATTGATATGATCTTTACCATTTATATCTTGGGACTGGGCATTTTCACAACGAAGTTCATTATCCAAATACTATCGCTTTATAAATTGATAAAAAGTAATAAAACAAAAAAGCAAGGTAGGTTTTACCATGTGGAAACCCATAAGAACATTGCCCCGTTTTCTTTTTTCAATTATATTTTTTACAACCCCAACCTTTATTCCCGAAGTGAATTAACGGCCATTCTAAAACATGAAAAAGCCCATAGTTCACAATGGCATTCCTTGGATGTATTACTGTCACATCTCACGGCCATATTCACTTGGATAAATCCGTTTAGTTGGTTGTACCAATCCAACATAAAACAAAACCTCGAATTTTTAGCCGATGCAAAGGCCACCGAAGAAGTGCCATCGATTAAAAATTACCAATATGCCCTATTAAAAGTATCGGCGAATCAATTCTACACCCCAATTGTCAATAATTTTTATAATTCATTAATCAAAAAGCGAATAGTCATGCTAAACAAATCAAAATCGAACAAACGGAATATTTTAAAGGTGGCTTTCATTCTGCCGGCTTTAGCCATTTTTTTAGTCAGTTTTAACACCAAGGAAGTTTATGTTCCTATGAAACCCACATTGGCGACACCATCCAATTCGGTTCAAAATCCACAGCTCATCGAAATTAGGATAGATAAGAACACCACCGACAAGGAATTAATTGACCTAAAAAAAGACCTTGCTAAAAAGGGAATCGATTTCTCTTATACCGTGGTCCATAATTCCAAAAAAGAAATCATTGAGATTTCCGTGGATTTCGCCACAACCAATGATGATGGAAAAATAATTCGTAGCTCCTCTAGTTTCAGTAATGGGGATGAAGGTATTGATCCAGTTCATATTATTTACGATAAAGAAACCAATAGTATATCAATGGGAAGCAAAGTCAACATGCCGAGCAAAAAACGCAAGAAGGTGCTTATAGAGGTTGATGAAGATGATGATAGGATGATATGGGTAGAAGCTGATGGTGATGGCGTCGATGACGTCGAACATAGGAGAATTGAAATAATAGATGAAAACGGAAAGGAAACTATAAAAGTCAATGGTAAAGAAATCAGCCGCAAGGAATTCGACAAAATGAAAAAGGAAGATGGACTTCATGAAAAACACATCAAAATAAAGAAATCGAAAGGGGACAAAGATGAAAATATATTCATAATGAAAATGTCAACCGATGATGAAGATGAAGATATGGATATTATGGAAATAGAGGATGGAGAGAACAAAAAGGTGTTCATAATGAAAAGTGAAGGGGACGAAAAGCCCCTTTTCATAATCAATGATAAAGAAGTGGAAGAAAATGAGATAGAAAAACTCGATCCTTCGAATATCGAGTCGATGAACGTACTTAAAGGCGAGATGGCCGCTAAGAAATATGGTGATAAAGGTAAAAACGGAGTAGTGGAAATTACCATCAAAAAAGAATAATCATATACTAACAAAGTATTTATAAGACCCTGATAATTTCGTTGGGGTTTTTTAATACATTTGAAATAATCGCGATGCCATGGGAACATCATTTTTTAAACTTCTTGCGAAGATCAATAAAGCAATTTTACCCTCATTCACAAAACAAGGATTGGACCTAGCAAAAGCTTCGAAGATCCAATTGGCCCTTATCGGGTGGCGCTATTATGTGACAACGAGGGCACTCAATCAATAATGCAGTAAAGACTTCACCTGATAGTTTAAGAGCTTCTCTTTTCCACCAAGAAAATCCAGTTCCAAAAGAAAATTGCATTGCACAATTTCACCACCCATTTTTTCAATTAACCTACAAGTTGCTTGGGCAGTACCCCCTGTTGCCAAAACATCATCGTGAACCAAGACCTTATCCCCTTTTATAATACTATCAAAATGTATCTCCAAGGCATCTGTACCATATTCCAAGTCATAATATTGTTGAATAGTTTTGCCAGGCAGCTTTCCTGATTTACGAACCGGCACAAAGCCGGCATTTAATTTAGCAGCTAACATAGGTGCGAAAAAGAACCCCCTACTCTCCATACCCACTACTTTATCAATTTTGACATTGCCCAAAAGTTCCAAAAGAGCATTTTCGGTAAATCGCAATGCCTTAGAATTTTTCAAAAGAGGGGTAATATCCCGAAATATGACACCCTTTGTTGGAAAGTCGGGAACATCAAGTATGAAGGTTTTTAAATTCATTTGAATCGGTTTATTCGGAACAACCTAACATAATTATTATTGTTGCCAGCAACCACATACTGTTCCTCATTAATAGTTATGATTTGTAATACTTTTACATCAGTAGGCAAAAATAATCCACTATCATTGGCATTAATGGGTTCTAACTTAAAATCACCATTATTGGATAAGACCATACCATAACCAGCATCATTCCTAGGTGTTTCAATTTCTGAAGCAAATAAGTTACCTGCCAAAATCAAATCTTGGGTTCCATTTTGATCTAAATCTTTGAATAGTATCGCATTAATAGATGACAATTGCGATTCTTGGGGCAAAGGGATAAATTCAAAATCGGCATTTCGATTATTCTTTAGGATCCCACTTTTAAAATTAAAGGCCTTCAAATGTAATGCCCTTTCCAAATTGCGATTACCGTATATATCCAAAAGTGTCGATTTTCCAAATTCATCATAAGTAGGTGTTATTTTCTTAATACTTGGCATTTGTTGTGAGGAACATTCCCTACCGCGTACTGGATATAATTCACCAAAATTATAATATCCCAATACCAAGTCGCGCTTGCCATTTTCGTCAAAATCACCATAATACACCTCAAATGGTTCTGATGAATTGGCCTTATATTTATAATTATCGCCAAGATTTCCTAACACATAATCATCATCCCCGTCCGAATCAAAATCAAAGGATTCAACTGTAAAATACCATCCTGAAAGACTATCCAATATTTTAGGATTTAATTTCTCAAAGAAACCATTTGTATTTTTGAAAAAAGTAGGTTTCATCCATTCCCCAACCAGACATAAATCCATATCCCCATCTACATCAAAATCGGTCCATATTGCATCGGTGACCAAACCTATCTCATTGAGTTCTGGTGCTATTTCATTAGTAACATCCTTGAAAAAACCCTTCTTATTCTGAAGAATATGACTATTGGCAGGAGCAGGATAGTCATGAGGCATATGTCTGCCACCAATAAAAACATCCATAAAACCATCATTATTATAATCCTGGATTTTCACCCTTGAACTGCTACCATTTAACCCTGATGGAAGCAGATCTGGTCTTTTTATGAACTTTCCTTTTCTGTTTTCATATAATCTATCGGTATAATTTGGTGAATTAGATTCAAATTCATTACCTCCGCTTGCAACATATAAATCCAAATCACCATCATTGTCAAAATCAAAAAAACTTGCATCTACATCTTCGAAAATAGCGTCATTCCCAAAAGAAAAATATTCCTTAAATGTGCCATTGTCTTGCTGGGTATAAATAACAGAAGTCTCGCCTGAACTTTGACCAAAGTAAAGATCTTCTTTACCATCAGCATTTACATCCCCTACAGCCAGTGCTGGGCCAAAATGTGACATTTTATGGGGCAACAAAACTTGTTCTAAATAATCATTATAATCATTTTCCTTATGAATAATTGTATTCAATAAAGTACTTTGTATGAATATTTTCTTTTTAATAGTCCTATGACATTCTTCAAGTTCATTGACCACATAGGATATGGTATGCTTTTTATTTGCAGATAAATTCAATTCCTTATGAAAACCACCTTCTGGCCAAAAAACCAACACAGAATCTAATATAGTCTGCTTACCTAAACCTATGTGTATTTCAGGAGGTACTGAGGATTGATAACCTCTTACACTGAAATTCTCAAATACTTGTTTACCATTTTTGCTGAATGCAATTATTTTAACCCCTACACCTTTCGTGTTTTTCGTATTTCCATTAAAAGCTAATTGAATGAAATTTTGATCGTTTACGTTGGTATTGTTTTTTAATATGGACGCTTTTTCGTCAATATTGTTAATTACGAGATCCAAATCCCCATCGTTATCCAAATCTGCGTAGGCAGCCCCATTCGAATAGGTTTTTCGAGGATTTTCTAACCAATTATCAGATTCGTTGGAAAAATTTAATAAACCATTATTTTTATAAAAATAATTTTTGTGTGGCCTTTTAGGTGTTCTTTCAATAAGTGAATTTATCTTTTTTGGATTTGACATTGCATCAGCATTTTCCCTTCTAAAAGCCTGCATACTAGCAAAGAAATCCTTATTTCTGAAATCCCTTTTTATACCATTGGTAATAAACAAATCCTTGAGGCCATCATTGTCAAAATCGGCTAATAAAGGAGCCCAGCTCCAATCAGTATTTGACACCCCTGTGATTTGTGCTACATCAGAAAAAAAAGGAATGCCAACAGAATCTATATAGGTACTATGCTTCAGAAAAGTGTTGTACATATACTGATAATGCTTGCCTGCCATAACATTGTTATTGAATTTTTCCGGATTCATGCTAGCCATACTCGTTTTCATACCATAATTATCTTCCGAAACCATATCTAAAGTCATAATATCGACAAAACCGTCATTATCAAAATCCGCAATATCATTCCCCATTGAAAAATTTGGAATGTGGTTAGTTGCTTTTTTGATTACTTCTTTAAATGTACCGTCCTGTTGATTGATATACATATAATCAGGTTCGTCATAATCATTGGAAATATAAACATCTGGCCAACCATCTTGATTCAAATCACTAACGCCGACACCTAGACCATAAGAAATAGAATTGGAAAAAATACCAACTTGTTTCGTAATATTCTCGTATTTACCGTTGTTATTAATAAAAAACTTATCGCCGAGCGGGGAAAAGGTTTCCGTCGTACCATTACTAAATGTCTGGGGATTATGATTCATTAGAAACATATCCAAATCACCATCACGATCAAAATCCAAAAAGGCAGATTGAATAGAATTACTTGGATCATCCAATCCAAATTCGCGAGCAGACTCCTTAAATGTAGGGATTCCGTTATTATCTTCCCCTTGATTCACATATAGTTCATTTACTAGTAGTTCCCGCTTTTCATAAGGTCCAGATTTACAAACGTATATATCCAATAAGCCATCATTATTGATATCAACCATATTGGTTCCCGTTGTCCAACCATGTTTTCCTTTAGTTCCTGATTCTTTGGTTATATTTTCAAATTGGAGATTACCTTGGTTCAAATACAATGCATTATCGCCTAGGTTTGAAGTAAAATAAATATCGTTAAGACCATCATTATTAACATCTCCGATAGCAACACCACCGCCATTATAAACATATTCATAAACAAAAGAATTCGTCAACTCATTTTCAGGAATAATGTTTTGAAAATCTATATTGGTATGATCGCTATTCAATTCCTCAAAAAGAAAATTGGATTCATTCACTTTGTTTCCACATGATGAAAAGAATAAAATTGAGACTATTATTACTATTGCTCTTTGCATTTGATTACTATTCTAAATTGATCCAATATTAAATAAATGAACCCCTCTGCTTTTTAACTTTATAAGGTCACCTTTATTTTGTGGTAAAGTTAAAAAGAAATATATTTGCAGCCCTATAAAAAGCCTCGTAGCATGATAGAAAATGTATATGATTACGGCTTAGAAGCCTGCCAGTCGGCAGACAGGGTTTCAGGATTCGCCGAGACATCGGTGCTGTAGAAACCTGAACACTTTGTTTTAGTATAAGGTCCTGTGGCGCAACTGGATAGCGCATCTGACTACGAATCAGAAGGTTACAAGTTCGAATCTTGTCAGGATCACAACACTCGGAAAACCACGTCTTCGTTCAGACGTGGTTCTTTATTTTGTGGAAAGGCCAAGCGAATGCTTGAAGCCCTGTAACAACATGAAGAACCAGGACGACAGTCCGTGGATTGCCAATTTCAATTTAGAGGCCGAAAAGAAAACCAAATGTAATCTTGTCAGGGTCTCATAAAAATCAATATTCAAGCTATATCAATTAGCTTGTATTTTTGTTTTGTAACAATATATTATTGCCAATTTGCTAAATATGTAATTGCCACAAATCGTCTCAAATAAATTAATAAAGGAAGGTGACTAACCTTCCTTTACTAACTAAATCAGATTTACAACGTTCTTAGAATATTGTAAAAATGAAAATTATTATTGGGCAAACCATAGTGTAGTACCCTGAACATCTGGTCCTTGCGCATCTAACGCAGCATTGAAATTAGGATTCTCTTGGGCTCCAGATCCATAACGCAAGCGCTGTGGATATAAACCGTTAAGCGTACCAAGTGCAAAAATAGTCTGATTTGAAACGCCAGCAGCCAATTCAGAAGGGTAGCCTGTATCCCGTACCACGGCCCATGCCTCAAACCCATCGGTGTAACTTGCCAACCATCTTTGAATTGCGATTTTTTCCAATTTTTCGTCCATAGTTCCTGTTGAAATGTCAGCAATTGCCTGACTTGTGATATAAGCATCGGCGTCTCCGCCAGAAATTCCCCATATTGCCATTGCTTCCTTTATTCCAGCAGCGAACAGCGTTTGGGCATCTCCTCCGGACATTCCTCTAACCGCAACTTCTGCCTGCAAGAAATATGATTCAGCACTTGTAAGAATTATTTCAGGGTACGTATCTACTTGCTGACCTCTTTTTTTGGTAACAAATTCAGAAGGTAGACTAAACAGGTCATATCGAACATATGGATATGTATCCCCATTTATTCTTGATGGTTGTCCAACATATTGCCCAGCGCCCATCTCAATGGTTGTGTCGGCACCAGATGTGGATATTGTATATTCTGCATTCGCTCTGTCCAAGGCGGCGACTATGAAGTCGAGTCTTTCTTGAAAGTTTACATCAGAACCATCGTCGGTAAAAACGAATGTACCACCTTTTGCCGGTATGGTATAAGCCGTCAGTCGGGGGTCATTATTGTCTTTTAAAATATTCATTAGAGTTGCTCCTATTGTCCAGTTAGCGGCCCCACCAGTCCCGAAATCATGCCAAATATCACCATAAGCGGCAGAACTCCACTCACTAATCACTAAATCTTTCTTCATTACAACACTACCTGAAGCATTGTCCAATAATGGGGCTGCCAAGGCTGCTGCTATGGTACTAGCCGCAAAATCATCACCAGGAGCGTTAAGGGCCCTCATTCCAATTCGGAGTTTCAAAGTGTTGGCCAATCTTTTCCATTGTTGCATGTCACCTCCACAATAAATATCATTCGAGCCAGCATCATCTACACCTACACCGCTGGTTTCAGCGGAGCCTATCAAGGCCATTGCTTCATCCAAATCAGCAATGATACCCTTATAAATATCCTTCTGGGTATCATATTTAGGAGTTAGAATCCCATCTACCCCTGCTTCACTATAGGGTACCATACCAAAAGTTTCAGTATACATTTGATAATACAATCCTTTCATAATCAATGACATGGCATACATATATTGATTTTCAAACTCTCCCCCAGGTTTAGTTAGATCTCCGAAAGATTTAATACTGCCAAATCGCCCAGCTAACCAACCATAAGCTGCATCAGTATAGCCGGCATTATAATCATAACCAAGATTATCTCCCCACCAAGAGGCATTATGGCCGAAAGTAAAATGACCAGCAAACCTATCAGTATGAATTAAATGTGCTCTCCAATATTCAAAACGACCTGGTGCATATAGACCTACTTGTGTACTTGTCAAAAAGAACTTAGCACTTACTTCATCAGCCGTAAAACCTGTTTGACTGGTGTTTATTTCATCAAAATCCTCCGTACAAGAAATGACCAAGAACAAACTAAATAGGCCATATAGCATTAAATTAATTTTTTTCATAATTTCTTTTTTTTTAAAAGTTAACATTTAAACTCAACCCATAACTTTTCGTTGTTGGCAAGGCATAAAATAGAACACCTTGTCCAAAATTGGAAGTAGAGTAACTAGACTCCGGATCAAAGTTATCAACGTTTTTGTATAAAAATAATAAATTCCTTCCTATAGCACTAAAGGATACTCTTCGAACAAATGTGTCCTTCAAGAATTTTTGTGGCAAATTGTATGTTAAACTCAACTCTCTTAATCTAACATTGGTCTGATCATAAACATACTCTGATCCAATATTGCTGACAGCTCCCCAGTAATCCTGTGCACTGATTGTCACAGTATTCGCAGAGAAATTACCACTACCATCATCAATAACACCATCTACCAAAACTCCACCTTCGCGAAATTCCAATGACCTCTTTGAAACACCAGTTGCATCTAGACCAGAATCCGTAAATGAAAATACCTCCCCACCAATTCTACAATCTATCAATGTATTTAACGAAAAGTCCTTATATCTAAAAGTATTGGTCAATCCTCCGGAAAAATCAGGTTGATAATTCCCGAATTTTTCGCGTTCCGATGTGGCCTGTGGGCGACCTTCTGCCGTTAAAATCAATTGCCCAGCATCATTCCGCTTCCATGTGGTGGTGTAGATATCTCCATAACCTCCACCTACTTGTGCGCGTACATCCACGATTCCACCATTACTTGAGCTAAAGTTGAAGTTCTCCTGACCTTCAATTAGACTAACAAGCTTGTTTTCATTTTTAGAAATATTCGCCGAAATGTCCCAAGTGAAGTTATCCGTTTTTACTGGAGTTCCTCCAAGCAACACCTCATAACCTTTGTTCGTAATTTCACCAATGTTCTCCCTAAAATTACTATAACCAGTTCCAGGATCGACAGGCACATCAAAGATTAAATCTTTAGTAGATATATCATAATAAGAGAAGTCCCCGTACAATCTGTTTCCGAATAATTTGAATTCCAAACCAAATTCAGTGGTGTTGATATCCTCAGGACGAAGACTCTCACTAAACTTGATATTTGGCCTACTAACGGATACATTACCTAAGTAACCATTAGCCGCAACACTGAAAAGATTTACAATCTGAAGTGGATCGGTATCATTACCCACGTTTGCTGTGCTACCCCTTAATTTTAACAAGTTTACATTAGGGCCCATATCGAATATATTATTCAACAATACACTTAAGCCTACTGAACTATAAAAATAAGATCTGTTTTCGGCAGCTAATGCAGACGACCAGTCATTTCTACCTGTAACATCCAAGAACAACATGTCATTATAGCCAAAAGAGGCAGAACCATATAACGAGTTTACTCTCTTTTCTATTAAGTCTGATTGACTGGCTTCTATTTGTGTTCCATCTGTATTATTTAAAAAGTATTTTCCTGGAATCTTAAAATCCCTTCCATTTGCTCCAGAACTAATATTAGTCGAATGCCTCATGTTACCACCTACGTTGACACCTACACTAAACTTTTCGCCCAAGTACTTATTGAACATCAATAAAGCATCGTAGTTTGTTTCAGTTCTATCATTTTGGCCAAACCCTATTCTTCCGCCACTAAAAAAGTGATATCCAGTAGCAATAACACTCTTTGTATCTTGACTAATCGCGTCTGTACCAACACGAACAAAAGCTGATAACCAGTCAGTAAATTTATAGTCGAGTTTCGCAAAACCAGAAATACGTTTTCTAGAATCACTATTGCTATTATTATATAGCATCCAATATGGATTTCCCCCAGATGCGGTCGGGGCAATCTCTTTATAGATATTATTTGGATCGATAGGGTTTTCAATATTTTGGTAAACCTTTAAATCGTTTATATCAACATTTCTAGCCAATGGCCATAAATACGCCATAAGACCCTCAGTTCCTTGGTTAGGACGATTGGTTGCATCCTGTAAGAAGTACGTTATTTTTGCATCCAATGTCATCCTGTCGCTTAGATTTGCAAAACCCCTTAAGTTAAAGTTATTTCTTTTAACCTCTGAATTAGGCAGAATAGAACCTATGTCAGTATTGGTATATGAAAAAAGTACTGATGCGTTTTCTGAACCACTATTCAATGAAATGGTATTGACCAAACTAGTACCTGTTTCAAAAAAATCGCTTACGTTATTAGGTTGTGCATTATAAGCCCTTTGCTGTCCATTAAACTCAAGATGTGATGAACCATCAAACTTTGGCCCCCAAGATGAAGTACTTGTAACCGCATTAACCTGAGTTGCTAGGTCATCGCTTGCATTGACTTGAGGAAAATTACCATCGGTACCTCTGCCATATTGGTTTTGATATTCAGGTAAAGCCAAAGGTGTCTCAAAAGTCACACTGGAATTAAAACTAATTCCCAAACCTTTATCAAGTTTTCCTTTTTTGGTTGTGATGATAATCACCCCATTTGCAGCCCTTGAACCATATAAAGCAGCAGCATTAGGCCCCTTAAGAACAGAGATAGATTCAATGTCGTCTGAGTTAATATCCGATATACCATTACCCAAATCAGGAACACTGAATTCACCAGCACCAGCTGTTGCCAAAGTAGTGTTATCAATGGGCACACCATCAACTACATATAAAGGCTGGTTGTTACCATTTAATGAGTTATTACCACGAATAACAACCCTAGTACCACCACCGGCTCCTGAAGTTGATTTGGTAACCACAACTCCAGCCACTTTACCTGCAAGTGAACTGGCCACGTTAGATTCTTTTACCAATGAAACAGATTCCCCTGAGAGCTCAGTAACCGAATATCCTAGCGATTTTTTTTCTCTAGTCAAACCCAAAGAAGTTACCACCACCTCTCCAAGCTGTTCAGCGTCCTCTTCCAAGGAAACATTGATGCTAGATTGACCTGCTATCCCTACTTCTTTTGTTGCGAAGCCTAAGGATGAAAACACCAACGTTGCCGTAGAACTGGAAACGTTTAATTCAAAATTACCGTCAAAGTCACTGGAAGTACCATTAGTAGTACCTTTCTCCACCACGTTGACACTAGGCAACGGCACTCCGGAATTATCGGTTACCGTACCTGAAATGGTTTGTGCTATGGCTCCTTGAATAAAGAGCAAGGCAACAAACAACAATACATACTTAAATTTTTGATTCATGCTAGTTTAGTTTTGTTAGTTTATTGTTTGAATCCATTAAATATTAAAATTACCTTAAAGTTATTAAAATAATGTTAATATACTAAAGTTGGCATTTGCCCCTTGATTTTGAAATGTTTTCGACCAATAACGAAGTTGAAAAGCTAAAGAACAATTCTACCGAAACTTAATTATTTGAAAATTTTAGGAAAGACAGCTTCGATATAGAGAATATTTGCTGGTCTGATTCCTGATTGCTTGTAAATTCCTTATACACCTATTTAATTTTGATTACAAATGCCGTTTTACCTAATAACCTTGATTTTAAATCTTCTGGAAGGTTGATGGTAATTCCGTCATCTCTTCTTGTCCATTTTAATTGGGCGTGCATACCTAAAATCGAAGCTTTTACTTTTTTTCCGACAACGATAGGAACTTCAATTTCGGACGGTAATGCTTTTTGATTCTCCTCTATTAAATAAATAAGGTAAATTGATCCATCGGATTTTGAAGTAATGCAGATATTACCGTATTTATAGGGGGCTATAGATTTAGTACCGTAAATTGCTTCATCGTTTACCTTCATCCAATCACCGATTTCCTCTAAGAGTGCATACGCGCCATCGTCCCAATCCCCTTCAGGACTTGGGGCAATGTTAAGCAATAGGTTCCCCCCTTTGGCCACAATATCGACTAAGGTATGAATGGCTTCCCTCCCGGTCATATAATTCGCATTAAACGAATAAGACCAACCGCCTCCTGCAATAATACAGGATTCCCAAGGGTAAGGCAGTGGCTTCTCAGGAACTCGATTCTCTGGGGTTAGGTAATTTTGGTTCTTTCCATGTACGGCCCTATCCACCACAATGAGCCCTGGTTGCTTGTCCCGTGCCTTTTCTACCAATTCATCCATTCTAATATCCTGGCTCACGTCCCGATGCTTAATAAAGCCATTTCCCGATGTATTTTCCTTAAATTTTTCAGCATAATTCTGTTCTATATTTTCATCCGATCTTTTTTTGACCCAACCCCCATCCAGCCACAAAATATCGACTTTCCCATAATCAGTAAGCAGTTCCAAGATCTGATTGTGTGTAAACTGCACATATTTCTCCCATTTATCAGGATAGTGCATGGGGTCATAGTTCACATTTCGATCAAAAGGCGGAAAGTATGGATCCCAATAATTTTGATGATGCCAATCCGGTTTTGAGAAATACGCCCCAGCCCATAAACCCTGCCCTCTAAAGGCATTGAATATCTCTTTGGTAATATTTGCTTTGGGGTGCGTTGAAAAAGGGGTTTCCGAATCTGTTATTTTATAATCGGTATACTTCGAATCGAACATAGAGAATCCATCGTGGTGCTTTGTAGTAAAAACAACATACTTCATGCCCGCCTTTTTTGCGGCTTTTGCCCATTTTTCGGGATTGAACCCAATAGGATTGAAGGTCTTTCTTAAATCTTCATATTCTTTTTTATAGCTGAAATAATCTTGGGGATTGCTTCCTTTCTTTCTTTCGCACCACCCATAATCCTCCGGGCAGATCGACCAAGACTCCACAATGCCCCATTGACTATAAGGACCCCAGTGCATCAACAATCCGAATTTAAGGTCTTGCCATTCCGCCAATTTGATATTGGTCAAGGAATCTGTCTCGGGAACGTAGCGCTCGTCCTCGTAAATGGCCTGTGCGTTCATATTTTGAACCCATAGAAGGGTACAGACTACCACTGAAAATATAACTTTAATGAATGTGAAGATTTTCATTTATGCATTTTCTAATTAATTAAAATCTCATCGGCAAATATCCAGGATGGTGTACCTGCGGCATGATGCCAATACGGTGGTGTACCCAAATTCCTGGCTATGATTTTTAAGTACCTGAATTCCTGATCTATGCCATTCAGGTTAAAGTATTGAATATCGTTTACCTTGCTGTTCTTGTTCAAAGGATATTTGTTTTCCACAGTGCCTAGTTTCGTGAAATTCAGACTATCCTTTGACCCATAATAAGTGACTTGGGTTGGAAAGAAAACCACATGATTCGTAACTTGTAGAAAAGCAGTATTTACCTCATTGATCTTTTGTAGGTGACCTAAGTCTACGATAGCCTCCAGGTCATTGCCCTCAAAACCCAACCAATTGGCATAAAACCCATTACCCCCGAGTGCGCCATCAGTTAAAACTTGTGGATCCTCATTGGCATATTTCTTAGGCTTGGTCAAAAGCGTTACACTTTTTCTCAAAGCCTTATTCGGTTGCATGGCCACTTGCAAAGCCTTCCTGTACGAATCAAGATACTCTTCGACCGTAAATCCCATTTCATTCATCAATGTAATTTTGTTGGCTTTTGTGGTTTCTTCAAACTTTTTCAATATCCCATTTACTATAGGATTTATCCGCACTTCCTCATCGGCCGACTTTACGACCAAGGTCAGATCTTCTGCGATTCCTTTTCGACAGGCTTCCAAAACGGCATAGTCTATACCTAACCTTGCGGTTTTGACCCGCTGTAGTATTTCTGGTGTGTCGGCCACAGCATTTTCGGCATTATCAAATAACCTGCTATACTCATTTAGTAAGTCTGCCGACAAATAGGAATCAAAGGCCTGCGAAGGGTCACCATATAAAAACAGGAAAAATTCGGGGTCTTGCATTAATTCAGCATGTATTTTGTCAACGTATTGTTTTATATAGGTACCGGCCGCCTTATAATACCCATTCGTGAACTCGGTTAAAAGGGCATCCAGCTCCAAATTGGGATCCCAAAGCAGCTTGGCGGTAATGTAGGATCGCAACTCGAACAGTTCACTAGGGTTATTGCTATGCTGCTCAAAAATCCATTTAGCACCATTATTCTTGAACAGTTCAATATTCGGTTTTAGGGTATGGATATTAGGAAAAGGCGCCAAAAAGTTGGTGAATTGGGTCGTATAGTCCCATATTCTAATATTATTGGTCAATTTTCCCCATCCTTTTAAATCATCGGCAAAATCGGTACATTTTTCATCTATGGGGCCACTTCTGTCACATTCGATAGAGCATAATGTTATGAGTACATTAGCAGCCGGTTTCGTCTTACAGGGTTTTCTGGTATGCTGATAGGCCAAGGTTGAGATGGTCTTGTCGGGAAAAGCCTCGGCTACTTGGTTCACAAATCGAATCATTGTCCCTGAATTACTATCTTCTTCCTGATCGATTCTCGAACAATTTTCACATTGGCAAAATTGTTGGTTATCATCCTGACTGACCGAAATCACTGATGCTTCAGGATATCTATTAAACAAGGCCCTAACAGAATCCTTGACGATTTGTAAAACAGTAGCATTGGTAAGGCACAATTGGGTGGGTAATCGCTTGTCGCCCCGCCAGGCATAATATTCCGGATGTGTTTTATAGTACGTTTCCTCAGGAACAAATCGATGGAAAGTATGCACCCTAGCTATGGGCACATAGTTTGGAAAGGCTTCATAGGTCACTTTATGTTGGTCCGCATAGTCCTTATTTTCATAAAACAGTCTGGAATGTACCGTACGTGTGGTTACCTCGGGAATATATGAATAGTCAAGGGTAAGAGGCAGTGAGATGGAAGTGTTTTGTGGCAATTCCTCAATATGCGGGGCGTACCATTTACAATTCAAATACCGCTCTAAAAACTCATAAACAGCATTTTTCAATGCCTCATCGGATCCCCCATTGATAAAAAGATGGTCATTGGATACACTTATCTTGATCTGATTTTGATCAAGGTCTTCATTATTAATATTTCCAATATAGATCTTTCCTTTCCCCGCACTTTGCGAACTTTCATCTACAATGCTTATTTGGGCCCCACTTATACCTTTTATATAGGATTGCAAGATTCCAGCGGATTCAAATGCACTGTCAGTGGCATCCCCCTTTACAACAATTTCAAAATCAGATTGCCCTTGATGAACGAGTTGGAGCTTTTTATCCCCACAGGAAGCTAATACTAATGAGATACAGAGTAATGTTAAAAATTTTGATTTCATAGGTTACGCTTTTATAAACCCATTATTCTTTATGGGATGCATCGTAGATTGATTTCAAGAGACTATCTTCATCTTTGGTATCGTTGCCCAATTCCCAGAACATAATACCCCCTAATTTCTTTTTAATGGCATAGTTGGTTTTTAACCGAACGGAAACAGTATCGTCATAACTGATAAAAACACTATCCGTTGCACTGTACAAATACGGCGCTTCCGCGATGGGATCCCAGTATCTCTTATAATTCCCATTTGATTCGAATTCCCTACGAATCTGATGATAGGCGCTCCAGCCAATATAGGAACCACCATTTGCCTGATAAAGACCATTATTATCCGGAGGAACCCCTTTCCAAGCCCGACCATAAAAAGCGGCCCCAATGACGATCTGTTGCGGTGAAACCCCATTGTCGATACAAAATTCCACGATACGTTCTACAGACCTAGGTTCATAGGTATATCCTCTTTTTTTCATTTCTTCCCTCCTACTTTCTATAAATACTGCGGCAGGTGTATCCTTAATATCTTCGAGTTCGATCAGACCCAAAGCGGTATGGTGACCGGTATAGGGCGAAGTTGCCCCAATCTGATCATAGGTCATCACATTCATATAATCAACATGTTTCATTACTTCGTTGATCTCAACATGGTCGTAATATCGCTTCCATCCGGCAGAGGCAAAGGTCAAGGTCTGTTCCCTTTCCAGAGTATTCAAGCCTTCGCGTAGTTCTTTCATCAATAAGGTGAAGTTTTGCTTGTCTTCTGGGCGGGCACCCGTGTTGGCTGCAGGTATTCCGGGATATTCCCAATCGATATCCAGACCATCAAGTTGATATTCCGCATTGAAATCCAGAACGCTTTGAACAAATTTCTTACGATTTTCAGCAGTATGTGCCATATCGGAAAACCCATCGGCTCCCCATCCACCACAGGCGATCATCACCTTAAGACCTGGATGATTTTTGCGCTGCGCAACCAGACTTTTAAGTTTCTCCCCATTTTCGGCATCCCTGAATTTCATCTCTCCATCGATGACATTAGTGAACGAATAAATAATATGGGTCAATTGGTGCAAGGGCAGTTTCTCGGGCTGATAATCCTTCTCCGGCACATAATACGCCATTACGACCGGTGCCTTCTTTTGGTTCTTTGTATCATTGTTTTCCTGAAGGATGAAAGAAGAGGCCAAAATCACACCGAGTGAAAGCAAAATGTAAATTCCTAGTTTTTTCATTAGAACGTATTTTAAATTTAAAAACTACTTAAATTATATGAAGCCCCAATATGTATTAGACGTAGAGCGTTTGCCAAAGCATAAACAACGGACTTTGAACACTATAGGTATGCATGAGGCCATCCGATCAACTTCGTAAAAAAGTAGGCCCTTAATCACATGATCATATTTATACCCCCTAATCATAGTTGGTTTTTGCATCAAAATCCGATTTTTAATCGATTTGGATACTCGAAGCATGCACTAATTTCTTATGGGTAATAAAATATCCCATTTGGGGCTTGCCATCAACACTAATGCTATGGATCGGCCTCTTGTTGCCTGCAGAATTTGAAGTTATCACAAGCTTATGGCCCCTATAATATTCCAGATCCAAATGAATCGTTATTTTGTCAAACTTAGGTTTTGTCAAAGCATACAGGGGTTCGGCTGGGTTTACAGGATACAACCCCATCATTGAAAAAACAGCCCAGGCCGACATGGTTCCCGTATCATCATTGCCTGGAATACCATCCGGACTGTTTTTGAAATGTTTATCCAATAGTCCGGAAACCATTTCTTGGGTCCTATACTCTTCTCCCTGTACATAATTAAACAGATAAGGATACGCGATATCCGGTTCATTGGCCATATCAAATTGATTCTTATCAAAGACATCCTGCAACCTTTGTACAAAGGGTTTAGGCCCACCCATCAATTTCATCAAACCCTCAATATCATGGGGCACCATAAAGGTATACTGCCAAGCATTGCCTTCGATAAACCCAAGATTTTTTTCGAAATTTGCACCGGATTCAGGATTGTAAGGGGTTAACCAACTTCCATCATCGTTCCTAGGTCGTAAAAGGTTGAATTCTTTATCGAATAAGTGACGATACGAAATTGAACGTTTACGAAATCGCTTATAATCACTCTGTTCGCCCATTTCCTTTGCCAATTGGGCGATGGCATAATCCGCAATATTATACTCCTGGGTTGTCGAAACAGAACCACTATTGGTCGTTTTAGTCGTGAGATACCCTTTATGTATATAATCCTTTAAACCAGGGCGCAATGGATTGTCTTCTATTTGATCGGCGCTTTTAAGCATGGCCTGATAGGCTTTCTCTACATCAAAATCCCGTATCCCCTTTAAATAAGTATCCGTGATAATTATTCCTGCTGGATCACCTACCATTGTGGTCGTTTCGGTGGCATTCAACTCCCATTTCGGAAGCCATCCGCTTTCCTCATAAATCTGAAGCATGCTTTTTACCATGTTCGATTGTTGCTTGGGATAGACCAAACTCATCAACTGGTGCAAATTGCGATAGGTATCCCATAAGGAAAACACGGTGTACCGAGTGCCTTTGGTCTTCAAGGTCTCCCTGGTTTTCATCTTGGGATAGTCCCCATTTACATCGTTCAGGGTGCTAGGATGAATCAAAGTATGGTACAAGGCCGTATAAAATATGGTCTTGTCTTCTTCGGTACCGCCTTCCACTTCAATTCTGGAGAGATATTGATTCCATTCTTCCTGTGCATCACCTAATATTTCATCGAACGTTTTATCCGATGTTTCCTTTTCCAGATTTTCCCTAGCATTATCCAAACTCACATAAGAAATACCTATTTTCATTTCCACGTGTGTTGGACTTTCAAATTTATACCGCATATAAGCCCCGATACTATCCCCTACAACTTCTTTGGTAAAACCTTCCATAACCCTGGTCTTTCCATTATATCCCATCCATTGGGATTCCGCTCCCATATATTTTGTAGGCTTTTTCCATACCCCAAATTCATCTGCCGGTCTTGAAAACCGAGCTACAAAATAGACAGGATAGGCCTCTTCGGGTTTGTAATAACAAAAAGAACCCACCGAACGCACTCCCTCGATTTCAGTGGCTGATACGACTTTGACCGTGGCACCTTGTTCGTTGGTAAGGCCCAATCCCAAATTCAATAAAATATTGGCGTCCCCTGCGGGAAACGAATACTTACTGACCCCGACCCTAGTCGTGGCCGTTGCTTCGACCTTTATCTTGTACTTATCCAAGGTATTGGAGTAATACCCTACCTTACTTTTTTCATCGGAATACGTACTGCCATACTCCAAGTGATCCGTGTTGATTTCGCCTATGGTAGGCATCGCTAAAATGACCCCTAGTTCAGGGCAACCCACACCACTGAGGTTTACATGGCTAAAACCGGTCAGAAAAGTATTTTCATGTACATAAGGGGTAGACAGCCATCGACTGTCTTTCTCCAACGGTAAATTTTGGGGACCCGCAACATTAAAAGGGGACACATTCGCCATGCCGCGAACGGCAATAGGTCCAGGATTGGTCGTACCGAAATTGGAGGTACCTATTAAAGGATTCACATATTCAACAGGGGCCTTTTGGGCAAAACAAATACTAAAAATCAAAAAAAATACTATTGTTAGTCTATTCTGCATGTTACCTGATTTTTAATCTCTTAAACCCTAAATGAATTTTCGTATTAGGTTACTCTGTGTATGTTATATATGCTGAAACAAGCCAATGATTGAATTGGTCCTTTTTATTCGCAGTCCCAGGTATTTTTACTTGTAGTTTATGTAAACCCTCTTTGAGTTCTCCCAAGGGAATCACAAAGGGCAGCACAAAGGAACCGGGACACCAATTTGACCTTGATAGGTCAGAAGAAGCTAAACGTTCTTCAATTTCCTTAAATTCCCGTTCAAAATTTTCATTGTAAGCATAAGCAGAATCTTTTTTTGTCCATACCCCGGAAGACGGGTTAAACCTTCTGAATGAGGCACAATCATCCCGCCATGGGATTTTGCTTAACACCAATTTTGAATCAAAAAACACCTCGTTTTTCAATTTTATAAATTCATCGCCTCCACTATGACCTCCATGTCCAGTTGTTGTATAATACAACTTCACATTCCTCAATTCCCGTATTGTCGTAAAATCCAAGTCAAGTGCAGTGGTGGCGAAGAAATCTGGTATTTTTTGACCTTCAACATAATACACCGTATTCAGTAAAGGCATAACTTTCAATTTAGGTCTTGGCCTTCCTGAATATTTCAACGATACATCCACGGAATATCCTTCGGGGGTCCAGGTATCTATCCATATTCCTATATAGAAATCTCCTGTTACCACAGATTCCAGTTCAGAGATATCCTTCTCCCAAACTACTTCTTCTTCCCAATTGGGGATATAGACAGGTCTATTGTATTCAATGTTGGGATACTTAATTTCATCACTATAATGCCCTACACCGAATGGGGACATAAAGCGCATTAATTCTACAGCCGGCACGTAATTACCCGTATTCAAAATCCCTCCAAAACCCTTATTCACAATGGAATTCTCAGGAAACTTTTCCTTACTTAAAGATACATCGATAATATCTATGAGTTCTGGATTCGTAATTACAAAACAGGAGCCGGATTTATCCCATTTATCCCCATTGGACCTAAGTTTGACCTTAACCGAAACATCGGTTCCCTTTTTATAAATAGGGACTTTTATTTTTCTATAAATAACACGTCCATTTTGCAACCTTTTTATGGTGGTGGTATCACCTGTTACACCCCCAAAATTTACTGGCTGATTTTTAAAAACCTCGACGCTGAATTCCTTAGGTTCCTGAAAAGGCAAATTATATTTTATAGGGGCTGTCCCCATACTACTATTATGTTGACCTTCAATAAACCTTACGCCATAGAGGTCTTCAGAGGTGTTTTGGCTAACATAATCAACCGAAGGTTTTTGAGCCATAACCGATGTACAAAGAATCCCAAAAATTAATATGAAAATTACCAGTAATACTCTGTTTTTCATAATATTATAACTTATAATTTCTTAAACACCAAAGTCCTTTAAACCCAAAACCTAATTTGAATTACTTAGGGAATAGGGCACTGAAGATTCATCACTTGCCCACTCTTTATTTGGTTGATCATCCATTGTGAACTGCAATTTCCCTCCATTCTGAATATCGGCATACTTTACAAAGGATTTGTCATACTCAGCTCCGTTTAATCTTGCCGATTTTATATAAACATTTTTCTTATTGTTATCTAAAGCAGTGATTTCAAATCGATTGCCGTTTTCTAAATAAATACTTGCTTTCTTGAACAAAGGACTTCCAATAACATATTCATCTACCCCAGGGGTGACCGGATAAAAACCAAGAGAACTGAACACATACCAGGCCGATGTTTGACCATTATCTTCATCGCCACAATATCCATCAGGAGTAGCGGAATACAATTTGGTCAATACCGTTCTTATTTTTTCCTGTGTTTTGTATGAGGCATTGGCATAGTTGTACAAATAAATCATATGCTGTATGGGCTGATTACCATGTGCATAATTACCCATATTCATGATCTGCATTTCTCTAATTTCATGAATAGTAAACCCATAATAAGAATCATCAAAATCAGGTGGCATATCGAACACGGCATCCAATTGGTTTTCAAAGTCCTTCTTTCCTCCCATTAATTCCATTAAGCCATTAATGTCATGAAATACGGACCATGTATAGTGAATACTATTTCCTTCCGTAAATGCATCTCCCCATTTTAAAGGATTGAACGGACTTTGAAAAGTTCCGTCCTCATTTTTACCCCTCATCCATTTTGTCGAAGAATCAAATAGGTTCTTATAATTCATAGAACGTTTGTAAAAGGTATTCGCCAATTCGGTCTTACCCAATTTCGTGGCCATTTGCCCAATGGTAAAATCGGCATAGGCATATTCCAAGGTTCTGGCTGCATTTTCGTTGATCCCTACATCATATGGTACATAGCCCAATTTATTATAATAATCTATACCTTCCCTACCTACGGAACGAATCACATTCCCATTTGATAATGGTCTGTTATCCGATGTTGTTGCGTTTTTAACCATGGCCTCAAGCAATACCTCCGTATCACCCATATCGATTCCCTTTAAAAAGGCATCTGCTATAATCGGTGATGAGTTTGAACCGATCATACAATCCCTATGCCCTGGACTCGCCCATTCTGGCAGCCAACCCGATTCTTTATACGTGTTTACCAAACCTTCCATGATATGGCCATTTTGTTCAGGATACATCAAATTAAAAAATGGGAATACCGCTCTAAAGGTGTCCCAAAATCCGTTATCGGTGAACATATATCCCGGTAAAACCTTACCATTATAGGGGCTATAGTGTACAATTTCGTTGGACTCATCCAATTCGTACATTTTTCTTGGAAATAACAATACGCGATAAAGACAAGAATAAAAAGTTCTTATATTATCTATGTTATCATCTTCGATCTGAATTTTACTGAGCTCTTTTTCCCAGGCCTTTGTGGCCTTCTCCTTGGTAACCTTAAAACTATCAGCTCCGATTTCACGGTCCAAATTCAACTGGGCCTGTTCTGGGCTAATAAATGAGGAGGCCACTTTTACATGTACTTCCTGACCTCTTTTTGTTTTAAAACCAACAATCGCCCCAACATGGTCACCTTGATTTTCTTTTGAATTTTCACTCAATTTCCACTTGTCGCCCCATGTATGTGTCAATTCAAAATCAGTATCGAATTCAGCTACAAAGTAGTTATGGAAATTCTCAGGAACTCCCCCACTATTATTTCTACAATACCCGATTATCTTTCTTTCTTCTGGAATTATCTTGATCATAGAACCTTTAAAAAAGCCATCTAAAAGAATATAAGATTGGTCTTCTGGAAAGGTGAATTTAAAATGTGCGGCCCGCTCTGTTGGCGTCACCTCGGCGACTACGTCATAATCTGCCAAATACACACTGTAATAATCCGGCCTTACGGTTTCTGCCTTATGTGAAAAATAAGACTCCCGCTCATCTTCCTGATATTTTAAATCCCCTGTGACCGCCATTAAGGAAAACGCCGCATAATCATTGATCCAAGGGCTAGGTTGATGGGTTTGTTTTATTCCCCTGATTTTTTTATCATGGTATTTATACGTCCAACCATCTCCCATTTTCGAAGTCATGGGTGTCCAGAAATTCATGCCCCACGGGGTAGCGATTGCAGGGTACGTATTTCCGTTCGATAGGCTAAAATCGGAATCAGTTCCCATTAACGGATTAACATAGCCCAACACATCTTGTGCTTCACTGTTTCTATCCGAATCTTCTATTACTTTCTTTTCGCCACATGAAGAAAAAAGAAATACGGTTAAAATACCAGCAATACTTATTTTTAGTTGTTTTCCTATTCCCATAATTAATTATATATCTTATTTCTTTCCGGGGATTTCAATTTTTTTCCATCAGCTTTTTTCGGGTCATTGGCCATCACATAAACCAATTCCCCACCAGCAGTAACCTCTTTGTGCGTTATAAAATTCCTGTCCAGCGTTTCTCCATTTAAAGTTACGTATTCCACGAATATGTTTTCTTCTGAAAAATTCTTCTGGACAATCCTTAGCATTTTTCCATTTCCTACAGAAACTTCAGCTTCTTCAAACAAGGGTATCCCCAAATCATATACTCCCTGAGCTGGATTCACAGGATAAAAGCCCAGTGCCCCGAAAATATACCATGATGACATTTGACCGCAATCCTCATTGCCGCAATGGCCATTGGGAGCGTTGGCGTATTGTTCTTCCAGTATTTGCCGCACTAAGGTCTGCGTTTTTGATGGCTGATCCAAATAATTGTACAAATAAGCCACATGGTGGCTCGGTTCGTTTCCATGGGCATACTGCCCGATCATTCCCGTACTGAAAATCGGTAATTTATCACCCGCCTGTGGCGCATAGGTGAACATGGAATCGAGTTTTTGGCCAAAACGTTCCTTACCCCCTGTTTTCGCTATGAGTCCTTCAATATCCTGGGGTACGAACCAGTAGTATTGCCATGCATTACTTTCACAGAAATAGGTTGAATATTCCTTAGGAACAAATGGTGTTATAAAACTACCCCTAGTGCCTTTTGGTTGTAACCATGAGTTTTTTTCATTGTAGAGGTTTTTCCAGTTTTTAGAACGACCTAAGAATTCCTTATAATCTTTTTCGTAGCCCAACTCTTTAGCGAACATGGCAATACACCAATCATCATAGGCATACTCCATGGTCTTCGACACTGACCAATTCTCATGTGTATCATCTACGGGAATAAATCCTTTTTCCCTATAAACATCTATTTGACGTTCATTGACCATCGCACTAGCCTTACAGGCCTTATACGCCAACTCCTTATCAAAGGGGAACCCTTTAAAATAGGCATCGACAATCACGGGTACGGCATGATACCCGATCATCATATTGGTCTCATTGCCTTGCATGGACCAAACAGGCAAGATTCCGGTCTCCTTATAATGTGCCAACATAGATTGCACCATATCGGGTACTTTTTCTTGCTGGATGATGGTGTATAAGGGATGTGCTGCCCTAAACGTATCCCAAAGGGAAAAAGTATCGTACCGATCAAAACCCTTTGAGATGCCAATTGTATCATTGGCCGCTTTATATTTTCCATCCAAGTCGCTCAACAGTGTGGGTGCCAACATAGATTGGTACATCATCGTATAGAAAACACTTTTTTTACCCACATCATTAGATATTATCTTGATTTTGGACAATTCATTTTCCCAAACCTCTGCTGCTTTGCCTTTATAAAAATCAAAATTAAAGCCTGGTGTCTCCATGGCGACTGCTTGCTCGGCACCGTCGATGCCTGCTGTTGAAAGCCCGGTTTTAATGACCAATTGCCCCCCTTCATCCATGGTATAATCCAATTGGATTTTCGTATCCACCCCTTTTACAGGAGACACAACCTCTTGGTCATCCTTGTAAATACTATAGCTGTTAAATGGTTTTGAAAAATGCATGGAAAAATAGATACGTTGGTCTTTGGCCCAACCAGTTGACATTCTATAGCCCTTTATTAGGGAATCGTTGACCACTTCCAAATAGGTATCGGTTGGCCTATCCCAATTCAAGGCATAGCCCAAATCGACGTGTATTTTGGTACTATCATCCTTGGGGAAGGTATATCTGTGGATGCCTACACGTTTGGTTGCTGTCATTTCCGCTTTAATACCATAATCCAACAAATCGACGGTATAGTACCCAGGGGATGCCATTTCCTTATCATGACTGAATGTGGAATAGGGCCTAAAGCCATTCTCCTTGATTTTTTTTGAAGATTTACTATTAGAGGGCATGACCAAAATATCATATAGGTCACCTGCCCCGGTGCCGGTCAAATGGGTATGGGAAAAACCGCTGATGATGGTATCCTGATAATAATAACCGGCAATCCTATCCCACCCAGGGATACCGATATCCGGACTCAATTGTACCATTCCGAAAGGCGTGGTTGCCCCTGGATAGGTATTGCCAGGACCATCTGTGCCGATAAACGGATTCACAAACTGGCTAAGATTTTCCTGGGCTATGATAGGTGTCTCCTGCTTACATGAAGAAATGGGCAAAAGGGCTACTAAAATTGCACAACATAACTTCCTAATGCCAAAGAAAAACGTTTTATATTTAAGAATAGCAGACTCAATCAACACTTAAAAATTTGCCGTCATCCTCAATCAACAACGTCTTACCCGTGAATGGACTTTTCGTCCACAGAACGAAACCGACTTTTTGATGTTCCAATACTGGGATTATCTTTTTTCCTAATATCATTTTAGATTCACCATATAACTGTCCCTTCATCTTTTTCCATTTTGCTTGTCGTTTGTTTTCATCGATCTGATCTCGATATAATTCATAGAGATACCATTTTATATGCTCATCCTCCGGTATTGTGAAGGTATCCTTTGATCCAACTTCCTTTTCAGAAAAATACACATAGCCCCATTTTTCTGGCTCATGCATGTTTATGACATATTGGGGAGACCATACCCAATTGTATTCTGGCAAATAATTGCCATCAGCATCCTTCTTTCTTGAGTATCGATCATCCTTTAAATCGAATTCCCAATTGACCCTTGAAAAACCGAATCGCCAGAATTCCTTTACCGGTACTTTGTTATGTGTATTGGCCTCTGACAATACTTCCCATGGAATGGCTATCTCAACGCTCCATCCTTTATCCAGATCGCTTGGATCATTTAAAGTCCCATCAACATGAACCGCCGTTTTTATACCTTGGATATCCCAACTATCGAGGACTATTCCATGATTCCTGTAGGGTTTGGTCAGGAGTAAATCCCAAATGGTATTCAAGGCATTCATCTCGAATTCCATGTAATTGTGGGTATCCCCATCAGGGTCGATAAAAATCTCGAAATCATTATTATAAAAAATGACCGTATCCCTTTCTTTCAATGTTGCCCAAATGTGTGGTTCCTCCAATTTGGTATAGACATATAGACAGGTTTCATCCCACAACATTTTCATTTGTGTCTTATAGGTAGGTTCCTTTTTACCCTCTATATCGATAAAAGTATCGCTCCATGGTGCCTTCTGCCATGAAGGCTCATCGCCTTTGCCATCAATACTCAGTTCATCAATAGTTTTATAGGTGATATAGTGTCGTGGGGACTCCTGTGCTGCTAACCAAACACATCCGACATAGAGTAGAAAAAGGACCAGACTTACAATTTTCTTATTATCTAAGTACCTATTCATATCTTCACTATTAGAGACTATTCTTCTTGGTGAATTCGATGATGGCCGAAATATGCCCAAAGGCCATTGCCGTAACCGTATCGGCTGCGCCATAATAAATGGCCATTTTATCCTCTTCGATTGAATGCAAGGCCGCACAAGGAAATACCACATTGGGTACATCGCCGACCTGTTCATACAATTCGGTAGGCGCCAAAAGATAAGGTTGAGATCTATATTTCACTTTATCAGGTTCATTCTCATCTAAAATAGCCGAACCCACCGAATAACGGAATCCGTTACAGGTGTTGATCACGCCATGATAGAAAATCAACCAGCCCTCTTTGGTCAATATAGGCACGGTACCTGCACCGATTTTACAACTTTGCCAAGCACTATCCTCGAAAGGGGCTACTTTCATAACACATCTGTGTTCTCCCCAGTATTTCATATCGGGGCTAAAACTCATATAAATATCGCCAAATGGTGTATGGCCATTATCACTCGGGCGGCTCAACATGGCGTAGCGACCATTAAATTTAGTCGGAAACAACACCCCATTTCTATTGAACGGTAAAAAGGCATTCTCGCATTGAAAGAATTCCTTGAAATCAAAGGTATAGCCGATACCTATAGTTGGTCCGTGATATCCATTGCACCATGTCACCCAATATCTATCTTCGATAAATACCACCCTGGGATCGTATTTATAATCGGAGTCGATCATTTTGGTATTTCCCGCTTTCATGGTAATGGGTTGGTGATCGATCTCCCAATGTATCCCATCTGTGCTAAAACCAGCAAAAATGTTCATTTGTACCGCTTTATTGTCGCACCTAAAAACCCCTGCATAACCATCCTTAAAGGGTACAACGGCACTATTGAAAATACTGTTCGATGAAGGGATATCGTTTCTCTTAATAATAGGATTTTCGCTGTAACGCCAAAGAACATCATCACAGTTTTTAGGTCTTTCTTGCCAAGGTATCTTACTCATACTATACATTTTTATCCACTAATTCGCTATTTTCAAGTTTGTCGTACCAGGTTTTCTTGAGTACTACAGAAGTAATCGCCATTACTAATACCACAAAAGCCAAATTATAATATTCTTTGATGATCAAGTAGATCGGTGCCAGGACAAAGGTCATTTGCCAAATTATACCGATAGAACAATTGAAAGCATCTCTCCAAAAGTTCCTGTTGGGTTGAAAATTTGGATCTTCTTTTTGAATTTCGCGAATTACAGGTTTCCAAAATCCCCAAGGTTTTGTTGTCTTATAAAAATGCTTTAAAACTTCCATGTCATCGGCTTTGGCAAAAATTACGCCCATAAAACATCCAATAAAGGAAATCAATAAGATAAACGGAAAGAGATATATGGCCGCGGTATTGGGATATAACTGTGGAACTATGGTCGCAGCAATGAGCCCAGCCAACATTCCCCAAAAATAGCCATAGGAATTGAACCGCCACCATACCCATTTCAACGCATTTGCCGCAGCATATCCCCCATATAGGGCAGAAGTTAACCATAGGGTCAGGGTATTGATAGAGGAGGCGAAAAATCCCCCGATTAGACCAACCACCACAATAATTATGGAGGCTAAATAACTATACCGGACATAGGTTCTGTCAGATGCATTTGGATTTATATATTTCTTATAGATATCATTAACAATATAGGCTGGTGCAGAATTTATAAAGGCCGCAAAAGTTCCCATAAAGGCTGCCAAGAGTCCGGCTAACAAAAGGCCTTTGAATCCAATGGGAACAAATCTTTGAATAGCTACCGGCAAGAGGGTTTCGAAATCAACCCCCGCACCCATACTTTGTAATTCGGGTCCGAGGTATACAATCCCTAAAACTGCAAAACCAGCTATCATCAAATATCTAGGTACGGAAAGGACAACAATGGTCAAAGCACTCATTTTCGATGCTTCCACCTCATTTCTGGTCGACAGTACCCGCTGCATATCATAACTTGGCACAGGACCAGCCAAACTTGCAAAAATACCCTTGAAAATCATCATAATGATCAAAAACCCAAAAAGGGAAAAACCATCCTCATCTATTTTTGTATTCACACTATCGATATACCCAGTCCAATCTATATCCAATTCCCATCCGAAGAATAATTCGTTCCAATTGGCAGGTACTGCAGCGGTAACTTGTTCCGCAGTTATCGAATTGAAAGCGATATATCCGATGACAAAACATGAGATGGTCATGATTATAAACTGAAGCACTTCAGTACCCACCACACTATACATACCCCCTTTAAGGGTATATATAGTAGTAACTCCAATTATGATCAAGGCATAAGCCTGTTCGGAATTTACCAGAAGCGGACCAATTTCAAATGCCAAATCCCACGGAAAGAATATAGTGGCAAACTTCCCTATTCCTTCAAAAAAGTAGGAAATAAATCCAAGGGTACTGATAATAGCAAAAACGGTAACGATAATGTGTGATAATTTGGCCCCAAAGTCCTTCCCAAATCTGTAAGTTATCCATTGCGCGCCGGTCATCACATTAGATCGCCGTAACCATGCCGCTAAAAACACCATCACAAATACTTGGTTCCAAACTGGCCATAACCACGGTAACCATGCGCTTTTAAGTCCATATACGAACATAATGGTTACCGACCACATGGTTCCGGAAATATCGAACATTCCCGAGGCATTGGACAAGCCTAGGTAATACCACGGAATCTCATTACCCCCTAAAAAGTAAGAATCAATATCCTTGGAGGCCCTTTTTGAAACCCAAAGCCCAAAAAGGACAGTCAGGACCACATAGCCAATTACAATTCCAATATCAATTGTCGAGAGTTCCATGGTGGCCATTATTTTGTTATTCCCCATTCCTTATTGGGCGTCGGTCCCATGTCGAATTCAAGTATGCCACCCGCCATGATATCCTCATGGAGAATGTACGTCGTATTTAAGATCGTACCATTCAACGTCACGGATTGTACATATAAGTTTTCCCTGGAGGTGTTGGGGGCTGAAATCACAAAAGTCTTATCATTGGGCAGCTTTATGGTCGTTTTTTCGAACAATGGACTTCCGATTTCATATTCACCTGAAGCAGGATTCATCGGATAAATGCCCATAGCACTCATGATATACCAAGCCGACATTTGCCCACAATCCTCATTACCGCTCAAGCCGTCGGGTTGGGTAGTATATTGTGTGTTCAGAATTTCCCTTACCCAATATTGGGTGCGCCAAGGGGCATCTGACTTATTCAACATGTAGGCGATATGGTGACTGGGTTCATTGCCATGGGCATATTGCCCTATTAGGCCAGAAATATCAGGGGATACATTATGACCACTTAGGTCGGAATCTTCGGTAAAAAGTTGTTCTACCATAAGCGCGAAAGACTCTTTTCTACCATGTAGTGCTATAAGTCCTTCGACATCATGCAGCACATACCAGCTGTGCTGCCATGCATTGCCCTCTGTATAATCGGTATCCTCTATATGATTGGAAGATTTGGGGTCAAAAGGTTCATGAAATTCCTTGCCATTTTTTGATTTACCCCTTAAAAATCCTGTACGTACATCGTAAAAGTTCTGATACGCCTTGGAGCGATCCATAAAATATTCGTAGTCGTTTTCCTTGCCTAACTTTTTGGCCACTTGGGCCACACACCAATCATTATAGGCATATTCAAGACTTATGGAAACGGATTGATCCATGACCTCAAACGGAATATACCCAAATTCTTTATAGGCTTCCAACCCACGTTCATCACCCATCATGGTCTTCTTCATGGCGTTATAAGCTTTCTCCACATCAAAGGCATTATGCCCTTTTAGTATCGCTTCGGCGATTATGGAGACTGAATGATAACCAGGCATGGTTCCTGTTTCATTGCCCGACAACACCCATACAGGCAAGACCCCACTTTGGTCATAATACACTAACATGGATTTTACCATATCATCAAGCCTGCTAGGATCTATGATACTTAGTAGCGGGGTTTCAGCTCGAAAAACATCCCATAGCGACAAAGATGAATACACCTTAAAATCTGTTTTGGCAATACTATCGTTCTGCATTCTGAACTCCCCATTCAAATCATTAAAAAGGGTTGGTGCCACTTGGGTATGATAGAGTGACGTATAGAAGATTGTTTTGAGGGAGTCGATCGGGGTTTCTATAGTAATATTGGACAGGACATCGCTCCATGCGCCCTTAGTAGTTTCCCTTGTTTCTTCAAAACTCGGGCTACCTTGAAGGCGTAGATTTTCCTTCGCATTATCAATACTGACCGATGAAACCGCGATTTTGATTTCAACGTTGTCCATATCCCCATTAAAAAAGAACTGACCGCCGGCCTTAATCCCGGAAACCTGAGTGGAGGTACTATCTGCCAGTGAATCGCCAATCATTCGCTGCCCGACCATTGGACTCGAGGTTTCAATAGCAAAGAACACCTTTTGGTTTTTTGCCCAACCCGTACTAAAGCGATACCCTACAATACGTTGATCGGTTTCCAAATTTAAATGGCAATCCAAGGGCTTGTCCCAATTGACTGCATAGCCCAAATCAATAATAAAGGAAGGAGTGCCCGATGTATTGTAGGTGTATTTATGGTAGGCAACATAATCATTCGCAGTAAGTTCAACCTCAATATCAGGGTCTTGTAAAAGCACCTTATAATATCCTGGAGAAGCCTCTTCTTGATCATGTGAAAATTTTGAAGTATAGGGTAAGGAATCCCTTGTCTTTCCGAAAAGACCAAGGTCTACCTCAGAATTTGTCGGCATTAAAAGTACATCGGCGAGATCACCAATACCGGTGCCGCTTAAATGTAATTGCGCAAAACCGGAAATGATCGAATCACTGATGTGGTATCCCGAACACCAGTCCCACCCAGCAGTGCCATTGTCCGGACTGGGTTGCACACGCCCAAAAGGGGAGGTCGCCCCTGGGTAGGTATGGCCGTGACCGCCAGTTCCTATGAAGGGGTCAACATATTGAATAGATTCTTTTGCATCTAAAGTGTTCCCCTTTTTAGCACATGAGGAAACCATGCCTATCAAAACAATAGCTAAAACAAAGTGAATTTTCATTTTTCCGGTTGGTTTTGTTAATATGTGCGTATTACATAGTGTGCTCATTTTTTACACCCGTAATCCAAAAAATAAGTAACTTACCACGCAATTCAACCTAATAAATGTTGCCACTTTTATTTAAAATCGGAACATTTTTAGACCAACAACTATGCACCAATGCCCAACGCCATTAAAAAGGAATTAAATCCTGAACAATATCAGCGCAACTTAAACCAACGACTTGATGGTTTTTTTAGCAGGAGTGTGTCGAAAGATTATGATATCACCTATGTTCACCATATCATATTTTGGGCTATCTATTTTGTTTTCAATACGTTACGATGGGGAAGTATTCATGATGATCTGGTTTATTCCCTTAAAACAAACCTTATTGGCTTTCCGATCCATATAGCGCTTTCCTATTTCAATGTGTATTACCTCATGCCCAAATTCGTTTACAATAAAAAGTACGTCTCTTATGCCCTTTTGGTACTGGGTTCACTTTTATTAATGCTTTTGGTCAAATTCAATCTTACCTATTATCTGGTAAGCACCGATGTAATGCCCGAAGCCACTGAGGTGGTCGATACATTGACCCTGAATTATGCGATTACCACCATGCTTGGGGAGTTGTATGTGGTATCTTTTGTAACTGCCATAAAAATAACGGCCGATTGGCTTCGTGAAAATAATAAGTTGCATAACTTGGAGAAAAGACAGCTGACCACAGAATTAAAATTTCTAAGATCCCAGGTTTCTCCCCATTTCTTTTTTAATACCTTGAACAATATTTACTCGCTGACCTTGGAAAAATCGGATAAAGCCCCTGAAGTGGTGCTAAAACTTTCCGATTTGATGCGGTATCTTTTATATGCCACCAAAAAACCCAAACAGGATCTGACCAACGAAATCGAATGCATACAGAATTACATCGATTTGGAACGAATTCGTTTTGACGATTCCCTTGAAGTGAATATGCAGCTTTCAGGTAGTCTCGAGAATAAAAAAATATCGCCTATGTTGCTCATTCCGCTTATCGAAAACTGTTTTAAACATGGAGCCAGTCAAAATATAGGGAAAATGTATATTGACATCGAGATCAAGGTGGAAGGGGACGATTTGTTTTTCAGGGTATCGAATACCATCCCGAAAAAAAGAAATGCCGGGAATTCTTATCCCCGTGGAGGTGGTATCGGGTTATCAAATGTTAAAAAAAGGCTAGAACTGGGTTATGAGCCAGATGATTACGACCTTAGAATATATGAGAAAGACGATAGATTTAATGTTGAACTAAATTTAAAGGTATAATGGAACTTAAAGCGATTGTAATCGATGACGAGCCATTGGCTATCAATGTACTCAAGAACTACGTTGATCAGGTGAAGGAACTACAACTTGTGAGTACATTCTCTAACGCCGTAGACGCATCTACCTATTTACAAAGCCATGAAGTAGACATTGTTTTCTTGGATATCCATATGCCTATCTTAGACGGTCTTGAGTTTCTCAAAACACTACATGAAGCACCGATGGTAGTCATAACAACGGCCCATGAAGAATTCGCATTAGAGAGTTTTGAACTGGAAGTGATCGATTATCTGGTCAAACCCATTCCATTTCCCAGGTTTCTCAAATCGGTGAATCGCATTATAAAGCTCAAACAGAATCATGGCGTCTCCGATCGGAATGGCAACAAGGAACATCCTAGTATCTTTGTCAAGGTCGATAAAAAGAAATTACAGAAGATATACTTGGATGAAATAGTGGTTGTCGAAAGTTTAAAGGATTATATTCGGATCAAAACAACAACCGGTAAATATATCGTACATAAGACATTAAGCAGTTTTACAGATGAACTGCCCGCTGATCAATTTATACGCATACACCGATCATTTACTATTTCGATTGACAAGGTCCAGGTGGTGGAAGGCAACAGCCTCGAAATAGATAATACCCGATATACTATTGGCAGAAGCTACTTAAATGATGTTAAGGCAAAAATATTGAACAATTCCATTACATAAGCCTACCAAAATACCATTGATTTTGTACCACGATTTACCTGAATGACCCGTATTCAACCTTTAGCAGCCGTCATTAGTCGAATTTAATTGTCATATCGTTATTAAGTTCCGATTTTGATTGTAGCCTAGCTTAGCTTAGGCTAATTTTAAGTTAGTCGAACCGTAGTAGTAGAGACCCTTAAATCATTACAATCGTAACCCTAATTATGAGCAGAAGCATGGCATCCAACCTTAGGTTTTTGGAAAAAATATATCTGTCCTGTTTTACAGTACTCCTTGTTCTTTGTTCCAGCTGTAAAAATGAAAATCCCCAAATTACGGCAATGGACAAGACCTTTGGGAAAACCAAAATCCCGGATAAAGTGGACTTTACCTTTCATGTAAAACCTATTATTTCCGATCGTTGTTTTAAATGCCATGGGCCCGACAAAAATGCCATTGAGGCCGGACTTTCACTCAATACCGCCGAAGATGCCTATAAGGCCCTTGGCGACAAAAAGGACCACTTCGCCATTGTACCCGGGGATATTGAGAGTAGCGAACTCATTAAACGTATTTATTCCAAAGACCCCAATGTCTTAATGCCCCCACCCGAATCCAATTTGGAATTGACCGATTATGAAAAGAAAATATTGACCAAATGGATTGAAGACGGAGCGGAGTATAAGGAGCATTGGGCATTTATCGCTCCCAATAAACCAACCCTTCCCAAGGTTGAAAATTCCTCATGGGGTGCTAATGAAATAGATACTTTCATTCTGGCCAAACTTAGTGAAAATGGGCTATCCCCGAGTGAACCCGCGCGAAAAGAAAAATTACTAAGACGATTGTCCTTTGACCTAACTGGCCTACCACCAAGTATCGAAGAACTCGAACAGTTCAAAAACGATGCTTCCCCAAAAGCCTTTGAAAAAATGATAGACCACTACTTAGGCTCAAAGGATTATGCGGAACACATGGCTGCGGAATGGATGGATATTGCACGATATGCGGATACCCATGGGTATCAAGATGATTTTGAACGGATCATGTGGCCATGGCGCGATTGGGTCATTCATGCTTTCGATAAGAATATGCCCTACGACCGTTTTGTCACTTATCAATTGGCCGGGGACCTTTTGCCAAATGCCACCAAAGAACAGATTTTAGCCACTGGTTTTAATAGAAACCATAAAATTACCTACGAAGGAGGGGTCATTCCCGAAGAATATCGGGTGGAATATGTTGAAGACCGCACCATAACCTTTGGCACTGCCTTTTTAGGGCTTACCTTGGAATGTGCCCGTTGCCATGACCATAAATATGATCCTATTAGCCAACAAGACCATTTTGAACTCTTTAGCTTTTTTAATAACATCAACGAAAAAGGGTTGATATCCAATCAGACAGAAACCCCGGAGCCCTACATGATCATTTCCGAGAAGGAACAGCAGGGGGTGTATGACTTTATCAACTTTCAGAAGAGTGAAAAAAAGGAGATTCCACTCATGGTGATGAAAGAAATGGAAGAATCGCGGCCCACTTTTATATTGAATCGTGGTGCCTATGACCAACCTTCCCAACAAGTGTATCCCAATACACCTGAATCATTGCTGCCGTTTTCAGAAGCCCTGCCAAAAAACCGGTTGGGACTAACAAAATGGTTGTTCCATAAAGACAATCCTCTAACGGCAAGGGTGGCCGTAAACAGACTTTGGCAACGTATGTTCGGTTCGGGCTTGGTCAGTACTTCCTTCGATTTTGGGAATCAGGGTGCCTTACCGACCCATCCGGAATTATTGGACTTCCTAGCCCTCAAATTGCAAGATGAAGGTTGGGATCTAAAAAAGATGTTGAAATATATGGCCTTATCCGCCACCTATCAACAAAGCACCAAGATGTCAGAGGAAGGTTTACAACAAGATCCTGAAAACAAGTGGTTGGCCCACGCCCCAAGATTACGACTACCGGCAGAAACCATTAGAGACCAAGCGCTGCATTTAAGCGGACTGTTAAGCAAAGAAATCGGTGGCCCGAGTGTAAAACCCTACCAACCCGAAGGAATTTGGGAAGAAACCACCGGCGGTGGTGGGGGCACTACGGCAACCTATGTTCAGGGCAAAGGTGCCGACCTTTATCGAAAAAGCCTTTATACCTTTTGGAAACGCACGGTTCCTCCCCCGAGTATGATGACCTTCGATGCCTCATCCCGTGACCTATGTTCCGTACAGCGGCAGCAAACCAACACCCCCTTACAAGCTTTGGTGCTCTTGAACGACCCCCAGCTCATTGAAGCGGCCAGGGTTATGGCATACAATGAAATACTTGTGAACCAAAACGACATAAATAAGCAAATTGCCACTTTGTTTCAAAAAGCAACCTCAAGATTGCCTGAAGCAGATGAGATAACCATGTTACAAGACTATTATGACCAAACACTCTTAAAGATAAAGTCCCAAGAAATCAATGCGGATGAATATCTGTCCATTGGGGCTTTTAGAACGGAGGAGCAAATTCCAAAAGAGGAATGGGCTGCGCTAGCATTAACCGCACACACCATCCTGAATTTGGATGAAACCATAACCAGAGGATAACTATGAGCGAGAAAAAAATTTTAGAAGAAAGATCCTTGATCCTTAATAGACGGTCATTTTTAGGAAAAACGGCCTTAGGGGTCGGAGGTGTGGCTTTAGCTTCCCTTCTAGGTAATAGTTTCTTTAGAAAAAGTCCTAAAGGTCTTTTGACCGCAGACGAAGGCCCGGCCGGTGTTAAAGGTATACTGGATTCATTACACCACCCTGCAAAGATAAAAAGGGTAATCTATTTATTTCAGAGTGGAGGCCCTTCCCAATTGGAACTCTTCGATTATAAACCCCTATTGAACCAACGACGAGGGGAAGATCTGCCGGAATCCATTCGAAATGGGCAGCGTTTGACCGGAATGACTTCCGGACAGGACAAATTCCCTTTGGTAGGCTCTCAATTCGGTTTTCAACAACACGGCAAAAACGGGACATGGATCAGTGACCTCTTACCCTATACCGCTAAAATGGCGGATGATATCTGTATCATTAAATCGATGTATACCGAGGCCATTAACCATGATCCCGCGGTAACCTTTTTTCAAACCGGTTCACAACAACCCGGTAGACCGAGTATTGGTTCCTGGCTGAGTTATGGGTTGGGCAGCGAAAATGAAAACCTACCTGCATTCACCGTTTTATTATCCAGGGGATCTGGTCGGCCTAATGGTCAACCTTTGTATACCCGCCTTTGGGGGAATGGTTTTCTCCATTCCTTGCACCAAGGGGTACAATTCAGGGCGGCCAAAGATCCGGTCTTGTATCTTAACGACCCTAAGGGGATGACCAAGGAAGGAAAAAGGGCCATGTTGGATCAGATTGCGGCTTTGAACGATAGGCATTTCCAAGAGAGTGGCGATCCAGAGATCCAGAGTAGAATTGCCCAATACGAAATGGCCTATCGCATGCAAACTTCTGTTCCCGAAGTCATCAATACGGATAACGAACCTGATTATATTTATAAAATGTACGGTGCCGATGCTAAAATTCCGGGAACGTATGCGGCAAATTGTTTGCTTGCAAGAAGGTTGGCGGAACAAGACGTACGCTTTATCCAATTATACCATATGGGTTGGGACCAACACGATAATCTCCCTGGGGCCATTGCCAAACAGGCCAAGGATGTGGATCAGGCCTCCGCAGCCCTTGTGGCCGATTTAAAACAACGTGGAATGCTCGAGGACACCTTGGTCATTTGGGGCGGTGAATTCGGAAGAACCAACTATTCACAGGGGGTATTGACCGATACGAACTACGGGCGTGACCACCACCCAAGGTCTTTCAGTATCTGGATGGCGGGTGGAGGCATTAAACCCGGTATCGTCTATGGGCAGACCGATGATTTTGGCTATAATATTACCCAGAATCCGGTGCATGTACATGATTTTCAGGCCACGCTATTGCATCAATTGGGTATCGACCATGAAAAGTTGGTGTATAAATACCAGGGAAGACGGTTTAGGTTGACCGATGTCGATGGCCATGTGGTAAAAGATATTTTGACCTAGCCCAAAACGAGTCCTGAATACATGAAACGAAGAAACTTTATACAGCATACAGCCTTGGCCACAACCGGAATCTTAGCGGGAATGCCCGTATTGAATGCGATGGCACCGTATAAAGACTTGATTATTGGTCATGGTTCGCATCAATATAAGATCGATATGAATTGGGGGGCGCTGAATTCCAACTTCTATCCGGTCAACGACTGCCACGAAATGGTACAGGATTCAAAAGGACGCATCATACTGTTGACCAACCATACCAAGAACAATGCAATCGTTTATGATAAATCAGGAAAGTTGATCGAAGTTTGGGGTACCGACTATCCCGGGGCACATGGGCTTACCCTTCATGTTGAAAACGGGGAGGATATATTGTATATCTCCGACAATGCACGGCATGAGGTCATCAAAACCACCATCGATGGTAAGGTGATCCAGGTGTTCGACTATCCCAAGGAATCCGGAAAATACAATACCAAAGAATCGTACATCCCTACAGAGACCGCCATTGCCGAAAATGGGGATGTCTATATCGCCGATGGGTATGGGGAACAGTATATTATGCATTACAATGCCCAAGGGCAATTACTCAATACCTTTGGTGGCAAAGGGGAGGAAGATGGTAAGTTCAATAATGCCCATGGCATCTGTATCGACACCAGAAATGTGACTGACCCTACCCTATTGATTACCGCCAGACAACAGAATAAATTGAAACGATTTTCGATGGATGGGGAATACATTGAAAGTTCTGATTTACCGGGTGCCTACATTTGCCGACCGGTCATCCATGGCACGCATGTGTATTTGGCCACCATTTGGTCCGGGGATGGTAGCGAGGGCACAGGGTTTATTTCTATTTTGGACCAGGACAACCGACTTATTTCTGCCCCAGGGGGTAGCATTCCCACATATCAGGGAGATGTATTGGAACGCATGCATCAGACTGTTAAGGTGTTTCACCATCCCCATGATGTTTGTGTGGACGAAGATGAAAACCTGTATGTGGCCCAATGGAATTCCGGAAAAACTTATCCGATAAAATTATTCAGGGTTTAGGTATGAGAACTATAATGATCTTATTGTTTTTGGCTGTCCTTGGTTCCTGTACTACGGAAAACAATACCTATGAAACAACTGGTACATTTCAGTTGGCACCACCTATACTTACTGTTGATTCCGCCCTTTTTAAAAATGCCACCACCTTCACCCTTCAATTTGGTTTTCCCGAAAGCCGAATCCGATACACCTTGGATGGAAATGACGTAGACGGCCATAGCCCCATTTATGAGGGGCCCGTACACGTAAAGCATTCCACGATCATAAACGCCAAGGCCTTTCATCCCGATTTTAAAGCCAGTGACCAAATCAGCTTACAGGTTGAAAAACTGATCCATGATATTTCCGACGCTGCGGTTACCCTCACCCCTTCTCCCCATGACAGCTATAAAGGTTCGGGTACCCAAGGGTTGGTCGATATGAAAAAAGGCAGATTACAGTTCAGGGGAAGCGATCCATGGTTGGGCTTCCAAGCCAATCCGGTTACCATCGATATCGATCTGAAAAACGAAATGGAACTTTCGATGCTCAAGGTAAGTACACTGCAAAATCAGGGTGGGTGGATTTTTGGTCCACAGAAAATCGAAGTATTCTCGGGCTCCCAGGCCTTAGGGGAAACGATCTTTGAAAACGTAGGGGAACAACAGCGCAATCGACTGGTAATGACTGCTGTCCCCCTTAAAAAAGGAACCTATTCCCAATTGACGGTAAAAGTGTATCCCTTGGATGAAATACCCCAATGGCACCAGGGCAAAGGCACGGTACCCTGGCTTTTTATGGATGAAATCTTAGTTGAATAAATGATCGCACAAACCCTGCAAATAGGAAATTTACACCCCTTGGTGATACATCTGCCCATCGGGATTTTGATTATTGGTTTTGTTTTGGAAATCGGGTTTCGAAAAAAACCCTCCGATGCGGTCAGGGATATACTCTTGATGGTTTTAGGGTTTGGGGCCCTAACCGCAATCATTTCCTTAGGTACGGGATGGTTATTGGCCGACAATGGCGGGTATGACGAAACATTGCTCTTTCGCCATCGCTGGTTGGCGGTAGCCTTTACGGTTCTGACTGCCGGACTATATTTTCTTAAAAGGTCGGCCACGGCAATCGCGAAAAAACTCTATATGCCCCTCTATATTGTGGTGCTCATACTCATTGGCATTACGGGGCATTACGGGGGCAGCATGACCCATGGGGAGGATTTCCTTTTTGCGGACAAGACAACCCAAAAAGTGGTCATTGAGGATGTGGACAAAGCCCTTGTCTACAACGATATCATACAACCCATTTTCGACAACAAATGTGTAAGTTGTCACAATACCTCCAAGATAAAGGGAGGCTTGTTGATGGATACGAAGGAAAACCTCTTGGCGGGTGGTGATTCGGGGAGTATTCTCGATTCGGTGGCCCCCGATAAACCTTCCCTGTTTCTACACCACCTGCAATTACCTTTGGAAGATGAGGACCATATGCCCCCAAAGGGCAAGGTACAGCCCACAGCGGACGAATTGGCGCTATTGGAGTGGTGGATGGCCCACGGCCATTGCTTCGATTGTGTGGTCGGTACTATGGAGAAAACGGAGCAACTGCAAAAGATTTTAAAGAACTTGGAAGAAGACACCTCCACCCGGGCCATGATTGCCAAGGAGGTCAGTGTAGTGCCCAATGCCTGGTTGGCCGATCTGAACAGTTCCAATATTTCGGCTTCCCGATTGGCGATAAAGAGCCCGTTGATCTTAATCAATCTATATGGGCGGACCGATTTGACCCCTGGGGATTTTAAGGCCCTAAAAAAATATGCCAAGAATATCGTGGAATTGAATCTGGGGCACACCAATTTCAACGATACATTGGCCCCATCCCTGAAAGCTTTTAAAAACCTGACCAAACTGCAACTACAAAAAACGGCCATTGCGGAGAAATCCATTGACGTCATCACGGAATTTGAACATTTGGAATCCTTAAACCTGTATGGTACCGAAGTCGACAATAAGGCGTTCGAAAAACTAGAAAACTTACCCAAACTAACCCATCTCTATCTTTGGCAAACCAATATTACAAAAGAGGCTATGGATGCCTTCGCGAACGCCCATCCCGAAGTGAACGTACAGGGACAGATCGATAGTGACATTTTCAAGGCCACAAAGTTGGAACCCCCCACGATAATCGCAGATACCGATTTCTTTAAGGATTCGTTACAAATAGCGATGGAGTATGTTTTTAATGATGCCCAGATTTTTTATACCCTAGATGGTTCCATACCCGATTCCACGTCATTACCATATTCAAAACCACTTACGATCCACCGATCTACGGAGGTAAAAGCGGTGACCCATGCCCCGGGATGGAATTTGAGCGAGGTAACCGCCTCCAGTTTTAAGAAAATATCCTTCGATGTAAACGCCATTACCTTGAATAAAAATCCTAATGAACGTTATAAAGGGCATGGGGCCCAAACGCTGATCGACCAGAAAAGGGGAACCGTCAATTTTGTGGATGGCAATTGGATCGGCTTTGAAGGCAGTAATTTTACCGCCACGATCCAACTCGGAAAAGAAGAACAGGTATCCTCGGTCTCGGTGGGGGCGTTTTCATCCCCTGAAAAATGGATCTTTTATCCTACGGGGTTTAAGGTCTGGACCTCCATGAACGGTACGGATTTTAAACTCGCAAAAACCCTGAATGTGGGGCCGGAGGAGATCAATACGAATACGAAATTCCGGTTCTTCGATATGGACATTGCCCCAACGTCTGCAAAATATGTACGGGTACAGGTAAACAGTCAATTGAAAAACCCCGAATGGCATCCGAACCCTGGGGGCAATAGCTGGTTGTTCGTTGATGAGATCGTCCTTAACTAAGACGCGATTCTAAATGCAACGCACTTTGTGTATACGTTCAAAGTATAACCGATCAACCGGTATTTATAACATAGGCCTTTGTAGACTTGTTTACCACCATATTTTATAGGAAATTTATAGTACCTAAAATAAAAATATAGATCCTAGTAACTATATACAATTGTTACCTACAATTTCAAATAATACCTTTGAACGACCAAACAAAAGAATATAAAATAAACGATTCGGCTAATCGCATTACAGAAATAATTCATTCTGAAATAGGACGGAATAATATTGCTGGAGGATTTTCTGACTACGGCGGAATAGAAATCTATGGAAATTTATCATTCTTCGCTTTTACACCGAACCTAGGGCCGTTAGTGAAACTTAATGTAAGTACGGCAAATACAAATGAAAACGGAATCGAAAGTAAACTAATTCTAAAAAGAATTAACGGAATCACTTATAAGATGCATTTTTGGTTTACAATCATTTTTGTCGGACTGGCATTAATAATTGCGGTATATCAATTAACTGAATACGGATTTGACAAAGCCGAGTTTTTAATTATGCCTGCTTTCGGAATGATTTACTTGCTTATAGTCGAATTAATTGCGGGACTTAAAGTATCATCATTGATTAAAACGGTGGAGAAAGTAATGATGACCGAAAAAATTAAGTACAAAAAACTGTAGGTAACAACACCTATAATCCATTACGGCGGATTTTCCATACCGAAAATCCTTAACTTTAAGTTATGGCTCGGATCTGGGCGGAAAAATCCAGACGGATTTACCACTCCGACATCATTGCCCACCCGTTATAGGCCAGCCGATAAAAACAACTAGAATTAATGGAACTACAATTTATTGAAGACATAAAATTTGAAAGAAAAGATTTCTCAAAAAATAAATTAGACAAAGGCGATTATGAATCGTGTACTTTTTCAAATTGTAACTTCTCTAATTCCGACGTATCAAAAATTCGATTTTTGGAATGCCAATTTATTGATTGCGATTTAAGTTTGGTTAATCTTCACGAAACAGGGCTTCAAGAAGTAACATTTAAAGATTGTAAGATGTTAGGTATGCGTTTCGATACCTGTAGTGATTTTGCTTTTTCGATTAAAGTTGATCATTGCCAACTAAATCACTCCTCATTTTTCAAAAAGAAACTTTCAAAAACCGTGTTTACTAAATCAAAATTACATGAAGTGGATTTTACCGAATGTAATCTGAATACGTCTGTTTTTGAAAATTGCGATTTACTGAATGCTGTATTTAAAAACACGGATTTGCAAAATGCCGATTTAAGAAGTTCCGATAATTTTATTATTGATCCCGAACAGAATAAAATTAAAGGTGCAAAATTTTCCTTAGAATCCGTCAAGGGGCTTTTAACAAAATACAACCTCATAATTGAATAAAACCAATACGGACTAGAATAGAACAACACAATAATGCCAGCATACAACCCCATGTATAAAACAGAGATCGGACAAAATGAAATATAAGGTAATACTATTCTTATCATTAGTGCTGTTCAACTGTCAATCCAAAAACGACCGATCAGAAGCATATTCCATAGACATCGAAACTACGGCAAAAGGTTTGACCTTGTTTGGGGAGCATGTAATATCCACATCTTTGTATGAAAGGGATTTGGCAATTTCCCCCCAAGGCGATCAACTTATCTATACCTTGGGCGATTACAAACAAAATAAAAGATGTTTGGTGGTATTAAACCAAGAAAATGGAAATTGGTCGAATGCCGAGATATTGAATATCTCCGGAAAATATCAGGATATAGAACCATTTTATAGCCCTAATGGGGACAGGTTGTATTTTGCATCCAATAGACCCATTTACAATGATAAAACAAGAGACGATTACAATATTTGGTATAGTGATCGCATCAATGGTACTTGGTCAGAACCCGTTGCTTTAGATTCGATCATCAATACCAGAGGTGATGAGTTTTATCCTTCCTTAAGTAACAAGGGAAATTTATTTTTCACAGCAACAAGGGATAATGGTATGGGCAGGGAAGACATTTTTAGGTCCGAATTTGTCGATAGTAAATTTCAATCGCCAATACCATTGCCTATTGAGATAAACTCCGCATCATTTGAGTTTAATGCCTATATAAATCCCGAAGAGGATCTGATTATTTTTAGTTCATTCGGAAGGGAAGATGGTTTTGGGGGAGGAGACTTATATATAAGTCGCAAGGACGATTCAGGCAAATGGACAAAATCGAAAAACCTAGGCGAATCGGTAAATTCCGATAAATTGGATTATTGTCCGTTTGTAGATTGGAAGTCCCGTAATTTCTATTTTACAAGTGAGCGAATAACCCTTGACAACAAGAAATTGGAAAGTATTAGTGAATTAAAAGAACTATCGAATAGTACCTTAAACGGTTTTGGTAATATTTATAAAATCGGATTTGACCAATTAGACTGAATACTTCGCAAAAACGTGTTACAACAATATGTCCTTTGAAACACCCCAACCCCGGTGGTAACCGCTGACTGTTTGTGGATGAGATCGTACTTAACTAAGGTACCGAAAAAAGCAATCCTTAAAACTACCTTATTAACCATCCAATTCTTAATAAACCGTTTATAAAGTTTATGGGTCTTAGCTTGTTTACCGCTATTTTTTATAGGAAATTTAGGGTAATCATATAAAGAAATATAGTTACTGGCAACTATATTCACTTGTTATGCACAATTAAAATATTGAAACGAATTAATAATTATAGACGCATCAAGCCACGAAATGATTAATTATTTACAAAAATATAGCCTTCTCCTTTTTACATTCGTAATGCTTTATGGCTGCCAAAAAGAGACTAAAAATCAGTTGTTAAAAAACAGGATTGAAGCAGCAGTAAATTCAAGGCAAATGCCAGACACTACCAAACAATTGGTAAGTTTTGAATCTCCAGATTGGATTACTTTGATAAGTCCAGATATTGCCGAACTAAACAGACATTTTGAATATTATTTACCTACCGTTACCATAAGTAAGAGAGATACAAAAATCAAGCGACTAGAAGAAAATCTGTCAGAAACATTAGGGCAGGAATTGTTAACGAGTACCTTTTTCAAAAAAGAAACTACTTTGGATGACATTTGCGCTCGTAAGGCTATAAATGGGGTGATTGTTCTTCACAAAGGAAAAATCAAATACGAACAATACCCAGACATGAATCCGGATGACAGACATATTACCGCATCGATTGCCAAATCATTTGTGGGTACGGTAACAGCAATTCTCGCAGACCAGAGACTATTACATGAACAGGATTCCATTACCAAATATTTACCAGAGCTAAGAGGTGCAGGTTTTGAGGATATTACAATTGAACATTTATTGAGAATGGCCTCTGGAATTAATTGCAAGGAGCATTTACCCAACATGGAGTCATTTACCAATCCTGAATCTTGTTTTTATCAGCTTCTTGAACAAACGGGCTTATTTCCAGAACCTAAGGCTGGAATCAAAAAAGACTTTCTTCAAGTCATAAAGGAGTCTGGTATTGCCGAACCACCTGGTATTACATATGATTATAGCGGAGTAAATTCAGTACTGCTTGCTATGATTGCAGAGCGAATAACAGCTACCCCTTACCACGAATTGGTGTCTTCATTTATATGGTCTAAAATTGGAGCGGAGCAAGATGCACTAATCTCTATGGCTAGTAGTGGTATAACAGGAAGTTATGGTCCTATGATGATGACTTTGAGAGACATGGCAAGGTATGGTTTGGCATTTACTGAGGATGCCGACATCAAAATTGCTTCTGATAGATATTTAGAGGAAATTAGGAAAGGTAATCATGAATTATTTCTGTCTAAGGGCGGTTTTGGAGATTTAGTATGGTCGCGAAAATATGAGGACCAAGGAGCAATGTTTCAGAGCTATCATTGGGATGTTGTATTTGAAGATGGGGATTTCATAAAACATGGTGTTGGAGGTCAGGCGCTATACATCTCACCAAGTAAAAGGTTAATCATTGCCTTTAATAGCTCTCCTAAAACATCATATGATGAAAATCACAGTATGCAACATTTAGTAAGAAGTTTGGCTCTTTTAGACCTATTTAATTGAAAACATGTGAATAAAAATGGCTAAAATTCATTGCGGCGGATTTCCTAGACGGAAATCCTTAACTTTATTCAATGGCCTGGTATTAGGCGTAAAAGTCTAAATGCCAGCGGGCCAATTCGCCCACTGCTTCGCAGACGGCGTCCACAATGCATCGTAGTTGAACCGTTATCAATAATTGGAATAAAAGTGAACCAACTGAAATATGTTTTTTTTCTTGTAATAAGTATAGTAGGAAACCCTATTTATCAGATGGTGTCGTATATAATTTGCAACGAATTGGATCTTGGTGCATCAAAAGGAACCAACGTATATCAAGTCAATCCATTAGCTTTTATCCTCTTTTTAGTAGTTATTTTTTTTGTGCGCCTACTTATCTACAGCTTTATCTTTACTTCCAAAGATCATCCATTCCGTGTAAAAGGAATTAATAGTTTCTTGTACATTTTTTCCGAAAGACATTTATTTCAGGTAATAGGTCTATTGTCCTTTTTCATTTGGCTTTCACCACTTGAAGGAAACATTATTGGATTTTTTATTTTTCCCTTAACTTTAATTCTAGGCGGGTTTGTCTCATTAATTACTTTCGTTAGACTTTTGAAAACAAGAAAAATATGGATAACAAAAAATAAACAGCATTAAAATGACTCTTTATTCCATACGTTAGAGCACAATTAAGGACAAAATGAAATTAGATATTTGGATAAAGAAACATTCTACTAAAAATTCCCCTGGTAGCGAACATGATCAAAGATGGGAAAACTGTAAACCCTTTTACCGTGAATTACCGGCTTTGTAGCATGTTATGCCTACTTCATTTTAAAAAACAGAAAACAATGTGAAAATGGATAAAAACCTACTCTGGCAACCTTCCGAGTCAACAAAGACAGGCTCGAAGATGTACGAATTTCTACATCGTATTGCCGAGAAATATAGCCTTCCCGATCGCGAGTATACCACCCTTCACCAGTGGAGCGTTAAGAATATCGGCGATTTCTGGTCAGAAATATGGGACTTTTGCGGTATCAAATCATCAAAAAAATCGGATACCATACTAGACGATATTCATAAAATGCTGGGTGCCAAATGGTTTGAAGGCGCCCGCCTGAATTTTGCCGAAAATCTGCTGGCCCGAAAAGACGATCACACGGCCCTAATCTTTAAAGGGGAAACTTCCGTGCATCGCGAACTTACCTATGCCGAATTGTACGAACAGGTCCGCCGGGTGGCAGCAGCCATGAAAAATAGGGGTGTTGTAAAAGGGGATCGCATAGCTGCATTTATGCCCAATATGCCAGAAACAATTATCGGTATGCTCGCTGCTTCGTCTATCGGTGCCATCTGGTCTTCCACCTCTCCCGATTTTGGGACCCAAGGCGTACTGGATCGTTTTTCCCAAATAAAACCCAAACTCATTTTCGCTGCGGATGGCTATTACTACAAAGGCAAAGTTTTTGATTCGCAGCAAAAGTTGGCCCATATCCTTCAAGGCCTACCTTCGGTGGAAAAGACCATTCTAGTGGATTATACGGGCAACGCAGACGTGAAAAAGGTTCCAAATGCCATCTTGTTTGACGATTTTGCCGCTTTGACCGAAGAACCGCTGTTATTTGAACAGTTGCCTTTTGATCATCCGCTCTATATCATGTACTCATCGGGTACAACGGGTTTGCCTAAAAGCATTGTACACTCGGCCGGAGGTACGCTCATTCAGCATTTAAAAGAACTGATCCTGCACAACAACATCCAAAGTGACCAAAGTGTATTTTATTATACCACCTGTGGTTGGATGATGTGGAACTGGTTTGTTAGTTCGCTGGCCATTGGGGCTACGCTTGTGTTATACGATGGTAACCCGTTTTATCCCGGACCTGATGCCTTGCTGAAAATGGCCGATGAATTGGATATTGCCTTTTTTGGAACCAGTGCGAAATACATTGCCTCCCTTGAACAAGCCGGGGTCAAACCCCGTAAGATCTCCGATTTCACAAAATTGAAGGTTATCGCCTCTACAGGGTCACCCCTTTCGAAAGAAAGCTTTGAATATGTGTACCGCGATTGGAAAGCGGATATTCAATTAGCCTCCATCGCCGGGGGTACCGATATTATTTCCTGTTTTGTTTTGGGTAATCCTATCCTACCGGTTTACAAGGAGGAAATACAATGCAAAGGTCTCGGTATGAATGTCGATTGCTTTGATGCTGCCGGAAATTCGGTGGTAGGCGGACAAGGGGAACTGGTCTGTAAATCACCTTTCCCTTCCATGCCCATTTACTTCTTTAATGATAAGGATGGCAAAAAATACCAGGCTGCCTATTTTGAGGAATATCCCGGTATCTGGCACCATGGGGATTTCATCGAAATAACGGAACATGGCGGAATTATTATGCATGGCCGGTCAGATGCCACTTTGAATCCCCAGGGAGTGCGTATTGGCACTGCTGAAATCTACAACGTTGTTGAAAATATGGATGAAATTGTCGACGCCGTAGTGGTAGGTAAAAAGGTGGATGGCGATGAGCAGGTGGTGCTTTTTGTAAAACTGAACGAAGGGGTTGTCTTGGATGAGGCCCTTGTCAAAAAAATAAATAAAACCATAAAGACCAACTGTAGCCCACGGCATGTTCCGGCCGTATTGAAAGCGGTACCCGATATACCCTATACCCTTAATGGTAAAAAGGTGGAGATAGCCGTAAAAAAGATCATTCACGGGCAGGAGGTAAAAAACAAGGCCGCTTTGGCAAATCCTGAGTGCCTGGATTTTTTTGTAGGGATATTGGATTAATAAGGATGTATTGCGCTTAGCTGCCTGCAGGTAGGCCTGTCGAGATTACACATAGAAATAAGTCAATTAAGTCCCCCTGCCATCCTCAGTCAATAAATAGTTGGTTTTTCATATATGGTTTTATCCCTAACTAAGACCCGATTAAAAACGCCACGCACTTTGTTTAAACGTTCAAAGTATAACCGATCAACGGTTATTATTTACATTGGTCTTTTTATTCTTGCTTATCATCTTATTTTGTAGGAAATTTATAGTGCCTTTAACAGTATTATAGATAGAAGTAACTGTATCCGTACGTTGGCGGTAATTCTTTTTATGAATAAGACTCTCAAAAATACCCTCATTACAGTAACTATTTTATTTGGCGTAATCATCGTATTTAAATCATTTGCAGTGGCTATTTCAAGTGGATTAAGTTCTGCTGCAAAAAAAGTTGGAAAGGCGTATGGAACTAATTGCGATAAATCTCAAAATTGGCAAGTTGGTGATTACATGATCCAGGAATATACTTGTATTGGTTTTGCCGGACCTCATTTCAACCGACTGGACATATTTAAAAATAATCAATTAATAGCTGAAAATATCTACAAATCTGATTCCTGTAAAATTGACTTTCAACTAAAAAATAATTTATATATAAAAATCAATGTTTGTAATAATCAAGCGATAGAATTACAACCTGACAAATTAAAATTACTGCCCTCAGCTATTGATTCAATAATTATCTTCTCCAAAAGTACCGGGAAAAGCAAAAAATTGACAAATAAACAGTTTAAAAAGCTTCTCAATGATTGGGAACAATGTAAAGTACTTGATTATCGTGATAAAGAATTAGATTCTTTGTTTTATCCAACCTATCATTATAAAATCAATTTTTACAATAAAGGAAAATCACATAATTTTTTGACTTTCAATCATTTAATAGCTGATAAATCCAAGTGGGTTTATGAAATCTCTAAATATCCTGACACGCTTTATTTTAAAAGATTATGGAATAATAAATAAAAACTACCGCCAACAAAACCTCCTATAAAAAGCCCTAGTCCTCCCGATACCTCGGGACTTTAATGTTAATATTAAAAATAATTATGAAAAACCAACTAATAATTCTATTAACCATAGTTTTAAGCCTCAATTCCTATTCACAAATTTCTTATGAAAAAGGATATTTTATAGATAATGCCAACCAAAAAATCAACTGTCTGATCAAGAATAGCGATTGGAAGAACAATCCTACTGAATTTGAATATAAATTATCAGAAAAAAGTGATTCTAAAAATGCAACTATAAGATCAATAAAAGAATTTGGTATTGATAATAATTCAAAATACATCAGAAGTACTGTGGAAATTGACAGGTCAAGTGAGATTGTCAATTTTTTAAGTAATGACATGAACCCTAATTTTAATAAAGAAACGCTTTTTTTAAGGGTATTGGTTGAAGGTAAGGCAAACCTGTTTGAATATGTTGATAGTAATTTAAAAAGATACTTTTACAGTAAAGAAAACTCCAATATTGAGCAACTGGTATTTAAAAGCTATACTACCATTAATAATACCGTTGGTAAAAACAATAGATTTAGGCAACAGCTATGGAATGATTTGAAATGTCCATATTTCAAAATGGGTAAATTCGAAAGTTTAAACTATAAAAAAAAGGAATTAGTACGATTATTTAATGATTACAGTGAATGCCATAACATCGACTTAGTTCATTTTGAACCAAAACAAAAACGGGATTTATTCAATTTGACTATCAGACCTCGTTTAAACAGTTCTTCATTAGAAATACAAAACTCAATATCTAGTTCCAGGAATATAGATTTCGGGAGCAAGATAGGATTTGGATTTGGATTGGAAACTGAATTCATTTTACCTTTTAATAAAAATAAATGGGCATTTGCAATTGAACCAACGTATCAGACCTTTAAATCCAAAAAAACGACTAATGTAAGTTTTGTGTCAGGGGGTGAAATATTGGCCGAAGTCGAATACAGTTCTGTTGAAGTTCCAGTAAGTTTGAGACATTATTTCTTTCTTGATAACAATTCAAAAATTTTCGTGGATGCCTCATTCATATTTGATTTAAGTTCAAAATCTTTACTTACGTTTAAAAGAGCAGATGGCTCAAGTTTAGATAATGATTTGGAAATTGATAGTCGAAACAATTTGGCGTTCGGCATTGGCTATAAACTCCAAGACAAATACAGTCTGGAAATGAGATATCAAGCGAGTAGGGAACTTTTAGGAGACTATTCGTTTTGGGATGCGGATTTTAAGACATTATCAATAATACTAGGGTATTCATTATTCTAAAAAACGCCCATAAAATGGTTATCCCTAATTGGTTGTTTTCGCCACTTCTGAAAATCCACGGACGTAAACCCCAAATTACTCCTAACCGAGACCTTTTTAACAAAAAAATGAAAAAAATAGTACCTTTTATTATACTGATTTCAATCTCTGTTTCTTGTGATAAAAAAGAAATAACATGTTGTACTACGATTGATTTCGGATTGGATATCCTAATTGTTAATGCTGATGGAGTCAATATTCTCGACAAAGTTGATGGAATTGCATCAAAAGATATAAGGCTATTCTATAGAACGGATTCTGAATGGATCGAACATTTCGGCTATGACCAGAGAAATGCAAAGGGAATGACCGTTGAAGAAATAAATGGAGAAAATCGTCTAAGGGTATTATTGACACCGGATTATAACAATCCTGACTATGATACTAGGGGTTTTACCGAGATCAAAATTCAGTTTTCAGAAAGTGATTTTGATATTATCAAAGGTGAAATTGATTTTAGTAATGGACATGTAATCTGTACCAAGATTTGGTGCAACGATGTTTTAAAATGGGAAGCCTATACTTCGGACAGGTTAATAACATTGATAAAATAAAAACTGCTTAATAAAATCCCCCATGAAAAGAAAGCTAGTACCTGTTCTACTATTCTTGCTAATCCCGATCTTGACGAATTGCGAAAAGGATGATGATACCCAGAATACACTTACGGTAACAGATGTTGATGGAAATACGTATACAACAGTTCAAATTGGAGATCAGATTTGGATGGCAGAGAATCTCAAAACTTCGCATTATGCCAACGGAACGGAGATCGAATTGGTTACCGACGAAAGTGCTTGGAGCAACCTCACATTTTCTGATAAAACGATTTCTTACTATGAAAATTCAATAGCGAACAAAGAAGTCTATGGTGCATTATATACGTGGGCAGCGACAATGAATGGCAGTACTAGCAGTGACTCCAACCCGAGTAATGTTCAGGGAGTTTGCCCCGATGGATGGCATTTGCCAAGTGATAATGAATGGAAAGAGCTGGAAATGCATCTGGGAATGAGCCAAAACGAAACAGAAATGTATACTTTTCGAGGCACGAATGAAGGTAGTAAAATTGCAGGGGATTCAAGGCTTTGGAATGAAGGCATTCTAGTTACCGATATAGCCTTTGGCAGTTCGGGTTTTTGGGCGATTCCTTCGGGTTATCGAAACGCTGATAATGGAGGTGCGTATCAATTACATGAGATAGCCGCATTTTGGAGTACTACGGAGTCGGGCGATACCTTAAGTTTATCCAGATTGCTTAATACCCATTGGACACAAATTCACAGATTCACCGATAGTAAAAAAACCGGATTTTCAGTGCGCTGCATAAAAGACTGAACCATTTCAGCTCTTATTACCACTGTTTAATTACGTTACTAAAAATTCATGAATCTGGTGAAAGATCCCTTTTACCCCATAAGGAACTGCATTTCCAGGATTCAAAATTCTCGAAATCGAAACACAGAACTAAACTTGGGCATACCTCAGGGATCTTTAGTGCCAACAGCAGGTACTGCTACCTTATCACCAATACGCCCATCCAAAAATTATTACATCGGAATAGCCAATGCCATTGTTAGTACCAGGATTATTCTCGGCCGCAGTATAGAGTAGGGCAATTTCCCAACCTCTAACGTCTGAAAAAATACCTTGACTTTTGTCTGGGTTATATTTGCCTATTCGTCGAAAGCTGCTATTGCCCTCTTCATCATAATAAAAGGGACCGTTTTTGGCTTCTACCCACAACATTCCATTTTCCAATTGGTAAAAACCTTCCCCATATCCGGCATAATCGGGAAAACAAAAGACAGGAAAATACATGGAATGCACAGGTTTTGAAAACAAATATCCATCCGCGACCGTTACTCCGGTAGCTCCTTTGAAATTAGCAGGATCGTCACATCCCTCCGCTCCAGTAGGTCCATTTTCATCAAAACAAGGGACCGGAGTTTCACAAGATTCTCCAACAAATGGGCCAATTTGTAGATTGTAGCCCAATTTCATCAATATGGGATGCCATCTTCCGTGTTTCCCGCGTGTACCTTTACTCATCTCGTTGCTAAGATATTCTTTACCTGGACCTGCTTCAAACAAGGCTAAATCTTCGGTACTCATCATAGATTTAATGTCTGCCGGAATTTCAGGCACGTCAAATTGCTCAAGGGACTCCTCTTGGGAGACTACCTCAGTGTCGATGCTTTCATTCTCACAAGATATCAACAGCATACCTAGAAGTAAAATCAAATAAGAAATTTTGAACCGTTTCATAATACTATTTTTTTAGATTGATACATTTACAATTAGGTTGAAAATTTTGTCTAAGGATTAAGATAGAAACCGGATCATACTTCGCAAATGATCCAGATCAGTTTATTTTCATATTGAGTTTTTCTTATTGAAAAAGTAAAAATGATATTCCAAATAACACCGTAGCCTGAATGTGCTGCCATCTTCTTTTTTATGTATTTTACGCTAATTATTTTAGTTTTAATGTCCATATTAATATTGGCAAAAGTCTGATTGAAGCACCTAATCCAAGTGATTACCCCACTAATTTCGTAATCCCAATCCCATTCCATTATATTTGCATAAAATACATGGGATGGAATATATATTGCAACCTTGGCCTTGGTATGTTTCCGGGCCACTGATTACATCGATTATGTTACTGCTTTTCTATTTTGGAAAGTCGTTCGGCATGTCATCGAACCTGCGAACACTTTGCAGTATGGGTGGTGCTGGCAAATACTCCGATTTTTTTAGGTACGACTGGAAATCGCAACGATGGAACTTGGTTGTTGTCATTGGTGCCATTACAGGAGGTTTCATCGCGGTATATTTATTATCCGATGGTTCGGCCATCGCGCTTTCCCCCAATACCATTGATGATTTAAATGCCTTGGGGTTTAATGGTGCTGGGGAAACGCTTTTACCCCCTGAAATTTTCAGCTGGGATTCCGTTTTGACGTTTAAAGGGCTGGCCATCTTGATCATCGCCGGTTTTTTGGTCGGCTTTGGTACCCGCTATGCCGGGGGATGCACCTCGGGCCATGCGATTTCCGGATTGAGCAATCTTCAAAAGCCCTCCTTGGTGGCCGTAATCGGCTTTTTTATTGGTGGCCTGATCATGACCCATTTTATTCTACCCTTAATCTTTAGTGCATGAATTTTATAAAATATCTATTGGTCGGTATGTTCTTTGGGATTGTTTTGGTGAAATCCGAAGCCGTTTCCTGGTACCGCATATTTGAAATGTTCAAATTCCAGTCCTTTCATATGTATGGGATTATCGGTTCTGCCGTGCTACTGGGCATCCTAGCGGTCGCGTTTATTAAACGTACCGGTCTTAAAAGTTTTACAGGCCAAACCATTAATATCGCCCCCAAAGAGAGGGGATTTACCCGCTATCTTTTGGGTGGTTCCATTTTCGGATTGGGCTGGGCCCTGGCAGGTGCTTGTCCGGGACCCATGTATATTTTGGTGGGTACAGGGGTTTTTAGCATGCTGATCGTCATCGCCGCGGCTATACTTGGCACCTTTGTTTATGGTGTCATCAAGGACAAATTACCCCACTAGATCATCCCATGATCACTTGTACCGAATGTGCCTTTCCTTTCTCTAAAATAGGGACGGTATTCGAGGGGATTTCCTTTCCGTTGACCAAAATGCGCTTCACTCCTTTACTTACGTGGTCGGGATTTTGAACCTCTATTTTATAGGTCGCACCCCTGAATTCCCTGCTCATTTTAAATCCGTCCCATTTAGAGGGTATGCAAGGATCGATAACCAGTCCGTCGTAATCCGTTTTTACGCCCAAAATATATTGGGTGATCGCAAAGAAATTCCAAGAAGCGGTACCCGATAACCAGGAGTTTTTGGCCTCACCCGGTTTAAAAGCTTCCTTGCCCGCGATCATTTGGCAATATACATAAGGTTCTACCTTATGTAGTTCCGAAATGTCTTCGAGAAAACTCGGGGCTATTTTGGTATAATACCCATACGCCTGGTCTCCCCTACCCAATAGGGTCTCCCCAATCATAATCCAAGGATTGTTATGGCAGAAGATACCGCCATTTTCCTTATACCCGGCCGGATAGGTCGAAATCTCCCCGTATTCGATATAGTATTTGGTAAATGCTGGACTATTCAAAACAATGCCATATTCACAGTCTAAATGCTCTTTTACCGCATTCAGCGATTTTTCCACCATGCCCTCTTTCTTACCGATTTCCGCCATGGAACACCAGCCCTGGGATTCTATAAAGATCTTACCTTCCTCATTTTCATTCGACCCGATTTTTTTTCCATAATAATCATAGGCCCTTAAATACCAATCGCCATCCCAACCGTCTTTTTTTACAGCTTCAATCATGGCCTTTACATGCTTTTCGGCTTCCTTTGCTTCGGTATCCTTCCCAATTCGCTTACAAAGTTTTACATATTCCTTTCCATAGACCACAAAAAGTCCGGCGATCATCAAGGACTCGGCCGTCTTCCCTTTTTTATTTCCAGTGGTTTGGAAAGACTCATTGGGATCATCCGAAAAACAATTGAGATTGAGGCAATCGTTCCAATCGGCACGACCGATAAGCGGCAGACCATGGGGACCCAAATTATTCACCACATGGTAAAAGGAGGCTTTTAAATGGTCGAAATGGGGTTTGGCCCTAGAGGCATCATTATCAAATGGCACCATCTCATCCAATAGGGAGAAATCCCCGGTTTCTTTGATATATTCGGTGGTGGAGAGGATCAACCATAACGGGTCGTCATTAAAATCGCCACCTATGGCCGAATTGCCCTTTTTGGTCAAAGGCTGGTATTGGTGGTAGCATGAGCCATCCTCAAATTGGGTCGATGCGATATCGAAGATACGCTCCCTTGCCCTTTCAGGAATTTGATGTACAAAGCCGATCAAATCCTGATTGGAGTCCCTAAAGCCCATACCACGGCCAATACCCGATTCAAAAAAGGAAGCGGAACGCGACATGTTGAAGGTGACCATACATTGGTATTGGTTCCAGATGTTTACCATTCTATCCAAACGGTCATCGCTGGATTCAATATTGATCTTGCCCAGCAACCTATCCCAGTAGGTGTGCAAATCGTCATAGGCGGTATCGATTTTTTCAACAGTATTATATTTTGCCATCATAGCCTTGGCAGGCTTCTTATTGATGACCGCCTTTCGTTCCCATTTATCGTCCTTGTCGACCTCAACATAACCCAACATAAAGATAAAATCGCGCGATTCCCCAGGTTGCAATTCTACTTCAATATAGTGTGATGCAATGGGTGACCATCCGTGGGCCTCCGTGTTTTTGGGAGTCCCCTGGTTCACCACATCGGGGTTATCAAAGCCATTGTATAGACCCAAGAAAGATTCCCTATCGGTATCATAGCCATCAATAGGGGCATTGACGGAATAAAAGGCATAGTGGTTGCGGCGTTCCTTGAATTCGGTTTTATGGTAAATGGTAGAATCTTCGATTTCTACCTCCCCTGTTGAAAAGTTCCGTTGGAAATTGGTCATGTCATCCTCGGCGTTCCAAAGGCACCACTCTATAAAGGAGAACAATTTCAGCTTTTTGGTTTCTGAAGCGGTATTCTTCAAGGAGACTTTTTGGATCTCGCCCCAAAATCCTAATGGAATGAATTGAAGGATCTGCGCTTCAACGCCATTCTTTGCACTATTGAATTTGGTATAGCTCATGCCATGGCGACATTCATAACTGTCCAAACGGGTCTTCATCGGTTTCCATCCTGGGGACCAAGTGACATCTCCGTCCTTTATATAAAAGTATTTTCCACCATCGTCTATGGGAACATTATTGTACCGATAGCGTGTCAGCCGTCTAAATTTTGCGTCTTTATAAAAGGTATATCCGCCACCGGTATTGGAGGTTAAGGAAAAGAAATCCTCATTACCCAAATAATTGATCCAAGGGTATGGGGTTTGGGGATTCGTGATTACATATTCCCTATTCTTATCGTCAAAATGTCCGTATTTCATGTTTTTACTATTAATTCTTAAAGTGCGTTATTCTTGAAGCCTTCGTTGTTTCAACTCCAACGTGATCTCATCCAATTTCTTTTGTGTCAAAGGGTAAAGGAACATTAATCCTGCCGCCAATACAGTGATCAAGGCCGGTACCCAGCTCATCAGCATTATAATTCCCGGTACCGCCCCTTTAATCGATTCGGGATCTTGACCATTGTAAGCGAAAGCCCCCAAGACCAAACCGATAATCGCACCGGCAATACCCCCACCAAACTTTGTCGCAAACGAACCTGCGGAATAAATGAGCCCCGTAGCCCTACGGCCATTCTTGAACTCTGAATAATCCGCAGCATCGCCCAACATGGCAAAGAACAAGGTTGGGAAAATAGCGGCTGCAAATTCTGAAACAATACCAATGGTGAAAATGGCGGTGATATCCTCAGGGCCACAAAAAGCGAGTAAGGCATTTACCCCACCGGAAAAAAGAAGGGCATAAATAAAGAGGTTGCGCTTACCCAATCTCTTTCCTAAGGGAGCGGTTGCCATCGCGCCCAGTACAGAGGCAATCATAAGACCGATCAAGAACGAGGCGGACAAAAGTTGATTATGGAGATAATGGCTAAAGTAAATGATGACAATGCCCTGCTTGATCGAATTGTACACATTGAACAAAAGTCCTATGATCAATAATACCAGCCAAGGTTTGTTCGAAATCAAATCCTTGAAATCCTTTCTCAGGTTGTTCTTTTGCTCCTTGGGGGGTTGTATTCTTTCTTTGGTGGTATAGAAGGTCAAGAACATTAATATCGCCAGAAAAATGGACATCAAATACATGGCGTTGCTATACCCTCTTTTTTGGTCGATAATGGTGATTTTATCCGTAGATAGGTTTTGCTCCCCCTCGACCAAAAACACATACTCCTTATCGGCTTCCATAGAAAAACTTTTTCCATGGGTAGGGCTATCTTCCCCACTTACGTCTTGGGCATCTTCCCAAGTAAACAAGGCAATGCCGTCATCTGTCTTGATATTCACGTTCTCTACGTCGGAAGGTGCCGAAACGACTACTTTATAGGTATCATCGGTTACTTGATCTATAGCTATCTTGGGATTCACATTTCCGTAATAGGCTACCAAAAAAAGCAATGCCCCCTGTACCAACATACCCCCACCAAAAGCCCCCACCATCCGGTAAGACCCCAGACTCGTTCGTTCTTTATCATCCCCAGTCATTACGGCCATCAGAGCCCCATATGGCACGTTGTTGGCCGTGTATATTAGCGTAAAAAATATATAGGTGACATAAGCGTAAACGATCTTCCCAGTTTCCCCTAAATCGGGACTAGTGAACAAAAGAGATAAAATAGCGGCCAAGGGTATGGCGGTCCATAAGATCCATGGACGGAATTTACCATATTTCGATTTTGTGCGATCGCCAATGATTCCCATCACTACGTCGCTAATACCATCGCTAAAACGGGCGACAAGCATTAAGACCCCCACAGTTACAGGACTCAAGCCAAAAACATCGGTATAGAATATGAATAAAAAGGTGGCCACCCCTCTCCAGGCAATATTGGCGGCACCATCCCCTAAGGCGTATCCTATTTTTTCCTTTATGGATATTTTTTCAAATGACGACATGGCCTTAGGTATTGATTAGCTTTTAAAAGTAATCAATAATCATAGTCCACTGTAATGCAAAACAGTCTAATAATGCGCTAAAAAATAAGAGTTTTCCTTAAGAGTTTTCCTTTGGCAGGACCCTATCGCCCAGTCTTTCACTAAAATCCTAAATGAAATTCCAGAAGTGGTTAGATCTATACGATTTCTGCACTTAATCCTGCTTGGAGCAAACGACTGCATCGGGGTTCCAAATCTTTATAATCCCCTGTTTTTACGGTACATTTACCGTTGTAGTGAACAATTAAAGAACATTGTTCTGCCTGCTCTGGAGTGTGTTCGCAAACATCGATCAAGGTTTCTATAACATGATCGAACGTATTTACCTCATCATTAAAAAGTACAATTTCGTTTTGCTTTACTGTTTCTTCCTCGAGCAGTAATTCTTCCGAAATTTTTTCCTTTGTGCCCATAATTCAATATTTAAATTCGGATCTAGAACCTGTATTACATAGGTCCTAACTTTCTCTAAAATACATATTTTACGGCAACCCAATTATTTTTTTCCAGATTTTTTTCAATCCGAAGTCCATTTTCATTGCATTTTTCGGTGATTAAGGGAATGTCTTCCTTATAAAATCCGCTTAGGAACAACTGTCCGTTTTCGGTAAGGCATTTGCTATAAACAGGAATATCGGATAGCAGGATATTCCTATTGATATTGGCGATGATCACGTCATATTTTTGACCTTCCAATAGGGTTGCATCCCCTTCAAAAACCTTAATATTCTTACAATCGTTTCGTTCGATATTCTCTTTGGCATTGAGGTAACACCAATTATCAATATCTATGGCATCGACCGAGGCTGCTCCTTTCAACTCTGCCAATATAGCCAAAACCCCCGTACCGCAACCCATATCCAATACGCACTTTCCTTTAAATTCATGCGCCAAAATAAATTGCAACATCATATGGGTGGTCTCATGATGCCCAGTCCCAAAACTCATCTTGGGTTCAATGACAATATCATAGGCTACCTTCGATTTCTCGTGAAAAGGGGCCCTTACCTCACATTGATCACCAACACGAATGGGCTGGAAATTGCGTTCCCAGGTCGCATTCCAGTTTTCCTGTTCCAATTCCTTAACATCATAATCGAACTTAAATTGGGGATTCCCCAAAATCGTAACTTCACTCAAAATGTCTTCCCGCCATTCCCCTTTTTGGATATATGCTTGGATGCCGGTTTCGTGTTCCACAAAACTCTCGAAACCCACTTCACCCAATTCCGCGATCAGTATATCTGCTGCAGGTTGTAAGGGCGAAATCTCGAAGTTGTACTCTATGTAAATGGTATTCGGCATTTTTAGATTTTCTGGAAAAGGAAAGAGGCGGACTGAAAACCTAAGACTCTTAATATGAGCGCAGTTGAAGACCTTATTTTGCCTGGTTTTGAGGTCTTTCGACTGCGCTCAATGTGACTAAGTGAATTAAATCTTACTTTTTATCCGCCTTGTTGATAGAAATATACTAGGCCTTAGATCGCCTTAACGATAGCGATAAAATCATCTGCTACCAAAGCTGCCCCACCAATAAGGCCCCCATCAACATCGGGTTTGGAGAAAATCTCCTCGGCATTACTTGGTTTTACGCTACCACCATAAAGAATGGAAACGTTATCGGCTATATTTTTAGTAAAGGCAGTAGCAATGGTCTTACGAATAAAGGCATGCATTTCCTGTGCTTGTTCCGGAGAGGCTGTTTCACCTGTACCAATGGCCCATACCGGTTCGTAAGCCAAAATAATACTGCTCCATGATTTGGCATCCAAACCAAAAAGGGCGTTTTTTAATTGACTTTCGACTACCTTGAAATGATTCCCTGATTTTCGATCGTTCAATTCCTCCCCAAAACAGAACATGACGGTCATCTTTTTGGCAAGGGCGGCTTTTACTTTTTTCTTTAAGATCTCATCGGTTTCACCAAAATAGGCCCTACGCTCAGAGTGCCCCAATATAACAGTGTTGATGCCAATATTCAATAACATATCGGCAGAAATTTCACCCGTATAGGCGCCACTTTCGGCAAAATGCATGTTCTGGGCGATAACCTCTATTGATGAACTTTCCAATTGGTTTACGGCACTGGCCAAATTCACAAAGGTCGGTGACACCATGACCTTCGCATCCGTATCCGGCAATTTGGCGGAAACCTCGGCCAATAATGCTTCGGTCTCTTCCATATTCTTGTTCATTTTCCAGTTTCCCGCTACTATTTTGTCTCTCATGATCTATTTTCTTTTAATTGTTCTATAATTGCTTTATCACTAGCCTTGATGGCCTTATATAATGTTATATTTCCTTGTGCATCCAATACCATGTACCTCGGAATCCAATCCAAATCGATTGCCTGGAAAAGTTCGGACTTCCACCCATCCTTGGCCCAAAAATGGGAACCTTCCTCGATGTTGAACCTTTCGATCCCTTTTTTCCAGCTTGCCTCATCCTTATCCAAGGAAATAAACACCACAGTCATATCGGGAAACTCTTTTTGCAATTCTTTTACCTTGGGCATTCCTACGACACAATCCTTGCACCAGGAGGCCCAAATGTCCAAGAGTACCATATTGCCTTCATGTGCTTTTAATATGGATTGGAAAGTAACAGTATCCCCATTTAAACCTATCAGGGAATCATTCAATGCCTCATCGGAAAAAGTACGTTCCTGAGCGCACGCCAACAAGGAAAAAAAGATGACCCCGATTGTAACAACTTTGCTAATCTTCCCCATAAGCTTAAAAATTAAGATCCTCCAAATCGTTATAGTGTACCTTTTGTACAATTGTTCCCTTTTCTACAACCAAAACCCCTGGATTGGAACGGACAATGGTTTTTAAGGTGGTCTCATCGGTAAAATAAAAGGAAATGTCCAAACCGTATTTTTTAATCAATCCGTCGGTATGTTCAGGACCTGAGGCCGACATCCCTATTACCTTGTAACCCATATTCTTTGCCTTGGCAATCATCTTGGCCAATTCGGGATAAACCTTGAAATTACTTTTTCGAAGGTCATAGGAGATGATCATCACCAGTTTCGGTTCTTCCAATAATTCCGGGGCATAATCCACGCCCTCTTGCTCAATGGTAAAATCATGGATCGGGGGTTCGTACCCTTTTTCGATTTCAGTGGTTTCCACGTCGATGAACTCCCCTTCGACTGACGGATAATCCCCTTGGGTCACAATCACTTTTTCCTCCCCATTTATATTGAACTTCCAAGCGTATTCAAAGACCGGTTTTTGGGCATCTTCCGGTATTTCCATGCCTTCAATGATATTCGCCCCAATTTTGTAGGGTCTAAAATCGATTACGGGAAGATGTCGCAGCACATGATTCGCGAAAAGGATACATATCAGCAAGGAAACGCCAGTAATAATCCGTTTTGTATTCGATTCAAAAATGGGTTTTACATATTTCTTTCCTAGGAACAAAATGATAATGAATACCAATAGAACAACATCCTTCGTAAAAGAACCCCACGGCGTCAAATTCACGGCATCACCAAAACAACCGCAATCGGTAACCTTGTTGAAATAGGCCGAGTAGAACGTTAAAAAAGTAAAAAACAAGATTATCAGGAATAAGCTCCATAGGGTAAATTTGGCCCTGAAACCCAATAACAGCATCACACCCAAAAGGACTTCGAAAATGACGACAAAGAGTGCCAACCCAAGGGCATAGGGTACCAAAAAAGGGAGGTTAAGCACCCCTTCACTAAAGTATTCCTCTAATTTAAAGGAAAAGCCCAATGGATCGTTAAGCTTTATAAAACCACTGAAAATAAACAATACCCCTACGAATATTCGCGAAAAAGCAACCAGATATTTCATTTGGAATCCTCTTTTAAATGAATCAAGGCAAAAACCGCATAATTTACCATATCCTGATAATTGGCATCTATACCTTCACTGACCAAGGGCACCCCTTTATTATTCTCCATTGTCTTTACACGCAAAAGCTTTTGGAGGATCAGATCGGTCAAGGAGCTTACGCGCATATCGCGCCAAGCTTCCCCATAGTCATGGTTTTTATCCTCCATCAATAATTTGGTGATATTGGCATGTTTATCATAGAGTTCCAAGGCTTCCTTCTCCGATAGGTCCGGTTGATCTACCACGCCTTTTTCCAACTGAATCAAGGCCATGATCGCATAATTGACGATTCCAATAAATTCAGACCGCTCGTCCTCATCTACCTTTCGTACCTCATTTTCCTGAAGGCCTCTAATGCGTTGTGCTTTAATGAATATTTGATCGGTCAAAGAAGGTAATCTAAGAATACGCCACGCGCTACCGTAATCTTTCATCTTTTTCTGGAATAATTCCCTACAAATCTTAATTACGGCGTCGTATTGTTCGGAAGTCTGCTGCATGTAGTGTCACTAATTTGCGTAAATTTCGCCTAAAATATTTTAAACTTCAAAGTTCGTGTTTTAAAGTTGGTTTATCAAACTTTATTAGGGCAACTTTGCATCTTACTTTTGCCGTATGACGTTGAATTGTAATGGAAAATTGATTGATTTGTCAACCCCTAAAGTAATGGGCATTCTAAACCTTACCCCAGATTCGTTTTATGATGGTGGAAAGTACGAGGGCGAACAGGGGATTTTAGGCCAAGTAGAAAAAATGCTGGCTGAGGGCGCTACCTTCATAGATGTAGGGGCGTATAGTTCCAGGCCGGGAGCAGCTATAGTCACTTTGGAAGACGAATTAACAAGAATAGTCCCCGTAGTCACAATGCTTATAAAAACGTTCCCTAAAATCAACTTATCCATCGACACGTTCCGCAGTAAAGTGGCAGATGCCTGCCTGAAGGAAGGAGCAACCATGGTCAATGATATCTCCGCAGGTATACAAGATGATCGCATGCTCGCTGTGGTCGCCGAACATGGGATACCTTATTGTATGATGCACATGAAAGGCACTCCCCAGAACATGCAACAGAATACCGATTATAGCGATTTAGTGGTCGACCTACTGTATTACTTCTCCGAGAGAATAGCACGGGCAAGGGAATACCATATAAACGACGTCATCATCGATCCGGGATTTGGTTTTAGCAAAACCTTGGAACAGAATTATACCTTGCTACAAAATTTGGATTTACTGCAAACATTGGAACTACCCATTTTAGTTGGTTTAAGTAGGAAATCGATGATATACAAAGTACTGGAAAAAACACCACAGGAAGCGTTGAATGGTACCACGGCCCTTCATATGGTCGCCTTACAAAAGGGAGCACGGATCCTGAGGGTGCATGATGTTGCCGCTGCTATCGAATGTATTATATTGAACGAACAGCTCAACTAAAAATCCAATAGGGTTTATGTTCATCAAATTTTGTTAATTTTACAAAAACGGCTAGGATTGGATTTTTTGAATTTTCTCGACTTTAAGATTACCGATATTCTCGACATTATCTTAGTCGCCTTACTTCTTTATTATATCTACAAATTGGTACGTGGATCGGTTGCCATCAACATATTCATAGGAATTGTCATTATTTGGGGCTTTTGGAAACTTACCGAGTTGCTCGAGATGGAAATGATCAGTAGTATGGTTGGTGGGTTTATGCAGGTCGGACTGATCGCTCTGATCATTGTCTTTCAGCAAGAAATAAGGAAATTCCTGTTGATGATCGGGTCCACGAACTTTGCGAATAAACGAAACTTCCATCGTTGGTTTCGGTTTTTAAAACCGGAAGGCCTGACGACAAGCACGGATATCGACGCTATTTTGAAAGCCTGCAGGAGTATGGGACGATCTAGAACCGGTGTCATCATAGTTATTAAACGGAATAACTCCCTCGATTTTGTAAAGTCATCCGGGGATAGCATGTACGCCGAGGTCAATCAACCTCTTTTGGAAAGTATTTTTTTTAAAAATAGCCCCTTACACGATGGTGCTGCGGTCATAGAAGACAATAATATTGTGGCTACCCGCGTGATACTTCCGATTTCAAATGAACGCAGTATTCCCCTTCGTTTTGGATTACGCCATAGGGCCGCGGTAGGGATTACCGAACGTACGGATGCATTGGCACTTGTAGTCAGTGAAGAAACAGGTGATATTTCTTATATCAAAAATGGGGGGTTCGTACACTTTAAGGATATTGAAGAATTGGGCAATCTGATGAAAGAAGATTTGATTTAAGCCGCTTCCTCCTCCAAAAACTGGGCTTCATAAAGTTTGTTATAGTATCCTCCTTTTTTCAATAGCTCGCTATGGGTGCCAGACTCGACTATTTTCCCGGCTTCCATAACCAAAATCTTATCGGCCTTCTTGACCGTAGCCAATCGGTGGGCAATGATAATCGAAGTTCTTCCTTCCGTAATCTTATCGGTGGCGCGTTGGATCAATCGTTCGGAATACGTATCGACCGAGGAAGTGGCCTCATCCAAAATAAGGATACTTGGATTACTGACATAAGCCCTAAGAAATGCAATTAATTGACGTTGACCGCTCGACAACATGGAGCCTCGTTCCTTTACATTGAACTGATATCCTCCAGGAAGGCTTTCGATGAACTCATCTACCCCGATTTGCTTGGCAGCTTCCTTGATATCTTTTAAAGCTATGTTGTTGTTTTTCAGTGAAATGTTGTTGGCAATGGTATCGGCAAAAAGAAAGACATCCTGCAATACCACGGCTATATGGGAACGTAACGAAGCCAGTTTAAAGGATTTACTGTCTATACCATCAATTAAAATCTGTCCTGATTGTATTTCATAAAAGCGGTTCAATAAATTGATTATGGTCGATTTTCCGGCCCCTGTGGCACCAACGATAGCAATGGTTTCACCTGCCTTGGCCTCGAAAGAAATGCCATGTAGTACTTCTTCGTCTGGCACATATCCGAACCGGACATTCTTAAAGCTAATATCGCCCCTTACATGGGTATCCTCAAACGTTCCTGAATCATCCATGGTGCTTTCCGTATCCAAAATGGAAAAAACCCTGTTGGCCGCCACCATGCCCATTTGTAAAGTATTGAACTTATCGGCGATTTGTCGCAAAGGCCTAAAAAGTATCTCAATACAAAGGATATAGGCAAATATGGTTCCTGCCTCACTAGCTGAGATATTGGCGACATTCATGAGTCCACCATACCAAACCACCAAACCGATGGCCAGTGAAGTAACGATCTCAGCAACAGGGAAAAATATGGAGTTGTACCAGACCGTTTTCAACCAGGCTTTCTTATGCTTTTCATTGATTTCCCGGAATTTTGCACTCTCGATCTTTTCACGGGTAAATAGTTGAACTATTTTCATGCCCGCTATCCTTTCTTGAACAAAAGAATTTAAATTGGCAACTTCGGCCCTAACTTCGATAAAGGCCACCTTCATCGCCTTTTGGAACAAACGCGTGGCATATAAAATCAACGGAAGCAGGGCGAAAACGAGCAAGGCCAATTTCCAATTCATATATATCATCAACGCAGCCGCGGCGAACATTTTCAACAAATCGGCAACAATAACAAAAAATCCTTGGCTGAAGATTTCCCCAATACGCTGCATATCGGCCACTGCCCTGGTGACCAGAACACCTAATGAGGATTTATCAAAATAGGTCATTCTAAAATCGAGCATATGCTGAAATAATTTAATACGCACATCCTTTATGACCGATTCACCCAACCAGTTCGCATAATAATTAAAAAGTAATTGAAAGATGACTTGAGCCAATAAAACCACCAACATAGCCACCACCAAGTAGAACAATTTTTCGGCGTCGGATTTCATTATGGCATCATCAATAAGCATGCGCAATAAAAAGGGGGTCATCACAGCAAAAGCAGACAGTAAAATCGCGGAAAGGGCCACGCCATAAAAAGTAAACCTATACGGTTTGGTATACCTTAGTAGGCGCTTGAATAATCCGGTATCAAATGCTTTTCCTAATTCTTTACTCATTTCCTTTTATTGTATCGGGGTATACGATTTTGGTCAAATATAACCCTTTTGCGGGGACAGAAGCCCCAGCAAGGGATCTGTCTTTCCCTTTTAAAATTATCCTGACATCCTCCAGATTCGACTTCCCAATACCTACATCGAGAAGGGTTCCTACAATGGCCCTTACCATATTCCGAAGAAAACGGTCCGCTGTTATCTTGAATACCAATCTATCGGTATGCCGTGTCCATTCCGCCTTTTTTATCTTACATAGGAAGGTACGCACTTCGGTATTCGATTTTGAAAAGCATTCGAAATCGTTATGGGCCCGAATTAATTGGGCGGCCTTGTTCATGGCATCGATATCCAATTCATGCCTTACGTAATGGGCCGTGTCCATATAAAAAGGGTTCTTCCTTTGTGTTATCCAATATTCATAGGTGCGTTCGATTGCATCAAATCGTGCATGGGCATCGTTCGCCACCGGGTGTATTCCAACAACGGCAATATCATCGGGCAAAAAAGCATTTAAGCGAAATACAAAATCGTCTACGGCCAATTCCCCTTCAAAATCAAAATGGGCATACATTTGTTTGGCATGTACGCCTGCATCGGTTCTGCCGGCACCGACCACAGCTATATTTTCCCCCAAAAGCTTGGAAATCGAATCTTCCAAAACGGCCTGTATTGTTATGGCATTCGGCTGGCTTTGCCATCCATGGTACGACTTTCCAAAGTATGAAAAAACGATAAAATATCTCAAGTGAATGGTCTATTTTTGTGGTGATCAAAGATACTTCGTTCCATCTAAAGAGAGGTCCAAAAATCCTTAATTTTAAGCTTAATTTAAGTTTTATGACCAAAATTCTATTACTGTCGGATACCCATGGACATATTGACGACGCCATTTTAAAATATGTTCGACAGGCCGATGAAGTATGGCATGCCGGTGACATTGGGAGTTTGCAGGTAACCGATACCATTGAAAGAATAAAACCATTGAAAGGGGTCTATGGAAATATCGATGATCATATTATTCAAAAAGAATTTCCATTGCATAAACGGTTCATGTGTGAAGAGGTCGATGTCTGGATAACCCATATTGGCGGATATCCTCCCAAATACAATAGTAATGTAATCAAAGAAATAAGGGCGAACCCACCGAAACTGTTCATTTGTGGCCATTCGCATATATTAAAGGTAATGCACGACAAGACGAGGGGAATTCTGCACATGAATCCCGGCGCTTGCGGTAAATACGGATTTCATCAAGTACGAACTATGCTGCGATTTGTGATCGATGGAAAGGAGATCAAGGATTTGGAGGTCATTGAATTAGGCAAGCGATAAAAATAAGCTAGTTTTGAAATTCCAGCCTTAAAAAAGATAGTTTTATTTTCTAAAACAGGAATTTTGAAGTGGGGTTAAAAATTTGGGTACAAAATGGGGGCTAAAGAAAACTACATCGAAATAAACAGGGATTTATGGAATAATTCAACTGATTTTCATTTGAAATCGGATTTTTATGATCTCGATGGGTTTTTAAAAGGAAAGTCCTCATTGAAAGAAATTGAGTTAAACCTATTGGGTGACGTAAAAGGAAAAAACATCCTTCACCTTCAATGCCATTTTGGCCAGGACTCCATATCAATGGAAAGACTGGGAGCTAGTGTTACGGGAGTTGACCTCTCGGATAAGGCTATAGAGCAAGCTGAAAAACTTGCCAAAACGTGTAATGTAGACACTACATTCATCTGTTGTGATATTTATGACCTACCCCATCATTTAAATAAAACCTTCGATATTGTTTTTACCAGTTATGGAACTATAGGCTGGCTTCCGGACCTAAACAAGTGGGGCCAAATCGTATCGCGATTTTTGAAACCAAACGGCAAATTCGTTTTCGTGGAATTTCATCCGGTAGTATGGATGTTCGATGATAATTTCACTGAAATTGGATACAACTATTTCAATTCTGGTGCAATCATTGAAATGCAGAAAGGCACATATGCGGATAAAAATGCCAATATACATCAGAAATGTATTGTGTGGAATCATGGAATTAGCGAAGTGGTGAACAATTTAATCCGAAACAACCTGGAAATACAGTCATTGGATGAGTTTGATTATTCACCCTACAATTGCTTTAATAAGACCATAGAATTTGAACCCGGGAAATATCATATTGAACACCTGGGTAATAAGATTCCTATGGTGTATTCGATAGTCGCCACAAAAAAGGATAATTAACCCATTAGGGGGCATTTAGGGTTGAACCTGCATAAAACGTAAAAACCCTGATGCTTCCATCAGGGTTTACGCACTAATACTACTAAGATGTTAGGTTCAACGCAAACGATCCACAGATTTTACAAGATCCTCATCCTTCTTAATAGCCCTGTTGGCCAGGACCAAAAAAACGATAGAAAATACAGGAATCAACATCCCAATACCCTTCTCAGAAACCAAAGTTTCTCCGGATAAGTTTAGCGATCGGTAAACGAAAAATCCTAGTAAAAAAAGATTCAATATGATGTTCAATCTGTTAATCACAAATTGATTTTGTCTCTTCTTGAATAAAAAAATAGCAATCATGGCCAAAATCGCCGAAATGTAAAAAGCAATTGAGATCCATAGTTCATTTTTGGCAAAAAACTCCGCTCCTTTGGAATCTAACCAGAGATAGGCCAGAAAGGGGGCAACACCTCCCAATAAGGCGACAATGATTAGATAAATGGACTGAATTCTTTGAATCATTGCTTTTTAGAACGATTTGAAGCGCAAAAATACATGTCTTTTAAAAAATATCCCCGAATTATTGAAAATAATTTGTAATATTGTGGCGTTATTAGTTATAACACTTACCAAAGCGGGGATTCTTCCCCTTGTAAACCCAAATAACAATACACTTCTTAATTGTCTAAAGACGTATAATTTATATCACACTTAATGTTTGAGATTTCAGATTTAAAATCGAAAAAACTTCCTGAACTTCAGGAAATAGCGAAAGGGTTAAAAGTACCCAAATTCAAGACCTTAAAAAAACTAGACCTAGTCTATCAAATTTTGGATGTACAGGCGGCAAATCCGAAGGTTGCGGAAGCTATCGCTTCAGTTCCCGACCTTGCACAAGAAAAACCAACAGAACGACCAAAAAGATCCCGAGTTTCCCATGCAGAAAAAGCTGAAGGAAAAGCGACGGACAATACCAAAACAGAAGCCCCGTCCGCTGCTGAAAAACCAGTTAAGAAGCCACAAAAGGAAGGCAACAGACCCAACCCAAGGGCAGCCACTGGCCAAAGCACCAAGAAAGACCATCAAAAAGGGCCACAGCAACATAAAACCCAAAGTGTCAAAAAGTCCCATCATCAAAAAAACGGACAGGACAAACGCAATAGCAATTTTGACAAAGATCTCAAGAACCGATATAAGGAACCTGAATATGAATTCGACAGCATTATTGCAAGTGAAGGGGTCCTCGATATTATGCAAGATGGCTATGGTTTTTTAAGATCCTCGGATTACAATTACCTTTCATCACCAGATGATATTTATGTTTCGCAATCACAGATCAGATTGTTTGGACTTAAAACCGGTGATACGGTTCTAGGGAATGTACGACCGCCTAAAGAGGGCGAGAAATATTTCCCATTGATCAAGGTGAACAAAATTAACGGTATTGATCCCCAGGTCGTCCGCGACCGGGTATCCTTTGAGCACTTGACTCCATTGTTCCCACAGGAAAAATTCAATCTTTCGGAGCGCCAAAGCAGTATCTCGACCCGTATTATCGATTTGTTCTCCCCAATAGGAAAAGGACAAAGGGGTATGATCGTTTCCCAACCTAAAACGGGTAAGACCATGCTGTTGAAAGACATAGCAAACGCGATTGCAGCAAATCATCCCGAGGTATATCTAATTGTTTTGCTTATCGATGAGCGTCCTGAAGAGGTGACCGATATGCAGCGTAATGTACAAGGCGAAGTTATTGCTTCCACGTTTGATAAGGAAGCAACCGAACATGTTCGGGTAGCCAATATTGTATTGGAAAAAGCCAAACGTTTGGTCGAATGTGGTCATGATGTCGTTATCCTTTTGGATTCAATTACACGATTGGCTCGTGCGTATAACACGGTACAACCAGCGTCTGGGAAAGTATTGAGTGGTGGTGTTGATGCCAACGCATTGCACAAACCAAAACGTTTCTTCGGTGCTGCACGTAATATTGAAGGTGGTGGATCATTGTCGATCATTGCCACGGCATTGACCGATACCGGATCCAAAATGGATGAGGTTATCTTTGAGGAATTCAAAGGAACCGGTAACATGGAACTTCAATTAGATCGAAAAATCAGCAACAGAAGAATATTCCCTGCCATCGATTTGACTTCCTCGAGTACACGTCGGGATGATTTATTGTTGGATGACAATACCATTCAACGTATGTGGATCTTGCGTAAATACCTAGCGGACATGAACCCAATCGAGGCCATGGAATTCATTGAGCAGCGCATTAAACAAACTAAGAACAATGAGGAATTCTTACTGACTATGAATCAGTAGGAGAGACTTAAAATCATAATTGATTTCAAATAATCCCTTGGATCTTAGATTCAAGGGATTTTTTTTGTTTCTCAGGTTAGGATTTAATAATGATCCCAAATTTAACATCTTACTCTTATTTTAATATCTTTATAAGGCAAAGATTGCCTTCCCCCACATTTTTGCATGAACATTTATAACCTAAAACCCCTTGTTATGATCAAAGCAAAAAATTCCTTGTTATGCCTTTGTGTGCTTTCCCTTAGTGTTTTAAACCTCTCAAGTTGCGAGGAGAAAATGGAAAAAGAAAAAGAGGATCTCCCTGAGGTCATGGCCCCTGACCAAATCGTAGAGATAGCACAAGCCAAGCAAATGTATGATTTCTATGGCGACAGGCGCGTACCCTTGATTCAGCGCTATGAAGATTCCATCAACCGTAGTAAGTATAACGATAAAATCCGCCAGCAAAAGAAAGCCAATGTAAAATCAGGGAATGATAACGACGAAAAAAAATTCGATGTAGCACGCTATGTTTCCTATGATTATAAAACCATAAAACAGTACTTGGCATTTATAGAACAAGAAGCTAAAAAGGCCAATGTAGAGATTTCAGGATTGCGATTTTATTTTTCGAATTATCCCGACAAACCATTTTTCGACAACAAGGATTCTGTTTTACATCCAAGGCAGAATTCGGTGATGCTATCACCCACCTTAAAAAAAGGAAAACGGGAGTATTTATTTTATATCGGAGGCACCGAAGCACAACAAGAAGCTATATTGCTCACTGATAGTTTTGGACCGATTAAAACAGAAGGAATGGGTGCCACCCCTACACATGGTATCCGGTCATATGCCTCTATAATGCCCAATCTGACCAACAATACTATAAACACCACTTTAAATTCATCATTTTATGCCGGTTCAAGCTTAACGATGAATAAGGGCACTGCAGCCCCGCCGCCATATGAGGAACAGAATTAAGCTCGTATTTGGATGTACGCATTTTTAAAAGATAATTATTTCTTACCCCTGTATGCGATTACATTGGTGGTTTCATTACTCCGCTATAACCGCTATTTTAGTACAAGTGTCCTAAAATACCTACCTATGTTGATCGCATACACCCTGGTATCGGAAATACTGGGTTATTTCATTCGTGATTTTGAAAACTTTCAGGTTGTTTATCAGGATAAGTATCAATACGCCAACTATATCATCTTCAATATTTATGATGTCGTATTCTTTTTGTATTTCTACCTTTTATTTTGGAAAACCATAAACAATAAAAGACATAAGGTTATTATCAAATATGGGGGTGCTGTTTATATCATAGCAACACTGATAAATCCGTTTTTTCAAAATGTCTTGATTTTTCCACAAATTTATGCCTCCACCATAGGCTCCATAGTATTGATCATTTCAATAGTTCTTTATTACCATCAAATTAAGGGGCAAAATGGAAAACAATATAATCTATTGGTATGGATAAGTTCCGGACTTTTGGTTTTCAATCTTTTCTTTCCCTTGATTTCAATTTTCGCCCGATATGATTATGCGCTATATGAAAAATTAAGCCTAAGGCAATTCCATTATCTCCTCATTGTAATTATGAATGCTTGTTTTATTCTGGGCTTTCTATTAATGAGACCCATACGCGCTCCTGAAGATTCTTGAAAGAACAGCAATTTGGCAGTAGACCTTATGGTATTGATTTTCTAAACGATTCATAAATGAAGGACATCCACCCATAGTCAATGGAATGAAAAAGCCCTGAAGGTAGTACCTTCAGGGCTTTTCTAAATTGTTCAAAAGCGTTCGTTCTTACAAGGCAGCAATATGCTTTGCCAACTTACTCTTTAGATTTGCGGCTTTATTAGCATGGATGATATTGCGCTTTGCCAACCTATCGATCATACTAACAACCTCGGGCAACATTTTCTCGGCATCTTTCTTATTCTCCTCACCGCGCAACTTCTTGATTGCATTACGGGTAGTCTTGTGCTGGTACCTGTTACGTAATCGAACAGCTTCATTTCTTCTAATTCTCTTTAATGCCGACTTATGGTTTGCCATCTTTTCTTTAAATTATGTTTTTAAGACAATCGTCTCTTTAATTTGGTAGCCCGTAGGGGAATCGAACCCCTGTTACCAGGATGAAAACCTGGCGTCCTAACCCCTAGACGAACGGGCCGTTTTAAAGGTTCGAAGTTAGAAATACGAAGTACGAAAATTAGTTTTAAAATCCCCACTTCTTAAATCGTACCACTTCCCTCTTACTTCCCTTGTAGTCCGTAGGGGAATCGAACCCCTGTTACCAGGATGAAAACCTGGCGTCCTAACCCCTAGACGAACGGACCATTACTTTGCACAAAATGCGGATGCAAAAATACAATTATTTTTAACTATCGCAACACCTGCTTATTATTTTTTTACCGATTCCCGAAGATAAGGAATCCTGTAAAAGATTATGACAGGTTTGGTGAACTTTCAAAAATCATCTTTTATTATAATTAAAGGCATCTTTTGCCTTAGTATGCCTTGGCGAACAATACCCTTCTAACCGATGGTTCGCCCGTAACCATACAATGGCCAGCAGTAGTATCCCCTTCTATTGGAATACAACGTATGGTAGCTTTGGTCTCTTCCTTGATCTTATCCTCAGTTGTTACCGTACCATCCCAGTGGGCCGCAATAAATCCACCCTTTTCTTCCAGGACTTTTTTAAATTCTTCATAGGAATCGACTTCGGTGATATGTTGCTGTCGGTAATCAAACGCTTTGGTATAGATATTCTTTTGAATATCCTCCATAAGGAATTCAATTTTGGGGACAACCTCATCCATCGGCACGGTTTCCTTTTCAAAGGTATCGCGACGTGCTATCTCATAGGTGCCATTTTCCATGTCGCGCTGACCAATGGCCAAGCGTACAGGAACCCCTTTTAATTCATATTCATTAAACTTAAATCCCGGTTTCTGGGTATCCCGATTATCATATTTCACCGAAAACCCTTTAGCCCGCAACTCCTTTGCCAAAGGTTCGACCTTTTCTGAAATGGCCTCCAATTGATCAAGGCCTTTGTAAATGGGTACGATTACAACCTGTATAGGTGCCAGTTTTGGAGGCAATACCAACCCATGATCATCACTATGGGTCATCACCAAAGCTCCCATCAATCGGGTGGATACTCCCCATGAAGTTGCCCATACATACTCCTGCTTACCTTCTTTGGTAGCGAACTTCACATCAAAGGCCTTGGCAAAATTCTGCCCTAAGAAGTGGGAGGTTCCCGCTTGCAAGGCTTTGCCATCCTGCATTAATGCCTCGATACAATAAGTCTCCACGGCACCGGCAAACCGCTCGCTTTCAGTTTTCACCCCCTTTATCACCGGCATGGCCATATGGTTTTCAGCAAAATCAGCGTAAAGGTCCATGATCATTTCCGCTTCGTCTATAGCCTCTTTTTCTGTGGCATGTGCCGTATGGCCTTCCTGCCATAAAAACTCTGATGTCCGTAAAAAAAGTCGGGTACGCATTTCCCATCGTACTACATTGGCCCATTGGTTGATCAACAAAGGTAAATCCCGATATGATTGAATCCATCGTCTATAGGTATCCCAAATAATGGTTTCGGAAGTTGGCCTAACTATAAGCTCTTCTTCCAATTTTGCATCGGGATCCACAATGATACCACTTCCGTCCTCGGCATTCTTCAAACGATAATGGGTTACTACCGCGCACTCCTTTGCAAACCCTTCAACATGACTTGCTTCCTTACTTAAATAAGATTTTGGAATAAACAGGGGAAAATAGGCATTTTCATGGCCGGTTTCCTTGAACATCCTATCCAATCCAGCTTGCATTTTTTCCCATATGGCAAAGCCGTATGGTTTGATGACCATACATCCCCTAACCCCCGAGTTTTCGGCTAAATCAGCCCTTACAACGAGCTCGTTATACCATTTGGAATAATCCTCATCCCTCTTTGTTAATTTTTTACCCATTATGCGTAGTTTGGCACAAATCTTGTGTTAATATTATCGAAATAGTTCGGTAAAACTAACTATTTTTAATATGTTCAACAATAAAAATTGAAACCATGATACATTCGCTACCTCACCATAGAATCCGCACCGTGGCGCTTTTTGCTTTTATAGGCATATTTGCAGCATCCTGTGGTTCTTACCAGCAAGCCTCATACTACGACAATGATGGCATTTACGAAGATGATAATGTCAGAGTGGTTGAAAGGGCCCCTCAACAAGTAGTGAAGAAAAAAAGCCACGATCCCTACCAAGACTATTTTGGACAAAAGGCCGAAGAGTATAACGAAATATTGGATAGTGAAGTCTTTACTGATATCGATTCCTATTCAAGTGAATCCGAATTCGACAGCATTCCACAGAAAGATGAGTTGACCGATTATTACAAACCTGAAAACGATTATGAAGGTTATGGTGGTTGGGGAGACAATGCCACTGACGTGAGTATCAATGTTTATACAAGTGGCTGGAACAATTGGGGCTGGAGTGCCTATGGTTGGGGTTTTAATAACCCATGGCTGTGGGATAACTGGGGTTATGCAGGATACTATGGTTGGGGTGGATATTACCGTCCATGGCGCTGGAACAATTGGGGCTGGGGAGGCTACTATGGTTACGGATGGGGAGGATGGTATTCCCCTTACTATTATGGTTTTGGATATGGTTATGGTTATTATGGTAACCGATATTATAATCGATATTATGGAAATAGGTACTATGGCCGATATGGGAATTATGGAAATTACGCCTTGAACCGAAGTCGTAGAGGATACTATAACTCCAATTCACTTGCCAACAATTCGAGTAGCTTAAGGGGAAGATCCAATGTAAATACCAGGGGAACCTCACCAAGATACCGAAGTAACAGTACCTCAACAAGAACGAGTAGCATCAGAAGCAATAACAATACAGGAAGGTCGAATACCTATCGAAGTAATTCTACCACCCGTAGAACAGTAGGTGTAGATCAAAATAGGGCATATCGTACCAGTAGAAGTACCAGGGCAACACCAAGATATAACACCTCATCCAGGACAAGTCCATATTATAGGAGTTCTAATTCCAGGAGCAATACTTATAGAAGTGGTGCCACACGTTCAGGTAGTCCTACTAGGGCAACAACTCCTAGAACTTCTACCTACAGAAGTTCGGGAAGCCGCACTGGTAACTCTGGTACATATAGAAGTTCTGGAAGCAACACGCGAAGTTCGCAGTCTTACAGAAGTTCAGCACCAAGGACAAGTACTTATAGATCGTCTGGTAGTAGAAGTTCGAGCACTAGAAGTAGCGGAAGCTATAGAAGCTCCAGCAGTAGTTCTTCACGATCATCTGCCGGTCGTTCCTCATCTTCAGGTTCTAGCAGAAGTAGCGGTTCTAGTAGGAGTAGCGGTGGAAGGAGAAATTAAATCCTATATTATCAATACTGACATTAAAAATCATATAAAATGAAAAGGTATATAACTTTCATAGTGCTTTTGGTATGCACGATCTCAAGTGCCCAAAATATTAATGACGTGCTTCGTTATAGTCATGAAAATTTACAAGGAACTGCCCGTTTTCAAGGTATGGGTGGGGCATTTGGCGCTTTAGGCGGTGATCTATCAGCACTCAATATCAATCCGGCAGGGGCGGCAGTATTCAATAATAGCTTGTTTACGATTTCCGGTTCACATTACCAAATGGACAATTTGGCTACTTATTTCGGCACATCCTCGGGTGTTAAAACCAATAATTTGGATCTTAATCAAATTGGTGGGGTATTTGTTTTTAAAAGTAATAGCGGTTCGGATTGGAAAAAAATGGCCCTTGCGGTCAATTACGATCTGGTACGGAATTTCGACGATGAATTCAGTATCGTGGGCACCAGTGACCAAGGCATCGATAATTATTTCTTGAATTTCGCCCAAGGGGTTCCCTTTGGTTCCATTTTATTACAGGATGGTGAGTATATTGAAGATGGCTACCTGGATATCGGAGCTGTTCAGGGATTTGGGGATCAACAGGCTTTTTTAGGGTATTATGGGGGTATAATAGATCCCCAAAGTGATGATGATGCCACCACAATATACAATAGCAATGCTTTGTATAATACTGTGAATCAGGATTTCTTACGATTGACCTCGGGATACAATGGTAAATTCACTGTGAATTTCGCTACCCAATACCAAGACAACCTATATTTGGGAGCCTCATTGAATTTTCACACCATTTTCTATGATCAATTCGATGAATTCCGTGAAAGTGGGTATGATACAGGATCTCTGATACAACGGACAGAGTTTTCCAACTTTCTACATACCGAAGGTTCGGGGTTCTCTTTGAATTTAGGGGCAATAGCGAAAGTGAATGAAAATTTTAGAGTGGGAGGTAGTTATCAATCCCCGACCTGGTATCGTCTGACCGATGATTTTTCGCAACGCATCAATTCAGATTTGGCCGATGATGATATTAATTTTATCAACCATGACATAATAAACCTTTTTGAAGAATACACCATTAAGACACCAGCTAAGTGGACTGGTAGCATGGCTATGATTTTCGGCAAAGACGGACTTCTAAGTTTTGACTATAGCTACCAAGACATGTCCCAGGCAGAATTAAGACCTGCCGGTGATACTAGTTTCTCCTTAGTAAATTCCCAGATTGCCAATAATCTCGATGGGGTATCTTCCTTTAGATTAGGAGGCGAATATCGTATTGATCAAGTGAGCTTAAGGGCAGGATATCGGTTTGAACAAAGTCCATACGCCGACGGCAACAATATTGGGGATTTAAACGGTTATTCCGGGGGAATTGGTTTTAACTTCGGGGGAAGTCGATTAGATCTCGCAGTGAACAGGATCGAACAGGATTACAATATGCAATTGTTCGATACTGGAGTTACGACACCAGCCCTTATCAACAAGTCAAATACGAATGTAACTTTAAGCTATACATTGAATTTTTAAGGCAATAAAGTTCTAAGGAACAAAAAAAGACCCTTATGGTATACCTAAGGGTCTTTTTATATAATTTTTATCCAAATTATCTTTTTAAAGTAAAATGGGTTCGCAACGACCTTGCAACCACTACCCCTTCCTCATCACGGGAATATTCCATCTTAAACCAATAATCCGAGGATGGCATAGGCCTTCCATTAAAGGTGCCGTCCCAGCCAATGGTCGTGGCATCCAATTGTTTTATCAGTTTCCCGTACCGGTCAAAAATATGAACAACGGGATCAATAAGGGTCTCAATACCCAGTACGTTCCAGTAATCGTGGAACCCATCGGTATTGGGCGTAAAGAACTTAGGATAGCCCACTACTAAAAACTCTAAGGGTTCTGTGGTACCACAACCATTTTTGTCATTAACGATCACTGTATTAATGCCCGGAGGCACATCATTAAAAATAGGGTCATCTTGAAAATCCCCCCCATTAATGGCATATTCATAGTCGCCGTTACCTACAACATTGAATTGTACATTATTACTATCCGCTAAGTCATCTAATATTGTTACCTCGTTACCAAGTTCCAGTACAGGAATCCCATAGAAAGTAATCAAAATACCTCCGACGTCAGCCACCGTAGGTGGGGTTCCTGAAGCTGTTGTGATTTCGGCAAAATAACGACCTGAGTTGGGGCTTGTCACCACATACTCAGCTCCATATGTTCCCGTTCCTGTCAAGGTATCGTCAATAGTTCCATCATCATCATAGTCCACGGTCCAAGTTACATTGGCGATATCCGGTCCTGCAGGAGAGTTTAAGGCGGTCAACACTATATCGGGGTCGCCTTCGCAGGCAATGATATCCAGCCCCAAAAATTCATCCCTAAGGGTACAATCCAAGGCATTGTCTTGATCGGCATCAACCGAACTACCTGTAAAGGTCAGCGAAAATTGTTCTGGATCCCCATCGAAATTCGTATTAAAATTATTTACAAATATATAGTAGATCTCTCCTGGCAATACATCCAACCATTCATCGTAGGTGTTCTGACTTCCTTTTACAAAAGGGCCCCCAGGCACTCCATTTTCAGGATTCACACCAATCCCCGTAAAATTGGTAGTGTTCACTTCATAGTTACATCGTATGGGTTCAGAAGTACCATCACCTATAATAGTACAAAAGTTTTGACCACTGGTTTGGTCATAAGGACCATAAACCGCAAAGTCCCACTCCGCTGTTGGGGTTCCCACACCACCAACTGGCAATGCTTCAATATCAAAACCTACTTGCCCCCCTGTGCCAGCCCTAAAAACGAACCATGAGGTGTTGTGCTCAATATTGGCAGAACTAACGCTTCCTTTTTCCAAGCAACCACTTTGCCGAACAACATCGGGGTCAAAATCATCGATATCACCAGTTCCATCAACAAAAGGCATAATGGGTTGCCCATCGGCGCAAACGGGAATAGCACTTCGACAATCGGGTGAATTTTGGGCTTTTATCCCCGTTAAGAACAGGAAAAAACAACCTATAACAAAAAAAAGTGTTCGCATAGAAAATGGGGCTAACATTATACCAGTAACAACTAGTATAACTCAACCACTTATATTTTATTATATTTTGGCGATATTTTATGCAGTTAATCGATAAAATGCAAGCCTATCCTAATAATTTGGCCGACTATCTTTTAAGAGAGAAATGGTTGTTAATGTATTTTGCCGTTGACCTTTGCCCCGTGGTATCGATATAACTTAATTTAAACCAATAGTCAGACGAGGGTAGGGGGTTGCCATTAAAACGGCCATCCCAACCTATATCGCTTGCATTGAGCTGTTTTAAAAATTTTCCGAAACGATCATAAATATGCACAATAGGGGCTTCAAGTTCAGAAATTCCATCTATATGCCATAAATCATTGTGATTATCCCCATTTGGCGTAAAGAATTTTGGGAAACCCACGACCACAATCTGCTCAGTGACTGTGCCACATCCATTCACATCATTGATGGTAATCGTATGTATTCCTGGGAGGACGTCGCTAAAAACGTTAGAAGATTGAAAATCCCCACCATCCAATTGAAATTCAATGTGATCAGTGATATTGGTCAAAACCGTAACCGTGTTCTTTACCTGTAAATCCTCAATCAATACATCGGTTATTACGGGTGTTACAGATGTGGTAACATTAATTGTCCTTGAGTCATTACAGGTTACCCCACCTTGTGAATTGGTTGCCGTTACAGTATATGTGCCAGCTTGGAACACCTCAATATTGGCGGTTGTTTCTCCCGAATCCCACAAATAGGTATAATTTGGATTTGGTGGAAGGGTCTCCCCAATCACCACACTTGCGTTTTCGGCGCAAAGGTAAGCCTCCGTATCGAAATCCATAATCGGGGATTCAAGATGGGTCAATTGAAATTGCTGGCTAGCGTCAAAACACATAGGATTGCTTATCGATGACAACCGTACAAAAATTGTCTGTGAACCATTACCAGTAACGAAAGCCTTGGGCAAAACATTGGTCCCATTGGTGGCGTCCGTATAAGTCGCATGATAACTGACGATAAATTCGGCCGGATTTTGTGTTCCCAAAACCTCTGTATCCTTTTGTGAAAGATCATATGTTGTCGCTCCTGAACAGGATGCATCATCAGTCAAGGGGTTTGCTAATGGCATTGCCGAATAAACCACTTCCACATCACTTATTACGGTACTTCCATCAGGCAGTGTAACGTTTACCCTGTAAGCACCATTTGTTGTAACTGCAAGGGTTGGGTTATTTTCCCCAATAATGGGTTGAAAACCACTCCCACCATCCATGAACCAGTTATATGCAGTTGCATCAGTTGTTGTTGCATCAAGTGTAATGATATCATTTTCACAGGCTGAAATCGGCGGCCCCAGTAAGTTACTGATAATGGAACAATCCAAAGCATCATAAGGATTGCTGATGAAAATGCTTCCTGAAAATTGTATTGAAAAACCGGAATTGCTGTTGCTGAAATTATTGATCAACAAATAATAATCCTCTCCTGGCTCTACTTGTAACCAATCCTCATATTGTACATTAACGGTAGTTCCTGTCGGGTCCTCCCCCACTCCAATAAATGCATTCTGATCTTGATTATCGAAAAAATTGCAACGAACAGGCTCTCCCAATGTGTTGCAATCACTCGTTTTGTACAGTGCAAAATCCCAATCTTCAGAAGTATCAAATCCGATATTGAAGCCTAATTGACCAGATGCCCCCGTCCTGAAACGATACCAAGCCGAATTGGATTCGATGGCCCCTGTTGTAGTTTCTTCCAAACAACCGGACATTAATGCCCCATCGAAGTCATCGACACCATAACCCATAGTTCCCCCATTTACCGGGGTATTGTTACAAATGGGAATAGCAGTGCCACAATCAGGTGCTACCTGCGCATATACACCGGAAACTCCCAACAGTAAAACTAAAAAGAACCTAATACCCTTATACTTCATTGGCAGGTTAAACTTGAGAATCATAAAAATAATCTGCGATCACCCTTAACACTAATTTATGTTGTGTATTACGGCAATTAGGTCATAAAGTGCCATATAATGTATATCTTTGCCGTTCTGTAAAGTTTTTTGAATGAAAATGGATAGTACTTTGGAACAGCACTTCGAAGAAATGGGAAATGACCACGTTGCTTCAGCTGAGGACACCCCATTACGCGATGATGCCTTTGTGTTGAACGAGGATGAAAAAATCAAACGCATTCGGGCAAACGTTCGGGAGATTATGCTCACTTTAGGGCTCGATTTAGATGATGATAGTCTAAATGGCACTCCAAATAGGGTTGCAAAAATGTTTGTAAAAGAGATTTTTGGTGGATTGGACCCGCAAAAAAAACCGAAATCCTCGACCTTTGAAAACAAATACAAATACGGTGAAATGTTGGTTGAGAAGAACATCACCCTATATTCCACCTGCGAACATCATTTACTCCCAATAGTTGGTAAGGCCCATGTGGCATATATCTCCAATGGGACCGTTGTTGGACTTTCAAAAATGAATCGAATTGTCGACTATTTTGCCAAGAGGCCACAAGTTCAGGAACGTTTGAATATACAGATCGTACGAGAGCTTCAAAAAGTATTGAACACCGATGACGTTGCATGTGTAATCGATGCCAAGCACTTATGTGTGAACTCCAGAGGCATTAGGGATATCGAAAGTAGTACGGTGACAGCGGAGTACGGGGGCAAATTCAAAAACGAAGCCCTTCGAATCGAATTTTTGGAATATTTGAATCTAGATACAAAATTTTAATTGTCTTCACCTCAAATGCAATTGTACCAGGAACAAATCTTAAAAATCACAAATTCACTTTCCGGTAAAAAAGAAATCTTCAGACCTATAAATGAAGGTCATGTGGGCATGTATGTTTGTGGTCCTACGGTATACAGCAATGTGCATTTGGGAAACTGCCGCACCTTTATGTCGTTCGATATGATTTTCAGGTATCTAAGACATTTGGGCTATAAAGTTAGGTACGTGCGCAATATCACCGATGCGGGACATTTGGTAGATGACGCCGATGAAGGTGAGGATAAAATTGCAAAAAAGGCACGATTGGAAAAAATTGAGCCCATGGAGGTTGTGCAGCGGTACACCGTTGACTTTCATTATATCCTGGATCAATTCAATTTCTTACCCCCAAGTATAGAGCCAACGGCAACCGGACATATCATTGAACAACTTGAAATCATTAAGGAAATTCTCGAGAAAGGATATGCCTATGAAGTAAATGGTTCTGTATATTTTGATGTTAAAAAGTTCAATAAGGACTACGATTATGGGAAATTGAGTGGCAGAAAGTTGGAAGACATGATTGCCAGTACCCGTGAATTGGCCGCCCAAAGCGAGAAAAAAAACCCACAAGATTTTGCGCTTTGGAAAAAAGCCGAGCCTCAGCACATCATGCGATGGCCTTCGCCATGGGGGGATGGTTTTCCCGGATGGCATTTGGAATGTACTGCGATGAGCACCAAATATCTTGGGGAAACCTTTGATATTCATGGTGGTGGGATGGACCTGAAATTCCCGCATCACGAATGTGAAATAGCCCAGGCAGAAGCCAGCAATGGCCATTCCCCTGTGAACTATTGGTTGCATGCCAATATGCTGACCATGAATGGACAGAAAATGGCAAAATCCACAGGCAACAATATCCTACCCGGTGAGATTTTTTCGGGTGATAATAAAGTATTAAGTAAGCCATTTAGCCCCTCCGTAGTACGATTTTTTATGATGCAGGCTCATTATACCAGTATTTTAGACCTTAGCAATGATGCACTCTTGGCCTCTGAAAAAGGCTTTTATAGATTAATGGATGCCATTGACAATCTTAAGGATTTGAAGACCAACAAGCTTTCGGATTTCAATGTTTCTGAGTGGCGGCAGAAATGTTATGATGCCATGAATGATGATTTCAATACCCCAATACTCATTGCCCATCTGTTCGAGGCCGTAAAACATATCAATCTCATCAAAGAAGATAAGGAGAAAATTACCACCACGGACAAGGAATTGCTTCAACAAACCATGAATGATTTCGTATTCGAAGTATTGGGCTTGGAACAAAAAACGGAAAGGAACCAGGATTCGAACAAGCTTCAGGGGGTTGTTGAACTCTTGATCCAATTGCGCAATGAGGCACGTAGCAATAAGGATTTTGCTACTTCTGACAAGATTCGCGATCAATTGGCGGCTTTAGGCATTCAATTGAAAGACGGTAAGGAAGGCACCACTTTCAGTGTTTCCTAAACGACAATCAAAATAACAAAGTTCAGCGGCTTATGGGACTGGATACCAAACTCAGTTTAAAAAAAATTCTTATTGCCCCTTTTGTGCTTTTGGTGAAATTTTATCAATATGCCATTTCCCCATATACTCCGGCAACATGCCGGTACTCACCTACCTGTTCTCACTACACTCTAGAGGCCTTACAAAAACATGGATTATTTAAAGGGGGTTGGTTGGCGCTGAAACGCATCTTCAGTTGTCACCCATGGGGTGGCAAAGGGTATGATCCTGTTCCCTAGTGGGCAAGTTGTAGTAAATACCATGGTTCTCATAGGAAGTACTTTGGACTAAATAGTTATCTTAGCCATTCAAATTTTACATATGCACTTTTTAAGCTTAATATGGAATCCTAACGAAACATTGTTCAAAATAGGTTTTCTACAGATTAAATATTACAATCTGCTATGGATTGTTGCCTTCGCTCTTGGGTGGTTTATCATGAAACGTATTTTTACCCATGAAAAAAAATCCGTTGAACAACTCGATTCCCTATTTATTTATTCGGTCTTAGCGACCATGTTAGGTGCCCGGTTAGGACATGTGCTATTCTACGATTGGCCCTATTACAAAAATCATATTGCGGAAATTCTTTTGCCGATACGGGAGAGTGCCGACAGCAGTCTATTTGGAATTATAAATGGGTACGAGTTCACCGGTTTCACAGGGCTAGCAAGCCATGGGGCGGCAATAGGTGTGATTATTGGCATGTACCTCTATACCCGTAAATTTCCCGAATTCAAACTGCTTTGGGTTTTAGACCGTGTTGTTATACCCGTTGCCATTGGGGCCTTTTGCGTTCGTTTGGGCAATTTTTTCAACTCGGAGATTAATGGGAAAGTGACGGATGAATCTTTTATTTTCGCTACAAAATTCATTCGTGATTCAGATGACATGCATCCATCAAAAGCCCTGGCCATTACCAAGGAAAAAACGGTCAATGCGGCCTATGATGCTATTGAGCACAATGCCCAATTTTCAGAATATTTAGCCCAAATCCCCTATAGGCATCCTACCCAATTATATGAGGGTATTTGCTATATTTTCGTTTTCATCCTTTTGTATTATCTGTACTGGAAAACCGATAAGAAAAATAAATTGGGGTACCTTTTTGGGTTGTTCCTGGTTTTGCTTTGGACCATTCGGTTCTTTGTTGAATTTGTCAAGAAAAGTCAAGGTGGATTCGAGGAAACCTTGGGTCTATTATCAACAGGACAATGGCTGAGCATTCCCTTTATTTTAATCGGGCTGTATTTTATGTTCAGGCCAAGTAGTAATCGGTCGTAATCGGAAGTCAGATAGTAATGATAAAAATCAATACGCTCAAAGCATCCATTTTACTAGGTTCTTTCATATTCTTTTCGGCATGCAAGGATGAAACAAAGAAAGCAATCAAAACCGAAACTGTGACTTTCACCAAAGAAGGTATACTGACAATTTATAAAGCAGAAACTGATTCTGTCCTTACTACGCTCGATATCGAAATTGCCGATTCGGATTACGAGACCGAAACCGGATTGATGTATAGAAAGAGTATGGCCGAAAACCAAGGAATGTTGTTTATATTCCCAGATGTGCGGCAACATTTTTTTCATATGAAGAATACCGAATTCGGTCTGGATATCATTTTCTTGAATGAGGACTTAAGAATTGCAAGTTTTCAGGAAAATGCCCAACCTTTCGATGAAAAGTTACTGCCTTCACAAGTCCCAGTAAAATATGCCTTGGAAATAAAGGCAGGCCTTTCGGAAAAATGGTTACTTGAAGTTGGCGATAGGGTCGAATTCAATAAGTTATAGGGCAATGGATTTTCTTTTGACCGGTGAGGAATCCGAAAGATTGTCCTATCGAAAGTTAGAACCCTCTGATTTTGATGCCTGGCTACCTTTTCATGAAAATCCAACTAGCACCCAGTATTGGGCTGAAGAGTCATTAGATCCAAAAGAAGCCTGTCATAATTGGTTTAAAAATATCTTCTATCGGTATGACAACCACCTTGGGGGACTGAATGCCCTTGTCGACAAAAAAACCGGCTTATTGGTTGGCCAATGCGGATTACTGAAACAAACCGTAGACGGCATTCAAGAGCTGGAAATCGGTTATTCTTTGCTCCCTATCTACAGAAAAAGAGGATATGCCATTGAAGCGGCCAAAAAATGCAAGTCTTTTGCCATAGAACACCAATTGGCTAATTCGCTGATCTCTATCATCCATATCGACAATTTACCATCACAAAAGGTTGCGTTAAAAAATGGAATGTCATTGGATAAGACCACGACGTACAAAAACAATCCGGTTTATATCTTTCGGGTGAACATCTTTTAAGGCTTTATTTAAATTGAAATACATTTCAAGATTTCAACAAACCCGTTAACCCGTATTTCGGTTGGCCCCTGCTATAGCGTTGATGGTAAGCATAAGTTCTATTTGGGTGTTTTGGGCGGCGACTGGATTTTGAGGTTTTTCCATTCTCCACCTACGCAATAATTCCACTTGTTTCTTATGTAAACTGTACATCAATGGAGCCCTTAAATGATTGGAAAAGTACAATTCTTTTCTCCTCTCCTCTATTCGTTTTCCCGATAAGTCATCCATATGCTGATGCATCAATTTCAATTCGTCCAAAAATTTTGAAAGGAATAAATCCTTCAATGATGTGTCTGGCACCAATTCTGAATACAGTTTCATGGTTTCCTCATCAGTTGCAACTAGACTACTATCGACATTGGTAAATACATATCTTAAAAAAGCATCTGTTTCTATAGACTGTTTCAACTCTTGGTATTCTTTTGGTCGTTCGGACTTCAATTTTTTCAGCGCAGAACCTAATCCGTACCAACTGGTCATATGATAACTGGCTTGACTCCAAGAAAAAACCCATGGAATGGCCCTTAAATCCGCCAAGGTATTGGCTCCGGTTCTTTTGGATGGTCTTGAGCCAATTTTACTGGTTTCAATCGCATCTATCGGGGTGGCCGCCCTAAAATAATCTATAAAACCATCGGACTTTATAAGGCTGGTATACTGATTTTTACTTTCTTCCGCCAACCATTCAATAATATCGGCATTCTCATGATAACTACGCTCTTTGCTTTTATCCAATAATGTTTTACTTAGGGTATTGGCTACCAATAATTCCAGATTGAATGCGGCATTTATTTTATGGGCATATTTTTGGGCAATGGTCTCCCCTTGTTCGGTCAATCGAATGTTTCCGTTGGGAGATTTATAAGGCAATGCCTTTATGAAATAATGCGTGGGACCTGAACCTCTACTTATAGACCCTCCCTTACCATGGAAGAATCGTATATCGATATTGTATGCTTCCCCCAACTGGGCCAATTTATATTGGGCTTTGTACAAATGCCAGTTACTTGACATGATCCCACCATCCTTATTGCTATCACTGTAACCTATCATAATCTGTTGCATAGGTCTCTTATGACCTTGTTGTTCCTGATGATATTTTAAAGATCTTTGCACTATTGGGTTCGAAAAGTACGCCTCCAAGATAACGGGACCATTTTCTAAATCTTCTATGGTCTCCAATAATGGTACCACATGTATCTTTGAGACCAAACCTTCTTCAGACATAAAAGTAAGTCCGGCTTCTTTGGCCAAAAGATAAACGGTCATAAGGTCAGAGAACGAACGCGTCATACTCACTATAAACGACCCAATACAGTTGAAACCATAGATAGCAGTATGCGCCTCAATTGTTCGGTAACAATCCATAACTGCTTTCGCTTCACTATCTAACGGAGTTTTGACATGTACGAAAGGTCTGGCATGCTGTAATTCCGCTAATAAAAAAGCCGCTCTTTTTTCTTCATCCCAGTCTATATACGAACTTTCTTCCCAATGTGCCGCCTTCAAAAGCTGCCCAATGGCCTTATCGTGAAAATCACTGTTCTGTCGTATATCCAAGGCCGCAAGATGGAAACCGAAAACCTCTACAATACGCAGGGCTGAAGTTACTTCTTCATAGGCTGTAGACTTTGCACCATAGTCCAATAATTCTTTTTGCAATAATCCCAGATCCCTTCGCAGGTGGGAGGAATGTATATATGCCCCCTGGATATTGGATAATTTTGTCGCATGTCCCCGTTCTGTATCAACGGGTAATTTTGCGATCATTAAAGAAATCATTTGCCGAAAAGCTTCTCCCACATTGCGATGCAAGGCCTGGTGTCCGCGTTCGCCCAATTCAGTAACCATTTCGTCAATGCGTTTTTGATAGTCATTGGAGCATTTCTCCAAGGGTATACTAAAACTAAGACGCCGAACCAATTCATTCAATTTTCGACCAATAACCACGAAGGCATTGAGTCTTAAATGCAACAGTGTGTTCTGGGTTACCTCTGAGGTCACCAACGGATGACCATCCCGATCGCCCCCTACCCAGTTTCCAAAGGTGATTTTGGGATAGGCGTGATTGCTCTGAATCGCCCCTTTATTCAAGTCCAAAATATGGGCTGCTTGCTCTAACCGCTGATCCACAATAGGGATGACCTCTGGGAATACATTGACCAAATAATGCACAATGTTCCGCAGTTCAGATTCCACATCCGGTTTTTCCAAATAAATCTCCCCTGTTTTCCATAGGCGATACAAGCTAAGTTTAATGGTATTCCTAATATTTGCCTTTTCATGTTGGGAATACATGGTATTCTCAAGTTTTACCAAAAGGAGATAAAGTTCTCGATGATGCTCCAAAACAGTAGCTCTTTTTGCCTCTGTAGGATGTGCCGTAAGAACAGGTTCTATGGATATTTCCTTTAAAATTGGGATGATCTCTTTTTCGCTCATCCCCTTGGCCTTCAAATCCTTTAGGTTCGAGGCCCAAAGACCATTTACCCCAGCAAGGTCAGTTTCTTCCATTGACCGGCGATTTTGGACAGCATTATTAATTTCTACCATATTCACCATTTGAAATATAAGCGAATACAATTGTATGATTTTAGGGGTGATAGATGTTTCATGAAGTTGATCATGATTGATCCAGGGTATGTATTTTGCGATATCCTCTTCCCCATTTTCAATCAAAACTTCATTTAAGGACTCTAGTAAAAACCTTAGTCCTTTATAGGCCTTGCCCATTTCTTTCTCCACCGTAATAAGTGTCATCTTTTCTTCCATATTCAGGCCGTTTTTGTCCGCCAATCTGAAAATGGAAAATACCTTATAATTCTCAAAAAACAAAGTTGCCGAACTACAAAAAATGTGTCGATAGTACGATCATTCCCGATTTTTGGAAATAAAAGCATTATCCATAAGGTTTCGCACTTTTATATGCTTTCCATTCGGCGTATATTTAATAAAAATGTCATGGCATGAAGAAAGGTGAACATTGGGCGGTTTTCATTAATAATGATTCCAAAACAATGGATTTTATTGACAGATTAATGTCAGGAAACATCCTGAATTTTACCGCGTTGAAAGGATTACAAGGGGGTCTATTTTCTAAACTAGCGTTGATCGAATTTATCAAGGAGGAAAGTCGACACGGCGAAAGTGGAATAACTGCTAATCGCCAACAGAGTTTACAATCCATGTCTAGCGGGGAACAAAAAAAAGTGCTTCTCGACCATTTATTACAATCCAATCCTGATTTTTTGGTTTTGGATAACCCATTTGACAATTTGGACCAATACTTCCTGAAAGAATTTAGAAAACAACTTCGCCATATCTCAAAAGATATTGTAATGATCCAAATCATAAGTAGAAAGGAAGACCTTTTACCATTTATCACCCATTATGCAAAACTTATAGGTAATACCATAGAAAAGCTGCCAAGCTTAAAAGCCCTAACACCTACTGAAACCCATAATACCTTTTTAGGCAAAATACCCCTACCCTTGAAGCCCATGCACTATAATGGAGACACCTTGATCACTCTTAAGAATGTTAATGTTAGTTATAATGACAGGCCTATTTTAAAGAACATAACTTGGGATATAGGTAGGGGGGAGTTTTGGGAACTTAGCGGCAACAATGGAAGTGGAAAGACCACGATACTTTCCATGATAACAGGCGAGAATCCAAAAGGCTATGGGCAGGAGCTTTATCTTTTTGGGTATAAAAAAGGCAGTGGGGAAAGTGTTTGGGACATTAAAAAAAATATCGGCTACTTTACACCCACTATGACCGATAAATTTACGGGGTACCACTCCTTGGAGCATATGATGATCTCTGGGATATTAGATTCCGTTGGCCTATACGTACGGCCTACCGAAGCCCAATTGAGGCTCGCCAAAGAATGGTTGCAACTGATAAATATGTGGCATCTTAAAGACACCCTTTTCCACGATCTTACCCTAGGTCAAAGGCGTTTGATAATGACTACCAGGGCTATGATAAAACATCCTTTGTTGTTGATTTTGGATGAGCCTACCGTAGGACTTGACGACAATTCCGCAAAACTCTTGGTCTCTTTGGTCAATAAGATGGCCCAGGAAAGCAAGTCCACCATCATTTTTGTCTCCCATAGGAAGGAATCCGCTTTACAACCTCAATTTATAATCAGGCTCGAAGTAGGTGAAGATGGTTCACAAGGTAAAGTAGTACTACCCTGATTGCTCTTAGGGTCTCTTGATTCTTATCCTATCCGTCTTATGCCAGGTGCTGACATACCGATAATGCAATCTAGGTCTAAGGGTTATTCCTAGAATAATTCTTAGTTTTTCAACAGAAAGTTCTAACGTAAATCACGTTACGCACTGTTTGCGATTTAGATGCGAATGATGGTTGCTATATTGAGGTTAGGCAACAATTTAATTATATCAAGGAAACAAGATCTCCCAAAAAACATGTGGCCTAAAAATTGATTATTCACACAACTTAAATAAATCGGAACAATTCCATCTATTTTTTGGATTTTACTATAAAACCTCTTTATATTTAAAATGTAGGTTAAAGAAATTATAATATCCAAAAACTGCTCATTGTATGCCCATTGAACTAAAATTGAAAACCCAAGAAAATTATCTAGAAGCTGAATTTATTGGGAATCGCGATGCCGATGATGAGTTGGAAGAAAGTATTCGAATATGGTCCAAAATACCTCTTGCTTGTGAAAAGCATGGCTTGGATAAGATTCTTGCTATCTCTAGATTAAACAGAAGATTGAAACTGGATAATACCTTTGTCTTTGCAGAGCAGTTCAATGCAATCGGGTGGAAGCCTCATTATAAGCTGGCGGGAGTGGCATTTGATGAGGAACTTCTAAGGGATTATGAGTTATTGGCGACCTTTATTCGAAATTTTGGTTACGAATGTAAAATGTTCAATACCATTAAAGATGCCAAAAATTGGCTTATGAAATCCTAATCAGCCTAAAAAAAGCCGCTTTTTAGCGGCTTTTTTTATTGAGTTAGTTTGTGATATATTATTATTTAGCCTTCTTCCCGTCAGAAATCTTTTTCTTTATTGTATCGAACATGATAGGAGTAGCGATGAACACTGAAGAGTAGGTACCTACAACAACACCTACGATCATAGCGAACATAAAACCTCTTAAGGATTCTCCCCCAAAAATAAATATGGCCAACAACACCACCAATGTAGTCAAAGAGGTGTTCAATGTACGACCCAAAGTACTGTTCACCGCAGCATTGACGTTCTCACCTCCACGCCAACCACGCTCCGCTAAGGTTTCACGTATTCGGTCAAAAACAACTACGGTATCGTTCAAAGAGTACCCTATTACCGTTAATATGGCAGCGATAAAGGCCTGATCAATTTCCATATTAAAGGGCATTATTTTCCCCGTAATCGAAAATATACCCAACACGATCAAAACATCATGGAAAACTGCGACCACGGCACCTAAAGAAAATTGCCATTTTTTAAATCGCAATAAAATATAGAGGAACACTACGGCTAGTGACCCGATAATCGCCAAGAAAGCATTCTTTTTGATATCATCCGCAATGGTCGGTCCGACCTTTACTGATTGCATTATTCCGATGGCCTTATCATCACTACCGATAATGAAATCCTCTTTTGAAATACCGTCTGGAAGGTATTTTTGAAGAGACGTAAACAACTTATCCTGTATTTCATCATCAACCTCAACGCCTTCAACATCTACTTTGTAAGGTGTTGTAATTTTAATTTGGTTGGCCTCGCCATATGTTTTTACATTGGTACCACTTCCGAAAACAGTATTTAACTCCGAGGCAATCTCAGAGGGACTTACCTCATGTTCAAAACGAACTTGGTACGAACGACCGCCGACAAAATCGACCCCTTGTTGCAAACCGGCACCAAAGAACAAAGAGAATGCGCTTATGGCCACCAAAATAAATGACATTACATAAGCGATTTTTCGCTTGCTCAAGAAGTCGATATTCAAGTTTTTGAATAGATTCTTTGTAAGAACCGTAGAGAAATCCAGGGTTCTCCCTTTCCCGCTTAAATACCAGTCGACCAAAAGTCGCGTGATAAAAATGGCGGTGAACAATGATGTAAGGATACCTATTAATAAAGTCGTAGCGAAGCCTTTTATAGGACCGGTTCCGAACAAAAATAAGATCAAAGCGGTTAATCCCGTCGTGATATTCGCATCTAAAATCGATGAAAGGGCATTACCAAAACCATCAGCAACGGCTTGTGACTTTCCTTTTCCCCTATCCAATTCCTCCTTGATCCGTTCAAAGATCAGTACGTTCGCATCGACCGACATACCAATGGTCAAAACGATACCGGCAATACCAGGCAAGGTCAATACCGCACTTAGGCTGGTCAGCACACCAAATATCAGAAGAATATTCAACAGTAAAGCAATATCGGCAAATAGTCCCGCCTTACCATAGTAGAAGACCATCCAGACCAATACAATGGCCATCGCGATCAAGAACGACATAAACCCACTATTTATAGCTTCGTGCCCTAAAGAGGGCCCTACTACATTGGATTGTATAATTTCTGCTTTTGCAGGCAGTTTACCCGCACGCAATACGTTGGCAATATCCTTGGTTTCCTCTACGGTAAAACTACCGGTAATCTCAGTTCCACCACCGGAAATACCCCCAACAACGGAACAACCAGGTGCCGTGTAAACCTTATTGTCAAGGACCACCGCAATTCCTGTATTATTGATATTGGCATCGCTTGTTAATTTCTGCCATTCCTTGGCCCCTCTGGAATTCATACTCATACTTACGGCCGGTTTTCCAAATTCATCATAAGTATCACGGGCATCACTTACAACATCACCGCTTATTCTTGGTTCGCCATTTCTATTCGATTTTAAAGCATATAAATCAAGTATTTCCACATTATCCGTAGAAGGTCGTTCCCATAAAAACTTGGTGAATTGGATATCCGCTGGCAGTAGCCTTTGAATCTCAGGCATTCTGAGGTATTCCCCAACTTTGGCCGTATCTTTTACTGCAGCCCTGAACATAGCATGCGTACCGGGATTAGCAGGAAGTAATATATCGTATAATGGATTAATTTGATTTGTCAAATCCAAGGAATCGGTAACATCGGAAAGCAGGGAATCCAACTCGGATTCTTCCTTGACCGGTTCTTCAATATCATCGACCTTTACTAGCGTTTTAAGCTTCTCATTAGCGGCTACGATAAAATTGCCGAAACTAGGATTGTTTTGCTCATAGGTTTCCCAAAACTCCAATTGGGCCGTACTAGACAATAGCTCCTGTGCCCTAGCAATATCCCTTGCCCCAGGCAATTCTACCAATATACGACCTGAACTACCCTCCCGTTGAATATTGGGTTGTGTCACCCCAAAACCATCAATACGTTCCCGCAACACCTCAAAGGCCGAAACAATAGACTCATCTATCTTTCTACGAATGATGGGTTTAACCTCATCATCGGTCATTTGAAAATTGATCTCATCGCTCAATCCCTTATTCGCGAAAATCTCCGGAGAGGCCAATTTGGTATTTCCCTTAATGTTGTCAAATGCTTCAAAAAAGAGTTCTACATAGGTATTGTCACTATTCTTGGAAGCTAAGTCCGCATCAGCTAAGGCCTTATTGAAAATCGGACTATTGGAATTGTCCGCTAATCCTTTCAATATATCCTTTACTGATATTTGAAGGGTTACATTGATGCCCCCTTTGAGGTCAAGACCCTTGTTCAACTCCTTTTTCTTGGCATCATCATAAGAAGTATAGCCAAGTATTGGATTACCTCCTATTGAATCTAAATAATTGGCTTCCAATATCTCTCTTTGGGCAAGGTAATTTTCCTCAGCACTGGAAATTTTATTGATTGCATATTCTTCGGCATCTTTTTCAATTTTAGCCGTAATGAAGGTATATGATAATTGGTAGATACTAACAAGCCCGAATAAGAAGGCAAAAAGCTTTATAAGTCCTTTATTTTGCATGGGTTATGAATATTTTATATGTGCTTTTCTCAACAGCCTGCAAATATATGATTTACACTAAGAATTGGCAATATATTTATAAGTTATTGTAAAAAACGGAGGCATCCTCACTTTTTGGTCAGGATGCCTCATGAATTTAAAAGTTTAGCTTTGTACTATACCTCTAAAAGCGCGTTGGTATTGGCAACACCCTTGGCGCTTTCCTGCATTTTGGTTTTTTCTTCATCGGATAAAGGAATATCTACGATTTTCTCTATACCGTTCTTTCCTAATATGACGGGGACACCGATACAGATATCCTTTAAACCGTATTCCCCGTTCAAAAGGGTAGAACAAGGGAACATTTTTTTCTGATCGCATGCGATAGCTTGGACCAAAGAAGAAACTGCAGCACCTGGGGCATACCAAGCACTGGTCCCTAATAATTTTGTCAATGTGGCGCCACCAACCTTTGTGTCTTCAACTACTTGTTCTAAACGGTCCTTGCCGATAAATTCCGTAACCTTGATACTATTACGGGTCGCATGCGATGCCAATGGTACCATTCCGGTATCACTATGCCCACCGATTACCATTCCATCTATATCAGAAATGGGAGCATCCAAGGCCTCAGCCAAACGATATTTAAAACGGGCGCTATCCAAGGCACCACCCATTCCTATAATCTTATTCTTTGGTAGTCCGGTAACTTTATGCGCCAAATAGGTCATTGTATCCATAGGGTTGCTCACTACGATTAAAATTACCTTAGGCGAATGCTTAATAAGGCTCATTGCCACTGTTTTGACTATTCCCGCATTGATCCCGATCAATTCTTCCCGGGTCATTCCAGGTTTTCTTGGAATACCAGAGGTAATGACAGCGATATCGCTTCCTGCGGTTTTAGAATAATCGTTGGTGGTTCCAGTAATTTTTGTGTCAAATCCGTTTAAAGAAGCTGTTTGCATTAAGTCCATTGCCTTGCCTTCTGCATAGCCTTCCTTTATATCCAAGACGACTACCTCAGATGCGAAATTCTTTATTGCAATATACTCGGCACAACTCGCGCCAACAGCACCTGCACCTACTACCGTAACTTTCATATGATTTTGTTTTTATGTTGTGAATTTTAAGGGTACAAAAGTACTGAATCGTCAGCAAAAAAATATGACAAATATCAGTTTATATTTTTCTCATTTTCGGGAAGGGCATCACCTATGTCCTATTTATGTTAAAGGAAATGACCTTTCAACGAAGATAAGCCCTAAATCATGTCATTCATCGAATTTTAGCAATACAAAATATGGGGATTTCGTTCTATAATCATTAACCCCGAATCTGTAATTACCTACTAATGAAAAAGCTATTTTCATTCATTGCAATTGTCGGAATCATACTGGCAAGCAACTGTTCAAGAATACCTGAAAACAATAATCCCGTAATCGGAATATGGTCAAGTATGTCTACCCTGACTACAAGTGACTCCGGAAAAGTGTCCACTCGGTTCGAATGGATTTTCAATGACGCCTACCTTGGCAGATACCACATTAAGGAAAATGGGGTTGTGGTGGCCAAAACCGATTTTAAATGGAAGGATGACGACGGAGTGTATACCATTTGCTATCCTGGAATGGAAAATAAACCCGATGATAAGGTAACTATGCATGATACACCGGAAAGGGCAACGCTAATCGATGCAAAAGGAAATATTCTCGCTATTAGGGAATAATATCAAAATCATAATTACAAACCAAAGAGCCCTGACTATTTCGTCAGGGCTCTTTTATTATTATAATCTCACTTTATGGCCTACCTAAAACCAAAATTAACGCCAACGGAGAGGGTGTTAAATTCGGCCAAAGCATAATCGGCATGCAATCTAAAGAATCCTAATTTCAATTTAGTCCCAATATTCGCGGTAACCCCGCTTGCATTTTTCTTGATGGAAAAGGGATCCACATACGATTCTTGAAACGGGCCGGACTGTACGGTGTAAGTCCCTAGAACGTCTGTTGTTGATGACCCGGTCAAATATCCTAGACCACCATAAAAATTAATGACAGGAAGCTTGGTAGAAACTACGGCCTGAAAAACCCAAGTATTTACATCAACCTCTAGTTTTTGGTCTTGCCCAGCCACTATATTCGAACTGGTAAAATCGTAAGATCCGTCTAGATGGGTAAATCCTATGACAGCGGAAATAGCGATGGGCAATACTTTATCCGCAGGCAAATGTTTGGTAAATTCATGTTGTATTCCTAACCCATACATGCCTAATTTAAAGTCATCAGTGTTTATCTTAGGTAAGAATCTTGCTTTCAACTCAGTCCCCTTGATAAGGCCCACACTAGCCTGGATAAAGCCAGAAGGCACAAAATTTACGTTCTCCGAGGCCAAACCTGATGGTAAGTCGAATTCCTCTCTTAGAAGTCCATTCTCATCCTCAACAAAAACCCTGACACCTTCAATATCGCCTAAGGAACTTGAAACCAATTTTGAGGTACTACCATCTACAAATTGTAGATTTTCATAATCGGCCGTATTCATTTCAAAGGCCTTTTTATCCTCTTTATTCTTAAAACCGGCCATGTTTCCGATTATTGATATCTCAAAGCCACCCAAGGGTTTGGCATCTGCTGTGTTGTACCATCCACTTGAGAGACTGTACATGAATCCTTCGGATGCCGGGGCAAGATAATCGGTCGTGAATTTTTCGGCATCGTCAAGACCTGCCGCAAATACTTCGTTGATATTTGATTGGGCCATAGCCTGAAAACTGCAGGCCACTGCCAATAGGGATACTATTCGTTTCATTTGTCTGAATTTTCCCTAAAACTAAAAATCCTGACGCAAACGTCAGGATTTTTGTTGTGTAAGTACTACTTTCTATGCATCAATGTTCGCATAAACGGCATTTTTCTCAATAAACTCCCTTCTCGGAGGCACCTCGTCACCCATCAACATAGAGAAGACCCTATCGGATTCGGTGGCATTTTCGATATTTATCTGTCTTAGTGTGCGAAACTCAGGGTTCATGGTAGTGTCCCACAATTGTTCGGCGTTCATTTCACCAAGACCTTTATAGCGCTGAATGCTTACACTACCGTTAAAACTATCGGCAATCTCATCCCGCTCCTTATCAGACCAAGCATAACGCTTTTTGTTTCCTTTTTTCACAAGATATAAAGGTGGGGTAGCGATATATACGTGCCCTCCTTCTATCAACTCGCGCATGTAGCGGAAAAAGAAGGTCAAAATAAGTGTTTCAATATGACTCCCATCTACATCGGCATCACACATGATAACTACTTTATGGTAACGCAATTTCTCGAGATTCAACGCCTTACTGTCATCCTCGGTTCCAATCGTTACGCCCAATGCTGTGTATATGTTCTTGATTTCCTCATTTTCAAACACACGATGCGGCATGGCCTTTTCTACATTAAGGATTTTACCACGAAGTGGAAGAATCGCTTGAAAATTCCTGTCGCGGCCTTGTTTGGCCGTGCCACCCGCCGAATCACCCTCAACCAGGAACACTTCACAATTCGCAGGATCCTGATCAGAACAATCGGATAATTTTCCCGGTAATCCACCTATACTCATCACCGTTTTACGCTGCACCATTTCCCGTGCCTTGGTTGCAGCATGACGGGCTGTGGCTGCAAGTACAACTTTTTGAACGATAATTTTGGCATCATCGGGATGTTCTTCCAAATAATTGGTCAGCATTTCGGAAACAGCTTGACTAACTGCTGCAGAAACTTCCCTATTCCCAAGCTTTGTTTTCGTTTGCCCTTCAAATTGTGGTTCGGCAACCTTCACAGAGATTATAGCCGTCAACCCTTCCCTAAAATCATCGCCCTGAACTTCAAACTTTAACTTATCCAACATTCCTGAAGCATCCGCATATTTTTTCAAGGTACTAGTCAATCCCCTTCTAAATCCAGATAAATGTGTCCCACCTTCATGGGTGTTGATATTGTTTACATACGAATGGAGATTCTCTGTGTAGGACGTATTATATACCATAGCAACCTCAACAGGAATATCGTTCTTTTCCCCTTCCATGGAGATAACATTCTGAATCAAGGCCTCCCTATTGCCATCTAAAAACCTAACAAATTCCTTTAATCCCTCATCCGAGTAGAAGGACTCTGATACATATTCGCCTTTTTCGTCTTTCTGTCTTTTATCCGTAATGGTTATGGTAACCCCTTTATTCAAAAAGGATAGCTCACGCATTCTATTTGCCAAGGTTTCATAACTATACTCAATGGTCTGGGTGAATATGGCAACATCTGGGTGAAAAGTAATCTCCGTGCCTCTTAAGCTTGTTTCGCCAACACTTTTAACAGGATAAAGGGACTTTCCTCTTTCATATTCCTGCTCCCAAATTTTACCATTCCGGAATACCGTGGCCTTTAAGCGATCGGAAAGGGCATTTACAACCGAAACCCCTACTCCATGCAAACCACCGGATACTTTATAGGAATCTTTGTCGAACTTACCGCCTGCACCAATTTTGGTCATAACCACTTCCAATGCGGAAACGCCTTCTTTTTTATGTAAATCAACCGGAATTCCCCGGCCATTATCCCTAGTTGTTATGGAATTGTCTTCGTTTATAATCACTGAAATGGTATCACAATGACCCCCCATTGCTTCATCAATGGAGTTGTCAACCACCTCATACACCAAGTGATGCAATCCTCGAACACCAATATCCCCGATATACATTGAAGGACGCATACGTACATGTTCCATTCCTTCCAGGGCCTGAATACTATCGGCTGAATATTGTTCTTTTTTTGGTTCTTCGCTCATAAATTAATTCGTTGTATTCATTATAATTTTCACAATCTTACAAATATAACCAATACCCCATGCAATATGGGTTTTTGGGCTGTTTTATACCATGAAGTTATCAACAAATATTGTGGAAAATATGACGGAAGTTATTTGGTTTTTTAGAAAGAAATACTATTGAAAAACCCATCTTTTTAAATCCTAAGAAAACAAACAAAAAAGAAGCCCCAAATCAATGACACTTCTTTTTATTCTTATCCGATCTAAAACAAACCTGCTTTTACGCAGCGGTTACGCAGATTAATGGTTTATATGAAACACATTTAATTTTTATACGCATCGTCATGTACATTGGCCACTGCCCTTCCTGAGGGATCGTTCATGTTTTTGAACGCCTCGTCCCATTCCAATGCAATTTTTGTACTGCAAGCTACCGAAGGCTCCTGTGGCACGCACATTGCGGCGGCATCCGATGGAAAATGCTGTTCAAAGATCGAGCGATAATAGAACTCTTCCTTTGTAGTAGGTGTTTGCAATGGAAAACGGAACTTTGCATTCGCCAATTGCTCATCGGAAACTTCTGTCTTCACAATTTCCTTTAAAGTATCGATCCAACTGTAGCCGACACCATCAGAAAACTGTTCTTTTTGACGCCAAGCAACGCTTTTTGGCAACATATCCTCGAAAGCTTTACGAACTACCCATTTCTCCATACGTTCCCCATTGATCATCTTGTCTTTTGGGTTGATGCGCATGGCCACATCCATAAACTCCTTATCCAAAAATGGCACACGCCCTTCTATACCCCATGCGGCCAAGGATTTGTTCGCCCTTAGACAATCGTACATATGTAATTTGCCAAGCTTCCGAACGGTCTCTTCATGAAATTCCTTATCATTTGGGGCTTTGTGGAAATACAGATACCCACCGAATAATTCATCGGCCCCTTCACCTGATAAGACCATTTTTATACCCATGGATTTGATTACCCTGGCCATCAAATACATAGGGGTCGAAGCCCTAATCGTTGTAATGTCATAGGTTTCTAAATTATATACCACATCCTTGATGGCATCAAGACCTTCTTGAATGGTAAATTTTATTTCATGGTGTACCGTTCCTATATGGGCTGCCACCTTTTGGGCCGCCGCCAAATCGGGTGAACCTTCCAAACCTACGGAGAAGGAATGCAACTGTGGCCACCAAGCATCACTGACATCATCGGATTCGATACGTTTCTGCGCATACTTTTTCGCAATTGCGGAGGTCACGGATGAATCCAAACCACCAGAAAGCAAAACCCCATAAGGCACATCGGACATTAATTGCCTATGAACTGCGGCCTCCAAGGCCTCTTTTATTTCTTGAATGCTGGTCTCATTTTCCTTCACGGCATCATATTCCATCCAATCCCGTGTATACCATTTTTTTACTTCCCCATCGCGACTATGCAAATAGTGCCCGGGAGGGAATAACTCGATTTTAGTACATGTGCCTTCCAATGCCTTAAGCTCAGAGGCCACATAAAAAGTGCCGTTTTTGTCCCAACCCATATATAAGGGAATTATACCCATATGGTCACGGGCAACAAAATACTCGTCTTTTTCAGAATCATAAATGGCAAATCCAAAGATTCCGTTCATCTCATCAATGAAATCAACTCCTTTTTCCTTGTACAAAGCAAGAATCACTTCACAATCCGATTCGGTGTTAAACTTATATTTACCCGCAAATTGCTTACGCAATTCCCTATGATTATAAATTTCACCATTGGCAGCCAAGACCAATTTACCATCTTCGCTAAACAAGGGTTGTTTCCCTGAGGCTGGATCAACAATGGCCAGTCTTTCATGGGCCAAAATAGCTTTCTCATCCGCATAAATACCGCTCCAGTCAGGTCCCCTATGTCTCACTTTCTTGGACATCTCCAACAATTGGGGTCTTAAAACCTCCGTACTTTCCTTTACATCAAAGGCACAAACAATTCCACACATATCAATATATTTATATCAATTTAGAGGCAAATATGAATTTAAAATATCATATAAAAAACATAAAATCATATATTAATTATATTTTATAATCAAACTTATCATTTTAACTACATATTGTAATTTTATTAAAAAAATATTGGAAATTTCAAGCCATTTTGTAAGTTGGGATATTTTTAACGACTTTTTATATTCCAATAAATGGATTACTAATTAGATTTGAAAACACTAACCCTGAAATAAATTCAGGAAAAAAAACAAACACTATTATGAAAAAATTAGTTACGCTTTCCTTTTTAATGCTCGCTTTATTAGGGACCACTTACGTTTCTGCCCAAAAGTTCAGCGGATTGGACAAAAGCCCAATGGATATTACTGCCTTTCCTTCAAGCTATAAAGTTGCAGATAAAGCCGTACGGGTTACGTATAGTCGCCCCCAGTTAAAAGGTCGTTCTGTTTCGGAACTGGCTCCGGCCGGTGAGGTTTGGAGAACAGGTGCCAATGAAGCTCCTGAAATCACTTTCTATAAAGATGTCAATGTTGGCGGCACCGATGTAAAAGCAGGCACATACTCCTTATTCACGATTCCCGGTGAAGGCGAATGGACCGTTATCCTAAATAGTAATCTGAATCAATGGGGAGCTTATTCCTATGACCAGAAAGCGGATGTTGCAAGGGCCAAGGCCACGACTACTGCAGACAGTGAGTCCTTAGATGCGTTCTCCATGGCCTTTGAAGAGGTCGATGGCGGTGCAAATTTGGTAATGGGTTGGGGCACGGTGAGGGTTTCACTTCCCATTATAATGTAAGGGCTATATTTAATTATAATAACCCACAAAAAAACCGAAGCGGTTCGCTTCGGTTTTTTTGTGTTCAATAGACTCGTTTCCCAGCTATATAGGTCTGTTCTACCTCGATTTTCGGAACTTTTTCGATAGGGACTTCCATTAGGTCATCGCCATACATCGTAAAATCGGCAAATTTCCCCACTTCTATGCTGCCTTTTTCATCTTCCTCAAAATTCGAATAAGCGGCCCAAATAGTCATGCCTTTCAAGGTCTCTTCCCTTGTCAATGCATTATTGGTTTGATAGCCCCCTTCAGGATAACCATCCAAATCCTTTCTCGCCACAGCGGCATAAAAGGTTAAAAACGGACTCACCTTCTCTACAGGAAAGTCAGTTCCCAGAGCTATAGTTCCTGCTTTCTCCAATAGGGTTTTAAAGGCATAGGCCCCTTTTTCGCGTTCTTCCCCAATTCTGTCCCCGGCCCAATACATATCACTAGTAGCGTGGGTAGGTTGAACCGAAGGAATTATCCCATCTTTGAAATAATCAAAATCCTCCGGTGAGATGATTTGGGCGTGTTCCACTTTCCAGCGTCTATTTTTCTTACCCTCCAAAGCTTTTTGATAGGCCCTTAAAATCACAACATTTGCAGAATCGCCAATGGCATGGGTGTTCATTTGAAATTGGGTCCCTGCAATACGTTCTGCCAAGGCCTCAATATCGGACACTGGAGTAACCATGGCCCCATAATGGCCAGGTTTATCCGAATACGGTTCTCGCATGGCGGCACCCCGCGAGCCCAAAGCCCCATCACCATAGACTTTTATGGAACGCACATTCAAGCGTTCGGTCTTATAAGGTTCACGCTCCAAATAATAATCCAAATCATCCTTGATGGCACTGACCATGGCATACACACGAATGGATAAATCGCCGGTTTGGTGAAGACTATCGATCAGTTCAATGGTCGTTCGGCTCAAACCCGCATCATTAACGGTAGTGAGCCCATTTTCCAAACAGATTTTTTCAGCATCTTTCAATGCTTCGATTTGGGCCGCCCTACCCACGGGAGGAATTACCGCATAGACCATATCCATGGGGTTATCGATCAAAACACCGGTTAACTTTCCGTCCTTCTTAACAATTTCACCACCATCGATCTTGGTATCCCTTTGGATACCGGCCAGGTCCAACGCCTTTTGATTGACCAAGAGTGCATGTCCATCGATACGTCTCAGGGCAACGGGAGTATCCGGAAATAAGGCGTCCAGTGTTGTCTTGGTTGGAAACTCCTTTACCTCCCAATCGTTTTGATCCCATCCCCTACCAAGAATAAAATCCTTTGGGTTGTTTTCCTGGAACTCCTTTACTTTGATCAGAATTTCATCATAGCTTTTAGTGTCCACCAAATCAACTACTTGTTGGTTCATACCCAACCCGTAAAAATGGCAATGGGCATCGATAAGACCAGGGGTAATGGTGTTCCCTTCGGCATTTAGGGTTTGATCAGCGGTATATTTACCCAAAATTTCATCGGTAGTCCCAATAGCCAAGAACTTTCCCCCATCGACCGCAAAGGCCTCGATTTTAGAGAAAGCCGCATCTACCGTATACGTATTTGAATTGAATACGATTAAATCAACTTTTTCCTTTTTTTGACCACAGCCCATAAGAAGTAGTACGATTATCACAAATAGTTTTTTCATAGGGTGCATGTTTTTAAAATAGTATGATTTAATGTGAATAGTCCCAAAAATAGGAAATATTAAAATGGGTGTTTATTTATCCTTTTTGGAATAAAAAAATCCGTGGCAGCCCTAAGACACCCCGGATTATGCGCTTCAAGACAAATTAATTCTAATCCTATAACACTTGTCTTTTACCTTGAATGTTAAAAGTACCATCGTAAGACGTACTTTTTCCTGATATTATATCACCATCCACTGTCAAATCAACAGCAACGGTTTGACCTTCAATAAAAACATTGAATTTTATGGAATTGTCGACCACCTGAACGTCCTCACCTGCCAATTCACCATTGGGCAACTTAACCTTTACCGTATAAGTCTCACTTAGTTTGGCAATAATAATTACCCCCTTACTATATTCGTAAGGCGCATTTTCAACGGTATACTCATAGGCACCCAACAACGCCTCACTTGGCCAAGGGATATCGATTTTATGCCCTTCAGTATCGGTGTTCGACCATGAAATTGAAATGGACAATAGGAAAAATAAGGCGATTAAAAGCTGTGCTTTTTTGAATATTGGATTCATTTTTTATCGTTTGATGTTATACACTTTCTACAACCTTGTAAATTTAGAAAATAGAATAATTGGTTGCTTATCTTATTAATGATTTTATTAAACCATATGCCTATTTTCTTTGAGGTTTTGCAGACTTTTGTTCTTTCACCTTAACATAAATTAATTTCTTACGCCCACGGGAATCTTCCCTGCGCTCCACTTCAAAATTGGAAATGGATCCGATTAAAGGCGTTAATTTTTGAAAGCCATAATTACGAGAATCAAAATTTGGATGTCTTTTTTGGAGCAGGCTGCCTACATCTCCCAAAAAGGCCCATCCGTCGTCATCGGCAACATCCTCAATGGTTGAAGAAATAAGTCGGATATCCTTAGGGGTGACCTTATCAATATTACTTTTGGATGTATCTTTATTTGGACTGGTTCCAAGAATTTCCTCTGTTTGAGCCTTTAAAATCTCAATATATATGAATCGGTCGCAGGCCACAATAAATGGATTGGGGGTTTTCTTTTCGCCCATACCTATTACTTGCATTCCCGCTTCACGAAGTCGCGTCGCCAAGCGTGTAAAATCACTATCACTGCTTACGATACAGAAGCCATTGACCTTTCCAGAATATAGAATATCCATCGCATCGATTATCATGGCCGAATCTGTGGCATTCTTTCCCGACGTATATCCATATTGTTGGATTGGGGTAATGGCATTCTCCAACAACACGTTCTTCCATTTACCCAAACGTGGATTGGTCCAATCGCCATAAATCCGCTTTATGGTCGGATTGCCGTATTTGGCTATTTCCTCCATCATTTCCTTTATATAGGCCGAGGGTATATTGTCGCCATCTATTAGTACTGCTATATTTACATCCATTACTTATTATTTACTATTAATTATTAAATGATTTGTCGGGATATGCGGGAGGTTGTGGCACTTCCCTAGGATCTTGGGCAATCAATTTCTGCAAATGTACGATTGCGGCTTCCAATTGGGCGTCTTTACCTTTGAAAGTAGCATGTGGCAAATTATCCACTACGATATCGGGTTCAAAACCATGCCCCTCGATCAACCAGTCACCGTCCGGGCCATATACACCCATCATAGGAGCGCGAGCAATACCCCCATCACTCAACCTATTTGCACCACTTAACCATATTTCACCGCCCCAAGTGCGTGTGCCAATGGCCGTACCCAAATTTAGTTTTTTAAATCCGTCGGCAAATGCTTCCCCATCCGAGGCCGTATTACCATCAACAAGAATAACAATGTGCCCTCTAAAAGCATATTGCATGTTCCAATAGGGTTTGCCTGATCTTGATTTCCAATACATCCAAGCTTTACGCAATAATTTTTCGAGAATAAAACTTTCAATATTACCCCCTCTATTATGCCTTACATCTATAATGAGCCCCGGTCTGTCAAATACAGGATAGAATTCCCTATACCATTGATTCAAATCCTTACTCCCCATGGCTTGCAGGTGCACATAACCTACTTTGTTTTCGGTTGCTTCCTCCACTGTCGTACGACGGGAATATTCCCAATCACGATATCTCAAACTGTAAGTACTCCCTAAAGGTTTAACAATGATATTCTTTAATGAAGTTCCCCGTTTTATCTGCAACCTCACTTGTCTATCTTCTTGATTACGAATCAATTCACCAATATCCAAGACAGATAAGCATGGTTTACCATTAACACTTGTAATAATGTCTCCTTCCTTAATATCTAAAAAAGGATCATCAAGTGGTGATTTTTCATCGGGATAATCAGGATCAGCTTTATAGATATAATCAATGCGAAAGCCACCCAGGGATTCATCCCTCACGAGCCTTGCCCCTAAGTCCGCTACGGGAATGTTCTTGTCGTCTTCCCTGAGGTCACCCCCTCGTACACTGGTATGCAGTGCGGCCAGCTCACCAACAAACCGACCGATTAAATCGGACAACTCGCTTCTTGTAGTAATGCGATCCGTTAAAGGGAAATACTTATCGTGCATGGCCTTCCAATTAACCCCATGCATGTTCTTATCATAAAAATAATCACGTTCCATTCGCCAAGCATCCGTAAAAATCTGCCTCCAATCTTCTTGGGGTGTAATTGCAAACTTCCACCCGCCAAGGTTTATCTTCATATCGCTCAAATCACCAACCTTGTCCGTTCCGGCATCGACCATATAAAAGTCGTTTTTCTTTCGAACCAGCATTTTTTTACCATCCCCGGAAAGGTCAAAACTCTTAACATCCTCGACCATTGTTTTCAACTTTTCTTCCTCATTGCTTATCTTCAATACTCCTAAATGAGTCTTGGCATCTACGCCAGTTTCTCGGGTCATGACATAGATAGCCTTTTTTGTAATTGCCAATCCACGATAGTTTCCCGGTTTTAACGGTACTTCCTGGATTCTCCCAATTATTCCATCTTTATCAACATGTACAATGACCTTATTTTCACCATTTTCCTTTTCATCTTCTTTATCGCTGCTTGGAGCTAACTCATCATCGGGTTTAAATGGGGATCTAGTCCCTTTTTTTAACGCAATATGATATAGTTTCTCACTGGCATCAAAGTATGGTTCAGGTTGTCTCGGCCCCCATGGACTACCTACAAGTGTTGTAAAACTTCTATCTGAGAGAAAATAAATGAACTTGCCATCCGGACTCCAAACCGGATAATTGCTATTTGCCCTATCGGTGGTTATAGGGAATGAGGTAGCTGAAGCCAGATCATATAAATGGATTTGTGACATGGTATTATCGGCCACCTGTGTAAAAGCTAACCATTTACTGTCAGGCGACCATGAAAAGGAGTAGATTCCTTCCTCGTTCGTCGATATTTTTTTACTCGTACCGGTTGCTATTTCAAAGACGTACAAATGGCCTTTTAAATCATCAAAGGCCAACCATTTATCATCAGGGGATGGTTTACCAGCATACCTCAAAACGTTGCCGTTATTGGTGATCGGTTTTTGGGTGCCAATGCCATTGCTAGGCATACGTATAAACTCGAATTCACCACTTTCATCAGACAGTGCGTATATGTTTTTACCATCAGAGGAAAAAATGGCATCTCTAAGTCGCACATCCTTCTTATCGGTGAACTCTACCCATCGCCCTGACTTTACCGGCACTACAAAAGCCCTACCCCTAGCAGTAATAACTATCCGTTCACCTTTGGCATCAGGATTCACGGAGGTAATATATTCCGACGGATTATCAACCCATTTTTCCCGTAACTGGTCTAAATCAGATGCAAGTCGTATTTCTATTTTTTTTTTCGAATCGTCACTAACGTTCAAGTGCCAAATATCAGCCCCTAACTGATATACGATGCTTCCATTGTTGAGATTGGCATAGCGCACATCGAAACCGATATGATCCGTATGTTGTTTTAAATCATTCCCATTTTCATCGATAGACCAGATATTCATGATACCGTCGCGATCGGTAATGAAATAGACCCTACCGTTATACCACATCGGATGATGGCTTTCCCCGGTATACCCCTTGGTAATCTGAATGGCTTCATCAGTTCCAAAGGTGAATTTCCAAATTTGTCGGGCTGTGCCTCCTTTATATCGTTTGGTCACATTTCCATGATAAGACGGCCTAACAAAGTAAACCGTATTACCAGAGGCATCGAATGATGCTTCACTGGCTTGACTCAGAGGAATTCGTTCCTTGGTTTTGGACTTTAAATCTATAGTAACCAATTGACGGTCGGGCAATGTGGCATAGGCCCTCGTGTCATAAATAACCTTACCATCGGAAGTCCACCCATTGGTTATTGACAAATCACTCTCATAGGTCCAGCGAACTGGGAGTCCCCCTGTTATTGGCATGGTATATATCTCTGTTGGACCTTCATAACTTGCCGAAAATGCAATAGTCTTTCCATCCGGTGATATGGCGGGATATTGTTCCTCCTCTGCATGGGTAGTCAACTTACGAGCCAAGCCTCCGGTCAAGGGAACCGTATAAATATCGCCCTCTGCTGAAAAGACGACGGTATTGCCATGCACATCTGGAAATTGGTAGTACCCTTCAAAACCTTGTGATTGAAGGTTCTGATAAGCCAGAAACCATATCATAAAAATTTTCAATGGTATTGCAATTCTAAATTTCGATTTCATACGAGTAATTATTGGTTTGTCTTATTTTGGTTGTATCGGAATCCATATTTCCTCTTGGGAATCTGGATCATTGTTCTTGTATTTTTCGCCCAATACCTCAAAATGAGGTCGCTTATCCAATTTATAGTCCGACTTCGGTAACCAAGACGAATAAATATATTCAAAGATTCGACTATCGGCACTAGACCCTTTGTAGTCAAAAATGGCATACAAACCGCCTTCTAAGACAAAGGTATCCAATTTAGTAGGGATATCCTTGAAATCGGTCACCTCAACAGCGGCCCATTTCACGAATTCAAGTTTTGGATCATAGTTATTGAAATAAATGTCAGGGTATATCTGCAAGGCTATTTTATCTTTATTTATCGTATTTTCAATCTGATCGATCATGGGTAAGACGCTTCGCCATAGCTCAGCGGTCCTATTATTGACCAATGACATTTTTAGGTATTTCCCCGCCAATTTTTTTTCTTTTAAAATCTTTATTCTGGGGTTACGCATAGTATCGGTTATTCTTTGAATAAGGCAATGGTATAATCCAACAGCTCTATACCCCCTACTTTGCCATGACCAGGAACCACAATCTTTACATCTCGGTATGTATCCTTCAATCTTACCACGGAATTGGACCATTCATCTTCATTGGCATCATTCAAGTTTCCTTTTTTGGCCATATTAGCCTTTATCAAACAACCACCGAACAATACTTTTTCACTAGGTAAGTAACTTATTATGTTATCCTTGGTATGCCCTTCCCCCAGAAATTCATTCATTACTTTTTTATCGCCCACCATCAGTTCCAAATATCCATCAAAACCACTTTGGGGAACAGTAACAGCTTTTACTTTTGCAAGATCAATGGTTTTATCCAAAGCATACGATGGAATGCTGGCGTTATGGAATTCGGCCAAGCCTCCCAAACAATCCTCATGAAAATGGGTGGCCATAACCGCTTTCACCTTAATACCTTCCTTGTTTTCGATCCAATCGATTAATTCGTCCGAAGCCTTATCGTTCGTAGGGGTGTCAATTACAATAGCTTCGCCATTATCGACAACGATCAGACCATTACAGGGCACTTTTCCCCATGTATCGGTTTCTAGATATGAAATATGTACATAGGTACTCTCTGTCAATCTTTCTATTCTGAGATTTTCCGATTCATAGTGTAACGTATCAATACTTTGAGATTTGACAGTAGCATGTATTACTAAAACTATGCAAATCGAAATAAGCTCTAAATGCTTCATATAAAAGTGCTATTATTTAATAACCAGCTGCCTGACCATCTTTTCTGCTTTCAGAAGCACCGTGATAAACTTTGTTTTCCCTATCCCAAAGTATGGCTTGATAACCCCCATAAATACCACGACCAAAGCTTACCTTATGATTCTTATCCATAAGTCCACGGACGGTTTCATATGGAATTCCCGATTCCAGTCTAATTTCCCCTGTACCCTCTTTGGGAAAACCTGTCGGGGTTGAGGTACCAACGTGGTCCCAGCGAGGGGCATCCCCAGCCTCTTGCAGGTTCATTCCAAAATCCACTAAATTCATTACAATTTGGGTATGTCCTTGTGGTTGAAAATCACCACCCATGACCCCAAAACTCACAAAAGGTTGACCATCCTTGGTTATAAAAGCAGGAATAATTGTATGAAAAGGTCGCTTGCCAGGTTCATATGTATTGGCCTGACCACTTTTTAAACTAAAGAGTTCGCCACGATCTTGCAGCATAAATCCCAATTTTGGCGGAACCATTCCAGAGCCCATTCCGCGGTAATTGCTCTGTATCAATGAAATCATATTTCCGTCCTTGTCGGCCACAGTCAAATAAACTGTTTCACCTGCACTGATCTCACCCGCGTCATAGGATGAGGCATTTTCTGTGATACGTTTTCTACGTTCTGAGGCATAGTCATCTCCCAACAATTCTGTGACCGGAACGTTTACAAAATCCATATCGGCATAGTACTTGGCCCTATCCTCAAAAGCTAATTTTTTGGCTTCGGTAAACAGGTGCAAGTGCTCTGTACTACCAAAATCAATTTTTGAAAAATCAAAACCTTCCAAAATTTGAAGCATCTGAAGGGCAGCTATTCCTTGTCCGTTTGGAGGAAGCTCCCAAACATCATAACCCCGATAATTGATGGATACGGGTTCTACCCATTCCGATTTATGGTCTGCCAAATCTTTTTCAGATAAAAACCCACCTTTCTCTTGGATGAATGTAGCCATGGTCTTGGCGACCTCTCCTGTATAAAAGGCATCACGACCCCCTTTGGCTATTTTACGATAGGTATTTGCCAAATACGGATTTTTATATAGTTCCCCTTCACCGGGCAATTTACCGCCATTCTGGTCTAAATAAGTCTCACTGATATTGGCAAACCCCCTTTTCTGGTAACTTGTAACACTTTGCATATACCATGCAATCAGTTCTGTTAATGGAAAGCCATTTTCGGCATAGGAAATAGCCGGCGCCAATATTTCATTCATTTGTTTTGAACCAAACTTCCTATGTAATTCAAACCATCCATCGACTGCCCCAGGCACACTAACAGGAAGTGGACCGTGGGAAGGTATTTTTTCCATTCCCTTTTTTTTGAAAAATTCCAGGGTAAGTGTTTTAGGTGATCTACCACTGGCATTAAGTCCGTACAATTTCTTGGTCTTGGCGTCCCAAACTATGGCGAATAGATCACCCCCGATACCACTGCCCGTTGGTTCCATTAATCCCAAGGCTGCATTAGCGGCTATTGCAGCATCAATGGCATTCCCTCCACTTTTCAAAATATCTAGACCTATTTGGGTTGCCAAAGGGTGGCTCGTAGCCACCATTCCATTTTGTGCCAGGACTTCGGAGCGTGTTGCATATGTAGCTCCTGTAACCCGATCTTGACCAAGAGTCAAATTAAGGCTTAGGCTTACCACAAATGCGGCGAAAATGTATACTCTCATAAGAATGAATTTTTCAATTGATTATCAGCGATGGTCTTGAAATATGTTAAAACATACCCTAAAATTGGAGTATAGCAATTTAGAGAATAATTAGATAAAAGACCACAAAAAAGCCCTGACTTTTCTGGTCAGGGCTTTCATCTAAAAAAATTAAAAAGTATCTATTAAATAACTTTTACGTTTACCGCATTTAATCCTTTTTTACCGTCTTGCAGATCAAATTCAACTTCATCGCCTTCACGAATTTCGTCTACTAATCCAGATACGTGTACAAAATGATCTTTGTCAACGCCTTCTTCAGTTATAAAACCAAATCCTTTGGCATTATTGAAGAACTTTACTGTTCCTTTACTCATTGTTAAAATTTAAATTAATTACTTATCGTTCGGCAAATATAGTGCCATTATTTTTAAAAGGCGCTATTTAATATTGTAAAGTGCTTTAAATAAATAATTTATGTCAGTTCCCATCAAAAGAATCATCACGTTTCAATCAAGGAACCTATTGAGGACTATTCGCTTTTAATGAGCCCATCAATACGAAAGACAAAAAGGCCGTCCCTATATACCCTACCACTCTGTACGAATCAAAGGTAGCGTAACATAAACTGAATATGGAAGGCGCCAAGGCACTGGCCAAAACGATCAAGCCCATTACTTTGCCAGTTATTGCCCCGAGGTGATTACGACCATAAAATCGAGGCCACGCAATAGCATTGAGTACCGCAAAAAAACCACCCATAATTCCGAAACCGGCAATCAGCAAAGGAATACCAAAAGGATAGGCCAGCATCAGAAAACCGATGGATGCAAGCATCCCTCCAAAAATCATTAGAAATAAATACAATTTTAGCGATAGATAGTCGCTCAGATAATTAAAAATGGTCGAAATAGCCACCGCGACTACCGAACCGGGCAAAAAAATGGAGATGGCGTCCGATTTCGGGTAACCTTCACTGGCAAAAATAGAGACTACATGAAACGTGAGGCCTGTAATAAAAAAACTATTGAAGGCCAACATTAATCCATACATCCAAAAAGCACGTGTACCTTTTGCCTCTTTTAAAGTATATTGTTTTTTTTCGACGCGAACATCCTTCTTTATTTCAATCGGATCAGCAGCACCATCAGGTATAAGACCATGTTCTTCAGGCTTATTCTTATAAAACTGAAAGATGAGTAGGCTAAATACCAAAAGGCCTATGGCCAAAAGACGCCATGCCCCTTCCCATCTGTACTCTTCGATCAAAAAGTTGATCCATAGAGGTGATGATGAAAAACCAAAGGAAATGGCAATACTACTAACAGCATTTACCTTGCCCCTATTTCTATCGAACCAGATCATGATCATATTCCTCGAGGCCATTGTTAAAACTCCTTGTCCGGAAAAACGTAACAAAAAGAAGAGTAGTGTCATGATGGTAAAGGGCACCATCCAAGAATCCAAACGCAACATGTTTTTTACAAAGTAGGTCATTTCCAAAGACCATGAACACAGAAACAAGGCCATCGCTAAGGTAAGGGCAGCAAAGAATGCAGTATATCGCGCACCGTATCTATCAAACCAAATGCCAGCCCTGCCGATGAACATAGAACTGATTATCGTGCCGATCATATAAGCATTGCTAAACTGATTCCTTGATAATCCCAATGCATCTTTTACGGGATCTGTAAACAAAGACACCCCAATAGTTTGTCCAGGAATGCTGAAATAAATGCCCAAAGTACCTAAGACAAGAATGACATAGCCATAAAAAAATGGACTTTTGGAAGGATTTATAATTGAATACCGATTAGAACTGGACATACATTTTACGAAAAAAGCTAAAGTACATATTTACACGTAGGGGTATTGCAACTTTATCAGGAAAAATATAGTATGTCCTTTGGTGCAAAATAGGAAATATTGTTAAACTTGAGTAATTTTGAAGGAGCAACATTCTACCCTAAAAATGAAAAAACATTCCATTTTCAAGATACTGTCCATTACTCTGTTATTATTAGGAACTTTTACCACCATACAAGCCCAAAAACAACAAAGGGAGTTTTATCAACTAAAAACGTACACCTTGGAAAATGAAAGTCAGGAGAATCTTCTTGATACCTACTTAAGGGATGCGTATTTACCAGCATTGAAAAGAATGGGCATACAAAATGTTGGTGTTTTCAAAATTCATCCCCATCCTTATACGTTATCCGACAAAATTTATGTTTTAATCCCGTTTTCTTCTTTCGATATACTCCAAAGTGTTGAAAGTAGATTGGCCGATGATAAAATATATAAGCAAGCTGGGAAAGACTATATTCAAGCTTCTTATGACCACCCCCCTTATAAACGTGTGAATACAGTACTAATGACGGCTTTTGAGGATATGCCAAATATGAGGCCTACGAAAGTACAAGGTCCGAGAGAAAAGCGAATCTACGAATTAAGGAGTTATGAATCTCCTACCGAAGCCATATTCAAAAACAAAGTGGATATGTTCAATGCCGGGGGCGAAGTCGCTCTTTTTGATGATTTGGGGTTCAATGCTGTTTTTTATGGTGAAGTTATTTCTGGGGACAAAATGCCCAATTTAATGTACATGACCACGTTTACCGACCAGGAAAGTAGGGATGCGCATTGGAAGAAATTTGGGGATGCACCCAAATGGAAAGAACTCTCAACCATGCCCAAATACCAGAACAATGTTTCCCATATAGATAAAATTTTCTTATATCCTACGGATTATTCGGATTATTAGCACCTGTGATCGTATTGCCTACTTGTTGGATTTGAAAATGGTTTTTGAAATCACGAACTCTACCCGTCTATTCTGCTTTCTGCCGTCTTCGGAGGCATTACTTGTGATAGGTTGGGAACCTCCATGGCCCTGCCAAAAAATCCGTTCTTTCGGTAGACCCAATACGCCCAGATAATCAGCAACGGCCTTGGCCCTTGATTTTGATAAGGTTAGATTATAGTCGTCGGACCCTACGGAATCGGTATGGCCTTCAATTTCTATGGTGAGGGTGGAATCACGCTTTAATACTGAATAAACATGCTGTATTTCTTCCTTAGCATCTTCTAAAATATCGAATCGATCAAAATCGAAAAATACATTCTTAAAAACATGGTTTTTATCCAATACTATTTTCCCTTCGGCCAACGTATTGGCATCGATCTTTGGTTTTTGAACAAAATCAGTTGGTTCTGCCGATTCCAATAATACCATATCGATATAGTAGTACGCCCCTTGTTTGGCATTTCGTTTGGTCTTGAACAATCTGGTACTTCTATTGTTTTTAAAATTGCCGAAAATAAGAAACCGTTCAGTACCCTTGGCCTCGAATTGTGAATCGACCAAAATCCAATCCTTAGTGTCATCAAAAAAATTAGAATACCCTATTTCCATATAATGGTATTCATTTTCGGTGTCTTTATACAAATGCATTTTTGAAAGCTCCTTCCGAATGGAGACATCCAATTTGTTATTTGAAAAAAGAAGTCCAAATTCCTTTATCGCAAAATCCGAACGTTCCGCAAGGCTCACATAAAATGAAATCCTATACTTTTTCCCTTTTTCCAAGGGTTGGGATAATTCTGCCTGGATATATTCGCGATAGTCATTTGGGGCATATAGATATAGACCGGCATAGCCCACCCCAAAATCCGCAGGTTGTGACCCATTAAAATTTTCAGGGGTTCCCATTGCGGTGCTACACCCATTGAAATAATCTGTTGAACCCCGGGTAGGTGATGACCAACTTTCTACATCATCATTAAAATTCCCTAATTTTTTGGGGCAGTCGACAAAGACCTCAAAGCTCGGATTCTGAATGAGATTTTGGGACATAACGGTGGTGACGCCTAATAGACACGCCATTAAAATGATATGTTTTTGCGGGGTATTCAAGATAATACAAGATGCTTAGGATTACTCTAATGTAGTAATTTCCGCAGTATTATAAGTCCATCTGCCATTGCCAATTTAACCATTTTGTTTTCAGAATCTACATTGGCGTTTCTGAAATAATGGTGATTATCCTGTATAGTCATGCCCTAAAATCCTGAACCCTTCATCCTTAAAAATCGAACTTATAGGTGGCTCCTCCCAGCAACTGAATGCCCTGAACGGGAAAGTTGGCCCATTTTTGATAGTTATTATTGGATAAATTCGCACCTTTTAAGAAAATGGACAATTGATCGTTTACCCGGTACCCTACATGGGCATTGGCGTCAAAATAACTATCCAAAGTAATCAAGGTTGCATCGGTAACCCCAGGGGTTGGATCCTGTATTACCGAAGTCGAAAAATCCTCTCGTTCACCTATATAGAAGAGGTTAACACCCATATACCATTGTTCGTCGATCTGGTAATCCATGAATAGGGATCCCTTCAGGTTGGGCAGGTTCCAAGCAGGGTTATTGGTCTCTGTATCATAATCATAGACCTCAGCATTCACACCCAAGGTAAAATTGCGATTGATATCGACGTTCAATTCGCCAAACAATCCCAATGTTTTTATATCATCATAGAACACCTCGAAAGAGTTCCCGTAATAATACCCTTTCTCATCGTTCCTGAAATCATTTTGAGGGTTAAGATTGAACAATGGCCTTCTATTCTCCGCAGTATACGACCCTTTGATATTATAACTTAAGTTGGGCAACAATTGTCCTTTTAGGCCTATATAGGCATCATATTGGGAATCTGTAGGCTGAATATTCAAAGTCGGGGAAACATACGGGTTCTCTTCTACAAATCCATAGAACGAATTTTGCCTTAATTCCCCTTGCACCCCAGCGTAGGCGATGACCGTTTCATCCAACAATCGATAGGATGCAGCCACCGCAGGATAGACGTAAAAATTATTCTCACTGTTTTCCATATCCATCCCATACACAATGTTCACACCCAAATCCAGTGTAAGGTCATCCCTAAGCATGCGCAGTGTGGGGTTGATCCCTACCTGGAAATTGCTATAGTCGATCCCCTCATCATTGGTGGGACTGTTCACGTCGGCATTGGCAAAACTGCCCCCTACATAATCCAAGTGGATATTGATCCCAAAAAATTCCTCTTCCAAGGGAAATTCGAATCCTGTTTTGAATATTGCCCTATTTTCTCCCGATTCGACAGCGTCCCAAAATCGTCTATAGGTAATATTGGCATTCTTAAAATAGGCATCCTCAACATTTATATGGGCCCCTATTTCGCCCATAAAATAATTCTGCCGCTCATCTATAGTGTTTATCGTTGCCAGATCATAAGCTCCTTCAGGAAGGCCATACCAATTGTACAGTTGATGTTGCAACCCAATATCGGCTCCCCAATTCATGTCACTATCCCTTTTGGAATAGGAGGCATCTACCGTGGTATTCGCATATTTGCTTTCTAAATCAACCCCATCAATATCCGCTCTTGAAGAGTTATGGTTCAAACCTAAATCCAACCGCTCATCCCTATTGATCGCCCTACTTGTATAAAACTTGGCCATTGCATTTCCCGGATTTCCTAAACCTCCTGAAGCATAAGAGTTGTACAATTCAGGGGGAGGTAATTTTTTAACGGTTGATGCCTTACCCTTGGCCGGTGAAAAGGTAGAAGCTACAGGAACCGAGAAGATATTGTATTCGATTTTCTTTTTTTGAAGAACGATAGAATCATTCAAGTTTGGCATCGACTTGATCTTAAAGGCATCCGAAATCGTTGGCGAATAGGCTTTGGTCACGGTTACCGTTTCGGTTCCGATATTATCTTTCTCATCCTGGGCCACAACTAGCTGTGAAAGTCCAAAAATGACAAATAGAAGGTATACATGCTTCGACATAATGTGTTCTTTATCGGAATATTAATTTCCGTCAGGATTAACAGATGAATTACGTTGGGCCTCCTTGGCCCTAATGATGGCCAATTCGCCTTTTGCCTCGGCTACAATCTCCGGGTATTGGCTAAAATTGGTACTGACACTTTCGAGGATATAGGTCGCTTGATACGAATCGTTCAAGGCATAAAAGTTCTTGGCCATTAGTATCAATCCTTTTCCGCCCCATTCCTTATAACTTGAATAGTCCTTGGCCAATTTTTGTACCGAGGTATTCGATGCCTCATTTTGCCCCGCCTGGTTCTTAAAATACGCGTCGTAATAAAGCGCTTCTGCGGCGGTTTCACCGGTAGCGATTTTCAAGACCTCTGCATAAGCTGCTTCTGCCCTATCCATATTATTGGTCTGTATGGCCGAACGGGCAATCATTATTTGGGCATCACTTTTTATTCGATTGTCAATGGTGGGTGTTGCCAGTACTTTTTCCGCATAGGCTATGGTTTGCCCGTAATTCCGCTGTTCATAAAACCCTTTCATCAAATTGGATTGGGCAAAAGTCCTGTTCTGTTGTATATCACCCTGTTTCTCCAAGCGTTCCAAATACGGTAATGCCGTACCGTAATCGTTATTTCCGATATAAATCTCACAAACCCTTGTCAAAGCTTGTTCTGCAAATTCGCTCGCTCCAAGATCGGCCACATACTTAAAATAGGGCAAAGCCTTATCTTTTTGGTTTTTGGCAAAGTATAACTGTGCCAAATGAAAATTGGACTTAGCAGCATGCATCCCATTGGGGAATTGTTTTAGGTAACTCTCATAGCCCTTGATGGCGGCGTTGGTATTACCTTCGAGATTCTGCTTGTCGGCCGATTCAAAACTGGCATTGTCCAATTCAGTGTCAGTGACCTCAACAAAGTCCAAATCACGGACCCATTCGGCATATTCGTTTACACGGCCTAAATCAACATATACCAATTTAGCCGTCGCCACTGCTTGAACGGCTTCCTGGGTATTTGGAAAATCCCTGACCACGGTCTTGAATTTCTCCAGCGCTTTTTCATTTCTATTGGCATTGTAATGTACCAAACCTTGTCGCATCATGGCTTGGGGCACCAATGAACTTCCCCTATATCCTTCGATAAGGCGATCATAGGTTATCAATCCCTTGTTTTCCTGGCCTGCAGTGATATAGGAATTACCCAATTCAAAAAGGGCATCATCCTTTAAGGTAGATTGTGGATATCTGGAGACGAATTTGTCCAGCTCCTCGATCTTTGAATCACTTTTACCCACGAACCCGTAGCTTAAGGCCTTTTGAAAGGCGGCATAATCTTTTTCAGGGCCAGATAAGGCCAGAGCTTTATTATAAGTTTCAATGGCAGGCCAATATTTGCTGGTTACAAAGTAGCTATCGCCCAAACGCAAATAAGCATCATTCAGTTTATCTTGATCTGTGGTTCCAGATTTAGTGAAACTATCAAAGCTACTGATGGCATTGCCATACTGCCTTAATTTAAAATAAGCATACCCCAAATTATAATCCACATCGTTAAATTCACTAGTGCCCCTTGCACTTGAATTCCGTTTAAAATCAGTAAAATTGGCCAGTGCCTCCTCGAACCGGTTCAACATATATAAGGCCTCTGCGTTCCAGTAATTCGCCCGGGCCCTAAAAAGTGCATCTTCGGCATTCGACAGCGACTTTGCTAAGTTTTCATGGGCCCTGGAATAATCGCCATCGATAAACAATTCTATACCCCGGTAAAATGCTACTTTTTGATAAGTGGCTTTACTGGCATAACTGCGATTCTTTTCGAGTAATGCCATGGCTCCCTCAAAATTCTTTGATGTGATATAGGAATCAACCAATAAGCCTTGCATTTCCTGTGCATTGCTATCATTGGGATATTTATCCAAGTAACTTGATATAACCTGGGGAACCGGTTCATACGCATTCCCTATCTCATAGCTCAATCGGGCATAATTCAAATAGGCATCCTTTTGGATCTCAGGAGAGAAATCCATTTGCGAAGCATTGCGAAAGGCATTCAAGGCTTCCTGCTTCTTGCCCAAATTCAAATAGCATTCGGCCAAGTGATAATAGGCATTTTGGGAGACACTATTCGTACCCCCAATAATCTTATTGAATTGTTGAATGGCGTTGGCATAATCCCCTTGTTTATAAAAGCAATACCCTAATAGATAATAATCCGTATTGCTCCATTTACCGTTTTTACCCTTGTAAGCCTCTAAATATGGTATGGCATTCGCATATTGACCAAGATTGAAATAGCTCTCCCCAATGATCTTGTTCAATTCGGAAACCTCATTCCTATCGGATTTGGGCAATTGCTTTTTGGCCAAGGCGATGGCTTCTTCGAACTTCCCAAGTTTAAAATTCATGTCGGCCTGATAATACGATAGTTTTTCATCCAACAATTCCGGGTCGGTAATCTGGTCAAAGCGTTCGTTGGCTCCTTCATAGTCGTCTTGTTGGTAGGCAATATACCCTAAGTAGTACTTGGCTTGGGAACCATAGACCGGTGAATTGACTACCTTTCCTAAATATTTTTCGGCCTCTTTGCCCTTGCCGGAGGAAAACAACGAATAGCCATAATTGAAATTAAACTTGTCCATCTCTTTTCTTGACATGGCACTTTGATCCACCTTATTGTACCATTTCAAGGCGTATGGATATTTTCCCGTTTCGAAATAATAATCCGCCACATCGGAATAGGCGGAGTTACGTTTGGTAGATGTTGGATATTTTTCAACAAAATCCTCCATAAGGCGATCAGCCCCCAATTGGTTCAATCTCACCGCGGCATTGGCCGCATAGTAGGCACTATTGGCGGCTGTCTCATAATCTTTGGTCGTTAATTTGACCTTTTCGAAAATAGTCTGTGCGGCTTGGTATTGTTCGTTATTAAACAATGCCAAGGCATCTTGGTAGTCTTTCTGATCGTGGGTATAGATTTTGGTTTCCTGGGCCGTCCCAATCCAAAGTATTCCCGCAAAAATGGGAATAAAAACGGTGATTCTTTTCAGCATAGTGTTCTAACTATTTATAAAAATTCCGTACTCGTATTTAAAATTACCTTCAAGAAATCCCGCCAAGACGGACATAACCTGAAAGCGCTACTTTCGTAGTTAAAAACAATAACGGCAAATATTATTCCTAAGTATATTCGTTACGTAAAAATGTAACAAGAACAAAGTAAAATAATTTAAGTGGGCTACCTTTGTATTCATTTAGAACTTATTACTTTTATATCAACATTAAGAATATGTCAGAATCTATTTTAGAATTAAAGGATGTCGGTGTTTTTCAAAAGGAAAACATGGTATTGAATGAAGTAAGTTTAGACATAAAAAAGGGGGAGTTCGTTTACCTGATCGGTAAGACCGGCAGTGGTAAAAGTAGCTTTATGAAAACCCTATATGGAGATTTACCCTTACGGCATGGTGAAGGCAAGATAGTAGGCTTTGACCTTAAAACACTTAAAGAAAAAGACATACCGTATTTGCGACGTAAACTGGGCATCGTCTTTCAGGATTTTAAATTATTGCCCGACCGCAGTATCAACAATAACCTCCAATTTGTGCTCAAGGCTACGGGTTGGAAGGACCAGACTAAAATGAGTAAACAAATTGAAGAGGTACTGGACAAGGTAGGGATGAAAACCAAAGGATTTAAATTTCCGCATGAACTTTCAGGTGGGGAGCAACAAAGGATTGCTATAGCCAGAGCCCTTTTAAATGACCCTGAACTCATTTTGGCCGATGAGCCTACTGGTAATCTGGACCCACAGACCAGTGTAGAGGTTATGAAAGTGCTACAGGAAATCAATAAATCCGGAAGGACTATACTAATGGCCACACATGATTATGCCTTGATTTTAAAGTATCCGTCCAAAACCTTGAAATGTGATGGAAGCAAGGTATTCGAAGTTGTACAAAAAGCGGTATAAACTAAAAGCCATAGGGCCAACGTTGTCGGCCTTTTTTATTTATCCCCTTAATAACAAGTACCCGATCACCTTCCAAACGAACAATCATATACCTTATTCTTCATAAATCTTAATGCTTTCTAGCATTTGACGATATTCTTTGAAATCCTCAAAAGACCGGAGCATTTCAATACTTTCATTGTTTTCAACCCAATGCCTCAATCGATCCGTTCCGTTAATGATGTCTATAGGTAGGTTAATATAGTCATATTCGTAGGGTGGGTCTAACCAATGAAAATCGTTATCCATAAGATGATACAATTCCCTTAAAAGCCATTGACCTACTCGCCATGGTTGATAAACTTTTTTATCGGTTACATGAATTTGAAAACCCCCACAAACCTTTCCGGCCTGTTTCTGAAATGTGGGCATAAAAGTCATAGGCCTTAAGGCTACTCCTTGCAACCTTGCTTTCTTTAAAGCTTGTTTCAAATGTCCCTCAAACATAGAATAGGGCTCAATTTTTGGATGACCGACAATTTCCAAGGATTGTGTCGTTCCCCTTCCTTCGCTTAGGTGTGTCCCTTCAAATAAAACCGTTGCTGGAAAGGTCAAGGCGCTTTCTGACCTTGCCAAATTTGGAGAGGGCAATAGCCATGGCAATTGGGTGTCCTCAAAGAACATACCACGCTCCCAACCCAACATTTTTATCACCCTATATTCAATCCTTTTTTCTGCCCAATACTTTTGGTGAAACAATCCTATTTCGCCTATGGTCATCCCATGGCGGACCGGAATGGGATGGCGACCGATAAAGGAGGCGAATTTGGGGTCCAGAATATTGCCTTCCAAAGTAATCCCGTTCAATGGATTTGGACGATCCAGAACGATAACCTCGATATCCTTTTCGCTGCACTTTTCCAGTAACAAGGTCAAGGTATAGATGTACGTATACATACGACATCCTACATCTTGAAGGTCTATGAAAATATGATCAATACCCACAAGCATTTCATCAGTTGGGACACGGGTTTCAGAATAGAGGGAATACACCGGAATCTTAAAAAAAGGATGCTCAACGTGCGCTGTTTCGATCATATTGTCCTGTGCGTCGGTAGAAAATCCATGCTGTGGACCAAATAGCTTAACAAACCTAGGGCCAAAAATCGTTTTAAAACTTAATGCTGCATGCTTGAAATGGGCATCGATGGAAGCATTATGACAAAGTAAGGCCACATTTCCCTTGAATTCTTTTTGAAGCCTTGAATCATTTATCAGCACCTCCAACCCAGTAGCTATCTTCATGATACATACATTATTTACACAAGGATATTATTCAATTTTACATTGATATTCAGTGTATCATTAATTCAATAATAAAATTACGATTATTACGCTTTTAACGGGAAGCATTCGATGAACAATATGAGCCATAATCCCTATAACGGTGAATTACAATTCTGTAAAATGCACCCTCGAAGTAAATCAACGGTTTAAAATCCATTGATAATCCTTAATAGACCAAAAATTGCCAAAAAAATACCAAGCGTACAATATTAAGGGGGATTCTTACAAAAAAGGCCCTACCCACCCGAACATTTAATAACTTTAGGTAAACACCTTACGCTATGCCTCAATTCGAATATATTGGATATAAATATGCCAACTATCCTTTCGCATACCTCTTTAAAGATGTAAATGGAAGTAAGGGAAATAAGAAAATACACCAAATTATCTTTGGCGATTGGGTGGGTGTCCTTAAGCCCAAAAAAACCGATGGGGACTATATTTATGTTAGAGTACGGGGAGAAAACGGTTGGATGCATAAAGATGCCCTTCTCGATGAACGTGTGCTTGAGATTGTCTTTTTGGATGTGGGACAAGGCGATGGTGCCCTAATCGTTACCCCTGATGATGAACATATCATTGTCGATGCGGGGCTTGGGGATAATATGTGGCGTTACTTAAAATGGAGGTACAACGAATTCAAAACCCAATGGACATTTAAATATGCCGTTGCAAGTCATCCCGATCAAGATCATTATGGAGGGTATCATTATTTGGCGGGCGAACCCAATGTATTTTTCAATGAATTCTTGCATAATGGATTGTTAGAGTATCAAGATAATATAAAACCATCGTATTTTGGGGAATCAATAAAAACAAACCGGACATACTATACCGAACTTTTCGACAGCAAACAAAAGGTGACCGACTATCTGGCCCATGAACCCAATTGGAAACACCCCTCAGGCAATTCCCATTGGGATAAGAAATATGCCAAGCTTTTAAAGCGCATGCTTGATAACAACAAAATAAATGGGGAGATTAAAATGATCAGTGAAGCTGATAAATATCTTGATGGCTTTGAACAAAACAAACCCCTCAACATACAAATCCTAGGTCCGATCAGTGAAACTGTAAACAATAAGAAGGCGTTACGTTCTTTAGGGGGTAAAGGCAAGACAAAAAACGGACATTCCATTGTCTTTAAACTCAACTATAAAGACATTAACATACTCCTAGGTGGGGACCTCAATATCAAAGCCGAGGAGTTTTTAATGAAAAAACATACAGGGCAAACATTGGATTTCAATTCCGGTACAGAGGAAAATGAGTTTATTGAAGGTGCCCGTAACATATTCGAGGCTGACGTCTCCAAAGCCTGTCATCATGGAAGTGCGGATTTTACAAGTCTGTTCTTAAGATGCCTGAATTCTGTGGCGACCGTAATCTCTAGTGGGGACGAAGAACAACATTCCCATCCCAGACCTGACACTTTGGGGGCCATTGGGTTAAACGGGCGGGGCGATAGACCTTTGATCTTTAGTACGGAACTGGCGAGATCGCACCGGGAAAATGAAAATAAGACACTTAATGAAATCAAGGAATTGGAAATACGTTTAGCAACTACCACCTCCCCTGCCAAAAGACTGAACCTCATTAACAAAATTCAGGAAAAGAACGATAAACTTAAAGAACGGAATGTTACGGTTTATGGTTCCATAAATCTTCGCACCGATGGTGAGCGCTGTATCATCGCCCAAAAGTTGGAAAAAGGGGGCGGAAGCAAGGTTTGGGACCTCTATAAACTTGAAAAAAGCAATATTGGCCGCTTTAAATACGTTCCTTAGATAGTATGATACAAGAAAAAAAAGCCTTTGCCCCTAACCAAAAAGTAAGTCCGTTCATTGGACTTTTATTGTTCCTTATTTCAATTGTCCTAGTGGTCTTTACCACGCCTTTGGGTTTCATTTATGGCGTTTTCCATAATCTGTTCACAAAAGGTTTTTCAGGAATCGGGGAGTTTCTATTGCAAATCGCGATTTCTATCGATCAATTGGGCAATGTGGTCATGCAACATCTGTTAAATACTTTATGGATTAAAAAAAGTGGTTATAAATTTGGTAATCGGGATGAAACCATCTCAAGTGTCATTGGCAAAAACAAACAGCTTCGTACCTTGACCTTCTTTGGTAAAAACATGGACAGGATCCTCGAATTTATAGAGGCCAACCATTCGTTGAATTCCATCGATTATTATGTACAGCCTGATAAATAGGAATCATAAATAAAAGCACTAGGCCACCGGAATACAACCTCATAAAAAAATGTGTTGGTAAAAATTAGCCCTATTCGGCATAACCCAATCCATAATTTTCTTTAGGATACAATATGCCTTTCTCTAGACGAAAAATATCCGTATACGGGTCTGCCACTAGTTCAAGATGACCATCGAGATCTGCATATTGGATATTGGGTCTGGACAACGCAAAATGCAACCCTGCCGCAATGCCCAAACCACATTCATCGATGCAGCCCACCATAGCTTCCAAATTTGCCGCTTTGGCTACCGAATTAATATGCATACCGGCCATAATACCCCCTACTTTTTGAAGTTTGATGTTTACCATATCAACCCGTTCGTTCTGTGCCAAACGAAATGCATCGGTCAGGGTTTTTAGGCTTTCATCGGCCATTACAGGAATATCTACCTGGTCAGTAACCAAGCCCAAACGTTCCTCGGCCTCGATCTTCGTAGGTTGTTCGAATATTTCGATGCCGATATGGCTAGTGGCTCGCACGAAAGCTATGGACTCTTTTACGGAATATCCTTGGTTACCATCAAAACGCCATTTAACTTCCGGGAATTTTTCATGGAGCTTGATCATTTTTTCCACGTCATCTTGCAGATTATCCCCCCCTTTCACCTTTAGAATAGAAAAACCCTGTTTTACGTACTCCTGAGCATGTTTCACGGTATCGTCAACGGTCAAAATACCAACGGTAATACTGGTGGGAATACTATTTCTGAATCCTCCTAAAAACTGATACAATGGGACTTCCGCTTTCTTGGAAATCAGATCATATAAGGCCAGATCGACCATGGCCAATGCAGATGAACGCATTCCCAATAACTCCTTTAATTCTGTCAGAATCAAGGCATAAGTAAAAGGATCCTTACCAACCAGGTAGGGTATGATCAGGGTATTGATCGCATGTGCCACTTCCTCAGGATTTTCCCCAGTCACTACCCTATCAGGGGCAGCACAACCATAACCTACATATTTGCCATCGGTCTCCAATTTTAGAATAAAATTGGTTGTACTTGAAATGGTTTCGTAGGCAATAGTATAGGGTACGGATAGTTTAAAATCCATACGCTCGTAAGAAACTGCTGTGATCCGCATTAATATCGTTTTTGATACAGGTCTTTTAAAGGGGTATTCTTTATCGATTCAACAAAACGTACCATATGATGAATCATTAACTCCCATATTTTCTCTCCCTTTTCCGCAGTGCCCTTGGTAGCATCCCCCATAACGCCACTTTCCGATATCTTATGGGTATGCACATACCAGCTTACGCTAAGGTCATTGTCAAAATCCAAATAAGAACTGCCAAATTTCAAGGTCGCATCCACCGCCTTATCCATCTGTACCATATCGGGGCGAATAGCCATAGTAGTGCTAGTTTCCAGCTCTCCCGCATGAATGTCATTAGGTGTATCAATAAGTTTAAATAAAACAGAATCACTGGTTTCCCCAGTATCGACACAAACGAAAATATTGGTGTCCCTTGTTATCATTTGGGCCGCATAACTCAATGTTGGCGCATTATCTCCGTGTCCATTAAGGATAATGATTTTCTTAACCCCATTTTTGGCCAAACTCATGCCCAAATCATAGACGAATTTAGACAGTGCGTCATTGGAAACACTTAAAGTACCCTTAAAATCATCATGATGAAAAGAGACCCCGAAAGGTATGGTGGGCAATACTAGGGGTTTTGGGTCCTTACAGGCCTCGGCCACTTTATACGCCATATATTTGGCATCATAATAATCAACATCAACCGGTAAATGAGGTCCGTGTTGTTCTATTGCCCCACAAGGCAAAATAACCGTATCAACAGTTTTCAAATATTCTTCAATCTCGGGCCATGTAAATTCTTCCCACAGAAAACCAGACTTTTTATTTATAGTATTCATAATTCATTTTTTAGAAAATAAGGTGTTTCAAAATCCTCCTTTTGAAGGGTAAAGGTATGCCAATTCCGGTCACGATATCGTACGGCCCCATCGGTGTACTTTGCTAAAATTTTAAATAAAGGTCTTCGAGAATGAATGGGCAGGTCGCTCATCATACTTCGTTCATTATCAAAACGCAATTTTAAAATCTCGGGATGGGCCTTGGCCAATTTCAGACTATGTTCATTTTTTTCGACCAATCCTTTTTCGACCAAGAGATAATATAAATGCGCGGCATCACTACCGATTTGTTTTACGCTTCGAGCCGATAGGGCTTTTAAGCCCTTTTCAATCTGTGCCTCGGTATACCCACATCTTTTAGGGTCTTCGTCAAGTACTTTCAGCATACCAATGATACGTCGGCATTTTTCACAATTACCGCAGGGTAACATCCTTCCGTTTTCTTCATGTGCTGCATGGCAGGATACCTGCTGGGCTTGTAAATCAGGATAACGCTTCACCAGTACCTTCAAAATCAGCAGTTCGGAAAGGCTTCGTAAAATGGAATATTGGTAGATGTTCCACCCTTTTCTTTTATAATAACGGGTCAACGCATTATCGAAATATTTGCTCTGGTCGTATAAGGCATTATAATGGGTTATTCCTTCATGGGTTCCCTTTACTGTAGAATCATACTCATTACCGATGAGTACATTCCCGATATTGCGTTTACGAACAATGGGAAGGGTCCCGAAAAGGAAAACCGCTACCGTCCAAAGTCGAATAGGATAAATATCGGCCCTGATGTTCTGGAAGTTCTCCTTAATAAAAGGCATTTGCTTCACCATCCAATTAAAGATACGATCACTATTACACCAAGGCTTTGCAGTATTCGGTTCTTTCGCCTTAAAATATTTGTGAGAATTGATCGCGGTAAACCAGTGCCGGCCCGATTCATTGACAAATATAGGATGGGCCTCCCCTATTTCCTTGATAATGCCATAGGTCAATAGGCTATCCTTACCACCGCTACTTAGAATTCCATAAGCATCCAAATCTGTTTCGCGAGCAGACTTTTCAAGCTTCATATGGGCAAAATCCATATTGGTAAACTCGATTTTAGCAGCGGTATAACGGGCCATTTTTTCAGGTTTTATAGCATCGTAGGGAGGTTTTAAAAATTCATTTTTGTGAAAGAACTTGTTCACGAGGATTTCCCTGGAGGTATTCTCCATCATATCCCTTAGGAAACTTTTATCGGTATCGTCATAAAAACCATCGAATACAATGGTTTCGAAAAAAAGTCCATAATTCAAGGCTACTTGTACCACCATCATAGAGGCCAAATTCACATCCTCTGGATGCTTTTTATCAAAATACACCTTGTCATAGGAATAAATCAATTCGTTCGCAACCGTACTCCCATCTTGTTTTGTAATGGTATACACCGCTTTGACCCTTTTTGGCTCTAGGCAGATTTTATGCACCGTTAGTTTTTTAAAAACAACCAAAGATCGGATCGAGGTCATTTCAATTGTTCCTTTAAAATGGAAACCAGCTGATCTGCCCCAAAACGTAATACATCAAAGGCCGGCAATTTGGTTTCCAAGGTTATGTTCTTACAGGCTTCCAAAATTTCCTTATCACTTTCCATAAGTTCATGGTTTACGGTTATAGCGATTACCTTTTTTCCTGAGATCACTTCTACCGCATTGATCTGTTCTTTTAGGGAATGGAGTTTATACCCGGGGAAACCGTCATATTCGACACGTTTCGGGGCATGTTGCATTATCACAAAATCTGGGCGGCCTGCTGCCAATATTTCAAATCCGCCAGGATAGGCCGGATTCATAAGACTTCCCTGCCCTTCAATGACGATTACGTCAGGATCTTCATTTTCATAAGCACTTACAACGGCATGTTCTATTTCACCAGAAACAAAATCGTTGATGCAACTATCCATGACCATGCTATATTTAGCACCTTGCATCCAGGCTGTCTGACCAGTACCGATCATTTCAGCTTTGAGGCCTGCCTTACGAAAGGCATGTACGATGATCCAAGCCGTGGTACGTTTTCCGAGCGCGGAATCTGTACCTAATATGGCCAATTTTAAACAATCAACCTTTTCAATATCCCCGGTAAAAAAATGAAGTTTATCCCGATCTGGTGTCTTTCGAACATCACGGATACGACATCCCTTTTCTTGGCCTAATTTTACCAGTTCGGGATCATTCGTCAGAAAATCGTGCAAACCACTATCAACATTCCAGCCTTTTTGAAGTGCCTTTTTGATCGTACCCTTGGCTTCGGAAGGTAATCGACCCCCGTCTGGAGCAAGGCCGATAACAAGTGTTCTTGGCGTGTTCCCAGCTTTGGAAAGCGCTTTTGAAGCGTCTTCTATATTGGCAAAAATGGGAATTCCATTCGCTTTTCCATCCAGGACTTGGCCAGCATCCTGACCGGCGTATGTTGTGTCTAACACCCCAACCACTTCATAACGTTCGGTAAAACGGACAAGTCCATGTGCTGTCTTACCATTTGGGGTATTGAAAGCACCTTCACAGTATACAAGTGCCTTACCATCTATTGTTTTCTTCATAATCCATTAATTTTTTGCTGTCAACACTGCAACGAAACGGCCCGGTTCAAAATTCAATTTTTCATCCATTTCCAGAAGGGCAATGAGCCCTGCGGTAGCAGCAGGAAGAATTTTAAACCCTTCTTTTTTGGCCAATAAAGAGGTCATTTCCTTCATTTTCCTATCGCTGATGTTAAAGGCCTCTCCTTGGGATTCCCTCAGTGCGTATAGGGCCTCCTCCCCATCAAAACTATGCCAATTGATCAGGGGTTCGTTGTATTTTGTTTCTTTTATGGCTTCAGGTTTTAAATCCATACAATGATCTAATCCCGATAAAAAAGATTGCACAATGGGGTTCTTACGGGTTGACGAAGCGGCTATCATTTTTGGTATTCTCGAGGTTTTGCCCCTTTTGTACAAACTCACAAATCCACGATAGATCCCTGCCAACAAAGTTCCGTTCGATACGGGTACCGCGCAGTATTTAGGGGCATCACCCAAATCCTCATAAATCTCAGTGGCAATTAGTGAATACGCGGAAATCTGTAAGGGGGTATTCGAGGCCCCAGGATTTGCATCGTACCAATCGTTTTCTACAGCCAATTCACTACTTCTCACCACCACATCCTCATAGCTGCCTGGCAATCTTATAATTTGGGCGCCAAGTGCCTCCATTTCCTCAATGCGGTCTGTTTGGTAACATTCGGGAATGTATATTTTACATTCCATACCCGCCAAATTGGCCGCTAAAGCTACAGCAACCCCATAATTACCACAAGTAGCCAATGAAACAACATGGAATTCCCGTCTTAGGGCATCATAAATCTGGGCAAAGGCAATTCGATCTTTTTGTGTCCCTGTCGGGTTATCCCCTTCATACTTAATATACAATTGACGGATACCGAATTCACGTTCCATGGTTTTCGCACGGCTAAGACCGGTATCGCCCACTTCCAAATTCATTATGTCTTCATAGGATTCTAGGCGATCTACAAGCGATTTGCTCTTGTCCTTGACAAAAGCACTCAGTTCATAGGCTTCATCCGAAACCTTATTTTCAGCGGTTTTTACTCCGTCTTTAAGATTCATTGTCCATAGTTGATTAACACCTTTAAGTTATGTATTTTTTTACTATAATACGTGTATTTTAATAATCCATTCCATATTACAAATTCGGGTGCATAGGTAGTGAATTATTACTCTTCTAAAATAAAAATTAACTTTCCTTTTTTTGAAGGAATCCAATCGGTTTTCAATAAGATACCAAGAACGACACTTTGGATTATTCAACATATCCCCTTCTAGCAGTTCCCATCATAAAATTACACGTATTGGAGACATGGCCATTCACAACCGTACCTTGGATTTTGCTATTTTCCAATGGAATGCCATGCTTTGTGAAGCACCTTTACCCGTTTATTGGCACATGCAACCCAAGCATGATAATACAAAATACATAATGTGCTGTTTATTAATTAGTTACATATAACATTGTACTGATAAAATTTTGCTAAAAAAACACATAGAATCAAAAAAATGTACGTCATTTGTAGTATAATTTGGTTTATTTAATTTTGATTTTCATCACATGAAAACAATAGGGCCCAACCTGCTGCCAGGTATTCGGATACGAAATTCAAAAACGTCCGTTTTAATTGAAAAAAGGGGGCAACAAACTATCCCGAACATGGTACAAACCGAATTTTACATTCCTTCAAAAGAAAATTATATGGTGAGGTAAACCTATTGAATTTAGGCTTTTGCTACAAAGTCTATATTTCACATTATAATCACAATTACATGCTTTTAAAATTTAATGAATAAAAACAATACTATTATGAAAACACTATTTATTTCCTTGGTTTTAATCTTCTCTAGCTTTAGCGTGCCTATAGTGCAAGAATCTGAACAAGTGACTGCCACCTATGTTGGTATGGAAGATGACGTGTATTATTTTACCGATACGGATGGATTTTCTATGGAATTCCATAATATCAACCAAGAGGCACTTGACAGCTTTGACTTATCTGACGATAAATATAAGGGCGCTGTGTTTACCATAACCTATATTTCCGAGCCTGAAATCGATGAGCTTGATGAGGAAGTCATGGTAAATAGCATTATCGGATTAAAAATGATGCAATGAGCATCGTAAAGTATCCAAGGGGCGAAAGCCCCTTTTTTTTATGATTTTTATTAAAGATTATTTCGTTCTGACTTATTTCAGACTTTGCAACTTTCCAAGAGCCGATTCTTTTTATTACTTTGCGGTGGAAACATAAAAAACAAAAATGACAGTTCTAGGTATTGATATTGGAGGTTCCGGAATGAAAGGGGCGTTGGTAGACTCCCTTACGGGTGAAATGTTGACGGAGCGTTACCGAATTCCTACCCCACCTTCAAGGCAGCCCGCGGAAATGGCCAAGGTGGTCAACAAAATCGTTACCCATTTTAATCATAAAGGGCCCATTGGTGTAGGTTTTCCCACCGTTATAAAAAAAGGTGTCTGTAAATCGCCAGGAAATTTACACAAAAAATGGTTGGGCGTAAATGTCCAAGAGTTGTTCTCTGAAGCGACTGGGCTTCCGGTAACGGTAATCAATGATGCCGATGCAGCCGGTTTTGCAACGATGAACTACGGCATCGGGAAAGGAAAATCGGGTCTTGTGATCATGATCACTATTGGTACAGGTTTGGGTAGTGGGGCATTTTTTGACGGAGAACTTATCCCAAATTTTGAACTTGGCCAAATTCCCTATAAAAAATACACAAAAATCGAATCATGGGCTTCTGCTGCGGCAAAGGAACGTGAAGGATTATCCTTTACGAAATGGGGTAAACGTTTCAATACATTTTTAGAATTGGTTGAATTATTGGTTTCACCCGACTTGATTATCCTCGGTGGGGGCACCTCCAAAAAGTTCGATCTTTTTAAACAATGCATCAAGATCAACACCCCTGTAATTCCTGCCGAACTTCGTAATGAAGCTGGTATTATTGGGGCTGCGGCTGCCACAATGCATCAAGCACCGAAAAATTTTATCAAGGAATAATAAAAAAGACCTGACGACAACGACAGGTCTTTTTTTAAATAAGCTGTGATTTAAAGCCTTAAGCTATTTTATTCCTTTTACGTTCCACTTCTGTCAAGTGTATTTTACGTAACCTTATGAATTTAGGGGTTACCTCAACATATTCATCCTTTTGAATGTATTCCAAGGCTTCTTCCAATGAAAACTTTATGGCAGGCACAATTTTGGCCTTATCATCCGCACCTGAAGAACGAACGTTCGATAATTTTTTGGTCTTAGTAATATTGATGGTCATATCATCCCCACGGGAATTTTCGCCTATGACCTGTCCTTCATAAATATCCTCACCTGGATCTACAAAAAACTTACCCCTGTCCTGTAATTTATCGATTGAATACGGAATGGCCTTTCCTTTTTCCATAGAGACCAAGGACCCATTTTGACGTTGGGGAACATCACCTTTCATCGGTTGATACTCAAAAAACCGGTGAGCCATTATGGCCTCACCTGCAGTTGCCGTCAATAATTGGTTTCGAAGGCCAATGATTCCTCGAGATGGGATAAGGAATTCGCAATGCATGCGATTGCCCCTAGCCTCCATACTGGTCATTTCACCTTTACGTATGGAAACCATTTCAACAGCCTTGCCAGATACTTCCTCAGGCAAATCTATGGTCAATTGCTCAACAGGCTCACATTTCACACCATCAAACTCCCTAATAATAACCTGTGGCTGTCCTATTTGCAATTCGTAACCCTCTCTTCTCATGGTCTCAATAAGCACGGAAAGGTGTAAGACCCCACGGCCGAATACCATGAACTTATCCGCACTATCGGTCTCTTCGACACGTAATGCCAAATTCTTTTCCAATTCCTTTTCCAATCGCTCTTTAATGTGTCTTGACGTAACGAATTTACCATCCTTACCAAAGAACGGACTATCATTGATCGTAAACAACATACTCATGGTAGGCTCATCGATGGCAATGGTCTTTAATCCTTCCGGATTTTCGAAATCGGCAATCGTATCCCCGATTTCAAAACCTTCCAGACCAACAATGGCACAGATATCACCTGTTACCACTTCTTTTACTTTTAATCTTCCCATTCCTTCGAATGTAAAGAGTTCCTTTATTTTTGATTTTACTATGCTCCCATCCCTTTTTACCAAGGAAATCTGTTGTCCTTCCTTTAAACTTCCTCTTAACAACCTTCCAATTGCAATTCTTCCAGTAAAAGATGAGAAGTCCAAAGACGTGATCAACATTTGTGTATTTCCTTCTTTTGGCACAAAAGTGGGAATATGCTCTACTACCATATCCAATAATGGTTCGATGGAATCGGTTTCGTTTCTCCAATCATCGCTCATCCAATTGTTCTTGGCAGAACCATAAACCGTAGGGAAATCCAATTGCCATTCCTCGGCACCCAATTCGTACATCAGATCAAAAACTTTCTCATGTACTTCCTCTGGGGTACAGTTTTCCTTATCAACCTTATTGATAACCACACATGGTTTCAATCCCAAATCGATTGCTTTTTGTAATACAAATCGCGTTTGGGGCATAGGGCCTTCAAAAGCATCAACCAACAACAACACACCATCCGCCATATTCAATACGCGCTCAACCTCACCCCCAAAATCGGCGTGACCAGGAGTATCGATAATATTGATCTTGGCATCTTTATAGTTTACAGAAACGTTTTTCGAAGTAATGGTTATCCCACGTTCACGTTCAAGATCATTGTTGTCCAAAATAAGGTCGCCCGTATTCTGGTTGTCCCTAAATAGGTGGCAATGGTGCATGATCTTATCTACCAAGGTTGTTTTCCCATGGTCTACGTGTGCGATAATCGCAATATTCTTTGTTGTTGACATAACTTTAATTTAATAGCTTCCGTATTTTCAGCGCGCAAAGATACTGCTATTTTTTGTAGTTCATCATAAAAGAACCTTAATTCTTATCTAATTGATTTTGAGATAGTTCAACATAATTATTTTAGTGTCAAAATCCCGTATCTTTGGCCCGAAAATATATTACCCATGAAACTAGATTCAATACCCCAGTTAAAACATACAGATAGCAATAATTTCTTTTTGCTCTCCGGTCCTTGTGCTATTGAGGGCGAAGAAATGGCCATGCGTATTGCGGATAAAATAGTCTCGGTGACGGACAGACTTAAAATCCCTTATGTTTTTAAAGGTAGTTTTAAAAAGGCCAATCGAAGCCGTGTGGATTCTTTTACGGGTATTGGAGATGAAAAAGCCCTAAAGATCTTACGCAAGGTTTCGGAAACCTTTAAAGTGCCTACCGTGACCGACATCCACGAAATATCCGATGCAAAACTAGTTGCGGAGTATGTCGATGTACTTCAGATTCCCGCTTTTCTGGTACGACAAACAGATTTGGTTGTGGCAGCCGCAAAAACAGGGAAAGTCGTCAATTTGAAAAAAGGGCAATTTATGAGCCCCGAAAGTATGAAGCATGCCGTGACCAAAGTGATAGATTCCGGTAACGAGCAGGTGATGATCACAGACCGTGGTACCATGTTCGGCTATCAGGATATGATTGTGGACTTTAGGGGAATACCGACCATGAAGCACTATGCCCCGGTGGTGTTGGATGTTACCCATTCCTTACAACAACCCAACCAATCTTCAGGGGTGACCGGAGGGCGGCCCGATATGATCGAGACCATAGCCCGGGCAGGCATTGCCACCGGGGTAGACGGAATCTTTATGGAAACCCACTTTGATCCCTCTATCGCCAAAAGTGATGGGGCCAATATGCTGCATTTGGATCATTTGGAAAAACTACTGACCAATTTGGTGGCACTGAGAAAAACGGTGAATCAACTGCAATAATTCGAACAATAATCTGTTAGGATAACAGCACCTAACCCATTTTACAATGCGCTTTAATATTGTGATTATTTTGTTGCTCTTAAGCAATATAACCACCCTCACTTCTCAAGACAAAATCAATTTTGGAAAGCTTTCTGAAAAAGAAAAAGCATTCAAAACTTTCGAAAAAGATTCAACCGTCAATGCCGTAGTACTTTACGAAATTGGGGATAACTATTTTGAATGGGTTAATAATCAAATTCGAATAATCAAGGAATATCATGTGAAAATTAAAATACTAAATAAAAATGGATTCGATGAGGGAAATATATCCATACCCTATTACCACAACGAAACAACCTCAGAAAAAATTACTGAAATAATGGCAAAAACCCATAATGAAATTAGTTCACATAGTGTAATGCCCAATCAATTCTTTAAAAATAGTAATTCTGAGAAATGGTCAGAATTGGTATTCACTTTCCCACAACTACAAGAAGGCAGCATTTTAGAATATTACTATAAGCTTACTTCACCTTTTATATATAATTTTAGCGGATGGACCTTTCAATCCTCCATCCCTAAACTATATAGTGAGTTCAACGCATCGATACCGGGCATATATCATTATAACAGAGAATTAATTGGCAGCTTAAAATTAGATACAAATGAAGCGCATATTAAAAAAAAATGTACACAAATTGGTAGAGGTATCTCTTCAGGTGAATGTGAGGTGTTAAAATATGTTATGAAAGATATTCCCGCTTTTGAATCTGAAGAAAATTATATGCTAGCGGCTTCAAATTATCTCTCGCGAATAGACTTTGAATTATCCGAAATGCTACTTTTTAATGGATCAAAAAAAAGATATACTAAAACTTGGAAAGATGTTGATAAAGAATTCAAGAATAATAAAAACATTGGCCGGCAATTGTCTAAAAAGAATTTTTTTGAAAAAAATGTTCCTGAAAATTTGCTAACGGACGGTACTGAATTGGAAAGAGCAATGAATATTTATGAATTTGTTCGTGACCATTATACGTGGAACAAAAAATTCGGTATTTTTCAAAAAGCCCGTGTCAAGGAAGCCTTTGACGATAAGGTCGGAAATGTTGCTGAAATAAATATGTCATTGATTAATTTATTGAATGCAGCAGGTATTGAAACCAAATTAATGCTTTCATCAACAAGACAACAAGGACTACCAAAAACTTCACATCCTGTTATATCTGATTTTAACTATTTTCTCGCAAAGGTTGAGATAGACGGAAAAGACTATTTATTGGATGCCACTGATAAATTTATTCCTTTCGGCATGTTACCTTTCCGTGCCCTCAATCATTATGGTAGGGTTATGGATTTCAAAAATGAGAGTTATTGGTTCGATATCGTTCCTTGGCGGAATAACAGATATCAAATTCGGGGAGAATTAAACTTTGACATTGAAAATAACAAAGCCGATGGCATATTGGATATATTAAATCTGGGATATAATGCCGTTGATTTGCGCCAAGAGTTCGCTTCGGCTTCAGAAGAAGCTTATTTGGAGAAAATCGAGGATGCCTTTAACGGGGATTATAAAATTACATATTACGAGCCATCAAAAAAAAGCAATGAGAAAAGATTCTTAGAGCGGTTCAAGTTTGAATCGGAAAGTGCGATTAATGGAAATATGGTTTATCTGAATCCATTTATTATCCACTTTTTCAACAAAAATCCTTTTACCACGGAAAATCGCGATTATCCCATTGATTTTGGATATCCCAGAAATTACAAATATCAAATGAACTTCCACATCCCTGACGGTTATGCAGTTCATGAGCTTCCTGAAAATCGTGTCATCAATCTGGGGGAAGAATCGGCCTTACTAAAATTTTACCATCAGGAGGCAGAGAACCAATTATTGTTCTTGTTTGATCTTAAATTGAATTCGACGCATTTTACCCCAGAAAACTACGACGCCCTAAAACAATTGTTCGCGGAGGTCACTGAAATTCAACAGAATTCTTTAGTGATTCTTAAAAAAATATAGAAAGATCACGAAGTTGAAGTCTGATGCCTTTAGACCTCTTCCTTTATTACCTTATTTCCAAAATTTTTTGTCCCTGACCGAATAGGCATCCTTAAGTACCTCAACAAGAATAAGGTCATTGATTTCCTCTAAGGATTTATAACGCAACGAACGCATCATCTTTCGCCCGGCAGTGGTCATTTTATCCAAATGTACCGATAGATGATTTGCATGCCAAAATCCGACATCCACATAATCCTTGGATTGATTTAAATAACAAAAAGGTTTCCCCTGGATATAATAAAACGGAATCCTGTATTTGTATTTCAATTCTACCGCGGGAACCGTAGTTTCAATAACCGATTGCAAATGCAACAAGATACCCCTAAAAGGTTCCCGTTGGTTTACGATATAGGTTTCTGCCGGATTCATAGGATTAAATTTACCATTTCTTAAGGAATTCCATCCCTTTTTAGTAATTTGACAGCATACTTTTGTACATCATAAGTTTCCATAAAAAACAGCTTCCCTATGAATCGAATATTTACTTTGGCCGTTACTATTTTAAGCTTTACGATGGTTTGTGCACAAGACCATACCCATCAAAGCTCAAGGGCATTTTTCTATCCCAACATTGATGGTTATGTGACATTAAAGGCCGATCTTCACCAGCATACCGTATTTTCAGATGGCAATGTTTGGCCAACCATTCGTGTACAAGAAGCATTGCGCGATAACCTGGATGCGATTTCCCTAACCGAACATTTGGAATACCAACCCCATAAAGCCGATATTCCCCATCCGGATAGGAATAGAGCCTATCACTTGGCTTTGGCAGAAGCAAAAGACCATGACCTTCTTATTGTCCCTGGATCCGAGATTACCCGTTCAGAACCTGTCGGTCATAGTAATGCCATTTTTATCACGGATGCCAATACGCTATTAGGGAGTAATCCTGAATCGCCCTTTAAGGAAGCGAAAAAACAAAATGCCTTTGTCTTTTGGAACCACCCAGCCTGGCATGCCCAAAGTCCGACCGGGAATCCGATGATGGGTGATTTTCAAAAAGAGCGGATCAGAAATGGGGAACTTCATGGTATTGAGGTCATCAATTCAGTGGATTATGCCGAGGAGTCGTTGGCGCTGGCCTTGGAATACAATTTAACTATTATGGGCACTAGTGATATACATGGGTTGATCGATTGGGATTATACCGAAAAAGGCAACCATAGGCCCATTACCTTGATATTTGCCAAAGAAAAAAGTTTGGAAAGTATGAAAGAGGCCCTTTTTAAAGGTAGGACCGTTGCCGTGTACAATGATCTTTTAGTCGGGAAGCCTGAATATTTAAAACCTCTACTACAGGCCTGTATCGAAATAAAAAGTGCCAGCTATTTACCGAACACCACAGTTTTAAAGGTGGAGTTGACCAACATATCCAGTAGTGACCTCCTCTTTGAAAACCAAATGGAATTCAATTTTTATGACAGCTCGCCTGTTTTTAAAATCGAGGCGGGAGAAACAAAGACCCTACACATCAAGACATTGGAAAAACTGACTTCCGTTCCGCTGAGACTTAAAGCCTTAGGGGCTTTTACCGCTCCTAAAGCGCAACCACTGATCGAATGGTCAATTACGGCTGAATGAAAATCACATTATTCCTTGCCATCCACGTAATCCTGTAGATAGGAATATCGTTTGGTAAGTTTCCCATTTTTCGTCATTAAAGCACGCTTCAAAATGCCATCTTTATCCCGGTTGAAAAAAGCTGGAATTACGTGTTTCACAAAAGCATCCCCAAATCCGGCACTGGCATCCCGTGGCAGTTCGGCCGGGAGATTATCGACGGCCATCACGGCTATAGCCTTTTTGTTTTGGTAGTCCGTTTCGGATTCGGACTGTGGATCATATCCATAAATTGGATCTTGTATGGTAGAGGCCCTAAGGGTACAAGCTATGGGACCATCGATATCACAACTGATATCGGCTACCGTATTGATCTTGAATTCCGGCCGCTTCGCATCTTCCCTTGTAAATAGGAATGGGGCCCCCTCCCCATAAAAATGTCCGGCGATAAACAAATCGCTCACTTCGGCAAACCGAAAGAAATTGGAACGGTACTCATGTGGATTTGCAAAGAAATCAGCCTTATTGCCCCGAACACCGTCTATACGTTTGTTATAATCCGAAGCATCAATTTGGCAATAAACCGATTCATTAAATTCCTCCTCTAAAAATTCATGCACATTTACTTTTCGTACCTGTATACCATCAAGTATTTCACGGGCACCATTGCCTACCCTACCCCTACCGGTCAATATTATCTTGATATTGGGCAATGTAATTTTATTGAGGGTTTCGATCAATGCTTTTTGATCGCTTAACTTTTCCGCCTTGGGCAGGGTGTACAATTTGTTTTTCAATCCATAGGCCCGAAATCCATTATAGGCTCCAACAATACCCGCATATCTACCAAAAGCGACCAGGCGTATCCCTTTTTCATCGGTGATTACCTCATGGTCGTACATTTCGATATTCTTCTCAAGTATGGCCTTCAACAACGTTCTGTTATAGGGTTGTTTTTTGATCGTATGTGAAAAGAAAAAATATTTCTTATTGGGAACCAGAAATTTAATAGGCACCTCTTTAACCCCTAGAAGTACATCGCATTCTTCCATTTTGGAGTCCACCTCGACGCCGATTATTCTATATTCCCCATCGGAAAAAACGCGAATGGGGGAAGGTTCCACCACTATTTTGGCATCCTTGTACCTGGAAAGGACTTTTTGACAGGCCTCTGGGGAGAGGACCACACGCCTATCCGGTGGGTTTTTACGTTCTCTAATGATTCCGAATCGCATAGTTTGTATTTGGTATAAATTTTGTTCTAAAATAGGTGGAATTGTGACGGTGGGCAAACTTTTCGCTAACTTCGCATTCCTTTTGAATTAAGAAGTTCTTTGAAAATATGGGGCCGACTGGTTTTGACAGCGAGACCAATGGCAATGTAAGCATGTCGAGCGCTGGGCTACAGCTCGTTAATCTCATTTTCCACACTTTTAATTGGCGATAATAATTACGCTCTTGCCGCTTAATCCGAATTATAGTAGGATTTAGCCTCGTCCCTACTAGGTAGGGAAGCGAGATGTTCCTGAATAGCCTCTGTCGACGGCGATTCAATCCGGAGCACCATAAAGGTCGATATAAGGGTAGTATTCGCTTTGGTACTACCACCAAAACCTAAAGAAGCTAAGCGTTGGTTAGGCCGTTTCCGGTCAGGCCTGCGTCGAAAATCAATCGGAAACTAAACATGTAGAAAGCTTTGTAATTGCTTGTTTGGACGGGAGTTCGATTCTCCCCGGCTCCACTCAAAAGCCACTTTCGGGTGGCTTTTTTACTCATTATTTTTTGTTTTGATTTTTTATCGGTATTCGTGAACCACCTGTCGTCGGTTTCGTTTTGCCTTCGGTCGTCGAAGGCCAGCGCGCAAGGGCGCTCCATAGCCTGTCCTGTGCGTAGCCAAAGAGCTAAAATTCCCACTTTTACAAAAATAATCAAAAACGGACATAACCCGTTTTCTTTTTCCGAAAATGGATTGCTTCCAAGACCTTTTTAAACGATGCGCTTTGACTGGAATGGAATGAAGGGCAATGGGCATCACCTTTTCCAAACAGGATATTAAGTTAGATCATCTTCTTACTATATGTAAAAGCGTATAATTACAATCAAAATATATATTTTATATGTATTTACGTATAATTTTGTATATTTGCATAGTTTTATATTTAAAAGCATATAATGAAGGAGTTGTCCGAATTTGTAAAAGCAAGGCGTAAAGAGGTAAACCTTACCCAAAAAGAGTTTGCCGAACGTGCTGGTGTGGCCCTCACCGTTGTACGTAAAATTGAACAGGGAAAAACCAATCTGAATATGGAGAAGGTCAACTTGGTATTGAGTATGTTCGGTCATACCCTTGCAGCAGTGAGTACTAAGGAATTGAAAAATAGAAACAATACCGACTTATGAGAAAGGCAATTATATTATATAACGACATCAAGGCCGGACAACTTACTGAAACCGATGATGGTGATTACATATTCCAATACGACACCGATTATATAAAGAAATATCCAGAACAGTTTATAACTTTTTCCATACCTGTAAGAAAAGAGCCTTATACCGAAAATAGATTATTTCCTTTTTTTGAGGGGCTAATTCCAGAAGGTTGGCTATTGAACATCGCCACCAAAAACTGGAAGTTAAACCCCAATGACCGTATGGGTCTGTTATTGGCCTGTTGTCAAAATTGTATAGGTGCTGTTAGTGTTCAACCCATAACGACCAAAGATGAAGCATAAGTGTTTATACTGTTATACCGAATTGAAGGGAGAGGCGGATTTTCATGAATCCTGTAGTCTGGAATTTTTTGGAACCAAGGAACCTCCGAAATTAGAATATTCGATAGAACAGATGTCTGAACTGGCAAAAAACATAGTGGAACGAAGCGTATCCGTTCCGGGAGTCCAGCCCAAGTTATCCATGTCCCTAGTAAATGAAGTAAAGGAGGCGGGTAATTTTAGACTAACGGTTGTTGGTGCTCTAGGTGGTAATTACATCTTTAAACCCCCATCATTGGATTATCCCGAAATGCCCCAAAACGAACATGTAACTATGCGTATTGCCGAATCTTTTGGCATTCAAACAGTACCTTCAAGTTTAATCAGGTTACTATCCGGTGAACTGTCCTATATCACCAAACGAATTGATCGAACTGAAGATGGTCAAAAAATACATATGCTTGATATGTTCCAGATTACAGAAGCATTTGATAAATACAAAAGCTCCATGGAGAAAATTGGGAAAGCTTTGGATACATACTCAGATAACACACTCTTGGACAAAATCTTCTTTTTTGAATTGACCCTATTTAGTTTCCTTACAGGAAACAATGATATGCATTTAAAAAATTTCTCCATGATCATATCGACCTCTGGTTGGTTATTGGCACCTGCCTATGACTTACTGAATGTGTCTATTGTGAATCCCAAGGACAAAGAAGAGTTGGCACTTACATTGGAAGGAAAGAAAAGTAGGCTAAAACGAGATCATTTTGAATCATTGGGGAAAGGGTTGGGTTTAACCGACAAACAGATTCAAGGAGTGTTCAATCGTTTTTACAAAAAGAAGGACGATGCAATGAAATGGATAAATGCTTCTTTTCTATCTGTTGAAATGAAGGAAAAATATAAAACTGTACTACTCGAGCGTTATGAAAGAATTTATAACCCTTCATCAACTTTAGATAAACGATTATTGTTGTTATAATACAAAAGTCAGCTATCCGGTGAGCACAAAAAAACCAACCCACAATAACCCTTATATATAGTGCATTTAGGCATTAGGTTCTAGACCCTCCGGGATTTATAGCCTGCGCCCCTACCCATTCCTAAGTCTGTTCACGGCATGACCGGGATACGGACAAAAAGCGCTTATTTTACAATCCCCACAGCATTTTTGACATTCCATACATTTTTATCCTTTCTACTTCTGGAATACGATAATTTAACCGAATCAATAGTGCTTACATAACAGTTATTTAAAACAAATACCAACAATCCTAATAATTAAAACCTATGAAAAAGTCATTATTTTCAGCTTTGGCCCTGTTACCCATAAACCTGATCCTTGCCCAAAATTCGGTGACAGGGACGATTTCTGGATGGGAAACCATTTCCGCCGATATCGTTACCGGAATGCAAAGCCCTATCGCTATAGGTACTGTTAGTGAAGATGGTAGTTTTATACTGAATCTTACCCCCGAATTTACAGCCCAAACCATGAAAAGTATTGACGAGTTCAATAAGAATTCAGCCGAATGGAAGGCCAGTGTAATGACTTTGGAAAGGGCTTTTGCCTGTTATAGTGATTCCCTTGAAATCACCAACGGGAATGTTCCCGTAATTAAACTTTCCAATTTTGGCGGTTATGACTTGGCGGATCCCAAAGAAAAGAAAATACATGGTTCCTTTATGATCGTAAACAACAAGGAATTTGCCGAGACGTATAGGTCGTATGGGCAATACAATGCAATACCCGGTTATTTTATGGATTGGTTCTACTTTGCCGAGCCCAGCTCGGTCATTGGGGAATGCACTACGGAGTCCTATGCCGTTAATCAGGAAGAAACCTATAAGGCCATAACCGACTACCAATTGGACTTTAAAGCAGGATGGAATTTGGTGCAATATGAATTAGCTGAAATATTCACCGATAAGGAGGGTTTGACCTATGCCCTAAAAACAAACTATAAAACCTTGGATACGCTGCCTGAAGGCGTGCAGTATATTTACTTTGAGGATCAATAGATTTTTTGACATTGGGATTGTACTAATTCACAACCCAAAAATCAATACGAATTAAATGCCGTCTAATGACGGTTTTTCTTTTGTGGCAATCACCCCAAACCCTCAAAGAAAGGCCAATACTTATTGCTGAAACTTTAATTTTCCATTGTAAATATTCTCAATTTTCCGTAAAATAGTCGGGATTAATTCAAGGCGTGCAATAATAAGAAATATACTCCTATTGGATAGATTCCATCGAAGCAATAGACGTAACGGTATTGAAATTTCATGAATATCGTAAGAGGACATTATTATATCTTCTTCACAATTCAATATCAGATCCAACATATTTCAAAAATATGTTAAAAAAAAGAGTAGTTCATCGAATATAAATGTATTTTCATCGAATAAAGGTCTGATTTAGATAGTTTCGCGGCTTAAATAATTGATGCCTACCCAATGAAAGTCACTTTCTCCAATTTCTTTAAAATAAGTATTGTTTTAATCGTCGTTCTTTTAGCCTTTTCCTGTGATAAAGAATCCGATTTGGTAGTGGATTATGTGCATTCTGGCAACTTACATAATGAGCAATTAGATAGGTTGGCTGTAGAGGATTTTTCTAACCTATATACTGATCAAAGCGAAGTTTTCGATGCATTGGCAAATGAACTATATACGGACTAGGCAAACCTAAAAAATAGCAATCAATCACCAACAAATTCAGTTGAATTTCAAAGAAATAATGGTAGCGCCCTTTACTGATCCGTACGTAGGTGTTACCAGTGATTAGGATTTAGACTCACTACAAAATTGGTCAAATCATTCCTTTAATCCATACCCATGGCCATAGTTGTAATTCCTGAATTTACCCAGACCTATCTCATTGAGCACATTGGCCATATTATATAATTTCTTGCTGCTGTTCAGGTTTTTAGAAAACTCGATCAAACGCTTATCGGAAAACCTGGCCCGTGATACAGATAAGGTCAAATCTGCATATTGCGATATCAACAAAGTGTCAGTTACCAATAAGGTAGGTGCGGTATCCACTATAAAATAATCAATTTCGGTTTGGGCCTGTTCCATAAATCCCCTAAGCCGTTACCGGATAACAGTTCTACAGGGACTGGTCCTAACTTCCCAACATGTTCGATCGGGACCCACCGAACGAAGAGCCATAATTCCCATCCCAGTGAATTCCCTAGACCCCTAGAACACCCCAACCCCCTTTTTAATTCCGTTCTTTTTTGCATTGCCCTAAAAAGAACCAAAAAACGCTAGGCTGATTTTAAATTTCCATAAATCCACGTACTTTCCACAGCCGCACCATCCAGACCGCTTTCTCTAAGGTGAAATGCTCTTTGGATGGATTCCCAAGGCCAAGGTGGAAACTACTTGATTTAGAACGAAATTGAAAATAGGCCGTCTCATAGCCCTCTAATGCCAATAAACAGTAATACCAAAATCCTAAAAGGTTTTACTTTTCCAGCTTCTATAGGTTCGGGAGGGACTCACCTAGCGAAGTGAGGTAATTCCCGCCACTGGAACTTCATTTTGTTCCGACCATCCTTTCAATGAAGTAAGACAATAAAACGGCATTATATGCCGACTTTTACACTCTCAATAGGTTCGATCGGGACTCACCGAGCGAAGAGCCATAATTCCCATCCCAGTGAATTCCCTAGACCCCTAGAACACCCCAACCCCCTTTTTTAATTCCGTTCTTTTTTGCATTGCCCTAAAAAGAACCAAAAAACGCTAGGCTGATTTTAAATTTCCATAAATCCACGTACTTTCCACGGCCGCACCATCCAGACCGCTTTCTCTAAGGTGAAATGCTCTTTGGATGGATTCCCAAGGCCAAGGTGGTAACTACTTGATTTAGAACGAAATTGAAAATAGGCCGTCTCATAGCCCTCTAATGCCAATAAACAGTAATACCCAAACCCTAAAAGGTTTTACTTTTTCAGCTTCTATAGGTTCGGGAGGGACTCACCGAACGAAGAGCTTTAATTCCCGTTAAATGGAGACCCCTTCTTTTACTTATTGACTCAAAATACCCACAATAAAAATATGGGGCGTAATTCTTCTACGGTCCGCCTTGAATGAATCATAAACTTAGAACAGATCCTAAAATAATAAGCAACTTTGTCCCGTGACAGCTTGTGTTTCCTCAAAACAATGGAGAATTTGGTTAAACCAAAAATCATTATGCCTGGCCACCTTTTAGTAGTATTATATCTCCATTAAAAGATGCTATAAAAAGAACAACGATAAAATACCGCTGGTATTAATGCGAAAATATCACTTATTAAAATCTATATTTTAGCTATTTTTAGCGTTTGTAGCAAGTTATATAAAATTTACTTGCGTTTAAACTTTACAGGTAATATCGATAGTAAGTAGATTGTATATGTTCAAACGTATTCCGGATCATCCACCGCACATAAAACCCTATTCAGGTGACTACAATCCACTTTGGTCGGTAATGATTCCTGTTTACAATTGCATAGATTATCTTAAAGAAACCATGGAGAGCGTCCTTCAGCAAGATGCAGGACTTGAGTTGATGCAGATTGAAGTTGTTGACGATTGTAGTTCGGATGGTGATGTTGAAGAGCTGGTAAAGAAAATAGGCAAAGGACGAATAGGTTATTACAGGCAAGAAGAAAATCTGGGAAGTTTACGGAATTTTGAAACCTGTATCAATCGTTCAAAAGGGAAATACATTCATCTCCTCCATGGTGATGATAGGATAGAAGTCGGTTTTTATGATGAAATAGCGGCATTGTTCCGTAATTATCCAAAAGCAGGTGCGGCCTATACAAATTTCAATTTTATCGATAATAAAAGCCGCTTAATATCCCAAAAAAAGAATGGCATTCTGGAGCATCCGGGAATCATTCCCGATTTTTTTGATAAGATAGCGGTAAAGAATCTTCTCCAACCTCCGGCAATAGTAGTCAAACGTACCACATTTGAAGCATTAGGCAGTTTTTTTGCCGTCCATTTCGGTGAAGATTGGGAGATGTATGCGAGAATCGGGTCCAAATTTCCAGTAGCCTATTCACCTAAACATCTTGCCTCTTATAGACTTGATCCCAGAAGCGGTATTACCCATAAAAGTTTTCTTAGCGGTCAAAATTTTTTGGACATGAGAAAGGTAATCGATATTATACAGCAGTATTTACCTGAACATAAGCGATCCAAAATAAAAAAAGCAGCCTTGGCAGACACTGCCCAATACACTGTAAAATGTGCCAACAGCCTACTTCTAAACCATAGAAAAGCAGCCTTGAGGCAAGTTAAGGGAGCTTGGGGCATGAGCAAGGATCGTATTACACTTTATTATATAATACGCTTTTATGCCATGTATATTCTAAGATACAAGCAAATTGAAAGCCTACTAAGAAAAGGAAAAAAGATTGAATTAAAAAAGAACAGCTGATCCAAAATAATATGAACGATAAAACCAATAGCCTTGGTTCTGCAGATTGGGAATGGGAGATCAAACCCGGGACATCATGGTGGAACATTAGTTTGGCTGAACTTTATTCCTTTAAGGATCTATTGCTGCAATTGACCAGGAAAGAATTTTTAGGATTATACCAACAAACCCTATTAGGGCCCTTTTGGGCATTGATCCGACCTCTGTTAACCGTAATTACCTACGTTGTTGTGTTCAACGAAGTAATTGGTATTCCTACGGAAGGCGTTCCTCCCTTTTTGTTTAATTTGATCGGAATAACCCTTTGGAACCTGTTTTCAGAGATATTCATGCAAACCTCAAATACCTTTCTCCAAAATGTCGAAATTTTCAGTAAAGTGTATTTCCCTAGGATTATAGTCGCACTTTCTACTCTCTGGCTGCAATTAATATTATTCGGCATCCAGCTACTTTTACTTGTTGCCGTTTATCTATTTTGTTATTTTACTGGACTGGTCGACTTTAATGCCGGTCAAGGGCTTCTGATTTTTCCCGTAATCGTCATAACTGCAGGCATAGGATTCGGAGGCGGATTAATATTCTCTGTCCTTACCGCTAAATACCGGGACCTTTTGTCGTTGATGCAGCTTGTTATACGCTTGCTTATGTTTATCTGTCCTGTTTTTTACACCATGAGTTTGGTTCCCCAAAAATTTCAATGGTTAGCGCAACTCAACCCATTATCCACCCTCTTTGAGTATTTCCGGTTTGCTTTTTTAGGCATTGGGAGTGTAAATTCGATCCAGCTTCTTTATAGTTTTGGTTTTATGGTGGTCATCGTTCTACTTGGGATATTGATTTTCAATAAAATGAGTGATAAATTGATTGATATCTTATAATAAATTATGTCCGATATAGCAATACAGGCTGAAAATATTTCAAAATTATATCGATTGGGTACCATAGGCTCGGGGTCATTACGTCGTGACATGCAATCGTGGTGGGAGCGTAATGCCTTAAAAAAGGAAAATCCCAACCAATATATCAGGGGGGGCAAAAAGGTGGATAATTCCGAGGTTATTTGGGCCCTCAAAAATGTCGACTTTGAAATAAAAGTCGGTGAGGCTTTAGGAATTATTGGTCATAATGGCGCAGGTAAATCGACATTATTAAAAATATTATCGCGCATTGTCAAACCTACTGAAGGTATTGTTCGTGGGAGAGGCAGCATTAGCAGTTTGCTTGAGGTGGGGACAGGCTTTCACTCAGAACTTACGGGCAGGGAGAATATTTTTATAAGTGGTCATATCCTCGGAATGAAAAAATCCGAGATATCAAGGAAGTTTGATGAAATTGTCGATTTTGCTGGTGTTGAGGCATTTATCGATACCCCGGTAAAACGATATTCCTCAGGAATGTATGTGAGATTGGCCTTTGCGGTAGCCGCACATTTAGAGCCTGATATACTCATTATCGATGAAGTTTTGGCAGTAGGTGATGCAGAGTTCCAAAAGAAATGCCTCGGAAAAATGAATGAAGCGTCTAGCAAAAGTGGTCGTACCATTATATTCGTTAGCCATAATCTTCAGGCCATAAGTAATCTTTGTTCCAAAGCATTGTGGTTGGACAAAGGGAACGTTTGTGCCAGGGGAAATGCCAAAACGGTTGTTAACCAATATTTAAGCACACTGCAAAAACAAAATTGGATAAAGGAGTTCAAAACAATGACCGAGGCTCCCGGAAATGATTTTATTCGCGTACTTTATACTGAATTAACGCCCCATTTTGTTGACGCTCTTTCCGTAGTGGACATCAGAACCCCACTGACCGTTAAATTTCGTTTTTATAATGCGAATGATGGTATCCTATTGGCCGTAGGTGTTCATCTTTTTACAATTTCAGGCGAATGTATTTTTGATGTTTCCCATGACCCACTTCTTTATAAAAAAGGAATCATCGAGGGAGAATGTCATATACCGGGGGATTTTTTAAATGATGGGTCCTATTATATTTCCCTCATCTTCGTTGAAGATTCTTCCAAGCAATTGTATTATTACGAAGAGTGTTTATCTTTTGAGGTGGCTGATTTTAGGGAAAATATCAATTGGTACGGAAAGTGGATGGGATATGTTCGCCCAAAATTTCCCGTAATCACTAGACAAACTGAAATTCATGAATAACTATAATCGAATTGCCCGCATGGATTTTATCAACCAAAAATAAGCAACAAGTGTACGGAATCTTAGGGTTTCAGCTTTATATAAAACAAATAGACCAAATCAAGGATGCATAGTCAAGACCAACCACTAGTTTCAATCATAATTTGCTTTTTAAACGAGGAAAACTTTTTAGGAGAAGCAATTAAAAGTGTGCTTGAACAAGACTATGAAAATTGGGAACTTTTTTTGATCGACGATGGGTCTTCCGACAATAGCACTTCCATAGCATTGGATTTTGAGAAAAAATTTAAAGGCAAGATCCATTATCGGGACCATCCTGATCATAAAAACAAGGGGCTTAGTGCCAGTAGAAACGAAGGAATAAGAAATTCAAAAGGTGATTTGGTAGCTTTTCTTGACGCGGATGATATTTGGCTGCCTATGAAATTAACAGAACAAGTCGCCATTTTTAAGGAAAACCCATCTATTGGCCTATTGGCCGAGGCATCTTCCTATTGGTATAATTGGAACGATGATAGGCTGGACAACGTCTTAATACATGTTGGTGCCAACCCGGATAAAATTTATGATCCCCCATATCTAATGTTCCTACTTTATCCTTTGGGAGAAGGGGCAGCTCCTTGCCCATCATCCTTAATGGCAAAAAGAAAGGCGATTGAACATGTAGGATACTTTGAGGAATCCTTTAAACGTGAATATGCCTTATATGAAGACCAAGCATTTTTAAGTAAAATATATTTAAAGGAAAGCGTGTATATTTCTTCGGCCTGTAATAACATGTACCGACAACGTGAAGAGTCCATTGTAAAAACGGTTCATTCAGCTGGCCTTTACACTAAAGTACGAAAATACTATCTCGAATGGTTTCAATCCTATTTACATAAGAATAACATCCAAAATCCGCAACTTGATTTAATGGTGAAAAAGGCTTTACGACCCTTAAAATATCCCATTTTATATAATTCCATGAATAAAATACTTGCGAAACTGAAGTTATTCCTAAAAATGGGATTGTAATTTTATACAAAGATAAATTGGAACGGATACCACAGACCCCCCCACAAATTGCCCCCATTACCGATGGATTACACCGTCCGTTATGGTCTGTGATGATTCCCGCCTATAATTGTTCCCAATATTTGGCTGAGGCCATACAGAGTGTGTTACAGCAGGATATGGGTACATACTTGATGCAGATCGAGGTCATAGATGATTGTAGTACAGATGCCAATATAGAAGACCTTGTAAAAAAAATAGGTAAAGGTCGTGTAGATTATTACAAGCAGAAAACAAATGTTGGCAGCTTAAGAAATTTTGAAACCTGTATTAATCGCTCAAGGGGAGCCTATATTCACTTATTGCACGGCGATGACAGGGTTAAGCAAGGATATTACGAATCCGTTACCCAAATATTCAAAAAATTCCCACAGGCAGGCGCAGCATCTTGCGCATGGGAGTATATAAATAGTGAGGGTGCTTTTACACATCGGTCCCGTTTAGAGGCCGGTTATCCTTGCTTATTGGAGAACTGGTTATTTAAACTTGCAGAGCGACCCCGTCTACAATATGTAGCCATGACCGTGAAACGGGAAGTTTATGAGAAGTTAGGAAGCTTTTATTTAGTGCATTATGGTGAGGATTGGGAGATGTGGGCCCGAATAGCCAAAGAATATGAGACGGCTTATATCCCAGAATTTCTTGCTGAATACAGGGAACACAAAAATTCAATTACCTGGCACAGTTATCAAACAGGACAAAACGTAAAGGATATTGCAAAAGTTACCTCGGCCATAATGAATTATCTGCCCCAAAAAGATCGACGAAGAATGCATAGAAAGGCCAAAAAGAACTTTGCGCATTGGTTACTGGAAGATACATATGGACCTTGGTTTTCCCATAGGAACAATAAAATCGCCTATAACCAGATCAAAACCATATTAGGCATACACATAGATAGGCATATCATCTCAAGAATAAGCCGCTTACTGCTACATATGTGGACCGACCCATATCGAAGTATATTTAAAAAAAAGGTCCCTAAATAATTCAATATTCATGCAAAACATATCTCCTTACATTACGCATTATGTACAACTGGAAGAAAAGGACACCTTATTTGTTCCTATTCCAGAACTGGGCAAAAGGTATTATTATGTTTTTTGGTGGCACGGAATACCCCTCGGTCATTTATATTTAGAAGAAGTCGGGAGTGCCGATCTTACAATGGATATTCTAAATGCAATTATTCCAACGTTAACTCATTATAATGGCAATAAACAACAAATAAACAACATCGCACAAGCTTACAGAAACAAGGATTTTTTAAAATTTTCAAAGGTCATGGAAGAAATACTTTCTTCCTATAGGTCTTTGAACATACCTGATGAGGTTGATGTGTCGGTTGTGATCTGTACCAGGAACCGCAGTAAAAGTTTAAAAAAATGTCTCGATAGTTTAAGTAAGCAAATCTGTACGCCTATGGAAATCATTGTTGTGGATAACGCCCCCACTGATGATAGTACAAAGTTCACGGTAGCCTTATACCCTGGCGTCAGTTATTATAAAGAACCACGGCCGGGATTGGATATAGCACGAAATAGCGGTGCACGGGTAGCCAAGTATCCCATAGTGGCCTATACCGATGACGATGTACGGGTAGATCCATTGTGGTCTTTCCGCATTTGGGAATCTTTTTTACAGGAAAATATAGATGCGATGACAGGTTTGGTAATCGCATCATCCCTTGAGACCGAAAGTCAACAGATATTTGAAAAACACTGGGGGTTCAATAAAGGTTATCGAGATATCTATTTCTATAGCGATTTTATTTTCAAGTCTTCAACAGCACCAAAAGTTTGGGACATAGGTGCAGGTGCTAATATGGCCTTTAGGAAAAAGGCCATTGAACGGGTTAATTATTTCGATGACCGATTGGATGTGGGTGCTGCCGGTTGTAGCGGGGATTCCGAAATATGGTTTCGAATTTTATCCAGTAATATGACCATTCATTACAATCCAAGGGCATTTGTCTTTCATGAACATCGAGAGGATATACATCAACTGCATAAACAACTTTTTGGCTATATGCGTGGACATTCGGCCTCTGTACTCATACAGCATGCCCAAAATAAAGCAATTGGCTATAAAAAATATTTGTATTTTAAACTACCTAAATATTATTTTTCCTTGCTCCTTACCGGTTTCCCGAATTATAATTTTCGGTACCAAACCCTATGGAGTGAAATAAAAGGTCTTATATCCGGGATACGTTTTTATCACAACAATAAACACAAACCACCATTAACCCCCTAACCAACGCAATGGTAAAACCTTTAAACACATTATCCCCCCTAGTTTCAGTGATCATCACTTGCTACAATCATGGAAAGTATTTACCAAAGGCAATTGAAAGCGTTCATTCACAATCTTATCAATATTTTGAGCTTTTAGTCGTCGACGATGGATCTGTTGACAACACCAAAACGGTATGTTTGAATTACCCAAAAGTGAAATACATTTATCAGGAAAATGCAGGTTTATCCGCAGCCCGAAATATGGGGATTAAACATGCTAACGGGGATTATGTGGTGTTTTTAGATGCAGACGACTGGCTTTTGGATAAGGCCTTGGAAATTAATCTCAATTATTTGGAGTCCGATGTAAATGCCGCATTCGCATCAGGGGGGCATACCCTCTACTCTGAGTTGGAGGACAAAAGCTGGAACATTCAACAAGAAGTAACCGAAAACCACTATTGTAAAATGTTGGAAGGCAATTTTATAGGTATGCATGCCACCGTAATGTACAGGAGTTGGGTATTCGAAAAATTTGCTTACAATACCTCTTTGCGATATTGTGAAGATTATGACTTATATCTTCAGATTACAAGATCTTATCCAATAGTCCACCACACCCAACTAATAGCCGTTTACCGGCAGCATAGCCATAATATGTCTTTAAATTACACAGAGATGTTGAGATATGCACTACTAGTTTTAGAGGCACAGGGAAAAAAGATCAAAACATCCAAAGAAAAGAAATCACTTATTACAGGAGTGGAATCTTGGATAGCTTATTATTCCGAAAAACTTTTTGAGCAGGTCCTCAAGCCGTTGAATATAAAAAATTCGGACTACAGTTTAAAAGAAACCAATACTATGGCAAATGGTGGTCCATTACGCTACAAAAGGTTAAAAACCGGAAAAATGAAATACCTGAAAGAGGCGATCAATCCAAAAATCAAGAATACTATAAAAAAACTGATACCTTCAAGTGTCCTTAACTCATTTAAGAAAAAGTATAAAACGACAGGTACCAAGACTTTAACCGGTAAAGTGAATTTGGGCAGTCTAAACAGGACTACCCCCCTCAGTACAGAATTCGGTTATGATCGCGGCGGCCCTGTTGACCGCTATTATATTGAAAAATTTTTAAAGGAAAGTGCGCCTTTTATTAAAGACCGGGTACTTGAAATAGGAGATAATGCCTATACCTTAAAATATGGGGGAAGCAAAGTTACAAAGAGCGATATTTTACATATTGACGACTCTAATGAACAAGCAACTTTTGTAGGCGATTTAAGCAATGCACCGCATATCCCTTCAAATACTTTTGATTGTATCGTCCTTACCCAGACCCTTCACCTTATTTATGACTATAAAGCGGCAATCGAGACCTGTTATAGGATTTTAAAACCCGGAGGAACCTTATTATTGACCGTGCCCGGCATCAGCCATATTGCCCAGGATGGATGGGGCAAATACTGGCTATGGTCCTTTACTGATGCTTCCATGCAAAAAATTATGGGGGAGTACTTCGAGGAGAATAAAGTCTCGATCAACACCTATGGCAATGTATTGGTAGCCAGTGCATTTTTATATGGCTTGGGGCTCCCTGAGATTCCCAAGGAAAAATTGGACCACCACGATCCACATTATCAGGTAATAATCACGGTCGGTGCCGTAAAATAAAGAACGCTACCATGATTTCAAGGATAAAAAAGTTTTTACGCCCTAAGGAACCCAAGGCCATTGTCCTTATGTATCACCGTGTGTGCAATCTCGAAACAGATCCGTGGCAATTGGCAGTTAGCCCGAATAATTTCGAAACGCAGATCAAGGCGTTGAAAAATAACTTTCATGTACTACCCATTAGTGATCTAGCGGAACAATTCAAGGATGGTAAGATCAAACCAAATAGCATCTACATAACCTTTGATGATGCCTATCGGGATAATTTTATAAATGCAAAGCCGGTATTGGAAATTTATGATTGTCCGGCCACTTTCTTTATCCCAACCCATTTTGTAGGGAAGCACGAATTGTTTTGGTGGGATGAATTGGAATCTATTTTTCTTCATGCCCTAAAACTCCCTACAAACCTGACACTATCCATAGACGATAAAACGTATACTTTTGACATTAAGGGCGAGACTTTGAGCGATGAAGTCAGATTAAAACAACAATCCTGGGTTTGGCCAGATCCCCCACCGACCAATCGCTGCAAAATATATCTTGAATTATGGGAACTTTTAAAGCCCCTTTCGTTTACCAAAATATCCGGAATTTTAGATGTCATACGTAAATGGGCCGATCATACACCATCCCAAGGGCCTGCAGACCATCCTATGAACCATGTGGAATTGGATCATTTAGCCAAAAACAAATTATTTAGTTTGGGTATTCATACCATGACCCATCCTGCTTTGGCATACCATTCTGTAGAATTTCAAACCTCTGAAATTGCCGGAAGTAAAGATTTTCTTGCCGACATGGGGTATCCACAGATCAAAGCCATTGCTTATCCTTATGGTAATCATAACGATGAAACGCTTTCGGTGGTCAGGCAAAACAGCATCCCTTTAGGTTTTACCACACAGGAAGCGGTAATCACCCGAAATTCAGCTCCATTACGCCTAGGGCGAATTCAGGTAACCAATTGTAACGGACCCAAACTGATCGAAAAATTACGCTATTATTTCGATTCATAATATACTGCGTAAAGCGGATGATGATCGCCTTGCTATAAAACAGATAAAATGTTCTTCAGCATTGTTGTGTACTCTGTCAATTCATTACCCATATTCGGAATATAATTGAATTCTTCGCCATACATTACCCCTTGATGGGATCAATTCAGCTTAAATTGGCGGTCTCCTTCTGTAGTTTAATAGGTATCACCATAATAAAGTGTTCCACCACTGAAAATAATCCAATTAAAACTCCGTTTATTATATAATCCAAATTATAACCTATATAAAAAAGAACTTATACTAAAAGTAGGTGATAGAAATCCCCAATCAAAACCGCAACGTATATATTTATATTCGAATCGAGTTTTGGATTTCTAATTTAAGTTCACCAAAACCTATTATACAATTTTAATGTTGATTTAAGGTAAGTACGTAAGACACCACATCAGAAATATTAAAATAAATAACCTAAAGACATTAAAACGATATTTCAAGGGCTATGAAAAATACTAACTTATTCCCCTCCTCTGCAATAAAATTTCAATCCTCCAAAACTATTTCATCGTTCAACCACACTGATAGTCATTTTGATTCTGCATTTTATCGGGCATTTACCAGTATTCAATGTGAATATGTATTTTTTTAAATGATTTTAAACCCCAAAATATACCTGTTTGATTTTTTAACTCTCCGCTTTGCTATGAAATATCGCCCCAGCTACCCCTTCCATGCTATTTTATTTATTTGTGTACTTGTGTTTCATTATTCCTGTGCAAAGGATTCTGATTTGTTTACGGATTACATCATTGAGGAAAACCCTGAATATATAAGTGTTATTGATTTAGAAAACGCCTTACGTATACCCTCGGATTTTGACTGGACCAATATACCGGAAGGTTACGAAAATACCGTTTGGGAAATTACGGGATCTTTTGATCTGGAAGAAGCAAGTATACGCTTACCTGAAGGCGTGACCCTCTATTTTAATGGGGGCGAATTGACCAACGGCACCCTTACGGGCAGTGAAACCCTAATTGCCTCCCAGGGTTCTTCTCAAGTATTTGATGCGATATCGCTTACAGGCACCTTTGAAAATGACTATATCATGCCCTATTGGTTTGGGGCCGCTATGGATGGGGTTACCGATGACAGGGAAGCCTTTGTGGCCACATTGGCCCATGCCAATACCTTAGGATTAAAAGTATTGGTAGAAAAAGACATCTTTTTAGATGTTGAGGAAACCGGCACAAAATCGATATTCTTGGAGGACAACACTTGGATAGAAGGGGCAAATGATGTCAATATTATAGTAAATCAAATACTTTCCCCTGCTTTTCAGGGTATTTTAGCCGATGGTATAACAATTAAAAATGTAACATTCTTATACGATAACGCCTATAACGCGTCAACAGATTTTACGAATAGTGATAGGTATGCTAATAATACTGCTATTAAAAATTACATGGAAACATACAGGAACGTTGTATTTGAATCTGGTGTCAACGCTAAAACTATTTCGGCTACCGACTTTACGGCAATGTTCCTTTTTGATGCAAGCAAGAATATCACTTTTGATGGGGTGAATTTTGTAGCCAAAGGGGATACGGCTGATACATTTATTCTAATGGGCATTAAATTTAAAGAGCAGTATGCGGACAATCAAACAATCACAAGTTCCGGAGGTACAACAGATATATGTCGGAATGTAACCCTTACAAATATGGTTCTTGATGGGGTTATAATGGGTATTCAAGGGCCTGTAATTGGGTTGGCCGTAGATGGATTGAATTCTTTCAGATATTCGGATGTACAAACAGCACAAGGAACAAATATAGGTTGGGTAAACTATACATTTCCCCCACCTCATTTATTCTATTTAAATGAAGACGGGTCTTTGGACTATGACCCTAGTAATATTAGTATCAGAAATGTATATGATCATGGAAAATATGTAGGCAATTCAGACGTCAGAGGTGGTGGTGGATATTGTAATTCATTGAAGTTAATAGGAGCATCAAATGTATATGTTGACAATTATAAATCATTCCGAAGGGATGGATTAGGGGATTTAGGAGGAATAACGAACGGCGTTTTTAAAAATATCTATGCAGAAAGTACCATAGACATTTTTAATCCAACTTTTGGATTTACTTCATTACGTTTTGTGGGAGATTTAACCAATGTGACTTTTGAAAACATGACCATAAAAGATAATTCTGAAATCTTGGAGCGTTATCCTTTGGATGTAACAGGAGGCGATTACGTCACCATGGACAATGTGCATGTTTATGTCAATGAACTTTTACACACCCCACATGGCCCCTTTGGCATCAGTGGCTCTAACAATACAATTTTAAATTCAAGTCTTAACATTCAGAACCATACGGGAACGGAAACTTATAAAGCTGTAGTCTATCATAATAATGAAACCTTGGACAACGGGGCCAACAATCACTATGAGATCGAAGTCAATGGGTGGCGGGATATCAGTGATGATCCTGAAGGGCTGTCTATTCGTATGCTTTTACAATATGCTTCCAATACCAATGACAATTATGCCAAAATAATCGACACCGCTAACGGGTTTACCATTGAGCAGGAAAGTACAGTAAAACAGGATGCTTGGACACGTACCGAGGAAGTCGAATTAGGGAGTGGGACTAGCCAGTTATTAAATCTTAATATCCCAAGGAATCTTTACGTGCAGCGTGTAAATTTAACGACCCTTGAGGCTTTGGAAGACGGGTTGGAAGTCTATTTGTCGACCAGTGGTAACAGTACCAGCAGTAACTCTTGGCTAACTGAAATCTCCGCTATTACGGGCAGCATTTCCAAAACCTTCAGCAGTACCACCGCCCATACCTCGAGTCAAGCCCTATATTTGGTAGCCAATGACGATTTCGATAATCAGGGGAAGATTTTGGTTGAATTGGTTTTAGGGCGTACAACGGTTGGCAATTAGAAACATTTTAATTTGAATCCTAGATCAGGATTTTCAGGTTCCCAGAATCCTAACTGAAAGATTATATTTTGAGCGCTTAGGGTTATCATCAGAGTTATATCGCCACCAACCCTGGGGAGAGGTGCCAAAAGTTTCAAATTTTATGTTCGTTAAACACCAATTACACCTATATCGGTAGATAGTCTAGTTATTTGCTGTGTACCAACTTATTCCTTTTCCCGTTTTTCCAAAGATAAAACATACCGTACCACCCAATTGGTTTCTTTATTCGAAAGGGTATCTTTCCATGCGGGCATGGTCCCTTTTTCCGATCCATTTTCGATGATTCGCATCATATCTTCTTTGCCATAAATCCATTCCCCATCGACCAAACTGGGTCCTATGGCCCCTTGCCCTTCTGCCCCGTGGCAAATCTGGCAATTTTGCTTATAAATCAGCCTCCCCCCTTCCAAAGGATCCATTATTTCTTTTGATGAATCAACCCTATCATGCACAAGCCTATCGGTTTCCTTTTCGATAGGATGGAATAAGGTGATCGTCCCGTTCCCGAATTCCGATACATAAAGATTCCCTGTTTTGGTATCTTCTACCACATCCAAGGGTCCACTCCCTACTTTCAACCCCACTGTGGCTCCGTTATAATCGTTTACAATATCCAATTTTTCACCACCCGGTTTGACAATTACCAAATCGTTCCGTCCCATCCGGGCTACAATCAAGCACCCTTGTAACTTCCCGTTAAAAGTTTCACTTTTATATTCCATAATGCCGGTAGGGGCAATGTGGGGGCCAAAATCATAGGCAAATCCCCTAAAATTCACATCCGGTGCTACCCCATTGTATTCATAATTATCCACATCCGCATCCCCATGGTTCAGGACGTACTCTGCCCTAAGGGGGTTGGGGTGCCCATAATACCCGCCCTGCTCTACCCGTGCCATAAAATCATTTTGATCGGGTTGGGCGCCCCTAACAGCCGGGATATTTTTTGGGCCGGTATAATCAATGGTTGTATATGGGGGAATATAATAAGGGGATCCAGGATCTGAGGTCGGGGTATTTTCATTTCCCCCAGAGCCATTGATGGTTGCATAGAGTTGACCATTGCTATGCCAAACCAAATCATAGGCATTTCTTAGGCCCGTGGCATATATCTTTAAAGGCGCTATATCTTGATAGGGGTCATAACTTCCCCCGCCGTCGGAGGTTTTGACCGAAAGGGGTAACGTTTGTGGAAGTTTGTTGGGATCAAGACATAAAACAGCACCGGATAATAAGGCCTCCCGGGATGGCTCCTGATGCTCCTCGCAATCGCATAACCCCATACCCGTATTCGCCCCTTGTCCAAAATAGAGCTTTCCATCGGGCCCAAAGGCGATGGAATTGGCAAAATTTTCATGGTTCGGACCAAATAGGGGTAGGTCTTTGATGACCCATTCATTTTTAAGGACTTTGTCGGTCGTATCGTCCAAATGCATACGCGCCATACTACCCGCCCACTTGGATGTATCATAAACCTTTGGAGCATCGGCAAACGTTACCCAACTCGTAGGAACTTCCGAATAGGTGGTCCAAACGATCAAACTATCCGATCTCGAGGCTGGATCAAAAGCCAGGCCAATGGTTAATTTTGAAGCCTCCCCAAACGGTTGAAACGTATGTTCCAACTGTAAATCCCCTGAAGGCAAAAACAGAAACCGCCTGATCTTTCCATCTATGGCAGCTGCATACAATTTATCATCGGGGCCGATCAACAAACTGGTAAACTGCCCCTTGACCCCTTCGCCCAATACTATTTTTTGGAACATAACCCCTTCCATAGTACCTTTGGGCGTAGTGGCATATGCCCGAAATTTTCTTTTAACGTATCTGTTTAACCTATTCGGATAAAATACAAGAATTACCAATCCCATTGCCAGCAATACAACCAGTAATTTTTTTATTTTACCATTCATTTCACATCATTTTATATATCCCCGTTCAGGTGGCTATACCTTGATTTGATAGTTTTGGAAGATATAGTGCTTTATTTTTTCCGTATCATCCCCACAGGCTTTTTTTACTTCATACACCTTGGCATCGACCAAGGTACGGTACCACCACCCTTGTAAAAAATGCCATAAAAAACCTTCCTTCCCTTGGGCAAAACCCAGTTTAAAGACATAGCGATATATAAAATAGAGGAACGAACGCCAAAAGAGTGGCATGTTGGCGTACTTTTTCTTCTTATCCCGTTTGGATTGGGCATCTGCGGACATTTCATATTGTTGTGCGGCCGCTGGTTTTGGGGTTAGAAAATTATACTCTAAATTCAAAAGCTCAATAGCCTCACGAATGGAATAATTATTATGTTTCTCAATCCACCATCCCAAAGGATTTAAATTATGATCCACAAAAAATCCATCAAATTGAATGCTCTTTCCTTGGGTCAAGACGATATGTTCATCCATCCAACGCTCTTCGCAGAAACCATGCCGATATCTAAACAAGCGTAACATGTTCATTTGAATCATTCCCTTGGTCATTAAAGTATTTAGAAAATATTGTTTTCGCTCAAAAACTACTCCCGAAACAGTAGTCCCGAGGGTTGGCAATTTTTCTTTAATCTCAGCGATAAGCCCATCCACTAAATACTCATCGGCATCCAAGCGAAAGACCCATTCCGTAGTAATAGGTAGATTCTCCAACCCCCAATTAAGCTGTTTGGCATGATTATTTTCCCATTTGTTCTGGTACACCTTAGCACCCAAGGATTCCGCAATGGCCACGGTGTTATCTGTAGAATAGGAATCGACCAAAAAAATGTCCTGGGAAAATTGCTGTGCATTTTTTATACAACGTTCAATATGTAGTTCTTCATTATACGTTAGGATGATGGTAGTTATATCATTCATTAGCCCTTGATTTCTCGTTTTTTAATAAATTTTGCAGGATTACCTCCAACCACGGTCCAAGGGTCCACATCCTTAAACACCACTCCCCGCGCACCAACTATTGCCCCTTCCCCTATGGTTACTCCGGGACCTACAAAAACATCCGCTGCCACCCAACTTTTTTCTTTCAATAATATTGGAGAACTTATCAAAGAATGTTTACTGTCCATGATATCATGGGTCGCAGTACATAGATAAGCACCTTGGGAAACCACACAATGTCTCCCGATCACAACCTTATTCTTATTATAAATATTGGTATTCGGCCCTATACAACTATGTTCATCCATCTCTAAATTCCAAGGGGCCCAAATTTTCGCTGAAGAATACACCATCACCTTTAAAGGTACCTTAGCCCCGAATGCAAGTAAAAGTAAATTCCGTAACGATCGCAAGGGGGTTCCTGGGATGCAATAAAAAATCGTTCTATTAATAAAATACCAAACTATTCTTTTTAAATGGTTCGGCTTTGGCTCTTTATAATTTGATAAATCCATATTTCAGGTATTTTGTTCAACTGTTGTTTTGCTTAATGCATAAAAATTTACTGAAATCGGTAGTTGGCTACCGATAAGAGTGTATTGACTTCCCAAAGGATATCCAGTTGGGCCTAGTGCTCTCCTAATTGGAAAAAAGAATTATTCCGAAAGCGGTCGAACCAACCATACGTTCCATTCTTTTACATTGGAATGCCCTTGATTTAATTTTAAAAACGGTTTAATTAACTTATTCTTAAAAAAATCACTTCTCGTATACTTCTTGAATCATATTTTCCCATTCGTTAACGATCCTATCCAGAGCGAAATGCTGTGCCCGATCGTAAGCTGCCCTAGACAATTCTTGACGTAACACCTTGTCCGTTATAAGCTTTTCAAGTTGTTGAACGGTATTGGTCCTTTGGTATGGTGCTGGAGTTATAAAACCAGACTTGCCATTTTCAATAATATCATAAATAGCGGAATAACTACCATATACTATTGGTACGACCCCATAAATCATGCCTTCTATGACCACTAAACCGAAACCTTCCAAATCGGAGGTCAGCAACAATACGGATGCCTTTTGGTAAAATGCAATAGGAGCCTCCTTTTTAAAGCCCTCGAATACAACCCGTTGAATATCATTTATTTTTACATATGATTGCAAGGTTTCTTTCTCCGGACCATCACCAACCAAAACCAATTTCCAATCTTCGTGTTTCCTGTGTATTTCCTCCCATGCTTCCACTACCCGATGTACCCTTTTGTTGGCATGATCCATACGACCAACATACAAAATACTGTTCTCTTTGGCCTTTTCGTTGAGGCAATCAAAACTTTGCGGTGCCTCTATGGTCACCGGATTGGCGATTGCCCTAATTTTAGCGCTTTCCTTTATTTTCGAAAGAGCCCTAAACGTTTGGATAAAACTTTTTGACAACACTACATATTGATCGCTATGTTTATAAACATATTTAAGATTTAGACCGGTCACGAAAACCATAGCCTTATGAGCCTGTCCGTATAAAAAACGTTTGACAGGGTTTTCCGTGGTATTCTTATGGTGCAATATGGTCAATAAGCGTTTGTTTTGATCAGGAACTCCATGGAGCGCTGAAATCAGGATACATTTATGTTTCTTTCTGGCTTTATTGATTAAAGAGGTCACATAATAGGGCAAACACCATTGATTTATGATTACATCGATTTTTTTACTATCAAGGACATTTTCCAATATGCTAACATTCGATTTTTTTCGAAGGGGAAAACTCAAGGCCACCAATTGAATCGACGGGTTTAATTCTTCATCCTTTAATTCAAGATGTGGCTGCTCAAACGAGGCGATTGAAACTTTATGCCCTCTATCTACAAAGGCATTGGCCAATACAGTGGTTACCTTTTCGGTCCCACCATAATTGGGATATAAGCCGATTACAAAAAGTATGTTGGCCATTGAGTTTTATAAATTAATGCCATTTCTAAATTGAAGGGCTGCCTGGGCGATTGTAAAATAGCCCTGATAAACACCTTGAGCGGATTTGGACATGGCCGTCTTTTCACCCTTATTCAGAGACATCCATTGTTTTAGCGCTTGATAAGTATCCGCTTCAGTATCGTTTTTGACTATACCCCCTTTACCTTTTTCTATTTCCCGCCATATATTCACCTTATCACTAATCAATACGGGTTTGGCACAGGCCAAGGCTTCGACCACTGCTATCCCAAAATTTTCTTGGTGACTGGGTAACACAAAGGCTTCACTTTCAAAAAAAGCCCCCCATTTGGCATCCCCGCTTAACATGCCCGGAAATAGGATGTTGGTGGATCCGGCCGCCAGTTCTTGCATCGCCTCCCCATATGGCTGCTCTAACCCTGGCCCGGCAATGATCAGTTGGGGCAAACTTCCCAATTCTTTCTCTAATTGTAGATACGCCTTTATCAAAAGATCTACCCCTTTTTTGGGATGTATCCTACTTAAAAAAATGAAATGCGGTTTTCCATTCCATTGGGGTACTTTTGCGGCAAAGGCCTGTCGCATGGTTGGATCGTATCTTGGCGGGGGTTGTATGCCGTAACCTACATTGATTTCCCTTTGGGGCTTATAATTTGGAAAGGTGGTCCGGGCCAATACTAATTCCTCTTCACAGGTAAACAAAATACCGTCTGCTTGGTTGACCAACTTATTTTCAAACACTTTCCAATAAATAACATTGCGAAGTGCCTTTAACCTTCGTTCCTTGGCTTTTTGAAAATAGGGATCCAACATCCCATGGGGCATGACATATACCTTTGGGCAAGTCGTACTGGTCTTTCTAAATGCCATCATGGCCTTGATGGCCGCATGACTATGATACAGCCATAAGCCATGGATGATGACCGCCTCAAACCGTTGAAAATGTGCGAGAAGCCATGGTATCAATGCTTTATTATAGTTCCAAGGATTATTGCTTTTACCAAGGGCATGGATTTGAAACGGATCTTTCCCCAAATAATCCGAATTGGGATCATCCAAGCAAACCACTTCATTCTGCACGCCCAATTTATGCAGTTCGGGTATGGCATTTCGGATGCCTTGGCAAGGCCCCCCTTGCTGGGGATCCATACTGGGAATAATACGTAATATTTTCATGCTTTGGCTAGGTTTTGATATAATTCAACATACTGTTGTGCAATGTTCTTTACGGAAAACCTTTGGGCATTTACCAGTCCCTTCTCGACTAAATCCTTTCGATAAACCGCATCGGCCAACACTTTACCATAGGCTTTGCAAATAGAATCAACATCCGTGGGATTTACATAAGCTACCGCATCCCCAGCCACCTCTATAATCGGTTCAATCCTAGAAGCAACAACGACCCTTCCGGTTTGTTGGCCCTCAATCACCGGCATCCCAAATCCTTCATAAACCGAAGGGAAATTCACGATATCACAATTGATATATTCTTGCCTTATGTCTTCGTCCGAAATATCGCAGACATTGGAATACTCGATTTTATACGCTTTGAGTAGCTTGACTTGAATTTCGTTTAATTTACCGATAACCCGAAGATGACAGGTTATTCCTTCCAATGCTTCTATGGTTTTATCCAAATTTTTGTTCCAACCGGTCCCTATATGTAAAATCACCGGTTTCTCTTGATTGAAAGGCTTTTCAGAATGTGTAAAAATAGGGTCCACGGCATTGTGGATCACCACCAATTTATCCGTTTTGATTTTACTGATTATGTTGCGCTTGGTTTGGTTTGAAATACACACTACCTTGTCTGCAATTTTTATGGGCAAATACAACCAAAACAACCATTTGTAACAACGTTTGATCGGGTTTTTAACATTGTCCAAAAAAACCAGATCATGTACGGTCAACACGGTTTTCACCCCGATTAGGGCCATTAGCACATCATGGATATGCCCGGTTACATGGTGGATTGTATTTTTACCCCTTCTTTTAAAGGTGAACCAACAATTTTTATAAACATCCCATGGCATGGAGCCTCTATTGGGCATATCATATACCTCTATTTGAACTTTACGTTCCATTTCTTGTAATAGGGTACGAAAGACCCTATGCATGGAGTGCCCGACCTTTGGGTGTCTAAAAAAGTAAATTACTTTCATTTGTGTTCTTTATACGGTGGCCGATGCGCTGGTCTATTTTATCCGTAATCCTCGACTTTACTAAAATTCAATAAGGTAAATACCTACGTACGTCCCCTTTTTGTTCAATATAAAAGGTGTAAAGCACAGAACAATTTCGTAGCGCCATGGTCAATTAACCAATGACTTTTTGATATTTAGCCTGTATTGCCGGTATTACTATTTCTTAAATTTATTTTTAGGTATCCGACCATCTTTAAGTTTACATTCGAACAAAGTCCTTTATCGTCGCCTCAATTGTTTTGATTTGCGTGTAATTTACTTACAATCAAAGGGGACTTTACATTTTTTCGTATAATACTTTGTGTTTCTAGAGTGGTCACCTTTATTTCATGCCTTGCCCGCTTTTCCAAACTCGATTGCATTTTTTGAACGGCATCCTTGGCTTTTCGAATATCCCTTGGGATATAAACTAGGGTTACCGAATAATCCGCTTCCTGTACCAATTGCAGTTCCTTGAAATATTTCATAAACCCCTTGAACATGGCCATCAAATGTTCGCCCTTGATCTGGAGCCCGGAAGGGGTTTCAATATTCATCGATTGGCGCCCCCGTACATTATCCATTAGCGGCAAGGGGCTCCCGCAAGTGCACATATGGTCCCTGTATTTACCTTCATCCCCTATTTCGTAACGAATAATGGGAAAAGCATAATTGGTTAAATCGGTCAATAAGATTTTGCCCGTCGTATTCGGGGGTACGGGTTGATTGTTCTTATCTACAAATTCGACATGTACGGAATCCTGCATCATATGCAGGCCATTTTGCTCAGGACATTCGGCCGCAATCAACATGATTTCGGTATTGCCATATTGATCGCATACGGGGGCCCCAAAGGCTTTCTCCATCAATTCCCGTTGCTCCTCAAAAAGGGGGGCCGAGGTAACCCAAACCATTTTTGGGGGATGTATTTTTATATTGTTATCCAAAAGGTATAGGGCAAACTCGTACACCACATCTACATACCCTTGGAGCAGCGTGGGCTTGATCCTGTTATAATTACATACAAATTGCTCCAATTCCTTGATGCTTGGGTTGGCGGCAGCCAAAAATATCCGCTTTGTCGGCCACCACATGATGGCATTCATTACCCGCTCCCAAAAAGGCTTTTTAAAGCGATAGATAAAGGCCTGGTTCTCCCAAGGCTTTACCCCCCAAAACTGTAAGATACGCCAGCGGATCGGGGTTTCTGGATGCCTTTTATCATGTAATACGGCTACAGGAGCACTCGTACTCCCGGAAGTACTGGCTTTATAATATTGGGACGACGCCACATTATCGGCCTTTATAGACTTAAAATTTTCACGTAAGTCCTCTCTTGTCAATGGAGGCAGTAGTAAAAAATCCTGAGGGGACTGTAATCCTGTTTCAGCCATGGACAAATTCGCATATTTGCCTTTATAGAATTTGGAATGCCCCATAGCATGTTGAAAAAGTGCTTGTCGTTTCTTAAAATTATAGGCAGATAGGTCTTCTGCCAATAAATTGGTTTCGGTTCTTTGATGTAGCTTGTGTAAGCGTGGGTTTAAAATTTTCGTTTTAAATGAAAAAACGGCTTTTGTTAGGCTTTCCTTCATATGGGGCACTATTTTATCTTTATGGAGGTGGACATTTTAAATGAATATTCTATAACAAAAAATCTTGGCATTGTCGGTATTTGCGTAAGGTATTGGGAACATTTACTAAAAGGAAAAATCATAAAAGTATCGTAAGTATCCCTATTTCATAATAGTATAAGTTGATCGGCTTTTTAATCGATAAAATTCCATCGAACACGGCAAATCATCTGTACAAGGCTTCCTCAAAAGATCGCATTACGGTATCTATGGCCAAATACTGTTCGGCATAGCATCTGGCCGCCTTTTTAATGGCAGTATTATTTTTGCTGTTAAAGGCCTTTAATATCCCGGAATTCAAGGCCTCCTGATTTTCTGCGGCCACCAATAGCCCCATTTGGTATTTACTTACCACTTGGTATAAGGTAGATTGTATATTGGCGGTTATAAGGGCCACCCCCCCCACGGCCAGAATCGTGGTCAATTTCGAAGGCATCACCAAATCACTGGCCTTTTCTTTTTGGATGACCAAATGCAAGTCGGCCATATTCAAAAAGGCATTGAAGTCTTCTTTGGGTTGTAAGGGCATAAAAAATACATTTTTCAAGGCCATGTTCCCTGCCTTCTCTTTCAATACTTCCTTATAAGGACCTGTTCCACAAATTACAAACTTCAATTGCCCATAGGAACGAAGGGTATCCGCCGACTTTAAAATAGCCTCCAACCCCTGTTTTTCCCCAATGGCCCCGGAGTATAACACCACCCAATCGGTAGTGGTAAAACCAAACTGTTCTTTTAATGACCCTTTGTCTTTTATTGGGAAAAAACTATGGGTTTCGGTCCAATTGGGAAAGAACAAAATCGGTTTTTTGGCTTTTCTACCGATCCGTTCCATCATTCCATCGGAAATACTACTGATGACATCCGTATTTTTGAAAATAGAGCGTTCCACCGCATATAGTCGATTCAATAGTTTGGGAGATTTGATCAGCCCCAGATCTTGTGCAGCCTCAATCTGCATATCCTGTATATGGTGCAAATGTTTTGCCCCCTTCAACTTTTTATAGAATACCCCTAAAAGCCCAAATTGAAAAGAAGGGGCTATCGAGATTACCCAATCGCATTTTTTTTGAAAGAGTCTGGGCAACATGGCCATAAAAGCCGTGGCGGAAAAAGAGGTATCCAAAATCATACGCTTTAGCCCACTTGGGTTTTGGGGTACATACATAGGACATCTAATCACTTTTAGTTGCCCCCCCGAATCATATTTTCTTACCTCTTTTTTGTACCAAAATCGGTGTTGCCTATAGGGTTCCTGTACCTTCCAATAGGGATAATAGGGAAAGGCCGTAAGTACGGTACAATCATGGCCTTCCTTGGCCAACCAATGCATCATTTCCCCCGAATATTTACCAATACCGGTCAATTCGGGGGAAAAGTTATACCCTATAAATAAAATGCGTTTCTTTGCTTTTTGTGTCAAGACGATTTCTTTTTAAAGCTTTTTACAATATGCCAAGTAAAAAAGGGCAGCCCCAGACCGACGCTTGACCCCAAGATACCCCATATTATATCCTTACCATCCATACTTCTCGAAGGCAAAAAATATTGCACCCCTTCTGCAATAAGGACCACCAAGCACAGACTCGACCAAACAAGTAGCCAATATAACGGTTTGGTTCTTTGAACATAGATCAGGTAGCTCCCGACCAGGAGGCCCAAGCCTATAAAGGGCACCCCCGTACGCTTGCGGTCATTGTGCACGCTATCGGCCCAATCGGAAAGCCATCCCGGAATAAATGGCATCCCCTTTAAGTTGGGATTGGTTTTCCAACTTAAAAAGAACACCAATACGATGCCTATACCCAATAAAAACAGGATGACCCAATTTGCTTTTTTTTTGTTTAAACCGTTAGTCATTTGCTAAAGCAGTAATTAAATAAAATCATCAGCCATAATGTCGTTGTAAATACCTTCCAAGCGGTCTAAAATTTTGTCCTCTTTGAATCTAAGTGCATTATCCAATCCTTTTTGGATCATCACGGCCCGTTCTTTAGTGCCCATCTGTAGTGTTGCTTCCAAAACCTTTGCGGATTCGGCCGCCCAGATCGGTATTTCCCCATAACTCGGACAACGTTCTATATAAGTAGCGGCTTTACCCCCCACCTCGTTCATGGGCGCCGCGTCGGTGGTAATTGTCGGGCAGCCGGCCGCTAGGGCTTCTGCTATGGGCCAGCCAAAACCTTCGGCCAAAGATGGAAATACAAATACACTAGCCCCTTGATACCCCTTTAAAAGCAACTCTTGGGATACCTGCACTAAAAAATGAATGTCTTTTTTATAAGGGGAGGCCTCGAAATGGGCTTGAATACTCGCTGACGGTCGATAACCGATCATCAACAAGGGCAAAGACGATTGGGTTTGCTTTCGCCATGCGGTATAGATGGCGATAACGCCAATCCTGTTTTTATAAAACCCATTCCCCCCAACATTTAGGATATAGCCCTCTTTAAGATCCTGTTTAACAAAGTTGCCCACCAGCCTTCTGGCCTCCTCAATATTCCCGGGCTTAAATGCAGGATCTAGGGCATTATATACCTGCTCGACACGAATCGGGTCCTTATCCAGGAAACGCAATAATTCGCTATGGGTGTTTTCGGATATACAAATAAAATTATCTGCCTTGGAAAAGCCCTTTAAAATTAAACGTTGGTAGGTTTTACCTGTTCCACTGGTCGGATTTTCCTTTATTTGGCCCAAAGCGGATTTTAAGGCTATAAAATCATGACAATGCACAACGTGTTTTTTATTCCGGAGCAATGGCATCCACATGCCCAAGGCCTGATCGATCAATACATAAAGGGTGTCTTTTGGTAATTTTCTACTTTGTATTTTAAAACGAAGGGGGAACAGCACAAAGGAATCCAAATACCGCAACCATTTTTTGATGCCTTCCGGAAGGTTGTTATTCGACAAAAAGGGTTTTGGCGCCCAAATTTCGGTGTTATGCCCCCTATGTCGCATCCCCTCATTTAAAAACGAGGCATACCTGACCATACTAAAACTTTGAAAATCCTCGTGATGGTTTAAAAAAATGATTTTCAAAATAAAATGACAAGAATTAATTGAGTATTGTACTCGATTCCTAAACTACATGAATAACTTCACCTAGGCTTTTACAAACCACGAAGATCATTGAATACTTTAGAATGGTGAAGAATTATAGGATATGTCCAATGTGTCGATAGCTGTTTGCCCATGTTTTTCAACTCACATAGATATGAAATTCAAAATATCAAAATATCTTAAGCGGGTAAGGATAACGACCCATAAATCAACATAATACCAAAACTGGGAATATCCTTTACTAAATCCGAACCAAAATTACCATCCCATAGCTACTATATTCATTCAGCTATTAAAACCTTTTTATCTTGGTTTTTAATATATTTTAGATTCATTGCCCATAGTACGAACCTTATAAAGTAAAAAATTATTATATAGGTGACCACCCCTTATAAAGAACCTCGAATTACATAACTAAAATCTCCTAGCACCCCATTCGAATTACGAAACATTCCCAAGAACCCAAAAACCCCCATCAATGCAGCTACTCCTCGAATACTATATTAAAATCTTAGTCTTCCAAATTCCCTTTTGTCATTTGACGTCATAATTCAGATTTACGATTAATGTTCTCTTTGTAATAAAGTGATAAAATTCAGCCTATGGACCAAAACAATTACCACAATTACTAAAAAATAGGACACAGTATTCGCCAAAATTCCATCCAATTTCCTTTCAATACTAAAAGCAGTGTCAAAAAGAAAAAACACTATATAAAGAGATACTATTGTTTTTCCGAAAAAAAACTCAGAACAACCTGCAATTAAGAACCATATCTTATAAACCAACAAGTAAACTATAACCGTGAAAATGCCCCCGAACATAGAATAATCAGCGAGTGCTAAAAGTAGAACTGAATCTGCAGAGTCCTTTTTTGTATTCATTCTTTCCTGTAATAGAATTTCAGAGCCTTGACCTTTACTTGGATTAACTACCTTTGGAATAGCATGATCAATGGCCGCCAAAGTTATGCGGCCCCACGTAATTTCCTTTTCACTATCATAGTCCATTAACCAATATACAGCCCTATATAAGCCTAATGCTCGATCATCTGTTCTCACTGAAGAGTTTTTGTCTGCATCACTAAAGCTCGTTATTCCATAATCATAAATTTCCGAAATGGAAGATATCGGATCCTGCAAATCAACTTTTACTGGTGAATGCCTAATTATATTATAAAAAGGAAAATATATGAAGTACATAAAAGCTGCAAAACCTAAAGCATACATCATCATCTTTTTGTTTATCAACTCCCTATTGGTACTATAAAAAACAATTGCTGCAAATAAGAAGAATACCAACAATGTCCTTCGGGGTAATAATAAGAGATTAACTAAGAACAACAGCAATGAAATGGCAATTAATACATCAAATTTCTTCTTTTTAATTATTTGGAAAAATAAAACAATCGTAATTGTTATTCCAAGTTTAAAAATGGTGCCAAAAAACTTAACCATAGAAGACTGTTCATAACTTATATTCGCATTTGTATCTTGAATTTCCCCAAAAGCAGAAATAATGGAAACTTGCGGTACATAATAAATCAATGAGAAAATCGGAAGAATAATTAAAAGTATTTTAAAATATAGAGTCACCTTCAATTCATACAAATTTTTCAAAAACCTGGTCACATTCAGTGGAGAATCACTTTCCTTTATACTTAAGTTGCTGGCTATTAAAAGGGATACAAAGAAGAACAGCAAATATATAAAGACAAAAATCGAAGTACGTTCTGACAACCTACCTATAGAATCGAAAACTACTTCATTTGATTTGAGAGGTATTATAGCAAAATATAAAGTATTGAAAATTAAGAGTAGATCAAAAAAATTCAAATCCTTTTTTTGAATTAATTTATGAACCACGAATAATGATGGAAATATCAAAATAAGGGATAGGACCTTAATCAAAAGCATATTCTTAATTTAAATAAATTGACCCAATATATAATTGACCACATCCTCATTTCCTCTTTGATCAGTTAATAGTCTATTTTGTCCTTTTTTCGTTATTTCATTAATTAGTACTTTATCCCCTAAAAGTTTCAAGCATTTTTCAGCACACTCTTTTGGATCATTCCAAAAAACAGCTTCTATATCTTCTTGAAACAGCGCCAAGTGTACTTCCGTTCTTTCAGCAAACAAAAGACTCCCTATATATGGTCTTTCAAAACCATACGTTATGGGTTTCCTTTCCGCAAGTGTCGCAATTAGGGGTAAATAGCGATACATAAACATAGAGAGGTACATTAAAAACGCAAAAGGATACAGACGTATATATTTTTCCTTTAAAAAATAAGAAAAAACCCAATAGGCTATTATCGCCATAATGCAACCATAGAGGTTGGGAAGTGTAGGGAAAAACAATAGTTCGCCAACAACCGCAAGAATCAGAATAGCCCTCAAGACTTTTTTTATTTGCCCTAAAATATGTACAGGTTCTTTAATCATGCCCTAGAACGGTCTCTAACATTTTCTTTATGGTCTTTTCATTGGAATAGCCCGATATTTTACAGCGTTCCAAACCGGCCGCTGCGATACGTTTTCGCTCGTCCTCATGACCTAGATAATACCGGCATAACTCCAAGAGTTCTTCATTGGAGGAAAAATAGGCGGCTTCTTTACCTTCTTCGAACAAGTCCAGATGTTCCTCGGTGCGTTCCGCCAACATAAACCCCCCACAAGCCGGAATTTCCATGGTACGGGTCGTTTGTTGATCAAAGTTCATCTTTCTTAAAAAGCACAACGATATTTTTATGGCCTGAAGGGCCTTGGAATAATCCTCAGAAAAAATACCGGGTAATATGGTTAAATTAGGAGAGGTATTTTTATATTCGTTCCATTTGCCGTCCCCAAAAACCCTTACTTGAATCCCATTATTCACAAGGAACAAAATACTTTCACAACGTTCCTTTTCCCAAGCTCCCACAAAACCGACATCCCCCCCTAATCGTTCTTTGTCGGCAAGGGACAGCTCCCTGGGATAATGAAAGGTCTCTTCATACATATTATGGATAAAATGTATTTCCCTAGCTCCCAATTTACGCATATCCCCCAAAATATAGGACTTATTAGTAAAGATCATATCGTATTCGGGCAAGGCCTCCCGGTAATTTTGACTTTGGTTATGCCTTAGGGCCATATTATCGGGGGAATAGCTTACAATCATTGTTTTAGGGGATTTTTCCTTTATAAATCGTAAGGTAGCTTTATTAATGGTCACCCCCTTGTCTATCCAAACCACGTCATATGCCTTTTCAGTAACCAATGCTTTGATCTTTTTATTCGCTTTCGTTTGGTCTGGCAGCTTGATAGGAATCCCCTTTTGGAACAAATGGTAGGCCAATCGAGACCGCAAAGTCATCTTGGGCATACCGGCTTCTATTTTATCAATATACTTCGCATTCTTTTCCAATGCCCAATGACGATGCAATGAGGTACTGCTAGCACTCCGAAACCAACCCACAGATAATATTCTCATTTTCAATTAACCTAACGGACTCGAATTATTGCTATGTTAAACTTTAACAGCGTCTTTTGAAATAAAATTTTAAAATAATGGATAATTTTACCTTTTTTGGGATTGGTCCCCTTATAGTTGGGCATTTTTCCCTCATTTCCAGGTCTCCAACTGCCTGCCTCCCGATGAATACTATACACCCGTTTCATTGATTTGTATTGAGGCGAATCAAGAAAGTCTGAAGGGTACACATGAATTCCTTCTTTCAGAAATTGTTCTTCATCTTTAAACCCATTGGAATCATAGCCATAGTTAAGGGCTATTGTTGCCAATACTTCTGGGCTTATTGTTAAATCAAATTGAAAATGAGGTGGGAAATTCTTACTCTTGGTACGAATGAAATTCCGTTCCAGATAAAAATCCAAACAGTCTTTTATAAAAGGATGTCCTTTCTCAGCGCCAAAACAATGGGCTGTTAACCAATGAAATTTTTTTCCATATCCTTTGGCACCAGCCTCATTCGCTATAAAAACACGATTATTCAGCAAAGGATCAAAAGATTTATAGACTTCTATATCCGTATCGAACCATATGCCGCCGTGATGATAAACGGCATACAGTCTTAAGAAATCAGAAGCGAATGCCCACTTCCGAACACTAACCGCCTCATTGGCAAAGGCATTGTCAATTTTTGCCAATTTTTTACCATCCCATAATCTATATTCGTATTCCGGCATATGCATTTTCCACGTTTCCATCATTTTTTTAATATGGTCGGGAATTGGATCATTGCTGAACCAAGAATAGTGAATGATTTTCGGTATCATAGGATTTGTATTAAATTTCAAAAAACTTTGTTATAAATCAATTAAAAAAATTATGGATAATACGGTTTAAGGGTATTATATCTTATCATTTTATTCTAGGTTGAGAAGTAATTCGTCTACCGTACATGTTTATTTAGGTATGAATAATTTAAAAAAACAGGTGTAAATCTTTTATATCATTACTTAGTTTATAAAGCAAACTACAAATTCGACGGTTTTTTACTCCTAATAGAGTAGGTTGAACCTTATAAATTCAACATACAAAATCAATAAATTGGAATCCTTGAATATAACTGTATTAATTAGTTGCCATTTAAAAAATTGAACTAAGAAAACTTATTTTGAATACTTTCCATCTTCTTTCTTCCTCATTACTATTAAATACGATATGACCTCCTTATATAAATATAAAAACGTGTAATTGGGAAGATATTTTAATTAACTAAGACTTTGACTGTGGGGAAAATACCTTCTTATATGGAGAATAACTAACAATCTTGAATTAATTAAAATCTATTTTATTTAAATTAAATGTATTAATGGTTCCTCTCTGATCCATCAGGACGAAATCTTATCCGTTTTGGATCCGATCCCTCGATTTTGTCATGCAAATTTATCTATCAGCGCCTTAAAATTTGTGCCGTATGTATCCCAACCACCTAAAAATTGAACTTTGTTTATTGCTATTTCGCTCATTTCCGCTCGTAACCCCGGATTATCCATAAGTTTTTGAAAACAGTCCAATATGGCCCGTTCATCCCGAATAGGAACAATAAAACCTTCTTTTCCATTAGAAATTAAGTCTTGAGACCCTGTATTTGGAGTTGCTATTATTGGACAACCACAGGCCATTGCTTCGCCTTGTACCATGGCAAGCCCTTCCTCCAATGAGGTTAATAAAAACACATCCGAATAACTATAATATTCCAAAAGTTGGGCATTGGGGACATTTCCTTTAAAAATTACATTTTTCACTTGCCTTGTACCCAGTATCGATTTAATTTCAGAGGTCATTGCCCCAATTACGACAAACTCCTTATTGCGATGTTTAAAAGCTTCAAAAGCATTGAGCGCATACATAAACCCTTTTCGTAAGCTCACACCCCCTACCCATAATACCCTGAATTTGTTCTTTTCCGGTTCCCCTATTTTTTTAAATCGATCCAACCGTGCCCCATAGGGTATTTTTACCAATTTACTTTTCTTAACCCCTTTTTCGATAAAAGAATTCATCACGAAATCGGAAGGAATGGTAATGTAATCCGCCTGCTCATATTCCTGTTGCTCTTTGTCTATGATACGTTTATCAATCCCTTCCCATTGAAAACCCCAACGCTTGTATTCCTCATTTAATATTTCATTCTGATAAATAATATGGGAAGATCCCCGATCACAAATATATTTGCCACCCAATGCCTGCATTTTTTTCCCCGCATTTAGTCCATTGCTAGATAAAGCAATTAATACTCCTTTATTATGTATCTTATTTGCCACATATTTATCAAAAGTTTGAGCTCCTAAATGTGACCATTCCTTATTCAACCATTCAAATTTATCCAAACCTAAAACACCCCTTTTCATATAAGGGGCTTGGATCCAAGGAAAGGTTATAATTTTCTCCTTAGGGATACCCAGTTCATCCTTTAACTTAAACCTTGGGTAGCCTGTATATATTTTATCCAGCAATCCGTGTTTTTCCATTTGTCGTGCTAAATGGAAATGATGAAACCTAGCTGGAGTGATTTGTGTTACTTTCAAGAAATTTTTAGTTTTAACTTAATTTCGTTATATATTTTTTTCATGTCATTTAGACCATGGGAAAAAATATCTATAACCCTCATATTCAACATTTTTGCGCTTAAAGGCATGATGATCAGCGCCATTAAAACATCCAATCCCAAAGCTCCCAATGCAGCACCTGTTATTCCCAAATATTTTGAAAATATATAGGTTAACCCCACAGAAACCAAAGCAGAAAAAACACCTGACATGGCAAATTTATAGGGTTCGTTTTTGGCCCTAAAAACTGGTTCCGAAGACCACCAAAAAGCATGGAACAATAACCCTACTACAAATATATACCACATCAGAGGGGGTACTACCAATTCATTTTGTGTCCAAAGTTTATAAAACCATAACCCAAAGAAAGCCAAAAATACCACCCCAACAAATGCAATTAGAAATGAGAAAACAATTGAAAACCTATAAATCTTTTGGGCTTTTTCTTCGTTTCCCTGTCCTATTTCAAACTGTAATTCGGGAAAAATACTAGAACTTACAATATTCAACAACTGGTTCACCGACCTACTTAAGGTGCGTACCGTATTGAAGATCGCAACAGCCTCTGGGCCTAATACTATCCGCACTACAAAGGTGGTCCCCTGAAAATAGATGGCCTGCCACGCAGGAAACATTAAATACCCCAACCCTTTTTTGGTAATTTCCTTTAAAATCACCTTATCCCTTTTTCCTTTATAGTCATCAAACAGACTTAATACTTGTTTTCCTTTTACCCAGTAAAAAAGATTAAAAATGAGACTTACTAAAAGTTGTGAAAGTGCAAATGCCACCACTCCAAAGCCTAATAATAATACTAATAATCCTGCCCCTAAATTTAAAGCAGCCTTAACAGTAAGTAAATTAATAGCCAAAGCAGCCTTTTGGGCCGCCCTATAATAGGATTCAATCAATTGATTGTAAAAATTCAATAAACAGGCCAGAATTAGAATGGACACGGCTAATATAGCCTCGTTGCTATTTATTAAAGATTTATCAAAAACATGAAAATAATCCAATATAAAAATGGTCAAGAGACTGATTATCATGGCCACCAAAACCATTATGGTAATGATATACATGCCCGTCTTGTTTATGTTTGCGGCTTTTTGGCTTTCACCAGCAGCATAGCGCAACACAAAACTATTGGCGGCAGCCGTACCAAAGCCTAAATCGGAAAAGGCAATGACACTTGGGATTATAGTAAGCGTCAACCACTCCCCATAATACGCAGCCCCCCAAGACGTTATAAAAAAAGGCACCAATAATAATTGCTCCAATACCCGAACCCCTTTTTGAAAAACAGAGGCAAGTCCATTGCTCAACAGCCTTTTTTTTAAAGTCATTTTTACTTTCTTAAATAGAATTTATGGTTTTCTTTTCCTATATACCTTACTTACCATAGCCATAGGTCGCAACCACTTCCGTATCATCGTTCAGTAATACCATGCAGTTCTTTAATTTTCCATTCTTATGTATTGCATTGATATTTTTTAAATATTCTTTTTTGGTCACATCCTTACGAACCACATAGATAGTACTATCCAAATATTGGTTTAAGGCAAAGGCATCAGATACCAAGCCTATGGGTGCCGTATCGATGATAATTCGATCGTACTCTTTTTTCAAGGTATCCATTAATAGGGCAATGCGCTTACTCAGCATTAAACTACCTAAGTGGGAGGGTACCAAACCCGAACCTATTAGCGATAGGTTCTCTAGGGTGGGATGTTTTTGAATGACCTGATTTATATCCAACCCTTTCTTCAATATAAAGTCTGTTATACCCGGTGAGTTGGGCAACCCAAAATCATCCATCAATTGGGGTTCCCTAAGGTCAAAGGCCAATACCACTACTTTTTCCCCAGTAGAAGCTAGGGTGACCGCCAAATTAGAGGCAATAAAGGTTTTTCCTTCTCCCTTAACGGAGGAGGTCACCAAAATGGTCTGGTTATTATCCGTCTGTTTTAAATAATCCAGATTAAACCGCAATAAGCGAAAAAGTTCTATCGTTGGGGATTCCCTATCCCCATTTGTCAACATAACTCCTTTCTCCTTATTTCTGGAAATCTTCCCCAATACAGGCGCCGTTACCAATCTTGTTAGATCCTCAATCGACCGAACCTTGGTATTCAAGGTATCTTTAATATAAATCAATGAAAATGGGATCAAAACCCCTAAGAGCAAACCACTTAAGTAAAACATTCTTTTATTTGGACGGATAGGATATAACCCTGCTTTTGGCAAGTTTACTATTCTCGTCGAAGAAACTGGTGCAGCCAGTGAAAGTATTTCTTCTTCCCGCTTTTGCAATAAATATAGGTATAACCCTTCTTTGGTACTCTTATCCCGGCTAATCTCCAGTAATTCTTTCTCCATACCCGGCACCTTGGCGATTTGTGCATCATACCTACTAGCGTTGGAATATAAATTGCCCCTTGCTATGATCAGTCCGTTTTTATTGCTTTTAACATTCTGTAATATGGATGCCCTTAAATTCTTTAAACTAGCATCCAAGCTTACGATAAGGGGGTTGGAGGTTACAGCCGACTGCGATAAACCCTGTTTTTTAATTAAAGCTTCATTGTATTTATCGATAAGGTTCATTAAGGCCGGGTCATTGATCGAATAGGACCCTCCGATGGTAGATGACATATCCCCTGCCATAAGCGATTGTTCGATACTCGATAGGACGTTTATCCGGGTATCGTATTCCGCTGCTTGATTTTTATATTCATTGGCCTGTTGTATATAACTATCCGCATTACTCGCCACATCGGTCACTGCATTTTCCCGTTTGAAATCGACCACCGTATTTTCCACAACCTCAATCTCACCGGACAACAATCTTATACGATCATCGATCATCTTGATGGTGTTCTCAGCCAATTCATTTTCATACTTTATGGTTTTCTCAATATATGTTTCTATTACTTTTGTAAGTAGCTCCTCTCCTTTCGCTTTATGGGAAGAAATAAAACTCAACCGTAATAAACTACCGGTATCGTTATCAGGTAGTACACTAAGGCTACCAAGGAAATTGTTCACCAATTCATCTTTATTCCCAATCATGAAATACATTTGATGGGAAATGTCAAAATCAGAAATATTCGTTTTTGCTACAATGGTCATTGTACCATAAGGGAGTACGACCAAATCCCCAAAGGAGTGTTCGGATACCAACTCCTCATCATTATAAATGGTACTGATCTCATAGGTTTCCCCATTTAACAACCGAAGGTTTATAGGCAAATCGTAGGCTAAATTCTGGGCAGTTTCATCGACCCTTATTTGAACGGGCACCTCATCCCCATAAATTTCCACATCACGTATATTACCCTTTATATAGTAGGTGATATTCAATGAATTTTTTGAAATGACCTCTTCCATAATCCCAGAGGAGGTTAATATACCGATCTCATCCTCAAGACTTTGTGATTTTTTTAACAACCCTAAGTCATTAAATACATCCATTTCACCTAGAGCCTTACTACCTCCAGAATTCTTTATCAATATACTACTGCTTATTTGATATTCGGGCTGTGCCCAATATCTAAGATGAAGAAAAACTACCGCTACCCCAATTATGACCCCAATAATGAATAGGGGCCAGTATCTTAGATACTTTCTAAAAACATCACTAAGGTTATTTTCTTCCGAACCTAAAAATTCATTTCTTAACTCATTCATATGCGATCAAATAAAAATTTTATCAAGTTGTAATTCCGAATAACAAAAACAAGAAAACCTGGGGTCGTCTCTGTTTGTAGTTTTTAATCGGTATAATCATATTAATTTGAAATTCAATTTTTGACACCAAAGACCAAAACGCAAAACTAATAAGCCCTTTCCTCACCTTTTACAGCGTTGAAAACGGTATTATAAATTATCCTGAAATCCAATAGGATGGACCATTTTTCCAAATAGAAAATATCATAACGGACCCTGTTTACAATATCGGACTGTTCTACGATTTCCCCTCGATATCCTTTTATCTGGGCCAAGCCCGTAATTCCCGGCTTTAGAAAGTGGCGGACCAAATATTTGTCCACGGATTTTTCGTATTGTTCGGTATGGAACTCCATATGGGGCCGTGGCCCTACCACGCTCATATCACCAATGAACACATTATAAAATTGGGGCAGTTCATCTATGCTGGTTTTACGTAATATTCTACCCAGTCGCGTAATTCGCATATCGTTTTTGGTGGCCATCATGGTATCGCTTTCGTTGCTCTGAGTCATGGACCGAAACTTATAACACCAAAAACTTTCGCGATTGACCCCATGCCTTTTTTGTCTAAAAAACAATGGCCCTTTGGAATCGAATTTCATTAGGATATAAACCAAAGGGGTAAGCCAAGAAAGTACAAGGATGATCACCGTACTTGAAAATATAATATCAAAAATACGTTTCACCATAGTTGCATATTCCAGTTCCAAAGGGGATGCCCGCAAATTCAACACAGGTACACTGTCATAGAGTTCAATGGACATGGCCCTTGAAATCAACTCCTTATTGTCGGGGATGATCTTTATCCGTTTTAAGCTGTTGTCGGCTATAGACATCAATTGTTGCAACTCTTCCTTTGATAAGCGAGAGGCCATACAATATACCTCATCGATATCATTTTCAAAAATATAGGTAAAGGCCGACCTTATATCCCCTAAATAAGTTGGACTTTTAGAAATGGAATTATCGAAATACCCTAAATACCAATACCCAAAGTTAGAATTATCAAAGACATGCCTTATTTTTTTTAAATTCTTGTCCCTACCTATCACTACTACCTTTACGTAGTTATGCCCACTGGTACGATACTTGTTTCTTGCCCAAAAGAAAAACATTCTATATAGTGTGAACAAAACACACATGAAAAGATAGACCATGGTTAGGTAATCTATGGAATACGGATTATGACCTAACAGGGCGAATAAGGCAAAATATGCCAAGGCATAAAAAAAGAACACCCGAAGAAAGTTACTGAGATTGGTCATGAACCCCTCCCGCCTAGCTGTAGGATAAAAATTCAACATATGGGTTACCATTATCCAGGTGGTATTCAAATATATAATACTAAACGCATTTATATAGGTATCCGGCGTCAATACATAAGACATCAGGTTTATGGTAACAAGATGAAACAGTAATGAAATAGGAATAATATAGTAGGCTCTTTTAAATTTCATATGGTTGATGGATCTTGTAATGAATTAGGCCTTCAAAAATGCAATGAATATCCTAGCTACAATTAAAAAGAAGGGGAACATGTACTTATTATCACGATTGCCTAAAAACAACAAATTGGTTTGGTGCTATTACCAAGCTGGGGCAGCACCTCAGCGAATTGATGTTTAACTTATTAAAAGTCTTTTTAAATAGTGTTAACGGGTATACCACTGATAGGCCTTGGCCACACCCTCCCCCAATTCGATGGTGTGTTTCCAGCCCAGTTGATGTAGTTTGGAGGGATCGGTGAGTTTCTTGAGGGTACCGTCTGGTTTATCGGTATTAAAAAAGAGGGTACCCTTGAAACCAACAGTTTTTTTAATAACTTCACCCAGGTCCTTGATCGCGATGTCTTTCCCGGTACCAATGTTTATATGGGTATTCCGGATTTCCTTGGTGCCATCGGCATAACAATCCTTAAAATCCCTGTTTTCCATTAAAAACACACAGGCATCGGCCATATCCTCGCTCCAAAGGAATTCGCGCATGGGCTTGCCGCTTCCCCAAATTTCGAGATACACTGCATCTTCTTTTTGTTGAATGCCATATTTGTCGAGAATGCTATAGATCACATCCTTTTCCGAGGAACCATTGACACCTTCAATAGGCAAACGGTCCAAATCCTTACGAATGCCCTCCCAATCGTTATTTTCAAGGGCCTTTCCCAAATGCATTTTCCGAACCAAGGCCGGTAGCACATGGGACTTTTCCAAATCAAAATTATCATTGGGACCATAAAGATTCGTGGGCATTACCGAAATAAAATTAGTGCCGTATTGCAGGTTGTAACTCTCACACATTTTTATACCCGCTATCTTCGCAATGGCATAGGGCTCATTGGTATACTCCAAAACATCGGTCAATAGATAGTCTTCCTTCATCGGTTGTGGACAATTCTTAGGATAAATACAGGTGCTCCCCAAGAACAGCAATTTTTTTACCCCGTGCAGATAGGCTTGGTGGATCACGTTGTTTTGGATCATCAGGTTGGCATAGATAAAATCTGCCCTATAGGTATTATTGGCTACGATACCCCCTACCTTGGCCGCTGCCAAAAACACATATTCCGGTTTTTCGAGCGCAAAGAAATTGGCCACGGCCGTACTGTCCGTTAAATCCAACGCTTTATGGGTCCGGGTCACAAAATTGCTATACCCTTTGGCCTCCAGGTTCTTTAAAATGGCACTACCGACCAAACCCCTATGGCCCGCAATATATATTTTTGATGATTTAATCATGCTATTCTTATTACACGGATTTAGAAAAGGATTTCACAGAAATAATAAATGATTTTGACAAATTCTTGCGAATTAGGTGCGAATTTATACTAAGCCTGCGAATTTAAAATACGTCTATACTCTAATGATGGTTTGCCAAAATTTACCAATAAACCCAATCTCGAATTGGTTGCTTTCAAATAATTTCCTAATTGATCGTTTATGTTCGTATGTAAAAATTGTAATGCTTTCAACTCCAAAATAATCTTGCCATAACATAAAAAATCGGCTATATAGTATTTCTTTAATTTTTCTTCTTTATAATACAATGATAACTTGGTATGCCTTTCAAATGGAATATTATTATCCATAAATTCTTTTTCCAATGCCTCTTGATAAACTGCTTCAAGAAACCCTGCACCTAACTCGGCATGAACCCTCATACATGCCCCAATTATATTATAACTTTCTTCTTTAAAGACAATTTCAGTCATAATTTATTCATAGAAATTCGCATCTAATTCGCACTAAATTCGCATCCATATACATCTCACTCATAATAATTAAGTGTATCAAATCCTCCTTTATTCAAATACTGGTCCTTATTCATCAGTTTTAAATCGCTTTGCATCATATCTTTGACGAGCCCTTGTAGGTCATATTCAGGGATCCAACCCAATTTGTTGTTCGCCTTGCTCGCATCGCCGATCAAAAGATCCACTTCGGTAGGTCTAAAGTATTTTGGATCTATCGACAATACCTCTTTCCCTATTTCCAATTGGAATTTCGGATTGGAACAGGATTTCACGTATCCTTTTTCATTGATGCCTTTCCCTTTAAACTCCAAAGTAATGCCGACTTCGTTAAAGGCCATCCTTACAAACTCCCTTACCGGGGTCGTCTTACCAGTGGCAATTACCCAATCTTCGGCTTCCTCGGCCTGAAGGATCATCCACATCATCCGTACATAATCCTTGGCGTGGCCCCAATCCCTTTTGGCATCGAGGTTACCCAAATAAAACTTGTCTTGAAGGCCCAGGGAAATACGGGCAGCTGCCCTTGTGATTTTACGGGTCACGAAAGTCTCACCCCGTATCGGGGATTCGTGGTTGAACAATATACCATTACAAGCATACATCCCATAAGCTTCCCGATAATTGACCGTAATCCAATACGCATACATTTTGGCCACGGCATAGGGACTACGCGGATAAAAAGGGGTGGTCTCGGATTGGGGTACTTCCTGTACCTTACCGTACAGTTCTGAAGTGGACGCCTGATAAATACGGGTTTTCTTCTCTAAGCCCAACAAACGAACGGCATCCAATATACGAAGGGTACCCAAACCATCGGCATTCCCGGTATATTCAGGAATTTCAAACGACACCTGAACATGGCTCATAGCGGCCAGGTTATAGATCTCATCGGGCTGTATTTCCTTTATCAGGCGTATGAGGTTGGTACTATCGGTCATATCGCCATAATGCAGAACAAAATTTCGATTTTCAACATGGGGATCCTGATATAAATGATCGATCCTATCGGTATTGAACAAGGAGGCCCTTCGTTTAAGGCCATGTACCTCATATCCTTTTTTTAATAGGAACTCACTCAAATAAGCCCCATCCTGTCCCGTTACCCCGGTGATAAATGCTACTTTCATACTATTTGCTGAATTATTTATTTTTATTTTTTTTGGCCATATCCTACTCAAAGACTTTTTTTGGGAGATTCAAAAAATCAATGGACTTAAAGCTTTTAATTCTGTAATTTAAGGAAGTATTACCTTACACTTTAATCCGTAAAATTTGAATGGTAAATAGCGCTTCGCAATGTCAGCCACATGAATTTTTGGCAACAATACTTGCATAAGTTTTAAGAATGGGTACTTAGCGTTGACCCGGCATTCTGTGCTTGTAAGGCTTAGAATATCCCCTACAAAATTTAGACGAAAATAAAAGGCTTTTTTTTAGGTCGCAATGTTTTTTTAAAAAATCGGTCAAGTATTACGAGGTTATTGATATACGGGTTCGCAAAATGAACATATGCCAGTAACCGCTACCCAACTTTATGATATTGCCAATGGTTATTGAACGATAAAAAAATAGCCTAGGGATGTATTCCCCGTTTTCAATGGCCAAATTAAGGAAAGCATAAGCAATTATCTATTATAAATCGCAATATTTTGCCTTTTATGATGGCTTTTTATCGTAACAGTATGTATGTATGTTGCTGAAAAACAGCCAAAAAGCAATCGAAGATCGCTTTAGTGGATATAAAGGCATGTCATGAATACCCTTCAGTGCAAGTCTCTTAAACCACATCCTTGATTCTTGCATTAAGTACAACCCCCAGACCGGGTATGACCAATCGTATGCGTTTTTTGCCAACCTTTTGAATGATGGCTTTTTGGTCCTTTAAAATACCATTTTTTATGTACAATTCATCCCCGGGAATCAATTTGGAAAGGCTGATGTCGGCAATATCATCATCGTTCAACCATTTTTCAATGGTCTGTATTTCCTCGTCCCTGACAATTGCCGGTTTTCCTAACCAAAAAAGATATCGGACCACACCTGGCACCCCAAATACCCTATGGCGCTCCCGATCCGTTAAACGCACAAATACATAGGATTTAAACAAGACGTTTTCTATGGTCTTCTTACGATCACTCCATTGACGAACTTCCTTAATCAAAGGGCAATACACCTCAATCTGCATTTTTTGCAGCATTTCGGCCACCTTCTTTTCAGATTTCGGTTTTACATATAAGACATACCAATTCATACACACATTACTAATAAACATTAAATTAATAACATAACGATCAAATAATGTATTTATTCACTTTAAAAATAGGATAAAATTGTTGATTATATATTAATTACGATAATCAGCAACCGATAGCAAGACCATCGCCATAAAATTTACCTGTAATTGAATGGTTTTCAAACCTTCTTATGTATACGTATTTCATGGATGTCATGGAATAAAGAAGATTTTTCATAAAAATAGTTAAGTATTGTAAGTTTTTTCTGATATTAAGAACCGATAATAGATACTAAATACACCAAAGCCTGCGTTATTAATAGACGATCCCAAATCGCACATCTATGTTCGCTACCCTATTTTCATCCAAGAAAAACCACACGGCCGATAAAAAGTCAAAAAAACTCCAAAAATCGTCTTTTCTTGCTTTGGAACGCCTACTAGCCGAACTAGGTATCAAATTTGCAAAAAGCGATACCGACCCTAAAGATACCGTTCAGGAGAGGAAAGTGAAGGCCAATACCTATACGGGTCATTCCCCTGCCGAACTTGAAAACATCGCGAGGAACCAATTGGCCTATGCCCAATTATTTAAAGAAAAAATGCAGCGTACCCCTCTTGGCAAAAAGGATACTAAAGTCACTTTATTTAGCCGGTAAACAACGCACTCTTATTCTAAAATTCCCAATATGGATAACGGACGCCCGTTATTTAAAGTCTGGGTATACGACAAAGCCAAAAAACCATAACCAACGCCATCGTCTTGATAGAAACGAAGTAAGGTAATTCCCCATTACGTGTTTTCTATTTCAACTCCTTTCTTTTCTAAATATTAATTATAAATATATATGCTCGTGCAAAAATAGTTGCTTTTACATCAATAGGGAATAATTTTGTTGAATGGTATAGTAGAGGTTGATTGACTAATGCAGTTCGGTTTGTTTTCCAACTTCCTTAAATCCTTTGGCAACACCTCTTCTAAACTTCGATTTTTTTGCCTTGGCTAGCCTTTCTGTACTTGCCGGTAAACTTAAGATCGGGCTATCATTATGAGCGGAAGACTCTTCTTCTATAGAACTATTGGAAGATTGTGCAGTGATTTTTTTAAATTCTTCTGCATATCCTTTAGCAATTTTCCTTCGTCTCAGAAAATGACTTTCCTCAGTAAACTTCGCTGCCCTTTCCTCAGTAAACCTCACTGCTCTTTCCTGTAAACTTCCTATTGGGATGTCATTGTCAGTGGTGGATTTTACTTTACTAACTATGGAAGACTGAATGGTTTTTTGTAAAGACACTTTGCTTATTACCTCTTTATCGACGCTTAATTCATTGTATCGCCCTATAAGCCCATTTAAAGTGATTCGTAATCCCCAAAATAACAATACAATGGTAAACGATAAGGATATAAGTTTGGCTAAATCCAGTAGGTCTAAACCAGCGTATATACCAAATATCACCAGTACCAATGAAAAAGTGGCAAATAAGCCAGCACTTCCAAGGAAAGTTGTTTTTAGGGTATACTTCCTGCGATCTATCGGTTCAGACTTAAGATTCTTTGTCCGTATAAAATAGATTGTCAAGGCGAACATTCTTATCGATAGTAAAAATGCCACAAGCATGGAAAGCAAACCCAAAAAATAAAGGTCGGAAAATAAGTCTAGAATATAGGTCATAGGTTGGTTAAAGGCTCTTATTCTCTCTTTTCGTCCTTAATGCTAATTTCCCCATAATAGGAGGAAATTATATTTTGAAATAAGTTAAATAATTGGTTTGCAATATATTATATTTATTCCAATTATCTTTTTTTATTCGTTTAAATGCAGCCAAAAGTCATTGCCTAATAAAAAGAACGAGTTTGAACCACAATATAATCGAAAGGGGAACTAACCAATTTCAGGCCAATTATCAGAAGGTTTTTCAATTATTCAATTTTAGTTCTACAATTTACTTATGTCGTACATAGCAATTAAACCCATGGTAGACGCAGCTACTCCCCAAGAAATATCTTTCCAATCGAAACTACGATGTGGTAAAAAAAGTTGACCTAGTTCTGCCAGGAAGAGTAAAAAAAGTAAGGCTATATATCCAACAAACCACGAATTTAAAGGTGCTTTTTTAAGTAGAAGCTGTATTCCTATTAAAACACTTAAAAAAATAAAAGGCACAGCAGTTCTAATTGTATCATTTTCCTGATCATATGCCCAATTGGCAATCCATTATGGAAGTACACCGCTTAACCCAAGTGTTGGACCGGCTAACCAACTGAAATAGAGAACTGTAATTATTCCAAATACTAGAAGCGAATAATAAATAGGCGAACGCATAAAAAAAATTAAGATGACAATTTAATATATCTATTGAAAAGATCGATCTTAAATCGATTTATTCTACTAATACTTGCTGCTTAAGCTATCGCTTTTGCCAAAGATTATTATGGTTTAAAAATTTTGTCATAAACATCAAGTAGTTCAACGTTTTTTTTTGAAAGATTATACTTAGTACGTTATATTTGAACAGTTCTTTTCTTAAACCCCCGTAATATCAGGAATATTACATTTTTAAGATCTCATTAAAGCGAGAAAAGTTTACTATGGGATTTATCCTAATTGGTCTATTTAATAAATCTCCGTAAGGCTAATTCTTCGCACCCTAAGTTTTTAGAACCTATTTTTGTTTCTGAAAATAAAGCGGAAATATTCAATGAATAAATGAAAAGATTCAAGAATTCTATTTGGATAATTCCCATATCATTAATGGTCAACTTGGGGCTTATTAATGGTATTCTGTATGTGCTTACGCCTGAGACTTATCTTAATTGGTTCCATATTGTTTATTATAATCTTACCTGGGTGCTGATCACCCTTGCACTAGGCTATTATTCGACTGAAAGAAAAGAGACGTTCTTAACCAAAATCAAGAAGATGTTTCAGTTATATCTGATATTCGGCTTGGCATATTTTGCCCTTTTTGGTTTTACTGGCACCCTAATTAATTCCCTAAAATTTCAGGTATTTGTTTTATTGCTGATATATCTAATTCTGACCTGCTACAGGATGTTTTTCTTTTGGTTGCGAAATAAGTACAGGGCATTAGGGGGTAACTCCATTTCATTGGTAGTTATCGGAAGGGATGCCAATCTTAAAAAAATTAGAAAAGTCTTTGACAAGCCTTATTTTGGATACCGCTACCATGGTTACTTTGATGACCAATATTCCCCTAGCCTTACTTATTTAGGAAAGATTGAAGATTGTTTTCTGTACATTCTAGAAAACAATATTGAGGAGATCTATTGCGTTGCCTCAAAATTCAACCGCCTACAACTCAAGAATTTGATAGATTTTGCAGATAACAATTTAATTAAATTCAACATTATATTAGATAACAAGGAAATATTTTCTCGGGCCATGTCTATTGAGACTTACGAAAATATTCCTGTTCTTAATTTAAGAAAAGTTCCCTTAGACACTGCATTCGCGCGTATTGTGAAGCGATTATTCGACTTGGTTGTATCAACATTGTTTATAATCCTAGTGCTATCCTGGTTGACTCCCATATTATATGTGTTAATAAAATTGGAGTCGCCCGGCCCATTATATTTTAAGCAAGAACGGCATGGACTTAGGCGTCAAATGTTCTGGTGCTATAAGTTTAGGTCGATGCATAATAACGATTCTTCACATTTAAAAATGACCCTCAAAAACGATGCTCGTATTACACGCATCGGTAAGTTTATGCGTAGGACCAGTATTGATGAACTTCCCCAATTTTTTAATGTCTTTTTAGGAGATATGAGCGTGGTAGGTCCAAGGCCACATATGACACTACAAACTTGGGACTATGAAACCTCCGTTGATAAATATATGGTACGGCATTTTGTAAAACCCGGCATAACGGGCTTAGCCCAGATTAAAGGGTATAGAGGGGAAATAGAAAAATCCGCCGATATTCTAAATCGGGTACGTTTAGATATCTTTTATGTGGAGAAATGGTCGATATGGTTAGATCTCTATATCTTTTGGAAAACGATAATACATGTTTTTAAAGGGCATGAAAAGGCGTATTAGTACTAAATTATAACAACTGATTTTTTTTACATGTATGTAGCGGGTTATATAGTATTGTAAAGAATGTAGAATTAATCCATGAATTATAGATGGGCTGTAGGCCTCAATGAATTATGAATTTGACAAAACCCTGCGGAATGGGTTATCTTAACCAAAATATATTTTAGTTCAAAGTTTGAGAATCCTTCTCCCTAAACTCATGATATAAAAAGAGATTTATTCAGTCTATGGGAAAGCACAGCTATATTAATAGTCTTGGATATAAGGTTTTCAAGGGTTCTTTGGAAGACCTTCCCGATGACCAAAAAATAATGGTCAATACTACAAACCAATATTCGAAATCTATAGGGCAATCGTAACGACGACTTGTATTCGGTTTTTAGACCGCCTCTTTTCCTTCACTCAATATCAAAACCTCAAATCATAATCAGAAATACGGGCAGAGTATTCAGACCCCAAAATTCCTTGGGGCATTCCCAACTCAAAGGGCGATGGGGCTATCCATTCGCTTTCGACTCCTTCTATGACCATACTCCCTCTTGGATCCAGACATGCAAACGCATATAAGGGATCTTTATAGGTGGCTAAATTGGGCAACCATTTATAGGATGCATACATTTCTTTGGGATAACGGTCCGTGTTTTTGTATTTGTCCTCCATCCATTGGTACGACATACTGTTGATCTCTATATAATCAATCCCGTTTTGATGATGGTGAAAGTCGATATGGTTGTGCCCATTCATACAACATATCACCTTTGCTTTGTGGGCTTCCATGATTATTTGCAACGTCAAACGATTTTTAACGCCCCATTGGTAGTGCCAAAGGCTTTGGTGTGAAAAAACAATGGTCGGCAACTTCGTGGCTTCCAAATCGGCCCTGAACCATTCGATCTGTTCGTCATTGATAAAGGTTCGGAGACTACTATCCACATAGAAGTTGGACTTATTATAATCTGTAAATTTGCCATCCTCATATAAAAAATTGGCATCCAACACGATAAAATGGAATCCTTTAAAATCATAGGAATAATAGGTTTTTGGCATTCCCCAGAAATCGAGCATTTCCGGTTTTGAATTTCGATCCATATCATGGTTGCCCAACACATGGTATTTTGGCCCTTTGTAGGTGTTCCATATATCCAGGAAGTCCATATTCTTCACATCGGCCATACAGAAATCCCCTAATTGGATGATGAAATCGACTTTTCTGTCAATCGCTTCGTCAATGAACTTTTCCAATCGAGCATTCGCATCGGGCATTAGGTCTTTGTGCACATCGGCCACGATCCCGAAATTCAACACTCCGGTTGCCCCTTTTACTGAATTCGAAGGGGTAAACGAAAGTAGGGTGGTAGGCCAAACCGCCATGGTCGCCCCAAGACCCATCCTATTTATAAACTCCCTTCGTTTCATACTTAAATCCGGTTTGGGTACTATTTGGTCAGTACCCCGATCTCACCAAAAGACGTTTGATAATCATCACTGGCCACCTTAATCCCCCTTAATTTAATATACCTGCCTTTGGTCGGTTTAAACGTTATTTTTTGTTCAATACGACTGTTGACGATATTGGCGAATTCGCCCCTAACTACCCTTTCCCAATTACGGTCATCCGTGCTTACATAAAACTCGAAATTGGTGATGATCCCAAAAGGAAAACGTTCTTGCATTGGCCAATACGTGAACCCTTTAAGCGAATACGTCTTGCCCAGGTCGATGACCACTTCCTGTATGGTGGTGACCCCTTTCTCCGTGGCCCAAAAGGTTTTGGGGTTATCATCGATCAATTTGTTGGCTTCGACCATATTCCCCGTGGTGGTATGCAAAATTTTCCAGTTGGTTTTGGCGATATCAAACTTCTTTGTCGACACTTCAGTGCTTGCCATTGTTTTAGGGTCATAGGCGAAACATTTCAATGTTGTGGGTGTGTTGATTAGAATGGGTCTTTCATATTTGATCGAGGATGTCGTTGGCTCGTTCCCATCCAAGGTATAATAGACCTCCACTTGTTTATCAGGGACAGACAGGCGTACCATGCCTTCCTTTGATCGCTGAATACGTGGGGTTACCAATAAATTAGGAGCCCTGTACAATTCAATATTCGATAGGGCAATGGGGCCCTTGGAATCCATGATATGCACCTTGATCTTATCGGCTTTGACCGTTTTGAATCTTAGGATGCGCTTGTAGCCTATCGTGGTTTGTCCATCTATTTCATGCCATTTGCCATCGATCTCGGCTGAGATGATAAAATTCTTTATGCGTTGCCCAAGGGGTATATATTCCTGTAACAGGATCCTATTTACCTCGGTGGGAGCTTCAAATTCAAATACCAAAGCCGCTCTGGTAACCGTATCGTTCGTAGCCCAATAGGTCTCTGGATTACCATCATTGACATTAATCGCTTTGTATGCCAAATCATCACCGCGTTCATTTGTGGCCGTTACTTTACGGTTTTGGGCCAGTTTGGTCCCAAAATCCAAGTCCAATTGTTTGCGTAAGGCCATCAATTGTTCTTGATCTTTTTCATGGACCAACCCTCGATTATCGACAGGAAGATTCAATAATAAGGATGCATTTCTACCTACGGAGTGATAATAAATATCCAATAGCTGCGGCAGGGTCTTTACCTGATGGTCCTCACCTGGATGATAATACCATCCTGGACGAATGGAAACATCGACCTCTGCCGGTAACCAATGGGTGCCATCTTCATGGCCGGATCGCAACTCCACATAGCGTGGCCATCCGGGATAGATTTCATTTCTGCGCATGATGCTCCAATTGGTCTCGTTGGCCCATCCTTCCTCATTGCCTACCCATCGGATATCAGGACCCCCATCACTAAAAATCACGGCATTGGGTTGTAATTCACGTACAATATCAACGGCCGTATCCCATTCATAATAGGTTCTATTGTCAATTTTTCGGGTTTCGTTGGCACCTCCATAATATCCAGAACCACCATTGGCCCCATCGAACCACACCTCGAAGACCTCACCATAATTGGTCAGCAATTCCCTCAATTGTTCATGAAAGACGGCCACATACTCGGGTTGGCCATAGTCCTTATGGTTTCTATCCCAAGGGGAAAGATATACCCCGAATTTGAGTCCATATTCCTTACAGGCTTCCGAAAGATCTTTCAGAACATCTCCTTTACCTTCTTTCCATGGCGAATTTTTTACAGAGTGTTCTGTGGTCTGGGTAGGCCATAAACAAAAGCCATCGTGGTGTTTGGCTGTTAGGATAATACCCTTCATACCCGCCTCTTTGGCCACTTTGGCCCATTGTCGCGTATCAAGATTCGATGGATTGAATTGCTCCGGTTTTTCGGCACCGGTACCCCATTCCATATTGGTGAAGGTATTCATATTGAAATGCACAAACGCGTAATATTCCAGTCCATGCCAAGCCAACTGTCGTTCATAAGGCAGGGGCTTAATAGGTTCTGGGGATGTTGTCTTATTGCAGGCTTGTAGGAGGACCAAAAGCATTAAAATTACAATCCTAAATTTTTTCATATTCCATGTTTTGTAATCCATAATTCAACCCTTCCGACCCTGACGCTATCGTCAGGGCCACCTTCCCTAATCAAGGAAAGGAGCGTTCCCCTCTAAAACTCTCCTCCTGGATTTAGGAGGAGTGGATTCGCCAAAGGCGAAGACGAGGTGGTTGAATTTTTAAAGTTCTCTTTAATTTCTTGTATTACTGAGCCAAGGTTATCATAAACCATTTTATTCTCAAATCGTAACACCCTATTTCCCAATTTTTCCAATCTTTTTGTCCTTCTATCATCATAAGCCACCTGCTTAGGCTCATTATGAACCTCTCCATCCAATTCAATTATAAGTTGTTCTTCATAACAGTAAAAATCAACTATAAATTTTTCTATACTGTGCTGTCTTCTGAATTTTCTACCTTCCAGCTGTCTGTTTTTCAAGTGATTCCACAAAAAAGCCTCTGCAGGGGTAAGCTTATTTCTCAGTTCCTTACGATACGCTACTGTATCTTTGTTGTTATGTATTCTTCTAGACATTTTCTACCCTTCCGACCCTAACGTTATCGTCAGGGCCACCTTCCCTTGACCAAGGGAAGGAGCTTTTTTGATTTTCACCTTAAAGATACTCATTGATATAGTTTTACCCAATCGATGATCATCTGAACCGGTAAGTCCTTGGGGTCTACTTCCCCTACCCAAGATCCTCCCAACTGCTGGTCTATGAGCAGGTAAAAAGGTTGATCGAAAGGCCATTGTGATGGATCTACCCCTTCCATTCTTGGATAGGTATAGGATTCCTTGTCGTTTAAGGTATACACCAACCTATCGGGATACCACTCTAGACCAAACGTATTGAATTGTTCCGTATCACATGGCACGGTGGTATAATACGGTGGATTCTCTTTTTGTTTAAGTTCCAAAGTATAGTACGAATGGGTCGTTTGATAGATGATGGAATCATAATTCAAATGTTCCATGATATCAATTTCCCCATTTCTCGGGTAGTCCCCATATTTTTTTTGCTCCGAAAGCATCCAAATAGCGGGCCAAGCCCCTTGGGCACTCTCCAATTTGGCCCGAATTTCTATTTTACCATATTGAAAGGCTAATTTTCCTTTGGTATAAATACCCCCTGTTAAATAGGGCCTTGGATCCTTAAGGGTATCGTTGTTTTTGATTCCTTTGAGGTACATCAGCCCATCAGTAATTTCATAGCACTGGTCGTCACTGGTCATATAATTACCCCAATCCGCATTGTTGGGGGGTATGCGTGTCCATTTCGTTGTGTCCAATTCCTTGGTTTCAAATTCATCCTGCCATACCAATTTCCAAGCTTTCTTTGGCCTATTTTCCTTTTGCACCAATAGGGTCGGAATCGGTTCTTCAGGTGTCATCACCTTGCAACCGACCAAGAGAAGTAAAACGATGCCGTAAATACCTACTTTATTTTTCATGCTGATCTTTATTTAAACTTCCATTATTTTACAACAAACCAGGTATAGCCATTAGCTGGTATACGAACCTTGATTTCCGATCCGTATTTCCGGTTCAATTTTGAGGTTATAGGGTTCCCTCCTTTTTCCGAAATGAGGGCCGTATCGTCTAAACCCGTATAGTATAAGGGGACTTCAATTTTTTCCTCAATGTTTTTAGATGTTGGATTAAAAAACATAACAAACGCCTTTTCCTCCAATTGCGGATTTACGTGCATAAACCCATCCCAGGTACGACCATTCGGTCTTCGTAAATGGATGATATCCGAATTCAGAATATCCCTGTATTTCTTATAATGTGCAATTTGTTCAAGTACTAAGGATTTGGTCGTATCGGTATCATAGAGCCGCGGGCCCCTATAGCAGGCCTGTACGCCTGAACCATAGTTTTGTGCCATGTGGGCCTCATACGAATCGAGGTGTTCGTTCAATGGTTCCAGAGTTGCGGCCGCTCCGCCCCCATGATATTCCGTCAAGGGAACGAAAGTCCAAGCCATTGAAGGTGTTTTTTCCCAAGTGCCGTCATAAATATTCTGCCTGCCTAATATGATCTGCTGGTCCCTGGGCAATGACCAATTTACTTCCCGATACCCGATACCACATTTATTAGAACCTTGCAAATAATAGAAATCAGGGGCATTCAAGTAAATATCCTTTTTTTTGAGCCAGTGATAAAAGTCCTTGGTAATATTCCATTGTACCCATTGGGAATCTTCATAACCTTTATGGTATTTGTGGGTGGTAGACGCGCAATAATCCCCTGGATACGGTCCATCATGCTCTAAAAGATCAAATCCTGTTTTTTCGAGAAAATATTTCAATTTTTCTAGATAGGAATGTCCCCATTCGGATGCCAAACAAGGCGCATTCCCGAATTTGGCACCCCCTGGTTTCCCTGTGTCCTTATCGATTACGTCTACCGAATCATCGATCTTTCGACTGGAGAAAAGTGAGTACCCGCCCAATTCTATTCCATTGGCATGGGCATAGTCGGCCAGTTTTTTGAATTTTTCGATATTCCCGGTAGAATTATCCTCCATATTTAATCCGCTGCCAAAACTCAAAATGACCATTTCGTACCCCGTGGCCACACATTGGTCTATGGCCGTTTTCACCTTTTTGGGATCGGTGGTCGTTAAATGCATAAAAATGGGGTTTTCCGTTGCCCAAGGCGCTAATAATCGATACATTCTTCGAATGGCCAACGAGTTTCGCTCTCGGTCCGAACCATCTTGCAACAATTCATAGGTTCGAAAACTTGTAAAGGTGGATTTTGGATCCAATGCTACGGCAGGACCAACTTTTAGGGTGCTTGTCAATAAACATTCCGTTTGCAATAACCAATTTACTTGGGAGGTATATTCAGGGTCTTGCTCCCAAAATATAGACGTTTCGGATTCCCCTGAGGTGAAGCCACCAAAAGAATAGTCACTTTCGACATGCATATTTGGACGACGCCATCTTTTTGGGGTTTCCACATAGTTTTCCGTTTCAGGAAATGCCAATATCTCACTTTTGAACCCTGAGATCTGTATGGGTTTATTGGTATTGTTTTCCAAACTTATCCATTTCGATAACAGCGGAATACCATCATATATTTCATAATGAACGTTTACAATAATGTCTTTGAGTTCTCTTGAATGATGTTTAAATTGAAGGATCAAAGCTTTGCCCTTTGGCACAGAGGGTGCTGCCGTGTGATATCTTTTAGCGCTGTTCCAATTTAATTTAGGTTTTATATCTTCAATTGTATGGGTGTCATATTTGAATGAAGCGGAATCCGCCGCAAGTCCATCGATCCATTCTTCCAAAAGATAACCGTGTTCCTTCAATCCAAACAGACCTCCGACGGCATAGGTTTTATCGTTGATTGAAACCTCAGCCTCGGGCTTTATACTTCTCAGCATAGATTCACCTGTTGTTGAATTTCTAAATTCGATAGTGGCCACATTGGGTTCAATCCTAAGGGTGCGGCTTACAAGTCCGTTCCTTAAAATAAGGTCGTTTCCGTGCTGAACAATTTCAGCGGTATAGTCCGAATTGTTAAGTAACCAATCTTTTTTAGTTTCTTGGGCGAAGCAGAATACGTTTGCTATAAACATAAAAATGACCAGGGTAGAATTTCTCATTTTAGATACATATGATTTTACGACGAATTTAACAAAAGCATTTCGAATAAAACCTTTGTGTGCCCTATGTAAATCTTAGTGCTCTTTGTAGTTGATCTTCCAAATCGATTTAAGCACATAGTCCAAATGGACTTGGCAGGGAACCTCTATGTGCATATGAAAAACGATTAAGACCGATGTATGAATGTGTCACTTCGAGTGAATTTTCGAGGCACGAGAAAATTTGTATCGAGAAGCTTTCACATACCAATGGTTCTCGATACAATTTTTTCTTTGCGTTTCACTTAAAGGAAAAACCACTCGAACTGACATTTAAGATTGATTTAATGTAATAAAGTATTCGACTCTTTTTCAGTATGTCAAACAATTACGTCCATGTTAGTGGATTTTCGAGGTACGAGAAAATCCGTATCGAGAAGCTTTCACATACCAATGGTTCTCGATACAATTTTTCCTTTGCGTTTCACTTAAAGGAAAAACCACTCGAACTGACATTTAAGATTGATTTAATGTAATAAAGTATTCGACTCTTTTTCAGTATGTAAATCAATTACGTCCATGTTAGTGGATTTTCGAGGTACGAGAAAATCCGTATCGAGAAGCTTTCACATACCAATGGTTCTCGATACAATTTTTCCTTTGCGTTTCACTTAAAGGAAAAACCACTCGAACTGACATTTAAGATTGATTTAATGTAATAAAGTATTCGACTCTTTTTCAGTATGTTAATCAATTACGTCCATGTTAGTGGATTTTCGAGGTACGAGAAAATCTGTATCGAGAAGCCTCACTCCCTGAATTTTTTCTTGGACAGATTAGGCAATGTATCATTCTTCCCAGCAATCAATGCCTTTTTCTTCTCCCGTGACCATTTCTTGATTTGCTTTTCGGATTCAATGGCTATATTCGGATCGGTAAACTCACAATGGAAAACCAATTTAACTGGTCTCCTGGTACTCGTATAACTCCCTTTATAAGTTCCCCATTGATGTGATTCCAATCGTTTGGTAAGGTTGGATGTTATCCCAGTGTAGTACGTTTTGTCAGCGCATTCCAAGATATAGACGTAGTAGATTTTCATGCTTTCAATTTACGATTTACTAAATGACCATAAAGACTTCTCGATACAATTTTTGACCGCGCTGCGCTTGTCAAAAACCACTCGAAGTGACATTTGGGATTATTATTTAGATGGTACGCAAAAAATTAATATTGTTTGCTCGTTTCATGGCTTCAATTTACGATTTACTAAATGACCATAAAGACTTCTCGATACAATTTTTGACCACGCTGCGCTTGTCAAAAACCACTCGAAGTGACATTTAGGGCTATTCGTAACAGGTAGGTAGAATCAAATAGTAAAGTATTATTCAATTTACGATTTGGTATACAATTGGTATGGCTTCTCGATACAATTTTTGACCACGCTGCGCTCGTCAAAAACCACTCGAAGTGACATTTAGGATGATCTACGACAAGTGGATATTGTCAAAAACTAGTGAAATATATTTCAAGAAGCTACACAATTACGTCAATGATAGGCCAAAAGTTGCCAATACACCAGAATGACTTTTTGGGACCTCACTCCTACTTGATATGTTTTTATGAATCTGATTACAATAAACTAGAAGAAAATAGAACTTGTTTTATTCTTCTGATTTAACAGTATTCGAACTTAAAATATCCACAGGATATTCCACCTGCTTCCCAGTAATCCTATCTATAGGCATTTGGGCCTTTACCGTTTTCAAATGATCTGTCAGTACCCTTGCCAGCTCCTGCACTTTATCGGATTGTTGTGCCACCAAATTGTTGGTTTCCCCAATATCCAACCGCAGGTTATACAATTCCATACGTCTATCGGCATGAAAATAAATGAATTTCCAATCCCCTTTTCTTACAGCGCTTGAAGCTCCTATACCTGGTCCTTCGGGTCCCCATTCGTTGGGGTAATGCCAGAATAAAGGGCGTACTTCCTCTTTGGGAGCATTTGGCACTCCCGCTTCTATCTCTTCTTCCATAAGCAAAGGCACAAAACTCTTACCATCGATGGTTTGAACGGTTTCAACGGTTTCCAACCCGGCCATCTCCACTATAGTTGGGTAGAAATCCTCAATAATCACGTAGTTCTCTGATTGCGTATTCGGAGCGATCTTTCCTGGCCATTTGACCAACATGGGTACCCGGATTCCTCCCTCATATACCGAACCTTTACCACTTGCTAGCGGTTTATTATGGGTATTAGGCTCTCCACCCCGTGCATGAGCGCTCAACCCACCGTTGTCTGACATAAAAAGGATAATCGTATTCTCCGCTATTTTCTTATCCGCCAAATAATCCATGATATCACCCAGACTCTTATCCATTCCCTCGATCATAGAGGCATAGTTGGCTTCGATGGAATCCATTCCTTTTTCAAGATATTTCTGTACAAATCGGTCATCGGGCATTATTGGGGTGTGCACAGCATAATGGGCCATATAGAGGAAAAAAGGTTGTTGGGTAGTCACTACGGAATCGATGGCCGATAATGCCTCAAAAGTCAATACTTCACTTAAATGAATATTTTTACCTTGGTATTTTTCCAATCCTGGAACGGCCCAAATTTCCTTGCCTTCCTTACCATTACCAAAATTCTCGGTACCCAGATAACTTTCCGGTGCCCCCGCCGCATGTCCGGCAATATTCACCTCAAAACCTAGGTTTAACGGATTTTCCCCAGGCGTGCCTATGGCCCCGAAATGAGCCTTACCCGTATGAACAGTATAATACCCCGCTTCATTCAATAACTTGGGGAGTGGCGTTGCATAAACGGCTAGGGAATCCCCAGTAACAGGACTCATTCCGTTCACGTTCCAATGGGGAAACTCCAGGGTTGGATGATTTTTCTCCATAGGTTGAAGGCTGTCTTTATGTAGGGTCCAATTGGTGACCCGATGGCGCGCCGCATTCATTCCGGTCATTAAACTTACGCGGGTGGGAGAACAAACGGCCGTAGCATATGCTTGGGTAAAGGCAATTCCGTCAGCCGCCAAACGCTGCATATTAGGGGTTTGATAGCTTTCATTGAACGGCGTCTGCTTATACCAAAAAGGCACAGAGGTATCTTGCCACCCCATATCATCTACCATGAACACTATGATATTGGGTTTGGGTTTGGGGATTTCCTCAGGTTCACATGCGCTAAATGCAATGAACAATAAGGCAATTACTGACACTTCAATTGTGATACTTCTAAATTTAATAATTCCCATAGCCTAAATTATGTCGTGCTAATTACTTTCTATGACCGCACCGTCTTCCCGGTACAATTCGATTTTTCCATCCAATAAAACCGCAAGTACCGTCAATTGCCCGTCCAAAACATAGTCGGGTATTTTAATATAGGTAATCCCGGGATAATGACTCCAATATACCTTCCCCACCACTTGATGCTCCAATTTTGAGCCTTGGCCTACTACCCAAATGCGGTTGATCTTATTCTTTAACCCTCGAATGACAACTTCACCCTTGGGATCCCCTTTTACGAACAAATACAGTATAGTACCGTCCTTGGACAAGGTGGTGGGCCCATAAAAATGTTCTTTGGGTATTCCGGCAACCGTACCATAAATAGCCTCTTTGTGCTTGTGGGTCCACCTTCCCAAATCTTTTAAAATATGCTCTTGCTCCTCCGGAATGGTTCCATCTGCTTTTGGGCCGATATCCAAAAGTAAATTCCCCCCATTCGATAGCACATCGGCAAAGATCCCGATAATCTGATCGCTGGTCTTATAATCAAGGTCGTTCTTTTGAAAACCCCATGAGTTGTTCATGGTCATACACAGTTCCCAGTACTTACTTTTAGGTCTGGTTATGGGCATACCCTGTTCAGGTGTAGCATAGTCGCCCTGATCCCGAAGCCTGGAATTCAGGATGGTGTTAGGATTCTTATCAAGTAATAACTGCCTTACCTCTGGGGCCTGCCATTCTTCGGAATTATGTTCCCAATCCCCATCGAACCAATAGAGGTCGGGATCGTAGTTTTCGGAAAGTTCCTTTAATTGTCCTTGGTAATAGTCCAAGAACCTATGCCAACGCTCGGGTTGGTCCTTTATATCATATCGCAAGGAATCCCTTGTAAAATGGGTATAATCTGGATAAGACCAATCGGGTAACGAAAAGTAGATTCCCACCTTTAACCCATTTTTACGGAGCGCATTCACAAAGGGGGTCAAAACATCTTTTTTCGCGGGGGTGCTTTTTACCACGTTTAAATCCCCGAACTTTGTGTTCCACAATGCAAATCCGTCATGGTGTTTTGAGGTAATCACGGAATACTTTGCACCACTTTCCTTGATTAGATTTACCCAAGCTTGGGGATTATATCGCTTTGCCGTGAAACCCTTGGTCTGCTTTAGATAGTCTTCGTGGGATATATAGCCATTAAAGAACGACCAGGATTCATCGATACCGTCTACGGCATACAATCCCCAATGAATGAATATGCCCAGTTTGGCATCTTGGAACCATTGCATTTTTTCCTGATGAACCGATAAGGAGTCCTGGGTCTGTGAATGCATCGCTAACCCCATCGACAGTAGGACTATGGTAAACAGTTTTTTCATATGATTAAAATTTCTTAATGCTCGTTTCATTATGACATTTCAATTTAAATCTGTTGTGCATTTTGATAGTATTGAATTGACTTCGGGAGTCAGTTCGAGTGTTTTTTCGGAATGCAATGAAGAAAAAATGTATCGAGAACCAATTTAGTCATAAAATCGTTCTCGATACGCTCGATTTCCGATGACAAAATCGGTAAATCAAGCACTCGAACTGACATTCTTACAAAATCAATCAAAATATGCAACAAAGAATTTAAACTATTATTTAGCGACTAAGATTTCCATTCAAAAGTACTTTTTTGTTTTTAGGCAAATTAACTTGAACTTCCATCTCGCCATATTTCAAACGAATCGATTTTTTAGCATTGGCCCTTAACCCCACTTGCCATAATACCCCATCTTTCCATTCGATATCGACTTCGATATCGCCCCGGGCCTTAAGCCCTTTTATGCTTCCATTTTTCCAATTGACAGGTAGTGCTGGCAATAGGCGTATAAAACCTTCATGGGATTGTAGCAACAACTCTGCGACTGCAGCGGTATATCCAAAATTACCATCGATTTGAAATGGTGGATGCTCATCGAATAAATTGTCGGCTACGGAAATCTGGAAGAATTTTTTGATATTTTCCGTTGCGGATGTTGCATCCAATAATCGGGCGTTCAAATTAATCATCCAAGCCCTACTCCAACCCGTACCTGCCCCGCCATGTTGTAAGCGGTAATCAATGGTCCTTTGGGCTGCTGCAAACGCTTCTGTATTATCGGAAGTGATTTCATCCCCGGGGTGTAGTGCATATAAGTGCGACATATGCCTATGGCCTTTTTCAGGCTCTTCGTAAGGTTCGTTCCATTCCAATAACCTGCCATCTTCCCCAACTACCACGCCCGGAAACAATTTATCCCGTTTGGCAGTAACCTCCCTTGTAAAATCATCCTCAATTCCCAAAATTTCGGAAGCTTCAAGCACATTGTCAAACACTTCGCCAATAATCTGATGTCCCATGGCACTCCCATAGGAAACCGCAGCCGGTTTCCCATTTGGGGCGATATAGGAATTCTCTGGAGACGTTTCCGGAACGGAGACCCATCTCTTACTCTTTTCATCCCATACCAACCAATCCAAATAAAATTCAGCAAGACCTTTTAAAGTAGGATATGCCCTATTTCTTAAAAATTCCTCGTCTTGGGTAAATCGATAATGTTCCCAATAGTGCTGCACGCCCCAACCCCCACCATGGATCCAAGAACCCCAATAGGCCTGTTCGGCCCGCATAAATGGAGTAGCCCATAAATCGGAGGCATGATGCGCCATCGTTCCCCGTTCTATACCATATTGTTTTTGAGCCGTTACTTTTCCGCGTTCCAGAACCTTATCCAAAAAATCAAAGAACGGTTGATGTAATTCACTTAAATTGGTAACCTCGGCCGGCCAATAATTCATCTGTAGATTGATATTCAAATGATAATCGGCATTCCAAGGAGCGGTAATATGCTCATTCCAAATCCCTTGTAGGTTGGCCGGATTGGTTCCCGGACGTGAAGAAGCAATCAATAAATAGCGTCCGAATTGGAATAATTTGGCGCCTAAATCAGGGTCGTCAAAACCGTCTTTCATCCGTTGTAAACGCTCATTAATTGGAAGGCTATCCAATTCCTTCCCTCCCAAATCCAAGTCCACTCGATTGTAGAACCGTTGATGATCTTTTTTATGTGTTTTTAAAAGGGTCTCAAAAGATTGGTTTGAGGCTTTGGCCAAAGTTTCGGCATTTTTTTGTTCATACCCTTGGGCATGATAAAAGGAGGTGTTTTCGACGATCAAAAGCTTGGCTTTTTTTACGTTTTTCAATGCTAACTGTCCGTTATTCGGGCTAATAATCCCTGTTTCGCTCTCTACTCTTAATCTGGTTTCAAATTGCACCCCATAATCGAGCGGTAAGGATTTGGAATCCCTTTTTCCATTGAATTGGGTAACCATGCCCATCATACTGATTTCATTATCGGACGGATTGTTAGTTGTTACCGTTGGCCGACCTTCATCCTTTGGGCGGTCGAGTTTCAGGTTGAAATCCATTCCATTGGGATTGGTAGTTGACAACTCTATAACCAAAACGTCATCTGGATTTGAAGCGAATACGGTCTGGAAATACTCATGGCCTTCCGATGAATACGTAATAGTAACCACCCCTTCATCCAAATTCAATTCACGGGAATAATTCTCAACACTTTTGTCCTCTAGAAAATCGATATACAGCTCTCCCATGGTCTGGTGCGAACGTACAATGGTCTTATAAGAGAAACGTTCAACCATTAGACTATCAACTTCCCTCGTTCTGCCTTGTTTTAAAAGCTTCCGAATTTCTTCCAAATCTTGTGGTGTACCGCGCCCATCTCCCCAATCGGGACCGCCAGGCCACATAGAATCCTCATTCAGTTGAATACGCTCATGGTTGGGGTCACCGAAAACCATGGCCCCAAGTCGACCATTGCCAACGGGCAAGGCCTCCATCCAATGTTCTGCAGGTTGATCGTACCATAATTTATCGGTATATATTCCTTCCTCTTCCTTACAAGCGGTCAGCAATAAAAGGAAACAAATACAAAAGGCACTATATCGTATTTTCATGAGTTATGGGTTTGTTGTGCTATTCTTCAAATTCCCAGGAATCCGTCCTAAAAGCAGAAGCTGGGAGACCTTCAGTATTGTATAAATTGGGTTGGGCCGTATCTGTGAAAGCAAATCGTACCGCTACGGGGTTTTTTACATTTTTTGCCGAAACCATAACCGTATTCCCAACAATTTTAGCTTTTGCGGGATAAAAAACACGATCGGGGCCTGCTACCATGAAATCGGTGAGTCTTTTTCCTTTTTTCACCAATCCCTCCTGGGCATGATCGAACAGGAGTGTGATTTTGTCCTTCCTTATTTCCATCGATTTATAAACAGGTCCTGAATACTCCAATGACGACACCCCATAATCTTTGGCCAAAGCCCATAAGGCCAATCGTCGACCCACCTCCTGTTTATTCCTAGGATGTATGTCTTCCAGATTTCCAATATCATTGGTCACGGCCATTCCGGTTTTGGGAATTTGCAATTGGGTCTGTAATTGGGCATCCCTTACAATTGCCACATCCAAAGCATCAGCGGCTTCATATTTAAATGGGGCCAATTGAGCGTAATAAAAGGGGAATTCATTATCCCAAACCTCTCGCCATGTTTTGATTAGCAGGGGAAAGGACTTGTAATAGGAAGTGGCATTTTGCCGGTTCGATTCCCCTTGATACCATATACACCCAGCAATCCTAAAATTAACCAATGGGTGTATCATGGCGTTATAGGCCCATCCCGGTTCATTGGGCCACCACTTTCTGGGCTCTATTTTTTTTGCTGCTTCAACTAATTCCGGATTCATGGAAAGCACCGTTTTAGGAATCCATGTCTCAATCGGGGTGCCCCCCCAGCTCGAACCGATCAATCCCATGGGCCATCCGGTTTTTTTATGGATATCCCTACCAAAGAAATACGCAACGGCACTGAAATTTGCCGTAGTTTCGGGAGTACATTCTACCCAAAATCCGGGTGTGTCATCCTGTGGATGTCGAGCCAAATGCCTATCAACGTGAAAAAAGCGGATATTCGGATACCTGGCATTTGAAATTTCGGTTTCAGCATTGACAATTTTGGAGTTGGCGGACCATTCCATATTGGATTGTCCGGAAGCCAACCACACCTCACCGATCAACACATTATCGATGACCACTTTCTCATGTCCCTCTATAGTGACCGTAAATGGACCCCCAGCAGCAGGTGTGGGTAGGCTAACCGACCAAACCCCTTGATAGGCCTCTGTGGTCACCGAAATATTGTTCCAAGAGCCTTTGATCGTTATGGAATCGGAGGTAGCCGTGGACCATCCCCAAATCGTAACGTTCGACTCTTGCTGAAGCACCATATTATCGGATAGGATCGAAGGAAGCCATATCTTGGCCGAACAAATTTGGACCGTTCCAATGACCCATAAAATGGAAATGAATTTTCTAAGGTTTTTCATGTTTTATGTAGTTTCTCTTTTAACATCGCAAGTTGTTTCCAGTTTTTGGAACCATACTTTTCAGGGTCGTTCTCCTGCTTTGTTCCCGGAGTGCTTCGACCATCTTCGATATATTGAAGCATCAATTGCCGTAATTGATGTTCCACTTCGGGATGTTTCCCGTAAAGATTGGCTTGTTCCCCAGGGTCGATTGCCAAATCATACAGCTGGAAAATAGGAAGTTCCCCTATCCCATCCGCATCAGGCTTGGGATGGCTCCAACCCCCAGAACCAGCACAAAAAATCATTTTCCACTGGTCTTTGCGAATAGCGAAACTACCGTTTATGGAATGGTGTACGGTGGCCTCCCGTTTAAAGTCGGTCGTGTTAGGGTCTTTAAAAATGGGTAAAAGTGAATAACTGTCCTCCCCTTCATTTTCCCTTAGGTCTATCTTTGCGACATCGGCCAAGGTGGCCATTAAGTCCGTGGTGCATATGGTCTTTTCCGAAACGGTGTTCGAGGCGATTTGTTTTGGCCATTTCACTATAAAGGGCACTCGATGTCCCCCTTCATAAATATCGGCTTTATGGCCTCTGAAATTGGCATTTGGATGATGTCCTTTCTCCTTTAAAACCTCAAAATCGGCCTCTGGTGAACATCCGTTGTCGCTGGTAAAGATCACAATGGTATTTTCTGTTAATCCTTTTTGAGCTAGCACTTCCACCACTTCGCCGACATAAGCATCGATCATAACCACAAAATCACCATACGGATTCGTGTTGCTTTTACCCTGCCATTCCTTCTTTGGTAATATGGGGGTATGGGGTGAAGGTAAGGCCAGATACAGAAAGAAGGGGTGGGCCTGGGTGGCTTTTTCTTCAATATAGGAGATTGCTTTCTTAAAAAAATTGGGGGTCACCTCCTCATGGATAAAATCGGAAGCTGTGGGACCCTTACGCCACCAGGTGTACTTACCTGTATCCTCAGTAACACGGTCTACGGCAGCTGTTGGACGACCATTTTCAATATAAATATAAGGTGCCATATCCAATGAACCGGAGTGGCCGTAGGAAAAATCGAATCCCAGATCATTGGGTCCGTTTTTAATGGGCTTTTCAAAGTCCATATTCTCAAAATCCCCATAATTCCAACCTTCACCCCCGAAATCCGTGGAATCTTTAAAGGCCCAGTCCCACCCAAGATGCCATTTTCCAATAAAAGCAGTATGATACCCTTTGCGCTTCAATAAGGATGCAACCGTTGTTCTTTGTTTAGGGATCAAGGCTTTTGATTTTCCCGTAAGCACACCGCTTTTTATCGCACTCCGCCAGTTGTACCGCCCGGTCAATATGCCATAACGTGTGGGTGTACAAACGGCGGATGAGGTATGTGCATCGATGAATTTAATGCCATTCGTTGCTAACGCATCGATATTCGGGGTCGTAATTTTTCCATTGGGATTAAAAGCATGGATATCGCCATACCCAAGATCGTCGGCCAAAATATAAATGATATTCGGTAATTGCTCGGTCGTTTCATCCTTTTCAGGGGCTTCTTTACACCCGGTCAAAAATAAAATACCGCATGGGACAAACAGTAAAAATAGCAATGATATCGCCTTCATATTTAATTATATACCTATGCTTCGCGGGATTTACTTTAAAAATAAGCAATCATTACATTTCTTCCCGCTTTTATTTCTAAAGTTTCCATATCGATTCTTGGGTGTTACCAATTACCCCATTTTTTGTAATACGAGTCCGGTCAATGTCGATAAAGCCCATAACGCGAAGTCTTGAAGCCTAATTGACTGGTGTAATTTAATGGGCAAACAATATATTTTCAAGTAACTTTGACAAAATAAACTAGTTTATTAAATTCATTGATCTGTATTCAATAGTTGACATAGAGACGACCGGAAACGGAATTAAGGGAAACAAAATCACGGAAATCTCCATATTCAAATATGATGGGTACGACATCGTGGATGAGTTTACCTCTTTGGTCAATCCCGAATGTGAGATTCCTTATTTCATTACCGGATTAACAGGGATTGACAATGATTTGGTCCGTGATGCCCCTACCTTGGTTGAAATTGCCGATCAGATTCTTGAAATTACCAGGGATAGCATATTTGTAGCGCACAGTGTGGGTTTCGATTACAATGTCATTAAGAATGAATTTAAATCCTTGGGGCTCGAGTTTACCCGAAAAAAACTCTGTACGGTACGCTTGTCCCGAAAACTGATCCCGGGCTATAATTCGTACAGTCTGGGTAAATTATGTTCCGCATTGGATATTCCTTTGACCGACAGGCATAGGGCCCGAGGTGATGCCCAAGCCACCACTATATTGTTTCAAAAACTTTTACGAACGGAAGGAGCGGAAGACGTTTTCAAGACTTTTTTGAACGCCCGTTCCCAGGAAATCACCTTACCTCCTGCATTGCCCAAGAAAATCTATGATGATTTGCCCAATGCTCCGGGTATCTACTATTTTAAAAATGCAAAGGGCAAGATCATTTATGTGGGCAAGGCCATCAACATTAAAAAAAGGGTTTTGAGTCATTTCTACGATAAGGCTACCAAAGAGATTCAAATGTGTGCCGTAACCGCGGATATCGATTTTGAACTTTCTGGAAACGAATTAGTTGCCCTTCTAATGGAATCAGCGTCAATAAAACACCATTACCCTGAATACAACCGATCACAAAAAAGAACGGTACAGCGGTATGGTATTTTCAGTTATGAGGACAGGAACGGTATTCTTCATCTGGCCTTCAACAAAATAAAACAGGCCCCTGATCCTGTTGCCATCTTTTATAATACAACGGATTGCCGTTTGTATTTGGAGGAAGTCTGTAAAACATTTTCCTTGTGTGCGAAGTACTGTCATTTACAGGAAAATGTGGATACATGTTCGCATTATCGAATAAAAGAATGCGATGGTATATGTCGTGGGGACGAAACCGTGGATGCCTATAACAAAAAGGTAGAGGAGGCCCTATCCTTCATGCGTGATAATAGTGAAAGCCTTCTCATTCAGGAGAAAGGAAGGACGTATAGTGAAAGAGCCTTTGTAATGCTTAAGAATGGAATTTATATGGGCTATGGCTTTGTCGACAAAGATATCCAAATCAGTACCGTTGAAGATTTGGAAGCCTATTTGATCCCTCAGAAAAACACTTTGGAAACCGAACGGATCATTCAGTCATATCTTACAAGAAACCCACACAACGTACAACAGTTCACAACAACCGATGATGCCCACTGAGCTCAGTCGTTCAGTTTGTTATACATACGTATGACAAAGAGGATCCATATCACAAAAAAGATGGATACGATAATAGAGTAAATCAGGATAAACTCCATTATTTCTTATATTTTAAATAGTTCATGAACCCTAATATGGTGGGTGCCCAAAACGCGATGAAAATGGCGTCCAACTTGTCCCCCGTAAGAAATATCACTTCTGAAACTATAATTATTGAAATCACAACGAGCAGCATAATGCAGTTCATAACCCCAATCCGCTCAATAAAATTCTTTATCATTACTAGTGTATTACTGACTAAATATAACTATTAAATGAATTAAAGCTAATAAAATGAAATACAAAAAACAGGAAGAAGGTTGCGATACGTTTACAACCATCACCGGTATTAAATAGGTCGCCAGACCCGGGCTACGAATTTATTAGGAATAAGGATTTAGTTTTTATCCCTTTTTCCGCTATTCATGAAGATTATAAGTGTAACGACCAACCCTATTACGACGGCACCAAAAACACCGATCATAATAATTCCGTTGCCCCAATTTACCAAAGGTAGTACGTATGCCATACCATCAAATTTTATATCTAGATTGCGTAAAAATATAGGACTTTAACAATTGAAAATATGATAAAAGTCAGGTACAACCAATATCGGTAGCTTTAGAACGTTCTTATCTTTGCTTGCTACAACTATCGATTCCCAAAACGCCATATAACGGACAAAAACCAACCAAACCCGTGAGCACGAAAATACCGGCTAAGGCCAATAAAATATAGGCCAAAGTGTCTTCGACTACTTCAAAATAGACCAAAAGTCCAATAATCAAGGCCAATATCACCCGAATCAGCTTGTCCGTTCCACCCATATTTTTCTTCATATCTTCTTACTTAAGTTACTAAATACTCAATGGTCATAACCATAATGGTAATAAGTGTTACGCATAACACACAAGCCATTGCAATTTTTAATATCTTGGATTTACTCATTTAAAAGTGGTTGGACAAACAGCATCAGTTACCTTGATACCTGATGCCTTTATAGCCGAAAAACCTTCCGAAATATCGATTAAATTATGGATTCCCCTAGCCTTTAAAATTGAAGCTGCAATTACAGATCGGTAGCCGCCTTCGCAATGCAATAAAAAGATACGGTCCTTTGGGAATTCTGTAAACTGTTCATTTAAAAAATCCAAGGGTATATTGATGGCGTTGACCACATGTTCTTTCTTGTACTCACTTTCCTTGCGGACATCGAATAAGGGCACTTTGTTCGCATTGATTTCCTCACTTACCTCATCGGCGGTCACGGCGGTAATCTTATCATAGTCTTTCCCAGCACTCTTCCAGGCATCAAAACCACCTTTCAAATAGCCGAGGGTACCATCGAAACCTACACGTGACAATCGGATTACGGATTCCTTTTCCTTACCCACAGGGGCCACTAGTAAAATGGGCTGTTTTACATCGGCAAGCAGAGCCCCCACCCAGGGTGCGAAATCACCATTTAAACCTATGAAAATGGAACGCGGAATATGGCCTTTCACAAATTCATCCTGATGTCTCACATCCAAAACCACAGCACCTGTTTCGTTAGCAGCAATCTCGAAGTCTTCGGGACTCAACGCGGTTCTACCTCGTTCGAGTATCGCCCCTATATCTTCATACCCCTCTTTGTTCATTTTTACATTCAAGGGAAAGTACTTGGGGGGCGGCAATAATCCTTCGGTCACTTCAGCAATGAACTCTTGCTTGGTCATATCCGCCCGTAAGGCATAATTCATCTTTTTTTGATTCCCCAGTGTATCTACAGTTTCCTTCATCATGTTCTTACCACAGGCCGATCCTGCACCATGGGCGGGATAAACGATTACATCATCTGCCAATGGCATTATTTTATTACGAAGACTGTCAAACAAAATACCAGCTAAGTCCTCTTGGGTCATATCGGCCGCTTTCTGGGCCAGATCAGGTCGACCTACATCCCCCAAAAACAAGGTGTCCCCTGAAAAGATGGCATGATCCCTTCCCACTTCATCCTTTAATAGATAGGTGGTGCTCTCCATGGTATGCCCTGGAGTATGGAGCACTTTGATCGTAATATCCCCTAGTTTGAATTCCTGATTATCGGCTGCTATGATCGCATCAAAAGATGGATTTGCCAAAGGCCCATAAACTATAGATGCACCGGTCTCCTTGGCCAAAGTAATATGTCCACTTACAAAATCAGCATGAAAATGGGTCTCAAAGATGTATTTGATTTTGGCATTATCAGCTTTTGCCCTTTGTATATAGGGTTCTACTTCACGCAAGGGATCAATAATGGCTACTTCTCCTTTGCTTTCTATATAATAAGCCCCTTGGGCCAAACAACCTGTATAAATCTGTTGGATATTCATCTTCTTCCTTTTCAAAAATTTATTCAAAAATAACGCTTATGACACCTTTACTCGGTAACAATAGTTACTATTTAGATTTCCTTTGGTGCGCAATTTTCTGACACGTGTCCTGAATATTCCTAGGATCATCAAAACACGCGACTGCCTCTTTTGTACGTACAAAAAGAAACTCATTTCCTAATGCCTCAGCGATACCACTACTAAAAATAATATCCCTTGTGGGGCCAGTGGCGCCCACGATATAAAACTGGATATTGCGATTATGCAATTCCTCAATCACGGATATCAACATGCTTGCAGCCGTTGAGTCTATATAATTGATGGGTTCCGCATTTAGGATGACCCCTTTTAAGGAGGTTCCCTTTGCATTGACCTCTTTTAGCAAATGTTTCTTAAAATAGTTCTTATTTCCAAAAAACAATTGTGAATCGAAACGGATGATAAGCAGGTCATCCCTTTGCTCAATATCCTCACCAAAACGGTTTATGTTTTTGTAATATTCAGATCCACGGACTTTTCCTAAAACGGCATAATGCGGTTTTGATATGCGGTATACCATCAATAACAAAGAAAAAAGAACCCCAATAAGTACCCCTTCCTTTATACCAATAAACAAGGTAATCAAAAAAGTACATATCAATAGCCAATATTCATCCTTCCGATATTTCCAAAGTGTTCTCGGATAGGTAAAATCTATTAAACCGAATACCGAAACCATAATTATACTGGCCAGGACGGCATTGGGCAAATAAAAAAACAATGGGGTTAAAAACAACAAGGTGATGATGACCATGGTCACACTGAACAGTGCAAACCCATTTGTTTGACCCCCAGCATCGTTACTTATCGCTGAGCGTGAAAAACTAGCGGTAACAGGATAGGACTGAAAGAACGAACCAACCATATTGGAAGCGCCCAAGGCAACTAGTTCTTGATTGGCATCGATACGATCTTCCTTATTTTTTTCCTCTATAGACTTACCGATCGAAATCATCTCAAGATAACCGACCAATGCCAACGTCAAGGCTATAGGCCAGAGTTCCAAACCTTTTTGTAGATCAAAATCCGGTACTTTAAAATTGGGGAGGCCAATGGGGATTTCGCCCACTATTTTTACCCCATATTGCTGTAGATCGAATAGATAAACAATAAGAATCCCTGAAAATACCACCAATAGTACCGAAGGGATTTTTTTATTCCATTTTTTAAGGAGTACAATGAACACTATCCCAAATAATCCGATGGAAAAATCATAGAAATTGATATCGCCCATTTTCCCAGAGACATTGATGAGCAGTTCATGAAACTTGCTGCTATTTTCCATTTCGATGCCCAGCAGATGTTTTAATTGACTGAATATAATAATACAGGCCACTGCCGAGGTAAATCCGCTAATCACGGGTCTGGACAAAAAGTTGGCCAAAAAACCCATTCTCAAAAGCCCCAAAACCAACTGTATCAGCCCTACCATAAAAGCCAAAAAGATAGCCGTGGCAATGTAGTTTTCAACCCCGGTAATGGCTAAGGTCCCCAAACCAACCGCAACCAAAAGGGAATCCATTGCGACTGGACCAATGGCCACTTGCCTGGAGGTCCCTAAAAACATATAGACCAAAAGCGGAAAAACAGAAGCGTAGAGCCCATAGACTGGGGGAAGCCCAGCGACCATGGCGTATGCCATTCCTTGCGGAATTAGAACGATACCCACGGTAAGTCCGGCTATCAAATCTTTTGACAAGTACCTTTTATCGTAATTGGAAACCCAATCTACAAAGGGAAAAAACTTTCGCATTGGTCAAATTTAATCAAATCGAGTGTTTTTTATGGAAAAATCATAGGAACTACAAGGTTTAAATATGGAATAGAAGTACGTAACCATTTTCAGGGCTTACTATTGTTGGGGATTAGGGAAAGTGGCAAACTTTACTTTCATCCTAAAAAAATAAACTTCCGATGGATTGAAATTTAAGAGTCATGTATAAACGGCACTGCATAAGCCAAAATCAACACAGGGATGAAGGTTTAATATGGAAGAAAGAAAAATTGTCCGCCGGCCTTTTGCCAATGCAATTCGTTGGTAAAACTATATTTTAGAATCCAATCCAGAAAATAAATCGGTCGATCAAGCGCCAATGGTATTGAGTTCGCCCAGTTTCCCTATTTCAACATGCAAATGTTGTAATCTTTTTTTATTACTGTCCAATTCTTTCAGGAGGGATTCCTTGGTTTCCCGGAATACTTCTTTTGAGCTATTGAACAATGATTCATAGTAGGCTATACCGTCGTTCAGATTATTGATAAACCCAGTAAGGTAGCTCTCTTGTTTTTTATTAAAGGCGTTCTTTAGCTCCTCTATTTTGTTATTTAAATAATCGATATATAGTATAAGTTCCTTGACGAACATATTAGGACGATCTGAAGTCATAAGCACATTGGCCCTACCATAAATATGATCCGTAATCTCTTTTAGGCTCATCAATTTTGAAAAATAAGCCATATTGGGTCCCGGACATATAGAGACTCCTGTTCCTTCTACCCGGGTATCTATATTGTTCACCAGTAAAACAGATGTTCCCAAGCCCACGCAAATACAAGACTTATCAACTATCTTCCCATATTGTTCATTATGTTCTTTTTCAGGCAGTCCCAGCGTTTCCAGTTGCTTCAATTTTAAATGCTGGTACTGTCTTGAAGCCACACAGATATCCTTTTCGGTAAATTCGCTGTTCAATGACACAAATTTTCTCGGACACGAACTACCGGGTCTTCCCTTGGCAATCAATGCCTCTTTTTCCACATCCTTCGTATTCCCTTTAAGACTATTGAAAGGTACGCCCAGAGGGGAGATATTACTTAAATACAAATCTTTCTCGGTAGCATCCATTAGTTTTTCCAAGGTAGGATTATCTACCGTAGTGGCTTCAGGAACCAATAGAAAAGGTGTACCCCAACCCACTGAATCCAATTGGTAGTTATCCAGGAGAAATTGATGTTCCTCTGCAGTTCCCACCCCGCCTTGGGCCGTAATTCTTAACGGTAAAGCAGTTTTGGGTATTGGGCGATTTTTACTTTCCAGGGACTGTGCCAGAATTTCATAAGTCGATGCGATCAACTCTTCTCGTTTTTCTTTGAATTCCTCTAAAACAGGCCCAAGAAGATACCCATCGGTAGCAAAGGCATGCCCTCCACAATTCAGTCCGGATTCAATTCGGTATTCCGATACCCAAAGCCCCTTTTTTGCAAAGAATTTCCCTTGAATGAATGCCGAACGGAAGTCGCTGACCTTTAAGACAATCTTCTTCCTCAATTCCCCATTTTCGTTAGGGTAGAAATCTTCGAACTGCTCCATATACCCATATAACCTGGGACTCATACCCGCTGAAAGTATTACGGAGGATTTCAGATCACTTTCTGCAAAACCCCTTAAAGCCGCATGGGCATCATTATATTCGGTAGGTAATTTTTCGCCTTTCGAATAATTCACTTTATCTACCTTGGTCATTATATTCACGTCGATGCTGCCTAATGATAACTGGTCCTTTATCCAATTACCGGCCTCATTGAGGTTCATATATTTTTCCGATAGGTTCTTGAATTCCCTTTTTATGGAATTTCCATCGGGTAACATGCTTATGTATTCCTTCAGCTCGTTACCTTTATTGATCGTGGTATCTTTTAACTCCTCGAATTTTTGCTCTGCCAAAGTATTGATCAAATTGAGATAGGACGTAATTCGTTTCGCCCTGAAATCGTCAATTTTATCGGTTATTTCCTTATAGGGGATCTCATAGAACTCGCAGTACATTTTCCTTAACTTCTCAAGAAGAATATCATCAACCAGCGAAATAACCGAATCTATACCATATTGGGCAACTTTCAAAGGGGTATCTACGGTGAATCCAATGCCCATTACAGGAATATGGAATGTGTGTTTATTTGTCATAGTAGACTAATTTCCTAGGAAGCTTCCTAAACTTTCCCCTAGGCTTTAAATGAATTGGCAAAGGTACAAAAAAACGGACAAGTGAGGTTGATTTAACACTATGACCCTATACTTTAACAGGTTGCAGGGGCATTAAACTAAAACGACCATTAAGAAGCAGCCCAAAACCAAGTTTGCCAAAGGTTTATTGGCGTAGCGATTTCTTGAAGCACACACTGTTTTCCACCCCTTTGTATTGCCCATAATTAGGGATGGGCTGATATCCATTTTTAACATATAGTGAAATCGCCTCGGGTTGCCTTTTGCCTGTTTCTAGCATACAGGTCGTATAGCCCATCTCCTCTGCCCAAATTTCGAGTTCCGATAGTACTTTTGTCGCCAAACCTTTTCCTCTATCCTTTGGAAGGGTAAACATGCGTTTTACCTCCATGGTCTTCTTGTCCAATGGCTTAATGGCACCACAAGCGACTGGCTTAAGATGCTCAAAGAGAACCACAACATACTTGAGGCCTTCTATGCTATTAAATTGATCGTAAAAAGAATGCTCGTCCCCATCGCGATCTGCCAATTCGCCATCAAGTAGCTGTACGAGCCCTTTAAAATCATTGTTTTCGGAATCTGTTCGAACAGTTTTAATCATCGCTATTGTTTGACATTACCCATAAACAAGTTGACTTTGGAGTTGAATGGATTTCCGGCAGCCCTTCGCATCATGACAATTTGACCAGCATGCCAAACAGCATCTTCAATGTGTCCATTTATTAGATTCCAGAAAGGAAATTCGGCATTGCCATTTTTTCGTATAAAAACAATCTTGTGTTCGGCTAAATTTTTGGACACCTTGAACAAATCACTTGCATTTTTAAAATTCCCCAGGGTTCTTTTTCGCTTCTCGATCATCGTTAATTCCTCTGGTTCGGCCGAAAAATCGGTTGGCTGGTTTTTAGCGGAATTTAAGATGGTAGTAGATAGGGAATATATATGATCCATGGTCTCGGTAATAGTCCTGCCTTCCTCACTGGGCCTATATTCCAAATCTTCATCCGATAATCCTTCCGTGGCCCAAAAATATCTAAAACCCAGACCATCGATCATTCGCGCAACAACAGTGCCAGGCGTATATTGAGAAGGGGCTTCAGGAATTTTATCATAAGGCAGCTTTTCATTCATAACTTCTTGGGCTAAGGTAAAACTAATAACAAGGATTGCCAGTAAACTAAAATACAATTTCATAGGGGACCTATAATTTATCGTGTAAAATTAGGTGATTAAAATGGCATTATCCGTACCACAAAATTTACTTCTTTTTCATTTAAAACCATAAAACCTTTATTCAAATTATGCTGTTCAACAGCATACGGGTAAAAAGTTATGGGTTCAATACAAATCATAGTAGGCACTTCGGTCCATAACATAAAGTTACCGAAACCTTGGGTTTTAATTTTAAGCCTCATGGCGTCTTTCAATATCAGGGTTTCGCAATTTTCGACTTGCAGGGCCCGACCCCCTACTTCAAGTACTTGGGCAAGATCTATATTTCGTTCATCTATTTCGATGATAGGTTTTCTTGTGTGTAATTTGAATGCCGGATGATATCCTAACATAAAAGGCATACCCGTTTCCCCCGACACCTTGAATGTAATTTTAAGTCCATTTTCCTGGAGTTCAAATTGTTTTACAAAAGTGAAGCTGTAAGGCCAAAACAATTCATTGACCGATGATTTATCAGGAAATTTGGAATTTTTTACTGGTGTGTTGGCTAAGTACTTCTTTTGAAAAACAGCATGATGATCTGAATGTTGCACAAGTTCATATTCAAGCTCCCTTAACAGTCCGTGTTGGTCTTGAATTGCCGTTCCTCTTGGGGTTTTTACCTTGAAATCGGCCATTTCTGTAGGCCCGATAATGGGAAACATTTCGGTATCCGAGTTGCGCCATCCTGGACTCCCTTTTTGGTGGATGTACTCATGCCCATCAACCGTATAACCAATTAATTCACCAGCATCTATCTTTATCGTTTGGTTTCCCGTTGAGAGTAGTATCATATTGTGTTGAATAAGTTGGCTCGTTTATTTGTTATGTGCCATAGCAAAGAATTACAGATCGCCGATAGCCTGATCTAACCAATCCAAGCGATTGCTTATCCAGCTTTTCATATAGCCCATTTCATCGGCATGACTTTCACCTATGTAGTTATTGGGCCAAATATACATTCCGAAAATAGCCCAGGTCTCAAAATTGGTTTCCAAAGCTCCGGCTTTGTCCAAAGTATTTATATACCCGTCAAGTTTGGATTGAATGGACCCCTCAGCAAAAACCCCACCACGAAGTTCCGACCAACGGGTCTTTACTTTTGCCAAAAAGGATGGGTCTTGTAATAACCTATCCCACCAAAAGGGGACCAACCAATAATCTTCCGAACAGCGTTCATTAAAACGATATGCCCATACATCATAGGCTCCACCCCCGCAATAATCGGCATTGCCAAAGGCAAGGTTGAAATCCCAGATAGGTCCCATTTTGAGTTTTTCATTTTTGTCCTTGTACATAAAAGTACTTAGGCGATACCCATCCACATTATTGGAAAGCTCGTTCAATAAGAAAAAATCGACAAAACTATCCGCATCGATATACGCGTTATAACCCATATCCGGATCCATAAAATCGTCGCTGGCCAGCGCATTCTCAAATTGGGTCACATAATCAGATATATACGTTCGTTGTTCCGATGTGATATCTTCTGCTTTTGGATATTCATATTGAAATGCTATTGTCTGGGTCGTCGAGGCATTATTCGGAAGGTATGGGGAGGTAAAAGAATTCAGTTCGTTCAATTCCCCACCTAAAGTTCCTGTGGTTTTATCAATTTTTAATATATATCCCCCGGTAAGGTCTTCCCCTGTATTTTCATCGGTCTTTAATTTATTGATATCGACCCGGAAAGCATTCCGCTTTATTTTTTCCATCAAAACATAAACGCCTTTATAACTGCCGTTTAAATCCAATTCGACAAATTCTGTGCGACTAGCGTACCCCCCCAAATCCCTTGCAAGGTCAAAAATCAATTTGTTCCGCACCAAAGTCTTATCGCTGTATGGCGCGTAAAGAATCCAATCTTCTTCCTCGGGAAATCCAAGAAATGGTAGATCGATATCCTCGTTGTTTTCATCCCTTGTTTCAAAACCATATGATTTTTTGGGAAACATCTGGGAGGAAGACCCACGAATCTCGATTCCGATATTGTTCACAAACGTTATTTCACCTTTTTCGGATACGGTCACTTCCGCATCGATTTTCGGTTCATCAGGAATAGTTGCCCCATTGGTATTGATATTAACCAACGGTATTTTATCCGCATCGGCAATAGTTATCCCTTCTTTTTCAATTTCTTTTTCTATACTTGTCCCATCTTTACTGCAGGCAGTCGTTAGGAATAAAAGAAGTAAAAACGCCCTTAGGGAGCATTTGGAATAAAAATGCCGTAATGTTAATTTCATGAAGGAATATTTTCAGCTAAGATATCGTTTCTCTGCCAATAACCTTACATTTGAATCATAGTCATTATTCAAATTTTATGGCCTTTACAGGGCTAATCCTTGTTATGATATAAGAGGGCACCAACAGCATCAACAAGCATAGGATCAATACTCCAAGATTAAGCAATATCACAGTGACCATATCAAGGTGTACCGGTATATATTCCATATAATATTCTTGGGGATTTGGAAATTTAAGGAGACGGTATTTCCCTTGTACCCAGACAAATCCAAGTCCCAATAAATTTCCCCAAAAAAGACCAATGGCGATCAAATATGCGGCATTATATAGGAATATCTTTCGAATACTCCAATTCACAGTACCCAAAGCTTTTAAAATTCCGATCATCTGGGTGCGTTCAAGGATCAATACCAAAAGGGCAGTGATCATATTAATGCCCCCCACAATGATCATAATGCCAATAATCAATGCGATATTAAAGTCGAACAATCCGATCCATTCAAAAATCTTGTAATACTTATCGGTAATCGTTTGTGTATCCAAAGTCGATAGAATAGTGCCATAAATCTCCCGGTTCTTTTGTTCCAAATCTTCAAAACCATTGAGAAAAACCTCAAAGTTACCCACTTGGTTTTCCTCCCATTTGTTCATACGTTGAATATGGCGAATATCGACAAATACGTACATGCCGTCAATTTCCTCAAAGCCACTATCATAAATACCCAATACTTGAAATCTTCTCTGATTTGGTTTTAAGGGATCTTCCTCTTTCGGGAAGAAAGCCGAAAAAGAATCACCAACCTTCAATTGCAACCTGTTGGCCATTAATTTTGACAGTAGTACATCGGTATTCAAATCATTTGAATAATCAGGCAATGACCCTTCCGCTAAATATTCCTTGAAAACTTCCCAATTATAATCGGCACCTACCCCTTTTGCTATAAAACCTTCAAAGGTATCCTCAGTGCGTATTATGCCCCCTTTGGTGGCCACGGCCTGTATATGTACAATACCATGCACAGCGGTGAAATTGGGATAAAAATCCTGTTCCTTTGAAACCGGTACCACAGAAACATCGGAGGTATTATTATCGTAATTGTAAATCTGTATATGGCCATTGAAGGCAGCTACTTTTTCCCGAATCTTGTGCTTTAGACCAACCCCCGTGGCAATGGCGATCAACATCATAAAAACACTAATGGCTATGGCCGTGATAGCTATTTTTATTATCGGTGCAGATATACTAATTTTATGCGCCGATCCCTTAATGAGTCTTTTGGCTATAAAATATTCTAAATTCAAATTATGGCATTTTTATCCAGTTTCAAAAGTACAGTTTTCTTATGGGTTTTAATTGTGTCATCTTGTGGAAACACTGAAAAACAGACTAAAAACAATCAGGACTCGAAAAGCGACAATGCCGAACAGGTGGAAAAAAAGCCGATTGTTGTTGGTGCTAACAGTACTGAAGCCTATCTAGAATTGTTAAAGGGAAAGAAAGTTGGGGTGGTTGCGAACCAGACCAGTGTGATCTTCAAAAAAAATGGCTATACCCACCTAGTGGATTCGCTATTAAGCCTGAATATCGACATTAAAAAAGTATTTGCACCAGAGCATGGATTTCGGGGGCAGGCTGATGCCGGCGAAAAGGTTCAAGACGGCATAGACACCAAAACGGGATTGCCCTTGATTTCGCTTTATGGCAAAAACCGAAAACCTTCAAAGGAGCAACTCCAAGATCTAGATGTGGTCCTCTTCGATATTCAGGATGTAGGCGTTCGTTTTTATACCTATATCGCTACGCTGCAATTGGTCATGGAGGCCTGTGCGGAATACGACATTCCTATTGTGGTATTGGACCGACCTAATCCGAATGCCCATTATGTCGACGGTCCTACTATGGAAAAAGAACATACGGGTTTCCTCGGTATGACCACTATACCTTTGGTCTATGGTATGACCATAGGGGAATATGCCATCATGATCAATGAAGAAGGCTGGTTGGCAAATAAGGCAAAGGTTGATTTGACTTTTATACCCTTGGAAAATTACAGTCATGATTCGGAATATAGTCTGCCTGTTCGACCGTCACCCAATTTACCCAACGATATCGCCATCAATCTCTATCCCAGTCTGGGATTGTTCGAGGGCACCCATATAAATGCGGGTAGGGGTACCGAATTTCAGTTTCAACGGTATGGTGCATCTTTCCTTGATAGCACCCAATACAGTTTCAAATACTGGCCGAGACCCAATTTCGGTTCAAAAAGCCCAAAGGAAAATGGAAAGGTTTGTTATGGCAAGGATCTTACTAAAATTCCTAGAATGAACGAGGTTTCCTTAAAGTGGATTATCGATGCTTATAAAAATGCAACCGATAAGAATAAGGTTTTCATAACCAGTGGTTTTACCAAACACGCCGGAACTTCAAAATTACAGCAACAAATTGAAGCCGGACTCTCCGAATCGGAAATCAAGGCCACCTGGAAAGATGATTTGGATAAGTTTAAGGTTATTAGGGCAAAGTATTTAATATACGACTAGGGCTATTAACCCTTAATGTTTTATCCTTTTTTTCATTTCCTCGACAATATTGAAAGCTGCAGGACAAATGGCCACGTTTTTGAGGGTGAGATTACTTATTTTATGGAATTTTTTGCGGTCGGTATGCGGAAATTCGCGGCATGCCTTAGGTCTGACCTCATAAATAGTGCATAGATTGTCCGCTCCTAAAAAAGTACAGGGAAGCTGCTGCAACACATAGTCATTTTCTTCATCTACCTCTAAAAATTCTGAAATGAATTTTTGCGGCTTCAATCGGAAATGTTTCGAAATGCGTTCAATATCAGTATTGGTAAAAAGAGGTCCTGTGGTCTTGCAACAATTGGCACAGTTTAGGCAGTCCGTTCGTTGAAATTCGGCCGTATGCAACTCCTGCATTAGATAATCTAAATTCTTTGGGGGCCTCTTTCTTAATCTGGTAAAAAACTTTTTGTTGTCCTTCAATTTTTCGGACGCCTTTTTTGGGAGCTGTCGTATCACCTCATCCATTTTGCAAAAGTCGTAATGAAGTTTCATACAATTGGCGACTCCAACTTTCTGACACCTTTGATATTTCCGATATAAGCACTTCTTTCTTGCTTATAATCTTTTGGCCCACGACCGAATTATAAAAAGTATTCAATTCCTCTTTGTGGATATCTGTCATTTTCGAGCGGTCCGTTATCAACAAAACACCTGCTTCGGTTTTGTAAAAAGCCCCCATTTGTTTGATTTCTTCATGGGTGAAATTTTCCTGATATATAGGAACCATTAAACTTTTCATCTCTTCCAAGGCCTTACCCCTATTCTCTTCTAAATAGGTCCAACCCTGTTTATTGTCCTCGCTCTTGGGATAATTCCCCTCCATCATTATCATCAACTGATCATAAGCATATTCATATTGCCGCATTGTGCCATTATGCTCTAGATAATCCTTGATATCCTTGGAAAAGTTCGATTCTTGTGCCATGCAGACCAAAGGGGTCAAAAGAAAACAATAAAGAAATAGTTTGATTTGCTTCATATTCGGTTTTATAAAACGGACTAAAAGTCCCACTTTTGTTCGCAAAGTACGAATTCTATGGAAATGGATGTTTTCGGTAAGGCATTGCTGGATTACCTAAATGGCAAATACACGGAGGATATCATTACGTTTTCATCCTTGGATGAAGAAGACATAATTCCTATTCCCTACCTTTTTAGGTCCTATGAAGAAATGCCCGCTCTTGAACAAAATGCCCTAAACTTATGTCGGGGAGCCGTTTTGGATATTGGATGTGGGGCGGGAAGCCACAGTCTATACCTCCAAGAGAAAGGATTTCAGGTCACCGCATTGGATCATTCCAGTGGAGCCATTGAAACCTGTATTCGACGGGGCATAGAGTCTACTATTAATAGTTCGATACTTGATTTCACCCGACCAAAGTTCGATACACTGCTCCTATTGATGAATGGCATCGGAATCGTTGGCAAACTTTCCGATTTAAAGTCCTATTTGATACATTTTAAATCCCTATTACGTTCAAATGGGCAAATTTTATTGGATTCCAGTGATATCATCTATATGTTCGATCCCGATGAAGCGTTTACCGCATACTATGGTGAAGTAGAATTTACGATGCATTATAAAGGCTTGGCCAGTTCATCTTTTCCATGGTTGTATTTGGATTATAATATCCTTCAGAATGTGGCTTTCGAATGTGGTTTACGTTGTGAACTTGTAAGTGAGGGCGAACATTACGACTATTTAGCCAGATTAACACGTATTTGATACCAACGGCATTATTTTTGCGTTATCTTTTTAAACGAAAAATGTCTATATTTTCAATCTGTAAAAATAATAGACGATATCATTTTAAAAAAAGCTATGAAAAATCGACTTTTGGCAGTATTGGTCCTGTTTTTAGCATTTAACCTAAGTTGTTCTAAAGACTCGAGCGATACGACAGAACCAATCACAGTAAATCATTCTGCCAACTATAAAGCTTCTGGCGAATCTGCCAACGATATTCTATCGGATACCACCTTTGACAAATTACTCATTGAAATTGCCTATGTCACCGGTTATAGACCAACCTCGTTGGCAATGACCGATTTTGTCACCTTTTTGGAACAACATATATACAAGGACGATATTGAAATCATATACAACGAATTACCTTCTCCCAATGAGGAAAAATTGACCTTGGAAGAAGTTGACGACTTGGAAAAAAAGAACAGAACGGCCTTCAATGATGGTAAAACTTTGGCCATTTATATTTATTTCGCCGATGCCCCTTCTGATGGGGATGTTGAAGAGGAAGACCTAGTTACCTTAGGGGCGGTCTACTGGAATACATCGATGGTAATCTATGAAGATACAATAAGGAAGTTGGCAAGCAAAAGCATCTATGTTGGTGTCGAAGATATTGAGACTGCGACCTTGAACCATGAATTTGGCCATTTAATGGGACTCGTCAACCTTGGTTCGGCGCCCGTAAATGAGCATGAGGGCACTACAACAGACGATGATAACAACCAAATAGGTGATAATCACTGTACTGTTGAAGGCTGTCTTATGCGGGCAGAATTACAGTTTGGCTCGGGTATGAAAAAATTGTTGGAGCAAAGAACCTCAAAAGGATTAGCCAGCATTCCAGGACTAGGTTCTGAATGTCTTTTGGACCTTCAAGCTAATGGCGCTAGACCCTAGCCTTAGAAGGTGCATTGAAAAAATTACGGATACCTTGCCGGCATGGTCTCACCCATGTGGGGATGTGGGGATTGTCGATGCAAGGTAAACCTTGGTTCATCGTACTTAGTAATTCGAACTAAGGAATATTCAAGTACTTATGGGTCTGTAATGATACCTTCCACTTGGGGTTTGCCATCACATAATCAACGATTAGGGGAATAATCTTCTCCCGTACACTCCATTCTGGTTGTAAATATAAAATGCAGTCTTTGTTAACTTGTTCGGCCTGTTCCTCCGCAAAAAGAAAATCATGTTTATTATAGACAATTACCTTCAATTCATGGGCTTGCCTATAAACCTCAGCGGTGGGGAGTTTGTTTTTCTTGGGTGAAAGGCATATCCAATCCCAAGTCCCACTTAGTTCATATGCACCGGATGTTTCGATATGGGTTTGTAAATTTTTATTTTTAAGCGCCTTGGTCAACGGTCCCATATCCCAGGTGAGGGGCTCACCCCCAGTAACAACGATCGTATCGGAAAACGTCGCTGCTTTTTCCACAATGCTTTCAATAGCTGTCGGTGGATGTGTATCCGCGTTCCAACTTTCCTTAACATCACACCAATGGCAACCTACATCACAACCCCCAACCCTAATAAAATAAGCGGCCGTACCTTTGTGGTATCCTTCGCCCTGGATGGTATAAAACTCTTCCATAAGCGGAAGCATCAGGCCTTTATTGACCAATTCCAAAACCTTCATATTCATCATTTGGCAAAGATAGTACTAACTTATCGTTTTATTGTTGCCTAAAAATGCCCTATTTTTATCGAAAATTAGACCTCATGAGTTCCAAAGAAAAATTCTTTGCACATATCGAAAAAGGGTATACCACGAAAGGCGATTCCATAACTATGGGTGCAGCCATGCTCGATGGCGAGGCTGTCACCAATGCCCTAGTAAAAATACCTCTTAAAACCTTGAACCGCCATGGACTGATCGCAGGAGCTACCGGGACGGGAAAAACCAAAACGCTTCAGGTCCTTGCCGAGAATTTATCTGATAAAGGAATACCGGTCTTGTTAATGGATTTAAAAGGAGACCTTAGTGGCCTGGCCCAACCTAGCCCTGGACATCCTAAAATCGATGAACGACACGCCAAAATAGGGATACCCTTCGAAGCGAAAAATTTTCCGGTGGAAATCCTTTCCCTTTCAGAACAGGATGGGGTTAAATTACGTGCAACGGTTTCAGAATTCGGGCCAATACTCCTTTCAAGAATATTGGATCTTTCGGAAACCCAGGAAGGCATAGTCGCTGTGGTATTCAAATACTGTGATGACAATAAACTGCCACTTCTGGATCTGAAGGATTTCAAGAAAGTGCTTCAGTATGCCACTGGTGCGGGCAAGAAGGAATTCACAAAGGATTACGGACGTATTTCCACGAGTTCTACAGGTACCATTCTAAGAAAGATCATTGAATTAGAACAACAGGGTGCCGATTTGTTTTTTGGGGAAAAATCCTTTGAAGTTGATGATTTGACCCGTATTGATGAAAATGGAAGGGGCTATATTAACATCATACGATTGACGGACATCCAAGATCGACCTAAATTATTTTCGACGTTTATGTTGAGCTTGTTGGCAGAAGTATATGCCACGTTCCCGGAACAAGGGGATAGCGACAAGCCTGAACTAATATTGTTTATAGATGAAGCCCATTTGATCTTTAAGGAAGCTTCAAAGGCTTTATTGGATCAGATTGAAAGTATTGTTAAATTAATCCGTTCAAAAGGAATCGGCCTTTATTTTGTAACCCAAAACCCAACTGACGTACCCAATGAGGTCTTGGCACAATTGGGGCTAAAAGTCCAGCATGCCTTACGTGCCTTTACAGCCAGAGATCGAAAGGCCATAAAACTAACGGCGGAAAACTACCCTATCTCGGATTACTATGACACAAAGGAAGTCTTGACTTCCCTTGGAATCGGGGAAGCCTTGATTTCGGCCTTGGATGAAAAAGGACGGCCAACACCCTTGGCCGCCACTTTATTACGTGCCCCTATGAGCCGAATGGATATTCTGACCGATAGCGAATTGAATTCGGTAATCAAGAATTCGAAATTGGTCGGGAAATATAACCAAGAAATAGATCGGGAAAGTGCTTATGAAATACTGAACGAAAAGATCGAAAAGGCAGAAAAGGAAGCGGAAAAAGAAAAAACAAGCTCTGCGGGTAGACGAACATCGACCCGAAGAAGTACAAGACAGAATCCGGTTATCAAAGTATTGACGAGCGCCACCTTTATTCGTGGTGTTCTAGGGGTTTTAAAAAAGGTAATGCGCTAATTGAACATGAAGAAAATTATTATAGTCATAGGCATCTGTTGCATGGCCTTATTGACACAGTGCGAAAAAGAAAAAGACACCAAATTCCTAATAACCAATAACAGTGTAGGCCAACTTGAAAAAATTAGTTTGATCAGGGATTTGGATGTTATATTTTATCAGGATTCCATAGTTAAGGATACCATGAAATTAACATCCGGCTTGGGCGCCAGAAGTATTAAAATATACGAAAAGGGAGGAAATCACCTCTTGACCTTGACTCCCAGTTCGGATAGTATTCCTAAAATCCAGAATGTTAGGATTAACGATCCAAGATTCAAAACTGAACAAGGCATTGGCCTACAAAGTACATTCAAAGACATCAAGGAAAAGTATACGATTCAAAAGATCGTAACGTCTATCAACAATATCGTAATTTTCGTCAAGGATAGTGATATCTATTTTACCATCGACAAAAGTCAACTGCCCGAAAGCCTTCGCTATGTCTCAAGTCCTAATATAGATGCGGTTCAGGTACCGGATAACGCGAAAATAAAGTATTTGATGGTGGGTTGGGAATAAGCTTTTGCCATCCCCGACCTTATCTATTACCCAAATCCGATTCAATAGCCAATATACATAATGCAAAAAGCACTCAATAAATTCATTCCCCTTGCTTATGGGGCTTATTTCAACTCATTGTCACTTTTTTCCCAACAAGAAGCGGCAAAGAAAGCTTTTCAATTATTCTGTACCCCGAGAAAAGGAAAAGTACTTTCGGCCCAATCAGCGTATCTCGACGATGCAAGACATCAACGTTTACAGGCAATGAATATTGAATTACAGACCTATCAATGGAAAGGGGATAAAGATACCGTGCTTTTATTACATGGATGGGAAAGCAACTCTTTTCGTTGGAGAAAATTAATAGCGTTCCTAAAAGATGAAAACTATAATATCATCGCTTTTGATGCCCCGGCCCATGGGAATTCAACTGGGAGCATCTTCAATGTTGCCCTTTATACGGAATGTACCAAGGTTATTGTGGATGCCTACAAACCAAAAATAATAATTGGTCATTCGGTAGGCGGTATGAATACGTTGTACCATCAGGAAAAATATCCTGATTCTGAAATTGAAAAAATTGTGACTATAGGTTCGCCATCAAAACTTCAAGACGTAATGCAACAATACCAACAACTCTTAAAATTCAATGATGTTGTTTTCAATGGTTTGGATGATTATATATTGAAAAATTATGGTTTTAGAATCCATGAATTCAATTCGTCGGACTTTAAAGGACATTTAGACAAAAAAGGGCTGATCATACATGATAGGAGGGATACCATTATTCCTTTCAGCGCCTCAGAGCCAGTACATGCCTCCTGGAAAAACAGTGAATTTTATACTACTGAAGGTTATGGGCATTCGATGCATCACGATGAGGTGAATCTTCGCATTTTGGATTTTATAAAATCTTAGAAAAAACCTACATTTAATCAAACTTATATATATGCGAAATGTAACTCCTTTCCACATCGCGATACCTGTTCATAATTTGGACGAATGCCGTAAATTCTATGGTGAGATCCTGAATTGTGAAGAAGGCCGTAGTAGCGACCATTGGGTGGATTTTAATTTATTTGGACACCAATTGGTCATTCATTATAAACCCAAATCCAAAGAAGCACTTCACACCAATCCCGTAGATGGTAAAAATGTTCCTGTACCCCATTATGGTGTAGTCTTACCCTGGGACACGTTTCAAACGTTTTCAGAGGAGTTGAAATCCAAAGGGGTGAAGTTCGTTATTGCCCCGTATATACGTTTTAAGGGGCTGATAGGTGAGCAAGCCACCATGTTCTTTTTAGACCCAGCAGGGAATGCCTTGGAATTCAAGGCTTTTAAAGATATGGGACAATTATTTGCGAAGTAATTGGGGAATCATTAAATGTACTTTACTTTCTAGTATTCATTTCGCAAAACCGGTAAATGTATCTGGTTTTATTCCTTGTTCTTCCATTTTTCCCTAAACCAGATAAATGCCCCATAAAGGGCACCAAAAACAAGTCCTTCAAGAACTTCTCGCATGATAATATCGTTCGAATATTCCTTTTCAAGAATTAATGAGATAATAACATACAATACTATTGCGGCCAATACTTGTACCAATACTCTTTTTTTGTTCATTATCTTCTTTTAATACTGATGAAATGCCTGTGAAACAAATTCCAACACCTTAGGCAAAGATTCCCGCCAGTACGTCCAACTATGACCACCGTCGCGAACCCTGTATTCATGTGGAATCTCTTTCTTTTTCATGGCAATATGTACCAAACTATTACCCTCATACAAAAAATCGTCATCACCACAATCAATATACCATCGAACCGATTTTATATCTTCAACGGGAACGCTCTCGATTAAATTAAGGGTGTTGTGTCGTTCAAAATACTCTTGTATTTCTTTATCCGAATAATTTTGCCCCCCCTTATTGATCTGTGCCTTGAAATCCTCAATAGTCAATGGACCTATATATGCGCTCAGAGGACAGGCCGAAGAAAACAATTCTGGATGATGCAGTGCATACATAAAGGAACCTCCACCGCCCATAGAAAGTCCCGCCACAGCGCGATATCTTTTTTCGCTCTTAATTCGATATTTTTGCTCAACATAGGGCATGAGTTCCTCAAAAAAGAAATCCTCATAACGCCAATCTCCCTGATTAAAATACCCTCTTTGACCGGTCTGGGCATCGGGCATGACAATAACCATGGGAGTTGCAGTACCATCCTTAATGGCATTATCGGTTATTCGAAGTACCTCGCCAAATTGCACCCAACCTGTCTGATCATCCCCTGCCCCATGAAGTAGATACAAAACAGGATAACTTCGCTCTGAGGTTTCATAATCTGGTGGTAGGTACACGGCATATTTGCGTTCACTCTTAAGAATTTTACTGGTCAAGGCCAGATCGTCGTAAACCTTACCGGTTTGTGCATTGGCCGAAACCATTATCGCGAAACAGAATACAAATAAAAGTATAGTTTTCTTCATCTTATTTTGGGTTACTTTTTATTGATGACAAGATAAGAAAAGACCACTGAATTAAGATGCAGGTGAGTGCAAAAGTATTTAACCATTTAGGCACTGGGACTATGAAATTACCCCATCAATTCGATTACTTCAAAATGCCTTTCACGAACAAAAACGTAAACGGACCTTCCACATAACCCTCTGAATTCTGAAGTAATTTTCATGAAAAGACTACCATCTTCCCATGGCACAATCCCTGTAAAATAGGAATAGGTATGGTACACCCAATATTCGTTTTTGAACACCACAGCTTCAGGGTCGGCATACCAACCTTCAAAAATAGGGTTGCCCGATGTAATTGAATCCAAGCTGGAAGACCCTTTTTTTGTAGACTCCTTACAAGCCATAAAAAGAAAAAACAACATGCATAAGGTGGTGAGTTTCTTTTTCATTATTCTTGTTTATATCCAGGCGAAATCACTCTAAAAACCCACTTTTTGGCACTACCAACTTCCGCCACCGCCTCCACCGAATCCGCCCCCGGAAGATCCGCCTCCAGAGGACCCACTGCTCGAGGGGGTGCTCACCATATTCGATTTTGCCATGGTCATTGATCTTGAGAACGATTTTGAAAAACTGTGCATGGTAAGCGTCTTGGAGGATGGGGAGCTATACCATTGTGGGGGTGGTACGTGCAAAGCTTCGAACTTTTTGGCCCATTTATCAAATCTACCGAAGGCAAGGGCATACCCCATAGTATTTTCAAAATAGCTAGAATCATCCTTTAACAACATCTTCAATTTATTTTCCTCTGCCACTTTTATAAATTGCTTGAAACCCTTTAATTCTGAAAGCACCCGGTTACCCCTGGAATTTTTTTTCACCATATAGACATTGAGGATCATCAATAAAATACAGGTAATAAAAAGGGCTATGGCAGCTAAGAGCCCCCAATAAACTAATCCCACAAAGGTCAATACTATGGCTATGAAGACTAAAACGATCCAAGTGATGCCCTGTATTTTTTTTGATTCAGCCACATAATAGGGCTGTGCCTTTTTCTTTAGGGCCCTATTCGCTTCTAACATGGTAGTGTAAAAGGTGTCTTTTAAACTGCTTACCAGTACTTCGGCCCCATCTTTGCCCGGATTACTGCCAAACAACCCATTGAATATCTTTAATTCATAATCCGCCACTTCGTTCGGTAATGGTTTTAAACAAATAAGTTTGGTATCCTTTTTTCCGAACAGACCTTTTTTGGGCACTTCCTCAATCCGTAAATGTCCTTTGGACCCCCAAAAAGGCAACAATGAAATCAAATCCGCATTGTCCGCTTTATCGTCAATGAGAAAACCTGCCATTGCGGGGTCTATATTCTCTGGCGGATAGTAACTCGTAGTGCGCACAACCCGTTCGTCCTTACCAAATTTCCGCCATATCAAAAAGAATGCGATAATCAAAGCCCCAACGAAGAACAACCAACCATACTCATTCCAAAATGGCCATAAAGGTTTTATTTCCTTTATAGCATTGGGAGGAAGATTGATCAATACGGTCACACTTTCCCCTGGACGTGATACGAAATCTTCGATACCCCTACCTTCCAACGATCCTTTGTCAAAGTCAATTTTAAAATCATTGCTCGTGATCCTGGTTCCCGAAAGGCCCGAATAAACAAAACTATTCTCCCTGCCAAGTATTATTTCATCCGGGACGTGTATCTTAAAAGTAATTTGATGAAAATCGGCCTGCCACCCATCGGGTTTTATATTCCAATAAAACCGAATTTGGGAATCTGTAAATAGAAAGGCATTGTAAACACGATAGCTGATTTCATAATGCTGTGGCCCTATAAGGGTTTTATTTTCATCCCCGATTTTAATTTCAATCTGATCACTCAACTTTTGGACAAAGTCAAATGGGGCATCAAATTTATAATTCGGAACCTTTATATCCCTGATTTTTATTCTCCTTTTCTGGGCGTTACCTTCTTCATCTATGAGGTCATAGTTGGTTTGTATGGTGCGGTAAATACCATGCTTGTATGTTTCAAAGTTGACGTCGTAATTTTCAATAACATCAAAATAGCCCTCTTGATGAATGAAGATTTCTACCGAGTAACCATGCACCGTGAAATCCTGTGCAAACCCATTAAAAATGGGAAGCAAAGCGAATAGCACCAAAAAAAACCTTTTCATCGATAAAAGTTCAGTTATATTAATCACCCCTAAGCCAACGACCACCGATTGTTGACCCATTTTTAGCTGCAAGTAGCCCATACTTGTTTTTGGGGTTGGTACGGTCGGAAGATCAAAAGCCATACACCACCTAAAGATGGTCATGTTAAATTACAATAACGTTCTACAAAGTGTTCTATGAATGTACGACCACTTGTCTTCACAAAAAATCCTAATTATTCCTATCCAGATAAGGATCTAAGAAAAATCCACTTTTACATTGGCCCTACTTGCCTCATCAACTTCGAAAAAGTCAAAATGCTGGTATTTGAACATTCCTGCAAAAAGCACTCCTGGAAAACTTTCACCATAGGTATTATTTTCCCTTACGGTTCCGTTGTAATAACGCCTGCTGCGTTCGAGATTCTCTTCAATTACATTCAATTTCTCTTGTAAATCCAAAAAATTTGTGTTGGCCTTTAAATCCGGGTAAGCTTCACCAAGGGCAAAAATACTCCGTAGGCTTTGTTGTAATTGATTCTCCGCCTTGATTTGGGCATTTATGTCCCCTTTAGGTACCTGCATAGCCGCATTTCGGGCATTGGTTACATCTTCCAACGTGGATTTTTCATGCTTTGCATACCCCTTGACGGTTTCCACCAAATTTGGAATCAGATCATATCGCCGTTTCAATGCCACGTCAATATTGCTCCAGGCATCATTTACCGTATTCCTATTTTTTACAAATCGATTGAATATCCCTACAAGTAATAATACAACCAGAATGAGTAAACCGAGTAAAATTATCATAGTTATCATGTTCGTTTTATTTTATTTTTTTTCTATTTCAAAAAGACATACTAAATTACATTTATTTAAGATCAACTAATAATATAGCCCCGTATTTTACTTAAGCATTATAGTGTGGACCCTACAATGAATCGATCAGCCTACGATCAACCCTTTTTTACGCACCCAGAAAAAAGCGAATACCATATTGGGTACCCAACATAACCAAGCAACAATGCGGTAAGCCACCACAAAATCATCAAAGACAAAGCTCAATATGGGCAACCAAATTCGAAGGGTAACCGCTGCAAAGCATGCGGCATAACTATAAATCATAAATCCTTTATGCAACGAAAAATCTTTTTTTCGGGCTGCGTTGTAAGCCATTATAGTTGTATAAAGCCAAATAATCCCCAAGGAAATAAAACCTAAAGAAGCTATTATGCCCCCAGTTGCAAAGAAACCAATATACAGGGCACACAGTCCACTGATAATCACCGAAATAACATATACTTTACCAATGACTCGGTGTCTTTTTAAATTTGAGTTCCTTACTTTTTCACTAAACTGGATCCATCCAATGAGTAAGGCAAGTCCACCCAGGAGAATATGTCCGTAAAATCCAATATTCCAAAAGGTGTTCGACAGCAGTTCATCACTTTTTGAAGCCAAAAGACCAAACTCCCTATCTACGACAAAATACATCAAAGGATATAAACCTATCGTCACGGCCAAAACCGCGAAAACCACCCATGATACCTTATTTGATGTATTCTTCATGAATTCATTTATAACGCCAACTCGTTAAATCGGCACCTTTTGGCGCACTTTCGGCAATACGTTTCATGATCTTGGGAACATACATGGAATTATACCGCATACGACTGATCGCATTGGGTTGGTCAGGATCCCCATTCCAGCAATGCTCTGCCCGATCACCATAAGCCACCTCCCCATCGTAATAGGGTTCAGTCGTGCTTTCTAAAAAATCCTCCATCAGATATACCGCATTGTTGAGATAGTAATTATCCATATCCCCACAATAAATATGGATTTTCCCTTTTAGATGATCCCCTAATTTAGCCCAATCGCGTTCCAGAATATAGCGCAGGTCATAATTCTCTTTCCAATATTCGGCTACCTTGTGGTCGATATCTCCAGAAAATTTATCCCACAAGCGTACTGGATATCCATCCTCTCCTTGGGGCGAATACGTAGCCTCCCAAATATCCCATTGCTGGCCAGACCTCGACTTATCGCCTAAAACCAATTCTAGATGATTGCCTTGACGCAAAGTGGATTGTATTTGGCCCAAATAATCGCGATGTGCCGGGACTTCCAATGTTTTGTGTTCACTTGGATAGTAGTATGCATTTTCATCTTCGTAAATATTGGTCAAGCAATACGCCCTAAAATCAATAGGGTCCGGACAGGCCGCAAAACAGCCATTGTATTCGTCAGGGTATTTAACCTGTACGGCCAGGGCTTCCCATCCTCCTGTAGAACCCCCATATAAAAAGCGGGACCAGCCTTCGCCCATTCCCCTAAACTGCCTCTCGATCTCTGGAATTAGTTCATAGGTTATGGCGTCGCCATAAGGTCCCTGGCTTGCGGAATTTACCGCATAGGAATCGTCATAATAAGGCGTAGGATGTTGTATTTCAATAATAAGGAAGCGGGGGAAATCCGGATCGATCCATCGTTTATAAAAATCATAGGATTCTTGTGCCTGAATGATATTGTATCCTTCCACATCGAAACGCTCAGAATATTCGGGTTTCATATTCGGGTCGGGCGGGGTGGTGCTAAACCCTCCAAAATCGGAGGGGAAATGGCCGTGAAAAACCATCAAGGGGTATTTGGCTTCCGGATGCTCCTTGAATCCTTTTGGGAGCAGAACATGGGCCCCCAAATAAATATCCCTGCCCCAAAATTCGGATAATTTTTCAGATTTCACTTTAATATGTTTTACCCATTCGGTATCCTCTGGTTCTTCAATAGGCGGAATTACCTGATCCATGACAACATCTACATTTTTGATACCCCTATCTGTTATGGTAATTTTAAAAGGTTGGCTGTACACGTTACCGGGAGATTTATTCCATTGTTGGCCCTCCCCATTATCCATAGGCAACTTTACCGAATGGCCTGTAGAAAGGTCGAACGTTTCATACACATGCAAAAGTGCCTGTACGTTGTACTCACCGGCAGGTACATCGGCAAGACTTGGATAAGGGTATCCAAATACCGTTTCGTCGAAAACTATGTTTTTACCTGCTTCCATTCCCTCAACGTTCATCCCAAAAATCAATTGGGTTTCGAGTCCGTCATTAATTTGAAATCGAGGTTCCTCGGCCTCATTATTAGAGAACATCAACAAAAGTCGGCCATCCAAAACATCTGAACTTGCGGTATTCGAAAATGATACATTGATACGTTTATCGGACGTTTTGTCCTGATCTGATTGACAACTGGCAAATACCATTAGTAGTGCAAATGGGAGTGAAATCCGCTTTTTCATATAGAAGATTGATTTTCAACAAAAGGTACTGATTTACAGCCAATCAATCAAACTTAACTGGGCCGTTCAAATAACAATTTTTTGAATATTACGTTATGAAATAGCAGCAACTTGGTATTGATACCTGTACAAATTACGGATAATGAAAAAGATAGTACTTATAGGAATGGTGTTGGCCAGCGTGATAACAATGGGCAGTTGTGACTATGATGATAGTAATGACATTGATATTATTGCACCCAATGACAGCACACAAACAGGGATTGACCTAAATAATAAAACCCTCTAAAAAGAGGGCTTTATATTCATTTTATTATTCTGGAGACTACCAAATTTTCACTCTTTCCTCAGGTGCCAAATACAAAGAATCGGTTTCTTTTACATTGAAAGTCGTATAGAATTCTGGAATATTCCGTACAACTCCATTTACCCTAAAGTCGGCCGGGGAATGGGGATCGGTATTGATTTGAACCCGTAACGATTCATCCCTAGCTTTGTTCCTATAAGATTGGGCATACCCGATAAATACCCTTTGGTCTCCTGTAAAACCATCGATTTTAGGCGACTCCTTACCTTCCAACGACATTTTATAAGCTTTCAATGCAATACTTAATCCGCCTAGATCACCAATGTTCTCTCCAAGGGTAAACTCCCCATTTATATTCAAATCAGGTAGTACCTCAAAACCATTATACTGCTCGATCAGTGCTTCGGTGCGCTTTTCAAACTCCTCTTTATCGGCTTCGGTCCACCAATTGCGCAGGGCACCATCACCATCAAAAGTACTGCCTCTGTTATCAAAACCATGTCCGATTTCATGGCCGATTATAGCCCCAATAGCACCATAGTTAACGGCATCTTCCGCATTCAAATCAAAAAATGGCGGTTGTAAAATAGCCGCTGGAAAAACTATTTCATTCATTGTTGGGTTGTAGTAAGCGTTCACGGTTTGAGGATTCATTCCCCATTCATCCTTATCAATGGGCTGACCTAATTTTGCCAGTTCCCTATTATGCTCCAATAAGGTAGATCTCTTTAAATTTCCAAATAAATCATCCGCCTTTATTTCAATATCATAAGATTTCCATTTATCGGGATACCCAATTTTTGGGGTAAACTTGCTTAACTTATCCAAAGCTTCGTTTTTGGTATCCTTACCCATCCAATCCAAATCCTTTATACTTACCTCATAGGCCTTTAATAGATTGTCGACTAAAATTTCCATATGGGCCTTGGCCTCTGGTGAAAAATGTTTTTTCACGTACACCTTACCCACAACTTCGCCCAATGCACCATTCACAGCAGAAACCCCTCTTCGCCATAGTGGCCGTTGTTCCTGTGTCCCTCTAAGTTCCTTGCTATAAAATTCCCAATTCTGATTGTCCAAAACTTCATTTAGCCTGGAAGCATTTGCATCCAAGACACTCCATTTTAGATAGGTTTTCCAAGTACTTAAATCAGTAGACGCAATAATTTTATCCAGCGCTATAGTATAATCCAAGGTTAATACACATAATTTATCCAGCTTTTCCAAACCGGATGCTTTCAAATAGTTATCCCAATTAAAATTGGGCATAATGTTCGAAAGGGTATCTACTGGAAACATATTATATAATTCTACCCAATTTCTTGCTTTCTCCTTTTCTAAATGCTTGGATGCAATTTTAGTTTCCAACTCCATAATTTTCTTGGCAGCATTGCTCCCTTCCGACATGTTAGCCAAATCAAACATTTTTTCTATGTGTTCTACGTATTTGGACTGTATTTCTTTTGATCTGTCGTCTGTTTTCAAGTAATATTCCCGATCCGGCAAACCCAATCCGGATTGATAGGCATAAACCGCATATACATCAGGGTTTTTAAAATCTGTACTTATAAACATGGTCATTGGATTGTTAATGCTATACGTGTTGGCGTAACCAAAATAAGTAGCCAATTCATCGTAGTTGCTAATAGCATCAATTTTGGCCAACTCAGGCTGCAAAGGTGCAACTCCCAATTCATTCCTTTTTTCCATATCCATATAGGATTGGAACAGGTCGCCCACTTTTTGTTCATCTGAACCCGCAGCAAAATCACCAGAAGCAGATTCCTCGATAATTTTCTTCACGGCATCCTCTGATTCTTCGTAAATAATATACGCCACGCCATAAGACGACTTATCAGCAGGAATCTCCGTATTCTTTACCCAAGTACCATTTACATAAGCTGAAAAGTCATCTCCGGGATTCACCAGGGTATCCATATATTGCGTAAGTATTCCTGATGTTAATTCCTTATTTTCGATGTTTTCTTTTTGATCGTTTTTACATCCAATTGCCATTAAAATAACCATGGCCAAAGTAGATTTTAATACTACCGTTTTTTTCATATTGTTTTAGCTTGAAATAGTTTTAGAATTCGACTATAAAATAAGAGTCATGTTAGATAAAATAATCCTTAGACTCCAAATAAAAGGCTTTTTTAAAAAGGGAATCCCTTTACTTTCTACCTCTATGCCTTTCTCGGGCTAATAAGGTATTCTTGAGCAGCATGGCAATGGTCATGGGACCAACCCCACCAGGAACAGGGGTTATAAATGATGCTTTTTTACTTACATTCTCAAAATCTACATCCCCGGTTATATAATATCCTTTTTCCTTGGTATCATCTGGAACACGCGTAATACCGACGTCTATAACGACAACATCGTCTTTGACCATTTCAGCTTTAAGGAAATTGGGCACCCCTAAAGCTGAGATAATAATATCTGCCTGGGAAGTTATTTGAGTTATATTCTTTGTTCTACTATGTGTCAATGTTACGGTCGAGTTTCCCGGGAATCCCTTTCGTCCCATCAATATACTCATGGGGCGACCAACGATATGGCTTCTACCGATAACCACCGTATGTTTGCCCTGTGTCTCTACGCCATAGCGTTCGATCAATTCCAAAATACCAAAAGGCGTGGCAGGAATGAAGGTACTCATGTCTAAGGCCATTTTACCAAAATTGGTTGGGTGGAAACCATCGACATCCTTGTCGGGATCAACAGCCATAATAACCTTTTGGGTATCGATTTGATCGGGTAAAGGAAGCTGTACAATAAAACCATCGATATCATCATTTTGGTTCAACTGTTCTATCTTTCTCAACAACTCGATTTCTGAAGTTGTACTTGGCATTTGTACTAAGGTCGATTCAAAACCTACCCGCTTGCATGAACGTACCTTGCTACCCACATAGGTTAAACTGGCCCCGTCATTCCCAACGATAATTGCGGCCAGATGAGGGACTTTCTCCCCGTTTTCTTTCATTTTGGCCACCTCAGCAGCAATTTCCTCTTTTATTTGATTCGAAATCTTTTTTCCGTCTAGAATTGTCATTTAAAAAGTATTCAGTTGGCAGTTGCAGTCTACAGTTATATATGTTTACAGTTTCCTGTAACATTAATTCTCCTTGACTTCAAATTTGCCCGGGTTATTTATCATATAATTTAATAATCTTCCAACTTCTTCACTACGTTCAGTTAGTTGATTAAAGTGATCATCACTAATATAATTGCACGCTTTAGCAAAATCTAGCCAAACTTGCGTCTCTGAATTTTCACCATCGGAATCGGTCAACTATCTGATCCAATTCTTAACATATCTTCGTTTTCTATAAGCCTCTGAAATATTGGCGCAAACCGACCTAGAGGATCGTCTGATCTGATCGGTCAACGAAAAGGTCTCTTCTTTAGGAAAGCTTTTTGATACTTGATAAACATCCATAGCTAAATCAAAACCTTTTTTATAACCTTCAAGCGTTTTAAAACTCATTTATGACCATTTAAAAGACGTAATTGCCGCTGCTAACTGCAACTGCCTACTATTTACTTTCGGCCCAAGCCTCCCCCCATCATCTGCATCATCTTTTTACCGCCACCACCTTGCATCATTTTCATCATTTTGCTCATTTGGTCGAACTGCTTTAATAGCTGATTGATTTCCTGTACATCCCGACCACTTCCTTTTGCAATTCGTTTTTTACGACTGGCATTCAATTTTGAGGGCGTAGATCGTTCGTCTGGGGTCATCGAATGAATTATCGCCTCAATATGTTTAAAGGCGTCATCATCTATATCCAATCCTTTCAACGCCTTTCCCGCACCGGGAATCATACCCATTAGATCCTTGATATTCCCCATTTTCTTGATCTGTTGGATCTGGCTCAGGAAATCATCAAAACCGAATTTATTCTTGGCGATTTTCTTTTGAATCTTTCGTGCTTCCTCTTCATCGAACTGCTCTTGTGCCCTTTCGACCAAGGAGATCACATCGCCCATACCCAATATTCGATCCGCCATTCTCGAGGGATGGAATACATCTATGGCCTCCATCTTTTCACCCGTACCGATGAACTTAATGGGTTTATCGACTACCGATTTAATGGATATTGCAGCACCCCCCCGGGTATCACCATCCAATTTGGTCAAGATGACCCCATCAAAATTCAGAACATCATTAAAAGCCTTGGCCGTATTAACCGCATCCTGGCCTGTCATGGAATCTACTACGAAAAGTGTTTCCTGTGGTTTTATGGCGTTACGGATATTCGATATCTCGTTCATCATCCTCTCATCGACTGCCAAACGACCGGCGGTATCAATGATAACCACATTATGGCCATTGGCTTTTGCATGGGCAACACCTGCTTGGGCAATAGCTATCGGATCATTATTCTCCCGATCTGAAAATACCTCAATACCAATTTGATCCCCAACTACATGCAACTGGTCTATTGCCGCGGGGCGGTAAACATCGCACGCTACCAACAATGGCTTTTTGTTTTTCTTGGTCTTAAGATAATTAGCCAACTTTCCTGAGAAGGTGGTTTTACCTGAACCCTGTAAACCAGACATTAGGATAATCGAAGGGGAACCTGACAAATCTATACCCTCAGTTTCGCCACCCATAAGCTGGGTCAGTTCATCCTTTACGATCTTGACCATTAATTGGCCAGGTTGTAAAGTGGTCAATACATTTTGGCCCAATGCTTTTTCCTTCACCCTATTGGTGAATTCTTTGGCTATCTTAAAGTTGACATCGGCATCCAATAAAGCCCTTCGGACTTCCTTGGTGGTCTCTGCCACATTTATTTCGGTAATCTGCCCATGTCCTTTAAGGACGTGTAGCGCTTTATCCAGCTTTTCACTTAAATTATCAAACATATTCTTTCCTTATTAGCGGAGGTTTGCAAAGTAAAGAAATATAGTGCCCATAGGCAAGGGAGTGTTAATAAGAATCGTGGATTGTTCAGTATTTTATCGAACAAGGAAAACCTAATCCTTTTGGTCTAAAATTTAAAAAGGCACCCATTTAAAATGGATGCCTTTCAAAAAAATGTGGGGCAAATAAGGTTTATTTTTTTTCAAAGGTCAAATAGTCGGTTGAACTTTCATCATCACTTATGTCGATCAGTTCGATTTTAGAGCTTGAATATTTCAAGACTTCCCAATCATCGGCAAGTTCTTCAAATATATCAGGGGCCGTGAAAAATATATTGAAATCGAGTTCATCGGCCTCCGATGTGGTCATTGACCACGCTCCCGACACTGAAGTATTCCCATCAGTTGCCCCAAGCGTACCATCGGAATTGAACCTAAAACTGAAACCAACATAGTTACTGGTTTCATCAATATCATCATCAGAATATTTGCTGATGCTCCAATCACCAGATTCAACCGTGGCTTTTATGCTTGCCATATCGGCCGCTGTGATTTCTTCGTCCACTTTTACTTCATCCTCACTGCAAGAACTGATCAGTCCTATACTAAGCAAGGCAATTGCCATACAAATTATTCTTCGTTTCATAGGTAAGTAGGTTTTTGGGGTTATGTTAACAAAGTAACCCCGATGCGCAAAGTCATCGGGGTTATCATAAATTTATTTCTTTTCGAAAACGAGATGGTCATATCCATCATAGTCATTCTCGTGCTTTAGCTCCAATCGGTTTTCTTCTATTTCTAGGATCTTGTAATCATTGCCTAACGGATAGAAGTTACTATCAGATCCAAAACGAATGATCATCTCCAATTTACCATCGCTATTTCGATACACATACCAGTTGCCTGCACTGATTTCGGTCATAACCATATCGAGTACCGTGATAGTACCATCCATACCAAATCTATAGGTATAATCGGCATAAGCCTCGGTAAGGGGGTCTTCATTTTGAGAGAACAAAGCCAATTCCCAATCGGTGTCATTGAATAATCCCCTGATCCAAGTTACATCTTCATCGTTATCATCATTATCACAATTCCTTTCAAGAATCAACATATAATCGGTACCGGGAATCTCAAACTTCAATCGCTCATTTCTAAGTTCACTTAAAGGCCATTCGAAACTAACTCCGGGTTCTTCACCCATTGTAATCGCCATTACCAAACGTCCTTGTTCATTAACCGTTATCTCCCAACTTCCTTGGGAAACTAGATCCCCATTGCTTAAAGTAACAACACCTTCAGCCTCGAAATTGAACTCAAAACCTAATAGTCTTTTTACTTCTTGGCCATCATAGAATACCTTTTTAATTATCCAGCCGCACTCTTTTAGTGCTTCACGTAAGGTAGTTGGATCATCGTTGATGATGTCACAACCTTTTTTCATGATTATCCTATTGCCGTCACTTACGTGTAATTTGATCGTACCTTCACCCTGCTCATATATAAACCATTCTAGATTAAAATCGACCAGTGTTTCAAACTCCAATTTGAGAAGTAGGGCGAAATCTGTCTCCCTGATACTCCATATACCTGTCATGCTGTTTCCTTCCCTATCATTTACAGTTACATTACCATCCTCTTTAAAATTCATTACATAGTCGAAGTATTGGTCTGTTTGTAATTGATCGTTTCTCTTTACCTCTTTGACCAACCAAGGGCACGATACCAAATAATCCGCTAAATCTTCTTGCGTAAAATCATCGTCATTATGGTCATTGTCATCATCCTCATCACATAATTCCTTTGCATTTTCAATGGCATTGGCCAATTCGGCGTTAGTATTCACTACCACCTCAGTACCATCATAAAGTTTTAACGTAATAGGAAAATCAATACCGATCAAATCATTTTGATCCAATCCGGCAAAGAAACGTCTTAGATTCTTATCACTTTCTACTGTGAAATTTCCTGTTTCCTCATTGTTGAGATCAAAAGTGTACAAGGTGATCGGATACACAAAATCAATACATTCAATGTCGTCATCATCGCCACCTTCCCTACATTCTTTGGCAAGTTCCCTTAGATCTTCGATACCGTTTATGGTAATCTCGGCATAATCCGCCAAGGTGATGGTAATAGGAAATATGATATCAATTATGTCCTCATCTTCCTCAAGGGCATCAAAAATCTCCTCAATGGAATCTAGGTCATCGATAGAATTAATGGTTAAATCGACTCCGTTGGCCTTGACCCGGTATGGAAAATTAATATTGAAACAGCTCGACTCGTCCACAATATTGTCAAAAGAGCCATCATTGGAACATGTATCCTCGATTAATTTTGCAGTTGTGGAACTCGCTGCAATCGCTTCTGCCTGGACACCTTCCTCCGGTAACGGTTCAAATTCATCCTGACAAGACGTAAAACTCAACGCTATTACCAGTAGGCTTGTGTAAAATGCGTAACTAAAAAACTTTTTCATAACGATTTGGTATTTTTTGTTCGTATGACTATGAAACAACCCACTTTAAAAATACCCTACCCTAATATTTCATTTTTTTCAAATATCTTTGGTACAAAACCAACGAATTGAACACGGACACCAAGGATAACGTATGTGATGAAGAGGTATACAGTACACTCTTCAGGGCTAATTCCAAAACGGTTTTTAACTACATATATTATAAGTACGGTAATGAAGAAAAAGCCTATGACGCTGTACAGGAAGCTTTTGCACGACTTTGGGAGAACTGTGCCAAGGTGACCCCGGCTAAGGCCAAAGCTTATGTTTATACCATAGCCAATAACCTTTACCTGAATGTATTAAAGGCTGAGAAGGTACGTTTAAAATATGCCGATAGGGTAACTACGACCAATCATGAGACCCCAGAATATGTCATGGAGGAAAATGAGTTTAAACTAAAATTGGACAATGCCTTGCAAGCGCTGCCCGAAAACCAGCGAACCACATTTTTATTAAACAGGATCGATGGTAAAAAATATGCTGAAATAGCCGAAATGGAAGGGGTTAGTATCAAGGCCATAGAAAAGCGGATGCATTTGGCTTTGAAATCCTTAAGGGAACAAATCGATGGAATATGAACGGGTTGATGGTTGATGGTTGATGGTTGATGGTTGATGGAAAATATTGACATTATTATTGTTTCCGCCCAATAATTATAATACCATCAACGACCAATTAATAACAAAAAATAAAAAGAACAAGTAGGGTTTTTAGAACCTGGATTGTTATTAAATAGTAAAGCTAGAAATCATGCAAGAGAATTACTTGGCAAAATGGCTCAATAACGAACTCACTGAGGAAGAACTCGCAGTATTTAAAAAATCTGACGAGTATGCTTCTTATCAGCGAATTCTGGAAGCTTCCAAAACCATGGAAGGGCCAGATTTCGATGTCGAAGATGCGTTGCAGGCCATAAAGAACAAACGAATCTTGCAAGAACCAAAAGTGGTGCAACTGAAACCGTTCAGAAGATTCCTGAAGGTTGCCGCAGCTGTGACCATTATTATGGTAGGCTCCTATTTTTATTTAAATACCTTAAATGAAAATATCACCACCCAGTTTGCGGAGAATAAAGAGGTGATTCTTCCGGATTCCTCTGAGATCATTATGAATGCCGATTCCAAAATAGCGTATAGTAAGAAAAAGTGGGACACAGAAAGAAATGTATCATTAAATGGTGAAGCTTTCTTCAAAGTAGCCAAAGGTGAACGTTTTACCGTAACAACAGATCATGGTACTGTAGCGGTATTGGGTACGCAATTCAATGTAGAAGGTCGTGAAGGTTTTTTCGAGGTAACCTGTTTTGAAGGTTTGGTTAGCGTAAGCTATAAAGGCTCGGAAACCAAATTACCTGCAGGCACTTCCTTTATGGTTGTTGAGGGCGAAATCGTCCCAGCTGAAGAACCAAAGAACCTAAATCCCTCTTGGATGGATAATGAGAGTACTTTTAAGAGTATTCCACTAAAATATGTTTTGGATGAATTTCAAAGACAACACAATGTAAAGGTCAAGACCCAAAATATTGATTTGGGTAAATTATTTACCGGCACTTTTAGCAACACAAATACAGATTTGGCGTTACAGAGTATTAGTGTACCTTCCCGAATAAAGTTTAAATTAGAAGGGAATAAAGTGTTGTTCTATGCCGAAAGCGCACCATAAACCGCTTTTATCGATTATTGCGTGCCTGCTATTGTTTTTTTCCTTCTCCAAAATAATGGCACAGGACGATTCCGTCACGGCTAAAAAACTCATTTCCGTACTTCGAAGCCTTGAAACTAGGTATGACATTAAGTTCTCCTATATTGATGCCGATATCACCGATATTACCATCAAAAGCAGCCATTTTGAAGATCTTCAAGACATACTTTCCGATATTCGAGATCAGACACAGTTGAAAATTCAAAAATTGAATGAGCGCTATTATACCGTCACAAAAAGCATAACGGTAGATATCTGCGCAACGGTTTTGGACAATTTCAAAGAAAATACCGTTACCGGGTCTTCAGTTTCGGTGCTCAATAGTGATATTGCCATGATTACCGATAGTGATGGATATTTTTCTATGGAAAATATTCCAAGAAAGTCGATGATCCAAATAAAGCATATAGGCTTTAAACCCTTGTTTATTACGGCAGAGGAATTGGTCAGCCATAATCCCTGTAAGACTTTAGTATTAGATTTGAAATACGAACAATTAGATGAAGTCATCGTATATCAATTTTTAACTACAGGACTAAGCAAGGAGATCGATGCCAGCATTCAATTGACCACTAAGGATTTCGGTATTCTACCAGGTTTGATAGAACCAGATGTCCTTCAGACCGTTCAAGCCCTGCCAGGAATTGAAAGTATTGACGAAACCGTATCGAACATCAACATCCGAGGAGGAACAAATGATCAGAACCTTATCCTTTGGGATGGTATAAAAATGTACCAATCCGGGCACTTTTTTGGTCTTATTTCAGCGTTCAATCCGTATTTGACAGACAAGGTAACCCTTATAAAAAATGGTACCAGTGCCCAATATGGTGATGGGGTTAGTGGGGTCCTAGATATGGAAACCAAAAATGATATTACCGGGGATTTTTATGGAGGTACCGGTTTCAATTTGATCAATGGGGATGTTTATGGCTATGTTCCCATTGCCCAAAATGCCGCATTCCTGTTCTCCGCACGACGCTCATTGACCGACTTTTTTGACACCCCGACCTATAATCAATTTTCCGATAGGGCTTTCCAAGATAGTCAAATCATGAGTACTAGTGGTCAGACCGACGAAATCAAAAGGACCCAGGATTTCTATTTCTATGATTTTACAGGAAAGCTTTTGTTCGATATAAGTCCCGACCACAAAGTTCGTATCAGTTTTATCAACATCAATAATAATCTGGATTATACAGAACAGAATCTTACGGCCTTACGCGAAACCAGGAGCAAGTTGAACCAAGTGAATATTTCTATTGGGGGTAGTTTGGATAGTCGTTGGAGCGATATCTTCACTACAAAAATCAATGCCTATTATACCCGTTATAATCTTGATTCGGATAATACTACCGTAAATTCACCTCAGCTGCTATCCCAAGAAAACGAAGTTATTGAAACCGCACTAAAGTTGAATACTGCCTATAGCTTAAGCGAAAATTTAACTTGGTCAAATGGATACCAATTAACGGAAACAGGGATTTTAAACTTTTCAGATGTGACCCAACCTCCATATAGCAACAAAATAAAGGGGGTTATGCGAACACATGCCCTTTTTTCCGAATTGGAATACCGATCTCCCGACAAGAAGCTCTTTGCTCGTGGAGGTACCCGTCTCAATTATTCTGAAAACCTCAACACCTTCAGTGAATTTTTTATCGAACCACGGCTAAATGTCAATTATGAACTTGTGGATAATCTTAAAATGGAACTACAGGGTGAGTTCAAGAACCAAACCACCCATCAGGTCGTTGATCTGGAACAAAATTTTTTGGGCGTAGAAAAACGACGTTGGTATATCGCCGACCCTGATAACCCTTTACTGCCCTTACCCATAACCAAAAGCAAGCAAGGTTCTTTAGGCCTCAACTATGACCACCCTAGCCTATATGTCGGTATCGAAGGATTCTATAAAGAAGTCAATGGTATCAGTGCGCGAACCCAAGGCTTTCAGAGTGAAGGGGAATTTAATGAGGAAATTGGAAGTTATACGGTAAAGGGATTGGAATTCCTCGTCAATAAAAAAACATCGGATTACAGTGCTTGGTTTAGTTATTCCTATAATCTAAACGATTATACCTTCGAGGATATCGTACCCCAGACCTTTCCCAATAATCTGGATGTACGCCATACCATCACCTTTGCCGGTAATTATACCTATAACAAATTTAAAATCGGTGTAGGGTTGAACTATAGAACCGGAAAACCGTATACAGAACCCGACCCCGACAACCCAGTGGATACCAGCTTTTTTCCCAGTCAAATTTCCTTTCAAGAAGCGAATAGTAGTCGGTTACCGGATTATCTAAGGATGGATGTTTCTGCCATCTATGATTTTAAACTATCGCCAAGGATAAATGCAACGGTGGGAGCATCTGTTCTTAACCTTACCGATAGAAAGAACATTCTTAACACCTATTATCGGCTTAATGATGATGATGAGATCGAGACCGTGGAAAGCGTTTCTTTGGGCCTTACCCCCAATATAAGTTTCAGGGTTAGGTTTTAACTACATACGTTCTGGAACTTGAATCCCTAATAACAAAAATGCGGATTGAATGACCTCACCGACTTTTTTAGACAATTGCACCCGTAACATTTTCTTTTGATCATTGGTTTCTCCCAAGATGGAAACTTGCTGATAGAATGAATTGAATTCCTTCACGAGATCATAGGTGTAATTGGCTATCAAAGCCGGACTAAAATTTTCGGCTGCCAATTTAATGGTCTCCGGAAAGAGTTGGATTTGCTTGATGAGTTCCTTTTCTTTTGGATGAAGCCCTAATTGGATGCCTACTTCGTTGGTAACGTCAAGTAGGTCTTGCTTGGTATCTTGAACCGCGGGATTTTCTAAACCTTCCAGATACAACTCCTCCGCCTTTCGTAGGATAGACTGTATTCGGGCATAGGTGTACTGAATAAATGGCCCGGTATTTCCTTGAAAATCGACAGACTCTTCAGGATTGAACAAGATCCGTTTCTTGGGATCTACCTTTAAAATAAAATACTTGAGAGCTCCCAAGCCTATTATTTTGTACAATTCCTGTTTCTCTTCTGTTGAATAATCTTCCAACTTCCCCAGCTCCTGTGCTATTTTGGCTGCCGTCTGGGTCATATCGTCCATTAGATCATCCGCATCGACCACGGTACCTTCCCTGCTTTTCATTTTACCACTGGGCAAATCGACCATTCCGTAACTTAGATGGTGTAACTGGTCTGCCCAGGCAAAACCCAATTTTTTCAGAATCAGGAACAACACCTTAAAATGATAGTCCTGTTCATTTCCCACGGTATAGACCATTCCCATAACATCGGGATAATCCTTTACCCGTTGGATGGCGGTACCTATATCCTGGGTCATATAAACCGCTGTCCCATCGGAACGCAATACGATTTTTTCGTCCAGTCCTTCATCGGTAAGATCGATCCAGACACTACCGTCCTCCTTTTTATAAAACACCCCTTTTTTCAAACCATCGGCAACGACATCCTTTCCCAAAAGGTAGGTGTTACTTTCAAAATATAATTGGTCAAAATCAACGCCAAGGTTTTTATAGGTTTCTTCAAAACCCGTATACACCCAACTGTTCATCTTTTTCCAAAGGGCAACCACTTCATCATCCCCGGCTTCCCATTTTCGTAGCATATCTTGGGCTTCCATAAGAATGGGGGCTTCTTTTTCGGCAACTTCCTTTGCGATGCCCTCTGCCACCATAGCTGTTACTTCGGCTTTATAGGTTTTATCAAATGCAACATAATACTTCCCGACCAACTTATCGCCCTTTAGACCTGTACTCTGTGGTGTCTCCCCTTTACCGTATTTTTGCCAAGCCAACATACTTTTACAAATATGTATCCCCCTATCATTTATGATTTGGGTCTTATACACCTTTTTTCCTGATGCCTTTACTATTTCTGCAACCGAATACCCCAACAGGTTGTTTCTAATATGGCCCAAATGCAAAGGCTTATTGGTATTTGGTGAAGAATATTCGACCATTATCGCTTCCTTACTGGTATTTGTTTTATACCCGAAATTCCGAATATCCTTAATCGTATTGAAAAACCGAAGATAATACGCATCACTGATCACAACATTCAAAAATCCTTTGACTACGTTATATCCGGAGACCTCTTCGACATGTTGCTGCAAATAATCCCCGATCTGGTTGCCTATGCGCTCAGGATTACCCTTGACAAAACGGAGCATAGGAAATACGACAATCGTAATATCCCCTTCAAAATCCTTACGGGTGGGTTGAAATTCCACATTCGGCAATTCTACGTTGAAATTGGTAAAAATGGCTTCTTTGACCTTTTCTGAAAGGACATCTTGGATATTCATCGATTATTGAATTTAAGCAGCAAAACTAAACAATTTTTAAGCTTTAATAGTGATGCGCAGCTGTTAATCACAAGGATTTGGTTAACTTTAGTACCGCTAATGAAAAAGAGATACTATGTTATTGAATGTTTCTTACAACCATAGGGATGTTACGCGCAAAGTCGATGAGGAAGTCGGAAAACCTTTTACCTTAAAAGAGCGCTGGGCCATGGGTGGTATTGGATCCCCCAAGTTGTTCATCACAGAGGCCAGTCTTGAAATCAGGAATTTGCTCATTTTAGACAACAACATCGATTGTTGTAATATCGAGTTAAGGCCCAAGGGTATTATTGTACGATTTCGTTCTTTGTTAGAAAGCTATGCCCTGGTTATTCCCTTTTATAAATTGACCGTTTACAAAGGTGATTTCGCCGTATATTCGGTTTATAGAGACCATCACTTTATAAAAGTCAAGTCGGACACCAAGGCTATTCAAAAGTTTTTTAAGAAGATTTTGGATTTTAGGACCGAAAACAAACCCACTTCAATCGAGGATATATGAAAATTCTTCTCACTGGCGCCAATGGTTATATAGGAATGCGATTATTGCCACAACTATTGGAATTGGGCCATGAGGTAATCTGCGCAGTGCGGGATAAAAATCGCTTTTCAATTGATGAGGATACCAAAGCCCAATTACAAATTATCGAAGTAGATTTCTTAAAGGAATATACGCCAAATCTTATTCCCAAGGATATTGATATCGCGTATTACCTTATCCATTCCATGAGTTCGTCAACTTCCGACTTTGATGTTAAAGAAGCTCAATCGGCTGAAATGTTTAATCGATATATGGCCGATACCAGGGTAAAACAGGTCATTTACTTAAGCGGTATCGTCAATGAGGAAAAACTCTCAAAACATTTGAGTTCGCGTAAAAATGTCGAGGAAATTCTGTTTCGTGGCGGCTTTAACCTTACGGTACTCAGGGCGGGTATTATTGTGGGATCAGGGAGCTCCTCATTTGAGATTATCCGAGACCTTTGTGAGAAGCTACCTCTTATGATTACCCCGAAATGGGTGTTGACCAAAACCCAACCTATTGCCATTAGGGATGTTGTACGTTTTTTAACAGGGGTTATAGGGAATGAAAAAACCTATAATGATTCTTTCGATATCGGTGGGTCTGATGTACTAACCTACAAACAAATGCTTCAACAATATGCTCAAACACGAGGTTTTAAGAATTGGATTGTCACCGTACCTATTATGACCCCCAAGTTATCCTCCTATTGGCTGTATTTCGTAACCTCTACCTCATATAAATTGGCCATGAACCTTGTAGACAGTATGAAAATGGAAGTTGTTGCCAGAGATCGAAGGTTACAGGATATTCTAGGGATCGAAACCCACAGCTACAAAGAAGCCATAGCTATGGCCTTTAAGAAAATTGAACAAAATCTGGTCATCAGTAGTTGGAAAGACAGTATGATCAGTGGGCGTTTTCAAAAAAACCTTGAAAAATATATTCAGGTTCCCAAATATGGTGTGTTGAAAGATGAACAAAAAAGAAAGGTCAAGGATGCGCAGGCCGTTTTGGAAAACATTTGGAAAATAGGGGGTGAAAATGGGTGGTATTACGGCAATTGGCTATGGAAAATCAGGGGATTTATCGATAAATTAACTGGCGGTGTTGGGTTACGAAGAGGGCGAACGCATCCCGATAAGATTTTTCCTGGTGATGCCCTGGATTTTTGGAGGGTGCTTTTGGCTGATAAAGAGGCCAAACGATTGTTGCTTTTTGCCGAGATGAAACTGCCAGGAGAGGCATGGCTCGAATTCAAGATCGATGAAAACAACGTCCTACATCAGACAGCAACCTTTAGACCACGTGGCTTAAAAGGCAGGTTGTACTGGTACAGTATTGTTCCTTTCCATTATTTTATTTTTGGGGGAATGATTCGAAATATTGTCAAAACGTAAAAATCTTTCATTCATACGTTCAAAGCCACAACTATGTTGCTAAAAGATTCTCTAATTTAATACATTAAGCTTTTGGCAAAAACACTTCGGCCATCATGCAACGGGCACTACCGCCACCGCAGGTTTCGATGGTATCCAAGCTACTATGTACGATCTCACAATACTTTTCAATGTTCTTTATTTGCAGAGGGGTAAGACTATGATAAGCCTGCGAACTCATTACCATTAATCTCTGTTCATTTGCACCAATAACCTGCAACATATTTCCAGCAAAATGGTGCATCTGTGCTTCTGTTATTTCAATAATTTCCTTACCATCTTTTTTCAGATGATGTATTACATTTTTACGTTCATTTTTATCATCGATGGAATCCAGGCAAATAACCGCGAAATTTTCCGCCATGGCCATCATTACATTGGTATGGTAAATGGGTAAGCGTTCCCCATTCACTGTTTGATTGGCATTGAAAATAACCGGGAAACAATCAAAATCCTCACAAAACTCGATGAACAACTCTTCATGTGCCCGATCTGAAAGCGCACAATAGGCTTTTTGGTTCACCCTATCCTTTAAAATACTCCCTGTGCCTTCCAAAAAAACCCCTTCTTGCTCGGCAGCCGTATAATCTATGATTTCGTTGATACTAAAACCATGCTGTTCCAAAATATCAAAAATATCATCACGTCTTTCCAACCTTCTATTCTCGGCGAACATGGGATACACTACTACAGTACCATTCGCATGGAATGAGACCCAATTGTTGGGAAAAACGGAATCTGGAGTGTCGGGGTCTTTACGGTCTTCGACAACAATAACATTTACGCCCTTACTCCTCAATACCGAAACAAATGCATCAAATTCCTCCTGTGCTTTTGCGTTTATGGTCTGGTTCTTCAAATCCATATCTTCCATGAAATAATTGTTCACGGCCGTTTGTTCGTTCATCCTGAAATTCACCGGACGAATCATTAAAATGGTATTTGTAATCTGCATCTTCTAAAATTGGATGTTTGGGTAAAATTAGGTTTTTAGCCCTGTATGGACTACTTAAAAAACAAAAACATACTAGAATATATAAAGTTGACCTATTCCCGTACCAAGGGCAACGTGCTGCAACGGAGTAACCCACCTTGCTTTGAGACTTCGGCGTACGGAATTTCCTCAACAGTGAACCCCTGAGCTCTCAACCATCTGTTTAAACGGTTGAAATTACGTTCTGATACAACAACGTCCGGAGCGATCGAAAAAACATTACTACACATCTGATACATTTCATCTGCGGTGATTTCAAAAACATTCTCCTTTCCAAAATATGCTAACAGCCATTCATATTCCTCTTCGATCAAAAACCCATTTTTATGCAAGATCGCCTTGTCCTTACCAACAGGTTGAAAACAACAATCTAAATGCAATGCATTCTCTTTGGGGTTGGTTATCGATTTCCTCAATTCGAAGGACTTGACTTTTTTGGATGGAAACATTTTCCTAATATACTCCACCCCCTGCCAATTGGTCCGGGCTGTAATATAATCCGGATAATCCTTTCCCGTATACGTCCCGATAAAGATATAATCGTTCCAAGGCATAACATCCCCCCCCTCAATATGAACCTCATTTGGGGGATATAAAATATTCCGAGGGTCCATTTTGTCGAGAACATGAAGTATGGCTTCAAATTCCTCTTCCCGGTCAGGGAGAATATTCGCCTTTATCAATTTGTCTTCGATCACAAAGGCAATATCCCTCGAAAATATCTGATTGCAGTCCGGGAGTACCTCTGGGCGAAAAACCCGAACACCATACTTCTTAAAGACTTTTGCGAATGCTTCCATTTCCAAAATCATATCCTCTTCCTTGGGGTAAGTACCCGCTAGAATATGCTCTAGGGATTTGGGATCATAAGCCGCTGCAGGAAGTGGTATGGGACCACTTTCTTTGGCAGTACCTAGAACTACAGCTTTTAATTTTGAAGTTTCGTCTTTTATATTAAGATGTAGCATTGTACTATTTTGCGCAAATATATGAATTCGGTTATGGCGACCATAAAAAACCACCTATTTCCGACAATGCAAATAGGTGGTTTAAATATACCTTCATTTCAAAAGGATCACTTCCTTTTTTTCAATGGCACGAAAGGCCTAGAGGTTTTACCAATATATACTTGCCTAGGACGGCCAATAGGTTCGTTTCGTAATCGCATTTCCCTCCAATGGGCAATCCAACCAGGTAGTCGACCCATGGCGAACATTACTGTGAACATTTCCGTGGGAATGCCCAATGCACGATATATTATTCCCGAATAGAAATCAACATTGGGATATAATTTTCTATCTACAAAATAAGGATCTTCCAAAGCCACTTTTTCCAAACCCTTCGCTACATCCAAAATAGGGTCTTCTAATCCCAAATCACTTAACACCTCATCCGCTGATTTTTTAAGTATTTTTGCCCTTGGATCAAAATTCTTGTACACCCTATGTCCAAAACCCATTAACCTAAAAGGATCGTCTTTGTCCTTGGCTTTCGCCATATATTTTTGAGTGTCCCCATCATCTTCATCAATCGCTTCGAGCATCTCTAGAACGGCTTGATTGGCCCCACCGTGTAAAGGTCCCCAAAGAGCGGATATTCCTGCAGATAACGACACGAACAAGCCAGCGTGCGATGAACCGGTTATCCGTACTGTGGAGGTGGAACAGTTCTGTTCATGATCCGCATGTAGTATCAATAACTTGTCAAGCGCATCAATAGCGATCTTATTGGTTTTATAATCCTTATTTGGCCTTTTGAACATCATCTTATGAAGATTTTCAACATACCCCAAATTATCATCCCCATAATCTAGGGGTAATCCTTTTTTCTTACGCATGGTCCATGCAACAAGAACTGGGAATTTGGCCATGATACGTACAATCGCGTGGTACATGTCTTTTTCAGAGGATACGTTGACCGAGGAAGGATTAAAAGCTATTAATGCACTGGTCAATGATGACAATACGCCCATTGGGTGTGCCGATTTAGGAAACCCATCCAAAATCTTTTTCATTTCCTCATCTACATGGGATTCAGCCTTTATATCGTTATGGAATGTTTTCAATTGCTCCTTAGTTGGCAATTCCCCAAAAATGAGTAAATAGGCAACTTCCAAGAAATCGGCCTTTTCAGCTAAATCCTCAATCGAATAACCCCTATACCTGAGCATTCCCTTTTCCCCATTCAGAAAGGTAATGGCACTCTCACAAGAACCGGTATTTTTAAAACCGGGATCTATGGTAATCATTCCTGTTGTTGGCCTTAATGTTTTAATGTCAATGGCCAATTCGTCTTCAGTACCTTTAATTACCGGAAACTCATATTTCTTACCATCGTATTCAAGAATTGCTTTATCAGACATTTGTATGTATTAATGAGTTAATATGAAAAGTAAATTTAAGAAAAACGCGTCATTTTAACAATTGAGCGAAGGATAATAATCTAACTTCATGGCCCTTTTTGACAATAGTGTAAAACAGCCAATAAATTAACCATCAACCGCATAAATACAACAACTTGTAGTAAGCATCAACGGACTTCTTCCAGGTAAATCTCATCTTCTTGGCATTGGTCTGTATTTTCTTCCACAAGGGCTTGTCATTCGTATATATATCCAATGCCAAGTCATACGTGTCAAGCATGTTCTTAATCTTTTCGTCAAAGGTATCCCCATCAAAACTAAATCCTGTCTTCATATGCTCAACCGTATCTTTTAATCCTCCTGTATGATGTACCAGACATGGCACCCCATTTCGCATTGCCAGCATTTGGCTTATACCACAAGGCTCAAAGAGGCTTGGCATGAAATAGAGGTCCGATTCAAGGTAGATTGAATCAATCAATCTTTCTGATTGACCATTGGTAAATATGAAGTTTCTATTCTCATAACTTATTTTCCTGAATAATTCTTCATATTCAGGAGCCCCAGTACCTAATAGTATAAAAATGCCATTTACCTTTTCCAGTTTTTTGAGAATTGCAACAAAGGCTTCCGGTGAACGTTTAAAGAAATAAAATTTCTGCTCTGTTAAACGTGCCACGCTAGAAACAATAAAACCGGGCCTACTCTCTATGATGTGCTTCATAATTTTTTCGCCCGTGTGGGCCAAAAAATCCGCTTTGTACTTTTTAGTTTCATCTTGTAGCCACCGAAACAATGCTATCACCGTGTTTCGGTAAATCATTCCCTTGGTTTCTACGTTAATATTACTATAGTTACTCCCATTTAAAATACCAAAAAGACGTCCTTGTTCATCGGCTTCCTTCAAGTCTTTCTCGAGGCCCTCGCCTCCAATGAACTCAGGTGGCCTACTGGGCAGCATAACATCTTCCTTATAGGAGGGCGAAACTGTATGTACAGCATCTGCAAAGCGAATACCCACGGCCATTAGATTTATACAGTCTTGGTACCTATAGTCTTTCAACTTCTCAGTGTCGTATGAAATATTTGGAAACCAGTTTCTTAATGAGGCATAATTATTTTCAAAAGGTCTAATGCCCTGAATGGCCAAATTATGAATAGTATATACAAACCTTATTTTTTTAAGTGACCCGTATGCTGGATGATAGGTTTTTAAAAACAACACTAGGCTTGAGTGCCAATCGTGCATATGTACAATGTCTAACTCACCAAAGGCCCCTTGCTTAATAGCCTCTGCCACAGCGGTACAGAAAATTACGTATTTTATAAAATCTGTAAAGAAAGGTTCAACAGAGTTATCATGGTAAATCTTTGCGATTTCACCCCCTTCAATCTCAGGATGATGGATGACATAATGGTGGATATTACTGAATTCTTTCTTGGGAATAACTTCATATAATTCGGCGGTGTAGGTAGTGCCCCTCAATTCAAAATTAAGGTTGGTCTTGAACATACCCCCATGATGTAAACGTGAATAAGCAGGGACAACTACATGTACCTTATCTCCCCGTTCCGAAATTTGTCTAGGGACATCGCGGACCACATCGCCCATACCCCCTGCTTTGCACTTATGTAATCCGTCATTTTCGGCGGCAACAAATAAAAAGTTATTCATGTAATATAGTAATCATTGATTAGTAGTAGATATTTTATTAAGGTAAGTAAATTTGGTCTTTAAGCCAAAAAAAAGCCTTTCTAAGAAAGGCTTTTTTTCATTCTTTTTAAAATTACTGGTTTACCTTAAAAGCTTTCTCCTGTGGAAAATAGGCTGTACTTCCTAATTCTTCCTCGATTCGAAGCAATTGGTTGTATTTGGCCATTCTATCAGAACGGGAGGCCGAACCGGTTTTTATTTGCCCAGTATTCAAAGCTACCGCCAAGTCTGCTATCGTATTGTCCTCTGTTTCTCCCGAACGGTGAGACATGACAGAGGTATAACCAGCATCCTTAGCCATATTTACGGCAGCAATCGTCTCGGTCAAAGATCCGATTTGATTTACTTTGATCAAAATTGAATTGGCAATACCATTTTCTATACCTTTTGATAAACGTTCAACATTGGTGACAAAAAGGTCATCACCTACTAATTGAACTTTGTCGCCAATCATATCCGTTAAGACTTTCCAACCATCCCAGTCATTCTCGTCCATTCCATCCTCGATAGAGATGATAGGATATTTAGCACATAGCTCGGCCAAATATTCGGCTTGTTCCTTAGAGGTACGAACCGCACCTTTATCCCCTTCAAACTTCGTGTAATCGTATTTTCCGTTTTCATAAAATTCAGCGGAGGCACAATCCAAGGCTATCTTAACATCCTTCCCAAATGTATATCCCGCATTTTTAACGGCCTTACCAATAGTTTCTATGGCGTCTTCCGTTCCGTCTAAAGTTGGTGCAAAACCACCTTCATCACCCACGGCAGTGCTTAAGCCCCTATCGTGCAATACTTTTTTAAGGTGATGGAATATTTCGGTACCCATTTGCATGGCATGTGTGAAACTTTTCGCCTTTACGGGCATAACCATAAACTCCTGAAATGCAATTGGGGCATCTGAATGCGAACCCCCATTGATGATATTCATCATAGGTACCGGAAGGGTATTGGCGCTTACGCCGCCAACATATCTGTATAATGAAATTCCAAGCTCATTGGCCGCAGCCTTGGCAGTAGCCAAAGAAACCCCTAATATAGCATTTGCCCCAAGTTTTGACTTGTTCGGGGTTCCGTCCAAGTCTATCATGGTTTGGTCAATAAGATTCTGTTCAAAGACAGACATTCCCAAGATTTCCTCTGCAATAACCGTATTGACATTCTCAACTGCCTTACTAACGCCCTTACCCATATAAGTACTACCGCCATCACGAAGCTCAACCGCTTCATGCTCACCCGTAGATGCTCCTGAAGGAACCGCTGCACGACCCATTATACCATTTTCTGTTATTACATCTACTTCTACTGTTGGATTGCCCCGAGAATCTAAAATCTGTCTCGCATGGACACTAAGAATAATACTCATATGAATTTGTTTTTAGTATTGATTTTTGAATGCACAAAGATACAAAACAGGTAAGTTTCTAAACCTGTTTCAACACTATATTTACATGAAAATAAAGATAATTTAAACTTTGACTTTTTCCTTTGCCGATTTCTTGATCGATTCGAAAAACTGGTCAAATAGATACTCCGCATCATGTGGCCCAGGACTCGCTTCTGGATGGTATTGCACAGAGAAGACATCCCTATTTTTCATTCGGAGACCAGCAACGGTGTTGTCATTTAAATGTACATGGGTAATCTCGAGGTCAGGATTTGCTTCCGTATCGTTACGGTCGATTGCGAACCCATGGTTTTGACTGGTGATTTCCCCTTTTCCAGTAAGTAAGTTCATCACAGGATGGTTAATACCACGATGACCATTATGCATCTTATACGTAGATACACCATTTGCCAAGGCAATTACCTGATGGCCCAAACAAATACCGAAAAGTGGTTTTCCACAAGCTATGATTTCCTTGGCCGTTTTTATTGATGCATGCAGAGGCTCTGGATCTCCAGGGCCATTGGAAATAAAATAACCATCGGGGTTCCATTCACTCATTTCCTCAAAGGTTGCATCATAAGGAAAGACCTTTATATAACAATCCCGTTGGGCCAGATTTCTTAAGATATTCATCTTAATGCCGATATCCAAGGCCGACACCCTAAAGGTGGCATTCTCATCCCCAAAATAATAGGCTTCCTTTGTCGAAACCTTGGAAGCAAGCTCTAAGCCTTTCATACTGGGCATTTTGGCTAATTCGATTTTGAGCTTATCTACTTGATCCACATCGGTGGTCATTACGGCATTCATTGCCCCATTGTCCCTGATATAACTTACCAATGCCCTGGTATCCACATCGGAAATGGCCAGTGTTTTATTCTTTTCCAAAAATTCGAGCAATCCCATGTCCGCATCCGGACGGGAATAATCATAACTGAAATTTTTACAGATCAATCCAGCAATCTTTACCGAACTGGACTCCACTTCATCTTGATTGGTACCATAATTACCGATATGGGCATTGGTGGTCACCATAAGTTGACCAAAATAAGATGGGTCGGTGAAAATTTCCTGATATCCTGTCATACCTGTATTAAAACAAACCTCACCGTAGGCCGTACCCTCTTTTCCGCCAACGGACTTTCCATGGAAAATGGTACCATCAGCCAATAACAACAATGCTTTTTTCTTGGATTGATATTTCATTTTATACTTATTTGTTCTATGTTCAAAATCTTTCCTTTCTTGTCTTGCTAGCCCTATCTGTAATTCAGCGTTAGGCACCTAAGGAATTAAAATATGTTAAAATTTGTATTACGTCATCGGAATTCCTAAAACTCAGTCCATGCTCCCTGGCATAGGTTTTCAAGATTTTCACATCATCATCATCTACCAAATTCAATATTACCGACTTTTTCAATTTTACCGCCTTCAAGGCTTCATCTTCCACCATTAGTGTGTAGAATTTCTCTTTCTGAAGCAGTTTGGGAGCACCCATAGGGACTTTGGTCAATGGGTTTAAGCCAGCCTCCTGGATCTCGGCAAAATATTTTCGCAATAAAACCACATTATTTAGTCTAGCGAGTTCCTCAAAATAGGAGTTTCTCTGAAATTCGGGATCAAGGTACCGTTTAAACACTTTGTTTCCCAATACTACCTTATCAACGCCTTTAGGATTAATGATAAAAACAGAATCCTTGGACAATTTTGCCTCAAACCTTTCCGCATATACATTATAATTCAAACTGGGGAAAATATACTCCTTTTGCTCGAAATATACCTTAGCGTTATTAAACCAAGCCGGATATAAATAGGGAGATCCTTCCACGGCACTATTAAAATTATTGCCAATAGCCTTATTATAATCCTCGGTACTCATTCCTACAAGCCGTACATAATCGTTTTGACCAAATGCCATTGAAAATCCATCTTGGGAAAACGTATTCAGACTACACACAAACATTAACAAATAGATGCCTTTTTTCATAACAATTCGCTTAAATTCCCAACAAAGTATTTCTAAAATATTCTATACAAAACTAATAATTCCAAATCGATTGCCAATGGTCTTATGCTATCGGATGTTCAAAAAAAATGCGTGGCACAAAATGGTTTCGGGTTTCCCCGAATCCCGACCGGATTTTGTCTTTTACAAATTCTTTCTATCCATTGATATAGGCTACCCCATGCCCTTTGGCTTTCTCACAAATAAACATAAAAAAAGGATAAACCTGATGGCTTAGCCTTTTTTATGTTCTTATAATACTATTTTATTTCACTGAATCATTCATTTTTTCTTCACCAGGTGGAGTTCACTATTTTAGAACCAACCCGTCTACTGTGTTTGGTCGTTTTATTTACGGGCTTACTTATTTCAGGAACCCAATGTATTGTAATATGCCAATATGGTGGTAACATCCTCCAGGTTGTTATATTTCAATCCATTTTCCTTGACATAGGATTGTACCTCCTTGGTAAAGTTCTTATCGACTAAATCTAGTACTGCTGATTTTTTGAAAGTTATCTTCTCCAGTAGGGTACTTTCTCCTTTGAGTACATAGAAATCCTCCTCCAATTTCAACACCGGCAGACCCATCGGTGTCTTGGTTAAAGGATTTACTTCGGCTTTCTTGATTTTAGTAATAAACTTACGCAATAAAAGAAGGTCCTTTGATTTCATTATTTCCTCAAAATAGGCCTTCTTTTCATTTACTGGATCTAAATATTGTTTAAACACCCTATTTCTCAAAACCACTTTGTCAACACCAGATGGATTGATGACAAATACCGAGTCTTTGGAAACCTTGGCCTCAAATTGCCCAACATGTGCATTGTAATTACAGGCTTTGAATATATAGGCCTTATTTTCGAAATAGACTTTTGATTCGTTGTCCCATGTCTCGTAAAGGTAGGGTGAGCCCTCTGTGGTTTTTTTATTCTCACCAACCACATAATCTCCCATAGACATAGAATAACTATGATCAACGAAACCGTATGAATACACCTGGACTTGCGATGACAAGAATGTACTACACAGTAACATACTTAGAAAAATACCTATTTTCATAATTTTAAATTTTGGTTATCAAAAGAATAATCATTTCATATAAAGCTTAAGGGTACTTTATTTATCCACAAATACTATTCCGAATCTTCCTATTATCAGAAACAAAAAAAGGATAAACCAGTTGGCCTATCCTTTTATCATATTCTTTAAATGAATGTTATTCCTCTGAATCATCTGTCTTTTTATCAGCAACAGGTGGCGTCACTGTTTTAGAACCACCCCTTCTACTACGTCTGGTAGTTTTCTTCTTGGGCTTATCGGCATTGTAAAGCTCGTTAAAATCAACCAGTTCGATCATGGCCATATCAGCATTATCACCAAGACGATTTCCTAATTTAATAATCCTGGTATAACCTCCTGGCCTATCGCCGACCTTTTCAGAAACGGCACTGAACAATTCCGCTACGGCATATTTGTTTCTTAGATACTTGAAAACAATACGTCTATTATGTGTCCCCTTATCGGCAGATTGGTTATTCTCGGCTTTTGACTTTGTAATCAAGGGTTCAACAAACTGCTTTAAGGCCTTGGCTTTAGCAACCGTGGTATTGATTCTTTTATATTCTATCAAGGAACAAGCCATATTGGCCAACATAGCCTTTCTATGGGCTGCTTTTCTTCCTAAATGATTTACTTTCTTTCCGTGTCTCATTTCTAAATATTATCATCTTGCTACCAAATCCTAACAATTGCGTCAGAAGAGCAAAATATGATTAATTAATCTTTGTCTAATTTATATTTTGATAGATCCATACCGAAGCTCAGACCTTTATTGATTACCAATTCCTCAAGTTCGGTCAACGATTTCTTTCCGAAATTCCTGAATTTCATAAGATCGTTCTTATTGAATGAAACCAAATCACCCAAGGTATCGACTTCCGCTGCCTTTAAACAGTTCAATGCACGAACCGAAAGATCCATATCGACCAATTTTGTTTTTAACAATTGGCGCATATGTAGTGATTCCTCGTCGTATGTTTCCGTTTGGGCAATTTCATCGGCCTCCAAAGTGATACGCTCATCAGAGAACAACATAAAGTGATGTATTAGAACTTTCGCACCTTCTGTCAAGGCTTCCTTAGGGTGGATCGAACCATCGGTGACGATTTCAAAAACCAATTTTTCGTAATCGGTTTTTTGTTCAACCCTAAAGTTCTCTATGCTATATTTCACATTCTTTATAGGTGTGAAAATAGAATCTACCGCAATTGTTCCTAAAGCCGCATTGGATTTTTTATTCTCCTCGGCAGGTACGTATCCTCTTCCCTTATCAATAACAATCTCCATATTGATACTGACTTTGGAGTCCATATTACAAATTACCAGATCAGGATTCAAAACTTGATACCCAGAAATGAATTTTTGAAAATCACCTGCGGTCAATTGTTCCTTACCACTTACGGATATTGAAACAACTTCGGCTTCTGAATCTTCAATCTGCTTTTTAAAACGAACTTGCTTCAGATTAAGGATAATTTCGGTTACATCTTCTACAACACCGGGGATAACAGAAAACTCATGCTCTACTTTATCGATTCTTACCGAAGTAATTGCATGGCCTTCCAAAGATGAAAGCAAGACTCTTCTTAATGCGTTCCCAACGGTTAGACCGTAGCCAGGCTCCAATGGTCGAAATTCAAATTTCCCTTCGAAATCTGAGGAATCGATCATTATTACTTTATCGGGTTTCTGAAAATTAAATAATGCCATAATTGGATCAGTGTTGTTTTATTTGGAGTATAACTCGACTATTAATTGTTCCTTGATATTTTCAGGAATCTGCATTCTTTCTGGAACAGAAACAAATGTGCCTTCTTTCTTTTCGGTATTCCAAGTAATCCACTCATATACATGACTACTTGCTGCCAAAGCATCCTGAATGGTCTGTAGCGATTTGGATTTCTCCCTAACCCCAACAACATCACCGGCTTTTAAAGAATAAGATGGAATGTCTACCAATTCCCCGTTAACGGTAATGTGCCTGTGCGACACTAATTGTCTTGCCCCTCTTCTAGAGGTAGAAATCCCCATTCTGTAGACAACGTTGTCTAGTCTGGATTCGCACAACTGTAAAAGCACCTCACCGGTAACCCCTTTACTTCTGTTGGCATTGGCAAACAAGTTTCTGAATTGGCGCTCCAATATACCATACGTATATTTCGCTTTTTGTTTTTCCATCAACTGCACGGCATATTCTGATTTCTTTCCCCTTCGTCGATTTTGTCCGTGTTGCCCTGGAGGGTAATTTTTCTTTTCAAAAGACTTATCGTCTCCAAAAATCGCTTCACCGAATTTACGGGCGATTTTACTTTTTGGTCCTGTGTATCTTGCCATCTTCTTTTAATTTGGAAATGTGATTATGAATTAAGGCTTAATCCTTCGATAATCGTAACTACATTCCCTATGAATTAGTATGAAATATTACTATTGAATTAAACTCTTCTTCGTTTTGGAGGTCTACAGCCATTATGTGGCATAGGTGTAACATCGATGATTTCGGTAACCTCTATACCGGAATTGTGAATAGAACGAATTGCGGATTCCCTTCCGTTACCTGGCCCCTTAACATAGACTTTTACTTTTCTAAGACCAGCTTCATGGGCTACTTTCGCACAGTCCTCAGCAGCTACTTGGGCAGCATAGGGTGTGTTCTTTTTTGACCCTCTAAATCCTTGTTTTCCGGCTGATGACCATGAGATCACATCTCCCTTTTTATTGGTCAACGAGATGATGATATTATTGAAAGATGCCGTGACGTGGGCTTCTCCAACAGCATCTACTATAACCTTACGCTTCTTAGCCGATTTTACATTTGTCTTTGCCATATTGTTTAGTATTTAGTACAACATATTGCGTAGTGGATATGAATCTATTGCCCAAGGGCTTACCTACTTAATACTATGTACCCAGTACTTCGTACTATATTATTATTTAGTCGCCTTTTTCTTGTTGGCCACTGTTTTTCTTTTTCCTTTACGGGTTCTAGAGTTGTTCTTGGTTCTTTGACCTCTTAATGGAAGTCCAGCTCTATGGCGAATACCCCTATAACAACCAATATCCATCAATCGTTTGATGTTCAATTGGGTCTCTGACCGTAATTCGCCTTCTATTATGTATGAAGCCGCAGCCTCACGAATACGACCAATCTCATCATCGTTCCAATCGGACACCTTAGTGTCTTCACTAACCTGTGCCTTTTCTAAAATCTCTTTAGCTCTACTTTTTCCAATACCAAAAATATAGGTCAAGGCTATTACTCCTCTTTTCTGTTTTGGTATATCTATACCTGCAATTCTTGCCATAATTATCCTTGTCTTTGTTTAAATCTAGGATTCTTTTTGTTGATTACGTACAACCTGCCTTTTCTGCGTACTATTTTGCAATCGGCACTTCTTTTCTTTACTGAAGCTCTTACTTTCATGTTGCTTTCTTAATATCTATAAGTAATTCTTGCTTTGGTAAGATCATATGGACTCATTTCCAATTTGACCTTGTCGCCAGGAAGCAATTTTATATAATGCATTCTCATTTTACCTGAAATATGGGCCGTGACCACATGGCCATTTTCCAATTCCACTCGAAACATTGCATTTGAAAGGGCCTCTATAATAGACCCATCTTGTTCTATTGCTGCTTGTTTAGCCATAACTTATGCTACTTTCCTGTTTTTACCTGATTTCATCAATCCATCGTAATGCCTGTTCAACAAATACGCATTTACTTGTTGTACGGTATCAATGGCAACACCCACCATGATCAATAATGACGTACCGCCATAAAACATGGCCCACCCTGATTGTACATCCATAAGTTTAACGACTATTGCAGGCAATACGGCCAAAAGCGCTAAAAATACAGATCCTGGCAATGTGATCAAAGACATAATCTTATCAAGAAAATCACCGGTCTCCTTACCTGGTCTGATGCCCGGAATAAAACCGCCACTTCTTTTTAAATCATCTGCCATTTTATTGGTTGGTACCGTTATCGCCGTATAAAAATAGGTGAATATAATGATCAATAAGGCAAACAATAAGTTGTAAGCCAAACCAAAGATATCCTGGAATTGAACTTCCATCCATTGACCTACAGCGGTGCTGTTAAAGGTTCTTCCTATTAATCCCGGGGCAAACATAATGGCCTGGGCAAAAATGATCGGCATTACCCCAGAAGCGTTCAATTTTAATGGGATATATTGTCTAGAACCCATTATATTCTTCTCATAGCCACCAGAAGCTGTCCTCCTTGCGTATTGTACCGGTATTTGCCGTGTTGCCATGACCAACAATACACTGGCTAAGATAACTAGGAACCATATGATGACTTCAATTAAAATGAACATCAAACCCCCATTATTATTGGCTGTTCTTGAGATAAACTCCTGTACAAATGACTGTGGAAGCGTGGCAATGATACCGATCATTATCAAAAGGGATATCCCATTTCCTATTCCTTTATCGGTAATCTTTTCACCTAACCACATAGCGAACACACAACCTGTAACCAAAATTATTACGGATGGAATGATAAAATCCATTCCTTTACCTAATATAAAAGCACTATCCGGTACTCCTAAAGCACCCAAGCTGTATAAATAAGCCGGAGCTTGAACAATACAAATACCTATGGTTAACCAACGGGTTATTTGATTGATCGTTTTTCTACCACTTTCACCCTCTTTCTGCAATTTCTGTAAGTACGGAATGGCAATCCCCATTAATTGTACCACAATCGATGCCGAAATATAGGGCATTATCCCTAACGCAAACACCGACGCATTTGCGAAAGCCCCCCCAGTAAAAGCATTTAGAATTCCCAAAATACCACTTTCGGTATTTGAGGTTAATTCAGCCAATTGGGCGGTATCAATACCAGGAAGAACTATTTGACAACCAAAACGGTATACCAAAAGAAGACCTAAGGTAATGACTATTCTATTCCTTAGCTCTTCAATCTTCCAGATATTGGATAGTGTTTCGAAAAATTTCTTCATAGTATGCTATTCTCTGGCTTATAAATCTATGGCTTCCCCACCGGCGGCTTCTATAGCGGCTTTGGCAGTGGCTGTAAACTTATGTACTGATACCTTCAAGGAAGCTTTTAATTCACCCCCTCCTAATATTTTAACCAAATCGTTTTTTCCCACCAATCCATTTTCAACAAGGTTATCCAAAGTAACGACATCCTTGATTACTTTTTTGTCGACCAATTCTTGAAGTTTATCAAGATTGATGCCTTTATATTCCTTTCTGTTGATGTTGGTAAACCCAAACTTTGGAACTCGTCTTTGTAATGGCATCTGTCCACCTTCAAAACCGATTTTCTTGGAATAACCAGATCTGGATTTCGCCCCTTTATGTCCTCTGGTGGCGGTTCCGCCTTTTCCGGAACCCTGGCCTCTTCCTACCCTTTTTCCATCCCTGTTGACAGCGCCTTCAGCTGGTTTTAGATTACTTAAGTTCATCTGTTACTTTTTATATTAAGCTTCCTCTGTGGAAACCAGGTGTTTAACTTTATCTATCATGCCAAGTATATTCGGTGTGGCATCATGCTCTACAATCTGGCCAATCTTACGTAATCCCAAAGCCTCCAAAGTTCTTTTTTGGTTCTGTGGTCGCTTTATGCTACTTTTTAATTGTTTTACTTTAATCTTTGCCATTATTTCTTGGTATTTAGTATTTAGCAGCTAGGGATTTTCATTAACCAAAATCAATACTCCCGACTAGATACTCAGTACGTATTACTATCTTTTTATCCTTTAAAAACTTTATCCAATGAAACCCCTCTTTGTTTTGCTACCGTATGTGCACCTCTTAATTGCAATAGGGCATCAAAAGTGGCCTTGACAACATTGTGGGGATTGGAAGACCCTTGGGATTTAGACAATACATCATGTACGCCAACAGATTCCAATACCGCCCTTACGGCACCTCCTGCAATAACTCCTGTACCATGGGATGCAGGTTGGATATATACTCTAGCTCCTCCGTATTTGCCTTTTTGTTCATGGGGCAAGGTATGTTTGTCCAAAGGAATTCTTATAAGGTTCTTTTTAGCATCTTCGATAGCCTTTGCAATGGCGGTGGCCACCTCTTTGGATTTCCCCAAACCATGTCCTACAACACCGGCTTCATCCCCTACAACTACAATGGCGGAAAAGCCAAATGCCCTACCACCTTTGGTTACCTTGGTTACCCTTTGCACACCGACCAACCTATCTTTAAGCTCTAGACCTCCTGGCTTAACCGTTTCTACGTTTTTGTATTTCTGGTACATACTATTTATTAAAATTTTAGTCCTGCTTCCCTTGCTCCTTCAGCGAGCGATTTAACCCTACCATGATATAAATTACCTCCCCTATCAAAGGCGACTTTATCTATTCCGGCTTTTTTACATTTTTCGGCAATGGTCTTGCCAACTAATTTGGCTATTTCCGTCTTATTGCCTTTAGCCGATGCCAAATCCTTATCCCTAGAAGAAGCAGCGAACAATGTAGTTCCTTTAATATCATCTATTACTTGGACATAGATTCCTGTATTACTTCTAAATACAGACAATCTTGGCCTATCGTTAGTTCCAAAGGAAACTTTTCTGATTCTCCTTCTAATTCTTAATTTTCTCTGAGTCTTTGATAATCCCATGACACTAATTATTAAGCTGATTTACCTGCTTTTCTTCTTAATTGTTCCCCGACGAACTTAATTCCTTTTCCTTTGTAAGGTTCCGGTTTACGGAAAGATCGGATCTTGGCCGCAACCTGCCCTACCAATTGTTTGTCAAAAGAAGTTAGTTTTATAATCGGGTTTTTTCCCTTTTCCGAACTCGTTTCTATCTTCACCTCAGGGGCTATGTCCAACACGATATTATGTGAAAAACCTAGTGCCAAATCTAATTTTTGACCCTGATGGCTTGCCCTGTAACCAACACCTACCAATTCGAGTTCTTTGGTCCAACCTTTGGATACTCCTTTGACCATATTCAAAACCAATGATCTATAAAGACCATGTTTAGCCTTATGTTCTATTGAATCAGATGGTCTTGTAACCCAAGCTTGTCCGTCTTCAACCTTTATAGCCACACCAGAAAACTCTTGGGTCAATTCGCCCAATTTACCTTTTACGGTAATTACATTCTCTTTTACATCTATAGTCACTCCTTCTGGAATCGCTATCGGATTATTACCTATTCTTGACATTTTTTTTACTCTTTATAATGTATTAATACACGTAGCACAAAACCTCACCACCAACGTTATCTCTCTGGGCCTGCTTACTCGTCATCACACCATGTGATGTAGAGACTATGGCAATCCCCAAACCGTTGAGCACACGAGGCATATCGCCTGAATTGGCATATTTACGCAATCCTGGCTTACTTATACGCTGTATTTTCTTGATTACTGGTTCCTTGGTCACTTTATCATATTTCAAAGCGATCTTAATAGAACCCTGTACTTTGTCTTCCTCAAACTTATAACTCAAAATATACCCTTGATCGAACAATATTTTGGTTATCTCTTTCTTAACATTGGAAGCAGGAATTTCAACCACTCTATGTCCGGCTGAACTGGCATTTCTAACTCTTGTTAAGTAATCTGCTATAGTATCTGTTACCATATTTGTTAATTTTGGTATCGGTTTCCTGCGATTAAGCAAGACCTAAAACCAGTTTATATTTTTTATTACCAGCTGGCTTTTCTAACACCTGGAATTAAACCTTGATTGGCCATTTCCCTGAATGTTACCCTTGAGATACCAAAAGTTCTCATATACCCTTTAGGTCTTCCTGTAAGTTTGCAACGATTGTGCATACGAACCGGAGATGCGTTTTTTGGCAATTTCTGAAGTGCTTCGTAGTCACCCGCTTCCTTTAAAGCCTTACGCCTTTCAGCATAGATAGCAACTGTTCTAGCTCTTTTTCTTTCACGGGCCTTCATTGATTCTTTAGCCATACTAGTTCTTTTTAAAAGGTAATCCTAATTCGGTTAATAATGATTTTGCTTCTTTGTCCGTAGGGGCAGAAGTAACAAAAGTTATATCCATTCCATTGATTCTATTGATCTTGTCGATATTTATCTCTGGAAAAATAATCTGTTCGGTAACGCCTAAACTATAATTTCCGCGACCGTCGAAACCTGTTGAACGAATTCCTTGAAAATCGCGTACCCTTGGCAAAGCCGAAGTGACCAATCTATCTAAAAACTCGTACATTTTTTCACCGCGCAAAGTAACTTTGGCCCCAATTGGCATTCCTTTACGCAATTTAAAGGCGGCCACATCCTTTTTAGACATTGTGGAAACTGCTTTTTGGCCTGTAATCAATGTCAATTCATCAACAGCATGATCGATCAACTTTTTATCAGCCACGGCAGCACCTACACCTCTACTCACCACGATTTTCTCTAATTTGGGTACTTGCATTACATTCTTGTAACCAAATTCCTCCTTAAGCGCATCTACGATACGCTCCCTATATTCTTTTTTTAATCTTGCAACGTAAGCCATAACTAAATTACTTCATTGGATTTTTTAGAAAATCTAACCTTCTTACCATCCCTAACTTCCTTACCCACTCGGGTAGCTTCGTTTGATTTTGAATCGATCAATGAAAGGTTGGAAATATGTATTGGCGCTTCCTTTTTCACAATACCACCTTGGGGATTGTTCGCACTTGGCTTCTCATGTTTAGAAACCATGTTCGCACCTTCTACGATGGCCTTGTTCTTTTCAATAAACACCTTAGTGACTTTACCTTCGGTACCTTTATGGTCTCCGGCAATTATCCTTACGGTATCTCCTGTTTTTATTTTTAACTTTTTCATTATAGTCTTGAATATTAAAGTACCTCAGGGGCCAATGATACAATTTTCATGAATTGCTTATCCCTCAATTCCCTTGCAACAGGTCCAAAAACACGTGTGCCTCTCATTTCACCAGTAGGGTTCAATAATACACAAGCATTGTCATCAAAACGAATGTATGAGCCATCAGGCCTTCGTACTTCCTTTTTGGTCCTAACCACTACTGCGGTAGAAACTGCTCCTTTTTTTATACCCCCATTTGGTGTAGCCTCTTTTACGGTAACCACGATTTTATCGCCAATAGAAGCATATCTTCTTTTTGTACCACCTAGAACTCTAATGGTCAAAACCTCTTTTGCCCCAGTATTGTCCGCTACTTTTAGTCTTGATTCTTGCTGTAACATATTATTTAGCTCTTTCTAGGATTTCTACTAACCTCCAACATTTGGTCTTACTCATGGGTCGGGTCTCCATTATCTTGACGGTATCACCTTCTTTACAATCGTTCTTTTCGTCGTGTGCCACATATTTCTTTGTTTTCAACACGAACTTACCGTACATAGGGTGTTTAACTCTTTTTACTTCGGCAACAACTATGGACTTCTCCATCTTGTCACTAGTAACAACCCCTACTCTTTCTTTTCTTAAGTTTCTTTTTTCCATAAAGCAGAACCAATTATTGGTTTTCCCTATTAGTTAATTCAGTAGCCAATCTTGCAACCGTTCTTCTTACTTTCCTGATCTGAAGTGGATTCTCCAATGGAGTTACAAAATGCGCCATTTTTAAATCGGCGTGCTGTTTTTTAAACTCAGCAAGCTTTTCCGTAAGTTCTTCGACCGATAATTTCTTTATTTCTAGATTTTTCATGATTCCTTACGATTAATTCTGATCCGTATAATCCCTTGCAACAACAAATTTTGTTTTCACAGGCAATTTTTGAGCCGCTAAACGCAAGGCCTCTTTCGCAATTTCTTGGCTAACCCCACCAATTTCAAACATAATCCTACCAGGTTTCACCACAGCTACAAAATATTCAGGCGCACCTTTACCTTTACCCATACGTACTTCCAATGGTTTTTTGGTAATAGGCTTGTCCGGAAATATTTTAATCCACAATTGACCTTCCCTTTTCATATATCTCGTGGCTGCGATACGGGCTGCCTCAATTTGACGGGAAGTCAAAAAAGATGAATCCAAGGATTTAATGCCAAACATGCCATTTGAAAGCTGATGCCCCCTTCCGGAGTTACCCTTCATACGGCCTTTCTGCATTTTACGAAACTTGGTTCTTTTCGGTTGTAACATTTTTTTACTTCTTTAAAAAATTACTTTCTACGTCGTTGCTTTCTCTGACCTTCGTGCTTTCCTCCCTTTCCACCTTGGCCTTTTTGCATACCGACCAATGGGGAAAGCTCTCTCTTTCCGAATACCTCACCTTTCATTATCCATACCTTGATCCCCAATCTTCCATAGGTAGTATGGGCTTCATGTAGGGCATAATCAATATCGGCCCTAAAGGTCGATAAAGGGATACGGCCATCTTTATAAGATTCAGATCTTGCCATTTCCGCACCGTTCAATCGTCCTGAAATTTGCACTTTGATTCCTTCTGCGTTCATTCGCATGGCTGCTGCTATCGACATCTTGATAGCCCTTCTAAAAGAAATTCTACTTTCAATCTGTCTAGCGATACTCGCTGCCACTAAATTCGCGTCAACCTCAGGTCTTTTGATCTCATAAATATTGATCTGTACCTCCTTATTGGTAATCTTCTTAAGCTCTTCTTTAAGCTTATCGACTTCCTGACCTCCTTTACCGATTATAATACCCGGTCTGGCGGTAGTAACCGTTACAGTGATCAGTTTTAAAGTACGTTCGATAATTACCCTGGATACACTGGCCTTGGAAAGACGCGCATGTATATACTTTCTAATTTTGTCGTCTTCAGCTAGTTTGTCACCATAATCATTTCCACCATACCAGTTGGATTCCCATCCTCTGATAATTCCTAGACGATTTCCTATCGGATTTGTTTTCTGTCCCATTCTAGCTTGCTATATTATTATTAGACCCCAATACCACTGTTACATGGTTTGAACGTTTACGTATTCTGTGCGCTCTACCTTGTGGGGCTGGCCGCAATCTTTTTAACATGCTGCCGCTATCGACGCGTATTTCGCTTACGATAAGACCGGCTTCTTCTACATTGGCATCCTCGTTCTTTGCCTGCCAGTTAGCTAAAGCTGATAAAAGCAACTTCTCCAATCTTCTAGATGCTTCCTTTGAATTGAATCTTAGGATGGCCAATGCTTTCTCTACCTCGACCCCTCTGATCAAATCAGCTACCAACCTCATCTTTCTCGGAGATGTTGGACAGTTGTTCAATTTTGCAAAAGCCACTTGTTGTTTTTCAGCCTTAATTCTTTCGGCCATTTGTCTTTTTCGAACTCCCATAGCTTACTTTTTTCCTTTATTCTTAGCTCCTGCATGACCCCTAAATGATCTTGTTGGAGAAAACTCACCTAATTTGTGACCTACCATATTCTCTGTGATATACACGGGTACAAACTGTCTACCATTGTGTACCGCGATCGTCAACCCAACAAAATCAGGTGTTATCATTGAGGCCCTTGACCAAGTCTTGATAACGCTTTTCTTGCCAGAAGTTACACTTTGTTGGATTTTCTTATCCAAGCTATAATGAACGTATGGTCCTTTTTTTAATGAACGTGCCATTTATTTTTCTTTTTATTTCTTTCTACGTTCTAATATATATCTATTTGTACTCTTGGATTTAGAACGCGTTCTAAAGCCTTTTGCAGGAATTCCGTTTCTAGATCTTGGATGACCTCCCGAAGCCCTACCTTCACCACCACCCATCGGATGATCCACTGGGTTCATGGCTACCGGTCTAGTTCTAGGCCTTCTTCCTAACCATCTACTTCTACCCGCCTTACCGGACACCAATAATTGGTGATCCGAATTGGATACGGCCCCAACGGTCGCTAAACAATCCGCTAAAATGAGCCTTGTCTCACCTGATGGCAATTTCACGGTAACGAACTTACCCTCTTTTGCCATCAACTGTGCAAATGTACCAGCACTTCTTGCCATCACCGCACCTTGTCCAGGCCGCAATTCTATACAAGAAATGATCGTACCTAACGGAATACTGTTCAATGGCAATGCATTTCCGATTTCAGGTGCGGCATTTTCGCCAGAAGACACTGTTTGCCCAACCTGTAAACCATTTTGTGCGATTATATATCGCTTTTCCCCATCTGCATATTCCAATAATGCTATGAAAGCCGTTCTATTGGGATCATACTGAATTGATTTTACCGTAGCAGCAACACCTTGCTTATCTCTTTTAAAATCAATTAAACGATACCTCCTTTTATGACCTCCACCTCTATGGCGTATGGTCATTTTTCCTTGACTGTTTCTACCTCCCGACTTTTTTAACGGAGCAAGCAAGCTTTTCTCCGGCTTATCAGCAGTAATGGCGTCAAATCCGTTTACTACTCTAAAACGCTGTCCTGGAGTGATTGGTTTTAATTTTCTAACTGACATTTTTTGTCTTTATAGATTACTGTAAAAATCAATTATGTCACCTTCCGCAACATCGATAATCGCCTTTTTAATGGCGTTTGTCTTCCCATGTTGAATTCCGGTTTTGGTATATCTTGACTTTCTGGTCGGACCATAATTCATGGTTCTTACCTTATTCACCGAAACACCATACGCAGCCTCTACAGCTTCCTTGATTTGAATTTTGTTCGCCTTGGGATCCACAATGAAACCATAACGATTATGCAACTCGCTATCCGCAGTCATTTTTTCCGTTATAATCGGCTTTATCAACACACTCATGGTTTCCTATTTATTTAAGTTCGATTCAATTCCTTCCAAAGAACCTTCCAAGAACACAATATTATTTGCGTTTAATATTTTGTAAGTACTTAATTCTGAATTAGTTATAATCTCAGAAAGCTCCAAATTACGCGAAGACAAATATACACCATTATTTGAATCGCCCAACACAAATAAAGATTTTTTGTTTTCGAGTCCCAATGCCTTTAAAACCTGTACGAAATCTTTGGTTTTCGGTGTCTCAAAACTAAAGTCCTCAACGACCATAACGGCCTTCTCTTTTGTCTTGATACTCAACGCCGATTTTCTCGCCAAACGTTTTACGTTTTTGTTCAGTTTTTGGCTATAATCCTTAGGTCTTGGTCCAAAAATACGTCCACCGCCTCTAAATATAGGCGACTTTATACTCCCTGCCCTTGCAGTACCGGTACCTTTTTGCTTTTTGATCTTTCTGGTACTACCAGCAATCTCAGCTCGTTCCTTGGCCTTATGTGTGCCTTGTCTTTGATGTGCCAAATACTGCTTCACATCTAAATACACCGCATGGTTATTTGGCTCTATTCCGAAAACAGCATCAGAGAGGTCAACCTTTCTACCTGTTTCTTTTCCTTTAATATCTAAAACTGCTACTTTCATTACTGCCACCTTTTAATGGTTACATAAGCATTCTTATGCCCAGGAACACAACCTTTTACCACTAAAAGATTTTTTTCTGGAACTACTTTTAAAACTTTAAGGTTTTGAACGGTTACCCTATCACCTCCCATTCTACCTGCCATCCGCATTCCTTTGAATACTCTTGACGGATCTGATCCCGCACCGATAGAACCCGGGGCACGCAATCGGTTATGTTGACCGTGCGTTGACTGGCCTACACCACGGAAACCATGACGTTTTACAACTCCCTGAAATCCTTTTCCTTTTGATGTTCCAATAACATCAACAAATTCACCTTCTACAAATACATCAACACCTACAGTGTCCCCTAATTTGTAATCTCCTTCAAATCCTTGGAATTCCATGACTTTTTTCTTGGGAGAAGCACCTGCTTTTTTAAAGTGGCCTACTTCGGCCTTGTTAGCACGTTTTTCTGCCTTGTCATCGAAACCAAGCTGAAGGGCATTGTACCCGTCTACCTCTTCGGTTCTGACTTGGGTAACTACGCATGGTCCTGCTTCTATGACAGTACAGGGAACATTTTTCCCATTCTCATCAAAGATGCTGGTCATACCTACTTTTTTTCCTAATAACCCAGACATATAACTATTATTTATTTATTACTATTCTTTGTTAAAAAAAAACAGAGTCAAAAACAATTCAACCCTGAATTAATTTTTGTTACCGTTTTTCCCTTGCACGCAGCTCAGGACATGTTCGTGTCATTCCTATATAAAGAATGACGGTTGAATTATACCTTGATCTCTACCTCAACACCACTGGGAAGTTCTAACTTCATTAGGGCATCGATCGTCTTGGATGATGAACTATAAATATCCAACAAACGTTTGTAAGAGCTCAACTGAAATTGTTCCCGCGATTTTTTGTTCACGTGGGGCGAACGCAACACGGTGAATATTTTCTTATGTGTTGGCAATGGAATTGGTCCTGTAACCACAGCACCAGTAGTCTTCACCGTTTTTACGATTTTCTCCGCGGACTTGTCCACTAAATTGTGATCGTAAGATTTTAGTTTTATTCTGATTTTCTGACTCATCTTCTAAAATTTAAGCGGTTACCCCTTTAGCGGCCTTAATAACTTCTTCTGCAATGTTCGATGGTGTCTCGGCATAATGCGAGAATTCCATTGTCGATGTAGCCCTACCTGAAGACAATGTTCTTAATGAGGTAACATACCCGAACATTTCAGATAATGGAACGGTACCTTTAACCACTTTGGCACCTGCCCTATCGCTCATGTCACTGATCGTACCTCTTCTTCGGTTCAAATCACCAACAATATCACCCATATTTTCTTCTGGCGTAATTACTTCCAACTTCATAATAGGCTCCATAATTACGGCACCAGCAGCTTTACCTGCGGCTTTATATCCCATTTTTGCAGCCAATTCGAATGAAAGCGCATCTGAATCCACAGGGTGGAAAGACCCATCTTTCAATACCACTTTCATGGTATCCATTTCATAACCGGCCAAAGGTCCGTTCAGCATTGCTGCCTTAAAGCCCTTTTCTACCGATGGAATAAATTCTTTTGGAATTCTACCTCCTTTTATTTCATCGACAAATTGCAATCCTGTTCCTTCGAAATCCGCATCCGCAGGACCCATTTCAAATACAATATCACCGAATTTACCACGACCACCGGATTGTTTCTTATAAACTTCCCTATGGCTGGCCGTTTTGGTCAGGGATTCCTTGTACTCTACTTGTGGTTGACCTTGATTCACCTCAACCTTGAATTCCCTTCTTAATCGGTCAACGATAATATCTAAGTGTAGCTCACCCATACCGGAAATAATGGTCTGGCCTGAGGCTTCATCTGTTTTTACTTGGAATGTAGGATCCTCTTCCGCTAATTTAGCCAAAGCCATACCCAACTTATCAACATCGACCTTGGTCTTAGGCTCTACAGCAATACCGATTACTGGATCTGGAAAGTTCATACTTTCCAAAATGATCGGATGCTTTTCAGCCGACATCGTATCCCCGGTCTTAATATCCTTAAATCCTACAGCAGCTCCAATATCACCAGCTTCTATATAATCGATAGCGTTTTGCTTGTTCGAGTGCATTTGATAGATCCGTGAGATACGTTCTTTTTTACCTGAACGATTGTTCAAAATATAAGAACCGGCATCCAAACGACCCGAATAGGTCCTAAAGAATGCCAAGCGACCTACAAAAGGATCGGTAGCAATCTTAAATGCCAAGGCAGCAAAAGGCTCCTTAACATCTGGTTTTCTGCTGATCTTCTCACCTGTATCGGGATCAATACCAACAATCGCATCCTTATCTATAGGGGAAGGTAAATATCTACATACCGCATCCAATAAAAACTGTACCCCTTTATTCTTAAAGGAAGAACCGCAAATCATAGGAATGATAGCCCTATCCATAACCGCAGCCCTTAGGGCAGCGTGCACTTCGTCTTCGGTAATGGAATCTTCATCTTCAAAGAATTTTTCCATCAACTGCTCATCATACTCAGCAACAGCCTCAATTAAAGCAGCTCTATACTCCCTTACTTCGGCTTTCATTTCTTCAGGAATGTCAATAACGTCAAAAGTGGCACCGAAACCTTCTTCATGCCATACAATTGCCCTGTTTTTTGCCAAATCAACGATACCTTTAAAATCGGCCTCATCACCAATAGGCAAAACGATAGGAACCGCATTGGAACCCAACATTTCCTTAACCTGCTTGCAAACCATCAGAAAGTTCGCTCCTTGGCGATCCATCTTATTTACGAAACCTATTCGCGGTACCTTATAGTTATCAGCAAGTCTCCAGTTCGTCTCTGATTGTGGCTCTACGCCATCAACCGCACTAAACAAGAACACCAAACCATCTAAAACCCGCAATGACCGGTTTACCTCAACGGTAAAATCTACGTGCCCAGGGGTATCGATAATATTGAAATGGTATGGCATGGTCTCGTCAATAACCTGCCCATTTTTCATTGGAAACCTCCATGTACAAGTAGTAGCGGCGGAAGTAATGGTAATTCCACGCTCTTGCTCCTGCTCCATCCAATCCATTGTGGCGGCACCATCGTGAACCTCGCCTATTTTATGACTGACCCCAGTATAAAACAATATACGTTCGGTCGTCGTCGTTTTTCCAGCATCAATATGTGCTGCTATACCTATATTTCTAGTATATTTTAAATCTCTTGCCATTTCTGATTAAAATCTAAAGTGGGAAAATGCTTTGTTTGCCTCCGCCATTTTGTGGGTATCCACTCTTCGCTTAACGGCAGCACCTTCTTCTTTTGAAGCCGCTAATATCTCACCGGCCAATTTCTGGGCCATCCCCTTTTCATTTCGCTTGCGCGCAAAACTGATAAGCCATTTCATCGCTGTGGATATCTTTCTATCGGGTCGAATCTGCATCGGGATTTGAAAGGTGGCTCCACCAACCCTTCTACTTCTTACCTCAACATGGGGCATAACATTGGAAAGCGCATCTTTCCACAACTCCAATGCCGTTTTTTCCTCATCCGTTTTCTTTTCCTCTACAATATCTATAGCATCATAGAATACACTGAATGCCACTGATTTCTTACCATCCCACATCATCATGTTCACAAAACGGGTCACCAACTGGTCGTTAAACCTAGGATCCGGTAAAAGTGGTCTTTTTTTTGCCTGTCTTTTTCTCATTACTGTCTTTTAAAAAAAGTTTTGATTACTTCTTAGGTCGTTTTGCTCCATATTTCGATCTACGTTGGGTTCGGCCTGCAACACCGGCAGTATCCAAAGCCCCTCTGACAATATGATATCTAACTCCTGGCAAATCCTTTACTCTTCCGCCCCTTACCAATACTATCGAGTGCTCTTGTAAATTGTGTCCCTCTCCTGGAATATAGGCATTCACTTCCTTTCCATTGGTCAACCTCACCCTGGCCACTTTACGCATGGCTGAGTTTGGTTTCTTGGGAGTTGTTGTATATACCCTTGTACATACACCCCTCCTTTGAGGACACGAATCCAAAGCAGCCGATTTACTCTTCTTGGTAATCGTGGCCCTTCCTTTTCGTACTAATTGTGAAATTGTTGGCATACTATATATTAATGTATAAAAATTGTACCCCTTGTTTAAGGGCTGGCAAATGTAGCAATATTTCATTATAATTCAAATCCCTAAAGATTAATTTTAAACTTTTTTTACACACACCTAAAAAACAACCACAAATCGCTCCCAATACCCATTATTGTAATGCTTAAATTGAAGAATGATTAAAAATATACCATTATATCCAATTTTATTTCGTTTTCGTTTCCCAAATAAGGTGTTTGTTGCCAATTTTTCATTAATAGCCAATTCCATTGCATTATCCATAATTTACCACAAAAAGAATCAAGAAAGTTGTATTATTCAAATGAACTCTTAAAGTTTTATTAAAATAAACTTGGATTATTAACGCTAAATTGTGATTTTTGCGCTTAGCTAATTCAAATAATTTAAAAATGAGAACAAATTTAAGTGGAATCCTGACGCTATTATTGGCGTTTGTTGTGCACATTACGTTTGCACAAGAGAAAACGATATCCGGTATGGTTACGGACCAAAGTGGTCTACCCCTTCCTGGAGTGAATATCGTTGTAGTAGGTACAACTAATGGTACTCAGACCGATTTTGATGGGAATTACTCTATCAAAGCATCAGAAGGTCAGACCCTAATGTTTACCTACATTGGTCAAAAGGAGGTCCGTCGAACGATTGGAGCCGACAACAGTATCAATGTACAAATGGAAGAAGATGCCCAGGCTCTTGACGAAGTTGTCGTTACAGCAGTAGGTATAACCAGGAGTGAAAAAGGTCTTGGTTATAACGTGCAGAGTGTGGAAGCGGAAGCGATCAGTGTAAAACCAAATGCCGACCTTGTGAATTCATTGAACGGTGCGACATCGGGTGTGCAGATTGTAAATGCTTCGGGTGAAGCCGGTGCTTCTACCTTATATTACCATTAGGGGTTCAGCCTCTATCACCGGAAACAACCAACCTTTGTTTGTGGTCAATGGCCAGCCCATTGATACAGGTGGTGGGGACAGTGGAACCGGTGGGGTGAATACTTCGAACAGGAGTATTGATATCAACCCTGACGACATTGCTACCCTATCCGTATTAAAAGGGGGTGCTGCAACAGCACTTTATGGGGTACGTGCCGCAAACGGTGCGATTATCATCACCACAAAATCCGGTAAGAACTTGACACAACGAAAAATCGAGTTCCACACCTCTATAGGTGTTGATCAGATATCGCAAACTCCAGCACGGCAAAAGAAATATGCCCAAGGAAATAATTCAACGTGGATAAGTGGTGATAGAAGGTCATGGGGACCTGAAATCTCCAGTTTGGAATATGATGGTGATACTAGCTACCAATGGGACCCCAATGGTAGATTGGTTCCTAAGGGAACAGGAAACGGGAACCCAGCGAGGTACTACGATCCGTACGAATTTTTCCAAAATGGATACCAATTGAACAACCGTTTCAGCATCAGTAATGGTTCTGAACAAGGGGACTATTTCTTTTCCCTATCCAATTTGGAGCAGACGGGTGTTATACCTAACAACCAATATGGAAGAACCACATTGCGTTTGAACGCATCCACCAAAATTTCTGACGCAATCACTTTTGGGGCAAATATGGCCTACACGAATTCTAGGGCCGTACAGATCCAAAAAGGATCCAACACATCTGGGATCATGTTGGGGCTTTTAAGAACAGCCACTACCTTTGATAACAGCGCCGGGTATGAATTTCCCGATGGTACGCAACGTAACTATAGAAACGGTGGCGGGTACGATAACCCATATTGGGTAGCGAACAATATTGCGTATAAAGAAGATGTAAACCGTTTTACGGGCAATATCAACCTAAGTGTGCAGTTCACCGATGAATTGAGTTTGAATTATAATACCGGTATCGATTGGTACAGTACCAAGTTTACCGATCAATTCAAAATAGGGTCTAATAATCTCCCTGCAGGGTATTTAAAGGAACAGATGGAATTTCAAAGTATATTTAATTCTGATTTGTTGTTAACCTATAGAAAGGACATTTCGAACAAACTGAATATGAGCCTCACCTTGGGGAATAACTTCTTTTCGGATTACAACAAAGCTTTATTCGGTGATGCCAGTGGTTTGGAAATCCCTGATTATTATCAGTTGAACAACTCAAGTGCCAATACCACCCAAACCGGAACGGCAAATTTAAGGACTTCCGCTGTTTTTGCTGACCTTCAATTATCTTTTGATGATATGATCTTCTTAGGCGTTACAGGAAGAAATGACTGGGCAACGACTATGCCACAACAGAACAAATCAGCTTTTTATCCATCTGCTAGTTTGGGGTTTGTCTTTTCTGAGATCGAAGGGTTAAAGAGCGACTTCTTTAGTTTTGGTAAATTAAGGGCCTCTGCCGCACGTACGGCAAACATTGCGCCAGTATACAGCACAAGCAACTATTTTGAAGCAGCCAACGGGGCTGATGGATGGACTGGCAACAATGATAATATAGCCTATCAATTCCCATATCAAGGCCAAACTGGATTTTTTGTTGATGATGATTTAGGAAATTCAGATTTGAAACACGAGACCCAAGATACGTGGGAGGTTGGTGCTGATCTTCGCTTTTTCAAAAGTAGGTTGGGTATTGATTTTACCTATTTCAACAACACCAATACCGACCTGTTAATGCCAGTTCCTATTGCGGCATCTTCCGGGTTTAACTCCGTGTTCTTGAATGCGGCCTCTATGGAATCTAAAGGTATTGAGATAAGCTTAAATGCAAGTCCCATAAAAACAGAGAACTTCTCTTGGGAATTTCTTGCGAATTTCACCCAATTTACCAATATCGTAACCGAGTTGGCAGAGGGTGTTGACAACATTTTCCTTGGTGGATTTACCACGCCCCAGGTTCGGGCCGTTGTAGGGGAGGAATACCGAAGTATCTTTGGGGAAGATTGGTATAGGGATGCCAGTGGAAACATTCTAATCAATGATGATCCTACGGATAGTTATAGGGACGGTTATCCAATGACCAATACCGCTCAAGGTTTGGTGCCTATTGGGAACTTTAACCCGGATTGGACCGCCAACATGACCAATACCCTTACTTATAAGAATCTATCCTTATCTTTCTTGATCGATGTGAAGAAAGGTGGCGTAATGTACAATGGTACCGCTTTTGCCATGAATTTCTTCGGTGTGTCTGAGCGTACTGTCAACCGTGAAGTGTATTACAATGCTGATGGTAGCATCAATTTTGATACTACCCCCGCTGAGAACTTGGTGGTAATGGATGGCGTTTACGGACATATTGGTCCTGATGGTGAAATTATTTCCAGTGGTGTTCCAAACGTCACTCCTGTAGTCCAGGACCAAGATTGGTTCCAAGGACAAGGAAGTAACTTTGGAGGTGGCCCTTCTTCCGCGGCCATGGAGCCTGCGGATTGGGTACGACTACGAGATTTGACGTTCGCTTATAATTTACCAGAAATTGGAAAAGGAAAAACGATAAAAGGAGGACAAATATACTTCTCAGGTAGAAACCTTTGGATAGATACCCCTTACTCAGGTATCGATCCTGAGACGAACTTAGGAGGTGCCACCAACGCCCAGGGTATGGATTATTTCAATAGTCCTGGTACTAGGAGCTATACCTTAGGCCTTAAATTGACATTTTAAAAAAAATAGATCATGAAAAAAAATAGAAATATAACATATAAAGGTCTGGCACTAATATTGTCAGTACTTGTTTTCACCATATCTTGCGAGAAGTGGACCGATTCGGACATCAACATCGATCCGGACAAACCCGCAAATGTGCCCATGGGTTTAATACTTCCTGGGATACAACAATCCATGGGATACAACCTAGTCGGTAATAACTCGGTTCGCACCAATAATATATGGATGCAGATTTTTGAAGGTGTCGATCGTCAATCCTTTACAGAAGGAAGGTACCAATTGGTCTCTTCCGATGTAAACAATTTATGGACGAACATGTATACTGAAATGATGATTAACAGTACCATCATCATTGATAAAGCTGATGATGAAGGCCTGGAATCACCGCATTTTGCCGGTATTGCCCAGGTACTTTTGGCAACTTCTTTGGGTATAGGTACCGATTTATTCGGCGATATGCCCTTTACAGAAGCATTCAAAGGTGGGGAAAATATCTTGAGCCCCGTTTATGACGGACAGGAATCCCTTTATGGATCGATCAATACCCTTTTAGATCAGGCGATTGGTAATTTAAACAGTACCAACAACGTTATTGATGTATCTGGGGATGTAATTTATGATGGGGATTTGGACAAATGGAAAAAAGCGGCCAGCTCAATTAAGGCCCGACACGCCATTCAGCAAACTAAACGTAATGGCAATGCGGCTTATTCTGCGGCTTTAGCAGCCGTTGCCAATGGGTTTACGTCCAATGACGATGATTTTCTAGTTCCTTTTGAAGATCAGAATAAAAATCCTATATTCCAATTTATGGAGCAGCGAACGGATATCAGAATGGGCGCCAATCTTATCGACTTGTTGTTGGCCACTGACGATCCCAGATTGCCTTTTTATGCCGAAGAGGATGCCGATGGTAATTATTCGGGAAGTGCCCTTAGATCTCAAAATAGTGATGCCTCCTTTCCTGGACCAAACCTTGCAGCTTTTGATGCTTCGGCTAAATTGATGACCTATTCAGAATTGAAATTCATCGAAGCGGAGGCTAGATTGGGCCTTGGGCAAGCAGGAGCTCAAGAAGCCTATGAAGCGGCAGTAGCTGCTTCAGTATTACGGATAACCGGGGAAGCCAATACGGCTTGGTTAGATGCGAACATCAATGGTGATCCTGTAACCTTGGAGAAACTAATGACCCAAAAATACATCGATGGGGCGGGCACCAACCAACCGTATGCCGATTATAGAAGAACCGGTCTTCCTAGCCTTACGCTAGCGCCAGATGCAGTAGTTAGTGAAATCCCACGAAGATTTCCTTACCCACAAGGCGAGTTGGATTATAATACGCAGAATGTACCTGCTGTTACCTTATTAACCAAAGTTTGGTGGGACCAATAATCTTTTAAAACTATAAAAATGATGAAAAATATATTCAAACGTTTAACATATATAGCACTGTCAGGGGTTCTCCTTGTATCGTGTGATTGGGATAACGACGCTTTTTCTGAGCTATCCAATAGCCCTGATCCTAATGCCACCTATTATGTGCAGTTTAAGGATGCTTCTAAAAGTCTGGAATCTGGAGTTACAGAATCTGGCGATTTAATAGATATTGAAACTACGGTCATTGTGAATATACTTGGATTGCCACAGGCCCAGGATATTACAGTTAACCTAACCCTTGATCCCGCATCAACAATAGATGAAAGTATGTATAACTTGTCAGCCTCAGCAATTACTATACCTGCTGGTTCTGCAGGTGGGTCGGTTACGCTAACCACTAATACAGAATTGATGCCGGTAGGTGAAGTAGTGGATTTAATTTTGAATTTAGATGCAGGTGCCAACTCGGCAACGGCTGGCCTTCAATTAAATTATAGCTTGTTACGTATAGAATTTTGTCCTTTAGAAAATGGTACGGTTGATTTAGTCGGCTCATATACAGCTACTATTGACCTTAACGGTTACCCTGATCCTATTACCGCAGTATTAGATGCCGAGAATCTACTGATTTCGGGCTTAGGAGTGAATTTTATTGAAAATTTCTGGGCCGAAGCTGTTACAACGAGTGTCCCCATTTCAGCGGAAATTGCCGGAAATGGTGGGATTACCATCCCAAGACAGTATATATATACCACTACATACGAAGGTGCGCCTTACGACTATGAAATCGAAGGTACCGGAAAGTGGGAGAATTGTGATGGCAAACCCGTCATGATCATAGACTATGATATTTACTATCCAGGTGATGACACAGGTCTTGCTGCTACATATTTCCCAACATATTTGGCTTCCCCTACATTAGGAGGTACCTTTACCATGAATTAAATTTTACCGTATTGTTGAAATACATAATCTAATCAAAGACCAAAGGGGCATTAATTTAATTTAGTGCCCCTTTTTCTATGGTATGACCTCATTCAATTAAATCGACAACCAATTAAATCGACAACTTTCCTGTAGACAAAAACTATCCTTACCCCTATTTTTGGCTATTACCCTTAAAGATGGCTTTCTATAAAATTAGACCAATATTGCATTCTTTACAGGCCTCCCAAATAATTACTTTATTAATAGTAGTAATCTTGTATGGTCATCTTTCAAACTTCTTATGGCTGTAAAATATAAACCTTGAATTCCTAATTCCTTTTACCGAGTATAACTCTAAAATAAAAATGCCCTTAAATCATTTTAAGGACATTTATAAATAGAAGTAAGCCTAATCGTCGGGATTAATTGATTAATTTTAAGCCCGAAAACCCTATAACACATTCTTAAACCCATTCTCCCTTATGGAAAAACCGACCCAAATTTATGGTCTTAGAGCCGTCATAGAAGCGATCAATGCGGGTGAGGCCATAGACAAGGTATTTATCCAGAAAGGGCTAAAAGGCGATTTATCCAGGGAATTGGAAGGATTGATCCGTAAAAAGGGCATCAATGCATCTTATGTCCCGCCCGAAAAATTAAACAGGTTAACCAAAAACAACCATCAGGGGGTTATTGCCAACATCTCCCCTATCAGCTTTTACACCCTTGAAACCTTAGTGGAACAAGTGATCGAAAACAAAAAAAATCCATTGTTCCTTCTCTTGGACCAACTTTCGGATGTCCGTAATTTTGGGGCCATTATAAGGACCGCGGAATGTACTGGTGTCGATGGTATCATCATTCAAAAAAAAGGCGCAGCCCCAGTAACTGCCGATACCATCAAAACCTCGGCCGGAGCTGCCTTCAAGGTACCGATTGCGAAAGTAGACCATATAAAAGATGCCGTGTTTTATCTTCAGGCATCGGGCATTTCGGTTACCGTTGCTACCGAAAAGACGAACACTAACATTTATGACCTTGCTTTTAACGAACCTTGCGCCATAGTTATGGGTGCTGAAGATAAAGGGGTTTCCCCCTCGGTCATAAAAGCAGCTGACCATACGGCTAAACTTCCTATGTTGGGCGAGATAGGATCTTTGAATGTCTCAGTGGCCTGTGGGGTATTTTTATACGAAGTGGTTAGGCAACGGATGTAGCTTTAAAGTTCAAAGTTTCTGGTTTCTGGTTTCTGGTTTCTGAAGTTGAAGTGGGAAAGAGGGAAAGAGGGAAAAAGTAAATGAGGTAAAGAGGGAAAAGTGAAGGAGGTAAAAGTTTTCCTTATTTCAAGCTTGACTGGTTCTAATCTTTTGTTTCTTTGTTCGTGTCTCCCGGTTGCTTTTTATCCCTTGCCCGGTAATGATAGATAATCTGTGTGGGTTCTTCTGCCTGCGCAATGTCTTCAGGTCTTGTTTCGATAAAATTCCCATCCTTATCAAACTGTTTTAAGAATTCGTCCTCTTCCTCATTGTAATCGTCATGTTCCCAAGCAAATTTTTTAGGCGAAGGTATCTTGGCTTCCATTAAAATCGCCAGTAAAAGGCCCGTAACAAATCCGCCTAAATGCCCCTCCCAGGATATGTCGTCTTTTATAGGGAAAATATACCATAGCAAACTTCCATAAATGAACACCACGATAAGTGAGAGTGCGACCAACCGATAATATTTGGTGAAAATCCCCTTAAAAAAAACAAAACTAGCAAGAACATAGATGACCCCACTCGCTCCAATATGGTACGATGGTCTTCCTATGCCCCAGGTGAGCAAACCAGACAGGAGAACGCCCCAAAACAGCACTTTAAGGGCTATCTTTCGATAGAAATAGAATAAAGAGGCCATGAGTATGGCCAAGGGAATGGTATTGTTATACAAATGTTCCACGGAGCCATGAATGAACGGACTAAAAACCACACCCCGTAATCCAGAAAATGTCCTAGGAAACACCCCATATTGATTCAGGTTGACATGAAACTGAAGTTCTATCCAGAAAACGGTCCATATGCAGAGCATCGCCCCAAGTGGGGCAATGACGACCGCATTGGAAAATTTGAAATAGTGGTGCTCAGACATCCCTTAAAATTAATGGTTTTCCAATCAATAATTCCGCCATAAATGTAAAACCTGATAAATTGTCATCAACAGAATTATAGTATTTTTACGGTATGAACGAACCACTTGCAGAACGGGTACGCCCCAAAACGCTGGAAGATTACATAAGCCAACACCATTTGGTGGGGGAACAAGGTTCGTTGACCCATCAAATAAAAAAAGGCATTATTCCATCCCTTATATTTTGGGGACCCCCCGGAACAGGTAAAACGACCCTTGCCCATATAATAGCGAAAGAAAGCGAAAGACCATTTTACTCTCTGAGCGCCATAAATAGTGGCGTCAAGGACATACGGGACGTTATTGACAAGGCCAAACAAAGTGGGGGACTGTTCACTGCGAAAAATCCGATTTTATTTATTGACGAAATACATCGCTTCAGTAAATCACAACAAGATTCATTGCTGGGAGCCGTTGAAAAAGGTTGGGTTACCCTAATAGGGGCAACCACTGAAAATCCCAGTTTTGAAGTGATTCCCGCATTATTGTCACGTTGTCAAGTATATGTTTTGAATCCCTTTGGCAAGGAGGACCTCGAAGCGCTTCTTGCCAGGGCCATGATCAAAGACGACTATCTAAAAACCAAGAAAATAAAACTGAAAGAAAGCGAAGCGCTATTGCGGCTTTCGGGCGGTGATGGAAGAAAACTCCTTAACATCTTTGAACTGGTTGTGAATTCAGAGGAAACCGATACGATCACGATTACCAATGAATTGGTTATGGGGAAGGTTCAAAAGAACACGGTTTTATACGATAAGACCGGCGAACAACATTATGATATCATATCGGCCTTTATAAAATCTATTCGGGGAAGTGATCCCAATGGGGCAGTCTATTGGTTAGCCCGAATGATCGAAGGCGGTGAAGACCTAAAATTCATAGCACGCCGCATGTTGATCTCTGCCTCAGAGGATATTGGATTGGCCAATCCTACGGCTTTGGTCATAGCCAATAATGCGTTTCAAGCCGTTACGACAATAGGGTACCCTGAAGCCCGTATTATTCTAAGCCAATGTGCTATATATCTTGCCACTTCAGCAAAAAGCAATGCCAGCTATATGGCTATCGGCAAGGCCCAACAGGCCGTAAGGCAGACTGGGGATTTATCGGTTCCCTTACCCTTAAGAAATGCACCTACCAAGTTGATGAAGGACCTCGGCTATGGCAAGGATTATAAATATGCCCATGACTATACAGACAACTTCATCGATGAGGAATTTTTACCGGAAGAACTCAGTGGGACCAGTTTTTACAAACCTGGTAAAAACCAGCGTGAAAATGCTATTAGCGAGTTTTTAAAAAAACGTTGGAAAGGTAAATATGAACTTTAGAATTTAATATTCAATTCTTCCGTCACTAATTGCCCCCCAAAATAATATTCCAAATACCATTTTCCGTCTTTCTTGAACACCACCCCATTATCCTTTTCATATTTAACCGTAAAAACATCGGGCATTGAAGTACGATAGAGCTTTAGTTTAATTCTAGGGGTACTGTCCACCAATTGATATCCATCAGGTATTTCTTGGGCGTAAAGTATGTTCCCATCTTTTTGTATACCAGCCGACGTTTCTTTTACCACCGGCTCTGATTTTTTAATTTCGGAGGCAACAGGTTCAACACTCTTATACAATTGCTTTTCTGGAGTTGCTTCCTGTTTCACCACGGCCCGATCCGGTTTGTTCTTGGGATGCTTATTTTCTTCCATGGGTGCTATATTTTCTGTTATCGCGACTTGCCCCTTTTCAGGTGGGGAATACTGATAACCCAAAGCCTTTATTGTGGTAAAAGCCTCGGTCAATGCCTCTCTATACGCACTTTCATACCCTTTTTCCTTACTGCTTCCCATAATCGTGGTCAACACTTTTTTTGAAAAGCAATCCTTTAATTCGAGTGCTGTTTTTGTCGTAAACATCGACGACTCGTCTATCACTGAAACCAAAACCCCCAAGCATCGGTTATTCTCCAAATCCTCGGGTAAGGCATCATCATACACCGCATTAAACCCGTTCTTGGTGAACAAAAATTTAACCAAGGTACTGGTCTTATATTGATTCTCTTTTTTAAAGGCATCGAATTTCTTTGGTACGATTACATACTTATATGCATTGAGGTTTTGTTGTGAATACCCTTTGACCAAACTAAACAGAAGCAGAAATACTAAAAGTTTTTTTATTATCACGATATATCAATTCTTTCCCCAAGATATGATATTTAATCCAAATTGAAAAGACGCATACTTACTGGCTGCCAGGTTGCTATAACCGAGTAGATTATCGGCCATTAGATAGAAATTAACGGGCCCAGCTTGAAAACTTGCCCCCAGTCCAATATTGGTCAGCGTAAATTTATCGGCGGTATAAGTGGCCTTTATAGCCATGAAATTCCCGAACCTTCTCTGATAAAATGCCGTAATTGCACTTTGCGGACCTCTTGGCCTATTGATTACATAAAGCTGACCCCCAACACTATTTCGATATTTGACCACACTATGACTCGTACCCGCATTACTATAATCGCAGTCACATAGGGCGGGTCCCTGATGGGGTTCCCCAAAATTATAACGCAAAGATCCGTATAATTTTGTTGGCCTAAAGGTGATATAGCTCTTTGTAGTTTCTTCAAATGGGATAAATGACTCTATGTCATCAACCAGGTTTTGCCAAAAATCCTGGTTAGGATCCGATAAGGCATCCGGTAAGATAATTTCCATACCCTCTATCGTGGCATTGCCTTGTAACGCAAAGTTTTCGATGTCGTTTGCATGATATATGAAACCTAAATCCAATAAACTACCGGTCAAAACCGTCTGGGAATTTAGATAATACGTGAAGCCCAAATCAACACCCAGCCCCAAATTACCACCAAAAAGACCCCGCTTGATCAGTGTTCCGGGAATGGTTTCATCATCGATGGCTTTTTCAATAGCATTTCCACCAGAGGTCCTCACTAGTAAATCCGCATCAAGGGTACTGGCAAGAAGGTTGTTTTGACCTTCAGTAGTGACAAAAAAGCCCTTGTTTTGGGTCGAATTGAAATCGAATATGCTGGAATATATCTTACCCCTTGCCCCAAGGATCAAATCGCTGTTCATTTTCTTGTTTATCCCGAAATGGAAAACATTGAGCATTTCGCCCCGGGTCTTCAAATGACTCAAATCAAAACGCTCATTAAGTCTGTCTGCATTCCCTTCATAGGCCAAAATTGCGTAATCCCGGAACCAATAGCCAATAGCATCACCTTCATTATATAATCCAAAAGAATAGAAAATGCTTGGGTCCTTACCTCTAAAACCCCCATTGATCAATTCCACTTGGTAGGTTCCACTTAATTCATCCCTTATAGTCATCCCATTAATGGACCTATCACGAACCTTGTCATTAATATCAAGTCCATCATTTGCGAAAATATCATTGACCGAAATACCGCTAGACCCAGCTTGGAACGATATCCCTGATAGTGCCGGAATCCCTGCATACCAACTAAAATCGGTCTCCATACCGGGATTGACCATTAAAGCCTGGGGTATCTCACTGAAATCGTATAATAGCTGTTTGTTCTGGGCATGCATAGATAGGCCAGCCCATAAAATGGTTGCAACTATAATCTTTCTTGCTATCATTTTATGCGGACCATGAATTTACCACTACTCTTTAGGGTGACCATGGGATCGGATTGGGATGAAGTACTGGTATTATCCCCGTTATTTGTAGCAGTCACTGAAATACTTGAGGTATTTTTGATGATATTTATATTGCGGCCAGCAGGGCCATAGGCGATTTCCCTAACTATAATGCCCGTAGGTTCAGGATCAAGTTGAAACTGCTCGGTATCTAAAACCGTTCCCCCTTCATCTAAAAATTGAATTTCGATATCAAGCGGTTTGCTTGTTGTGTTTTCAACCTCATACTTCAGGACGCCTTCTAACACCCTATCGGCAAAAACGTCCTCGCTAAATGCATCAAAATTAAAATTTTGGGAATAGGTGTTCGGTCCCGTTATTTCATTGATCGTATATTCAGGAACCTCTACATACAAAACGCTTGCCTCATAGATTGGGGTTACGCTAAGATCATCGTATTGATTGAAATCTTGTTCCTCAATACAGGAAAAAAGGAATAGGGACGTAATTGAAGTCAACAGATATAGGCCTAACTTTTTCATTGCATATAACCTTATAATCGACAAAAGGATCTCATGTTATACTATGTATAACTCTACAAAAAGCTTTTTATTTCACTTAAATCGTGAATCATATGACAAAATTCGTGGTCGGGATCGTTATGAACATTAAAGTGCAGGGTCTGGAAGCCCACAGCCTTGGCCCCAAGAATATCGGCTTCTAAACTATCACCGATCATAATTGCTCTATCCGAAGTGATATTCGCCCTATGCAGGGCCAATTCGAAAATAAGAGGGTTCGGTTTTTTGACCCCGGCCATTTCAGAATTGACGATATGATCAAAATAATAACGAATATTGGCGTTCAACAGTTTCTTTTCCTGTACTTCCTGAAAACCATTGGTGATGATATGTAGTTTATATTTTGGTTTTAGGTAATCCAATACCTCTACGGCATTCGGAAATAGATGGTTATACGAGGATAGGTACTTGATGTAATCGATAGAGAGTTGATTGATCATCTCGTCGGAAACTCGATATTTCAATTCATCGAAGACGATTCTCAAACGCTGGTATCGCAATTCTGTTTTGGTGATTTTGTCTTCGCGATACATTTTCCAGAAAGCCAGATTAATGGGAATATAGATTTCAAGAAAGTCATCTAGATCCACTTCAATCCGATGCACTTTCAATATTCTTTCAAAAGTAAGCGCGGAGTTCTTTTCAAAATCCCATAGAGTATGGTCCAAATCAAAGAAAACGTCTGAAATCCTCTCGCTATACATGGTAATTCTTTATGATTGCTTCATAAGTTTCTTTCCAATCCAAAGGATGGTCGGTACCCAAAAGTTCGTTCGAAAAAACGGATATAAACTCCCCATTTACTTTTTTCACCTCTTGGTATAATGATCTTACTTTCCCTAAAATAGCATCCAAGGAGGTTTCTTCATGCAACGCATAGTCGTGAAAGGCAAAAGAATGGACCCGTATGGGCTGTTGCAGTTCCATATTGATATCGTACAAATAAAATGGAAATGACGTGCCTGCCCTAAATCCTATTTCATGGGTATAGCCCATGGTAAAATCATCGGTAAACTCCGCATCGACCAAATTTCGATAGGTTTGGGGAACATCGACCCTATTGTATCGCATTCTAGAGTATTCCACTTGCCTATTGATCACATCCGCCAAATTCTTTTTCTCTTTTCTCAATAATTCAACATCATTGAACGAACTATAAGACGCTGCCAAGGAGACTTTGCAGTAATCCGCAATCGTTTTTATCAAAAAACGGAAATTGTTATTGTTTGGGGATAAATTTTTATCATAGGTGGAATAAGAGGCTAACTGAAAAAAGAATATGCAGTTTAAATTATATTCCTTCCTTTTTTGAATTAAAAATTCGAAATTGTCATAGGGGTCCTTACTGGGATTGAACCATACCACAACCCGTTCGAACAATCGTTTTATCCTAAACTTGACCAAATCTAGCAGAAAACCGGCTAAACTACGTGTAAACCCTCGATGTGCATAACAATGCGATGAGGTCACATCTATTATTGAAATGTAACTGTAGACCGGTTTTTTTACTTTCATATCCGGGAAACGTTCCAGTAGCCTATCCAATAATTTGTTGGCCCAAATATCGACCACAGGCAGTGCCAGGAAATTATTCTGGTAGGCAATACTGTCCTTTGGGGAAAACCTACCGTGTATGTCCTTTACATGCGGAAGATATTCCTCATATCTTGAAAGCAAATAAAAACTGGCTGAGAAAATATCGTAAGGTAAGGCACTATTCTCGCTCGTCGTAAAAAAACAGGGTACCCCCTCCCAATCCATTATATTGATTTGAATATCATTTATACCAGACTCAAAAAGCAGATCATTGCTTCGCACGAAAAACTCATTTTGCAAGGGTTGTTTCGTATAGGTTATCTTCGCGCCCGAGTGTTTAATAAAGTCCTCGACTTTGGTGGTGAATGACACTTCTATTCCTAAGATCCTGGTAAATACTTGTCGCATAATGTAACTAAACCGTGGTGTTATTTTATGCGTGTATATCAGTAACATCTTTGCGTTGAAAAGTGGGTTTATAAAATAGATCGATCAGCAAAACTAAAGTAATCCTTTTGGGTAATGATCAAATGATCCAATATTTTTATATCCAAAGCAATACCAGCCTTCTGAAGTTTTTGGGTAAGCTGTTTATCGGCACTGCTGGGTTTTAACCCCCCAGAAGGATGGTTGTGCGCCAATATGAGGGCAACGGCCCCCAACTCCAGGGCTTGTTTCATGACCAAACGAACATCGACCAAGGTACCGGTAATACCCCCTTTGCTTAACTGGGAAGTATGCATAACGTTGTTCGAATTGTTCAAATATACAATCCAAAATTCCTCATGGGGCAATTCGCCCATTTTGGGCTGTAATAACTCAAAAGCATCCTTGCTACTTCCTATCTTGGTTATTTTTTGTGCCTCTTCACCCCTCCTTCTCCGACCTATTTCCAGGGCTGCGGCAATGGTTACCGCCTTGGCCTCACCAATACCTTTAAACTGCATCAATTGTTTTATAGAGAGCTTACCTAGTTCATTCAGATTATTGTTCACTGATGCCAAAATTCGCTTTGATAGTTCAACCGCACTTTCATTTCTGCTTCCAGAACCAATTAAAATGGCGATCAACTCGGCATCCGATAATATCGATTTACCCTTGCGGACCATTTTTTCCCTCGGCTTGTCATCATCTGACCAATGTTTTATGGAAAATGAGGGTGTTTTTTCTTGCATGCAATAAAGATAATCAACAATTATTTTTATTGTAAAGAACAAATCATTTTTATGATCAAAGGCAATCTTCTTATGATAAGAATTTCAAAGGATATCGGTCAGATTACATGAATGACAGCACCAGTATACTAAATGCCTGCCCTATTTTGCCTCGATCAAACCTTTTACCGCCTGTAGATCAAGCCCGCCGTAATTTCCAGAGCTCATAAGTAGCAACACTGAATTACCATAATCCTGGTCGAAAACAAAATCCTTGAATTCACTAGCTTTGGTAAATACCTTTAGATCTGTGCGTTCAAAAGCCTCCATAATCTGCTCAGGGCTTACCTCTTTTAGTTTTTTAATCTTAACAGATTCAGGCAAATAGAATACAACGGCCTCATCGGCTGCATCCAATGCCCCCTTGTATCCTTTTAAAAAATCCGCATTGAAACTGCTATAGGTATGCAATTCCAAACAGGCGAGTACCTTTCTATCCGGATATTGCTCTTTTACAGCATTGGTCGTAGCCGACACCTTACTGGGCGAATGCGCAAAATCCTTATATACAACGGCCGACTTGGTCTCCGCAATTTTCTCTAAACGTTTTGAGGCACCGGAAAAGGTAGCAATAGCCTCATAAAAATCATCTTCGTCAACACCCATATTCTGGCATATCCATTTGGCGCCCGCCAAATTACTTAGATTATGCTGTCCGAAAATGGAAATGGGCATAGGCCCTTCAGGGGTTTCCAAAAGCGTTTGCCCATCTACTACTTTATATTCCGGGGTGGTATATGGAAATTTACGAATGGTATTTTGAGAGGCTTCAACCACCTTCTTGACTTCATCATCCTCAATATTATAGGTAATGCTTCCACCTTTGACGATACTATCCACAAAAATGCGGAATTGTTCAACATAGTTGTCATACGTTGGAAAGACATTGATATGGTCCCACGCAATGCCACTCAACAATGCGATATTAGGTTTATACAAATGGAATTTCGGTCTACGATCTATAGGTGAGGAAAGATACTCATCCCCCTCAAGTACGATAAAATCATTCTCCTCGGTCAAATGAACCATTCGCTCAAATCCTTCCAATTGGGCCCCAACCATAAAATCGACGGATTTATTATGATACTTGAGAATATGAAGGATCATCGAGGTTATCGTGGTTTTGCCGTGACTGCCACCGATAACCACACGTGTTTTGTTCTTGGATTGTTCGTATAAGAACTCTGGATAGGAATATATGGTAACGCCCAGCTCTTGTGCTTTTAAAAGTTCGGGATTATCCGGCTTCGCATGCATCCCAAGGATGACGGCATCCAAACCTGTATTTATTTTCTCGGGATCCCAACCAAAAGTCTCTGGCAGAAGTCCTTTTGCGGCCAACCGGCCTTTTGAAGGTTCAAAGATAATATCGTCACTACCTGTGATGTGATATCCTTTGTGATGAAGCGCTAGGGCAAGATTGTGCATGGCACTGCCCCCAATAGCGATAAAATGTATGCGCATGAAGATTGAATTATAGGGCAAAGATAAGGATAGGAAAGTGCTCTACAAACTATTCCAAAAACCCATACTTTATTTTTATCTTAGCTTAATAAACATACGTATGGATTTTAAACTCTCCACCATTCCGCCAAAAGAGATCATGCCAGGCTACCATGGAAAGTTGGTGCATTCAGAAAATATGTCTATCGCTTTTTGGGAAGTTGAAAAAGGGGCCGCAGTTCCTGAACATTCCCATAAAAACGAACAGATTATGCAGGTGTTGGAAGGACGGTTTGAGTTTACCCTGGAAGGTAAAACGAAAATATACCAACCTGGAGATCTTGTAGTAATTGGGCCCCATAAAAAGCATAGCGGTAAGGCAATAACGCCTTGTAAATTAATGGATGTTTTTAGTCCGGCTAGGAAAGAATACAAATAAAAATGAACATTTCACTCAAAGGAAAGAATGTCCTTATAGGAGGTAGTAGCCGTGGCATCGGAAGGGCCATAGCCCAACAAATGGCCGAAAGTGGGGCCAATGTGACCCTCATGGCGCGGAACGAAGCCAAACTCAAGTCCATCTTACAGCAGATGCCAGCTCAAGATGGGCAAAAACACCGTTATCTTTTGGTCGATTTCAATGATTTTGAAGTCTATACCAACACGATTACGGCATTTTTCAAGAACCAGCATATCGATATTTTGGTGAACAATACGCAAGGCCCCAAGGCCGGTGGGGCTATGGACATGAGGATTTCAGATTATCAGGAGGCCTTCGATGTTCTTTTTAAAAGTGTGGTACTCACCACACAATTGGCATTGGAATATATGGTGAAAAATCAATGGGGCAGAATCATTAATGTCGCCTCCATTTCGGTAAAGGAACCGCTATCCTATTTGGCCCTTTCCAATTCAATCCGTGCGGCTTTGGTCACTTGGGCCAAAACTTTGGCCACGGATGTTGCATCAGATCATATAACCGTGAATAGCATACTAACAGGATATTTTGACACGGAACGCATCAAAGACCTCAATGCCACAAAAGCCCAACAATTGGGTATCCCCATTGAGGAGGTCAGAAGCAATATGGAGCAACAGGTACCCATGAATAGAATTGGCAACCCCAAGGAATATGCTTTTTTGGCCACCTTCTTGGCTTCGGAACAAGCTTCCTACATCACAGGAACCCAAATTCCTATTGATGGCGGATTGTTGAAGTCGTTATAGTATGTTATTATTCCCTTGAAATAATGGGTTAATCCGATAATTAAAACTTACGTTCAATACGTACAGTCGTACGGATAAATACAGAACCCCAGGGATAACTCATTCAACCAGCCCATTCCCTCATTTATTATTGCCATTGGTATAGGATTTGCACACTTTTGTTTATTAATTTTATGTATATGAAGAATCTCTTTCTCCTGATAACCGTAATCCTATTTTCCCAAATGGCACATTCCCAAAAAAATGATGAATCGTATGAAGTGTTATGGAAAAGTGTGCAGCAATTTGAAAAAGAAGCCCTCACGAAATCTGCGATGGCTGTGGTAGAAAAAATATCCAAACAAGCGAAAAAGGAAAACAATTCCGGTCAAATTGTAAAGTCGCTCCTTTATATTTCAAAGTATGCCATGACTTTGGAAGAGGATGCCCAATTGCAGATTATCAATGAATTCAAAGAAGAGATAGGGAAGGCTAAATCACCAACAAAAAATGTATTGGAGGGTTATTTGGCGAATCTATATTGGCAATATTTCCAGCAAAACCGGTATCAATTTTACAATAGGACCAAAACGGAGACGAAAATCGATTCGGTAGACTTTCGTACTTGGGACTTGACCACACTCTTTGAGGAAATCAACGTACACTTTGAAAATTCGTTGGCAAATCCGAAAGCGTTACAACAAATTAAGGTCGATACGTTCAAGGAAATTCTGGTTGACCAAAAAGGTTCTGAAAAGTACCGTCCCACCCTATTCGATATTTTGGCGCATTCGGCATTGGATTTTTATAAAACCCAAGAAACGAACATAACACGGCCAGCCGAAAAATTTGAAATCGATAATCCCGAATTATTGTGCGAATCCCATGGTTTCATAAAACAAAAGGTAGACACCACGGACAAAACCTCATTACAATCCAAAGCCTTACTGGTATACCAGGAATTATTACGTTTACACACTAGCAACGACAATCCCGAGGCCATGGTAGCTGTTGATATGGAAAGACTGGGATTTATATATGAAAATGCCATTTTTCCCAACAAGGGTCAACTTTATTTAGAAGTGTTACAAAATTCAGTAGCAAGCACGGCGCCACACGAAACGTCGGCTCTATACCGCTATGAAATCGCTTCGTTATTCCACCAATGGGGTAACGGATTTAACCCTAAAACCAACACAGAACACCAATGGAAACATAAAGAAGCCGTCGCACTTTGCGATTCGATAGTCCAAGAATACCCCAAAAGCAAGGCCGCTGATAAAAGTAGGGATCTTAAAGCTACCATTTTGGCAAAAGACCTTCAACTCACGGCAGAACGGTTCATTCCCATTAATCGACTGTCACGTCTCCTGGTAAATTATAAAAACCACAACGATCTGCTGCTCTCAGCATATAATATTACCCACCAGGATTTAGAAAAATTGAACAAACTTTATCCAGAACCTAAGAAGCTCGCTTACATCAAGAATTTGAGTGTATCCAAATCTTGGGAGGCTACCTTAAAGAATGAAGGTGATTACCAAAGTCACAGTACTGAAATCCTATTGCCTGAATTGGATAACGGCTTGTATCTCGTTTTGGCCACTCCGAAAGAGAAAAGCAGTTCATTCGCCTATACCGATATACAAGTCACCAATTTAGCCCTTGTAGAAACCCGTTCGTCATCGGAGCATGTTTTTCAGGTTATCGACAGAAATAATGGGCAGCCCAAGAAAGGGGCAAAACTGGTATTATCGTACCAGGAAAATTATGACCGTGCTTTCTTGACAAAGATGTTTACTACGGATGATTTGGGCCAAGTTAAAATCCCATTACCCAGCAAACGATGGACGAGTGTCAAGACTACAGTTACGGCCGGTGATGATACAGCCTATTTCGGTGATTACTATATCAACCAAAAAGCGAATTCAAGAATACTACACGAAGTTAATTACAATGCATTCTTATTCACGGACCGTAGCATATACCGACCTGGACAACCCCTGTATTTCAAGGGTATCGCCATTGGCCGGCAAAATGGCATTTCAAGTGTACAAGCAAATACCAAAATTACCGTCACCCTTCGTGATGCCAATTATCAGGAAGTGACCCAACAGGATTTTCTAACGAATGAATTTGGTTCCTTTACCGGGGAATTTATTATACCCAATAATGGCCTTACCGGAAATTATGCCTTACAGGTAAGTTCAAGTGAAATACAGATCAATGGAAATGCCGATTTCTCGGTAGAGGAATACAAGCGCCCTAAATTTAAAACCTCGTTTGACCCTATAACGGAGACCTATCAAGTCAATGATAGAATAACAGTTTATGGAAAGGCCACGGCCTATGCCGGAAGCACGATCAGCGATGCCAAAGTTACCTACCGTGTACAACGAATAGTGAATTACCCAATATGGTATTATTGGTACCGTCCCATTTTTAATTCAACTCCACAAGAAATAATCCATGGTGAGACAATTACAGATGCTTCGGGCGCCTATAAAATCTATTTTAAGGCCATTCCCGATAAAACTGCTGACAGGGAGGGGTTACCTATTTTCAATTATGAGGTAACCGCCGATGTTACAGACATCAATGGGGAAACCCACAGCACAAGTACGATGGTGCGCGTTGGTTACCATGCCATGACGGCCAATATTGTGGTCAATGAAACCCTGGATAAAGACAAGAAAGAAAATAGCATTACCATCAATACCCAAAACCTAAATGGGCAATTTGTACCTGCCTTGGGAACGTTGAAAATTTATAAATTAATCGCCCCCGTCAATGTTTTAAGAAGTCGCCCTTGGGAAGCCCCAGACTATTCCGGATTTACGAAAGAAGAATTCCAAAAACTGTTTCCACATGATGCGTTTAGCAATGAACATGACCGTAGACAATGGAAAAACGGAACATTGGTTTTAGAAAAGCCTTTTGATACGGGTACCTCTACGAAAATAACGCTAGGCAATAGTCAAAAATGGGCTTCGGGAACCTATCGTGTAGAGCTGGAATCCAAGGACAAATTTGGGCAAGTTGTTTCAGATGTGGCCTTTACCACGTTTTACAGTGAAAATGACAAAACCCTTGCCGATAACCAGCTATTCAGCGTCAAAACCGACAAGGAGCATTATTCTATTGGTGATACAGCGGAAATCACACTGTTTTCAAATGCCAAAAATCTGGGTGTGACCATCACTATTGAAAAAGATCGGAAAATCTTGGATGCACAATTGATTCACTTGAACAAGGATTCCAAAACCATAACGGTCCCTATTACCACGGATGACCTTGGTGGATTTTCAATCAACTACAGTTTTGCGGCCTATAATTCCTTTGTTTCAAATGCGTTACCCATCGTGGTCCCTTATCCGAAAACGGATTTGGATATTGAAACCTTGACCTTTCGGGACAAACTGAAACCCGGTACCGATGAAACTTGGAGCTTTAAAATCAAAGGGCCAAAAGGTGAAAAAGTAACTGCTGAAATATTGGCCAGTATGTACGATGCATCCTTGGATGCTTTTAGAGGACATTATTGGAACTTTCACCCCATTTATAATCCAACCTATTATTCCAGCTACCAGAGTAATGCCCATCAAAGTTTTGGGAATACCACCTTCATGGTATACAATGAAAATACGTATCAGAACCATTATAAGCCCCAGTACTATGATAGCTTCAATTGGTTCGGCTTGCATTTTGGATATGGCTACGGTCTTTACCGGGAAAGAAGAATGATGAAAACTGCAGCTTCTATGCCCGTCATGGCAATTATGGAGGACAGTGCCAGTATGGATGGAGCAGTCGAAGCAGAATATGATGTGGTCGGAAATGCCTCGGGTATTGAAATAGCGGATGAATCCAAACAAGAAAATAAGGAAGAGGATCTGGGTGATGTCCAAATTCGCAAAAACCTTCAGGAAACCGCTTTTTTCTTCCCACAATTACAAACGGATAAAGAGGGGAATGTCTCCTTTAGTTTTACAACCCCGGAAGCCCTGACCCAGTGGAAATTGCAACTCTTGGCGCATACCAAAACCTTACAATATGCCATAAGCACCATGGAGACAGTGACCCAAAAAGAATTGATGGTCATTCCCAATGTACCAAGATTTTTGCGTGAAGGAGACGAAATTATGATAAGCACCAAAATCGCCAATCTTACCGATGCGGCGCTTTCAGGAATTGCACAAATAGAATTGACCGAAGTATTTACCGGAAAATCGATGACCGATTATTTAATAGTCCATGATAAGAAAGAACAACAAGATCGCAAAACAACATCTATTCAACAAGCTTTCAAAGTTGACTCCCTTGGCAATACCCAAGTCACTTGGCGGTTGAAAATCCCTTCCGAGGTGCAAGCCCTCCAATATAAAATTATAGCCAAGGCAGGGGACCATAGCGATGGGGAACAAAATGTATTGCCCGTCTTGACCAATCGTATGTTGGTCACCGAAACCTTACCTATGTGGGTTCTTGGCAATGAAACCAAGACCTTTGTTTTAGACAAGCTGAAGGATAATACCTCCGGGACTCTAAAGCATCATAAGCTTTCTTTGGAGATTACTTCGAATCCGGCATGGTATGCTGTACAAGCCTTACCCTATCTCATGGAATATCCCTATGATTGTAATGAGCAACTATTTTCAAGGTATTATGCCAACTCCTTAGCAAGTTATATTGCCAATAGCACGCCTAAAATCCGGGAAGTATTTGACCAATGGGCGAATTCAGATGCTTTATTGAGCAATTTGGAAAAGAACCAGGAATTGAAATCGCTTTTGATCCAAGAAACCCCATGGCTTCGTGACGCGCAATCCGAATCCGCACAGAAAAAACGGATCGCCCTATTGTTCGACCTTAATAAAATGAGGAATGAACAGGCCAATGCGCTGCACAAACTCGAACAAAACCAAATGTCAACCGGGGCTTGGGCCTGGTTTAAGGGAGGTAGGGAAAACCGGTTCATTACCCAACATATCATTATCGGACTTGGGCATTTGAAGAAACTTTCTGTTACCCCGAACATAGACGATAAGTCTAGCGATATGATTACAAAGGCTGTTCATTATTTAGACCGTGAATTTGTGAAGGAGTATGAGCAAATGAAAAAGTATGCGGCCAACATCAATGATGACCATCTAAGCTATACGCAGTTGCACTATTTGTATATGCGTAGTTTCTTTGATGACATCAAAACCACGAAGGAGGTCGATAAAATTAGGGAGTATTACCAGGGGCAGGCCAAAAAATATTGGACAAAAAGAAGTCTGTACGCCAAAGGACTGTTAGCCCTGGTTTTATATCGAATGGATGACGCTGTAAGCGCTAATAAAGTTTTGCGTTCCCTGAAGGAAAACAGCATCAATTCCGAGGAATTGGGCATGTATTGGAAAGAGAATACCCCTTCTTGGCATTGGCACCAAGCGCCTATTGAAACCCAGGCCTTATTGATAGAAGCCTTCTCTGAAATCGGGAATGACCTTAAGGCCATTGACAATATGAAGATTTGGTTGTTAAAAAACAAACAGACCAATCAGTGGAAAACCACCAAATCCACTACCGAGGCGGTATATGCATTATTGTTACAAGGTGGCGATTGGCTTTCAGTCACAGAAGCCGTGGACGTTATGGTAGGTGGTGAAAATATTGCGTCCTCTAAAATGGACAATGTGAAGGTGGAAGCAGGTACCGGCTACTACAAAACATCTTGGAACCCAAAGGAAATCGTTCCCAAAATGGCCGAAGTAAAACTTACCAAGAAGGGGGATGGTATTTCTTGGGGTTCTATGTATTGGCAGTATTTTGAGGATTTGGATAAAATCACCTCCGCGGAAACCCCACTGCAACTAAAGAAAAAGTTATTCTTGAGACGGTATACCCCAACGGGGGAGGAAATCACGGTCATTTCCGATACCACCCAAGTAAAGGTGGGTGATTTGGTCCGTGTCCGTATTGAGCTCAAGGCAGATCGCGCCATGGAGTTTGTGCATATGAAAGATATGCGGGCCGCTGGTCTTGAACCTATAAATGTACTATCGCAGTACAAATGGCAAGATGGTTTGGGCTATTATGAGAGTACCAAGGATGCCAGTACCAATTTCTTTTTCGATTATTTGCCTAAAGGTGTGTTTGTATTTGAATATGACCTTCGCGTAAATAATGCTGGGGATTTCAGCAATGGCATTACTACGATCCAAAGCATGTATGCCCCAGAATTCAGTAGCCATAGCGAGGGTGTTCGATTGAGTGTGGAATAAGAAATATCTCTATAAGAACTGAAATTAATATAATTCCAATTGACCTAAGAAGCCTATTTTTTATGTTAAGGTAGCAACCACCAAACCAATGTGTTATGTAGGTAAAAGTCTTTATGGTTTTACGGATACTTATTAGCCTATTCATCTTGGTCTTTGGGGTCAATAAAATTTTTTCATTTTGTTCCCATGGACAATAAATAGCACATTGCGTTAAGCCGCCATCGGCTATATGGTAAGATTGGGTAATACTAAAACGGACTCTTTGATGGGCCTAGTCGAGGTTTTGGGAGGATTATTTTTCCTATTCAACAAAAATGTTATGCGTTGACGGCCATGATTTTGAAGGGTGTCTTGATCAACAAGTTCCTTTTTCATGCGACCTTGGAACCTGCAACTATACCGGGTTTGAATCCACTAGTCTTAAAATAGTGATGTTAATTGGCGACAAGAACAAGTACAAGGATTTGCTTAAGGGATAAATTGAAGAATCTGTTTTTCGACGCGGTTTCAACTATTAATGGAGCTGTATTCTTTATTTTCTCGTTTTAGGCGGATATTTTGACAATACCTTCGCTACAATCTCTTGTAGCTTCCTTTCCCGTTCTACGGGGGTTGCCTTTTCATTGAAACTGCTTTTACTCGTGGCCTGCCAAAACAATTGCTCTTTCTGGCTGTCTACAAAATCAAAGATAATTTCCCGTTGTACTTTGGCTTGTCCCACCGGAATTCCGACAGAGACTCCCCCACCGACATTTCTTCCGGCACCCCCTACCCCAAGACCGACCGTATTGTTCCTTGGCGTTTCATAAAATCGACTCTGTATGTTGATAAGAAAATCAGGCTCTTCAGAAAGCCTTAATCCCTTACTTTGCATTGCTATATCCAACACATTGAAAAATCGTTTTTCTTCCAATTCACTCATACCGGTTTCCATATCGTTATAGTAGTTATAAGTAGCGTAATTGGAAAAATCGGTTTCCTTCTCATAATCGGTATGCACACGAACAACATGACATGAGGTAAAAAATAGAATAATAACGAAGTAGCCAATATATTTCATGGCATAGTTTTATATAAATTTAAAGAAAAAATGGCCTTATAATGGAGAAAAACCTTATTATTCGATTAACTGTTCAGCATGTCCCAAAGCCTATCTTTAAGTTCTTGGATACCCAATTGGGAAACCGAGGATATGAACATATATGGTACATCTGAAAAATCCTTGTCCAATTCAATTTTCATTTCATCCATCAATTCCTTATCGAGCATATCGCTTTTTGAGATGGCAACCAAGCGAGCCTTGTCTAAAAGTTCTGGATTGTAACGGCGAAGCTCATCCAAAAGAATTTCATATTCCTTACTAATGTCATTACTGTCTGCAGGAATTAAGAATAAAAGCATGGCATTGCGCTCAATATGTCTCAGGAAATAATGCCCAAGGCCTTTCCCTTCTGCGGCACCTTCAATAATCCCTGGGATATCTGCCATGACAAAACTCTGAAAATCACGTTGTTTCACGATACCCAAGTTGGGTTTTAACGTGGTAAACTCATAATCAGCTATTTTGGGCTTTGCTGACGTAATAGCGGCCAATAAGGTAGATTTACCTGCATTGGGAAACCCCACCAAACCAACATCGGCCAAGACCTTCAACTCTAAAATAACATCGATTTCTTGGCCTTTAACCCCGGGCTGGGCATAACGGGGAGTTCGGTTGGTTGCGGTTTTAAAATGCCAATTGCCCCGACCTCCCATGCCGCCTTCCAATAATATTTTCTCTTCACCATCTTCGGTGATCTCGAAGAGGACCTCATTGGTTTCACTATTTTTGAAAACGGTGCCCAAAGGCACATCCATATAAACATCTTCGCCATCGGCACCTGAACTTCTGTTCTTGCTTCCATGACCTGCGTGGCCAGCTTTAAAATGCCTTTTAAACTTAAAGCCAACCAAGGTCCATAGGTTTTTGTTGCCACGAACAATAACATGTCCACCACGGCCACCATCCCCTCCATCAGGACCCCCTTTGGTAATATATTTTTCCCGATGCAAATGTGCGGAACCCTTACCCCCATTACCAGAGCTGGCATGGATTTTAACATAATCAACAAAGTTGCCTTCGGTCATTTTTTAATCAATTAATCATTACAACAATATGTGCTGAAGACGTTTCGGTAAGGTAAATAGCCCCACTTATGAAATTCAAAAGTCCTTGGCTATATGAAGAAACATTTATGGTGTTTTCTATAACTCCTCGATAACCTTGGCCAAACGACGGGTAATGTCCTCTATGGCCCCAATACCGTTGACACTATGGTATTTGCCCTGGGCCTCGTAATAGGCTTGTAAGGGAGCCGTTTTTTGGTTGTATTCCTCAAAACGATTCCTGATTTTGGATTCATCCTGATCATCTGTCCTTCCGCTAACTTTTCCACGCTCCAACAGACGTTGGATTAAAACCTCGTCATTGGCATCAAGTGCTAGCGTCGCATTGATTCTCATTTCCTTGGTCTTCAAAAATTCATCCAATGCCTTGGCTTGTGCCACTGTCCTGGGGAATCCATCAAAAATAAATCCACTGGCTTCCGGATGATTTTCGACCTCATCTTGAAGCATTTTAATTGTCACCTCATCAGGAACTAGATCGCCCTTATCCATATATGATTTGGCCAAATTTCCCAATTCCGTACCGTTTTTTATGTTGTAGCGAAAAACATCCCCGGTTGAAATATGCTTTAAATTATATTGGTCTTTAAGAAACTCGGCTTGGGTACCTTTTCCGGCACCTGGTTTGCCGAAAAGAACTAGATTGATCATATGCTTTTGATTTAATTGGTATACTTCCCTGAGGTTACGACCCAACTCATTATAATCAAGTCCGTATCCGACAATAAATCTATCTGGGATTTCTATACCAATATAGTCTATGGTATATTCTCCATTATATACTTCGGATTTGTAAAACAAACTTGCAATTTTATACTCCTTAACATTGGTCTTGTTGAAGATATGTACCAATTCCTTGAGTGTACGGCCAGAATCAATGATATCCTCAAGAATGATCACACTTCTGCCCTCGATATTATCAGGTGGATCCAATAAGGTCTCCACAATTCCCGTTGAGGTCAAGCCCTGGTACGAACTCAATTTTATAAAAGACACCTCACAAGGATAGGGATATGCCTTTAAAAAATCGGCGACGAACATGAATGCCCCGTTTAGAACACCGACGAAAATAGGGGTCTTGTCCTTATAATCAATCGCAATTCTTTCTGCTAACGATTTGACAGCAGTAAGAATCCGCTCCTCACTGAGATAGGGTTTAAAATATTTATCGTGAAGTTTTATCAATGGACATTTACTTTATAAGATGGCAAAGATACCATTTTGATTTCTCTTTTTGAATCACAACCCTTGAGTTTTAAGAATTCGATGTATTTTTGTTTCTGTTATCCGTAAAACATTAACCCAAACCACATCAATTGAACCATGGATTATTTTTCTTCTGACTTTACATTGGGGATTTTAGGTGGTGGTCAATTGGGCAAGATGATGTTGTATGAAACCCGAAAATTCGATATTCATACCAAGGTTATGGACGCCTCCAAGGATGCGCCTTGCAAAATTGGCTGTGACGAATTTGTAATCGGTGACCTATTGGATTTTGATGCCGTTTACAATTTCGGGAAAAAAGTGGATGTACTCACCATTGAGATCGAGAATGTAAACATCGTTGCCCTCGAGAAGCTGGAAGATGAAGGAATCAAGGTTTATCCACCGACTGCTGCGTTGCGGATCATTCAAAACAAGGCGAAACAGAAATTGTTTTATGTCGACCATAATATCCCTACTGCCCCATTTTCACGCTTTGCCTATGCTAGTGAGATTAAGGAAAGTATTGAGCATGGGAGTTTGGATTTTCCGTTTGTTTGGAAAATCGCACAGTTCGGATATGATGGCCAGGGAGTGAAAATAATCCGGAATATGAAGGATTTGCAAGGATTACCTCCTGGGGAATGTATCACTGAGAAATTGATTCCGTTTAAAAATGAACTCGCCGTTATCGTCGCCCGAAATGTAAAGGGTGAGATTACTACCTATCCGGTGGTGGAGATGGAGTTCCATCCTGAAGCGAACCAAGTGGAATATGTCATTTGTCCTGCCCGTATTGAGGATAAAGTTGCGAACAAAGCCCGGGAAATTGCCTTAGAAGTCTCAAAGCAAATAAAACATGTGGGTTTATTGGCTGTCGAAATGTTCCAGACAAAAGAAAACGAAATCCTGGTCAATGAAGTGGCTCCAAGACCCCATAATAGTGGTCATTACAGTATTGAAGCAAGCTATACCAATCAGTTTGAACAGCACATTCGGGCCATATTGGATTTACCTTTGGGAAATACCAATAGTAAAGTTGCCGGGATTATGGTCAATTTAGTGGGAGCAGAGGGGCATACAGGGGATGTAGTCTACAAAAACATCGAGGAAATATTTAAGATGGATGGTGTAACTCCACATATTTATGGAAAAAGACAAACAAGACCTTTTCGTAAAATGGGCCATGTAACCATTGTGAACGAAGATATTAATGAAGCCAGGAGGATTGCCCAACAAGTAAAGGAGACCATCAAGGTAATAAGTAAATAAAAGCATATGAGCAAAGTAGCCGTAGTCATGGGAAGCACAAGCGACCTACCCGTAATGCAAGAGGCGATTGATATTTTAAAGGGTTTTGACATTGAGGTTGAAGTCGACATTGTATCTGCCCACCGTACCCCTGAAAAGCTTTTTGATTTTAGTAAAAATGCCCATAAGAATGGTATAACGGTCATTATCGCAGGAGCAGGTGGGGCGGCCCATCTTCCTGGCATGGTAGCCTCAATGTCTCCCTTGCCAGTCATTGGTGTTCCTGTGAAAAGCAGCAATTCTATCGATGGATGGGATTCCGTCTTATCGATACTTCAAATGCCAGGAGGTGTACCCGTCGCCACTGTAGCCCTAAACGGTGCTAAAAACGCAGGTATTCTGGCGGCCCAGATTATCGGAAGTTCAGATACGTGTGTTCTGGACAAAATAATCCTTTATAAGGAAGGCCTTAAGCAAAAAGTCATTGAAGGAGCAAAAAAATTAGAAAAAAGTGATGGGTTATGAAGCCGGGGATATCTACTATTTTATAACTTAAAATACTGAATCCTTATGTTGAATCCCATACTTTCCATTGATTTAAACCAGTAAGATTTTTATGAACAACCCTCTTTTAACCCCATTCGATACCGCTCCCTTTTCAAAAATAAAGAACGAACATTTTAAGCCTGCCTTTCTAAAGGCTATTGAAGATGCTCGTTCAGAAATTGAGGCGATATCAAAAAATACAGCTGCACCGACCTTTGAAAATACGATTGAGGCCTTAGAATTCGCAGGACAGCAATTAGATCGGATTTCAAGTGTATTTTTTAATTTGAATTCCGCTGAAACCAACGAGGAAATACAGAAAATAGCCCAGGAAATCTCTCCCCTACTTTCAGAATTCAGTAACGACATTACCCTGAACGAAGACCTTTTCAAAAGAATAAAGGCCGTTTATGAACAGAGAGGGCAGCTCGAATTAACCATAGAGCAAGACACTTTATTAGATAAAAAATACAAAAGTTTCAGTAGAAATGGCGCCAATTTGCCCGAGGACAAAAAGAAACGATTACGCGAGATCGATACTGAACTCTCAAAACTTAAATTAAAATTTGGGGAAAACGTTTTGGCAGAGACCAATGCCTTTGAAATGCCCATCGACGATGAAGAACAGTTAGCGGGTCTTCCGGAAGGGGAAAAGGAGGCAGCCGCGCAATTGGCCAAATCAAAAGGCAAGGAAGGTTGGATGGTTACCTTGGACTATCCCAGCTATATTCCGTTTATGAAATATGCCAAGAATAGGGAATTGCGAAAAAAACTTTCGTTGGCCTTTGGCCGTAAGGGGTTTCATAATGATAAATTCGATAATCAGGAAAACGTACTGAAAATTGCCAACCTAAGGCATGAAAGAGCAGTGCTATTGGGATACAAAACCCATGCCCATTTTGTATTGGAAGAGCGCATGGCGGAAACCCCTGAAAAGGTACATGCCTTTTTGAACGAACTCCTTGAAAAAGCCAAGCCTGCGGCTGAAAGGGAATTTAAACAGTTGGAGGATTTCGCCAAGGATTTGGATGATATAGATCAACTACAGAAATGGGACGCCTCTTACTATTCCGAAAAGTTGAAACAAAAGCTTTACGATCTTGATGATGAAAAGCTAAAACCCTATTTTAAATTGGAGAATGTCATATCAGGGGTTTTCAAGGTAGCTGAAAAATTGTTCGGACTCCGATTTGAGGAGGTCTTTGATATCGATACCTACCACGAAGAAGTGAAGACCTATCATGTAACCGACGATAAGGGCAATTATATTTCCCTTTTTTATGCCGATTTCCATCCCAGGGAAGGTAAACGCGGTGGCGCTTGGATGACGTCATATAAACCCCAGTATGTGAAGAATGGTGTGCCTGTACGCCCACATATCTCCAACGTGTGTAATTTTACCCGTTCAACACCTTCAAAACCTTCCTTATTGACCTTTAATGAGGTTACCACCCTTTTCCATGAATTTGGGCACGGACTGCATGGTATGCTTGCGAATACCACTTATCCCAGCCTTTCGGGCACCTCGGTCTATTGGGACTTTGTTGAACTCCCAAGTCAGATTATGGAAAATTGGTGTTATGAGAAAGAGGCCCTGGAACTTTTTGCCACACATTACAAAACTGGGGAAATCATTCCAATGGAGCTGGTACATAAAATAAAAGATTCAGCCACCTTCCAAGAAGGTATGGCCACCTTACGCCAATTGAGTTTCGGCCTTTTAGACATGGCATGGCATGGAGCCGACCCATCCAGTATCAAAGATGTCAAGAGCCATGAAACCAAAGCGTTTAAAGGCACGCAACTATTTCCGGATACTGCTGAAACTTGTATGAGTACGGCCTTTTCCCATATCTTTCAAGGTGGGTATTCGTCGGGTTATTACAGTTATAAGTGGGCAGAAGTGTTGGATGCCGATGCCTTTGCCTATTTCAAGGTAAAAGGGATTTTCAACAAGGAGGTCGCCAACAAATTCAAACAGCATATACTCTCAAAAGGAGGTACTGAAAAACCCATGGTCTTATACAAGCGTTTCAGGGGTGCGGAACCTAAAATTGAGGCGCTTTTGGAACGGGCCGGACTGCTATAATTTCTTTTTTTGTTGCGCTAGATTTTAGAGTGAACATTTTGCATTGGATTGAAAAGGGAGCATTGAAGCATCGGTTTTCCCCTATTCCTTAGCTGACATATACGCAATATAACCGCCTCTTAGGTTATACACATTCTTATACCCCAATGAATCTAAATACCTGGTCGCATCGCTACTGCGCTTACCACTCCGGCAATACACATAAATGGTTTTATCCTTATCTATTTTTTGAATGTCGGACTTAAAACTATCCCCCAACCAGTTAATATTCAAGGAATTTTCCAAGTGACCGGCATTGTATTCCTTTGGGGTTCTAACATCTACCAATACAACCGTATCCAACTCAGCTTTGGAAACTTCCGTAATATGCCTTTCCTTTATTTGCGAACAGCCCAAGTTAATCAATAACGTTACTGCCATCAGTACCACTAGTCTCATAATAGGATCTCTTTATTCAAAAATAAGCATAATCGTTAAATTTAAATTACTTTTGATAGGAGTATAAAATACATGGCAGAACACCAATTACATCCCGAAACCTGGGTAGATCAATATGCAGATTATCTTTTCAACTATGCAGTTGCCCGTATCAGCGATGCTGAAATCGCGAAAGATCTTGTGCAGGAAACCTTTTTCGCAGGATTAAAATCCGCTGCTAATTATAAAGGCACCGCCGCGGAACGCACATGGCTTATCGCTATTCTTAAACGAAAAGTAATTGACCACTATAGAAAAATCAATTCGAATAAAGGCAAGGCCGAGGTTCGTATGAACTATAGTAGCCATACCGACGCCGATGGTGATTGGCTCGAAGAGCAGATTGCCGATCCACTAAGTACACATGAAAATAGTAGTATAGAAAATGAGGAATTAGGACTGGCGATACAGGAATGTATTTCGAAATTACCAAAGAAACAATCCTTGGTCTTTAAAATGAAAACCATTCAAGGGATGGAAACAGAGGATATTTGTAAAGAACTTGGAATTAACCCGTCTAATCTTTGGGTAATGATCCATAGGGCCAGAACCGCTTTGATGGATTGCCTGAACAAAAATTGGTTTTAACTATGATTTCGTGCGAAAAAGCAGCCATAATCTGCAATAAGAAACAATACAATGAGGCCACTTTCTACGAAAAGTTACAACTGATTTTTCATCTTCTCATTTGTAAGACCTGTGCCAAATTTTCAAAAGAGAACGCTAAACTTACTTCCCTCTGCAAAAAGGCTCCCTTATGCTGCTTACCTGAAAAAGAAAAAGTGGAAATGAAAAAGGAATTACAGGAAAAGATTTAAAATCCGAAAGTCATTAACCAAATCAACACTCCCCACACAATAGGAATGGCCTCTACCCAAAAAGAGGAGAAATACTTCGTTTGATTACGTCTGGTAACGAACATAAGTCCGCCCAAGACCAAACAAAGAATTCCTTTGGCAACAAGTTCCAATTCGGTAAGGTCATCTTTAAGGAAAGTGAGAAGGAAGAATAAAAGGACCAAAAAAGCGCCCAATAACTTGGTTCGCATTACCCCAATACGCTGTGGAATGGTCTTTAAGTCGGGCTTGTCATAGACTAGGTCCCGAATCTCAAATGGGACCATCAATACCAATACTACCAGAATACGCTGTACAACTTCAATCCAAATGTCCCAAACGAAAACACGTTCCGCTTCAACTAATGGCAAAACAACCGTTACCCCGGACCAAACCAAGGCCACAAAAAAGATCTTAAGCAAACCGAGACTTCTTAAATTCCTGGCCTGTGGTAAAACCGGAAAGGCATAGAAACCCGTTAACACCATTAAAATGAAAAGAATCAGCCAAGTATCGAAACTTAAAAACCAAGCATGATAGCACGTTAGGACAAAACAAATAAAACTAAAAAGTTGGATGCTCTTATGATATTTGTTGCTGACCAAAATATATTTCCCGGCCTCAACACCATATTTAATGAAGTTATAATTGATAATAGTCCCAAAAAAAACAAAATATGCGAGGTGGTTGCCTAATTCAATATCAAAAAAAATCGCTGTACTAATTAAGAAGGATACCACCGCCAACGCCACATGTATACTGGCATCCAAGTAAAAATTGAACAGGCGCTTCATGGAGTTCATCCGTTAAAAATAACCAAACTGTTTATAACCATAGGTTTTCGTTAAAAACTTTAATCATCAACCGCAGGAAACTGGTCTATTTTAAGCGATTAAATTCCTAAGTTTGCCCATCAAAAGATTGTAGATATGAGAACGGATTTGTTTGCCTTACGCCATATTGGTATCCACGAAGATGACCTTCAACATATGCTCAAAACCGTCAAGGCCGAGAGTCTAGATCAGATCATCGCAGAAACCATTCCTTCGGACATACGATTGGCACATCCCCTTCAATTATCAAAGGCCCTGAGCGAACATGAATTTCTATCGCATCTTAAAACGCTCTCCAGAAAAAACAAGCTTTTTAAGACCTATATCGGTTTAGGATATCACGATTGTATTACCCCTTCGGTCATCCAAAGGAATATTTTGGAAAATCCGGGGTGGTACACGGCATATACCCCATACCAAGCAGAAATCGCACAAGGTCGTCTAGAAGCCCTTCTAAACTTTCAGACCGTAATTTCAGACTTAACTGGTATGGAGTTGGCAAATGCCTCTTTATTGGATGAAAGTACAGCCGCCGCGGAAGCGATGTCCATGCTTTTTGACGTTCGAACCAGATCCCAAAAGAATAATAGTGCGATAAAATTCTTTGTATCCCAAGAAGTATTGCCACAAACCTTGTCTTTATTACAAACCCGATCTAAACCTCTTGGGATTGAATTGGTGGTTGGTGATCATGAAGAATTTGGGTTCGATGAAGATTTTTATGGCGCTTTACTTCAATATCCTGGAAAATACGGTCAGGTTTATGACTATACCTCTTTCGTTACCAAGGCCAAGGAGCATGAAATCAAGGTCGCTGTTGCTGCCGACCTTTTAAGCTTGGTACTATTGACCCCTCCTGGTGAATTCGGTGTCGATGTCGTCGTGGGCACCAGTCAGCGATTTGGAATCCCCTTAGGGTATGGCGGGCCCCATGCGGCCTTTTTTGCTACGAAAGAGGAGTTCAAAAGAAATATACCCGGACGAATTATCGGGGTGACCAGGGATGCCGACGGACAACCTGCTTTACGGATGGCATTACAGACCCGGGAACAACATATAAAACGTGATAAAGCTACCTCCAACATCTGTACCGCTCAGGTACTTTTGGCCGTTATGGCGGGCATGTACGCCGTTTATCATGGCCCGAAAGGATTAAAGTATATTGCCGAAAAAATTCATCATAAAGCAAGAATCGTAAGCCAGCGTATTAAAAGGCTAGGGTTTGAACAATTGAACACATCTTTTTTCGATACCCTAAAAATCAATGTTCCCGACACGGATAGGCTGCGGGAAATATCAGAACAGCATGGCATAAATTTTAATTATATAGACAAGAATACCTTATCCATATCAATAAACGAGGCTACCCATGATGAGGATATCAAACCTATACTCTCTTGCTTCCTGCAGTTGAAGGCCCAAAAGGAGGAGAACCTTCTTTCGGAACCGATCAAAGATGTCATCCCTAAGACACTTTTACGAAAAACCCCTTTTCTTGAATATGAAGTATTCAATTCATACCGTTCAGAGACAGAATTGATGCGCTACATCAAGAAATTAGAACGAAAGGATCTCTCCTTGAACCATTCCATGATATCTTTGGGTTCCTGCACCATGAAATTAAATGCCGCCAGTGAGATGTTACCCCTTAGTTGGGCAGAATGGGGCAATTTGCATCCATTCGTACCCTTAGACCAAGCCGAAGGTTACCAGGAAGTCCTTCGAGAATTGGAAAAGGACCTGACAACGATTACGGGCTTTGCCGGTACTTCGCTCCAACCCAATTCCGGGGCCCAAGGGGAATATGCTGGACTTATGGTCATTCGGGCCTATCATGAATCACGAAACGAGGGACATCGAAACATTTGTCTTATCCCATCTTCGGCCCATGGCACAAATCCGGCCTCAGCCGTAATGGCAGGCATGAAAGTGGTAGTCACCAAAACCGATGATAAAGGCAATATCGACCTGGCCGATCTAGAGGAAAAAGCCAAATTGCATTCCGGGAACTTGGCTGCTCTGATGGTTACCTATCCTTCTACCCATGGTGTATTTGAATCATCCATAAAATATATCACCAAGTTGATCCATGACCATGGAGGACAAGTGTATATGGATGGCGCTAATATGAACGCACAGGTAGGCTTAACAAACCCCGCTACCATCGGGGCAGACGTTTGCCATCTAAACTTACATAAAACCTTTGCCATACCTCATGGTGGTGGCGGTCCTGGTGTTGGCCCCATATGTGTTGCAGAACAATTGTTGCCCTTCCTGCCTGGAAACCCATTGATAAAAACAGGGGGTAGCCATGCTATATCCGCTATTTCGGCGGCACCTTGGGGCAGTTCACTAGTTTGTTTGATCTCGTATGGGTATATTAAAATGCTTGGGGAACAAGGGTTGGTCAACAGTACAAAAGTGGCCATACTTAATGCCAATTATATCAAAGAACGCTTAAGTGGAAAGTACGAAGTGTTGTATACAGGTGAATATGGCCGTGCGGCACATGAGATGATCATCGACTGCCGTCCGTTCAAACAAAATGGTATCGAGGTTACCGACATTGCCAAACGCCTTATGGACTATGGGTTTCATGCCCCAACGGTTTCATTTCCAGTAGCTGGAACAGTAATGATAGAACCTACAGAAAGTGAAAGTCTAGCCGAACTGGACCGTTTTTGTGACGCCATGAATGCTATTCGTGATGAAATTGCGAAGGCGGCCGAAAATCCGATCAACAATCCACTTAAAAACGCACCCCATACCCTGAAAATGCTTACCAATGACGAATGGGATTTTCCCTATAGTAGACAGCAGGCAGCTTTTCCTTTACCGTTTGTATCGGACAATAAATTTTGGCCAACGGTAAGAAGGGTCGATGATGCCTATGGAGATCGTAATCTTATCTGTAGTTGCGCCCCTATGGAAGCCTATCTTGAATCGGAATAACTTTATAATCCCCTATAAACAAAAGCCTTTTAGATATTCTAATAGGCTTTTGTAATTGCATTCGAGAGGTATAAATATTCTTGGACATCGTATTGTTATCCGTTTAATTGACACAAAATATTCTTGGATGTCTTAATTTTGCAAAAATATTTACCACAAATGAGTATAGCTATTACCGGAACGGGGTCATTTCGACCTTCCATTATCATTGAAAATTCCTATTTTAATAAAAACACTTTCTTGAATAGTGATGGAACTCCAATCGATGCACCCAATGAAACTATAATAGAAAAATTCAAATCGATAACCGGAATAAGTGAAAGGCGCTACGCCAAAAAAGAGTTCAACACTTCTGATTTGGGGTACCTTGCGGCGGTAAAAGCTATTGAAAATGCCGGTATTGACAAAGAAACATTGGATTATATCATATTTGCCCATAATTTCGGTGATGTATCACAAGGGAAAATACAAGGTGACACCCTCCCCAGTCTCGCGACTCGTGTAAAACATAGATTGGACATCAAAAACCCAAAATGTGTGGCTTATGATATGCTTTTCGGTTGTCCTGGATGGATTGAAGGGGTTATACAAGCCAACGCTTTCATTAAGGCGGGAATGGCAAAAAGATGTTTGGTTATTGGCGCTGAAACGCTTTCAAGGGTCGTTGATGAATATGACCGTGACACAATGCTCTACTCAGACGGTGCAGGTGCTGCAATTATAGAGGAGACTGAAGGCAAGGGACAACTTCTTAGCCACGAAACAGCTACCTATGCCAATGACGAGGCCTTTTATCTGTTTTTTGGGGAATCATATAACAAGGACATTAAAGAAGATAGACGTTACATTAAAATGTACGGTAGAAAAATTTATGAGTTTGCCATATCCCATGTACCACAAGCCATGAAAGAATGCTTGGATAAAACAGGAAGGGATATATCCGAGGTCAAAAAAATATTCATACATCAAGCCAACGAAAAAATGGATGAAGCCATTGTAAAACGGTTCTATAGATTATACAAACTAAAAACCCCCAAGGGCATAATGCCGATGACCATCGGTAGATTGGGTAACAGTTCCGTTGCCACAATACCCACCCTATATGATAAGTTGCAAAAAGGTAATATTGAAGGCCACAGCATACAAAAAGGCGATGTGGTGTTATTTGCCAGTGTAGGTGCCGGCATGAACATCAATGCCATTGTATACGAAGTTTAAATAGTTTGTATACATCTTGAATAAAGAATTGCAGAGGTATATGTTTATGCCTCTGCATATTTTTTTAACTTCGTACCAACAACATAATAATCAACCGAATCTTGGCTATTTCACAATACTGTCCATTTTAGATGTACGAAAAAACTTTTCCCAATAAACGATTTGCGAAAACCCTGTCTTTTTTAGAAAGACACATTTCCAAGGATCAATCCATTTTAGATCTCGGAATTGAAAATCCGTTTTCCAAGATTATGAAGGAGAAGGGGTATTCGGTTACCAATACAAAAGGAGAAGATCTGGATTTGGATTTTACTACGGTCATCGAAAGCAAAGCAGAGGTCGTTACGGCTTTTGAAATTTTTGAACACTTGGTTGCCCCTTTCAACGTATTACGTGAAATAAAGGCAAAACATCTTGTGGCCAGCATCCCCTTGCGGTTATGGTTCTCATCAGCCTACCAAAGCAAAACAGACCCTTGGGACCGTCATTATCATGAGTTCGAGGACTGGCAATTCGATTGGCTTTTAGAAAAGGCAGGTTGGAAAATCGTAGATAGGAACAAATGGACCAATCCTGTTAAAAAGCTAGGTCTTCGCCCATTATTAAGAAGCTTTACCCCTAGATACTACATCGTATATGCTGAGAGAATAGCCGAAGTAGGCTCTTAAAACCAGTAATTTGGACTACTACATCATCATACCCGCACATAACGAAGAAGCTTTTTTGTCAGATACGCTACATTCCGTATCCGTACAAACACTTTTGCCTAAGAAAGTGATCATTGTCAATGATAATTCAAATGATGGCACTGAAAATATTATTGATGAATTCAGTAAGAATTTCAGATTTTTCGAAAAATTGAACATAAGCTCGTCAAAAGAACATCTGCCCGGTAGTAAGGTGATCAACGCTTTTCGTAAAGGTTTGGAACTTTTGGATAACGAGTATGATTTTATCGTGAAATTGGATGCCGACGTCATACTCCCTTCCCATTATTTTGAAACAATAGCCACGGTCTTTAAAGAAAATCCCAAAGTCGGCCTTGCCGGAGGTTTTGTCTATGAACTCAATTCAAATGGAACGTGGGAGCTCAACCACCCCATGAATAAAAAGCATGTTAGAGGGGCATTTAAAGCCTACACAAAAGCTTGCTTTAAGAGTATCGGAGGTCTCAAAAATGCCATGGGTTGGGATACGGTAGATGAATTGCTCGCACAATACCATGGTTATGACATCAGAACCATGGAAGATTTAAAAGTCAAGCATTTGCGCCCCACCGGGAAAGCCTATAATGCCAAGGCCAGACTAATGCAAGGGGAAGCCATGTACGGAATGGACTATGGTTTTTACTTAACGTTTGTGGCATCGCTAAAAATGGCATGGAAACAAAAAAGCATAAAAACCCTGTATCATAATTTAATGGGCTTTTTTAAGGCAGGTAGAAACAAAATGCAAAAATTGGTGACGGTGGATGAGGGAAAGTTCATCCGTAAACACAGATGGCAAGGGATAAGAAATAAGCTTATAGGTTGAAATAAAAAAACCATCCTGACGCTATCGCCAGGATGGTTTTTTATAGTTCTAAATAAGCTCTTAGAAACCTAATTCTTTTTTCACTTCTGCTAGAAGATCTTTTCCTTTGGCCACAATGAGTCCACCACCTGGTTGTGCGTCAATAACATAATCAAAACCCTGTGCTGCAGCTACCTTCTCAATGGCAGCCTTAGCCTTCTCCGAGATTGGCGCAAATAATTCGGCTTGCTTTTTTTGAAGTTCTTGTTGGGCATTTTGCTGTGCCTCACCGATGTTTTTCTCGAATACTTGTAATTCCTGGGCCCTTTTCTGATTTTCTTCTTCAGATTTTGAGGCCGATTCATTGGAATACTGGGTGTATTTATTCTTTAATTCCGTCATGGAACTCTCTATATCGGCTCTATAGGTTTCCTGTAATTTTTTCAACTCTGCCTCTGCTGATTTCATTTCAGGCATTTGGGATAAAAGTTGTGTTACATCTATATGGGCCACTTTACTTTGTGCTTGTACAAAACTTGTCGCTGCTACGAACAAAACCAAGGCAACTACTATTTTCTTTAATTCTTTCATGATTTTTAATTATAATATTTGAGTGTTAATTTAAGTTATTGATTCCAAATTTATACTTTATATCGTATGAAGTAAACTGTTCATACGGTTCTTAAAAAGGATTATATTGCACTGGTACTTCTTTGAAGACCGATTAATTTATACTATCCTTTTCAATTTCATTCTTTCTTTCCTCTAATTTTTCTTTCTTCTTGGCCTCCCTTTCCTCCAAGAGCTTCTTTCTTCTTTCGTCATAGGCCTTTTTACGTTCTTCCCTGAGCTTTAATTGTTCGGCCCTTTTCTCATCCGCGGTCTTCACCCTTGCCTCTTCGGCCTGTTTCGCCAGGTTTAATCGCTCTTTTAACGCCTCGCTCATCTCCTCCTCCTCATCTGGGGTTTCTCCCTCAAATTCGGCCAATCTGTTCTTGTCGGCCGCCTCTTTCTTGGGTTTACTTACTTTTCTTGTCCTCGAAATACCACGTAACACCAACTCACTGATATCATGTCTTTTTTCGGAGTACAACATTACAACATCCGCAGATTTATCAAAAATAAAATCATACTTTTTATTTGCACCTATTTTTTGTACTTCATTGAATACCTGATCCTGTATTGGCTGAATCAACTGCCTTTTTTGCATTACCAAGTCTCCTTGGGGTCCAAAACGGTCTTGTTGGTACTCTATCATCTCTTTTTCAAGGATTTGTATCTCCTCTTCCCGCTCGGCGATCAACTCATTGGTCAAAAGCACCTTTTCCGCCATTAAATCTTTTTTCATTTGCTCTACCGCACTTTGCTTTTGTTCGATTTCAACTTTCCACTTTTGGACTTTATTTTCCAATTGGGCGCTGGCATCGCGATATTCATCGACATTTTCCAAGATGTATTCCATATCTACATAAGCGATTCGGACACCTCGCTGCGCGAAAGTGTGGAACATGCATAGCAAAAAGGATACAATTAAAAGAACTTTTGTTTTTGGTTTCATTGTGATTCCGTTTTAATACATAGAAAATATCGTGCCAAAAATACTAAAACTTTTAAAATGAATAGATTAGCCTATGCCACGATTCTTAAATTAAAACTGTTGACCGATGATGAAGTGTGTTTGCCATCCACTGGGCCCTGTTGTACTTGTGCCGTAGTCCTGATCGAAACCATAGCCAAAATCAATTCCCAATAGTCCAAATGCCGGCATAAAAATCCTAAGCCCCACTCCGGCCGATCGTTTTATTTGAAACGGATTAAATTCCTGAAAATTGTTGAAACCATTACCTCCTTCTAAAAAAGCCAGGCCATAAATCGATGCGGAAGGTTTCAAGGTCAAAGGATATCGTAGCTCCATAGAGAATTTATTGTATAATAGAGCACCATCAACTGAACCGGTTAAAGGGTCTCGTGGTGTTAATGCTTGGTTGTCGTACCCACGTAACTGAACCACATCCCTACCGTCTAAAGTAAAGTTACCCATACCATCTCCACCGACATAGAAGCGTTCAAAAGGCACATCGCCGACAGCACTGTTATAACTGCCCAGGAACCCTAATTCGGCATTGGTCCTAAGTACTAAATCCCCAACGAGGGTGGTATACCAATCGCCTTTGAACTTCACTTTATAATATTCCAACCATCTGAAGCGCTCTTGGTCTACTTCTTCCAACTGTGTTGCCTCTGCAGCAGTCAAGCCCACTGTAGATCTTTTTATAGTGAGATCCTCACTTTCCTCTTTTAAGCCTCTGTAATCCTTATCATTAAAAAGGGAATAGGGCGGCGTAAATTTCCCGGTAATCTCAAAATTGGAACCTCCCCTAGGGAAGATCCTACCCCCAGCGGTGGCGTTTCTGGAAATACCCAGCGTATAGGTAAAGGAATTGGCATTGCCATTTCCGAAATTGAACAAGCCCAGATTATAATTATTGAATTCATATAGCTGGTACCCCAGCGAATGGGAAATCACAAAGAAATCATCGGGCCATTGCACCTTTTTCGCCAAACCAGCAGAAATCCCAGTGATGGAGAATCCTTCGTCCTTATTCACTTCGATTCTACCCGAGTTTGAGTATGAGGCCCGAAATTGTTGGGTCTTTGACAATGATAAATTAAAACGAACCGGTTTTTTACCACCTAACCAAGGTTCCGAAAAGTTCAAGCTATACACCCGATAGGTTCTACTGGCCTGCAAACGAACAGCAAAGCTTTGACCATCTCCCATAGGTACAGGTTTATAGGCTTCCCCATTTAAAATATTCTTTAACGAAAAATTGCTGAATGAAAGGCCCAACGTACCAATGAAGCCACCGCCACCGTAGCCCCCTTGCAGTTCTATCTGGCTAGATCCAGATTCAACAAGACTATAGTCCAAATCGACCGTACCTTCATTAGGTTTTGGATTTACGATATCTGGCTTGATCTGTTCAGCATCAAAGAAACCGAGTTGTCCTAATTCACGGATAGTTCTAATAATATCCGACTTATTATATTTTTGTCCAGGTCGTGTTCTCAGTTCCCTGAAAATGACATGATCATTGGTACGGTCATTACCGTTTACAGTGACATGGTCCAAAAAGGTCTCCTTGCCTTCGATAATACGTATCTCAAAATTGATGGTATCGTTTTCAGCGGATACTTCTACGGGATTAATGCTTGAAAATAGGTAGCCATTATTCTGGTATAAGCTAGTTACGTCATTGGCATCGGGCTTGGTATCATCGGCGATTCGCTCGCGCAACAAGACACCATTATAGGTAGACCCTTTTCTAATACCCAATACCCTACTTAATGCCTGATCGGAATAAACACTGTTGCCGACAAAATCTATATCCCCGAAATAATACTTATTACCCTCCTCGACCTTGATCTTTATTTTAATGTTGTTCTCATTGACATTCACAACGGTATCGGAAATAATCCTAGCATCCCTGTACCCATTCTCGGCATATTTGTCGACCAAGAGGGACAAATCGTTCTCATAGTCGTCCTTAATGAATTTAGACTTTTTCCAAAAACGTCCCAATTTCTTTTTCTTGGTCTTTTTTAGGGCTTTACGTAATTTTTTTGCCGGTAATTTTTCATTTCCTTCGAAAACAATATCCTTTATTTTAACCTTATCCCCTTTGTCCAAATTCACGATCATACTTCGGGCATTGGTTTCACTGGTATCATTAACGGTAATAATATTCACCTTGGCGTTCAGGTATCCTTTTTTCTTGAACTTATTCTGAATGTAATTCTTGCTATTGGCGATAAGGCTTTCTGTGATTTTCTTTCCTTTCTTTAGGTCCGTATCCTTTAAAATTTCGTTTACCTTTCTCTCTTTTACGCCATTCATTTTTATCTTTGACAGGGTAGGACGCTCAATGATATTCAACTCAAGAAAAACATTGTCTCCCTGTATATCGGTTATATAGAAATCGATAGCGGTAAATAGCTCTAAACCCCAAAGTTTATTAATGATTTCACTGATCTGCTCCCCAGGTAACGTTATGGGTTGTCCCACCCTTAACCCCGTGTAGGTCTTTACCGTCTGCTCATTGTAACTTTGTAGTCCGGTCACCTCAAGTCCGGCTAGGACATATTTTTTACCATCTTCATAAGAAACATCTTGTGCTGAGGTAATGGTGACAATAAAAAGTAAAAAGAAGGTAAATAATGGTTCAAGGGACATGAACCTTTTCATATCTCTAGATGAGTTGTTCGCTAGTTTTTCCAAATCTTCGTTCTCTGTTCTGGTAATTTATAATGGCTCCTACCAAATGATGTTCCTTAAAATCGGGCCAAAATACATCGATAAAATATAGTTCAGCATAGGCAATTTGCCATAATAAAAAATTGCTTATCCGGTGTTCTCCACTAGTTCGGATGAGCAAATCAACATCTGGTAAATTGTGCGTGTAAAGATGGTTATTTATAATGGTTTCATCAATACTTTCGGGAGAAATTATATTATTTTTAACTTTGACAGCAATCTGCCTAACGGCGTTCAACATTTCGTCCCTAGCGCCATAACTCAGAGCCAAAGTCAAGGTCATGCCCGTATTTCCCTTGGTTTTTTCCATGACCTCCAAAAGTTCCTCATAGGCTCTTCTTGGCAAGGCTTTAATGTCCCCTATGGTATTAAGGCGTACATTGTTTTTGTTAAACGTATTAAGTTCTTTTTTGAGAGAAGAAACCAAAAGCTTCATCAACGTATCAATCTCGAATTGAGGTCGGTTCCAGTTTTCTGTGGAGAAAGTGTATAAGGTGAGAAAATCAATACCGATTTTCACAGAGCTTTCAACGGTTCTCCTCACCGTGGTGACACCTTTCTCATGGCCAAAAACCCTAAGCCTGCCCTTTTCCTTGGCCCATCGACCATTACCATCCATAATAATGGCAATATGCCTAGGTAATCTTTGATTGTCGATGTCTTCAATAGTATTCATGATGTATTACTCAAAACAATCGGAACATGGTTTTCTTCCAAAAGTATAGGTTAAGGTAACCCCGGAGAAAACGTACCAATCGTCACTAAAAATATTCCCAAAATCAACATCCAATTGTTGATTAACATTTGATTTTTCAGGATTACTGGCATCCAGATTGTCGGTGAAGGTATATCTTGCGCCTATTTCTGCCCCAATAATCAAAAATTGATTCAATCTTCTTTTAACTCCTACCACCATGGGAATGGCAAAGGACCCATCTTTTTGATCAAGACTGATTTGCTGACCTGCATCTATATAGTCGTAATCATATCTAAAATAGGTGACTCCAGTATAAAGATAGGGCGTAAAAGCAGGACCCAACTTATGTAAGTTATACTCAACAAAGTTAAACTCCAAACCCGCCGAAGCCTCAAAAATGGAATTGTTCACCACATAACCCCTTTGTTTTCTGGAGGCCATGCTCGATTTTGAATCATCAGCTGTAAATTTACCATAAATTACACTAGCACGCCAAGCATATCGCTTACTTTTATTCCATTTGAACAATCCCCCATATGCGATATCGGAAGGAAGAATGAAGTTTGTTCTTCCAACATCGCCAATATTATTGGCCCCGCCTGCAAATACCCCTATTTCGTAGGTTTGTGCACGTAATGATACACAAAGCAAAACAAGAATTGAAAAAAAATAATTCTTCATAAATTCTACAAAGTTTGCAAATTAAATCCTAAATATTCGATTTCACATAGGATTACATCCATGTTCCCACATGATAAACAACATTTGCGGACAAATATTGTTTTTCTAGGGTTCAATTGCGCCTATCCTCGCCCCATAACAATTTATTACGCAGTGTTTTTAAAAAACTCTCAGAAGTATATTCTATCATATTTATGGTAAAGCTTGCCTTTTTCACTTCGATGGATATACCGTTTTCCAGGGTTGCGATCCTGGAATCCAATGAAACCAGATGATGGTCTTCCCTACCTGAGACCTTTAACCGTATTATGGTATCATCGGAAATCACCAAAGGCCTTGCGTTGAGATTATGTGGTGCTATGGGCGTAAGCACCAAGGATTTTGCGGTAGGAACGATCACCGGTCCTCCACAGCTTAAAGAATAGCCTGTGGAACCAGTAGGAGTGGAAATGATCAAGCCGTCTGCCCAATATGATGTTAAATACTCGCCATTTAAATGGGTTTCCACTGTAATCATCGAAGTTGTATCCTTTCGGCTTACGGTAATCTCGTTCAAGGCAAAGTTCAATGGTCCTATTTCCTTTGCCTGTGGACCGGCATTTACCTCAACCAAACTTCTCTCTACAATGGTATAGGCCCCTTGAACGAATTCCCTGACCACCTTCCGCACATCTTCTTTTTTAAAAGTCGATAGAAAACCCAACCGTCCAGTATTCACACCAACAATAGGGATGCCCAAGTTCCTAACATAGGTAGTGGCCCTTAATATTGTGCCATCGCCACCAAAACTGACGAACATATCAAAAGAACTATCCAGACCATTTGATTCATTGAAAGAACCGCATTTAGCTGTATTCAGTTTTTGGGATAGATAGGATTTAAAATACTCCTCAATGGCAATAGTGGCAGATTCCTTTTCGAGCTCATCGAGTAGCTCCGCAACATAGTCTAGCGCATTATCCTGATATGTTTGTCCGTAAATGGCAACTTTCATACGTTATATACTTTTAATTATCCGATAATAAGTTAATTAAAAATTGAAGGCGTAAGTATGCCTGCCTTTACCGGCAGGTAGCCGCTACGGTCTCCCATTGAATATTTCAAAAAATTTCTAACTGTACCAATCGCTTCGCTTGTGCCCAAGCTTGGAAGATTTGCATAAAAAATACATTTATCTCGGTTGGTAAGAAAAATATCGATTTTGCACATGCCCTTTTAATACCTCATCAAACATTAAGATATTTATCTAAATAGTCTGACCTTTGCTTTAGGTCATCGATGAACTGGTCGTCTATATTGCCAAATATGATGTTATAGTTGTAGCGTCTAAAAGTCTGTACCACCTCGTTCATATTAATATTACTTATTTTGATCGTGATCTGGACCAATTCATTTTTCATTTCAGAGATAAAACCACCCAAGAATTTACTGTTATTACTCTCGACGATCTGCACAATTTCACTAAAGGAGTAATCCTTAATGCCTTTGGCCACCACTAAGATCCCACCTGGTTCTGTAAAAAACGGGGTTTCAATAAATACGCTAACAATATCGGTAATTTCATAATATCCCAAAACCTCATCTTCCTTATTCAGTACTGGCACTAAATTGGCCTCATTCCGCGCAAAGGTTTCCAAGACATCTAGCCAACTGGTTTCTTGCCGAACAAAAAAGGACTCAAGGGTATATCTAAAATCCTCTATTTTCTTATCCACATTAAAACTCTCCAGATCATTTTCATTGATTACCCCAAGAAACTTTTTCCCTTGTACAATAGCTGCATGGGAATAGGTATTCTCCATAAAAAATTGAACCAGTACCTCTAAAGGTTCATTGACCTCAAAGATAGGAATAGTCGTAATTATGTGTGTCTGAATCTGCATAGCTTAAAATAAAACGCAAAATACTAATTAAATATATCAAAAGGTATGCCTATTTTGTATTTTTGCTGTAAATGGACATGATATCTTCCTATGACGAAGCTTAGTGTAAACGTCAACAAAATAGCGACTTTAAGAAATTCAAGGGGTGGTAACGTACCAAATCTTTTAAGGGTAGCCAAGGATATTGAATTATTTGGTGCCCAAGGAATAACAGTTCATCCTAGGCCTGATGAAAGGCATATCCGATATCAGGATGCGAGGGATTTGAAAAAGTTGGTTACCACCGAATATAATATTGAAGGTAATCCCATCGAAAAATTCATGGATTTGGTTCTCGAGATACAACCGACACAAGTAACCCTTGTGCCGGATGCCGTAGATGCCATTACTTCCAATGCAGGATGGGACACTATTGCAAACAGGACCTTCTTAAGAGAGGTGATCTCTACCTTTAAACAAAACGATATTAGAACGTCTATTTTCGTGGATCCGGATTCAAAAATGGTGGAGGGAGCGGCAGAAACGGGTACCGATCGTATTGAACTCTATACCGAAAGCTATGCCAAAGCTTTTGCCCAGGGTAACCTGAAAGGCATTGATCCATTTATCAAGGCTGCCCAAATAGCTACCCAATTAGGCCTAGGTTTAAATGCAGGCCATGATTTAAGTTTGGAGAACATTAAATATTTTAAGGAGAACATTCCCAATGTACTGGAGGTATCTATCGGGCATGCCTTAATCTGTGAGTCGCTTTACTTTGGATTGGAAAATGTCATCAATATGTACTTGAACAAACTAAAATGAGCCCAAGCTTACACTCGAACATACTTGGAAGCGGTATGCCCCTTTTAATTTTACATGGCTTTTTGGGAATGTCTGACAATTGGAAGACCTTAGGCGCCCAGTATGCACAAGAGGGGTTGGAAGTGCATTTGATCGATCAACGAAATCATGGCAAGAGCTTTCATTCCGAAGATTTCAATTATGATATTCTTGCAGAAGACCTCAGACACTATATTGAAGAACACCAGTTGGTAGACAATATCATTTTAGGCCATTCAATGGGCGGTAAGGTCGCTATGCAATTTGCCTTTACGTATCCTGATCTAATGTCTAAAATGATAGTGGCAGATATTGCTCCCAAATACTACCCTCCACATCACCAACATATTATAGATGGATTGAACATATTGGATTTTGACAAAATTAAATCGAGGGGGCAAGCCGACACCGAATTAAGCAAATACATTGCTGATTTTGGAATTAGACAATTTTTGATGAAAAACCTATATTGGGAGCAAAAAGGAAAACTAGGCTTTCGGTTTAACTTAAAGGTATTGGGCAACAAAATGGGGGAAATCGGTGATGAAATCAGCCCATCGGATATTTATGAAGGGCCTAGCCTATTTATTAAAGGCGATAAATCAGAATATATAAACGAATCGGATGTAGACATCATAAAAAGACACTTCCCTTCGGCCATAATAGAGACTATTAATAATGCAGGCCACTGGCTACATGCCGAAAATCCCGTTCAATTTTTCACTAAAACGATGGATTTCATAAAGTCTTAGTAAAATCATCGATTTATTATACGCACATAATTTTTTTGCCCATAGATTGCAAAGGTCATAATAATAATCATATTTGGAATTATCGTAATTAAACGTACTATCCCAAACAACGTACTGAAAATGTTTCGCTAAATACTTGCTATAAGTGGCCTTTTAATAATATGGGGGGCTCTAGCCAAAAGTTTTCATTTAATTGCTCCAGGTTATAGAAGCCTAGCCGGTGTTCCTTTGCGGCAGGCCAATCCTTTTTATGCCCGATTTGCTTTTTCTCCAACCTCAACGACAATTGGTGATGCACTTACAGCAGGGGTTCTTTGATTTATTTATGGCATTACCTACCCTATGGAGGAAAAAGGGGTACTTACACCCTCTGAACAACAGGCGGTGGCCACTGCACATGCAGCTTACAATTAAACCATTGAAGCAAAGGCCAACGAATATGTTCTGGCATTTGTAGATGCAAATGCTTTTTTGTTTACTATTGCTTCAACAGGTTTTCCTCTACCTGATGGGAGTACAGTTACAGCTAAATATGGTAGTGATTGTGGATTCTCTCTCGATAACGTACATCCATCCCCTAGAGGTTATGCGTTATTGGCCCTTCTTTTTATTGAAACTATAAACTAAAAATACGGTTCAAATTTACCCGGTGTACGTCCTATGGATTATACGGGCCTTTATATCAATTAATAGAAAATATTTTATACTTTTAAAGGTGTCAGGATGTCCTGACACCTTTGTAAATTTATAAACATTCTTATATGAAACTTATATTACGAATTCTCTTAAGTGCCATTGCCGTGGTCATACTCTCAAAAATATTACCAGGCGTTGGTGTAGATACGTACATGACGGCCATTATAGTGGCGATCGTACTGAGTTTATTGAATTTTATCGTAAAACCAATCCTCGTCATATTGACCTTGCCAGTAACCATTTTGACCTTGGGACTTTTTCTTTTGATCATCAATGCCATCATCATTTTATTGGCCGATAGTCTTATTACAGGATTTTCGGTTGAAAACATTTGGTGGGCGCTCTTATTCAGCCTTCTGCTTTCCTTTTTGCAATCCATACTTTTTTCCATATTGAAAGAAGACTAATTCGGCCTTTTTATGGTTTGAAATCCAGTGACTTAAAAACTTGCTAGGATATTTAAATTGTACTACTTTTGCATCCCAATTTATTTATGCAAAATTAGATACGCAAATGAATATCACAAAAGAGCAGATTGACGATTTAAATGCCGTTGTAAAGGTTGCCATTACCAAGGAAGACTATCAGGACAAGGTTAATAGTATTTTAAATGACTATAGAAAACAGGCAAATATCCCTGGTTTCAGAAAAGGCCATGTACCCATGGGTCTTATCAAAAAACAATATGGCAAAGCCGTATTGGTCGATGAGGTCAACAAATTACTTCAAGACAACCTGAACAAATATCTTACCGAGGAAAAATTGGATGTCCTAGGAAATCCATTACCTAAACAACAGGACAATTTTGACTGGGAAAACGAGCAATTGGATTTTGAATTTGAACTTGGCCTTGCTCCCACATTCGAAGTACCCCTGAAGACCAAAAAAGCATTGACCCATTATAAAATCGTTGCGGACAAAAAAATGGTCGACGAACAAGTCTTGCGTATTCAAAAGCAATATGGCAAGTTGGTAAGTAAAAAAGAAATCGGGAAAGGTTTTGAGGTTCTCGGTACCTGTAAGAACGAAGCTGAGGAAATCGAAAACAAAACCACCTTGGAACTTGACCGGATAAAAAGTAAAAAGGCCCTGAATGCCCTATTGGGCAAAAAAGTGGGTGATGTCGTTACCTTTAGTACAAAGGGACTTTTTAAGGAAGATTACCTGCTGTCGAGTGTTTTAGGTATTTCCCAGGAAAAAGCAACAGACTTGAATATTGAGGTATCGTTCACCATAGAAGAAATCAATGAAAGGGAACCTGCAAAATTGGACCAGGAATTGTTCGACAAACTGTTCGGCAAAGATGCTATTAAATCTGCCCAGGAATTGAAAGATAGGATAAAGGAAGATTCAGAAAAGCAATTTGAACAGCAATCCGATCAAAAATTATTGAATGACATAACAGAATATTTTATTGAGAATACAAAATTTGAGTTGCCTGCCGAATTCTTGACGAAATGGATCCAAATGACCGGTGAGAAGCCACTTTCCGAAGAACAGGCGAATAAGGAGTTTGAGAAATCCGAAAAAGGACTACGGTACCAATTGATTGAAGGTAAAATCATAAAAGACCATAATATTCAAATACAATTTGAAGAGCTTAAGGAATTTGCCAAAGGATTCATCAAATCACAAATGGCGCAGTTCGGGCAATTAAATCCACAGGAGGAGGAATTGGATAATATTGCAGCCCGCGTATTGGGCAACCAAGATGAGGTCAAAAGACTTTCGGAACAATTGATGAGCCAAAAATTGCTTACCCTATATAAGGAAAAGGTAAATTTAAAAACCAAGGAAGTTACTTACGAAAACTTTGTTAAAGAAGTTTACGGATAAAATTTGGGCATAAAAGCAACTTCCTTTGCTAAAAATGTCTCATTAAAAATAAGTATATTTACGGTGCCGAAGCGTTGATTTTCGGCACCTTTTTTATCTAAAATATTGAATACAAACTACATGGATTACGGAAAAGAATTCAAGAATTACGCAATAAACCATCAGGGGATAAGCAGCATGTATTATGATAAGATCATGAGCAGTATGTATCCCATGAACATGACCCCCAATATTATTGAGGAAAGGCAATTGAATGCCATAGCCATGGATGTGTTCTCCCGTTTAATGATGGACAGGATAATTTTCCTCGGAACCGGGATCAATGACCAAGTAGCCAATATTGTACAGGCGCAATTGTTGTTCCTGGAGAGTGCGGATGCTTCCAAGGATATCCAAATATATATTAATTCCCCGGGCGGCAGTGTATATGCCGGATTGGGTATTTATGACACGATGCAATTCATAAAACCCGATGTTGCCACCATCTGTACAGGCATGGCGGCTTCGATGGGTGCTGTTTTGTTATGCGCAGGGGAAAAAGGAAAGCGCAGTGGCTTAACCCATTCCCGAGTGATGATCCACCAGCCTATGGGCGGAGCACAGGGACAGGCAAGTGATATTGAAATTACGGCAAGGGAAATCCTTAAGCTCAAAGATGAACTCTATGAAATCATCTCGAAGCATTCGGGTCAGCCTGTGGATAAAGTAATGGAAGATAGCGATAGGGATTATTGGATGAAAGCCGAAGAAGCCATGAAATATGGTATGATCGATGAAATTCTTGTAAGGGATAAGGACTAAAATCGACGAATTTACAATACTTATTGCCATTGATACCAATGGTGATAAACCAAAATCCCAATTTTTTCGTTATCCTAGATAGATATTAAATGATATGGCAAAGGAAAATTTAGAATGTTCTTTTTGTGGAAGGAAAAAGCCAGAGACCAATCTTTTGATTGCAGGGTTAGACGCACATATATGTGACCGATGTATAGAACAGGCCTATGGTATAGTCGCTGAGGAATCAAATCAATCAAAGAACAATGATTTGTCCTCGGAATTGATCTTAAAAAAACCTTTGGATATCAAAGAATTCCTCGACACATTCATTATAGGTCAAGAACGTACAAAAAAAGTAATGTCGGTGGCAGTGTACAATCACTATAAAAGATTGTTACAACCCCATAGTAAGGAAGATGACATTGAAATTCAGAAGAGCAATATTATCATGGTCGGCCAAACCGGTACGGGTAAGACCTTGATGGCCAAAACCATTGCCAAAATGCTCAATGTGCCTTTAGCCATAGTTGATGCCACTGTTCTTACCGAGGCAGGATATGTTGGTGAGGATGTTGAAAGTATCCTAACCCGTTTGTTGCAGGCTGCTGACTATAATCTTGAAAAAGCGGAGCGAGGTATTGTTTTTATTGATGAAATAGATAAAATTGCACGAAAGAGCGATAATCCTTCCATCACTAGGGATGTTTCCGGTGAAGGCGTACAACAAGGCTTACTAAAATTGTTGGAAGGCACTATGGTGAATGTACCCCCTAAAGGAGGTCGTAAACATCCCGATCAAAAATTCATCGAGGTAAATACAGAGAATATTCTTTTTATCGCTGGAGGTGCCTTCGATGGTATTGAACGTATCATAACAAAACGATTGAACATGCAGGCCGTGGGTTATAGCGCCTCAAAGGCCGACGACCACGTTGATGAAGATAATATTCTGCAATACATAATACCTAGGGATTTAAAGGAATTTGGACTTATTCCTGAAATAATAGGAAGATTGCCGGTATTGACGCACATGAATCCCTTAGATGAGGAAACGCTGAGAGCCATTCTAACAGAGCCTAAAAACGCGATCATAAAGCAATATGAAAAGTTATTTGCTATGGATGGTATTACGTTTACGATAACCGAACAGGCCTTGGATTATATTGTAAAGAAAGCGATTGAATATAAACTTGGGGCAAGAGGGCTCCGTTCTTTGTGCGAGGCTATATTCACCGATGCCATGTTCGAAATGCCCAGTACGGATGAGACCGAATTCAAGGTGTCTAAACCCTATGCTGAGAATAAATTATCTTACGAGACCATTAAGAAACTAAAAGCGGTTTCCTAATAGGGATCACCTTAGCTTTCGTTTTGATTTTGTTGGTTACCAAGGATAAAAGGTCTTGGGCTATTTTTTTGATGTTTGTATCGTACGTATAAAGATCATGCCCAAACCCTTTAATTATTTCATGCTCTTCTTCGATTTGATCAAACCATTTCTTTGGTGGTAAATTGGCATCCAACTCTCCATATACCATTTTGGTTGGGATACCCAATTTATTATTTTCATAGCCAACAGGAGTGGTAGAGACCATATATAGCGATTTCATCGGAAGCCCTTGCAAGTTGGCTTGCCATGCAATCGTTCCTCCAATACCAAACCCAACGTAGTGACATGGTTCTTTTTCATTTAGCATCAATTGCGCTATCGCCTTATCCACACCACCATTTAAAAATGCATCCTTTAACCGCTCCCCGGAATTATCCACAAGGTCAATATTTGCCAATTGCTGGCTGTCGTAATAGGTTACATCAAAATACTGCTGAAGATACACCAAGTATGAGGTCGCCCAAATACCTTTCTTCGCCCCCCACATATCGGATATTACAATAAGTCTTTCCGCCATGATAGTCGAAATATTCGTTAAAATTTAGTTTGAAATACCAAATTCAACCTTTAATCCCAATAACCATCATTTATTTGTTTATCTGAAGTAATTCTTCGATATAGTCCCTCTTGTTGGACAATCTGGGTATTTTATGCTGCCCCCCCAATTTATCTTTGGATTTCAACCAATCGTAGAACAAATTCTCCCTAGCCGCATGAACTTTGGGCATCTTCAATGTTATATTATTATACCGTTTTGCCTCATAATCCGAATTGAGCGATTTTAAGGCATTGTCCAATACCTCGGTAAAATAATTTAAATCTTGTGGCGATTTTCTGAATTCGATGATCCATTCATGCGCCCCTTTTTCCCTACCTGACATAAAAATCGGTGCAACGGTATAATCCTTTATCTCAGCCCCGGTTTTTATACATATACGCCTTAGGGCCTCCTCGGCGTTTTCAATGATCAATTCCTCACCAAAAACATTGATATGATGTTTGGTCCTGCCTGTTACCCGCACACGATATGGATTTGTAGAGGTAAATCTGACAGTATCCCCTATTTTATAGCGCCATAAGCCTGAATTGGTAGTTATTATAATGGCATAATTTATGCCCACCTCCACATTCCAAAGGGGAATAGCAATTTGCCCTGGCGTATTATAGGTATCCATAGGAATGAATTCATAGAAAATACCATAGTCGAGCATTAATAAAAGATCGTCGGCATTATTTCTATCCTGAATGGCAAAAAAGCCTTCAGAGGCATTGTAAATCTCATAATATTTAAAACTCTTTCGAGGAAGTAAATTTTGGTACTGTTCTTTATAGGGTACAAAACTGACCCCCCCGTGAAAATACACCTCTAGGTTTTCCCAAATCTGGAACAAATGATCCTTTCCCGTTTCTTGGAGCACATTGTTCAAAAGTACGAGCATCCAAGAGGGTACACCGGCCAAACTCGTCACATTCTCTTGGGTACTTTCATGAATAATAGCCTTTAGTTTGCTTTCCCATTCGCTCATAAGCGACACCTTGTTGCTTGGCGTGCTACTGAATTCTGCCCATAGTGGCATATTATCGATTAGAATGGCCGAAAGATCACCAAAAAAAGAATCATTATCCTTGTAAAGTTCCTTACTACCTCCCAATCGCAGACTTTTTCCTGTGAAGAGTTGTGAGTTCTCATTATTGTTCAAATACAGGCACAGAAGGTCCTTGCCCGATTTATAATGGCAATCTTCCAAAGCCTCGGCACTTACAGGAATGAACTTACTTTTAGCATTCGTGGTTCCGCTACTTTTTGCAAACCATTTGATCGTTGTAGGCCAAAACACATTCTGCTCCCCCTTGCGGGTACGTTCTATCATAGGTTCGATCTCCTCATAAGATACAATAGGTACGCGTTCCCTAAAGGTTTCATAGTTGGCAATTGACTCAAAATCATATTTTTTGCCAATTTCGGTATCCTCTGCAATTTCCAACAGTTGATGCAATACCTCTTCCTGCACTTCTTCTGGGTACTTCAGAAAAAGTTCTATCTGATGATAGCGTTTTTTAAGCAACCAGCTTGCGATTGAATTAAATAAAGGTATGGGCATTTTAGGTATCTTTGACTAGCTAAAAATAGCTTTTATAGTTATCATTTTCAAATAGATTACCGAATAAGAATTTCTAATATGCACTACAAGGGAGTATTACGAAAAATGCAAACGGAATTGGGACGCCCCATTCAATATTATATGCTTTTTGAAGACAATTACTTAAATGTAAACCAAGTCCTAAACAAGGAAATCACATTAAATTTTATAAAATTCCAATGCCTAAATTGTGGTAAAGACCTCCCGATATTCAGGCAAGGATTTTGCAAATCATGCTTTTTTGAGACCCCATCGGCTGGGGATTGGATTATGCGCCCCGAATTGAGTACTGCGCATCTAGGAAAAGAAGACCGTGATCTGGACTATGAAAAAAAGGTACAATTGCAGCCCCATATCGTGTACTTGGCCAATTCGAGCAACATTAAGGTTGGGGTTACCCGTAAGTCACAGGTGCCAACAAGATGGATAGATCAAGGCGCCCATGAAGCTATTGAAATTGTTGAAGTTCCCAACAGGTATTTAGCCGGAATAACCGAAGTTGCCTTAAAAGATCATATTGGCGATAAAACCAACTGGCGTAAAATGCTCACCAATGATGTTGATGACGAGGATCTAGTTTCTTGGCGCAATAAGTTGAAAGCCTATATTCCTGCAGAGGCGAACGAATATTTTATTGAGCATAACCAAGAAACCCACTTGGAGTTTCCCGTACTCGAATATCCGAAAAAAGTCAAAAGTTTAAATTTGACCAAAACCCCTAATTACAAAGGCGTTTTAATGGGTATAAAGGGGCAATACCTGATGTTTCAAGACAATACGGTATTCAACGTACGAGGCAGCGAAGGCTATTATGTTTCCTTAGGAATTAATTGATAGAATCGTTTTTAGTTTTAGCGGTATCCTTTTTCTTTTTCCCACCTAACAATCCACCAAGAATATTTTTGGTCGCTTCCTTAACCGGGTCTTTTGTTGCGGTAACCGACGTATCATTTTTTTGCGCTACGGAATCCTTGGGCTTTTTAGTACCTCCCAATATTCCGCCCAAAATTTCTTTGGCCCCATCCTTTACAGGGTCCGCTTTTTTAGTGGAATCTTTTTGACTCGTATTTCCGCTAAGAATGCCTCCTATTAAATCCTTCGCCTTATCGGTTCCCTTGTTTATGAGTTTTTGTTTTTCTATCTCTATTAATTTGGTGGTCAGGCTTTTAACCCCCGACGTGAAATCGGTGGTCACGGTCGGGCTATCATACATGCCCCCGATACTCGCCGTGACGGGAATGGTGAGATTTTCCAAAGTCTTATCGTCGATTTTCGCGATTAGGGCATTTACTTCCTTACCCAAATATTTTGAGGGAACTTCCAGGGTTGCGGTATAGTTCATTTTTTTATCAAAGGTGTGGCTTCCGGCTATATTTACGGCCATGTCTTGGTATCTGATGCTGAAGGGTTTTACTTTAACCACCCCGTTCTCGAAGGAAAGCGCTGTTTTCAATCCTTTAAGATCTATTTTGTCGAGTTTTAAGAAGTCGAGTTTGGTGGTCAGGGCCGATAGTATTTTGGCCTGATCCGGAATATTTACGGCTTCCAGTAGCTCTGCAAGTACATTCCCGGATACCGTATTCAGATTGGGTGTAAAATCGTCGGTAAGGTTACCGGATATCGAGATGGTGGAGTTCAATTTTCCCTGCAAAGCACTGGCTACTGGTGCCAATACCTGAAACAGTTCCAGGCTTTTGAACGTCTCGCTGATCTGTAGTTGGTCCAAGCCCAATTTCATAGCAAAGGTCGGGGTTTCGTGCTTGGTAGAGACCTCGCCATCAAACGCGACTTTGCCATTGAACAATGAAGAGGTCATATTGCTCAGGGTCGCTTTTTCGTCCTTAATCCGCAGATTGCCCTTAACATCTTTCAAAACAAGATTATCGTAAAGTACCGTATTGGCGGAAGCCTCAATATTGGCATCCAAAAATGAGGGAATCTTTATTTTTTCTTCCGTGGTAGTTGCAGGAGTCGACCTGGTTTCATCATTCGCTGTGCCAACCGGCTCTTGGACCATAAAATCATTGAGGGAAAAGGTGTTGGATTTTAAGTTGAAGTTCCCTTCTACATTTTCGTTATTGAACATAAACCCTAGAAGGTTGTCAATGGTTCCGGTGACATCAAAATCGGTCTTGCCCGTTATTCCCTGCATTTTGTTCAAGGTCACTGTTTTCGGATTGAACATCAATGCGGTGGTCGAAATTTTTACCGGATTCGGAATCTCGCTCGAATTGTATTCAAAATCCTTTAGATCCAGTTTACCCGAAGTATTGGTGTTTTCGTATTGCTTTTTCTCGATGGATGCCATATCGAAGGCCGTGGTCACATCCGCATTCAATAAGCCTTTTAAATTTAAATCCGCTGGCACAGGATAGGCCTTTGAAATATTGGCCAAATCCATACGGCCGTCCAAATGGGCTTTGACCTTGGTGTTGCCCATAAGTTCGGTGATCTTGGCCACCATGTTGAACTTGTCCTGATCGATCATAAAGGATGCTTTACGGATATCGACATACGTATCTTCGGTAATTCCGGTAGTGTTTTCAATTTCAACATCCATATACACATTACTGACCGATTTCGGCAAATCAGGATATTTAAAGGAGGCATTCTCGGAATTGATCTTAATATTGAACTTGGGAATATGGGTATCATCTACAATACCGTGGAACTTACCTTCTACTATAAAATTTCCTGAAGTTTTTACGTTTTCTATGTTCTTCGAATATTCCTCGGGAATAACCGCTAGGAAATTCTTGAAATCTGAAGAGGGGGTCTTAAAGCTGATATCGACTTCCTGGTCATTTTCGTTCAACTTCACATATCCATCAAATACCAGGGGAAGCTGGTTGACCATAGCCTCATTCTTCAAAAAAGAATATTTATTCTCTTGTAGATCGACCCCAATCAGGGCATCGAGCTTTACTTTGTTCTTGTTCAGGTATTTTGTACTATCCATTGATAAAGAAACCAAGGCTTCCGTGGTGGTTTCAAATTCAGATTTGGATAAAGAAAGGTCCCCTGTGCCCTTATGTACAATTTCATCGACAACCAATCTAATGTTACTCTCCAAATCATCATAGACTATTCTAGATGCATTGATTTCATAGGACTGTAAATCAAAAGTGAAGCCCTCAGATGAAGATGCATTTGATGGAGCCCCTTCGGCTGACTTCCCAATATCATAAGACGCATTGCCTTCAACATCGTACTTGATATTCAATTGGGCACCATCTACGATCAAGGATTTTATTGCAATTGCTTCCCCCGCATTTTTAAAGAGTTCCCCAATACCCATTTTCAAGGCAACCAGATTGGAGGCAAACAGAGTATCGCCCTCAAAAGGGGTTTTGTTAATTAAGGAAACTCCTCTCAGCTCGACCTCTGCACTAGGGAAACTTCGGATAAGACTCAGTTTGGCCTCTGAGAAATCCATGGTGGCATTAACGTTGTTGTTTACATTATTTTTGAGAATATCACCTATTTTGGCCTCCAAAATAAAGGGGATGGCAATGAGTATTCCTACGATTAACAATAAAACCGCAACTACTATTTTCAATATTTTCTTTTTCATTTTACTATAGCTTTTTATCTAAGATATTAACTCCGGGAAAGGTGGAATATTTTATGCTTCCAAATTTATTTCCTCCCCTATTTTCAATCCAAATCGCTTTCTAAGTAGATATACGAAGAAATAGAGGAAAGGGGTGTCGAGGAACGCGATTAAAACCTTAAAAAGGAAACCGCTTATGATCAAACCATAGAACATACTCCAAGGCAACACCTTGAACAGGCATAAAAGGCCGACTACCGTAAAGGTATCGATGAATTGGGATAAAAAAGTTGAAAAATTATTCCGTAACCATAAGTGTCTGCCTTTGGTCATGCGTTTCCAAAAGTGATATATGGCAATATCCACATATTGGGCAAATAAATAGGCCAGCATCGATGCCAATACCGCAATTGGGGATAGCGCAAAAACCTTACTGAAGATCTCATTGTCAACCGGGGAGTTTTCAATAGCCGGAACGTAGTTGGCCACAAATATGATACCCATGGAGAAAAACGAGGCGAAGATTCCGGCGGTAACGATCTGATTCGCCTTTTTCTTTCCGAAAATCTCAGATATAAGATCCGTAATCAAAAAGGTTATGGGATAGGGTAAAATACCTACAGAGACTTCAAAAAGGTTGGCCCCAAAAACGCTTACCTCGCCAAATGGATTCCAATAAAAGAATTTTTGGAAAATCAAGTTCGAAACCACCAAGGAGGTAATGAACATGGCACCCAGATACAGATAAACCTTATAAGCCAGTCTTTTATCTTTCTGGTTCATCGTTTATTTTATATCCAATTTAAAGGGCATCCTAGCTTGAATCCCCTTTTGCTCCATTACCGATTTAAATTGTTTTATGATTTCGTAGGAATCCTGTCCTATTTCCTCTTTGATTAAATTCTGTCCTATTTTTGATTTTGCACTGCTCATATCTTCCATGAACCGTTCAAATCCGGATTTGTACTTCGGATATTTTCTAATCCCGTAGGTTTCTATTTCAGCTAATCCGGCCGCAGCCTTAATGGCATCATCCAATGTTCCCAGCTCATCGACCAATCCTAATCTTTGGGCATCAACCCCGCTCCAAACGCGCCCTTGAGCCATACTGTCGGCCTGAGCCACGGTAATATTACGCCCTTGTGCCACACGTTCCAAGAAGGTTTCATAAACCACCTCAATACCTTCTTGCACCACATTCCTAAAATCGTCGGTCATGGGTTCGAACACTGAGTAATCCACTGAATTTGCATTGGTACCGACTTGTTCCGCATTTATACCAATATCGGTGGCCAATCCGTTGATATTCGGAATTGTGCCGAATACCCCGATCGAACCTGTTATGGTCGTTGGCTCCGCAAAAATCTTATTTGCCCCTGCGGCTATATAATAGCCCCCTGAAGCAGCAACATTTCCCATTGAAACCACCACAGGTTTCTTTTCCTTGGCCAGTTCAACCTCGCGCCAAATAATGTCCGAGGTTAAGGCACTTCCCCCGGGCGAATCCACACGCAGTACAATCGCCTTTACGTTATCATCATCAACTGCCTTCTTCAGGGCCTTTGTAATAATCCCTTGACCGATTATATCCGGACCTCCTTCCCCATATAAAATCTCTCCCTGTGCATAAACGACCGCTATTTTATTGTCCCCTTTATGTATGGTCTTTTTATTGGATCGTCTGGTATAGTCATCCAATGATACATAGTTGATTTCCTTTTTGGCATCCATGGACAAGGCAGATCTGAGTTTGCCTTCATATTCATCAAAGAACAATAGGTCATCTACCAATCCAGAAGCCTTGGCGTATTTCGGCAACCTACCTCCCAAAGTATCGGCAATGATATTTATATTCGCCTCACTTATATTTCTTCCTTCAGCGATATCGGTAACCATGGTGTTCCATAACGAAGTTATCAATTCCTTTATCTGGGTCCTGTTGGCATCACTCATTTCATTCGCTAAAAATGGCTCAACGGCACTTTTATATTTACCATGACGGATCACCTCCATCTTTACTCCTGTTTTCTCTTGCAAATCCTTGTAAAACAAGACTTCGGAAGAAAGGCCCTTAAAATCCATTCCACCAACCGGATTCAAGAAGATGGAGTCCGCTACGCTTGCCAAATAATAATCTTTTTGCAAATAGAAGTCGGCATAGGTATATATGAATTTTCCACTTTGTTTAAAATCTTCCAGCGCTTTCCGAATCGCTTGGGTCTGGGCAAGTCCGGCTAAGATGAAATTGCTATTGATGCTTATACCTTTAATATCAGGATCTGTCTTGGCTACTGCAATGGCGTGTAGAATTTCGTCCAATCCCTGGGCTTTTCCAAAAATACTCGCAAAAGGATCGGCTTCATTATTTCCGACATAATCATTAATAGGATGTTGCAGTTGCAGTTCCAAGATGGTATTTGCCTTAATGACCACCCCATCCTCGGCACCCGCGATCAAGCTTATAAAAAGCATGAACATAACCACCATAATCCCAAAAGCGATCAAACTACCCAGTATGGCCGCTAATAGATTTCTCAAAAAATTCATTCTTATCGTATTATAATTACGGGCCAAAGATAACCAAAGTGAAATTGTTTTGTTTACTTTGTTTTAATATTATGAACGAACTTAAAAAGGCATATATTTCTATCGGCAGTAATCTTGGCAATCGGCTGCAGAACCTGCAAAATGCCTTATTTCGATTGGATGCCCAAGTAGGAAAAATAACCGCTATTTCAAAAGTTTATGAAAGTGAAGCCTGGGGATTCGAAGCGAACGATTTTCTTAATGCCTGTGTTACCCTCGAGACCTATTTGACCCCTGAGGAGGTCTTGTTAAAAATCCTTTCCATTGAAAAAATGTTAGGTAGGGAACGCTTCTTGGAAAAGGGATATGAATCAAGGATCATAGATATTGATATCATTTATTATGGGAACGAAGTTGTGCAAACGGATAGGTTGACTGTTCCCCATCCGAAGTTGCAGGACCGAAAGTTTGTTCTAATGCCACTAGCGGAGATTGCACCACAGTTTTATCACCCCATCTTGAAAAAAGACACACGTAACCTGTTACAGGAATGTAGGGACAAAGGTCTTGTTCGAAAAACCCAACATAAACTCTATACATCGAAAAAAGAGCTATTCTCCAATTTGAGTTTTATGGCCATCGAAGGCAATATTGGGGCCGGGAAGACCACTTTGGCCCAAAAAATCGCCGAGGATTTCAATGGAAAGCTGGTCTTGGAACGTTTTGCCGACAATCCTTTCTTGCCGAAATTTTACGAGGACCAAGGACGATATGCTTTTCCTTTAGAAATGTCATTTTTAGCGGATAGATATCAACAATTTACCGATGATACCTCGCAGTTCGACCTTTTTAAGAATTTTATGGTCAGTGATTATGATATTTACAAATCATTGATATTTGCCCAGGTTACCTTACAAAAAGACGAGTTCAACCTCTACCGTAAACTTTTTAAACTCATGTACCGGGAAGTGCAAAAACCAAGACTTTATGTGTACCTATACCAATCTACGGACAGGTTGCTAAAAAATATTAAAAAACGTGGCAGGGCCTATGAACAAAGCATTGAAGCTGCCTACTTGGATAAAATAAACAAGGGTTATTTTGAATTCTTTAAAAGTTATCCTGAACAGAATACCTTGGTCATCGATGTTGGCGATTTGGATTTTGTCGAAAATCCAACGGACTACAATACCATAATTGACAAGATTCAGGATTTTGCCCTTGAATTAACATTTTAAGAAATTTTTCACATATTACTTGTGTAGAACCTAAGGTTTTCCTTAATTAGCACTTGCTTAAGAGCAACTAACTAACTCAAACTATATAGCGAAAGACCCTGATGATTGCATCAGGGTTTTTTATTTATTGATCTTGGACCATAAGTCCCAAATGACAATTCCTACGCTCACCGATATGTTCAGCGAATGCTTGGTGCCATATTGCGGAATCTCCAATACTTGATCACTAGCGTTCACTACCTCTTGGGAAACCCCTTTTACCTCATTCCCGAAAACAAGAGCGTATTTTACCTTTTTTTCAACGTCGAATTGATCTAGCTGTGTTGCATTTTCAGCCTGTTCAATAGACACAACTTTAAAACCCGAAATTTTTAACTCTTCCACGAGTTCCAAAGTGTCTTTTCTATATTCCCAACTTACACTATCGGTGGCTCCCAAGGCCGTTTTTCGAATATCTTTATGTGGGGGTGTCGCCGTTATACCACAGAGGTATATTTTCTCGATCAAAAAAGCATCGGCCGTTCTGAAAACAGAACCAATATTGTTCAAACTTCGAATATTATCCAGGATTATGATCAATGGGGTTTTTTCTGCCGCTTTAAAGCCATCAACACCCAAACGGTGCAATTCCTCATTTTTTAATTTGCGCATCTTTTTTTATTAAACCTGTATAAAACCAAATAATCCAGAAAAGGATAAACTTTTTCAAACATATTAACAATGGTGCGTATTACACGTCAAAATTGGTATTTTCGTCTTATTGAGAACAATGCAAAAATAAGTTATTCCTATCGCTTTGAAAAAGACGGAAAAAACAAAAAAGGTCACCCCTTTAATGAAACAATACAACACCATCAAGACTAAATATCCTGATGCGTTGCTCCTATTCCGGGTTGGTGATTTTTATGAAACCTTTGGCGAAGATGCTATAAAGGCATCAAAAATACTCGGCATTATTCTCACCCATCGTAACAATGGTGGGGATCGTACAGAGCTTGCCGGTTTTCCGCACCACTCATTAAATACGTATCTCCCTAAATTGGTCAAAGCGGGCCAAAGGGTTGCCATATGTGACCAGTTGGAGGATCCCAAACTTACAAAGAGCATAGTAAAGCGTGGGGTAACTGAGCTAGTGACACCAGGGGTTGCCTTGAATGATGACATTCTCAATGCGAAGACCAATAATTTCCTATGTGCGGTTCACTTTGGCAGAAAATTATTGGGGGTTTCATTTTTGGATATTTCAACCGGGGAATTCTTAGTTGCCGAAGGCAATGAGGAACAAATCGACAAATTGCTTCAGAATCTTAGTCCGAACGAGATTTTAGTCTCCAAGGCGAATAAAAAGGAATTCACTGAATTATTTGGCACCCAATACCACACATTTTTTACGGAAGATTGGTTGTTTCAGGACGATTATGCCCTCGAAACGCTAACCAAACATTTTAAGACCAACTCCTTAAAAGGTTTTGGGGTAGACCAGCTGACCCATGGGATCATTGCTTCAGGGGTGGTTCTCCATTATTTATCGGAAACCCAACATCGCCAATTGCAGCATATCAATACCATTAAGCGTATTGCCGAGGAAGAATATATTTGGATGGACCGGTTCACCATCAAAAATCTAGAACTTTATCATTCCTCGAACAGTAATGCCGTAACCCTATTGGATGTAATTGACCATACTATTTCCCCTATGGGTGGCAGAATGTTGAAACGCTGGTTGGCGCTTCCTTTAAAAAACATTGAAAAAATACGTCGAAGACACCAGGTCATTTCCCACTTGAAAGTTGATGGAACCTTATTGCAAAAACTGCAAACTGGTATTAAACAAATGGGGGATTTGGAGCGGTTGATCTCTAAAGTGGCTACCGGTAAAATACATCCGAAAGAGGTCATTCAGCTTAAAAATTCCCTTGAAGCTGCAATACCGATCAAACAACTTACCACCCAAAGTTCAAATGAGGCTTTAAAACTGATAGGGGACCAACTGCATTCCTGTGATTTGCTAAGGGCCAAAATCAAGGAAATGGTCAATGAAGAGGCTCCGGTGAATGTACTTAAAGGCAATACTATTGCCCAAGGGTATTCCGAGGAATTGGATGAACTTCGTGGTTTGGCTTTTTCAGGCAAGGAATATCTGGACAAAATGTTGGAAAGGGAAACCGAATTAACCGGTATAAGTTCGTTGAAAATTGCCTCGAACAACGTATTCGGCTATTATATCGAAGTTCGTAATACCCATAAAGACAAAGTGCCAGACACTTGGATACGTAAACAGACCTTGGTCAATGCCGAACGCTATATCACAGAAGAACTAAAGGAATACGAGGCCAAAATACTTGGTGCTGAAGAACGTATACAGCTTCTTGAACAACAGTTATTCGCCCAGTTAGTGGTCTGGATGCAAGAATATATCGTACCTGTTCAGAACAATGCACGACAAATCGCTATTCTTGATTGTCTTTGCGGATTTACACAACTGGCCATAAGCAACCATTACAATGAACCACAGCTCAATGATTCTACCGAGCTTGAAATCATAGGGGGGCGCCACCCGGTCATCGAAAAACAATTGCCCTTAGGGGAGGCTTATATCGCCAATGACCTGGTGCTCAATCGTGAAAACCAACAAATCATTATGATCACGGGACCCAACATGAGTGGTAAATCGGCCATTTTACGACAAACGGCCTTGATTGTTTTGCTAGCCCAAATGGGAAGTTTTGTGCCTGCCGAATCCGCTAAAATAGGCTATGTGGATAAGATTTTCACTCGCGTGGGGGCAAGTGACAATATTTCTATGGGTGAATCGACGTTCATGGTAGAAATGAATGAAACGGCCTCGATATTGAATAACCTATCGGAAAGAAGCCTTATACTTTTGGATGAGATAGGACGAGGTACAAGTACTTATGACGGCATTTCGATTGCTTGGGCCATCTCGGAATATCTTCATGAACATCCTGCACGGGCGAAAACCCTTTTTGCCACCCACTATCACGAACTTAATGAAATGGCATCGACCTTTGAGCGGATTAAGAATTATAATGTTTCCGTCAAGGAACTAAAAAACAAGGTGCTATTCTTGCGTAAGCTAACCCCTGGTGGCAGTGAGCATAGTTTCGGTATACACGTAGCCAAAATGGCCGGTATGCCCCAGCAAGTGATCCAAAAGGCCAATAAGATTTTGAAGAAATTGGAGAAATCACATTCCAGTGAAGAATTAACAGATAAGCTACATGCTGTACAAGATGAAATGCAACTCAGTTTCTTTAATTTGGATGACCCCTTATTGGAACAGATAAAAGAGGAAATCACCACTTTGGACATCAATACCCTCACCCCGGTAGAAGCCTTAATGAAGCTGAACGAGATCAAGCGATTGCTTACCAAAAACAAGAAGGCTTCCTCTTAAACGAACAAGGATTTGAAAAAATTACAGGTTTAAATTTTTCAATCGAAATTTCTTTGCCTTTTATAGAATTGTATTAAATTTGCGTCCGCATCAGTGATATTGTGTAGTTCTTTTAAAACGCGAAAATAGCTCAGTTGGTAGAGCGCCACCTTGCCAAGGTGGAGGTCGCGGGTTCGAATCCCGTTTTTCGCTCGAAACGCTGCTCGTCAGCGTTTTTTTTTGAGTCCGGCTCGAGTGGTGGAATTGGTAGACACGTTGGACTTAAAATCCAATGGCCATTAGGCCGTGCGGGTTCAAGTCCCGCCTCGAGTACAAAGGGAAAGCCAAGATTTATAATCTTGGCTTTTTTCTTTCAGGTACAACATAGGTACAACAAAATCCAATTTATGGAATTAACCATATATTTTAATTTATTTTGGACTGTTTTGGATTCTTTATCATATAATCCTGCCAAATGACCAGTACATATTTTTCTTTACCATTCTCTTTTCTTGTCAAAAAGCCATATTCATATACGAATAGATAAACATCATCCTTTTGGTTCTTCCAGTAGTGTGTGAAGAAATTTGGGTCGAAACCCAGTTTCAATAACATTTCTGCCCTTACGGTTACCTTGCCTCCTTTATTATATTCTTTCAATATCTTTCTATTGAGCTTTAATTGATTATCAACTTTGTTGTAAAACCGCTCAGGTCGCTCTTTTTCCTTTTGGTATTGGAAAGAGCTTTTACATTGGGGGTCACAGAATTTCTTGTCCGTTCTACCTTCCAATTCCTTACCGCAATGAAGGCATTTCTTATATAATCTCATCTATTTATAGCTTATTGGTTCATTATACGTATCCTATTCGTATAAGGTACGGTTAAATTATTTTGTTTTTTGATATTTACAAAAATCAAATCATGTTCAAGGGCAGAAACATTACTTTAAAGCATTTGCTGATCGGAGGCGAAA